>NZ_JACCFH010000001.1:2416909-4833819 GCF_013410775.1 Sphaerotilus montanus | reverse complement strand
ACATCTACCGCGTCAGTGGCAACACGACCACCGGCTTCCACGGCTACGACACGTTCAAGGACAGTGGCACGACGGGCACGGACAAGATCGTGGTGACGGGCGCGACGCTGGCAGTGGACATCGGCATCAAGGGCTGGAGCGCAACCGGCATCGAGCAGGTCGACGCGACGGGCACGACGGGCGCGGTGCGGCTGCTGGACACGGGGGACGCGAACCTGCTGGACTTCCGCACGGCGACGCTGACGGGCAGCAACCTGGTGATCGACGCGGCGTATGGCAACGACACGGTGTACGGCAGCGCGGGGGCGGACACGATCGTGGCCGGCAGCGGCGACGACGTGCTGGACGGTGGCGCGGGTGGCGACACCTACCGGGTCACGGGCAACGAAGCGGGCGGCTGGGCGAGCTTCCACAGCTACGACACGTACCAGGACACGGGCACGAGCGGCACGGACAAGATCGCTGCGCTGGGCACGGGCAACGTGGACATCGGGTTCAAGGGCAACTTCGGCGCGACCGGCGGGATCGAGGCGATCGACGCGACGGGGGCGACCGGGACGGTGCGGCTGCTGGGCGACGGAGGCAACTCGACGCTGGACTTCCGCACCGTCACGCTGACGGGGTCGAACATCGTCATCGACGGTGCGTACGGGCACGACGTGCTGTACGGCAGCGCGCAGGACAACGTGATCGTCAGCGGCTGGGGGGACGACACGGTGGACGGTGCGGGTGGCAGTGACACCTTCCGCATCACGGGCAACACGACGACCGGCTTCCAGGGCTACGACACCTACGCGGACACGGGCACGGCCGGCACGGACAAGATCGTGGCGCTGGGCACGGGGGACGTGGACATCGGGTTCAAGGGCAACTTCGGCGCGACCGGCGGGATCGAGGTGATCGACGCGAGCGGGGCCACCGGCAACGTTCGGCTGCTGGGCGACAGCGGTGCGCAGACGCTGGACTTCCGCACGGTGACGCTGACGGGCACGCGCCTGGTGATCGACGCGGGCAACGGCAACGACGTGGTCTACGGCAGCGCCGGAGCCGACACGCTGGTGAGCCACAACGGCGAGGACACGGTGGACGGTGCCGGTGGCAGCGACACCTACCGCGTCACGGGCAACACGACGACCGGCTTCCACGGCTACGACACGTACAAGGACAGCGGGACGGCCGGCACGGACAAGATCGTGGCGCTGGGCACGGGGGATGTGGACATCGGGCTGCTGGGCAGCTTCGGCGCGACCAGCGGGATCGAGGCGATCGACGCGAGCGGGGCCACCGGCAACGTTCGGCTGCTGGGCGACAACAGCGCCTCGACGCTGGACTTCCGCACGGTGACGCTGACGGGCACGCGCCTGGTGATCGACGCCTCGAACGGCAACGACACCGTCTACGGCAGCGCCGGCAACGACACGCTGGTGAGCAACCACGGCGAGGACCTCCTGGACGGCGCCGGTGGCAGCGACACCTACCGCGTCACCGGCAATGCCGCGGCCACGTTCCACGGCCGGGACACCTACAAGGACAGCGGCACCAGCGGCACCGACACGGTCATGGCCCTCGGCGCCGGTGATGTCGACATCGGGGTGCACGACTGGCAGGGCACCGGCATCGAGGTGGTCGATGGCACGGGGGCTGCCGGACGGGTGCGTCTCTGGGCCAACGACAGCGCCAACCTGCTGGACTTCAGCACGACGACGTTTGTCGGCAGCAACATCCTCATCGACGGGGCCTACGGCAGCGACACCATCAAGGGCAGCGCGGGCAATGACGTGATCCTCGGCGGCGCGGACGCCGACCTGCTCGACGGCCAGAACGGCAGCGACACCTACCGCGTGACGGGCAACCGGGCCGCGGGCTGGAACAGCTTCCACCACTTCGACCTCTACGCCGACACCGGCACCACGGGCACGGACAAGATCGTGGCGCTGGGCACGGGCGACGTGGACATCGGAGTGGCTGGCTGGCAGAACACCGGGATCGAGGTGGTGGACGCCACCGGGGCCACCGGCCTGGTGCGCCTGCTGGGGCGCGACGAGGCCGATGTGATGGACTTCCGCACCACGACGCTGGTCGGAGCCAATCTCGTCATCGATGGCGGCTACAGCAATGACACCATCTTCGGCAGCGCCGGTGCCGACACCATCATCGGTGCCGGCAACGACGATCTGGTCGACGGTGCCGAGGAGGGCGACACCTTCCGCGTCACCGGCAACGTCGCGGGCGGCTGGAGCAGTTTCCAGGGCTACGACACCTACAGCGACACCGGCACCACGGGCATCGACCGGCTGGTCGCCCTGGGCGGGGCGGTGGACATCGGCCTGGCGGGCTGGCAGAACACGGGTGTCGAGACCATCGACGCCACGGGTGCGACCGGCACCGTGCGTCTGCTGGGCGGCGACGATGCCACGTTGTTCGACTTCAGCACCACCACGCTGACGGGCAGCAACCTGCTCATCGACGGCGCCTGGGGCAGCGACACCCTCGTCGGCAGCGCAGCCGCGGACCAGATCGTCGGTGGTGGCGGCGACGACCGCCTCGACGGTTTCGAGGGCAGTGACACCTACCAGGTGACCGGCAACCAGGCCGAAGGCTGGCGCTCCTTCCAGGGCTTCGACACCTACCAGGACACCGGCACCACCGGCATCGACACCCTCCACGCCCAGGGGGCTGGCGACGTGGACATCGGCCTGCTCAATTTCGACGTGTCCAGCGGCATCGAGGTGATCGACACCCGGGACGTGGTCGGACAGACCCGCATCGTCGGCTCCTGGTCGGACGACGTGCTGGACTTCAGTGGCACCAGCATCCTCGGCAGCCGTGTCGTCATCGACGGCAGCGGCGGCACCGACGTGGTCTTCGGATCGGCCGGCGACGACACCATCATCGGCGGCAGCGGTGCGGATTCGATGGCCGGCGGCACGGGCAACGACGTCTACCGGGTTGGTCGCGGTGCCAGCCTGGATGTCATCTGGGACTACGACGAGACCGCTGGCAACCAGGACGTCATCGAGTTCGGGCCCGACATTGCCATCGACCAGCTCTGGTTCCAGCGGCTGGACGGCTTCCTCGAAGTCAGCGTCATCGGCAGCTGGGACCGGGTCTACGTGATGGACTGGGACACCGGCCCGGCCAGCCAGGTCGAGCAGTTCCGCACCGCGGACGGGCACGTGCTGCTGAACACGCAGGTGGACACGCTCATCAGCGCGATGGCGGCATTCGACGCGCCGTCCGGTGGCACCACCACGCTGCCGGAGGCCTACCGTGCCGCGCTGGTGCCCCTCATCACCAGCACCTGGTCCTGACGATCCAGCCAGAAGGGCGGGTCACGCCGGTTCTGGTGGCTGTTACGCCGGATTGTCTGATCCCTGTCAGCCGCCGCGTCCATGATGGCGCGACGATGACGGCCCGGGTCGACCTGACCCGGGTGGAGGAGACAAGCATGGCATTGCAGCAAGACGAACCCTGGGCGGGCTGGATCGCCCCCTGGACCACCCCCAAATCCTGGGTTGGCGCGGGCGCACGGGCCGCCGAACCCAGTCTGGTCGAACAGCGATGCCAGTCGCTGCTCGACCATGCCCACGCCCACAGCGCGTTCTACCGCCAGCACCACGGCGCCACGGGCCGGGTCACGACCGCGTCGTGGACCGATCTGCCGCCGGTCACGAAGTCGCAGCTCATGCGGCACTTCGGCGACTGGGTGACCGATCCGGCGATCACGCGCGAGGGGGTGGAGGCCTTTCTGGCCGACCGGAGCCGGATCGGCACGGACTTCCTGCGCCGCTACGCGGTGTGGACCAGCTCGGGCACCAGCGGCGAGCCGGGCATCTTCATCCAGGACAGCGCGGCACTCGCGGTGTACTCGACGATGCTCGAAAGCCGCATGGACCGGCGTTTTGCCACCCACCGCTGGTGGGCCCTGGCGGCGACCGGCGCGATGGGTCCGTGGGGTCTGCGGCCGCGCAGCGCGCTGGTGGCCGCACTCGATGGGCACTATGCCGGCGTGTCCTTCTGGTCCCGCCAGTGCCGCTTCAACCCGGTGGCGGGCAGCGAGTCGCGGGCGTTTTCCGTGACCGCGCCGATCGAGCAGCTGTGCAGCGAACTGCAGGCCTGGCGCCCGGCCTTCATCGCCAGCTACCCGAGCATGCTGGTCGAGCTGGCGCGGCAGCAGGAGGCGGGGCGGCTGCGGCTGATGCCCCTGGCGCTCTGGTCCGGTGGCGAGGGACTGGCCGCCAGCACACGCGACTGGATCGAGTCGGTGTTCGGTGCCCCGGTGGTCAATGACTACGGCGCCTCCGAGTGCCTGGCCATCGCCTTCGAATGCCCGCATGGCCGCCTGCACCTGAACGACGACTGGGTGCTGATGGAGCCGGTGGATGCGCAGGACCGGCCTGTTCCGGTCGGCACCGCATCGCACTCGGTGCTGCTGACCAATCTGGCGAACCGCGTGCAGCCGCTGATCCGCTACCGCCTCGGCGACAGCGTGACGATGCACCCGGACGACTGTGCGTGCGGCAACCACCGGCCGTCCTTCACCGTCGAAGGTCGCTGCGACGACACGCTGCAGTTTCCGAACGCCGCTGGAGACGTGGTCCACCTGTCGCCGATGGCGGTGACCACGGCGCTGGAGGAGGGGGCGGACGTGCACCGCTTCCAGCTCCGCCAGACCGCCCCCGATGCACTGGAGTTGCGCCTGGACGTGAGCCTGTGCGCCGACCCTGCCGCGCTGCGCGCCGCATCGCTGGAAGCCCTGCGCCGCTACTTCGTCGCGCAAGGCCTGTCGGTGCGCCTGAGCACCAGCGACGAGGCGCCGGTGATCGACCCGCGCAGCGGCAAGCTCCGCCAGGTCGTCAGCGAACTCTGAACGGCCCCCGCGGCGTCAGAGCTTCATCTCCAGCCGCAGCGCCCACGCGGTGGTTCCAGGGTTGCTGGTCGTCGCCACCTGGCGGGTGTCTGCGGTGGTGACGGTGGCACTGCTGACGTTGTCCAGCGGCTGCAGGTTGCTGGCCGAGAGGCGCAGCTGCAGCGCGGGCGAGAAGGTCCACAGCGCGTAGGCGTCGATCACGCGGCGGGTGTCCACCGTGTTGCGCTGGCTGTCGCTGAGCTGGATCGTGTACCCGGGCGTGAAGTTGAGACTCGCCCCCAGCACCAGCGGCAGGCCGCGGACCCGCCAGTCGCCGCCGAGGTTGGCGCTCCAGTCGGGCTGCTTGTCGAGGCGGTTGTCCGGACCGCTGACGCTGGTCACGCGCGAGCGAAAGGCGCTCAGGTTGGCGCGCACCTCCAGCGGCGGCGCGTCCTCGGCCACCACCTCGCTCAAGCGGAACTTGGCCTCCAGCTCGACCCCGCGGGTCACCGCGTCGCCGATGTTCTGCGGGCGCGACACCCAGCGCGACACGCCGTCGACCGTTTCCAGCGTGGTCCGTGAGCGGATGAGCTGGTCGATGCGGCGCTCGAACACGCCGATGCTCAGCACGCCGCCAGCCGGCAGGTAATGCTCGAACGCCAGGTCCAGCCCGGTGGCCAGCTCGGGCCGGAGCTGCGGATTGCCCGCGCGGTCGGGGTTGGTCTCGAGGTTGGTGCCGGTGGCTTCGCTGCGGCGGGCGATCAGGTTGGCGAGGGTCGGGGCGCGGTAGCTGCGGGTCAGGCTCAGGCGCACCTGGTCCTTGCCCCCTTCGACCGGCTTCCAGGCGGCGTGGAACAGCGGGGTCAGCACGCTGCTGCGGCTGCCGAGGCGGCCGTCGGCGGCGTCGCTGGTCGTGTCGAGTGCCTCCCAGCGCAGGCCGCCCTGCAACGACCACTGCGGCGTCACCGTCCACTCGTCCTGTGCCCACAGCGCGGTGCGCAGCGTGCGCGCCTGCAGCGTGTCGCCGACCTCGCCGTTGAGCGCGCGCATGCCGGTGGCGCTGGTTTCCAGCGTGGTGCGGGTTTCCTCGCGCTGGTTGTGTTCGGCTTCCCAGCCCAGCGAGAGCAGGTGTGCGCCGTCGTCCGCGGTGCGGCTGAGCTTGCCGCCCGTGCTCAGGCCGCGGTCTTTGCCGGTCCGGTCGTCATCGAGGCGGCGCAGGGCCGTGTCGCTGCCATCGCGTTCGGTGCGCACGCTGTCGCCTGCAGAGCGGCTCAGGCTGCCGCCGGCTTTCAGCTCCAGGCGCAGGCCGCTGTCGAGCCGCGTCTGCCACTGTGCGTTGAGTCGGCCGAGGGCGAAGCGGCCGGTGCCCGCCTGGTCCGCGGTGGCGTAGTCCGGGACGGCGGTCGGGGTCAGCGATTGCAGGGTCTGCACGCTCTGGCTGCTCGACTCGGACAGGATGACAAACGGCATCAGCGCGAAGGTCTCGCCCGCGCCGAGGCGCCACTGCATGCGTCCGCCGGCGTGGAGGGCCTGGCGACGCGAGACCTCGTCCGTGGTGCGCCGCTCGTCCCGCAGCGTGGTGCCGTCGGCCAGGCGGGTTTCCTCCGTGCGGGCTTCGGTGTGGTCGCGGTCACGGCCGTCGTGCAGATTGGCCGCGAGGTTGTAGCTGAAGGTGTCGATCTGGTCGGCGCGCGTCCAGCTCAGGTTCGGCGACCACCGGCCGTCGTCGTGGCCCAGGCGCAGGTGGACGTTGTTCAGCCGCTGGCGCACCGATTCGCGCAGCACGATGTTGATCGTGCCGGCGATGGCCTGCGCGCCGGTTTCGGCGCTGGGGCCGCGGGTGATCTCGATGCGCTCGACCTGGTCCGGCGTGAGGGTGTCCAGCGACATGCCGTAGGGCATGCGCTCGCCGTTGAGCAGGATCTGCGTGTAGCCGCTGCCCAGCCCGCGCAGGCGGACATCGCCACCGCGGCCGGGCCGGCCGCCGCCCAGCGTCACGCCCGGCAGGCGCTTGAGCACGTCGGCGACGGAGGCATCGCCCATGCGCTCGATCTCCTCGCGGCCGACCACCGTCTTCGCGGCCGTGGACTGCTGGCGCTGCACCGTGTCGGACGGTGCCGTGCGGCGGATCTCGACCCGCTCCAGCGTCGTGGCCGGCACCGTCGATGGCGGCTCGGCCGGCGGTGTGGCGGTCTGGGCTTGGACGACGCTGGCCAGCAGCAGCATCGGGAAGGGCAGGGTCAGGGCGGTGTGGGTGCGCATGGCGGGCATTGTCTCGCCGTTGCTGCACCCGGATGGGGCGCAGGGTCGAACCCGGACACGGTGTGCGAAAGGGCCGTTTAGACTCCCCGCCCATGACTGAAACCACGCGTTCCCGCCCCGATCTCGCCGGCCGCCGCCTCGTGCTGGGCCTCACTGGCGGCATCGCCTGCTACAAGAGTGCCGAGCTGCTGCGCTTGCTGGTCAAGGCCGGCGCCGAGGTGCATGTGGCCATGACCGACGGCGCGCAGCGCTTCATCACCACCGAGACGCTGCAGGCCCTGTCCGGCCACCCCGTCACCACCGACACCTGGGACGCCCGCGAACCCAACGGCATGCCCCACATCAACCTGACCCGCGGCGCCGATGCCGTGGTCATCGCCCCGGCCAGCGCCGACTTCATCGCCCGCCTGGCGCAGGGACGAGCCGACGACCTGCTGAGCCTGACCTGTCTGGCGCGTCCGCTGGCCAGCGGTGCGGCCGATGCGCGCCCGGTGCCGCTGATCCTGGCGCCCGCGATGAACCGCGAGATGTGGTCGCACCCCGCCACGCAGCGCAATGTGGCGCAGGTGCAGGCCGACGGCGCGCTGGTGCTGGGCGTGGACGCGGGCGCGCAGGCCTGCGGCGAGATCGGCGATGGCCGGATGATCGAGGCCGCCGCGATCGTCGAGGACCTGATCGCCGCGCTCTCGCCCAAGCCGCTGGCGGGCAAGCGGGTGCTGATCACGGCCGGCCCGACCTTCGAGGCGATCGACCCGGTGCGCGGCATCACCAACCTGTCGAGCGGCAAGATGGGCTTCTCGCTGGCCCGCGCCGCCCGCGAGGCCGGTGCCGACGTGACGCTGGTCGCCGGCCCGGTGCACCTGGACACGCCGCGTGGCGTGCGCCGCATCGACGTGCGCTCGGCGCAGCAGATGCACGACGCCGTGCTGCCGGCCGCGCCGCTGCACGACCTCTTCATCGCCACCGCCGCGGTGGCCGACTGGCGCCCGGCCAGCCTGTCCGCGCACAAGATCAAGAAGGACGGCAAGAAGATCGCGCCGACCTTCGAGCTCAGCGAGAACCCCGACATCCTCGCCGCCGTGGCCGCCTTGCCGGACCGGCCCTACTGCGTCGGTTTCGCCGCCGAGAGCGAGAAGCTCGAACACCACGCCCGCGAGAAGCTGCTGCGCAAGCGGGTGCCGCTGATTGTCGGCAACCTCGGCCCGGCCACCTTCGGCCGCGACGACAACGCGCTGCTGCTGGTCGATGCCGACGGCGCCCGCGCGCTGCCCGAGGACGGCAGCCGCTGCGACAAGCAGGAACTGGCCCGTGCGCTCATGCAGGACATCGCGCGGCGCCTGCCGGTCCGCGATTGAATTCAGGGGAGCGTCCCGGTACAGTCTCGTGATGTCCCTCGGTCGCCGTTCCCTGATGCGCCTGGTCTGGATGGCCTTGCTGGCCGTCCTGATGGTGGCCGCCGCTCCGACGGTGTCGCGCCTGCTGGGCGCGGGCGATCCTGCACGGGCGGCGGTGCTGGCCGAGATCTGCTCGGTCGGCATGGCGTCGGTGGCAGCCCCCGCGTCGGAGGTGCCTGATCCGGAATTCACCGGGGACGGCGCCCATTGCCCGCTGTGCCTGTCCGCGGCCGTGGCCTTCGCCTGGCCCGAGTCCGATCGCCGGGCCGACCATGCGCCCGCTGCGCAACACCTGCGGCCCGCCATGGAGCCGCTGTACCTGCCCGGACCGGCCCCGGTCTGGCGCTCGGCGCCGCCTCGCGCCCCTCCCGCGCACGCCTGATCTGGCCCGCTGCCGAGGCGGTCGATGGTCAGTGCTGGTGGCCGCTGTCGCGTGCTGCTTGCCGGGGCTGCTGCACCCAGACGGTGACCTCTCGCTCGCCGCCGCGCTCGAAGCGCAGCGTCAGCTGGAAGCGGTCCCCCACCACCAGCGGTGACGTCAGGTCCAGCAGCATCAGGTGGTACTGCCCCCCATGTCGAAACGGCAGCTCGCTGCCCGCCGGCAAGGCCAGCTTGTCCAGCGCCCCCATGCGCATGACCTCGCCGTCCATGACCATCCGGTGGATCTCGACCGAACCTGCTGCAGCCGTGCGCGCACTGACCAGGCTGTCGGCGCTGCGCCCGGTGTTGCGCAGTCCCCGGAAGTAGACAGCGCCGGTGCGGGTGCCTGGCAACGAGGGCGTGGCATAGGGGTGGTCGATGACGATGTCGCCCGCTTTGAAGTCATGGGCCACCACGGCGCAGGGCAGCGTGAGGGCCAACGCCAGGGCGGTCGTCAGGAGCTGGCGGCGCGAGGGCTTGAAAAACGTCTTCATCGGTGGAGTCCGGTTGAGGATGGGTGGCGGCATGATCGTTCAAGTGTTGTCTTTTGTTGTTTAATAGTCAATATATTCAGCAAAGTTCAATATATGTTGTTATTTTTTCTTGAGTAGTTGGACAATTCTCGAATGACCGCGCTTCGACGCTCACTGGCACGACTGACCCGGATGGCCTGCTGGCTGCTCCTGGTCGCGGCGTGTCTGCCGACGTTGTCGCGGTTGATCGCTGCGGCCGACCCGGTGCGCGCGGCGATGCTGGCCGAGGTCTGTTCGGTCAATGTGGCGAGTGCACCCATTGACAGCGACGAACAGCCTCTGGCGGGCGATGTCATGGGTGGCGCACACTGCGCGGCCTGTCTGAGCCCGGTGCTGCTGGCCGAGTGGCCGGCACCTGATCGCCGGGCCGACTTTGATCGGCCGGTGCTGCGCCTGCGTCCGGTCATCGAGCCCTTGCAGGCACCGCAACCCGCGCCTGCCGGCCCCCCGATCCCCCCCCGAGCCCCGCCGCGGACGGCCTGAGAACCGCAGCACCGCCCCCCTCTGTGTGTCCTGGTCTAATGATTTCGCACACACCGATAGGTGGAAATCACCTGGACAACGAACGTGACGAACACGAAACGAAGAGTCTTTGACGCGAGCTTCAAGCTGCAGATCGTGCAGATGATCCGGTCGCAGGGCCTGGGCATTGGCGAGGTCTGCCGGGACATGAAGCTGGGCGAGACGGCGGTGCGGCGCTGGCTGGCACAGGCCGATGCGGAACAGCTGGGGCAGCCTGGCATCGGCAAGCCGTTGACGGCGGAGCACCAGCGCATCCGCCAGCTCGAAGCCGAGAACAAGCAACTCCGGGGCGACGTAGAAGTTTTAAAAAAAGCATCGGCCTTCTTTGCCCGGGAACTGCGATGAGCTTCAAGCTCGTCGGGCAACTGCAAGAGAAGGCCGCGGTGGTGGAGCAGGTTTGCCGGGTGCTGGGCATCAGCCGCTCGGGCTACTACGCGGCCCGCAGGCGCAGCCGAATGCAGCCGGCGGTGTGCGAGGCCAGCGTGCAACTGAAGGCGGCATTTGCGGCCAGCGGCGGGGCGTACGGCAGCCGACGGCTGCGCACGGCGGTGGCCTCGCGTGGCATCGTCATGGGGATCTACCGCGTGCGCCGTTTGATGTGCCAGCATGGTCTGCGCTCGACGTGGAAGCGCAAGTTCGTGCACACGACCGACAGCAAACACGCGCTGCCGATCTCGCCCAATGTGCTGGCCCGACAGTTCAACCCGACGCGGCCCGATCAGGCCTGGGTCGCCGACATCACCTACATCCGCACGCGCAGCGGCTGGCTGTATCTGGCGGTGGTGCTGGACTTGTTTGCGCGCAAGGTGGTGGGCTGGGCGATGGCCCCGGACATGCAGGCCGGGCTGGTGTGCCGGGCGTTGCAACTGGCCATCGTGCAGCGCCAACCTGCGCCGGGCTTGATCGTCCACACGGATCGCGGCAGCCAGTACGCCAGCGCGGCGCATCAGGCGCTGCTGGCCAGACACGGCCTGGTCGGCAGCATGAGCCGCAAGGGCAACTGCTGGGACAACGCGGTGATGGAGCGCTTCTTCCTGAACCTCAAGATGGAGCGCGTCTGGCAGCGCGATTACGCCAACCATGCCGAGGCCACGAGCGACATCGCCGACTACATCGTCAGCTTCTACAACAGCGTGCGTCTGCACTCCACACTGGGCAACTTGCCACCCAATGCCTTCGAGCATCAATCGGCAATCACACAACCTATCGGGCTGTGCGAAATAACTTGACCAGGACAGTGGGCGTGCGGTGTGCTGTCGCCGTGCGTACAGCCGGACTTGTTCCGCTGTCCGCCGACCGTCCCCTGACCGTCGCCCTGACCGTCTTGCTCTCGGGTTTTCCAATGCCTTCCGTTTTCTCGCTGATGCGATGGATGACGCACCTGAACGTGGGTGCCTTCCTCGCCACCCTGGCTTGGCTGTGCTGGATGCACAACATGCTGTCCAGTGCCTCGCCACGACCGATCGCCTCCCCGTCCCCGCTGACCCTGGTGGCCTGTCCTGCTCCCGGGACATGTGCCGCGCCCGAGGTGCGTCGATGATCCGGAACGTCAAGCTGTTCGTGGCCGCGCACGTGGTGGCTGTCGTGGCCCTGTACGCACTGGCGCTGTACATCGGTGGCGGCTGGGCCGATGCGCCGACCTTGCCGCTGAGCGGCACGGCCACACGCTTCGCCTCACGCCCATCCCCTGCGCTGTTCGGCACGCCACGTCCGGTCGATCCGGCGATCGAGGCGCGATTGCCTCGCCATGAACTCGAACTGCGCTCTGCCAGCCAGGACCTGCCCGCGCCCTGGGCGCGGTGAGTCGCGCTCGACACCTTGTCCAACCCCCCCCCTGTCCGATCCCCTGGAGATGACCATGTCTGTTTTTTCTTCTGCCCGTTTCCCGCTCGCCCTGATGGCCGCTGCTGCACTGACCGCCTGTGGCGGCGGTGATGACACCACGACCACCACCCCGACGGCCACCACGCAAAGCGTGTCCATCGACTTCGCCGCCACCATCGGCAGCTCGGTGCTGAACATCGGCAAGTGCGCCGACACGCAGGTCAACGGCATCGCCACACGCGGCGGTGCAGCCGTCAATGCCAAGCTCACCGACCTGCGCTTCTACGTCTCGAACGTGAAGCTGCTGAAGGCGGACGGCACCGCCGTGGCCGTCACGCTCGACGAAAGCACCTGGCAGGCCAATGCGGGCACCGACTCGGTGGCACTGATCGACTTCGAGGACGGCACCTGCACCAATGGCGGTGCCACGGGCGGTACCAATACCAAGATCACTGGCAACGTCGCCAGCGGTACCTATGTCGGCGTGTCTTTCGTGCTGGGCGTGCCCGAATCGCTCAACCACGTCAACCCGGCGCTGTCCACCACGCCCAAGCCGATCGACGCCAGCGTGCCGGGCATGGCCTGGTCGTGGCAGGCGGGCCGCAAGTTCATGAAGATCGAACTCAGCCCCGAGAACGCCACGACGGCCGGCACCTACACCGGCGGCGTCCAGATCATCACCGCCGCGGGCGCGCAGGCCACGACGACCACGGCCGGCGTCACCACCAACGTTGCCAACACCAATGCCTTCGTCTACCACCTGGGCAACACCGGCTGCGTGGCGGACGCGGCGGCCACGGCCACGGGCGGCTACACCTGCAGCGCGAACAACCAGGTGCCGGTGACGATCGCGGCGTTCAATCCGACCAGCCAGCGTGTCACGATGGACCTGCAGGCGCTGTTCGCCGGCAACAACGCGACCCAGAACACCACCGGCACCGCTGCCGGCTGCATGTCGGCCGCGGACGATCCGCAGTGCCCGGCGATGTTCACCGCACTGACCGGCGCCAAGTCGGGCGGCACCGTCTTCCGCGCCATCGCCAAGTGATCCGCGGAGCGACTGCACCATGACCTTCGCAAGCCTGAAAAGGGCTTGCGTGCTCCCCGCCACGCTGACACTGGTCCTCGTGGCCAGCCTGTTCGGCTGTGGCGGGGGTGGCACGCAGGCCATCGACACGGGGCTGAGCACCTCGTCCTGGACCTGGCGCCTGCCTGCCGGATTTCCGGTGCCTGTGGTGCCGGACGACAACCCGATGAGCGACGCCAAGGTCGAACTGGGGCGATTCCTGTTCCACGACAAGCGCCTGTCGGGCAACGGCACCCAGGCTTGCGTCAGTTGCCACCTGCAGTCGCTCGCCTTCACCGACGGGCGGGCCACCTCGCTTGGGTCCACCGGCGAAGCCCACCCGCGCAACGCCCAGCCGCTCGCCAACGTCGCCTACAACGCCACGCTGACCTGGGCCAACTTCTCGCTCACCGACCTGGAGCGTCAGGCGCTCGCCCCGCTGTTCGGCGACAACCCGGTCGAGATGGGCGTCAATGACCGCAACCAGGCCGAGGTGCTGGCCCGCATCAGCGCCGACGCCGACTACAGCGCCCGCTTTGCCAGCGTCTACGCTGGCCAGGCGCAGCCCGTCACGTGGGACAACATCATCAAGTCGATCGCTGCGTTCCAGCGTTCGATCATCTCGGCCAACAGCCGCTACGACCGCGCGCAGCGGGGCGAGTTGCTGCTCACGGCGGCGGAAACCCGCGGCCTGAACCTGTTCAATGGCGAGAAGGCCGAGTGCTTCCATTGCCACGGCAGCTTCAACTTCAACGACCAGACGCGCCACCTCGGCCTGCGGCTGGTGGACACGCCCTTCCACAACACGGGGCTCTACGACATCGACGGCAAGGGCGGGTTTCCGTTCCCGAACCGCGGCATCCTGGAACTCAGCGGCAAGCCCGAGGACATGGGCAAGTTCCGCGCGCAGACGCTGCGCAATGTCGCGGTGACGGCGCCCTACATGCACGACGGCAGCATCGCGACGCTGGAAGAGGTGCTCGATTTCTACGCCGCGGGCGGGCGGGTGATCACCAGCGGGCCGCACGCGGGTGATGGTCGAAACAACCCCTTCAAGAGCGATCTGGTCGCCGCGATCAGCCTGACCGCACAGGACAAGGCTGATCTGGTGGCCTTTCTGAAGACGCTCACCGACGAGGATCTGCTGACCGATCCGCGTTTTTCGGACCCGTTCCAGTGAGGCCCCTGATGCGCAACAACCGATTCCTGCGGGGTGGACCGCGTGGTGCCCTGGTGGCCGCGCTGATCGCGGCGGGCGTGCTGAGCGGCGGCCTGGTCCGCGCCCACGAGGCCGAGGAAGACGCTTTGCCCGGTACCGCCGGCTGGCGCCTGAACGCGGCGGCGGCCCTGTCCGCCATCAAGGCAAACCAGTCCTGGCCAATGCCACGCTGGTCGGGCGTGCTCGGCAGCGGACAGACGGCGGATGACCGGCGCGGTCTGCACGTGGAGCACGCCATGCTGGGCGGTGCGTTCCGTGCCGACACGGCCGGTGGCGTGCAACTCGGTGCGCGGCTGGCGGTTGGCTGGCACGGGCAGGGCGCGGCGCACGTCGAGACGGCGACGGGTGAAGCCCGCTACCGGCTCGGGGACGACCCGCTCAGCCTGTCGGTGGGGCGCATGGCCGTGCCAATGGGCACCGTGTTGACGGAGGCCGGCCACCTCGACCGCTACGCGCAGACGCCGCTGATCCGGCGCGCGGTGTCCGATGGCGACTGGATCGACGACGGTGTTCACCTGCGCTGGCGCCGCGGCGACGGGCAAGACGACGGGCTGCAGACGGTGGGTGTCGGCCTGTGGCGGGCGAAGGCGTTTCCGGGTTCGGCCGCCGCCGCCGTGGCACCGAGCCTGCACCTGCGCGCGGGGCAGGGCGAATGGACCGCCGACGGCTTCGCGATGCGGCTGGTGCCTCGGTCGCGCGGCGCCTACGCGGCGAGTTCCACGGCGGGACACACCCACTCGCAGCCGGACTGCGCCCGCAGCCTGGTCGGCGTCACCTGCTTTGACGGGCGCAGCGTGGTGGTCGGGGCGAGCCTGCGCTGGACGCCGCACGACCTGCCGCTGGTGCTGACGCTGGCCGGCCTGTCGCAGCACGAGCGGGGCACGCTGGATTCCCTGAGCGGGTCGGCCGACTACCGTGGCCGCACCACCGGCGGTTGGCTCGACGCGGTCTGGTCGCTGGACGCGCGCTGGCAACTCGGCCTGCGCGCCGAGCGGCTGGTCGCCCGCCACCGCCTGGAAGGGCCGGGCGCGACGGGCGTGGCCCAGGACGCCGGCCTCGCCACGAACCAGCCGATGCACCGGCTCGCGGGCAGTCTCGCGCTGCAGCCGTCCGAGGGCTGGCGCGTGATCGCCGAGGCCGGTGCGGAGCGGGGCGCCGAGCGCACCTCGCGCTGGGTCGGGCTGCGCCTGATCACGCAGGCTTCTCTTCAACCCTGATTCCCGCTTTTTCACCTTGTCGTTTCCGGAGATTCCCATGCTGAACCTGAACCGCTTCATGCCCGCCGCCGCCCTGATCGTCGCCTTGCTGGCCCCCGTGGCCGTCCACGCGGCCGACGACACCCAGGCCATCCGCCACGTGATGATGAAGACCTGGGACAAGCCCGACGCGCGGCTGAAGGTCGAGCCGATCGTGCTGCGCGGCGCACACGCCGTGGCGGGCTGGACGCAGGGTGAGCGCGGCGGCCGGGCGCTGATGGCGCGCAACGGCGACGGGAGCTGGCGCGTCGTGCTGTGTGCGGGCGACGGCATCCGCCACGCCCCGGCGCTTCAGGACGCCGGCCTGAGCGCTGCGGATGCGCAGGCGCTGGCCCGCGACCTGGCTGCGGCAGAAGCGAAGCTGCCCGCGGCGCAGCGCGCCAGGTTCGCCACCTTCGACGGCATCGTCCGCATGGACGCCCATGGTCAGCACCCGCCCGCCAGCGATGCCGCCCATGGCCACGCCCAGCACAAGGCGCATTGACCTGACTCGCCGAATCCCACCTTGTTTCCGAGGATCTCCGACATGATCGCGATCTCCCGTCCTGCTCCTTCTTCCCGCACAGACGACCTGCTGGCCTGGTGCGGCGCTGACCGAGAGCGGTTTCGCCGTGGTGAACTGGTGTTCCGCCCCGGGCGATTCCAGTGGCCTTTCGTGATCGTGGCCGGGGCGATGCGCCTGGATCTGCCCGCTGGCGACGACAGCGCGCTGCAACTGGCCCTGCCTGGAGACCTGCTGGGCATCGAGCAACTCATCGGTCAGCCCCAGAGCACCTTCGGGCGCGCGATCGTCGAGACGGTCATCGCACCGCTGGGTGCGATCCCGGAGGCGATGCACCAGAACGCACTGATCCGGCAACTCGTCGCCAGCCACCGCCGCGCGCTGGAGCAGGCACGGCTGCGCTTCGGGCCAGCGTCCGAGCGGATCCGGGCGTTGCTGCTGATGCTGGCGCAGCACGAACGCACGCCGGACGAACCGATGTGCTGCGAACTGCCGCGCCTGAGCGACATTGCCGCGCTGACCGACACCGCGCCGGAGACGGCCTCGCGGGTCATCTCCAGCCTGCGCCGCAGCGGGCTCATCGCATCCAGCGGTGAGGACGATACGCAACGCTCTGTGCAGATCGGCCCGCTGATGCGCCTGCGGGCGGGCGAGATGCCCCCCGGCATGACCCGCAGCCGCGTCGGTGTCGCCCGCGCACGGTCCGCCTGATCTTTTCAAACGTCAAACGACAACGATCCCCGAGGAGCCATGATGATTCATCGACTGACACCGGTCGCACTGGCGGCGACGCTCGTGTTTCCCGCGCATGCCCAGACGCAGGCAACAGCCGCTGATCTGCCGACGGTAGTGGTGACGGGCAACCGCAGCCCCTACGTGCTTCCCGCCACCCGGTCGGCCACCCGCACCGACACCCCGGTCGAGCAGGTGCCGCAGTCGATCGTGGTGCTGCCGAAGTCCCTGATCGAGGACCAGGGCGCCCGCACGCTCACCGACGTGCTGCGCAACGCGAGCAACGTCAACGACGTGGACGAGCGCGACGCCAACAACGTGCCGTTCAAGATCCGCGGCTTCACGGCGGCGACCGTGGTGGACGGCGTGGCGATGCCGGGTTACTTCGGGACGCAGGAAAGCCTGGTGAACGTCGAGCGCATCGACATCGTCAAGGGGCCGGCGGGTGACCTGTTCGGCAGCAGCCAAGGCCTGGGCAGCTACGGCAGCCTCGGCGGCACCGTCGCCATCACCACCGCCGAGCCCGACCAGACCGCGCGCCGCCGTGTCCAGTTCCGGCTCGGGTCGCAGCGCGAGCGCGGTGTCGGCTTCGACGTCAACCAGCCGCTCGGCGCGGACTGGGCGGTCCGGCTGGTGGGCGAAGCCAGCGAGCGCGACAGCGAGACGGACCGGGTGTTCTTCCGCCGCCGCGCGCTGGCACCCAGCCTCGCGTGGACGCCGAGTGCCGACACCAAGGTGGTGCTGAAGGGGCGCTACCTGGACAACACCACGCTCGACTACAGCGGTCTGCCGCTCAACGGCACGCTCGACACCTCGACCTACACGCTGCCGCGCCGCACGATGGTCGCCGCGACCGACCAGCCCGACACGACCAACACTTCGCAGGGCATCCACCTGCACTGGATGCAGCGGCTGACCCCCGCGTGGACCTTCGACCTGACCCTGGCGCACCAGCAGGCGAAGGTGGACCAGCGCGGAAGCTGGCTCGTGGACCCCACCGGGATGATGGGCTGCTTCGGTTTCGGCACGGCCACACCGGCCACCAACATCCTCTGCGGCGCCCGCATGTGGGATCGGTTCAAGACGACTTCGGTTTCACCGAGCCTGACCGGCCGCATCGAGCATGACGGTGTCCGGCACACGCTCAGCGCCGGCCTCGACCTGGAGCGGACGAAGGACGACGCCTTCATGATCTACTCCAACCTGATGGGGCCGATCGCGATGGACAACGTCAGCCTGGTCGGGCCGACCGCCTATCCGGTCTGGTCCGAGCCGCTGGAGCCGGCCACCCCTGATCAGCAGAACCGCTACACGTCCCGCGTGGTCTACCTGCAGGACCAGATGGACATCGGGGACTGGCACCTGCTGGGCAGCCTGCGCCACAGCCGCATTGACGTGACCGACATCAACCCCGCCTGGGGTGTCAGCAACGTCAGCCGCAACCACCGCACGACGCCCCGCGTCGGCGCGGTCTACGACGTGACACCGCAGGTGTCGCTGTTCGCCGGTTACGCCGAGGGCATCAAGGTGCCGACGGTTTCCGTCTTCAGCACGCCGCCCAAGCCGGAGGAGGGGCAGCAGAAGGAGCTGGGCCTGCGCCTCAAGGACTTCCACGGCCTGTCCGCCACGATCGCCGTGTTCGACCTGTCGCGCCGCAATGCCGCGGTCGGCGATCCGACGCAACCCGGCAAGTCGATCCAGACCGGGCTGCAGCGCTCGAAGGGCGTGGACATCGACCTGCGCTGGCGCTTTGCCCGTGGCTGGACGGGGCTGGCGGCGCTGACGTCGCAGCAGGCGCGCATCGTCGAGGACACGAACGCGGCGCTGGTGGACAAGTGGCTCTTCAACGTGCCTCAGAAATCGGCCCGGCTGGCGCTGCGGTATGACGCGCCAGAAGGGGCGTGGTCCGGCTTCGGTGTGGGGCTGGGCATGACCTACCGCGGCCGGCTGGCCGGGGACAACGTCAACAGCTTCTTCACCCCGGCGGCCACGGTCTGGGACGCACAGGTGTCCTGGCGCACCGAGGGCGCCCGCTACGGCGTCGGGGTCGGCAACCTGTTCGACCGGCAGTTCTACAAGCCGTCGGCCTACTTCAGTGGCGGACAGGTCACGCCCGCACAGGGCCGCACCGTGACTGCCTCGGCCCAGTTCGATTTCTGAAGCGGGAGTGACCATGGATCGTCGACGTTTCTGGCACTTGTTGTCGTTTTCCGGCTGGTCCCTGGCGAGCCTGTCCACCCAGGCTGCTGCCGCGGGTGAGCCGGCTTCGCCACCCGCGGCCCCCGTGCCATCGAAGGACACCGCCGAGGCCGCCCACCTGGAGGCGATGAACCGGTACGCCGCGCTGCTCGGCGGCCCCAAGGTCAAGGTGGCCATGCTGGTCTATCCCGGCATGTTCCTGCAGGACCTGGTCGGACCGCTGGCGGTGTTCGAGTCGCTGATGAACAAGGAGATCCACCTGGTCTGGAAGAACCTGGACCCGGTGGGCAACGAGCGGGATCCGCAGCCGCTCATCCCGGTGCGGCCGACGACGACTTTCGCCCAGTGCCCGAGCGACCTCGACGTGCTGTTCGTGCCGGGCGGCGTGCCGGGCACCTTCACGGTGATGGAAGACCCGGAGGTGCTGCGTTTCCTGGCCGACAAGGCGCGCACCGCCCGGTACGTCACCAGCGTCTGCACGGGGTCGCTCATCCTTGGCGCGGCCGGCCTGCTCAAAGGCTATCGGGCGACGTCCTACTGGTCCACGGTGGACGTGCTGAAAGACCTCGGCGCCATCCCGGTGCGGGAGCGGGTGGTGATCGACCGCAACCGCATCACGGGGGGCGGCGTGACGGCGGGGATCGACTTCGGGCTGACGATCGCAGCGCTGGTGACGTCGAAAGACTACGCACAGGCGATCCAGCTCTACCTCGAATACGATCCGGCGCCACCATTCAACGCCGGCTCGCCCGACAAGGCGCCTCCCTTGGCACGCCAGTTCCTGGAGGACATGTTCGTGGGCATGGTCGAGAACGCGCGGCATACCGCACGGCGAGCCATGCAGCGCCTGAACAGCTGACCCGAATGTCCCGAATGTCTGCCTTGATTTCTGCCTGAATTTTTACCTGAAGGAGTTCCCCATGAAGTTTCCCCGCTCGATCCTGAACACCCTGTTCTGCGCAGCACTGACCCTGGCCAGCGCCACGGCCGCCCATGCCCAGGTGACGGTCAAGGAGCCCTGGGTCCGCGGCACCGTGGCGAGCCAGAAGGCCACTGGCGCGTTCATGCAACTGAGCACCACCGAGGCGGTGCGGCTGGTCGAGGCCAGGTCCGGCGCGGCCAAGATCGTCGAGATCCACGAGATGCGCATGGAAGGGGACCGCATGATGATGCAGGCGGTGCCCGGTCTGGACCTCGTCCCGGGCAAGACGCTGGAGCTGAAGCCGGGTGGCTACCACGTCATGCTGATCGACGTGGTCAAGCCGCTGAACGCGGGTGACAAGGTGCCGCTGACGCTGGTGCTCGAAGGCAAGGACAAGAAGCGCATCCAGGTGGAGGTCAGCGCCGAGGTCCGGGCGCTGAACGCCATGCCGGCCGCGCAGCAGCACCAGCATTGACCGGACCCGGCCGGCCGGTGGACCCGGTGGATGACCTATAGTCCCGCCGGTTTCGTACAGCACTCTGGAGAGCATTCGGTGGATGCAAGCAACCCCTACGGCCTGGCCGCCCTCTGGAGCGGCTCGGACCTCGTCGCCAGGACCGTCCTGCTGATCCTGGTGGTCATGTCGGCCGGGAGCTGGTATCTGCTGGTCGTCAAGTGGATCGAGCAGCAGCGCATGCTGGCCCAGGCGAAGGCGACCGAAGCGTTCTGGACGGCGGCCAGTGTCGCGCAGGGCGTGGACACGCTCGCCACCGGCAGCCCGTTCCGCTTCATCGCCCAGGCGGGTGCGGACGCCTCTGTCAAGCACGCCGGCCTGCTCGGCCAGATCGACCTGAACACCTGGATCACGATGTCGATCCAGCGCGCGATCGAGCGGGTGCAGGGCCGGCTGCAGAACGGCCTGGCGTTCCTGGCCACCGTCGGCTCGACGGCGCCGTTCGTCGGCCTGTTCGGCACCGTCTGGGGCATCTACCACGCGCTCACCGCCATCGGTGTCGCGGGGCAGGCCAGCATCGACAAGGTGGCCGGGCCGGTGGGCGAGGCGCTGATCATGACCGCCATCGGGCTGGCGGTCGCGGTGCCGGCGGTGCTGGGCTACAACTGGCTGGTGCGGCGCAACAAGGCGGTGATGGACGAGGTGCGCGGCTTCGCGGCAGACCTGCATGCGGTGCTGCTGGCGCAGGCGTCGGCGAAGTCTTCCCCCGCCTCGCCGTCCAAGGGCTGACATGGCACTGCCGCCCGGCCCGTTCGACGCGCCCGCAGGCGACGACGAGGTGATGGCCACCATCAACACCACGCCGCTGGTCGACGTGATGCTGGTGCTGCTGATCATCTTCCTGATCACGATTCCGGTCGTGACCACGTCGATCAAGGTCGATCTGCCGCAGGAGCGACTGAACCCGCGGCAAAGCAAGCCGGAGAACATCGTGCTCTCGGTCGATGCGCAGGGGGTGGTCTACTGGCACGACACCCCGCTGCCGAACGCCGAGGCGCTCGTGGACCGGCTGAAGACGGTCTCGGTGCAGTCGCCGCAGCCCGAGGTCCACATCCGTGGCGATCGTTCGGCGGCGTATGCACCGGTCGGACGGGTGGTGCTGGCGTGTCAGCGGGCGGGCATCGCGCGGGTGTCGTTCATCACCGAGCCACCAGCGCTGAACTGAGTCGAGATCCAGTCGAGAGCAGGCAGAAGACCACCATGGCGATGAACCTCGGCCCCGGCGACGGGCTCACCCCCGGGAGCGATCCCGAGCCCATCATGGAGATCAACACCACGCCGCTGATCGACGTGATGCTGGTGCTGCTGGTGATGCTGATCATCACGATTCCGATCCAGCTGCACTCGACCGACCTGAACCTGCCGACCGGGAAACCGCCGGTCAACGCCGTGCCGCCCGAGGTGGTGAAGATCGACATCGATCCGGCCAACGTCGTGTATTGGCAAGGTGTGGCGCTGCCGGACCGGGCGGCGCTCGAAGACAAGCTGAAGGCCGCGGCGGCCCAGGCCGAGCCGCCCGAGATCCACATCCGCCCGGATGCCCGGTCGCGCTACGACACGTTTGCATCGGTGATGGTGTCCGCGCAGAAACTCGGCTTGCGCAAGCTCGGCGTGGTCGGCGGGGAGCAGTTCCAGTGAGGCCGGGCAGCCTGCCAGAGTTCGACACGAAGACGGGCACGCCGCGCTGGGTGGGTGCAGGGGTCGTGGTCGGGCTGCATGTGCTGGTCGGCTGGGCGCTGGTGTCGGGGCTGGCGCGCAAGGCGCTGGACGTCGTGCGCCAGCCGGTCGAGGTGGCGATCATCGACGAGGTCAGACCTCCGCCTCCGCCACCCCCTCCACCGCCGCCCCCCGAGCCACCGAAGGTCGTGAAGCTGCGGGATGCTCCGCCGCCCCCGCCGGCCCCCGCGCCCAAGGCCTATGTGCCCCCGCCCGAGGTGACCCCGGCGCCGACACCACCCGCGCCCGCGATCCAGGCGGTGCAGGCCGAGCCGCCGCCGAAGCAGGTCGAGATCAGGCCGCCTCCACCGCCCGCGCCGCCGGCCCCTCCCGCTCCCCCGGCGCCGCCCGCTCCCCCGTCCCGGATCGAAGTCGGGCTGGCCTGTCCGGGTTATGCCGACATCGTCCGCAGCACGATGGACGGTGCCTACGACCGCTACGGCATCACGGGCGTCGTGCGCGTGCGCATGCTGGTGCGCGGCAGCCAGATCGTCGAGGTCACGCCGCTGTCCGGTCCGAAGGAATACCACCGCCTCGTCACGCAGGCGGCCCGGCGCTTCAAGTGCCAGGCCAGCGGGTCGGACGAGGTGCAGGTGACGTTCGAGGTCAGCGTCCGGGAGGACTGAGCGGTCGTGCGGGTTGTGAAGAGGCGCCCCGGCCCTCTGACGCCACAGGAAACCAGCGCATGGGTTCCTCAGGGAATCAGCCCGTGCGCCTGCCCGTAGCGCATCAGCTCGACGGCGGTGTTCACGCCGAGCTTCTGCCGGATCAGGGTCTGGTAGTTGGACACGGTCTTGTCCGACACGCCCATCTCGGCGGCGATCTGGTCGAGCGTCCAGCCGCGCAGCAGGCCCATCAGCGCGTCGTGTTCGCGCAGCGTCAGCGTGTGGTGGCCGGGCAGGTCGGCCCGCCGCTGCGACACCGGGACGGCGGTCTCCCCCGGGAGATGGCTGCGCGCGACCCGCCGCACGGCGTCGAGCAGGCAGTCCGGGTCGCTGCTCTTGCCGACCAGCCCGACCGCACCTGCCCGCAGGCACTGCGCCCGCAAGGCCTCGGTGTCGTGCATCGTGGAGATGAGCACTTTCAGCGCCGGGCGTTCGGTGCGCAGTTGCAGCAGCAACTCCAGCCCGCTGCGGCCAGGCATCGACAGATCAAGGATCAGCAGGTCGATGTCGCCATCAGGTCGTCGGGACAGATCCGCCCAGGCGCTGTCGGCATCGCTGTATTCGGCCACCACGCGCAGGCCGGGCTCGTCTTCCAGCAGGCGCCGGTAACCCATCCGGACGATCGCATGGTCGTCGGCAATGGCCAGCCGCAGTGGGTGAAGGGGGGTCATGGTGGGCAGGGGGCGTCGTGGGGTTGATTCACAGGCAGGCAGGCTTGCAGGGTCAGGCCCGGGCGATCCGTGGTGCCGGGCAGTATCCGCCACTGGCCGGACTGGGCCCAGACCCGCTCCTGCATGCCACCCAGCCCATTGCCGCGCTGGAGGGCGGCGGTGGGCTGGCCCAGACCGACACCGTCATCGCTCACCGACCAATGCAGCCAGCCGCGGGCGCGGTCCCCGGGGGACATGACCAGCCGCATGGACAGTTCGACATGTCGTGCCTGCGCGTGGCGGGCTGCGTTGGTCAGCGCCTCCTGGCTGATCCGGTACACGGCCAAGGCCAGATCGCGTGGCAGCTCCATTTCGGTCGCACTTTCGCTCTTGGCGGACGCTGTGTCCAGAGTCAGCGTGCAGGTGGTGCCGGTGCGGGTGTCTTGCCAGCTCCGGACCAGGGCTTCGAGCATCGACACCAGCCGTTCCAGTGGCAAGGTGCCGGGATCGCGGCCCTCGCCGGCCGGGCCGAACGGCCGCAGTTGCACCAGCAGTTGCCGGATGTCCCGCTGCACTTCACCGCAGCGGGCCGACATGCCCTGGACCACCGAGAGCAACTCTGGCCGGTCGGCCACCTGACGGGCCAGCCAGGCAGCATCGAAACGCAGGGCCGTCAGTCGCTGACCGAACTCGTCGTGCAGTTCGCGCGCCAGCCGTGCCCGCTCGTCTTCCTGAAGGGTGAGCACTTTCTGGCTCAGCAGCCGGCGCCGCGTTTCTGCCTGCTCCAGTCCCTCGGCGAGGTGGCGCAAGGCCATGGCGATCGACTCCAGTTCGCGGATCGGCATGGTCGGCAAGCGCCGCACGGGGTCCAGCGCCTGCCGCTCGATGCCACCGATCGCGTCCAGCAGCTCCGCCAGGGGGATGAATGCCCGCCGCATGTTCCAGCGCATCACCAGCAGCAGCCCGGCAATGCCCCCGAGCAGGACCACGAAGATGCCCGCCAGGTCCGCGATGGCTTCACGGCGCTCGCCTTCGGACGAGGCGTGCAGCGTGGCGGTCCATGGTGGGCCGGACGGCCGCGCGACAGGCCAGGACACGCTGCGCTTGTCGGGTGAGGACAGCAGGCGCCGGTGCCATTGCGCGAGGCCGTCAAGCAGTGCCGAGGCCGCAGGGTCAGGGGGTGGGCTCAACAGCAGCCGTGCATCGGCCGTGTGGAGTTCCAGTTCGAGGTGGCGCAGCCGGCCGTCGGCCTGGAGCGACCGCAGCGACTCGATGGCGTTGGCGTCATCCACGGTCGAGAGCGTCCCCAGGCGCGCCACGATCGCTGCCAGCGTCATGGCGGCTTCCACCTCGTCGTCGATCGCGTCCTGTGCCCGGTACAGACCGACCAGCAGCGCCAGCACCACGGTCAGCAGCCCGACCAGGATGGCCCGCCGCATCACCAGACGTGGCAGATCCAGCGGGGTTTTCCTCTTCATGGCAAACCCTCAGAGCTGTACCAACCCTTGTTCCACCGCGAGACGCAGCAGCTTGAAATCACTGCGAACATCCAGCTTCTGACGCACCAGCGACATGGTGTTGAACACGGTCTTTTCGCTGATGTGCAGGGCCTGGGCGATCTCGCCAATGGTTTCGCCAGAGGTGACCAGGCGCAGCACGTCGAACTCGCGAGGGGTGAGTCGGTCCAGCAGGTCGCCTTGGCCGGCGCGTGCCACGTCGCTGAGCAAGGCCTGCGCGATCTCGCCGGAAAAAACACGCCGTCCGCGGGCGACCTGGCGCAACGCATCCAGCATGTCTTCCGGGTCGCTGTCCTTGGTGAGGTAGCCCAGCGCGCCGGCCCGCAACGCCTGCAGCGCGTAGCTTTCCTGGGCGTGCATCGTGAAGATCAGCACCTTCAGATCGGGTTGGCGCTCGCGCAGTCGGCGGATGGCCTCCAGACCACTGTCCCCTTTCAGGCTCAGATCCACCACGGCGACATCAATCTCCTGCTGGCGGATGAGTTCACACGCCTGGGCCGAGGTGCTGGCTTCGGCGGCCACCTGCATGTCGGCTTCGGCGTCGATGAGCTGGCGATAGCCCGCCCGTACCACCGCGTGGTCGTCCAGCAGCAGTATCCGGATCATGCGTTTGTCTCCGCGTTGTTGGTTGTGTACCAAAACAAAGCAAAACCCGTTCCTGAATGCATGAAGCGAGCCGGGAACGCTTCCCGTCTTGTGCGGGAGCAACTCCCGATACAGCGACGAAGCTGATTTCTAGACTGGCTGCACCTACAACGAGGAGACAGTCCATGTTCCTGAAACAGCCCCACGTTCCCGTTCGGCACGCCGTTGCACTGGCCGTTGCCACCACCCTCGCATTCGGCGCTACCAACGCCATGGCCGTCAAGAATGTCACTTGGGATGACATCGCCAACGACCACAAGACCGGTCAGGACGTGCTGAACTATGGCCTGGGCCTGAAGACCCAGCGCCACAGCCCGCTGCGCCAAGTCAACACCGGCAACGTCGACCAGCTGGTTCCCGTGTGGAGCTTCTCCTTCGGTGGCGAGAAGCAGCGCGGCCAGGAGGCGCAGGCGCTGGTGCATGACGGCGTGATCTACGTGACCAGCTCGTACTCGCGCTTCCATGCGCTGGACGCCAAGACCGGCAAGCAGCTCTGGTCCTACGAGCACCGCCTGCCCGACGACATCCGTCCCTGCTGCGACGTGGTCAACCGTGGTCCGGCCATCTACGGCGACAAGGTGTATTTCGGAACCCTGGATGCCCGCATGGTCGCGCTCGACCGTGCCACCGGCAAGGTGGTCTGGAACGAGAAGTTCGGCGATCACAAGGTCGGCTACACGATGACCGGCGCGCCGACGATCGTGAAGGAAAAGAACGGCCGCGTGCTGCTGATCCACGGCTCGTCCGGTGACGAGTTCGGCGTGGTCGGTTACCTGTACGCCCGCGACCCGGAGACGGGCGCCGAGGTCTGGGCCCGCCCGCTGGTCGAAGGCCACATCGGGCGCAACGAAGGCAAGGACAGCACGCCCACCGGCGACGCCAAGGCCCCGAGCTGGCCGCGTGACAAGGAAGGCAAGCTGGTTGACGCCTGGAACCACGGTGGCGGTGCACCGTGGCAGTCGGCCGCCTTCGACCCGGAAACCAACACCATCGTCATCGGTGCCGGCAACCCCGCACCGTGGAACACCTGGAAGCGCACCAAGGAAGGCGACGACCCGCAGAACTGGGACAGCCTGTTCACCTCGGGCCAGGCCTATGTGGACGCCACGACCGGCGAACTCAAGGGCTTCTTCCAGCACACCCCGAACGATGCCTGGGACTTCTCGGGCAACAACTCGGTGGTGCTGTTCGAGTACAAGGACAAGGACGGCAAGCTGGTCAAGGCCAGCGCACACGCCGACCGCAACGGCTTCTTCTTCGTGACCGACCGGACCAAGCTGGCCACCGGTGCGGGCTACCCGAACAAGCCGACCTCGCTGATCAATGCATGGCCGTTCGTGGACGGGATCACCTGGGCCAAGGGCTTCGATCTGAAGACCGGCCGCCCGATCGAGACCGGCAACCGTCCGCCCCTGCCGGAGGCGGGTGGCGACAAGGGCAAGTCGGTGTTCGTCTCGCCGCCGTTCCTGGGTGGCACGAACTGGATGCCGATGTCCTACAGCCCTGACACCGGCCTGTTCTACATCCCGGGCAACCACTGGGCGATGGACTACTGGACCGAGAACCTGACCTACAAGGCCGGCTCCGCCTACCTCGGCCAGGGCTTCCGCATCAAGCGGCTGTTCGACGACCACGTCGGCGTGCTGCGCGCGATCGATCCGAAGACCGGCAAGATCGCCTGGGAACAGAAGGAGAAGTTCCCGCTGTGGGCCGGCACGATGACCACCGCCGGCGGCCTGCTGGTCACGGGCACGTCAGACGGCTTCATCAAGATCTTCGACGCGAAGAATGGCAAGGAGCTGTGGAAGTTCCAGACCGGCTCGGGCGTGGTGTCGGTGCCGATCACCTGGGAACAGGATGGCGAGCAGTACATCGGCCTGTCGTCGGGCTATGGTGGCGCCGTGCCGCTGTGGGGTGGTGACATGGCCGACCTGACCAAGCAGGTCACGCAGGGCGGCAGCTACTGGGTCTTCAAGCTGCCGAAGTCTGCCTCCAAGGTGGCGGGCAAGTGATGGCTACACCGGCATTCCTGCAAGGAATGACCGGTGTCCTCGGGGGGCTGGCGCTGGCCGCCGGGTTGTGCGGGCCAGCCCCTGTGGCCGCACAGTCCGCTTCGACGCCGGTGCCCGAACCCGAGGTCACGGTCATCAACGGCTGCCGCCTGTGGCCCTACGCCCATTGCCCGGGCACGGACCTGCGCCACGCCAACCTGGTCGGCAAGGACTTGCGCGGCGTGAATTTCAGCGGTGCCCGGCTTTCGCGTGCCAATCTGCGCAGCGCCAACATGGCCGGTGCGCTGCTGGATGATGCCGATCTCACGGCCATCCAGGGCTATGCGCTCAACGCGCCAGGGGCCTCGTTTCGCAACGCCCGGCTGGGCGGTGCGAATCTGGAGATGGCCCGCATGTTCAGGGCCAATCTGTCAGGGGCCGATCTGACCGCTGCCAGCCTGGAGGCTGCCCGCATGAACCTGGTCTGGTTCATCGGGGCGAAGCTGACGGGCGCCAACCTGCAGGAAACCAAGTTCGTCGGCAGCAACCTGCTGAACGCCGACCTCGAAGGTGCGGTGCTGCGCTACACGATCTTTCCGGACGCCAACACGCAGGGCTGCAACGGCTGCCCGAAAGACTGGTGATGCACATGCCTCGATTCATGAATTTCCGGCGAGCAGGGTTGGTGGCCCTGACCGCCGGGCTTGGCGCCGTGGCACAGGCACAGGACTTCAACCCATACCGTGGGCAAGCCACCGTGCATGAAGCCGGTCGCCAGGCTTACAGCCAGCACTGCGCCCAATGCCACGGTGTCGATGCCAGCCAGCCCATGGCAGAAGCACCTGACCTGCGCCGTCTGGACAGTTTCTGTCGTCGCCTGCGCGATCCGGTGCTGAAGAACGACTGCACGGCCGATGTGGACCGCTACTACCTTCGTTCGGTCCACGAGGGCAAGGTGCGTGCCGGGGTCGTTCACATGCCTGCGTGGAAGGACGTGTTGACACCGCAGCAAATCTGGTCAATCCGGACGTTTGTCGAAACCAGACCGCTTGATCCGCCGAAGCGGACCACGTCGGTTGACGCACGGCATGCTGCCGAATCACCGGTTGCAGCGTCCGGCAGCGCACGTTGAACGAGCCAGGGGGTGAGTGGTCTTACTCCACGATCACCGCCCCGTAAGGCACGCGCCCCACCGGCAGGCTCTTGATCGACTTGGCACTCGCCACGTCCACCAGCGTCACGTCATCCGACAGCCCGTTGACCACCAGCAACTGCTTCTCCGCCTTGTCCAGCGTCACGTTCCACGCCCGCTTGCCCACCAGCGCCAGCGCCGTCGTCTTGCGGGTCGCCACCTCCACGAACGCCACGTGGTTCGCCCGGCCCAGCGCCACGAACGCCTGCTTGCCATCCTTCGTCATCGTGATGCCCACCGGCGTGATGTCCGTGGCCCGCGCGCCCTTCACCTCGAACCTGATCGTGTCCGTCACCGACCAGTCCTTCGTCGAGATCACGCTGACGCTGGCCGACATCTCGTTGGTCACCCAGAGCTGGCTGCCGTCCGGCGTCAGGGCCAGCCGGCGCGGACGCTTGCCGACCTTGATGTTCTTGATCACCTTGCCGGTGGCCGCATCGACGACGTGGACCATGTTCGCCACCTCCGAGGTGACCCAGACCAGCTTGCCGTCGGGCGAGGCTTTCACGCCCTCGGGCTCCTTGCCGACCTCGACCGTGCGGGTGAACTTGCCGCTGGCGATGTCGAAGAAGCCTAAAGCGGCGTCGTCTTCCTGCGAGATGTAGAGCGTCTTGCCGTCGGGCGAGAGGTCGAACGCCTCGGGGTCTTCGCCGATCGCCAGCCGGCCGACCGACTTGCGCGTGGCCAGGTCGATCACGTCGGCGGCGTTCGATTCGGCGCACGCCACCAGCAGCTTCTTGCCGTCCGGCGTGACCTGCACGTGGCGCGGGCGCTTGCAGGTCGCCACCGTCCCGGTGACCGCCTGCGTCTTCAGGTCGATCACCGTCAGCGTGTGGTCCTTCTCGCTCGACACGTACGCGGTCTGCGCCTGCGAGGGCAACGCCATGTTCACCGACAACAACGCGGCGAACAGGGGAAGGATCGGAAACGAACGACGGGTCTGGTGGGCCATGGGAGAGGAGGGGGCGGAGGGGGAGATGAAAGTGCGCATGGCGCAACGGTAGGCAGCCGATGGCTGTACGGACAGGGAAAAATTCCCGACACAGGGAAGACCCGTGTGGCGTGTCACGTCCTGGCGCAGCGTTCGGAGGAATCCCCGCCTTCCGTCAGGGCGGGGAGGATGTCGAGGTCTGGCCTGGACTTTCCGGGGTCGGATGGGTGCTGGCCGGTGTCCAGTGGGGTGCAGGTCGCGGATCGAACCGCGCGGCCACCCACTGCGAGCCGCGCACCGAAAGGTGGTCGGCGTCGCGGTAGAGCACGTCGTCGCCACGCCGGGCATGGCAGAGCCGGTCGTCGCAGAGCAGCCGGGGCAGGTCCCAGACCTCGGTGGCCGGGAACTGGCGCAGCACCTCGGCGGTGACCTGGAGGTAACGCCATGCGCGGTCCCGGTAGGCGCTGACCGGCAGGCCACAGCCTGCCGGTGCCGGCTGCTGGCGCACGCAGGCCCGCGGTTCCATGGCGATCTCCGGGCTGTCGATCACGAGGATCACCCGCTTGCCGGCGCGCTGCAGGGCGGTGAGCGTGGCGCCCATCGACTGCCGGTAGGCGTCGAGGTTGTCGGTGGCTGGCAGGCCCTGGCCGCGCACCAGCCTGATGCGGGTCTGCGGTTCGCGGGCCAGCTCGAAGGCGGTCGGCAGCCCCTCGATGTAGAACGGACCGCGGTGGGCGAGGAGCACCGTGTGGATGGAGGGCGAACGCATCACGAGGTCCAGCGCGCCGTCCATCACCGCCGAGCACGCCTTGGTGTCGACCGCCCAGCGGATGTCCAGGCCCAGGAAGGGCGCACAGGCCGAGGCCCCGAGCAGCAGCAGCGACTGCCCGGCCGCGGCGAAGCGCGCCGACAGGCCGGGATAGAGCGCCAGCGCGTGGCTGTCGCCGAGCAGGGCGACCTCGGGCGGGGTGGGCAGGTTCTGGTTGCAGTAGGTCTGGATGCCGCGCACCGTCGGGGTCCGGCTCTGGCAGAGTGCGGCGCTGGCCGACCAGGTCCAGCGCGGCACGTCCCAGTCGAACTGCGCGATCAGCGGATTGAGCGCTGCGGTGCGGGCCGGCAGTCCGTCCTGCCGCACGATCAGCAGGCCGCACAGCCCCGTCGTGCCCATCAGGCCGACGAGGATCCACGGCACCGCCACGGACCGGGCCGGTCGGATGCGCCGCTCCAGCAGCGTCCAGGTGAGCGTGGCCAGCAGCAGGCTCGCCAGCACGAGCGCGCCGCGCATCGCAGGGGCGGGCGGGCCGGACGCAGCCACGGTGGCCAGCGACAGCAGCGGCCAGTGCCAGAGGTAGAGCGGGTAGCTGATCAGGCCGAGACCGACCATCGGCGGATTGGCCAGCAGACGCCGGCTGACCGGGTTGTCGGGGGCCGCCAGCAGCAGCGCCATGGTGCCGAGCACCGGAACCAGCACCAGCACGCTGGTGGCCTGCTGCGGACCGATCCACGCGGCGCTGGCCGCGAGGAACGCCAGACCGAGCGCCGCCTGCACGGCGCCGCCGCGGCGGTAGTGCTGCGGCATCGCGGCGGCCCAGGCCCCGGCCAGCAGCTCCCACGCCCGTGCCTGCGGCAGGAAGAAGGTGGCGGCTGCCTCCAGCCGGGCCGAGAGCAGCATCACGGCCAGCGACACGAGCGCCAGCCCCGCCACCACCGGCAGCACGCGCATGCGCAGGCGGTGCAGCCCCAGCAGCAGCAGCGGCCAGACGAGGTAGAACTGCTCCTCGATGCCCAGCGACCAGAGGTGGAGCAGCGGCTTGAGCTGCGCGGCGGTGTCGAAGTAGCCGGTCGCGCGGGCGAGGTCGAGGTTCAGCAGGAAGACCGAGGCGGCCGCAGCCTGCTCCCCGAGCGCCCGGTACTCGCCCGGCCAGAGCAGCCATGCGCCCAGGGCCAGCGTGGCGGCGATCACCAGCAGCAGCGCCGGGAAGATGCGCTGCACACGCCGCCTGTAGAACGCGGACAGGCGGAAGTTGCCCTCGTCCAGCGAGCGCCAGACGATCTGGCTGATCAGGTAGCCGGAGAGGACAAAGAAGAGATCGACGCCGAGATAGCCCCCGGGCAGCCAGCCGGGCACGGCGTGGTGCGCCACGACGAGCAGCACCGCGATGGCGCGCAGGCCGTCGAGGTCGGGGCGGTGGGTCGGTGGGGTGGGACGCATGGGCTGGGCAGGAGACAGGCAGTCTGCGGCGATGGTCGTACGGCAGGATTACAGCGCGCAGGATGGCGCGAAGAGGCGGGGTGTCTGCTGAAAACAAAAAAGCGGCCCCGGAGGGCCGCTTCGTCTGCAAGGTGCGCGGGCGTCGATCAGACGCGCTTGCGGTACTCGTGCGTGCGGGTGTCGATTTCGATCTTGTCGCCCTGGGCGACGAAGGCCGGCACCTGGATCTCGAAGTCGGTGGAGATCTTGGCGGGCTTCAGGACCTTGCCCGAGGTGTCGCCCTTGACGGCCGGCTCGGTCCAGGTGACTTCGCGGACCAGCGAGGTCGGCAGTTCGACCGAGATGGCCTTGCCGTCGTAGAACACCACTTCGACGGGCATCGCGTCTTCGAGGTAGCTCAGGGCGTCGCCCATGTTCTCGGCTTCGACTTCGTACTGGTTGTAGTCGCCGTCCATGAACACGTAGAGCGGGTCGGCGAAGTAGGAGTAGGTGCAGTCCTTCTTGTCGAGGATGACCTGGTCCATCTTGTCGTCGGCCTTGAAGACAACTTCGGTGCCGGAGTTGTTCAGCAGGCTCTTGAGCTTCATGCGCACGGTGGCGCTGTTGCGGCCGCCGCGGCTGTATTCGGTGCGCAGCACGACCATCGGGGCGGTGCCTTGCATGATCACGTTGCCGGCGCGGATTTCCTGGGCGATCTTCATGGGTGAGTTTCCGTTGGAGACCGAGATCCCGGCGGGAGGACTCGGTGTCTGTCTTGAGAGGGCGGTGAGCAAGCCGCCACACCGCAAAGCCCTCGATTCTAGCCCAGCCCGTCCGTGCGCTGGCGGGCGACCCAGGTGAGCAGGCTGCTGACGAGGTCTGGCTGGCCGGCCCAGCGCTGCTGGCGTGCCGCCGCGTCCGTGCGCCAGGGCACCTGCAGCGCAGGCCACAGCGCCGACCACACCCGCGGCAGGTCGGCCGGATCGCCCCCCCCGTTCCACAGCCGGGCCATCGCGCGCAGCGGCGCGGCCAGCGCGGGCGGCGTGTGGTCGAGTGCGACGTCCAGGAAGGCGGCGAGCTTGTCGGCGTGCACGCCATCCTCCTGCGGATAGAGCTGCCACAGCAGCGGCCGGCCCGCCCAGAGTGCGCGCACCAGGCTGTCTTCGCCCCGCACGAGGTTGAGGTCGCTGGCCCAGAGCAGGCGGTCGAACTCGACCTGCGTGACGTGTGGCAGGAAATGCAGCCGCAGCGCGCCCACCACCGGGCCGGGGCCGGTCGCGCCACGCTGGTGCAGCCACGCGCGCACCTGCTGTGCGCTGAAGCCGGGCGTGACCAGCAGCGTGGTGCGCACGCGCCGGTCGCCACGGCCATGGGGGGTGTCGGCCAGCAGGTCGAGCCAGGCCGGCAGCAGCGGCTGCGTGTAGCCGAACAGCAGCATCAGGGCGTGGTCGGGGTGGTCGTCGGCGCCGAGGTGGATGCCCAGGCGCGTCAAGGTGGTGGCGGGGTGGTGGGCGTGGCGGCGGGCGAGCAGGCCGGGCTCGCGCAGCAGGCCGCCGGTGGCGGGCGTGAAGCCGGGGAAGAAGAACCACTTGGTCAGGCCGCGGCCCGGCCCGCTCCACTGCGGCGAGGCCAGCCCGTGCAGGCCCTCGACATGCGGCTCGGCGCTGAGGTATTCGAGGTTGATCCACAGCGGCGCCGGGCCGGTCTCGGCGGCGGCGACCATGCGGGTGACGTAGGTGGCGGGCGGGTCGCAGCCGAAGGCCTCGATGACGACATCAGCCGGCGCTTCGTCCGCCAGCGGGTCGCGCCACGGCAGCACCTGCACGCCCGGTGCGCCATCCGGCGCCATCCAGGCCAGCGCGCTGGCGTCGTCCACCCAGAGCCGCACCTGGGCGCCACGTCCGGCGAGGTCGCGCGCCAGGCGCCAGCAGACGCCCAGATCGCCGTGGTTGTCGATGACGCGGCAGAACACGTCCCAGCGCCGCAGCGCCGGCGGGACCGTCAGGACGGGCGAAAAGGCGGGTGTGTGGTCAGCGGAGGTGTGGGCGGTCATCGCGGAATTATCCGCGGCGGCACAATCGCCGACCATGACGCGCCGCCTGACCCCCGACGAGGCCGAAGCCCTCCTGATCCCCGAGCCCGCACTCGAAACGCCAGCCGCCGCCGCCCGCGAGCGTCTGCTGACGGAGGTGGCGGCGCTGCCCGCGCTGCCCGGCGTCTACCGCTACTTCGACGCCGAGGGCGGCCTGCTGTACGTCGGCAAGGCCAAGCACCTGAAGCGGCGCGTCAGCAGCTATTTCCAGAAGGACCACGGCGGCACCCGCATCGGCCACATGGTCAGCAAGATCGTGCGGATGGAGACGACGGTGGTGCGCTCCGAGGCCGAGGCGCTGCTGCTCGAAAACAACCTCATCAAGTCGCTGAACCCGCGGTTCAACATCCTGTTCCGCGACGACAAGAGCTATCCCTACCTGAAGTTCGTCACCCACGAGTTCCCTCGCGTCGTCTATTTCCGCGGCGCCGTGGACCGACGCCATCGCTATTTCGGCCCCTACCCGAGCGCCTGGGCGGTGAAGGAGGGCATCCAGCTGATGCAGAAGGTCTTCCTGCTGCGCACTTGCGAGGACACGGTCTTCCACAACCGCACCCGGCCCTGCCTGCTGCACCAGATCCACCGCTGCTCGGCGCCGTGCGTCGACCTGATCAGCCGCGAGGACTACGCCGCGGACGTGCGCAACGCGGTGCGCTTCCTGAGCGGGCAGACGCAGGAGGTGCTCGACGGCCTGCAGGCGCAGATGATGGCCTGCGCCGAGGCCTTCGACTACGAAAAAGCCGCCGAGCTGCGCGACCAGATCGCCACGCTGTCCAAGGTGCTGCAGCAGCAGTCCGTGTTCACGCAGGAAGACCGCGACACCGACATCCTGGCCGTGAAGGTGCAGGGCGGGCGGGCCTGCGTGAACCTGGCGATGGTGCGCGGCGGGCGGCACCTGGGGGACCGGGCGTACTTTCCGGCGCATGTCGAGGACGCGGTCGCCGTGGACGTCGGCGACGAGGCGCCGGAGTCCGCAGCAGAGGCTGCAGAGGCCGGCGATGCCCCCGAGACGGCGCGTCCGGTCGAGGCCCGCGTGCTCGAAGCTTTCATCGCGCAGCACTACCTGGGCGCCGCCTGCCCGCCAGTCCTCGTGACCAGCCATCCAGTGGACCGCGGCCTGGTCGCGATGCTCACCGACCCGCAAGGCCACAAGGTCAGCGCGCAGCACCAGCCGCGCGAGAACCGCCGCGCCTGGCTTGACATGGCGGTCAAGGGCGCCGAGCTGGCGCTGGCGCGGCTGCTGTCCGAGGAAGGCTCGCAGCAGGCGCGCACCCGGGCGCTGGTCGAGGCGCTCGATCTGGCGCCCGAGGGCATGGATGCGGGGCTGGAGGGCCTGCGCATCGAGTGCTTCGACATCAGCCACACGGCGGGCGAGGCGACGCAGGCCTCGTGCGTGGTCTTCGAGGGCCACAAGATGCAGCCCGGCCAGTACCGCCGCTACAACATCACCGGCATCACCGGCGGCGACGACTACGCCGCGATGCGCCAGGTGCTCACGCGCCGCTACGCCAAGCTGGTCGACGCGGTGCAGCAGGGCACGGGGCGCTTGCCGGACCTCGTGCTGGTCGATGGCGGACGCGGTCAGATCAGCGTGGCGCGCGAGGTGTTCACGACATTGGGGCTGAACCTCTCGCTGCTGGTCGGCGTGGAAAAGGGCGAGGGCCGCAAGGTGGGGCTGGAGGAGCTGGTCTTCGCCGATGGGCGGGAGAAGGTGTACCTCGGTCACGACTCGGCCGCGCTGATGCTGGTGGCGCAGATCCGCGACGAAGCGCACCGCTTCGCCATCACCGGCATGCGGGCCAAGCGCGCCTCGGTGCGCACCGGCGGCAGCCGGCTAGAGGACATCGCCGGCGTCGGGCCGAAGAAGCGGGCGCGGCTGCTGCAGCGCTTTGGCGGCGTGCGCGGCGTGGCGGCGGCGTCGGTGGAGGATCTGGCCGGGGTCGAGGGCATCTCGCCGGAACTGGCGGAAGAGATCTACCGGGCCCTGCGTTGAGGGGCGCGTCCAGAGGCTGAAAACGCGGCGAATCGTTACACCATGCACAATGCGTGCATGTTCTGGACCCTTCCCACGCTGCTCACCTGGGCGCGCATCGTCGCCATTCCGCTCATCGTGGGCATCTACGAGTTGCCGGTCGACATGCCGACGCGCAATCTGATGGCGACCGTGCTCTTCGTCGTGGTGGCGCTGACCGACTGGCTCGACGGCTGGCTGGCGCGCAGGCTGAACCAGACCTCGTCCTTCGGCGCCTTCCTCGATCCGGTGGCGGACAAGTTCCTGGTGTGCGCGGCGCTGCTCATCCTGCTGCAGCTCGACCGGGTGAGCGCCCTGGTGGCGCTGGTCATCATCGGCCGCGAAATCGCGATCTCGGCGCTGCGCGAGTGGATGGCGCAGATCGGTGCCTCGCGCAGCGTGGCGGTCCACATGATCGGCAAGCTCAAGACGACGGCGCAGATGGTGGCGATTCCCTTCCTGCTCTATGACGGCCGCCTGTTCGGCGTGGTGTCGACGCGGCTGTGCGGCACGGTGCTGATCGTGATCGCCGCGGTGCTGACCATCTGGTCGATGGTGTACTACCTCCAGAAAGCGCTGCCCGAGATCCGTGCCAAGGCGCGCTGAAACTCGGTGCGGGGCGCCTCTTCTAGAATCCGCATCCTTCCAAACAGGCATCAGGGGTTTCGCGTGAACAAGACCGAACTCATCGCGCACATCGCGCTGCAGGCCGACATCTCCAAGGCGGCGGCGGCCCGTGCGGTCGACGCCATGATCGCCGGCGTGTCGCAGTCGCTGAAAAAGGGCGAGCCGGTGGCGCTGGTCGGATTCGGCACCTTCGTGGTGTCCAGCCGCGCCGCCCGCGAGGGCCGCAACCCGCGCACCGGGGCGCCGGTCCACATCCGCGCGGCGCGCATTCCCCGGTTTCGGCCGGGCAAGGTGTTGCTCGACGCGCTGAGCTGATACAGTTGCGGACTCGCCGGACGGACAGTACCCGGGTGCTTAGCTCAGCTGGTAGAGCGGCGCCCTTACAAGGCGTAGGTCGGGGGTTCGAGCCCCTCAGCACCCACCACACGGGTTTCTGTCATGTGGTCCGCCGTGATGCGTTGCGGTCATTTCTCTTCAAAGGCGAACCCCGGTTCGCCTTTGTCGTGTCTGGCGCTGCTGCTTGCAGTGCTCCCTAGGAAGCTCAGATGTTCGATTTTTTCCGTCGCCATACCCGCGTCCTGCAGTTCCTGCTCCTGCTGCTGATCGTGCCGTCCTTCGTGGTGTTCGGCATCCAGGGGTATGACAAGTTCTCCGAAGGCAAGGACGAGGTCGCCAAGGTGGATGGCCAGGCCATCACCCGTGGCGAGTGGGACCAGGCCCACCGCAACCAGATCGAGCGCCTGCGCACGCAGATGCCCAACGTCGACGTCAAGCTGCTGGACACGCCCGAGGTGCGCCAGCGCGTGCTGGACGACCTGATCCGCCAGCGTGTGCTGTTTGCCGCTTCGCGGGACCTGCACCTGGTGCCGACCGACGAGCGCCTGAAGCGCCTGTTCGAGACCGATCCGCAGTTCGCGAACTTCCGCAATGCCGACGGCACGGTCCGCAAGGAACTGCTGGCCGCGCAGGGCATGAACTCGCAGCAGTTCGCCGCTCGCCTGAGCCAGGACATGGCGCTCAACCAGGTTCTGGCGGGCGTGGCTGGCACGGCGCTGGCGCCGAATGCCGTGGCCCGCGCGGCCGTGGACGCGTTCTACCAGCGCCGCGACGTGCGCGTGCAGACCTTCGCGGCCAAGGACTACCTGGCCAAGGTGCAGGCCAGCGACGCCGATCTGCAGGCCTATCACGACGACCCGGCGCACGCCGCCCGCCTGCTGTCACCGGAGTCGGTCAGCTTCGAGTACCTGGTGCTCGACCTGCCGACGGTGGCCCGCGGCATCAGCGTGCCGGAAGACGACCTGCGCAAGTACTACACCGAGAACGCCACCCGCTACGAACAGCCGCAGGAGCGCCGCGCCCGCCACATCCTGATCAAGGCCGAAGCGGGCGCCTCCGCCGACGCGAAGGCCAAGGCGAAGGCCCGCGCCGAGGCCCTGCTGGCCGACGTGCGCAAGAACCCGGCCGGCTTCGCCGACATCGCGCGTGCCAGTTCCGAAGATCCGGGCTCCGCCAAGCAGGGCGGCGATCTGGACTGGTTCGGCCGTGGCGCGATGGTCAAGGCCTTCGAGGACGTGGCGTTCGCGCTGAAGAAGGGCGAGATCAGCGGCGTGGTGGAGAGCGATTTCGGATTCCACATCCTCCAGCTCGAAGACCTGCGTGGCGGGGACAAGCGCAGCTTCGAGTCGGTGAAGTCCGAGATCGAGGCCGAGGTGCGCAAGTCGCTGGCGCAGAAGCGCTACGCGGAAGTCGCCGAGCAGTTCTCGAACCTCGTCGAGCAGGAAGACACCCTGCAGCCGGTGGCCGACAAGCTCAAGCTGACGGTGCAGCGCGCCGAGCGCTTCACGCGCGCCTTCAAGTCCGAGGCGGGCAGCGTGCTGGCCAATCCGAAGGTGGTCGAAGCGGCCTTCCTGACGGACAACCTGCGCAACAAGCGCAAAGCGCTGGCGGTCGAGATCGGCCCGAACCAGCTGATGTCGCTGCGCATCACCGAACACCTGCCAGCGCGCAAGCAGGCGCTCGCCGAGGTGCGCGAGCAGGTCAAGGCGGCCGTGCTGCAGGCCAAGGCGGCCAAGGCCGCGCGTGACGAAGGGGCCGCCAGGCTGGCGCAGTGGAAGACGCAGCCCGCTGCGGCGGGCACGCTCCCGGCGGCGGTCACGCTGTCGCGGGTCAAGACGCAGGACCTGCCGCGTGCGGTGGTCGAGGCCGTGCTCAAGGCCAAGGCCGACGCGCTGCCGGCCTGGGTGGGTGTCGACCTCGGGGACGAGGGCTATGCCGTGGCCGTGATCGAGAAGGTGCTGCCGGCCGACCTGGCCGACACCGGCTCGCTCGACAAGGCGCGCGAGCAGTACACCCAGCTGTGGTCGCAGGCCGAGAGCGAGGCCTACTACGCCGCGCTGCGCAAGCGCTACAAGGCGGTGGTCCTGGACAGCGCCAAGCGCTCCTCGGCCGAGGAGCCGGCGGCGTCCGCCGTCCCCGCCAAGTGATGGTGGCGGGCCAGTAAAAATAAATTCGCCGAAATGCTGGCATTTCGAAGAGGTTTCGGCCTATAATTTATCTCTCTGCGGTGGCTATAGCTCAGTTGGTAGAGTCCCAGATTGTGATTCTGGTTGTCGTGGGTTCGAGTCCCATTAGCCACCCCACCCAACGCAGACAAAAAAGCCGGACTGGCAACAGTCCGGCTTTTTTCTTGTTCTGACTCTGACTGGCCGATCCGGCCCGGTGGTTCAGACGTCGGTCTGGCGGCCGACCTGCAGCCCTTCTTCGGGTGAACTGGCCAGGGCGAGCTTGCGGTAGACCATGCGGACGTGGTCATTGACCGCCTGCCACTTGATGCCCATCAGTCGCGCGATTTCCTTGATGGTGAACCCCTTGCTCAGATAGGTCAGGACTTCGTTTTCCTGCGTGCTCAGGCTGTCGTGCGGCCGGAACTGTCCGAGCATGCGCCGCGCCATGGCGGGCGACAGGGGCGGCTGGCCACGCACGATGCGCTGCAGTTCCTCGACCAGCACCTCGAAGCGATCCTCCTTGAGCAGATAGCCGTTCGCGCCGCAGAGCAGGGCGGGAAACAGGTGCTCGTCGTCGGAGTGCAGCGTGGTGGCGATCTTGATGGCGGGGTAGTCCGCCAGTTGCGCCAGCAATTCCAGTCCGGCCTTGTCCGGTTGCTCCAGGTCGCACAGGATGAGGCGGAAGCCGTCGGCCGGTGCGTGGGCCTGCTCTCCGGGGCCGATGCCGAGCCACTGGCGTGCCGAGTCCAGGTCGGAGGCCTCGCTGAAGCGGATCTCGTCGCTGAAACTTTCCCGGACCACACGGGTCAGGAAACTGCGGGCGACGGCGTTGTCTTCAACGATCAGCACGCGGATGGACATGAATGGAATCCTCGACTTGGGCAGGAAAGCTCGGGGCCTGATTATCAGGGCTGTGCCGCCCGGTCCTGCCCCTCGGGTGCAGGGCTGCACGCCGCGAAAGAAGGTGGTCGGCCGACATGCGGGTGAAGGGTGCACTGCCTACAATCGGCCGCATGCGCATTCTCGTAGCCAATGATGATGGGTACCTCGCCCCGGGCCTGCTGGCCCTGGCGCAGGTGTGTCGCGAATTTGCCGAGGTCGACATCGTCGCCCCCGAGCAGAACGCCAGCGGAACCTCCAACGCGCTGTCGCTGCACCGGCCGCTGTCGGCGTGGAAGGCGTCCAACGGGGTACAGGTCGTCAACGGCACGCCGTCCGACTGCGTCCACGTGGCCCTCACCGGCCTGCTCGGTCACCGTCCCGATCTGATCGTTTCGGGCATCAACAACGGTGCGAATCTGGGCGATGACACGCTCTATTCCGGCACCGTGGCGGCGGCCACCGAAGGGTATCTGTTCGGCGTGCCCGCCATCGCGTTTTCGCTGGTGGACCATGGCTGGGCGCACCTGGATGCGGCGGTCGCGGTCGTGCGCCGCCTGCTGGCCGACGTGATCCAGCGCCCGCCGGCATCGTCGCCCTGGTTGCTGAACGTGAACATTCCCAACCGGGTCGATGCCGCGACGCTGCCCATGCAGGTCACCCGGCTCGGCCGGCGCCACGCCAGCGAGCCGGTCGTGCGCCAGTTCAGCCCGCGCGGCGACCCGATCTACTGGATCGGTGCACAGGGGGATGTGCGCGAAGCGGGGGAGGGCACCGATTTCCATGCCACGGCGAACGGCCGGATCTCGATCACTCCGCTGCAGATCGACCTGACCGACCATGCGGCCTCGCCGCAGTGGGCGCGCTGGGTCGCGCCCGCTGCCGGTGGCTGAAGCAGGCCGCGCGTCGCCATGTCCGATCCGGCTGCGCGCAAACCCCGGCGGTGGCCGCTCAGCCTGGACCGCATCGGACTGCCCGCCAGCGCGCCCGGCGAGCGCACGATGACGACCGCCGACGCACAGACACTGCGTCCGCAGCGCCCCCTGTCCGATGCCCTGCGCGAAGCCAACCGGCAGCGCGCGGCCCCGGTCCCGCAGAGCGACCTGCAGGCGTTCCGCCAGAACATGGTGCTGCGCCTGCGCCAGGCCGGCTGCCAGGACGAGCGGGTGCTGGCGGCCATGAACGTGGTGCCCCGCCATCTGTTCGTGGACAGTGCGCTGGTGGCGCAGGCCTACGAGGACACCAGCCTGCCCATCGGGCTCGGGCAGACCATCTCCAAGCCCTCGGTGGTGGCGCGCATGATCGAGCTGCTGCGCCACCGGCCGGGCGGTGCCGATCTGGCGCGGGTGCTGGAGATCGGCACGGGGTGCGGCTACCAGGCTGCGGTGCTGGCCCACGTGGCGGGCCGTGTCGTGACGATCGAGCGCCTGCGCGGCCTGCATGACCGTGCCCTGCGCCAGCTGGCGCCGCTGCAGTTGCCGGGGATCGAGCTCGTCTATGGCGACGGCCGGCTCGGCCACGGCCCGGCGGCTCCCTATGACGGTATCATCGCGGCGGCCGGCGGTCACGACCTGCCCGCCGCCTGGCTGGACCAGCTGGCGCGCGGCGGACGGCTGGTCGCACCGGTGCACGATCCGGCGCTCCGATCCCAGGTGCTGATGGTGGTCGACAAGCTCGGCGACGGCAGCATCGTGCAACGCATCCACGAGGCGGTGCGGTTCGTCCCTTTAGAATCCGGTACTAGCGATTTCGGACACTCCTGAGGTGACGCTCACCGCCCCGTCCGACACTCTTTGAGGCTGCGGGCCCTCCACGACACTCCATGACGACTCCTCCCATCAAGGCATCCGGCCTCAGGCTGCTTCTCGGTTCCGTGCTGGCGCTCACGCTGGTCGGCTGTGCATCCCATCTGCGTCCTCCGGCGCCGGTGGACCACCGCGGAGGCAGCAACCGCCCGGTGACCACGGAGACCGAGCGCGTGCTGCCCGGCGCCGAGAACGCTGGCAAACCCGGCTACTACACGGTCAAGCCTGGCGACACGCTGATCCGTGTCGGTCTGGAGTCCGGCCAGAACTGGCGCGACATCCAGCGCTGGAACCAGCTCGACAACCCGGACCTGATCGAAGTCGGGCAGGTGCTGCGTGTGGTGCCGCCTGGCCAGGATCCGACGCAGGTCGCGACCCGCCCCGTGGTGATGCCGCGCATCGAGACCCGCCCGATCGACGCCAAGCCCGCACCGCTGCCGCCTGTCTCGCCGACCACGTCGGCGGTGGCTGCCGCGGCAACCGCCGCCGCTTCAGCCGCTGGCACGGCGCCCGCGTCGGCACCGGTGGCCGCGTCTTCTGCCACGCCAGCGCCGGCACCCGCTGCGGCGCCGGTCCGCGAGGGGGATGACAACGTCAACTGGATGTGGCCGGCGCAAGGCGCGGTGGTGTCCTCGTTCGAGGACACGCGCAGCAAGGGCTTGGCCATCGGCGGCAAGCTGGGCGACCCGGTCTATGCCGCTGCCGACGGGCGGGTGGTCTACGCCGGCTCCGGCCTGCGCGGCTACGGCAATCTGGTCATCATCAAGCACAACGAGACGCTGCTGACCGCCTACGCCCACAACCAGGCGCTGCTGGTGCGCGAGGACCAGGTCGTGCGCCGTGGTCAGAAGATCGCCGACATGGGATCGAGCGACACCGACCGCGTGAAGCTGCATTTCGAGGTGCGCCGCCGTGGCAAGCCGATCGATCCGACCAAGGTGCTGCCGGCCCGCTGAGACGCTCCCGAGATTCCATGACCGACATCAATGAATGGCTGGTGGTCGACGCGCTCGACCTCGACGCCCAGGGCGTGGCCCGCAATGCCGAAGGCAAGGTCGTCTTCATCGACGGCGCGCTGCCCGGCGAGAAGGTGCGGGTCCAGACCGGCCGCCGCAAGAACAACTGGGAACAGGCCGCACTGGTCGAGATCCGCCGCGAGAGTGCGCAGCGGGTCACGCCGGGATGCCCCAACTTCGGTCTGCACGCTGGGGCCTGTGGCGGCTGCAAGATGCAGCATTTCCACCCGTCCGCGCAGGTGGCCGTCAAGCAGCGCACGCTGGAAGACAACCTCTGGCACCTCGCCAAGGTCCGCCCCGAGCGCGTGATGCGCCCGATCGAGGGCCCCACCTGGGGCTACCGCTACCGGGCGCGCCTGTCGGTGCGCTACGTGGTGAAGAAGGGCGTCGTGCTGATCGGCTTCCACGAGCGCAAGTCGCGCTATGTGGCCGACATGACCGAGTGCCCCGTGCTGCCGCCGCACATCAGCGCGATGCTGGTGCCGCTGCGCACCATGATCATGTCGATGGACGCCCGCGACCGGTTGCCGCAGCTGGAGCTGGCGCTGGGCGAATCGCCGCAGGGGCTGGTCAACGCGCTGGTGGTGCGCCACATGGACCCGCTGAGCGCGGGCGACGTGCAGAAGCTGCGCGACTTCGCCGCCGAGCACAACGTCCAGTGGTGGCTGCAGCCGAAGGGGCCGGACACGGTCCACCTGCTCGACGCGGGCGGCCCGGTGCTGGCCTACACGCTGCCCGAGTTCGGCGTGACGATGCCCTTCAAGCCGACCGACTTCACGCAGGTCAACCACCAGATCAACCGCGTGCTGGTCGCGCGGGCGCTGAAGCTGCTGGACGCCCAGGCGGACGAGCGGGTGATCGACTGGTTCTGCGGCTTGGGCAACTTCACGCTGCCGATCGCCACGCAGGCGCGCGAGGTGCTCGGCATCGAGGGCAGCGAGACGCTGGTGCAGCGCTCGCGCGAGAACGCCGCGCTCAACGGGCTGTCTGCCAAGACCAGCTTCGAGGCGCGCAACCTGTTCGAGATGGGCGCGGCCGATCTGGCGGCGTATGGCTCGGCCACGCGCTGGCTGGTCGATCCGCCGCGCGAGGGCGCCTTCGCGCTCGTCAAGGCGCTGGCCGAGGTGCGCCAGAACCCTGTCGATGGCTACACGCCGCCGCAGCGCATCGTCTACGTGAGCTGCAGCCCGGCCACGCTGGCGCGGGATGCAGGACTGCTGGTGCACCAGGCCGGGTATCGCTGCGTCGCGGCGGGCGTGGTCAACATGTTCCCGCACACGGCGCATGTGGAGTCGATCGCGGTGTTCGAGCGGGTCGACGGGTGGACGCTGCCGGTGGCACCGGTGGTCGTCGAGGCCGAAGTCGCGGCGCCGGCCGAGGCGGGCGCTGACGTGGTGGTCGCCGCGGCTGAGTGATTCACGGGGCGGTGCGCACACCGCCCCTTTCTGCGCTGGTGCTGGCCAGTACGTGTGACCTTTCACACGAAACCCCACCCCCGTCATGCCCGCGCACGCGGGCACCTACGCGCCGCACCCACCTTCCCATAGACGAAAAATGCGCAGTCTGTATGCTGGTGCCCGTTACCAAGACGGCGTGACAGTGAAACCCTGCAGTGCAGGGTTTGCGTCGATTTTTAGGGGGGTGAAACCATGCAAAGCAGAGAAAAAGCTCAATGCCGACAGCAACTTGGGGGTGATTTTCGCTCTGAGTTAGGCGGCACGAGCCAAGTTAGACAGCAGGGCCGTGAGGTCTAAATTACGTTAGACCGCACAATTTCGTCCAGCGAATATAAATCAGACGACACCAATGCTCCAGCCAACACTCACTCGACGCGCTGAAGATGCACTGCAGGCACTAGACAGGGCATCTTCACTTCTCAGTCTGCTGGGCGCGCTTGATGCCGTCTACACACAGGTTGACACGCGTCTCCTTGCTATTGCAGAGGGAACCTCTCTCCAGGAGAACGCGAATTCGGCCCACTCACAGATGGCCTCATTGCCGAGGATTACCAAGGAAATTAGCGCTCGGAACCTATTCCGGGAAATCGAGTCGCTGGAACTGCGGCTCTCATCGGCACTCGCCGAGGGACTAGATGAGCCAAAGTACATTCTTGAGCCGATCGGTACGCTCGACGAGTTCGCTGATGCGTACAACAACTATGTAGTCCATCAAGCAGGTGTCAATGCGTTGCCACTACTCTTGGTCGCACGTCGCCTAAAGCAGACTCTGGCAAACCTGCGCAGCTTTCTCACGCACATCAGCGCGAACGCCTCGGGGCTGTCCAGTGCTGGAGAAGATGAAGCCGTATTCTCCATGATTCTACTAAACGTCACGGACTTGCAGGACTTTGCGAAAAAACTAGGCGCACTAAGCGAACTTTATGCAGAGATTTGCTACGTACTTGGGGTTTCGGTTGCATCACATCCGCTACGGATTGGCAAGATCGAGTCGGGAAGCTTGTGGACGCGGCTCTTTGGGGACACCAGAGCTGTTGGGCTGATGCTCACGCTAGTTGAGTCATCTGTGAGGTACTTTCATCGAAACTACACGACCGAAGGCAAGATTGCCGCCATCCCGAAGAGGATCGAGTCGCTAGACGCCATTCTTCAATTCTCAAGCCGGCTCAAGGAAAGTGGCGTAGATGTGACCACTCTCAACGAGAGCTTGGCGAAGAACGCGGCGAGCATCGCCGATAGCTTGAATGAGCTCGTCTCCAATCAACCAGTGGTAGAACTGAACGGCCAAGTTCTCTCCGTCCATGCAGATATTGAGAAGCGCCTCCTTCAGTTCGTGAGTACACCCAAGCTAACCTACGATTCAGCTGGTGCGGTCGGGACGCCGGACACACCTTCGACTGAGTAGCAGTGCGGTCTCTCCAGAAACTCCTTCCGAGTGATTGATTTTCCATGAGTTTTTCAGGCGACCTTGGCAACTGGTTCGACGGGCACGAACATCAAGCCGAGTCGCCGAGCGCCACAACTCCAGTTTGACCCCATGCCCCGCCACAAAATCCTCCTCGCCGCACTCACCATCCTGCTGGGCACTTCTAGAAACCGGCCCTGCAGCCCTGAACCTGGTCTGAGCCTGCACAAATCCAGCTCAGACGAGCAGTGGATGACGGCTGCCAGCCGCTGTCCCCGCCGTCGCGGTACCCCGCGACGGGGTTTTTCCCCTCACGCGGGCTGTGCGGACGCACCTGCGCTCTTGACCAGCCACACCAGCCTGCGCGCGTTGTAGGCCGCGCACTGCAGCGTGATCGCCAGCGCATTGCGCGCCAGCGTCATCGCCCGCACGCACTTGCCGCCCTGCTGGCTCAGCGCCGCAAAGACGTGCTCGACCCGTGCCCGCGTGCGGTTGATCGTCTTGTTGCGCTGCTTGAGCCGAACCTTGGCCGTCTGCCCAGGCTTGGCGCGACGTGCGATGCCGTCGGCCAGTCGTATCCGTCCGGCCAAGTCACATTGAATGGTGAGGGCCGTGCGAGGATGCTTGTGTCCACGAACAAATGCGTGGACACATGGACACTTCTCAAATCGGAACCCAAGACGTTGCTGCAGCGGCCAAGCGACGCTGGCGGCGGCATTCTCCGGAATTCAAGGCGCGAGTGATCGAGCTGGCGCGGCAGCCTGGCGCATCGGTGGCGGCCGTAGCGCTGGCCAACGGCCTGAACGCCAACATGCTGCGCCGCTGGGTCCATGAAGCGGCGGCCGGCGGTGGCGCCTCGAAGGCCACAGCCACCAGCGTTGCGCCGGCGTTGGCGGGCTTCGTGCAGTTGCCGATGCGCGAAGCCGAGCATCACGCCGTGCTCGATGCCCAGCCGGTGCCGCCGACGGTACCCCGGCCCCCCGACATCACGGTGGAGATCCACCGCGGGGGCACCACGGTGAACGCCAGGCTGCCCATGGATGAGCGCAGCGCCGCGTGGCTGCGCGAGGTGCTGGGATGATCCGCGTCGATGCGGTGTGGCTGGCCGTGCAACCCCTGGACATGCGCCTGGGCACTGAAGCCGCGCTGGCCCGTGTGGTCGGCGTCTTCGGCGCCGCACACCCGAACCATGCCTACCTCTTCGCCAACCGGCGCGCCAACCGCATGAAGGTGCTGGTACACGATGGCATCGGGGTGTGGCTGGCGGCCCGGCGGCTGAACGCCGGCAAGTTCGTCTGGCCTGCCGACGCCGCGAGTACGCTGCAACTGACGCGTCCGCAGCTCGATGCCCTGGTGCTGGGTCTGCCTTGGCAGCGCCTGGGCGATGCGGGAATCATCCGCGTGATCTGAGCGGTTGCTGGCGTCATCGGCAATTGCCGAATGTGCCGATGCGCGAGGCACTCGGGCGCGGCAAGATGGCCGCCCATGATCAGCGCACAGCAACTGGACGCACTGGACCCGCCCACGCGGCAGGCGATGCTGTCGCTGTTGTCCGAACTGAAGGCCGAACTCAGCGCCAAGGACGCCCTGATCGCGCAACGCGACCGCGAAGCCGCCTTCAAGCAGGCGCTGATCGACAAGCTCACGCACGAGATGGCGGTGCTCAAGCGGCTGAAGTTCGCCGCCACCAGCGAGCGCTTCGCCAGCACCCTGGCGCCCGAGCAGAAGAGCCTGCTGGAGGAGACGCTGGACACCGACCTGGCCGAACTCGAACGGGAGATCGAGCGCGAGCAAGGCCTGGGTGACGACAAGGCCAAGGACAAGACCGGGAAGAAGACCCCCAAGCGCACCCCTCTGCCACCGCACCTGCCGCGCCACGACGTGCCGCACGAGCCGGCCGACACCCACTGTGGCTGCGGCCAGCCGATGCAGCGCTTCGGCGAGGACGTGGCCGAACGGCTGGACTACCAGCCCGGCGTGTTCAGCGTGGAGCGCCATGTGCGCGGCAAGTGGGCGTGCCGCTGCTGCGAGAAGATCGTGCAGGCGCCAGTGCCGGCCCACGTCATCGACAAGGGCATCCCCACGGCCGGTCTGCTGGCACACCTGCTGGTGGCCAAGTTCATGGACCATCTCCCGCTGTACCGGCAAGAGCACATCTTCGAGCGCGCCGGCCACCTGATCTCGCGCTCGACCCTGGCGCAGTGGATCGGCGAGTGCGGCGCGCAACTGCAGCCGCTGGTGCAGGCACTGGCCGACGAACTGCGCCGCCATGTCGTGCTGCACGCTGACGAGACGCCGGTGGCGATGCTCAAGCCGGCGCACCTGCGCGACGGCAAGACCCATCGTGCCTACATCTGGTCGTACTGCACCACGAGCGCGAACCCGACCAAGGCGGTGGTGTTCGAGTTCAGCGAGGGCCGCGGCGGCGAGAACGTGCGCGCATTCCTCCAGCTCGATACCCCGCAGGCCTGGCAGGGCACGCTGGTCACCGACGGCTTCAGCGGCTACACCGCCTGCTTCGACAAAGGAGTGACCTCGGCGCAATGCATGGCGCACGCCCGCAGGAAGTTCAACGACCTGTGGGCCAACCACCGCAGCCAGGTGGGCCGCAAGGCGTTGCGCTACTACCAGTGCCTGTTCAGGATCGAGCGCGAGATCGAAGCCCTGCCCAGCGGCGAGCGGCGACGCATCCGGCAACGCAAGTCACGCCGGGTGTTGGCCCTTTTCCACCGCTGGCTGCTGGCGCAGCGGCAACTGGTGCCGCCCGGTTCGGCCACGATGAAGGCCATCGACTACAGCCTCAAGCGCTGGAAGGAACTCACCCGCTTCGTCGAGGACGGCGACGTGCCGATCTCGAACAACTGGGTGGAGAACCACATCCGGCCGATTGCCATCGGCAGGTCGAACTGGTTGTTCGCCGGCAGCCTGCGGGCGGGCAAGCGGGCCGCGGCCATCATGAGCCTGCTGCACTCGGCGCGCATCAACGGGCATGAGCCCTATGCGTACTTCAAGGATGTGCTCGAACGGCTGCCAACGCATCCGGCCAGCCGGATCCGGGAGTTGCTGCCGCATCGCTGGTCGCCTGCTTCCTGAACGGGAGCATCCGCTTCGTGTTGGCTGTCAGGGATGACTTGGCCGGACGGATACGCTGCCCGACGGCACGCGCGACGTGCTGGGGCTATGGATCGAGCAGACCGAAGGGGCCAAGTTCTGGCTGAAGGTCTTCAACGACCTGAAGACGCGCGGGGTGGGCGACATCCTGATCGCCGTCACCGACGGTCTGAAGGGCATCGGAGAAGCACTGGAGGCGGTGTTCCCGCAGGCGGCGCTGCAGACCTGCATCGTGCATCTGTTGCGCAACAGCCTGAGCTTTGCCGGCTGGAAGGAGCGCAAGCTGCTGGCCGCAGCCCTGCGCCCGATCTACACGGCCGTCAGCGCCGAGGCGGCACTGGCCGAGCTGGAGGCCTTCGAGCGCGGGCCCTGGGGGCAGAAGTTCCCCATGATCGGCCCGGCCTGGCGCTGCGCCTGGGAGCGCGTCACCCCCTTCTTCGCCTACCCGCCCGCGGTCAAGCGGCTGATCTACACGACCAATGCCATCGAGAGCCTCAAGGGCACTTCTAGAAACCGGCCCTGCAGCCCTGAACCTGGTCTGAGCCTGCACAAATCCAGCTCAGACGAGCAGTGGATGACGGCTGCCAGCCGCTGTCCCCGCCGTCGCGGTACCCCGCGACGGGGTTTTTCCCCTCACGCGGGCTGTGCGGACGCACCTGCGCTCTTGACCAGCCACACCAGCCTGCGCGCGTTGTAGGCCGCGCACTGCAGCGTGATCGCCAGCGCATTGCGCGCCAGCGTCATCGCCCGCACGCACTTGCCGCCCTGCTGGCTCAGCGCCGCAAAGACGTGCTCGACCCGTGCCCGCGTGCGGTTGATCGTCTTGTTGCGCTGCTTGAGCCGAACCTTGGCCGTCTGCCCTGGCTTGGCGCGACGTGCGATGCCGTCGGCCAGTCCGTGCTGCTGCAGCGTCTGACGGTTGGCCGCGCTGTCGTAGCCCCGGTCGGCCAGCAGCCGCTTGCGCGTGTTCGCCACCTGCAGCACGTCGGGCAGTTGCTGTCCGTCGTCCGCGTTGGCCGCCGTGATCTTCATCTGGCGGATCAGCTTGTAGCGTGCGTCCACGTTGCCGTGCAGCTTGTAGCCGTAGTACGACTTGCCGTGCTTTTGCGTCCAGCGCGCGTCCCGGTCGGTGTGCGCCAGGCGCTTCTTGCTCCAGCCCTCGGGCGCCTCCCCCTTGTTCAGCGCCTCGCGCTCCCGGGCGTTGGCCTGCGTGATCGGCGCCTGCACGATGCTGGCGTCCACGATCTGCCCGCCCCTCGGGATGAAGCCGTGCCGCTGCAACTGCTGGCTCAACGCCTCGAAAATCGCCCGGCCTCCCAGCCCGCCTTCGGCCAGCCGCTGCCGGAAGTTCCACAGCGTGCGTGCGTCCGGAATGTTCAGCGCGCCGTCCAGCCGGCAGAACCGCTGGAAGCTCATCCTGTCGAGCACCTGGTGCTCGCACTGCTCGTCCGACAGGTTGTACAGCCCTTGCAGGAACACCATGCGCACCAGCGCCTCGGTCGGGTACGGCGGGCGTCCGCCCTTGCTGCGGTCTGCACGCGGGCAAGCCTTGTCCACCGCCGCGGCCATCGCTGCGAAGTCGATCAGTTCGTCCATCGCCGCCAGCGTCTGTACGTAGCCCTCCAGCTTGGCCTTGCGCTGCTGCACCACGAACAGGTCGTCCGCGGCCTCCTCAGGAAAGAAGCTCGATGGCTTGGTGCGGGGTGTGATCATGGGGCGGCATCTTGCCGCAGCGCGCGGCTCAGGTGGCGGTCAGGGTCGGTTTCTAGAAGTGCCCTGCTCGGCCTCCTGGCCTGGTCCGGCTGGCACCCGTACGACCGCGCCACGTGGCTCATGGAGGTCTTCCCGATCTTCGTCATCGCCCCGCTGCTCGTCGCCACCTACGCGCGCTTCCCGCTGACGAACCTGCTCTACGCCTGCGCCTTCCTGCACGCCGTCATCCTGATGGTCGGCGGCGCCTACACGTATGCCCGGGTGCCGCTGGGTTTCCAGATGGCCGAGGCGCTCGGGCTGCACCGCAACCCCTACGACAAGATCGGCCACTTCGCCCAGGGCTTCGTCCCCGCACTGGCCGCCCGGGAGATCCTGCTCCGCGGCGGGCACCTGCGCCCCGGCAAGATGCTCGCGTTCCTGGCCGGCTGCGTGGTCCTCGCCATCAGCGCCTCGTATGAACTCATCGAGTGGGGCGCCGCCGTCGCGCTCGGGCAGGGCGCCGACGAATTCCTCGGCACCCAGGGCGATCCCTGGGACACGCAGTCCGACATGCTGTTTGCGCTCATCGGCGCGGTGGTCGCCCTGGTGACGCTGACCCGCGCCCAGGACCGCCAGATCGAAGACCTCGACCGCGACTAGAGCGCGGCACCCGGGGATCGCCCAGCCTCAGCTCAGCGCATCCAACAGCTCCGTCTCGAACTCGATCTGGCTGCGGTTGTGCTGCAACGCCGCCCCATCGACCAGAAACGTGTCCTCGACCCGCTCGCCCAGCGTGCTGATCTTGGCGAGCTGCAGGTTGATGTCGTGTTTGGCCAGCACGCGGGCGACGCTGTAGAGCAGCCCCGAGCGGTCACTCGCCGACACCGACAGCACCCAGCGCTGCGCCCGCTCGTCCGGCCGCAACTGCACCCGCGGCGTCACCGGGAACGACTTGACCCGCCGTGACAGCCGGCCCCGGCTCGGTTGCGGCAACGCGCCATCGGCTTGCAGCGCCAGCCCCAACTGGTTCTCCACCAGCGCGATCAGGTCGCGGTAGGCCTGGTCGAAGAACGGCGTGATCACCTGGAACGTGTCCAGCGCATAGCCGGCGCGCGTGGTGTGCACCCGCGCGTCCAGGATGCTGAACTGCGCCGAATCGAAGTAGCCGCAGATGCGCGCGAACAGGTCCGGCCGGTCCGGTGAATAGACCAGCACCTGCAGCCCCTCGCCGAGCGGCGACAGCCGGGCGCTGACCAGCGGCCGGGTGACATCGACCTTGCGGTTGAGCGCGCGGGCGTGCCAGGCGATCTCGCCGCTGTCGTGGCGGGCGAAGTAGTTCAGGTCCAGCGTCTTCCAGAGCGTTTCTTCCGCGCCAGGCAGCATCGAGTGCAGGGCCAGCATCTGCCGCGCCTCCTGCTTGCGCATCTCGATCTCGGCGTCCAGCTGCGGCTTGGCCCCGCCCAGCGCCCGCAGCGTCGCGCGGTACAGGTCTTCCAGCAGCTTGCCCTTCCAGGCGTTCCACACCTTCGGGCTGGTGCCGCGGATGTCGGCCACCGTCAGCAGGTAGAGCGCGGTCAGGCGGCGCGGGTCCTTCACGGTGGCGGCGAAGGCGTCGATCACGTCGGGGTCCGACAGGTCCTCCTTCTGCGCCACACGGGACATCGTCAGGTGTTCCTTGACGATGAACTCGATCAGCCGCGTGTCTTCCTTGTCGATGCCGTGGTCGCGGCAGAAGCGCCGCACCTCGACCGCGCCCAGGTCCGAGTGGTCCCCGCCGCGGCCCTTGGCGACATCGTGGAACAGCGCGGCGACGTACAGCAGCCACGGCTTGTCCCAGTGCGCGGCGAGCTGCGAGCAGAAGGGGTACTCGTGCGTGTGCTCGACGATGAAGAAGCGCCGCACGTTGCGCAGCACCATCATGATGTGCTGGTCGACGGTGTAGACGTGGAACAGGTCGTGCTGCATCTGCCCGACGATGCGCCGGAACACCCACAGGTAGCGCCCGAGCACGGAGGTGTCGTTCATCAGCCGGAAGGCGTGCGTGTGGCCCTGCGACTCGCGCATGATCTCCATGAAGGTGCGGCGGTTCTCCGGGTCCTTGCGGAAATCGCCGTCCATCAGCTCGCGGGCGTTGTAGAGCGCGCGCAGCGTGCGGGCCGACAGGCCCTTGATGCCGACCGTCTGCTGGTAGACGAGGAAGGTCTGCAGGATGGCGTGCGGGTCGCGCTGGTAGAGGTCGTCGCTGGCCACTTCGAGCATGCCGCCGCGGTCGAAGAAGCGCGCATCGATCGGCCGCATCGGTGCATCCCCGAGACCGGACACCCGCTCCTCGATGCCCAGCATCAGGATCTGGTTGAGCTGCACCACGGCCTTGGCCGCCCAGTAGTAGCGGCGCATCAGCGCTTCGCTGGCGCGGCGCTCGGGCGTCGAGACGTAGCCGAAGCTCTCGGCCACGGCGGTCTGCAGGTCGAACACGAGGCGGTCCTCGCGCCGGCCGGCGATGGTGTGCAGCCGGGCGCGGATCAGCTTGAGCAGGCCCTCGTTGCGCTGCAGCTGGGTGGCCTCGAAGCGGGTGATCAGCCCCTTGGTCGCCAGCTCGCGCCACGAGCGGCCCAGGTCAGCACCCAACGCGATCCAGCGCACCACCTGCAGGTCGCGCAGGCCGCCAGGGCTTTCCTTGCAGTTCGGCTCCAGCGAGAAGGGCGTGTTCTCGTACTTGACGTGGCGCTGCTGCATCTCCAGCGACTTGGCGCGCAGGAAGGCCGCCGGGTCGAGCACGTCGTGGGTCCAGCGCCGGAACTGGTCGAACAGGCGCCGTGCGCCACAGAGAAAGCGGGCTTCCAGCAGCGCTGTCTGGACGGTCACGTCGGCCTGCGCCTCGGACACGCACTCCTCGACCGTGCGCACGCTGGAGCCGATTTCCAGGCCGATGTCCCAGCAGGCGGTGATGAAGGCCTCGATGCCGGCGCGGCGCGGGTCGTCCGTGCCCTGCGCGCAGGGCTCTGCCAGCTCCTCGGGCAGCAGCAGCAGGACATCGACGTCCGAATACGGAAACAGCTCGCCCCGGCCGTAGCCGCCGACCGCCAGCAGCGCAGCACCCCGTGGCAGGTCCGACTGGTGCCACAGATGGCCCAGCACACCATCGACATGCTGGGTGAGCTGCCGCACCAGCCGGTCCGCGTTCGGGACGGTGGCCTTGCCTGCACGGAACTGCGTGATCAGGGCCTGCTTGCCTTCGCGCAGCAGTCGGCGCAGTTCAGGCAGTGGCAGGTCGGGCTGGGCGTGGCGGCGGTCGGCGTCGGCGCCGGTGGTGTCAGACATCGGCATCGTTCTCGGCAGAGCGGGGCGGGCAGGGGTTCAGCAGGACGTGGTCGTGACGAACGCGGGCAGCGGCGGGCTGCCCGCCGACAGGGTCATGACCTCGAAGCCGGTCTCGGTGACGACGAGCGTGTGTTCCCACTGCGCCGACAGCGAGCGGTCCTTGGTGACGATGGTCCAGCCGTCGCCGGCTTCCTTCAGCTCGCGGCGGCCGGCATTCACCATCGGCTCGATGGTGAACACCATGCCGGGCACCAGCACGTCCAGCGTGCCGGGGCGGCCGTAGTGCAGGATCTGCGGCTCCTCGTGGAACTTCTGGCCGATGCCGTGGCCGCAGAACTCGCGCACCACCGACAGGCCCTGCTTCTCGATGAAGGTCTGGATGGCGTGGCCGATGTCGCCCAGGCGCGCGCCCGGCTTGACCTTCAGGATGCCGTGCCACATCGCCTCGTAGGTCAGGTGGCACAGCCGCTTCGCCGCGATCGAGCCTTCGCCGACGATGAACATGCGGCTGGTGTCGCCGTGCCAGCCGTCCTTGATGACGGTGATGTCGAGGTTGACGATGTCGCCGTTCTTCAGCGCCTTGTCGCTCGGGATGCCGTGGCAGATCACGTGGTTGACCGAGGTGCAGATCGACTTCGGGTAGGGCGTGTAGCCGGGCGGCTGGTAGTTCAGCGGCGCAGGGATCGCTTGCTGCACGTTCACGATGTGGTCGTGGGCGATGCGGTCCAGTTCGTTGGTGGTCACACCCGCCTTGACGTGCGGCGTGAGGATGTCCAGGACTTCGGAGGCGAGTCGGCAGGCGACGCGCATGGCGGCGATGTCCGCGGCGGTTTTGATCGTGATCGACATGGGGCAGGATTATCGCACCGGGGGTGGGCTAAGCTTGCGCATGGACAAGATCGACACCCTCGTCATCGGCGCCGGCGTGGTCGGGCTGGCCGCCGCCCGGGCCCTGGCGCAGACCGGCCGCGACGTGGTCATCCTCGAAGCGGCCGACGCCTTCGGCACCGTCACCAGCGCACGCAACAGCGAGGTGGTCCACGCCGGCCTCTACTACCCGACCGGCTCGCGCAAGGCGCAGCTCTGCGTGCAGGGCCGGGAACAGCTGTATGCCTACTGCGCCGAGCGCGGCATCGCCCACCGGCGCTGCGGCAAGCTCATCGTCGCCACCAGCGCGGCGCAGCTGGACAAGCTCGACGCGCTCCACGCCCAGGCCCGCGCCAACGGCGTCCACGACCTGCAGCGCCTCACCGCCGACGAGGCCCGCGCGATGGAGCCGGCGCTGGCCTGCGTGGCGGCGCTGTGGTCGCCCTCGACCGGCATCGTCGACAGCCACGGCCTGATGCTGGCGCTGCTGGGTGATGCGGAGGCGGCGGGTGCGTCGCTGGCGCTGTGTTCGCCGGTGACAGGCGGCGCGGTCACGGCGGAGGGCCTCGTGCTCGATGTCGGTGGCGCGCAGCCGATGCAGATCCTCGCCCGCGAGGTGGTCAATGCCGCGGGCCTGAGCGCCCCGGCGATCGCGCGCAGCCTGCGCGGCTGGCCGGCGACCCCCGAAGCGGTGGCGCAGCAGCCCACACCCTATTTCTGCAAGGGCAATTACTTCGCCTGCAGCGGCCGGCCGGCGTTCTCGCGGCTGGTCTATCCGATTCCGGAAGCCGCGGGGCTGGGCGTGCACGTGACGCTCGACCTGGGCGGCCAGATGCGCTTCGGCCCGGACGTGGAGTGGCTCGACATCACCGACGCGGCGCAGATCGACTACGCCGTGGCGCCCGAGCGCGTGCAGGGCATGGCCGAGGCGATCCGCCGCTACTGGCCAGGCCTGCCGGACGGCGCGCTGCAGCCCAGCTATTCGGGCGTGCGGCCCAAGCTGGGCGGGCCGGACGCGGCCGCGGCGGACTTCCGCATCGACGGGCCGGCGGTGCACGGCGTGCCGGGGCTGGTGCAGCTGCTGGGCATCGAATCGCCGGGCCTGACCTCGTGTCTGGCCATCGCGGACGAGGTGGTGCGGGCGCTGTCCTGAGGCCTCGCCTAAAATCGCACGCTTTCCAGCCCTTCGGGACTCACCGCGTGTCTTCATCCTCCAAGCACCTCCAGCATTTCGAGGGCGGCAACGCCCTTTCCGCCTTCCGCGCCCAGGCGCTGCTGCCCCGGCTGCAGGCCGTCAGCGCCCGCATCGTCGATGTCACGGCGCGCCATGTGCACTGGGTCTGGAGCGACGCGGCGCTGGAGCGCGCGGACCTCGACCAGCTCTCGGCGCTGCTGACCTACGGCGACGCCTACACCGCCCGGCCGGAAGGTGAGCTGATCGTCGTGATGCCGCGGCTGGGCACGCTGTCGCCGTGGGCCTCGAAGGCCACCGACATCGCCCACAACTGCGGCGCCACGCTGCACCGCGTCGAGCGGGTCACCGAGTACCGGCTGGTGCTGAAGTCCGGCCTGCTGGACACCTTCAAGGGTGGTGCCAAGCCGCTGACGGCGGACGAGCTGCAGGCCTGCGCGCTGGTGTTGCACGACCGCATGACCGAGTCGGCCGCCTTCGAACGTGATGCCGCCCGCCACCTGTTCGACGAGCAGCCGGCCGAGCCGCTGGCGCATGTCGACGTGCTGGGGCAGGGCCGCGCGGCGCTGGTCGTGGCGAACAAGGAGTTCGGGCTGGCGCTGTCCGAGGACGAGGTCGACTACCTGGTGAACGCCTTCACCGGCCTGGGCCGCAACCCGAGCGACGTCGAGCTGATGATGTTCGCGCAGGCGAATTCCGAGCACTGCCGCCACAAGATCTTCAACGCCGACTTCACCATCGACGGCGAGCGCCAGCCGATGAGCATGTTCGGCATGATCCGCAACACCGAAAAGGTGTCGCCGCAGTCCACCGTGGTCGCCTACAGCGACAACGCGTCGGTGATGCAGGGCGGCGTGATCGAGCGCTGGACGCCGCAGGGCTACACCAATGCGCCGCAGTACGCCGCCCGCGAAGAGCTGGTGCATGTGCTGATGAAGGTCGAGACGCACAACCACCCGACGGCGATTTCCCCGTTCCCGGGTGCTGCGACCGGCGCGGGCGGCGAGATCCGCGACGAAGGCGCGACCGGCCGTGGCTCGAAGCCCAAGGCGGGCCTGACCGGCTTCAGCGTGTCGAACCTGAACCTGCCCGGCACCAATGAGCCGTGGGAAAACGACCCCATCGGCAAGCCGGCGCACATCGCCAGCCCGCTGCAGATCATGACCGAGGGCCCCCTCGGCGGCGCCGCGTTCAACAACGAGTTCGGCCGGCCGAATCTGGCGGGCTACTTCCGCGTGTTCGAGCAGGACGTGGCGGGTGTCAAGCGCGGCTACCACAAGCCGATCATGATCGCCGGTGGCCTGGGCACCATCGCCGACAGCCAGACGCACAAGCTGCCGTTCGGCGCCGGCACGCTGCTGATCCAGCTCGGCGGCCCGGGCATGCGCATCGGCATGGGCGGCGGCGCCGCGTCGTCGATGGCGGCGGGCACCAACACCGCCTCGCTCGACTTCGACTCGGTCCAGCGCGGCAACCCCGAGATCCAGCGCCGCGCGCAGGAGGTCATCAGCCACTGCTACGCGCTGGGTGCGAGCAACCCGATCGTGGCGATCCACGACGTGGGCGCGGGTGGCATCAGCAATGCCTTCCCCGAACTGGTGGACGGCGCGGGCAAGGGCGCGACCTTCGACATCCGCAAGGTGCCGCTGGAAGAGACCGGCCTGGCGCCGAAGGAAATCTGGTGCAACGAGAGCCAGGAGCGCTACGTCATGGCGGTGACGCCGGAGGCGCTGCCGCTGTTCGACGAGATGTGCCGCCGCGAGCGCGCGCCGTATGCGGTGGTCGGCATCGCCACCGATGACCGCGAGCTGGTCCTCGAAGACGGTCCGAATGGCGAGCGCCCGATCGACATGCCGATGGACGTGCTGCTCGGCAAGCCGCCGAAGGTCCACCGCGATGTCACGCGCGTCGAGCGGACCGAGGCGCCGCTGAACCTGACCGGCGTGCAGCTCGACGAGGTGGCGTTCAGCGTGCTGCGCCACCCGACGGTGGCCTCCAAGCGCTTCCTGATCACCATCGGCGACCGCACCGTGGGCGGCATGAGCCACCGCGACCAGATGGTCGGGCCGTGGCAGGTGCCGGTGGCCGACTGCGCCGTGACGCTGGCCGACTACAGCGGCTTCCGCGGCGAGGCGATGGCGATGGGCGAGCGCACGCCGCTGGCCGCGCTGGACGCGCCCGCGTCGGGTCGCATGGCGGTGGCCGAGGCCATCACCAACCTGCTGGCCGCGCCGTTCGAGCTGTCGCGCGTCAAGCTGTCGGCCAACTGGATGGCGGCGTGCGGCGAGCCGGGCGAGGACGCCGCGCTGTACGAGACGGTCAAGGCGGTCGGGATGGAACTCTGCCCGGCGCTGGGCGTGGGCATCCCGGTTGGCAAGGATTCGCTGTCGATGCGCACCAAGTGGAGTGACGACGGGCAGTCGAAGCAGGTCGTGGCACCCGTGTCGCTGATCGTCACCGCGTTCGTGACGCTGGACGACGTGCGCGGCACGCTGACGCCGCAACTGAAGACCGACACGCCCGCCGGCCTCGACACCTCGCTGATCCTGATCGACCTCGGCAACGGCCAGAACCGCATGGGCGGCTCGATGCTGGCGCAGGTGATCGGCCAGTTCGGCCATGAAGTGCCGGACGTGGACGATCCGGCGCAGCTCAAGGCGCTGGTCACGGCCATCAACCAGTTGCGCGCCGAGGGCAAGCTGCTGGCCTACCATGACCGCAGCGACGGTGGTCTGTGGGCGGCAGCGTGCGAGATGGCGTTTGCCGGCCATGTCGGCGTGAGCCTGAACGTGGACATGCTGGTCACCGAAGGCGACGGCATCACGGACAGCCGCGCCGACACCGGCGACTCGAAGAACTGGGCCACCCAGGTGGGCGAGCGCCGCAACGAGCTGACGCTGAAGGCGCTGTTCAACGAGGAACTCGGCGCTGTGATCCAGGTGCCGACCAGCGTGCGCAACGAGGTGATGCAGACGCTGCGTGCGCACGGCCTGAGCAAGCACAGCCACGTCATCGGCAAGACCAATGACCGGGCGGCCGTCGAGGTCTGGCGCGACGCGAAGACGGTGTTCACCGCGCCGCTGCAGAAGCTGCAACAAGCGTGGGACGACGTGAGCTGGCGCATCGCCGCGCAGCGCGACAACCCGGCCTGCGCCGACAGCGAGCACGCCGCGGTGGGCGCGCCGGACGACACCGGGCTGCATGTCGCGCTGAGCTTCGATCCGCTGCAGGACGTGGCCGCGCCGTTCATCAACATCACGCGGCCGAAGGTGGCGATCCTGCGCGAGCAGGGCGTGAACTCGCACGTCGAGATGTCCTACGCGATGGCCAAGGCCGGCTTCGACACCTTCGACGTCCACATGACCGACCTGCAGCGCGGTCGTGCCCGGCTGGACCAGTTCCAGGGCTTCATCGCCTGCGGCGGTTTCAGCTATGGCGACACGCTGGGCGCAGGCGAGGGCTGGGCGCGCTCGGTGCTGTTCAACCCGGCGCTGGCTGAGCAGTTCGCGGCCTTCTTCGGCCGTCCGGACACCTTCGCGCTGGGCGTGTGCAATGGCTGCCAGATGATGGCGGCGCTGTCACCGATCATCCCTGGCGCGCAGGACTGGCCGAAGTTCACCCGCAACAAGAGCGAGCAGTTCGAGGCCCGGCTGAGCCTGGTCGAGGTGCTGGAGAGCCCGTCGATCTTCTTCCAGGGCATGGCCGGCAGCCGCCTGCCGATCGCGGTGGCGCATGGCGAGGGCTTCGCCGACTTCTCGCAGCGCGGTGATGCCGCCAAGGTGCACCGGGCGATGCGCTTCGTGGACCACGAAGGGCGTGCGACCGAGGCTTATCCGCTCAACCCGAACGGCAGCCCGGATGGCCTGACCTCGGTGACGACGGCAGACGGCCGCTTCACGGTGCTGATGCCGCATCCGGAGCGCGTGTTCCGCAATGTGCAGATGAGCTGGACGGCGGGCGCCGTGTCGGAGCAGAGCCCGTGGCTGCGCATGTTCGGCAACGCCCGGAAGTGGGTCGGCTGAACGGAAGAGACGTTGAGGGAGGTGTCCGGGAGGGCATTTCCTGGCAAGCGCATGTGTGGGGAAAGCGCTTGCCGGCTCTGGAAAATGCAACGGCACCGGGATCGGTGCCGTTTTGACATCAACGATCCAGTCAGTGTGGATCGGTGCCGGGTTCCGGAGGAATGACCGGATGGGCAAGCTGTGACTGCATGGCGGCGCGAATGACCTGCGCAGCCTCGTCGGCACATTCGGGCAACTGTTCGACCCGGTCCTGTTCGATGGCCTGCAGCACGATTTCGGTCAGTGAACCGATGATCGCGTTGGCCTGCCATACGTTGAGTTCGCTGTCCGGCTGCTCGGCAGTGCTGGCGATCAGCTCTGCGAGTTGCTGGTGCACCTTGCGCCGTGCCTGCAGGCCCTCGGGACCCACGGCGAGCACGTCGATGAACAGCGTGCGCATCAGCAGCGGGTTGGCTGCCAGATGGCTGAAATAGGCCTTCACGGCATGATCGACACGGGCCGGCCACTGCTGATCAGGTTCGATCGCTCGCGCAAGGCTGTTCAGGCCCCGCTGGCTGGCGTTTTCATACAGTGCAATCAGGCATTCTTGCTTTGTTTTGAAATGTTCATAGAACGTACGCTTGGATACACGTGCCGCCGTGGCGATGTCGGCGATCGTGGTATCGGCATACCCTTTGGTGGCCACGCAGCGAGCCATGCCTTCAAGAAGCCGGGTGCGGTGGTCTAGCGAAGAAGAAATTATGGCTGTTTGTTCGATCATGAGGCTTCCCCACGTCCCAATCGTACTTTAGCTTTTATTCCCAAAAGCAGCAAAAGTGATAAAAAAGGGTACTTTTTATTACCGTTGTACTAACAATGACGTCAGTTCGACAGATGTTGCCGACCGTTGGATCGGCTTGACATCTCTACGGACAGTGTCTGCGATGGGGCGTTGGGTGATCGCTGAAAATTGGTACGGTTCTTACCCGTTTATGTGCTGGTTGTATCTGGAATTCAGTGAATGATTCACGCGAAAAATTCATCACGTCGCAGATATCGCCACTGGCCCGGGGGGAGATGACCCAGAGAAACGCTGCCAATGCGCACGCGCTTCAGCCCGACCACCTTGAGACCGACCGCTTCGCACATGCGTCGGATCTGGCGTTTTCGACCTTCGCGCAACACGAAGCGCAGCTGGTCCTCGTTCTGCCAGCTGACCTTGCAGGGGCGCAGCACGTGGTCGTCGAGGGTCAGCCCATGGTTGAGCAGGGCGAGGTCCGAGTCGGGCAGCCGCGGGCCATGGTGGTACTCGACCCGGACGAGGTACTCCTTCTCGACGTTGGAGTCTTCGCCGATCAGCTGGCGCGCCACCCGACCGTCTTGGGTCAGCACCAGCAGGCCCACCGAATCGATGTCCAGCCGTCCGGCCGGCGCCAGGCTGCGCATGTGGCCCGGGTGCCAGCGCAGACCAGACTGGTCTTCCTTCCACTGGTTTTCAGGGCGCAGCAGCACCGAGGCCGGCTCGTAGCCGTCCTCGGCCTGGCCGCTGACATAGCCCACTGGCTTGTTGAGCAGGATGGTGACGCGCTGCGCCTGCTCGCGGTGCGCGGCCGGATCAACGACGATCTTGTCTTCCGGTCGCACGCGCTGACCCAGCACGGCCAGACGGCCGTTGACGCGCACCCATCCCGCCTCGATCCATTCGTCGGCTTCCCGGCGCGAGGCCAGGCCCAGCGCGGTCATGCGCTTGGAGAGCCGGTCGCCTTCCGCTGAAGGCAGGCCGGCAGGGCGGTTGACGGGGGTGGTGGGGGATGGGCCCGGGCGGTCGGAACCCATCTGGCGGGCGACCTGGGGATTGACGACGCTCTTCAGCGGCCGGTTCGGCGCCGCGGGCGGGTACTGGCGGGGCGCTTCGGGCTGGGGCTGCTGCTGCCAATGGGGGGCTGGTGCATCCCGGCGCGGCGCACCGCGGTCGGCCAGGTTCTGGGCGAATCGCTGGTTGTTGACGCTCAACGGGCCGCCGCCATCCCGGCGCTGCGGCTGCTGCGGTCGGCGGTCGTCATGGCCGCGTTGCGGGGGGGCCTCGCGTTCCCAGCCTTGCTGTTGTCTGGGTGGCGGAGCGTCCCGGCGCGGCGCACCGCGGTCGGCCAGATTCTGGGCGAATCGCTGGTTGTTGACGCTCAGCGGGCCGCCGCCGTCCCGGCGCTGCGGCTGCTGCGGCCGGCGCTCGGTGCGATCACGCTGCTCTGCCTGCTCCCGTTCCCACGCCTGTTGCTGCGCAACGCGCTGCGCCTGGGCTTCCGCCAGTGTCGGGCGCGGGCGCGCACCGGGCCCGCGCAGGGGGCCGCGTCCGGCAGGCTTCCCCTGATCGTGGGAAGGGAGGGATTTTTTTTTCAAAGTGAGTGTGACCATGTCGTCAGGCGAGCGCAGACACAAGGCTTCCGGAACGGAACGCCACTGCGCCTGTGCTATCTTCTTTTGCAGTATTGAACACCAGTATCACGCCCCGTCAATCGGGGCGTTTTCTTGTCCGGCCCGCAGAGGGCCAATCGAAGGGATTTGCGCGTGGATATCGTGATGTTGTTGAAGGCCGCGGTGATGGGCGTGGTCGAGGGTCTGACGGAGTTCCTGCCGATTTCCAGCACCGGACACCTGATCCTTGCAGGTTCGCTGCTCGGCGGGTTCGACACGGAAAGTGGCAAGGTGTTCGAGATCGCCATCCAGACCGGCGCCATCTTCGCGGTCATCCTGGTCTACTGGCAGCGTCTGTCGAACACGGTGACCCATCTGGGCACCAGCCGGGACGCTCAGCGATTCGTGCTGAATGTGCTGATCGGTTTCCTGCCTGCGGTGATTCTGGGGCTGGCTTTCGGAAAGACCGTCAAGGCCCACCTGTTCACGCCCGTGATTGTCGCTGCAGCCTTCATTGTCGGTGGTTTGATCATCCTGTGGGCCGAGCGACGCCCCGCCAGCTCCGTGCGGGTGTCCTCGGTCGACGACATGACCCCGCTCGACGCGCTGAAGGTGGGCCTGGTGCAGTGCTTCGCCATGATCCCGGGCACCAGCCGCTCCGGCTCGACCATCATCGGCGGCATGCTGATGGGCCTGTCGCGGCAGGCAGCGACCGATTTCAGCTTCTTCCTTGGCATCCCGACCCTGATCGGTGCGGGCGCCTACAGCCTCTACAAGGAGCGTGCGCACCTGTCGATGGCCGATGCGCCGGTGTTCGCCGTCGGACTGGTGTTCTCGTTCCTGTCGGCCTGGCTGTGCGTGCGCTGGCTGCTGAAGTATGTGGCGACGCACAACTTCGTACCCTTCGCCTGGTACCGCATCGCCTTCGGCCTGCTGATCCTGGTGACGTCCTACACCGGCATGGTCAGCTGGCACGACTGAGGCGACGGCGCTCAGTCCGCGCGGCGCCGGAACACCAGATCCCAGACGCCGTGCCCCAGCTTCAGCCCGCGGTTCTCGAACTTGGTCAGCGGGCGGTAGTCGGGGCGGGGTGCATAGCCGTCGGCCGTGTTCTCCAGCGCCGGTTCGGCTGACAGCACCTCCAGCATCTGCTCGGCATAGGGCTGCCAGTCGGTGGCGCAGTGCAGGTAGCCGCCGGGGGCCAGACGGGTGACGAGGCGGGCAATGAACTCGGTCTGGATGAGGCGGCGCTTGTTGTGCTTCTTCTTGTGCCAGGGATCCGGGAAGAAGATGTGCACGCCCGCGAGCGAGGCGGGCGTGATCATGCGGTCCAGCACTTCCACCGCGTCGTGCTGCACGATGCGCAGGTTCTCGAGGCCCTGTTCGTCGATCAGCTTGAGCAGGGCACCGACCCCGGGCGTGTGGACCTCGACACCGAGGAAATCCACCTCCGGTCGATGGCGGGCGATTTCCGCCGTGGCGCCACCCATGCCGAAGCCGATCTCCAGCACCACCGGTGCGGTGCGGCCCCAGACAGCCTGCGGATCCATCGGCTGGTCGGACCAGGGCAGCACATAACGCGGGCCCAGTTCCTCCAGCGCACGCATCTGCCCCGTGCCCATGCGGCCGGCCCGGACCACGAAGCTGCGGATCGCGCGGTGGTGGACGGCGGGTGGTTCGGTCGGGCCGGTGTCGGCCTCGGTGTTCGCGGGCAGGTCGGTCGGGGCGGGCTGGACGAGGGACGGATCAGTGACAGTCATGAACAAGGGGTACCGCGGCGTGTGCGATCGGTATGAATATTTCAGAAAGAAATCCCTGAAACCGGTGGTGACGGGATTGAAGGGGCTAGTCCGGGCTATTTTGCCTATGCACCTCGGCGATGCCCGCCTAGGCTCGGTGCATGAGTGATTCTGCATCAACCGTGAGGGCCTCCGATTCGCCCGAGCATCCTTCCAGGCGCCATTGGCTGGCACTGGCCGTGGCCGCATCGACAGGCCTGACCGCGGGTCCGCTCCAGGCGCGCGGCCGACGGGCGGCCCCCGCTGCACTGCCAGCACCGCTGGCCGAGCCGGTGGATGTGCTGCCGGCTGGGCTCAAGGAGCGGCTGGTTGAGACCGGCCTGTCGCTGGACGGCTTCGGCCTGCATGTGCAAGCGCTGGACGGGGCGGCCGCCGTCCTGTCGTGGCAGGCCGGACGGCCCTTCGTGCTGGCGTCCACCTCCAAGCTGATCACCTCGATGGCGGCGCTCGACCTGCTCGGCCCGGCCTACCGCTGGCGCACCCGTGCCTACCTGAGTGGCCCGCTCACCAACGGGCGCTTGCTGGGTGACCTGGTCATCCGTGGTGGCGGTGACGCCAGCCTGACGTCGCAGGACCTGCTGGCCTGGTTCCAGGAGTTGCGGGCGCAGGGCCTGCAGGAAGTCTGGGGCGACATCATCCTCAACCGCGACGCGTTCAGCCTGCGCCCGCAGGACCTGAGCTCCACGCCGGAGCCGTCCCCCGACCGTCCGCACCATGTGCGCCCCGATGCGCTGGCGCTGGACGCTGGCGTGGTGCGCGTGGCCGTGCAGTCGGACAGCGGCGGCCGCGCCAACATCCAGGTCACGCCGGCCCTGCACGACGTCAAGCTGATCAACGCACTGGGACGTGGCGGTGCCTGTGTGGCGAATGCCGTCTACCGCGATGTCGAGGGCACACCGCAGCCGCAGTTGCAGATCAACGGGCAGTGGTCGCCCCGCTGTGGCGCGCAGCAGATCAAGTTTTCGCCAGTCAGCATGCGCGATCTGGGGCTGCGTGCCATCGAAGGGCTGTGGCTGCAGGTCGGCGGCGTGCTGCGCGGGCGGGTGGTCGAACATTCCGCGTCCTCGCCGGTGCCGTGGCAACTGGCCGATGCGCAGGCTGCCGCACCGTATTCCGAGCACCTGTCGGAGCCGCTGTCGCGGCAGCTGATCGAGATGAACAAGCGCAGCGACAACCTGGTCGCACGCCACCTCATGCTGAGCCTGGCGTCCGATTTCCCGAACCGGCCAGCCACGGCCGACGCCGCGCAAGCCCGCGTGCGGGAATGGCTGACCCGCAAGGGTGTGCGCCGCGAACTGGTCGGACTGGACACCGGATCGGGCCTGTCCCGCCTGGAAAGGGCCACGCCGCAGGCGATGGTCCATCTGCTGAGCCGCGCCGCGCGCGGGCCGCAGGGCAAGCTGCTGCTGAAGTCCCTGCCGATCGCTGGTGTCGATGGCACGCTGGAGGGCCGTCTGCGCGGGGGCGCTGCGGAAGGGCAGGCCTGGCTGAAGACAGGTACCTTGCTCGACACCCGCGGTCTGGCCGGCTATGCGCGCACCCGCAGCGGGCGCATGCTGGGTGTGTGCCTGCTGGCCAACCATGCGGAAAATGTGGCGGCAGCCACGCCTGCACTGGACGCCTGTGTCGAATGGGCGGCGCGTCTGGCATAATCTCGGTCTGCAGTTTCTGGCAGCGCGCGGGTGTAGTTCAATGGTAGAACGGCAGCTTCCCAAGCTTCATACGTGGGTTCGATTCCCATCACCCGCTCCAGATCCAGCGCTCAATCCCCCTGCTGCCACGCCACCAACGCCTCGCGCGTGACCAGCAGCACCTGGTCCTCCCCCGCACTCGTCTCCAGCCAGACCACTTCCAGCGTCGGAAACGCCGCGTCGAAGTAGGCCCGTTCGTTGCCGATTTCCAGCACCAGCACCGCCTGCGGCTGCATGCGGGTCGGGGCGTCCTGCAACAGCTGGCGGACGAAGTCCATGCCGTCCGTTCCCCCCGCCAGCGCGAGTTCCGGTTCTGCCCGGTATTCGGCGGGCAATTGCTCCATCGACGCCGCGTTCACGTACGGCGGGTTGCAGAGGATCAGGTCGTAGGGGCCGGTCAGCGCGGCCAGCCCGTCGCTTTCGATCAGGGTGATGCGCTCGGCCAGCCCGTGTCGGCGCACATTGATGCGGGCCACTTCCAGCGCATCCGTGGACAGATCGGCGCCATCCACCTGCACCTGCGGATAGGCCATCGCCGCCAGCACCGCCAGACTGCCATTGCCTGTGCAGAGGTCGAGCACGCGGTCGGTGTCGACCGACAGCCAGGCGTCCAGCGCCTCGCCCAGCTCCGGGTCCGCGAGCAGCTCGGCGATGAACGAACGCGGCACGATCACCCGCTCGTCGACGTAGAACGGCACGCCCTGCAGCCACGCCTCGCGGGTCAGGTAGGCGGCGGGCTTGCGGGTGGCGATGCGCTGCGCGACCACCGCCTCCACGTCGGCCTGGCGCGCGGGCGTGACCGGCGAGGCAGCCACGGCGTCCAGCTCGTCCAGCGGCAAGCCCAGCTTCCACAGCGTCAGCCAGACGGCCTCGTCGAAGGCGTTGGTGGTGCCGTGGCCGAAACTGACGCCGGCCTGCGTCAGGCGCTCGCCCATGGCCTCGATCAGCGCGAGGACGGTGGTCGGCTGGGGCGTGTTCGTGGGGATCGGGGTCATGCGAGCATTGCCTCCAGCGTGCGGCGGTAGATGTCCTTGAGCGGGCCGAGGGCGGCCAGCGCGCAGTGTTCGTCGATCTGGTGGATCGTGGCGTTGACGGGTCCGAACTCGACCACCTGCGGGCAGATCTGGGCGATGAAGCGGCCGTCGGAGGTGCCGCCCGTCGTGGACAGCTCGGTCTCCAGTCCGGTCACCGCGCGGATGGCACCTGCCAGCGCATCGACCAGCGGGCCGGGGCGCGTCAGGAAGGGGCGCCCGCTCAGGCTCCAGTCGATCTGGTAGTCGAGGCCGTGGCGGTCCAGCACCTCCCTGACCCGCTGCTGCAGCCCTTCCGGCGTCGATTCGGTCGAGAAGCGGAAGTTGAAGTCCACCACCATCGTGCCGGGAATGACATTGGTCGCGCCCGTGCCCGCGTGGACGTTGGACATCTGCCAGCTCGTCGGCGGGAAGTGGTCGTTGCCGCGGTCCCACTCGATCGCGCACAACTCGGCGAGCGCGGGTGCCGCGAGGTGGATCGGGTTTTTCGCCAGCTGCGGATAGGCGATGTGGCCCTGCACGCCGCGCACCGTCAGCCGGCCCGACATCGAGCCGCGCCGGCCGTTCTTCACCATGTCGCCGACGCTGCGCACGGAGGTCGGCTCGCCGACGATGCAGGCGTCCAGCCGCTCGCCACGCTCGACCAGCCATTCGCAGACCTTGACGGTGCCGCTGTGCGCCGGGCCTTCCTCGTCGCTGGTGAGCAGGAAGGCGATGGCGCCGCGGTGGTCCGGGTGGGCGGCGACGAATTCTTCCACCGCGACGACCATGGCCGCCAGCGAGGTTTTCATGTCGGCGCTGCCGCGGCCGTAGAGGCGGCCGTCGCGGTGCGTGGGCACGAAGGGGTCGGAGGTCCACTGGTCGAGCGGGCCGGTCGGCACCACGTCGGTGTGGCCGGCCAGGACCAGCGTCGGTCCTTCAGCCGCACCGCGGCGGATCGCCCACAGGTTGCTCACCCGGAAATCGTCCGGGCCGAAGGGCAGGTCGGTGCATTCGAAGCCCAGCGGGCGCAGGCGGTCGGCGATCAGGGTCTGGCAACCCGCATCGTCCGGGGTGAGAGAAGGGCGGGCCAAGAGTTGCTCGACCAGGGCGAGGGTAGGCAGGTGCATGTCGGGGACGGCCGCGCGGGGCGGCTGTTCAGCGTCCGGGCGCGGGTCAGCGCTTCTTGGACAGGAAGGGCAGCGGCTTGATGGCGGCCGAATTCGGTGGCATCGGAGGCATCGGTGGTGCCGTCCCGGTGGACATCGGGACTGGCGAGGGCGAGAAGCTGCCCCGTGCATTCGGATTGTGGCCAGACACCACATCCAGCGTGATTTCCGTGAAGGACGGCCCCGGCTCGGCCTCCTTCTCCTCCTCCTGCTGGCGCTTGCTGCTGACCATGTCGTTCTGCAGGCGCCAGAGCAGGTTGGTCGGCGAGTCGGCGTGGCTGATGCCTTCGTCGCGGGTGACGAGATGTTCGGTGACCAGGCGCGCGATGTCCTGCTCGAAGGTCTGCGAGCCCTCGGCCATCAGGCGGTCCATCGCCTCCTTGATGCCGGAGAAGTTGCCCTGCTCGATCAGCTCGGAGACGAACTGCGTGTTCAGCAGCACCTCGACCGCCGGCACCCGTCCGCCCTGCGTCGAGCGCAGCAGGCGCTGCGAGACGATGGCCTTCAGTCCGGCGGCCAGGTCCGAGAGCAGCGCCGGCCGCGACTCGGGCGTGTAGAACGACAGGATGCGGCTCAGCGCGTGGTGGCTGTTGTTGGCGTGCATGGTCGAGAGCACGAGGTGGCCGGACAGCGCATAGGACAGCGCCGCGCTCATCGTCTCGCGGTCGCGGATCTCGCCGATGAAGATGCAGTCCGGCGCCTGCCGCATCGCGTTCTTCAGGCCGATCTGCAGCGACTGCACGTCGCGGCCGACCTCGCGCTGGTTCACCACCGACTTGTAGTTGGTGAACAGGAACTCGATCGGATCCTCGATGGTCAGGATGTGGCCCGCGACCTGCTTGTTGCGGTTCTGGAGCATGGACGCGAGCGTCGTGCTCTTGCCCGTGCCGGTCGCGCCGACCATCAGCACCAGCCCGCGCTTGGCCAGGCACAGCGTGTTCAGCATCTCCGGCAGGTTGAGCGAGTCCAGCGCCGGGATCTCGGTCGGCATGAAGCGGAAGACCGCGGCGATGGAGTCGCGCTGCTTGAAGCCCGAGAGCCGGAAGGTGCCCACACCGCTGATGTGGACCCCCATGTTCAGCTCGCCGGTTTCCAGCAGCTCTTCCATCTGCGCGGCCGTGATCACCTCGCCCAGCAGCATGCGCGGCTGGTTGGGCGCCAGAGGTTCCTGCGTCAGCTGCAGGATCTGGCCGTGGATCTTGATGAGCACCGGCATGTTGGCCGACAGGAAGACGTCGGACGCCCGCTTCTCGGCCATCAGCCGCAGGATGCGTTCCATGTTCTTGGTGCTCATCGTTCCCCCGAATGTTCTTGTGATGGTGTTCAGCCGCGCAGCAGGTCGTTGATGCTGGTCTTGGCGCGGGTCTGCGCATCGACGCGCTTGACGATGACGGCGCAGTACAGGCTGTACTTGCCATCGGCGCTCGGCAGGTTGCCGCTGACGACGACCGAGCCGGACGGGATGCGGCCGTAGGTGACTTCGCCGGTGGCGCGGTCATAGATCTTGGTGCTCTGGCCGATGTACACGCCCATCGACAGCACCGAGTTTTCTTCCACGATCACGCCTTCGACCACTTCGGAGCGGGCGCCGATGAAGCAGTTGTCCTCGATGATGGTCGGGTTGGCCTGCATCGGCTCCAGCACGCCGCCGATGCCGACGCCGCCCGAGAGGTGCACGTTCTTGCCGATCTGCGCGCAGGAGCCGACGGCGGCCCAGGTGTCGACCATCGTGCCTTCATCGACGTAAGCGCCGATGTTGACGTAGGACGGCATCAGGATCGCGCCCTTGGCGATGAAGCTGCCGCGGCGCGCCACAGCCGGCGGCACCACGCGCACGCCGGTGGCGCGCAGCTGTGCTTCGCTCATGCCGGCGAACTTGGTCGGCACCTTGTCGAAGAAGTTCAGGTCGCCGGAGGCCATCGGCACGTTGTCGTTCAGGCGGAAGCTCAGCAGCACGGCCTTCTTGGCCCACTGGTTGACGTGCCACTGGCCCACGCCCTGGCGCTCGGCCACGCGCAGCTTGCCGGTGTCCAGGGCGTCGATGACGTGGTTGACGGCGTCACGCACTTCGGCCGGTGCCGAAGCGATGGACAGGTTGGCGCGGTCTTCCCAGGCGGCTTCGATGACGTTCTGGAGTTGGCTGAGGTCGGACATGGCGTGTTCTCGGATTCGGTTGGAATTCGGTTGAAATTCGGTGGGGCGCAGGGGGTTCAGGCGGCGCGGTGGCTGTTGACGCGCACGAAGTCGGCGATGCGGCGTGCGGCTTCGAGGCATTCCTCGACGCCGGCCACCAGCGCCATGCGCACGCGGCCGGTGCCGGGGTTCACGCCGTGGGCCTCGCGCGCCAGGTAGCTGCCGGGCAGCACCGCGACATTGTATTGAGCCAGCAGTTCGCGCGTGAACACGGTGTCGCTGCCGCCGAAGACGGTCTCGGGCACCTTGGCCCACAGGTAGAAGCTGGCGTCGGGCAGCGCCACGTCCATCACGGCAGCCAGCACGGGCGTGACCTGGGCGAACTTCTGGCGGTAGAGCGCGCGGTTCTCGGCCACGTGCGCCTCGTCGTCCCAGGCGGTGATGCTGGCCTGCTGCACGGTCGTGCTCATGGCGCTGCCGTGGTAGGTGCGGTAGAGCAGGAAGGACTTCATGATCCGCGCGTCCCCGGCGACGAAGCCCGAGCGCAGGCCCGGCACGTTCGAGCGCTTGGACAGGCTGGTCAGCACGACCAGGCGCCGGAAGTCGTCGCGGCCGAGCTGTTTCGCGGCTTCGAGTGCGCCGAGCGGGGCCTCGTCGCGGAAGTAGATCTCGGAGTAGCACTCGTCCGAGGCGATCACGAAGCCGTGCTTGTCGGACAGGGCGAACAGCTCGGCCCATTCCTCCAGCGGCACCACGGCGCCTGTCGGGTTGCCGGGCGAGCAGACGTAGAGCAGCTGCGTGCGTGCCCAGGTGGCCTCGTCGATCTGCGACCAGTCGGCGGCGAAGTTGCGTGCCGGGTCGCTGTTGGCGAAGACGGGCGTGGCGCCGGACAGGTAGGCCGCGCCTTCATAGATTTGGTAGAACGGGTTCGGGCAGACGACGACCGGGCCGCCGGTTGCCGCGTCGCGCGTCGGGTCGATGACGGTCTGCGCCAGCGAGAACAGCGCCTCGCGCGAGCCGTTGACGGGCAGGATCTGCGTGTCGGCGTCCAGTGCCACGCCGTAGCGCCGCTGCACCCAGCCGGCGCACGACTTGCGCAGCGCGGGCAGACCGGCCGTGGCGGGGTAGGTCGCCAGCCCGTCGAGCGACGAGGTCAGCGCGAGCTTCAGGAACTCGGGCGCCGGGTGCCTGGGCTCACCGATGCCGAGGCTGATCGGGGTGAAGTCCGGGTTCGGGCGGACGTCCTTGACGAGGGCACGCAGCCGCTCGAAGGGGTAGGGCTGGAGGCGCGAGAGCAGCGGGTTCATGGAGGCCGATTATCCCGCACTGGCCTGTGCGGGGACGGCCTTGCTGCACCGGCCTTACCGCGACGCCGATGCGGCCTGCTGCTTCATGCCCGTGTTCATGCCGTCGATCCAGCGCTGCCACATGTCGGACCAGGCATCCTGCGTGCGTTTCAGGGCTTCGGCGGCTGGCAGTGCCGCGCCGTTGCCGCTGTGCCGGCTGGTCGCGCCGTTGCCATCCGGGCGGCCCGCCATCCAGGTCTGGCCGAGCGCCAGCGTCCGTTCGCGTGTCTGGTCCGCCCATTCCAGCTCGGTTTCGATCAGGCGCTTGGACTGGTCGTTGAAGCGGCGCAGCGCCAGATCCAGCTGCTGGTTGACCAGATTGGCCGGCACCGCCATCAGCGCGGCCAGATCCTCGGCCTGCCGGACCTCGCGATCGGCCTTCGCCAGCGACTCGGCCCAGGCCCGGGCGGCGTCCGTGTTCATGCGCTGGGTCTGCTCCAGCCAGTCGGCCATGCCCTGGGCCACGGTCAGCGACTGGTGCCACCATTCCCGGGCACCCGTCAGCCCGTCCTGGGTCAGTTCGCTGCTGGCATCGCTGCCGGCACCCGCGGTGGAGGGTTCGTTCGAATCGGGGGTCTTCGTTTGTCGTGCCATCGGTGACTCCTGCATTCAGGTGTGGAGAAAGTCACAATATTGGTGGAAATTGGCCCCGTCCGATTGAGTGCACTCAAGGCGCCAGCACGTGGCGTCCCGGCGCCGCCTGCAGGGGGGGCAGCCCTTGTTCCGGCGCGCCCATGGTGGGCGGATGGCGCCACGGGCCACTGCGGGCGTGCAGCCAGTCGAACCACGGTGTCCACCAGGAGCCCTCGGTCAGCGGCGTCTTCTCCAGCCACTGGTCGGGCGTGAGCAGCGGGTCACCGGAGCGCCAGAGGCGCAGCCGGTGGCTGGTGCGGGCCTGCTGCGGCGGGTTGATGATGCCGGCGTTGTGACCGCCGGCCGTGAGGCAGAAGGTCTGCTCGGCATCCGTCAGCATGTGCAGCTTGTACACCGACCGCCAGGGGGCGACGTGGTCCTGCAGGGTGCCGACGTTGAAGACCGGCATGCGGATGTGCGCCAGGTTGACCGGTTCGCCATCCAGGCAGGCCTCGCCCCGCGCCAGCGCGTTGTCAAGGAACAGCGTGTGCAGGTACTCCTTGTGCATGCGGTAGGGCAGTCGGGTGCCGTCGGCATTCCAGGCCATCAGGTCACTCGGCGCCTGGCGCTCGCCCAGCAGGTAGTTGACCAGCCGGTAGGACCAGACCAGATCCTGCGAGCGCAGCATCTGGAACGTGCCCTTCATCTGCCGCGCATGGAGCACGCCGTGGCGCCACATCATGTCCACCAGCAGTTCGACCTGGCCTTCGTCGATGAACAGGCCCAGCTCGCCGGGGTCGGTGAAATCGGTCTGGGCGGCCAGCAGCGTGAGGCTGGCAAAGGCTTGTGGCCTGCGCGGGGCGAGTGCCGCGGCGGCCATGGCCAGCAGGGTGCCACCCAGGCAGTAGCCGGCGGCGTGCACCGGCGCGAAGGGCTGCACGCGTTCGATCGCGTCCAGCGCCGCTTCCACGCCGAGGTGGAAATAATCCGCCATGCCGATGTCGCGGTCGCGTGGCTCGGGGTTTTTCCACGACAGCACGAACACCGTGAATCCCTGATCGACCAGCGCCCGGACCAGCGAGTTGTGCGCCGAGAGGTCGAGGATGTAGTACTTCATGATCCAGGCCGGCACCAGCAGCACCGGTTCGGGCCGCACCTGCGGCGTGGTGGGTGTGTACTGGATCAGCTCGGCCAGGCGGTTGCGCAGGATCACCTGCCCTGGCGTGGCCGCCACGTTGACGCCGACCTTGAACGCTTCGGCGCCTGCGGGGGGCAGTTCGAGGGCCTCGCGCCAGACATCCTCCGCGGCGTGCCGGGCGCCGCGCAGCAGGTTCGCGCCGCGCTCGTCCAGCGTGCGCTCCAGCACCACCGGGTTGGTGGCAATGCTGTTCGAGGGTGCGAGCATGTCCAGCAACTGCCGGGCGCCGAAGGCCACCATCTCCTCGTGGTGGCGGTTGACGCCGGGCACGCCCTCGGTGGCCATGTGCCAGGCCTGCTGCACGGCGAGGAAACTCTGTGCCCAGGCGCTGAAGGGCCAGTCCTGCCAGGCGCGTGCCGAGAAGCGCTTGTCCTGCGGCAGGGGCCTGGGCTCGATCCGGGCATGGGCCGGCGTGGTGGCACGGCCTTGCGGCCGGAGCCAGACTTCGAGCAGGTGCGGCGCGATGTCCACGGACCACTGCAGCAGTTCCAGCTGCTTGGCCGGTGAAGCCGCCAGGTGCACCCACCAGTCGAACAGGGCGTTGGCCCGGGTCGTCACGGACAGGCCACCGGTCCAGTGGCCGATCGAGGACAGCAGCAACCGGTCCAGGTCCCGGTAGCGCTCGAATGCGGGCGAGGGCGGGTCGGAGCGGCCTAGCCAGGCGCTGTCGCGGCGCTCGTGCGTGCCCCGGATCGACGCGGCAGGCAGGACGACCGCTCCGGGCGGATGCGCAGGCAGGAGGCTGGGTGGCGTGTGGTTCATCCGCACATTGGGTGGTGCCGATCGGCGGGCGGCGTTGAGTGCGGTCAATCACGGACGGCCGTCCCGGCTCAGGATCTGGTTTTCTCACCTCCGACACGATGGAATCACCACCATGGAGTCCAAGGACTGCTGTACCCGTGACCAGCTCTGGCAGCACCCGCTGGTCGGGACGGGGTTCGATGGCCGTGGGGCAGACCTCCACGCGACGATCCTGGTGCCGCTGGACGATGCCTTTCATGGCGCCAGGCGGACGCTGAAGTTGCGGAGCTTCGTGCCGGATGCCCTGGGGCGGCCGGTCCTCGTCGAGCATCCGCTGGAACTCGCGATTCCCAGGGGGCTGCGGGCGGGCCAGCTGATCCGCCTGCGGGGGCGGGGGGCGTCCGGATGTGTCGGTGCGGGGCCGGGCGATCTGTACCTGGAGGTGCAGTTCGAGCCGCACCCGCTTTTCCGTGTCGAGGGGCGTGACCTGCATGCCACGCTGCCGGTGACGCCCTGGGACGCCGCACGCGGGGCCACCGTGTCCATGCCCACTCCCGGAGGCGAGGTGGAGGTCTGCATTCCCGCCCATGCGCAGACCGGCCACCAGCTGCGCTTGCGGGGGCGGGGCATCCCTGCGCCCGGGCAGACCGGTCTGCCCGGTGATCTGCAGGTCGTGCTGGCCGTGGTGGTGCCTTCTGCCCGGACTGGTCCGGCCGGGACAGAGGTTCCTGGGCCCTGAGGAACCCCTGCGGTCCGTTCAGGTGCCCGATCCGACCGTCAGGTCGTTGACGACCAGGCTGATGCCGGGAGCGGCCCAGGCCGCGCCTTGCGCCGCCGACCGCTCGGCCAGGGAATCGACCCGGCCACGCAGCGTGACGGTCGATCCGTTCACGATCACCTCGATGTTCTTGGCTTCGCGCTCGGCATGGCGCGCCAGCGCGTCGCGGATGCGGTTCGAGATGTTGGCCGGCGCCACCGAGGGCTTCAGCCGGAGGTTGTTGATGACGCTGACCACCCCGGTCAGTGGCCGCACCGCCTTCTCGGCCGCCGTGCGCTGGTACTCCCAGTCCAGTTCGCCCGCGAGCGTGACCCTGCCTTTCTCGACCCTCACCTGGATGCGGTCGCCAGGGATCAGGGCGTGCCACTTGAACGCGGCCTCTGCGGCTTCCGCGATCTCGGAGTCACTGCGCTTGTGGCCCGGGGCCAGCTTCACGTCGAGTTCGATCGCCACCGCCTTGACGCCCTCCACGCGGCCCACGGCGCGCTCGATGGCGTACTTCTCCGCGAAGGTCTCGAGATGGCCGGTCAGCGTCACCACGCCACCCTTCACCGCCACGCCGACATGCGTGGCATTGATGGCCGGATCCCACTCCATTTCGCTCGTGACGTCCGTCTTCAGCTGTTCATCGGTCTTCATGATGGTCCTTTCCGTGTATGGATGGCAGGAGGCCTGCCGCGGTCTGGCCGCCGCTGCATGGTCGATCGCTGCCACCACCGCGGCGTTGAGTGCACTCAACGCACCGACCGGTAGCCCCGGCAACGGCCCGGTGGCGACAGCACGAGTTGCCACAACTGGCCCTGACCGGAGCGGAAATACCCGGCGCTGGACAGCAGGTAGAACCTCCACATCCGCAAGAAGCGTTCGTCGTGGCGGCTGCGCAGGGCCGGCCAGTGCTGCTCGAAGCGCTGCCACCAGTGCAGCAGGGTGCGCTCGTAGTCGGCGGGGAAGTTGTGCCAGTCCTCGATGGTGAACAGGCCCTCGATCGCCCGGGTCAACTCCAGCGCCGAGGGCAGCTTGCCGTTCGGGAAGATGTAGTGGTCGGTCCAGGCATTGGTGGCGCCGCTGGTGCGGTCGATGCCGATCGTGTGCAGCAGGAACAGGCCACCGGGTTTCAGCAGGTCGTGCATGTGCTGGAAGTACGCACGGTGGTTCTTCGGACCCACGTGCTCGAACATGCCCACCGACGCCAGCTTGTCGTGGCGGCCGTGCAGTGCGCGCCAGTCGGTCACGTTGATCTGCACCGGCAGGCCCTCGCAGCGTGCGCGGGCCAGCGTGGCCTGCTCCCGGGACACGGTGGCGCCCTGCACCTGGCTGCCGTAATGCCGTGCCGCATGGGCGGCCAGGCCACCCCAGCCGCAGCCCACGTCCAGCAGTTGCTCGCCAGCCTGCAGATCGAGCTTGCGGCAGATCAGATCGAGCTTGTCGCGCTGCGCCTGGTCCAGATCGGTGGCATGGGCCCAGTAGGCACAGGAATAGACCATCTGCTCGTCGAGCATCGCCGCGAACAGCTCGTTGTCGAGGTCGTAGTGCTGCTCCGCGACATGGAATGCGCGTGCCACGGACTGCAGGTTCATCAGCCCGTGGCGCAGTTGCCGGGCGAGCCAGCCGGGCAGCGACTGCGGCGTGACCACGTGGTCGCCGTCCGCCAGCAGCAGTCGGCAGATCAACTCCTCCAGGCACTCGCAATCCCATTGCTGGTCCATGTACGACTCGCCGAACCCCAGCACGCCGTGGCGCAGCATGCGGCCCCAGGCGGCAGGGTCGTGTAGTTGCAGATCCCAGGGGTCCGGACCATTGACCCGAATCCCGGCACGCTCGAACAGCCGTGCCAGGGTCCGGGGCAGCGCTTGCGCTGCGACACGACCGGGATCGGCGGGCGGTACCTTGGTGGAGAGGGAGGTCAGGAGCATCGCGGTCAGCTTCCTGTCGTCGCGTACAGCGCGCGGCATTCGGTTTCGCGCCCGCGCACCACGCGTCGGCCCGCGAGGCTGCCTCGGCCGGCGGTCACCACGGTGCAGTGGTGTTCATGGTGGGCATCGTCCTCGGCGTACAGCACGACCCAGTCCTCCACGTGTCCGAGCTCATGCGCCCGTGCCGTGTTGGAGTACAGCGCCGTGACATGCCAGCCAGGGCGCTCGACATGCATCACCGGCAGCCAGGCCGAGCCGGAGGGATTGAAGCGTCTGGGGGCGATCCGGGGCAGCGTGCCGGCCTGTGCGCGGGCGCGGTACATCCGGTCGATGTCCAGCAGCAGCGCCACTGGCGGGCCGGGATGCTGCGCTGCCGCGGCCCCGCTGCGGCGCTGCACGTCCGGATCGGCTTCGCCGCGCAGCCGATCCAGTCGCTGCCAGCGTCCCGTGCCGAGCAGTTCGGCAATGGCCGCCGCGATGTGGGTGCCGATGGTCGGTAGTGCCACCAGACCCGCTTCGCCTTCCTGTGCATGGAGATCACGCACCGGGCGCGGCAACTGCTCCACGGTGTCGGCGGCATGGCGGTAGGCCGCGATGCGGTACGGATTGTCGCCCTGTGCTTCCAGCAGGACCGCCATCTCCCGCAGCGCCTGTGCGATGGACGGGTTGTCGGGCTGCGCGGGTGCGCGACCCGGTGGCGGCGCCGCGGTGAGACCTTGAACTTCTGCCGTGGACATCGTGGCTTCCGTGCTCCGGTGAAACGCCACTGCAGATTGCGCACCCATGGCACGGACCGCATTGAGTGCGCGCAATCCGGTGCTGCAGTGCCGGACTAGATTGGGCTGCATGGTGTCATGGGCACCGCAAGGAGCGTTCGATGTTCAAGTTGCTGATTGCCGTCGATGGGTCGGACCACGCCAGCCGTGCCATCGAGGTGGCCGCACGGCTGGCGGGTCTGGTGCCGCAGACCGAGGCCGTGCTGCTCCACGTGCGGGAGTTGCCGGTCTACTACGGCGAGGTGCCGATCTTCGATTTCGATGCGGTCGAACAGGCGTCGCGCAGACACCAGGACCAGTTGCTGGCCACGGCGCTGACCCATGCGCGGGCCAGCGGCCTGCAGCAGGTGGTGACGCTGGGGGTCGAAGGGCTGCCTGCGACCGAGATCGTCCGTGTGGCGGGCGACCGTGCGGTCGACCAGATCGTGATGGGCACGCACGGGCGCAATGTCCTGGGCGGTCTGCTGCTCGGCTCGGTCGCGCAGCGGGTGGTGCATCTGGCGAAGGTGCCGGTGCTGCTGGTGAAGTGACCGGACGCCAGGGCCGGAGGCCATCGCCCTCAGCGGCCCAGCAGGACTGCGGCTCCTGTGAGTCGTCCTGCGCGCAGATCGTCCAGCGCCTGATTCGCCCTGTCCAGCGGGTAGGCATGCGCGCGGATCTGCAGCGCGACCGAGGCCGCCACCCGCAGGAACTCGTCGCCATCGCGGCGGGTGAGGTTGGCGACCGAGACGATGCGTCGCTCGCCCCACAGCCAGGCATAGGGGAAGGACGGGATGTCGCTCATGTGGATGCCGGCGCAGACGACGGTGCCGCCGGGACGCACGGCCCGCAGTGCCATCGGGACCAGTGCACCCACCGGCGCGAACAGCAGGGCCGCGTCCAGCGGCACGGAGGGGGTCTGGTTCGAGTCGCCCACCCAGGCCGCACCCAGCTCCCGGGCCAGTGCCTGGGCGGCCGTGTCGCCAGGGCGGGTGAAGGCGTGGACCTCGCGGCCCTGGTGGCGTGCGATCTGGGCGATGAGGTGTGCCGCGGCGCCGAAGCCGTACAGACCGATGCGGTGGGCCTCCGCGCCCGCCATGGTGTAGGCGCGCCAGCCGATCAGCCCGGCACACAGCAGCGGAGCAGCCTGGGCATCGCTGTAGCCCTCCGGAATCGCGAAGACATGGCGTGCATCGGCCAGCACCTGATCGGCATAACCGCCATCGCGCTGCCAGCCGGTGAATTCGGCCTGCGGACAGAGATTTTCCCGCCCGGCCAGACAGTACGCACAGCGGCCGCAGGTCCAGCCCACCCACGGCACGCCGACACGCTGCCCCAGCGCCAGCCCGGTGACACCCGGCCCCAGTGCGCCGATGCGTCCCACGATCTCGTGGCCGGGCACCACCGCGTGGCCGGGCCAGGGCAATTCACCGTCCACGATGTGCAGATCGGTGCGGCACACGCCGCAGGCGCTCATCCGGATGCGCACCTGACCGGCCGCCGGCCGGGGCAACTGCTGCCGCCAGACCTCCTGAAGCGGCCGCCCCGGTGCCGTCAGCACCATGGCCCGCCACGGGGCCCGGTCGCCGCTGCCGGCAGGCATCACCCGCAGCCGAACAGGTGTTCGACGTCAGCCTCGGCGTTCAGCCAGTCCTCCAGGGCATGGCCATCGACGCTGCCGCGGGCCTCGTAGCGGTGGTACGCCGCTTCGCGCACCATCTGCTCGCGGTCGATCCCGTCCGGCTGCACCCGGTCCGGGTCGTCGGACACCGCCGCCGTGCTTGCGCCAGCGGGTTCGACTTCCACGGTGTCCGGTTCGACGAAATCCTGCGCGCCAACCAGCATCACCGGTGGCGCGGACCTGCCGGGGCGGGAGGTGGTGGACAGTTTTCTCATGGACATCTCCTGCGAGGGTGGGTGGTGCCTGGTCGGGGGGCGCACTGGCCATTCACCGGGCGTCGGGACACTCGATCAACCGGCCTGCCGCGCTGTCGGCGGCCTTGACCAGTGCCCGGGCCGCCGCCTGCCGGGCCGTGTCGGCGCGCCGCTCGCGCGACTGCCGGCCACGGGTCACCCGCTGCAGTTCGTACAGTGCGGACAGATCGACGAGTTCGATGTCGCGGTTCGACACGCTGATGTAGCCATCGTGGTCCAGGGCGGTCAGGACCCGGCTGACCGTCTCGTGGGCGACCCCGAGGTGGCTGGCGATGTCGCGCCGCGTCATGCACATGCGAAGCCGGCGCCCGGAGTGCCCCAGCGCCGACTGGCGACGGGCGAACTGCAGCAGGAAGCGCGCGACGCGCACCTCGGAACTGGGGGCCGCCATCAGGTACTGGGTATCGCCGCAGCGGGAGACTTCGGCCCCGGCGGCATGGTGCAGGAGGTATTCCAGCGCAGGAATCTCCCGGCCCAGCGCCAGCAGGTCACGGATGGGCAGCGTGACGACGCAGGCGTCCTCGAGTGCCACCGCGCCCGACCGGTGCTGCGCCTGGCCCAGACCGTCCAGTCCGATGATGTCGCCATGGATCGCGAATGCGAGCACCTGTTCGTAGCCGTCCACGTCGGTCTGGACGCACTTGAAACTGCCGCTGCTGACGAGGTGCAGTTTCTCGAACGGCTGCCCTTCGACCACCAGTGAACGCCCTGCATGGACCTGCCGCATCTGGAACTCGATCAGGTCCGTGGCGCTGCTGACCTGGTCGGGGCGTCCGAACCAGCGCAGCACATCGGAGGCTGTGCACCGGGTCCCTGTGCGTGACGGGAAACCAGTGGCGGACGTGGGCGATGCGGTGGGGCAAGTCATGTAGGTCCTCCGGAAAAATTGAGGGAACTGCTAGTTCAGGTCTGTGGACCCATCATGGCGTTGCGGGTGGGGTGCGGACAATCGGCGGAACAGCCCGCCTGCTGTCGGAAATCGGTTCATGCTACCGGGCGAATACGGCAGGTGGTATTCGGAATTTTCCGATCGGGTGCCGGTGCGGAGACGGGGTCAGGTGGCCGCTGTGGCGGACGGTGTCGACCGCTCGCGGGGACAGGCCGGCATGACGTAGGTGCGCGGGCCCGCGCACCGCCGGTACAGCCGCTGCTCCGCGTCCAGCGGCTCGAACCGGTGGTGCTGGTCGTGCACGGTCTCCGAACTGCCCAGCAGCAGCACGCCGCCGGGCCGCAGGCTGTAGTGGAACAGCGGCAGGATCCGCTGCTGCAGCGGTTCCGAGAAGTGCATCAGCAGGTTGCGGCAGCTCATCAGATCCATCCGGGACAAGGGGGGATCCGCGGTCAGGTCGTGCCGCGCGAACACGATGGTGTCGCGGATGGAGGCCGCGATGCGGTAACCCCCGTCCTGCTGCACGAAATGGCGTGCCAGCCGCACAGCCGACAGCTCGTCGGCGAGCGAGGGCGGAAATGTGCCCGCGCGCGCCCGGTCGATGGCGTCCTGGCTCAGGTCGGTGGCAAAGATCTGCAGCGTGCAGCGTGCGCGTTCGGGCGTCGCGTCGACCACTTCGCGAAAGGCCATCGCCAGGCTGTAGGCCTCCTCGCCGGTGGAGCAGCCGGCGACCCAGGCCCGCAGCACGTCTCCGTCGGCATGGTCGGCCAGCAACCGGGGCAGCACGGTGTCGCACAGGGCCTGCCAGACGGGGGTGTCGCGGAAGAAGAGGGTCACCCCGATCAGCAACTCCTTCGACAGCAAGGCCACCTCCTGGCTGCTGTGGCGCAGCAGGCGGGCATAGTCCTGCAGCGTGGGCACGCGGTGGATGTGCATGCGCCGTTCGAGGCGGCGCAGCAGCGTGCGCTGCTTGTAGAGTCGGAAGTCCGGCTGGCCGTGCGCGCGCAGCAATTCCAGGACCGTGTTCAGGCCGAGCGGTGTCGCCGCCACCGGTGCCGGTGGCCCGGCGGTCATGTCAGCTCGCCGGGCTGGGTCCCATGGTTCCAGTCGCCGTGCTCTTCGGCATCGGCTGGCGGCAGCAGCAGCCCATGCTGGATGGCGTAGCGCACCAGCGCCGCGGTGCTGGGGGCCTGCAGCTTGTCCATGATGCGGGTCTTGTGCGTGCTGACGGTCTTGATCGACAGGTGCAGCGCTTCGGCGATGTCTCCGGCCCGCTCGCCGGCCACGATGCGGCGCAGGACCTCCATCTCGCGCTCCGACAGTCGGGCATGGCGTGGCACGTCCACGCTGCCGTTGAGCTGCTGCACCACCCGCTCGGCCAGGCTGGTGGTCACATAGGTGCCACCATTGGCCACCTTGCGCGCGGCCACCACCAGTTCTTCGGCCGCGCTGTCCTTGGTGACATAGCCATTGGCGCCGGCCTTGAAGGCGCGCAGGGCATATTCCTCCTCGGCGTGCATGCTCAGCACCAGGATCGGCAGCCGTGTCGATTCGGCCCGGATGCGGCGGATCAGCTCCAGTCCGCTCATGCCCGGCATCGACAGATCGACGATGACCAGGCCGCAATCCTGGTGCCGCAGGTTGTCCATGGCCCGGAATCCGGAGCTTTCCTCGGTGATGTTCCAGCCTTCGCGGGTGGATTCGAGGATGCGCTTCAGGCCTTCCCGCACGATGGTGTGGTCGTCCACGAGCAGGACACGCAGCCCCGGTTCATGCAGCGTCGCATTCATGGGGTTTCCTTCTTCCTGGTCTGTTTCAGCGGCAGGTGCACGGTGATGCGGGCACCACCGCCCGGCGGGTTGTCCAGATCGAGCTGGCCGCCCAGCATGATCGCCCGCTCGCGCATGCCCAGCAGGCCGTAGCGACCGTCCTGGCGCATCGACCGGTCGGGGAATCCATGGCCGTTGTCCCGCACCGTCAGGATCAGTTCGTCCGCGCTCTGGCGCAACTCGATCCGGACATCGGTGGCATTGGCGTGGCGGGCCACGTTGGTCAGCGCCTCCTGCACCATGCGGTACAGCGCGATGTCGGCACCCGGTCCCAGCGGCGGGTCCTCGGTGCCGAGCTGCACCGTCACCTCCATGTCCATGCGCCGGGCGGCGTCGCGGGCCAGCCATTCGATCGCGGCGTTCAGCCCCAGGTCGTCGAGCATCAGCGGACGCAGGTCGGCCGCAATCCGGCGCAGTGCCGCCACGGTGCTGTCCACCATCTCCAGCATGCTGGTGATGCGTCCGTTCCCGCCGGGACCGGGCGTTTCGGCACGCAGGCCGAACAGCTCCATCTTCATGGCGGTCAGGCGCTGGCCCAGTTCGTCGTGCAGTTCGCGGGCGATGCGGCGGCGTTCTTCCTCGCGGGCCTCGACCACGCTGGCCGCCAGCCGGCGCAATTCGACCCGGTGCAGCGACTGCTCCCGGGCCTGGCGCTGGCTTTCCGTCACGTCGATGATGACCATCTGCAGGACGGTCTGCCCGTGGTCCGGCAGGGCCGATGTGGCGATGTCGACCTCGCGGGTCTGTCCGTCGGGGCGCAGCAGGGTGCCGCTGACGACCGCGGGCGTGGCGCTCTTCACCGGTCTGGCTGACTGCAGATGGGACCGCAGCGGTACATGCCCGCTGGCATGCAGCAGGGTGTAGATCGACCGGCCGATGAGCTGTGCCCGGTCCGACACGCCGAACAGATGGACGGCGGCGCGGTTGGCATACACCAGCTGCTCGTCATCGACGATCCAGATCGCCACCGGCGTCAGGTCGAGCACGGTGCGCACCCGCTCGCTCAGCATCGCCACCTCGCTGCGCAGGCCGTGCTGGGTACTGAGGTCGCACATCATCGCCATGAAGCAGGTGTGGCGTTGCCCGTCGAGCACCAGTTCCAGCCGGGACACCACCACCTCGACAGGAAACACCTGCCCGTCGGCACGCAGGCCTTGCAGGGCTTCCCCATGCAGGGGCGCGCGCTCGGCCTGCTGCGCCGCGGTGAAGTGCTGCACATGCTGGTCGTGGACGTCGCGCAGGCCATCGGGAATCAGACATGACAGCGGCCGGCCCAGCAGGTCCGGCTGGGCATGCCCGAACATCCGCGCGGCCGCTGCATTGATGGCGACGATGCACTGCCGCGCGTCCACCAGCACGACCGCTTCGCGCGAGGCGCCAGCGACCATCTCCGAAGGTAGATCGAAGAACCCGTTCGACAGTGCGGCGGCTGGCAGGGCAGTCATGGCGCTGGATTGTTGTTCAGTACCGTGGAGGGTACCAGTCGGAGTCAGTCTGTTTCTTGCCTTGTATCAAACTTCAACAAGGATCGAGGGTTGACACGGGGCCGGACTTTCCCGCGGTGCCCAGGAATCCAAGGTCCCGTCGCCCGGTTCGGTGCAGTCGGACCAGTGGTATCATTGCCTCCAATGTTCAAGCATTTAATGCTTGTAAATCAAAGAGTTAGATAATACTTCTCCGAGATGCGCCTGAATTCGATCAAGCTCTCGGGCTTCAAATCCTTCGCCGATCCGACACATTTCCAGCTGCCCGGCCAGCTCGTCGGCGTCGTCGGTCCCAATGGCTGCGGCAAGTCCAACATCATGGACGCCGTGCGCTGGGTGCTGGGCGAATCGAAGGCGAGCGAGCTGCGCGGCGAGTCGATGCAGGACGTGATCTTCAACGGCTCCGGCAACCGCAAGCCCGCCAGCCGCTCCAGCGTCGAACTCGCCTTCAGCAACGATGCCGGCCGGGCGGGCGGCTCGTGGAACCAGTACGCCGAGATCGCCGTCAAGCGCGTGCTGACCCGCGACGGCACCAGCACCTACTACATCAACAACCAGCCGGTGCGCCGCCGCGATGTGCAGGACGTGTTCCTCGGCACCGGTCTGGGCCCGCGCGCCTACGCCATCATCGGCCAGGGCACGATCAGCAAGATCATCGAGTCGCGCCCCGAAGAGCTGCGGCTGTTCCTGGAGGAAGCGGCCGGCGTGTCCAAGTACAAGGAACGCCGCCGCGAGACCGAGAACCGCCTGAAGGACACCCGCGAGAACCTGACCCGCGTGGACGACATCCTGCGCGAGCTGACGACCAACCTCGACAAGCTCGAAGCCCAGGCCGAGGTCGCGCTGCGCTACCGCACGCTGCAGGACACCGGCACGCTGAAACTGCACCAGCTCTGGTTCCTGAAACACCGCGACGCCACCAGCGAGCGCGAGCGGGTCCGGCTGGCCGAGCTGGCGGCGACGAACGCGCTGGAGCTGCGCATCGCCGAGCTGCGCCAGACGGAAGCCGAGCAGGACGCGCTGCGCCAGTCGCACTACGACGCCAGCGACGCGCTGCACGCCGCGCAAGGCGCGCTGGCGGAGGCGTCGATGCAGGTCAGCCGGCTGGAGGAGCGCATCCGCCACGTCGTCGATGCGCGCCAGCGTGGGTTGCAGCGACAGGCCGAGATCGCCGCACAGACGCAGCAATGGACGCTGCGCCGCGAACACGCCGAGGCCGAGCTGGAAACGCTGGCCGAGCAGCTCGCCGAAGCGGAAGAGCAGGGCGAGATCCTGGCCGCGCAGGTCGAAGAGCGTTCGATGGCCTTGCCCGCCGTCGAGGACACGCTGCGCCAGGCCAGCCAGCGCGCCGCCACGCAGCGCACCCGCGCGAGCGAGGTGCAGCAACAGATCCAGCTGCTCGCCGCGCAGTCGCGCCATCTGGACGAGCGCGGCCGCGAGTTGCAGGGCCGCCGCGAGCGCCTGTCCGCCGAGCGCCGCCAGCTCGGCGCACCCGACGACCACCGCCTCGACGACCTGCGTGCGCAACTCGCCCGAGCGCAGGAGGTGCAGGAACTCGCCGATGCGCGCCTGCACGAGCTGTCCGAACTGGTGCCGACGCTCGACGAGCAGCGCCGCGGCCAGCAGAGCGCGGCCAATAGCGAATCTGCCCGCCAGTCGGCGCTGACGGCGCGGCTCGACGCGCTGCGGGCGCTGCAGGAAAAGGTGCAGACCGAAGGCAAGCTGCGGCCCTGGCTGGCGCGGCACGGGTTGGAGGGTCTGCAAGGGCTGTGGCGGCGCATCCACATCGAACCCGGGTGGGAAACCGCGCTCGAATCGGCTTTGCGCGAGCGGTTGCAGGCGCTCGAAGTCGGGCGGATCGAGACGGTGCGCGGCTTCGATCTGGATCCGCCGCCGGCCAAGCTCGCCTTCTATTCGCCGCCGACCAGCGCGATCGCCAATACGCATCGCACGCTGCCGCGGCTGACCGACCTGCTGCGCGTGGGCGATCCGGGGCTGGTGGCATTGCTCAACGACTGGCTCGAAGGCGTCTACACGGCGGCCAACGTCGAGGAAGCGCTGGCGCTGCGCAGCCGGCTGACCCATGGCGAGCTGATCCTGACGCCGGCCGGGCACGCGGTGAGCGCTTACGCGGTGAGCTTCCACGCGCCGGATTCAGAGCAGGCCGGCCTGCTGGCGCGCGCGCAGGAGATCGAGAACCTCGAAACCCAGGTCCGCGCCCAGGCGCTGATGGCCGATGAGGCCCGCAGCGCGCTGGTCCGCGCCGAAGCCGCTTACACCGACGCGGCGCAGCGGCTGGCCGGCGCCCGCCGCGACGCCGCCGACAGCCAGACGCGGGCGCACCAGCTGCAGGTCGAGGTGCTGCGCCTGACCCAGCAGGCCGAGCAGGTCACGCGCCGCCGCGACCAGCTGGACACCGAACTCGCCGAGGTCGATGCGCAGCTGGAAGAACTCGAAGAACGCCGCCTGACAGGCGAAGCGCGTTTCGAGGAACTCGACCTGCAGCTCGCCACCGAGCAGGAGCGCCACGCCGAGCTGGAAGACGCGGTGATCGCGGCCGAGCGGCGGCTGGCCGATGCCCGCGAGCAGTTGCGCGGCCTGGAGCGCACGGCGCAGGAGTCGCAGTTCGCGGCCCGGTCGTTGCTGGCGCGGCGCGGCGAGCTGCAGCGTGGGCTGGAAACCGCCGCGCAGCAGCTCACCGTCAACGAACGCGCGCTGGAGCAGCTCGCCGCCGAACTCGCCGGGCTGGACGACGCCGCGGCCGAAGGCGGGCTGCAGGAGGCGCTGGCGCTGCGCGTCGAGCGCGAGCAGGCGCTGTCGTCCGCCCGCCAGACCTGGGACGACCTGACGCAGCAGATGCGCCGCGCCGACGAGCAGCGCGCCGCGCACGAGCGCAGTCTGCAGCCGCTGCGCGACGAGATCACGAAGCTCCAGCTCGAAGCGCAGGCCGCGCAGCTCGGCGGCGCGCAGTTCCTGGAGCAGCTGCAGGCGGCGGCGGTCGACCTGGACGCGCTGGCCGCCGGCATCGCGCAGGACGGTGTGCGCCTGCACGGGCTGCAGGGCGAGATCGACCGCATCCAGCGCGAGATCAACGCGCTGGGCGCCGTGAACCTGGCGGCGCTGGATGAGCTGGGCGCCGCCCGCGAGCGGCGGCAGTTCCTCGACATGCAGGTCGCCGACCTCACCGAGGCCATGCAGACGCTGGAGGCCGCGATCCACAAGATCGACCTGGAGACCCGCGATCTGCTGAAGGCCACCTTCGACCAGGTCAACGACGGCTTCGGGCGCATGTTCCCGAGCCTGTTCGGTGGCGGTCAGGCCCGGCTGGTGATGACCGGCGACGAGATCCTGGACGCCGGCGTGCAGGTCATGGCGCAGCCGCCCGGCAAGAAGAATTCGACCATCCACCTGCTGTCCGGCGGTGAAAAGGCACTTACCGCGATCGCGCTGGTGTTCGCGATCTTCCTGCTCAATCCGGCGCCGTTCTGCCTGCTGGACGAGGTGGATGCACCACTGGATGACGCCAATACCGAGCGATATGCCCGTCTGGTCCGTCAAATGTCGTCCGGTACGCAGTTTCTTTTCATTTCGCACAACAAAATTGCAATGGAGATGGCCGAACAATTGATCGGCGTGACAATGCAGGAACAGGGTGTGTCGCGCATCGTCGCGGTGGACATGGAGGCAGCAGTCTCACTGGCTGAGCTACCGTGAGGGTGGCGACACACTGTTCAGGCCATGACCAGGAACCCGGGGACCGATGAATTCATTGCAAGTATGGTTGGCCATCGTCGGAGGGCTGGTGCTCGCCGCTGTCGTCGGGCATGGCGCCTGGCAGACCCGCCGCGCCGGGGGCAAGACGCGCCTGCCCAAGCCTTCCGCGGCCGATGCCGCCTCGCCGGGGGCGCCGGATGCGGCCCTGGCTGCTGTCGCGCCACAGCCGCTCCACCAGGAACCGAGTTTCGATCCGGACCATGCGCCGACCGAGCCGATCCCGCTGGAGGACGCGCCGGTGGCCGCCTCCGTCGAGGCCATCGAGCAGCGGCTGGTGGGTGTGCCCGCGGCGCTGAATGTGCCGGTACGCCGGCCCGCGGCTGTGTCCCGCATCGATCCGCTGATTGACGCGGTCGCCCGGCTGGTTCCCGAGCAGCCCTTGTCTGGAGAGACGGTGCTGGCCCATTGGCCACCGTCGCGTCGGGCGGGTGGCAAGCCGTTCCTGATCGAAGGCTGCAACAGCCAGACGGGCGAGTGGGAAACCCCCGTCGCCGGCCAGACCTGCAGCGAACTGCGCGCGGGTCTGCAACTCGCCAACCGGCTCGGCGCCGTCAACGAGATCGAATATTCGGAGTTTGTCCAGATCATCCAGCGCTTTGCCGAGCCGCTGTCGGCCGAGGCCGAGTTTCCGGACATGCTGGATGTCGTGGCCCGGGCACGTTCGCTCGACCGGGTGGCCGTGCACCACGACGCGCAGCTTGCCATGCGGCTCACCGCGCGCCAGGGCCAGTGGCCGGTGAGCTGGATCCAGCAGCACGCGGCCCGCCACGGCTTCGTCAGCGGGCCGGTGCCGGGCAAGCTCATCCTGCCGGGCCGCGAAGAGGATGCGCCGCCGGTGCTGGCGCTGGTGTTCGATGCCCAGGCCGCGCTGGCCGAGGATCCGGACCAGTCCTGGGTGTCCGAGATGTCGCTGGTGTTCGACGTGCCGCAGACGCCGCAGGCCGAGCAGCCCTTCAATGCCTGGTGCGCTTCCGGTCAGGCGCTGGCCATCGCGCTGGATGCCGACGTCAACGACGACGAGGGCCGCGCGCTCAATGCCGGGGCGTTTGCGCTGATCCGCGAGGATCTGGACGGCCTGTACGCCAAGCTGGCGGAATACGAGCTGGCGGCAGGCTCGCCCGCGGCGCGGCGCCTGTTCAGCTAGGCGACCGCCGGATTCACCTGCCGCGGACGCGCGCCTACACTGGCGCGCATGTCGCAAACCGATCTCTTCTCGTCGCCGCCGGACCTCTCCTCCGGCCCCGATTCGCAGACCCTGCAGGCGGTGGCCTCGCCGGCCGAGCTGGCCGCCGAACTGCGCCGGCAACTGCACCACCACGCCCACCGCTACTACGTGCTCGACGCGCCGGAAGTCCCCGACGCCGAGTACGACCGCCTGTTCCAGCAGCTCCAGGCGATCGAGGCCGCGCACCCGGATTTGCGCACCGCGGATTCCCCGACGCAGCGGGTGCTCGGGCAGGTGCTCGACGGATTCGCCGCGGTCCGCCACGCCGTGCCGATGCGCTCGATCCGCACCGAGACCGACACCGAGGCCACCGGCGCCAGTACCTTCGATGCCCGTGTGCGGCGCGAACTGGCGCTGGGCGAGGATGCGCCGCCGCTGCGCTACGCCTGCGAGCTGAAGTTCGACGGGCTGGCGATCAACCTGCGCTATGTGGACGGCGTGCTGGTGCAGGCCGCCACCCGCGGCGACGGCGAAAGCGGCGAGGACGTCACCCAGAACATCCGCACCATTGGCCAGATTCCGCTGCGCCTGCGCGACGGGCCGGGTGGCCTTCCCGCCGTGCTGGAGGTGCGTGGCGAGGTCTACATGCGCCGTGACGACTTCGACCGGCTCAACGAACGCCAGCGCGAGCGCATCGCGCGTGGCGACAAGGGCGAGAAGACCTTCGTCAACCCGCGCAACGCCGCCGCCGGTGCGGTGCGCCAGCACGACCCGGCGCTGGCGGCCGAGCGTCCGCTGAGCTTTTTCGCCTACGGGCTGGGCGAGGTGCAGGGCTGGGCGCTGCCGGGCACGCACAGCGGGGTGCTCGATGCGCTGGATGCCTTCAGCCTGCCGGTGTGCGCCGAGCGGGCCGTGGTGGTGGGCGCGGACGGTCTGGCGGCCTTCCACCAGCGCATCGGTGCGCAGCGCGACCAGCTGCCCTTCGACATCGACGGCGTGGTCTACAAGGTGGACGACCTGGCCTTGCAGCGGCAACTCGGCTTCGTCAGCCGCGAGCCGCGCTGGGCGGTGGCGCACAAGTACCCGGCGCAGGAACAGATGACCACCGTGCGCGAGATCGACATCCAGGTCGGCCGCACCGGCAAGCTCACCCCGGTGGCCAAGCTGGAGCCGGTCTTCGTGGGTGGCACCACGGTGAGCAACGCCACGCTGCACAACGAGGACGAGACGCGCCGCAAGGACGTGCGCACGGGCGACACCGTCATCGTGCGGCGGGCCGGCGACGTGATCCCGGAAGTGGTCGGCGTCGTGCTGGAGCGCCGGCCGGCCGACGCGGGCGAGCCGTTTGATCTGTACAGGCGCCTCGGCGGCCATTGCCCCGTCTGTGGCAGCGACATCGTGCGCGAGGAGGGCGAGGCCGACTGGCGCTGCACGGGCGGTCTGTTCTGCCCGGCGCAGCGCAAGCAGGCGATCCTGCACTACGCTGGCCGGCGCGCGATGGACGTCGAGGGGCTGGGCGACAAGGTCGTCGAGCAGCTCGTCGATGCGGGCATCGTGCGCACCTTGCCGGAGCTGTACACGCTCGGTGTGGCCAAGCTCGCGGCGCTGGACCGCATGGGCGAGCGCAGCGCGCAGAACCTGGTCGATGCACTGGAGAAGAGCCGGCACACGACGCTGGGGCGCTTTCTCTACGCACTGGGCATCCGGCACGTGGGCGAGGCCACCGCGAAGGCCCTGGCCCGCCATTTCGGCAATATCGACCGCCTGATGGACGCCACGGTCGAGCAGCTCACCGAGGTGGCCGACGTCGGCCCGGTGGTGGCGCAAAGCCTGCGCACCTTCTTCGACCAGCCGCACAACCGCGAGGTGGTCGAACAGCTGCGCGCCTGCGGTCTGACCTGGGACGAGCACGACGGGGTGCCTGACGCCGGGCCGCAGCCACTGGCCGGATTGACCCTGGTCCTCACCGGAACGCTGCCCACGCTCGGGCGCAACGAGGCCAAGGACCTGATCGAGGCCGCCGGGGGCAAGGTCAGTGGCTCGGTCTCGAAGAAGACGCACTACGTGGTCGCGGGGGCCGAGGCGGGTACCAAGCTGGAAAAGGCTCAGGCGCTGGGTCTGTCCATCCTGGACGAGGCGGGCTTGCTGGCGCTGATCGGCCCCGGCCGCGTGGCGGCCGGGGTGCCGAATGCTGCTTAATTCGCAATAATGAAAATGTTCAATTCATGACCACCTGAATAGAGGGTGTGTTCGGTTCTACGCCGGTTCGAGAATGTGTTTCGTCGGGCAGCAGGATCCGCTGGACCAGTTGGCCATGCAGGGCATGGGTGGCTCATCTGGCGAGACTGTTCGACGCGACAAGACCTAAACCTATATTGCGTGGAATCGATGCTGAACAAGACAACTCGACTCCTGGGGCTGGTGGCCCTGGGTGTGCTGACAGGGTGCGGTGGTGGAGGCGGTGGTGGTGGTGCTGCTGAGGCGCCTGCTGAATCGACCACGGCCGTGATGACCAAGCTGCAGACCGGCGGCGCCGTGCTGTCGCTGGACCGCTCCACTGCAGTGGCGGGGACCGATGCCAATGGCGACGGTGTGCGCGACGACGTCACGGCGTGGATCGGCGCCCAGACCGCCTATTCTGGCGATCTGCCGAAAGCGGCGGCCCAGCTGGCCAAGGCCTACCAGAGCGTGCTGACCGTGACGCTGACGGATGATGCCGCGGTGCGTGCGGCGCGTCTGGCGTCCAGCGATGCGGTGGAATGCATCATGCAGAAGGCGCCGTCGATCGAGGCTGGCTACAAGGCCGTGGCGGACCTGCGCCGCGTGACGGTCAACACCGATGCCCGCGTCAAGGCGTACCTCTCGTATGTCGAGCTGGTCAATGACACCGTCGTTCGTGCACCCCAAGGAGACGGCTGTGTCTGATCGCCGCAATACCCCCGCATTCATCCGCCCGCTGACGGGCACCGCGCTGGGCCTGGGCCTGCTGGCTGCCAGCACGCTGGGCGTGGCGCAGACGACGTCGAACATCTGCGAACCGGACGGCGGTTACGTCGTCGCCTACTACAACGGCACCTTCGCGATGCCCGAGGATGCCGATGCCCAGCGCGCTGCGCTGCGCATCGCGCGCCATGGCAAGTACGCGGGCGCAACGGAGACTGCGACGACCACATCGGGCAAGGCCGAGCCGGTTCGCTATGAAACCTTCTACAGCACGGCCGGCACCGCCAGTGGTGCAACCGAGTCGCGTTTCCAGGCGCTGGCTGCCGAGTACCGCAAGCTGCTGGATGGCGCGCTGACCCAGAACTGGGAGTACTTCTGGGACATGGCGTCTGGCAGCATCGACAACTGGTCGGTGCTGGCGGCCAAGTCCGGCGACTCCCGCTTCCTGGCGATCACCTCCGCCTATCCCGCCACGGTCACCAGCCTGAGGGCCAAGGCGAACACCGATCTTGAGGCTGAATTGAAGGTCAGCACGACGATGGCAGCCCGCCAACTGGCGCGTGCCCAGGCGCTCTACACCGAGCGCCAGAAGCTGCTGATGGTGTCGTTCTCGCAAGGCGCGTTGTTCGCCGACAAAGCATTCGCGAAGCTGGGTTCACCGACAGACAAGACCGTGCTCAAGCAGGAATTGTCGACATTGCCGGCGGTTTCGCTCCAATCCTCGCTGACAGCTTCAATGGTGGCGCTGACCATTCCTACACCTGCGCAGAACCAGGGCTTCTTCACCGCGACGTTGTCGTGGGCGGTACCCGCTGCTGCGATTGGTCAGAAGCTCAATACCGTCACGGGTCTGATGGAGGACATCCAGAATGACTTTGACCTGCAGGTCATTGAGCCGTCTGGAGACTATGTGCACTTCACCGATACCGGTGACGTCGGCAAGGGTGGCGGCGGTGCGACGCTTGTCGGCACCTCTGGCTTCTTGGATGCGGATAGCCGAACTGTCGGACCGGAGCACTACTACGCATCTTGCGACGAGAGCAAGCTGCGCACCGGCAACTACTGGGTTGCCGTCACCAAGGTGCGTGCACCGATTCCGGCCCAGACCTTCGTGACGCTGCAGATTGCGTTTGCCAAGTCGGGTGAGGTCTATACCAAGACCTGGAATTACAACGACGTCCCTGGTTTCATCCAGAAGGACAGGCTGACCTTCCCCGTCAAGGTGACGGTCAAGCAGTCGACCGATGGCAAGTGGACCGCCGAGATCGTGCCGTACGAGCCTGTGGCTACATATGCGTCCACATTGACGCCCGCCTGATCACGTTCTTGCATGAAAAAAGCCGCAGCAGACGCTGCGGCTTTTTTATGTCCTGTGTTTGTTCAGAGTTCCTGGTCCAGTGCCCGCGCCACGCCCAGCAGCGCTGGCGACACGCTCGCATCGATCACGAACACCGGCATCTGCGCCAGATAGGCCTGGAAACGGCCCTTGGCCTCGAAGCGCTGGCGGAAGTCCGAGCGGTCGAAGGCCTCGCCCAGCCGCGGCACGATGCCGCCGCCGATGTAGACCCCGCCCAGCGCGCCCAGCGTCAGCGCCAGATTGCCGGCCACGCTGCCGAGCAGCGCGCAGAAGTGCGCCACCGCCTCGCTGCAGCGTGCGCAGTGGCCGGTCAGTGCGCGCGAGGTGACATCGGCGGGGCTGAGCGCCTCCGGCGTCACGCCGTCCAGCGTGCACACCGCGTCGTACAGCGCCACCAGCCCGGCGCCGCTGATGGCCCGCTCCGCCGAGGCGTGGCCGTAACGCTGCGCCAGCAGGGCGATCAGCGCCGCTTCGCGCGCGTTCGTGGCCGGCAGCGTGACGTGGCCACCTTCGCCGGCCAGCGCCACCCACTGCGTCCCCGCCGGCACCAGCCCCGACACGCCCAGCCCGGTCCCCGGTCCGATCAGGGCCATGGCCGCGTTCGCCCGCGCGGCACCGCCGCCCACCTGCCGCAGCTCGTGCGGCTGCAGCGACGGCAGCGACAAGGCCAGCGCCGTGAAATCGTTGATCACCACCAGCCGCTGCAGCCCAAGTTCCACCTGCAGGCCCGAGATCGAGAACTGCCAGTGGTGGTTGGTCATGCGCACCTCGTCCCCGGTGATCGGGTTGGCGATGCCCATGCCCATGGAGCCCGGCTGGCCCCGCCCGAGGTCGGCCAGATAGGCCCGCACCGCGTCGGCGAGCGTGGCGTGGTCGGCGCAGGGCAGGGTGCGCACGGCGTCGATGGCGGCTCCTTCCTCGGCGATCCAGCCGAAGCGGGCGTTGGTGCCGCCGACGTCGGCCACGAGACGGGGAAAGGGCGAGCGAGTGGTCATGGCAGGCTGGGGCGAAGGGGGGAGTTTCAATGGGAGACGGCGCGCATCGTAGCGCGCCGTCGGTTTCTCGCCTACGTCAATCCGGCTCAGTCGGCCAGACGCTTCTGGCTCTCGGCGTCGAACAGGTGCACATCGTGCGTGCCCCAGGCCAGGTGGACGCGGTCCCCCACCTGGTAGAGCACCTTGCCCGGCGAGCGCACCACCAGCATGCCGGCCGCCGTCTGGACGCTGACATAGGTTTCCGGGCCGGTCGGCTCCAGCATGGTGATCTCGCCGGCCACGCCGCTGTCGGCGAAGTTCAGCGCCTCGGGACGCAGGCCGTAGATGACCTTCTGGCCGGGCTTCGTGGCGGCTTGCTGCGCGGCGCTGGTCGGCAGCGTAACGCCCTGGGCCACGACACCCTGCGCGCCAGCCTGCGCCTGCACCATGTTCATGGCCGGCGAGCCGATGAACTCGGCGACGAACACCGTGGCGGGGCGGGCGTAGATGTCGTCCGGCGAGCCGAACTGCAGCACCACGCCGTCCTTCATCACCGCGATCCGGTCGCCCAGCGTCATGGCCTCGACCTGGTCGTGGGTCACGTAGACGGTGGTCGTCCTGGTGCGCTGGTGCAGCAGCTTGATCTCGGCGCGCATCTCGACGCGCAGCTTGGCGTCGAGGTTGGACAGCGGCTCGTCGAACAGGAACAGCAGCGGATCGCGGGCCAGTGCGCGGCCCATCGCCACCCGCTGGCGCTGACCACCGGACAGGGCGCCCGGCTTGCGGGCCAGCAGGTGCTCGATCTGCAGCATCTTGGCCACGCGGGCCACGGCCTTCTCGCGCTCGGGCTTGGGCACCTTGCGCATCTCCAGGCCGAAGGCGATGTTCTCCGCCACGTTCATGTTCGGGTAGAGCGCGTAGCTCTGGAACACCATGGCGATGTCGCGGTTCTTCGGCAGCTCGTGGGTGACGTCGCGGTCACCGATGTGGATCGTGCCGGAGGTGGGGGAGTCGAGGCCGGCGATCATCGACAGCAGCGTCGACTTGCCGCAGCCGGACGGCCCGACCAGGATCAGGAACTCGCCCTTGTCGATCTCGAGGTCGATGCCCTTGAGGATGTGCGTCTCGCCGTAGCTCTTGCGGACGTTGCGGATGGAAAGTGCGCCCATGATGAATAGATCCTCTTAACCCTTGACGGCGCCGGCGGTCAGGCCACGCACGAAATACTTGCCAGCGACGACGTAGACGAACAGCGTCGGCAGCGCGGCGATCATCGCGGCGGCCATGTCGACGTTGTATTCCTTGACCGAGCTGGAGGTGTTGGCCAGGTTGTTCAGGCCCACCGTGATCGGCTTGGAGTCCGCGCCGGAGAAGACGACCCCGAACAGGAAGTCGTTCCAGATGTTGGTGAACTGCCAGATCACCGTCACGACCAGGATCGGTGCGGACAGCGGCAGCACGATGCGCCAGAAGATGCGGAAGAAGCCCGCGCCGTCCAGCATCGCCGCCTTGATCAGCTCGTCCGGCAGGCCCAGGTAGTAGTTGCGGAAGAACAGCGTGGTCGATGCCAGGCCCATCAGCACGTGCACGCAGACGAGGCCCCACACCGAGTCCGACAGCCCGATCCAGCCCAGCACCTGCGACATCGGCAGCAGCACGACCTGCAGCGGCATGAACACGCCGAACAGCATCAGCGAGAAGAACAGCTCGCTGCCCTTGAAGCGCCACTTCGTCAGCACGTAGCCGTTGAGTGCCCCGAGCGTGGTCGAGATGAGCACGGCCGGGATGATCATCGTCATCGAGTTCCAGAAGTAGGGCTGCAGGCCGCCGCAGTCGGTGCCGGTACAGGCGGTGGACCACGCCTTGCCCCAGGCGGCGAAGTTCAGCCCCGCCGGCAGCGACAGCAGGCTGCCGCCGCGGATCTCGCTCATGTCCTTGAGCGAGGTGGCCAGCATGACGTAGAACGGCAGCAGGAAGAAGGCCGCGAACAGCGCGAGCAGCGACCAGATGATGAGACGGTGAACGTGTTTCATGGTGAGTCCTCGTTTCCCGTCGCCTCAGCGGCGTTGCGAGCGCAGTTCGCTGTAAAGGTAGGGCACGACGATCGCTGCGACGGTCGCCAGCATCACGGTGGCGGACGCGGCGCCCAGTCCGATCTGGCCGCGGGTGAAGGCCATCGTGTACATGAAGGTCGCGGGCACGTCGGTCGCGAAGCCCGGGCCGCCTGCCGTCAGCGCCATCACCAGGTCGAAGCTCTTGATCGCGATGTGCGCCAGCACCATCAGCGTGCTGAAGAACACCGGTCGCATGCTCGGGATGATGATGCGCCAGTAGACCTGCGGCAGCGTCGCGCCGTCGATCTGCGCTGCCTTGATGATCGAGTCGTCGATGCCGCGCAGGCCGGCCAGGAACAGCGCCATCACGAAGCCCGCGCTCTGCCAGACGCCGGCGATGACGACGGTGTAGATCGCGTAGTCCGGGTTGACCAGCCAGTCGAAGGTGAAGTTCTCGAAGCCCCACTGGTGCATCAGGTGCTCGATGCCCAGGCCAGGGTTCAGGATCCACTTCCAGGCGGTGCCGGTGACGATGAAGCTCAGCGCCATCGGGTAGAGGTACACCGTGCGCAGCACGCCTTCGACGCGGATCTTCTGGTCCAGCAGGATCGCCAGCAGCAGGCCGACCGCCATCGAGCAGCCGATGAACAGCGTCGAGAAGATGCCGAGATTTTTCAGCGCGACCATCCAGCGCTCGGACGCGAACAGCGTCACGTACTGCTGGAAGCCGACATATTCGTAATTGGGCAGCAGTCGCGAAGCGGATACCGACAGGTAGCCGTTCCAGGCGATCAGGCCGTAGATGAAGAGAAACGAGAGGATGAAACTGGGCGCCAGAACGATCCGGGGCAGCCAGTGATCCAGGCGCGCAGCAGCGCTGGGGGAGGCCATGTCGTGAGTCCCGCGAGTGAAAACAAAGCCACCGGTTTTCAGGCCGGTGGCTCGGGTTGCCGTGGCAGCGAGTGCCGGGCGTGCTTACTTGGTCTGGGCGGCCGTGGCGATCTTGGCCATGGCTTCAGCGGCCGTCATCTTGTCGCTGTTCCAGTACTGGCTGACAGCGTCCTGGATCGCGCCGGCGGCTGCCGACGGAACGGCCATGCCGTGGGCGACGGACGGCACCAGCGCGCCGGTCTTGGCGGTGTCCACGAAGTCCTTGGACGACAGCTTGGCGCAGTCGTCGAACTTGGCCAGGTCCATGTTCAGGCGAACCGGGATCGAGCCCTTGTTCAGGTTGAACACTTCCTGGAAGTCGGTGGACATGATCGCGGCGGCCAGGTCCTTCTGGGCCTTGACGTTGGCGTCGTTCTTCAGCTTGAACATCGCGAACGAGTCGACGTTGAAGGTGAAGGACTTGGCGGTGCCGGGGGCGGCGGCGCAGACGAAGTCCTTGCCCGGTGCCTTGCCGGCGGCGATGAACTCGCCCTTGGCCCAGTCGCCCATCAGCTGCATGCCGGCTTCACCCTTGATGACCATCGCGGTCGCCAGGTTCCAGTCACGGCCCGGGGCGTTCTTGTCGGTGTAGCTGTGGACCTTCTTGAAGGTGGTCAGCACTTTTTCCATGGTCGGGCTCTTCAGCGAGGCCTGGTCCAGCTGCACCAGGGCCTTCTTGTAGAACTCGGCACCACCGACGCCCAGCGCGACGCTTTCGAACGTGGTGAAGTCCTGCCAGTTCTGGCCACCGTGGGCGATCGGGATGATGCCCGCGGCCTTCAGCTTGTCGGCGGCGACGAAGAACTCGTCCCAGCTGGTCGGCACCTTGGCGCCGGCCTTCTTGAAGGCTTCCGGGTTGGCCCACAGCCAGTTCACGCGGTGGACATTCACCGGGGCGGCGATGTAGTTGCCCTTGTACTTCATGACGTTGGCGACCACCGGGGGCAGCAGGCTGTCCCACTTCTCGGCCTTGGCCACGTCGTCGATGTTGGCCAGCACGCCTTCGGCGGCCCACTCTTGCAGCGACGGGCCCTTGATCTGGGCCGCGGCCGGCGCATTGCCCGACACGACGCGCGACTTCAGCACCGTCATGGCCGAGTCACCACCACCACCGGCCACCGCGAAGTCTTTCCAGGTGTGGCCCTTGCCTTGCAGCGTGGCCTTCAGTGCGGAGGCGGCCTTGGCTTCGCCACCCGACGTCCACCAGTGCAGCACTTCGACTTCGCCCGCCTGGGACAGGCCGGCCATCGTCAGACCGGCTGCAACAGCCAGCAGGGTGCGCGCGTGGCGGCGGGTCATCTCCATCTTTTTCATATGCACTCCGGATTCAATCAGTGGTGAGGGTGTGAACGAGTCCGAAGATTAATAAAGATTTAAAAAATTAACAGTAGGTGAAATCCCTGAAGGAACTTCGGGCCGCAGCCCTGCTCCTGCTCCTGCTTCTGTCCCAGGCTAGGTGGCCGGCAGCCGGATCTCCACCCGCAGCCCCCGCGGCAGCCGGGAGGCCACACGGACCCGCCCCCGGTGCCGCTCGACGATCTCCTTCACGATGGCCAGGCCGAGGCCGCAGCCACGGCCCTCGTTCGTGCCACGAAAGAAGCGGTCGAAGACCTGCGTGTGCATCTGTGTTGGCAGGCCGGGGCCGGTGTCATCGACCTCGACCACCGCCATGTGCGGCTGATCGCTGTCGATGGCCGGCTCCTCGCGCACCCGCACGGTGATCTCGCTGCCCCGTCCGGCGTAGCGGATGGCGTTGTCGATCACATTAACGATGGCTTCACGGATTAACAGCGCGTTGCCTTCGATCGTCACCGCCGGTTCCGGCAGGTCATCGCTGTGCCCGTCGTCGTCCAGTCCGAGGTCGATGCCGTCGTTCAGGGCGCGGGGGACCAGCTCGGCCGTGAGGTCCTGCACCAGCCGGCGCAGGTCGAAGCGGCTGCGGCCGAGCGTGGCCAGCGACTCCGGCTCGGCCCGCGCGAGCGTGAGCAGCTGGGTGACGAGGTGGGCGCTGCGCGTGGCGCTTTCGCGCACCATCTCCAGCCGTGCGCGCAGTGCGGGGTCGATGGTCTCTTTCAGGGCCAGTTCGGACTGGCTCTTCAGCCCGGCCAGCGGCGTGCGCAGCTGGTGGGCCGCGTCGCTGATGAAGCGCCGCTGCTCGACCACCGAGGCATGCACGGCCGCCAGGAGCGTGTTGACGGCCGCGGCGAGGTCGCGCACTTCCTCGGGGGCCGAGTGCAGCTCGATCGGTGCCAGATCGTTCGGTCCGCGGCCACTGACCGCTTCACGCAGCCGTGCCAGCGGCGCCAGCCCCGTGCGCACACCGGCCCAGACCAGCCCGGACATGGCCAGCACCAGCAGCGACAGGGGCAGCACCGTGTCGATGAGGATGTCGCGTGCCAGCGCTTCGCGGCTGACACGGCTCTTGGCGACCTGGACCATCATCTGGCGCTGCTGGTTCGGGTCCCCGTAGTCCAGCAGGATGGCGGCCACGCGCACCTGCACCATGCCGTCCGGCGACTCGACCTGGCCGTCGTAGAACGTCGGTCGGTCCGGGCGCAGCGTGACGGCCTGGTGGGGGGGCGGCAGCTTGTGGTTGCCCAGGATGAACTCGCCTGGCGGGCTGCTGACCATGTAGTAGACGCGGTCGTCCGGGTCGGCCTCGATGATGTCCTTGGCGGCGCGCGGGAAGTCGACGAACAGGCCGCTGTCGATCGGCTTGACCTGTCGCGCCAGCGCGCGCGAGGACAGGTAGAGCCCGTGGTCGTTGGCCCGGTCGGCGTAGCGCACGGCCACGTTGTAGGTCACGGCTGCGGCCGCCAGCCACAGCACGAGTTGCGGCAGCAGCAGCCAGGCCAGCAGGTGGCGGCGTAGCGAGCGGCTGCCGGGCGAGACCACCGGCAGTCGGTTGAGCAGGGGTTGAAGCAGGTTCAGCATGGCCGCGCAGTGTCGCCGCGATGCAGGCACACCGCTGGCGTTCAGTCCTGTGTTTCGAGCAGGTAGCCCAGCCCGCGCACGGTCCGGATGCCCACGCCCGAGCCTTCGAGCTTGCGGCGCAGGCGGTGGATGTAGACCTCCAGCGAGCTGGGGCCGCCACTTTCGGAGACATCGGTGGACCAGGCCTGCGCGATCTGCTCCTTGGTGATGACCTTGCGGCGCTGGCTCAGGAGCAGTTCCAGCAGCAGCCACTCGCGTGGCGAGAGGTCCACCGGCTGGCCGGCGATCGTCACCCGCCGGGCATCGCGGTCGAACTGGAGCTGGCCGACCATCAGCGCATCGGTCGGCTCGGCGGGCGTGCCTGCCGGAGGTGGTGGCTGGCTGCGGCGCAGCACGGCGCGGATGCGTGCTTCGAGTTCAGGGAAGTCGAACGGTTTGGTCAGGTAGTCGTCCGCCCCGGCGTTCAGTCCGGCGACCCGGTTGTGCAGGCCGTCCAGCGCCGTGAGGATGAGCAGCGGCAGGCCCGGTTTGGTGACCCGCACCCGCTGCACCACCGTCAGCCCGTCGACCAGCGGCAGGCCGATGTCGATGATGCCGACGTCGAAGGCCTGCCGTGTCAGCAGGTACTCCGCCACGGCACCGTTGTCGGCGACCTCGACATCGAAGCCCGCCGCGCGCAGGTTGGCACACAGTGCATCGGCGAGGATGGCGTCGTCTTCAGCGAGCAGGGCGCGCATGGGGTGGGCCGGCCGGTGTGGTTCAGGCGTCGGACGAGCCGACCATGACGTGGCTGAATCCGCCATCGACATAGGTGATCTCCGCGGTCATGCCGGCGGCCAGATCTGACAGCAGGAAGGCGGCGACGTTGCCCACGTCGTCGATGGTCACCAGGCGGCGCAGCGGGGCGTTCTGCGTGAAGATGTTCATCAGCTTGCCGAAGTCCTTGATGCCGCTGGCGGCCAGCGTCTTGATCGGACCCGCCGAGATGCCGTTGACGCGGATGCCCTGCGGACCCAGGTTGGCCGCCAGATAGCGCACGCTGGCTTCGAGCGAGGCCTTCGCCAGACCCATGGTGTTGTAGTGCGGGACGACCCGCGCGGCACCCAGGTAGCTCAGCGTCAGCAGCGCGCTGCGCTCGCGCAGGTGGGGCAGGGCCGCCTTGGCCATCGCAGGGAAACTGTAGGCCGAGATGTCGTGCGCGATGCGGAAGGCTTCGCGGCTCAGTCCGTCGAGGAGTTCGCCGGCGATGCACTCGCGCGGCGCGAAGCCGATCGAGTGCACGAAGCCGTCGAAGCCTTCCGGCCAGGCCTGGCCGAGGTCATCGAACATCTGCTGGATCTGCTCGTCGCTGCCGACATCGCAGTCGTGAATCAGCGAAGAGCCGAATTCCTGGGCGAATTCGGTGGTGCGGTCCTTGAAGCGTTCGCCGACGTAGCTGAATGCGAGTTCGGCGCCTTCGCGGTGGCATGCCTTCGCGATGCCATAGGCGATCGAGCGGTTCGACAACAGGCCCGTGATCAGAAGGCGCTTGCCTGCGAGAAAACCCATGAACTCTCCGAGAGATGTGGATCAGTTGGTGATCAGTGATCGAAACAACGGATTCTCGCACGCACCAGAGGGGCCGGTGTGCAGTGGTTGCCCGCGGGGCCTGCGTCGGGTATCATCGTGTTTTCGCTAAAACGCTGAATGGGCGGAGGAATCCAGCCCATTTTTTTTGCTTGAACCGCCGCAAGGCACCGGAAGGAGCGCGGCAGCCGGCTGGCGTGACGACGTGAGGCACCTCCAAGGGGTGTTCTGGCGTGGTTGCGTGGCTAAGAGGCTGCCGTTTGTACTGCATTGATGAACTGGCAGCAGGCTGTCGAACGTACCGTGACCGGATTGGGCTACGACCTCGTGGATTGCGAGCGTGGCCTCCGCGGGTTGCTGTGCGTCTATATCGACCGGACGCCCGGCGTCGTCTATCCGACCGGGCCGGGCGAATTCATTACCGTGGAAGATTGCGAGCAGGTGACCCGCCAGCTCCAGCGTGTGCTGGAAGTGGAGGGTTGCGACTACGAGCGGCTCGAAGTGTCTTCCCCGGGTCTGGATCGGCCGCTCAGGCGGCTGGACGACTTTGTGCGGTATGCCGGATCGGAGATCGATCTGACGCTCAAGGTGGTTTTCCAGGGGCGCAAGAAATACCGCGGCGCCTTGCGCGTGGTGGGCGATGACCCTGCTGCAGGTCTCGAGCTGGTTTTCCAGGAAGGCAAGGAAAGCCATGTGCTCGGGTTTGTGCTCGATGAAGTCCGTGATGCCCGGCTGGTCCCGGTGGTGGATTTCAAGCGAGGCAGCCGGCGAGATGCGGCTGCGGGCGGGGCGACACAGGAATCCGGAGGTCACGAAGAATGAACCGCGAACTGTTGATGCTGGTGGATGCGATCTCGCGTGAGAAGAACGTGGATCGTGAAGTCGTGTTTGGTGCCGTCGAACTGGCACTGGCATCGGCCACCAAGAAACTCTATGAGGGCGAAGTCGACATCCGTGTCGCGATCGATCGCGAATCGGGTGCCTACGAGACCTTCCGCCGCTGGCACGTGGTGCCGGACGAGGCGGGCCTGCAGCAGGCCGAAGCCGAGATCCTGCACTTCGAGGCCAAGGAGCAGATCGACGACATCGACGTGGGCGACTACCTCGAGGAGTCGGTCGAGTCGGTGCCGATCGGTCGCATCGGTGCGCAGGCCGCCAAGCAGGTCATCCTGCAGAAGATCCGTGACGCGGAGCGCGAGCAACTGCTGAACGATTTCCTGTCGCGTGGCGACAAGATCTTCACTGGCACGGTCAAGCGGCTCGACAAGGGCGATCTCGTCATCGAGAGCGGCCGTGTCGAAGGGCGCCTGAAGCGCAGCGAACTGATCCCGAAGGAAAACCTGCGCAGCGGCGACCGCGTGCGGGCCATGATGATCGAGATCGACCCGACGCTGCGCGGGCCGCAGATCGTGCTGTCGCGTTCGGCGCCATCGTTCATGATCGAGCTGTTCCGCCAGGAAGTGCCCGAGATCGAACAGGGTCTGCTGGAGATCAAGAGCTGCGCCCGTGACCCGGGTTCGCGCGCCAAGATCGCCGTCGTGTCCTACGACAAGCGGGTGGATCCCATCGGCACCTGTGTCGGCGTGCGCGGCTCGCGGGTCAATGGCGTGACCAACGAGCTCGCTGGCGAACGTGTGGACATCGTGCTCTGGTCGGAAGACCCGGCGCAGTTCGTCATCGGCGCGCTGGCGCCGGCGAACGTCCAGTCCATCGTGGTGGACGAAGAGAAACACGCCATGGACGTGGTGGTGGACGAGGAAAACCTCGCCATCGCCATCGGCCGCGGCGGCCAGAACGTGCGGCTCGCTTCCGAGCTGACCGGCTGGCGCATCAACATCATGACCGCCGAGGAATCGGTGGCCAAGCAGGCTCAGGAGAGCGACGGCATCCGCAAGCTCTTCGTCGACAGGCTCGACGTGGATGAAGAGGTTGCCGACATCCTGATCGCCGAAGGTTTCACCAGTCTCGAAGAAGTGGCCTATGTGCCGATTCAGGAGATGCTGGAGATCGAATCCTTTGACGAAGAGACGGTGCAGGAATTGCGGACCCGCGCCAAGAACGTGCTGTTGACGATGGAAATCGCCAAGGAAGAGCGCGTCGAGGAAGTCACTCAGGATCTGCGCGACGTGGAGGGGGTGACCCCCGAACTGGTCGCGAAGCTGTCCGAGGGCGGCGTTCACACCCGCGATGATCTTGCTGATCTCGCAGTGGACGAACTGACCGAGATGACGGGCATCGACGAAGCGGCGGCCAAGGCCCTGATCATGAAGGCCCGTGAACACTGGTTCACCGCCTGAACGCTCACTCTGTCCGATCCGACCGCACACGACGCACGTCCCAAGGAAACAAACACATGGCTGTGACCACCGTTGCCCAGTTCGCTGCCGAACTCAAAAGTTCGGTATCGACTGTGCTCGAGCAACTTCAACACGCCGGCGTGAGCAAGGGTTCCGATCTGGATCCCTTGACCGAGGCAGACAAGGAACGCCTGCTGGCCTACCTTCGCACCTCGCACGGCACGGTTGGCGGAGATCGCAAGAAGATCACGCTGACCAAGAAGTCCACCAGCGAGATCAAGCAGGCAGATGCCTCGGGCAAGGCCCGCACGATCCAGGTGGAAGTGCGCAAGAAGCGCACCTTCGTCAAGCGTGATGACTTCGTCTCGGGTGCTGCGGCGTCGGATGCGCTGACCTCTGGCGAGGTGGAAGAAGTCGAGTCTCCCGCAGTCGAAGTCAGCGGCGTCGATCTCGAAGCCGAGGCGCGCCGTCAGGCCGAGGTCGCTGCTGCTGCTGCTGCCGAGGCAGAGCGTCAGGCACAGGAGATCCGTGCGCGTCAGGAAGCTGCCGAGCGTGCGGCGGCCGAGGCTGCTGCTGCCGAAGCTGCCCGCATCGCGGCCGCCGAGGCGGCTGCCCGCGAGGCTGCAGCGCGTGAAGCTGCTGCCCGTGCCCAGGCCGCTGCCGTGGTGAGCGAGGCCGATATGGCCGCTCAGGCGCAGGCCGCCAAGGAGGCCGCGGCGCGCGAAGCCCATGCCCGGACCCGTGCCGAGGCGCAGGCCCGTGCGGCGGCTGAAGTCGCGGCCCTCAATGCCGCTGCGGATTCCCGTCGCCGTGGCAATGGCCCGGCGGGTGCCCGTCGCGGTGCCGCGGCGCCGGTGGCGGTCGCTCCGGCTGCTGCGGTGGTGGAACCCGCGCCCGCGGTGGTGGTCGTGGCATCGGCGCCGGTGGCGGTCGAGGCTGCACCGGTCGCTGCGCCTGTGGTGGTCGCCGAAAAGGCTGCGCCGCCGGTGGCCGTGCGTGCCCCGGGGGTGCCGATGCCGGTGCCGCCGCGTGGTGTGGCTCCGACGCAGGCGCCCGCTGCGGTGACGCCCGTGCGCGGAGTCCAGGCCCCGTCATTGCCGGGTGCCGGTGCGCGTGTCGTCAAGGCGGCTGATGCCGTTGCAGGCGATGCCCAGCGACAGATCGAGCAAGACCGTCGCCGCAAGGCCGCCGAGGCCGAGGCTGCAGCCATTCGCGACATGATGTCGCGCAAGAGCAAGGTCCTGGTCGCCAAGAAGCCCGAAGAGCCGAAGCCCGCCCCGGTGGCGCCCGCTGCGGCGGCTGCAGGCAAGGATGGCATCAAGGGCACGATCCACCGTCCGAAGCCCGGAACGCCTGGTGCGCCGGGTACGGCGGCGACCGCTGCCAAGCCGGGTGACAAGCCCGGTGACAAGAAGGCTGTCAAGTCCGAGAAGCTGTCCTCCAGCTGGGCCGATGACGCCGCCAAGAAGCGCTCGGCTGCCGCCAAGGGCCGTGCCGAGCCGCCGCGTCCTGGTGGTGGTACGGGCTGGCGTGCGCCGGCCGGTCGTTCGGGTGGACGTCGCGGCGAGCGCAACGACAACAGCAACGAGCGTTTCGCACCGCAAGTCGAGGCCCAGGTCCATGAGGTCCATGTGCCCGAAACCATCTCGGTGGCCGATCTGGCGCACAAGATGTCGGTCAAGGCGTCCGAGGTCATCAAGCAGTTGATGAAGCTGGGTCAGATGGTCACCATCAACCAGCAGCTCGACCAGGAAACGGCCATGATCCTCGTCGAGGAAATGGGCCACAAGGCGTTTGCCGCCAAGCTGGACGATCCGGATGCGTTCCTCGAAGAGGAAAACGCGTCGGAAGCCGGCGAGGCGCTGCCGCGTCCTCCGGTGGTCACCGTCATGGGTCACGTCGACCACGGCAAGACCTCGCTGCTCGACTACATTCGCACCACCCGTGTGGCCATGGGCGAAGCCGGGGGCATCACGCAGCACATCGGTGCCTACCATGTGGAAACCGAGCGTGGCGTGGTCACCTTCCTGGATACCCCGGGTCACGAGGCGTTCACCGCCATGCGTGCCCGTGGTGCCAAGGCCACGGACATCGTCATCCTGGTGGTGGCGGCGGACGACGGCGTGATGCCGCAGACCAAGGAAGCCATCCACCACGCCAAGGCGGCAGGGGTGCCGATCGTGGTCGCGATCAACAAGATCGACAAGCCCGATTCGAACCTCGAGCGCGTCAAGAGCGAACTGGTTGCCGAGGGCGTGATTCCGGAAGAGTTCGGCGGTGAAGCGCCGTTCTGCCTGGTGTCGGCCAAGACGGGCCAGGGCATCGACGCCCTGCTGGAGCAGGTGCTGCTGCAGGCGGAAGTGCTGGAGCTGCGTGCACCGGTCGTGGCACTCGCCAAGGGTCTCGTGATCGAAGCCCGTCTGGACAAGGGCCGCGGCCCGGTCGCGACGGTGCTGATCCAGTCCGGCACGCTCAAGCGCGGCGATGCCGTGCTGGCAGGCCAGAGCTATGGCCGCGTGCGTGCCATGCTCGACGAGAACGGCAAGGCATGCCAGGAAGCTGGTCCGTCCATCCCGGTGGAAATCCAGGGTCTGACCGAAGTGCCGTCGGCCGGCGACGAATTCATGGTGCTGGCGGACGAACGCCGTGCCCGTGAAATCGCCACCTTCCGCCAGGGCAAGTACCGCGAAGTCAACCTGAACAAGCGCCAGGCTGCCAAGCTCGAGAACATCTTCGAAGGCATGGGCCAGGGCGCGGCGCAGATGCTGCCGCTGATCATCAAGGCCGACGTGCAGGGTTCGCAGGAGGCTCTGGCCACCTCGCTGCTCAAGCTGTCGACCGACGAGGTCAAGGTCCAGATCGTGCACGCGGCGGTGGGCGGCATCAGCGAGTCGGACGTCAATCTGGCGATCGCCTCGAAGGCCGTCATCATCGGCTTCAACACCCGGGCAGATGCCGGTGCGCGCAAGCTCGCCGACAACAACGGTGTCGATCTGCGCTACTACAACATCATCTACGACGCGGTCGACGAGATCAAAGCCGCCATGTCGGGGATGCTGGCTCCGGAGCAGCGCGAAGAGGTCATCGGCACGGCGGAAATCCGCACCGTGTTCGTGGCGACCAAGATTGGTACCATTGCGGGCTCGATGGTCACTTCCGGTCTGGTGCGTCGCAGCTGCAAGTTCCGCCTGCTGCGCCAGAACATCGTCATCTACACCGGCGAAGTCGATTCGATCCGCCGCCTGAAGGACGATGTGAAGGAAGTCAAGGAAGGCTTCGAGTGCGGTATCAAGCTCAAGAACTACACCGACATCGCTGAAGGCGACCAGCTGGAGTTCTTCGAGATCAAGGAAGTGGCGCGTACGCTGTAAGGCTTCGCTCCTGCGTTCCGGGCCCCGACGCTGTGTCGGGGCCTCGTTGTTTTTCCGTGGCTCATTGCCATGGGCTCCGATGCGATATCCATGCGACACAAGCGTTCCATTCCCAACCGCAGCTTCCGGGTGGCCGACCAGATCCAGCGCGATGTGGCCGAGCTGATCCGCGACCTCAAGGATCCGCGCATCGGCATGGTCACGATCAGCGCCGTGGACATCACGCCGGACTATGCGCATGCCCGCATCCGGTTCTCGGTGCTGACCGGTGAAGCCGGCGAGACCGAAGTGGCGCTCAACGAGGCGGCGGGTTTCCTGCGCAACGGCCTGTTCAAGCGGCTGCAGATCCACACCGTGCCGACGCTGCACTTCCATTTCGACCGCACCACCGAACGTGCGGCGGAGCTGAGCGCGCTGATCACCCTGGCCAATTCGCAGCGTGTTCCGGATGACGCGCCGGTGGACGCTGCGGTCGATGCCGAACCGAAAGACGACGCAAGCCGATGAGTGCCGACGTGACCCCGGTGGCTGCCGGCGTGGTGGCCCCGATGCCGCCCCGCGTGCGCATCCAGCGCCGCGCGGTGCATGGCGTGCTGCTGCTCGACAAGCCCATCGGCCTGTCGAGCAACGACGCCTTGCAGAAGGTCAAGCGCCTGTTCCGTGCCGAAAAGGCGGGGCATACCGGCACGCTCGACCCGCTGGCGACCGGCCTGCTGCCGATCTGCTTCGGTGCGGCGACCAAGTTCTCGCAGGTGAGCCTGGAGGCCGACAAGGGCTACCGGGCGACGCTGCACCTGGGTCAGCGCACCGTGGGCGGCGACCGCGAAGGCGAGGTGATCGAGGAGCGTCCGGTGCAGGTGGACCGTGCGCTGATCGACGCGGCCTGCGCGCGTTTCACGGGCCCGATCTCGCAGCTGCCGCCGATGCAGTCGGCGCTCAAGCACAACGGCAAGGCGCTCTACGAGTACGCCCGCGCCGGCATCACCATCGAGCGCCAGCCACGGCAGGTGACGATTCACCGCATCGACATCATCGCGTGGCAGGCTGACCGGCCGGAAACGCTGGTGATCGATGTGCTCTGCACCAAGGGCACCTACATCCGCACGCTCGCCGAGGACATCGGTGAAGCGCTTGGCTGTGGCGCCCACCTGTCCGGACTGCGGCGCATCGCCAGCGGTCCGGTCGATCTGCGCGGATCGGTCACGCTCGACGCCCTGACGGCGATGAGCGAGTCCGAACGCGATGCACGGGTGCTGCCCGTCGATGTGCTGCTGTCGGACTGGCCGGCGGTGCATCTGAGCCCTGAAGACGCCGGTCGTTTCCTCTCGGGCATGCGCCGCCGCACGGGTCAAGCCGATGCCGAGCGCGTGCGTGTCTATGGTCCCGACGGTCGCGCCCTGCTGGGCAGCGCCCACATCACTGCCGGCGAGCTGATCGCCGATCGGCTCCTGAGCCCTCTTGAAGTCCAGGCCCTGCAGCCGTCCTGAAACCCGAACGGCCACACCCCTGGCGTACAACCCCATGACCAAGCAAATCCGCAACATCGCCATCATCGCCCACGTCGACCATGGCAAGACCACCCTGGTGGACCAACTCCTGCGCCAGAGCGGCACCTTCGCCGACCATGAAAAGGTCGTCGACTGCGTGATGGACAACAACGCGATCGAAAAAGAACGCGGCATCACCATCCTGGCCAAGAACTGCGCGGTGAGCTGGGAAGGCACGCACATCAACATCGTCGACACCCCGGGCCACGCCGACTTCGGTGGCGAGGTCGAGCGCGCACTGTCGATGGTCGACGGCGTGGTGCTGCTGATCGACGCCCAGGAAGGCCCGATGCCGCAGACGCGCTTCGTGACCAAGAAGGCGCTCGCGCTGGGTCTGAAGCCGATCGTCGTGGTCAACAAGGTCGACAAGCCGGGTGCGAAGCCGGATGCCGTCATCAACGCCGCGTTCGATCTGTTCGACAAGCTGGGCGCCACCGACGAGCAGCTCGACTTCCCCGTCGTCTACGCCTCGGGCATCAACGGCTGGGCGTCGCTGGAAGAGGGCGCACCGGGCGAGCAGTGGGGTCCCGACATGTCGGCCCTGTTCAACACGGTGCTCAAGCACGTGCCGGCCAACAGTGGTGACGCCACCGCGCCGCTGCAGCTGCAGATCTCGTCGCTCGACTACTCCACCTTCGTCGGCCGCATCGGCGTGGGTCGCGTCAGCCAGGGCACCATCAAGCCGTCCATGGACGTGCTGGTCATGGAAGGCCCGGACGGCAAGACCATCAAGGGCCGCATCAACCAGGTGCTGACCTTCCAGGGCCTGGACCGTGTGCAGACCACCGAAGCCGGCCCCGGCGACATCGTGCTGATCAACGGCATCGAAGGCATCGGCATCGGGGTGACCATCACCGATCCGGCCAACCCGGCGCCGCTGCCGATGCTCAAGATCGACGAGCCGACGCTGACGATGAACTTCTGCGTCAACACCAGCCCGCTGGCCGGTCGTGAAGGCAAGTACGTCACCAGCCGCCAGATCTGGGACCGCCTGCAGAAGGAACTCCAGTCCAACGTCGCGCTGCGCGTCAAGGAAACCGACGAAGACGGCATCTTCGAGGTGATGGGCCGGGGCGAACTGCACCTGACCATCCTGCTGGAAAACATGCGCCGCGAAGGCTACGAGCTGGCCGTGTCGAAGCCGCGCGTGGTGTTCCAGGAGATCAACGGCGAGAAGTGCGAGCCGATCGAGATGGTCACCGCCGACGTGGAAGAGCAGCACCAGGGCGGCGTGATGCAGGCGCTGGGCGAGCGCAAGGGCGAGCTGGTCAACATGGTGCCGGACGGCCGTGGCCGCGTGCGCCTGGAGTACCGCATTCCGGCGCGCGGCCTGATCGGCTTCTCGAACGAGTTCCTGAACCTGACCCGTGGTTCGGGCCTGATCGCCAACATCTTCGAAGGCTACGAGCCGCACAAGGGCGACATCGCCAGCCGCAAGAATGGCGTGCTGATCTCGATGGACGCCGGTGAAATCTTCACCTACGCGCTGGGCAAGCTCGACGACCGTGGCCGCATGTTCGTGAAGCCGAACGATCCGGTCTACGAAGGCATGATCGTCGGCATCCACAGCCGCGACAACGATCTGGTGGTCAACGCCACGCGGACCAAGCAGCTCACCAACTTCCGCGTCTCTGGCAAGGAAGACGCGACGAAGATCACGCCGCCGATCGAGCTGTCGCTGGAATACGGCGTCGAGTTCATCGAGGACGACGAGCTGGTCGAGATCACCCCGAAGTCGATCCGCCTGCGCAAGCGTTTCCTGGCCGAGCACGAGCGCAAGCGCGCTGCCCGCGCCTGATCACCTGAGCGTTTGTCGCGCCGAGCCCCGGAATGCCTCCGGGGCTTTTTTCATGGACGAGAGGATTGCCATGTCGCACACGCGTGCGGTGTCGCTGATGGTGCTGGTCACGCTGCTGTGGAGCACGGCCGGCGTGGTCAGCCGCCATCTGGAGGCGGCCCAGAGTTTCGAGGTCACGTTCTGGCGCAGCGCGTTCAATGCGCTCGGGCTGGCGATCGCGCTCACCGTGCTGCGCGGACCGGCCCTGTGGCGCGGGCTGCTGCGCTCGCCGCGCGCGGTCTGGGTGTCGGGCGTGTGCTGGTCAGTGATGTTCACGGCCTTCATGGTCGCGCTGACCATGACCCGCGTCGCCAATGTGCTGGTGACCATGGCGATCGGGCCACTGGTGACAGCGCTGTTCGCGCGGCTGTTCCTGCACCACCGGTTGCCGGTGCGCACCTGGGTGGCCATCGCGGTGGCCGGGGCGGGCATCGCGTGGATGTTCGGCCACGAGGTGCAGGCGGCCGACGCCCGCAGCCTGCTGGGCATGGCGCTGGCGCTGGCGGTGCCGCTGGCGGCGGCGGTCAACTTCACCGTGCTGCAGCACATCTCGCACGGCGAAGTGGCGGGCGAGTCGCAGGACATGCTGCCGGCGGTGCTGATCGGCGCGCTGCTCTCGGCGCTGTTCACCTTGCCGCTGGCCTGGCCGCTGCAGGCGTCCCTGCATGATCTGGTGCTGCTGGCCGGACTGGGCGTGTTCCAGCTCGCGCTGCCGTGCCTGCTGGTGGTCGGCCTGACGCGTGTCCTGCCCGCCCCCGAAATCGCGCTGCTCGGGTTGCTGGAAGTGGTGTTCGGCGTGCTCTGGGCCTGGGTGGGTGCGGGCGAGGCGCCGGGCCCGACGGCGCTGACGGGTGGCGCGCTTGTGCTGGGGGCGCTGGTCGGCAACGAACTCATTGCGCTGCGCCGCCGCGTCCAGGCCTGATCGCGCACAACAGACGGTCGATCGGGTTGCGGCAGAATTCCACGATCGAAGGAGGATCTGCCACATGTCTGCCGATACAACGTCCCGTCCCCTGCCAGCCCTGACCGCGGGCGGCCACGTGCTTGCCGACGTGCGCGGTGCCGTCGGTTTCCTGACGCTCAACCGTCCGGGCGCCCTCAACGCCCTGTCCCTGCCCATGGTCCGTGACCTGACCACGGTGCTCCTGCACTGGGCGAGCGATCCGGCGGTGCAGGCCGTGGTGCTGCAAGGGCAGGGCCGTGAGGGAAAACCGCCCGCCCTGTGTGCTGGCGGCGACATCCGTTTCTTTCACCAGGCGGCTCTCGCCGGAGATCCCCGTCTGGAGGACTTCTTCACCGAGGACTACGCGCTCAACCACCTCGTTCACCGCTATCCGAAACCCTACATCGCGGTCATGGATGGCATCACGATGGGTGGCGGCATGGGCATCAGCCAGGGCGCGAGCCTGCGCATCGTCACCGAGCACAGCCGGCTCGCGATGCCGGAAACCCACATCGGCCTGTTCCCGGACGTGGGCGGGGGCTGGTTCCTGTCCCGCTGTCCGGGGCATGTCGGTGAGTACCTGGCGATGACGGGCGAGACGCTCGGTGCCGCGGAGGCGATCGAGGCCGGGCTGGCCGATGTCCATGTGCGTGCCGCGGACCTGCCGGCGCTGCTGGCCCGCCTCGTCTCGGACGACCTGTCGGCGGCCGAGTCCGTGCGCGCCTGTGCCGATGCGGTGGCATCGCCGCCCGGGTCGTCGTCACTGGCGGCCCGGCGCGACGCCATCGACCTGCATTTCAGCCAGCCGACGCTGGCAGGCATCACCGCCTCGCTGGCAGGCGAGGCGAGCGAGTTCGCGCGCCACACGCTGGCCGCGCTGCACAAGCGCTCGCCGCTGATGCTGGCGGTGACGCTGGCGCAGATCCGCCGCGCCCGCACGATGACGCTGGCCGACGACCTGCGCATGGAGCGCGACCTCGTGCGCCACTGTTTCCACCTGCGGCCCGGCACGGCCAGCGAGACGGTCGAGGGCATCCGTGCGCTGGTCATCGACAAGGACCACCAGCCACGCTGGAACCCGGCGCACTGCGCCGACGTGACCGAGGCGATGGTGGCGGCGTTCTTCGTCAGTCCGTGGCCGCCGCACGTCCATCCGCTGCGGGCGCTGGTCTGAGCAGGAGGGTGGGCGTGTCGAGCACGATCTCGCCCGCGCCGAGCAACTGCATGCCCCGGCTCCAGTGGCGGGTCATGCGCTCGACCAGGGCGTACTCGTTGAAGGGCTGGCCATTGACCACGGCCCGTGCGCCCTTGAGCAGCAGCGCACGTGCCAGCACGCTCAGCTGGCGGAAGGCATCGGCGGCCTGCACCAGATGGGCCGAGCCGCTGGTGCTGCCGGCGATCCACACCAGATAGAGCGCCGCGAGCTCGAAGGCGGCGCCGAGCTGGTGCGGTCCGGCGTCGGCCCAGTGCTGGTAATGCGTCGGGCCGCCGGACATCAGGAGCGTGATCTCGTGGGCAAAGCGCCGCTTCCAGCGGCGCAACGGGTGGCGGGTCGGCACGCGCTGCAGGTATTTTTCCAGCAACTGGTGCGAGAGGTGGCGCAGCGTGTCGGGCGGGCGTCGCACCAGGTTGTGCAGGTTGATGACCTCGGCACGGCCCAGCAGGGTCTGCGATTCCGGGTCGGATTCCGGGTGCAGGAGCCGCCGGTACTCCGCTCCCTGCAGCACCCGGTAGTCGGTCCGGTGGAAGCAGCCCAGGCGTTCCTGCGCCGTGTCGATCTCGTTGATGACGATGGTTTCGGTCGCGCTGCGGGGATGCAGCAGCCCGCCGCCGCCATCCGGCAGGCTGCGCGCCGGCACATCGACGATCACCAGCCGGCCCGCGCTGAGCTGTTCGTGCAGGTGGTCGATCAGGGGGCGCCAGACCGTGAGCGTCTGCACCTCGATGCCATAGAGCATGTAGAGGTCGTCGTGCGACGGGCGGAACTGGGTCCACTGGTCATCGAGGAAGTCCACGGCCAGGGTGTAGGGCAGGCAGGCCGAAGGCTCCAGGCGCAGCGCGCACAGCACCCCCAGCCAGATGTCCGTGAACCGGTTGGTTTCTGGCCAGATCCGGTCCTGTGCGGGCCAGGCGAGAGGGATGCCCAGACGGTCCAGGCCGGTGATCAGGCAAAGCGGTCGGGCGGATGGCATGCCTCAATGTAACATCGCGTAAAAGATTGTCGCAATCGTTAAATTCGCACGACTCGGCGGGTCTCCGGTGGGCGAGTGCCGGGCGGCCGGACTCCCGGGATAATGGGCGGGTGAATACGCCTGCCGCCCCTACATTCCCGCCGTCTCCTGTGTCGCTGCATTCCCCATGGCGCCTGTCCGTGGCCCCGATGCTGGACTGGACCGATCGGCACTGCCGTTACTTCCACCGCCTGCTCACCCGCCAGACCCGCCTCTATACCGAGATGGTCACGACCGGTGCCTTGCTGCATGGCGATGCGGCGCGGCACCTCGATTTCGACCCCGCCGAACATCCCGTCGCGCTGCAGCTTGGCGGCAGCGAGCCGGCCGATCTGGCCGCGTGTGCCCGGCTGGCGAAGCAGTGGGGCTATGACGAGGTCAATCTGAACTGCGGCTGCCCGAGCGAGCGGGTGCAGAAGGGGGCTTTCGGTGCCTGCCTGATGGCCGAGCCGCAACTGGTGGCCGACGGCGTGAAGGCCATGCGCGACGCGGTGGACCTGCCCGTGACCGTCAAGCACCGCATCGGCATCGACCAGGTCGAACGCTACGATTTCGTGCGGGACTTTGTCGGCACCGTGGCCGATGCCGGTTGCACTGTTTTCATCGTCCACGCCCGCAACGCCTGGCTGAAGGGGCTGAGTCCCAAGGAAAACCGCGACATTCCGCCGCTGCGGCCGGAACTGGTCTACCGGCTCAAGCAGGACTTCCCGCACCTGACCATCGTGCTCAACGGCGGCGTGCGCAGTGATGATGAAATCGACGCCCATCTGGCCCATGTCGATGGCGTGATGGTGGGACGGCAGGCCTACCACGACCCCTGGATGATGTCGGCGTGGGATGCGCGGTTTTTCGGCCAGACGGGTCCTGCCGACGGCCGTGATTCAGTGGAAACCCGGTGGTTCGATTATCTGGACCGGATTCACCAGGCAGGGCGGCCCTGGCCGACCGCCATGCGCCACGCACTGGGGCTCTGGAATGGCGAGCGGGGTGCGCGACTCTGGCGCCAGTACTGGTCGGACCACCGCCACAAGTCCAGTCTCCCGTCGGAACTGGCCCGGCAATTCAATGCACGGTCGCGCCCGAATCCTGTGGAGCTTCAGGCCGTCACTGTGGAATAAACCGCATTCTGGTGTTTGCAGGGCGGTGGCCGGTGCATTCATTCCATTGATTAATATTTTTTCATGGAATGGATGGACTTGCCTTGGGAAAAAGGCGGCATACTTCACCCCGAGCATGTGCTCTGTCTTCACTCAAAACCAATTCCAGCCATGACGACACTTCAGGAACTGATCGCACAGAAAGACGCATTGCTGCGCCAGCAGCAGGAAATCGCGAAATCGATCGCTGAATTCCAGTCGGCTCAGCGTGCCGGTGTGATCAACGAGATCAAGACCCTGATGGCGCAGCACGGCATCACCGCGGCTGACCTCACCGTCACCGGACGCAAGGCCGCCAATCCGGACAAGGAACCCTCCAAGGTTGCCGCCAAATACCGTGACCCGTCGACGGGCTCCACCTGGACCGGCCGTGGACTGAAGCCGCGCTGGCTGGTGGCCGCGCTGGAAAGCGGCCGCACGCAGGACGAATTCCTGATCGAAGCACCGGCGCAGTGAGCCGCTGCCGTCGCGCATGAAATTCCTGCACGCGGCGGACCTCCACATCGACAGTCCCTTGCGGGGGCTCCACGCCCAGGACGGCGCCCCGGTGGAACGTCTCCGCGGGGCCACCCGGCAGGCGTTTGTCGCACTGATCGATCTGGCAGTGCGCCGGCAGGTGAATCTCGTGATTCTGGCCGGCGATCTCTACGACGGCGACTGGGTCGATTTCCGGACGGGTCTGTTTGTCCACGAACAACTGGCCCGACTCGCTGCACACGGTATTTTCGTTTTTGTGGTGCGCGGCAACCATGATGCGGAAAGCGTCATTTCACGCCAGCTGCCCCGGCAAGACCATGTCCATGTGTTCAGCTCGCGCGTGGCGCAAACACGTGTGCTGGCCGAACTCGGTGTGGCCGTGCATGGCCGCAGCTTTCCGAACCGTGCCGTCACGGAAGATCTGGTGCCGGGTTATCCCGCTGCGGTGCGTGGCTGTTTCAATATCGGTGTGCTGCACACCAGCCTGAGCGGCAGTCCCGACCACGGAACCTATGCACCCACCCGGGTCGATCTGCTGGCGGCCACCGGATATGACTATCTGGCCCTCGGACATATCCACGCCCGGCAGGTGGTGCGGGAATCGCAGCCCCGCATCGTGTTTCCCGGCAATCTGCAGGGACGGCACGCACTGGAAACCGGACCCAAAGGGTGCGAAATTGTTACCGTGCAGGACGGGCAACTCGCACAGACCGAATTCGTGGCGCTGGATGTCGTGCGCTGGCACGTCCTGACGCTGCCTTGCCAGCCATTGACCGACATCGATGCCCTGCGTGCGCAGTTCCTTGCGGCGCTGGCGGTGCTCCTCGCGGGTGACCGGAGCCGCCTCCACGTGGTGCGCGTGCAACTGCGGGGCGAGTCCGTGCTCCACCAGATGGAGGCCGTCCAGCCCGGGCTGCTGGAGGCTGCGCTGCAGGCGGGGTTGCGCCACTGGGACGGCCCGGAGGTCTGGATCGAGCGTGTCCTGTCCGAGCTGACTTCTCCGCTGGACCGCGCGGCCGCGTCCGAGCGGCCGGATGCGCTGGGCGAGGTGGTCCGCCTGGTCGATCGGCTCGCGGGCGACGACACCACCCTGCGCCAATGGGCACTGGCGGCCCTGGAGTCCTTGCCCGCCTTGCCGGTCGATCTGGGCGATGCCCGACCCGACCGCCTGACCCCGGACCAGTGGCGGGCCTTGCTGGCCGATGCCGAGGCGATGGTGCTGGCGCAACTCGGGGCCGGCCTGCCGGACAGCGTCCCCGTCGGCGGCGTCCGGTGAAGCTGCTGCGCCTGCATCTCCAGGCCTTCGGGCCCTTCACCGACCGCTGGCTCGATCTGGGCGACGGGTCGGTCGGGCTGCATCTGGTCTGCGGTCCGAACGAGGCCGGAAAATCCTCGACCCTGCGGGCGCTGACCGCCTTGCGCCATGGCATCGAGGTGCGCAGCACCGACGACTTCGTGCACGACCACCCGGCGATGCGCCTGGGCGCCGTGCTGCTGGACCGCGACGGCCGCGAGGTCCAGGTCGTGCGCCGCAAGGGCCGCGGCCAGACGCTGAGCGTGTGTGGCGCGGACGGTGTGCCCGTGCCGGCGTCCGCCGATCTGGAGCACCAGCTCACCGGCGGCCTGACCCGGGCGGACCACGAATCGCTGTACGGGCTGGACCACGAGCGGCTGCGCCAGGGCGGTCGTGCGCTGCTCGCGGGCGAGGGTGATCTCGGCGCGGCGCTGTTCGAGGCCAGTGCCGGGGTGCGCAGTCTGCAGGCCGTGGTGACACGGCTGGAGCAGGAGGCCCGCCGCCACTTCGTCCCGGGGGCGCGCGGCAGCCGCGGGCGCATCAACGAAGCGCTGCGCCAGCACGCCGACCAGCTCGCCATCCTGAAGGACGCGACCCTGCGGCCGACCGCCTGGGCCGATCTGCAGCGTGCTTGCGAAGAATCCGGGCAGGCGCTGCAGACCCTGCTCGACACCCACGCGCACCTCGACCGCCAGGCCCGACAGTGGCGTGATCGGCTGGCCGTCGCGCCGCTGCTGGTGCGGCTGGACCAGTCCGTGCAGCGTTGCGCCGAGCTGGCCGATGCCCCCCGCCTCGGTGAAAACGCCGCGGCCAGCCGGTCCGCGCTCCAGGCCAGCACGGCCGAACAGCAGCAGGCACTGGCGGCAGTCAGTGACAGCGTGGGCCGCCACCAGCGCGAGCTGGAGGCGCTGCCGCCGTCGTCGCCGGCCGTGCTGCTGGCGGCGGCGGCCATCGAGCGTCTGGTCGCGCAAGGGGAGACGCTGGACCAGTGCCAGCGCGACCTCGCTGAAACCGCTGCCGAGCAGGTGCGGCTCGAACAGCGTCTGGCGCAGCAGCTTGCGGCGATCGACGCCCACCTGTCGCCCGAGACCCTGCTGTCCCTGGCGCCGACCGCGGTGGCGCGTGCCCAGGCCGAGGCGGCACTCTCGGCACGGGCCGAAGCCGAGCGCGCCTTGCAGCAACACTGCCAGACCATGCAGCCGCGCCAGGGCGATGCGGGGGCGGCGGCATCGGGTGACGGCACTTCCGTGTCCGTGCCGGTGCCGGTGCGCATCGCGTCGGATCCGGCCCGCGTGGCGCTGCGCAGTGCCTGCGACGCGGTCGTGCGTGCCGAGTCGGTGCTGGCCAGGCTGGCCGCCCTGCCGGCCGAGCAGACCCTGGCCCGCCAGCGTCTGGCGGCGTCCCTGTCCGATCTCGGCCACGGCCGGAGCTGGACCGTCGCCCTGGTGCGGTCGGCCTGTCCCGTGCTGGAGGTGGACATCGACCACGCCGTGCGCACGGACGATGACGGCCGCACCCGCCAGAGCGAACTCGCGCTGCGGCTGGCGCAGATCGAGGAAGCCCTGCGAGGCCGGGAGGCGGAGCGGGCACAGCTGCTGTCGCAGGGCGTCGTGCCGACCGCCGACGATGTGCGCGCCGCCCGGACCGCCCGCGATGCCGCCTGGGCCAACCTGCGCGCGGAGTTCGCCAGCGGCCCGCCCGCTGCGGCGGAGCCGGCGCTGCAGGGGTTCGAGCAGGCCGTGCGCCAGGCGGATGCGCTGGCCGATGCGCTGGCCCGCGATGCCGGCCGCGCCGCGCAACTCCAGGCCTTGCAGCGCCAGATCGCCGACCTCGCGCGCGATCGGCAGTTGCGCCAGGCGGAACGCGGGCAGCTGCAGGCGGAACAGGCCGCGCGTTCCTCGGGCTGGCTGACCCGCCTGCAGGAGGCCGGACTGCCGGCGCTGGAGCCGACCTCCCTGCGCGAATGGCAGGCCCGGCTGCGGGTCGTCCGCGACGCGGCGGACCAGGTCGAGCGGCTGGCGCTCGATGCGCAGCGTGCGCAGGCCGTGGCCGATCAGGTGCGCCAGGGACTGTGTGCGGCGTTGCAGGCGGCTGCACCGGCCTCCGGGATGCCGGTCGCCGACCACACGCCGATCGCCACCCTGCTGGCGCTGGCCCGCCAGTGCGAGGACACCTTCGCCCGCGAGGAACAGGCCGCGCTGACCGCGGCGGCCGAACAGGCTCTGCGTCAGGAACAGCGCCAGCGCGAGCAACGCGAGGAACATCGCCTGCGGGCAGAGGCCGAGGCCACGGCGGCAGCGCTCCGCCCGGTGCACGACGCCTTGCGCCTGCCCGGAACGGCCGATGGCGTGGCCGCACGTGCCCGGCTGCTGGAGTGGGACCAGGTGCGCGCCACCGTCGACCAGCTGGCCCAGGCCCGGCTGGCCCACGCCCGGGCGCAGCGTGTGCTGGCCGATCTGGTGCGCAAGGCGGCCGAGCTGGCGGCCGTCCTGCAGGAGCCGCCGCCGCCCGCGGACCTGCGCCACTGGATCGACGACCTGGGCCGGCGCCTGGACGAAGCCCGCCGCCTGGAGGGCCGTCGCCAGGTGCTGGCCCAGGCCCTGGACGAGGCGGCCGGGCGTCGCCAGCACCACCTCGCCGCGCTGCAGCAGCTCGCACAGGCCCGAGACGCCCTGTGCGCGGCGGCCGGCGTGCGCACCGAAGCCGAGCTGCCGGCCGCCGAAGAGCGGGCCCGGCTGCGGCGCGACGCCGAGCATCTGCGCGACCACGTCCGCGATCTGCTGGCCCAAGGGGGCTGGGGCGACGAGGCGGCACTGCGCGCCCTGGTCGGCGACGTCGATCTGGCGCAGGCCCAGGCCCAGGCGGCGCAGTGCGAACGGGCGCTGACCGATCTGGCGCCGCGCCTGGAGGCTGCCCGGCAGCGCGACGAAGCCGCCCGCCGCGCCCGCGATGCCGTCGACTCGGGCGACCTGGCGGCCCAGGCCCGGGAACACATGGAGCAGGCCGGTGCGGCCGTGCGTTCGGGACTGGTGCCGTGGATGCGTGCCCGGCTCGCGCAGGCCCTGCTGGCGCAGGCGCTGGGGCAGTTCCGCGAACGGGCCCAGGGGCCGATCCTGCGCGCCGCCTCCATCTGCTTCGCGGCGATGACGGGCGGGGAGTACGACCGCCTGCAGAGCGAACCCGGCGACGACGAACACCGGCCGGTACTGCACCTCCGGCGCCGCGACGGCCGCACGCTGACGGTCGACGGCCTCAGCGAGGGCACGCGCGACCAGCTCTATCTGGCGCTGCGCCTGGCCGCGCTGCAGATGCACCGCGACCGCGGCACCCAGCTGCCGCTGGTGCTGGACGATGTCCTGATGACGTCCGACGACGACCGTGCCGTGCGCGTGCTGCGCATGCTGGCCGACTTCGCGCAGGGGTCGCAGGTGCTGGTCTTCACCCACCACCAGCACCTGCTCGATCTGGCGCGGCTCAGCCTGCCGGCATCGGTGCTGCGGTGCTCGACCTTGTGAAGCGCCGGGGCACCGTGAGCGCTGTCGCGGGACGAAACGCTGCCTGCTCGCCCTTGACGGCATAGCCGAGCGGATTGGCCACCACCCGGCAGCCGCGGGTGACGTGGTCGACGGGGCAGTGGAGATGTCCGTGGATCCACAGGTCGGCCCGTGCCACCAGATCGTCCAGCGCATTGCAGAAGCCGGCCGTGCCCGGCGCCAGGCCGTAGCGCGGATCGGCACTCGCCAGCGTCGGGGCGAAATGGGTCACGACCACGGTCGGTCCGTCGAACGGCTCGGCCAGCGCGGTGCGCAGCCACTGCTGGCACTCCAGCGCCAGTGCGCGCATCGACTCGGCCAGCATCGGCTCTCCACCGCGCAGGCAGGTGTTCTTGCGCAGGTAGAAGTTCGCCGCGCGGAAGGCCTTCTCGCGCTGGCCCAGCGCGTCGAAGTCGCTCCACAGCGTCGTGCCGAGGAAGCGCACGCCGTCGATGACCACCCGGCGGCGGTCCAGCCAGGTGATGCCCAGCCGCGTGCACAGCGCCTGCAGGCGCTCGCCGGCCTCGCTCAGCTCGTAGCCGTCGTACTCGTGGTTGCCGGGCACGAACAGCACGTGCCGCCAGTGCCCCGCGCCGTGGATCGGCGAAAACCGCGTCAGTCCGAAATCGCCGTCCGGCAGCAGCGATCCGGTCTGGTAGGAGCCGATGTCGCCGGCGAGCACCAGCACATCGGCGCCGGGGGCGGGGACCGGCTCCCAGTCCGGGATGCGTTCGAGGTGGAGGTCGGAGAAGATCTGCAGGCGCATCGGGCGAGTCTAGCTTTGGTGGATGATGGCCGCATGCCTGCCGCCTATTTCCTCCATTGGCCCGACTCCGAACTCGCCAGCCTCGCTGAAACCATGCCCGGGACGCTGTGCCTGCGCCTGTCCGCTGCGGCCTGCCGCCGCACGGACGATGGGCAGGAGGGCTATCTGCGTCCGCTCGAACTCCTGTTCGAGGGTGCGACGTGGCGTGGGGACGGCCCGGCGCTCGGTGGTGTCGCGCATGGCACCCTGCTGCTGGATGGCCAGCCGCTCGGACCGGCCGCGCACGTGCTGCCGCTGCCACTCGACAGGCGCGGGCTGGTGGTCTGCCACGTGCGCCTGATCTCCGGCACGGTGCTGCAGATCGAGGCGGCGCGGGTCGTGGTGCAGATCGCCGATGCTGCCCGCTTCCGGGAGTCGCATGCCTGCTGAGTCGCGGTGCCGGTCAGGTTGACAACGCTCAACCTTGTGCATGGAGCGGTTCCCGCTGACGCCGTGTGGCGCGCAGAATGTGTGCACTGCAGCACAAACCGTGACCGCGCCGATGACCATCCTTCTTGCCTCGCCCTGGCTACGCCGCAGCCTGATCACCCTGGTCGTTCTCGGGCTGCTGGCCGGGGGCGTCGTGTGGCTGCGGCGGCCCAAGCCGGTCGCGGTGGTCACGGTGGAGGTGGGGCGCGGGCAGGTCGAATCCTCCATCGCCAACACCCGCGCCGGCACGGTCGAAGCCTGCCAGCGCACGCGGCTGTCCACGATCATGGGCGGGCGCATCGAGTTGCTCGACGTCAAGGAGGGTGACCGTGTCCGCAAGGGCCAGCTGCTGATGAAGCTCTGGAACGACGACCAGCAGGCGCAGCAGGCGCTGGCCACCGCGCAGCTGGACACGGTGCGCAAGCGCGTCGTCGAGGCCTGCACCGCCGCCGAGGCCTCCGCCCGCGAGGCACAGCGCCAGGGCGAATTGCGCGCGCAGGGCTTCGTCTCGGTGTCGCGTGAAGAGGCGGCCCGCGCCGAAGCCGATGCCCGCCGCGCTGCCTGCCAGACCGCCCGCTCGGATGTCGTCTCCGCGCAGGCCCGCGTCGGCGCCACCCGGGTCGAGCAGGGCCGCACGCGCCTGGTCGCGCCGTTCGACGGCCGCGTCGCGAAGATCGTCGGCGAGGTGGGCGAGTACTCGACGCCCTCGCCGCCGGGTGTGCCCACACCGCCGGCCATCGACCTGATCGACGACTCCTGCCTCTACATCAAGGCGCCGATGGACGAGGTGGACGCGCCCCGTGTCCTGCCCGGCCAGCCGGTGCGCATCACCATCGACGCGCTGCCTGGCAAGACCTTCGCCGGGCGCGTCAAGCGGGTCGCGCCGATCGTCTCGGCGGTCGAGAAGCAGGCGCGCACGGTGGACATCGACGTGACCTTCGACCAGCCGGACCAGACCGGGCCGCTGCTGGTGGGCTACAGCGCCGACGTGGAGGTCGTGCTTGCGACCCGCAAGGATGTGCTGCGCGTGCCGGCCGCGGCGCTGGGTGAGGGCGGGCGGGTGCTGGTGGTCGAGGGCGACACGCTGGTCGAGCACCGGGTGCGCGCCGGGGTGTCGAACTGGGAGTTCACCGAGGTGCTCGACGGGCTGAAGGGCGGCGAGCGGATCGTCACCTCGCTGGAGCGCGAGGGGGTCAAGGCCGGCGCCCGCGTCACCGTCGAAGCCCCGACCTCGACCGCCACGACCGCTGCCAAGCCGTGACCACGCCGCTGATCGAACTGCAGGGCATCGAGCGGGTCTTCCACCTCGGGGACAGCGAGGTGCATGCGCTGCGCGGGCTGGACCTGCGCATCGGCGCGGGCGAGTACGTGGCGGTGATGGGGCCGAGCGGCTCGGGCAAGTCCACGCTGCTGAACATCCTCGGCCTGCTCGACCAGCCGAACGCCGGCCACCTGCTGCTCGAAGGCCGCGACGTGACGACGCTGTCGCCCGACGAGCAGGCGGCGGTGCGCAGCCGGCGCATCGGCTTCGTGTTCCAGAGCTTTCACCTCGTGCCGCGGCTGACGGCGGCCGAGAACATCGCGCTGCCGATGGTGCTGGCCGGGATGGCGCCGCGCGAGCGGGCCCAGCGGGTCGAACAAGCGCTGCAGGCCTACGGTTTGACCAACCGCGCCCACCACAAGCCCAACGAACTCTCCGGCGGCCAGCGCCAGCGCGTGGCGATCGCCCGCGCGACGATCATGCAGCCCGCGCTGCTGCTGGCCGACGAGCCGACCGGCAACCTCGACCGCGCCACCGGCGACGAGGTGGTGCGCCTGCTCGAAGCGCTCAACGCCACCGGCGTGACGCTGATCGTCGTCACCCACGATCCCGCCCTCGGCGCCCGGGCGCACCGGCGGCTGATGATGGAAGACGGTGGCCTGCAGCTCGACACCGCGGCCTCCTGACATGCGCCCGCTCGACATCCTCGCCTTCGCCCGCGACGCCGCCACCGGCAGCCCGGTGCGCACGCTGCTGATGACGCTGGCGATGTCGATCGGCGTGGCGGCGGTGGTGCTGCTGACCGCGCTGGGCGATGGGGCGCGGCGCTACGTGGTGGACCAGTTCTCGTCGATCGGCACCAACCTGGTCATCGTGCTGCCGGGCCGCTCGCAGACGGGCGGTTTCAGCCCCGCCAACGCGGTCAGCACCACGCCGCGTGACCTGACGATCGACGACGCCCACGCGCTGCTGCGGCTGGCCTCGGTGCAGCGGGTCGCGCCGCTGGCGGTCGGGTTGTCCGAGGTGGCGCTGGCCGGGCGACTGCGCGAGACGATGGTGCTGGGCACGACGGCGGAGTACCTCGCGGTGCGGCGCATGGCGATGGGGCAGGGGCGTTTCCTGCCGGAGGAGGACTGGGGCCGCGGCTCGCCGGTGGTCGTGCTGGGGTCGAAACTGCGCAGCGAGTTGTTCGGCGCCGACAACCCGCTCGGCCAGACCGTGCGCATCGGCGGGCGGCGGCTGCGCGTGGTCGGCGTGCTGGCGTCGGCGGGGCAGAGCCTGGGCATGAACGCGGACGAGGTCGCCATCGTGCCGGTCGCGCTGGCGCAGGCGATGTTCGACTCGAACACGCTGTTCCGCATCCTGATCGAGGCGCGCGACCGCGACGCCATCCCCGCCGCCAAGCGGCAGGCGACCGCGCTCATCAAGACCCGCCACGACGGCGAGGAGGACGTCACCGTCATCACGCAGGACGCCGTGCTGGCCACCTTCGACCGCGTGCTGGGCGCGCTGACCGCGGGCGTGGCGGGCGTCGCGGCGATCAGTCTGGCGGTGGCGGGCGTGCTGGTGATGAACGTGATGCTGGTGTCGGTGGCGCAGCGCACGTCCGAGATCGGCCTGCTCAAGGCGCTGGGCGCACCGGCCGCGACGATCCGCGCCGTGTTCCTGACCGAGGCGGCGCTGCTGTCGGTGGCGGGGGCCGTGGTCGGCTACCTGGTCGGGCAGGCGGGTGCGTTCGCGGTGCGCACGGCCTACCCGACCTTTCCGGCCTGGCCGCCGACGTGGGCGGTGGTCGCGGCGCTTGGCACGGCGCTGTCCACCGGCGTCCTGTTCGGCGTGCTGCCGGCGCGCAAGGCGGCAGCGCTGGAGCCGGTGGCCGCGCTCTCGAAACGCTGAAGGCGCACGACGCATGCGCATCGCCGACACCCTCACGATGGCCTGGCGCTCGATCACGGCGCAGCGCATGCGCAGCGTCCTGACGCTGCTCGGCATCGCCATCGGCATCGCCGCCGTGATCCTGCTGACCTCGATCGGCGAGGGCCTGCACCGCTTCCTGCTCTCCGAATTCAGCCAGATCGGCACCAACGTCGTCACGCTGTCGCCGGGCAAGGTTTCCACTGGCGGCACCAACCCGGGCTTCCCGTCCTCGGTGCGGCCGCTCTCGCTGGACGATGCCGACGCGCTGCGCCAGCGCATCCCGCACCTGGTCGGTGTCACGCCCGGCGTCACCGGCAACGCCGAGATGGGCGCCAACGGCCGCGTGCGCCGCGCGATCGTCTATGGCACGAGCGCGGCGCTGCTGCCATCCTTCCATCTGGCGGTGTCGCAGGGCCAGTTCCTGCCGGACGAGGACACGGCGCACGCGCGCAACTTCGCGGTGCTCGGCGCCAGTCTCAAGCGCGAGCTGTTCGGCGCGGACAGCCCGCTCGGCGCCCGCATCCGCATCGGCACCCAGCAATTCCGCGTCATCGGCGTGCTGGCGCCGCGCGGGCAGTTCCTGGGCATCGACCTGGACGACGTGGCCTATGTGCCGGCGGCACGGGCGATGGAGCTGTTCAACCGCCCCGGGCTGATGGAGCTGCACCTGGTCTACACCGACGCGACCTCGTCCGCCGCGGTCGTGGCGCAGGCGCGCGCGCTGATGAAGGCGCGCCACGGCCGCGAGGATTTCAGCATCGTCACGCAGGCGGACATGCTGGGTGCGCTGTCCAACATCCTCGACGTGGTGACGGCCGCAGTGGGTGCGCTGGGTGGCATCTCGCTGCTGGTGGGCGGGGTCGGCATCGTCACGATCATGACGATTGCGGTCACCGAGCGCACGTCCGAGATCGGTCTGCTCATCTCGCTGGGCGCGCGGCGGCGCACGGTGCTGGCGCTGTTCCTGGGCGAGGCGGTGGTGCTGTCGGCGGTGGGTGGCGTGCTGGGGCTGGCGATCGGCATCGGCATCGCGCAGGGGGCGCACCTGCTGCTGCCGGCCTTGCCGGTGAGCACGCCGCTGCCCTTCGTGCTGCTGGCCGAAGCGCTGGCCATGGCGGTGGGGCTGCTGGCGGGGGTGATGCCGGCGCGGCGGGCGGCGCGGCTCGATCCGGTGGAGGCGCTGCGCTCGGAGTGAACCCGGCCGGCTGTCATCAAGGCAGAGGATGCGGGTGGCGCGCATGCCTTGACCGGTCGGTTCAACGGCGCAGACTGCGGGGCATCCGGACAGCAGTGTCCGCCACTTCATCGGCAAGGGGGCCCCACATGGCTACCAGAAAATCCGCCGCGACCGAGGGAGCCCGCACCGAGCGGACCCGCAGCAAGGACGCTGGCGCACCCGTGAACAGCACGGCGGGCACCACCCGCGGAGCCGCATCCGGCCCGACGGATGCCGAACTGGACGCCCGAGACCGGACCAAATCCGGCCCGCGCCGCCAGGCCGGCCCACCGCTGGCCGGCGACACGCCGGAGCCGGTGCCGACCCGCGCGCTCACGGACGCCGAGCTGAATCCCCCCACCGATCCCCAATGACCACCGGAGACCACCATGGCACTCACCCTGGTCAAGAACATCGGCCTCTCCGACGCGGCCACGACCACCCGCACCTCGTCGGTCTGCGAACCCACCACGGCTGCCAGCAAGCTGCAGCTGATGATGACGGGCAACTGGTTCGCCTGCACCTCGGCCAACGGCGGCACGTCGTGGACGCAGGTCGATCCCTTCACCCGCTTTCCGGCGTCGGCGGGTGGTTTCTGCTGCGACCAGGTGGTGCTCTTCCACCCGCAGCACCGCATCTGGATCTGGCTGCTGCAGTACAGCGCCGGCGCGGGCGGCGGCAATCTTTTCCGGCTGGCCATCTCGCGTGAAGCCAGCTTCGGATCCTGGTACTACTGGGACTTCCGGCCCACCGACCTGAACGCCAGCTGGACCACCACCTGGTTCGATTACCCGGACATGGCCTTCACCAACCAGCAGCTCTTCATCACGTTCAATGCGTTCATCGGCAACGCGTGGCAGCGGTCCGTGGTGTTCCGCCTGCCGTTGACTGCGCTGGCTTCCGGCACCGGACTGAGCTACCGCTGGTGGACCACGACGACCAACGGCTCGATCCGGCTGTGCCGCGGGGCCACCTCGGTCATGTACATGGGCAGCCACAACTCGCTGAGCCAGATGCGGGTCTACCAGTGGCCGGACACGGCCGTCAGCATCAGCTCCAGCACGGTCAATGTCCGGGCCTGGAGCGCGGGCACCTACTCTGCGCCCGGCCCCGGGGGCGTGAACTGGCTCAACCGGCTTGATCCACGGGTCACGGGGGCCTGGGTCGGTGCCGGCGTGATCGGCTTCATGTGGTCGGCCAACCGGGATGCCAGCCACCCGCTGCCCTACATCCGGGTCGTGCGCCTGAACGAAGCGAGCAAGGCGCTGCTCAACGAGCCCGACATCTGGAGCAACAACGCGGCGTGGGCCTATCCCGCCGCGGCGGCCAATGCCCAGGGACAGGTGGGTTTCGCGGCCTTCTATGGCGGCGGGGCGATCCACCCCGGACATGTCGTCGGCATCCAGACCGCCGCAGGCTGGCAGACCACGCTGACCAGGACCAGCACCCACGGACCTGCGGACCAGGCCTGGGGCGACTACCTCTCGGTGCTGGCCCACCACGACCAGAGCAGCCAGTGGGTGGCCTCCGGCTACACGCTGCAAGGTGGCAATGCGCGGCAGAACATCGAGCCGCGGCATGTCCAGTTCCGTGCCTGAAGAACCCGGGAGACCACACCATGTTCACCTTGATGACACGACTGACCGTTCGCGAGTTGCTGCTGCGGCAGGCGCCAGCACTGCTGCTGTCCCTGCTGGTGGCGGAGCTGTTCTACAAGTGGCACAGCTTCCTACTGGAGACCGGCGGCTTCCTGCTGACCTGGTTCGTGCTGGACGCAGCCGGTGCTGCGCTGGCCCGACTCTCCGGACGCCGGGAGCAGGTCAGGTCCGGCGTCAGCTGACCACCTTGGGCCGTGCGGGGGGGCGGTCCAGGTACGCCAGGGTCTGCTGGTGCAGCCAGCGGTCCCAGAGGTGGTGGGCCGCGAACCCGGTCAGCACCGCCAGCGTCAGCGCCACCGGCCAGCGCAGCAGATCCTTGTCCGCATAGAACAGCTGCTGCCACAGGTAGAGGCTGTACGACACCGTCCCGAAGGCGACCAGCACCGGGTGCCCCAGCCAGCGCGACCCCGGACCTGCTGTCCGTGACAGCCCGGCGCAGCCCAGCGCGATCAGTGCCGCGCCGACGGTGTACTTGAGCACGTCCGGCACCAGATTCACCTGCAGCAGCAGGCCCGCGCCGAGCGCCAGTGGCCAGGCCGGCAGCCGGTCCAGCCGCAGCCGACCGCCGTCGTGCAGGACCACGAAGAGCGCGCCGAGCAGCACCGCAGTCAGCCGCGCATCCGGGCGCCAGAAGGTGGTGTAGTAGGGCAGCGGTGCGCCCTGCACCACCTGCAGGCCGAGCGCGGCCCAGCTCAGCAGCAGCACCGTGCCGATCAGCGCGACCGGATCCAGCCGCCAGCGCCGCGACACCGCCGCCAGCCCGCCGAGCACGGCGTAACCCTGCAGCTCGACGCACACCGACCAGAGGTGCCCGAGCCGCACCGACTGTTCGCCCGCATCGAGCAGCGGCTGGATGTTGGCCCAGCCGGTCAGGCTCAGGCCCACCGAGGTGGCGGTCAGCGGTGCGCCGCGCAGCAGCGTCACGGCACAGGCCACGGCCACGAACACCCACATCGACGGCACGACCCGCGCGAAGCGCCGCACGGCGAAGCTCCGCAGCGCCATCGCGCGCCCGAACAGCAGCGAGCCCATCAGGCAGCCCGACAGCGCGAAGAACAGCTCGACGCCCACCCGTCCGAAGTTGGCCGACCACGCGGGCGCATCCAGCCCCAGGTGTGGCACGAAGTGGCCCGCCAGCAGGGTCAGCACCGCCAGGCCGCGCCAGCCATCCAGCACCTCGACCCGACCGACGCCCCCTGCGTTGCTGGCGACCAGCCGCATCTTCAGGCGTCCTTGCGCGGGCTCGACACCTTGTGGCGCATCAGGCGGCCCTTCTCGCGCTCCCAGTCGCGCTTCTTCTCGGTGTCGCGCTTGTCGTGCTCGGCCTTGCCCTTGGCCAGCGCGATCTCGGCTTTCACACGACCGCCCTTGAAGTGCAGGTTCAGCGGCACCAGCGTGTACCCCTTCTGCTCGACCTTGCCGATCAGGCGCTTGATCTCGGCCTTGTGCATCAGCAGCTTCTTGGTGCGGTCTGCCTCCGGGCGCACATGGGTGGAGGCGCTGCGCAGCGCGTTGATGCGGCAGCCGATCAGGAACAGCTCGCCGTTCTTGATCACCGCGTGGCCGTCGGTGAGCTGCACCTGGCCTTCGCGGATGGACTTGATCTCCCAGCCTTCCAGCACGACGCCCGCCTCGTGGCGCTCCTCGATGTGGTAGTTGAAATGCGCTTTTCGGTTTTCTGCAATGGTGGCGGAGGTGTGGGCGGTGGACATGGGCAGCCTCAATACAATCCCTGCATTGTGAAGCACGTCAAAAAATCCGTCCTCCTCTGGTACTCGCCCCGCGAGATGTTCGATCTCGTGGTCGATGTACCCGCCTATCCGCAGTTTCTGCCGTGGTGCCAGCGGGCCGAAGTGCTGTCGCAGGAGCCAGGGGTGGTGACAGCCCGGCTGCACCTCGCGTATGCCGGCGTGCGCCATGCCTTCACGACCCGCAACACGCAGGTCGCAGGCCAGTCCGTCGGCATGAGTCTGGTGGACGGGCCGTTCTCGCACCTGGAAGGGGTCTGGCGCTTCCTGCCGATCGGGCCGGACGGCAAGGCGTGCAAGGTCGAGTTCGAGCTGTCGTATGCCTTCGCCAGCCGGCCGCTGGAGCTGGTGGTCAGCCCCGTGTTCGACCGCATCGCCAACACCTTCGTCGATGCGTTCGTGGCCCGCGCCGAGCAGGTCCATGGCAAGCGCTGAGCCGGTGGAGCGGGGCGCGCGGACGATCCGGGTCGAGGTGGCCTACAGCCCGGCGCCGAGGCAGGTCGATCTGCAGGTGTTCGAGCTGCCGGCCGGGACGACCGCCGGACAGGCCGTGCTGGCTGCGGGTCTGCCGGAACGGCATCCCGGCTTTGATCTGGGGACGGTGACCGTGGCGGTGTGGGGCCGCGCGGTGACGCCGTCGACCGTGCTGCACGACGGCGACCAGCTGGCGCTGTGCCGGCCGCTGATCGTCGATCCCAAGGAGGCCCGCCGGGTGCGCTACCGGGCGCAGGGCGAGCGGGGCCGCCAGCGGATCAGCGGCAGTCGCTCGCGATGATCTCGCGGGCGCGGGCCGCTTCGCGGGCGCGCTGGGCGTCATCGAGGAACTCGCGCTCGCCCTTCTCGTTGGTGCGCGTGATGCGCTGGCCGCTCTCCACCGTGCGGGCGTATTCCTTGGCCCGGGCGCAGTTCTCGACCTTCTGACGCGCGACACGCGCGTCCTCGTCGCGCTTGCCCTGGTCCTGTGCGGCCTGGATCTGGCGCTTGCGGGCTTCGATGGCCGGGTCGCTCGTGGGCGCTGATGCCACGCCGGACGGTGCGCCGGCCGCCGCAGAGGCACCCGGGGCGGGGCGTTGCGCCGCGGGCGCTGCCGCCGGGCGGGTCAGGATGTCGCGGTCGCGGACCTCGTTCGGTGGCGGGCGGTCGCTGTACTGGATGTGGCCCTGGGCGTCGCGCCACTTCCATTGTGCGGCGCAGGGCAGGGCCAGCGCGGTGGCAGCCAGTGCCAGCAGGGCACCGCACAGTTGTCGGGGCTTGGAGGTCGAAAACATGGGGCGCAGTGTAGCGGCGGCCCCGCGCCCGCAGTGTGTCTGCAACAGTCCGGCGGGGCCGGGTGTGTAACGGGTCCGTATAATCTCCTTTTGCGTCTGGAGCCCGACTCATGCGCCTGCTTGGCAAAGCACTGACCTTCGACGACGTGTTGCTGGTCCCCGCGTACTCCCAGGTGTTGCCCCGCGACACCTCGCTGGCGACGAAACTGTCGCGCAACATCACCCTGAACCTGCCGCTGGTGTCCGCCGCGATGGACACGGTCACCGAGGCCCGCCTCGCGATCGCGATCGCCCAGGAGGGCGGCATCGGCATCGTCCACAAGAACCTCAGCCCGAAACAGCAGGCCGCCGAAGTGGCCCGCGTCAAGCGCTACGAATCGGGCCTGCTGAAGGACCCGATCACCGTGTCGCCGGACGTGCGGGTCCGCGAGGTGATCGAGCTGTCGCGTGCCCACGGCATCTCCGGTTTCCCGGTGGTCGAGAACGGCCGCGTGGTCGGCATCATCACCGGCCGCGACCTGCGCTTCGAGACCCGTCTCGACGCCCCGGTGCGCGAGATCATGACCCCGCGCGAGCGCCTGGTCACCGTCCAGGAAGGTGCTTCGCTGGCACAGGCCAAGGCGCTGATGCACCAGCACAAGCTGGAGCGCGTGCTGGTGCTGAACGACGCGTCCGAACTGCGCGGCCTGTTCACCGTCAAGGACATCACCAAGCAGACCAGCTTCCCCAACGCCGCCCGCGATGCCCACGGCAAGCTGCGCGTCGGCGCGGCGGTCGGTGTCGGTGATGGCACGGAAGAGCGCATCGAACTGCTGGTGAAGGCCGGTGTCGATGCCCTCGTCGTCGACACCGCCCACGGCCACAGCCACGGCGTGATCGAGCGCGTGCGCTGGGTCAAGCAGAACTTCCCGCACGTCGACGTCATCGGCGGCAACATCGCCACGGGCGCTGCCGCGCTGGCGCTGGTCGAAGCCGGAGCGGATGGCGTCAAGGTCGGCATCGGCCCCGGTTCGATCTGCACCACCCGCATCGTCGCCGGTGTCGGCGTGCCGCAGATCACCGCGATCGACAACGTGGCCACCGCGCTGCGTGGCACGGGCGTGCCGCTGATCGCCGACGGCGGCATCCGCTACTCGGGCGACATCGCCAAGGCCATCGCGGCCGGCGCGTCGACCGTGATGATGGGCGGCATGTTCGCCGGCACCGAAGAGGCGCCGGGCGAGATCGTGCTGTACCAGGGCCGCAGCTACAAGAGCTACCGCGGCATGGGCTCGATCGGTGCGATGAAGGCGGGTTCTGCCGACCGCTACTTCCAGGAAAACGACGAGACCAGCAACCCGAACGCCGACAAGCTGGTGCCCGAAGGCATCGAAGGCCGTGTCCCGTACAAGGGCTCGATGCTGTCGATCGTGTTCCAGATGGCCGGTGGCATCCGTGCCTCGATGGGCTACTGCGGTTGCGCATCGATCACCGACATGCAGGACCGCGCCGAGTTCGTCGAGATCACGTCCGCCGGCATCCGTGAGAGCCACGTCCACGACGTGCAGATCACGAAGGAAGCGCCCAACTACCGCATGGAGTGACGCGCTTGAGCGACGACGAGCAGCGCCCCGCGTCCACGCCGGGGCCGAAGGGCCGCACCGCTGCGATGCCCTTCATCATGATCACCGTGCTGATCGACATGGTCGCCATCGGCCTGATCATCCCGGTGCTGGCGCCGCTGGTGGGCAAGTTCACCGGCTCGCAGGCCGACCAGGCCTTCTGGTACGGCGTGGTGACCTTCGCCTTCGGCGTCGCCAACTTCATCGGCTCGCCGGTGCTGGGGGCGCTGTCGGACCGCCATGGCCGCCGGCCGGTGCTGCTCATCGGCTTCACCGGGCTGGCGCTGAGCTTCTTCGTCACGGGGTTGGCGACGGCGCTGTGGATGCTGGTGGCGGTGCGGCTGGTCAGCGGTGCGCTGCAGGCCAACGCCTCCATCGCGCAGGCCTACGTCGCCGACATCAGCAGCCCCGAGCAGCGCGGCAAGCGCTTCGGGATGCTGGGCGCGATGTTCGGCATGGGCTTCATCCTCGGTCCCGTCATGGGCGGGCTGCTGGGGGCCATCGACCTGCACCTGCCGTTCTTCGTGGCCGGCGGGCTGGCGGTGCTGAACGCCATTTACGGCGCCTTCGTGCTGCCCGAGTCGCTGCCGCCGGAGCGCCGCAGCCCGGCGATCGACTGGACCAAGGTCAACCCGGTGGCCTCGCTGCGCCGCCTGACCGAGCTGCGCGGCGTCGGCCCGCTGGTGTTCGTGATGGGCCTGTCCAGCCTGGCGCAGTTCATCCTGCACACCACCTGGGTGCTGTACACGATGTTCAAGTTCGGCTGGGGCCCCAAGGAAAACGGCTGGTCGCTGTTTGCCGTGGGCGTCATGTCGGTGCTGGTGCAGGGCGGGCTGATCCGCGTGGCCCTGAAGCGCACCACGCCGCAGCGCATCGCCGTCATCGGTCTGATCTCCTCGGCCATCACCTACGCCCTGTGGGGCGCAGCCACCGAGGGCTGGATGATGTACGCCATCATCGGCCTGAACGTGTTCGGCTTCATGGTGCAGGCCGCCATGCAGACGCTGGTCTCCAACGCCGCCGACGACGAGTCGCAGGGCCGCACCATGGGCGCGCTCGGCTCGCTCAACAGCCTGACCGCCGTGTTCGCGCCGGTCATCGGCTCGGCGCTGCTCGGCTTCGTGTCGCACCTGCCCCAGGGCGACTGGCGCATCGGCGCGCCGTTCTTCCTCTGTTCGGCGCTGCAGATCACGGCCACCGTGCTCGCCCTGCGCCACTTCCGCCGCCATCCCGCCACGCCGCCGCACCCGGCGCACGTGGTCGCCTGAGTTCGCTGAGTTCGACATGCAACACGACAAGATCCTCATCCTCGACTTCGGCTCCCAAGTCACCCAGCTCATCGGCCGCCGCGTGCGCGAGGCCCATGTCTACTGCGAGATCCACCCCAACGACGTGTCCGACGAGTTCATCAAGTCGTTCGCACCGAAGGGCATCATCCTCAGCGGCAGCCACGCCAGCACCTACGAAGACCACCAGCTGCGCGCGCCGCAGGCCGTGTGGGATGCGGGCGTGCCGGTGCTGGGCATCTGCTACGGCATGCAGACCATGGCCGTGCAGCTCGGCGGCGAGGTGAGCTGGAGCGACCACCGCGAGTTCGGTTACGCCGAAGTCCGCGCCCACGGTCACACGAAGCTGCTGCAGGACATCCAGGACTTCGGCACCCCCGAAGGCCACGGCATGCTCAAGGTCTGGATGAGCCACGGCGACAAGGTCACCGCACTGCCGCCCGGCTTCAAGCTGATGGCCTCCACCCCGAGCTGCCCGATCGCCGGCATGGCCAACGAGGACAAGGGCTACTACGCCGTCCAGTTCCACCCCGAAGTGACGCACACGCTGCAGGGCGCGGCGCTGCTGACCCGCTTCGTGCGCGACATCGCCGGCTGCAAGGGCGACTGGATCATGGGCGACTACATCCAGGAAGCCGTCGCGAAGATCCGCGAACAGGTCGGCGACGAAGAGGTGATCCTCGGCCTGTCCGGCGGCGTCGATTCGTCGGTGGCCGCCGCGCTGATCCACCGCGCCATCGGCGACCAGCTCACCTGCGTGTTCGTCGACCACGGCCTGCTGCGCCTGAACGAAGGCGCGATGGTCATGGAGATGTTCGCCGGCCGCCTGCACGCCAAGGTCGTGCATGTGCAAGCCGCCGAACAGTTCCTGGGCCACCTCAAGGGCGTCACCGACCCCGAGCAGAAGCGCAAGATCATCGGCCGGGAGTTCGTCGAAGTGTTCAAGGCCGAGGCCGCCAAGCTGAAGGCGTCGGGCCAGGGCCACAAGGGCGCGACCTTCCTGGCCCAGGGAACGATCTACCCGGACGTGGTGGAAAGCGGTGGCACGGCCAGCAAGAAGGCCACGATCAAGAGCCACCACAACGTCGGTGGCCTGCCGGAAAAGCTCGGCCTGAAGCTGCTGGAGCCGCTGCGCGAGCTGTTCAAGGACGAGGTGCGCGAGCTGGGCGTGGCGCTCGGCCTGCCGCACGAGATGGTGTACCGGCATCCGTTCCCGGGTCCGGGCCTGGGTGTGCGGATCCTGGGCGAGGTGCGGGCGGATTTCGCCAGCCTGCTGCAGCGCGCCGACCACATCTTCATCGAGGAACTGCGCGCCACCATCGACCCCGCCACCGGCAAGAGCTGGTACGACCTCACCAGCCAGGCGTTCACGGTGTTCCTGCCGGTGAAGAGCGTCGGCGTGATGGGCGACGGCCGCACCTACGACTACGTCGTGGCGCTGCGCGCGGTGCAGACCAGCGACTTCATGACGGCGGACTGGGCCGAGCTGCCCTACAGCCTGCTCAAGAAGGTGTCGAGCCGCATCATCAACGAGGTGCGCGGCATCAACCGCGTGACCTACGACGTGTCGAGCAAGCCGCCCGCGACGATCGAGTGGGAGTGAGCCACTATCTGCCCTGGGTGTTCCGGGGCATCCAGGATCGATGATGCTGACGGCGAACTGGCGATGTACCGGGACATCGGTCCACTGAGACCGATGCACCCACGGGTGCCGACCACCTGCACCCGCTGGAACGGCATGCGCTGGTCAGACTGCGCGAGGCGATCGCCAATGGTGCATCAGAGGTAGCGGTTGAGCAGGTTCTCCAGCAGCTCCTGCCGCCCGGAAACCGGCCGCGTGTCCTGGTTGCGGTCCAGCGCACGGGTAGCCACCTGGTCCAGGCCCAGGCGGCCGGCCATCAGGTCGTGGCCAAACGGGGTGTTCCATCCAGCGTAGCGGGCCTCGACGTGGCGCGCCAGCTGGCCGTCGATGACCATCTGCTCGGCGATCAGCAGCGCGCGCGCCGACACGTCCATGCCGCCAATGTGGCCGTGGAACATGTCCTCGGCATCGATCGACTGGCGCCGCACCTTGGAGTCGAAGTTCAAGCCGCCGGTGGTGAAGCCGCCGCCCTGCAGGATCAGGTACATCACCAGCGCGGTTTCGGGGATGTTGTTGGGGAACTGGTCGGTGTCCCAGCCGCACTGCATGTCGCCGCGGTTCATGTCAATGGAACCAAAGATGCCCAGGTCCAGCGCGGTGGCCACCTCGTGTTCAAAACTGTGGCCCGACAGCGTGGCGTGGTTGCCTTCGATGTTGACCTTGATCTCCTTGTCCAGACCGTGGCGCTGCAGGAAACCGAAGACCGTGGCGGTGTCGAAGTCGTACTGGTGCTTGGACGGTTCGCGCGGCTTGGGCTCGATCAGGATGGCGCCCTTGAAGCCGATCTTGTGCTTGTAGTCCACCACCATGTTCAGGAATCGGCCCATCTGGTCCAGCTCCTGGCCCATGCGGGTATTGAGCAGGGTCTCATACCCTTCGCGTCCGCCCCAGAGCACGTAGTTTTCGCCGCCGAGCTTGAGCGTGGCGTCCATCGCCTCCTTCACCTGCAGCGCGGCCAGTGCGAAGACCTCGGGGTCTGGGTTGGTCGATGCGCCCGACATGAAGCGGCGGTGGCTGAACAGGTTGGCCGTGCCCCACAGCAGTTTCATGCCCGTGGCGGCTTGTTTGGCCTGCAGCACATCGACCATCTCGTGCAGGTGGTTCACGCTCGCGCGCGGCGTACTGCCCTCGGGCGCCACGTCGCGGTCGTGGAAGCAGTAGTAGGGGGCGCCCAGGCGCGAGAAGAAGTCGAACGCGGCATCGGCCTTCATGCGGGCCGCGGCCATCGGGTCGGCCACGCGTTGCCACGGGCGTTCGAAGGTGCCGTCGTGGCCGAAGGGGTCGGAGCCGTTCCAGCAGAAGCTGTGCCAGTAGCAGGCGGCAAAGCGCAGGTGGTCCTCCATGCGCTTGCCCAGCACCAGGCGGTCCTTGTCGTACCACTTGAAGGCCAGAGGGTTGCTCGATTGCGGGCCTTCGTAGGCGATGGCGGGAACGTCGGAAAAATAGGTACTCATGGGTTTCTCGGTTGAGGTGGTCGGGGCGTGCGGTACAGGCTGTGGAACAGGTGGCGGCGCGACGCGAGCAGCGCACGCTCGGCCGGGTCAGGCCGGTAGACGGTGTCGATGGGCGGTGGCAGGCAGACCGAGTTCATCGGTGCACCAACGCTGAGCGCGCCCAGGCGGGCCGCCCCCAGCGCGCCACCGACGGCTGAGTCACCGTGGGTGACGATCTCGACGTCGAGCGCGCTGGCCAGCATCTGCGCCCAGAAGCCGCTGCGGGCGCCGCCGCCCACCAGCGACAGGCGCGAGACGGTGCTGCCAGCGGCGTTGAGCGCGGCCAGGCCATCGCACAGGCCGAAACTCACGCCCTCCATCACCGCGTAGCCCAGCCGTGCCGCATCGGTGTCGAAGTCCAGGCCGTGGAAACTGCCGCGCACACGGGCGTCGTTGTGCGGTGTGCGCTCGCCGCTGAGGTAAGGCAGGAACAGTGGAGACGCGGCGCGGTCATGCGCGCGCAGGGCCGCAGCCTGCGCAGCGACATCGCCTGCGTTCGCCGCGCCCAGCAGCGCCGACACCCACTGCAGTGCGCTGGCGGCCGAGAGCATCACGCTCATCTGGTGCCAGCGGCCCGGCACGGCGTGGCAGAACGCGTGCGTGGCACTGGCGGCATTCGGCTGGTAGTCTCGTGTCACCACGAACAGCACGCCGCTGGTGCCCAGAGAGAGAAAGCCTTGGCCGGCATCGACCACCCCCATGCCGATGGCGCTGGACGCGTTGTCGCCCGCGCCGCCGGCCACCACCGTGCCCGGTCTCAGCCCCAGCGCTTGCGCCACGTCGGCCTTCAGCCGCCCGCCGGCCTCGCTGCCCTCGACCAGCCGCGGCATGTGCGCGCGCGTCAGGCCGGTCAGGGCCAGCAGTTCGTCAGACCAGTCGCGCTGCCGCACGTCGAGCCAGAGCGTGCCGCTGGCGTCCGACAGGTCGCTCACGTGTTCGCCGGTCAGCATCAGGCGCACATGGTCCTTGGGCAGCAGCACCTTGGCCACCTGCCGAAACACCTCCGGTTCGTGGCGCGCGACCCAGCGCAGCTTGGGTGCGGTGAAGCCGGGCATGGCCAGGCTGCCGGCGAGGTCGCTGAGTGTGGACAGCTCGGCCATCATCTCGGTGCACTCGGCCGCACTGCGGGTGTCGTTCCAGAGGATGGCCGGGCGCAGCACCCGGTCCTGTGCATCCAGCAGCACCGCGCCGTGCATCTGGCCGGACAGGCCGATGGCCTCGGTTGCGGCGTATTCGGTCGGGTGCGCGGCGCGCAGCGCAGCCAGTGCGGCCTGGGCGGCAGTCCACCAGTCGGCCGGCGCCTGCTCGCTGTGGCCGGGGTGAGGCCGAGATACGGTGAGCGCCGAGCCCGCCGAGCCGATGACTCGCTGGTCGGCCCCAAGCAGCAGGGCCTTCACCTCCGAGGTGCCGATGTCGATGCCGATGGTCGTGGTCATGGTCGTGAAAGGTCAGTGGAGGTCGTCTTGCGGCAGGTCGTCGGGATGGTCCTGGGCTTCGTCGGTCGGAGACACCGTCGCCGGTGCGTGCATCGGGCGCAGCTCGTGGTACAGCACCAGGGCTGCCGCGCCGACGGCCGAGGCCAGCAGGCCGTAGCGCGCCGGCCGCACCGCGGGTTCCACCACGCCCGCACGGGTGGCATAGCCCGCCAGCGTGTCGCGCGCGGTGGTCAGAATGCCCGGGTACCGATCGCAGGACGGCCCCCCGACCACCAGCGCACCTGGGTCGAAGGTGGTCCACAGGTTCTGCAACACGACACCCAGATACACGCCGCCCTGTGCCGGGTTCGGCAGGCGGTCGAGCGCGCGGGCGCCGAAGAAGGTTTCGGCGCAGCCCCGGCGTCCGCAGGAACACGGCAGGCCGTCGACCTGCAGGATGCTGTGGCCGATTTCACCGGCCATGCCCTGGAGCCCGATGAACAGGCGATCGTTGAGCACGATGCCGGCACCCACGCCGGTGCCACAGGTCACGAAGATCAGCGAGTCCATGACCTCGCCCTCGCTGAACTCGTATTCGCTCAGGGCGGCGGTGTCGGCCTCGTTCTGGACATGGACCGCGACCGGTGGAGCGCCGGCCTCGGACAGCGCCTGCGTGATCAGCGGCAGGAACACCACGTTGCGCCAGCCCAGGTTGGGGGCAAACCGGACGGTGCCGGTTGCTTCGTCGAACGCCCCGGGCAGGCCGATGCCGATGCCAGACACCAGCAGGGTCTGCTCGGCGAGCACCTGGTGGGCGCGCACCACCAGTTGCGCGACCTGGCGGCACACCAGTCCGGGCTCGCGCTCCGACAAGGGCTCCTCGATCGACCAGATCACCTCGCCGGTGAGCGATACCGCCACCACCCGCAACGATTCCACGGCGATCTCCACGCCGACCATGGCGCGGCGACTGCCATCGATGCGCAGCGGTATTGAGGGCCTGCCCAGACCTTGCGCGGTGGCAATGCCGGTCTCGGTGACCCAGCCTTCGTCGATCAGCTCCCGCACCAGCAGGCTGACGGTTGATTTGGTGAGGCCACTCTCCTGCGCGAGCTGCGCGCGCGAGAGCCCGCTGCGCCGCCGCATCAACCGCAGCAGCACGCTGCGGTTGATGCGTTTGACAAGTTGCTGGTCGCCGGTCGTTTTCATGCGGTGCTTGCGGGACGCGCCAGGCCTCAGAGGCTGTGGGTCTGCGCCTTTCCCTCTGGTTGTTTGCCAGCGATGATCATGCCAAGAACCTCGTCCTCGGTGACATCGGACGTCTGGTAGGTGCCCACCATGCGCCCGTTCTTCATGACCGCCAGCCGGTCGCTCAGACCGAACACATCCGGCATGTCGTGGGTGATCAGGAAGATGCCCACGCCCTCGGCCTTGAGCTGGCGCACCAGGTTGCCCACCATCGCCGTTTCTTCCGGCCCGAGCGCAGCGGTTGGCTCGTCCATGATCAGGATGCGTGCGTTGAAGTAGATCGCCCGCGAGATCGCCACCACCTGGCGCTGACCGCCCGAGAGGCGGCGCACCGGTGTGCGCACGTTGCGGAAGTTCTTGTTCAGACGGTGGAACACCTTGCGGGCTTCGGCGTCCATGCGGTGGTCGTCCAGCGTCTTCCAGCGCGTGAGCAGCTCGCGGCCCAGGAACAGGTTGGCCACGGCATCCAGGTTGTCGGCCAGTGCCAGCGTCTGGTAGATCGATTCGATGCCGCAGCGCTGCGCGTCGACCGGGGTCCGGATCTGGGCCTTGTCGCCGTTGATCAGCACTTCGCCGCTGTCGATCGGGTAGGCGCCCGCAAGCATCTTCATCAACGTCGATTTGCCTGCGCCGTTGTGACCCAGCAGGGCTACCACCTCACCGGGATACAGATTGATCGACACATCGTCGACCGCGCGCACGCCACCAAACGACTTGCCGATGTGGCGCATCTCGACCAATGGAGCGCTCATGCCACATCTCCCGTCACGCGGCGGTACACCACGTCAAACACCACGGCGGCGATCAGCACCTGGCCGATGATCACGTAGCGCAGGCCGATCGAGATGTCCAGCAGCAGCAGACCGCTGTCGATGCTCTGCATGATCAGCGCGCCCAGCACCGAGCCCAGGATCGAGCCGCTGCCACCGGCGAGCGCTGTGCCGCCGATGACGGCCGCGGCGATCACATACAGCTCCATGCCGGTGCCCAGCGAGTTGGTGCCGGCGTTGAGCCGCGCAATGGAGACCATGGCCGCGATGGTGATCAGCACGCCCATCAAGGCAAACAGCATCAGCGTGACCCGGCGCACCGGGATGCCGACCAGGGCTGCGGCTTCGGGGTTGCCCCCCATGGCAAACACATAGCGGCCGAAACGCGTGCGGTGCACGATGAAGGACAGCACCAGCGCCACGGTGCCCCAGATCAGCACCGGAATCGGCACGCCTTGCGGTGCGTCCTTGCTCGGGATCTGGTAGGCGTTCATGGTGGCCACGAAAGCCACCACGATCAGGGCTGGCACGGCTGCAACCAGAGCGTCCAGCCACAGGGGAGGGCTGGGGACTTCGTAGGCCGCTTTGGCTCGGCGACGCAGCCAGGTCTGCAACACCAGCGCCGCGACGAGCACTGCTGCCAGCGCCCAGCTGGCCTGCACGCCGATGGCACCGTCGAAGCCGCCACCCAGGCGCTGAAAGAAGGCGTCGGAGACCGGCTGCGTCTTGCCGTCGGCCACCAGGAAGGCCGCGCCCCGGAACGACATCAGTCCACCCAGTGTGACGACGAAGGACGGCACACCCAGCATCGCCGTCAGCGCGCCCTGGTAGACAGAGGCAGCGATCGCCACCGCCAGACTCGCCAGCGAGGCCTCAACCCAGTGCCAGCCGGCGGTGTACATCAGTGTGGCGATGAGCACGCCGACAAAGCCCATCACCGAGCCAACCGACAGGTCGATGTGGCGCGCCACGATCACCAGCACCACCACCGTGGCCACGATGCCGACCACCGCCGTCTGCTGTGCGATGTTGTAGAGGTTCTCGGGCGACAGGAACAGGCCGCCCGAGAGGATGTTGAACACGATGGCCGTCCCGACCAGAACGGAACCCATCAGCACCAGCCGCCAGTCGACAGCCAGTTGTCGCAACACAGTGGGAACAGGACTCACAGCGATACTCCGCAAAAAAAACCGCGGGCTGAACCCAGCCCGCGGTCCGAGGGCTTCCATCCATCAGGAGAGAGAACCGTTCACTTGCAAGCGGCCGGCCCCTTGGCCCCGTCCACGCCTTTGCACAGGTCTTCTTTCTTGATCCAGCCTGCCTTGACCACCAGATCGAGGTTCTTGGCCGTGATGGGCACAGGCTTCAGGAACTGAGCTTGCAGCGACACCTTCTTCTCGCCACCGGCCCAGGTCGAGGCGCCGCTGACCTTCTGGCCCTTGGCCAGGGTGACCGCGGCAGACGCGGCGTCACGGCCGAGATCGCGTGCGTCCTTCCAGACCGACACCGCCTGCGAGCCCGAGGCGACACGGTTGAGGGCGGCGTGGTCACCGTCCTGGCCCGAGACCGGAATGCCCTTGATGCCCTTGGCCGTCAATGCCGCGACCACACCGCCGGCCGTGCCGTCGTTGGAGGCCACCACGGCGTCGATCTTGCCGCCGGTCTTGGTGATGATCTGCTCCATGTTCTTCTGGGCCACTTCGGGCTTCCAGCCGTCGGTGTATTCCTCGCCGACGATCTTGATGTCACCCTTCTTGATTGCCGCGTCCAGCACCTCCTGCTGCCCGTCGCGCAGGAAGTTGGCGTTCGGGTCGGTGGGTGATCCCTTGATCATCACGTAGTTGCCCTTGGGCCGGGCTTCGAGCACGGCGCGCGCCTGCATGCGGCCGACCTCGACGTTGTCGAAGGTGATGTAGAACACGCCAGGCGCTTCGATCAGGCGGTCGTAGGCGACCACCGGAATCTTCTGCTGCGCGGCCTTGTTCACGGCCGGCAGGATGGCGTCCTTGTCCATCGCCAGCACGATCAGCACCTTGGCACCCTTGGCGATCAGCGAGTCGACGTCCGACAGCTGCTTCTCGGGTGAGCCACCGGCATCGGCGCTGATGTAGCTGGCGCCCAGCTTGGTCAACTGGTCCTTGATGGCTTTTTCGTCGGTCTTCCAGCGCTCTTCCTGGAAGTTGGACCAACTCACACCCACGACCTGGGCGAACGCGCCGGCACTGGCCAGCCCCAGCGAGAGGGCCATCACGGTTCTTGTCAGTTTCATCCTTGTCTCCGGTGAACGGCCTGCAGATCAGGCCTGGTGTTGTTGAATGGATTTGCTGGACATATCGCGCCGCTGGACCCTGCTCATGGTCATTTAGTGCGAGCGACGAACTAATTATTCGTGCAGTGCTTCGGATCCACCAATCGGGGCAAACCCGACATAGTTCGTTGCATGAACTTAATCGGGAGGTCCCGGTGTCATCCCGCCCCGAAGGCATCCAGCGCATCCGTTCCACCAGTCCCCGCCATGCCAGCACCTACGAAGACCACCAGCTGCGCGCGCCGCAGGCCGTGTGGGATGCGGGCGTGCCGGTGCTGGGCATCTGCTACGGCATGCAGACCATGGCCGTGCAGTTCGGCGGCGAGGTGAGCTGGAGCGACCACCGCGAGTTCGGTTACGCCGAAGTCCGCGCCCACGGTCACACGAAGCTGCTGCAGGACATCCAGGCGTGTCACCACGCCCGAGGCCACGCACACGCTGCAGGAAGAGCTGTGCGCCACGATCGACCCCACCACCGGCAAGAGCTGGTACGACCTGGCCAGCCAGGCGTTCACGGTGTTCCTGCCGGTGAAGAGCGCCGGCGTGATGGGCAACGGTGATGGGCAACGGCCGCACCTGCGACTGCGTCATGGCGCTGCACGCGGTCCAGACCAGCGGCTTCATGACGGCGGACTTGGCGGAGCTGCCCTATAGCCCGCCACTCGTTGCTACGGCGGTTTTGAAGCGAACTAACTGTCTGGCGCGCTCTCCCGGCCAAGAGCAGTCGCACTACCACGCGCCTCCAAGGGGTCACTCGACTGCCACAGATCCCTGCTTTGGCGCTGGTGCGAGCGAAGCCCCGACTCTCATTTTGCTGACCGTCCGAAACATGCGAAGAAGTCCGATGAAGCGCGTGTACGTACTGGTTTTGGCCGGTCACAACACATGGCGGAACAGCCTGTTCCACCAGCCGAAGCCTGCTACTTCGCCGCGGCTGGTTCGATCAAGAGCCGAAGGCACTTCACGAACAACGGTCGATACTCCGGCGGAAGGCGCTCCGCAAGCCGGCGTTCGACATCGACGTCACGAGGTATCACCGCGTTCAGCAGCTTGGCGCCGGCATCGGCCAGGAACAGCGCGTACGCCCGCTGATCGTCCTTCGCTGGTGCGCGGCGGACGAGGCCCGTCGACACGAGCCGGCGCACCATCTCGGCCACCGTGTTGCGGTCCATGAAGAGCTGATCGGCCAGCGCGTTCTGGCTCAGCCCGGGAGACTGGTAGAGGATCACGAGCGTGGCCTTCTGCCTGGGCGTGATCGACTCGGTCGCGAACTCGCCGGCGAAGACTTCTTCAGCGAGAAAGTGCGCTCGCCGCAGCAGGTGGCTCAGTACGTCACCGAGTCGAAAGTGGTCGAGGATCTCCCGCACTTCGGGTGTGATCAGGGCTCTCGGATCCTCGCCGGATGGGGTGGTTCCGCTGCGCTTGGGCGACGTGGGGGCGGACGATTTCGTGTTGCGTGTGGGTGTAGGCATGACGGGCAGGCGGGAGATCGCGCGATGCCCCGATTGTGCGCCTCGCTGGTGCGCGTCGGCACGGGATGCCGGTGGGGATCGGGGCCCCGTGGAGTTCCTGTTGACTTGCGGCCGCGTCGCTTCTAGACTGCGACACATAAGACGTATACGTACAAATGTTCTGTGCCGGAGTAGTGCATGTTGGACTTCGATCACCTCTCACCGCAACCCCCGCTTTACCCTGAGGTCGCCCTGGCCTATGCGCAGGCGGCTCTGCAGCGGTCGAAAACTGCCAGCCAGGTGTGCCAGGTGGTGGCGAACCAGCGCTTCGGTGCCGACGAGGCACAAGCGTTGGACGTCTACCTGGCCCGCCCCCCGTCTTCCTCATCGCCTTCGCCGGTTCTCGTGTTCGCCCATGGCGGCGCCTGGACCAACGGCTATAAAGAATGGATGGGGTTGATGGCACCGGCGCTGACGGCGGCCGGCATCACCTTCGTGTCGATCTCGTACCGACTGGCGCCTCAGCACAAGTGGCGAGCAATGCGCGACGACTGCCTCGACGCCATCGCCTGGGTGCATCGACACATCGCGGTGCATGGCGGCACCCCGGGTCGCATCGCGGTGGGCGGTCACTCGGCCGGCGGGCACCTGATGGCATTGGCGGCGCTCGACGCCGAAGGATTGCAGGCGCGCGGCGTTCCGCGTTCCGCGCTGTTCGCTTGTCTGCCGCTGTGCGCGCCGCTGGACATCCGCTATCCGCAGCGGGAATCGGGCACCGGCGAGGAGCGTACGCACCAGATGCTCCTCGACGACGCAAGCGAGGCCACTGCCGCCAGCCCGGTGTGTCAGGTCTCCGCTGACGCGCCCTTCATGCTGCTGGCCTACGCCCGCGACGATCTTCCCCGCATCGTCAACGGTGCAGGCGCCATGGCCGCAGAACTGCAACGACTGCGCGTGCCGACCGAGACACTCGTACTCGAAGGCGACCACTTCAGTGCCGCGCTCGCAGTGGAAGACGCCGAGTCCGCCTGGACGCAGCGTGTCGTTCGCCGGCTGCACGGCTGCACCTGAATTCCCCCGCCCGCAGGCCACCACCCATCGCCCTGGCCGCCCTGCACCACGTTCCGAAGGAGTCCCCGTGAAACTGCTCAAGCTCATCGTCACCGCGGCACTCGCCGTCGCCACCGCCGCCTCGGCCCAGGAATGGCCCACCAAGCCTATCCGGCTGATCATTCCCTACGCCGCTGGCTCGGGTCCGGACATCGCGATGCGCCCTGTCGCCGACCGGCTGGGTCAGATCCTCAAGCAAGCCGTCGTCGTCGACAACATCGCCGGCGCCGGCGGCATCGTCGGTTCGCAGACGCTTGCGCGCGCCAAGCCCGACGGTTACACCTTCGGCTTCGGCAACAACATCACGCTGGCGGTCAACAAGAGCTTCTTCGACAAGCTGCCTTACGACCCGGACAAGGACTTCCAGCCGGTCGGCCTGCTGTTCGACAACCCATACATCCTGGTGGCACGCCCGACACTGAAGGTCGGCAACTTGCAGGAACTGATCGCCTATGTGAAGGCGAACCCCGGCAAAGCCAACTTCGCGTCCGGCACCGGCGTCGGCTCCGGCAGCCACCTGACGGGCGAGATGATGAGGTCCCAGGCCGGGCTCGACATCAGCCACATCCCCTACAAGAGCGGCTCGCAGGCCTTGTCCGACCTGGTCAACGGCAGCGTCGACGTGCTGTTCGACAACGTCAACGGGGTGCAGCAGTTCATCAAGAACGGCCAGATCAAGCCGCTGGCGGTGACCAGCGCGAAGCGCCTGCCGCAGTTCCCGGACATCCCGACGATGGCCGAGTCGGGCTTCCCGGGCTTCGAGGCGGTTGCCTGGGGCGGGATCATCGCGCCGGCCGGCACGCCGCCCGCGATCGTCCAGCGCCTGAATGCGGCCATTGCCGAGGCGCTGAAGAGCCCGGAAGTCGTGCGTGCGAACCAGACGATGGCGCTCAATCCGCTCGCGTCCAGCACGCAGGAGTTCAGTGCCTTCATTGCCAAGGAATCCGTGAAGTGGGCTCGCATCGTGAAGACTTCGGGCGCCAAGCCCGAGTGAACACGGCCCGCATCGGACACCGCACACGAAGGTGAACCTGTCAAGGGCGCCCGGTGGGGCGCCGGCGAGGCGCTCGCATCAGCGCCGGTTTGAAGACCGAGGATGAACATGAGTGAAGGAAAGATCCTGGCCGGGTTCCTGGCCCCGCACCCGCCGCACTTGGTGTATGGCGAGAATCCGCCACAGAACGAAGCCCGCTCCAAGGGCGGCTGGGAGCAGCTGCGCTGGGCCTACGAACGAGCACGCCGCTCGATCGAGGAGCTGAAGCCCGACGTGCTGCTGGTGCATTCGCCGCACTGGATGACGCAGGTCGGCCATCACTTCCTGGGCGTGCGCCACCTGAAGGGCAAGTCGGTCGACCCGATCTTCCCGAACCTGTTCCGCTACAACTTCGAGCTCGACGTCGATGTGGAGCTGGCCGAAGCCTGCTGCGCCGAGGCTGCCGCCGCCGGCCTGGTCACGCAGATGATGCGCAACCCGAACTTCCGAGTCGACTACGGGACGATCACCACGCTGCACATGATCCGTCCGCAGTGGGACATTCCGGTGGTCGGCATCTCGGCCAACAACTCGCCGTACTACCTGACGACGAAGGAAGGCCTGGGCGAGATGGACATCCTCGGCAAGGCGACCCGACGCGCGATCGAGAAGTCGGGCCGCCGCGCCGTGCTGCTGGCGTCGAACACGCTGTGCCACTACCACTTCCACGAGGAGCCGCAGCCGCCGGAGGACATGTCGCGCGAGCACCCGCAGAGCTACGAAGGCTACCTGTGGGACATGCGCATCATCGACCTGCTGCGCCAGGGCCGCACGCAGGAAGTCTTCCAGCTGCTCCCGCAGTTCATCGACGAGGCCTTCGCCGAAGTGAAGTCGGGCGCTTTCACCTGGATGTTCGCCGCCATGGGCTACCCCGAGATCCCGGGAGAGCTGCACGGCTACGGCAGCGTGATCGGCACCGGCAACGCGGTGATGGAGTGGAACCTCGAGCGCCATGCACGCCTTGCCAGCGCCGTGGCCGCCTGACCCGCCACGAAAGGACGACCCCATCATGACACTCGTTGCTTCCTTCCTCGTTACCGGTCATCCGCTGCCGGTGCTGGCTGCCGGCGTGCCGGCCTACGCCGCGCTGCGCAGCGGCCTGGCCGCCGCGGCCGATGCGCTGGCCGCGTCGCAGGCCGACGTGGTGCTCGCATACTCGACGCAGTGGTTCGCCGTGCTCGACGAACTGTGGCAGACCCGGCCCCGGCTGCAGGGCCTGCACGTGGACGAGAACTGGTACGACCGCGGCGATCTACCCTTCGACATCACGGTCGACACCGCGCTGGCGCAGGCCTGCGTCGAGGCCAGCCCCGGCGTGGGCGTGAAGGCCAAGGCCGTCGACTACGACGGATTCCCGATCGATTCGGGCACCATCGTGATGGCCAACGGCCTGGACCCGCAGCACCGCCTGCGCTACGTGCTGGCCTCCAACAACCTGTACCACGATGGCGCCACCACCGAGAAGCTGGCCGCGATGGCGGTCGACGTGGCCGGGCGCCTGGGTCGCCGGGTCGCGCTGGTGGGAGTAGGGGGCCTGTCCGGCACCCTGTTCCGCCAGAAGATCGACCTCGCCGAAGACCACGTGACCGGCGCCGACGACGATGCACTGAACCGCCGGTTGCTGGGCCTGCTGGAACAGGGCGATGCCGCGGCGCTGCGTGCCTTCCTGCCCGAGTACGCCGGCGCTGCCAAGGCCGACATGGGCATGAAGCACCTGCACTGGCTGCTGGGCGGCATGGGCGACCGCTGGACCAGCGCCAAGGTGCTGGGCTACGGCCCGGGCTACGGCACCGGCCAGGCGGTCGTGCAGTTCAACGTCCGCCCCTGACCCCGCCCCCGGCGGTCTGATCCTTCACCCAGCCCTCCACGCACACCGCCTCCGCGGCGTGCGCGGGCCCCGTATTGCCAGCACATTTCCCATGACATCTGCCACCGCCCCGCGCCTGCCCGGCAGGACCGTGCTCAAGAGCCACAGCCTGCCGGCGCCACGCTTTCGCTACAGCCCGATCGTGCGCGGCGCGGGCTGCATCTACGTTTCGGGCCTGGTCGGCCTGGATCCTGCCACCGGAGCGCTGGCCGACGGCGCCGCCGCCCAGACGCGGCAGGTGCTGGACAACTTCCTGGCGCTGTGCCGCGAACACGGCTGGCGCCTCGATCAACTGCTGCAGGCCCGCGTCTACTGCAGCCCCGCGGCATCGACCGCGGACGTGAACGCGGCTTGGAACGATGCCTTTGCCCACGTCGAGCCGCCGGCGCGCACCTTCGTGACGGCCCATGCGCTGCCTTTGGACGCCGCGGTGGAGATCGAGTTCGTGCTGATCGACGCTTGACGTCACCCCCTCTCGCAGGAGCTTTTCCCTTGAAGCAATACCGCAACTTCATCGACGGCCGCTTCGTCGACGGCATCCGCCGCTTCGCCGACATCGACCCCGCCACCGGCCGCCAGGTGGCCGAAGTCCACGAAGCCGGCGCGGCGCAGGTGCAGGCCGCCATCGCGGCCGGTCGCCGCGCGGTGCAGGGCCCGTGGGGCCGCAGCACCGTGACGGAGCGCGCCGCGATGCTGTACCGAATCGCCGACGAGATCGAACGCCGCTTCGACGACTTCCTGCAGGCAGAGATCGAGGACACCGGCAAGCCGGTGAGCCTGGCCTCGGCGCTGGACATCCCGCGCGGTGCCGCCAACTTCCGCGTCTTCGCCGACATCCTGAAGACCGCGCCGCTCGAGAGCTTCCGGACCGACCTGCCCGACGGGGCACAGGCGCTGAACTATGCCGTGCGCAAGCCGCTGGGCGTCGTCGGCGTGATCTCGCCCTGGAACCTGCCACTGCTGCTGCTGACGTGGAAGGTCGCGCCGGCGCTGGCCTGCGGCAACGCGGTCGTGGCCAAGCCGTCGGAAGAGACGCCGGGCACGGCCACGCTGCTGGCCGAGGTGATGCAGGCCGTGGGGCTGCCCGAAGGCGTCTTCAACCTGGTGCACGGATTCGGCCCTGGCTCGGCGGGCGAGTTCATCACCACCGACCCTGGCATCGATGCCATCACCTTCACCGGCGAGTCGCGCACCGGCAGCGCGATCATGCGGGCTGCGGCCGAACACGTGCGCCCGGTCTCGTTCGAGCTGGGCGGCAAGAACGCGGCGGTCGTCTTCGCCGACTGCGACTTCAAGGCTGCCGTCGATGGCGTGATGCGCGCCAGCTTCCTGAACACCGGCCAGGTGTGCATGTGCTCGGAGCGCGTATATGTGCAGCGGCCGGTGTACGACGCGTTCGTCAAGGCACTGGCTGGACGTGTCGGATCGCTGCGCATGGGCGACCCGCGCGATGCGGCCACCACGCACGGACCGTTGTCGTCGGCCGAGCACCGCCGCAAGGTGCTGGACTACTTCGACCTGGCGCGCGAGGAAGGCGCCACCTTCGTCGCCGGCGGCGGTGTGCCCGCGCTGTCGGGCCCGTTCAGCGACGGCCACTGGGTCGAGCCGACCATCATCACCGGCTTGCCCGAGACCGCGCGCTGCCAGCGCGAGGAGGTGTTCGGCCCCGTCTGCCACGTCGCCCCGTTCGACACCGAGCAAGAGGCCATCGCGCTCGCCAACGACACGTCGTACGGGCTGGCCGCAACCGTCTGGACGCGAGACTTGGACACCGCGCACCGCGTCGCGCAGTCCATGCGCGTCGGCCAGGCCTGGGTGAACTCGTGGTTCCTGCGCGACCTGCGCACGCCCTTCGGCGGCAGCGGCCTGTCGGGTGTTGGCCGTGAAGGCGGGCTGCATTCGCTGAACTTCTATTCCGACATCACGAACGTCTGCATCCGCATCCCCGCGGCCGGCAAGCGCTGACGTCATCGGGAGCGACCACCATGGACAACACTACCGCCAGCCGCGTCGTGCCGGGCAAGGCCCCGCCGCGCGGCCGCTTCCCGCACATCAAGCGCGCCGGCGACTTCCTCTACGTGTCCGGCACCAGCTCGCGCCGCCCGGACGGCAGCTTCGAAGGGGCCGAGGCCGACGCCATGGGCGCCACGAACCTGGACATCCGGGTGCAGACACGCGCCGTGCTGAACAACATTCGCGACGTGCTGGCGAGCATGGGCGCAGGGCTCGCGCACGTGGTCGAGATCTGTACCTACCTCGTGAACATGAACGACTTCGGTGGCTACAACGAGGTCTACGCCGAGTACTTCGACTTCGACGGCCCTACCCGCACCACGGTCGCCGTGCACCAGTTGCCGCACCCGCACCTGCTGATCGAGATCAAGGCCGTGGCCTACCACCCCGTTTCACTGCACAAGGACGGAGCATGACCCCATAACAACGCAGCGCGGCAGCGCGATCGCTGTGCGACGCTGCCACCACCGGCACCTGGCTGCCGCCACTGCGCGACACCCACCTAGGCATCGACGACGAAGACGCCTACGCAATCCAGCAGATCAACATCGAGACCCGCGTGGCCCAGGGCCGTCGCATCGTCGGCCATCGGCTGCGCGCTGTCGGCGCTGGAGATCGTCGGCAGCCGCATTGCGGGCTAGAACATCCGCTACGTCGACACGGTGGCCGCGGCACGCTTGAGCGTGCCAATCACCCACGCAGGCGTCGAAGGGCTCACCCGACTGCCAGCGTTCGCGGACATCGACCTCGTGTTCGATGCCACCAGCGCCACGGCCCACGTGCACAACGATGCCACGCTGCGCGCGCCGAACGTCAACATGGTCACCTGCGGCGGGCAGGCCACGGTCCCGATGGTGGCCGCGGTGAGTCGGGTGGCACAGGTGCACTACGCCGAGATCGTGGCCTCGATCGCGAGCCGCTCCGCCGGCCTTGGCACGCGCACCAACATCGACGAGTTCACCGAGACCACCGCCCGCGCGCTGGAGCCGGTAGGCGGGGCTGCGCGGTGCAAGGCCATCATCGTGCTGAACCCAGCCGAGTCGCCGCTGATGATGCGCGATACGGTCTACACGCCGGGCGAGGCGGTGGACGAAGATGCGGTGCAGCGTTCGGTAGAGAAGATGGCCGAGGCCGTGCGCCAGTACGTGCCAGGTTTGCCGGCTGGCCGCACGGATGCGACCTGATGAAGCTGATGGACGCAGCCGACGACCTGGTGCGGCCGCTGCAGGACCGGCCCGTGCGCGTGGACCGCGAGTCGCTGGCACTGGTCGGGCGCTTGTTCAAGGGATTCATGGCTGCAATGGGTCGGTCGCAGAAGCGCGGAACGGAGGTAAGCAGCCGTTCGGGGTCACCTCCTGCCGGCTTGCGCCTTGCTGGGGCCATCACCAGGTCTCATTGCTCAAGCTCGAATGCCATGCAGACACCGCGGAGGCCGGGCCGCCTCGCGACACCCATTCGTGTCGCAGCAGGGCGTACTGCATGGTGTTCTCATAGATCGGTGCGCCACGGGCATCGTTGCGGAAAGAGATGAACTCCCTGAAGAGTCCCTCCTGCCGCATGCCGAGTCGTTCGCACAGCCTGCGAGAAGGCATGTTCGTGTCTTCCACATAGGCATACAGCCGGCGCGCCGCCCGTTGTTCAAACAGGTGGGCCAACAGCGCAGCAGCGGCTTCCCGCGCATGGCCCTGTCTACCGAAGCCAGGATTGAAGTTCCAGCCGACCGAGAAGGTGTCGTCCTCCGGATCGGCGAACAGATCGCCAATCAGCTTGCCGGAGGCGCGCAGACACACCGCAATGCTGTGTTCGTTCTGGCTTCGCGTGGCGGCTTCATGCTCGGCGGCCCCCATGTCGGCGAGGGCCAGCGACAGGAAGCAGCTTGCGACGGGCTGGTGCAGGTACTCGAAAAGGTCTGCCGCGTCGCCCTGCGTGAAGGGCCTCAGGACGAGGCGGGGGGTCTCAATGGTTTCCATTGGCGTTTTCTCCGAAGGTGGATGGGGTGATTGAATGGGGCGGTCATGGTCCGGACGGCGTGACCGTGTTCGTGTGCTCCAGCACGCCGCCACCCAGCGCCCTGTACAGCGCGACGGTGCTGCCAAACGCCTCGCGGCGCAGGTCCAGCAGCCTCTGTTGTGCCGCGTACAGTTGCCGCTGGGCGTCCAGCAGCTCCAGCCGCCCCTCCACTCCGGCGCGGTAGCGCAGGAGGGACAGTTGCGCACGGCGCTCGGCGCTGTCCACCGCGCGGGCCTGTGCCGCGACCTGGCGGCCGTAGGTCTGCTGAGCGGCCAGGCCGTCCGCGACCTCGCGGAAAGCCGTCTGGACGGTGCGCTCGTAGTCGGCCACGGCACCCGACTGGCGGACTTCGGCCAGCCGCAGCTCGGCACGCAGGCGCCCGACCTGGAACAGCGGCTGGGTGATCTGCGGCGAGAAGCTCCAGACCCGGCTCTGGCTGTCGAACAGTCCGCCGAGGGCCGGGCTGGCGAGACCCAGCGACGCAGTCAGCGAGATGCGTGGAAAAAACGCCGCGCGTGCCGCGCCGATATCGGCATTGGTTGCGACCAGCAGCTGCTCAGCCTGGCGGATGTCGGGCCGGCGCGTCAGCAGATCCGAAGGCAGGCCAGCGGGCAAGGCCGTCAGCACGGGCTGGTGGTCCAGCGGCAAGCCCTGGGGCAGCGCATCGGGCAGGTCGGTTCCCACCAGCAGGCGCAGCGCGTTTTTCGCCTGCGCCAATGCCCGCGCGCGCTCCGCCAGATCGGCTTCGGCCGTCGCGACCTGTCCTTCGGCCTGGGCTACCTCCAGCCCGCTGCTCTGCTGGGCTTGCCGCAGCAGGCGGGTCACCTCCAGAGACCGCTGCCAGTCTTCGAGGGTGCGCGTGACCAGCAGGTGCTGCGCCAGCGCCAGGCGCTCGGCCAGGTAGGCGTCGGCCACGGCGCCGACCAGGGCGATGTGGGCCGCAAGGCGACCTTCGTCGCTGGCGAGGTAGCGGGCAAAGGCGCTGTCCGACAGCGAACGTGCGCGCCCGAACAGGTCGATCTCGACGGCGCTCAGGCCCACGCTGGCGCCGAGCTGCTGGGTGATCTCGGCCGTCCGGGTCGGCTTGCCCGGCTCGATGGACGCTGCGCGCTGGCGCGTGGCACCGACACCGGCCTCGATGCCTGGTGCTTGTGCTGTGCGCTGGATGCGGTACTGGGCCCGGGTCGCCTCGACAGTCAAGGTGGCCAGACGCAGGTCGCGGTTGTTCGCCAGGGCCAGCCCGATCAGGCGCTGCAGAAGCGGGTCAGGGAACAGGGTGCGCCAGCCGATGTCGGCCGCCGGGGTCGCCAGGGCCGTTGGTGCGGCCATGGGAAACACCGCGGGCACGGGCGCTTCAGGCTGGATCAGCGGCGGTGTCAGCGAGCAGGCAGACAGCCCGGAAACGAGGGAAAGCGTGATGGAACGCTGCAGCCATCTCATGGCATCAGCCTTTCTGTGTGGGAGACGGTGGCAGGGCGGCCGGCTGGCGGGAGGCCCGCCAGTCCTGGAAGCGCTCCTGCAGCCCCATCACGACGACGTAGAACACCGGCACGAAGAACACGGCCAGCACGGTCGCGGTGACCATGCCGCCGAACACGCCGGTGCCGATGGCGTGCTGGGTTTCGGCGCTGGCGCCGGAGGCGATCATCAGTGGCACCACCCCCAGGCCAAACGCCAGCGAGGTCATCAGGATCGGCCGCAGGCGCAGCCGTGCTGCTTCCTTGGCGGCCTCTGCCAGGCCCATGCCCTGCGCGCGCAGTTGCCGGGCGAACTCGACGATCAGGATGGCGTTCTTGGCCGACAGCCCGATCACGGTGATCAGACCGATCTTGAAGAAGACGTCGTTGGGCAAACCACGCAGCAGGACCGCGGCCACCGCCCCGATCAGACCCAGTGGCACCACCAGCATCACCGCCAGCGGGATCGACCAGCTCTCGTACAACGCGGCCAGCACCAGGAAGACCACCAGCATCGACAGGGCCATGAGCAAGGGCGCCTGTGCAGCCGATTGACGCTCCTGCAGGGACTGGCCGGTCCAGGCCACGGCGAAGCCCGGCGGCAGCTGCACCGCCAGCCGCTCCATCTCGGCCATGGCCTGGCCGCTGGACATGCCGGGCGCTGCTGCCCCGGAGATGCGCGCGGCGGGGAAGCCCTGGTAGCGCACCAGTTGCAGCGGGGTGTCACTCCACACCGGCGTGACCACCTGCGACAGCGGCACCATGCCACCCCGCGCGTTGCGCACGTACAGCCGCAGCACGTCGTCGATCTGCATGCGCGCGGGCGCATCGGCCTGCAGGATGACCTGCTGCATGCGGCCGCCGTTCGGGAAGTCGTTGACATACGACGAACCCAGCGCGGTGGAGAGGGTTTCACTGATGTCAGAGAAGGACACCCCCAGCGCGCTGGCCTTGACCCGGTCGATGTCCAGCCGGACGCTGGGTCCGGCCGGCAGTCCATCCGAGGCGACGTCGGCGACCACCTTGCTGCGCGCCGCCAGTGCCAGCAGTTGGGCCTCGGCCGCCTTCAGTGCGGCATGCCCCTGGTTGGCGCGGTCCTGCAGGCGCATCGTGAAACCGGAACTGTTGCCCAGTTCGTCGATGGCCGGCGGCATCATGCTCATCACGCTGCCTTCGCTGGTGCTGGCCATGGCCTGCTGCACCCGCGCCACCTCGTCCCGCACCGTCGCGCCGTCGCGCTGGTCCCAGTCCTTGAGCATGGTGAAGGCCATGGCCGCGTTGGGTCCGGAACCTGAGAACCCGAACCCCATGATGGACATGTTGGACACGATGCCCGGACGCGTGGCCAGGTGCTGCTCGTAGTGCTTGACGACATCGAGCGTGCGTTCGGCGGTGGCGTCGGCCGGCAGCTGGATCGCCGACATGAAATAGCCCTGGTCCTCCTCGGGCAGGAAGGCCGAGGGCAGCAGGCGAAACGCGAACAACAGGATCGCGGTCAGCGCGGCGAACACCAGCATCACCCGGCCGCTGCGGGCCAGCAGGCGAGCGACACCTGAGGTGTAGCGCCGGGTCATGTGATCGAACCGGCGGTTGAACGCGCCGAAGAAGCCGCGCCTGTCGTGGTGGGCCGGATGGACCGGCTGGAGCAGGGTCGCGCACAGCGCCGGTGTCAGCGTCAGCGCGAGGAAGGCCGAGAACAGGATGGCCACCGCCATGGACAAGGCGAACTGCTGGTAGATCACGCCCACCGATCCGCTGGCGAACGCCATGGGGATGAACACGGCGGTCAGCACCAGGGTGATGCCGATCACCGCGCCGGTGATTTCCTGCATCGCCTTGAGGGTGGCGTCCTTCGGCCCCAGCCCTTCCCGCGACATGATCCGCTCGACGTTCTCGACCACCACGATGGCATCGTCGACGATGATGCCGATGGCCAGCACCATGCCGAACATGGTCAGCACGTTGATCGAGAAGCCCGCCGCCAGCATCACCGCGAACGTGCCCAGCAGCGCGATCGGCGCCACGATCGCCGGGATCAGGGTGTAGCGGATGTTCTGCAGGAACAGGAACATCACCAGGAACACCAGCACCATCGCCTCGACCAGCGTGACCGCGACCTTCTCGATCGAGATCTTGACGAACGGCGCGGTGTTGAAGGGCGTCGAGTAGCGCATGCCCTTGGGCAGGGTCTGCTCCAGTTCGGCCAGCCGCGCGAGCACAGCGTCCGAGGTGCGCACTGCGTTGGCGCCCGGCGAAAGCTGCACCGCCAGGGCGGTCGAGACGCGGCCGTCTTCGCGTGTCGAGAAGCCGTAGGATTGCGCGCCCAGCTCGACCCGGGCCACATCGCCCAGCAGCACGCGGGAGCCGTCTGCGCTGGCGCGCAGCACGATGGCCGCGAACTGCTCGGGCGTCTGCAGCTGGCCTTGCACCGTCAGCGGCACGGTGACCCGCTGCCCAGACATGGTGGGCGCATCGCCCACGCGGCCAGGGGCGATCTGCGCGTTCTGCTGGGCGATCGCGGCACTGACGTCGCCCATCGACAGCTTGAAGGCGTTGAGCTTGGCCGGGTCCACCCACACGCGCAGGGCCTGTTCGGCGCCAAACAGCTGCACCCGGCCCACGCCTTCGATGCGGCGCAGCTCCTCCACGACGTTGCGCGCCATGTAGTCGCTCAGCGCCGTGCCGTCGTGGCGGCCATCGGCGGACTTCAGCCCGACCATCATCAGGAAGTTCGACGATGCCGATTCCACGCTCAGGCCATTCTGGCGCACCGCTTGCGGCAACCGTGCCTCGACGGCCTTGAGCCGGTTCTGCACCTCCACCTGCGCCATCTCCGGATCGGTGCCGGGCTTGAAGATGGCCGTGATCTCGGCACTGCCCGAGGTGTCGGACGAGGACTCGTAATACAGCAGGTTCTTGACGCTGGAGAGCTCGCGTTCGATGACGCTGAGCACCGCGTCGTTCATGGTCTGGGGCGTGGCGCCCGGGTAGCTGGCCAAGATGTTGACCGAGGGGGGCGCCACCGAGGGAAAGCGGGCGATCGGCAACTGCGGGATGGCGATCAGGCCCAGCAGGATGATGAACAGCGCGATGACCCAGGCAAACACCGGGCGACAGACGAAAAATTTCGGCATGGCAAAGGCTCCGGTGGATCAGCGGGCGGATGCCTGCGGCACCTGGTCTGCTGGCTGCCCACGCACTTGCACCGGAGCGTCTTCGACGAGGCGCTCCATCCCCGCGACCACGACCTTCTGCCCGGCCACCAGACCCGACCGGATGCGGTAGCGGCCTGCGCTCAGTTCGCCCAGATCGACGGCGGAGAACCGCGCCTTCGCATGGGGGTCCACGGTCCAGACATGCGGCTTGCCGGCGATGCGCACCACGGCCTGCTGAGGCACCGTGATCGCGGCGTCAAAACGGGCAAGGGGCACGCGGGCACGCACGAACATGCCGGGCAGCAGGCGCTGCTTCGGGTTGTCCACCAGCACGCGCAGCAAGACGTCGCCCGTGTCGACATCCACGTTGATGCCGGAAAAGAGGATGTGTCCCGTGACATCACAAGGCGATCCGTCGTCGCACAGAACGGTGACCGGCAGGCCGCTGTCGCGCGACGGTTGCGCCGCCATGGCCTGGCGCAGGTTGTCCAGCGACGCTGCCGGACGGCGCACGTCCACGTACACCTGGTCGATCTGCTGCACGCGCGCCATCGGCGTTCCGTCGCCGCTGGCCACCAGCGCACCCTCGGTCACCAGGGCCTGGTCGATGCGGCCGGCCATCGGCGAGGTCACTGTCGCGAACTGCAGGTCCAGGCGGCGGCGCGACCAGGCGGCGCGTGCCTGCGCCACGTCGGCCGCCGCTTGCTCGCGCTGTGACACCGCGTCGTCATGGACCTGTCGGCTGATCGCATCGGCCTTGACCAGCGGCTCCAGCCGTTCGGCCTGGGTGCTGGAGCGCGCCAGTGCCACCTCGGCCCGTCGCAAGGCGGCCGCGGCCGCTTCTTCCTCGGCGCGGAAAGGCGCGGGATCGATCTCGAACAAGGCCTGGCCGGCGCGCACAGGCGTACCCTGCTCGAACAGCCGGCGCCGGACGATGCCGCTGACCTGGGGCCGGATCTCTGCGATGCGAACAGGCGCCACCCGCGCTGGCAGGTCTTCGCTCAGCGCAAGCGTGCCCGGCGCGACGGCCTCGACCGTCACCAGGGGCGCAGGTGCGCTCGATTCAGGGTCGGCGGCAGGGCCGCAGCCGACCAGTGCGGCCAGCACCAGGACATGCCAGCTGCCACAGCGGCACCATGGTTTGATCTTCATGCGATTCCTTCTTGTGCCGGCGCATCGGCACCGGCGAACTGGGCGTCAGTCTGGGTCGGCAGGGTGGTGGTTGTGCTGCGGGTGTGTGGAGGTACGATGGAGAAGCCGAATAGTCCAGACGCACCCGCATGCCCACCCATCCCCTGTCGCCCGGCACCACCGCCGCCCTCCCTGCACTGGTGCTGATCGCCGAAGACGAGCCTGAGATCGCGGAGATTCTTCAGGCCTATCTGGGACGCGCCGGCCTGCGCACGGTCCGGGCTGCCGACGGTCGTGACGCGCTGAACCTGCACTTGTCGCTCAAGCCGGATCTCGTGCTGCTCGACGTGCAGATGCCCAGGGTGGACGGCTGGAAGGTGCTGTCCGAGATCCGTCACCGCGGGGAGACCCCGGTCATCATGCTGACCGCGATGGACCAGGACATCGACAAGCTGATGGGGCTGCGCCTGGGGGCCGACGACTACGTGGTCAAGCCCTTCAACCCGGCCGAGGTTGTCGCCCGCACGCAGGCGGTGTTGCGTCGTTCCATGGCCGATGCCAGCCGTCACGTCCGTGTGCTGCGGGTGCCGCCTTTCGAGATCGATCTGGACCAGCACGAAGCCACCGTGCAAGTGGACGGGGTTGCCCACGGCCTGGCGTTGACCCTCACCGAGTTCAATCTGCTCACACACCTGGCACGCGCGCCCAAGAGGGTCTTCACACGTGCTGAACTCCTGGCGGCCTGTCTGCCCGAAAGCGATTCGCAGGAGCGCACGGTCGACAGCCACATCAGCAAGTTGCGCAAGAAGCTGGAAGACCTGGGCGTTCAGGGAATCCCCGTCGGCATTCGCGGGGTCGGCTACCGTCTGTTGGGGCAGAAATGAAGCTCGTCGGCCTCAGCCGCCAGATTGCGCTGTCCATGATGGCGATCGCCTTTGGCGTCACCTTGCTGGTGGTGCTGACCTCCTACGTGTTCTATTTCTTTGCCGTCAGGCATTGGCCGGAGCTGTTCGAACAACCCAGCCTGGTGCCGAACGGGCCGGAGTGGATCTGGATCGGGACGACCACGCTGACGGGCCTGGCGTTCGCGACCGTGGTGGGTGTGCACCTGGCGCGCCGCATCCTGGTGCCGCTGAACTCGGTGACGGATGGCATTCGGCGCGTCGCCGAGGGCGACCTGGGCGCGCGTGCCATCGCGGGCGATCGCTCCCTGGGTGAAGCGGCGGGTCTGGCCGACGACTTCAACGCCCTCGCCACCCAGTTGCAGCGCACCACCGAGGAGATGGCGTTCTGGAACGCGGCCATCGCCCACGAACTGCGCACGCCCGTGACCATCCTGCGCGGACGCCTGCAAGGTCTGGCCGAGGGTGTGTTCACGCCCGATGCATCCCAGTTCCGCAGCCTGCTCAATCAAGTCGAGGGTCTGACCCGGCTGATCGAAGATCTGCGCGCCGTCAGCCTGGCCGAGAGCGGTCATCTGCATCTCCATGTCCAGGACACTGCCCTGGACGCGGAGGTCGAATCGGTGGTGGATTTCTGCCGGCAGGCCCATCAGACGGCGGATCAGCGCCTGGTCCTGGACCTCCAGGCCCAGTCGGTGGTGTGCGACCCGGTGCGCATCCGTCAGGCACTGCTCGCGTTGCTGGACAACGCCCGGCGCCACGCGGTGCCCGGCGAGGTGCTCGTCCAGACACGACAGGAAAACGGCTGGTGCATGCTGCGCGTGGAAGACATGGGGCCCGGGATCCCGCCAGCATCTGCGTCACAGGTGTTCAGGGCGTTCCGGCGGTTGCCAGACGACGGCGAAAGAGCCGCGGATGTCGGGAGCGGTCTGGGTCTGGCGGTGGTGGCTGCCATCGCCCGGGCGCACCAGGGCGTCGCCAGTTGTCAGCCCTCGGTCAAGGGGGGCGCCTGCTTCGAATTGCGCTGGCCCGGCACCCTGGCGTCTGCCAAACGGGCACACGATGCGCCGGCGTCCTGGAAACCTGTGGCGATGCGTTGAGTCGTCTCGTTTGCGGTGTCGTTGCAGCCGGTTCACGCGCTGCTGTCGACCGGCGCGAAGCGGCGCACGCGCTGTCCGTCGATCTCGACGTCGCCAAAGAACATCGCATGCGGGCGCACCCACAGCCCGCTGGCGTTGTAGCGCGGCCGGTAGACCACCAGCGGCGCCAGCGTCTCGCTGTCGCGGGCAGCGCCGATGACGTCGTATTCGCCGCCCTTGTAGTGGCGGTAGCGGCCGAGCGGGGTGTCGGGCAGGTCAGGCAGGTCGTCGTTCATGCCCCGCATCTTGCCCCAACCGCCCGCGCCAGTGCGATCACCGACAGCGGCGCGCAGCCCTCCGCCTTGTTGTTGACGCTCACATAGACCGGGTACCCGGCCGCCGCGGTGCCGCGGATGATGCGCGCCAGCGCCTCGCGGGTGAACGGGTCGGGATCGACCAGCCGGTTGAAGGGCGCGTAACCCGCTTTTGCCGCTTCGTAACCCTGTGCGCCATGCCGTCGGTTCAGGCTCCAGCGGCACACGAACGGCCCCGGCCACAGTGCCCGCAGCAGCGGCAACTGGGCGTCGATCGGCGGCAGGCGCGGGTGCAGGCCGAGGCAGTACCGGGCGCCGTGCGCGCGCAGCACATCCCGGAACGCCGGCACCAGCCAGTCCGGATCGCGCACCTCGACCGCGATCACCCCGTCTGGTGCGGCGGTCGTCAGCGAGGGCAGGGCGGCCAGCAGCCGTCCCAGCCGCTCGAACAGCGCGGGCATGTCGCGCCGCAGCCCGGTCGGCAGCGGCGGGATCTCGAACACCAGCGCACCGATCTTCCGGCCGAGCCCGTCGAGCGCGGGCTGCACGAACGCCTCGGTGGCGGTGGCCGGGTCGAGGAAGGCCGGGTTCGCCTGCACCCCGCGTCCGTCGCCAGCGCGCAGCACCGCGTCCGTGACCAGCGCCGGCGCCTTGACGATGAAGCGGAAGTTCTCCGGCACCTGGGCGGCGTAGAGCGCGTATTGCTCGGCGGTCATCGGGCGGTAGAAGCTGCGGTCGATGCTGACGGTGCGCAACAGCGGGTGGGCGGCATAGGCGCGCAGTCCGTCCCGGGCGAGGAGGGCCTCGCTGTGCGCACCGGCCCAGACCAGTCCACGCCAGCCGGGAAAGCTCCAGGACGAGGTGCCGATGTGGACGAGCGGCGAGAGTTGCCCGGCCAGTGCCTGCAGGGCCTCGTCGGCGGCTTGCGGCTGCACGCACGGCTCGCGCGGCGGAGTAGTGTCCAGCTCGGAAAACAGCAGATCCTGTGCTTGTGTCCTTGCCGGTACCAAGGGGGCAGGGTTCGTGGGAGCGCGTGGCATGGGCACGAGGATACCCGTGGGTTCCGTGTCAGGTGGATCAGTAGACTGCGTGCTTTGCGACTTCCGGTTCCTTGAATGGCCGCTGCTCCCCCGTCCACCGTGCACTGGATCGTGCGGATGAACCACCGCAACCGCACGGTCTGCTTCGCACTCCTGTTCGCGGCACTGGGGGCGCATCTGCTGGAGCGACCGCTGGGCGCTCCAGCCTGGGCTGCGCTTGTCCTGCAATTCCTGATCGGCCCGCAACTGCAGTACCTGTGGGCGCGCCGCTCGGCACGGCCGGTGCAGGCCGAGTTCATCAACATGCTGATCGACAGCGTGGGCTTCGGGGTGTGGACGGCGGTGCTGGGCTTTCCGCTGGCAGTGACGCTGATCCTGCCGATTGGCGCGAGCTTCAATTTGACGGCGTTTCGAGGTCTGCGTGGCCTGGGCGAAGCCGTGGTTGCCACGGGTGCGGGGGGGCTGCTGGGGGTGGTGCTGCAGGATCTTGTGTGGTTGCCGCAGGCGGGTGTGGTGGCGACGGGGCTTGCCGTGCTGGTGCTGCACGTCTTCGTGGCACTGGTGGCGCTGAGCGCGCATGACCGTTCGGTCCGGCTGCACGTGGCGCGCCAGCAGCTGCGTGCCAGCGAACAGGCGCTGCAGCAGCAGTTGGAACAGAACCAGCGCCTGCACGCCCAGCTGGAGGACCAGGCCCACCGCGATCCGCTGACCGGGCTGTTCAACCGCCGCTATCTCGTGGAAACCATGGAGCGTGCGCTGGCGCAGTCGGTGCAGCAGAGACAGGCTCTGAGCCTGTTGCTGCTGGATCTGGATCACTTCAAGCAGGTCAATGACACTTGGGGCCACCAGATTGGCGACGAGGTGCTGCGTGCGGTCGCGGCCCGGCTGGCCGCCCATGTGCGGGCAGGTGACACCGTGTGCCGCTACGGTGGCGAGGAGTTTCTGGTGCTGCTGCCGGGCATGCTGCACGCGCAGGCCGAGGAACGCGCCCGGCATTGCTGCGCCGAGCTGGCGCAGCAGCCTATCCAGGTGGGTGACCTGCGGTTGGCCATGACCTGGTCGATCGGCGTGGCCAGCCATCCGCTGCACGGCGGCTCGGCACAGGCACTCATCGCTGCCGCGGACCGGGCGCTCTACCAGGCCAAGCACCAAGGGCGCAACCGCGTGGCTATGATGCCCGCCCATGCCTGAACTCCCGATCGACTCGACGGCCGCCGCCGCCGTCCCCGGCACCGCCCCCCTGCCGGTCTCGCCCGCCGACGAGCACGCCATGCGCCTCGCCCTCGACCAGGCGCTCAATGCGGCCCTGGTCGGCGAGGTGCCGGTGGGTGCGGTGATCCTGCGCGACGGGCAGGTCATCGCCACCGGCTACAACCGCCCGATCACCACGCATGACCCCACCGCCCACGCCGAGCTGGTCGCGCTGCGCCACGCTGCCACGCTGCTGGAGAACTACCGCCTGCCCGACTGCGAGCTGTTCGTGACGCTGGAGCCCTGCGCGATGTGCGCGATGGCGCTGCTGCATGCGCGCTTCAAGCGGGTGGTGTTCGGCGCGTACGACCCGAAGACGGGTGCCGCCGGCTCGGTGGTCGATCTGTTCGCCCAGCCGCAGCTCAACCACCACACGGCGCTGCAGGGCGGCGTGCTGGCGGACCAGTGCGGCGACCTGCTGCGCGCCTTCTTCGCCCGGCGGCGCGCTGAGCAGAAAGCACAGCGGCTGCTGGAGCGCCAGCATGGCGCTTCTGTCACGGTGCCTGCGCTACCATCGTCCGCCGTTCAGCCGCCGTCCGACGATGCCATCCCGGCCGGCGAGGCGAGCGAGCTGACCGAGCTGAACGACCTCCTCGTCGACGACGACCTGCACCTGCACCCGGACTGCCACCATGAGCGACCTTGAGCGCGATCCCGATTCCACCGCCACCGCCGCCACTCCGACGCTGACGATCTACAGCCCTTCCGGGGTGGTCGCCAAGGCGGCCGCCATCAAGCTGGCCGCCAAGCGGCTGGGTGCACTCGGCTTCGACGTGCAGATCGACGACAGCGCTGCCGCAAAATTCCAGCGTTTCGCTGGCGACGACGAGGTGCGGCTGGCTGCACTGCACCGCGTTGCCGAGGCAGCGCCGTCCGTCGCGATGGCCACGCGCGGCGGCTACGGCCTGACCCGCCTGCTCGACCGCATCGACTGGCAGCTGCTGGCCGATGCCACCGCCCGTGGCACCCGCTGGGTCGGTTACAGCGACCAGACGGCGCTGCAGCTCGGCCTGCTGGCCCACACGAAGGCGCCGAGCTGGGCGGGCCCGCTGGCCTGCGACGACTTTGGTCGCTCGAACGCCGACGGGGGGCTGGACGAGGTCACCCCGGACTGTTTCCGCGAGGCGATGTCGGGCGAGCTGGAGGCGGTGGGTTTTCGCACCGAAGCGGGCTTCGACGGGCTGGACGTGAAGGGCACGCTCTGGGGCGGCAACCTGTCGGTGCTGTGCTCGCTGCTGGGCACGCCGCACTGGCCGAAGGTGAAGGGCGGCGTGCTCTTCGTCGAGGATGTCAACGAACACCCCTACCGCGTCGAGCGCCAGCTGCTGCAGCTGCACCAGGCGGGCGTGCTCGCCGCGCAGAAGGCGATCGTGCTGGGCGACTTCGGCAACTGGAAGAAGTCGCCGCTGGACCGCGGCTACAACCTCAAGGCGATGGTGGCGCACCTGCGCTCGGTCTGTGACACGCCGATCCTGACCGGGTTGCCGTTTGGCCACGTGCCGACCAAGGTGACGCTGCCGGTGGGCGTGAAGATCGAGCTGGTGGTGCAGGGACGTGACGTCCTGATGCTCTGGGGCGACTGACCCGGTCGGTCAACGGTCCGGTGTGGCCGCGCCGGACCGCTGGGCGAGGTGCCTGGCGAGCTTGTCGGTCTTGTCGGCATACATGCGCAGATCGCTGCGGCGCAGCAGACTGGCGCTGCTGTCGTCGGGATGCGCCTGGGCCAGTCCGATGCTGGCGCGCACGGCCAGTCCGGGCTGGATGGCCGACCAGGGGTGCAGGTCGATGGCGCCGTTCAGGCGATCGACCAGGCGGACCCCGGTCTGCTCGGTCGTGTCGTGCAGGATCAGCACGAATTCGTCGCCCGCCAGCCGCACGGCCAGATCCTGCGGCCGGGTGAGCCCGCGCAGCAGGTGTGCCATCTGGCGCAGCACGTCGTCCCCCAGCACGTGCGTGTACTGGTCGTTGATCTGCTTGAAGCCGTCGATGTCGATCATCACCAGGCACCATGGCGTCACCGGGTGCTCCGGATGCGGCCTCAGCAGCTCGTCCAGCCGGCGCTCCAGGTGGCGGCGGTTGGCCAGCCCCGTCAGGGGATCTTCCAGCGTCAGCTGCTCCAGCGCGCGGGTGCTGGTGTGCAGCGCTTCCAGGGCACGTGTCTGCTCGCGCCAGGCCAGGTGCAGGGCGGCCATCTGCTCGCGGTTGGTGATGACCTCGGTCTGCTGGCGCAGCTGGCAGGTGCGAAAAGCGTGGAATTCGGCGTGCAGGCCATCCGCATCCCCCAGTGCTCTGAACGCTTCCATGCGCTGGCAGCGCGACATGAGTTCGAAATGGAGCTGACCCTGTGGGCACGCGATGTCCAGCGTGCGCTGCGTTGTTGTCAAGGCGGCGGTCCATTGCTCCGCGGCCAGCTGGCAGCGCGCCACGATCCAGTGGACGAACGCGTGCAGCCAGCGCGGCAGGGGGCGGGTGTCGATGCCGAGCGCCGTGTCCAGCGCCTTCAGGCACTGTCCGCTGTGGGCCTGGAATCCGGCGCTGACGATGCCCAGCATGGACTGCATCACCGGGACGCAGAGGTCGTCGGGCGGCGGCGCACCGGTTCCGGTTGGCGGTCGTGCGAGTTGCCGGAAGTCCTCCAGCTGTGCCCACATCGCCGATCGAAGCACCGGCGCCTGCCCGCGCTGCAGGCACAGCTCCAGCCGGTACAGCTCGTTGACCAGCCGGTTCACCATCGGGCGGGCGGCCGCATGGGGCGGGAGGAGCCGCTGCGCGAGTTCGATGGTCTTCAACAGGATGCGGTCCGCGTGGTCCGCATCGATCCAGGTGGCGGCCACGCCCAGGTAGTTGTAGGCGTCCACGGTGTGCAGGCCGGGTGGCAGGGTGTCGGCCAGCTGCACAGCGAGCGTGGCGCTTTCGATCGCCTCTTCCGGCCGTCCGAGCAGGGTGGCCAGGTGCGCGGCATGTGACAGGGCCATGGACTCTTCCTGTGGCTTGTCCAGGACGTGAAACAGGTGGGCCGCCTGCCGCGCCAGTGACAGCGCGGCATTCAGGTTGGCATCCAGATGTTCTGCGCGCCCCAGCAGGTGCAAGGCCCGCGCCTGCATCAGCAGATCGCCGTCGGATCTCGCATCCGCCAGCACCGCAGCAGCCAGCGCGTGGGCCTGCCGGGGCAACCCCTGGTCCAGGACGGTCCTGATCCTGTCCAGTGCTGCTGAATCGTCACCTGCATGCATCGCGTCGTGTGCCTTCCCTGGGCCGTGTCCGGATTGGAGTCGTGTTGATTTTTCGCGCGATCATAGGCGACGGCGTCATGGGGTCAATCTGCAGGGTGTGCATAGTTCACGAGGCGGACCATGGTGACCATTGGTCACCGGATGCGCCGGTTTGATGTGCCGGGAATGGATTTGGCGCATCTGTTCGTCTTTCAATGAACAAAGGCGCCCTGAGGCGCCTTGTTGTGTCGCTGCGGAGCGGGTGTGCTCAGAGCACCTCGGACGCAAAGTCAGCCAGACGGGAGCGCTCGCCGCGTGCGAGCGTGATGTGGCCAGCGTGCGGCCAGCCCTTGAAACGGTCCACCGCGAAGGTCAGGCCCGAACTGCCTTCGGTGAGGTAGGGCGTGTCGATCTGCGCCAGGTTGCCCAGGCAGATGATCTTGGTGCCCGGACCCGCCCGCGTGATCAGCGTCTTCATCTGCTTGGGCGTCAGATTCTGTGCCTCGTCGATGATGACGATCTTGTTCAGGAAGGTGCGCCCGCGCATGAAGTTCAGACTCTTGATCTTGATCTTGCTGCGCACCAGATCATTGGTGGCGGCGCGGCCCCACTCGCCGGCGGCCGTCTCGCCGCGGGCCAGCACTTCGAGGTTGTCGTCGAGCGCGCCCATCCACGGGCTCATCTTCTCCTCCTCGTTGCCGGGCAGGAAGCCGATGTCCTCGCCCACCGGGACGGTCACGCGGGTGACGATGATCTCGGTGTAGCGCCGCTCGTCGAGCACCTGGCTGAGCGCGGCGGCCAGCGTCATCAGCGTCTTGCCGGTGCCGGCCGTGCCGGTCAGCGTGATGAAGTCGCAGTCCGGGTCCATCAGCAGGTTGAGCGCGAAGTTCTGCTCGCGGTTGCGCGCCGCCACGCCCCAGACGCCGTTCTTGGCGTGGGTGTAGTCCTTGAGCGTCTTCAGCACGGCCGACTTGCCGGTGATCTCGGTGACGCGGGCGTACAGCGGCGCGTTGCCCGGGCTCTCCAGGTAGACGAACTGGTTGATCATCAGCGACGGGACCAGCGGGCCGCTGATGCGGTAGAAGGTCGAGCCGCCTTGCTGCCAGCTCTCCATGGTCTTGCCGTGGCGCTCCCAGAAGTCCGCGGGCAGGGCCAGGACGCCGGTGTAGAGCAGGTCGCCGTCTTCCAGCGTCTTGTCGTTGAAGTAGTCCTCTGCCGGCAGACCCAGCGCGCGCGCCTTGATGCGCATGTTGATGTCCTTGGACACCAGCACGATCTCGCGCTCGGGTTGCTGGCCGCGCAGGGCCTGCACGACACCGAGGATCTGGTTGTCGGCCTTGCCCTGCGGCAGGCCGTCGGGCAGCTTGAAGTCGACGAAGGTGGTCTGGAAGAACAGCTTGCCGCCGGCGTCCTTGTGGCCGGTGCGGGCCAGCGGGATGCCTGCGGCGGGGTCGAATTTCGAGGAATCGCCCTGGCTGGCGGCCAGCGCATCCAGCTCGCGGCTGACCTGCCGGACATTGCGCGAGACTTCGCTCATGCCCTTCTTGTGGCCATCCAGCTCTTCGAGCGTGATCATCGGCAGGTAGACGTCGTGTTCCTCGAAGCGGAACAGGCTCATCGGGTCGTGCATCAGCACGTTCGTGTCGAGGACGAACAGCTTGGCCGGACCGGTGCGGGCGGAGCGTGTCCGGGTCGCCTTGGGGGCCGGACGGGCGACCGAGGCAGGACGCGCAGCCGGGGACACGGCGGCCTTGACGGGCAGGCCCGCCGGCGCCGGTCTGACAACCGGCGGTGCCGCTGCCGGCGGGGGCGGCGGCTGCAACTCCAGGGCGACGGACTCTTCTGCCGGGGCTTTCAGCGTTCGGCGCGCGGGTTTGGGCGCGGCCTGGGCGTCAAAGGCGGAAGGATCAAGGATGGTGCCGCGCTTGGCGGGAGGTTTGGGCAGAGGCATGAGCTATGGCGTCACTGGAAAAAGAAAAAGCCGCACAGCAAGCTGTACGGCTTCTCGTTGGTCGGCGGATGCGGTTCATGTCTTACGCGCATGAACCCATTATGCACAGGCCGCCGGTGTCGCCAAGCGTGCTCAGGCGGGGCTCTTCAGCTCCTTGACGGTCTTGAGCACTTCTTCCACATGGCCGGCCACCTTGATGCCACGCCATTCGGCGCGCAGCACGCCAGCGGGGTCAATCAGGAAGGTCGAGCGCTCGATGCCCTTGACCTTCTTGCCGTACATGATCTTGTTCTTGACCACGCCGAACATGTGGCAGAGCTTTTCTTCGGTGTCGGCGATCAGCTCGAAGGGCAGTTCCAGGTTCTGCTTGAACTTGTCGTGCGAGGCCATGTTGTCGCGAGAGACACCGAACACCACGGCGCCAACGCTCGTGAAATCCTTGTGGTGGTCACGAAACTGCATGGCTTCAGTGGTGCAGCCGGGTGTGTTGTCTTTCGGGTAGAAATACAGCACCACGGTTTTGCCGAGGAACGCCTGGGGGGTGAATTTCACGCCGCCGGTTGCATTCGCTTCAAGTTCCGGAAGAGGTTTGTTGAGAGCGGGCGTCATGCAATTTCTTTAAGTCTGAGGATCCCTGACGGGGATAAGCCGTCTATTATAAGTCCAGTCGGTGGCCTGCAGCCATCCGGCGGGATGGGCACGTGCATTCCCTCGACTTCGATCAGCCGATCAGCAGCGCGGCCACGACCCGGCGGTTTTCGCTGGCGAGCACGTTGTAGGTGCGGCAGGCGGCCAGCGTGTCCATGCATTCCACGCCGATGCGCGCATCGATCAGCGTCCGGATCAGCGAAGGGTGGACGAAGCGGATCTTCTTTCCGCTGCCGAAGATCACCAGTTCCGGCTTGTAGACCATCAGCGCATCGAAGTCCTCGCGCGTCAGATCCTCGTGGCGCGTGCAGGCCCAGGCCACCACATCCCCCTTGAACGGCACGATCACGCTGCTGCGCCACTGCTGCAGGCCGACCTGGTTGTTCACGGACACGGCGTCGTGCGTCGTGGAAAAGATGGCGTTGACGCCTTCGATGCGGTCGGGCTGGAGTTTCACGGCGGTCGGCGCGGGCGCCAGGAAGTGGGGGACGGTCCGGAGGTGGGGCCGGGATGCGTTAAATTCTAGCTTTTGTCGCAATCTCATTCGAACAGGACCCCCCTCGTGCTCAAGACCGTCGCCAAGTCCAGCAAGCTCGCCAACGTGTGCTACGACATCCGCGGGCCCGTGCTGGAGAAGGCCCGCCAGATGGAGGAAGAGGGCCACAAGATCATCAAGCTCAACATCGGCAATCTGGCCGTGTTCGGGCTGGAACCGCCGGACGAGATCGTGCAGGACATGATCCGCAACATGCCGCATTCGGCCGGTTACACGGATTCGAAGGGCCTGTTCGCGCCGCGCAAGTCGGTCGTGCACTACACGCAGGAGAAGGGCGTCAAGGGCGTCACCGTCGACGACGTGTACCTGGGCAATGGCGCCTCCGAGCTGATCGCGATGAGCATGAACGCGCTGCTCGACGACGGCGACGAGGTGCTGATCCCGTCGCCGGACTACCCGCTCTACACCGCGGTCGTGGCGCTGTCGGGTGGCAAGCCGGTGCATTACGTGTGCGACGAGCAGTCCGAGTGGATGCCCGACATCGCCGACATCCGCGCCAAGATCACGCCGCGCACCAAGGCCATCGTCGTCATCAACCCGAACAACCCGACCGGCGCGCTCTACCCGGACGCGGTGCTGCGCGAGATCGTGCAGGTGGCGCGCGAGCACCAGCTCATCATCTTCGCCGACGAGATCTACGACAAGACGCTCTACGACGGTCACACCCACACCAGCATCGCGGCCCTCGCCGACGACGTGCTGATCCTGACCTTCAACGGCCTGAGCAAGAACTACCGCGCCTGCGGTTATCGGGCAGGCTGGATGGTCGTGTCGGGCGACAAGCGCCATGCCCGCGACTACATCGAGGGGCTGAACATGCTGGCCTCGATGCGCCTGTGCGCGAACACGCCGGGGCAGCTCGCCATCCAGACCGCGCTCGGCGGCTACCAGAGCATCAAGGACCTTGTTCAGCCCGGCGGCCGTCTTTGCCGCCAGCGGGATCTGGCGCACAAGCTGTTGACCGAGATCCCGGGCGTGACCTGCGTGAAGCCGAAGGCTGCGCTGTACATGTTCCCCAGGCTCGACCCGAAGATGTATCCCATCGAGGACGACCAGCAGTTCGCCTACGAGCTGCTGGCCGAGGAGAAGGTGCTGATCGTGCAGGGCACCGGCTTCAACTGGGCCACGCCGGACCACTTCCGCCTCGTCTTCCTGCCCAACTCGGACGACCTGTCCGACGCGGTGGGCCGCATTGCCCGCTTCCTGGATGGCTACCGCCGCCGTCATGGCACCTGACCATCGCTCAATCCTTTTTTTCGACCCGTTTTTTTGACCGTAGAACAATCGCCATGAAACCCATCCAAGTCGGCCTGCTGGGCATCGGTACCGTCGGCAGCGGCACGTTCAACGTGCTCAAGCGCAACCAGGAAGAGATCCGCCGCCGCGCGGGCCGCGGCATCGAGATCACGATGGTGGCGGACCTGAACGTCGAGCGCGCCCGCGAGATCGTCGGCGACGGCGTGGCCGTGGTCGCCGATGGCCGCCAGGTGATCGCCAACCCCGAGATCGACATCGTCATCGAGCTGATCGGTGGCTACGGCATCGCGCGGGCGCTGGTCCTCGAAGCGATCGCCGCGGGCAAGCACGTCGTCACCGCCAACAAGGCGCTGCTGGCCGTGCATGGCACCGAGATCTTCGCGGCGGCCCGTGAGAAGGGCGTGATGGTCGCGTTCGAAGCCGCGGTCGCGGGCGGCATCCCGATCATCAAGGCGCTGCGCGAAGGCCTGACCGCCAACGAGATCCAGTGGGTCGCCGGCATCATCAACGGCACGACCAACTTCATCCTGTCCGAGATGCGCGACAAGGGCCTCGACTTCGAGGTGGTGCTGAAGGAAGCGCAGCGCCTGGGCTACGCCGAAGCCGACCCGACCTTCGACATCGAGGGCGTGGACGCTGCGCACAAGGCCACGCTGATGAGCGCGATCGCGTTCGGCGTGCCGGTGCAGTTCGACAAGGCCCACGTCGAAGGCATCACCAAGCTGTCCGCCGTGGACATCCGCTACGCCGAACAGCTCGGCTACCGCATCAAGCTGCTGGGCATCGCCAAGCGCCGCGACAACGGCATCGAGTTGCGCGTGCACCCGACGCTGGTGCCGAGCAAGCGCCTGATCGCCAATGTCGAAGGCGCGATGAACGCGGTGATGGTCCACGGTGACGCCGTGGGCACGACGCTGTACTACGGCAAGGGCGCAGGCTCCGAGCCGACCGCCTCCGCCGTGATCGCCGACCTGGTCGACATCACCCGCCTGCACACCGCCGACCCGGACCACCGCGTGCCGCACCTCGCGTTCCAGCCGGACGAGCTGCGTACCACGCCGATCCTGCCGATCGCGGAGGTGCGCACCGCGTTCTACCTGCGCCTGCGCGTGGCGGACCAGAAGGGCGTGCTGTCGGCGATCACCTCGATCTTGGCCGCGTCCGACATCTCGATCGACGCCGTGCTGCAGCGCGAATCGAACGACGGCGAGCACCAGACCGACGTCATCATCCTGACGCACGAGACGCAGGAAGGTGTGATGCGCGCGGCGCTGGCGCAGATGCAGGCGCTGGCGACGGTGCTGGCGCCGATCGTGTCGCTGCGCAAGGAAGAGCTGGCGTGAGCCGGCAGTGGGCCCTCTGAAGCACACACGATGAAGTACATCAGCACCCGAGGCGACCAGACCGAGCGCCGTTTCTGCGAGATCCTGCTGGAGGGCCTCGCTCCGGACGGCGGTCTGTACCTGCCCGTCGCCTACCCGCAGATCGACGCCGCCACGCTCGCCGCGTGGCGCGGCCTGTCCTACGCCGACCTCGCCTTCGAGATCCTGTCGCTCTACATCGACGACATCCCGGCCGACGACCTGCGCGCCCTGACCCGCAAGACCTACACCGCGGAAGTTTTCGGCACGGAGGCGATCGTCCCCCTGAAGCCGCTGGAGCCGGGCCTGTGCCTGGAGTCGCTGTCCAACGGGCCGACGCTGGCCTTCAAGGACATGGCGATGCAGCTGCTGGGCAACCTGTTCGAGTACGAACTCGGTCGCCGCGGCGAGCAGCTCAACATCCTCGGCGCCACCTCCGGCGACACCGGCAGCGCGGCGGAATACGCGATGCGCGGCAAGGCCGGCGTGCGTGTGTTCATGCTCTCGCCGTACGGCCGCATGAGCCCGTTCCAGCAGGCGCAGATGTTCAGCCTGCAGGACGAGAACATCCACAACCTCGCCGTCGAAGGTGTGTTCGACGACTGCCAGGACATCGTCAAGGCGGTCTCGAACGACCTGGAGTTCAAGCGCGCCTACCGCATCGGCACCGTCAACTCGATCAACTGGGCGCGGCTGCTGGCGCAGGTCGTCTACTACTTCGCCGGCTATTTTCAGGCCACGAAGTCGAATGACGAGCAGGTCAGCTTTACGGTTCCGTCCGGCAACTTCGGCAATGTCTGCGCGGGCCATGTCGCACGCAGGATGGGCCTGCCGGTCAAGCACCTCGTGGTCGCGACCAACGAGAACAACGTGCTCGAAGAGTTCTTCCGCACCGGCACCTACCGCGTGCGCGGCAGCAGCGAGACCTGGGAAACGTCGAGCCCGTCGATGGACATCAGCAAGGCGTCCAACTTCGAGCGCTTCGTGTTCGACCTGCTCGGCCGCGACGGTGCGCGCACCAAGGCGCTGTTCGGTGATGCGCTGAACCGCGAGGGCGTGTTCACCGTGTCCCCGGAAGAGTTCGCCCGCATCCCGGGCTACGGCTTCCAGTCCGGCCGCTCGACCCACGCTGACCGCCTCGCCACGATCCGCGCGACCTGGGCAGGCCAGGGTGTGCTGATCGACACCCACACCGCCGATGGCGTGAAGGTGGCGCGCGAACTGCGTGAAGACGGCGTGCCGATGATCGTGCTGGAAACGGCGCTGCCGGCCAAGTTCGAAGGCACGATCGCCGAAGCGCTCGGCGCCGACGTGCACGCGCCGCGCCCGGCCGCGCTGGCCGATCTGGAATCGCGCCCCAAGCGCTTCCAGGTCATGCCGGCCGACACGGCGGTGATCCAGCAGTACGTCCGCGACCACGTCCCGCTGTGAACGTCGTCGGCCTCTGCGGCGCGTCCGGCTCGGGCAAGACCACGCTCGGCGAGGGCCTGATCCGGGCACTCAAGGCGCAGGGCTGCCGCGTCTCGGTGATCAAGCACGCCCACAAGCGCTTCGACATCGACCGCCCCGGCAAGGACAGCTTCCGCCACCGCGAGGCTGGCGCCTTCGAGGTGCTGGTCGCCAACAACCACCGGCTGGCGCTGATGCGCGAGTTCGAGGTCGCGGCCGATCTGACGGTCCACCAGCTCATCGCCGAGCTGAGCGACCTGGGTGCGTTCGGCGCCGAGCACTGGGTGATCGTCGAGGGCTTCAAGCACGCTGACCTGCCCAAGGTCGAGGTCTGGCGCGCGGCCCACGGCGCCCCGGCGGCGTATCCGAACGATCCGTTTGTCGTCGCGGTGGCCCGCCCGCTGGCCGACGCCGTGCCCCATCCCACCGGGCTGCCGCTGCTGGATCTGGACGATCCGGTGTCGGTGGCCGATTTCCTGCGAAGCGACCCGCAACGCTATGGCTACCGAGCCCCTGAACACCGCTGAACCTGTGGCAGCCCCGCGCCGCCCGGTGCTGCAGAGCCTGGACGACGCGCTGGCGACGCTGCTGGCCGCCGTATCCGCCACCTGTGCGGCGCAGTCCGAAACCGTTTCCACCTTCGACGCGCTCGGCTGCGTGCTGGCCGAGGACGTGTGTTCGCTGCTGGATGTGCCGCCCGCCGACAACACGTCGATGGACGGCTACGCGATGCGCGCGGCCGACGTGCCTGTGGTCGGCACCGTGCTGCCAGTGAGCCAGCGCATCCCGGCGGGCGTCGTTGGCCAGCCGCTGCAACCCGGCACCGCGGTCCGCATCTTCACCGGCGCGCAGGTGCCGCCCGGCGCCGATGTCGTCGTGATGCAAGAGCAGTGCGAGGCGGTGGCAGGTGACGGGCTGGGCGCCGTGCGCGTCAATCTCGTGCCGCCGGCCGGGCAATGGATCCGCCGCCGTGGCGAGGACGTGCAGCGCGGCGCCGTCGTGCTCGCGGCGGGCACGCGCCTGACGCCGGCCGCGCTCGGACTCGCCGCTTCGGTCGGCGCCGCGACGCTGAAAGTCGCCCGGCGCCCGCGCGTGGCCGTGTTCTCGACTGGCGACGAGCTGGTGATGCCGGGCGAGGTGCTGCCTGAGCAGATGCGCCCCGGCGCGATCTACAACTCCAACCGCTACACGCTGCGCGGCCTGGTGCAGGCGATGGGCTGCGAGGTGCAGGACCTGGGCATCGTCCCGGACCGGCTCGACGCCACCCGCGCCGCGCTGCGGGCGGCGGCGGCGCGCTGCGACCTGATCATCACGTCCGGCGGCGTCTCGATGGGCGAGGAAGACCACCTGCGCCCAGCGGTGCAGGCCGAAGGGCGGCTCGACCTGTGGCAGATCGCGATGAAGCCGGGCAAGCCGCTCGCCTTCGGCGCGGTGCGGCGCGAGGACGGCAGCGAGGCGTGGTTCATGGGGCTGCCGGGCAATCCGGTGTCGAGCTTCGTGACCTTCCTGCTGACGGTGCGGCCGGTGCTGCTGCGACTGCAGGGCGCACACGCCGAGAGCTGGGCACTGCGCAGCTACCCGTTGCGCGCTGCCTTCGACTGGCCGAAGCCCGACCGCCGCCGCGAGTTCGTGCGCGCCCGGGTCAATGCCGAGGGCGCTGTCGAGCTGTTCCCGAATCAAAGCTCCGGGGTGCTGACCTCGGCGGTGTGGGCCGACGGGCTGGTGGACATCGCGGCGGGGCAGGTGATCACCCGCGGCGAGGTGGTGCGTTTCGTGCCGCTGAGTGAATTGGGCTAAGGCGGAATGACCATGCAGATCCAGATCCGATATTTCGCATCCCTGCGCGAGTCGCTCGGCGCGGGCGAGACCCTGACGCTCGACACGCCGCTGACGGTCGGCCAGTTGCGTGACCAGCTCATCGCGCGCGGCGAGCCCCACGCTGGCGCGCTGGCGCGGGGCAGGGCGCTGCGAGCGGCGCTCAACCAGACGATGTGCGCCGAGACAGCGGAGCTGACGCTGGGCGCCGAGGTCGCGTTCTTCCCGCCGGTCACCGGAGGCTGAACGATGTCGCCGTCCTCGCTGCCGTCGCCGTCGCCGTCGCCCCGCCTGTCCAGCGTCTCCATCCAGACCGAAGACTTCGACCTCTCCGCCGAAGTCGCCGCACTGCGCAGTGGTGACGCGGGCGTCGGCGCCATCACCACCTTCGTCGGCACCGTGCGCGACCGCCACGCCGGCCAGCCCGATGCCGGCTCGATCAGCGCGATGGAGCTGGAGCACTACCCCGGCATGACCGAGCGCAGCATCGAGGCGATGATCGACGACGCCTTCCGCCGCTTCGACATCCGCGGCGTGCGCGTCATCCACCGCGTCGGCCCGTTGCAGATCGCCGACCAGATCGTGCTGGTCGCGGTCACGTCGATGCACCGCGGCGAGTCGTTCCAGGCCTGCGAGTTCCTGATGGACTACCTCAAGTCCGAGGCACCGTTCTGGAAGAAGGAAACCACGCCCGAAGGCGCCCGCTGGGTCGACGCCCGCGTCAGCGATGACGCGGCGCTGAAGCGCTGGGGCATCGTCTCCGGCAACGCCACGGGCGCCTGAGCGCGATGCAGCCGACGCTGGTGCAGGCGGCGGCGGTGGCGGTAGGTGCTTCGCTGGGCGCGCTGCTGCGCTGGCAGGCCGGGATGCGTCTCGGCTTTGTCGTCGCCGGCTTTCCGCTGGGCACGCTGGCAGTCAACGTGGTGGGCGGCTTCCTGATCGGCCTCGCACTGGTCTGGTTCCGCCTCCATCCAGAAGCTACTAACGGCAGACTGTTCTTGGTCACCGGCTTTCTCGGTGGCCTGACGACGTTCTCGTCTTTTTCGGGTGAATCGCTGGCCTTGCTGCAGGCGGGGAATGTGCCGCTGGCCTTGTTGCACAGCGCAGCGCATTTGCTGGGTGCGCTGGCGGCGGTCGCGTTGGGGTGGTGGCTGGGGCGGCTGGTGTTTGGCGGCTGAGTTCCCGGCATCGGGCGTGTCGCCCTGGAGTCAGGGTCGCGGCGACCGAGCCGGCAGACTTCGGGCCTTGCCAAACCTCCCGGAGACTTGCCATGCGCGCCCTGATCTGTGAATCCTATGGCCCGATCGCGCAACTGCGCGTGCTCGACGTGGCAACGCCCGAACCCGCCGCGGGCGAGGTGCGGATCCGGGTCGAATCGGCCGCGGTCAATTTCCCCGATGCGCTCATCGTCCAGGGGCTGTACCAGGTCAAGCCACCGCTGCCGTTCTCGCCGGGTGCAGAGCTGGCCGGCGTGGTCGAGGCGGTGGGCGAGGGTGTGCGCCATCTGAAGGCCGGGCAGCGCGTGATCAGCTTCTGCGGCCACGGCGCCTTCGCCGAACATGCCATCGTCAACGCGCGCCAGGTGATGCCCCTGCCTGACGGCATGGACATGGACACCGGCGCTGCGCTGGTGTTGACCTATGGCACGTCGCTGCATGCGCTGAAGGATGTTGGTCGTCTGCAGGCCGGCGAAACGCTGCTGGTGCTGGGTGCTGCCGGTGGCGTGGGACTGGCGGCGATCGAGATCGCGAAGCAGATGGGCGCTCGCGTCATCGCCGCAGCGTCCAGCCAGGACAAGCTGGACCTGTGCCGCACGGTCGGCGCGGACGAATGTGTCAACTACAGCACCGAAGACCTGCGCAAGCGCGTCGATGCGCTGACGGACGGGCAGGGCGTCCAGATGGTCTATGACCCGGTGGGCGGCGACTACACGGAGCCGGCACTGCGGGCCACGGCGTGGCGGGGGCGGTATCTGGTCGTCGGATTTGCGGCCGGGGCGATCCCGAAGGTACCGCTCAATCTGGCGCTGCTCAAGGAGCGGGTGATCATGGGTGTGTTCTGGGGCGATGCGGTGCGCCGTGATCCCGCGACGCATCTGGTGAACATGCAGCAGCTGGCGACCTGGTTCGCCGAAGGCCACATCCGTCCCGTGATCAGCGAGCGGGTCGGACTCGACGGTGCGCGCGATGCCATCACGCGCATGGCGTCGCGCCAGGTCAAGGGCAAGGTGGTGGTGCATCCCCATGCCTGAACGCGATTGAACGAAAAAAGGCGCCCCGCAGGGCGCCCTTCGCGGCAGCGTCACCGGACGCCGCCCCACGACCGATCAACTCAGCGCTGCTGGCGGCGGCGGCTGATGAAGCCCAGCACGCCCAGGCCGGCCACCAGCATGGCGTAGCCCTCGGGTTCCGGCACCGGGGTCACGGCCGTGACCGAGACGTTGTCCAGTTGCAGTCCGGTGACCATGCCAGGCAGGCCGGCGCCCACCGAGCCGAAGAACAGCTTGTAGTTGGTGCTGTTGCTCAGCGTCAGGGCGGTGTTGTCGGTGCCCATGCCGTTGATCTGGACCAGCGGGCCGGTCGAGACATAGCTCGACGTGTCGCTGTTGTACAGCGCCCAGAAGCCCGAGCCTTCGTAGTCGAAGCTCAGGGTGTAGGCGCCGCCAGTGCCCACGCCGAAGGCGGTGGAGGCCGAATCACCGCCGCCGAACTGCATGAACTGGTTGCCCGCCACATCCACGATCTTGTGGGTGCCGCTGGTGGAGTCCGAGCCCCACAGCGTCGCGGTGTAGCCGCCCAGGTTCGAGTAGGTATCGAACGAGTCGGTGGCGACCGTGGACAACTCGAAGTCGCCGTTGGTGATCAGGTTCTGTGCTTGGGCGCCGGTGCCCAGGGCGGCCAGCAGCAGGGCTGCAGCGATCGAAGTCAGGGTCTTGTGCATGGTGTCGTTCCAGTCGAAGTGTGTTGCGAAGTGGAAGTTGGCGTGGCGCTGGAGCACCTCGTCTTTTCCTGTCTGCACCTTAGCAACTCTGCTTCAAATGAAAACACCCGCAATGGTGGCCGCTCCCCCATTGAGGGGTGGCCTGTGGATCCCGGCGGCCAACTTGTACCGAATGGCACCACCTGACCCTTGATCCATGGGGGATCCCGCAGCAGCGGGAACATTCCTGCACGTCGATCTCCGCATCTGGCCGGGAAAACCCCCGGGCGGCTATAATCCACAGGTTTGTCTGCCAACAACGCTTCCCAGCGTCGCATGCTTGTCCCACCTGACCGGAAAGGCGCTTGTCGCCCGTGCTCCATCCGCAGAGCCCATCCGGTCTGAAGCAGCGCTGGGGGCGCTCTATCCGGAGTTCCCGTGCTGCCCGTCCTGCCCCCCGCTATCCTCGCACTCGCAGACGGCACAGTCTTTCTAGGCACCTCGATCGGCGCTGCCGGTCACACAGTCGGCGAAGTGGTGTTCAACACCGCGCTCACCGGCTACCAGGAAATCCTCACTGACCCGAGCTACTGCCGGCAGATCGTGACCCTCACGTATCCGCACATCGGCAATTACGGCGTCAACGAGCAGGATGTCGAGGCCTCGAAAGTCCATGCCGCTGGTCTGATCATCAAGGACCTGCCTGTCCGCGCGTCCAATTTTCGCCAGTCGATGACGCTGGCCGAGTACCTCGTGCGCGAGGGCACTGTCGCCATCGCCGACATCGACACCCGCCGCCTCACCCGCGTGCTGCGCACCCACGGTGCCCAGAACGGCTGCATCATGGGTTTCCCGGCTGACACCGCTGTGACGCAGGCCATGATCGACGAGGCCGTGGCACTCGCCCGCCGCGCACCGAGCATGGCCGGTCTGGACCTGGCGCAGGTCGTCACCCGCCGCGAGCCCGAAGTCTGGACCGAGACCGAGTGGCAACTGTTCGCGGCCAATGGCGAGCCGGGCTTCGGCCAGCAGACTGCGCCGCAGTTCCACGTCGTCGCCTATGACTTCGGCGTGAAGCGCAACATCCTGCGCATGCTCGCCGAGCGCGGCTGCAAGGTGACCGTGGTGCCCGCGAAGACGTCCGCCGCCGATGTGCTGGCCTACCAGCCGGACGGCATCTTCCTGTCCAACGGTCCTGGCGATCCGGAGCCTTGCGACTACGCGATTGCCGCCGCGAAGACCCTGATCGAGACTGGTATTCCGACCTTCGGCATCTGCCTGGGCCACCAGATCATGGCGCTGGCCTCGGGTGCGCAGACCTTCAAGATGAAGTTCGGCCACCACGGTGCCAACCACCCGGTGAAGGACCTCGACACTGGCCGCGTCTCGATCACGAGCCAGAACCACGGCTTCGCGGTCAACGCCGACACGCTGCCCGCGAACCTGCGCCCGACGCACGTGAGCCTGTTCGACGGCACGCTGCAGGGCCTGACCCGCACCGACAAGCCGGCGTTCTGCTTCCAGGGCCACCCGGAAGCCTCGCCTGGCCCCCATGACATTGCCTACCTGTTTGACCGCTTCACCGCGCTCATGACCCAGCACGTGGCGGAGAAGAACAATGCCTAAGCGCAGCGACCTGAAATCCATCCTCATCATCGGCGCCGGCCCGATCATCATCGGCCAGGCCTGCGAGTTCGACTACTCCGGCGCCCAGGCCTGCAAGGCCCTGCGCGAAGAAGGCTACAAGGTCATCCTGGTCAATTCGAACCCGGCGACCATCATGACCGACCCGAACACGGCGGACGTGACCTACATCGAGCCGATCACCTGGCAGGTGGTCGAGAAGATCATCGCCAAGGAGCGCCCGGACGCGGTCCTGCCGACGATGGGCGGCCAGACTGCGCTGAACTGCGCGCTCGACCTGCACAAGCACGGCGTGCTGGCCAAGTACGGCGTCGAGATGATCGGCGCCAACGAACACGCCATCGAGAAGGCCGAAGACCGCCTGAAGTTCAAGGACGCGATGACCAAGATCGGTCTCGGCTCGGCCAAGTCCGGCATCGCGCACTCGATGGAAGAGGCCTGGTCCGTCCAGAAGTCGATCCTGGCCGACATCGGCGGCAGCGGCTTCCCGATGGTGATCCGCCCCAGCTTCACGCTGGGCGGCACCGGCGGCGGCATTGCCTACAACCCGGAGGAGTTCGAGGAAATCTGCAAGCGCGGCCTCGACCTCTCGCCGACGAAGGAACTGCTGATCGAGGAATCGCTGATCGGCTGGAAAGAGTACGAGATGGAAGTGGTCCGCGACAAGGCGGACAACTGCATCATCGTCTGCTCGATCGAGAACCTGGATCCGATGGGCATCCACACCGGCGACTCGATCACCGTCGCCCCGGCCCAGACGCTCACCGACCGCGAATACCAGCTCCTGCGCAACGCCTCGATCGCGATCCTGCGCGAGATCGGCGTGGACACCGGCGGCTCGAACGTGCAGTTCTCGATCAACCCGAAGGACGGCCGCATGGTCGTCATCGAGATGAATCCGCGCGTGTCGCGTTCGTCCGCGCTGGCGTCGAAGGCCACCGGCTTTCCGATCGCCAAGATCGCCGCCAAGCTGGCCGTGGGCTACACGCTCGACGAGCTGAAGAACGACATCACCGGCGGCGCGACCCCGGCGTCCTTCGAGCCGTCGATCGACTACGTGGTCACCAAGATCCCGCGTTTTGCCTTCGAGAAGTTCCCGCAGGCCGATTCGCACCTGACGACGCAGATGAAGTCGGTCGGTGAAGTCATGGCGATGGGCCGCACCTTCCAGGAGTCGTTCCAGAAGGCGCTGCGTGGTCTGGAAACCGGCATCGACGGCTTGACCGAGCGTTCGACCGACCGCGACGAGATCATCGAGGAGATCGGCGAAGCGGGTCCGGAGCGCATCCTGTACGTGGGTGACGCCTTCCGCATCGGCCTGACGCTGGACGAGATCTTCGAGGAAACCGCGATCGACCCGTGGTTCCTGGCGCAGATCGAGCAGATCATCGCCACCGAAACCATGGTCAAGGCGCGCACGCTGGACAGCCTGAGCGCCGACGAGATGCGCTTCCTGAAGAAGAAGGGCTTCTCCGACAAGCGCCTGGCCAAGCTGCTGGGCACCAACCAGCATGAACTGCGCCGCCGCCGCCATGTGCTGGGTGTGCGTCCCGTCTACAAGCGCGTGGACACCTGCGCCGCCGAGTTCGCCACGCAGACCGCCTACCTGTACTCGTGCTACGAGAACGCCGACGGCGAGTGCGAGGCCGCGCCGACCACGAACAAGAAGATCATGGTGCTGGGCGGTGGTCCGAACCGCATCGGCCAGGGCATCGAGTTCGACTACTGCTGCGTCCACGCCGCCCTCGCCATGCGCGAGGATGGCTACGAGACCATCATGGTCAACTGCAACCCCGAGACCGTCTCGACCGACTACGACACCTCCGACCGCCTGTACTTCGAGCCGGTGACGCTCGAAGACGTGCTGGAGATCGTCGAGAAGGAAAAGCCGGTCGGCGTGATCGTGCAGTACGGTGGCCAGACGCCGCTGAAGCTGGCGCTGGACCTGGAAGCCAACGGCGTGCCCATCATCGGCACCAGCCCGGACTCGATCGACGTGGCCGAGGACCGCGAGCGTTTCCAGCAGCTGCTGCACGCTGTCGGCCTGAAGCAGCCGCCCAACCGCACGGCCCGTACCGAAGACGCGGCGCTGGCGCTGGCCAACGAGATCGGCTATCCGCTGGTGGTGCGCCCGAGCTATGTGCTGGGTGGTCGCGCGATGGAAATCGTGCACGGTGACAAGGACCTGGAGCGCTACATGCGCGAAGCGGTGCGCGTCTCCGACAAGTCGCCGGTGCTGCTGGACCGCTTCCTGGATGACGCGGTCGAAGTCGACATGGACTGCATCGCCGACGCCAGCGGCGCGGTGATGATCGGCGGGATCATGGAGCACATCGAGCAGGCGGGCGTCCACTCCGGCGACTCGGCCTGTTCGCTGCCGCCGTACACGCTGTCGGCCGTGCTGCAGGACGAACTGCGCCGCCAGACCGCGCTGATGGCCCGTGCGCTGAAGGTGATCGGCCTGATGAACGTCCAGTTCGCGATCCAGGGTGACGTGACGGCCGGGCTCGATGCCTGCACCGTCTATGTGCTGGAAGTCAATCCGCGCGCCTCGCGCACCGTGCCCTTCGTGTCGAAGGCGACCGGTCAGCCGCTGGCCAAGATCGCTGCGCGCTGCATGGCCGGGCAGTCGCTGGCGGACCAGAAGGACCCGAACGGCCAGGTGCCGCACGAAGTCGTTCCGCCGTACTTCAGCGTCAAGGAAGCCGTCTTCCCGTTCAACAAGTTCCCCGGCGTGGACCCCATCCTCAGCCCGGAAATGCGTTCGACCGGCGAAGTCATGGGCGTTGGCAAGACCTTTGCCGAGGCGATGCTCAAGAGCCAGCTCGGGGCCGGCTCGCGTCTGCCGCGCAGTGGCAACGTCGTGCTGTCGGTCAAGACCAAGGACCATCCGCGCGCCGTGGCGATTGCCCGCGACCTGCATGCACTGGGCTTCGGCATCGTGGCGACCAAGGGCACGGCGGGCGCCATCTCGGCCGCCGGCATCCCGGTCAAGGTCGTCAACAAGGTCAAGGACGGCCGCCCGCACATCGCGGACATCATCAAGTCCGGCGAGATCCAGCTGGTCTTCACGACCGTGGACGAGACGCGCACGGCGATTGCCGATTCGCGCCACATCCGCACCGCTGCGCTGGCCAACCGGGTGACGTACTACACGACGATGGCCGGCTGCGAGGCCGCGACCGAAGCGCTCAAGCACCAGGACGGTCTCTCGGTTGTTTCCCTGCAAGAGCTGCATGCCGAACTGATCTAAACTCCGCGCCTTGATCTGTCGCCGCCGCCGGCCTTCCGCAGGGAAGCTGGCGGCGGCTCGTTTTTGTCCCTGCAATCGACTATCGAGTTAGAAGAACCATGGCCACGATTCCGTTGACCAAGCGCGGCGCCGAGCTGCTCAAAGCCGAGCTGCACCGGCTCAAGACCGTGGAGCGGCCCTGGGTGATCAATGCGATCTCCGAGGCCCGTGCGCAGGGCGACTTGTCCGAGAACGCCGAGTACGAAGCGGCCAAGGACAAGCAGGGCTTCATCGAAGGCCGCATTCTGGAAGTCGAAGGCAAGCTCGCGGTCGGACAGGTGATCGATCCCAGCACGCTCAACGCGGGCGGGCGGATCGTGTTCGGCGCCACCGTCGACCTGGAGGAGGAAGAGACGGGTGACGCCGTGACCTACCAGATCGTCGGCGAGGACGAGGCGGACATCAAGTTCGGCCGCATCTCGGTGGGCTCGCCCATTGCCCGGGCCCTGATCGGCAAGGAGGCCGGCGACGTGGCGGTGGTGAATGCGCCTGGTGGGGCGAAGAACTACGAAATCATCGAAGTGCGCTACACCTGATCCGGTGGCCCCTATGCTGAGTCGATTCCGAACGGTCCTGGCGGCGTTGTGGCTGGGCCTGGTGGCGACGCTGGCGGCCGTGGCGGCGCCCGTGCTGTTTGCGGGACTGGAGCGTGCAGACGCCGGGCGACTGGCGGGCAACATGTTCCGCATCGAGGCCTACGCAGCGCTTGGGTTGGCCGCGGCGCTGTTCCTGATCGAGCGGCGGCTGGCCTCCGGGCGGATGCGGGCCGGGCAAGGTTCTGTGCTGTCGATCAATCTGCTGCTGGTGCTCGGCGCGCTGTTCTGCACCGTGCTGGGTTACTTTGCGCTGCAGCCGATGATGGAGGCGGCCCGTGCGGGGCAGGGGCTCCTGAGTTTTGGCGCCTTGCACGGGATTTCCAGCGTGATGTTCGTGCTGAAGGGCCTGTTGTTGCTGGTGCTGGTCTGGCGCGGTGCCGGGACAAGCTGAAATTCCATTGGAAACCGTTACCCGCGGTAAGAAACGCAAAGACCCCGAAGCCGGGGTCCTTGCGTCAACGACGGATGCGGGCGTGTGATCCCGGTGGGGCTTATTCGCTGCTTTGCGCGCGTTTCTTGGTGCCGATCAGGCGCTTCTTGGACCGCTTGACGATGCCGCCCGCGGTCAGACGCTGATTGCCGAAGATGGTGAGCTTCTTGACCTGGGCGCGTTGCGAGCCGCTCTTGGAGAAGGTCAGCAGCTTCACCACGCGGGGTGCCGAGGCACGCCGATCGGGCGAGTCCGGACGCGCTTCCTTGGCCGGCAGCGGGCGCCAGAGCACCAGCAGCTTGCCGATGTGCTGGATCGGTGCAGCCTCCAGTTCGTCGGACAGCGACGCCAGCAGGGCCTCGCGTGCGGCGCGGTCGTCGCTGAAGACACGGACCTTGATCAGTCCGTGGGCATTGAGGGCAGAGTCGATCTCCTTGAGAACGGCAGGAGTGAGTCCTTCGGACCCGATCATGACGACGGGGTCGAGGTGGTGGGCCTCAGCGCGGTGTTCCTTGCGCTGGGCCGGAGTCAATTGGATGGCAGCCATGCCGCTATTATCGTTGCGATATGAAGATCGACAGTAAAAGCAAGAAGATCAACAAGGCGTGGCTCAACGAGCACCTGACCGATCCCTACGTCCGGCAGTCCAAGCGCGACGGTTACCGTGCCCGTGCCGCCTACAAGCTCAAGGAAATCGACGAGACCTTCCACCTGTTCCGGCCGGGTCAGGTGGTGGTCGATCTGGGGGCCTGTCCGGGTGCCTGGAGCCAGTACCTGCGCCGCCGTTTCGCGCCGAAGGAGGCGGGCGCCGGCGGTGCGGCTGCGGGGGAGCTCAACGGGACGATCATTGCGCTCGACCTGCTGGATTTCGAGCCGATCGAGGGCGTGCGCTTCATCCAGGGCGACTTCCGTGAAGATGCGGTGCTGCAGCAGCTGGTCGACGTGCTGGGCGGGCGCTCCGTCGATGTCGTGGTGTCGGACATGGCGCCGAACCTGTCCGGCATCGAGGTGTCGGACGCTGCCCGCATCGCCCATCTGATCGAACTCGCCATCGAGTTTGCGCAAGCCCATCTGCGCCCGGATGGCGTGCTGGTGTGCAAGGTGTTCCACGGCAGTGGTTATAGCCAGCTGGTACAGTTGTTCAAGGATCATTTCCGGGTGGTCAAGCCCATCAAGCCCAAGGCGTCTCGCGACAAATCGGCAGAAACCTTTCTGGTCGGGCTGGGGCTGAAACAGGCCGACAAGAGAAGCTGAGTTCCGGTGAGAGAGTGCACGGCCCGCCCTGCTCAAGGTCAGGGTTACCCGTCAAACATCAGCTTGCCGGGGGGTTGACTGCACTAGAATTGCCCCCATCTACCGCATAGGTGCGTACCAAGCGGCACGCAAGGCCCCGACCTGGGGCGTGTTCGAATCAAATAAGGAGCCGCGGTGAACAATCAATGGTTCTCCAAAGTAGCTGTGTGGCTGGTGATAGCGTTGGTGCTGTTCACCGTTTTCAAGCAGTTTGACCGCACGGCCACGGCCGGTAACCAGATCGGGTACTCCGAGTTCCTTGAAGAGGTGCGCTCCAAGCGCATCCGCGAGGTGGTGCTGCAGGAAAACCCGGGCGGCGCCGAGATCGAGGCGCTGACCACGGACGACAAGAAGATCCGCACCACGGCCACCTATCTGGACCGTGGTCTGGTTGGTGACCTCATCAGCAACGGCATCAAGTTCCGGGTCAAGCCGCGCGACGAGCCCTCCCTGCTGACGAGCCTGCTGATCTCCTGGGGTCCGATGCTGCTGCTGATCGGCGTGTGGGTCTACTTCATGCGCCAGATGCAGGGTGGCGGCAAGGGCGGCGCCTTCAGCTTCGGCAAGAGCCGCGCCCGCATGCTCGACGACACCAACAACTCGGTGACGTTCGCCGATGTGGCTGGCTGCGACGAGGCCAAGGAAGAGGTCAAGGAACTGGTGGACTTCCTCAAGGATCCCCAGAAATTCCAGAAACTCGGCGGTCGCATTCCCCGTGGCGTGCTGATGGTCGGCCCTCCCGGCACCGGCAAGACCCTGCTGGCGAAGTCCATCGCCGGTGAAGCGAAAGTGCCGTTCTTCTCGATCTCCGGTTCGGATTTCGTGGAAATGTTCGTCGGTGTCGGTGCAGCCCGCGTGCGCGACATGTTCGAGCAGGCCAAGAAGAACGCGCCCTGCATCATCTTCATCGATGAAATCGACGCGGTCGGTCGCCACCGTGGTGCTGGCTTGGGTGGCGGCAATGACGAGCGCGAGCAGACCCTCAACCAGATGCTGGTCGAGATGGATGGTTTCGAGACCAACCTCGGCGTCATCGTCGTGGCTGCCACGAACCGTCCGGACATCCTGGACCCGGCCCTGCTGCGCCCCGGCCGCTTCGACCGCCAGGTGTATGTGACGCTGCCGGACGTGCGTGGTCGCGAGCAGATCCTGAACGTGCACATGCGCAAGATCCCGATCGGGCAGGACATCCGTGCCGATATCCTGGCGCGTGGCACGCCTGGTTTCTCGGGCGCTGATCTGGCCAATCTGGTCAATGAAGCCGCTCTGTTCGCTGCTCGCCGCAATGGTCGTGTCGTGGAGATGGTCGACTTCGAGAAGGCCAAGGACAAGATCATGATGGGTCCCGAGCGGAAGTCCATGATCATGCCGGAGGAGGAACGCCGCAACACGGCCTACCACGAGGCGGGTCATGCGCTCGTCGCGCGCCTGCTGCCGAAGACGGATCCGGTCCACAAGGTGACGATCATCCCGCGCGGTCGCGCACTGGGGGTGACGATGCAGTTGCCGGAAGGCGACCGTTACAGCCTGGACAAGGAACGCATGCTGTCCACGATCTCGGTGCTGTTCGGTGGCCGGATCGCGGAAGAGGTCTTCATGCACCAGATGACCACCGGCGCCAGCAATGACTTCGAGCGTGCGACCCAGATCGCCCGCGACATGGTCACGCGTTACGGCATGACCGACGCACTGGGTCCGATGGTCTACGCGGACAACGAAGGTGAAGTGTTCCTCGGCCGTTCGGTGACCAAGACCACCAACATGTCCGAGCAGACCATGCAGAAGGTCGATTCCGAGATCCGCCGCATCATCGACAACCAGTACGCGCTGGCCCGTCGCCTGATCGAGGAAAGCCAGGACAAGATGCATGTGATGGCGCAGGCCTTGCTCGAATGGGAAACCATCGACGCCGACCAGATCGAGGACATCATGAACGGTCGTCCGCCGAAGCCGCCCAAGGACTGGATCCCCTCGGTCAACAAGCCTCCTGGTGGTCCGTCCAACCCGCCGTCCATCAGTTCAGGCAACGCGACCGCACCTGCCTGACGCGACAGAGAACCAGAATGGAATCCAGAAACGGGGCGCAAGCCCCGTTTTTTATTTGTGATCCCGATCAGAAGCCAAGGTACTTCGTGATGCGTCCATCCACCATTCCCGACCATTCCGCCAGCCTCGTCTGGTCCACCAGTCGCTACCAGGTCGATCTGCGTGTCGTGCGGGTCATGGGGATCGTCAACGTCACTCCAGATTCGTTTTTCGACGGTGGACGTTCCTCTGCTGCCGTGGCGCTGAAGCACTGTGAAACGTTGCTGCAACAGGGTGCTGACCTGCTGGACATCGGCGGGGAGTCCAGTCGCCCAGGAGCCGAGTCGATTTCCGCAGACCAGGAGTGGCAGCGCATCGAACCTGTGCTGCGGGATGCGTTGTCGCTGGGTGTGCCGCTGTCGATCGACACCTGCAAGCCGGAGGTCATGCAGCGGGCGCTGGACCTCGGGGCAGACATCATCAATGACATTCGGGCGCTGGGTGCCGACGGTGCCATGGACGTGGTGGTGAATCACCCCCAGTGTGGCGTCTGCCTGATGCACATGTCCGGTCATCCTCCGACGATGCAGGCTGCGCCCTGGCATGTCGACATCGTGTCCGAGGTGCGGGATTTCCTGGCGGAACGGGTGCTTGCACTCGTGGAGCGCGGGGTGGACCGCCAGCGCATCGTGCTCGATCCGGGCATCGGTTTTGGCAAGCGCGTCGAAGACAACTTCGCGTTGGTGCGGGGACAGCAGGCCTTGCTCGACCTCGGCCACCCGGTGCTGGCGGGATGGTCTCGCAAGTCTTCGCTGGGAGCGGTGACGGGCAAGCCGGTATCGGATCGACTCTGCGCCAGCGTGGCGGCGGCCTTGGCCGCGGCGCAGTGCGGCGCACGCATCCTCCGTGTCCATGACGTGGATGCAACAGTGGATGCACTCCGCGTGTGGAGTGCCGCCGGATTGTTGTGACGCATGCCGGCAGACCGGGTCTGCCATTAAGGTAACGCAGGCCATGGTGGGTAACATGGCCATTCATCAGAAATTTGCCTCACGGGATTGCAATGAGCAGAAAGTATTTCGGTACGGATGGAATTCGTGGCGCAGTTGGTACTTATCCGATTACGCCAGATTTTGTACTTCGGCTTGGCAATGCTGTCGGTCGTGTATTGCGCGCGACCCATGAGCGTCCGGTGGTCCTGATCGGCAAGGACACTCGCATTTCCGGCTACATGCTGGAGTCGGCGCTGGAGGCCGGCCTCAACTCGGCCGGCGTGGACGTGATGCTGACGGGCCCTTTGCCGACCCCGGGCGTGGCTTACCTGACCCGGGCGCTGCGCCTCAGCCTGGGGGTGGTCATCAGTGCCTCGCACAATCCGTATGCCGACAACGGCATCAAGTTCTTCTCGGCCCGTGGCGAAAAACTGCCGGACGCCTGGGAAGAAGAGGTCGAGGCGGCACTGGCCGCAGAGCCGCTCTGGGCCGACTCCAGCTCGCTCGGCCGGGCGCGCCGTCTCAACGATGCACCGGGACGCTACCTGGAATTCTGCAAGTCGACATTCTCTAACGATCTGTCGCTCAAGGGCCTGAAGATCGTCGTCGACGGGGCCAACGGTGCCGCCTACCACATCGCTCCGGATGTGTTCCACGAGCTGGGGGCCGAGGTGATTCGCATCGGCTGCGAGCCTGATGGCTACAACATCAATGACGGTGTCGGTGCCACGTCGCCGCAGGCGCTGGTCGAGGCCGTCAAGCTGCACCGCGCCGACTATGGCATCGCGCTCGACGGTGATGCCGACCGTCTGCAGGTCGTGGATGGTGCAGGTCGCCTGTACAACGGCGACGAGCTGCTCTATGCCATGGTGGTGGACCGGCTGGCGCAGGGCGAAAACGTGCCGGGCGTCGTCGGAACACTGATGACGAACATGGCGGTCGAGGTCGCCATCAAGCGCCGCGGCATCGAGTTCGTGCGGGCCAAGGTGGGCGATCGCTACATTCTCGAAGAGCTGACGCGGCGTGGCTGGCAGCTCGGCGGAGAAGGGTCCGGCCATCTGCTGGCGCTCGACCGCCACACCACCGGGGACGGCATCGTCAGCGCATTGCAGGTCCTGCAGGCGCAGCAGCGCGCTTGCCGTTCTCTGTCCGAACTGCTGGAGGGGGTTGATCTGTTCCCTCAGACGCTGCTGAACATCCGGCTGGCGCCTGGCCAGGACTGGAAGAACAACCAGGCATTGTTCGCGGAGGAAGAGCGCATCACCGCCGAACTCGGCGACACCGGTCGTGTGCTGATTCGTGCTTCGGGCACGGAGCCGTTGCTGCGGGTGATGGTGGAGGCGCAGGACGCGGACGTGGCGCGTCGCTGCGCACAGCGGATGGCCGACACGGTCAAGGCCTGAGTCCATACCCGGGCGTACCGTCCTGAAAACAAAAAACCCGGCGTGAACTGCCGGGTTTTTTCTTGTCGTCGGGACTCCGGAGGAATCAGCGCTTCGGAGGAATCAGCACCCGGTCCACGAGGTGGACAACGCCATTGCGCGCTGCGATGTCTGCACGGGTGACCAGCGCGTCCTCGATGGTCACGAATTCACCCGCGCGCGAAGTGGTCAGCGGCGAGCCGTCGAGGGACGTGAGCTTGCCATTGGTGATGGCCGCAGCCGGCAGGCGTGAAGGCACTACATGGAAGGACAGCACAGCCTTCAGGCGCGCCGGGTCCTTGCCGAGCGTTTCCATGGTCTTGGCGGGAACCGCCTTGAAGGCCTCGTTCGACGGAGCGAACACGGTGAACGGGCCTTCACCGTTCAGCGCGTCGGTCATGCCGGCTTGCCGCACGAGTTGCGCGAGTGTCGACAACTCCGGGGTGGAGGCCAGCGTGTCGGCGATCGAGGGCTGCGCGCTCATGGCCGCACAGCCAGACAGGGTCCAGGCGGTCACGCCAGCCATTGCCAACAACCAGAGACGTTTGTTCATGCAAGCTCCTCGCTCAATGGATTTCAGGTTTCGGACCGACGTCCGGACAGCTTGCAGATTCTTCTCGGGAACTGTGACGAATCGATGACGGTGCCGTCGTGCGTGCGCTGCTGGCGGGCGGTCCGAGTCGGCCGGCTTTTTCTCGACGAGGAATGGAGTCACGTGTTTGTCACAATACGCGCCTACGATTCGTTTCATCGGCGACGTGCCGTTGTCCGCATCTGAGGAAACCACATGAATATTCGCACTATCGGTCAGACGGTGTTGGCCCTGACGCTGACGGCAGCGGCCAGCATGGCCGCCGCACAGGATGCCACGGGTGCCGGTGCATCGTTCCCCGCACCGATCTACGCCAAGTGGGCCGATGCCTACAACAAGGCGTCTGGTGCGCGTATCAATTACCAGTCGGTCGGCTCCGGCGCTGGCATCAAGCAGATCAAGGGCAAGACGGTCGACTTCGGGGCTTCCGATGCACCGCTGAGCGACGAGGATCTGGCCAAGGACGGGCTGATGCAGTTCCCGACTGTGATCGGCGGCGTCGTGCCGGTGGTCAACATCAAGGGCATCCAGCCCGGCCAGATCAAGATGTCCGGGGAGCTGCTGGCCGACATCTATCTCGGCAAGGTCACCAAGTGGAACGATCCGGCGCTGGCAGCGCTGAATCCGGGTGTGCCCCTGCCGGATGCCGCGATTGCCGTGGTCCGCCGTGCGGATGGCTCGGGCACCAGCTTCATCTTCACGAACTATCTGTCGAAGGTGAATGCCGACTGGAAAGCCAAGGTCGGCGAAGGCACGGCCGTGAACTGGCCGACCGGTGCTGGCGGCAAGGGCAACGAAGGCGTCTCGGCCTTCGTGCAGCGCCTGCCCAACTCGATCGGTTATGTCGAATACGCCTACGCCAAGCAGAACAAGATGTCGTACGTGGCGTTGAAGAATGCCGCCGGCAACTTCGTGGCGCCGGATGACGCCAACTTCAAGGCCGCAGCGGCTGGTGCGGACTGGGCCAAGTCCTTCTACCAGGTGCTGACCAACCAGGCGGGCAAGGATGCCTGGCCGCTCACGGGGGCCACCTTCATCCTGATGCACAAGGTCCAGGACAAGCCTGGGCAGGCCAGCGCGTCGCTCAAGTTCTTCGACTGGGCCTACGGCAGCGGCGACAAGATGGCCAGCGATCTCGAATACGTGGCGCTGCCGGACCCGCTCAAGGCACTGGTGCGCAAGCAGTGGGCTGAAATCAAGGACGCTTCTGGCAAGGCGATCGCCTACAAGTAACTGTCCCTGCGGCGTTCAACGTGCACTCGCTTGCGGTTTTCGGACCGGCAATCGGGTGCACGGCCGTGACTGGTGTCAGCCTTGGCCTGTCACCTCCAGACCGTCCTGAGGAGTCCCTGTGGCCGCTACACTCCCGGCTGATTCGCCGGAAACTGCAACGAAAATGGCTGAAAGATCTGGAAACGAGGGCTCGCGTGCCGTGGTGCGCATGCCTTGGGCTGATGCGCTGTTTGCCTTCGTTGCGCAAGCCTGTGCCTGGCTGACGCTGGCACTGCTGGTGGGCATCATCGTGTCACTGATCGGTGGTGCGATGCCGGCCATCCGGGAGTACGGCTTGTCGTTCCTGTGGCGGAGCGAATGGAATCCGGCCGAAGACCGCTACGGTGGCCTGGTCATGATCTACGGCACGCTGATGACGTCCTTCATCGCGCTGCTGATTGCCGTGCCGGTGAGCTTCGGCATTGCACTCTTCTTGACCGAACTGTCTCCCAGCTGGCTGAAGCGCCCGCTGGGCATCGCGGTCGAACTGCTCGCTGCCGTTCCGTCGATCGTCTACGGCATGTGGGGCCTGATGGTCTTCGGGCCGATCCTGGCCCGCTTTGTCCAGCAGCCGCTCCAGTCGGTGTTCGCCGGCGTGCCCGTGCTGAGTGATCTGGTGTCCGGCCCGCCGGTCGGCATCGGCATTCTCTCGGCCAGCATCATCCTGGCGATCATGATCATCCCGTTCATCGCATCCGTGATGCGTGACGTGTTCGAGGTGACGCCTCCGATGCTCAAGGAGTCCGCTTACGGCCTGGGTGCCACCACCTGGGAGGTCGTGTGGAAGGTGGTGATGCCTTACACCAAGACCGGGGCGGTCGGCGGCATCATGCTCGGCCTCGGGCGTGCGCTCGGTGAAACGATGGCGGTCACCTTCGTGATCGGTAACATGAACCAGCTGAATTCGGTCTCGCTCTTCGAGGCGGCCAACAGCATCACGTCGGCACTGGCCAACGAGTTTGCGGAAGCCGGCGAGGGCCTGCACCAGGCCTCGCTGATCTACCTCGGACTGGTGCTGTTCTTCATCACCTTCGTCGTGCTGTCCCTGTCCAAGGTACTGCTGGCCCAACTGAAGAAAGGCGAGGGGCGCTGATGAGCACCGCTGCGTCATACGAATCGCGGCTGGCGATGCACCGCCACCGCAAGCGCATCAACAGCGTGGCACTGACCCTGTCCCTGGGCGCCATGGCATTCGGCCTGTTCTGGCTGCTCTGGATCCTGATCGAGACGGTGCGCATGGGGCTGGGTGGACTGAACCTGGCCACCTTCACCGAGATGACGCCACCGCCGCAGGCTGAAATCGGTGGCCTGGCCAATGCGATCTTCGGCTCGTTCACCATGGTCGGTCTGGCCACGCTGCTGGGAACCCCCATCGGCGTGATGGCCGGGGTGTATCTGGCGGAATACGGTCAGACCAACTGGCTGGGCCGGGCCACGCGCTTCATCAACGACATCCTGCTGTCGGCACCGTCCATCGTGATCGGTCTGTTCGTCTACAGCATCTGGGTGGCACGGATGAAGAGCTTCTCCGGATTCGCCGGTGTGCTGGCCCTGACGCTGATCGTCATTCCGGTCGTGATCCGCACCACCGAGAACATGCTCAGCCTGATCCCGAACGCGATGCGCGAGGCCGCTTACGCACTGGGCACGCCCAAGTGGAAGGTGATCCTGGCGATCACGCTGAAGTCGGCGCGGGCCGGGGTGATGACCGGTGTGCTGCTGGCGGTGGCACGCATCTCCGGCGAGACGGCTCCGCTGCTGTTCACGGCGCTGTCCAACCAGTTCTGGACCAGCAATCTGAACGAGCCGATGGCCAGCCTGCCGGTGACGATCTACAAGTTCGCCATGAGTCCGTACGAGAACTGGCAGAAACTGGCATGGGCCGGGGTCTTCCTGATCACCGTGGGCGTGCTGGCCCTGAACATCGTTGCGCGCACCCTGTTGCGCAACAAACACTGAACCCCCGAGGATCCTCCGATGGACGCCAAAGTCGCTACGCCCACCGCCGACAAGATCAAGGTGGCAGTTCGCAACCTGAACTTCTATTACGGCAATTTCCATGCTCTGAAGAACATCAACCTCGACATCCCGGAGAAGAAGGTCACCGCCTTCATCGGTCCGTCGGGCTGCGGAAAGTCGACCCTGCTGCGCACGTTCAACCGCATGTTCGAGCTCTACCCGGAGCAGCGTGCAGAAGGCGAGATCCTGCTGGACGGAGGCAACATCCTCAAGTCCAAGGAAGACATCTCGCTGATCCGTGCCCGTGTCGGCATGGTCTTCCAGAAGCCCACACCATTCCCGATGTCGATCTACGACAACATCGCCTTCGGTGTGAAGCTGTTCGAGAACCTGCCCCGTGTCGAGATGGACGAGCGGGTCGAATGGGCGCTCAAGAAGGCGGCCCTCTGGAACGAGGTCAAGGACAAGCTCGACAAGAGCGGCTCCGGTCTGTCCGGCGGTCAGCAGCAGCGCCTGTGCATCGCCCGCGGCATCGCGATCAAGCCCGAAGTGCTGTTGCTGGACGAGCCGTGTTCGGCGCTGGACCCGATCTCCACCGGCAAGATCGAGGAACTGATCGACGAACTGAAGCACGACTACACCGTCGTCATCGTGACGCACAACATGCAGCAGGCCGCGCGCAGTTCGGACTACACCGCCTACATGTACCTCGGTGACCTCATCGAGTTCGGACCGACTTCTGACATTTTCATGAAACCCCGGAAAAAGGAAACCGAGGACTACATCACCGGCCGATTCGGCTGACGCCAGCGCGGCACACTCATTGCTGAGACGCTCACGTCTGTCATCCATCCCTGTATCGCCGGAGTTCCCCCACCATGGACAAACATCTCTCCAGCCAGTTCGACGCCGAGTTGAGCGGCATCTCCACCCGCGTTCTCGAAATGGGCGGCATGGTCGAGTCCCAGGTGGCGCAGGCCATGCTGGCGCTGACGCAGTTCAGTGAAGAAATCGCCGTGCAGGTGATCCGCACCGAGGAGCGCGTGAACCAGATGGAGATGGAGATCGACCGCGATCTTTCCACCATCATCGCCCGGCGCCAGCCGACCGCACGCGATCTGCGCCTGCTGATCGCCATCTCCAAGACCATCGGCAATCTGGAGCGTGTCGGCGACGAGGCTGCACGCATCGCGCGCACGGTGCGGGGTCTGGTGCAGACGGGGGTGCTGGGCCGTCTGCGTTTCCCGGTGTCGGACGTCTCGCTCGAAGCCAGTCTGGCAACGGCCTCGCTGCGCAAGGCGCTGGACGCCTTCGCGCGCCTCGACGTCAACCAGGCGCTCGAAGTGATCCGCCAGGACGACGAGATCGACCGCGAGTTCGACGGCCTGCTGCGCAAGCTCATCACCTACATGATGGAAGATCCCCGCACCATCTCGGTCTCGATCGACCTGGTGTTCGTCGCCAAGGCGATCGAGCGGGTGGGTGACCACGCCAAGAATCTGGCCGAGCAGATCATCTACATCGTCAAGGGCACGGACGTGCGGCACAACACGCCGGATGCCGTGGCCGACATGGTGCGGTGAGATGGCGCGCGTGCTGGTGGTCGAGGACGAGCCGGCGATTGCCGAGCTGATCGCGATCAACCTGCGGCACGTCGGTTTCGAGGTGGTGATCGCGGTGTCGGCAGAGCAGGCGCAGACCGCGGTGGACACCGTGCTGCCCGATCTCGCCATGCTGGACTGGATGCTGCCGGGGATTTCCGGGGTGGAGTTGACCCGCCGCTGGCGGCAGGCTGCACGCACCCGCGAACTGCCCATCATCATGCTGACGGCGCGCGCCGAAGAGCGGGACAAGGTGGCCGGGCTGGATGCGGGGGCCGATGACTACCTCGTCAAGCCATTCTCCACGGGGGAGTTGCTGGCGCGCATCCGGGCCGTGCTGCGTCGGCGGGCGCCGACCGCGAGCGAGGCGGTCGTCGAGTTCGGCGGGCTGCGGCTGGATCCTTCGATCCGGCGGGTGTCGCGTGGCGAGACCGACTGCCGGCTCGGTCCGACCGAGTTCAAGCTGCTGCACTACCTGATGACGCATCCTGAGCATGTCCACAGCCGCGCGCAGCTGCTGGACCGCGTCTGGGGTGACCACGTCTTCATCGAGGAGCGCACGGTGGATGTGCACATCAAACGTTTGCGCGAGGCCTTGTTGCCGGTACATTGCGCGCAGCTGATCGAAACCGTGCGCGGCGCGGGCTATCGACTCACCCACTCTGCCACCGCCGCCTGAACGGTGCGGTCCGGCCGCTGCGGCGGTGTTCACTTCCTTTATTCGATGACCTACAAGGACTTCCCATGAGCCTTGTCCTGCGGCGTCTGTTCACGACCCTGCTGCTCATGAGCCTGCTGGCCATGATCGGTGGTCTGGTCGGCCTGCGTCTGCACGCACCTGTGCTGGGCACCTGGGCGGGTGCGTTGCTCGGCGTGCTGCTGTCCGGGTGGCGCGATGCCCGTCGCGCGGGACGGCTGATGGACTGGCTGCGCGGCAATCTGGAAGGCGATGCCCCGCGTGACGGCCAGCTCTGGGGTGAAATGGCCTACCGCACCGAGCGGGCCCTGCGTCAGCGCGAACTGGCCCTGCGCTCCGAACGCCAGCGGCTGGGCGAGTTCCTGCGCGCCATCGAGGCATCACCCAACGGGGTCATCCTGCTGGACGCCGACGAGCAGATCATCTGGCTGAACCAGATCGGTGCAGTCCATCTGGGACTGGATCCCCAGCGCGATCTGGGTCAGCGCATCACCAATCTGGTGCGTTCGCCCGCCTTCGTGACAGGCCTGCAGGCGGGTGAAAGCCGCGAGGTGATCAGCCTGCCGCACTACCAGTCCCGCCTGTCCCTGTCGCTGCTGGTGCGTGCCTATGGTGCTGGCCAGCGCCTGCTGCTGACCCAGGACGTCACCGAACGGTTGCAGGCTGAAGCGATGCGGCGCGACTTCGTGGCCAATGTGTCGCACGAGATCCGCACACCGCTCACGGTGCTGGTGGGCTTTGTCGAGACCCTGAGCAAGCTGCCGCTGGGCGAGGCCGAGCGGCAGCGTCTGCTGGGCATGATGGGCCAGCAGACCCACCGCATGCAGACCCTCGTGGCCGATCTGCTGACCCTGGCACAACTGGAGGGCAGCCCACCGCCGTCGGCGGACGAGTGGGTGTCGACGGAAGCGTTGCTGCAGCAGGTCGAGGTGGAGGCCCGCGGGCTGTCCCGCGGTCGCCACCTGATCCAGTTTCCGGACGAGGCCACGCTGCGTGCGCAGGCGGCCGACATCGCCGGCATCCGGACCGAACTGCTCTCGGCACTGACCAACCTCACCAGCAACGCGGTGCGCTACACGCCGGAAGGCGGGCGTGTCGCGGTGAGCTGGACGCTGCGACCGTCCGGTGGTGGCACGTTCGAGGTGCGGGACAGCGGCATCGGCATCGCCCGCGAACACCTGCCGCGTCTGACCGAGCGCTTCTACCGGGTCGACGGCAGCCGCTCGCGCGAAACCGGTGGAACGGGGCTCGGCCTGTCCATCGTCAAGCATGTGGTGCAGCGCCACGGTGCCGAGCTGGAGCTGGACAGCGAGCCGGGCAAGGGCTCGGTGTTTCGCATCACCTTCCCGGCAGCGCGGGTGCGGGCATCGGTCAAGGCCGTCGCCGATAGACCAGCATGACCTCATCCCGGTCGGAGGGGCGACGCTCCCGGGCGACCAGTGTCCATCCCGGCATCTCGGGGGTCTGCTGAAGCGCCTCGGGGGTATTGAGGCGTTCCTTGTGGCCCATCAGCAGCCATTGGCAGTCGGTGGTGCGCGGGTCCAGCGACAGGCGCCACGTTCCGTGCACTTCCAGCGCAGCGATCTGGCTGCGCGAGACGTTCTGCGTCACCACGCAGCCTGTGGTCGGGAGGTGGGTAGCCAGTCGCTGTACCAGCGGACGGTAGCTGCGCGCATGGTCCAGCAGTGGCAGCCAGAGTGTCATCAGCAGCAACCAGCTCAACGCGACTCCACCCGCCGGCAGCACCATGCTTTTCCAGAGCGCATGGCGGTGGTGGCCGGTGCGCCAGCGCACGAGGGCCATCCAGGCCACCGTGCCCGCCAGTGCGATGCCCAGCGCCAGCAGGCTGAATCGGGGCACGAATTCTGGTGCCAGGCGGGTGACATTGGTCGCTGGCTGGGCTGGTACACCGGTGTGCATCGCGACGTAGATCACCCAGATGAGCAGTGCGCTGGCCGTGAAGAAGAACACCGAGAACCAGTCGATGGCCGCGCTGACGCTGCGCTGCAGGGTCGGCAGGGCAAACGCACCCAGCACGGCCAGCGCTGGCAGTGCCAGCATGAGGGCGCGGTCGGAGGCGCCCATGGACGCGCTCACCAGCAAGGCCACGAGCACCATTGCCAGCGGAACCGACAGATGGCGCTTGAGCAACTGGCGCCGCCAGCGCCACAGCGTCCAGACCGCCAGTGGCCACACCGGCCAGGTGAACCAGGCGAGCAGCTTCGGCAACCCGAGCCAGGCTGCGGTCGGGATGACCCGCCAGACCCAGGCGTCCAGCAGGGTGCCGATGGTGCCAGCCAGCACGCACGCTGCGAGCAGCCACGGCACCAGCCTGCGCGACTCCGCGTAACTGGATCTCCAGCAGACCAGCGCGCCCGCCAGGCCCATCAGCAAGCCGGTGGTTGCGGCACCACTGGCGGCGAGGCTGGTCAATGCAACCAGCGCGGCTGCGCGACTTGCGCCGATGCGGTAGGGGCTGGCGGCCAGCGCGTAGAGCAGCAGGGCCGTGGCCGCCAGTTGCACCAGCTCGGGGGTGGTTTCATGGCCGAGTTGCAGCAGGCCGAGGCTGGCCATCAGCGCGAGTACCGCGCCGTCCGCCATGGCCCGCGCATAGTCCACCGGGTGGGCCTCTCCACCAAAGGCAAATGCCACAGGCTGGGCTGCTTCCGTGCGGGCCAGATGCAGGGTGGCGTACCAGACCAGTGCCAGCGTGGCCGTCAACAGGAGTGCAAACGGCAGGCGGGCCGCGAGTGCCGGATCGATCCAGGGCGTCAGCACCTTCATGAAGGCCGCGCCGATCCAGTAGGGCAGCACGCCCCCTTCCGTGCCGCCCCAGCCAGCGATGGCCGGATGCAGCCAGGAAGCTTCGCCCCGCAGCAGGCTGGTCATGTAGCCGTAGGCGGTGACGTCCGCGTTTTTCCAGGGGTCGCGCCCGAAGACGCCCGGCAGCACATAGGCGGCGCAGAGCAGCAGCAGCGCAAGGCGCGGCAGGCGCTGCACGGCACGCTGGGTCACGAGGGCTGGATTGGGCGAGTGCGCAGACACGACTTGGGGCAGGAGATCGGGAGAGGGGCGAAGGTTCGCGTTCGCGCGGGACATAAAAAAAGGCAGCCCGGGCTGCCTTTTTTGCGCACGCGGTGTGCGTCGTTCCAGGTGGCTGGATTACTTCTTGATGCCGACCTTGAACTTGTTGCGGAACTTCTCGACGCGGCCGCCCAGGCTGTCGATGCTCTTCTGCGTGCCCGTGTAGAACGGGTGCGTTTCGCTGGTGGTTTCCAGCTTGAACAGCGGCAGTTCGCGGCCGTCTTCCAGGGTGATCTTCTCGCGGGCCGGGGCGCACGAGCGGGTCACGAACTGGAAACCGTTGGACAGGTCGACGAAGCAGACGTCGCGGTAGTTCGGGTGGATGCCGTCTTTCATGGGGAGTCCTCGCTGTGTGCCGGGAGCCACGCTGCACCATGCAGACGCACTTTCCGACAGCGGAAAAACAAAGATTATAGCGTGCGCAGCCCTGGCTTCAGCCGCCGCGACGCATCATGTCGAAGAAGTCGATGTTGCTCTTCGTGGCCTTCATCTTGCCGAGGATGAACTCCATCGCCTCGATCTCGTCCATCGGATAGAGCAGCTTGCGCAGGATCCAGCTCTTCTGCAGGATCTCCGGCTTGAGCAGCAACTCCTCGCGGCGCGTGCCGGACTTGTTCAGCAGGATCGACGGGTAGACACGCTTCTCGGCCATGCGGCGGTCCAGGTGGATCTCGCAGTTGCCGGTGCCCTTGAATTCCTCGTAGATCACCTCGTCCATGCGGCTGCCGGTGTCGACCAGCGCGGTGCCGATGATGGTGAGCGAGCCACCCTCCTCGACATTGCGGGCCGCGCCGAAGAAGCGCTTGGGGCGCTGCAGGGCGTTGGCGTCCACACCGCCGGTCAGCACCTTGCCCGACGAGGGCAGCACGTTGTTGTACGCGCGGGCCAGCCGGGTGATCGAGTCCAGCAGGATGATCACGTCCTTGCGCAGCTCGACCAGGCGCTTGGCCCGCTCGATCACCATCTCGGCGACCTGAACGTGGCGCGCGGCCGGCTCGTCGAAGGTGGAACTGATCACCTCGCCGCGCACGGTGCGCTGCATTTCGGTCACTTCCTCGGGGCGCTCGTCGACCAGCAGGACGATGAGGTGGACCTCGGGGTGGTTGGCGACCAGGGCGTGGGCGAGGTGCTGCATCATCACCGTCTTGCCGCTCTTGGGCGGCGAGACGATCAGGGCGCGCTGGCCTTTGCCGATGGGGGCGATCAGATCGATGATGCGACTGGTGATGTTCTCTTCACCCTTGATGTCGCGCTCCAACCGGAACTGCTCCTTCGGGAACAGCGGGGTCAGATTCTCGAACATGATCTTGTTCTTGCTCTCCTCGGGCGTCAGTTCGTTGACGCGGTCGACCTTGACCAAGGCAAAGTAGCGCTCGCCGTCCTTCGGCACGCGCACTTCGCCTTCGATCATGTCGCCGGTGTGGAGATTGAAACGGCGGATCTGGCTCGGCGACAGGTAGATGTCGTCGGTGGACGCGAGAAAACTCGTGTCCGGCGAACGCAGAAAGCCGAAACCATCAGGAAGGACCTCCAGCACGCCATCGCCGAAAATCTGCTCGCCCTGACGGGCGCGCTTTTTCATGATCGCGAACATCAGCTCCTGCTTGCGCAGGCGACTGGCGGACTCGATCTCCAGCGACTCTGCCATCTGGATGAGCGCCGAGATGTGTTGAGCCTTGAGTTCGGAAAGATGCATAGGGGCGGACCCTGAAAGCAGGTCTGATCGGTGCCAGCCGGACAGACCGGGGGTGGTCGGGACCTGGCTCCGTCGCTGCTCGGGATGACCATTCCATGGATGCCGGGTTGGCAATCAGGCGGTGGGGTCCGGGACGATCAATGCGGGGAGTAGGGGGGCCGACGCTGCGCGCGCTTCAGAGTCAGTGGGAACCGACTCTTCGACAACTGGCGCGCAGTGGCATTCGCAAACAGCGCCAACACAGTCGGAAAGCGCCGCTGGAACGAATTATAGATGAGATTCGACGAAGCTCTTCAATTGGGGAAACGCCAGGGCGCCCACCTTGGTGGCGACAGGCTGGCCGCCCTTGAAGACCATCAGCGTGGGGATGCCGCGGATGCCGAACTTGCCGGCGGTGGCCTGGTTGCCATCGACATCCAGCTTGACGATCTTGATCTGGCTGCCCAGTTCTTCGGCAACGCGGTCCAGGCCTGGTGCCATCTGCTTGCAGGGGCCGCACCATTCGGCCCAGAAATCAACCAGAACCGGCGTGTCTGACTGGAGCACTTCCGATTCGAACGTGGAGTCGGAGATGTTTGTGATGCGGGGGCTGCTCATGTTGGTTCCGTCGGAAAAGAAAATGGCTGAAGGAATTTCAGCATGTGGCGAGATGACAAGGATTTTGGCATGAACGCGGCGAAGTCCGCTCGGACGACCCAGAGGGATTCACTATCTGCTTCATGGTGTCCTGATCGATACAGGGCTGAATTGGTGGTCTTTTCGTGGCTTGCGCCCGCCATCTGGCGGCTCCAATCTCGTCATGAACGACGCCGTGACGGCAGCTCCCGTGCTGCGTACCTTTGCTGAATTCGGGCTCTTGCGCATGCTGGGGCGCAGCACGCTCACCATCGCCTGGCTGGCGACCGACATGCGCACCGGGCAGCCGGTGCGTCTGCTCGCCTCGACCTACCCGGTGGCGTCCCAGGCCTTGCGTGAACGCTGTGTCGAGGACGCGAAGCGGGCGGCCCGACTGGTGCACCCGCGGCTGGTGCCTGTGCGCAAGGTGGGCTGCGTGGACCGGTTCCCCTATCTGGTCTGTGATGCCGAGCCATCGGACCTGGAGGCGCCTCTGGTGGCGCCGACGGTGCTCAGTCTCGACGATGTCGTGCGTCGCGGACATGACCTGCTGGACGGGCTGTCCTATGTCCACGAAGCAGGCATGGTGCATGGCGATCTCGGTCTCCACACCCTGATGGCGGATTCGACGGGGCGACTGCGCCTGTGGGGCTGTGGCCTGGGCGTTGCGTTGGCCGGGGCGCGCCAGGCGACGGTGCCTGGCCTGGCGTCGCCAGGATTCAGTCACTTGCTGTCCCGCGAGATCGCGGCCTGCGGACTGCTGGTGCAGCACTGGCTGATGGGACATCCGCCCGTTGGCGAGGCCGACATGCCCACGCTGCTCGGTCAGATGAGCACCATCGATCTGCGTCTGCCGATCCAGGTACCTCAACCAGTGCCGGACTCGCTGCGCCTGATCATCAACCGGGCGATCGACCTGCATCCGCAGCGGCGCTTCCTGCACGCCCGCAGTTTCGAGCGGGTCCTTGGCAACTGGCGCCAGACCCAGTTGCTGGACGACAACGGCTTCGACGCCCTGCTGGCCGAGCGCATCCGCCGCGGTGGGCATCTGCCGGCACGTCCGATGCTGGTCAACCGGGTCACGCAGATCATCGGCATGGAGCAGCAGCGGCTGGACACGGTGGTCGATGTCCTGCTGGAAGACATCGGGCTGAGCCTGGCCCTCTTGCGTGCGGCGAACTCGGCGGAGGCCTCGGCCGTGAGCGTCGACGAGGCGGTCATCACCGTCAACCGCGCCATGCAGCTCATGGGCACGAATGGCTTGCGCCGCGTCGCCGGCAGCATGAAATCCTGGCCAGGCACACTCAAGCCCGCCTTTGTCCGGGCCTTCGAGACCGCCATGAACCGTGCCTTGCTGGCGGGGCATCTGGCCGAGTGCCTGGCCCCGGCAGGCATGGATGCCGAAGCGGCGCTGCTGGCGGCCCAATTCCAGCACCTCGGCACGCTGCTGGCGGCCTACCATTTCCCTGACGAACTGCAGCAGATCGCGCGCCTGAAGGCGGCAGGGGATGTCGGCAGCGGCCAGCCGATCAGCGAGGAAACCGCGACGTTGGCAGTCCTGGGCGTCGATCTGCCCGGCCTGGCAACGGCCTTCCTGCGCCTGTGGGGACTGAGCGATTCGCTGCGCCAGCGGGTCAAGCCGATTCCGCTCGACCGGCGGGTCCTCAGCCCGACGACGCCGGCAGGCTGGATCAAGCTGGTCGCCAGCTGCGCCAACGAGATCGTGGCGGTGACCGAGCTGCCGCAGCCCGCCCAGCCCGCGGCACTGACCGCCGTGATGGGCCGCTACCACAACGCGCTGGCGCTCGATACCGAGCAGGTGCGCGGCGCGATGCGCCGGGCACGCGATAAGCTCTCGCGTCACCTGAACCCCTCCGCGACGGACTGATCACCGATCCGGACTGCGGAGTGGTCATCGGTCATCACTCGCCGCGCTCCGCATGCCCCTCTGGATCGATTCGCACTGCCACCTCGACGCCCCGGAATTCGACGCCGATCGCGGCGCCGTGGTGGCGCGTGCGCGGGCCACGGGCGTCGGACTGCTGGTGATTCCGTCCGTGGAGGCCGCGCATTTCGAGGGCGTGCGCACGCTGGCCCACGCCACGGGGCAGGTCTACGCGCTGGGTCTGCATCCGCTCTATGTACACCGGCAACCCTCGGATGCCCTGGACCAGCTCGCCCGCGCGCTACACGAACACCTTGGCGATGAGCGTCTGGTCGCCGTCGGAGAAATCGGCCTCGACGGCTTCGTGCCGGGGCTGGACTGGGCGACCCAGGAGCGCTTCTACGCCGCGCAGCTCGTGCTGGCCCGCAGCGTGGATCTGCCGGTGATCCTCCATGTGCGCCGTTCGGCCGACGTGCTGCTCAAGCACCTGCGCCGCGCCGGCGTGCGCGGTGGCATCGCCCATGCCTTCAACGGCAGCGAGCAGCAGGCACGCGCCTTCATCGACCTGGGCTTCCGGCTCGGTTTCGGTGGCGCGATGACCTTCGAGCGCGCCTTGCAGATCCGCCGGCTGGCGCAGATCCTGCCCGCCGATGCCATCGTGCTGGAGACCGACGCGCCCGACATCCCGCCGCACTGGCGCTACCGCACCGCCGGCGAGCGCGCGCAGGGCCTGGGCAGCCGCAACGAGCCGGCCGAGCTGCCCCGCATCGCCGAGACGCTCGCCGGTCTGCGCGGCTGGACGCTGGAGGAGACCGCGGCCATCACCACCGCCAACGTCTGCGCCGCCTTGCCGCGGCTGGCGCAGTGGCTGCCGGCATGACGCGCCTGACTGGATTTCCGCCCGTGGTCGCGCCCACTACACGGCTGGTGGTGCTGGGCAGTTTCCCGGGCGTGGCCTCGCTGGCGCAGCAGCAGTACTACGGCCACCCGCGCAACCAGTTCTGGCCGATCCTGTCGGCGCTGTGGTCGGTCGATCTGCGCAGCCTGTCGTATGCGGAGCGGCTCGGCGTGGTGCGCGCCCGCGGGCTCGGCATCTGGGACGTCTACGCCCACTGCCGCCGCGAGGGCAGTCTGGACGCCGACATCGAAGCGCCCGAGCTCAACGACTTCACGACACTGCGGACGCAGGCCCCCGGGCTGGTCGCGGTGGCGCACAACGGGGGCGAGTCGGCCCGGGTGATGCGGCACCTGCGCGCGCTCGGTTTCGAGGTGCACCGCCTGCCCTCGACCAGCCCTGCGAACGCCAGCTGGTCCTTCGAGCGCAAGCTGGACGCGTGGCGGGCCGTGTTTGCGCTTTACGATCTGGCATGAACTCGCACAACCTGCCCGACGACGAACCGTCCACCGCCACCCCGACCAACCCTGTCCGTTCCCGGCGCAAGTCCGGGGCGCCGCGCGCGCTGCCTTCGGCGTCGATCTCCGAATTCTACGGCGTGCGCTACCTGCACCTTGGCGAAACACCCTGGGTGCAGGGCGCCATGCGGCTGCGCAAGCCGCGCGCGCTGGAGCTGGAGTACGTGCAGCGCATGATGGTCTGGCTGCTGCTGCGCGACCCGGACACGCTGGACGACACCCGCGTCGTGCAGCTCGGCCTGGGCGCTGCCGCGCTGACCCGCTTCTGCCACACCGAACTCGGGCTGCACACGACCGCGGTCGAACTGAATCCGCAGGTGATCGCGGCCTGCCGGCAGTGGTTCCGCCTGCCAGCGAACGACGAGCGCCTGCACGTGGTCGAGGCCGACGCCGCCGCCTGGGTGGTCGATCCGGCCCACCACGGCAGCGCCGACGTGCTCGGCATCGATCTCTACGACCACCAGGCCGCCGCGCCCGTGCTCGACGACGAAGCTTTCTACCGCAACTGCCACGCCGTGCTGGCCGAGGGCGGCGTGCTCGTGGTCAATCTGTTCGGCCGCAACGCCAGCTTCACGCGCAGTGCGCGGCGCATCGAGGTGGCCTTCGCCCCCGGCGGCGGGCAGGTGCTGATGCTGGCGCCGACGGACGAGGGCAACACCATCGTCGTGGCCATCAAGGGCGGGCAGCGTCCGGATGACGCCGTGCTGCGCGAACGGGCCGTGCGGGTCACCGAGCGCTGCGGGCTCAAGGCCGTGCGCTGGCTGGGGCTGATCGGGCCGCTGCCGGCGCCGCGCCGCAAGACCGCCACGGTGGCGGCGACACCGGCGGTTGACGCGGCAGACATCGTCGGCTGAGGCGGATCTGTCAAGATCGGCTCCGAGATTTCGGGAGTCGAACATGAGCCTCACCCCCCAACGTCCCGCCCCGAGCCTGCAGTCGCACCAGGGGCCGCTGACCTGGCGCGACCTGCTGCACTGGCTGGTCGAGGACGACATCGTGCGCGCTGGCGACGCGGCCCAGCTGGCCCAGCGGCTGGGCGCCGGCGACAGTGCCCAGCACCCGCTGGTGCGGCTGGCCAACGCCGGCCTGCGCCACGCGCGCAGCATGGATGCGCTGGATCTGGAGGCGCTGACCCGCTGGCTGGCCCAGCGCGTGAGCCTGCCGTATCTGCGCATCGACCCCATCAAGGTCGATGTGGCGAAGGTGACCGAGGTGATGTCGGTCAGCTACGCCGAGCGGCGGCGTGTGCTGCCGGTGCAGGTGGGGGCGGCCGAAGTGGTCGTGGCCACCTGCGATCCCTTTGTCGTGGACTGGATCAGCGAGATCGCGCAGCACACCCGCAAGACGGTGCGGCTGGTGGTGGCCAACCCGCTGGACATCGCGCGCTACACGGTCGAGTTCTACAACCTGGCCCGCTCGGTGCGCGCCGCGCAGAAGACCGGCGAGGTGAGTGCCTCGGTCAACTTCGAGCAGCTGGTCGAACTCGGCAAGCACAAGCAGCTCGATGCCAACGACCAGGGCGTCGTGCAGGTGGTGGACTGGCTGTGGACCTACGCCTTCGAGCAGCGCGCCAGCGACATCCACCTGGAACCCCGCCGCGACCAGTGCGTGATCCGGCTGCGCATCGACGGCGTGCTGCACACGGTCTACCAGCTGCCGCAGACGGTGATGGCCGCGGTGACCGCGCGCATCAAGCTGCTCGGCCGCATGGACGTGATCGAGCGCCGCCGTGCCCAGGACGGCCGCATCAAGACCCGCAGCCCCAAGGGCGACGAGATCGAGATGCGCCTGTCCACGTTGCCCACCGCCTTCGGCGAGAAGCTGGTGATGCGCATCTTCGACCCGGAAACCGCCGTGCAGCCGGTCGAGGGCCTCGGCTTCACCGCGCTGGACGCGCAGCGCTGGCAGGGCCTGACCGCGCAGCCGCACGGCATCGTCCTCGTCACCGGCCCGACCGGCAGCGGCAAGACCACCACGCTCTACGCCACGCTGAAGCGGCTGGCCACCGACGAGGTCAACGTCTGCACCATCGAGGACCCGATCGAGATGATCGAGCCGGCCTTCAACCAGACGCAGGTGCAGCCGGCGCTCGACCTCGACTTCGCCAGCGGCCTGCGCACCCTGATGCGCCAGGACCCGGACATCCTCATGATCGGCGAGATCCGCGACCTCGCCACCGCGGAGATGGCGGTGCAGGCCGCGCTCACCGGCCACCTGGTCTTCTCGACGCTGCACACCAACGACGCCGCCAGCGCCATCACGCGGCTGCTGGACCTGGGGGTGGCGCCCTACCTCATCAGCGCGACGCTGATCGGCGTGCTGGCGCAGCGGCTGGTGCGCCAGCTCTGTCCGGCCTGCCGCCAGCCGGACCTGTCGCTGACGCTGCCCGCGCTGCAGGCGGCGCTGCCGGATGTGCAGGTGCTGGCCGAGAACGAGCCCTTCCAGCCGCACCGTCCGGTGGGCTGCCCGGCTTGCCGGCAGAGTGGTTTTCGCGGGCGGCGCGGCCTGTTCGAGCTGCTCACGGTGAACGAGGCGGTGCGTGGTGCCGTGCGGGAGGTGCCCGATCTGGCGCTGTTGCGCCGCCAGAGCCTGTCGGACGGGCTGCAGCCACTGCGCCGCGCCGGCCTGCGCCAGGTCGCCGAGGGGCGCACCACGCTGGAGGAGGTTTTGCGTTCGACGCCGGGCTGGCAGGCATGATCTTGCTCCGCTAAGTGGAATCCACAGCAGATCCCGCGGGGTCGCTTTCTAGAATCAGTCATCCGGCCTTCGGGCTGTGTCCGATTGATCGATGAGGAGATGACGCGTGCAAATCAAGAGCCAGAAAGACTTCTGGTCGGGTCTGATGTTCCTGGGGGTCGGGGTGGCGTTTGCCGTCGGCTCGCTGGACTACAGCTTCGGCAATTCCGCCCGACCAGGCCCGGCCTACTTCCCGTTCGGGCTGGGGGTGCTGATGTCCATGCTGGGCGCCATGGTGATCTTTGGATCCCTGACCAAGGACACGCCGGACGGTGAACCGGTCGGTGCCTTCGCCTGGCGTCCGCTGATCATCATCCTGGCCTCGGTGGCGTTGTTCGGCTTCCTGCTGCCGCGTCTGGGCATGTTCATCACCTTGCCGCTGCTGGTGTTCCTGTCGGCCACGGCCAGCGATGAATTCACGGTCAAGGGCGCCGCGATCAACGCCGCCGTGCTGACCTTCGCTTCGTGGGGCATCTTCTCGAAGGGCCTGGGGCTGACCATTCCGCTGTGGCCGACGATCTTCGGCTTCGGCTCCTGAGGAGGCCACGACCATGGACCTGATGAGCAACCTGGCGCTCGGTTTCCAGACCGCGGCGACCTTCCAGAACCTGTTCTACGCCCTCGGCGGCGCCATCCTCGGCACGCTGATCGGCGTGCTGCCCGGCCTCGGCCCGGTGGCGACGATCGCGATGCTGCTGCCGTCGATCTACGCGCTGGATGCGACACCCGCGCTGATCATGCTGTCGGGCATCTACTACGGCGCCCAGTACGGCGGCTCGACCACGGCCATCCTGATCAACGTGCCCGGTGAAGCCTCGTCGGTCGTGACCGCGCTCGATGGCTACCAGATGGCCCGCAAGGGCCGCGCCGGTCCCGCGCTGGCTGCCGCTGGTCTGGGCTCGTTCTTCGCGGGCTGTGTCGGCACGCTGGTGATTGCCGCCTTCGCCCCGCCGCTGACCGAACTCGCGTTCAAGTTCGGCCCGGCCGAGTACTTCTCGCTGATGGTGCTGGGCCTGATCGGCGCGGTGGTGCTGGCCTCGGGCTCGCTGGTCAAGGCGATCGCGATGATCGTGCTGGGCCTGCTGCTCGGCCAGATCAACACCGACGTCATCTCGGGCGTGCCGCGCTTCTCGTTCGACATCCCGGAACTCACCGACGGCATCGGCTTCGTGACGATCGCCATGGGCGTGTTCGGCTTCGGCGAGATCATCTCCAACCTGGGCCGTCCCGCCGAACACCGCGAAGTGTTCACCAAGGACGTCAAGGGCCTGATGCCCACGAAGGAAGACTTCAAGGATGCCTTCCCCGCCGTGCTGCGCGGCACCGCGCTGGGCTCGCTGCTGGGTGTGCTGCCGGGTGGCGGCGCGCTGCTGGCCTCGTTCGCGGCCTACACGGTCGAGAAGAAGTCGCGTGGCCGTCCTGGTGAAGTGCCGTTCGGTCAAGGCAACATCCGCGGTGTGGCCGGTCCGGAAGCCGCCAACAACGCTGGTGCGCAGACCTCCTTCATCCCGATGCTGACGCTGGGCATCCCGCCGAACGCGGTGATGGCGCTGATGGTGGGCGCGATGACGATCAAGGGCATCCAGCCCGGCCCGCAGGTGATGACCAGCAACCCGGAACTCTTCTGGGGCCTGATCGCCTCGATGTGGATCGGCAACCTGCTGCTCGTCATCCTGAACCTGCCGCTGATCGGCATCTGGATCAAGCTGCTGACGGTGCCGTACCGCTTCCTGTTCCCGGCCATCCTGACGTTCTGCTGCATCGGCCTGTACACGCTGAACAACAACAACTTCGACGTCTACATGGCGGTGCTGTTCGGTCTGGTCGGCTACATCTTCTACAAGCTGAACTGCGAGCCGGCGCCGCTGCTGCTGGGCTTCATCCTCGGCCCGATGATGGAAGAGAACCTGCGCCGCGCGCTGCTGCTGTCGCGTGGGGACTGGGGGACCTTCATGACCCGCCCGCTGTCGGCCGGCCTGCTGATCGCGGCGTTCCTGATGATCGTGGTGGTGATGCTGCCGTCGATCAAGAACAAGCGCGAAGAAGCGTTCCAGGACGCCGACTGACCCTGGTGGCGCAGGACTCGGCGAGTCCCGCTACCCTTGAAGCCCCACCCCTTGCGGTGGGGCTTTTTCGTTTGGAGCCTTGCCTGGAGCGCCCCCGATGATCGACCCCGATCGACTGCCCGCAGCGCTGCAGCCCCTGCGCCTGCCGGTGTTCCGCATGCTGTGGCTGGCCTGGCTGGCGGCCAATCTGACGATGTGGATGAACGACGTCGCTGCCGCCTGGCTGATGACGCAACTCACCACGAGTGCTGTCATGGTGGCGCTCGTGTCCGCGGCCTCCACGCTGCCGGTGTTCCTGCTGGGCCTGCCGAGCGGCGCGCTGGCCGACATCGTGGACCGCCGACGCTGGTTCGCGTCCACACAACTCTGGGTGGCGTCGGTGGCGACCGTGCTGGCGCTGTTGTCGCTGGGCGGGGGCCTGAGCGCACCACTGCTGCTGGCGCTGACGTTTGCCAACGGCATCGGGCTGGCCGCGCGCTGGCCGGTGTTCGCCGCGATCGTGCCGGACATCGTGCCGACCGCGAAGCTCTCCGGCGCGCTGGCGCTGCAGGCCATGGCGATGAATCTCTCGCGGGTGATCGGCCCCGTGCTGGCGGGCGCGCTGCTGGCGGCGGCGGGCAGCGCGGCGGTGTTCGTGCTCAATGCCGTGCTGTCGCTGGTGGCGTTCGCGCAGATCCTGCGCTGGAAGAGCGAGCCGCGGGTCAGTGCGCTGCCGGGCGAGCGTTTCGTCGGTGCGATGCGGGTGGGCGTGCAGCACGTGGCGCAGAACCCGCGGATGCGCTCGGTGCTGCTGCGCGTGTTCGTCTTCTTCTTTCTCAGCACGGCACTCACTGCGCTGATGCCGCTGGTGGCCCGACAGCTTGGCGGCGGAGCGGGCAGCTTCACGCTGCTGATGTCCTGCATGGGCCTGGGCGCGATGGTGGCGGTGATGGTGATCCCGAGCCTGCGCGAGCGTTACAGCCGCGACCGGATCGTGCTGGTCGCCTCGCTGATCGTCTCGGCGATGACGCTGCTGGTGGCGCTGTCGCCGTGGCTGTGGCTGAGCGCGATGGGGATGGCGCTGGGGGGCATGGCGTGGATCAGCTGCGCTAACACGCTGACGATGTCGGCGCAACTGGCGCTGCCCAACTGGGTGCGCGCACGGGGCATGTCCACCTACCAGATGGCGTTGATGGGCGGCTCGGCTTCGGGCGCCGTGGTGTGGGGGCAGATGGCGGACCTGCTGGGCTCGGTGCCGCACAGTCTGGTCGCGGCGGCGCTCTGCGGGCCGGTGGTGCTGTTCCTGGTGCGCGGCTACTCGGTGTCCGGGGGCGGGGATGCCGACCTGCGCCCTGCATCGCCCAGCCATGCGCTGCAGCCGGCCATCGAGATCGGTCCGGACGAAGGGCCGGTCATGGTCACGGTCGAGTACCTGATCGACCCGGCCCGCGCCCGCGACTTCACCGCCGTGATGCAGCACACCCGGCGCGCGCGGTTGCGGCAGGGCGCGCTGTCCTGGGGGCTGTTCCGCGACACCGAGCGGCCAGGGCGGTATGTCGAGTACTTCGTCGACGAGACCTGGGTCGAGCACCTGCGCCGACAGGAGCGCTTCACCGCCGACGATGTGCAGCTCCGTGTGCGCCGTCTGGCCTTCCACCTGGGCGAGCAGCCGCCTGGTGTACGGCGCTACGTGGGCGAGTCGCTGGACATCGATGCCGCGTCGCCGCATTGAGCGGGCTCAGTTGCCGGACCGGCGATCGGACTAGATTCCCTTTCGGCACCTGCCTGGTGCCGGGTTGTCTCGTCAACGATTTCCAGGAGGTTCGACATGCAGGTTCCGTTGATCACTCGCCGCACGCTGGCGACCATGCTGGCGGTAGCCGCACTCGCAGCCGGCTGTGGCACCACGCCGCCGCGCATCGACACCTACACGGAAATACCGGTCGGTGCCGTCACCACATACTGGCGCAAGAGTTCCGGCAGCTACGGCACGACCGATGGACCGGTGGTCTGGACCTTCGGTCTGGTCAAGTGGGGGGAACAGACGCTCGAAGAGCACGAATCGAAGCAGGCGGGCACACAGTTGTACACGCCGGGCAGCCGGGCCCTCGTCGCGGTGCTGAACCCTGCCGGGCAACTGGTGCAGTCCTTTGATCCGCCGATGGGCTACCGCATGCCACTGGTGCTTGGCAGTCAGTGGACCTCGAAGCACAACGTGACCCTGTATCCATCAGGGCGCGTGGTGCCGGTCGATGTGGACTGGAAGGTCGAGGCCTGGGAGAACGTGAAGGTGCCTGCAGGGACTTTCCGGGCGTTCCGGGTCTCGGCCACCAATTCGCTGGGAGAGACCGAGACGCTCTGGACGGCGCCCGAACTCGGGCTTGGCATCGTCAAGCGGCACACGGTCCGGCCGGCCAGCCATCCGCAGGGCGAAGGCGTGCTGCATGGCGAAATGGTGTCGCGCACCTTCCCGCCGTGAGTGGACGTTTCAGGGCTGGAGGGGCAGGGGTTGCGGTTTCTGGCGCCGAAACACCCGCCCCACCAGCCCCATCCCGTCGTCCACATAGGTGAACACCACCGGAATCACCAGCAGACTCAGGAACGTGGACGTGATCAACCCCCCGATCACCACGATCGCCATCGGCGCCCGGAAACTCGGGTCCACCCCCAGCCCCAGCGCGATCGGCATCATCCCCGCGCCCATCGCGATCGTCGTCATGATGATCGGCCGCGCCCGCTTGTGGCAGGCGTCGAGCACGGCGTCCCAGCGGTTCAGCCCGTGGTCACGCCGCGCCAGCACGACATAGTCCACCAGCAGGATCGAGTTCTTCGTCGCGATGCCCATCAGCATGATCAGGCCGATCATCGACGGCATCGACAGCGCCGTGTGCGTCACGAACAGCGCCAGGAACGCGCCCGGGATCGACAGCACCAGCGCCGCCAGGATGGTCACCGGCTGGATGAAGTCCTTGAACAGCAGCACCAGCACGATGTAGATGCACAGCACGCCCGTCAGCATCGCCAGCGAGAAGCTCTGGAACAGCTCGGCCATCGCCTCGGCGTCGCCCACCGTCGTCTGCATCACGCCGGGCGGCAGTTGCTGCAGGCTCGGCAGCGCCTGCGCCAGCCGCTCGACCTCGCCGAGCGGCACGCCGTTCAGCTCGATCTCGAAGTTGATGTTGCGCTGGCGGTCGTAGCGGTCGATCTGCGCCGGGCCGCTCGCCATCTCCAGCGTCGCCACACTCGACAGCGGCACCGGCCCGCGTGCGCCCGGCACCGGCAGCCGGCCGAGCAGTTCCAGGTCCGCCCGCGCCTCGGCCGGCAGCCGCACGACGATCGGCACCTGCCGCTGTGACAGGTTCAGCTTGGCCAGGCTCTGGTCGTAGTCGCCGCTGGTGGCCACCCGCAGCGTGTCGGCGATCGCCGCGGTCGTCACGCCGAGGTCGGCGGCGCGATCCGCGTCCGGCCGCACGATCAGCTCCGGCCGCACCAGGCTGGAGGTGGACACGACATTGCCGATGCCGGGGATGCTGCGCAGTTCGCGCTCCACCACCTTGGCGTGGTCGGCCAGCGCGGTGCCGTTTTCGCTCGCCAGCACGAGGATGTACTTCTCGCTGGAGCCCCCGAAGCCGACCTTCACCCGCGCCCCCGGCAGCTCGTCGACCAGCTTGCGCAGCTCGCCCTCGATGTCCTGCTTGCTGACGCCAGGGCGGTCCTGGCGGGGTGTCATGTTGATGGTCAGCACGGCCTTGGTCACGCTGGCCGCGCCTTGCGGGGCGAAGGGGTCCGCGCCCGCCGCGCCGCCGCCGATCGCGGTGTAGACCAGCTTGACGTGCGGGTTGCGCGTGACCAGCTGGCGCGCCTGTTCGGCCAGCGCGGTCGTTTCCTTCAGCGTCGAGCCGGGCGGCAGGGTGAGGGTCACCTGCGTCTGGGACAGGTCATCCGGCGGGATGAAGCCGGTCGGCAGGTAGGGCACCAGCATGAACGAGCCGACGAAGAAACCCACCGTCGCCAGCGACGTGACGATGCGGTGGTTCAGGCACCACTTCGCCATCCCCAGGTACCAGCCCATCCAGCGCGGATCCTTCTCCACATGCTTCGGCGGGCGCAGCAGGTAGGCGGCCATCATCGGCGTCAGCATCCGGGCCACCACCAGCGAGAAGAACACCGCGATCGCCGCCGTCCAGCCGAACTGAACGAAGAACTTGCCCGGCACGCCGCTCATGAACGCGGTCGGCAGGAACACGGCGATCAGCGTGAACGTCGTCGCGATCACCGCCATGCCGATCTCGTCGGCGGCTTCCATCGCGGCCTCGAACGGGGTCTTGCCCATCGCGAGGTGGCGCATGATGTTCTCGATCTCGACGATGGCATCGTCCACCAGGATGCCGACCACCAGCGACAGGCTCAGCAGCGTCACCACGTTGACCGTGAAGCCGAGCAGGTGCATCACCGCGAACGTCGGGATCACCGACAGCGGCAGCGCGATCGCCGACACCAGCGTCGCCCGCCAGTCGCGCAGGAAGAACCACACCACGATCACCGCCAGGATGGCGCCCTCATAGAGCAGCATCATCGAGCCGTCATAGCCCTCCTGCACCGGGTCGACGAAGTTGAACGCCTCGGTGAAGGTGATCTCCGGGTGGCTCTGGCGCAGCGCCTCGACCCGGGCGCGCACGTCCGCGGCGATGGCCACTTCACCCGCCCCCTTCGAGCGCGTGAGTTCGAAGCCGACCACCGGCTTGCCGTTCAGCAGCGCGACTGCGCGTGGCTCGGTGACCGTGTCGGTGACGCGGGCGATCTGGTCCAGGCGGACACGGCGGCCGTCCGACAGCGCGATCTCCAGCCGCCCGAGTGCCTCGGCGCTCTGCACGGTGGCGAGCGTGCGCACGGCCTGCTCGGCGCCACCGATGTCGCTGCGGCCGCCGGGGGCGTCCTGCTGCACCTGGCGCAACTGGCGCGAGACGTCCGACGCGGTGGCGTTCAGGGCGAGCAACTGCGCCGGATCGAGTTCGACCCGCACCTCGCGCGTCACGCCGCCCACCCGCGACACGGCGCCGACGCCGCGCACCGACAGCATCTGCTTGGCAATCGTGTTGTCGACGAACCAGCTCAGCGCCTCGTCGTCCATCCGGTCGGAGGCGACGGTGTAGGTCAGGATCGGCGCGCCGGCCAAGTCCATCTTCTGGATCACCGGGTCGCGCAGGTCACCCGGCAGGTCCGAGCGCACGCGGGCCACCGCGTCGCGCACGTCGTCCACGGCTTCCTGCGTGGGCTTTTCCAGGCGGAACTCGACCGTGACAGTGACCGAGCCGTCGCTCACCAGCGTGTAGATGTGCTTGACGCCCTTGAGCGTGGCGACGGCGTTCTCGAGCTTGCGGGCAACCTCGGTTTCGAGCTGTGCGGGGGCGGCGCCGGGCAGGGCGGCCGTGACCATCACCGTCGGCAGGTCGATGTCGGGGAAGTTCTGGATCGTCATCGCCCGGAAGCCCATCAGGCCGCCGAGCGTGAGCAGGATGAACAGCAGGATCGCCGGGATCGGGTTGCGGATCGACCAGGAGGAGACGTTCACGGCTTGGCTCCCGCACCCGCTGCGACTACTTTGACGAGGTCGCCGTCCGCCAGGAAGCCACCGCCTTGTGCGACCACCTGCGCGCTGGCGTTCAGGCCCGCCGTGACCTCGACCCGGTCACCCAGGCGCCGGCCGACCTGCACCTTGGTCTGCTGCACGCGGTTGCCCTGGACGAGGCGGAAGACGTAGCTGTAGCCGTCGCGCAGCACCACGGCCGTCTGTGGCAGCGTCAGCGCCGAGGACTCGCCAATGACGAACTCGCCGCGGGCGAACATGCCGGGCCGCGCGGTGCCACCCGCGGGCAGGTCGACGTAGACAAGGCCGTTGCGCGTGACCGGGTCGACGGTCGGCGCGAGCAGGCGCACCTTGGCGTCGATCGCGCTGCCACCGGCCGGGATCACCTTCACTGCTACGCCCGGCTGCAGCCGGTGCAGGTCGGCGGCGGGCACCTCGGCGCGCCACTCCAGCCGGCCCTGGCGGATCAAGCGGAACAGCTCCTGCCCCGGCTGGGCGATGGCGCCCATCGTGGCGAGCCGGGCGCTGATCACGCCGTCGTCTGGCGCCTTGAGGCTGGTCTGGTTCAGCCGCAGCGTGTCGGCGGCGAGCCGGGCCTTGAGCGACTGCAGCCGGGCGCGGGCGGTGGCTTCGCCGGTGGTGTATTGCTGGATCTGCTGCGCGCTCAGGGCGCCGCTGGGCTGCAGGGCGCGGGCGCGTTCGGCGTTGGACTGGGCTTCGGCGAGCGTCGCTTCGGCTTCGGCGAGGCCGGCCTTGGTGGCAGCGAGGTCGGCGGCGAGCGTGTCGCTCTGCAGCCGCGCCAGCAACTGGCCTTTCTTCACCCGGTCCCCGACCTGCACGTTCACCTCGACCAGCCGCAGCCCCTGCGTCTCGGCGCCGATGACGATCTCCTGCCACGCCGCGATGCTGCCGTTGGCGGCGAGCGACTGGGGCAGCGTGCCGGACTGGGGGGTGGTGACGGAGACGGTCAGCGCGGGCTTGGGGGCGGCGGAGGCGGGGGCGTCGGCGGCCCCGGCAGACAAGGCACAGAGGGGCACGGCGAACGCGAATGCCAGCTTCAGCGTGACGGAGCGGGAGATGGGTTGGGTCATGTCGGTGTCACGAAGGGGTGTTGGTTTCGCGGGTCCAGCCGCCGCCGATGGCGCGGTACAAGCTGATCCAGGCGGCGACCTGTTCACGCTGCAGCGCCAGCAATGTGGCCTCGGCCGAGAGCGTCAGGCGGCGGGCTTCCTCGGTCTCGATGACGCTGGCCGAGCCGAGCCGGGCGCGTTCTTCGGTGCTGCCGAGGAAGCTGCGCAGCCCTTCGGCGGCGGTGCGGGCGTCGGCCTCGCGGCGCTGGCTGGCGTCGAGCCGCAGCAGCGCTTCCTCGACCTCGCGCACCGCCGAGCGCAGCTTCAGCGCGTAGCCGGCGCGGGCGTCGTCGTAGCGGGCGCGGGCGGCGTCGGCCTGTGCCTGCAGCCGGCCGCGGTTGAAGATCGGCAGCGACAGGTTCGGCCCGAAGCCCCAGGTCAGGGCGTCCGAGGTGCTGCCGCCGGTGCGGACCAGTCCGATGCCGAGGTTGCCGCCGATCGTCAACTGGGGCCAGCGCGCCGCTTCGGCCACGCCCACGTCGGCGGCGCTGGCCTGCAGTTCGCGCTCCGCGGCGGCGAGGTCGGGCCGCTGGGCCAGCGTCGCGGCCGGCAGGGTGTTCAGGGCGAAGGAGGTCGGCTGGGGCAGGCGAGCGGCGCGGGTGGCGAGCCGGTCGCGCAAGGCACGCTCTTCGGCGCCGGTCAAGAGCACCAGCGCCTTCACCAGCAGGGCACATTCCGTCTGCTGCACGGTCACGCGGTCGCGCGCCTGTGCGGCCGAAGCCTGGGCCAGTCTGGCGTTGGCGGGTGCTTCGAATCCGACGTCGGCCTTTTTCTGCACCAGTGCGCTGCTGCGGCCGAGCGAGTCGGCCTCGCGGGTGTAGAGCGCGACCGTGGCTTCACAGGTGCGCAGCGCGACATAGGTCTGCGCCACTTCGGCCGCCAGCGAGACACGCGCCTCGTGCCAGCCGAGTTCGGCCTGCTCGGCACGCGAGCGGGCGGCGTCCAGGCCGTGGCGCACGCCGCCGAACAGGTCGATCTCCCAGCCGGCGTCGGCGACGGCGCTGGCCTGGCTGACTGCGTTGAAGCCCGTGGCGGCGGATGAGCCGCGCTGGGCCTGCACGTTGGCGCCGACGGTTGGCCAGCCGGCGGACGCCGCCACGCGCTGGCCGGCACGGGCCTGCTGGATGCGGGCGAGCGCCTGGGCGAGCAGTGGGTGGGCGGCCTGGGCCTCGTCGATCAGCGCAGGCAGCAGCGGGTCATCGAATTGCGACCACCAGGACACGAGCCGGCCCGGATCGCCCGCGTGTGGCAATGGTGCCTGCCAGGCGGGACGGGCCAAGGCGGCGGTGGACACGGGGGGCGGGAGCGGTGTCGGGGTGCTGCAGCCGGTCAGCAGACCCAAGCCGATCGCCAGAAACGCAGCGGGCGGCGGGAAACGAAAAGAAAGAAGGGCACGCATTTCGTGAGCTTATCAACGAATGCGTGCCCCCGCATGACAGCGCCGCGCGCTGTCCGCAGCCCCTGCGGGCTTACTGCTTCGCGCCGTCCTTCGGCAGATCCTTGAAGGCGTCCATCGGGTCGGGTTCCGACGCCGCGCCCGCCGGAGGCTCCAGACCTTGCATGTTCTGCTCGGCCGGGGCCTGCTCGTTGGCGATGGTCATCTCCTGCAGCGCCTGGTTGGCGTCGATGGTGCTGGCCACGACCGCATCACCGGACACCAGCGTCGGGAAGGCGATCACCACCCCGACCATGATGAGCTGCAGCACGATGAAGGCGATCGAGCCCTTGTAGATCTGCGAGGTCTGCACCGCCGGGATCATCTCGCCGGTCACGCGGTCCTTGTAGTCCTTCTTCGCCGCGACGCTGCGCAGGTAGAACAGGGCAAAGCCGAACGGCGGCGTCAGGAACGAGGTCTGCAGGTTCATCGCCAGGATCACGCCGAACCACACCATCGCGAAGTCCGCCGGGTAACCCGCCGGCAGCAGTTCCGGCAGGAGCTTCTCGGCCACCGGTGCCAGGATCGGCACGACGATGAAGGCGATCTCGAAGAAGTCGATGAAGCAGCCCAGCACGAACACCAGCAGGTTCACGACGATCAGGAAGCCCATCGCGCCGCCGGGCATGTTGTCGAACAGGTGCTCGACCCAGATGTGGCCGTCGGCGGCGTTGAACGTGAAGCTGAACACCGTCGAGCCGATCAGGATGAACAGCACGAAGCAGCTCAGCCGTGCGGTGCTGTCGAGCGCCTGGTTCATCAGCGCGCGGTTGATCTGGCCGCGCGAGAACGCCATCAGCAGCGCACCGACCGCGCCCATCGCGCCACCTTCCGTCGGCGTCGCCACCCCCAGGAAGATCGTGCCCAGCACCAGGAAGATCAGCACCAGCGGCGGGATCAGCACGAAGGTGAAGCGCTCGGCCAGCTTCGACAGCAGGCCCATCTTCAACACTCGGTTGACCATTGCCAGACCCAGCGCCAGGAAGGAGGCGATGGTCATCGACATGATCAGCGTCTCGTCGCCTGGCGCGGGCAGCGTGCGGCCCATCCACGGGTTCACGATGCTTTCATGCACCTGCGACCAGGCCCAGCCGGCCACGCCGCAGATCAGCAGCAGCGCCAGCAGCGACTTGTGGCCGCTCGCGCCGTTGGCTTCGCGGTAGATGCGCGCTTCGGGCGGCAGGGCGGGCACCCAGTCCGGCTTGAAGATCGCCACGGCCGCGATGAAGGCCAGGTACAGACCCACCAACAGCAGGCCCGGCACCAGCGCGCCGGCGTACATGTCGCCGACCGAGCGGCCGAGCTGGTCGGCCAGCACGATCAGCACCAGCGACGGGGGAATCGCTTGCGCGAGGGTGCCGGAGGCGGTGATGGTGCCGGTGGCGATGGTGCGGTTGTAGCCGTAGCGCAGCATGATGGGCAGCGAGATCAGGCCCATCGAGATCACGGCCGCCGCGACGACGCCGGTGGTGGCCGCCAGCAGTGCGCCGACCAGGATCACCGCGACCGCCAGACCGCCACGCAGCGGGCCGAACACCTGCCCCACGGTTTCGAGCAGGTCCTCCGCCATCCCGGATCGCTCCAGGATGATCCCCATGAAGGTGAAGAAGGGGATCGCCAGCAGGGTGTCGTTCTGCATGATCCCGAAGATCCGCAGCGGCAGCGCCTGGAACAGGTTGCCACCGAAGAGGCCCACCTCCATGCCGACGAAGCCGAACACGAGGCCGGTGGCCGCGAGACCGAAGGCGACAGGGATGCCGGTCAGCAGGAACACGAACAGGCCGCAGAACATCAGCGGCACAAAATTCTGGGTGATGAACTCGATCACGGGCGGGCTCCTTCGAGGGCAGCCTGCTCGGCCTTGGCGGCGAGTTCGGCGGCGAGTTTTTCTTCGTCGCTCGGGCCGTGTTCGACCGACATCGGCTCGTCGCGCAGGCCCTTCAGGTAGGCCACGCGCTTGATCAGTTCCGACACGGCCTGCACCAGCAGGATGCCGAACCCGGCCGGGATCAGCAGCAGCACCGGCCAGCGGATCAGACCGCCGGCGTTCTGGCTCATCTCGCCGCTGTCATAGGCGCGCACGAACAGCGGCCACGACAGGTCGATCAGGATCAGGCTCAGCGGGATCAGGAAGAGCACCATGCCGAGGATGTCGATGATGGTGTTGGTGCGGGTCGACAGCTTCGACGAGATGAAGTCGATGCGCACGTGGGCGTTCTTCAGGAAGGCATAGCCGGCGCCGAGCATGAACACGGCGGCGAACAGGTACCACTGGATTTCCAGGAAGGCGTTCGAGCCGATGTTGAAGGTCTTGCGCATGATCGCGTTGCCGGCGCTGATCAGCACCGCGGCCAGCACCAGCCACGACAGCAGGCGGCCGACACGTTCATTGAACGCATCGATCCAGCCCGAAAGTCTCAAGAGGGCAGTCAAGATGGTGTCTCCAGGATTGTGGGACGGGTTTTCGGAAGGTGAGAAATCTTGTCGCTATCACACTCGAAAACCCTGATGCGGCACATCGGGTCTAACGACTACGCGGCACTACGCATGCCGTGCGCGGCAGTTTCGTGGTCGGGATCAGCCAGCGGTCCGGCAGTGTTCCACGGCGTAGCGGATCAGCTCGGCCTGCCCCTCGATCCGCAGCTTGCGGCGGATGTTCTGGCGGTGGGTCTCGACGGTACGCACGCTGAGGTCGTGGTCGGCGGCGATCTGCTTGCTGGAGAGGCCGCGGGCCAGGCAGTTGAGAATTTCCGCCTCGCGCTCGGACAGCAGCGGGCGCGGCCCGTCGCTGCGGCTCACCGGCCGGGCGACGCTGTCGCTGAGGAAGGTGCCGCCCGCCGTGACGGCCGCAATGGCTTCGACGATGTCCGAGGAGGGGGCGTCCTTCAGCACGTAGCCGCTGGCGCCGGCCTGCATCGCCTGGTGCACGTACTCGGGGTTGTCGTACATGCTCAGCACGATCACCGCCATCTCGGGCCACTGCGTGCGCAGCTGGGCCGTGAGGGCGATGCCGTTGGTGTGCTTCATGCCGATGTCGGTCAGCACGAGCTGCGGCCGCAGCTCGGCCGCCAGTTGCAGCGCGGTGGCGGCGTCCGGTGCTTCGCCGACGACTTCATGGCCGGGCTGGCTCTGGATCAGCGTGCGCACGCCTTCGCGCACGAGAGGATGGTCATCGACGAGCAGGATGCGCATGGGCGGCAGCGGGTTGGAGGGTGAAGCGCCGCAGGGCCTCGGCAGGCACCTGGGCGATGACCCGGGTCGAGCCCGGGCGTGAATGGACCTTGAAGACACCGCCGATCGACTCGACCCGCTCGCGCATGTTGCGCAGGCCGATGCCGCGGCGCGGATCGACACCGATGGCCGCGATGTCGAAGCCGGTGCCGTCATCGGCCACGGTCAGGCGCACGCCACCGGCCAGGAAGATCAGCCGCAGGTCGACCCGGCCGGCGCGGGCGTGCTTGTCGATGTTGGTCAGGGCTTCCTGCGTGATGCGGAACAGGACCGTCTTGATCTCGTCCGGCAGGTCGTCGGCCTGGCCACGCAGGCGCATGAAGAAGGCCATCTCGGCGTGTTCGGCGAACTCCTCGCCCAGGTGCCGCAGTGCGCTGGGCAGCCCGAGCGTGTCGAGCACGACCGGGCGCAGCCGGTGCGAGATGTCGCGGACCTCGGTGAGCGCGTCGTCGATGCGGGCGCGGGCCTGTGTCAGCGTGGCGGGCAGGCGCTGGGGCTCGCGTCCGAGCTGGCCGATGGCGCTGTCCATCAGCAGCTTGATCGAGACCAGGGTCTGGCTGGTGGAGTCGTGCAGTTCGCGCGAGAGGTGGGCGCGCTCGTTTTCCTGCGACTGCACCACCTGGCGGGCGAGCAGCTGCAACTGGGCATCGGCGGCCCGGTACTCGCTCAGGTTCAGCGCCAGCGCACTGCCGCCGACCAGTCCCAGCGCGAGCAGGGCGATGCCGGCGATCCAGCCCATGGTCTTGGCGATGTTGGCGCTGCCTTGCTGGTCGAGCTGGTCGAGCGTGGCCTGCACGTCGTCGAGGTAGATGCCGGTGCCGATCATCCAGCCCCAGCGCTGCAACCCGACGACGTGGCCGAGCTTGGGCGCCACCTGCTTCACGGTCGGCTTGTTCCAGACATAGCGGAAGAAGCCCTGGCCCTGTCTGGCCTTGGCGACCAGCGACTGCACCACCGGCAGGCCATCGCGGTCGCGGATGTTCCAGAGGTTCTGGCCGACCAGCTCGGGCTGGTGCGGCAGCACGAGACAGCGGCCGCTGTATTCGTAGGCGAAGAAGTAACCGTCGCCATGGTCGAAGTCGAATGCGTTGAGGATGCGCACCGCCTCGGCCTTGGCGGCATCGTCGTCGCGGCCCGTGTCGTAGATGGGCGCGATCATGTTCATCGCCATCTCGACATGGTGGCGCAACTCCGCCTCCTTGCTGGCGAGGTAGGCGGATTCGACCAGCGTGCGCTCCTGCCGCGCCAGCTCCAGCGCCTGGTGGCGCACGGCGAGGGCGATCAGCAGCAGCGCTGCCAGCAGCGGCAGCACCGCCAGCAGCAGGATCTTCTTGCGCAGCCGGCGCGGGCCGCGGGGCTCGGAGCTGGCGCGACCGGCGTCGGCGAAGACCATCGCTGCGGGTCTCAGCCTGCCTGGGTGGCTGCCAGATAGAGCCTGGTGGACCGGGCGCCGCTGCGGCAGAAGCACAGCAGCGGACGCGGCATGGCGGCGATCAGCGCGGCGAAGCGGGCGATCTCCTCGGGGCTCTGGTAGCCACCGGCGACCGGCAGATGGGCGTACTGCAGGCCTGCGGCCAGGGCGGCGGCCTCGACGGCCGCGCTGGTGGGCTGGTCCGGGCCGTGCTCGAAGTCGGGGCGGTTGTTGACCACGCTGCGGAAACCGGCCGCAGCCACGTCGGCCATCGCGGCGGGCGCGAGTTGCGGGGCGACGCAGACATCGGCTGCGATGCGCTGGATTGGCAGGGAAGTGCTCATTGTGGTGCTCCGGACGTGTCCGTCATTGTGTCAGCGCGCGCTTGACGGCGGCGGAGACCAGCCCCATGTCGGCGTTGCCCGCCAGCCGCTGCTTCACGGTGCCCATGACCTTGCCCATGTCGCCAGGGCCGGAGGCACCCAGTTCGGCCACGATGGCCCGCACGGCGGCGTCGATCTCGTCCGCGCCCAGGCGCTGGGGCAGATAGGCGTCCAGCACCACGAGTTCGGCACTTTCCTGGTCGACCAGATCCGTGCGGCCGGCCGCGGTGAACTGGGCGATCGAATCCTTGCGCTGCTTGATCATCTTGTCGACGATGGCCACCACGTCGGCGTCCGACAGCGTCACGCGCTCGTCGACTTCCTTCTGCTTGCAGGCCGACAGCAGCAGCCGGATCGTGCCCAGGCGGGCCGTGTCCTTGGCGCGCATGGCCGTCTTCATGTCTTCGGTGATCTGGTCCTTGAGGGTCATGGTGTCATCCTGGCGGGTCCTGGGGGACCTGCATGCATCGGTTCCGGAAACGACAAAACCCGCAACGGCGTCCCGCGCGGGTTCTGGACTTTCGTCTGTCATCGAACGCTGGTGGCATCTGCACAGCGTGCTGTGCAGAGTACACCGGGTTCAGTACAGGCGCTTGGGCAGCTGCATCGAGCGCACGCGCTTGTAGTGGCGCTTGACGGCGGCAGCCTTCTTGCGCTTGCGCTCGGCGGTGGGCTTTTCGTAGAACTCGCGAGCGCGCAGGTCAGGCAGCAGGCCCAACTTTTCGATGGTGCGCTTGAAGCGACGCAGTGCAACGTCGAACGGCTCGTTTTCCTTGACTCGGATGGTCGTCATGAACTGAAAGATCCTTCGGTTTATGCCCTCGGTGGCCGACGCGGGGTTCCGGAAACCCTGGTGCCGCCGACTCGAACAGGCTTCTTTGCCAGCAAAGCCTTGGATTATAGGCGAGTTTGCTGGTGCTGGTGAAAATCAATCAGCTTGCCACGCAAGCGTCCGCGCAGGCGGCGGCACTGGCCCAGGCCCACTGGAAGTTGTAGCCGCCAAGCCAGCCGGTGACATCGACCACCTCGCCGATGAAGTGCAGGCCCGGCACGCGCTTGCTCTCCAGCGTCTGCGAGCTGAGTTCGCGGGTGTCGACGCCGCCGGCCATCACCTCGGCCTTCTTCCAGCCTTCGTCGCCAGTCGGCGTCACGTCCCAGGCGCGCGCGCGCTGCGCCACCGCCTGCAGGTCCTTGTCCTTGCAGTCGGGCATCGGGCGCTGGGCGTCCAGACCGGCGCCCTGCAGCCAGGCCTCGGCCAGCCGCGTGGGCAGGAGGGTGGCGAACTCGTTGCCGAGCTGCCGTCGCGACGACTGCTTGGCCGCCAGCAGCCGTGCACCAAGGTCCATGCCGGGGGCCAGATCGATCTGCAGCGACTGCCCCGGGCGCCAGAAGCTGGAGATCTGCAGCACCGCCGGCCCGCTCAGACCACGGTGCGTGAACAGCAGGTCTTCGAGGAAGGTGGTGCGGGCCTTGCCGCTGCCGGTGGAGATGCCGACTGGCAGCGCCACGCCCGACAGCGCGGCGAAGGGCGCCCACTGCACCGGATCGAAGGTCAGCGGCACCAGCGCCGGACGGGGCTCGATGACGTGGTGGCCGAACTGCTGCGCGATGCGCAGGCCGAAGTCGCTCGCGCCGATCTTGGGCACCGGCAGCCCGCCGGTGGCGATCACCAGCCGCGGCGCCTGCACGGGTCCGGCATCGGTGTCGAGTTCGAATCCGCCGGCGCCACCGCGGTGCTGCCGGATGGCCTGCACGCCGCAGGGCTGGCGCCGCACCACGCCACCGGTGTCGCACTCGCGCAGCAGCATCGTGACCAGGTCCTCTGCGCTGCGGTCGCAGAAGAGCTGGCCCTTGTGCTTCTCGTGGAAGGCGATGCCGTGGCGCTGGACGAGCGCGATGAAGTCGCCGGGCGTGTAGCGGGCCAGCGCCGAGCGGCAGAAACGCGGGTTGTCCGAGAGGAAATTCGCTGGCGTGACGTCGCGGTTGGTGAAGTTGGCGCGGCCACCGCCGGAGATCCGGATCTTCTCGGCGACCTTGGGGCTGTGGTCGAGCAGCAGCACACGCTGGCCGCGCTGTCCGGCGCGCCCGGCGCAAAAAAGGCCGGCGGCGCCGGCCCCGACGATGACGACGTCAAAGGTTTCCATGGGGCGGGATTATCCGCGCCCCGGGTGCGCGGGGTTCAGACGCGCTGCCAGGCCAGATTGGCCCGCGCGAACATCGCCTTCAGCTCGCCCTTCTCGGCGAGGTTGTTGAGGGCGCCCTGCAGGGCCTCGGCGAGGTCCGTGGCGTCCTTCTTGACCGCCATGCCGACGGCCCAGCCGTCCTTGGGCGCCCGTGGCATCGGAATCGGCGCGATCGCGAAGCGCGGGTCACCGCGCAGCACCGACTCGATTTCCGAACGCAGGCCGGCGGCCGCAGCCACCTCGCCGCGCTGCAGCATCTGTGCCGCCACGACCCCATCCGGGATCTTGGTGATCAGCCGCTCCCGCAGGGCACCCTCATCGGCGCCGATCATCAGCCAGCCGGCCAGCGAGAGACCGGGAACCGCGGAGCGCACCTGGCGCAGCGGCTCCAGCGAGTCGAGTTCGGGCAGCTTCGACAGATCGCGTGCCACCACGACACGCTCGCGCCAGTAGGGTCCGAAGATGCTGACACGCGGGTTGTTCTGCATCAGCGGACGGTCGACCGGGACATGCAGCAGGACATCGGCCGGGCCGTAGCCCAGGTAATGGCCCTTCCAGACCATGTTGCGCAGATCGTCGTTCATGTTGTCGTCCGCCGGGAACGGCAGCAGCGACACCTCGACCTCCAGCGCGGAGGCCAGCGCCTTGGCCAGCTCGATCTCGATGCCCTGGCCCTTGACGTGGAAGGGCGGCAGGTCGTTGTAGAGGCCGACGCTCAGTCGGCCGCGCTCGCGCACCCGGACGAGTGCGGGCTTGTCCTGCGCTGCGGCGCTGCCGACGCCGAGCAGACCGCCCAGCGTGCCGAGCGCCAGTGCCGAGGTCCTGCCGAGGAACGCGCGGCGCTCGGTCGCCTGGTCATGGGAGTGGCTCATGTCTGTCTCCTGGAATCTGGTCACGAATCGGGGGTCACGAAAAGGACGAGGCCCGGGGCTGGATTCTGTCAGCGAATCCATGCCACGGACCTCGTGGAGCACGTGCCTGGGGTTGGCAGCAGGGTCAGGGCAGCGGCTTTTCGCGGCGGGTTTCCAGGTAGGCCTTGATGGCCCACATGGCTTCCTGGCTGACCATGCCTTCGAACGGAGGCATGTAGACCGCGCCATTGCGGACCTTGCCACGGCGCACGCTGGTCAGGAAGTAGTCGTCCATCTCCTTGACGCAGGCGTTGCGCTTTTTCTCGTCCTTGACACTCGAACATTCGTTGTCGAGCTTGCGCAGGTCAGGCGCAATGCCACCGGAAATGGCTTCGAGTCCATGGCAGCGGGCGCAGTTCTGGTTGTAGGCCGACGAACCGATGGCGATGGCCTTGTCGTTCTTGCGGTACGGGTTTTCAGCGCGCCAGTCGGCGCCCAGTTGTGGCAGGCTGGACGTGTCCACTGCCTGGGGGGTCACATCGCCGTGCGCCATGGCCGGGCCACCGGCCACGGCGCAGAAGGCGGCCAGAATTGCTGCGCGGAAGAGGTTGCCTCGTGCCATTCTTTGTCTCCAGAAAGGGTTTGTTCAAAGGGGGTTGGCATCGTTTCTGCAATCACTGTGCCAAGCATGGACAAGGTCACGGATACGGCATTGAAACAAGGGTCTGTCCGGAGGTGGTACGCCGCAGTTGCTTCTAAATTGCGCGGCATCCTCCCGGGTTTTTCCTGTGCTGTGACAGGGTGACGGGTAACGTGTGCAAATAGATGACAGTGACAGTCGGGCGACAATGGGGTGGCACGGCAGCGCTGGATTGGCAGACAAGACAGGAGACAAGACCATGGCAGGACCCTACACACCCGCATCGGCAGGGCTGCGCTTGCGTGCGACGCAGGGCGATGCACGCCGGCCGATCGCGTCGGCGCTGCCGCTGGACCACACCCATGTCTCGAAGATCGACAACTCGCACGAACGCTGCGCCGCCCTCGGCCTGTCGCGCATCGAGCGTCTCGACTTCTCGCCGCTCGGGCGATCGGACCTGGTCGTGGCCCGCGAGCGCAACCAGCGCCTCTACGCCCATGCCGCGCCGGTCATGGAGATGCTCTACGAGCAGATCGTCAACAGCGACTCGATGGTCGTGCTGTGCGATGCCACCGGCACGATCATCCATTCGATCGGCGACCACGACTTCCTGACCCGTGCCTCGAAGGTCGCGTTGCAGCCCGGCGTCAACTGGTCCGAGCAGTCCAAGGGCACGAACGCGGTCGGCACGGCGCTGATCGAGGAGTCGCCCACGCTCGTCCACGCGGACGAGCACTACATGCACGCCAACCATTTCCTGACGTGCTCGGCCGCGCCGATCCTGGATCCGCGCGGCAACATCCTCGGCGTGCTGGATGTGTCCGGCGACCAGCGCACCTACCACCAGCACACGATGGGGCTGGTGAAGATGAGCGCGCGGATGATCGAGAACCACTGGCTCACCGACGACTACCGCAACGTGATGCGCCTGCATTTCCACAGCCGCGTCGAGTTCATCGGCACGCTGATGGAGGGCATCCTCGCCGTCAGCCAGGACGGCAAGCTGGTGGGCGCCAACCGTGGCGCGCTGGAGCAGCTGGGCCTGAGCGGTGCCGCGCTGCGCATGCACTCGCTGTCCACGCTGTTCGGCACCAGCGTGTCGGCACTGGTGGACCGCTTCCGTTCGCCGCTGGCGCAGCCGCAGCCGGTCGAGTTGTCGAACGGGCGGCAGTTCCATGTGCACGCCCGCTTCAACTGGCCGGTGTGGCATGGCATGGAGCCGGCATCGTCCGTCAGCGATGTCGTGGCCACCCAAGAGGCGCCGGGGGTGGCAGCGCCGGTGCGCGAGCCATCGGCCCGCCCGGCCGCCGCATCGACCGAGCGGGCTGGTCTGGCCAGCCTGATCACGGGCGATGCGCAGGTCGGCACGCTGGTGGACAAGATCCGCCGCGTCATCAACCGCGACATCCCCATCCTCATCCTGGGCGAGACCGGCACCGGCAAGGAGCTGCTGGCCCGCGCCATCCACCAGGACTCCGAGCGCGCCCGCCAGCCCTTCGTGGCGGTGAACTGTGCCTCGATCCCCGAGACGCTGATCGAGGCCGAGCTGTTCGGCTACGAGGAAGGTGCGTTCACCGGCGCCCGGCGCAAGGGGGCGGTCGGCAAGCTCGTGCAGGCCAACGGCGGCACGCTCTTCCTCGACGAGATCGGCGACATGCCGCTGACGCTGCAGGCCCACCTGCTGCGCGTGCTGCAGGAGCGCCAGGTCACGCCGCTGGGCAGCGCCAAGGCGGTGTCGGTGGACGTGATGCTGGTGTGTGCCACGCACCGCAACCTGCGCGAGATGATCGAGCAGAAGACCTTCCGCGAGGACCTGTACTACCGCCTGAACGGGCTGGCCGTGCGCCTGCCGCCGCTGCGCGAGCGCACCGACCTGATGGCGCTGGTCGAGCGCATTCTGGAGCGCGAGAACCCGGACCGCCGCCTGCGCCTGAACCCGGACGTGCTGCGCCTGTTCCAGGGCTACCAGTGGCCGGGCAACGTGCGCCAGCTGTTCAACGTGCTGCGCACCGCCAGCGTCATGGCGTCCGGGGATGCGGTGATCAGCCGCGACCACCTGTCGGACGACTTCATCGACGATGCCCGCCAGGCGTCGGCGCAGCGACCGGCGGTGGCGGTGCCGACGCCTGAGCCTGAGCCCGTGCAGCGGTCGGTGCCGCAGGACGCCATGCCGGCGTCACCGGCGGCCAGCCTCCCTGTGGACGAGCAGGCGGGTCGTTCTCTGGAAGACATCGAGCTGCAGTCCATCCAGCGTGCGGTGGATGCGGCGGGCGGCAACATCTCCGTGGCGGCCAAGCAGCTGGGCATCAGCCGCAACACCATCTACCGCAAGCTGCGCTGGAAAACGCCGCGCTGAGTCTCGGTTCCGGTCTCGCTGGCAGCGGGTGCGGCCATCCAGCGTGCTTCGGCCTCGCGCCAGACGTGCTGCCAGTTGAGCTGGTGGCGCAGGCTCCGGTTGACCACGTCGGACACGCCGGGCAGCGCCGGTGCCGGATCCGATTCCGGCGCCCCCCGGGCTTGTGCGGCGTCGACGGCTGCCCGCAAGGCCTGCAGGTAGTGCAGATGCTCGGCCGGTGCGGTCGCCGGCTGCAGCGGCCCCTGTTCCGGCAGCCAGTGCGCCCCGTCCGGGACCGACGCGGCGAGTCGCTGCCAGGCGCGTTCCAGATGGACCGTGTCCGCGTCCCGCAGATCCGGCGCCCCGTCGGCCCAGAGCAGGCCGTGGGCGGTGGTCAGGCGCGCGCGAGGCAGTGACCAGAGCGTGACGGCCGTTGTGCCGGAGCGCTGCAGGCGCTGCCAGCGCAGCGGCCCGAGCGCGCCACGGTCGCCCCGCAGCAGGTGATCGGGCAGGGCGACCACCGCCTCCGCGAGATCGGAGGCCGCAGTCCCCAGGCGCAGACGCAGGCGCTCGATGCAGCGCGGGCAGCGCTCCCGCATGGCGCTGGCCACGTCTGCGTGCGCCCAGCGCCGCGCACCGACCAGCCCGGCCTGTCCCAGCACCAGTTCCGGCCGCGGCCATGGCGCGATCACATCCGTCACCCGCTGTCCGCTGACGCGCTGGAGCTGGCAGTCCAGTGCCCGTGCATGGGCGATCGATGGCCCGCTGCCGACCAGCCAGAGCCGGCGACCATCGCGCACGGCCAGCAGGTTGGAGAGGGCGCCACGGTTGTCCGGCGTGGTGTCGCCGTCCGCGCCCGGCACCAGCCAGACGCCGGGCGCCACTGGCTGCAACGGGACGGGTGGTCCGGGGCATGCGAACGCCGGCCACGCCGCTCCGGCCGCAACCAGCAGCAGCGACAGGACGGTCTGCAGGGCCCGGTGTCGGCGGGATGTCCAGTTTCGTTGCATTCGGGTTGCCCCTGTGTCAGCTTTGAAACGATGTTGTTCCGCGTTGGAGCAGTTGGCGGGCGTGGTGCCCGTCGCCGGCGGCATCGGGGGGCATTCGGGCCACAGCCGGTTGCCGCATGCACCTGCAGGCGGTCGGTGGAGACGGTTGACGTGTGCGTCAACCTCGGCATGGCTCTTGCAAAAACCGGACGAGGTGGCTGTATGCAGTCGCGTGTTCAATGTGAAGACCATGAGGGGGACTTCATGAAACTGGTTGTACTCAAGGGCGGCGACGAAGCGGTACCGCTGGCCCAGTGTTCCCGGGCCAGCCCGACCTCGACCCGCGCGCCGGGGGCGGTCGCCTTGTCGGGGGATGGTCTGCACTGGGTGCTGATCAATGTATCGCCTTCGGTGGCGACGCAGTTGTCGACCGATGCGCGTCTGCTGCGGCATCCGGGTCTGCCGGACGCCGCCGTGCGCGCCGTGGTGCTGACCGATGCGCAGGTGGACCATGTCACCGGCCTGCTCGGACTGCGCGATGGTGCGCCGATCCACCTGTATGCGACGCCGGCGGTGTTCGAGGAACTGACGCATGCGCTGCCCGTGCTGCCGCTGCTGGAGCATTACTGCGGCGTGCAGTGGCACGTCATTCCGGTGGCGGGCGAATCGCGCGAGGCGGTGTTCCACATCGAGGGCCAGCCCACGCTCGAATTCACCGCCGTCGCCACCGATGGTCCGCTGCCGCGCCACGCGGCACAGCCCGCATCGGGCGAGGTGGGCGACACCATCGCGCTGGCCGTGCGTGATCTGGTGACCGGGCAGCGCTTCTTCTGCGCACGCAGTCTGGCGGCCGCCGGGTTCGAGGCCGTCGAGTGGATGCAGCAGGCCGACTGCCTGCTGCTCGGCGACGACCGGGTCGACACCTGGCCGGACGACGGCGGTGCCTGGACCACGGGTCTGGACATGCTGGCGCAACTCGACCGGGTCGGCGCCCGCCGCAAGGTGCTGATGGCGATGCCGGACTGGGAGGCCGGCCCCGGTCGGCTGCGGGGCGAACTGGCACGGCACGGGGTCGAACTCGCGGCCGACCGGATGGAGATCAATCTCTGATCTCCGGGTCTGATCTCCGGTCTCCGGATGGAGCAATCGGAGCCCGCCCGCGGTGTTTCTCGGTGTAAGTCCGGGCACGACGCCATGCACGGGGCCCTGTACAACGCGGACTGTGTCACTTTCCACACCTCCCCACGTCCCATGCTGCGTCTAGACGGTCTGATCAAGCGCTACGGCGACCGCACGGCCCTGGCCGGCCTGACGCTGGCGCTGCCCGCCGGCCAGTTTGTCGCGCTGCTCGGCCCGAACGGCGCCGGCAAGTCCACGCTGTTCCAGGTGCTCACCGGCCTGTTCGTCGCCGACGCGGGCGAGGTCGAGGTGGCCGGGCAATCGCTGCGGCACTCGGCGGTGCGGGCACTGCGTGACATCGGCGTGGTGTTCCAGCAGATGTCGCTTGATCTGGACCTCTCGGTCGAGCGCAACCTGCGCTTCCACGCCGACCTGCACGGCCTGCCGAGGGCGGTGGCGACCGAGCGCATCCGGTCCGGCTGCGTGGCGCTCGGCATCGACCAGGACCTGGCGCGCCCGGTGCGCGAGCTGTCTGGTGGCAACCGGCGCAAGGTGGAGCTGGTGCGGGCGCTGCTGCACCGGCCGAAGGTGGTGCTGATGGACGAGCCGACCGTCGGCCTCGATCCGAAGTCGCGCCGCGACCTGATGACCGCCATCCGCGCCGATGTCGCCGAGCGGCAGAGCACGGTGCTGTGGGCCACCCATCTGGTCGAGGAAGCCGAGGCGGCGGACCGCGTGGTCGTGCTGCACCAGGGCCGGCTGCTGGCCGACGGCACGCCGGCCGACGTGACCGCCACCCTGGGCGGTGGCGGCCTCGAAGAAGCCTTCATCCGGGCCACGGCCCGGTGACGACATGCACAACATGCTGGAGACGAAGATGAACAAGCTGGTGTTTGCGCGCAGCCTGCTGGGCGGCGCTGCCATGGTGGCGATGTCCCTGCTGGCGCAGGCGCAGACCGCGTACGTGTCGAGCGAGAAGGACCACACGCTGACGGTGATCGACCTGAAGACGCAGGCGGTCACCGGCACGGTGGCGACCTGCAAGCGCCCGCGCCACGTGCAGGTCACGCCGGACGGCAAGAAGCTGCTGGTGGCGTGCGCCGAATCGAACGCCGCCGACGTGATCGATCTGGCCACGCGCAAGTCGGTCGGCCGGCTGGCGATCGGCGAAGACCCCGAGGCGTTTGACCTCTCGCCCGACGGCAAGACGCTCTACATCTCGCAGGAAGACGACGCCGCTTTAGGCTTCTTCGACATCGCCAGCGGCAAGTTCACCCGCACGGTCGAGGTCGGCAAGGAGCCCGAGGGCGTGAAAGCCTCGCCCGACGGCAAGCTGGTCTGGGTCACCTCGGAGGTGGCGAACATGGTCCACGTCGTCGATGCGGCCACCGGCAAGGTGGTCAAGAACATCAAGGTCGGCAAGCGTCCGCGCCGGCTGGCCCTGACGCCGGACGGCAGCCAGCTCTGGGTGACCAACGAGATGTCGGCCAGCGTCAGCGTGGTCTCGACGAAGGACTGGTCGGTGACGGACACGATCAGGTTCGAGGTGAAGGGCGCGCGGGCCACGGACATCACGCCGGTGGGCATCACGATGACGAAGGACGGCAAGCAGGCGTTCGTGGCGCTGGGCCGGGCGAACCACGTGGCGTTCGTGGAGGTGGCGACCCGCAAGACGACGGCGCTGGCGCTGGTGGGCAAGCGGGCGTGGAACGTGACGCTGGACAAGGCGGAGAAGCAGTTGCTGGTGGTCAACGGGCTGTCGGATGACGTGACGCTGGTGGACGTGGCGAGTGCCAAGTCGATCAAGAGCCTGCCGGTGGGGCGCGTGCCGTATGGCGCGGTGATCGTCGAATGAAGCGCCTGCACGTTGCCGCATGGCTGGCGTGCGCGGGCGTGGCGACCGCCCAGGCTGCCACCTTCAAGCTGACCCTGCTCGTCCCCGCCGACGATGTCCGCCTGGAGCGCAGCCGCACCGAACGTGCCTACCTTGGCCATCCTGGCGGCCCCGCCGCGGATGGGCTGCAGGTCGCGCTGAAGGAAGCGAAGTTCGAGCTGGAGGCCGCGGGCGCCGTGCTGACGCTGGACACCGTGCCGGTGGCGAATGCCGCCGCCGCCAAGGACGCTGCGCAGAAAGCGGAGAAGGGCGGCGCCGCGGTCGTGCTGACCGACTTGCCGGCCGAATGGACGCTGGCGGCGGCGGACGCGGTCAAGCTGCCGGTGATGAACCTGGGCGACGCGAGCGACCGCCTGCGCGAGCAGGACTGCCGGCCGCGCCTGCTGCACCTGCTGCCCAGCGAGCGCATGCGCACCGACGCGCTGGCGCAGACGCTGGCGGCGGCGCGCTGGAGCCAGGTGCTGCTGCTGAGCGGCCCGGCGCCCGCCGACGCCCAGCGCAGCGCCACCGTGCAGGCGTCGATCAAGCGCTACGGCCTCAAGCTCGTGGCCGCCAAGCCGTTCAAGCTCTCGGCCGATCCGCGCGAGCGCGACATGGCGAACCTGAAGCTGCTGACCGGCAACGCGACCTACGACGTGGTCTGGGTGGTGGACAGCGACGGCGAGTTCGCGCGCACGCTGCCGTACCGGACCAGCCTGCCTCGCCCGGTCGTGGGTGATGCCGGGCTGACGGCGCTGGCGTGGTCGGCGCAGTTCGAGCGCTTCGGCGCGCCGCAGGTCTCGCGCCGCTTCGCCAAGACCACCGGCCGTCCGATGACGGCACACGACTGGGCTGCCTGGATGGCGGGCAAGGCGATCGTCGCCGCGGCCACGGAAGCCCCCAAGGGCCCGGTGGCTGCCTTCGCCAAGGCGCTGAATCAACTCGAATTCGATGGCTCCAAGGGCACGCCGATGGGCTTCCGCCCCTGGGATGGCCAGTTGCGCCAGCCGATGCTGCTGACCGACGGGCAGGGCGTGGTCGCGATGGCCCCGGTCGAAGGCGTGCTGCACCCGAAGAACAACCTCGACACCCTTGGCGTCGATGCCCCGGAGAAGCTCTGCAAGGTGGCCCGCCCATGAACCTCGGCCACGCCCTGCAGGCGATGCGCGCCATCGTCTGGCGCGAGATCGCCAAGTTCGCGCGCCAGACCGGCCGGCTGGTGTCGGCGCTGGTGCGGCCGCTGCTGTGGCTGGCGGTGTTCGCGGCGGGTTTTCGCAACGTGTTTGGCATGGCGATCGCCGAGCCGTATGACACCTACATCCCGTATGACGTGTACATCGCGCCGGGGCTGGTCGGCATGGTGCTGCTGTTCAACGGCATGCAGTCGAGCCTGGCGATGGTCTACGACCGCGAGATGGGGCTGATGCGGCTGCTGCTGACGGCGCCGTTGCCGCGACCGTGGATCCTGTTCTCGAAGCTCACCGCGACGGCCGTGCTGTCGCTGGCGCAGGCGCTGGCGTTCGTCGTGATCGCGTGGCTGCTCGGGACGGAGCTGCCGCTGATCGGGCCGCAGACGCCGCACGTGCTGCTCGCCGCGGTGTGCAGCGCGCTGATGCTGGGCGCGCTCGGCCTGCTGCTGAGCGTGCACATCAAGCAGCTGGAGAACTTCGCCGGCACGATGAACTTCGTGATCTTCCCGATGTACTTCATGTCCACCGCGCTCTACCCGCTGTGGAAGCTGGAGGAGTCCGGGGCGGCGTGGGTGTACCAGATCGCGCGGTTCAACCCGTTCACGCACGCGGTCGAGTGGATGCGCTACGCGATGTACGACAAGGATCCGGGCCTGTCGCCGTGGATCGTGCTCGGCACGCTGGCGCTGTGTTTCGGGCTGGCCAGCTGGGGGTATGACCCGCAGCGCGGGTTCGGTGCGCTGACCAAGCGGGGCGGCGGCGGGCCTCCTGGCGGCGGCGGAGGCTGACGGTGATGAAACTCTGGCAACGCCTGCGGGAACAGGGCCGTGTCGAGGCCGGGCTGCCCGTCGAATTCGGCGCGGCGGCGGTGGGTCGGGCCGACATCGCGGCGCTGTCGCAGCGGCTGTTCTGGGGCTGGGCGCTGCTGGCCGGGGTGGCGCTGTTCACCGCGTGGTGGATGCAGCGCCACGGCTGGTGGCGGGCGCTGGTCGACGGGGATCCGAGTGGCATCAGCGTGGTGATCGCGCTGCTGGCGGCCGTCGTCACCGGGTGGTGCGGCGTGCGTGCGTGGCGTCTGCAGCAGGAGGCGCAGCCGGGGGGCAGCCGCTGGCGCTCGGCCTACCTGGCGGACCTGGCGCACCAGCAGGGCGAGGCCAGCGCGCTGCTCGCCGAGCGCACCCATGGCCCGCACGAGACCGCGTGGTGGTTCACGGCGGCCACGATCAAGCTCGGCCTGCTCGGCACCGTGGTCGGCTTCATCCTGATGTCCTCGCAGCTCGGCAAGTCGCAGAGCTTCGAGCTGGCGGAAGTCCAGCAGCTGCTGCAGCAGATGACCGGCGGCATGGCGATCGCCCTCTACACCACGCTGGTCGGGCTGATCGCCAACCTGTGGCTGGGCTTGCAGCTGCTGCTGCTGGACCGGCTGGCGGACCGGCTGGCGGCGGACATCCTGGCCGACGGTGCGCGCTGATGGCGGTCCTGCGCCCGCGCCGCTCCGACGAGATCGACCCGTTCAGCGACCTGCTGTTCAACACGCTGCTGATCTTCGTCATGCTGTTCGCCATCGCGATCGTGGCGATGAACCCGAAGGCCAAGACCGGCGTGATCGATGCCAAGGCCGAGTTCATCGTCACCGTGACCTGGCCGGACATGAACCCGAACGACATCGACACCTGGGTCCAGGACCCGGGCCGCAACCTCGTCTGGTTCCGCCAGCGCGAGGGCGGGATGATGCACCTCGACCGCGATGACCGGGGCCTCGCCAACGACACGCTGGTGGTGAACGGCCAGCAGATCGTCAACCCGCTGAACCAGGAGGTCGTGACGGTGCGCGGGTTCTCGCCGGGCGAATACACCGTCAATGTCTTCTATTACGAGAGCAAGAACGGCGAACCGGTGCCCGTGAATGTCTCGGTGGTGAAGGTCAACCCGCGCGCCGAGGTGGTGTTCTACGGCACCGTGAACGTGGCGCGCAAGGGCGACGAGGTGACGGCGGTGCGCTTCACGGTGAACCGCGACGGGAAGGTCGAAGCGGTCAACACGCTGGCCAAGACGCTGGTGGAAAGGATCTGACGTGATGATGATGAGGGACATGCTGTGACATCGACCGATGCGGTGCTGTGGGCGTTTGTCGCCGTGCTGTTCGTGCTGGGGCTGGCGCTGGTGGCGTCGCGCTGGCCGGTGTGGGCCAAGGCGGGGCTGGTGGCGCTGGTGACGGGGCTGTATTTCTGGAGCGACACCGCGCTGGAGGACGTCTGGGGCTGGCCGAGCCGGCATGCGCTGCCGGAAAAGTTTGTCCTGCTGGCCGCGGTGATCGAGGAGCCGAGCAAGGGCAAGGAGGGCGCGCTGTATGTCTGGGTCAACGCGATCGAGAACGGCAAGCCCGCGCCGCAGCCGCGCGCCTACAAGCTGCCGTATGCCAAGGATCTGCACGCGCTGCTCGCCGAGGGCATGAAGAAGGTGCGCCAGGGCGTCACGCAGATGGGCTCGGCCGAACCGAAGCGCGGGCCGAAGGGCCTGAGCTGGCTGCGGCCGGGGTCGGACGAGCAGAACGTCAAGATCCGCGATCTGCCTGCGCCGCAGTTGCCGGAGAAGTGACGTGGTGCGTGCTGCCTTGCTTGTCCGTCCCCTGGGGCTGCCGGTGCTGCTGGGGCTGCTGCTGGCCGCGTGCAGCGAGCCGCCTGGTGCGTCGCTGTTTCCGCTCGACCAGGGCCGCACCTGGACCTACCGCCTCACCAGCGAGTGGGAAAACAACACCAGCGAGCGCGAGGCGGTCGTCCTGCGCAACGAAGGCCGCGACAGCGCGCTCGACTCGGGCCGTGCGTGGCGGCGGCGCAGCGACTCGGGCATCGACTACTGGCTGCGCGCTGACGACACGGGCGTCTACCGCGTCGCGAGCAAGAGCGATCTGGAGGAAGCGCCCAAGCCTGATCCGCAGCCACGCTACGTGCTCAAGGCGCCGATCGCGGTGGGCACGAACTGGTCGGCCTCGACGACCACCTACCTGCTGCGCCGGCGCAATGATTTCCCGCCCGAGATCCGGCACAGTCACCCGTCGGTGCCGATGGTCTACACGATCGTGGCGCTGAACCAGCAGGTCGAGACACCGGCCGGCCGCTTCGATGGCTGCGTCAAGGTCCAGGGCGAGGCGAAGCTGAAACTGTTTTCCGACCCGGTGCAGGGTTGGCGGGACATGCCGCTGACCACGCTGGAGTGGTACTGCCCAGGCGTCGGCCTCGTGCGCGTGGAGCGCAGCGAGCCGGCCAATTCGACCTTTCTGCTGGGTGGCGTGATGAAAATGGAGTTGATGTCATGGGAATGATGAGCCGCCGGCAGGTGCTGGGGGCCTTGAGCGCTGCGGCGTTCGGGCCGGCGAGTGCCCGGCTGATGGCCCAGCCGGGCGAGCGTTTTCCGGTCCGGCCGATCACGCTGTGGGTACCGTGGCCGGCGGGTGGGGCGACGGATCTGACGATGCGGTTGCTGGCGGAGCTGGCGGGGCGGCAGCTCGGGCAGCGGGTGCTGGTCGAGAACCGGGCGGGGGCGGGCGGGACGCTGGCCATGCCGGTCCTGCAACAGGCTGCGCCGGACGGCTACACGATCGCGCAACTGCCGCAGCCCGCGCTGCGGGCGCCGCACATCCAGAAGGTGCTGTGGGATCCGATCCGGGACACGACGCCGATCATTCAGATTTCCGGGGTGACGTTCGGGGTGGTGGTGCCGGGTGGCAGTGCGCTGAAGACGCTGGACGATGTGTTCGCGTGGGCGAAGGCGCATCCGGGCGAGCTGACGGTGTCGACCAACGGGGTGGGCACGACGCCGCACGTGGTGTTCGACGAGCTGTTCGCCAAGCGCGGGCTGGCGTACGTGCATGTGCCGTACAAGGGCACGTCCGAGCAGATGCTGGCGGTGTCGTCGGGACAGGTGATGGTGGGCATCAACTCCAACGGGTTCGCGCCATTCGTCGACTCCGGCAAGCTGCGGCTGCTGGTGACGTTCGGCGAACACCGCACGAAGCGCTGGCCGACGGTGCCGACGCTGAAGGAGCTGGGCCTGGGCATCGTGGCCACATCACCGTATGGGCTGGTCGGACCGCGGGGCATGCCGCCCGCGGTGGTCGCCGTGCTGCACGACGCGTTCAAGGCCGCGATGAATGATCCGGCGCACATTGCCGAGCTGGCGAAATACGACCAGGAGCTGGTGTATCTCGATGCCGAGGACTATGGGCGCAGTCTCAAGGAGAGTTTTGCGGCGGAGAAGAGGGCGGTGGAGAGGTTGGGGTTGAACAAGGGGGGGTAGATATTTGAAAAAGGCTGGGCGGTTTTAATTCTCTTGAAGAATGGCTGCGATCAGGCTATATGCCTGCGAAAGCGGCATAGCTCCTCGTTCCACCGCTTCAATGAGCTGAAAGGCCTTTTTCGGGGGAATTGCATCCTTCTCTATCATCTCGCGCAGGGATGTGATGAATGTATTTCTGTCTGATGAGGTGACTTCCTGTGCTTGCTCCCGCCTCTGTACTTCTTGAAGTCGCTCCTTGTATGTTTGTAGCAGTTCTCGCTTCCTGCCCTCGGATAGACTGCCGTCACGAATCAAGCGAGATACATAGTATGTCAGTGCGCCGCCAGCCAGTGCTGCGCCGATAATCCAGCCTACCGGCGTAGCTGCCACAGCAGTTACGCCCAGCCATGATGCTGCAGTCGTGACCAATGGAATCGCGGTGACTCCAGCTAGAGTTGCAGCAGTTCCTGCTGCTGCGGCACCGAGCCCGATTCCAAGCGAAGTAATTCCTACGTCTCCAAGAATGCGTACTCTATCTGCCGGAGTTGCTTCTAGGTCGCTGATGACTTGGAGAAGTTGCTTCTTTGTTACTGTGTTTTGCTGGAGCATAAAAATAAATTTTAAAATAATTGACTTTAGGCTTGATGCGAAAATTTTAAAATCAACAGCTTGGTAATAAAATTTTACTGGAATTGATTTTTTGGTGCCATCTGGATCTCAGGTGTCAAAATCAGAGGACAATATCGCTATGGTGTCGATCAACGACTGAAAAAAAACACTCGCGATCTCGATAAGATCTTGGGCAATGATAATGGCTCCGATGGAGCTGCTCATGGCTCCACCGTTGGCCTTATCTATTCTGTGGCCAGCGATTGCGCCTACTGCAATTCCAAGCGGGAGTGCAATCGGAGCCAATATTTGTCCCAAAAGAGGTATCGAAGAGATTAGTGATGAAACTGCTGCGCCCAAAGCGATTCCGGCGGCCAGATTTGGATGTTTCTCGATAAAATCGATTATTTTGAGTGCAATTATTTTTCCGAGGCTAATTATTTTTTCGCCAATCGGCCTGACTATTGCCAGCAATTCCTTCAGACGGATCGCAACTTCCGAAGGTAAGCCCATCTCTGTCAGTCGGATATAGATATCGCCGCTACTCGTCATGTCAGCGTCGGCTTGCCAAAGCGCTCGCTCTAGTCTTGCCTGAGATAGCGTCATGGTTGTTTTTTTCATGATGTATTTTAGATTTTCATCGGACTAAAAAATCATTTTCAATTATTGGTCTAAAAATAGCTATATCATTAATTGCAGATTGGGTGTGCGAGGAATATTTTAATGAAAATTGTGCGGATTTTTCACGCGGCAGAGGGGGTGGCGACTTGTCGCTTATTGTTTGGTGCCGCCGCCAGACAACAGGTCAGTCGCTTCGTCAGCGGATTCACTAGCCCAGCTGACGCTGGCCGACCCCGGCGCGGATGCACCGCGGCATAGACCCGCGCCGCGCTCAGATGTGTGTCGGTCAGAAATTGGAACGACTCGCGCAACTCCGCCTTGCCGATCCCCCGATCCCCCGGTCCAGCGACGCCAGCACGGTGTTGATCGGCCTCCGAGTCGTCCACCTCTCACGCGCGGACAAAGGCCTGTGCGTCGATCGGCCCGACGTCGATGCCCACCCCCGGCCGGAACACGCACCAACGTACTTCTGCTCAACGCGGCTTGGCCAGATCCATCACCCAGTAGTTCGAGCGGTTGGTCGTGTTGTAGACACAGGCCACCGCGAACTCTTCCATCACCGGGTTCATCAGGTTGGCGCAGTGCCCGTCGCTGCCCATCCAGGCATCGACGACCCGGGTCACCGTCGGCTGGCCGGCGGCGATGTTCTCGCCGACGCTGGCCCAGGAATAGCCGATCGCGTTGATCCGGTCGCTGATGGCGCTGCCGTTGCTGCCGGTGTGGGCGAAGAAGTTGCCGGTCACCATGTCGTTGGCATGCGCCGCCGCGGCACGGAACAGCACGTCGTTCCAGCGCAGGCTGCCGGCCGCGGCGAAGGTGCCGCGGCTGCCGCAGGACTGCGCACTGGCACGCCGCCGGTTCACTTCGGCCACCACGGAGGCCTGAAAGGCGGTGATGCTGCAACTGGTGGCGGCGGTCAGCGCGCTCGCGGCAGGTGCAGCGGTGCCCGTGGTGGTGGTTGTGCCGGTGGTGGTGGACGTGGCCGCACCGGAGGGGAGGACCGTGCTGGCCGTCAACGGGACCGGATCCTCGTCGCTGCCGCCATTGCAGGCGCTCAGCAGCCCGATCAGCACGGTGGCGCCGATCCGGCGGACGAAGTTACAAGTGCGGTAGGGCGTGCGGTTGTTCTTGTGGGTCATGTCAGGTGGCCTCTTTGCTTGAATTCATTCTGGGAGGCGGTCCTGCCTGGTGTCGATCGGTACTCCAAAGAACCGGGGGGGTCGTGGCTTCCACACGCTTCAAACCGCGCCATCTGCACGGGGGTCTGTTTCTTCGGCCCATGTTCGAGGGGGCGCTGAAGCTGGCAATCCCGAGGGGGCTCCCGCAGACTTCGAGGCCTGAACTGAAAGAAGTCGCAAGCAGTTGTCTGCATCGCGTTCGGTTCTGCTACAGGAGTCAGTGCATGTCCGTCTTTTCGTCACCAGCCCCAGAACGCACGAAGGACCCGGTCCGGTCCATCGGCGTGAATGCCTGGTTGATCACCTGCACCGCCGAGCGCACCCGCACCCGGGCCCGCCACGGCCGGGCGCGCTGGTGCCTGTCGGCGGGCCTGCGCCGCAAGCCGGCCACGACCCGGCCGCTCCGCGCGCTGGCCTGAACTGCACAGTCCGTGTGCCTGAAGTGCGCCTGAAGTGCGCCTGAAGTGAACTTTTTGGCATAACTTCCGCGCAAGCGTCGCCGGCTAGGATGTCGGCGATGCAGTTTTCAATCCGGAACCCTCAAGGACCATCGCTGCCGATGGTCGATCTGGGCAAGGCCCTCGCCTCCCAGTTCATCGTCTGGCACCACCTTGCCCTGTACGGCCCCATGTCCGACGTCGTCGGTCATCTCACGGGCGATCTGATGGAGTGGCTGGTCAGCCATGCGCGGCTCGCCGTGCAGGTCTTTCTCGTGATGGGGGGTTTTCTGGCCGCCCGCGGGCTCCTGCCGACTCCCGATGCCCCGACCCCTGCCGGCCCCGGCGTGCTGCTGCAGACCCAGTGGCGGCGTCTGAAGCGGTTGATGCCGCCGTACTTCGTGGCCTTGCTGGCCGCGGTGTGGTGCGCGCTGTGTGCCCGCACCCTGATCGACCATCCCACCATCCCGGAGGCACCGACCCTCTGGCAGTTCGTCACCAATGTGCTGATGCTGCAGGACGTGCTGGAGGAAGACGCCTTGTCGGCCGGTGTCTGGTACGTCGCCATCGACGCGCAGCTGTACGCGGCGCTGGCGCTGCTCTGTGCGCTGCGCCTCTGGTGGGGTGGGGACACCGCTGCCCGCGGGCGCGTCACGGCGCTGACCGTGGTGGTGCTGATCGGCGCGTCGCTGCTCTGGTTCAACCGCGAACCGCCTCTCGACATGTGGGCGCCGTACTTCATCGGCGCCTATGGTCTGGGCGTGATGGCGCAATGGGCGAGGGCGGCACGCCAGCGTGCCCTGTGGACCGGTGCCATCGTGGTGCTCACGGCATTGGCGCTGCTGGTGGAGTGGCGCAGCCGCGTGGCGCTGGCGGGTTGTGTGGCGCTGGTGCTGGCGCTGGACATCGGGCGCGGCTGGCGCTGGCTGAACGCCGGTCCGGTCCGCGGGGTGGTGGCCTTCCTGTCCCGCATCTCCTACACGGTGTTCCTGATGCACTACCCGGTGATTCTCGTGGTGGGCGCTGCGTTCTACCGCCTGTGGCCGACCTCGCCGGGCATGAACCTGCTGGGTCTGTTCGTCGCCTGGGGCACCAGCCTGGTGGCTGGCTGGTGGCTGCAGGTCGTCCTGACGCCACCAGCGGTGGCACGCACGACCGAGCGCGCGCCGGACCGGGTGGTCAGCCGGTCCTTTCACTCGGCCTCGGCCCTGCGCGCCTCGATCTCGAACGGATTGTCCCGGTAGGGCTCCCGGCCGCGCAGCCACGTCCAGCCGCTCGCCCCGAGGTAGAGCGGCCAGAACAGCAGGCCCCAGCGCTCGTACTGCCGCACGTGTGCCTGCTCGTGGCGGCGCCAGCGCGCCAGCGTGGCGTGGTCGCGCCCCAGGATGACGTGGCCGAGCGTGATCGCGACGAAATCCCGGACAGGCGGCCAGCGCCCGAAGCCGCGCAGCCGGTGCGCGCCGGCCACTTCGAGCTGGCCCTCGACCCACCGCGCCCGTGCCCCGCACGCCAGCGCGAGCCCGGCCAGCACCAGCCCGGCCAGCGTCACCGGCGCGACCCAGGCGTAGGCGATGGTGCGGTGCACCCGGTGGCGGGCGGGTCTCAAGCGCCGGATCCGCTGCGCGCCAGCGCCTCGGCCAGCTCGGCGCGCAGCAGGCGCAGCGCGGCCAGCTCCGTGTCCGGTGCCTGCAGCGCCGACCACAGCAGCGCCACCAGATCGGTCGAGACGGCGTCGATGTCGGTCGGCTTGTTCTGGGCGATGACCTCCCACAGGAGGTGCTCCATCGGCCCGAGCACCATCGAGCGCAGCAGCCGCAGCGGCACGTCCCGGCGCAGCTCGCCCGAGGCCTGACCGCGCGCGAGCAGGTCCATCAGCGGCGCGGTGTAGCGGCGCTGCAGCGGCAGGAAGCTCTCGCCCAGCGCCTGTCCCTTCGAGCGACCCTCCGACAGCACCAGCGCGCACAGCCCCGTGCCCTGCACCAGGAACAGCCGCAGGTGCGTCTGGATCAGGTAGTGCAGCTGCGCCCGGATCGGCTGCTCGCGCGGCAGGCCGGCTTCCATCGTCGCGATGATCTCGTCGTACCAGTCGCTGATCACGCGCACGCACAGCTCCCGCTTGCCGCGGAAGTAGGTGAAGACGGTCGCCTCGCTGATGCCCAGGCGCTGGGCGATCTCGGTGGTGGTCGCGTGCTCGTAGCCCTTTTCCGCGAACACCTCGCGGCCGACGCGCAGCAGGTCGCGGATGCGCTGCTCGGACTTGGCGCTGGCGGGGGCACGGCGACGGGGGCTGCGGGAGTCGTCGGAATCAGGGGATGGGCTGCTGCGCATGGGGCGATCTTAGTGGCCCGGTGGGTTGGCGTGCTTCGCAGTGGAGCGCGTGGGCTGCCCCAGGTGCTTTGTAAAAGAAAGTACCCGTAATGATAAAAATATACATACCAGACTATGATTTTTTTCACGAATAACAGCCAGTCTTGGCACTTTTGGGGTAAACCACGTGGATGCAACTGTTTTTGGAAATCCGCTGAGCCAGTGGTTGATGGCCGTGGGCCTGGTGGTCGGTGCCTTGCTGCTGGGCCGGATGCTGGTGGGCGTGCTGCACGCGTCGGCGCGCAAGCTGGGCAGTGGACTGGTCGTGGCCGTCAGCGAGGAGGCGTCAGCGCCCCTCACGGTGATGGCCATGCTGCTGGGCATGCGGCTGGCGATCGGGATGCTGTCGATGCCGGCCGCGCTGGGCACGGTGGCTGCGCAGGGCATCACGTTCGCCATCGCCGTGTCGCTCACCTGGCTGCTGGTGGCCGTCTACGACGCCTTCCACCGCAGCGTGTTCGAGCCGCAGGCGCGCAAGCCGGACAGCTCGATCGAGCTGCACCTGCTGATGGTGCTGCGCACGGTGGCGCATGTGCTGATCTGGCTTGCCGGTCTGGCGACGGCCCTCAACAGCATCGGCTTCGAAGTGACCGCGGTGCTGGCGGGTCTGGGGATCGGCGGCATGGCGCTGGCGCTGGCGGCCCAGGACACGGTGGCCAATATCTTCGGCGGCGTGGTCGTGCTGACGCAGCGTCCCTTCAAGGTCGGCGAGCGCATCGAGGTCAACGGCATCAACGGCTGGGTGCAGAAGATCGGCCTGCGCACGACCACGGTGACCAACTGGTACGGCCGCCTGGTGCAGATCCCCAACAAGGTCTTCACCGATGGTGTGGTCACCAACATCGACAGTCAGGGCTGCTACTACCAGGAAGCGCGCCTGCGCATCGAACCCTGGACGCCGCCGGCCAAGGTCGAAGAGGCGCTGGCCATCCTGCATGCGGTGGTGGCCGACAACGCGCTGTTGCTGAAGAGCGGCTGGGCGGCACTGGACAAGGTCGAGCCGGGTTACCTCGAACTGGAGTTCTGGTATGCCGTGGCCAAGTGGTCGTCCGACGAGCGGGCGCAGATCGGCAACGAGTACGAGAAGATCTGCCGCGCCAAGACGCAGGTGAACCTGGAAGTGCTGCGCCGCTTCGAGCAGGCCGGCATCCGCATGGCGCTGCCGCTGCGGGTGGAGATGCAACTGGACGAGCGTCCCGCCCCGGCGTCCACGCCCGTGGCCGTCCGTCCGACGCCTTCGCGGCTCCAGCCCGCCTGAGCCATGCCCGGTCCTGCCATCGCCCCCTCTGAACTGCGCCGGCGCTACCGCGCAGTCCGCGCCGTGACCGAGACGCTGTGTGCCCCGCTGCTGACCGAGGACTACCAGACCCAGGCCGCCGCCGAGGCCAGTCCGCCGAAGTGGCACATCGCCCACGTCACCTGGTTCTTCGAGACCTTCCTGCTCAAGCCGCACCACCCGGACTACCGGGCGGGGTTTCCGGGCTTCGAGGTGCTGTTCAACTCCTACTACGAGTCGATCGGCAAGTTCCATCCCCGCAATCAGCGCGGCCACCTCGCCCGGCCCTCGGTCGAGGATGTCTACCGCTACCGCCGCACGGTCGATGCGGCGATGGAGGAACTGTTCGATCTGCTGGAGCAGCAGCCGGATGCCGGCATCTGCGGCTTCATCGAACTCGGCCTGCACCACGAGCAGCAGCACCAGGAGCTGCTGTGCATGGACATCAAGGCCAACTTCGCGGTCAACCCGCTCAAGCCGGCCTACCGCCACGACCTGCCGCGCCGCACGGTCGAGTCCACCCGGCCGATGCGCTGGGTCGAGCTGGGCGAGGGGCTGCACGAGATCGGCCACGTCCGCGGCAGCGGCTTCGCCTTCGACAACGAGTCGCCGCGCCACCGCGTCTGGCTGGACCGCTACCGCGTCGCCGACCGGCTGGTGACCAACGGCGAATACCTCGCGTTCATCGAGTCCGGGGCCTACACGCAGGCCGCGCACTGGCTCTCCGACGGCTGGGCGCACATCCGCCGCCACGACTGGCAGCACCCGCTGTACTGGGAGCGGGACGGACAGGGCGGCTGGCTGGAGATGACGCTCGGAGGCTGGCGCCCGCTCGACCCGCACGCGCCGGTCTGCCACGTCAGCTACTACGAGGCCGAGGCCTATGCGCGCTGGGCCGGCCAACGCCTGCCGACCGAGGCCGAACTCGAAGTGGTGCTCGCGCAGCAGCCGCTGCAGGGCAACACCTTCGAACAGGGCTTCCTGCACCCCATGCCCGCCGGGCCGGAAGGCCAGTGGCACGGCGACCTCTGGACCTGGACCGGCTCGGCCTACCTGCCGTACCCGGGCTTCCGGCCGCTGGAAGGCTCGGCCGGTGAATACAACGGCAAGTTCATGTGCAACCAGATGGTGCTGCGCGGTGGTTGCTGCGCCACGTCGCTGGACCACCTGCGCGCGAGCTACCGCAATTTCTTCTACCCCCACGACCGCTGGGCCTTCACGGGCATCCGGCTCGCGGGGAATTGCTGATCTCTGGAGGATTCGACCGATGACGTACCGCTTTCACGACTGCCAGCCCGAGTTCGACGACTTCCACCACAGCGTGATCCACGGTCTGTCCGCGACGCCCAAGCAGATCCCGCCGAAGTTCTTCTACGACGAGGTCGGCTCGCAGATCTTCGACCAGATCTGTGCCCAGCCCGAGTACTACGTGCCCGCGGTCGAACGCAGCATCTTCGAGACCCATGCCGAGGACATCCTGGCGAGCCTGCAGATCGAGGACTGCCACCTGATCGAGCCCGGCGCGGGCAGCAGCATCAAGGTGCGCTTCCTGCTCGACCGGGTGCGCCCGGCGATGTACGTGCCGATGGACATCTCGGCCGAGCACCTACGCGCTTCGGCTGCGCGGCTGGCGGCGGACTATCCCGGGCTGCCGGTGCACGCGGTCTGTGTCGACCACACCAAGCCTTACGCGCTGCCGTCTGACATTCCCGCCACGCGGCGCGTGTTCTTCTACCCCGGCTCCAGCCTCGGCAACTTCGATCCGGCCGAGGCGATCCGCTTCCTGCGCGACCTGCGCAGCAAGGCGGGCGACGATGGCCGTCTGCTGATCGGTGTCGACACCAAGAAGCCGGCCGACATCCTGCACCTGGCCTACAACGACCCGGCCGGTGTCACCGCAGCGTTCAACCTCAATCTGCTGGAGCGCCTGCGCAAGGAGCTGGCCTCGGACGTCGACCCGGACAGCTTCGAGCACCGTGCCTTCTACAACGCCGCACGGGGACGCATCGAGATGCACCTCGTCAGCCGCGAAGCGCAGCGCGTGCGCGTCAACGGCAATACCTTCGACTTCGATGCCGGCGAGTCGATCCACACCGAGAACTCCTACAAGTACACGCCCGACGAACTCCGGCAACTGGCCTGGGATGCGGGCTGGATGGGCGAGAAGCTCTGGCTGGATGACAAAGGCTACTTCAGCGTGCATCTGCTGAAGGCGCGTACCTGACTCCGGCGCACCAGACCCCTGAACCTGACCTGCACGACATGTCCAACGATTTCCTCTTCACATCCGAATCCGTCTCGGAAGGGCACCCCGACAAGGTCGCCGACCAGATCTCCGACGCGATCCTCGACGCGATCTTCGAACAGGACCCGCGCAGCCGCGTGGCCGCCGAGACGCTGTGCAACACGGGCCTCGTCGTGCTGGCGGGCGAGATCACGACCAACGCGCACGTCGACTACATCCAGGTCGCCCGCGACACCATCAAGCGCATCGGCTACGACAACACCGAGTACGGCATCGACTACAAGGGCTGCGCGGTGCTGGTGGCCTACGACAAGCAGTCGAACGACATCGCGCAGGGCGTGGACCATGCGAGCGACGACCACCTGAACACCGGCGCCGGTGACCAGGGCCTGATGTTCGGCTACGCCTGCGACGAGACGCCGGAGCTGATGCCCGCGCCGATCTACTACGCCCACCGCCTCGTCGAGCGCCAGGCCCAGCTGCGCAAGGACGGCCGCATGCCCTTCCTGCGCCCGGACGCCAAGGGCCAGGTGACGATGCGCTACGTCGACGGCAAGCCGCACTCGATCAACACCGTCGTGCTCTCCACCCAGCACGACCCGGACCAGAGCGCGACGCAGACGACGATGAAGGCTTCGTTCATTGAGGCGATCCGCGAGGAGCTGATCAAGCCGGTGCTGCCGAAGGAGTGGATCACCGCGGACACCAAGTTCCTGATCAACCCGACGGGGCGCTTCGTCATCGGTGGTCCGCAAGGCGACTGTGGCCTGACCGGCCGCAAGATCATCGTCGATACCTACGGCGGCGCCTGCCCGCACGGCGGCGGTGCGTTCTCGGGCAAGGATCCGACCAAGGTGGACCGCTCGGCGGCGTATGCGGCGCGCTACGTGGCGAAGAACATCGTCGCGGCGGGGCTGGCGAAGCAGTGTCAGATCCAGGTGGCGTACGCGATCGGCGTGGCGCGGCCGATGAACGTGACGGTCTACACCGAAGGCACGGGCGTGATCTCCGACGAGAAGATCGCGCAACTGGTCAACGAGTTCTTCGACCTGCGTCCGCGCGGGATCATCCAGATGCTGGACCTGCTGCGGCCGATCTACACGAAGACCGCCGCGTACGGGCACTTCGGGCGCGAAGAGCCGGAGTTCACGTGGGAGCGCACGGACAAGGCAGCGCTGCTGCGCGCTGCCGCCGCGCATGCCTGATGCGCCGACCACCCGCCTGATCCACCACCCCTACCGGCCACCGGACGGGTTTGAAGGCGCGATGCCCGGGGTGTTCAAGGCGGCGACGGTGTATTTCCCGAACGTGGCGGCCTCGCGCACGGACGGGTGGATCGACAAGACCAGCTACACCTACGGGCTGCAGGGCACGCCGACCAGCTTCGTGCTGGAGGAGCGGCTGGCCACGCTCGAAGGTGCGCGCCGGGTGCTGCTCGCGCCGAGCGGTCGTTCGGCGGTGACGCTGGTCGAGGTGGTGGCGCTCCAGGCTGGGGACACGGTGGTGTTGCCACGCTCCGCGGTGGATGCGCAGGGCCATGACGCCGCCGGCCATGCGTTCGCGCGGGAGGATCTGGTTCGCTGGGGTGTCGGCGTCCGGGGCTACGACCCGATGTCCGTCGCCTCGCTGGCCGAGGTGGTGACGCCAGCCACGCGGCTGGTCTGGCTGGTCGCGCCGGATCCGGTGACGCTGGCCTTCCCGGACCTGCGCTGGCTGGTGCGCACCGTGCGCGAGCGGGCGCCGGGGGCCTTGGTCGCGCTGGACAACACCTGGGGCGCCGGACTCGCGTTCTGTGCCTTCGATCTCGGGGAGGGTCTGGCCGTCGATCTGACGATCCAGGACCTGGGTCCGCAGGTGTCGGGCGGTCAGGCTGGCCTGGGATCGGTGGCCTGTCGCGATGAGACGCTGTACCGGCGCCTGCTGTGGGGCCACACGCGGCTGGGGCTGGGTGTCGGCATGAACGAGGTCGAGTCGGTGCTGCGGGCCCTGCCGTCGCTGGCCTTGCGCCACGCCGCGCAGGACGCTGCGGCGCGGCAGATCGCGCAGTGGTGCCGGGCGCAACCCGCGATTGCCAGCGTGCGGCATCCGGTCAGTCCGGAGTCGCCGGGTCATGCCCACTGGGCGACGCTGTGCGGATCGGCGGCCGGTTTGGTCACGCTGCAGTTCGATGCTGGCGGTGGTCCGGACCGCCTCGACGCCTTCGCCGCAGCGCTGAAGACCTTCCGGCTGGGCGGCGGCTGGGGCGGGCCGGTGAGCCAGGCGCTGACGTTTCCTGGGTCCGACGGGCGAGGCGGCTGGGTGCGTCTGGCCGTGGGTCTGGAGGCGGTGGAGGATCTGGTGAACGACTTGGCCCGGGCTGTGGTGGCATTGAATTGAGTATTGCTCAACTTCAATCGCGGGCCGTCAGTTCGCTGCCGGAATGGCTTCCCGGTTGTGCTGAGTCAAAGAATGCGCAGGCCTTCAGGGTTTACCCGCAACCCTTGTTTTGAGTAAGGCTCAATAATTGTCGCCAGTTCCGACTGGAGACACACATGACGCCTCAAGATCTGGGAGTGCTTCCGCTGCATGGCCTCAGCCACGTCCGAGGGCCGGCGCAGCCGCAACTGTCCGTGCGCACCATGCCTGGCCTCTTGCGCGAGACCGTGGCGCGCTTCGGCGACCGCGAGGCCGTCGTGTTCCGCGAGCAGGGCGTGCGCTGGACGTGGCGTCAGTTCTCGGTCGAGGTCGACCGGCTGGGGGCGGGCCTGCTGGCGCTGGGCTTGCGGCGTGGTGATCGCCTGGGCATCTGGTCACCGAACCGCGTCGAGTGGCTGGTGACGCAGTTCGCCACGGCGCGCATCGGGGTGATCCTCGTCAACATCAACCCGTCGTACCGGCTGTCGGAGCTGGAATACGCGCTGCAGTTGTCGGGCTGCCGGGCGGTGGTCGCGGCGGAGCGGCTGCGCACGGCGGACTACCTGGCGATGCTGCAGACGGTGGCGCCGAAGCTGCCAGCGCTGGAATTCATCATCCGCATGGGCGACGGCGAGACGCAAGGGATGCTGCGCTACGCCGACGTGCTGGCGGCGCCGGAAGCGGTCGACGTGGCTGCGCTGGACGCGATCGAGGCCACGCTCGGCTGCCATGATCCGATCAACATCCAGTTCACCAGCGGCACCACCGGCCACCCCAAGGGCGCGACGCTGACGCACCACAACGTCGTCAACAACGCCATCGCGGTCGCGGCGGCGATGCGTTTCACTGCAGCCGACAAGCTCTGCATCCCCGTGCCGCTGTACCACTGCTTCGGCATGGTGCTGGCGGTGCTGGCCTGCGTGTCGAGCGGCGCTGCGATGGTGTTCCCCGGCGAGATCTTCGACGCGGGCGCGACGCTGGCCGCCGTGTCCGAGGAGGGCTGCACCGCGCTGCACGGCGTGCCGACGATGTTCATCGCCGAACTGGACCACCCGGAGTTCGCCACCTTCGACCTCAGCCGCCTGCGCACCGGGATCATGGCTGGCTCGCCTTGCCCGATCGAGACGATGAAGAAGGTCGTCGCGCAGATGCACCTGGTCGAGATCACCATCGCCTACGGCATGACCGAGACCAGCCCGGTGTCGTTCCAGAGCAGCGCCGACGATCCGCTCGACCGCCGCGTGACGACCGTCGGCCGCGTGCAGCCGCACGTCGAGGCCAAGGTGGTCGATGCCGAGTTCAAGACGGTCCCGGTTGGCACGCCCGGCGAGCTGTGGACCCGCGGCTACCTCGTGATGCAAGGTTACTGGGGCGACGAGGCGAAGACCCGCGAGGCCATCGTCGACGGCGGCTGGATGCGCACGGGTGATCTCGCCACGATCGACGCCGAGGGCTACTGCAACATCGTCGGCCGCGTGAAGGACATGCTGATCCGCGGCGGCGAGAACGTCTATCCGCGCGAGATCGAGGAGTTCCTGTTCCGCCACCCGAAGGTGCAGTCGGTGCAGGTCTTCGGCGTGCCGGACCAGAAGTACGGCGAGGAGGTCTGCGCGTGGATCGTGCTGCGGCCGGGCGAGACCTGTACCGCCGACGAGATCCAGACCTTCTGCCGCGACCAGATCGCCCACTACAAGGTGCCGCGCCACATCCGCTTCGTGGACGTCGCCGAGATGCCCATGACCATCACCGGCAAGGTGCAGAAGTACCTGATGCGCCGCGCCATGACCGAATCCCTCCAGCGCGCCGAAACCCGCACGGCCTGAACCCGCCCAACCCGCCCCCCACACGCCGTCATCCCCGCGCAAGCGGGGACCCACCCTTCCAGAAGCCCCCCCATGTTCGAATCCACCTTCCAGTTCCCCCTCGGCGACGACGTGGCCGCCCTGCGCGACGCCGTGCGCGACTTTGCCCAGCACGAGATCGCCCCCCGCGCCGCCGACATCGACCGCGACAACCTCTTCCCCCACGCGCTGTGGAAGAAGCTCGGCGACCTCGGTGTCCACGGCCTGACCGTCGCCGAGGAATACGGCGGCATGAACATGGGCTACGTCGCCCACATGGTCGCGATGGAGGAGATCAGCCGCGCCAGCGCCTCGGTGGGCCTCAGCTACGGCGCGCACTCCAACCTGTGCATCAACCAGATCAAGCGCAACGGCAGCGAAGCCCAGAAGCAGAAGTACCTGCCCAAGCTCATCAGCGGCGACCACATCGGCGCGCTGGCGATGAGCGAGCCGGGCGCGGGCTCGGACGTGGTGAGCATGAAGCTCAAGGCGGAGAAACGCGGCGACCGCTACGTGCTGAACGGCTCGAAGATGTGGATCACCAACGGCGGCGACGCCGACACGCTGGTCGTCTACGCCAAGACCGAGCCAGAAATGGGCGCGCGTGGCATGACGGCCTTCATCGTCGAGAAGGGCATGGCCGGCTTCACCCACGGCCACCACCTCGACAAGCTCGGCATGCGCGGCTCGAACACCTGGCCGCTGTTCTTCGACAACTGCGAAGTGCCGGAAGAGAACGTGCTCGGCGGCGAAGGCAATGGCGCCAAGGTGCTGATGTCGGGCCTAGATTTCGAGCGCATCGTGCTGTCGGGCGGGCCGCTGGGGATCATGGCGGCGTGCCTGGACGTGGTCGTGCCGTTTGTCCACGAGCGCAAGCAGTTCGGCCAGTCGATCGGCGAATTCCAGCTCATGCAGGGCAAGCTGGCGGACATGTACGCGACCTTCCAGGCCTGCCGCGCCTATGGCTACGCGGTGGCCGGCGCCTGTGACCGCGGCGACCACAGCCGCACGCTGCGCAAGGACGCGGCCGGCGTGATCCTCTACACCGCCGAGAAGGCGACGTGGATGGCGGGCGAGGCGATCCAGGCGCTCGGCGGCGTCGGCTACACCAACGAATACCCCACCGGCCGCCTCTGGCGCGACGCCAAGCTCTACGAGATCGGCGCCGGCACCAGCGAGATCCGCCGGATGCTGATCGGGCGCGAGCTGTTCAACGAGACCTGCTGAGCCGAAAGCCGAGCGACCACGCCATGCAAGCCCTTCAAAGCAAGATCAACCCGCGTTCGGATGATTTCCGTGCCAACGCGGCCCACATGAAAGCCCTGGTCGAGGATCTGCGTGTGCAGGCCGCGAAGGTGGCTCTCGGCGGCGGTGTATCGGCCCGCGCCAAGCACGCGGCCCGCGGCAAGCTGCTGCCCCGCGAGCGTGTGGACCAGTTGCTCGACCCCGGCACGCCCTTCCTGGAGATCGGCCAGCTCGCGGCACTCGGCCTGTACGACAACGACGCGCCGGCCGCAGGGATGATCGCCGGCATCGGCCGCGTGCAGGGCGTCGAATGCATGATCGTCGCCAACGACGCGACGGTGAAGGGCGGTACCTACTACCCGATGACGGTCAAGAAGCACCTGCGCGCGCAGGAGATCGCGATGCAGAACCACCTGCCGTGCATCTACCTCGTCGATTCGGGCGGCGCCTTCCTGCCGAAACAGGACGAGGTCTTCCCCGACCGCGACCACTTCGGCCGCATCTTCTTCAACCAGGCCACGATGTCGGCGATGGGCATCGCGCAGATCGCGGTCGTGATGGGCTCCTGCACGGCGGGCGGCGCGTATGTCCCGGCGATGAGCGACGAGACCATCATCGTCAAGAACCAGGGCACGATCTTCCTGGGCGGCCCGCCGCTGGTGAAGGCCGCGACCGGCGAAGTCGTCAGCGCGGAAGACCTGGGCGGTGGCGATGTCCACACCCGCGTCTCCGGCGTCGCCGACCACCTGGCCGAGAACGACAGCCACGCGCTGTTCATCTGCCGCCGCATCGTCGCGAACCTGAACCGCCGCAAGCCGTCACAGCTCGTGCTCGCCCCGAGCGAAGCGCCGTTGTACGACCCGGAAGAGATCTACGGCATCGTCTCGGCCGACCCGCGCAAGCCCTACGACGTGCGCGAGATCATCGCCCGCGTCGTGGACGGCTCGCGATTCGACGAGTTCAAGGCCCGCTACGGCACGACGCTGGTGACCGGCTTCGCGTACCTGCACGGCATGCCGATCGGCATCATCGCCAACAACGGCATCCTGTTCGGCGAGTCGGCGCAGAAGGGCGCGCACTTCATCGAACTCTGCGCCCAGCGCGGTATCCCGCTGGTCTTTCTGCAGAACATCACCGGCTTCATGGTGGGCCGCAAGGTCGAGAGCGCCGGCATCGCCAAGGACGGCGCCAAGATGGTCACCGCTGTCGCCACCGCCCAGGTGCCCAAGCTCACGGTGCTGATCGGCGGCTCGTTCGGCGCGGGCAACTACGGCATGTGTGGCCGGGCCTATTCGCCGCGCTTCCTGTGGATGTGGCCGAACTCGCGGATCAGCGTGATGGGCGGCGAACAGGCCGCCAGCGTGCTGGCCACCGTCAAGCGCGACGGCATCGAGGGCAAGGGCGGCGCGTGGTCGGCCGACGACGAAGCTGCGTTCAAGGCGCCGATCCGCCAGCAGTACGAGGACCAAGGCCATCCGTACTACGCGACGGCCCGTCTCTGGGACGACGGCGTGGTCGATCCGGCGCAGACGCGGCGCACGCTCGGGCTGTCGCTGTCGGCGTCGCTGAATGCGCCGATCGAACCGACGAAGTTCGGCTTGTTCCGCATGTGAGGCCACAGCGATGACGATGACCACCTTGAAGATCGATCGGCGCGGTGAAGCGGCGCGGTGCGTCGCCTGGGTCTGGATGGCCAAGCCGGCCGTCCACAACGCCTTCGACGAGACGCTGATCGCCGAACTGACCGCCACGCTGCTGGCGCTGGACGCCGACCCCACCGTGCGCGTGATCGTGCTGGCGGGTGAGGGCAAGAGCTTCTCGGCCGGCGCCGACCTGACGTGGATGCAGCGCCAGGGCGCGGCGTCCGTGGACGAGAACCTCGCCGACGCGCGCCGACTCGCCGAACTGTTCCGTACGCTGTCCACCTTGGCCAAGCCGACGATTGCGCGTGTCCACGGCGCAGCGCTCGGTGGCGGCATGGGGCTGGCTGCCGCCTGCGACATCTGCGTGGCGAGCGACCGGGCGGTGTTCGCGACCTCCGAAGTGAAGTTCGGGATCATCCCGTCCGCCATCAGCCCCTACGTGATCCGCGCCATCGGCGAGCGGCAGGCCTACCGCTACTTCCAGACCGCCGAGCGCATCTCCGCGGCGCGTGCCCGCGAGATCGGCCTGGTCCACGAGGTCACCGACAGCGAAGGTGGGCTGGACCCGCAGATCGAGGCGATCGTCGAGGCGCTGCTCGCCGGTGGCCCGAACGCCCAGGCGGCGGCGACCGATCTGATCCGGGCGGTGGCGAACAAGCCGGTGACCGACGACGTGGTGGACGACACCGCCCGCCGCATCGCCACGCTGCGCGCCACGCCGGAAGCGCGTGAGGGCTTGAGCGCTTTCCTCGACAAACGACAGGCTGCGTGGATGGTTTCCGCGCCCGCACCGAACCCCACGACGGGACACTGACATGTTCACCAAGATCCTGATCGCCAACCGCGGCGAGATCGCCTGCCGCGTCATCAAGACGGCACGCCGCATGGGCATCGCGACCGTCGCGGTGTACTCCGACGCCGATGCCAATGCCCGCCATGTCCGCCTGGCCGACGAGGCGGTGCGCATCGGCCCAGCCGCGGCGCGCGAGAGCTACCTGCGCGCCGACAAGATCCTCGAAGTCGCCCGCGCCACGGGTGCGCAGGCGGTTCACCCCGGCTACGGCTTCCTGTCCGAAAACGACGCCTTCGCCGACGCTTGCGCCGAGGCTGGCATCGTCTTCATCGGCCCGCCCGCGTCGGCGATCCGGGCGATGGGCAGCAAGTCCGCAGCCAAGGCGCTGATGGACAAGGCCGGTGTGCCGCTGACGCCGGGCTACCACGGCGACCAGCAGGAACCCGCCTTCCTCGCCGAACAGGCGGCGTGCATCGGCTACCCGGTGCTGATCAAGGCCAGCGCGGGCGGCGGCGGCAAGGGGATGCGCCGCGTCGACCGTGCCGAGGACTTCGAGTCCGCGCTCGCCTCCTGCCAGCGCGAGGCGATCAACGCGTTCGGCGATCAGCACGTGCTGGTCGAGAAGTACGTGCTCAGGCCGCGCCACATCGAGATCCAGGTCTTCGGCGACACGCAGGGCGACTGCGTCTACCTGTTCGAGCGCGACTGCTCGGTGCAGCGCCGACATCAGAAGGTGCTGGAAGAAGCGCCCGCGCCCGGCATGACCCCCGAGCGCCGCGCCGCGATGGGCCAGGCGGCGGTCGAGGCGGCCAAGGCGGTCGGCTACGTCGGCGCCGGCACGGTCGAGTTCATCGCCAACCAGGACGGCTCGTTCTACTTCATGGAGATGAACACCCGCCTCCAGGTCGAGCACCCGGTCACTGAAATGATCACCGGGCTGGACCTCGTCGAATGGCAACTGCGCGTCGCGTCTGGCGAGCCGCTGCCGCTGCGCCAGGAGCAGCTCACGCTCGATGGCCACGCGCTGGAGGCCCGCATCTACGCGGAAGATCCGGACCGCGGTTTCCTGCCGTCGACCGGCCGCTTGGTGCATCTGGTCCCGCCGGCCGAGAGCGACCATGTGCGCGTGGACACCGGCGTCGAGCAGGGCGACGAGATCTCGCCGCACTACGACCCGATGATCGCCAAGCTCATCGTCTGGGACCGCGACCGGCCGCGGGCGCTGGCACGGATGCGGGCGGCGCTGGCGCAGTACCGCGTGGTCGGCGTGTCGAACAACGTCGAGTTCCTGCAGCGGCTGGTGACGGCGCCCGCGTTCGCCAACGCTGATCTCGACACCGCGCTGATCGAGCGCGAGAACGCTGTGCTGTTCCCCGCCGCACAGCCGGTGCCGCAGGCGGTCTGGGCGCTGGCGGCGCTGGCCGAACTGCAGCGCGAGGCGCAAGGCGTGCGCGACGATTCGCCGTGGTCCGTGCTCGATGGCTGGCGCCTGAATTCGACCACCTTGCGCACGCTGACGCTGCGTCTCGGCGACGAGGTGCAGCCGGTCGGTGTCGCCTACGTCAGCGGCGGCCATGAACTGACGATCGGTGGCCAGTTGCTGACCGTGCGCGGCCAGTTCGGCCCGAGCGGCACGGTCCACGCGCAGATCGGCGAACGCCGCGTCAGCGCGGCCGTCGTCACCAGCGGCGAGAAGCGGCAGGTGTTCTTCGAGGGCCGTTCGTGGCCGGTCACCGTCGTGGGCGCGCTCAGCGCGGGCGGTGGCGGCGACGACCATGCCGGTGGTCTGAAGGCGCCGATGCCCGGCAAGGTGATCGCGCTGATCGCCACGGCCGGCAGCGTGGTCGAGAAGGGCACGCCGCTGCTGGTGCTCGAAGCCATGAAGATGGAGCACACCATCAGCGCGCCGGCCAAGGGGCGGGTGAAGGCGTTCCACTTCGCGGCGGGCGATCAGGTCACGGACGGGGTCGATCTGGTGGACTTTGAAGTCGAGGTGCAGCCATGAAACTTCTGGACCTGGAACCCGCGCGGGACGTTCGCATCGTCGAAGTCGGCCCGCGCGACGGCCTGCAGAACGAGAAGCAGCTCATCCCCACCGCCACCAAGCTGGCGCTGATCCGTCGCCTGGCCGCCGCGGGCCTGCAGGACATCGAAGCGACGTCCTTCGTGTCGCCGAAGTGGGTGCCGCAGATGGCCGACCACGCCGAGGTGATGGCCGGCCTGCCGTCGCAGGACGAATTCCCCGGCGTGAACTACCCGGTGCTGACGCCGAACCTGAAGGGCTTCGAGGCGGCGATGGCCGCAGGCGCCAAGGAGGTGGCGGTGTTCGCAGCGGCGTCCGAGGCGTTCTCGCAGAAGAACATCAACTGCTCGATCGCCGAATCGATCACCCGCTTCGAGCCGATCCTGGCCGCGGCGCAGGCGGCGGGTATGCGCGTGCGGGGCTACATCTCCTGCGTGGTGGGCTGTCCCTACGAGGGCGCCATCACGCCGCAGGTGGTGGCGGATGTGGCTTGGCGACTGCGTGATCTGGGCTGCTACGAGGTGTCGCTGGGCGACACGATCGGCGTCGGCAACCCGGCCAGCGTGGCGCGGATGCTCGAAGCGGTCGGGGCGCGGGTGCCGATGGCGCAACTCGCTGGTCATTACCACGACACCTACGGCATGGGCGCAGCCAACGTCCATGCGAGCTACCAGATGGGTGTGCGCGTGTTCGACAGCTCGGTCGCCGGGCTGGGCGGCTGTCCGTATGCGAAGGGCGCGACCGGCAATGTCGCCACCGAGGATGTCGTGTGGCTGCTGCACGGGCTGGGTGTGCGCACCGGTGTGGACCTGGAAGCGCTGGTCGACTGCGGCGCCTGGATCAGCGCGGAACTCGGGCGGCTGTCGGGTTCGCGGGTGGCGCGGGCGCTGCTGGCGCGGCGCGGCTGAAGGCTGGCGGACCCGGCGACGGGTCAGCGGATCCGGGTCTTGCTGTCCTGCTGCTTGTTGCCGGAGTTCGGCAGCACGTGCAGCGTCGCTTCGGCGATGCCGACGCGGATCATGTTGAGTTTCTCGGCCGCGGCGCGCGACAGATCGGCCACCCGCCCGCCCGTGAACGGACCGCGGTCATTCACGGTCACGACCACGCTGCGCTGATTGGCGGTGTTCGTGATCATCACCTTGGTGCCGATCGGCAGCGTGCGGTGCGCCATCGTCATCTCTTCGGCGTCGTAGGGCGTGCCACTGGCCGTCGGGCGGCCGTGGAACTTGTCGGCATAGAACGACACGCGGCCGGTCTGGAACAGCGTGGCGGCGGCGGTGGCCGCGCTCACCGCGGTCGTGGTGGCGACGTTGGCCACGCTGAACACCGCCGCCGTGGCCACCGTGGCTGCATCCATGGCCGCGCTGGTGGCTGTGCTGGCTGCCGTGGTGGCCACCGTGGTCGCCGCGCTGGCGGCGCTGGCGACGGCCATGCCGGCGGCGCTGGTGACCCGCTCGATCGGACGCTCCACCAGCCGCTCGAAACTGGAGGCCGCCGAAGCAGCCCGTTCGGCTGGCTCCGCTGCCACGGCCCGCGGGACCTCGCTGATGGCCTGTCCTTCTGCTGCCTGGCTGGCGGGGGCAAACGCGGCCAGCGTGGTGGCAAGGCTGAGACAGGTCAGGGTGGTCTTCGCGGTGCGTGCAATCAATGTCGATCTCCGTCCGGGGGGCAACTGGGAGCGCAGTCTAACGGCATCCGCAAGCTGCGTGAAACAGGGATAAGCGCTGGTACCAGCCAATTTGTTCAATTGCGGCGCGCACTTACCGCTGTCGGCGGGGTGTGTTCAGCGCGTGAACAGCCGCTTCCAGCCGGCCTGTCCGAGCGCCTTCAGCGTCTCGATGTTGCGCTCGTAGATGTCGCCTGCATCCGGAAATGCGGCCACCGCGGCGTCGATGCTGTCCTCGCGCAGCAGGTGCAGCGTGGGGTAGGGCGCGCGGTTGCTGTAGTTCTCGATGTCGTCGATGTGGGTCTCGTCGAACTGGTAGTCGGGGTGGAAACTGGCGACCTGCAGGATGCCGTCGAGCTGCAGTTCTTCCACGGCCGCGTCGGCCACGTCGAGGAAATCGTTGTAGTCCATGAAGTCGCCGAGCACCTGCGGATGGATCAGCAGCGTGGTCTCGATCTTCTCGGGCGAGGCCTCGGCCAGCGTTTCCAGCTCCTTCACCAGGTCTTCCAGCAGGGCTTCCGGCGTGGTGGCCGCGCTGACCACGTAGCGGATCTGCGCCTTCACATGCACCGCCTTGGCGAAGGGGCACAGGTTCAGGCCGATGACGGCTTTCTCCAGCCACTCGACGGTGTCGGCGATGACCCGGGTGTCGTCCGGGGTGGGGGTGGGGGTGGGCGTAGGGGTGTTCTGGCTCATTCGGGGATCTCCACGCCGCGCTCGCGCAGCAGGTCTTTCAGGGCGGGCAGCAAGGGCCCGAGGCGTTCTTCCAGCGTGTCGCGCACCGTGTCGACCAGCACCTGCGTCTGCCGCTCGATCTCGATGTTCAGCGCGTCGCCGACCTGCTTGTCGCCGAAGGTGGTCTGGCGCAGCGTCTCGGGGATCAGCCAGACCTCGAACCAGCCGGCCTGGCGGTCGGCCTCGGCGATGGTCAGGCTCGCGCCGTTGATGGCGATGTAGCCCTTCGGAAACACGTAGCGCATCCACGGCGCTGGCACCGCGATGCGCAGCACGTGGTTGTTCTCGGGCCGGCGGATCTCGGCGACCGTGGCCTGGAAGTCGATGTGACCGGACAGCGGATGGCCGCCGATCTCCACGCCATCGCGGGCGGCGCGCTCGACGTTGATCCGGCTGCCGACCTGCAGCGTGCCGAGCGTGGTGAGGTTCAGGCTCTGCTGCATCACGTCGAAGTCGGCGTGCAGCGCGTCGCGGTGCTGCGTGACGGTCAGGCAGGTGCCGTCGCAGGCGACGCTGGCGCCGATCTCCTGGCCCTCCAGGAAGCCGAGCGGGAAGGCGAGCGTGAAGCTGCGCAGGCCGGGGCGGTCGGTGATGGCCGCGACGGTGGCGATGGACTGGACGATGCCGGTGAACATGGGCGTGATCCTTGGTACTGGAGCTGGAAGCTGGAATCGGGTGGCGCGGCGCTCAGACCACGGTGACGCGCGGCGCACCGGCTGCCAGCGTGCCGACGACCGCCGCCTCGCCGAACCCGGCCTCGCGGAACATCGCCAGCACCGCGTCCACGCCGTCCGCCGCCACGCTCACCAGCAGCCCGCCGCTGGTCTGTGGATCGGTGACCAGCGCGCGCTGCCAGTCCGGGAAACCGTCGGGCAGGGTGACGCTGGCGCCGTAGCTGGCCCAGTTGCGCGTCGAGGCGCCGGTCCAGATGCCGTTCTGCGCGTGGCCGACCGCACTGGCGATCAGCGGCAGCGCGTCCCAGCGCACCTCGGCCGCGAGCTTCGAGCCGCGGCAGATCTCCAGCAGGTGCCCGGCCAGACCGAAGCCGGTGACGTCGGTGATCGCGTGCACGCTGTCCAGCCCGGCCAGGTCGGCGCCGACGCGGTTCAGCTTGGTCGTGTGGCGCAGCATCTCGGCGTAGCCGGCTGCGTCCAGCAGGCCCTTCTTCAGCGCCGCCGACAGCACGCCCACGCCGAGCGGCTTGCCCAGCACCAGCACATCGCCGGCCTGCGCGTCCGCATTGCGCCGCACGCGCTTCGGATGGACTAGCCCGAGCGCCACCAGCCCGTAGATCGGCTCGACCACGTCGATCGAGTGGCCGCCCGCGATCGGGATGCCCGCTTCGCGGCACACGCTCGCGCCGCCTTCCAGGATGCGTCCGATCACCTCGGGCGAGAGCTTGCTGATCGGCATGCCGACGATGGCCAGCGCCATGATCGGGCGGCCCCCCATCGCGTAGACGTCCGACAGCGCGTTGGTCGCGGCGATGCGGCCGAAGTCGTAGGGGTCGTCGACGATCGGGGTGAAGAAGTCGGTGGTCGCCACCAGCGCCTGCTCGTCATTGAGGCGCCAGACGGCGGCGTCGTCGCTGGTCTCGATGCCGACCATCAGCTCTGGCGGGATCAGGCCCGGCGTGTTGCGCGCCAGGATGTCGCTGAGCACGCCCGGGGCGATCTTGCAGCCGCAGCCGCCGCCGTGGGCGAGCTGGGTGAGGGCGGGCGAGGAAGTGGCCGGGAGGGTCATGGTCGGGGTCGGTGGCGAAGGCGAGACAATCGGGGACACGGGGCCGGACGGAACGATCTGGCCGAACCTGCCGATTTTGCCTGCGACTGCCGAGACCCCTGTTCCCCATGAGCCACAACCGCCCCGTCGGCATCGACCAGATCGCCGCCTTCGACACCGTCATCGACGCCCGTTCCCCGTCCGAGTTCGCGCTTGACCACCTGCCCGGCGCCATCAACTGCCCCGTGCTGGACGACGAGGAGCGCCGCATCGTCGGCACCATCTACAAGCAGCGCAGCGCCTTCGAGGCCCGGCGGGTCGGTGGCGCCATGGTGGCCGCCAATCTGGCCCGGCACCTGCGCGAGCGGTTCCACGACCAGCCGGCCGATTGGCGCCCGCTGGTCTACTGCTGGCGCGGCGGTCTGCGCAGCGGCTCGATGGTGCAGTGGCTGCGCCTGGTCGGCTGGGATGCGCAGCAGCTCGCGGGTGGCTACAAGCGCTTTCGCGGCCACGTCATCGCGCAGATCGAGGCGATCGCGCCGCAGTTGCCGCTGCGCGTGCTCTGCGGCCCGACCGGCAGCGCCAAGACCGCGCTGCTGCACGCGCTGTCCGCGCAGGGCGCGCAGGTGCTCGATCTGGAAGGGCTGGCGGTGCACAAGGGCTCCGTGCTGGGCAAGGTGCCCGGCACGCCGCAGCCCTCGCAGAAGCGCTTCGAGACGCAACTGGCGGTGCAGCTGCAGGCCTTCGACCTGGGCCGGCCCGTCTACGTCGAGTCCGAGAGCCGCAAGATCGGCCAGATCTCGCTGCCGACACCGCTGCTGGAGCGGCTGCGCGCGAGTCCCTGCATCGAGATCGTCGCGTCACCCGAGGCCCGGCTGGATTACCTGCTGCGCGACTACGTCTATCTGGGCGACGACGGCCCGCGGCTGGCGGAGACGCTCGGCCAGCTGCACGGCCTGCAGGCGAACGAGACGATCGCCCGCTGGCAGGCCTGGGCCGTGGCCGGGGAACTGCGCCCGCTGTTCGCCGAGCTGATGGTGCTGCACTACGACCCGCTGTACGCGCGGTCACAGAACGGCAACTACCAGCGTCTGAAAGAGGCCCGGCGGGTCGAGGCGGCCTCGCTGGACGAGGCCGCGCTGGTGGTGCTGGCCACCGGGATCAGTTCGATTCCTTGACCAGTCGGCCGCTGGCCTGCTGGATCGGGCGGGCGTTCATCGGGTAGAGGCGCGCGAATACCGCGAGCTGGTCCGGCGACATCTGGGCCGGCTGCTTGAGCACCAGCCACAGCACGCCCTCGCTGCACGGCGGCGTCGTCAGCGAGCCCATGTAGGTGTAGTAGCGGCGGTCTTCCGGCAGCAGCAGGTTCATGTCGATCGGCGCGGGCGACTGCAGCTCCTCGTTCTTCTCCAGCGGCAGGCTGTTCCACACCAGCTGCACCATCGGATGCTGCTTGCCCTGGTCCATCAGCACGGCGACCACCGCCAGGCGGCCTTCCGGGTCCTTGTGGACCAGGTGGGCGACCATGTCGTACTGGCGGCCATTGATGCGCTCCTCCGAGGGCCGGTGGAAGTGGAACTGCACCAGGTCGTAGCGGCGGCCGGCGACCTCGATGTTGTTGCCGTAGCCGAGGTTGGCCTGCACCGTGTGGCCGTTGTCCAGCACGTTGAAGCCGGTCGGGCGGTAGTTGAACTTGATCGGCTCCAGCTCGACCTTGAGACCGCCACGGATGTCGATCGGGCTCTGGCGCGTGCCGGAGGCGCAGGTCGAGAAGTCCGGGCGCAGCTTGGCCCATTCGGCCGGGCCACCCTCGCCGGCGTAGGACCAGTGCGCGGCATGGGCGGCCGGTGCATGCGCGGGCGCGGCGGCCTCGGCCGGCGCATGGCCGGCGGGCGCCACGATGCCCATGCGCACGGTGGGCGCTGCGGCTCCATGTTCGGGCGCGGGGCTAGCGGCCCGGCGTGCATGGGTGGCGGCCCGGGGCGCATGCGCCTGGGCCTGGGCCGCGCGAACGGTCGCGATGCGTTCCTGCAGGCGGCGTTGCAGTTCGTCGGAGGGCAGCGCTGCCGGAGCCGCGGCGGCAGCGGGCGCGGCGGCTGCATGACCGGCCGCGGCTGGTTCGACGGCCGCTGCTGCAGGCTTGGCGGCTGCGGGCTTGGCTGCCGGTGCGGCATGACCATCGGCGGCCATGGCCCAGGGGCTCACCAGCAGGGTGGACACCAGCGCGGCGCAATGCAGGGGCTTCAGGTTCAGGATAGGGCGGCGGGTCATCGGGTTCTCCGGCAGGGCTGTTGCTGCAGGTTTTCGACCCGATGACCGGGTGACTTGAGCCCTGTTCGCGGCAGAGACCGCCCGGTCCGCGCTCAGCGGCCGATGAAGATCGCGCGGAAGTCGTTGACGTTCGTCAGCGTCGGTCCGGTGATGACCTGATCGCCCAGGGCCTCGAAGAAGCCGTGGCCGTCGTTGTCGGCCAGCCGGTCCTTCGGGCGCAGGCCCAGCGCCCAGGCGCGCGCCAGCGTCCCGGGTTGCCAGACGGCGCCGGCAATCTCCTCCTGCCCGTCCACGCCATCGGTGTCGCCCGCCAGCGCGTGGATGCGCGGATGGCCGCCCAGCGCGATGCCCATCGACAGCAGGCATTCGACGTTGCGCCCGCCGCGCCCGGTGCCACGCACGGTGACCGTCGTCTCGCCGCCGGACAGCAGCACGCACGGTGCGGCAAACGGTTGCCCCTGCCGGGCAACTTGCAGCGCCAGGCCGGCGAGTACCTTGCCGACATCACGCGCCTCGCCCTCGATGGCGTCGCCGAGGATGTGCGCCGTGACGCCGGCCTCGCGCGCCACGGCGGCGGCGGCTTCGAGCGCTTGCTGTGGCGCGGCGACGATGCGCGTTTCGATCCCCGCCAGGCGTGGGTCACCCGGCTTGACCGATTCGCCTCGGCCGCTGTCGAGCACCTCGCGGGCTGCGGCGGGCAGCTCGATGCCGTAGCGCCGCACGATGTCGAGCGCGTCGGCGCAGGTCGTCGGGTCTGCCACTGTCGGGCCGGAGGCGATGTCGATCGGGTCGTCGCCGGGCACATCCGAGATCAGCAGCGTCAGCACCCGCGCCGGGTGGCACGCCGCGGCGAGCCGGCCGCCCTTGATCGCCGAGAGGTGGCGGCGCACGCAGTTCATCTCGGTGATCGTGGCGCCCGAGGCGAGCAGCGCGCGGTTGATCGCCTGCTTGTCGGCCAGCGTCACGCCCGCCAGCGGCAGCGGCAGCAGCGCCGAGCCGCCACCCGAGATGAGGCACAGCACCACGTCGTCCGCCGTGAGGCCGCCGACGAAGGCGAGCAGGCGCTCGGCGGCGCGCAGGCCGGCTTCGTCCGGGACCGGGTGGGCGGCTTCGATGATCTCGATGTGCTCGCAGGGCACGCTGTAGCCGTAGCGCGTGACCACCAGGCCGGTGAGCGGGCCGGGCCAGTGCTGCTCGACCGCCTGTGCCATCGCGGCGGAGGCCTTGCCCGCGCCGATGACGACCAGCCGGCCGCGCACGCTGGCGGGGTCGGGCAGGTGCGGCGGGATGCACAGGGCGGGCTGGGCGCTGGCGATGGCGGCGTCGAAGAGGCGGCGCAGGAAGGCGGGGGCGTCGGTGAGGGGCATGGTGGTGTGCGTGGGTTCCCGCTTGCGCGGGAATGACGGGTGGTGTGCGGGGCGAGGTCAGGCGGCCGGCGGGCCGACCTCGACATTGGACATCGTCTCCAGCGCCCGCACCATCGCCGAGTGGTCCCAGGCCTTGCCGCCGTGGGCCGCGCAGACGTTGAACAGCTCCTGCGCGGTCGCGGTGTTCGGCAGCGCGACGCCGAGGCTGCGTGCGGTGGACAGCGCGAGGTTCAGATCCTTCTGGTGCAGCTCGATGCGGAAGCCGGGGTTGAAGGTGCGGTCGATCATGCGCTGGCCGTGGACTTCGAGGATCCGGGACGACGCGAAACCGCCCATCAGCGCCGTCCGCACCCGCGCCGGATCCGCCCCCGCCTTGGCCGCGAAGACCAGCGCCTCGGCGACGGCTTCGATGTTGAGGGCCACGATGATCTGGTTCGCCACCTTGGCGGTCTGGCCATCGCCCACGCCGCCAACGTGGGTGATGTTCTTCCCCATCAAGGCGAACAGGGGCCGCACGCGCTCGAACGCCGCCTCGGTCCCGCCGACCATGATCGACAGCGTGGCGTTCTTCGCGCCGACCTCGCCGCCGGACACCGGCGCGTCGAGGTAGTTACAGCCGAGGGCGGCGATGCGCTGCGCGAAGTCCTTGGTGGCGATCGGCGAGATGGAACTCATGTCCACGACGGTCTTGCCAATGCCCAGGCCTGCCGCCACGCCGTGGGGACCGAACAGCACCGCTTCGACATCCGGCGTGTCGGGCACCATCGTGAAGACGATGTCGGCGCGCTCGGCGACGCCGCGGGCCGTGGTGCAGAGCGTGGCGCGGCTGTCGGCGATCGTGGGCGGCACACGGCCGCGGGTGTGGACGAACACGGTGTGGCCGGCGGCGACCAGGTGGCCGGCCATCGGCGCGCCCATGATGCCCAGGCCGATGAAGCCGAGGCGAAGGGGCTGGAAGGTCGAGGAGGTGTCGGCAGTCATGCAGTTTCCTTGGCAAAAGAACGGAACCAGCCCAGGCCCATCTCGGTCGTGGTCGCGGGCTTGTATTCGCAGCCGACCCAGCCGTTCCAGCCGAGCCGGTCGAGGTGCTCGAACAGGAAGGGGTAGTGGATCTCGCCGGTGCCGGGCTCGTGGCGGCCGGGGTTGTCGGCCAGTTGGATGTGCCCGATGCGGTGCAGGTGGCGCGTCAGCGTGCCGGCGAGTTCGCCCTCCATGCGCTGGGCGTGGTAGAGGTCGAACTGCAGCAGCAGGTTGCCGGCATCCACCTCGTCCATCACGTCGAGCGCCTGCGTAGTGCGGTTCAGCCAGAAGCCGGGGATGTCGAAGGTGTTGACCGGCTCGATCAGCAGCGTCAGCCCTGCCGCCTTCAGCTCGCCCGCGGCGTAGCGCAGGTTCTCCACGAAGGTCTGGCGCAGCACCGCGTCCTGCACCCCGGCCGGCGCCTTGCCCGCCAGGCAGTTCAGCCGCGGCACGCCGAGCGCGGTCGCGTACTCGATCGCCCGCTCGACTCCGCGGCGGAACTCGTCCACCCGGTCCGGGTGGCAGGCGATGCCGCGCTCGCCGGCCTCCCAGTCGCCCGCGGGCAGGTTGTGCAGCACCAGTTGCAGGCCCGCGTCGTCGAGCCGTTCCCGGATGTGTTGCGCCGGGTGGTCATAGGGAAAGAGGAACTCCACCGCCTCGAACCCGGCGCGGCGGGCGCGGATGAAGCGGTCGAGGAAGGGCACCTCGGTGAAGAGCATCGAGAGGTTGGCGGAAAAGCGGGGCATAGGGGTTCTCCGGCGCTCGTTCAATCGAGCATGGACGCGATCGCGGTCGGCGCGTCGCTGTGGTCGTGGGCGAGTTCCTCGAACTCGGTGACGTTGTCGATCTCGGTGCCCATGGCGATGTTGGTCACACGCTCCAGGATCACCTCGATCACCACTGGCACGCGGAACTCGGCCATCCAGGCGTCGGCCTGGGCGATGGCAGGGGCGAGTTCCTCCTGGCGGTGGACGCGGATTGCCTTGCAGCCCAGTCCTTCCACCACCTTCAGGTGGTCGACGCCGTAGCCGTGCGAGGGCGCGTCGGCGGGCGTGTTGATGTTGTCGAAGCCGAGTTGCACGCAGTAGTCCATCGAGAAACCGCGCTGGCTCTGCCGGATCAGGCCGAGGTAGCTGTTGTTCACGACGACGTGGATGTAGGGCAGCTTGAATTGCGCGCCCACCGCGAGTTCTTCGAGCATGAACTGGAAGTCGTAGTCGCCCGAGAGCGCAACGATGCGGCGCGTCGGGTCGGCCGCCCGCACGCCGAGCGCGGCGGGTACCGTCCAGCCGAGCGGCCCGGCCTGACCGCAGTTGATCCAGTGCCGCGGATGGTGCACGTGCAGGAACTGCGCCCCGGCGATCTGGCTCAGGCCGATGGTCGAGACGTAGCAGACGTCCCGCCCGAAGGCGCGTGTCATGCACTGGTAGACCCGCTGCGGCTTCATCGGCACGCTGTCGAAATTGGTCTTGCGCAGGTAGCGCACGTCCGATTTGCGGCCCAGGCATTCCATGGCCCAACCCGTGCGATCGCGCAACCGACCTGCGGCTTGCCACTCGCGCGCCACGTCGATCAGCATGGCCAATGCGGCCTTGGCGTCCGAGACGATGCCGTAGTCGGGGGCGAAGACGCGGCCGATCTGCGTCGGCTCGATGTCGATGTGGATGAACTGGCGGCCCTTGCAGTAGACCTCCGGCGAGCCCGTGTGCCGGTTCGCCCAGCGGTTGCCGATGCCGAGCACGAAGTCGCTGGCGAGCATCGTCGCGTTGCCGTAGCGGTGGCTGGTCTGCAGGCCGACCATGCCCGCCATCAGCGCGTGGTCGTCGGGGATCGCACCCCAGCCCATCAGCGTCGGGATCACAGGGATGCCGGTCAGCTCGGCGAACTCGACCAGCAGGTCGGCGGCGTCCGCGTTGATGATCCCGCCGCCGGCCACGATCAGCGGGCGCTCGGCGGTGTCAAGCATCTCCAGCACGCGTTCGATCTGGTGGCGGTGCGCGGCGGGCTTGTAGACGGGCAGCGGCTCGTAGGTGTCGATGTCGAACTCGATATCCGCCATCTGCACGTCAAACGGCAAATCGATCAGCACGGGGCCCGGCCGACCGGAGCGCATCAGGTGGAAGGCCTGCTGGAACGCCCGCGGCACCTGCGCCGGCTCCATCACGGTGGTCGCCCACTTGGTCACCGGCCGGGCGATCGAGGCGATGTCCACGGCCTGGAAATCCTCCTTGTGCAAGCGGGCCCGCGGCGCCTGGCCGGTGATGCAGAGGATCGGGATCGAGTCGGCCTGCGCGGAATAGAGGCCCGTGATCATGTCGGTGCCGGCCGGGCCGCTGGTGCCGATGCAGACACCGATGTTGCCGGCGCGGGCCCGGGTGTAGCCCTCGGCCATGTGCGAGGCGCCTTCGACGTGGCGCGCCAGGATGTGGTGGATGCCGCCGTGTTCGCGCATCGCGCTGTAGAGCGGGTTGATGGCGGCGCCGGGCACGCCGAAGGTCTGCGTCGCGCCTTCCTTTTCCATCACCAGCACGGCGGCCATGGCGGCCTTCATCTTGGGCATCGGGGACTCCTGGGGGATCGTGTTGCGATGGCTGCATGGTCGTGGTGAGGTGGCCGCACGAGAATCCCAGCCCGCCGATAACGCCTATTCCACGGTGGAATACCCCGGCAGGCCCGGCGCGTCGCTACAGTCCGCCCATGGACCGCATCACGGGCGTGCAGCTCTTCATCCGCATCGTCGAGACCGGCAGCTTCAGCAAGGCCGCCGCCGACCTCGGCATCACCCAGCCCACCGCCACCAAGTCGGTCGCCGCCACCGAGCAGCGGCTGGGCGCGCGGCTGCTGCACCGCTCGACGCGCGGCGTGACGCCCACCGAGGTCGGTGCGCTGTACTACGAAAAATGCAAGCGCATCGCCCGCGAGATGGACGAGGCCGACCACCTCGCCACGCTGCTGCAGAGCGCGGTCGGCGGCACCTTGCGCATCAGCACCTCGGTCGCCTTTGGCCGGCGCGTGCTGGTGCCGCTGGTGCTGCGCTACATGCGGGCCCACCCGCAGGTGACGATCGACCTGAGTTTCGACGACCGTTACGTCGATCTGGTCGCACAGGGTGTCGATCTGGCGATCCGCATGGGCCGGCTGGCGGATTCGTCGCTCGGGGCGCGTTACCTCGGCACGAACCCGTGGGTGATGGTCGCCTCGCCCGACTACCTGCGCCAGCACGGTGCGCCGCAGACCGCGGCCGACCTGCCGGCGCACGCCTGCCTCGTCTACAGCAGCGTACAGGGCGATGACCGCTGGGGCCTGACGACGCCGGACGGGCGCGAGGTGTCGGTGCCGGTGCAGGGGGCGCTGCGCTCGAACAACCTCTCGGCGGTGCTGGCGGCGGCGCGGGCGGGGATGGGGCTGGCGGTGCTGCCGTGGTATGTCGCGCACCCGTCGGTGGCGGCGGGCGCGGTGCAGCCGGTGATGCTGGACCACGGGCTGCCGGCGCAGGAGGTCCATGCCGTGTTCCCGTCGCCGAAGTTCGTGCCGTCGAAGGTGACGAGCTTCATCGCGTACCTGCAGCAGGCGCTGGATGGTGCGTGGTGGGCCGTGCCAGGCGCCTGAAGCCCATCAGCCGACTGGGTCGACTCAGCCGACCACTTCGGGCCAGTCTGTGTGAAACCATTGGCCTGCAGGCTTGTCGATGCGCTCGTAGGTGTGCGCGCCGAAGAAGTCGCGCTGGGCCTGCAGCAGATTGGCCGGCAGACGCGCCGTGCGCAGGCTGTCGTAGTAGCCGAGCGAGGCGCTCATCGCCGGCACCGGGATGCCCTGCGTCACGGCGTGCGCCACCACCTCGCGCCAGGCCTGCTGCGTGCGGTTCAGCAGCGCGGCGAAGTAGGGCGCCAGCATCAGGTGCGCCAGATCCGGCTGGGTGCGGTAGGCGTCGGTGATGTGGTTGAGGAAGCGCGCCCGGATGATGCAGCCGCCGCGCCAGATCGACGCCAGCCCGCCGAGGTCGATGTCCCAGCCCTTGTGCGCGCTCATGCTCCGGACGAGGTCCAGCCCCTGCGCATAGCTGATGACCTTGGCCGCGTAGAGCGCGTCGTGGATCTTGGCCACCAGCGCGTCGCGTGCGGCCTGGTCGCCGGTCCACGGCGTGGTCGGGCCTTGCAGGATCTGGCTGGCGGCGACGCGCTGCGCCTTCTGCGACGACAGCACGCGCGCCTCGACCGCGGCGTTGATCGTGCTGATCACGACCGCCTGCTCGGCCGCGTTGACGAGCGTCCACTGACCGGTGCCCTTCTGGCCCGCCTTGTCGAGGATGAGTTCGACGATCGGGCGGCCGGTTTCCGGGTCGATCTGCTCCAGCGCCTTGCCGGTGATCTGGACCAGGTAGCTCTGCAGCTCGCCCTCGTTCCAGCGGTTGAAGACCTCGGCGATCTCCAGCGTCGCCATGCCCGCTGACTGCATCAGGTGGTAGGCCTCGCAGATGAGCTGCATGTCGCCGTACTCGATGCCGTTGTGGATCATCTTGACGTAGTGGCCCGCGCCGCCCGGCCCGATGTGGCGCACGCAGGGCTGGCCTTCGGCGACCGCGGCGATGCTCTCGAAGATCGGCTGCATCACCGCCCAGGTCGAGGCCGGCCCGCCCGGCATGATCGCCGGCCCCTTGCGCGCACCTTCCTCGCCGCCCGAGACGCCCGCGCCGATGAAGCGCAGGCCCAGCGGCGTGAGCCACGCGTCGCGGCGTTCGGTGTCGGTGTAGAGGCTGTTGCCGCCGTCGATGACGATGTCGTCGGCCTCCAGCAGCGGCAGGAGCTGCTCGATCACCGCGTCCACCGCCGCGCCAGCCTTCACCATGATCATCACCTTGCGCGGGCGCGCCAGGCTCTGCACGAAGTCGGCGAGGGTGTGTGTGGCCGTCAGGCGCTTGCCCGGGTGCTGCGCCACGAATTCGTCCGTGACCGCGGCGGTGCGGTTGTAGACGCTGACGTGGAAGCCGCGGCTTTCCACGTTGAGCACCAGGTTCTGGCCCATCACGGCCAGGCCGATCAGGCCGAAATCGTTGAGCTTGTCTGTCATCGCATCACTGTCGAGGCTGAAGAGGCGGACAGGGTAGCGGGCCGGGCGTGGCGGGTCCAGTCCGCTGGTGACGGAAATCCGACCTCTGGCAGGGGGGGCTGACGGATAGCCGGTTCCGGGCAGACCCGTGGGGCCTGGGTGCCGTTTCAAATCAAGCACTTGGATCACGCCAGCGGCCAGAATGCCCACCGGAGCAGCTGGCACGACCTGTGCATTCTGACCGGACATGGCTGCCTTCCCTGACCTGATCCGAGCGCGACGGGCCCACCTTGCACGGTTCGTGCGGGTGGCGCTGCTGTCCTGTGCCGGCCTGATGGCCGGTGCCGTGCTGGCGCAGGAAGCCGACACGCTGCGCAAGATCGCCGAGACCGGCACGATCAATCTCGGGCACCGCGAGTCCTCGGTGCCGTTTTCCTACTACGACCAGCGCAAGCAGGTGGTGGGCTACTCGCACGAGCTGATGCTGCGGCTGCTCGACACCATCAAGGCCGAGCTGAAGCTGCCCGCGCTCACCATCAAGCTGATCCCGGTGACGGCGCAGAACCGCATCCCGCTGGTGCGCAACGGCACGGTCGATCTGGAATGTGGCTCGACCACCCACAACGCCGACCGGGCACGGCAGGTCGCTTTTTCCACCACCTTCTTCATTGCGGGCACGCGGCTGATGTCGCGCCGCGGCTCCGGCATCCGCGACTTCCCCGATCTGGCGGGCAGGGCCGTCGTCGTCACCGCGGGCACCACCTCCGAGCGGTTGCTGCGCACCTACACGGAACGCAACGGCCTGCGCCTGGCCATCCTGCCGGCGCGTGACCACGGCGAGTCCTTCCAGGCGCTGGAGTCCGGCAAGGCCGACGCCTTCATGATGGACGACGCGCTGCTCTACGGCGAGCGTGCCAAGGCCGTGCGCCCGGACGACTGGGTGGTGGTCGGCACCCCCATGTCGACCGAGGCCTATGCCTGCATGATGCGGCGCGGCGATCCGGCATTCAAGGCGGTGGTCGACCGCGGCCTGACCGTGCTGATGCGGTCGGGCGAGGCGCTGAAGATCTACACCCGGTGGTTTCAGGCGCCCATTCCTCCCAAGGGACTCAACCTGAACTGGCCGCCGTCTCCGGCGTTGCTGGAGTTGTACAAGAATCCCAATGATCGGCCGCTGGGCTGATGCGTGCATCGGCCCTGGCGGGCTGGTCCACTCCCTGATCCCTGACTGCATGTCGCACTTTTGAAGGAACTCCCATGAAGAAATCACTGCTGGTTGTTGCCGCTCTGCTGGCCCTGGGCACGGCCCAGGCCGACACCCTCAAGAAGATCAAGGACAGCGGCACTGTCACGATGGGCGTGCGCGAGTCTTCGGGCGCGCTGTCGTACACGCTGGGCGACAACAAGTTCGTCGGCTACCACATCGAGCTGTGCGAGCGCGTGATCGCCGATCTGGAAAAGTCGCTGGGCACCAAGCTGGCCATCAAGTACCAGCCGGTCACCTCGCAGAACCGCATCCCGCTGGTCGAGAACGGCACCGTGGACATCGAGTGCGGCTCCACCACCAACAACGCCGCCCGCCAGAAGCAGGTCGCGTTCGCCGTCACCACCTTCGTCGAGGAAGTGCGCATCGCGGTCAAGGCGAACTCGGGGATCACCTCGATCGCCCAGCTCAACGGCAAGAGCGTGGCCACCACCACCGGCACCACCTCGGTGCAACTGCTGCGCAAGAACGAGAAGGCCACGGGCGTCGACTTCAAGGAAGTCTTCGGCAAGGACCACGCCGACAGCTTCCTGCTGCTCGACTCCGGACGCGCCGACGCCTTCGTGATGGACGGCGCCATCCTGGCCGGCAACATCGCCAAGGCCAAGAGTCCGGCCGATTTCAGGATTGTCGGCGAGGTGCTGTCGGTCGAGCCGATCGCCATCATGCTGCGCAAGGACGATCCGGCCTTCAAGACGGCAGTCGACAACAGCCTGAAGGCGATGATGAAGTCCGGCGAGATCGCCAAGGCCTGGGACAAGTGGTTCATGCAGCCGATCCCGCCGACCAATTCGAAGGTCGGCATGCCGGTCAATGACAACACCAAGATGGCCTGGGCGAGCCCCAACGACAAGCCGGCCGAAGACTACGCCAAGAAGTAAGCGGCCAAGCCAAGCCAAGACAAGACAAGAGGAGTGACCCTGTGACTACCTGGGACTGGCAGGTCTTCTGCAAGAACACCGTCGATGGTGAGGTGATCCCGCGCTGCTTCGGCGAGGGCGGCGACATCACCTACCTCGACTGGCTGCTGTCAGCCTGGGGCTGGACGGCGTCGGTGTCGGTGCTGGCGCTGGTCGTGGCGCTGGCCTTCGGGGTGCTCATGGGCATCCTGCGCACCACGCCGAGCAAGGCGCTGGTCCTGCTCGGCGATGCCTGGACGGAGCTGTTCCGCAACATCCCGGTGCTGGTCCAGGTCTTCCTCTGGTACTTCGTGATCCCGGAGCTGGTGCCGCCGCTCAAGCAGGTGCCGAGCTTCGTGCTGGTGGTGCTGGCGCTGGGATTCTTCACCTCGGCGCGGGTGTCCGAGCAGATCAAGGCCGGCATCCAGAGCCTGCCGAAAGGCCAGCGCTACGCGGGTCTGGCGATGGGCCTGACGCTGCCGCAGACCTACCGCTACGTGCTGCTGCCGATGGCCTTCCGCATCGTCGTGCCGCCGCTGACCAGCGAGAGCATGGGCATCGTCAAGAACTCCTCGGTGGCGTTCTCGGTCTCGGTGGCGGAGCTCACGATGTTCGCCCGCCAGGCGCAGGAAGAGACCTCGCGCGGCATCGAGGTCTATCTGGCCGTCACGGGCCTGTACTACCTCACCTCGATCCTCGTCTACCAGGTGGCGAAGGTCATCGAGCAGCGCGTGCGCATTCCCGGCCAGACGAGCGGAGGCAAGTGACCATGGCATCCGGACTCCAACTCGACTTTTCCTTCCTCACGGCCGACGTGCTGGCGAGCTACGTCAGCAAGGGCCTGTGGTTCTCGGTGCAGCTCACGCTGGTGGCGATGGTCGGCGGCATCGTGCTCGGCACGCTGCTGGCGCTGCTGCGGCTGTCGGGCAAGAAGTGGCTCGAAATGCCCGCCGCGCTCTACGTGAACACCATGCGCAGCATCCCGCTGGTCATGGTCATCCTGTGGTTCTTCCTGCTGATTCCTCTGCTCATCGGGCAGCCGATGGGGGCGGAGCTGTCGGCGGTGATCACCTTCACGCTGTTCGAGGCGGCCTATTTCGCCGAGATCATGCGGGCGGGCATCCAGTCGATCCCGCGCGGTCAGGTCCACGCCGGCTACGCGGTCGGCATGAACTACCGCCAGACCATGCAGCTCATCGTGCTGCCGCAGGCCTTCCGCAACATGCTGCCGGTGCTGATGACGCAGACCATCATCCTGTTCCAGGACACCTCGCTGGTGTATGCGATCGGGGCCTATGACCTGCTCAAGGGCTTCGAGATCGCCGGCAAGAACTTCAACCGGCCGGTGGAAACCTATCTGGTGGCCACGGTGGTGTATTTCGTGATCTGTTTCACGCTGTCGATGCTGGTCAAGCGTCTGCAGAAGAAGATCGCCATCATTCGCTGAGATTCCCTGAGATTCGCTGAGGAACAACGTTGTGATCGACATCAAGAACATCTCCAAGTGGTACGGCAGCTTCCAGGTGCTCACCGACTGCACCACGACCATCAAGAAGGGCGAAGTGGTCGTCGTCTGCGGCCCGTCCGGCTCGGGCAAGTCCACGCTGATCAAGACGGTCAACGCGCTGGAGCCGTTCCAGAAGGGCGACATCGTCGTGGACGGCATCTCGATCGCCGACCCGAAGACCGATCTGCCCAAGCTGCGCAGCCGCGTCGGCATGGTGTTCCAGCACTTCGAGCTGTTCCCGCACCTGTCGGTGACCGAGAACCTGACGCTCGCACAGATCAAGGTGCTCGGCCGCTCGCAGGACGAGGCGCTCAAGCGCGGTCTGAAGATGCTGGAGCGCGTCGGCCTGATCGCGCACAAGGACAAGTTCCCGGGTCAGCTCTCCGGTGGCCAGCAGCAGCGGGTGGCGATCGCGCGTGCGCTGTCGATGGACCCGATCGTGATGCTGTTCGACGAGCCGACCTCGGCGCTCGACCCCGAGATGGTCGGCGAGGTGCTGGACGTGATGGTGCAGCTCGCCAACGAGGGCATGACCATGATGTGCGTGACCCACGAGATGGGGTTCGCGAAGAAGGTCAGCCACCGGGTGATCTTCATGGACCAGGGCCGCATCATCGAGGACTGCCGCAAGGACGAGTTCTTCGGCAATCCGGACGCGCGTTCGCCGCGCGCCAAGGAATTCCTCTCCAAGATCCTGGGGCACTGAGCACCCCTCTGGCCCCGCAGGTCCGCCAGCCCACGGCGGACGGCCAGTCCCATCCCCTCTGAAGCCTGACACCCCGCGCGGCCCGACTTTCCGGGCCGTGCCGGTTCGCCACGCCTTGTCGTCCCACCGACGGCCCATTCCCTGCGTTTTTCTGTCATTTTCTGAGTTGATTCGGAGCTTTCCATGTCCTTGATGCAATCTTCCCTGCGCGGCCTGCTGGCTGTCGTGCTGACTGCGGCGGTCGGCTGCGCGCTGGCCCAGTCGGTCAGCAAGCCCAACGTGGTCGTGCTCGCCACTGGCGGCACCATCGCTGGCGCCGGTGCTTCTGCTGCCAACAGCGCCACCTACCAGGCCGCCAAGGTGCCGGTCGACAAGCTGATCGCCGGCGTGCCCGAACTGGCCGACGTGGCCCATGTGCGCGGCGAGCAGGTGTTCCAGATCGCCTCCGAGAGCTTCACCAACGAGAAGCTGGTGACGCTGGCCAAGCGGGTCTCCGCGCTCGCCAAGGATCCGGCGGTCGACGGCATCGTCATCACCCACGGCACCGACACGGTGGAAGAGACCTCGTTCTTCCTGACGCTGACCGTCCACACCGACAAGCCGATCGTCATGGTCGCCTCGATGCGCCCGGGCACCGCCATGTCGGCCGACGGCATGCTCAACCTGTACAACGCCGTCGTGCTGGCGGGTGACAAGGAGTCGCGTGGCAAGGGTGTGCTGATCGCGATGAACGACGACATCCTGAGCGGCCGCGATGCCTCGAAGCGCATCAACATCAAGACCAATGCGTTCAGCAGCCAGTGGGGCGCGCTCGGTCTCGTCGTCGAGGGCCGCAGCTACTGGTTCCGCGCACCGGTGAAGCGCCACACGGTGAACAGCGAGTTCGACATCGACAGCATCAGCACGCTGCCGGACGTCCAGATCGTCTACGGCTCGGGCAACATGGGCACGGCGCTGTACGAAGCCGCGGCGAAGTCGGGCGCGAAGGCCATCATCCACGCCGGCACCGGCAACGGCTCGGTGGCCGACTACGCGGTCGAGACGCTGAAGAAGATCCGCGCCTCGGGCGTGCAGATCATCCGCTCCGCCCGCGTCGCTGACGGCCTGGTGCTGCGCAACTCCGAGCAGCCGGACGACAAGTACGACTGGGTGGTCGCCAACGACCTGAACCCGCAGAAGGCCAAGATCCTGGCCGCGGTCGCGCTGACCAAGACCAATGACCCGAAGGAACTGCAGCGCATCTTCTGGCAATATTGACCGGATCCGATCTGATCCGATCGACATGGAGCACAGGGGAACTGACACGGAACCGTCTCGCATCTTCGGGCCCCGCCGCCCCATCTGGCCTTCGCTGCGCCGGCTGCTCGGCATCGTGCTGGCCGGGCTCGCCGTCGGGCTGGCCGGGTGGAGCGGATTCCGGATCAGCGAGCAGCACGGCACGCTGGCGCTGCGCGACGAGTCGAACCACCGGCTCGACCTGTTCGCCTCCGCCGTCGAGGGCATGGTCAAGCGGCTGGAACACGTGCCCGCCACGATCCAGCTCAACCAGGACGTGCAGGCGCTGCTGCTGGAGCCCCGCCACGCGCTGCGTGTCAGCCGTGTCAACGACTACCTGCGCCGCCTGAACGCCCACCTGGGCAGCCTGGCGGTGTTCGTGCTGGACGAACGCGGCGTGGTGGTCGCCTCCAGCAACAGCGAACTGGGCGATGACAGCCAGCTCGGCGAGGACCTGTCCTTCCGCCCCTACTTTCTCGAAGCCCTGTCCGGCCAGGTCGGTCGCCATTTCGCCATCGGCGCCAAGAGCGGGCAGCCCGGCTACTTCGTCTCGCATCCGATTCGCGACGGTGCCCGGGTGCTCGGCGTGGCCACCATCAAGATCAGCCTCGATCCGGTGGACGAGGTCTGGGACATGCTCGGGGCGCCCGCGCTGCTGGCCGACACCAACCAGGTCGTGATCCTCTCCTCGCGGCCGGAGTGGCGCTACACCGCGCTGGCCGAGCTGTCCCTGGAGCGGCGGGTCGATCTGCAGATCACCCGGCTCTACAACAACCAGCAGATCCCGCGCTTCCCGCTGCCGGTGAAGCTCTCGATCGACGAGGACAGCCAGGTGCTCGAAGGCGTGCTGCCCGGCGGTCTGCCCCCCGACTCCGACGCGGCCCGCCCGGTGCGCAGCAGCACGCTGGTGCTCGGCCGCACGCTGGATGGCATGGACTGGCGGCTGCTGATCTTTTCGGACCTGCGCAGCGTGCGCAACCAGGCGGTGCTGAACAGCATGCTCTCGGCCGTGGCGGCGGGGTTCGTGCTGCTGCTGGCGCTCTACCTGAACCAGCGTCGACGCATCGCGCGCCAGAAGATCGAGTCGCGCCAGATGCTGGAGCGTGCCAACACCGAACTCGAACACAAGGTGGCCCGCCGCACGCGTGCGCTGACGGACTCCAACACCCGGCTGCGCCGCGAGATCGCCGAGCGCGAGCAGGCCGAGCTGACGCTGCGCGCGGCGCAGGACGAACTGGTCCACGTCGCCAAGATGGCCGTGCTGGGGCAGCTCGCCACCGGCATCACCCACGAGCTGACGCAGCCGCTGGGCGCGATCCGCACGCTCTCGGGCAATGCGCTGGAGTTCATGCGCCGGGGTGACCTGAAGGCGGTGCAGGGCAATCTGCAGTTCGTCACCCGGCTGGCCGACCAGATGGGCAACATCATCCAGCCGCTCAAGGGCTTTGCCCGCAAGTCGCTGGCCCAGCCCGCGGCGACCGATGTGGCCCACGCGGTCAGCAACGCGCTGTTCCTGTACGACCAGCGCCTGCGCAAGGAGGGCATCACGGTGCACAACCGCTGCGAGCCCGGCCAGATCATCGCCTGGTGCGACCCGAACCGGCTGGAGCAGGTGCTGATCAACCTGATCGGCAACGCGATGGACGCGATGCGCGACACCGCGGTGAAGGTGCTGACGCTGGAGGCCGTGTCCGACCCGGCCTGCACGCCGCCCCTGCGCATCGAGGTGTCCGACAGCGGCCCCGGCGTGCCCGAGGACGTGCGCCAGCGCCTGTTCGAGCCCTTCTTCACCACCAAGGAAGCCGGTGTCGGCCTCGGCCTGGGCCTGGCGATCTCGCGCGACATCGTGCGCGAGTTCCACGGGGACCTGGAGGCGGACAATCTGCCCGGGGGCGGGGCCTGTTTCACCGTGCGCCTGCCGGCTGCCCCTGACCCTGAAGAAGAGCCCACCACGACATGACCGCCCTGACCTCCACCCTGGCGTCTGCGCCACTCACCGTTCTCATCGTCGAGGACGATTTCCACATGCAGCTCGGCTGTGTCCAGGCGCTGCAGCTCGCCGGCCTCACGGTCGAGGCGGTGGATTCGGCCGAAGACGCGATGGCGCGCATCACCCCCGGTTACGCTGGCATCGTCGTGACCGACATGCGCCTGCCCAGGGCGGACGGCCTCTCGCTGGTGCGCCACTGCCATGCGCTCGACCCGGACCTGCCCGTCATCATGATCACCGGACACGGCGATGTGACGCTGGCGGTCGAGGCCATGCGCAGCGGCGCCTACGATTTCATCCCCAAGCCCTTCTCGCCCGAGATCCTGGTCGAGATCGTGCGCCGCGCGATGGAGAAGCGCAGCCTCACGCTCGAAGTCGCCACGCTGCGCCGCGTGCTGGCCCGACGCGACGGGATCGATGGCAAGCTCATCGGCCGCTCGCCGCAGATCCAGCGCGTGCGGCGGCTGGTGATGGAAGTGGCCGACAGCCCGGTGGACGTGCTGATCCAGGGCGAGACCGGTACCGGCAAGGAAGTGGTGGCCCGGGCACTGCACGATTTCTCCGGGCGGCGCGAGGGCAGCTACGTGGCGCTGAACTGTGGCGGCGTGCCCGACACGCTGCTCGACAGCGAACTCTTCGGCCACGAAGTCGGCGCCTTCACCGGCGCGCAGAAGAAGCGCATCGGCAAGATCGAGCACGCCCATGGCGGCACCCTGTTCCTCGACGAACTGGAGACCATGCCGATGGGCATGCAGATCAAGCTGCTGCGGGTGCTGCAGGAACGCGAGATCGAGCGCCTGGGCTCCAACCAGCCGCCGCCGGTGGATGTGCGCGTGGTCGCGGCGACCAAGGACGATCTGCTGCAGCGGGCGCAGCAGGGCGGGTTCCGCACCGATCTCTACTACCGGCTCAACGTGGTCACGATCGAGCTGCCGCCGCTGCGCGAGCGGCGCGAGGACATTCCCGTGCTGCTGGAGCACTTCATGCTGCTCGCCACCAGCCGCTTCAACCGTCCGCCGCCCCAGGTCACCACCGAGCAGATGCACCGCCTGATGGCCCACCACTGGCCCGGCAATGTGCGGGAACTGCGCAACATGGCGGACTGCCTGGTGCTGGGCGTGCGCAAGGACATCCTCGGCCCCGGTCCGGCGCCCGAATCCACCGGTGACGGTGCGGAGGAGGGCCTGTCGCTGTCCGATTCGGTCGACAGCTTCGAGCGCAGCCTGATCGCTGCGGAACTGCGCCGCCAGGAGGGCAACATTGCCCGCACCGCCAAGGAGCTGCGCGTGCCCAAGACGACGCTCAACGACAAGATCCGCAAGTACCGGCTGCAGGGCGAATAGGCCGCCGGCTCAGGCGGGATCCGATCCGGTGTGCAGCGCCAGACGGTGTGCCGGCGCCGTGTCGTGGCGCCTGGCAAAGTCCAGGGCGTCCGCCAGACCGCGCGCCGCGTTGTCGTAGGTGTAGTCGGCCACCAGTGCGCGGCTGCGGGCGGACATGCGCTGCCACAGTGCCGCGTCGGTCAGCAGCGCGCTGGCGGCATCGATCCAGGCGGGCAGGTCGAGCGGCAGGACGCGGCCGTTCTCGTGGTCGCGCACGATCTCGCCGGCCGAGCCGGCCACCGGCGTCACCAGCACCGGCAGGCCGACCGCACAGGCCTCGTTGGCCACCACGCCCCAGGGATCCCAGCTCGACGGGAACAGGAAGACCTTGCCCTGCCGGTAGGCCTGGGGCAGGGCGGCCTGGTCGAGAAAGCCGGGGAACTGCACGTCGACCAGATCCGCCAGGTCGCGTGCCTGTGCCTGCAGGCTGTCCCACAGCGGCCCTTTCCCCAGGAAGACCATCGAGACCCGCCGGCCGATGCGGCGTGCCACACCGGCGGCCACCTCCATCGCGAAACCGGGGTTCTTGACCGGGTGCATCCGCCCGCTGAAGATGAAGTCGACCGGCCGCTCCACCCCTGCCACGGCTGCCGCCTGGTCGACCGCCTGGAAGCGGGCCATGTCGGCACACAGGTGCGACTGGAAGATGGCGTCCGGCGCGATGCCGTACGAGGCGAACAGCCGCCGGGCACCCAGGCTCGGACCCACGAACGCCGCCGAGCGTGCGAACACGGCGCGGCGGACCTGCCGGTGGATCCAGGTCAGGGTCTGTTCGGATGTGTCGGTGCCGTCGGTCATGGCCACGTGCGGAATGTGCCTGCGCCAGGCATGGACGAAGGCCGCGAGGTAGGGCTGGCTGAACGAGGTGGTGACGATCACGTCGGGGGCGATGTCCGACAGCAGCGCGGGCAGACCGGCGGTGAAGTGGATGTACTTGTCGCCGACCTGCAGCTCCCGGGATGGCGGGAAGTGGGTCTGCACCAGGTCCGAGCGGGTCTCCAGCTGCCAGTCCCGGTTGCCTTCCTTGCGCGTCAGGTAGAGGCAGTGCACGTCGGCACCTGTCAGGGCGGGCAGGGCGGCGAACACCGGGATCCGGTAGGGCGACGGCATGTTGGTGACGATCGCGATCCGGGGGCGTCGGGCGGAATTCAGGGGACGCTGGTGAAGCATGGGATTGACGCGGAAATGCACTCGCTGTAGTGCCGGAATGGTAGTGAGGGCTGACGCTGCTGCGGTGTGCACATTGCCACGGTTTCCCCCTGGAACCAGGGGTCACCGGTGCATGGGGCGGTCCAGCCAGTCGATCAGGCGCTGCCCGAGCGCCTGGTGACCCGCCGTTGAGGTGTGGGTGTCGTTCGGACTGTAGAGGTCGCGGGTCTGGCGGCTCAGGTGCACGAAGTGGCTGAACAGGTCCGGGCCGAGTCCGGTGGTTTCCAGCACGGCGCCGATGCTGGCGGCCCGGTCGGGCTCCAGGTAGATGCTGGTCTTGTTGGGCACCACGAGCCAGGTGATGGCCAGTCCGGGATGCCGGGCGGAGAGCCGCTGCATCCGCTCCACCAGGGCGGGCGAGAAGGGCGGCGCTGTCCGGTCCTGCGCGAAGAACAGGCCGCGGTCGCAGGCCCGGTGGCTGAAGCGCTGGCAGCCGTCGGTCATGCGCTGGATACGGACCTGCTCGGCGCCATCGTGACGGTTGACCACTTCCGGGGCGTTCGCATGCAGGGCCCGCCAGGTGTGCCGGGTCGTCAGCAGCCCGGTGAACAGGGACTCACGGGTGTTCAGACCGAATACGCCGGCCGTTTCGTGGTCCCTGGGGGCCATCTGGCGAGTCTGCAGCGGGTGGGGGTCTCGGCGGGTGGCGCAGGCCAGGGAGCGGTCGAGCCGGTCGGCCAGCGCGCGCTCCACCGATTCGATCACCACGGTCCGGCTGTGGAACCCCTGTCTGCGCAGCGTCGATTCCAGATCGGCGCAGACCGGACCGAGCATCTCCCAGTGCACGGTGGCGACTTTCAGGCCCTGCGCGACCAGCACCGCCTGCCAGCGCAGGGGCGCTGAGAAACTGTCGCCGATGACCAGCACGTCAGCCTCGTCCAGCGCGCTGGACAAGCGCAGCGCCGGGTCCGTCGCAGGCGCCTGTACGTTCGGTCCGAACGCGGTTTCCGAGAGCCTGCCGATGCGGGTCAGATCGCCCTGGAACGGCGGGGTCAGGACCGTCCAGAGCAGCAGGGTGGCCACCACAGCCAGGCAGGTACCGAACACCCGCAGCCACAGTCGCTGGGCGGTGTCGTTGGTGTCAGGCGGTTTCATGGCGTGCGCATGGTCTGTCCGGCATCATCAGAACTGGAAGTACAGAAAGGCACTGTGCGTCCCCAGATGTGCCACGCCCGCCATGAACAGCCCTCCCGTGGCGAGCGCACTCAGCACGACTTGGCGGCGACTCGACACCCGGGGTGGCAGCCAGCGCGCCAGCGTGCCCGAGTTGGGCAGGCAGAACGCCACCCCGGCACACCCCAGGAAGTGTTGGTAGAACTCTGCCACCGGGTAGGGCAAGTCGAAGCCGCGGAAGGGGTGGCTCGACCAGCCGTTGAGCCCGGCCATGCCGCGGTAGAGCGCGCCGGCCACCTCCATCGACTCGGCCCGGAACACCACCCACGCCAAGGTCACCCAGGCGAAGGTCAGCCCTGCGCCCGCCCAGCGGCCCATCCGGCTGCCAGGCCGCGTGCCGAACCGCGCTCGCCACAGGTGATTGAGCACTAGCCCGGCGCCGTGCAGCGCACCCCAGAGGACAAACGTCCACGACGCGCCGTGCCACAGCCCGCCGAGCAGCATGGTCAGCACGAGGTTGAGGTAACGCCGCGCGGTGCCGTGGCGGTTGCCGCCGAGCGGCACGTAGAGGTAGTCGCGCAGGAACGTGGACAGCGAGATGTGCCAGCGGCGCCAGAAGTCGATGAGGCTGGTGGCCTGGTAGGGCGAGTCGAAATTGATCGGCAGCCGGATGCCCAGGCACAGCGACAGCCCGATCGCCATGTCCGAGTAGCCGGAGAAGTCGAAGTAGATCTGGAAGGCGTAGGCGAGGGCGCCCAGCCAGGCGGTCAGCGTGGTGAGGTCGACGCCCTGGCCGGCCGCGGCGAAGACCACGTCGGCGTACTGGCCCATCGGATCCGCCAGCAGTAGCTTCTTGGCCAGCCCGACCGTGAAGGTGGCCAGGCCTAGCACCAGCTTGGCGCGGTCGAGCCGGTAGCTGGCCGGGTCGGCGAACTGCGGCATCATCTGCGCGTGGTGCAGCACCGGGCCGGCGATCAGGTGCGGGAAGTAGGTGACAAACAGCAGGTAGTGCGAGAACGAGCGCTCGCGCACCTTGCCCGCCCAGGCGTCCACCAGGAAGGCGATCTGCGTGAAGGTGTAGAACGAGATGCCGATCGGCAGCAGCAGGTGGGGCAGCGGCCACGCGATACCCGCCGCCGCGTTGACGTTGCCGATGAAGAAGTCGGCGTACTTGAATACCGCGAGCAGGCCCAGGTTCACGGCCAGCGCGCCCCGCAGCCGCCACAGCCGCACCCGCTCGCTGCGCCCGGCCAGCGGCGTGACCCACAGGCTGGCGAGGTAGTTGAAACCGATCGAGGCCAGCAGCAGCGGCAGCGCCGACAGGCTCCACCAGCCGTAGAAGAACAGCGACGCCGCTCCCAGGAATCGCGCCGCCGCCAGCGCCCGCTGCGGCCCGAGCAGGAAATGCCCGGCCAGCACCAGCGGGAAGAACAGGAACAGGAACTCGTAGGAATTGAACAACATCGGCGGGTCCGCCTGGCGCCGCGCGTGGGTTCAGCGCCCCGGACCCCGGCGGCGCGCCCGGAGTGCCGACTGTGCCGCCCGGATGGCCGCGGCCAGCCCCGGCCAGGCCAGGTACACGCACTTGCGCACGCGCCAGCCAGGGTCCACCGGCGAAGACTGCAGCGCGATGCGCCAGCGGGACACAGCCCCTGGCGCGTCCAGCAGGGCGGCGACGAAGCGCTCGCGCTGGTACTCGCGCTCGATCGACCGCTGCACCACCTCCAGGCAGCCCGCCCGCGCCGCGTCCTGCAGCCACTGCTGGTGCAACGCGACGTGGATGACATTCAGCCGCCGCACCCAGGCGAGGTAGCGCTCGCCTGAGAACTCCCGCATCCGGTCCGACACGCCCCCGCGGCGGTAGCGCACCAGCGCCGCATCGACCGTGCAGGCGCCACCGCCACACAGCGCCCGCAGCAGGTTGACCTGATCCTCGTAAGACACGTGGGGCAGCAGCGGGCCGAAGCGCTCGAACAGCCGGCGGGTGAACGCATGGGCCGCGCCGATGATGTAGGGCCGCCGCTGCGCCCAGTCCTCCACGGTGCGCCACTGCGACAGGTCGTCCACCCGCACCACGCCGAGGTCTTCGCCTTCCGGGCTCATGTCGACGAGGTGGCTGGCGATCAGGTCGAGCCGCTGCCCCGAGGCGTCCCAGGCCTGCGCGACGCGAGCGACCCGCTCGGGCAACGAGAGGTCGTCGCCGGCCATCATCACCAGCAGGTCGCCCTGCGCCGCCTCGACGACTGCGTTGAAGTGGCCGTTGATGCCCAGGTTGCTCGCGTTGCGGCGCACCCGGACCTGGTGCGGCCCCTGGTAGGTGGCGGCCCTGGCCTGCATGCGGGCGAAGGTGTCGTCCGGCGAGGCGTCGTCGGACAGCAGGATCTCGATGGGCTCGCAGACCTGGACCAGCGCGCTGTCGATGGCGGCATCGATCATCGCGGACTGGTTGTAGGCGAACACCACCAGCGTGATGCGGGGGCGGCGCGTCGGGTCGCTCATGGCGCTCAGCTCCGGCGTCCGACGATGTCGGTCAGTGCGGCGACGACGGTGTCAACCTCGGCCTCGGTGTGCACCGGGCTGATCGGCAGGCTCAGCACCTGGTGCTGTAGCGCGCTGGCAATGGGCAGCGCCGGCCAGTGGCGGTCGGCATAGGCCTGCTGTTCGTGGCAGGCGATGGGGTAGTGGACCAGCGTCGTGATGCCGCGCTCGGCCAGTGCGGCCTGCACGCGTGCGCGCTCGGCCACCCGCACGACGAACAGGTGCCACACCGGCTCGCATCCCTCGACCGTGCGCGGCAGGCCGACGTTCACGTCCGCCAGCCCGGCGAGGTAGCGCTGCGCGAGGCGGTGGCGCACGGCGTTTTCCGTGTCCATCGCGGGCAGCTTGACGCGCAGCATCGCCGCCTGGAGTTCGTCCAGGCGCGAGTTCACGCCGATGGTCTCGTGGTGGTACTTGCGGGATGAGCCGTAATTGCGCAACTGGCGCAGCCTGGCCGCCAGCGCGTCGTCGTTCGTCGTCACCGCGCCACCGTCGCCGAGCGCGCCGAGGTTCTTGCCGGGGTAGAAACTGAACCCGGCCGCGTCGCCCAGCGCACCAGCGCGCACGCCGTGGTGACGCGCACCGTGGGCCTGCGCCGCGTCCTCGATCAGCTTCAGGCCGTGGCGGTCGGCGATGACGCGCAGCGCGGCCATCTCGGCGGTCTGGCCGTAGAGGTGGACCGGCAGGATTGCCCGGGTGCGCGGTGTGATCGCAGCTTCGACCAGCTCGGGGTTCAGGTTGGCGGTGTCAGGGCGTGGCTCGACCGGCACGGGCACCGCGCCCACCTGGCTCACCGCCAGCCAGGTGGCGATGAAGGTGTTCGACGGCACGATCACTTCGTCGCCTGGGCCGATTTCCATCGCGCGCAGGATCAGGTGCAGCGCGTCCAGCCCGTTGGCGACGCCGATGGCGTGGCGCACGCCGCACCACGCAGCGAACTCGACCTCGAAGTGGTCGCATTCCTGGCCAAGCACGTACCAACCGGAGGCGATCACGCGGGCGGCGGCGGCCTGCAGCGCGGCTTCATGGGGCGCGTTGACGCGCTTGAGGTTGAGGAAGTCGATCATGGCTGGGAGCGTGGAGCGGGCAGGGCGGCGGCGAGGAACTGGTCGTAGTCGCGGTAATAGTCGTCCTCGTCGTAGCGGTTGGACGCCAGCACCATGCAGACCGAGCCGGACGAGAAGTTGTCCAGCTCTCGCCAGATCATCGGGCAGACGTAGAGCCCGTAGTAGGAGCGATTGAGGTGGAAGCGGCGCTTGGCGGTGCCGTCGTCGAGGATCACGTCGAAGCTGCCTGACATGGCGACGATGAGCTGGTGCAGGCCCTTGTGGGCATGACCGCCGCGTTCGGAGCCGCCTGGCACGTCGTAGAGGTAGTAGACGCGCTGGATGTCGAAGGGAATGTGGCGCCCGCCCTCTATGAAGGTCAGGTTGCCGCGCGGGTCGGAGATCTTCGGCAGATCGACGAGGTGGCAGCGCTCCAGGGGCGTACTCATGTTCAGGTTCCTTCAGGCTGAGGCGAGCAGGGCAGGGTGCGGGCCGGGTTGCCGACCACGGTGAGGCCGGCCCGCACGTCGCGGGTCACCACCGCCCCCGCGCCCACCATCGCGCCCGCACCGATGCGCACGCCCGGCAGGATCACCGCCCCGGCACCGATCGAGGCACCGCGTTCGATGACGGTGTCTTCCCGGACGAAGTCGCGGTGGCCGCTGCGCGGATGGCGGTCGTTCGAAAAGGTCACGTTCGGGCCGATGAACACGTCGTCCTCGACGGTCAGGCCGTCCCAGAGCTGCACGCCGCTTTTCACGGTCACCCGGTCGCCGATGCGCACGTCGTTCTCGATGAAGCAGTGCGAGCAGACATTGCCGCCGCGACCGATGCGCGCGCCGGCCAGCACGACGACGAACTGCCAGACCCGCGTGCCGGCGCCGATGTGCGGGCTCTGCACGTCGGCCAGCGGGTGGATGAAGGGGGCGTCCAGCGAAGCAGACAGTTCAGACATGTTTCCAGGCTCCGTTCTCGCGCAACATGTGCAGGCTGTGGCCGGTGCGCTTTGTCTCCTCGGCGGACCACTGGTCGCGCTGCCGCTCGCGCTGCAGCTTGAAACGCTTGCGCGCCAGCCAGCCCATGCCGAGGCGGCTGTAGAAATAGTGCCGGTCACCGAGCGCCTTGGCCCCGGTTTCCTTCTTCATGGCCTTCTGCGTGATCGAGCCGAAGTGGTGGAACACCGCGTCGCCCACCGTGCCGACCGGGATGCCCGCGCGTGAGCAGCGCACGAGGTATTCCATGTCCTCGTGCCCGCCCAGCTTGCGGTCCGTGTCGGGGAAGCCGATCGCCTCGAACACGCTGCGGTGCACCGCGAAGCACACGCCGTGGAACCAGCCGCGGCGCACCGTTCCCGCCATCTTCACGAGGTATTCTGGCGCGAACTGCGCGTAACCGTAGTCTTCTGCGCCTTCGAGCAGCGCGGGGCTGACGACCTTCAGACCGTGCTGTTCCGCCGCGTCGAGCATCGCGTCGATCGCCCGCGGCCCGGCCAGCACGTCGTTGTTGAGCAGCACGACCCACTCGGCGTCGCCGGCCAGCAGCGCGCCCTGTGTCCACGCGCCGCCGCAGCCGAGGTTGACGCGGTTGCGCTGCTGCGCCAGTTCGGGGTGCCGGGCCAGCCACTGCGGGGTCTCGTCGGTGCTGGCGTTGTCGATGACGAGGATGTCGCCGGGCGTGACGCTCTGGGCGAGCAGGCTCTCGACGCACATCGCGGTGTAGCGCAACTGGTTGAGCACCGGGATGACGATGGTGTAGCGGCGGGTCATGGTGGGGGCGTGTCCTTCCTTGGCGGCGCGGCTCAGGCCACGAGCGTGTAGTGCTTGTGGCTCAGGTCCCAGCCGAACCAGCGTTCCAGCCGCATCGCGTGGCGGTGCTTGCGCTCGCGGCGGGTCAGCGGGTGGTTCGGGTCGGGCGTGAACGCGGGTTCGGCGTCGTGGGCCAGCCAGTCGGCCATGCAGGCAGGGTGCGTGCCGTCAAAGGGGCGCAGCGCCTGCGGGTCGATCGAGTAGCGCATCTTCGGCGGCTGGTGCGACCAGTATTTGCTGACCTGGTCCATCTTGGCCTGCATGTAGTCGAGCCGGCGCACGTGGCCGTAGTGGTAGATGTGGGCGTTGGCTAGCGCAGCTTTCGGGTGGCGGCCCTGGCGGTGCTTGTCCATCACGACCCAGAACTGGCCGTCCGGCGCATAGGAGCGGATCGTGTTGCGGATCAAGCGGCATTCGCGCCGGTACCAGGCCGGGCTCACGGCCAGCCACTGCGGCGAGCCGTAGAAGTGCAGGTAGTCGAAGACCAGCGCCTCGACCTGAGGATTGCCGTGGTGGCGGTCGACCGACGCGCGGATCGCCGCGAGTTCGCCCTCGTGCAGCACCTCGTCGCCTTCGAGGTAGAAGGCCCAGTCGCCGGTGCAGGCGTACTGCGCGATCATCTTCTGCTGGGCATAGACGAAGCCGCGCTCGGCCATGCGCTCGTTCCACAGCGTGTCGAGGATGCGGAGCTTCGGCTCGGTGGCGGCGAGCGCGTGGATGCGCGCGACCGTGTCGTCTTCGCCCGCCCCGAGCGCGATGACGAACTCGTCCACCAGCGGCAGGATCGAGCGGATCGAGGCCTCGAACGGGAAGCCCAGCTTCACGCCGTTGCGCAGGAAGGTGAAGCCGCTGATGACGGCGCGCGGGGCGGTGGAACTCATGCGCGCGGCGGGCGGGGCTGGCGGCCCATCAGGAAGAACTCGTCGTTGGGCCGCATGCCGATCAGGTTGGCCATGCGGTTGGACAGGCCGAAGAAGGCCGTGATGCCGCCGATGTCCCAGATGTCCTCGTCGCTGAAGCCGTGGGCGTGCAGCGCGGCGACGTCGGCCTCGTCGATGGCGGCCGAGTCCAGGCAGACCTTGAGCGCGAAGTCGAGCATGGCCTTCTGGCGCGGTGTCAGGTCGGCCTTGCGGTGGTTGACGGCGACCTGGTCGGCGATCAGCGGGTTCTTTTCATAGATGCGCAGGATGGCGCCGTGTGCGACCACGCAGTAGAGGCAGCCGTTCGCGCCCGAGGTGGCGACGACGATCATCTCCTTCTCGCCCTTGGTCAGCCCGGACGGGCGCAGCATCAGCGCGTCGTGGTAGTCGAAGAAGGCGCGGCATTCGTCGGGCCGGTGCGCCAGCGTCAGGAACACGTTCGGCACGAAGCCGGCCTTCTCCTGCACGCCGAGGATGCGGGTGCGCAGGTCCTCGGGCAGCGTGTTCAGGTCGGGCACAGGGTAGCGGCTGATGGGTGCGGTCGTCATGAAAGCGGTCTCCGGTCGATCCCGTGATTGTCGGGGCTGAAAGCAGCGGATTTCAGGTCTGGAACTGAAGGGCGTGCAGCCGGGCGAACAGGCCGCCTTGCGCCAGCAGTTCTGCCTGGGTGCCCTGCTCGACGATGCGCCCGCCTTCCAGCACCACGACCCGGTTGGCGCGTTCGATGGTGGACAGCCGGTGCGCGATGACGATGGCCGTGCGTCCGACCATCAGCCGCTCCAGCGCGGACTGCACCAGGCGCTCGGATTCCGAGTCCAGCGCCGAGGTGGCCTCGTCGAGGATCAGGATCGGCGCGTCCTTGTAGATCGCCCGTGCGATGGCCAGCCGCTGGCGCTGGCCGCCGGACAGGCGCTGGCCGTTGTGGCCGATGCGGGTGTCGATGCCGTCGGGCAGCGCGGCGGCGAAGTCGTGCAGGTTGGCGGCGCGCAGCGCAGCCTCGACCCGCACGCGGTCCACGGTCTGGCCGAGCGCCACGTTGGCGGCCACGCTGTCGTTGAACAGCACGACGTCCTGGCTGACCAGCGCGAACTGCTGGCGCAGCGCGGTGACGCGCCAGTCGGCCAGCGGCGTGTTGTCGATGCAGATGGTGCCGGCGGTGGGCTCGACGAAGCGGGCGAGCAGGTTGATCAGCGTGGTCTTGCCGGCGCCCGAGGGCCCGACCAGCGCGACCACCTGGCCGGCGGGGATGTGCAGGTCGATGTCCTGCAAGGCCGGGGTGTTCTGCTCGCCGTAGGTCACGGTGACGTGCTCGAAGGTGATGTCGCCGAGGGCGCGGCCCGGATCGAAGGGGCCGTCGCGCTCGACGGGAGCCTCGTCGATCATGGTCATGCCGCGCTCCAGCGAGGCGAGTCCGCGCGTGATGGGCACCGCGACTTCCGAGAGGCGCTTGATGGGTGCGACCAGCATCAGCATCGCCATCACGAAGCCGACGAAGCCGCCGACGGTCTGGCCGTCCTGCCCGCTCTGCCACAGCGCGGTGACGATCACGGCCGACAGCGCGATGGCCGAGAGCACCTGGGTCAGCGGCGTCATCGTGGCTGCGGCGGCGACCGACTTCATTGCGATGTGGCGCATGTCCTCGCTCATCGACAGGAAGCGCGCGGTCTGGTGCTGCTGCGCGCCGTGCATGCGGACCACGCGCCAGGCCTGGACGTTTTCCTCCACCGTGTAGGCGAGTTCGTCCGTGGCCTGCTGGCCCTGCAGCGTCAGGCGGTGCAGGCGGCGGCTGAGCGTGCGCATCACGAAGGCCACCGCCGGGAACAGCACCGCCACGAACAGCGTGAGCTGCCAGTTCATCCACAGCAGGTAGCCCAGCAGCGCCGCCAGCGTCAGCAGGTCGCGCAGCAGCGTCAGGCCCGAGGTGGACAGCTGCAGCGCGCCGGACTGCACCTCGTGCGCGACGATGTTGGTCAGCGTGCTGGTGGAGTGGGTGGCGTAGAGCTGCGGATGGGCGTCCATCAGGCGGCGGAACAAGGCCTCGCGCATGGCCTGCGTGCCGCGGTAGGCGACCCAGGCGAGGGTGTACTGGCCGACGTAGCCCGCAGCCCCGCGGACCGCGAACAGGCCGATGATCGCCACGGGCACCTGCCACAGCGGGATGCCGGCGGCCCCCTGCTTGAAGCCGGCATCCAGCAGGTGCTGCATCAGGCTGGGCACCATCGGCTCGGTGGCGGCGACGATCACGGTGCAGACCGCGGAGACGATGAAGCCCATGCGGCTCGGGGAGAAATACGGCCAGATGCGGCGCAGGCGCTGGAGCAGGGCTTTCATCGGAGCGGGCGAAGGCGATTCTGAAGAGCGGGGTCGCCGCGGAGGCGCGATTATCAGCGCAGGCGGGTTGTTGCCTACAATCCCCGGGTCCCGACCGTTCCGACCGTCCCTGTGCGCCCACTGCTCCTGTCTGCCCTGAACTTGACATGCCTCTGACGATTGCGCCGCGCTTGTCAGTGATCGTCATCACACGCAACGAAGCGCTGCGGCTGCGGCGCTGCCTGGAGTCGGTGTCGTTCGCCGACGAGTGCATCGTCGTGGACAGTGGCAGCACCGACGGCACGCCTGAACTGGCCGAAGCGCTGGGCGCCCGGGTGACCCGCACGACCGACTGGCCCGGATTCGGCGCGCAGAAGAACCGCGCGCTGGCGCTGGCCCGTGGCGACTGGGTGCTGAGTCTGGACGCCGACGAATGGCTGGACGACACGCTGGCAGCGCAGGTGCGGGCCGTGGTCGAGGCGCCGGGCGCGCCGGGCTGCAGCTACACGCTGTCGCGGCTGTCCTCGTTCTGCGGGCAGTGGATGCGCCACAGCGGCTGGTCTCCGGATCCGGTGCTGCGGCTGTTTCCGCGCGGCACGGCGCGCTTCAGCGACGACCTCGTGCACGAGCGGCTCCTGTGTGACCTGCCGACGCGGCCGCTGCCGGGACACCTGCTCCACGAGAGCATGCCGACGCTGACGGTCGCCAACGACAAGATGAACCGCTACTCCAGCGGACGCGCCGCCGACCTCCACGCCCGCGGTCGCCGCGGTGGTCTCGGCAGCGCCCTCGGGCACGGCTTCTGGGCCTTCGTGCGGACCTACGTTCTGAAACGAGGATTTCTCGACGGACGCATGGGGTTCATACTCGCGGTCCACAATGCCGAGACTTCTTACTACCGTTACCTGAAAATGTGGCTTGAATGCGACGATTCGACAAGTTGATGGACCGGCGCCTGTTCCTGCAACGTGGCTTGGGTGGCTGTGCGGTTCTGGCGACGGCCTTTCCGGCGGCGGCGCAGTTCCGGGTCGAGATCTCCGGCATCGGTGCGGCGCAGGTGCCCGTCGCCATCGCGCGCTTCCGGGACGAGGACAAGGCGCTGCACCCGGTGTCGCAGATCGTGCGGGCCGATCTGGAGCGCAGCGGCCTGTTCAAACTGGTGTCCGCGCCCGACAACCTCGACGAGAACGCGCGCCCGGTCTTCGCCGAATGGCGCAGCCGCAATGCCGATGCGCTGGCCGCCGGCACGGTCACCCGGCTGGCGGACGGCCGCTACGACCTGCGCTACCGGCTGTGGGACGTGGTCAAGGGCACCGAGCTGATCGCGCAGTCGCTGGCCGTGCCGAAGGACGATCTGCGTCTGGCGGCCCACCGCATCGCCGACGACATCTACCAGAAGCTCACCGGCGAGCGCGGCATCTTCTCGACCCGCATCGCCTACGTCTCCAAGGGGGCCGGTCGCTACACGCTGTTCGTGGCCGATGCGGACGGTGAAGGTTCCCGCTCCGCCCTGGGCAGCGCGCAGCCGATCATCTCGCCCGCCTGGTCGCCGGAGGGGAACGAACTGGCCTACGTCTCGTTCGAGACCGGCAAGCCGGTGGTGTACGTGCAGGATGTGCTCAATGGTCGCCGGCGCGCTGTCGCGGAATTCCGTGGCTCGAACAGCGCGCCAGCGTTCTCGCCGGATGGCTCCCAGCTGGCCGTGACGCTCACCAAGGACGGCAACTCCGAGATCTACGCGATGGGCCGGCAGGGCGACAACCTGCGCCGACTCACCACCGCGCCGGGCATCGACACCGAGGCGGCCTGGTCGTCCGACGGCAGGTCGATCTACTTTGTCAGCGACCGCGGCGGCGGCCCGCAGGTCTACCGCATGGGTGCGTCCGGCGGCAACGCCGAACGGGTCACCTTCAGCGGCAACTACAACATCAGCCCCGCCCTCAGTCCCGATGGCCGCTACATGGCCTACATCAGCCGCAACGGTGGCAACCAGTTCCGCCTGCAACTGATGGACCTCAATTCGGGAACTGTCACCGCACTCACGGACACCAACGACGACGAAAGCCCGAGCTTCGCACCCAACAGTCGGCTCATCATCTACGCCAGCCGCGCTGGCGGACGTGATCTGCTGATGACCACCACGCTGGACGGACTCATCAAGGCCCGTCTCAGTCCGCCCCAGGCGGATGTGAGAGAGCCGGTCTGGGGGCCTTACAGCCGCTGACCGCTGGTGCCGGGAGTCGTCTGGCGTCCTGTCTTTTGTCTTTCTGTTCGATCCCACCTTTCTGGAGCGTATTCATGAGCCCATTCCTCAACAGCCGCACCACGTGGCTGGCGTCCTTCGGTGCCGCCGTGCTGGTCCTGACCGGCTGTGCGTCGAATACCCGCGTCGAGCCGCCGGCGCCCGTCGAAAACCGCCTGGCCGGCGCTGGCACCGCCCCCACGGTCGCGCCGAACGCCAATGCCGGCGCCACCACCGGCCAGGCCGCACAGTCCACCGTCACGCCGGTTGACGTCACCCGCAACGATGCGGCCGCGAACGCAGGCGGCCGTGTCGTGTACTTCGATTTCGACAGCTACGTGGTCAAGGACGAGTACCGCAGCGTGGTGGAGAGCAACGCGCGGCGCCTGAGTGCCGACCGCAAGCGCCGTGTCCTGATCGAGGGGCACACCGACGAGCGCGGGGGCCATGAATACAACCTCGCGCTGGGCCAGCGCCGTGCCGAGGCGGTGCTGAAATCGCTGACGCTGCTGGGCGTGTCGGATGCGCAGCTGGAAGCCGTGAGCTTCGGCAAGGAAAAGCCGGCGGTCGCAGGCAGCAACGAAGCGGCATGGGCCAAGAACCGCCGTGCTGAGCTGAAGGACCGCTGAGATGCGCCGCGCTCCGCCCCTGACGCTGTCTGCACTGGCCGCTGCCGCCGTGCTGGCCCTGTCCGCGCTCTGGCCGGTCACGGCCAGCGCCGGGCTGTTCGATGACGAGGAGGCCCGCAAGGCCGTCGTCGATCTGCGCACCCGGTTCGAGCAGTCGCAGCGGCAGGCGGAGCTCGAGACCAGCGAACGCAAGGCCCTGGCCGCACAGCTTGCGGACCAGGCCGAGCAGCTCGGTGTGCTCAAGCGCAGCCTGCTCGATCTCAACGCGCAGATGGAGACCCTGCGCACGGAGATCGCCAAGCTGCGTGGCGCGGACGAAACGCTGGCGCAGGCCAACAAGGACCTGGCCCGTGAACTGGCCGACCTGCAACGCAAGTACAAGGACACGGTGGTTGCGCTCGACGACCGCATGCGCCGGCTGGAGCCGCAGCGGGTCTCGCTCGATGGCAAGGATGCCGTCGTCGAGGCGCCGGAGAAGAAGGCCTATGACGAGGCCATCGGCATCCTGCGCAAGGGCGAGTTCGCCAATGCGGCGACGGCGCTGGCTGCGTTCCAGAAGCGGTTCCCGTCGAGCGCCTACACCGGCCATGTCCAGTACTGGCTGGGCAATGCGCTCTACGGCAAGGGCGAGGTCAAGGAAGCCATGAACATCTTCCGGACCCTGGTCTCCACGACGCCGGACCACCCGCGGGCCTCCGAAGCCCTGCTGGCGCTGGCCAACTGCCAGATCGAGCTCAAGGACCAGAAGGGTGCGCGCAAGACGCTGGAAGAGCTGATCGCGAACTACCCGCAGTCCGAGGCCGCACAGGCCGGGCGGGAACGCATCAAGCAGATCAAGTGAACGTCCTGCATGACGACGACGATCGAGCTGGAACTGCCGGCGCTGGACGCCGATCTGGAGCGCCGCTTCGGCGGCCTGCGGCGCCTGTGGGGTGACGAGGGCTACCGCCGGGTGCGCGCGGCGCGGGTGGTGGTGGTGGGTGTGGGCGGCGTGGGCTCCTGGGCGGTGGAGGCGCTGGCGCGTTGCGGGGTCGCAGCGCTGGTGCTGATCGATCTGGACCATGTGGCCGAATCCAACATCAACCGCCAGGTCCAGGCGGTGGGGGCCACCGTGGGGGCTGCCAAGGTGCTGGCCTTGCGCGAGCGGGTGGCGGACATCCATCCCGGCTGCGTCGTGCACGCGGTGGAAGAGTTTGTCGAGCCCGCGAACTGGCCGGCGCTGCTGCCGATCGAGGTGGATGTCGTGATCGATGCCTGCGACCAGAATGCCGCCAAGTTCGCGATGGCCCGCTGGTCGATCGCGACGGGGCGGGCGCTGGTCATGGCCGGGGCTGCGGGTGGCAAGTCGAAGCCGGAACGCATCGAGGTGGCTGATCTTGCCGAGGTCACCCACGATCCCTTGCTGGCGCGGCTGCGCCAGCAATTGCGCAAGGACGGTGCCCCGCGCACGGGGCGCATGGGCGTGCGCTGCGTATTTTCGCGGGAGGAGGTTCGTCTGCCGCCGCAGGAGGATGCCTGTGCGGTCGACGGCAGCCTGAATTGCCACGGCTATGGATCCAGCGTGATGGTCACGGCCAGTTTCGGCATGGCCGCCGCTGCACAGGCGATGGAACTCGTCCGGGGGTCTTGACGAGACTGGTGGGTATTGGTTTAGAATCTATGGCTCGGCTTCAAGCAGTGCGGAATCGGTAACGAAGAAGCAATGCAAGAGGACGGGGCGGCGGGTCGTTAGCTCAGTTGGTAGAGCAGCGGACTTTTAATCCGTAGGTCGCAGGTTCGAGTCCCGCACGACCCACCAAGCGCCAAAAAGTGTGTTATAGTATCGGTCTTGACGCAATAAGCGTTAAGCAAGTGGGGTTCTTAGCTCAGTTGGTAGAGCAGCGGACTCTTAATCCGTAGGTCGAGTGTTCGAGTCACTCAGGACCCACCACCAGATACTGTCACACCACCGCATTTCAAATTGCGGGCTCTTAGCTCAGTTGGTAGAGCAGCGGACTCTTAATCCGTAGGTCGAGTGTTCGAGTCACTCAGGGCCCACCAGATTCTCTGGTCAACAAAGGGACTTGGCGCATGCCAAGTCCCTTTTGCATTGGCGCAGCGATTTTGCTCAGCGCTGGGTGCCTGCGTGCTGGCGCTGCAGTTCGAGCCGCTTCATGGCGAGATACTTGCCGCGGTCCATCTCGTGGAGCTGCTCCGCATGCCGCTCGGTGGCGGTGAACCAGTCGCGCAGGCGCTTCTCTTCCCGCTCGTCGGGGAGCGCTGACAGGCTGCCGAGGTAACTCTCGATCGCGAGAAAGTAGCGCATGGTGTTGCGCTCCACCACACCGCGCACCCCATGGATGTGGACCGGCCGACCATCGCTGCCCTGGCCGGTGACGCTGAAGCCGACCTTGTCACGGCCAGCGGACGCGAGGTAGATCTCCATCGCCACCAGCGCGGCCGTGCCATACGAATAAGCGTACGACATGTGGAGGAAGGCGTGCTTCGCGTCCAGCGGAATCGCTTCCAGTGCAAGACGGTAGTCGCTGGTGCCCAGCGGTCCGGAGGCCGCTGTCATCTGGACTCGGAGGTAGTCGCTGCTGGTGACAGGGACACGGTAGGCGAACCGGACCACGTAGGCCTCGCTCAGCGGCTGGTCGAACTTGCGCCCCACGGCCAGGCCCAGGGTCTGGCCTGGTGGCTCCCCGGCTGCGCCGCAGTGCTTCACGTTCAGGTGGAGGATCAGCAGGTCGCACCACGCCCCTGCGCTCCGCAGCGCGGAGGCCACGACGTCGAACGGCTGGTCGATGACAGCGTAGACCTCGCCCTTCAGGTCGCCCGAGGAAAGGCTGGACTCCAGTACCAGCGGCCGCTGGAACGGGCTCGACGCCAGCCGTGCGCGCAGGCTGGAATGCATGCTGCGCAGGGCGGCCGTGTCTTGCGCCTGGGCAGCGTCCACGCCGACCGTGCTGAAGACCATCGCCAATCCGATGGCCCGGATGAGCCGTTTTCCCGCAGACACCACCTCCACCTCCACCTCCCCAGGCCGAAAGTCCGAGTATGCGGGCAGCCCGGCAGTGCGGGTATCCGACCCGTTGCTGACTCATGCGGACGCTTGTGCCTGCCGTGGCCGCTCGATGCCGGTATCGCGGGCGATCTCGCTGGTGGCCAGCTCGAATTCTTCCATCAGGCGCTGGAGGGTCGGGGTGTCGCACAGTTGCCCGCTGGTCCGGGAGGCATTCTCGACCGCACGGGTCTGCATCGAGAAGCGCCGCGCACCGACCGTGGCGCCGCTGGAGGCCAGCTTGTGCGCCGAGAAAATCAGGCCTTGCACGTCGCCCTGGGCGTGTGCGTGGCACATGGCCTGCATCAGCTGGTTGCCGTCGTCGTAGAAGAGTTCCAGCAGACGGCGGACCAGGCTGCCGTCGGTGTCGAGGGCGCGGACTTCTTCGAGGACCTGGCTGTCGAAGGTCGGGATGCCGGTTTCCCGATGCACTGCTGCGGCCGGAGTCGGCGCGCCATGCGGGAGCTGGGGAGAGGCTGCCGATGCGCTGGCCAGCCAGCGCTGCAGCATCGCCCGCAGGCTGGCTCCCGAGAAGGGCTTGCTCAGGTAATCGGACATGCCCGCGTCCAGGCAGCGTTCCCGGTCACCGTGCAGGGCGTTGGCCGTCAGCGCGATGATCGGGGTCGGGGGGGTGGCCGTGCCTTCCCAGTCGCGGATGCGGCGGGTGGCCTCGAAGCCATCGATTTCCGGCATCTGGCAGTCCATCAGGACCACGTCGAACCGTTCGGTCCGCACCCGCTCGACGGCTTCCCGACCGTTGTGTGCCAGCGTCACGGTGCAGCCCATCTTCTGCAGCATGGCGATGGCGACCTGCTGGTTGATGGGGTTGTCTTCCGCGAGCAGCACGTGTGCGTCCAGCGGTCCGGTGGCGGCACCCGGCGCCGGGGCGGTCCCGGGACCCGCCGCGGTCTGGTCCGGTCGGGTTTCGGACGCCAGCGCCGATCGGATCGCCGCCAGCAGATCGGTCTGTCGCACCGGCTTGTCGAGGGTCGTGTGGAAGCCCGCATCCTTGGCCGCCTGCGCCTCGTTGGACGAGGTCAGCGAGGTGAGCATCACCATGGGCAGGGCCTTCAGCTCCGGATCGCCACGCACCACGCGGGCCAGCTCCAGCCCGCTGAGGCCGGGCATCTTCATGTCGATCAGGGCCAGATCGTAGGGCGCGTCATGCGCCTGTGCGTCGCGCAGCAGCATCAGCGCCTGCAGGGCATCGCCCGCACTCGCGCGGCGCAGGCCCATGGATTCGACCTGGTGCTCCAGCAGAGTGCGGTTCGTCGGGTTGTCCTCGACGATCAGGACCTTGCGGCCGAGCACGTCCGGGTGGGGGGGCAGTGCCACCGACGGTGTGTCCTCCAGCGGCAGCTCGAACCAGAAGGTCGAGCCCTGGCCTTCGCGGCTGACCATGCCGATGCGGCCGTCCATCAGGTCGGTGAGCTGCCGGGAAATCGCCAGACCCAGGCCGGTGCCGCCGTACTGGCGCGCCATCGAGCCGTCGGCCTGCGTGAAGGACTGGAACAGGCGCTCCTGCTGCGTGGCACCGATGCCGATGCCGGTGTCGCGCACCTCGAAGCGCAGGTGGGTCCGGTCCGCGCCGCTGTGCACGCCCAGCACCTCGATGACCACCTCGCCCTCGTGGGTGAACTTGATCGCGTTGGCCACGAGATTGGTCAGGATCTGCCGGATGCGGCCCGCGTCGCCCTTGAAGGCCAGCGGCAGCGACGGCTCCACCCCGCAGGCCAGCTCCAGGCCCTTGCGGTGGGCACGCTCGGCCAGCAGCGTGGCCACTTCCTCGACCATCGCGCGCAGATTGAAGGGCAGGATCTCCAGCTCCATCCGGCCGGCCTCGATCTTCGAGAAGTCCAGGATGTCGTTGATGATGCCGAGCAGCGATTCGCCGGACTGCTGGGCCGTCTGGGCCAGACGCTGCTGGGTCGGGTTGACGCCACTCTCCAGCAGCAGCTCGATCATGCCCAGCACGCCGTTCATCGGCGTGCGGATCTCGTGGCTCATGTTGGCCAGGAACTGCGACTTGGCCTGGCTCGCGGCCTCGGCGGCTTCCTTCGCGTGGCGCAGCTCGACCGTGCGGGCATCCACTTCCTGCTCCAGGTGGTCGCGGTGTGCGGACAGCGCCAGTTCGCGCTGCCGGATCTGGTCCAGCATCTCGTTGAAGCCGTGGATCAGCGTGCCGATCTCGTCCTGCCGTCCACCGTCCACGCGCACGGTGTAGTCCTGTTCGCGCGTGATGCGGTGCGTGGTGGCGGCCAGATGCTCGATCGGGGCGACCACGTCCCGTCGGGCCCAGCGGGCCACGACCAGCGAGGCGCCGAAGGCCAGCAGCGAGATGCCGGCCGTCTGCGCCAGCTGGCGCGCGATGGCCGCCCACATCTCGGTGAGATCGGCGTGGATCACCACCTGGCCGATCGCCTCTGCATCCGTCGTGATGGGGCGCTGCAGCGTGACGGTCCGGTTCAGCCCCAGCGTGTTGATGAGGCCGGAGGTCTGGTCTGGCGCTTCTGCGCGCGTGTAGCGGGCCAGGACCTGGCCATTGCCGGCCATGATCTGCGCGTCGGTGATGTTGGCTTTCACGCGCAGCGCCGACAGGGTCTCGTTGGCCGCCTTCGTGTCGCCGAAGGCCAGCGCCGCTGCGCTGTTGCTCGCCGTGATGTCGGCCAGGGTGCTCAGCTGGGCGCGGGTGTCGCGCTGGTACTGGTCGATCTGGCTGTACGCCGAGGCTGCATAGGACAGCAGCAGGGCCACGCCGGTGCTGGCGGCCATCAGCAGCCCCAGGCGTCGCCCGATCGACATGGACTGGATTGCACTCATGGTGTACGCCCTCGAACGGTGGTGGCCAGCCGCAGCAGCTGCGAGCTGAACTTCAGTGCGGCGGCCTGGGCCGCCTCGTTGTTGATTTCGAACGTGACCCGCCCGCCGGTTGCGCCGAGGCCGATCATCCCGCCCATTTCGGCGAATCCGTCCACATCGCCGATGGTCAGCACGGGCTGGTTGCGCACGGCACGCAGCACCTCGCTCTGGCGGCGCTCGTCCGGATCGGTCACGTACACGATCTGGCAGGACTTCAGCTCCTCGGCGCGCGGGTTGCGTTTCACGTTCATCACGCGGCCCTGCAAGGTGCGCCCCTCGATGGCGGTGCCCACCACTGTCTGGGGATCCTGTCCGACCAGACAGAGCTGGATCTGGCCGGCCGGCAAGGCGCCAGCCGGCCACTCCGTGAACTTGCCGAAGTTGAAGACAAAACCGGCCTTGACCGCCGCTTCCGTGGTCGCCGGGCCCTGTGCCAGCGCGGTGCAGACGAACCCGGTCAGCAGGGTCACCAGAGCACCTCGCCCCAGAGCGAGACTGCGCATGTCGATGCTTTCGCTGCCGTCAGGTCAGAACTGCCAGCGGCCCTTGACCGCGATGGAGCGGGGAATGCGCATCTGCATCGTGGGCAGCTGGTCGCCGGTGTACTCCACGTGCTGCGCCTGGAGCAGGTTCTGGCCGGTCACCGAGGCTTCGAACTGCGGGGTCACGCGCCAGGCCCAGCGCAGGTCGAGCGTGGTGAACGCGCCGATGTTCATGGACTCCAGCCGCCCCACGCGGCGCAGCCAGCCATCGAGTTGCTGTTGCTTGCCCAGATCGAAGGATGCGCGCAGCGACAGCTGGTGGCGGGGCACGCCGCCTCTGGCGGTGCGCACGTCGGCGTCATGGAGCGGGTCGCCACTGGACTCGGCGCTGACCTGCAGCAGGGTGTAGGCCGTCTGCACGCGCAGCGAGGGCGCCGCATGCCAGTCGACGGCAGCTTCCAGGCCGTTTTCCTGCGCTTCCAGGCCATTGCCGATCGCGCCGGACACCAGCAGGTAGGGCGACAGGCTGGTCAGGACCGGGGTGGCGCCCTGGGTCTGCGCGGCGCGCAGGTTCCGGTAGCGGTTGTGGAAGGCGGCCACGTCGAGCAGCAGGTTCGAGCCGAACTGCGCCCGGTAGCCCACCTCGTAGCTCAGCACCGACTCCGAGGAGAACGAGGGGCTGCCGCCGATGCGCAGCAGCGTCGGCAGGGGATTGCCGCCGGCCGGGTCGGCCGGGAGGACGGCGGCGTCGATGGTCGCGCCGCGCTCCACCCGGGCGGGCGTGCGCACCGCGCGGGAGACTGCTGCCCACACCGAATCGGTCGGGTTCAGGTTCCACGAGGAGCGCAGATTCGGCTGGACCTCGAAGCCGGTGTAGCTGTTGTGCTCGAACTTGCTGCCAGCGGCGATGCGCCAGCGGTCCGGGAGCACGGTGAACTCGTCGTGGACAAAGGCGCTGAACAAGGTCTGCGTTTGCTCGGCGGGCAGGAAGGTGGCGAGCGAGGCGGGCGGGGTGTGGATGGTGTCTGCGCTGCGCCGGTAACCCAGGCCCCAGACCATGTCCTGGCGGGACGTCAGCGCGAAGCGGTTCTGGAAGTCGACGTCCAGCGTGGTGCGGTCTTCGGCGTGGACACCTTCCATGGCGATGCGGCCGTGCTCCAGACCGACCTGCAGCGTGGCTTGCGAGCCGTTGTCCAGCGTCCAGTCGATCTTGCCCAGGACGTTCACGCCCTGGTTCTTCTGCATGGTCGGGGTCCGTGCGGCGTAGGGCGGGGTGAGCTGGGGCAGCAGCAGCACCTCGCCGCTCTTCGTGTCGAACACGTTCGCGGTGGCCATCACGCGGGCGGTGCCCGAGAGATCGCGGTCCAGCCGGAAGCCGGCGCGCACGGCATCGACATCGTCCGCGCCCGGCGTGCCGTCGCTGGCCTGCACGCTGTCGCGCCGGACGGACTTGGCCCAGAGGCGGTAGTGGGTGTCCTCGTCGACCTGCGCGCCCCAGCGCACGGCGCCGGTGCGCTGTCCCTCGTTGCCCACCAGGGCGGTCGCCAGCCCGCCCTGTGTGCGCCTGGCGTTGCGGGTCAGGATGTTGATCACGCCGTTCACGGCATTGGCGCCCCACATGGTGGCACCCGGGCCGCGGATCACCTCGATGCGGTCCACATCCTCCAGCAGCACATCCTCGGCTTCCCAGAACACGCCGGAGAAGAAGGGCGAGTAGGCGCTGCGGCCATCGATCAGCACCAGCAGCTTGTTGGCGAAGCGGCCGTTGAAGCCGCGTGCGGTCACCGCCCAGCGGCTGCCGCTGGCCCGGGCCACTTCCAGCCCCGGCACCATGCGCAGCGCTTCGGGGATCGACGTCGATCCCGAGCGCTGGATGTCATCGGCCGTGACCACGAAGGCGGCGGCGGCCGTGTCGGTCAGCCGCTGCGACTTGCGGGACACGGTGGTGACCTCGACGTTCATGAGGTCCTCGATGGACATCGAGGCGACCTCCAGTTCCTGCGCTGCCCGGGCCTGCGTGCCGGCCAGGGCCATGACCCCGACCATGACAGCGTTCAGGCATTTGCAAGGAAGCGCAAGGGTGGAACAGGTGGTTTGGTGCACAGCGAAAACTCCCAGCCGGTCAGATTCGACCCAGTCGCCACCATCTTGGGGACGAACCGACTGGCGCACTCGGCCGATCAGCTTGCGCTTGACCTCCCAGATCCGCTGTCTGCGCGCCGAGCCGCCAGACTGATCCTCATCAATGGTCTGTCTGGTTCTGGATCTTGAAATCTGGTCTGTACTGCCCCAGATCCCTTTCAACCGGAGGAACACCCCATGCGACTCGACAAACTCACCACCCTGCTGCAACAGGCGCTCGGCGACGCCCAGAGCCTGGCCCTCGCGGCGGACCACCCCTACATCGAACCCGTCCACCTGCTCAAGGCGCTGCTGCAGCAGGAGGACGGTCCGCGCTCGCTGCTGCAGCGCGCGGGCGTGAGCCTGCGTGCGCTCGACGAGGCGATCGACGCTGCCCTGGCCCGCATCGCGTCGGTGACGGGCGCCCAAGTGCAACCCGGCCGCGACCTGATGGCCCTGCTGCAGGCGGCCGAGAAGGAGTCGACCAAGCGCGGCGACCAGTACATCGCCACTGAAATGGTGCTGCTGGCGCTGGCCGAGTCGAAGACCGACTTCGCCCAGGCGGTGCGCACCTGCGGCCTGACCCGCAAGGCGCTGGAAACCGCCGTGGACGCCGTGCGCGGTGGCCAGCCGGTGGACTCGGCCGACGCCGAAGGCCAGCGCGAGGCTCTGAAGAAGTACACGATGGACCTCACCGAGCGCGCCCGCGCCGGCAAGCTCGACCCGGTGATCGGCCGTGACGACGAGATCCGCCGTGCCATCCAGGTGCTGCAGCGGCGCACCAAGAACAACCCGGTGCTGATCGGCGAGCCCGGCGTCGGCAAGACCGCCATCGTCGAAGGACTGGCGCAGCGCATCGTCAACGGCGAGGTGCCCGAGTCGCTGAAGAACAAGCGCGTGCTGGTGCTCGACATGGCCGGTCTGCTGGCCGGGGCCAAGTACCGCGGCGAGTTCGAGGAGCGGCTGAAGTCGGTGCTGAAGGAAGTGGCGCAGGACGAGGGCCGCATCATTCTCTTCATCGACGAGCTGCACACCATGGTCGGTGCGGGCAAGGCCGAGGGCGCGATGGACGCGGGCAACATGCTCAAGCCGGCGCTGGCCCGCGGCGAGCTGCACTGCATCGGCGCGACCACGCTCGATGAATACCGCAAGTACGTCGAGAAGGACGCCGCGCTGGAACGCCGCTTCCAGAAGGTGCTCGTCGCCGAGCCCACCGTGGAAGCGACGATCGCCATCCTGCGCGGCTTGCAGGAGAAGTACGAGGTTCACCACGGCGTCGAGATCACCGACCCGGCCATCGTCGCCGCGGCCGAACTCTCGCACCGCTACATCACCGACCGCTTCCTGCCCGACAAGGCCATCGACCTGATCGACGAGGCGGCGGCCAAGATCAAGATCGAGATCGACTCCAAGCCGGAGGTGATGGACAAGCTCGACCGTCGCATCATCCAGCTCAAGATCGAGCGCGAGGCGGTGCGCAAGGAGAAGGACGAAGCCTCGATCAAGCGCATGGGCCTGATCGAGGAAGAGATCGGCAAGCTGGAGCGCGAGTACGCCGATCTGGAAGAGATCTGGAAGGCCGAGAAGGCGACGGCGCAAGGATCGGCCCACGTCAAGGAAGAGATCGACCGCATCAAGTTCCAGATCGAGGAATGGAAGCGCAAGGGCGATTTCAACCGCGTGGCCGAGCTGCAGTACGGCAAGCTGCCCGAACTGGAGAAGCGCCTGAACGAAGCGCAGGCCAAGGAGGAATCCAAGACCCGCGCCGGCAAGGACGGCAAGGGCGGCCCGCAACTGCTGCGCACGATGGTCGGCGCGGAGGAAATCGCCGAGGTGGTCAGCCGCGCCACGGGCATCCCGGTGTCCAAGCTGATGCAGGGCGAGCGCGACAAGCTGCTGCAGATGGAAAACAAGCTGCACCAGCGCGTGGTCGGCCAGGAAGAAGCCATCGTCGCCGTGTCGAACGCGATCCGCCGTTCACGCGCCGGCTTGTCCGATCCGAACCGGCCGCTGGGCTCGTTCCTGTTCCTCGGCCCCACCGGCGTGGGCAAGACCGAGCTGTGCAAGGCTTTGGCCGGCTTCCTGTTCGACAGCGAGGACCACATGATCCGCATCGACATGAGCGAGTTCATGGAGAAGCACTCGGTGTCGCGGCTGATCGGCGCGCCTCCGGGCTACGTCGGCTATGACGAGGGTGGCACGCTGACCGAAGCCGTGCGGCGCAAGCCCTACAGCGTCGTGTTGCTCGACGAGGTGGAGAAGGCGCACCCGGACGTGTTCAACGTGCTGCTGCAGGTGCTGGACGATGGCCGGCTGACGGACGGGCAGGGCCGCACGATCGACTTCAAGAACACCGTGATCGTGATGACCAGCAACCTCGGCTCGCACCTGATCATGGCCATGGCCGGCCAGCCGACCGAGGACATCCGCGAGGCGGTCTGGGGCGAGGTGAAGGCGCATTTCCGGCCCGAGTTCCTGAACCGCATCGACGAGACCGTCGTGTTCCACGCGCTGGACCTGAAGAACATCGAGTCGATCGCTGCGATCCAGCTCAAGGGGCTGGAAGGGCGGCTGGCGAAGATGGAGATGGTGCTGGAGGTCACGCCCGAGGCGCTGAAGGAAATCGCCAAGGTCGGCTTCGACCCGGTGTTCGGGGCGCGGCCGCTCAAGCGGGCGATCCAGCAGCGCATCGAGAACCCGGTGGCGCGGCTGATCCTGGAAGGGCGCTTCGCGCCGCGCGACGTGATTCCGGTCGGGATCAATGTGGACGGCGAGTTCACCTTCGGCCGCACGGTGCACTGAAGCACCGGTGCCGCGGGCCTGGTGTTCAGAGCACCGGCGCCCGCGGCAATGCGGCATCCATCGCCATCAGACGCGGGCGCAACTGGGTCCAGCTCGTCAGGGACGGGCCGTAGACCAGGTGCAGCGCCAGCCCCGGCTGGGACTGCAGTGTCCGCACGCCAAGCGCCTCGTTGCCTCCCATGACCAGCACCTCGTCGGCTTGCCCGACGAGGTGCAGCTGTCTGCGGGTGCTGGTGCCGGCGGCCAGCAGCAGCGAGCCGCGGCGTGCCAGGTCGCTGGGCTGGAAGGCCGCGCCAGCGTGGGCGATCACGCGGCTGGTGGCGACATCGAACACGCACGCACTCTGCACCCCCGGCAGCGCATGGGCCTCCAGCACGAAGCGCTCGATCGGCTGCGTCCTGGACGCGAGCGTGGCTGGCGTGGTGGCCAGATCGGGCATGGCCTGCATCGTGTCCCGGCCGCTGGCCAGCACGCTCAGCAGCGGCCCGCTGCCGTCCGGGTGCAGGGCGGTCTGTACCCGGTTCCACGACTCGCTCAGGAAGTTCCAGGCCTCGGCCGGGCGACTGACCCGCGGCGCGATCTGGCAGGCCACGCCGCTGCCCGGTCCGAGTGCGGCAACGAGTCCGGCCAGTGCCGCGTGGCTGGTGGCGGCCAGCGGCATGAACTGCAGGTGGGCGCACTGCCAGTCGGGCCGGAACATCGCGTCGCGCAAGGGCTGGAGGGCGTCGCTCAGCGCGTGCGGTGGCACGTCGCCGATCAGGATGACGGCCATCGTCGCCTGCGCACAGAGCACCCGGGCGATGGCGGTCCGGGTCACGGTGTCGGCCTCGGCGTCGGTGCTGTAGAGCCGCACCAGCTGGCCGCGGCTGGCCGGACAGTCCACGTAGTCGATGCTGGCGAGCACGGTGCCATAGCTCTGGCGGCGGATGCTCAGGCGCTCCACCGGCCGGCCCGCCGCGGACGCGATGGCGTGCAGCAGGCGGCGTGCACCGCGGCTGGCGATGTCGTGCAGCGCGATGTAGCTGGGGCGCAGATATTCGAACTGCTGCTGCAGCGCCTCGCCCGGCTCGCAGGACACGAACAGCTCGCGGGTGTGGTTGCCGACCGGGCGGCCGATGTCGACGGCGTTGTCCAGCCGGTCGTCGAAGCTGCGCTGGATCTGGGTCGGTGGGGCGTCGACAGCGTTGTCGGATCCGTCGGCGGGTGGGTGCATGCCGTGGTCTCCAGAACGAAAAGGGCGCGGGCATCCTATCATCCGCGTCTTGATTTCACATCGTGCGCTGGCATGTCGTCTACCGTGTCCTCTACCTCTCCGCTCTCGGAACCTGAAATGGAAACTTTGCCTGTCGTGATCGTGGGGGCCGGACTGGCTGGCTTGACTGTGGCGCTGCACCTCGCGGCCGAGCGGCGGGTCATCGTGCTGGCCAAGCGGCAACTCGGTGAGGCGGCCACCGCCTGGGCCCAGGGCGGCATCGTCGGCGTGCTCGGCCGCGACGACAGCATCGACAGCCATGTGCGCGACACGCAGGAAGCGGGCGCCGGACTGGTGGACGAACACACCGCGCGCTTCATCGCCGAGCGCAGCGCGGACGCGGTGGGCTGGCTGGTCGACCAGGGGGTGGCGTTTTCGCCCGACCCGGACGGCCCGCTCGGCCTGCACCTGACCCGCGAGGGTGGCCATGCGGTGCGCCGCATCGCCCACGCCGCCGACGCCACCGGCTACGCCATCCACCAGGCGCTGCTGGCCGAGGTGAAGCGCCACCCGAACATCGAGCTGCGCGAGCAGGCGATGGCGGTGGACGTCATCACCCCGCGCCACCTGCGGCTGGACGCCGCGCCGCGCTGCTACGGCGTCTACGTGCTCGACATCGAGAGCCAGCGCATCGAGACCATTGCCACCAGCGCGGTCGTGCTGGCCAGCGGTGGCGTCGGCAAGGTCTACCGCTACACCAGCAACCCCGACACCGCCACCGGCGATGGCATCGCGATGGCCTGGCGCGCCGGCTGCCGGGTGGGCAACATGGAGTTCATCCAGTTCCACCCGACCTGCCTCTACCACCCGCAGGACCGCAGCTTCCTCATCACCGAGGCGCTGCGCGGCGAGGGCGCCTTCCTGCGTCTGCCGGACGGCACCCGCTTCATGCTGGCGCACGACGAGCGCGCCGAACTCGCGCCGCGCGATGTGGTGGCCCGCGCCATCGACTTCGAGATGAAGCGTCTCGGCGTGGACCACGTCTGGCTGGACGCGACCCACCTTGGCGAAGACTTCCTGAAGGAGCACTTCCCGACCATCCACGCCCGCTGCCTGAAGCTCGGCATCGACATCGCCCTGCAGCCGATCCCGGTCGTGCCCGCCGCGCATTACACCTGCGGCGGCGTGGTCACCGACCTGCATGGCCAGACCGATCTGCCAGGCCTCTTCGCGGTGGGCGAGACGACCTACACCGGCCTGCACGGCGCCAACCGGCTGGCCAGCAACTCGCTGCTGGAATGTGTGGTGCTGGGCCGCAGCTGCGCTGAAACCATCATGACGGCGCCGCAGTCCGAGCACCCGCCACTGCCGCTGTGGGACGAGAGCCAGGTCGAGAACGCCGACGAGCAGGTCGTGATCTCGCACAACTGGGACGAGCTGCGCCTGCTGATGTGGAACTACGTCGGCATCGTGCGCACCACCAAGCGCCTGGAGCGTGCGCTGCATCGCATTCAGATGCTGCGCGACGAGATCGACGACTACTACGCCAACTTCCGCGTCAACCGCGACCTGCTGGAGCTGCGCAATCTGGTGGAGTGCGCCGACCTGATCGTGCGCTCGGCGCTGATGCGCCACGAGAGCCGCGGGCTGCACTACAGCCGCGATTTCCCGACCACGCTGCCGGTGAGCTTCCCCACGGTGCTGGTGCGCCCGGCGCGCAGCCAGCGCGTGGCGGCGAAATCCGGTCGCCGGCTGGCCGGCGGACCGCCGCCGACGGGGTTGTGCGGCTGATCCGCCTGGACTGGGCCGCCGTTCAGCGCCGCGCCCGCATCGCCATGCGGGCCTGCACGAACTCGAAGGCGAAGGTGACGGCGTCGCTGATGGTCTCGTCCATCGCCAGGCGTTCCTTCTCCGTCAGGTAGAAGGTCAGATCGACCGAGTGGCGGATGTAGCGTGCGCCCAGCCGGTTGAGCGCAACGCAGGCCACATCGGGCAGCGCCTCCGCGTCCAGGTAGGGATAGCCGGGGGCCAGACGAACCACCGTGTCGAACACCGGCCGTTCGTAGTGGTTGTGGACGGAAGTGAAATCGATGCTCATGCCGAGGATGTCGGCATGCGCACCCGCAACTTGACTCAGGCCGCGCCGATGTTCGGCACGAAGCCCCGCGAGGGCTGGCTGATCGCGGCCGGGTTGGCCTTGACGAAGTCCAGCATGCGGTCGATGCAGCCGAGGGCCTGGGTGCGGACCGGCTCGTCGACCTGCACCTCGCCCGTGCCGCGCTCCAGACAGTCGATCACGCCCTGCAGCGCGTTCATCGCCATCCACGGGCAGTGCGCGCAGCTCTTGCAGGTGGCGCTGTTGCCCGCGGTGGGGGCCTCGATCAGCCGCTTGGTCGGCGCGGACTGGCGCATGCGGTGGAACATGCCGTTGTCGGTGGCGACGATGAACTCGGGCGCGTCCATGGTCATCACGGCCTTGAGCAGCTGCGCCGTCGAGCCGACCACGTCGGCCTGGTCGACCACGCTCTTCGGCGATTCAGGGTGGACGAGGACCTTCGCCTGCGGATGCTCCTGGCGCAGCAGCTCCAGCTCGACGCCCTTGAACTCGTTGTGCACGATGCAGTCGCCCTGCCACATCAGCATGTCGGCGCCGGTCTGGCGCTGCACGTAGCTGCCCAGGTGGCGGTCCGGGGCCCAGAGGATCTTCTGGCCCTGTTCGTGCAGGTGGCGGACGATGGCCTCGGCGCAGGAACTCGTCACCATCCAGTCGGCCCGGGCCTTCACGGCGGCGCTGGTGTTGGCGTAGACGACGACGGTGCGGTCAGGGTGGGCATCGCAGAAGGCGGCGAACTGGTCCGGCGGGCAGCCCAGGTCGAGCGAGCAGGTGGCGTCCAGGTCCGGCATCAGCACGCGCTTCTGCGGCGACAGGATCTTGGCGCTTTCGCCCATGAAGCGCACGCCGGCGACGATGAGCGTCTGCGCCGCGTGGTCGCGGCCGAAGCGGGCCATTTCCAGCGAGTCGCTGACGCAGCCGCCGGTCTCCATGGCGAGGTCCTGCAGGTCGCCGTCCACGTAGTAGTGGGCGACGAGCACCGCGTTGTGCTGCTGGAGCAGGGCGCGGGCGCGGTCCTTGAGGGCGGTGCGCTGGCTGGGGGTGAGCGGCGCGGGCACCTTGGCCCAGGCGTGCGCGGTGCAGCTCTGGCCGGTGGCGTCCTGCTGGGTGTAGTCGAATTGAACGTCGGTCATGGCGAGATCGTAATGCAGCAGATCAGGGAGACGGATTCTCGGAGGTTCCGATCCACTGGTTGCGTGCGACCGCGATCTGCCAGCGCGCAGCGCCCAGGTCGCCGAACTCGCGCTCGACGCAGGCGAGGATCAGCAGACCCGGCTGGCGCGGCACGGGCAGCGCCAGGTGGTGGTGGGTCGGACTGCCCCAGGACAGCTCCAGCAGCGGCTGCCCGGCGCCCAGCGCGCGGTGGGCCCGCCAGAGGGCGCAGCCGGCGCGCGCGGCTCCTTCGAGCAGGGTCAGCTGGTCCTCGGTCTGGGCCTGCACGCTCAACACGTGCGCGTCCTCGATCGCCACGACGGCACACGCCGTCACGCCGACCCCCATCGACAGCACCCGCAGCACGCGGTTCATCACGGTCGCGGACACGTCCGGCAGCGCCGAGGTCACGACCAGCGGCGCCAGCGCAGGCGAGACGGCCGGGGGGGGGGCCACCGGTGCCGCTGCGGCTGATCGCGCGGGCGCAGGCGTCGGCACTGGCGCTGGCGCCGCTTTTGCTGGCACCACCGGCGGTGCCGGTTCCGGCCGTGGTGCCTCCGCGTCAGCCGGGCCGTCGTCCATCGCGCCGGGCACGGTCGGCTCGCCGCTGGCAAAGCCGGTCACCAGCGAGATCAGCTGCTGCGACCAGCCCGGGTCGTTCACCGAGAACAGCTCCAGCACGTGCATCTTCATGCCGCGCGGCCAGGTGGCGCGGCGCAGGCGGTCGGCGCGGCTCGGCTTGTCCGCCGGCGACACCAGCAGCAGCGACGGCCCGCGCCAGGCGTCTGCACGCACGAAGTCGTTGATGCGCCGGATCAGGTCCTTGTCCCCGTTGGCACCGGCCAGGATCACGGCGCGGTCGGCCTGCTCCAGCAGGGTCAGGGCAACGCTGAGGCCGCGGTTGTCGGCGAACGAGGCGTCCACCTCGACCACCCCGAGCGGCTGGCCGGACGGCGTCGGCAGCACCGTGCTGCGCAGCATGGCCACCGGCTCCGTGCCTTGTTCCTGCATCAGCGAGATCTCGCTGATGCGGCCATGGGCCGCCAGGGCGAGCTGGGCGATCGAGAAACCGGGCCAGCTGCCGGAGGGGTCCCACACGGCCACCGTCTGTTGCGGTTGCACCGAATCGCGCGAAAACAGGGTCTGCACGGGCGGTGCGCTCGGTGTCTCGGCCCGGGTGCGCAATTCGCGGGTGCTGACCGGAACAGTGGTGGGGGGGTCTGCGGGCAGGCTGCTGGGGCCGGCCCAGGCCGCGCTGCGGGGGTCATCCTGGGACGCGGAGGCGTCGCTCGAAGGGGCAGTGCGCTTGAATTTCAGGCTGAGCATGGTGTCGAGGGTTGTGACCGGTTCACATCAGCACCTGCTGTGCCTCCATGATGCGGTAGCGCGTCATCGCCAGATTGCTGCGCAGCTTGTCCAGAACGGCCAGGATGAACAGGTCCGGGTGGGCGCGCAGCGTCCGGAGAATATGGTATCGGCTGCCCGCGGTGACCAGTATTTCTTCCAGCGGGTCGCCCGGACGGGAATGACCCAGCTGGCGCAGCGTGCGGCGGTGGGTTTTCCAGATTTCGGCGGCGGCCAGCGCCGCGCGGTCGATGTCGGGTCCGCGGGCGGGGCTGGCCTTGACCAGTCCGGTGCTGCCTTCGACCAGCGCAACGAAGATCAGGCCGTCCAGCACCGTGAGCTCGTCCAGCACGGCGAGTGCGCGCCTGGGGTGCACGGGCGTGCGTCCGGACTCCGGGGCCGGGGCGTCTGCGGACAGCTCTGGCGTTTCCGGAGGCGCCACAAACAGCGTGGCCTGTCGGGCAGGCGGCAGGGCGGGGCCGGAGGCCACCGCTTCCGACAGCGGCATCGGCGCGCTGCCGGGCGCTGGCGCAGCCACCACCGCCGGTGCGGCTGGTGGGGACGCCTGTTCCGACCGCAGGCGCTGCCAGTAGGCCAGCATGCGGTTCCACACCGCGCTGGCGCTGGTCAGCGGCTCGCACATCGTTTCGATGCGCACCTGCGCCGGCCAGTCCATGCGCTCGATCTTCTGCACCATCCAGCTGGCGCCCACCGGCAGCATGAACAGCAGGTTGCGGCATTGCCAGTGCAGGCTCAGCGTGGCGCTGTGCAGATCGACCAGCATGTCGTCGATCGCCGACGGTGCCATCGGCCCGATGATCACCACCGACAGGTCCGAGCGCTCCATCAGGGCCATCTGCACCTCGGCCGCATCGCCACCTTCGGCCTGGATGTCCGCGTGGTAGATCTTCAGCGTGTCGTCGGTGCGCCGGGGCAGGGTGGTGCGCTCGATGGTGGCCATCAGGTTGAGGCTGGCCTGGTCGCGCAGGCTGAGCCGCTCGATCGGCTGGCCGCTGGCGTCGGCCAGCGCGCGGATGACCGAGGCGGCCCACATGTGCGACGGGTCGCACATCGTGATGAGCTTCTGCCGGACAAAGGTGTCCTTGCGGCTGCCGGCGAAATGGGCGCGCATGGCCTGCGCGGGGGAGCCGCTGACCAGCAGGTCGTCGTTGTGGCGCGCTTCGGCTTCTGCCGCGGCTTCGGCCAGTTCGTTCTCGTCGGCCATGACGGCGGTGGAGGCGAACTCGGGCATCTCGACATCGGCGGCCGCGTCCTTGCCACTCGCGCGGGACGTGGCGTCCCGAATCGGGGTCAGATCGCCGAAGAGGCTCTTGAGCATGTTCATCGCGTGACGGAGCAGTCCGGGGAAAGGGGTGGGAGCATCGCTACTTTAGTCGCTGAAGCTGGCTGCGACCTGAGTTTGCGTGAAACTGCATGGAATGGACGCATTCCGTCATCAGGGTGATTGACGAATATGAAATCTGGAAATGCGTGATTTTCTGATCGTTTCGAAGAAAATGCACCCGGGCGCCTGTCCACAGTGTGAGTGCTTGTGACGAGGCGTCACCCGCGCACGCCTGTGCGGGGTGGACCGTGCCCCCTGAATCTGGTTGCCCCGTGTTTGATTCAGCGCGCAGAAATCCGTGTCTCGACAGGGCACACTGGTGGTCGGTTACGCTAGTCCGATGAAGATGAATTGCTTTTCTGGTTCCGATGTCCGGCGTCTGGTGTGGCGTTGCCTCGCTGCGGTACTGGTGTGGCTGGTGGTCACGGGGCCGGTGCGGGCGGCCGAAACCTTCCTGGAGCCGGAGCAGGCCTTCCGGCTCAGCGTGCGGGTGGCCGATGCGCAGACCCTGGCACTGCGGTTCGAGGTGGCCCCCGGCTACTACCTGTACCGGGAGCGGTTCGAGGTGCTGCCCGGCGGACCGGATGTCGTGCTGTCGCCGCCGGTCTATCCGGCGGGGGTGGTCAAGTTCGACGAGACCTTCCAGAAGGAGGTCGAGATCTACCACGACGTCCTGGAGGTGCCGCTGGCGGTGCAGTCCGCCCCCGGGCAGTTCACGGTGAAGGTGACGCACCAGGGTTGCGCCGACAAGGGCCTGTGCTATCCGCCGCAGATCCACCAGCTGCAGGTGCGCCAGGAGGCTGGTGCGCTGCGGGCGGTGCGTGTCGTGGCGGCGGACGCGACCGGGGATGCCGCGTTGTCCTCCGCCGAGGCAACGCCCGCGCCCGAGGCCAGTGTGTTCGACCGCTTCGGCACCGTGCTGCGCTCGGGCAACCTGTGGGGTGTCGCGGGGGTCTTCGCGCTGGCTGGCGTGTTGCTGTCGTTCACGCCCTGCGTGCTGCCGATGGTGCCCATCCTGTCCTCGATCATCCTGGGACAGGGGGGCGGCGGCTCGCGCCAGCGTGGCCTGCTGCTGTCGGGGGCGTACGCGCTCGGCATGGCGCTGGTCTACACCGGCATGGGTGTGGCCGCAGGGCTGGCCGGCGAGGGACTGGCGGCGACGCTGCAGACGCCCTGGGTGCTGGGGGCGTTCGCGCTGGTGCTGGTGGGGTTGTCGCTGTCGATGTTCGGCTTCTATGACCTGCAGATTCCGGCGTCGTGGCAGACCCGTCTGCACGCCGCCAGCAGCCAGGTCGAAGGCGGTCGCTATGGCGGTGTGTTCGTGATGGGCGGCGTCTCGGCGCTGATCGTCGGGCCGTGCGTGGCCGCGCCGCTGGCGGGTGCGCTGGTCTACATCAGCCAGACGCGCGACGTGGTGCTCGGGGGCGTGGCGCTGTTCGCCATGGCTTGCGGCATGAGCGTGCCGCTGATGCTGGTCGGCTTGTCGGCGGGTTCGCTGCTGCCCAGGGCGGGTGCCTGGATGGAGTGGGTCAAGCGCAGCTTCGGCGTGATGCTGCTGGCGGTGGCGGCCTGGATGGTCTGGCCGGTGCTGTCCTTCGGATCCACCGTGGAGGCTGCAGGTGCCTCCAGCCACACGATACCGGGCGATGGCGTGGTGTTCCGCCGCGTCCGCACCCTGGCCGAACTGGACGAGGCCGTGCGCACGGCAGGGCGCCCGGTGCTGTTCGATTTCTATGCCGACTGGTGTGTTTCCTGCAAGGAAATGGAGCGCTTCACCTTCACCGATCCGGCCGTCAAGGAGCGCCTGGCCGGGATGCTGCTGCTGCAGGTCGACGTGACGGCCAACAACGCCGACGACAAGGCCCTGATGCGCCGCTACGGCCTGTTCGGGCCGCCGGCCATCCTGCTGTTCGACACTGCCGGGCGCGAACTGCCCGCGCACCGCGTCATCGGTTTCCAGCGCGCGGGCGACTTCCTGTCCCATCTGGATGCGGCGCCGCTGCGTCCTTCATCCCCCTGAACCATGACTGCACCTGCTCCCACCACGCTCACCTCGACCTGCGACCTCTGCGACCTGCACAAGGGCGATACCAGTGGCGCCTTCCGCGTCCTGCCGCCGGTGTTCCGCTCGTTCGGCGGCCGTGCGGCCTTTGCCGGCCCGGTGACCACCGTGAAGTGTTTCGAGGACAACACCTCCGTCAAGGCGGCGCTGGAAGGCCCCGGCCAGGGGCGCGTGCTGGTGGTCGATGGCGCCGGCTCGCTGCGCCGGGCACTCATCGGCGGCAACATCGCGGCCGCGGCGGCGCGCAACGGCTGGGCCGGTGTCGTGGTGGATGGCTGCGTGCGCGATCTGGCGGAACTGGCCGCCTGCGACGTGGGCCTGTTCGCACTCGCCCCCATGCCGCTGCCGACCGACCGCCGCCAGGCCGGACTGGTCGATGTGGCCGTGCAGATCCAGGGTGTGACCGTGCGGCCCGGCGACTGGCTGGTGGCCGATGCGGACGGCATCGTCGTGCTGCCCGCCGCGCGCTGAACCCCGTCGAACGGGCCTGAATCGGCCCGGATCTGCACGAAATCCCGGCGTTTGCATTCCGAGATCATCGATTCAGGTCGTGCGGTTCATCACGGTCAGGCGGGGTGGTGCATACAGCACGGTGGCATGGGCGCCGAAAAGTGGCTATGCATGTGCTCTCCGTCCCGTCTGACCTCCTCGCGCCCTCGGTGGCGTCGGCCTTGTCCGATGCACCGATGCTGTCGGCGCTGGTCGCCGACATCGGCATTCCGCCGTGTCCTGACATGCTGTTGCGCCTGCGCGCCGAACTGGCGCGCACACCACCACGCAGCGAGGAACTCGCCCGCATTGCCATGACGGATGTGGCCGTCTCTGCCGCGCTGCTGAAGGCGGCCTATGCGCCCTGGCTCGGCCGCGGACGTGGTCGCGGCACGCTGGCCCAGGCCTTCGAGCGGCTCGGACCCGTGCGCTGTACCGCGCTGCTCAGTGCGCTGGCCCTGCGCGAGGTGCTGCCCGCGCACGGGCCCTCGCTGGAGCGCTTCTGGGATGTCGCGCACCGGCGCAGCGTGGCGATGGCCTGGCTGGCGCGCCGGCATGGCGAGGTCGCGCCGGACGTGGCGCAGACCTTCGGGCTGTTCTGCGACGTCGGGATTCCCGTGCTGCTGCAGCGCTTCGAATCACCCAGCTACCGCGCCACGCTGGCCGAAGCCAATCTCGGCTTCCGCGCCTTCACCGAGGTGGAACGCGGACGACACGGCACCGACCATGCGGTCGTTGGTGCCGCGCTGGCCCGGACCTGGGGCGTCGGCGAGGAGATCGTCGAGGCGGTCTGCCTGCACCACGACTACCGCGTGCTCGGCGCGGAACACCGCCGCCGGCCGTCCAGCCTGCTGATCGCGCTGGCGCTGGTGGCCGAGCGCATGATCCAGCTCCACCGCGGCCGCAACCGCCACGGCGAGTGGCTGCGCGGGGGCGTCCAGGCGCTGGCGGCGCTGGGCATGAGCGAGGACGATTTCGAGGACTGGAGCGACGAGATCCGGACCCAGATGGTGCTCAGCGGTCCCTGAAGACGTCGAGCAGGCGGTCGAGTCCGCCGTCGTCGATGGCGACCATGGCCTGGGCGCGCACGGCCGGTTTGGCGTGGTGCGCGACCGACAGGCCCGCCACACCCATCATCGGCAGGTCGTTGGCGCCGTCGCCCATGGCGATGGCCTGCGCCGGGGCGATGCCCAGGCGGGCGCAGGTGGCCAGCAGCGTGCGGCGCTTTTCCTCGCCGTCGCAGATGTCGCCCCAGGGCTGGTCGACCATGCGGCCCGTCAGCTGGCCGTCCACGATCTCCAGCAGGTTGCTGCGCGCCTCGTCGAGTTGCAGGCGTGCGGCCACGCGGTCCGCGAAGAACGTGAAGCCGCCCGAGACCAGCAGCGTCTTCAGGCCGGCGGCGCGGCAGGCCCGGACCAGCGCTTCGGCGCCCGGATTCAGCTGCAGGCGCTGCGTGTAGACCTCTTCCAGCGCGCTGGCCGGCACGCCCTGCAGCAGGGCCACGCGGCGGCGCAGGCTGTCCTTGTAGTCGGTGATCTCGCCGCGCATCGCCGCGGCGGTGATGGCGGCGACCTCGGCCTTGCGCCCGGCGGCGTCGGCGATCTCGTCGACGCACTCGATGTTGATCAGCGTCGAGTCCATGTCGAAGGCGATGAGCTTGAAGTCGCTCAGGCGCAGCGGGGGCTCGAAACCCTGGATCACCAGGCCGGGGGCAAGTTCACGGGGGGAAGCGGCAACAGACATCGCGGCGGACAGTGCAGTGGGAACAGCCCGCGATCCTACCCGCTCGGCCGCCGGACCTCAGGGTCTGGGGGCGGCCAGCAGTCCGTTGAGCACACCGATCTGGCGCTTCAGGTCCGGGCCGACCAGCTCCGCCAGGGTCTGCGTGTCCGAGGTGGCCAGCACGCCGGAAGCGCCCAGGCGCTCGCGCAGCTCGGCCGGCGTGAGTTTCAGCACCGGGGCCAGCGTCGACAGCGGCACCTGCGCCATGGCCCGCAGCGGCGGCGCGAAGCCTGGTTCGCTCTTCTGGTCGCCGACGCTGAGGAAGGACAGCCCCAGCAGCACGGCGAACACGCCGATCAGCACCCGCCCGGTCGTCTGGGTCAGGTGGCGCTTGAAGGCGGCGAAGTTGACCGCGACGTGCAGACCGACCGCCACGACCATGGCCCAGCCCAGCCATTCGTGGGCCTCCTTGTTCAGGCCGCGGTCGAGGTGGAAGAACATCAGCCCCCCGGTGACGGCCATCAGCAAGAAGGCGCCGATGGTGAGGGGCGTGGCCCAGTGGCGTTGGATCGTCATGGTGGAGTTGCAGTGGTTCAAGGGATAACCCTGATTCTGCAACGGTCATGTGAACGCCATCCCCACCGCGCTGTTGCTGCCGTGTAAAGCCTGCTGGCGAGGTCAGCGGCCAGCCAGCGGCGTGCCCAGCGCCCGCAGCACGTCGCGCACGTACTGGGCCCGGTCCTTGGCATCCGGATAGGCGCGTTCGATGCGCAGCTTGTCGTTGCCGGCGAGCTTCACGTTCCGGTTCTTCTGCACCAGATCGATGATGCGCATCGGGTCGATCGGCGGATTCGGGCGGAAGTGGATGTTGATCACCGCCGGGCCTGCATCGATCTTGGTCACGCCGTAGGGCTTCGCCTGCACGCGCAGCCGGTGCAGGTCGAACAGCGCCTGCGCCTGCGCCGGCAGCTTGCCGAAGCGGTCGACACACTCCTCCAGCATCGTGTCGATCTTGTCCGCCTTGTCCGCGGTGGCCAGGCGCTTGTAGAGGTTCAGGCGCACCTGCACGTCCGGGCAATAGGCGTCCGGCAGCAACGCCGGCGCGTGCAGGTTGACGTCGGTGGTCGCGCCAAAGAAGCCGGTGGGCGAGAGCAGGTCCGGCTCCTGGCCCGCCTTGAGGGCGCGCACCGCTTCCGACAGCATCTCGTTGTAGAGCTGGAAGCCCACCTCCATCATGTTGCCGCTCTGGTGGTCGCCCAGCACCTCGCCGGCGCCGCGGATCTCCAGGTCGTGCATCGCGAGGTAGAAGCCCGAGCCGAGTTCTTCCATGCTCTGGATCGCGTCCAGCCGCTGCTGCGCCTGCTTGGTGAGGCCCTCGATGTCGGGCACCAGCAGGTAGGCATAGGCCTGGTGGTGGCTGCGGCCGACGCGTCCGCGCAGCTGGTGCAGCTGGGCCAGGCCGAACTTGTCCGCCCGCGCCATGAGGATGGTGTTGGCAGTCGGCACGTCGATGCCGGTCTCGATGATGGTCGAGCACAGCAGCACGTTGTGGCGCTGCGCCACGAAGTCGCGCATCACCCGCTCCAGCTCGCGCTCGGGCATCTGGCCATGGGCGACACCGATGCGCGCCTCGGGGATCAGCTCCTGCAGCGACTGGCGGCGGTTCTCGATCGTGTCGACCTCGTTGTGCAGGAAGTAGACCTGCCCGCCCCGCTGGAACTCGCGCAGCACCGCTTCGCGGATCACGCCCTTGCTCTCGTTGCGGACAAACGTCTTGATCGCCAGCCGGCGCTGCGGCGCGGTCGCGATCACCGACAGGTCGCGCAGGCCTTCGAGCGCCATGCCCAGCGTGCGCGGGATCGGTGTCGCGGTCAGCGTGAGCACATCGACCTCGGCGCGCATCGCCTTCATCTGCTCCTTGTGGCGTACGCCGAAGCGGTGTTCCTCGTCGATGATCAGCAGGCCCAGGTTCTTGAACTGGGTGTCCGGGCTGAGCAGCTTGTGCGTGCCGACCACGATGTCGATCGTGCCGGCCGCCAGCCCCTCCATCGCCGCCTTCACCTCCTTGGGCGAGCGGAAGCGGCTCATCTCGGCGATCTTCACCGGCCACTGCGCGAAGCGGTCGACCAGCGTCTGGTGGTGCTGCTCGGCCAGCAGCGTGGTGGGCGCGAGCAGGGCGACCTGCTTGCCGCCCATCACCGCGACGAACGCCGCCCGCAGCGCCACTTCCGTCTTGCCGAAACCCACATCGCCGCAGACCAGCCGGTCCATCGGGCGCGGGCTGATCATGTCCTGGATCACGGCGTGGATCGCGGCGTTCTGGTCGGCGGTCTCTTCGAAGCCGAAGCTGGCCGCGAACGCCTCGTAGTCCTGCGCCGCGTAGCGGAAGGCGTGGCCCTCGCGCGCGGCGCGGCGGGCGTAGAGGTTGAGCAGCTCGGCCGCGGCGTCGCGCACCTGCTCCGCCGCCTTGCGCTTGGCCTTCTCCCACTGGCCGGAGCCGAGCTTGTGCAGCGGCGCCTCGTCCGCGCTGACGCCGGTGTAGCGGCTGATCAGGTGCAGCTGCGACACGGGGACGTAGAGCGTGGCCTTGTCTGCGTATTCGAGGTGCAGGAACTCGGTCGGGCCTTCGCCGAGGTCGATGCCGATCAGGCCCTGGTAGCGGCCGATGCCGTGGTTGGCATGCACCACCGGGTCGCCCACCTTCAGCTCGGACAGATCCTTGATCAGCGCGTCGACGTCGCTGGTGGCCTCCTGGCGGCGACGGCGGCGGTGGGTGGGGGCGCTGTCGAACAGCTCGGTCTCGGTGACGAACTGGACGTGCGACTCGGTCCAGAAGAAGCCTGCGGCCAGCGGCGAGGTGGTGATCGCGTAGCGGTGGTCGCTGGCGAGGAAGGCGGCCAGCGACTCCACCGAGGCCGGCTCCAGCCGGTGGTCGCGCAGCAGCTCCAGGATGCTTTCGCGCCGGCCGGCGCTTTCGGCGACGATCAGCACGCGGGTCGGTGAGCGGGTCTCGCCCTGGCTGCGCGCGGTGCGGGTGAGGTGTTCCTCCAGCTTGCGCAGCGGATCCTGGCCGCCGCGCTCGATGGCCAGATCGGGCAGCGGGCGTGCCCAGTCCACGGCCTCGTTGCCGCGGATCGACAGCTGGGCGTGGCCGTTGCAGCGCGAGAAGAACTCGTCGAGCTTCAGGTAGAGGTCTTCCGGCGGCAGAATGGGCCGCTCGGGGTCGTGCTGCAGGAAGCGGTGGCGCTCGCGCGTCTCGGTCCAGAAACGCTCCAGTGCCTCGTTGACCTCGCCGTGCAGCGCGAGCACCGCGTTCGGGCCGAGGTAGTCGAAGATGCTGGCCGTCTCGTCGAAGAACAGTGGCAGGAAATACTCGATGCCACCGCCGACGATGCCCTGCGCGATGTCCTTGTAGAGGCGCGCCTTGCTCGGATCGCCCTCCATGCGCTCGCGCCACCGTGCCCGGAAATCCTGGCGGGCGCGCTCGTCCATCGGGAACTCGCGGCCGGGCAGCAGCCGCACTTCCGGCACCGGGTAGAGGCTGCGCTGGCTGTCGGGGTCGAAGACGCGGATCGAGTCGACCTCGTTGTCGAACAGGTCCACCCGGTAGGGCACCAGCGAGCCCATCGGGAACAGGTCGATCAGCCCGCCGCGCACGGCGTATTCCCCGTGCGAGACGACCTGGCTGACGTGCTGGTAGCCGGCCAGCGTGAGCTGGGATTTCAGCTTCGCTTCGTCGAGCTTCTGCTTCTGCTTGAAATGGAAGGTGTAGCCGGCCATGAAGGACGGCGGTGCCAGCCGCGTCAGCGCCGTGGTCGCCGGCAGCAGCACGACATCGACCTCGCCCGAGCGGATGCGCCAGAGCGTGGCCAGGCGCTCGGAGATGAGGTCCTGGTGCGGGCTGAAGGTGTCGTAGGGCAGGGTCTCCCAGTCCGGGAAGACGGCCACGCGCAAATCGGGCGCGAAAAAGGCCAGTTCGTCCGGCAGGCGCTGCACGTCGGCCGGCTCGGCGGTGACCACGCCCAGCACGTTGCCGGCGGCCTTGTGCTGTTGCGCGAACCGGGCCAGCAGCAGCGCGTCGGCGGAACCGAGCGGGCGTGGCACGGTGAATCGGTGGCCGGGGGCGATCTTGGGAAGCTGCATGGAGGGGTCGGTCAGGCGGCGGAGTCGGCGGCGATTCTAGGCCGCAGCCCATGAGCGGCGACAATCGGGGGCATGCAGATCGGAACCCTTCCCCGTTGTTACGCCCTTGTACCCTGCGCGGGCGTCGGCCTGCGCGCCGGCGCCGGTGGTCCCAAGCAATACCAGCGCGTCGCCGGCCAGGCCATGGTGGCGCACACGCTGGCGGCGCTGGCGCAGGTGGTGCGCATCGAGGCCACGCTGGTCGTGCTGTCGCCGGAGGACACGCAGTTCGAGGCGGCTGCGCCTGCGCATGTGGGCGAGCGGGCCTGGGTCGCGCACTGCGGCGGCGCAACGCGTGCGGAGAGTGTGGCCAATGGGCTGCTGGAATTGCAGGCCCGGGGTGTTCAGCCGCACGACTGGGTTCTGGTGCATGATGCGGCCCGATGCCTGTTGCAGCCAGCCTGGGTCGATCGCCTGATCGATGCCTGTCTGGACGACGAAGTGGGCGGTCTGCTGGCGCTGCCGCTGGCCGACACGCTCAAGCAGGCAGAGGGCGGGCGGGTGTCGTCGACGGTCGACCGCACCGGCAAATGGGCCGCGCAGACGCCCCAGATGTTCCGTGCCGGCTTGCTGCTGCCCGCCCTGCGCTTGGCGGGTGACAGCGTCACGGACGAGTCCAGCGCCATCGAAGCGCTCGGGCACCAGCCAAAACTGATACACGGGGATCTCACCAATCTGAAAGTCACCTGGCCCGAGGACTTTGTCCTCGCCGAGCGGCTGATGAAGGGCTTAAATGGAACCCCCTGACCGCGGGATGTCGCGGTCGCCGTGTCTTACTTGCTTGACTTTCCTTCCTGCCTTGATTTCTTCCTATTTCCGGACAACAACACCATGAAAACCGTATGGATCGTGGACGGGGCCTACCTGTTCAACTATGGCCGCAACCGCCCCTTCGACTACCTCAAGCTCAAGGCCGAGATGACCCGCCTCAACGGCGGGCCGATCTACGAGTCGTACTACCTGAACTCGACGCCCGACGCGGCCACCGAAAGCCAGAACGCCTTCCACAGCTGGCTCAAGTCGGCGCCGCCGCGTGGTCCGAAGATGCGGGTGCAGCTCTACACCATCAAGGACCTCAACACGACCTGCCCGAACTGCTCGCATGCCTTCCACCGCTCGGTGCAGAAGGGCGTGGACGTGGGCATCGCCACGCTGATCATCAAGCTGGCCGCGCAAGGGGTGTACGACCGCCTGATCCTGTCCGCCGGCGACGGGGATTTCGAGGACGCGATCACCTACATCAAGTCCGAGCTGCACAAGGAGTTCTGGCTGCACGGCGCCATGTCCAACCTGTCGACCGACCTGCAGTGCTACGCCGACCACGTGCTGTGGATGGACGACATGCACCCCGCGATCGACAAGGACAAGCCCAGCTACGGCAGCGGATCGGCGGTGTCGGCATGACGCTGGCGGCCATGCGGATCGGGGAGGGCTGGGATACCCATGCGCTGGTCGCCGGCCGTCCGCTGGTGCTGGGTGGCGTGACCATTCCCCACTCCGTCGGCCTGCTCGGCCATTCGGATGCGGATGCGCTGCTGCACGCCATCACCGACGCGCTGTTCGGCGCCGCCGGTCTCGGCGACATCGGCCGGCATTTCCCGGACACCGCGGCCGAGTTCAAGGGCGCGGATTCGCGGCGCCTGCTCGCCGAAGCCGCCCGCCGCGTGCGGGCCGAGGGCTGGTCCATCGTCAACGTGGACAGCACCATCGTCGCGCAGGCCCCGAAGATGGCACCGCACATCCCGGCCATGCGCGAAGCCATCGCGCTGGCGCTGGAGATTGGTGTGGATTGCGTCAACGTCAAGGCCAAGACGGCCGAGCGGCTGGGCCCTGTGGGACGCGCGGAGTCGATCGAGGCCCGCGCGGTCTGTCTGCTGGTGCGCTGAGCCCGCCACGCGGGCTGGCGGCAGATCAGCCGCCGATGTAGCTCATCTCGATGCGCCGGCCGGACGTGCCGGTGCTCTCGGGCTGGCTGGCGCGCAGCTGCGAATAGCGGTCGTCACGGCCCTGCCAGATCAGGCCGACGGCGGCGGCGATCTCTGCATCGCTGCAGGGCCGGCCGGACGGATGTGCGGTTCGCAGCAGGCTGCGCAGATCGTGGCCCTGCTGGGCAAACAGACAGAGGTAGAGCTGTCCTTCGGTGGACAGCCGCGCCCGGTTGCAGTCGCCGCAGAAGGCCTGCGTCACCGACGAGATGAACCCCACTTCGCCACGCCCGTCCCGGTAGCGCCAGCGCTCCGCCGTCTCGCCAGGCTGGCCGGGATCGACCGCCTCCAGCGGAAAATGGCCATCGATCAGGCGCTGCACCTCGGCCGACGGCATCACCTCGTCCATGCGCCAGCCGTTGGTGGCACCGACATCCATGTACTCGATGAAGCGCAGGACCACCTGTCCACCGTAGTGGTCGCGGAAATGGCGCGCCATCGGCACGATTTCCTGCTCGTTGGTGCCCCGCTTGACCACCATGTTGACCTTGATCGGCCCGAGTCCGGCCGCCACCGCGGCGTCAATGCCCGCCAGCACGTCGGCCACCGGAAAATCGACGTCATTCATGCGGCGGAACACGGCGTCGTCCATGCCGTCGAGGCTGACGGTCACGCGGTTCAATCCGGCGGCCTTCAGTGCGGCGGCCTTGCGCGCGAGCAGGGAGCCATTGGTCGTCAGTGTCAGGTCGAGTGCCGTGCCGTCCGGCGTGCGCAGCGCGGCCAGCATCTCGATCAGGCGCTCCAGGTGCTTGCGCAGCAGCGGCTCGCCTCCGGTCAGCCGGATCTTGTGCACGCCGTGTGCCACGAAGATCTGCGCCAGCCGGAGAATCTCCTCGAAATTCAGCAGCGACGATTGCGGCAGAAACTGGTGATTCTTGTCGAATATTTCCTTCGGCATGCAGTAGCTGCAGCGGAAGTTGCACCGGTCCGTCACCGATATTCGCAAATCCCGCAGCGTCCGGCCGAGCCTGTCACTCAGCAGGCCATCGGGCGGCGGCAGGAGCGCAGGAATCCGCGGCAGTGCCGGCTGGGGCGCCGTGGCACTGCGTTGATCGACGATGGCAATGATGTTTCGTTCCGACATGGCGGCTGCATTGTGCCTGTTTCAGGCGGCGTGCGATGTCGGCGCAGAAGGTCAGTGCACGTCAGTTGCCGGTGTTTGCCGCGCCGAGGCTGCGCGAGGTGGCACTGGTGCTCAATTGTGGAGCACGGCGTGCGCCGTCGAAGCGGCGCAGCCAGTAATCCTGGCGCATGTCCTCGACCCGCACGGTGCTGCCGGTGCGCGGGGCATGAATGAATTTGCCCTCGCCGACATAGATGCCGACGTGGGAGAAGGCGCTGCGCATCGTGTTGAAGAACACCAGATCGCCGGGCTTGAGATCGTCTTGGCGAATCGACAGCAGACCGGGGGCCTGGGCCTGCTCCGACGAGCGGCGCGGCAGCAGCAGGCCGACGCTGTTCTCGAAGACATGGCGCGTGAAACCGCTGCAGTCGAAACCGGTTTCCTCGCTGGTGCCACCGAAGCGGTAGCGCACGCCCAGGAAGTTCATGGCGGACAGCACCAGATCAGACGCTGTTTCCCGGACGCCTTCCAGCAGGTCCTCTCTGCGGCCGCTGGCACTGGTCGACGGCGCGACTGCCGTGCTTTCGCCCGTGAAGCGTTCCTGCAGGAACCGGCTGATCGCGTCCGTGCCCTCCGGCAGAGCCTGCACCGGCAGGCTGGCCAGCGTGAGCGCGCAGGCGGCAAGACCGGAGAGAAGCAATGACCGTAACGCCGAAAGCAAACCGTGCATGGGGTAATGGAGTGTGAAAAAAGTCACTGCCGGAGCATAGGGACGGGTTGGGGGGCTGTCAATCCGCAGGCAACCCTCAATTCTTAAGGGTTGCCGCAGGTCGAATCTGAGCCATGTTCAACGTACTTCCGTCTGGGTGTCCGATTCGTGCCACGCTGATCGGCCCGGCAGTCTGCCTGAAATGAAAAAAGAAAACCACCCGGAGGTGGTTTTCATGGCGCGGAGCAAGGTCTCCGCGCAGAGCGGGCGTGCAGCTCAGACGGCGAATTCGGTCAGCGTGCGTCCGCTTTCGAGGGCCGCCGTCAGCCACTTGGGCTTCAGGCCGCGGCCCGACCAGGATTCGCCAGTGTCCTTGTTGCAGTATTTGGCAGCGACCTTGCGGGTCGTGCCGGGTTCCGCGATGCCGATTTTCGGCGGGCGCCCGGGCTTGCCCGAGGCGAGGTCGGCCGCGGTGATGCCGTTTTCGGCCATCAGCGTCTTGATCTGGCTGATCACGCTGGCGCGTTCATTGCGCAGGGTTTCGGCAATCTGCTTTTCCAGGTCAGCCTGCAGCCGATCCAGTTCCGCTTTCTGCGCGATGAGTTCCTGATAGGTGGTCATGTGTTTTCCCCAACGGTTGATCCGGACCGGATTCTAGAAACCTTTGGTTCCTGCTGTCCAGTGCAAACTGTATGTCAGGGTATCTCGAATCATTCCGTCGGCGGCACGTAACCCTGCGGCTGGTCGGCACCAGCGCCGAAGAAATAGTTCTCCATCTGGCGCGCCAGATACTGACGCGCGCGCGCGTCGGCCAGATTCAGGCGGTTTTCATTGACCAGCATGGTCTGGTGCTTGAGCCATTGCTGCCAGGCTTCCTTGCTCACGCTCTGGTAGATGCGCTTGCCCAGTTCGCCGGGATAGGTGGGAAAGTCGAGCCCTTCGGCTTCCTTTTTCAGCAGGATGCATTGAATGGTGCGTGCCATTGGAGTGTTCCTTTCGGGTGGATTCAGGCGGTAAATCAGCTGAGTTTCTTGACCAGGACCTGCGAGCGCCGGTCCCAGTTGTATTTGCGCTTTCGGGCTTCGGGCAGCCAGTCGGGATCGACCTGCTGGAAGCCGCGCTTGACGAACCAGTGCATCGTGCGTGTGGTCAGCACGAAGATGCTGTCAAGGCCCATGCCGCGGGCCCGCTGCTCGATGCGCTTGAGGATGCGCTCGCCGTCGCCCTGGCCCTGGACCTGCGGCGAGATGGTGAGCGCGGCCATCTCGGCGGTCTTCGCCTCCGGGTAGGCGTAGAGCGCGGCGCAGCCGAAGATGATGCCGTCGTGCTCGATGACGGTGTAGGTGGTGATGTCGCGCTCGATCTCGGTGCGGCTGCGCTTGACCAGCGTGCCGTCGCGCTCGAAGGGCTCGATCAGCTGCAGGATGCCGCCCACGTCGTCCGCGGTGGCCTCGTGCAGGCTCTCCAGCTTCTCGTCGACCACCATGGTGCCGACGCCGTCGTGGGTGAAGATCTCCAGCAGCACCGCTCCATCCGCGGCATACGGCAGGATGTGCGAGCGCTCGACCCCGCCCTCGCAGGCGCGCACGCAGTGCTGCAGGTAGAACGCCGGCTCGCTCGGCTGGGTCGGCGGTGGCAGCTTCGCGAGCAGGCGACGCGCCTCGGCCAGCGCGAGTTCGGTGTCGATGGCGCTGTCCGGGTCTCCCAGGTCTTCGTGGATGCCCGGGATCTCGGTCATGAAGAGCAGCTTGTCGGCCTGCAGCGCCACGGCCGTGGCGGTGGCGACATCCTCCATCGACAGGTTGAAGGCTTCCCCCGTCGGCGAGAAACCGAACGGTGACAGCAGCACCAGCGCGCCGATGTCGATGGCGCGGCGGATGGTGGCCGAATCGACCTTGCGCACCACGCCGCTGTGCATGAAGTCCACGCCGTCGACGATGCCCACGGGGCGCGCGGTCAGGAAGTTGCCCGACACCACCCGCACGGTCGCATTGGCCATCGGCGTGTTGGGCAAGCCTTGCGAAAACGCGGCCTCGATCTCGAAACGCAGTTGCCCCGCCGCCTCCTGCGCGCAGTCGAGCGCGACCGGGTCGGTGATGCGCTTGCCGTGGCTGAACCGCGAGGCGTGGCCCTTGGCGCGCAGCTGCTCGTTGACCTGCGGCCGGAAGCCATGCACCAGCACCAGCTTGATGCCCATGGCGTGCAGCAGCGACAGGTCCTGCACGAACGCATTCAGCTTGCCGGCGGCCACCAGCTCGCCAGCCATGCCGATGACGAAGGTCTTGCCGTGGTACGCGTGGATGTGCGGCGCGACCGAGCGGAACCAGGGGACGAAGGTGTGGGGGAAGACAAGGCTCATGGGGTCGGGATTGTGCCTGAGCACCTGCCGGCCGCCTTCCGTGGCTGCCGCCATGGACAATGCGGCGCAGCAAGGGGGCGCGTGTCGGAAAATGCTGTCAGAACTGTTGAGGCCGCTGGCCTTGAATCGACAAGGGCTGGGTCCGTCGCCTGCGTTTGGCCAGGGGGCGGCAGGGGCGTTGCGCGCCATCGAGCACCTGGGGTATGTCCAGATCGACACCTTGTCCGTGATCGAGCGGGCGCACCACCATGTGCTGTGGACGCGCGTTCCCGGGTATGCGCCCGGCCACCTGAACACGCTCCTGCGCGAAGGCCGGGTGTTCGAGCACTGGTTCCACGCCGCGTCCTGTCTGCCGATGCGCGATGTCCGGTTTTCCTTGCCGCTGATGGCGGCGGTGCGCGACGGGCGCACCTGGCATGCCGGCCGGGCCGATGCCGCGGTGATGCGCCAGCTTCTGGAGCGGGTGCGACTGGACGGGCCGCTGACGCTGCGCAGCCTGGGCCAGCCTTCGGGCATGAAAGGTGTCCAGGGCGGCTGGTGGAACGCCGGGCCTCTCAAGCACGCACTCGACCGGCTCTTCATGCAAGGCGACCTGATGGTGCGCGAGCGCCAGGGCATGGAGAAGGTCTACGACCTGACCGAGCGGGTGCTGCCGAGCGGGCTGGACCTGCGGATGCCGACGCTGGACGAGTCTGCGCGGTACCTGCTGGACACGACGCTGCGGGCGCATGGTGTCGTGACCTGGGCGCAACTGCTGCACCTCAAGACGGGGCAGGCTCTCCGGGACGCGATGCGCCGGGCCGTGAACGAACGGCTGGCGGATCGGTCCCTGGTGCGGCTGGAGGATGCGGCGCTGCCCGAGGCCTATGCAGATGCCGCCGCGCTGGCCGCACGCGACGGCACGGCGCCCACCGCCCGCCCGGTGGTTCGGCTGCTCTCGCCGTTCGACAACGTGGTGATCCACCGGGAGCGCCTGCTCGGGCTGTTCGGTCTGGACTATCGGCTGGAGTGCTACACGCCGGCGGCGAAGCGGGTGTACGGGTATTTCTGTCTGCCGATCCTGTTCGGCGACCGGTTCGTGGGACGGGTGGATTGCAAGGCGCATCGGCATGCGCGTCGCTTCGAGCTGCTGCGCGTGCATGTCGAGGAAACGCTGCCCGATCTGGATGCGTTTCGACCAGCATTCGCCGAGGCATTGCTGGCGCTGGCGGGGTTCTGCGGGTGTGACCGCGTGGACACGGGATCGACGTCGGGCGCTGGTGTTCTCAACTTGACGCTGTAGTTGCGTCGTCGCAGGATGGCAATGCACGACCCACCCAGGAGACTCCCCATGGATGCCTTCCAGACCCACGGCGCCATCAGCTGGTCCGAGCTGATGACCACCGACCCGATGCGTTCGGCCGACTTCTACCACCAGCTCTTCGGCTGGACCGTGGAGACGATGCCGATGCCGCAGGGCCCCTACCGCATCCTCAAGGTCGGCGACACCGCGATCGGCGGCATCATGGGCATCCCGCCCACCGCGCCGCCGGCAATGCCGCCGAACTGGTGCCCCTACGTGACGGTGGACAGCGCCGACGAAACCGCGGGCGAATGTGCCGCACTGGGCGGGCGGGTGCTGATCGAGCCGACCGACATCCCTGGCATCGGGCGCTTCGCGGTGCTGCAGGATCCGCAGGGTGCGGTGCTCAACATCATGGAATACGGCATGCCGGGCGACGCGCCGACCTGAGCGCAGCGGGCCGCGGGGCAGGGCGGCGATAATCCGCCCCCTGTGAACCCGACGCTCCCCACCCCTCCCGCCGCGCCGCCGAAGCGGACCGCTGCTGCTGCCGCGCCCGCGCGCCGCCCCGCCAACCCCGTTCCGCCGATCACCTACCCGGACGCGCTGCCGGTCTCGGCCCGGCGCGACGAGATCGCGCAGGCGATACGCGACCACCAGGTCATCATCGTCTGCGGCGAGACCGGCTCCGGCAAGACCACGCAGATCCCGAAGATCGCGCTCGAACTCGGCCGCGGCCTGGGCGCGGGCGGCTCCGGGCTGATCGGCCACACGCAGCCGCGCCGCATCGCCGCGAGTTCCGTCGCCAAGCGCATCGCCGACGAGCTGAAATCGCCGCTGGGCGAGGTGGTCGGCTACAAGGTGCGCTTCCAGGACCGCCTGCAGGCCGGTGCCTCGGTCAAGCTGATGACCGACGGCATCCTGCTCGCCGAGACGCAGTCCGATCCGCTGCTGCGCAACTACGACACGCTGATCATCGACGAGGCCCACGAACGCAGCCTCAACATCGACTTCCTGCTCGGCTACCTGCGCCAGATCCTGCCGCGGCGGCCCGACCTGAAGATCGTCGTCACCTCGGCCACCATCGACGCCGACCGCTTCGCGCAGCACTTCGCCTCGGCCAAGGGGCCGGCGCCGGTGATCCTGGTCAGCGGGCGCACCTTCCCGGTCGAGCAGCGCTGGAAGGCGTTCGAGGAAACGAAGGAATTCGACCTCAACGATGCCATCGCCGACGCGGTGGATGAACTCTGGCGCAGCGGTTCGGGCGACATCCTCGTCTTCCTGCCCGGCGAGCGCGAGATCCGCGAAGCCGCCGACCACCTGCGCAAGCACCTCAGCCACCAGCCGCTGCACCGCCACGCCGACATCCTGCCGCTGTTCGCGCGGCTGTCGCAGCAGGAGCAGGACCGTGTCTTCGAGACCTGCGGGGGAAAACGCATCGTGCTGGCCACCAACGTCGCGGAAACCTCGCTGACGGTGCCCGGCATCCGCTACGTCATCGACACCGGCCACGCCCGCGTCAAGCGCTACAGCTACCGCACCAAGGTCGAGCAGCTGCAGATCGAGCCGATCTCGCAGGCGGCGGCCAACCAGCGCGCCGGCCGCTGCGGGCGCGTGGCCAACGGCATCTGCATCCGGCTCTACGACGAGAAGGATTTCCTCGGCCGCCCGCGCTTCACTGACCCGGAAATCATGCGGTCCTCGCTGGCCGGCGTGATCCTGCGCATGAAGTCGCTGCGGCTCGGGCTGGTCGAGGATTTCCCGTTCCTGGAGCCGCCGCCGCGCAAGGCCATCGCCGATGGTTACGCGCTGCTGGGCGAACTCGGCGCGGTCGACGACCTCAACGAGCTGACCCCGATCGGCCAGGAGCTGGCGCGGCTGCCGCTGGACCCGCGGGTGGGCCGCATGATCCTGGAGGCACGCAGTCGCGAGGCGCTCAACGAGGTGCTCATCATCGCCTCGGCGCTGAGCGTGCAGGACGTGCGCGACCGGCCGATGGACCAGCAGCAGAACGCCGACGAGAAGCACAAGAAGTTCGACGACGAGCGCTCCGAGTTCATGGGCTACCTGAAGCTCTGGAAGTGGATCGACGAGGGCCGGGGCCACCACGCGCCGGCCGAAGGCGCCGCCCACAAGCTCAGCAACCGCCAGCAGGAGCAGCGCCTGCGCGAGAGCTTCGTCAGCCCGCGCCGCGTGCGCGAATGGCGCGACATCTACAGCCAGCTCCACACCGTGGTCGCCGAACACGGCTGGCGCCTCAACGGCTCGCCGGCCACCTACGACCAGATCCACCTGTCGATGCTCGCCGGCCTGCTGGGCAACATCGGCCTGAAGTCCGAGGACGAGGACTGGTACCTGGGCGCGCGCGGCATCAAGTTCTGGCGCCACCCGGGTGCGCACCTGAGCAAGAAGCCGGGCCGCTGGCTGGTCGCGGCCGAGCTGGTCGACACGACACGCCTGTTCGGGCGCGGGCTGGCCGCGATTGATCCGGCCTGGATTCCGCCGATCGCCGGCCACCTGCTCAAGGTCCAGCTGCTGGAGCCGCACTGGGAGAAGAAGGCTGCCGAAGTCACCGCGCTGGAGCGGGCCACGCTCTACGGCATCGTCATCTACAGCAACCGCCGGGTGAACTTCGGCAACGTCGATGCCCCGGCCGCGCGCGAGATCTTCATCCGCGAGGCGCTGGTCAATGGCGAGTGGGAAACCAGGCTGCCCTTCCTCGCCCACAACCAGAAGCTGATCCGGCAGGTCGAGGAGCTGGAGCACAAGTCGCGCCGCCAGGACGTGCTGGTCGACGACGAGCTGATCCACGCCTACTACGACGCGCAGCTGCCGCGCGACGTGGTCAGCGGCGCGACCTTCGAGCGCTGGTACCGCCACGAGAGCAAGGCGGAGCTGTCGGGGCCGAAGCTGCTGCACCTGACACGCGACGAGCTGATGCGCCACGAGGCGGCCGGCATCACCACCACCGCCTTCCCGAAGACGATCCGGCTGGGCGGCATCGACTGCACCGCCACCTACCTGCACGACCCGGGCGACGCCAAGGACGGCGTCACCGTGACGGTGCCGATCTACGCGCTCAACCAGGTCAGCGAGGAGCGCTGCGAGTGGCTGGTGCCGGGGATGCTGGAGGCCAAGGTGCTGGCGCTGGTCAAGAGCCTGCACCAGCGCCCGCGCTCGCGGCTGGTGCCCTTGCCGGATTACGTCGCCGAGTTCGTCGAGCTGAATCCGTTCGCGCAGGGCAACCTGGTCGACGTGCTGCTCAAGGCGGTGCGCGAACGCACGCAGATCGCCGTGCAGCGCAACGACTTCAAGCTGGAGATGGTGGCGGCGCACCTGTTCATGAACTTCCGCATCGTCGACGAGCACGGGCGGCAGCTGGGCATGGGGCGCAACCTGGCGGCGTTGAAGGCGGAGCTGGGGGGGCAGGCGCGGACGGCGTTTCAGGCGCTGGCGGGGTTGAAGGTGGCTGCGCGTGCGGAGCCCCCACCCCAACCCTCCCCCGCTGGGGGAGGGGGCAAGACGGGGGCTGCGCAAGGCTCGCGGGCATCGCCGTCTGCCGCATCTCTCCCTCCCCCAGCGGGGGAGGGCCGGGGAGGGGGTAGCGCACCGAGCGCCGCCCCTGCCCAGTACACCACCTGGACCTTCGGCGAACTCCCGGAGCTGATGGAGGTCCGCAAGGCCGGCCAGACGCTGATCGGCTTCCCGGCGCTGATCGACTGCGGTGCGCACGTCGAGATCGAGGTGTTCGACGAACCCGATGTGGCCGCGGCCAAGCACCGCGCCGGCCTGCGCCGGCTGGTGGCGCTGAACATCAAGGAGCCGCTGAAGTATCTGGAAAAGAACATCCCGGACCTGCAGAAGATGTCGGTGTCCTACATGCCGCTGGGCACGCAGGAAGAGCTGCGCGACCAGGTCATCGACGTGGCGCTGACGCGTGCCTTCCTCGCCGATCCGCTGCCGACCGACGCGACCGCCTTCCAGCGCCGCATCGACGAGGGCCGCCCGCGCCTGAACCTGATCGCGCAGGAAGTCGCGCGCTCGGCCGGCACCATCCTGATCGACTACGCCGCGGCGCTGCGCAAGCTCAAGGACAGCCGGGTGCCGAAGGAGGTCGCCGACGACATCACCGGCCAGTTGCAGCGCCTCGTGCCCAAGCGCTTCATCGCGCAGACGCACTGGTTGCAGATCCACCACCTGCCGCGCTACCTCAAGGCGATCGTGCTGCGCCTGGACAAGTGGCGCGCCGACCCGGCGCGCGATGCCCAGCGTCTGGCCGAGCTGCGTCCGTTGGAAACGCGCTACACGCGCCGCCTGGCCGACCTCAAGGGCACCGACGACAACCGCCTGACCGAGTACCGCTGGTTGCTGGAAGAGTTGCGCGTGAGCCTGTTCGCGCAGGAATTGCGCACGCCGCAGCCGGTCAGCGTCAAGCGGCTGGACAAGGTCTGGGCCCAGCTGAATCAGTAGGCTGCGCCAGATCTGGTGACAAAGTTCACGAATTTCTCCTACAGTGGGCCACCGCCAACGGTGGCGGCACCTCTGAGGAGATGGTCATGGGTTTTGTAATGATGGTGATCGTGGGCTTCCTGATTGGCCTGGTGGCGCGCTGGATCATCCCGGGTACGCAGGCGCTGGGGTTCATCCTGACGACCTTGCTGGGCATCGCGGGCTCGTTCGTTGCCGGCTATGCCGGACAGATGCTGGGCTGGTACGGACAGGGCCAGCCTGCGAGCTACATCGCGTCGGTGATCGGCGCGGCCGTGCTGCTGTTCGTGGTGGGCAAGCTCAAGGGCGCCTGACACGGGGCGTGGCCATGAAAAAGGCCGGCATCGCGCCGGCCTCCGAACGTTCCCCGTGCGGGGTCTGGCCGCCGTTCAGGCGTCCAGGGCCTCGCCGATGACACCCTTCTTGAACAGGAAGTTGCCGTAGGGCTGCAGATCGCCGGTCAGCACGATGGCGAATGCCGTGCGCACACGGTCATAGAACGCGAAGCGCTCGACCGCCTCGCACTGCTCGCCGTGCGCGTGACCATCCGTCTCGATCAGTGCGATCACCTCGCGCTGCAGGCGGCTGCGGTAGCCGTCCGGCGTGTCGCAGACCTTCATGTAGGCGATCGGCTGCGTCACCGCGGCATCCAGCGGCAGCAGACTCAGCAGCGCCTGCGCCGTGCGCTGGATGCCCGCACCCGGCAGGTGGATGATGGGCTTGCGCCGTCCATCCGGTCCGATGCCGAGGCTGGCGGCGGTGAAGTTGGCATCGGCCACGATGATCTCGTCGCCATGGCCCATCTCGGCGAGCACCTGCAGCAGCTGCGGTGTCAGCAGAGGATCGATCCCCTTGAGCATGTGGTCTCCTGTGTTGGTGGTGTGGTGCTTGTGCCTGGCGTGGCCTCAGGCCCGCCACTCGGCCGGGATCTGGTCGGCGGGCATGGCGCCCGTCATGACCGCCACGGTGTCGCTCATGCTGACCTTCTTCGGGTTCAGCACGGCGCCGCGCTTGCCCAGGCGGGCGACGTGGATGCGGTCGGCGATCTCGAAGACGTGCGGCATGTTGTGGCTGATCAGGATCACCGGCAGGCCCTTGTCGCGCACCCGGCGGATCAGCTCCAGCACCATGTTGCCTTCCTTGACGCCCAGCGCCGCGGTCGGCTCGTCCAGGATGACCACATGCTCGGCAAACGCCGCTGCACGCGCCACCGCCACGCACTGGCGCTGACCGCCCGAGAGCGTCTCCACCGCCTGCGTCATCGAGCGGATGCCCACCTTCAGGTCGTTCATCCGGGCGATCGACTGCTCCAGCATCTTCTTCTTGTCGATCATGCGCAGCACGCTGCCGGCAAAACCGGGGCGCAGCAGTTCGCGGCCCAGGAAGAGGTTTTCGGCGATCGTCATGGCCGGGGCCACGGCGAGGTCCTGGTAGACCGTCTCGATGCCGACGCGGCGGGCGTCGATGGGGCTCTTGAAGTGGATCGGCTTGCCGTCCAGCTCGATCGTGCCTTCATCGGGAATCGTCGCGCCCGAGAGGCACTTGATCAGCGAGGACTTGCCCGCGCCGTTGTCGCCGATCACGGCCAGGATCTCCCCGGCGCGCAGCTCGAAATCAGCGCCATCCAGCGCAGTCACCTGACCATAGCGTTTCACCAGGCCGGTGGCCTTCATGACGATTTGTGCTTGAGCGCTCATGTCAGCGGCCCCCCTTGCGAGACATCTGATCCGTGGCCACGGCCAGGATCACCAGGATGCCGGTCACCAGGATCTGGTAGACCGACGACACACCCATCAGCGTGAGGCCGTTGCGGAACACGCCGACGATCAGCGCACCCACCAGCGTGCCCAGGATGATGCCGCGGCCACCGAACAGGCTGGTGCCGCCCAGCACCACCGCGGTGATGGCGTCCAGGTTCTCGGTCTGTCCGGCGTTCGGATCACCGGCGCCGGTCCGTGCCACGGCCAGCATCGAGGCAATGCCGTAGAACATGCCGGCCAGCGCATAGACGCCCAGCAGCACGCGGTCGGTCGGGATGCCTGTCAGGCGGGTGGCTTCCGGGTTGTTGCCCACCGCGTAGACGTGGCGACCAGGCGCGGTTTCGCGCAGCCAGAGCCAGGTGGCGATGTACAGGGCCAGCACCAGCACCGAGCCGTACGCGATGCGCGCGCCGCCCAGGCCGAAGGTCTCGCCCAGCAGGTTCATGCCGTCGGGGATGTCGGTGATCGTCTGCGCCCGGGAATACAGCTGGGTGATCGCAAAGGCGATGTTCAGCGTGCCGAGGGTGACGATGAACGGGGGCAGCTTGACGCGGGTGACGAGCAAGCCGTTGGCCAGACCGAACAAGGTCGTCACGGCCACACCGCACAGGATGGCCACGGGCGCGCTCAGACCGAAGTCGGCGGCGAGCTTGGTCATCACGATGGAGCCGAGTGCCATCACCATGCCGCACGAAAGGTCGATGCCGGCGGTGAGGATGATGAGGGTCTGGCCGATGGCAATCGTGGCCACGACCATGACCTGCTGCAGGATCAGGGAAAAATTCTGCAGCGTGAGAAAGCGTTCGTGCTGAAAGGAAAAGAAGGCACAGGCCAGGAACAGTGCGATGGCCGGGCCCAGTGTCCCGATCGGGGGCAGCTTGGTGGTGAGCGAATTCATGGGTTGGGCTCGCTGGTGGCGTGCGTCGAGAAAGGAAAGCCCCGTGGTGACGGGGCTTCCAGAAGGAGGGGCGATCGCATGACCGCCCCTGTGCGATCAAAGATCCAGAGGGATCCGGGCTTGCGCCGGATCAGTCACCCCAGCACTGACCACGGGCCTTCTTGGTGTCGATGCTCTTGACGCCGGCAACCGCCTTGGCGGCGACCAGGTCCACGCCCGTGTCGGTGTAGCCGGCCTGACGCTTGCCGTCCTTGGCGAACTTGACACCGGCGGCCACGCCCATCGCGGCCATCTTCAGCGGGTACTGCATCGAGGTCGCGGCGATCACGCCCTTCTCGACGTTGCCCACGCCGTTGGAGCACATGCCGTCCACGCCCAGGATCACGACGTCCTTTTCCTTGCCAGCGGCCTTCAGCGCCTTGTAGGCACCGGCGGCTGCGGGTTCGTTGATGGCGTACACGACGTTGATGTCGGCGTTCTTCTGCAGGCAGTTTTCCATGCCGGTCTGGCCCTTGGCGGCGTCGCCGAAGGAGTCGGCCATGCAGACCACTTCAGCCGGCTGGGCCAGCTCGTTGCTGTCTGCCGGCAGGGTCTTCAGGCCGTAGCCAGCCAGGAAGCCGTTGTGGCGCTGTGCACCGACCGGGTGGCCAGGGAACAGGTCCATCGTGGCGATGACGGGCTTCTTGCCGGCCAGCGTGGCCTTGGCGTAGGCGCCGATCAGCTCGCCGGCCTTGTAGTTGTTGGTGGCGAACAGGGCGTCCGCTTCCGGCACCGGGCTGTCCAGGGCGATGACTTGCACGCCTTGGGCCTTGATCTTCTTGATGGTCGGGACGATGGCGTCGCCGGACGAGGTGATCAGGATGGTCTTGGCGCCGGCGGCGACCATGTTTTCCATCGCGGTGATCTGGCCGGCGGTGTCGCCGTCCTGCTTGCCGGCGGCCGACAGCAGCTTGGCGCCCAGCTTCTTGGCTTCGGCTTCAGCGCCTTCCTTCATCTTCACGAAGAACGGGTTGGTTTCGGTCTTGGTGATCAGGCCGATGACGGGCTGCGCAGCCATCGTCGAGGTGGCGAAGCAGGCGAGAGCGGCGGCGAAGCCCAGGGTGGAAAGACGCGACATGTTTTGTCTCCGGAAGAAAAGGCGGCCCGAGCAACGAGCCAGGTGGTGAGGTGAGGTCCGCTGTGGTGAACCTGCGGAACGAATGGTAGCGGCTGGACTAATTAAATCAACTAGCTTGATTTAGTGGTTTCCCTAGTGTCAGCGCTGCCGACTGATGAGACGATCGCGACCCCAACCCCGTTGACCGAGAAAACCATGAGTGTTGTGCCTGTGCCCGCGAACCTGTCCATCGTCATCTGTGGTGAGTCCTTGCTGGATGTGTTCCAGGATGGCCCCACGCCCACTGGCCTGCGGCTGGACGCCGTGGTCGGCGGCTCGCCACTCAATGTAGCGGCCGGTGTGCAGCGCATGGGGCAGTCTGCGGTCTTTCTCGGCGCGATCTCGCGCGATTTCCTGGGCGAGCGCATCCTGAAGAGCGTGGTCGACGAGGGCATCTCGACCGAGGCGGTGGTGCTGAACGACGCGCCCACCACGCTGAGTCTGGTCGGCGTCGATGCCCACGGCGTGCCCAGCTACCGCTTCTACGGCACGGGTGGCTCGGACCGCCAACTGCTGCCCGAGCACCTCGCCCGCCTGCCGGCCACGGTGGCTGCGATCCATTTCGGCTCCTTCGGCTGCGTGGTCGAGCCCATCGCGTCCACCATCCGCGTGTTGGTCGAGCAGCGCCACACGTCCACCGTCATCTCCTATGACCCGAACGTGCGGCTGAACGTCGAGCCGTCGCTGGACGCGTGGCGCGACAACATCGAATGGATGTCGGCGCGCACGCACCTGCTCAAGCTCAGCGACGAGGACTTCGAGCGCCTGTATCCGGAACTGGATCCGGCCGATCTGGCCGCGCGCTGGCTGGCGGCCGGTGTGTCGCTGGTGATGATGACGCGCGGCGGCAAGGGCGCGCTGGCGTGGACCCGCGAAGGGCAGTGCGAGGTCGCCGCGCCCAAGGTGCAGGTGCAGGACACGGTCGGCGCGGGCGATACCTTCCAGGCCGCGACCCTGGTGGCGCTGGCCGAACTGGGGCGGCTGAGTCCCGCCGGGCTGGCCGCCATCTCGCTCGACGAAGTGCGTCGCGTGGCCGATTTCGCGGCGAACGCGGCGGCCATCACCTGCACGCGGCGTGGGCCGGACCTGCCGCGCCGGCACGAATTGCGAGATCTGGTCTGAGAATGTCGTCAGCCTGCTGGAAAGTAGGCTATCATCGCAGGCTCTTGTCGGGGCGTAGCGCAGCCTGGTAGCGCATCTGGTTTGGGACCAGAGGGTCGAAGGTTCGAATCCTTTCGCCCCGACCAAGATCTTCACATCGCCAGATTCTTCAATCTGCACACTGCCCGTAGCTCAACTGGATAGAGCACCGGCCTTCTAAGCCGGGGGTCGGGAGTTCGAGTCTCTCCGGGCAGGCCAGACCGGATCCTCTGGTTTCACGGCCACTCAGACTTCGCTTCTGAGGCCGCCAGATCCCCCAGAATTTCTCGCGCGAGCTTCAGCAGACTGCTGGACAGTCGCTGCACGACTGTGTCTGGCGTTTCGCTGGTCAGCATGCTGACGTTGAGCGAGTAGATCGCTGGCGTCAGTGGAAGCGGCACCGAAATCGCGACGACTTCCGGCTGCCATGCTGCCGCGCAGTAGCCGTGTACGCGCACGCTGTGCCGGGCCTCCTCGATCTCTGCGGCCAGCTGTGGCCACCGCGCACCGCGGCGCTGGCAGAACACGGCCAGCAGCGTCTGGCGCCGTGCCTCCGGTGCCACAGCCAGATAGGCCCGGCCCAGCGACGTCAGCTCCATCGGCACACGCTGCCCTGAGACTACATTGCGGAACGCATGCCGGCGCGCATAGCGGATCGACTCCAGATACACCATTTCATCGCGGTCCGGCGCCGCCAGCCCGACGTTGATGCGCTCGCGTTCCGCCAGCGCGCGCATCTTCGGCGCTGCGACGGCCAGCACGCTGGACCCCGACCGCATCGCGTGCGCCACACTCAGCACGGCCGGCGCCAGCCGGTAGGCCCGCTGCGCCGTGTCCTGTTGCAGCATGCCCGCGCCCACCAGCGTCTGTGTCAGGCGGCTCACCGTGGCACGCGACAGCCCCGTGCGCTCGGCCAGATCCCCGTTGGCCAGCAACTCCGAACCTTGCCGGAAGGCCCGCAGGATCTCGATGCCGCGTTCCAGCGAGCGGTTCGCGGGAGAGCGGCCCGGCTTGTCGTTCAAGGGGTGTCGTTCGTCGTCTTCCATGGGCTTTCCAATTCCACTGGTTGGAATGGGCGTAGTGTATTGGCGGTGTCGTCCATCTATGCTTGACCTGCCTCCGATGCACTGCGCGGAGCGACCACCTTCACCGCGGGACACGCATCCCGCTGCCTCAGGAGACAAGCATGTTCGACACCTTTCAGCGCCCGCGTTCACGCACCGGATTCCTCTCTGTTTTCCCGGTTGTGGCGGCGGTTGCCATGACCCTGGCCGCGAACGTCGCGGTGGCCGCCTATCCCGACAAGCCGATCCGCCTGGTCGTGCCCTTTGCGCCGGGCGGTGGCACCGACCTGATCGCACGCACGCTCGGCGTGGGCATGTCGGCCGAGCTGGGCCAGCAGGTGATCATCGACAACAAGCCCGGCGCCGGCACCATCATCGGCACCGACGCCGTGGCCAAGAGCGCGCCGGACGGCTACACGATCGTGATCGCCACGTTCGCGCACGCGGTGAACCCGAGCATGGTGTCGAAGCTGCCCTACGCGGCCGACAAGGCCTTCACACCGATCACGCTGATCGGACGCGGTCCGAACGTGCTGGTGGTGCGCGCGAACAGCCCCTTCAAGACGGTCAAGGACATCGTCAGCGGCGGCCAATCCTGGCAAGCTCAACTATGCGTCGCAGGGCAATGGCACCTCGGCGCACCTGGCGGGTGAAATGCTGTCCAACCTCGCCAAGATCGAGATGACGCACATTCCCTACCGTGGCGCGGGCCCCGCCATCACGGACCTGCTGGGCGGGCAGGTGGACATGATCTTCGGCACCGCCGCGGCGGTCTCCACGATGGTGGACGCTGGAAAGCTGCGTGCCGTCGCTGTGACCTCGCCGCAACCCTCGGCCGCCTTCAAGGGCATCCCCACCATCGCCGAGGCCGTTCCGGGCTATGCGGTCGAAAGCTGGTATGGCCTGTATTCCCCCGCTGGCACGCCGTCGGACGTGATCCAGAAGCTCAACGCCGCCGCCCGCAAGGCCGCCCACGCGCCCGACTTCGTGAAGAAGGTCGAGCAGGAAGGGCTGGCCGTGGTCGCCAGCGACCCTGCCGAACTCGACCGCTACGTGAAGGCCGAGGAAGTGCGTTGGGGAAAGATCGTCAAGGAAAACAACATCAAGCCGGATTGAACGATTCCACGGGCCTGGCGGCCCGCCCCGCTTGCATTTCCCGTCTTCGGAGAGACCCATGAACCTCACCCTGATCGACCTGCGCGTCGATGTCGCGATCGCGACGATCACCCTCAACCGCCCCGACAAGCGCAACGCGATGAGCGATGACATGCGCACCGAGTTCATCCACGCGCTGGAGCTGGTCGCGGCCGACAAGTCCATCAAGGCCCTGGTGCTCACCGGGGCGGGCAAGGGCTTCTGCGCCGGTGGCGACATCTCGGGCATGCAGCGCCGCATGAATGCACCGGCCGGTGAGGTCGGTTTCAACGGCTGGCACCGGCAGCAACGGGTTCACCACACACAAGCCTTGTTGCACAACATGCCCAAGCCCGTGATCGCCGCCGTCAACGGCGCGGCGTCCGGCCTCGGCGCCGACACCGCGCTCGCCTGCGATTTCATCATCGCCAGCGAATGGGCCAGCTTCACCTGGTCCTACATCCACCGCGGCATCGTGCCCGACGGTGGCGGCATGTACTTCCTGCCGCGCCGCGTCGGCCTGGCCCGGGCGAAGGAGCTGATCTTCACGGGGCGCAAGGTCGATGCCGACGAGGCCCTGGCGCTGGGCATCGTGGACCGCAAGACCTCGGCCGCGATGCTGCTCGCCGATGCGCAGGCCTGGGCCGCCGAGCTGGGCAAGGGCTCCGGCACCGCGCTGGCCCTGACCAAGACCATCCTGAACCAGAGCTACGAGCTGTCCGCCCACGCCGTGTTCGCCCAAGGCAGCCAGGCCCAGGGCATCTGCTACACGAGCACCGAGCACCGCGAGTCGGTGATGGCCTTCCTGGCGAAGTCGGCGCCTGCCCCCAAAGAATGAATGCGTGACGGAGTGAAGAACATGGACGCCATTTCCCGCCTGCTGCAGCCGCGCAGCGTCGCCATCATCGGCGCCTCGGCCGACCCCACCAAGACGGCAGGCCGCCCGGTCGCCTACCTGCGCAAGCACGGCTACGCCGGCCAGATCCTGCCCGTGAACCCCAGGGCGGACCTCATCGGCGAGCTGACCTGCTACCCCGACATCGCCTCGCTGCCCGTGGTGCCGGACGTCGGCATCGTGCTGCTGGGGGCCGAGCGTGCGCACCTGGCCGTGCGCGACCTGGCAGCGCGTGGCACGGCGGCGGCCATCGTGCTGGCCAGCGGCTACACCGAGACCGGCGAGGACGGGGCCCGTCGGCAGCGGCAGTTGATTGAGGCAGCAGGCTCGATGCGCCTGCTCGGCCCTAACACCATCGGCCTGGTGAACCTCACCGACAAGATCGTGCTGTCGGCCACCGGCGCGCTGGAGATGGACCACTTCCCGGTCGGCGGCATCGGCGTGGTGTCGCAGAGCGGCGGCATCCTGGGCTCGCTGCTGTCGCGGGCCTCGGCGCGTGGCATCGGTCTGTCCAAGCTGATCTCCACCAGCAACGAGGTGGACCTGGAACTCGCGGATTTCATCGACCACCTCGCCGATGACGAGGCGACCAAGGTCATCGCGCTCTATGTCGAAACGGTGCGCAACCCGGCCAAGTTCCGCGCGGCCTGCCTGAAAGCAGCGCGCATGGGCAAGCCGGTCGTGGCCTTCAAGATTGGCCGTTCGGAAGCCGGTGCCGCCGCGGCGGTGTCGCACACCGGCGCCATGGCCGGCGCCGACCGGATGTACGACGCCCTGTTCCGCCAGACCGGCGTGATCCGTGCCCAGACCTTCAGCGACCTGCTGGACATCCCGGTCGCGCTGGCCACCGGCCGCAAGCTGCGCGGCAACCGCGTCGCGATCCTGACCTCGACGGGCGGCGCGGGCACGCTGGTGTCCGACGACCTGGGCCTGCACGGCTTCGAGACGCCGGCGCCGGACGCCGCCACGGCCGACGCCCTGCGCGCGCTGCACACCGGCAGCGAGGCGGTGCTGGACCGTAATCCGATCGACGTGACCCTCGCCGGGTTGCGGCCGGACCTGCTGCGCAGCGCGATCACCGCGCTGCTGGCCAGCCCGAACTACGACGCGCTGACCATCATCGTCGGCTCGTCCAGCCTGGCGCAGCCGGAGCTGATGGCTGGGGCGATCCAGGACTGCCTGCCACACACCGACAAGCCGGTGTTGGCGTACATCAGCCCCCATGCGCCCGAGGTAGGGGCGCTGCTGACCCAACGCGGCGTGCCGGCCTTCGCCGCAGCCGAAAGCTGCACGGCGGCACTGGGCGCGATGCTGCACGCCAGCCGCTTCGTGGCACCGAGCGATGCGCAACCTGTCAGCCCGGTGATCGCTGTCGATGACTTCGCGCCCGGCTCATTGGACGAGGCGCAGGCCAAGCGGCTCTTTGCCCGCTTCGGCGTCCCCTGCGCGGGCGAGGTCATCGTGGACACCCCGGCCGACGCGCAAGCCGCCGCACGCCAACTGGGCGGGCGCGTGGTGCTGAAGATCCTGTCGTCGCAGATCACGCACAAGAGCGATGTCGGCGGCGTGGCCGTGGGCCTGACGGCCGAGACGGTGGGCGCGCGGCTGTCGGCCATGGCGGACGAGGTGGAGACCAAGGCGGGTATTCGGCCCGAGCGCTTCTTGGTGCAGGAAATGGTCGGCGGCGGCACGGAACTGATCCTCGGCCTGCACCGCGACCCGCTGGGCACGGCCATCCTGCTTGGCATGGGCGGCGTCACGGCCGAGCTGTTCAAGGACACGACGATGCGGCTGTTGCCCGCCGAGTCGACCGGGCTCAGCGGTCTCAGCCGCGCGGAGGCGCTGGGGATGGCGCAGGAGTTGAAGACCTGGCCGCTGCTGGATGGGTTCCGTGGCCGGCCGAAGGCGGACGTGGAGGCGCTGGTGGACGCCATCGTCGCCTTCTCCCGCATGGCCGCGCAGTTGGGCGATCGCCTGGTCGAGGCCGAGATCAACCCGGTCTTCGTGCTGCCGCAGGGGCAGGGCGTGCGCGCGGCCGACGGCGTGGCCATGCTGGCCTGACAGGGAGGGGCCACCATGCAAGCACCTGAACGACGGGACGCCGTGCGCCTGGAGCGAGAGGGCGATATCGCCGTCATCGTCATCGACAACCCGCCGGTCAACGCCGGATCAGCCGCCGTGCGTGCTGGCCTGCTGGCGGCCATCGAGACGGTGAGGGATGACGAGCGTCTGCACGGCGCGGTGTTGATCGGCGCCGGCACCACCTTCATCGCGGGCTCGGACCTGCGCGAATTCGGCCAGCCGTTGGCCGAGCCGCAGTTGCCGACCGTGATCCGGGCCATCGAGGACTGCGGCAAGCCCGTGGTGGCGGCGCTGCACGGTGCTGCGCTGGGCGGTGGCTTCGAGCTGGCGCTGGGCTGCGATGCGCGGGTGGCGTCGCCGGGCACGGTGGTCGGCTTGCCGGAGGTGACGCTGGGCATCATCCCCGGCGCCGGTGGCACGCAGCGCCTGCCGCGCATCGTCGGCATCCCGCGGGCGATCGGCATGGTCTGCAGCGGCGAGCGGGTTCACAGTGCGGCAGCGCTGGCGGCGGGGTTGATCGATGCCGAGGTGGAGGGTGACCTGCGGGCGGCGGCCGTGGCGCATGCTCGCCAGATGGCCGGTTGCAAGCAGCGCCTGCGCGATCGCGCTGTGCCGATGGCCGATGCGGGCGCGGTGGCCGATGCCACAGCCGCTGCGCTGAAGGTGGGCAAGCGCCGGCCGGCGGTGCAGGCCGCCATTGACGCCATCACCGCCACGGCCCATGCGCCGTTCGATGAGGGCCTGGCGCAGGAGCGGGCGGTCTTCCAGCACCTGCGGGTGTCGCGTGAAGCCGCGGCGCTGCGCCACCAGTTTTTCGCCGAGCGTGACAGCGCCCGGCACCCGTCGCTGGACGGTGCCGGACCGAGGGCGGTGCAGTGCGTGGCCGTGATCGGCGCCGGCACCATGGGCTCGGGCATCGCCATCGCGGCGCTGGAGGCCGGCCACGACGTGCTGTTGCTCGAACAGGATGCGGCGGCACTGGAGCGGGGTGCGACCCGGATCCATGCCCACTACGCCGGCCGTGTCCAGTCCGGCAAGGTCAAGGCCGCGGTCGCAGTCGCAGCGGCCTGTGAAGCCCGGCTGACAGCCAGCCTCGACTGGACGCGCTTGGCCGAGGCCGATCTGGTCATCGAGGCCGTGTTCGAGGATCTGGCCGTGAAGCAGCAGGTCTTCCAGCGCATCGACCACCTGGCGCGCCCTGGCGCGGTGCTGGCGTCGAATACGTCCTACCTGGACCTGGAGGCCATTGCAGCGGCCACGTTCCGCCCGCAGGACGTGATCGGCCTGCACTTCTTCAGCCCGGCCCATGTGATGCGGCTGATGGAGGTGGTGCGCGGCACCGTGTCGGCGCCCGACGCGCTGGCGACCGGGCTGGCCGTGGCGCGCAAGCTCAGGAAGCTGCCGCTGCTCACCGGCAATGCCTTCGGGTTTGTCGGCAACCGGTTGTACGCCGCGTACCGGCGCCAGTGCGAATTCATGGTCGAGGAAGGTGCCTGGCCCGAGCAGGTGGATGCGGCGCTGGAAGCCTACGGTTTCGCCATGGGACCGTTCGCCGTCGCGGATCTGTCCGGGCTGGACATCGCGTGGCGGATGCGCAAGGCGCAGGCCGCGACCCGTGATCCGGCGGCACGTTACGTCCACATCGCCGACCGGCTGTGCGAAGCCGGCCGCCTGGGTCGCAAGACTGGTGCGGGCTACTACCGGTATGCCGACGGTGCATCGCGGCCCCAGGTGGACGCCGCGGTGCATGACCTCATCACGCAGGTCCGCTGCGACAAGGGACTGTCGCCGCGCACGCTGACTGACGGCGAGATCCAGCGCCGGGCGTTGCTGGCGCTGGTCAATGAAGCTGCGCTGCTGCTCGCGGAAGGCGTGGCCGAGCGCGCCACGGACGTGGATGTCGCGCTGGTCAACGGCTATGGCTTTCCGCGCTGGGAAGGCGGTCCGGTGTTCTGGGCGCGGGAGCGTGGGGCCGCGGCGCTGCAGGCGGATCTGGACGAACTGGCGGCGTTGAGCGGGCAAGGCTTCGTGCGCGGCGATGTTGCTGTGTTGCTGGACGGGGTGGTGTGCGATGAAGGTCACTGAACTTTTTGCCCGCTTCGCCGCGCAACTGGCGCAGCAAGCGTTGCCCGACGACGTGGTCCACCACGCCCAGCGGGCCGTGATCGACTGGCATGCCTCGCTCTACCCGGGGCTGGACATGCCGGCCGTGCGCGTGCTGGAGGCGACGCTGGCCGAGGATCTGGACCGCGGCCCGGCCCGCCTCGCGCGAGGCCGCGCCGCCACGACCCGGGCGGCTGCGCTGCTCAACGGCACCGCCGCGCACGCCGCCGAGGTGGACGACAGTTTTCGCGATGCGATGGTCCACCCGGGCGCGGCCACCATTGCCGCTGCGCTGGCGGTGGCCCAGGCGAATGGCGCGCACGGCGCCGAGTTCCTGCGCGCCGTGGTCGTGGGCTACGAGGTGTCCACGCGCATCGGCGTCGTGATGGGCCGGCCGCACTACCGCCATTGGCACAACACCGGCACCATGGGCAGCTTCGGCGCGGCGGCGGCAGCGGCCAGCCTGCTGCGGCTGAATGAGGTCGCCTTTGCCCATGCACTCGCCCTGGCCGGCACCTTCACCGCCGGGCTGCAGCAGGCGTTCCGCACCGAAGCCATGGCCAAGCCCCTGCACGCCGGTCGCGCCGCCGAAGCCGGTGTCCTCGCCGCGCAGTTAGCCGCCAAGGGGATGCGCAGTTCGCTCGACGTGCTCGAAGGTGCCTCCGGCTTGGGACAGGCCATGAGCGATGGCCCGGACTGGTCACAGGTCGACGCCACGCTGGGCGACGATTTTCACATCACGCGGCTGACCTTCAAGAACCACATCGGCTGCGGTCACACCTTCGCGGCCATCGACGGTGCATTGGCCTTGCAGGCGCAGCACGGTTTCCGCCACACCGACATCGCGTCCGTCCACCTCGGGGTCTACCAGGCCACGCTGGACATCGCCCCGCACGTCGAGCCGCAGACAGCCGACCAGGCTCGCTTCAGCCTGCACTACATGGTGGCCAGCGCGCTGGTCCATGGCAGCGTGCGCCTGTCGGCGTTCGAGCCGGACCGGTTGAACGACCCGGCCACGCGGGCGCTCATGCAGCGCATCCGCAAATCGCTCGACCCCGAGGTGGACGCCGGCTTCCCGGCCCGCCGCGCCGCGCGGGTGGTGATCACGCTGCACGACGGACGCTGCCTGTCGCACCTGCAGCCCGACCGCAAGGGCGACCCTGAACTTCCCCTGTCCGATGCCGACCTGGAGGGCAAGCTGCTGGAGCTGGCCGGGCCGGTCATCGGTGACGCCGCCGCCCGCACGCTGCTGGCCCACCTCTGGACCCTGAACACCAGCGAGACCCTGCCATGACCCGACACGCCTTCATCTGCGACGCCGTTCGCACCCCTTTCGGCCGCTATGGCGGCGTGCTGGCCAGTGTGCGGGCCGATGACCTGGGCGCCGTGCCGCTGGCGGCGCTGATGGCGCGCAACCCGACGGTGGACTGGCAGGCGGTCACGGACGTGGTCTACGGCTGCGCCAACCAGGCCGGCGAGGACAACCGCAACGTGGCGCGCATGAGCGCGTTGCTGGCGGGTCTGCCACTCGAAGTGCCGGGATCGACCGTGAACCGCCTGTGCGGCTCCGGCCTCGACGCACTGGGCACGGCCGCCCGCGCCATCAGGAGCGGCGAGGCAGGCCTGATGATCGCCGGCGGCGTGGAGAGCATGTCGCGTGCGCCCTTCGTCCTGCCCAAGGCCGAGTCCGCCTTCTCGCGGTACAGCACGGTGCAGGACACCACCATCGGCTGGCGATTCGTCAACCGCCTGATGAAGGCGCGCTACGGCGTCGATTCGATGCCCGAAACGGCCGAGAACGTCGCCACCGACTACCGCATCGACCGGGAGTCCCAGGACCGCATGGCGCTGGCCTCGCAGCAGAAGGCGCTCGCCGCGCAGCAGAGCGGCTTCTTCGACGCCGAGATCGTGTCGGTCCACATCCCGCAGAAGAAGGGCGATCCCCTCGTGGCGAACCGCGACGAGCACCCGCGCGACACCACGCTGGAGGCGCTGGCCAGGCTCAAGGGCGTGGTGCGACCCGAGGGCACGGTGACCGCGGGGAATGCGTCGGGGGTCAATGACGGGGCCTGCGCGCTGCTGCTGGCCGACGAAGCCATGGCGGCGCGGCACGGCCTGGTGCCAAGGGCGCGGGTGGTAGCGATGGCGACGGCGGGTGTGCCGCCGCGCACCATGGGCATGGGGCCGGCGCCCGCGACGCGCAAGGTGCTGGCGCTGGCGGGGCTGGCGCTGGCCGACCTGGACGTGATCGAACTCAACGAGGCGTTCGCGGCGCAGGGGCTCGCCGTGCTGCGCGACCTGGGCTTGCCGGACGACGATCCGCGCGTGAACCCGAACGGTGGTGCCATCGCGCTGGGCCACCCGCTGGGCGCGTCGGGCGCGCGGCTGGCCACCACGGCGGTGAACCAGTTGCACCGCACTGGAGGCCGTTACGCGCTCTGCACCATGTGCATCGGCGTGGGGCAGGGCATCGCGGTGGTGCTGGAGCGGATCTGACGGGTGAGCGGAATGCGATGATCGTGCGGCTGCTGATCCTCGTGCTTGTCCCATGTCCACTCCTCTGGAACGCCGCCTCCTCCCCTTCATCGCCTGCCAAGGCGCCTTCTCGACGCTGATCGGCTTCGCTGGCGTACTCGTGTTTGCGCAGAGTGGCTGGACGATGGCCGTCGTGTTCACGGCGGTGATGCTGACGGCCACGGTGGTGTGCATCGTCGGCGCCTTCGCGCTGGGGCGGCGCTGGTCGTTGCAGCCGGTGCACCTGATCCGCGCCGGCTTCCTGCTCCCCGCGCTGGTGCTGCTGCTGGCGCAGGACGCGCCGTTGTGGCTGGCCGTGGCGATCGGCGCGTTCATCGGGCTGACCTGGGGCGCGCGGCTGTGGCTGGAGCTGAGCCTGCTCGCCGACGCCGACCGCGACCCCTACGCGGCCCACACCACCGTCTGGACCGTCTTCGCCGGGCTGTGCGCCACGCTGACGGTCACGCTGTTCCTGTCGATGACCGGTGAACGCGCTGCGGCGGTCTATGCCAGCTATGCCGCGCTGGCGCTGGTGGCCGCGGTCTGGGCGCCGCGCCGGTTGCCGCGCACGCCAGCGATCCATTGGGAGCGCCCGATGGCCGTGGTGCGGCAGCCCGGTTTCGTGCGCTGCCTGCCGCTGTACGGGCTGGAGTCGGGACTGATGGGCGTGGGCATGGTGCTCGGGGCCAGCGGCGCGGTGCAGGCGCTCGGTGTCGTGAGCCACTACGGCTGGACGGCCAGCGCCGCGACGGTGTTCGGCGGCCTGGCGCTGTTCGCGCTGCGCGGCCGTCGACATGCTGGCAACCGTCTGCGCTGGATGGCGCTGGCCGCCGTCGGCATGGTCGCCGCCCATCTGCTGCTGGGGGCGAGCGTCTGGCATCCGGCGCTCTACGTTGTCCATCTGCTGACACTGGCCGCCGTGCAACCGTTCTGGGCCGCCAGCGAGCAGGTGCTCAACCAGCGGCTGCTCGACCTGGAAGGCGCGCTGGCGGACCGGATCGTCGTGCGCGAGGTCGTGCTGTGGGCCTTCCGGATGCTGGCGCTGGGGGGCTTCTGGTGGAGCGTGCAGGGCTGGTCGCCGGTGCGGGTGCTGCTGCTGGGGGCGGGGCTGATGGCGGTGGCGGTCGTCCTGGAGTGGATGGTCGGCCGTGCCTGGCTGCGCCGTGACGAAGCGGGAGCGATTCCGGATGACGCCCGATGAATCGTGATGAATGGTGATGGCTGGTCCTGAAGCGAAAATACGCGGCAGACGCTCTGCATAATCGTCTCCAGAAGCCGGCAGTCATTTCTGCTGCTGGCAGCAAGGAGTCTGCGTTCATGACCCGGCCTGATCGAAAGACATTGCAGGAACCTGGAAGTCGGCGGATTGTCCGGACCGGCCGCACCATCGACGACATCAATGCCGCGGCCCGCGCCGGATTCCAGCCGCTGGTGCAGTTCTTGCGGCCGAGTCCAGACGTCCATTTCAGTGTGGCGATATTCCAGAACCACGCCACAGGCGAGATTCAAGAGTTGTCCTTTGATCTGCGTGAATGGCCCAGTGATGGAAAACTGGTCGCTGGCGGGTCGTATTACCCCTACCATTTCCCCAGTCCATTCGCCGCCTACCTGCTGCCCCGCGACCTCGTGGTCGGCGAGGAAGTGTGGCTGGACGACCTGATCGAGGATCTGGTGGCCGCCAGGGGCAGCAACGGCTTCCGTCCGCGCTTGTCCGCTGCTCCTGCCGTGTGGAATGGTCGGGGATTTGACATCCTCTTCGATCCCGTTCAGGACGCCGAATGCTGGATCGGATAGCGGTCGCGGTTTCAGCCCCGCTTCGTCGCGATCAGCGACTGCACCACCGAGCCTTGCAGCCGCGGCCGGTCCGCCTCCTCCTCCTGCAGCGGCTGGACCTCCACCATTGATGCCATGCAGCGCCGCGACAGCTCCTGGTAGACCTGCGTGCCCTCCAGCTTCCACGCGACTTCGTCGTCTGTGAGGTCGCGCAGCTTGCGCGCCGGCGAGCCGACCACCAGCGTGCGCGGCGCCACCTTCTTGCCCGCCGGCACGAACGCACACGCGGCCACGATCGCCGCCTCGCCGATCTCCGCCTCGTCCATCACGACCGCGTTCATGCCGACCAGCGCGTCGCGCCGCACGGTGCAGCTGTGCAGCACGGCGCCGTGGCCGATGTGGCCGTTTTCCTCGACGAGGGTGTCCTGGTTCGGGAAGCCGTGGATGACGCAGGTGTCCTGCACGTTCACGCCCCGGTGCAGCACGATGCGCCCGAAGTCGCCGCGCAGGCTGGCGCAGGGGCCGATGTAGCAGTCCGGGCCGACGATCACGTCGCCGATCAGCACGGCGGTGGGGTGGACGTAGGCGCTGGGGTGGACGACGGGCGTGACACCTTCGAGGCTGTAGCAGGGCATTCGGGAACCTTTCGGGGCGGTCAGGGTTTGTCTGGAGGGGGTTTGACTTGCGTCAGTGCAGCGCTGCAATCTAATATCTACCGAACGGTCGGTCAATTCAGAACGACCCGATGCGGTCACGAGGAGATCACTGCATGCCGGAGTCCCTGGTCCTGAAAGCGCAAGACGGCGCCGTGCTGACGCTGACGCTGAACCGCCCGGCGGCGCTCAACAGCTTCACCACCGCGCTGCACCGCGAACTGTTCACCGCGTTGGACGATGCCGCGTCGGATGCCAGCGTGCGCTGCGTGGTGCTGACCGGGGCAGGGCGGGCGTTCTGCTCGGGGCAGGATCTGTCGGACCCGGTGGTCACGCCGGACCTGACGCCCGGCGCGCCGCCCAAGGATCTCGGCCACGTCATCGAACACTATTACCGCCCGCTGGTGCTGCGGCTGCGCTCGATGCCGGTGCCGGTGGTCGCGGCGGTCAACGGCGTGGCGGCCGGGGCCGGGGCGAATCTGGCGCTGGCCTGTGACCTCGTGCTGGCGGGGCGCTCGGCCAGCTTCATCCAGGCGTTCACCAAGATCGGGCTGGTGCCGGACACGGCGGGCACCTGGCTGCTGCCGCGGCTGGTCGGTCGGGCGCAGGCGCTCGGGCTCGCGCTGCTGGGCGACAAGCTGCCGGCGGCCGAGGCCGAGCGGATCGGGCTGATCTGGCGCTGTGTGGACGACGCCGCACTGCAGGCCGACGCGCAGGCCCTGGCGCAGAAGCTCGCCGCGATGCCGACCGCCGCGCTGGTCGCCACCCGGCAGGCGATGGACGCTGCGCAGGGCATGGACCTCTCCGAAGCCCTCGACGCCGAGTGCACGCTGCAGCGCCACTTCGGCAGCGCACATGACTACCAGGAAGGCGTGGCCGCGTTCATGGCCAAGCGCGCCCCGACCTTCACCGACCGCTGAACCGCATCCCGGAAGACCGCTCCGACATGACCCCACAAGACACCGCCGACCACGTCGGCACCGGGATGATGGCCAATGACCAGGCCTGCCAGGCGCTCGGCATCCGCGTCACCCACATCGCGCCCGGCCGCGCCACGATGACCATGACCGTGCGCCCCGACATGCTCAACGGCTTCGCCATCTGCCACGGCGGGCTGATCACGACGCTGGCGGACTCGGCCTTCGCCTACGCCTGCAACTCCTACAACGAACTCACCGTGGCCTCGGGCCTGTCGGTGGACTTCGTGGCGCCCGGCCGCGAGGGCGACGTGCTCACTGCGGTCGCCGAGGAAGTCTCGCTCGCCGGCCGGACCGGCGTGTACGACGTGAACGTCACCAACCAGCGCGGCGAGCGCATCGCCGTGTTCCGCGGCCGCTCGTACCGCATGAAGGGCCGGCCGACCGTGCCGCCCGCCGCCTGAATCCAGACCAAGAAGACCAGGAGACCCTGCCCATGCCCGTGCGCCAACCCGCCCCCGGTGAGCTGGAACCAATCGAGACCGCCAGCCGCGACGAGGTCGCCGCGCTGCAGCTCGACCGCCTGCGCTGGACGCTGCAGCACGCCTACGACAACGTGCCGCACTACCGCGCCGCGTTCGACGCCAAGGGCGTGCATCCGAGCGACCTGAAATCGCTGGCCGATCTCGCGAAGTTTCCGTTCACGACCAAGAAGGATCTGCGCGACAACTACCCGTTCGGCCTCTTCGCCGTGCCGCGCACGCAGGTGGCGCGGGTCCATGCCTCGTCGGGCACGACCGGCAAGCCCACCGTCGTCGGCTACACCAAGGGCGACATCGACCGCTGGGCGGATCTGGTGGCGCGTTCGATCCGCGCTGCGGGCGGCCGGGCGGGCGACATCGTCCACGTCGCCTACGGCTACGGCCTGTTCACCGGCGGCCTGGGTGCGCATTACGGCGCCGAGCGGCTTGGCTGCACCGTGATCCCGATGTCCGGCGGCCAGACCGAGAAGCAGGTCCAGCTCATCACCGACTTCAAGCCCGACATCATCATGGTCACCCCCAGCTACATGCAGGTGATCGTCGAGGAGTTCGTGCGCCAGGGGCTCGACCCGGTGCAGTCGTCGCTGAAGGTCGGCATCTTCGGCGCCGAGCCGTGGACCGAGGCCATGCGCCGCGAGATCGAGGGCAAGGCGGGCATCGACGCGGTGGACATCTACGGCCTGTCCGAGGTGATGGGGCCGGGCGTGGCCAGCGAGTGCATCGAGTCCAAGGACGGCCCGGTGATCTGGGAGGACCATTTCTATCCCGAGATCATCGACCCGGAGACGGGCGAGGTGTTGCCCGACGGCTCGGAGGGCGAGCTGGTCTTCACGACGCTGACCAAGGAAGCGCTGCCGGTCATCCGCTACCGCACCCGCGACCTGACCCGGCTGCTGCCGCCCACGTCGCGGTCGTTCCGCCGCATCGGCAAGATCGTCGGCCGCAGCGACGACATGCTCATCATCCGCGGCGTCAACGTCTTCCCGACCCAGATCGAGGAGATCGTGCTGGCCCATCCGCAGCTCTCGGGCCAGTACCAGATCCAGGTCAGCCGCGAAGGCCCGCTGGACAAGGTGGGTGTGCGCTGCGAGCTGCAGCCGGGTGTGGTGCTGTCGCCGAGTGAGCACCAGGAGGTGGTCGCGTGGGTCACGCACCGCATCAAGACGCTGGTGGGCATCTCGACCAAGGTCGAGGTGCTGCCCACCGATTCGATCGAGCGCACGCTGGTCGGCAAGGCCCGCCGCGTCATCGACCAGCGCAAGCGCTGAATCCTCTGCTGAAAGGAATCCCCATGTACACACAGGCGATGGACACGATGGGCCGCGAAGAAGGCAGCCCCAAGGCGGTCCGCTCGGCCGAGGAAGCGCAGCTCGAAGCGCGCTTCGACGCCCGCATCGACGACGGCGGCTTCATCGAGGCCAAGGACTGGATGCCCGCGCACTACCGCAAGACCCTGGTGCGCCAGATCAGCCAGCACGCGCACTCCGAGATCGTCGGCATGCTGCCCGAAGGCAACTGGATCACCCGCGCCCCGACCTTGAAGCGCAAGGCGATCCTGATGGCCAAGGTGCAGGACGAAGGCGGCCACGGCCTCTACCTCTACGCCGCGGCCGAGACGCTGGGCACCAGCCGCGACCAGCTGCTCGACGCGCTGCACACCGGCAAGGCCAAGTACAGCTCGATCTTCAACTACCCGACGCTGACCTGGGCCGACATCGGCGTGATCGGCTGGCTGGTCGACGGCGCGGCGATCATGAACCAGGTGCCGATCTGCCGCTGCAGCTACGCGCCGTATGCGCGGGCGATGGTGCGCATCTGCCGCGAGGAGAGCTTCCACCAGCGCCAGGGCTACGACAGCCTGCTGGTGATGATGCAGAACGGTACCGACGCGCAGAAGGCGATGGTGCAGGACGCGGTGAACCGCTGGTGGTGGCCGTCGATCATGATGTTCGGCCCGCCGGACGACCAGTCGCCCAACTCGGCGCAGTCGATGCGCTGGGGCATCAAGCGCATCTCCAACGACGACCTGCGCCAGAAGTTCATCGACGCGACCGTGCCGCAGGCCGAGGTGCTGGGCGTGACGCTGCCGGACCCCGATCTGCAATGGAACGCCGAACGTGGCCACCACGACCATGGCCCGATCGACTGGGCCGAGTTCTGGCGCGTGGTCGGCGGCGACGGGCCGTGCAACCGCGAGCGCCTCGGCGCCCGCGTCAAGGCCTGGGACGACGGCGCCTGGGTCCGCGAGGCCGCGCTGGCCCACGCCCGCAAGCAAACCCAACCTCTGAAGGCATCCGCATGAGCACGCCCAACAGCACCCCGAGCAGCACCCAGAACGAATGGCCCCTGTGGGAAGTCTTCGTCCGCAGCAAGGCCGGACTCGACCACAAGCACTGCGGCAGCCTGCACGCACCCGACGCGAAGATGGCCATCCAGCTCGCCCGCGAGGTCTACACCCGCCGCCAGGAAGGATCGAGCATCTGGGTCGTGCCCTCGGACCAGATCACCGCCAGCGACCCGGGCGACAAGGACATGTACTTCGACCCGATGGAGGACAAGGTCTACCGCCACCCGACCTTCTATCACCTGCCCGAGTCCGTGGACCACATGTGAACAGGGACCGCACGCGATGAGCACACCTTCCATCCAGCCGAGCCGCGACCCGTCCGTGCAGTACCTGCTGCGCCTGGGCGACACCTGCCTGATCCTGGGCCAGCGCCTGGGCGAGTGGTGCGGCCACGCGCCCATCCTCGAAGAGGACATCGCGCTGACCAACATGGCCCTCGACCTGATCGGCCAGTCGCGCGCGCTGCTGACTCGCGCCGGCCAGCTCGGCGCCGCCGCCGGTGCGCCGCTGCACGACGAGGACCAGCTCGCCTTCCTGCGCGACGAGCGCGACTACCTGAACGCCACGCTGGTCGAGCTGCCCCGCGGCGACTTCGCCTTCACGGTGCTGCGCAACGCGATGGTCGCGACCTTCCTGCGCCTGATGTGGACGCGGCTGGCGACTTCCAGCGACAGCGAACTGGCGGGCATCGCCGGCAAGGCGGTCAAGGAAGCCCGCTACCACGAGCAGCACGCTGCCGACTGGGTCGTGCGCCTGGGCGACGGCACCGACGAATCGCACCGCCGCATGGCCGCCGCGGTCGACACGCTCTGGCGCTACAGCAGCGAGCTGTTCGACGCCGACGCGGTCGACGAGGCGGCCGCCGCCTGCGGGCTGGGGCCGCGCTGGTCGGACCTGCGCGGCGACTGGGAAGCGGCAATGGGCGAGCTGCTGGCCGATGCCGGTCTGCAAGCACCCAAGGCCTCCACCTTCCTGACCACCGGCAAACGCGGCGTGCACAGCGAGCACATGGGCTACATCCTGGCCGACATGCAGTACCTGCAGCGCGCCTACCCCGGGGGCGCGTGGTGAGCACGCTGGCGCTGGACGCGTCCGGCGACATCGCCCGTGCCTGGGCGGTGCTGCACGAGGTGCCCGATCCCGAAGTGCCGGCGATCTCGCTGTGCGACCTCGGCATCGTGCGTGACGTGCGGCGCGGCGAGGACGGCGTGCTGGAGATCGTGCTGACGCCGACCTATTCCGGCTGCCCCGCCACCGAGCAGATCGAGCAGGACGCCCGCGCCGCGCTGGTCGCCGCCGGCCTCGGCCCGGTGCGTCTGTCGCTGCAGCGCGCGCCGGCCTGGACCACCGACTGGATCAGCGAGGACGGCCGCCGCAAGCTGCGGGAGTACGGCATCGCGCCACCCGGCCCGGTCGCACCCGGGGCGGACGTGCCGATCCGGCTGGTGCGTCGCACGGCGGCCGCGGCCATCGCCTGTCCACGTTGCGGCAGTGCGCAGACCGAGCGCCTGTCCGCCTTCGGCTCGACCGCGTGCAAGGCGCTCTACCGCTGCCTGAGCTGCCGCGAGCCTTTCGAACACTTCAAGCCGATCTGAGGCCGACATGAGTCTGCATTTCCACCCGCTGCGCGTGCGCGCCGTGCAAGCCGACACCGAGGAGGCCGTGCTGGTCTCCTTCGACGTGCCCGACACCCTGCGCGAGACCTTCCAGTTCCAGCCCGGCCAGTACCTGACGCTGCGCGGCGACATCGACGGCCAGGATCTGCGCCGTTCGTATTCGATCTGCGCGGGGCTGGACGATGCCGCGCTGCGCGTCGGCGTGCGCAAGGTGCCCGGCGGCGTGTTCTCGACCTGGGTCAACGAGCGGCTGCAGCCGGGCGACACGCTGCAGGTCTTTCCGCCGCAGGGCCATTTCACGGTGCCGCTGGACGCCGCGGCGTGCCGCCACGTCGTCGGCATCGCGGGCGGCAGCGGCATCACGCCGATCCTGTCGCTGATGAAGAGCGTGCTGGCCCGCGAGCCGCACAGCACCTTCACGCTGATCTACGGCAACCGCAGCCAGAAGTCCACGATGTTCAAGGAGGAGATCGAGGACCTGAAGAACCGCTACCTGACCCGCCTGGTGCTGCACAACGTCTTCTCCGACGAGCACACCGACACGCCGCTCAACACCGGCCGGCTCGACGCCGACAAGCTCGCCATCTTCCTGCGCGTGCTGGTGCCGGCGGCGTCGATCGACGAGGTCTTCGTCTGCGGGCCGTACAGCTTCAACGACGATGTGGAGACCGCGCTGAAGACGGCCGGCGTCGCGGCGGAGCGCATCCATGTCGAGCGCTTCGGTGTGCCGGCGGCGAAACCGGGTGCGGCGCCGGTCCATGAGGTCCGGCCGGAAGACGCGGACAACGCCAGCGTGGTGATCATCCGCGACGGTCTGCAGCGCGAGATCGCCTTCCGCAAGACCGATCCGAGCATCCTGGACGCCGCGGCCGCGGCCGGGCTGGACGTGCCGTTCTCATGCAAGTCGGGGGTATGCTGCACCTGCCGGGCCAAGGTGCTGGAGGGCAAGGTGCGCATGGACCGCAACTTCGCGCTCGATGCCAGCGAGGTGGCTGCCGGCTTCGTGCTGACCTGCCAGTCGCATCCCTTGACGGAGCGGGTCGTGCTCTCCTACGACGAACGCTGAGCTGACCTGAACCGTCAGTTCCCCTGCCTGTGGCCCGCACCCGATCCCCTGCCTACGACGACCAGCGCGAGATGATCCTCGCGCACGCAGCCGAGCTGTTCTCGCAGCGCGGCTATCCGGCCACGTCCATGAACCAGCTCGCCGAGGCCTGCGGGCTGTCCAAGCCGACGCTCTACCACTACTACCGCGACAAGTACGCGCTGCTGGTGCAGATCGCCGAGGGGCATGTGGCGCGCCTGTCCGAGCTGGTGCGCGGCATCGAAGCCGAAGGCCTGCCCGCCGAGGCGCGCCTGCAGCGGCTCATCATCCGCTTCGTCGAGGAATACGCCGGCGCCCAGCACGCCCACCGCGTGCTGACCGAGGACGTGCGCTTCCTGGAGCCCGAGGACCGCGCGCGCGTGCTGGTGATGGAGCGGCAGGTGGTCGACGGATTTGCCCGCACGCTGGTCGAGTTGCGCCCCGAGTTCGACGCGGCCCACCTGGCCACCCCCGTCTCGATGCTGCTGTTCGGCATGATCAACTGGATGTTCACCTGGCTGAAGCCCGACGGGCGGCTGGGCTACGACCAGATGGCGCCGATCGTGGCCGACCTGTTCTTTGGCGGCATCCACCGCATCCAGATTCCACCCCACGAGGAGACACCCCGATGAAACTCAACAAGATCCTGACCCTGCTCGCCGCCGCTCTCGCCAGCGCTGCCGCACTTGCCGACATCAACGTCGGTGTCACCGTGTCCGCCACCGGCCCGGCCGCTTCGCTCGGCATTCCGGAGAAGAACACCGTCGCGCTGATGCCCAAGAGCATCGCGGGCCAGACGATCAACTACATCGTGCTCGACGATGCGTCGGACACGACCGCCGCGGTCGCCAACGCCCGCAAGCTGATCGCCGAACACAAGGTCGACATCATCCTCGGCTCGACCACCACGCCGAACTCGCTGGCGATGATCGACGCGGTCTCGGAAGCGCAGACGCCGATGATCTCGATGGCCGCCTCGGCCCGCATCGTCGAGCCGCAGGACGCCAAGAAGCGCTGGGTCTTCAAGACGCCGCAGAACGACATCCAGATGTCGCTGGCGATTGCCGAGCACATGGCGGGCAGCGGCGTGAAGACGGTGGCCTTCATCGGTTTCGCGGACGCCTACGGCGAAGGCTGGTTCCAGGAGTTCACCAAGGCGGCCGAGCTGAAGAAGCTCCGGATCGTCGCCAGCGAGCGCTACGCCCGCAACGACACCTCGGTGACCGGGCAGGCGCTCAAGCTGATGGCGGCGCAGCCGGACGCGGTGCTGATCGCTGGTTCGGGCACGCCGGCCGCACTGCCGCAGAAGACGCTCAAGGAGCGCGGCTACGCTGGCAAGTTCTACCAGACGCACGGTGTCGCGAATGCCGACTTCCTGCGCGTGGGCGGCAAGGACGTGGAAGGCACCTACCTGCCGGCCGGCCCGGTGCTGGTGGCCAGCCAGCTGCCGGCCGCGCACCCGGTCAAGAAGTCGGCCATGGCTTACGTCACCGCCTATGAAGCAGCCTACGGCAAGGGCACCGTCTCGACCTTCGGTGGCCATGCCTGGGACAGCGGCGTGCTGATGTCGGCGGCGGTTCCGGCCGCGCTGAAGAAGGCCAAGCCCGGCACGCCCGAGTTCCGCGCCGCGCTGCGCGATGCGCTGGAGCAGGTCAAGGAAGTGCCCGGCGCGCACGGCATCTTCAACATGTCGGCCACCGACCACCTCGGCCTCGACCAGCGCGCCCGCGTGATGGTCAAGATCGAGAACGGCGCGTGGAAGTTCGCGCAATGACGGGGCCGCTGCAAAGCTGGATCGGCGGGCGCTGGATCGGCCAGGCGCCGGCGCAGGCGCTGCGCAGCGCGGTCGATGGCCGCGTGGTCGCGCAGACCCATGCCGAGGCGATCGACTTCGCCGAGGCGGTGGACCACGCCCGCCGTGTGGGCCTGCCGAACCTGCTGGCGCTGGATTTCCAGCAGCGCGCGCAGCGGCTGAAGGCGCTCGCCAAGTTCCTGATGGAGCACAAGGAGCCGCTCTACGCCATCTCCGCGCACACCGGGGCCACGCGCGCCGACTCATGGATCGACATCGAAGGCGGCGCGGGCACGCTGTTCGCCTACGCCAGCCTCGGCAGCAACGAACTGCCGTCGGGCAACGTCGTCCATGAAGGCCCGGCCATCCCGCTGGGCAAGAAGGGCGGCTTTGCCGGGACGCACATCCTCGTGCCGCGGCGCGGGGTGGCGGTCCACATCAACGCGTTCAACTTCCCCATCTGGGGTCTGCTGGAGAAGTTCGCGCCGAGTTTCCTGGCGGGCATGCCCTGCATCGGCAAGCCGGCGACGGCGACCAGCTACGTCACGGAAGCAGCGATGCGGCTGATCGTCGAGTCGGGGATCCTGCCGGAGGGCGCGCTGCAACTGGTCATCGGCGGCACGGGCGACCTGCTCGACCGGCTGAACGGGCAGGACGTGGTGACCTTCACCGGCTCGGCGGACACGGCGGCGCGGCTGCGTGTCCACCCGAACCTGGTCCGGAACTCGGTCCCGTTCAACGCCGAGGCCGACTCGCTCAACTGCGCCATCCTGGCTCCGGACGTGACACCGGACGACGAGGAGTTCGACCTCTTCGTCAAGGAAGTCGCCCGCGAGATGACGGTCAAGGCGGGCCAGAAATGCACCGCGATCCGCCGCGCCATCGTGCCGCGCCAGCACCTGGAGGCCGTCGCCGAGCGGCTGCAGGCGCGGCTGGCCAAGGTGGTGGTCGGGGATCCGGCGGTCGAGGGCGTCCGCATGGGCGCGCTGGCCTCGCACGCGCAGCAGGCCGACGTGGCCGAGCGCGTGGCGATGCTGCTGGCGGATGGCGCCGAGCTGGTCTGCGGCGGCGTGGATGCGGTGCGCCCGGTCGGTGAAGGCACCGCAGGCGGCGCCTTCTTCGCGCCGACGCTGCTGCTGTGCCGCCAGCCGCTGGCGCACGACGCAGTCCACGATGTCGAAGCCTTCGGCCCGGTCAGCACGCTGATGGCCTATGACGGCATCGACGAGGCGCTGGCGCTGGCGGCGCGTGGGCGTGGTTCGCTGGTGGCGACGCTGGTGACGCGCGATCCGCAGATCGCTGCGCGCGTGATTCCGGAAGCGGCGGCGCTGCATGGCCGGCTGCACATCCTCGACCGCGAATCGGCGGTGGAGTCGACCGGCCACGGCTCGCCGCTGCCCGTGCTCAAGCACGGCGGCCCGGGTCGCGCGGGCGGGGGCGAGGAACTCGGCGGCGTGCGCGCGGTGAAGCACTACCTGCAGCGCACGGCGGTGCAAGGTTCGCCGACGATGCTGGCCGCGGTCACGGGCGAGCATGTGCGCGGCGCCAAGGTGATCGAGACCGAGGTGCATCCGTTCCGGCGCCATTTTGAGGAGCTGCAGATCGGCGAGTCGCTGCTGACCCACCGCCGCACGGTGGGCGAGGCCGACATCGTCAACTTCGGCGGCATCTCGGGCGACTACTTCTACATGCACTTCGACGAGATCGCCGCGAAGGAAACGCAGTTCGGCCAGCGCATCGCGCACGGCTACTTCGTGCTGTCGGCGGCGGCGGGGCTGTTCGTCTCGCCCGCGCCGGGGCCGGTGCTGGCCAACTACGGGCTGGACACGCTGCGCTTCGTCAAGCCGGTGGCCATCGGCGACACGATCCGGGCGCGGCTGACCTGCAAGCGCAAGATCGACCGCAACCGCGTCGATCCGAGCGGGGTGGGGCAGGGCGTGGTGGCGTGGGACGTGGAGGTCAGCAACCAGCATGGGGAGCTGGTGGCGAGCTATGACATCCTGACGCTGGTGGCGAAGAAGGCTGGCGCCGCGGCCGGATGATCGGGCTCGTAGAAGCAGTTGTTGGCGCTGGCAGCGTGCAGCTTCATGTCGCTCATGGAGGTGCGGCAGGGGCTGCTTCAGCGCCATCGTGATGTTGAGTGCGACGGACACGTGCCGATCGTCGGCACCGGCCATCGCCCAGACCTCGCCATCAAGGAACTCATGGCGCTCGGTCTGGGCGGCTTCCCAGGCGAGGTAGTCGGTGGCGGTCATCGTCGGGGGCTGGCGGGATGTCCCATCGGGTGGCTCCAGGGTGGCGCGGCGGGAGAAGCTGGGTGCATGGTAGCGAACCCTGTTCCAATCGACTCCATGGGCGCCCGGTCTTCCGGAGCCTGCATGGGGACTCGACGAAAGGAATCCGGTGACCTACACCCTGATTGAACTGATCGGCGCGGTGCTGTTCGCTGTCGCCATTGCGCATACCTTCGCCACCAAGTTCTTCGAGCGTCTGGCCCACGCCCGCCCACGCCATGCCGGCTTGTGGCATCTGCTGGGTGAGGTCGAGGTGGTCTTCGGCTTCTGGGCCATGGTGCTGGTGCTCGCCATGTTCGCCATCGATGGATCGGCATCGGCCACTGTCTATGTCGATTCGCGCTCGATTCGCGCAACTTCACCGAGCCCTTGTTTGTCTTCGCGATCATGGTGATCGCGGCGACCCGGCCCATCCTCCGGACCGCGATGGCTGTGGTGCAGTTGCTTGCCCGCGTGCTGCCCTTGCCGGGCAGTCTGGGCTACTTTCTGCTGGTGATGATTGCGGTGCCGCTGCTCGGTTCATTCATCACCGAACCGGCAGCGATGACGCTGGCTGCACTGATCCTGGCCGACCGTTTCTTCTCACAGCCCATCTCCCTTCGGCTGAAGTACGCCACGCTCGGCACGCTGTTCGTCAACATCTCCATCGGCGGCACGCTGACGCCGTTTGCCGCGCCGCCAGTGCTGATGGTGGCCGGCACGTGGGGCTGGGACATGGCCTTCATGCTTTCCACGTTCGGCTGGAAAGCGGCGGTGGCGGTCACAGTCAATGCACTGGGGCTGTCCTTGCTGTTCTGGAAGGAGCTGGCAGGCCTGCCGCTGGCCAAAGGCGGGAATTCCGGTACGCCGGTGCCGCCCGTGCTGGTGGTGGTGCACTTGGCCTTTCTGGTCGGTGTGGTGGTGTTTGCGCACCACCCGGCAGTGTTCATGGGGCTGTTCCTGTTTTTCCTCGGGGTGACCCATGCCTACGAGCACCATCAGGACCGGCTCATCCTGCGTGAGGGCCTGCTGGTGGCGTTTTTCCTGGCCGGGCTGGTCGTGCTTGGCGGGCAGCAGCAGTGGTGGCTCAAGCCCGTGCTGCTGAGCATGAGCAGCGACGCGGTGTTCTTCGGCGCAACTGCGCTGACCGCCTTCACCGACAACGCGGCACTGACCTACCTCGGCTCGCTGGTGGAGGGGCTGTCGGACGACTTCAAGGTCGCGCTGGTGGCGGGTGCCGTGACGGGCGGCGGGCTGACGGTGATTGCCAATGCCCCCAACCCTGCAGGCATCGCGATCTTGCGCGGACATTTCGACGATGGTGCCGTCCATCCGCTGGGCCTGCTGGCAGCGGCCCTCGGACCGACGGTGGTGGCTGCCCTGGCCTTGCGTCTGCTGTGAGTCGTTTCGATGCTGCTTGATCTGGCCTCCTTGCTGGCGGCGGTCGTGCTGGCGGCTGCAGGCGGTGAGGCGTTCCTGCGGGGCGTGCTGGGCCTGGCTGCATGGTGGCGCCTGCCGACGATGCTGGTGGCGACCACGTTGGCCGCCTTTGCAACATCCAGTCCGGAACTGACGGTGACAACGCTGGCTGCGCTGGATGGGCAGCCAGCCATCGGTCTCGGGGATGCCTTGGGCAGCAACGTTGCCAACATGGCCTTGATCATGGGGCTGGCCCTGGTGTTCGGCGATGTGCCGGCGCAGTGGCCACCACTGCGTCGGGATGCCCTGCTGGCGCTGCTGGTGCCGCTGTTGACGGGGTTGCTGCTTCTGGATGGTGAACTGTCGCGCTTGGACGGGCTGCTCCTGCTTGGCCTTTTCGCGGGCTGGCTGGCATTGGTGGCCCGGCAGGCGGTCCGGTACCGCCAGAGCCTGCCGGCGCCCGAGGCACTGGAGCCCGCGGTGCGGCCGGTCCGGTTCTGGTCCTGGCTGCTGGGTGGGCTGATCGGCTTGCTTGTCGCCGGGCGCCTGTTCGTGTCCGGTGCCAGTGGACTGGCCGCGGCGCTCGGGATGCAGGGCTATGTGATCGGCGTCACCCTGGTGGCGCTGGGAACATCCTTGCCGGAACTGGTGACGACGCTGCTGTCTCGCTGGCGTGGCGAGGACGACATGGGCCTCGGCACCCTGCTGGGCAGCAATCTGTTCAACGGGATGGTCATTGTCGGTACCGCGGCGGTGATCCACCCGATCCGGATTCCATTCGCCACCGTGTCCGGCGTACTGTGGATCGGCGTGCTGGCCTTGCTGCTGATGCTGCCGGTTCGGGGGCGCATTCCGCGGGTGCGTGGCCTCTTGCTGCTGTCCGTCTATGCGGTGCACATCGCGAGGAGCCTCTCCGCCTGAACTCCGGGTGGTGACAGGCGCGCTCCTTTCGGGGTCATTGCCGAGGGGCAGGGAGGTGGCGCTGTGGTTGAATACTTGCGCATTCAAACTACACGGAGCCGTCCCATGCCTGGCCTGTTGCCCCACGTCGATCCCGACGGCCTGCTCGAATACTCGGTCGTCTACACCGACCGTGCCCTCAACCACATGTCCCAGCGCTTCCAGGGTGTCATGCGCGGCATCTCCGGCGTGCTCAAGGAAGCCTACAGCGCCCGCTCGGCCATCGTCGTTCCCGGCAGTGGCTCCTTCGGCATGGAGGCCGTCGCCCGCCAGTTCGCCACGCAGCAGCGTGTGCTGGTGATCCGCAACGGCTGGTTCAGCTTCCGCTGGTCGCAGATCTTCGACATGGGCGGCATCCCGTCCGAGACCCGTGTGCTGAAGGCGCGCCAGACCGCCAGCGGCTCGCAAGCGCCGTTCGCCCCAGCCCCGATCGAGGAAGTCGTCGCCACGATCGCCGAATACCGCCCTGGCGTCGTCTTCGCGCCGCACGTCGAAACCGCCAGCGGCATGATCCTGCCCGACGGCTACCTGAAGGCGGTGGCGGACGCGGTTCACGCGGTCGGCGGGGTGTTCGTGCTCGACTGCATCGCCTCGGGCGCGATGTGGGTGGACATGGCGGCGACTGGCGTGGACGTGCTGATCAGCGCGCCGCAGAAGGGCTGGAGCGGCTCGCCGTGCTGCGCCTTCGTGATGCTGAGCGAGCTGGCGCGGGCGCGCATCGACGCCACCACCAGCACCAGCTTCGCCTGCGACCTCAAGAAGTGGCTCCAGATCATGGAGACCTACGAGGGCGGCGGCCACATCTACCACACCACCATGCCGACCGACGCGCTGACCAAGTGCCTGGAGGCGATGGAAGAGACCCGCGCCGGCGGCTTCGCGTATCTCAAGGCGCAGCAGGTCGAACTCGGCCGCCGCGTGCGCGAGCTGATGGTGCGCCGCGGCTTCCCGAGCGTGGCGGCGGAAGGCTTCCAGGCGCCGGGCGTGGTGGTGAGCTACACGACCGATCCGGAGATCCAGTCGGCGAAGAAGTTCATCGCGCAGGGGCTGCAGACCGCTTCCGGCGTGCCGCTGCAGTGCGACGAGCCGGCCGATTTCCGCAGCTTCCGCATCGGCCTGTTCGGGCTGGAAAAGCTGCACCACATCGACCGCAGCGTCGCGGCGCTGGAAGCGGCGCTGGACCGCATCCAGTCGCCGTCCGCGCAGCCGGCGCAGGCCGTCAGCGCCTGACGTTCAGCGCTTGAATCGGTCGTGTGCGGCCATGCCGACCAGCATGGCTGCCACGAAGATGCCTGCGTCGCCCCAGCCGCTGCCCAGGGCGACGATCGCCGGTCCCGGGCAGAAACCGGCGATGCCCCAGCCGACGCCGAACAGCAGGCCGCCGAGCACCAGCGGGCCGTCGATCTGCGTGGCGCGGGGCCAGTCGATGGTCTCGCCGTCCAGGGTCTTGCCGCGCTTGCGGGCCCACGCGAAGGCCACCAGCCCGACACCCACGGCCGCCCCCATCACCAGTGCCAGGCTCGGATCCCAGGCGCCCCCCAGGTCGAGGAAGGCCTGCACCTTCAGCGGCTGCGTCATGCCGGCCGCGATCAGGCCCAGCCCGAAGACCAGTCCCGCCACCAGTGCGGTCAGGGCGCGCATCGAAGCATTGTTCATGGTGGTCATCCCAGCAGGTGGCGCGTGACGGCCACGGTGGCGAAGCCCGCCCCCATGAACACCAGCACGTTGACCAGCGAGCGCCCCGACAGCCGGCTCAGCCCGCACACGCCGTGGCCGCTGGTGCAGCCGTTGCCCAGCCGCGAGCCGAAGCCCACCAGCAGACCGGCGACGACCAGACCACCCGTGGAGGCCCCGGCCTGTCGGGCGGGCAAGTCCGCCGCCAGCTGCCACAGCCACGGCGACAGCAGCAGACCCAGCAGGAACAGCAGCCGGCTGGCCTGTGGTGCCAGGGACTGGCCACGCAGCAGCGCTGCCAGGGGCTCTCCGACCAGGCCTGCAATGCCCGCGATGCGGCCATTGCCGAGCAGATAGAGGGCGGAGGCCAGGCCGATCAGGGCGCCACCGGCCAGTGCGGCACCGGGAGTGAAGTGAATCCAGTCGAGGGTCATGTTGTCGTGGGTCAAGGCAAGGCTGCGGATCGTACCGACCTTGTCACGCACAGGCAAGACACCCCAGGGGGCATGTCATGCAGTGCCGTGTGGTGTGAACTATCCACGTCAGGAATGGAGGAAATCCCCCTCTTTCTCACAGGGTTTGTGCGGTATTGCACGGGCTATTCATGCCAATTCAAACGATGGTACATGTGCGTTTATTGCATGATTCCGGCATCACTTCAGAGCGTTTCATGATTGCGTCCATTTCCGTTCTCCACGTTGGTGCCGACGCACCGCAGGCGTCCGATTCCCGTTTCGGGCGCTGCGTCTGGCGCCTGTGTCCGACGCTGGACATGGCGCAGGCGGCGCTGGCCGAGTCCACACCCGAGGCGATCCTGATCTCGTGCGTGGACGAAGCCGAGGCCAGGACCTTGCCCTACTGGGCGGCCTGGACGCAGGCGGTGCTGGCGGCGGCGGTGGTGGTGCGCACGCCCAAGCCCTCGCGCGAACTGATGCTGAGTCTGCTGCGTGCCGGCGTGCAGGACGTGCTGCCGTCCGAGCAGTCCGACGACGAGTCGATCGGGCGCAGCCTGTGTCTGGCGATCGAGCGCAAGCGGCAGGAGCAGGAGCTGCGCCGGGCGTGGTCGATCGATCTGGCCACCGGACTGCCCAACCGCGTCCAGCTGATGGAGCTGCTCCACCAGCTCTGCGCGCTGCGCGAGCGCGAGCCGGCGCCGATGGCCTTGCTGGTGATCCGCGTCGAGGGGCTGGCGACGACCGAAGCCCGTCTCGGTGTGGCCGCGGCGCAGGCGCTGCGGCGCAAGCTCGCGGTGCGGCTGCGCAGCGGACTGCGGGCCAGTGACGTCGTCTCCGCGCTGGCGCCGGATGCGTTCGCGGTGGTGCTGACCCGGCTGGAGGCCCCGGAAGACGGCGACCGGGTGGCGCTGAAGCTGTCCCAGATGCTGCGCGAGCCGTTCATGGTGAGTGCGCAGACGGCCGTGGTCACGGTCTCGACGGGCCTGGCGGTCTACCCGTCCGATGGCCGTCAGCCCGAAGAGATGCTCAAGATGGCCCTGTCGGCGGCCGCCGCCCGGCGCGGTCTGGGCCGCCAAGGCTTTGCGGACCGCAAGGAAAGAGGCGCTGCCCCGGTCGCCAACGACGACTGAGGCAGCGCCCCTGGGTGGCCGGGTTCAGCGGACTGGCCGGAAGGTGTGCCGGCCGGACAGCGACGCCACCGTCGAGCTGGCCATCCACTCGGTGAGCCGGCCCATCGCCAGCGGACGGCAGATGCCGTAGCCCTGCGCCACGTCGCAGCCGTAGCCCCGCAGCATCTCCATCACGACATCGTCCTCCACGCCCTCGGCGACGACGTTGATGTCGAGCTGGTGGCAGAGGTCGATGGTCGAGCGCACGATCGCCGCATCCGCCTTGCTGGTGACCAGCGAGATGACAAAGTACTTGTCGATCTTGAGCGTGTGCAGCGGCAGGCGCTTGAGGCGCTGCAGCGACGAGAAGCCGGTGCCGTAGTCGTCCAGCGCCACCCGGATGCCGCGGCTGGCGAGGTCGTGCAGCGTGGCGATGGCCCGCTCCTCGTCCTCGACGACGATCTGCTCGGTGATTTCCAGCTCCAGCCGGTCGGCCGGGAACTGGATGTCGTCGAGCATGCGCATCAGCCGGTCGGCCAGGTTCGGGTGCATGAACTGGCGCGGCGAGATGTTGACGGCCAGCGACAGCGGCATCGACCGGATGGCCGCGCACGCTTCCCGCAGCACCCAGTCGCCCGCGTCCATGATCAGCCCGGTCTGCTCCAGGATGTCGATGAACTGGTCCGGCATCTGCAGTCCCATGCCCGGGCGGTTCCAGCGCAGCAGCGCCTCGACCCCCATGACCTGACCGGTGCGCAGATCGACCTTGGGCTGGTAGTGCAGCTCGAACTCGCCCCGCTCCAGTCCCCGGTAGAGCGCCACTTCGGTGTTCAGCCGGTCGATCCCGCGGTCGTGCATGTCGGCGGTGTAGAAGTGGTAGCTCGATCCGGTGGCCTCGCGGGCACGCGTCCGTGCGGCACCCGAGTGCTGCAGCAGCGCGTCGACCTCCTGCCCGTCGGACGGGTAGAGGGCCACGCCGACATGCACCGCCGCCAGCAGCTCCCAGTCATCGACCGGCAGCGGCACCGCGAAGGCGTCGATCAGGCGCTTGGCGCTGACGGCGACCTCGAGTTCCCCTTCCACGTCGGTGACGAGCAGCGCGAAGCTGTCCGCCTCCAGCCGGCACAGCGTGTCCCGGTCGCGCAGCACCGAGGCCAGTCGCTGGGCAACGGCCTTGAGGATGCGGTCGCTCGCCGCCTGACCCACCGAGGCCTGCGTGCGCTGCAGCAGGTCGACATCGATGTTCATCACGGCAAACGCGCGGCCACCCCGCTGCGCAGCGGTCACGGCCGTGCCCACCCGGTCGCGGAACAGCACCCGGTTGGGCAGCCCGGTCAGCTCGTCGAAGTGGGCGTAGTAGCTCAGGCGCGCCTCGGCATGGCGGCGCTCGGACACGTCCTGCGCCACCCCGAAGAGCGCGCAGGACCGACCCTCCTCGTCAAGCATCACGTCGCCCGACAGGAACAGGTACTTCGCCGGTGCGTTCGGGCCGATCACGCGGATCTCGACCTCGCGCTCGCGCTGGGTGCGCCGCAGCTCGCGCGTGAAGCGGCGCAGCCGCACGCGGTCCTCCGGCGAGACGTTGCCGACGATGTCTCTCACCGTCAGCCCGTCCGGCGCCGACAGTCCCAGCATGTCGCGCAACTCGCGCGAGCAGTGGATCTGGCCGGTGTCGAAATCGAGGCGCCACTGGCCGAGGCGCGCGATCTTCTGCGCCCGAGCGAGTGCCAGCTGGCTCTCGCGCAGCTCCCGCTCGGTCAGGCTGGTGCGCAGGGCGTATCGGACACGCTGCGCCAGCAGGGCCCAGTTGATGGGCTTGGTGACGAAGTCGGTGGCACCCGCCTCGAAGGCGAGCGTCACGGCCATGACGTCGTCGAGCGCGGTCAGCATCAGCACGGGCGTGTGGCCGCTGCGCAGGGAGCGGCGGATGTTCCGGCAGGCGTCGAAGCCGTTCATCACCGGCATGCGCACGTCCATCAGCACGAGGTCCGGGGATTCGCTGTCGCACAGGCGGGTGGCCGTCTGGCCGTCCTGCGCTTCGAGCACGCGGTAGCCGTAATCCTCCAGCACGCGGCGGATCATCATCCGCGTCACGCCCTCGTCGTCGACGATGAGGATGCGGGCGCCACTGGTCCCACTGGCGCCGGGAACGGCGGTGTGCGCAGGAAAGCTCATGGACTGCGGGGCGACGGTAGTTCGACGATCAGCTGGCGCACGGCCGCCAGGGCGGCAGTGCAGGCCAGTTCCAGTGGGCCGATGTCCGGCATGGGCGCGTTCTCCCTTGTGATGTCTCGTTCGAATTGTGCAGCCAGTTCGTGCAGCCGCATCGCGCCGATGTCGCCGGCCGTGTTCTTGAGCCGGTGCAGCAGTTCGCGCATCGTGTCGATCCGGTCTTCCGCTGCCGCGGCCTGCATCTGCATGATCTCACTGTCCAGCGTCTCCAGCACCTTGTCGAGCAGCGCCCCCATGGCGTCGCCCATGATGGAGCGGACCTGCTCGTAGCGGTCGAGGTCGATCACGGCCGTTGCCGGCTCCTCGATGATCTCCACCACCTGACCCGCCGGTACGGCCTTGCCCGGCGGCATGAGCCAGCGGGCGATGACGGTGCTCACGGTCTCGGTGCTGTAGGGCTTGACGACGTAGTCGTCCATGCCGGCGGCCAGGCACTTCTGCCGGTCGGCGGGCAGGGCATGCGCGGTCAGCGCGATGATGGGCACCCGCTCGCGCCCGGTGGCCAGCTCCCATTCCCGCACGGCCCGGGTGGCGTCGTAGCCGTCCAGACCCGGCATCTGGATGTCCATCAGCACGACGTCGTAATCGTGGGTCTGAATGGCCCGCACGGCCTGGAGACCGTCTTCGGCCAGCGCCACGTCCAGGCCGCGCTTGCGCAGCATCTGGGGGCACTTCTAGAAACCGGCCCTGCAGCCCTGAACCTGGTCTGAGCCTGCACAAATCCAGCTCAGACGAGCAGTGGATGACGGCGGCGAGCCCCTGTCCCCGCCGCCGCGGTGCCCCGCGACGGGGTTTTTCCCCTCACGCGGGCTGTGCGGACGGACCTGCGCTCTTGACCAGCCACACCAGCCTGCGCGCGTTGTAGGCCGCGCACTGCAGCGTGATCGCCAGCGCATTGCGCGCCAGCGTCATCGCCCGCACGCACTTGCCGCCCTGCTGGCTCAGCGCCGCGAACACGTGCTCGACCCGCGCCCGCGTGCGGTTGATCGTCTTGTTGCGCTGCTTGAGTCGAACCTTGGCCGTCTGCCCTGGCTTGGCGCGACGCGCGATGCCGTCGGCCAGTCCGTGCTGCTGCAGCGTCTGACGGTTGGCCGCGCTGTCGTAGCCCCGGTCGGCCAGCAGCCGCTTGCGCGTGTTCGCCACCTGCAGCACGTCGGGCAGTTGCTGTCCGTCGTCGGCGTTGGCCGCCGTGATCTTCATCTGGCGGATCAGCTTGTAGCGTGCGTCCACGTTGCCGTGCAGCTTGTAGCCGTAGTACGACTTGCCGTGCTTTTGCGTCCAGCGCGCGTCCCGGTCGGTGTGCGCCAGGCGCTTCTTGCTCCAGCCCTCGGGCGCCTCCCCCTTGTTCAGCGCATCGCGCTCCCGGGCGTTGGCCTGCGTGATCGGCGCCTGCACGATGCTGGCGTCCACGATCTGCCCGCCCCTCGGGATGAAGCCGTGCCGCTGCAACTGCTGGCTCAACGCCTCGAAAATCGCCCGGCCTCCCAGCCCGCCTTCGGCCAGCCGCTGCCGGAAGTTCCACAGCGTGCGTGCGTCCGGAATGTTCAGCGCGCCGTCCAGCCGGCAGAACCGCTGGAAGCTCATCCTGTCCAGCACCTGGTGCTCGCACTGCTCGTCCGACAGGTTGTACAGCCCTTGCAGGAACACCATGCGCACCAGCGCCTCGGTCGGGTACGGCGGGCGTCCGCCCTTGCTGCGGTCAGCGCGAGGGCAGGCCTTGTCCACCGCCGCGGCCATCGCTGCGAAGTCGATCAGTTCGTCCATCGCCGCCAGCGTCTGTACGTAGCCCTCCAGCTTGGCCTTGCGCTGCTGCACCACGAACAGGTCGTCCGCGGCCTCCTCAGGAAAGAAGCTCGATGGCTTGGTGCGGGGTGTGATCATGGGGCGGTATCTTGCCGCAGCGCGCGGCTCAGGCGGCGGTCAGGGTCGGTTTCTAGAAGTGCCCCTGGGTGCCGACCTCGCGCGTGATCGGGTTGTCCTCGACCAGCAGCACCTGCTCGCCGCTGAAATGCACCCCCGTCAGACGGGGTGCTGCTTCCGGCACCGGGATGTGCCGGTGCAGCACGGTCGAGATCGCGTCGTGCAGGTCCGACTGGCGCACGGGCTTGTCGAGCCAGATGTCGACCCGCAGGCCCTTCATGCGCACGGGATCCTGCACCGAGGAGCTGAGCATGACCAGCGGCATGGCCGCCAGCGCGGGATCGGACTGGATCTGGCGCACCAGTTCGTAGCCGTCCATGCCGGGCATGTTCAGGTCCAGCAGCGCCACCTCGTAGGGGCGGCCGGAGATGGCGGCGTCCTGCAGCTTGGCCAGGGCTTCCTCGCCGCTGGCCGCGCTGCTCGACTGGCTGCTCCACGAGGTCAGGTAGCGGTGCAGGATGATGCGGTTGGTCGCGTTGTCATCGACCACCAGCACGCGGGTGCCGGGGAAGTTGCGGTTGGGGTTCCGGCGCAGGGCCTGGCCGGACATCATCACCGGCAGCGTGAACCAGAAGCGCGAGCCATGGCCCTCCTGGCTGTCGAGGTCGATGTGGCCGTTCATCAGCTCGACCAGGCGCCTGGCGATGCTCAGCCCGAGGCCGCTGCCGCCGAAACGCCGGCTGGTCGAGCTGTCGGCCTGGGTGAAGGGCTGGAACAGCGTGCCCTGCTTGTCGCGGGCGATGCCGATGCCCGTGTCGCGCACCTCGAAGCGCAGCATCGACACGCCGCCCTCGCCCGACACCAGTCCCACGCTGACGACGACTTCGCCGCGCTCGGTGAACTTGATGGCGTTGCCGACCAGATTCACCAGCACCTGGCGCACGCGGATCGGGTCGCTGCGCACCATCTCCGGCACGCCGGGGGCGATGTAGCAGGCCAGCTCCAGCTTCTTGGCGTGGGCGCGCTGGGCGAGCATGGCCGTGACGTCTTCCACCGTGCGGCGCAGGTCGAAGTCCAGCGCCTCGATGCGCAGCTTGCCGGCCTCCAGGCGCGAGAAATCGAGGATCTCGTCGATCACGCCCAGCAGCAGCGAGGCCGAGGTGCGGGCTGTTTCCAGGAAACGCTCCTGCTGGCCGCTCAGGGGCGTGTCCTGCAGCATCTCGATGGCGCCGAGCACGCCGTGCATCGGCGTGCGGATCTCGTGGCTCATGTTGGCCAGGAACTCGGACTTGGCGCTCGCGGCGTCCTCGGCGGCTTCCTTGGCGTGGCGCAGCTCGATCTCGGTGCGCTTGCGGTCGGTGATGTCGTGGACGACGCCGATGAAGCGGCGGCGGCCGTCTGCGGGCGCTGGTGCCGTGCCGGTCTCGTCGAGCGGTCCGACACGCAGGGCAATCCAGACCACCTCGCCGTCCTTGCGCCGGGCCTCGAACTCGCGCTCGTTGCCCATGATGCCGCTGAGCCCCGTGGCCAGATAGCGGGCGAGGTAGTGGTCGTGCTGGCTGCGGTGCGGCTCGGGCACGATGACCGACACGTTGTGGCCGAGGACCTCGTTCGCGCTGTAGCCGAACATCCGCTCGGCGCCGACGTTGAAGCTCTCGATGGTGCCGCGCTCGTCGATGACGATGATGCCGTCGTGGGTCGCGTTCAGCACGCGGCGCAGCTGCTCCTCGCTGCGCGCGATCTGCTGCTGGGTCTCGATGCGGGCCGTCACGTCGTTCTGCAGCGCGACGTAGTGCGACAGGCGCCCTTCCGCATCGTGGATCGCCATGACCCGCAGTTCGTTCCAGAACGGCCGGCCGTCCCGGGTGTAGTTGCGCAGCAGCACCTCGATGTCGCGGCCTTCGGCAATGGCGCGGCGCAAGCGGTCGACCTCTGCACGGTCGGTGTCGGGGCCTTGCAGGAAGCGGCAGTTGCGGCCCATCACCTCGTCGAAGCGCCAGCCCGTCATGCGCTCGAAGGCGACATTGGCGTAGATGATCGGCTGGTCCGGCTTGCGGGCATCGGCGATGACGACCCCCACCCCGATCGAGTCGATGATGCGGCCCCGCAGCCGCAGCGCCCGCTCGGCGTCCAGCCGCTCGCTCACGTCGCGCACGACCACCAGCAGCGTCGCGGCGCCGGTGCCCTCGATGCGCGTCAGGCGCACCTCCAGCGGCACCAGCCGGCCGTCGGGCAGCACGCCGTCGAGCACCATCGGCTCGCCGAGCAGACTGGCGTCTTCCAGCTCCAGCGTGTCGCACAGCTGGGACCAGGCCGGTGGCGTGAAACATTCGGCCAGCGAGCTGTTCAGCGCCCGCTCGGACTGGCGCTGCAGGATGCGCTCGGCGGCCGGGCTCATCGACAGCACGCGCAGGTTCCGGTCCAGCGTCAGGATGCCGTCGAGGATGTTCTCCAGCACGCGCCGCAGCCCCTGTTCACTGCGCTGCAGCTCGGCGTAGCCTTCGCCGAGGCGTTTCGACATGCGGTTGAAGGCCTGCGCGGTCTCGGCCAGCTCGTCGCGTCCGCGCACCGGCATCTGGTAGCCCAGATCCCCGTCGGCGATCTGCTTGGCGGCACCCGCCAGCTCGGCGAGCTGCCGGGTCAGGTAGGCGCCCAGGGCCCACGAGAACACGGCGACCAGCAGCATCTCCAGGCCCGCCAGGCCGAGCCCGAACCGGGTCGCCGTCGCCTTCAGGCTCTGGACCTGCGTGGCCGCCAGGCCGACCTCGACCCGCCCGAACAGCTGGCCGTTGACCTGCACGTCGCTGGCGAGCCGGTAGACCCCGTCCGTGACCTCGGCCAGCCGGGCCTGCGTGTCCGGCGGCATGAGCAGCGGCTGGGCTTCGCCGGCCTGGGCCAGCACCAGCCGGTTCTCGTCGCGCACGCGGGCGTAGACGACCCCGGGGTAGGTCAGCATCTCGCGCGTGATCGCGTTCAGCGCGGCCAGGTCACTGGAGATCAGCGCCTCCTTGGCGACCACCGAGAAGGCCTTGATCGTGGCCTGCGAGCGCTGCTCGAACTCCGACTCGGCCGTGTCCGAGAGATAGCGCACACCCGAGACCACCAGGATCGCCAGCAGCACCGCCTCGATGAGCGCCACGCCGACGATGGTCTTGGCGCGAAAACTCCAGTTCATTCCTTGAGCAGCGCGGCCAGCGTGCTGATGCCCAGCGCGCGCACGTCGTTCCATTCGGCGTCCTGCGCGGCGTCGAAGCCCTTGAAGCCGATGCCTTCCAGCACCGAGCGCATCCTGGGGTCGCTGTCGGCCGTCAGCATGGCGGCGCGCAGCGCCTGCAGGTCGGCTGCTGGCACCCGCGGGTGGGCTGCGAAGGCGTGGGGCGTGTAGTCCTTGGTCTGCCACAGCACGCGCAGCTCGTCCCGGACGGGCGCGTCCATGGTCTGCAGGGTGCGCACGATGCCACCACCGGCCTCGATCTGGCGTTGTGCGACGTTGAGGTAGACCGACTCGTGCGACTTCACGAACACCGGCGTGATCGGCACGCCCATGCGCTCGAATTCGGCGCGCACCAGCACGGTGGCGGCAAACGCCGCCGGGGCCGGGAAGGCGATCTGCTGGCCGGCGAGTTCCTTCATGTCCTTGATCATCGAATCCTTGCGCACGACGACCAGGCCGCGCAGGCGGCGCCCCTTTTCCTTGGCGAAGGCCACATACCCCGGCTTCTGCGCGAAGACGCTGTAGTGGTAGGGGTTCATGTAGGCCACGTCGTAGGCGCTGGCGGCCAGGCGTTTCTCGAAGGCCGGGATGTCCGGCGCCGTGGCGAAACGCAGCGACAGGCCCGCGCGTTCGCTCAGCGCGCCGAGCACCGGAATCCAGACCCGCGCCAGTTCGCTGGCCGACTGCTGCGGCACGATGCCGACGGTCAGCGTGCGAACGGGTTTGCGGGCCGGCGCCTGGGCCCGGGCCGCGGTCAGGACACCACCGCCCAGCGTGGCGCCGAGGGCGGAGCGGCCGAGCCAGGAGAGGAAATTTCTGCGCATGCGGAAGTCTATACGCCGCATGCGCCCGGGCAACCGGCCCGCGCCGGGGTAACGCGGTCGATCAGCGCAGGATGTCGCCGATGCAGAGGTACTTCGTCTCGACGTAGTCCTCGATGCCCTGGTGCGAACCCTCGCGTCCCAGGCCCGACTGCTTCACGCCGCCGAACGGCACCTCGGCCACCGAGATCAGCCCGGTGTTGATGCCGACCATGCCGTACTCCAGCGCCTCGCCGACGCGGAAGATGCGGCCGATGTCGCGGCTGTAGAAGTAGCTCGCCAGCCCGAACTCGGTGGCGTTGGCCAGTTCGACCACTTCGGCTTCGGTCTTGAAGCGGAACACCGGGGCGACCGGGCCGAAGGTTTCCTCGCGCGAGCACAGCATGTCGCTGGTGACATCGGCCAGCACGGTCGGGGTGTAGAAGCGCTCGCCGATGCGGGTGCCGCCGACCACGACGCGGGCGCCCTTGGCCAGCGCGTCGGCCACGTGGGATTCGACCTTGGTGATGGCCTGCGCGTCGATCATCGGGCCCTGGTTCACGCCCGCCTCGAAGCCGTTGCCGACCTTGATGGCCACGGCCTTGGCCGCGAGCTTGTGGACGAACTGGTCGTACACGCCTTCCTGCACGTAGATGCGGTTCGCGCAGACGCAGGTCTGGCCGGCATTGCGGTACTTGGAGATCATCGCGCCCTCGACGGCCGAGTCGATGTCGGCGTCGTCGAACACGATGAAGGGCGCGTTGCCGCCGAGTTCGAGCGAGAGCTTCTTGATGGTCGGCGCGCACTGCTTCATCAGGATGCGGCCGACTTCGGTCGATCCGGTGAAGCTCAGGTGGCGCACGGTGTCGGAGGCGCACAGCACGTTGCCGATGGCGATGGACGAGTCCGCGTCGCCGGTGAGGATGTTGAGCACGCCGGGCGGCATGCCGGCGCGCTGGGCGAGTTCGGCGCAGGCCAGCGCGGACAGCGGCGTCTGCTCGGCCGGCTTGATGATGACGGTGCAGCCGGCGGCCAGGGCCGGGGCGACCTTGCGCGTGATCATCGCGATGGGGAAGTTCCACGGCGTGATGGCGGCGCAGACACCGATGGGCTGCTTCAGGATGACGAAGCGCTTGTTGTTGTCGGTCGAGGGGATGGTCTCGCCGTAGATGCGCTTGGCTTCCTCGGCGAACCACTCGACGAAGCTCGCGCCGTAGATCACTTCCCCGCGCGCTTCGGCCAGCGGCTTGCCCTGCTCGGCGGTCATGATCCGGGCGAGGTCGTCGGCGTGCTGGACCAGCAGGGCGTACCACTTCATCAGGATCGCGCCGCGCTCCTTGGCGGTCTTGCTGCGCCAGGCGGGCCAGGCGGCGTTCGCGGCGGCGATGGCGGCTTCCGCCTCGGCGGCGCCCAGCAGCGCGACATCGACCAGCTTCTCGCCCGTGGCCGGGTCGGTCACATCGAAGCGGTCGCGGCCGGCGACCCACTCGCCATTGAGCAGGGCATCAGTCTTGAGCAGCGACGGGTCGGCGAGCAGGGCGAGGGGTGAGGTCGGGGTGGTCGTCATGGGCGTGGTCGGTTGAAGGCGGCGGGAATGAGTGGCGCTGACTGTACGCCCGCGCCCGATGTCACGCACAGGCACATCCGGGGTGATCTGGGGCTGCACTGTGTAGGGGGGCGGGCCGGTACAGGTGGTGATAGGTCAGGTGGTACCCGCCCATCTGTTAAATATGCACGAATGAAAAAATCATGGCCGGATATGCTGTTTGGCCTAGAAGGATGGCGAACGCGTAACCATGCGGAATGGTTCGGGTCATCTGAAATGTGGAGGAAAAATGCTAAAAAGATTTTCGTTTGATTTATTTAGATTAAATATTGAGGACTCGTCTGATTTATTTATTGGGGTGGATCCAAAGCGCCTCAGAGGTGACGAAGATATTAGGCGGCTTCTTGAGGTTTCGTGTGATCCGAGTCATGATCAATTTCAAAAAACAAGAAGCGCATTTTTTAAATGGAGTGCTCGATCGTTTATTGATCTTGGAGATATTGCGCGGCAACGAGACTTGGTTCATGTTGTTTCCTGATTAGCAACGATCCTCAGCATTCCCCCGAACGACCCGCTGAGCCCGAGGCTTGCACCGCGCGACATCGATGATGAGCCGAGCCACCAGCCCGCGCAGGTCGAACCGGCGGTTGAAGCGGTAGGCGAACGCTGCCAGATAGCTGCTGGCGTACTTGGGGTACTTGAACGCATGGAACGCACCCGACAACGTCGTCTTCAGGTTGCCCAGCACCGTGTTGACCCAGGTGAACTCGGGCAGCTCGCGCGGCTTGCGCTGGCCCACCACGATCGGCGTGTGCAGGCAGCCCGCGCTGGTGACCGCGGCGAAGCACCCCAGCCCGTCGCTGACCACCCGCGTTCCCGGCATCAGCGCCGCCTGCGCCCACTGGCCCACCGCCTCCAGCGTGAAGCCGCTCACCGGCGCGAGCTTGACGTACTGCGGATGCCCCTGGTCATCGACCGAGACCGCCGCCACGAACGGCACCTTGTTCTCCGAACCCCGGCCCGCCTTGCCGCCGCTGCGCTCTCCGCCAAGGTAGGCATCGTCGAGCTGCACCGTGCCGTCGAGTCGGTACTGGTCCACCCGCTCGGCCATCGCGTGCATGATCTTCTGGTGCATCAGCCACGCCGTCGGGTAGCTCACGCCCACCTGCCGCTTGAGCGCCAGCGCCGACAGTCCCGTCTTGGCCTGGCTGAGCAGGTAGATCGCCAGGAACCACGTCTTCAGTGGCAGCTTGGTGCTGGCGAACAGGCTGCCCGCGGTCAGCGATGTCTGGTGGCGGCAGCCGTTGCACTGGAACAGCTTGCGCGCCCCGTGGCCCACCACGTAGTGCGCCGCACTGCCGCAGCGCGGGCACTCGAAGCCCTGCGGCCAGCGCGCCTGCTTGACCGCCTCGGCGCATTGCTCTTCCGTGCCGAAGCTGGCCATGAACTCTGGCAGCGACATCCCCTGCTGGAACTGGATTCGGTTCATCGGCATGTGCTCGCTCCTGCGCTTGGTCTGTCTTCTACGCTACGCCTGATCGTCAGTTGGCACCTTGCTGAGAATCATTGCTAATCAGGTGTTGTTTTGGCTAGAAGCATCTTGGAAAAAGATGGCATGAGTGTTACTGATGATGGCCTTACAAATGGCACGTCAATTTCATATCCGCCGCTAGCAAGTACGATAGTTTGTTTATTCGATCTTTCTCGGCACTTGGTTGCAGTGGAGCATACCGGTGAGTTGGCGAATACGGCATGGCGAGATTTTTTGCAGAAAATTCTAGCTAGCGCGGCAAGTTCATTGCAATGGTGGTCTACGATTGAGTTGGAGCCAGTTCCCGCTCACAATGATATTGTTCAACTATTTCTTTCTTTTCAGCGGGTGACCCGAATGAAGGTTACTTTGCGAATTCCAAATCCGGAGCTAAACCGATATACAAAAATGGTTTATGAGGATCTGAGGAATAGTGGGATTCGTGAAATAACTCAAGACATGAAAAACCCGAGCGGGCTTTCCAAATCACCTGATGCACGTCCATTTGCGTCGGCGGTGTTGGCTGAGCAGGGCTACAAAAAAGGAGAGGTAACAGTCGAGGGTTTAAGAAATGATGCTTTTGAAGTGGCTCAATCTGGAAATGAAGCGGCTCGCGGGGTTGTAAAAGGTTTGCGAGAGTTTGTGCGTGGAATGAATGTCAATTTACGAACAAAAGAAGCAAAAAATGCGATTGCGGCGATATGTGCGGAAATTGATAGAGTACACCCTCTGAGGGAAGAATGAATAATCGCAAAACAAAAATTATTTGGGCATACGTAACTGAGGTGATCCTCGCCATTCTGCTTGTGTTTCTTGGCTGTGTAACCCTGGGAATAACTGCAGTGACAGCATTGGTGCATCAGTTTGCCGTTGACTTCGCTACGCTATATTGCGCTGTCTTCTTTGCCGCGGCCCTTGCTTTCCTGTGGACTTTTTACTCTAAAGCTGACACAGTCTTCTATACATGGCTTGATGAAATACAAGCCTTCCACGTTTATTTGCATGCCACAGGTTATGTGGTGGCGGTAGAGGCGGTTGCAATTTTTTTGCTGGTGGCAACCAAAGAATACTCGGGTAGCGAATTTTCTTTAATTGCTGCCTTTGCCTTTTTTATGGCTGTAATAAATAGTTATACAATGGTAAAGAACGTTATTGATTTGATGAAGTTGCATACTTTATTTAATCGAGTTTGCGGTGCAAATGATAAGCAGTCTCGATAGGTGGTAAATTTTTATTTGGTTTAGTTTATTGTTTCTTGTATGAATAATATTTCCGTCATTGCCTTAATGATTGCTTTGTTGGTCCCTCTTTCAATTGCGAAGGCGACGAGTGTCTTCAAATGCACCATCAACGGCACAGTTTCCTACCAGAGCGTTCCATGCCCATCCGGCCCGCCCGGAAAACAGCCCACGCTCGACCAGTTGAACGCCGCAGAAAAACTGAAGCGCGAGCGGCAAGCCAGCGCAAGCCCGGCGAGAGCGCCCGCGCCATCGGGTCCGCGTGCGCCGTACACGAATCCGGTCGTCAGTTCGCCCAGCGCTGCGCCTGCCGAATTGCCCGGCAGGTCATTCCGTTGTGATGGGCGCACATACTGTTCGCAGATGACCTCCTGCGCAGAGGCCAAGTATTTCCTGAGCACTTGCCCGGACGTCAAGATGGATGGCGACGAGGACGGCATTCCCTGCGAAGAGCAGTGGTGCAACGGCGTGTTGCGCTGACTCAGCCTACCGTCTCGAACTCAAACCCGACGATCACTGGACCGTTCTAGGCGCCTCGGCACGCCAGCCGGCCAGCTCCAGCGCCCCCAATCCGAACCGCACCGCGTTGCCCTCGTGCAGGGACGCGAATTCCTCGCGCACCTGGCGTGCGAAGCGCGGTCGATCCGTCTCGGGCACGGTGTCGGGCGTGACTTGCGCAATGCGGGTGTCGTCGAGCGGCAGCCCGCCCTGGACGATGGCCTTGACCGCCGTCCCGAGTTCCTTGCGAAAACGCAGCCGGAAGGTGTCCGGTGGCACGAGTTGCTGGCGCACCGCCACGTATTGCTGGCAACTGCGCTCGTAGGCCCACACGAACACGTCCCGCAGCAACTCGATCCGCTGCAACTCGTACACGCCCAGCAGCCCATCGACATACACGGTCGCCGGCACGTCGATGAAGGACAGCGGACACAGGTTGTGGCGCATCAGCGGAATGTTCGCGGCCAGCCGCGAGACCCGCTTGTTCACGTCCTCGAAGGGTTGCAGGTACGGCAGGTGCACCATCAGGAAAAACGCCTGCTCGAACGGGTCGGTGATGTCTGCCGCCATCGCCATCACGATCCCGAACAGTTCTTCCAGACGCTGCGGCAGCGCAATCGGCCGGTAGACGCTGCCGCCGATGTCCACGGCCCGCCAGCGCACGCGCCCGCCGGCCAAGGGATCGCTCAGCAGCCCGTCCGACAGCAATGCGTGCAGGGCAATCACCGTGCCGGTGTCCGTGGTGAGCCGGTCATCGCCGACGAGGTACTCGATCGCGGCCTTGTGGTTCAGGATCATCTGCGTCTCGAAGGCATCCTTGCCCTCGGCCACCTGACCATGTTCGATCAACTGTTCGGTATCGAGCCGGGTGTAGGTGTTGCCCTCCAGCCTGGAGGAGGCCCAGGACAGGTCAATCAGCAAGCGGTTCAGGATGTCTCGGGCAAAGGTGCCGGCGGGGGCCCGGGCATCCACCCGGGCGCGGCCCATCAGGTGCAACTGCGCGCGCAAGGCGTCGGGCAGGTAGTGGGTGTGGTTCGGGACGTAGGCTTCCAGGAGCGCGGGCTGGTACGCCACCGGCGTGCGCAGATGCAGCGGCTGGCTGATGGCGTCGCGGATCACCTGGCCTTCCGGCGACAGCGGAATGCGGGCTTCGCTGGGCTGCGCGGGTGAGAGGCGGTAGCGCCGGCTGCGCTGGGTGCCAGCGGCGACTAGGTGGCCTTGCTGAATCCATTCAGCCAAGCGGCGCTGCAGGGTACGCCGTGCAGGCTGACCATCCAGTACGGCACTCAGGGCTTCGAGGCCAAGTCCGTCCGGGTGCTGGCGCAAGGTGACGATGACTTGCTCTAGAAATGGCGCATGAGTGCTTTTCATGCGCCATTATCGCGCCATAAATGCGCCACTAATGCGCCATTCGTGCGCCTTTTCAGCTTACCGCACCGGCACCCCCGGCAGCACGCACAGCATCTCGTACAGCAGATTCGCCCCCAAGAGCGCCGTGTTGCCCGACGGGTCATACGGCGGCGACACCTCCACCAGATCGCAGCCGACGAGGTTCAGCCCGCGGCAGCCGCGGATGATCTCCAGCGCCTGCGGCACGGTCAGCCCGCCGATCTCGGGCGTGCCGGTGCCGCCCGCGTAGGACGGGTCGATGCCGTCGATGTCGAAGCTCAGGTAGCACGGCGTGTCCCCGACGACCGCGCGGATCTTGTCCATCACCGGCGCCAGCGACTGCCACCACACCTCGTGCGCCGGGATGACCGTGAAGCCCTGCTGGCGCGGCCAGTCGAAGTCGTCGGCGGCGTAGCCGGTGCCGCGCAGGCCGATCTGCCAGACCTTGTCGCCCTGGAGCAGTCCTTCCTCGACCGCGCGGCGGAAGGGCGTGCCGTGGGCGATGCGCTCGCCGAACATGTCGTCGTTGACGTCCGCATGGGCGTCCACATGCACCATCGCCACCGGCCCGTGCCGTTCGGCCAGCGCGCGCAGGATCGGCAGCGCGATCGTGTGGTCGCCGCCCAGCGTCAGCGGCCGGCAGCCGTGCGAGAGCACCTCGCGGTAGAAGTCCGTGATGATCGGCAGCGACTTTTCCAGCGAGTAGGTGTTGATCGGCACGTCACCCAGGTCCGCCACCTGCAGCGCGTCGAACGGCGCCGCACCGGTGGCCATGTTGTACGGCCGGATCAGCGCGGACTCGGCCCGGATCTGGCGCGGGCCGAAGCGGGTGCCGGGCCGGTGCGAGGTGCCGATGTCGAGCGGGATGCCGATGAACGCGGCGTCCAGCCCGGCGGCGCTGCTGGCCACCGGCAGCCGCATCATCGTGGCGATGCCGCCGAAGCGCGGCATGGTGTTGCCGCCGAGCGGCTGGTTGAGAACGCGGTTCATGGCGGGCTGGCCTGGCTCAGCGGCGGCGGCCACGCACCCATTCGAGTGCGAGCATCAACCCCGTCGTGAAGATCGTCAGCAGCGTGGCGACCGCGGCAATCGTCGGGCTGATGTTCTCGCGGATGCCGGTGAACATCTGGCGCGGCAGCGTCACCTGGTCCGGCCCGGCGATGAACAGCGTCACCACCACCTCGTCGAAGGAGGTGGCGAAGGCGAACAGCGCGCCCGAGATCACCCCCGGCGCGATCACCGGCAGCGTGACACGGAAGAAGGTCTGGACCTGCCCGGCGCCCAGGCTCAGCGAGGCGCGCACGAGGTTCTGGTTGAAACCCTGCAGCGTGGCCAGCACAGTGGTCAGCACGAAGGGTGCCCCCAGCGCCGCGTGGACGACGATCAGGCCGAGGTAGGTGTCGGCCATGCCGATCTTGGCGAAGAACAGGTAGCAGGCCACGCCCACCACCACGATCGGCACCACCATCGGCGCGATCAGGATGCTCATCAGCAGGCCCTTGCCGGGAAAGTCGGCCCGCGCCAGCCCCACCGCGGCGAGGGTGCCCAGCACGGTGGCCAGCAGCGTCGCGGCCGGGGCGACGATGAAGCTGTTCTTCGCGGCGCGGCCCCATTCGGGCGCGTGGAAGAGGTTCTCGTACCACTGCAGCGACCAGCCCGGCATGGGATACGCCAGGAAGGAACTCGACGAGAACGACAGCGGCACGATCACCAGGATCGGCAGCAGCAGGAAGACCAGCAGCGCCACGCACAGGCCGCGCAGCGCCCACCAGCCGAGCTTGTCGGCCAGCGTCGCATAGGCGGGGAACTGGGGGTTCAGGGCAGACAGGATGGCGTTCATCGGGTGCGTTCCTCAGCCCAGGCTCAGTTCGGATTTGACGATGCGGCGGTACACCGCATAGAGCACCAGCGTCGCCGCCAGCAGCACGGCGCCCAGCGCGCAGGCCATGCCCCAGTTCACCTCGACGTTGGTGTACTGGGCGATGTAGTAGGACAGCATCTGGTCGTCCGCGCCGCCCAGCAGCGCCGGCGTCACGTAGTAGCCGATGCACAGGATGAACACCAGCAGCGCGCCCGCGCCGATGCCCGGGTAGGTCTGCGGCACGTAGACGCGGAAGAAGGCGGCCAGCGGCGCACTGCCCAGGCTCACGGCCGCGCGCAGATAGGTCGGCGGCACCGACTTCATCACGCTGTAGAGCGGCAGGATCATGAAGGGCAGCAGGATGTGCACCATCGCGATCACGACGCCGGTGCGGTTGAACAGCAGCGCGATCGGCTCGCTGGTCAGGCCGATGCCCATCAGCGCGGTGTTGACCAGCCCTTCGCGCTGCAGCAGCACGATCCAGGCGGCGACCCGCACGAGGATCGAGGTCCAGAACGGCACCAGCACCAGGATCATCAGCACGTTGGCGTGGCGCGCCGACAGCGTCGAGAGCCAGTAGGCCAGCGGATAGGCCAGCAGCAGGCAGCACAGCGTGACGACCGCGCTGATGTTGAAGGTGCGCAGCAGGATCTTGCCGAACACGGCCTGGTCGGCGGGCATGGGCTCGATGTCGCCGGCCGCACTGCGGCGGTGGTCGACCGAGGCGAGCAGGTAGTCGGGCGTCCAGCGGCTCGAATTCTTGGCGATGGCCTGCCAGTACTTGGTTTCGGACCAGCGGGGATCGACGGCGAGCAACTTCTCGCGCACCTGCTCGGGGGTCAGGCTTTCGCCGGCGGGCGCCAGCGGCAGCGCCCGGTAGGTGCCCATGACCAGCGAGCGGGCGCCGGCCACTTCGGAGTTGAGCCGCCGGGCCAGCGTGCCGGCCTGCGCGGACTCGGGCAGGGCGCCCAGGTCCTGCGCCAGGGCAGCGAATGCGGGCGCTGGCGGCGCGCTCTGGCGGTCCCACTGGGCGAGCGCCTGTCCGGTGTGGACGAGCACGTCGGCGACCTCCGGGTTCTCGACCGCGCGCTTGAGCAGCGCGCCGATCGGCACCAGGAAGGTCAGCAGCAGGAACACCAGCAGCGGCAGCGTGAGCGCCACCGCCATCTGCTTGCGGCGTCGTTCGGCGCGTTGCAGCGAACGGGCGAGATCGGCCGAGCCGATGGGGGCGATGGCGGCGGCGCTCATGGACTTACTGCGCAGCCCAGGCGGCGAAACGCTTTTCCAGCTCTTCACCCTGGTCGGCCCAGAAGGTGATGTTGAACTTCAGCGCGTCGCCGCTGTTGGCCGGCGAGGTCGGCAGCAGCGCCAGGGTCTTGGCGTCCAGCTTGGCCAGGGCCTTGTTGTTGGTCGGGCCGTAGGAGATCAGCTTGGCGTACTCGGCCTGCGCGTCCGGCTGCGAGGCCGCGGCGATGAACTTGATGGCCAGGTCCTTGTTTGGCGTGCCCTTGGGCATGACCCAGTAGTCCAGGTCATAGATACCGCCGGTCCAGGAGATCTTCAGGTTCTTGCCTTCGCGCTGGGCGGCGTCGATGCGGCCGTTGTAGGCGGTGGCCATGACCACGTCACCGGCGACGAGGAACTGCGGCGGCTGCGCGCCGGCTTCCCACCACTGGATGCTCGGCTTCAGCTCGGTCATCTTCTTGAAGGCACGGTCCGCGCCGTCCTTGGTGGCCAGCACCTTGTAGACGTCGCCGCTCTTGACGCCATCGGCCATCAGCGCGAATTCGAGGTTGTAGCGCGCGCCCTTGCGCAGGCCACGCTTGCCGGGGGTCTTCTTGGTGTCCCAGAAGTCGGCCCAGGTCTTGGGGCCGTCCTTCAGCTTGTCGCCGTTGTAGGCCATCACGGTCGACCAGATGAAGATGCCGACGCCGCATTCGTGCACGGCAGCAGGCTGGAAGTCGGCCTTCGGCGCGACCTTGGCCCAGTCGATCTTCTCGAACAGCCCTTCGTCGCAGCCGCGGGCCACGTCCGGGCTTTCCACTTCCACCAGGTCCCAGGTGACCTTCTTCGTCTCGACCATGGCCTTGATCTTGGCCTGCTCGCCGTTGTATTCGACGCCGACGATCTTGGTGCCCGTGGCCTTCTCGAAGGGCTCGACATAGGCCTTCTTCTGCGCGTTGCCATTGGCACCGCCGAAGTTCACGACGGTCAGCTGGCTCTGGGCCAAGGCCGAGCCGGCGGCGAGCGTGGCGGCAACGGCCACGGTCAGGGAGACGGAAGCGATGTTCATGGTGGAGAAACTCCAGTGAGAAGAGCCGTTGCCGGCGGGGTGGAAGGGATTCGGGCCTGCGCGGAAATCAGGCATAGACGCGCAGGAATTCGGGCGGAAAGCGCAGCCACACCGGCTGGCCAGCCTGCGGCGCCACGGCGCCCAGCGGCACCTTGACGGTGGCCTGGGCCTGGCCGGCGATGGCGCAGCGCAGGCGCAGGTGGTCGCCGTAGTAGATGACGTCGTTGATGGCGGCGTGCACGACGTTGCCCAGGTCTGCTGGCGCTGCCAGATGCGCCTCGATGCGCTCCGGGCGCACGGAGGCGGCCACCTTGGCGCCGGGCACGGCGTGGTTGATGTTCAGGCCCGCCAGGCGCTCGCCGGTCGGCAGCACCAGCTCGCAGCGGCCGTGGTCGTCGGCGCCGAGCGTGCCGTCCAGCACCGTGCTGTCGCCCACGAAGCCGGCGACGAAGCGGTTGGCCGGCGTCTCGTAGAGCTGGCCGACGGCGGCGATCTGCTGGATCAGGCCGTCGTTGAACACGGCGACGCGGTCGCTCATCGTCAGCGCCTCGCCCTGGTCGTGGGTCACGTAGACGAAGGTGATGCCGAGCTGGCGGTGCAGCTCCTTCAGCTCCAGCTGCATGTGCTCGCGCAGCTGCTTGTCCAGCGCGCCCAGCGGCTCGTCCATCAGCACCAGCTGCGGCTCGAACACGAGGGCGCGCGCCAGGGCCACGCGCTGCTGCTGGCCGCCGGAGAGCTGCGCGGGGTAGCGGTCGCCCTTGCCGCCGAGCTGCACCATGTCGAGCGCCTTGGCGGTGCGGCGGGCGATCTCGTCCTTGGGCACCTTGCGCACCGTCAGCGGGTAGGCCACGTTGTCGCCCACCGTCATGTGCGGAAACAGCGCGTAGTTCTGGAACACCATGCCGAAGTGGCGCTTGTGCGGCGGGGTGCGGGTGATCGGCTTGCCGTCGAGCAGGATCTCGCCTGCGGTCGGCGACTCGAAGCCGGCCAGCATCATCAGCGTGGTCGTCTTGCCCGAGCCGGACGGGCCGAGCAGCGACAGGAACTCGCCGCGCTGGATGTCCAGGTCGAGCGAGCGCACCACCAGGCTCAGGCCGTCGTAGGTCTTCTGTACGCCTTTGAATTGAACCAGGGGAGTGCTGCTCATCGTGCGGGTGTCCAGGGTCTGTCGAGGAAAGGGCTTGCTTGCGACGTCATGACATCGACAAGACGCCCGGACTGTAGGAGGGGGCAACCCGGGGCAACATGTACAGACAGTGGCGTGCAGTTGTGCACTGTGCAGGCCGCTTTCCATGTACAGACAGACCCTCTGTTCAAGAGTGGTGCGCTGTGTTTGGGGCTGGTGCGCTGCATGCGCCGAATGGAGGCAAAAACCGCCTGCGGGCCCGCTCGAATGGCTTCCTGGCGTGTTCCGTGAAGAAACATGCCAGCCTGAGGCGGCCAGCGCGTCAGATTTGGCGTGGATGGAATCCGAGGGGCTGCACCACGTTGTTGCATTGGTACCACTTCCGAAGTTGGTGCTGGATCAAGGTTCAGCCGAAGTTTGTTTTAGATACTAACAGCAAAGCATTGATGATTTGACCCCGACAAGTCACCGCGTAAACAATCCCCAGCACAACCTCCACAAGTCAGACCCCCGGCAAGCCGGAGGTCTAGAACAAGTGAAAGCGAAGCTCAGGCCGTGGCGTCGAAGCTGGCCGACAGGATGGTCAGCCCTTCGTCCAGCACCGCGTCCGACGCCGTGAGCGGCACCAGGATGCGGATCACGTTGCCATACACCCCGCACGAGAGCAGCACCAGCCCGCGCTGTGCCGCCTCCGTGACGACGCGCTTGACGCGGTCGGCGTCCGGCTGGTGCGGGTCACCGTTCTTGAACAGCTCGATGGCCACCATCGCGCCCAGACCGCGCACGTCGCCGATCGTGGCGTGGCGGCTGGCCATGTCTTGCAGACCGGACACCAGACGCGCGCCGACTTCACGGCCACGCGCCATCAGACCTTCGTTCTCGAAGATGTCCATCACGGCCAGCGCCGCCGCACAGGCCAGCGGGCTGCCGGCGTAGGTGCCGCCGAGTCCGCCCGGCGCCGCCGCGTCCATCACCTCGGCACGCCCGATCACGGCCGACAGCGGAAAGCCGCCCGCCAGCGACTTGGCCATCGTGATGATGTCCGGCGCCACGCCCGCCTGTTCGAACCACTGTTCGCACGCCAGCCAGGTGCCCGTGCGCCCGGCGCCGGTCTGGACTTCGTCGACGATCAGCAGGATGCCGTGCTGGTCGCAGAGCGCGCGCAGGGCCTTCACGAACTCGATCGGCGCCACGTAGAAGCCGCCTTCGCCCTGCACCGGCTCGATGATGATCGCCGCCACCCGCGAGGCTTCGACGTCGTACTTGAACAGTGCCTCGATGGAGGCCATCGCGTCTTCCACGCTCACGCCATGCAGCGCGCAGGGGAACTTGGCGTGGTAGACCTCGGCAGGGAAGGGGCCGAAACCGATCTTGTAGGGCGCGACCTTGCCGGTCAGTGCCATGCCCATCATCGTGCGGCCATGGAAGCCACCACCGAACGCGATCACGGCCGAGCGCTTCGTGTAGGCCCGCGCGACCTTGATCGCGTTCTCGACCGCCTCGACGCCCGTGGTCAGCAGGAAGCTCTTCTTCGGGAAGTTGCCCGGGGCCTTGGCGTTCAGGCGCTCGGCGACTTCGATGTAGGGCTCGTACGCCAGCACCTGGAAGCAGGTGTGCGTGTAGCGGTCGAGCTGCTCCTGCACCGCCTTGACCAGCGCCGGATGGCGGTGGCCGGTGTTCAGCACGGCGATGCCACCGGCGAAGTCGATCAGGCGGCGGCCCTCGACGTCCCACACCTCGGCGTTTTCGGCGCGGTCGACGAAGATCTCGTGCGACTGGCCCAGCCCGACGGGCAGGGCGGCGCGGCGTCGCGCCATCAGGGACGCATTGGTGGTGTCGGTGATCTGGGGTTCGCGGTGCATTCGGGGCTCCTGGTGTGGATGGCCGGACTCTAGGCCTCGCTCCGGGTGTCGGCCATGTACAGCGCACGGAACACCTCGGTGCACTGTGCAGGGCGGCGGCCCGGTACAGACGATGCCCGGCCGGCGCTAGACTCCCCGCAACATGCTCACGCTCCAATCCCAGTCCACCGTTCCACTGGTCACACAGATCGTCGACGGCCTGCGTCGCCTGATCGACGAAGGCGCCCTGCGCGCCGGAACCAAGGTGCCCTCGATCCGCCAGTTCGCCCACGCCCACGAGGTCAGCGTCTTCACCGTGGTCGAGGCCTTCGACCGGCTGGTCGCCCTCGGCTACCTCGTGTCGCGCCCGCATTCGGGCTTTTTCGTGCGCAAGCGCGCGGCGGTCGAGAACCGCGAGCCGGCCGGCGCCGCCCGCGCGGGCTACCGCTTCGACTCGGCCTGGTACCTGCGCAAGATCTTCGAGAACCGCCACCTGACGATGAAGGCCGGCTGCGGCTGGCTGCCCAGCGACTGGCTGTTCGAGGACGGCGTGCGCCGCTCGCTGCGGGCGCTGGCCGCGGACCACGTCGACCTGGGCGGCTACGGCGATCCGAAGGGCTTCCCGCCGCTGCGCGAGTTCATCCGCGACGCGATGGCCGAGCAGGAAATCGCCATCGCCGCCGAGCAGGTGCTGTTGACGCAGGGCTCCAGCCAGGCGCTCGACCTCGTGGCGCGGCGCCTGATCCGCGCGGGTGATGCGGTGCTCGTCGACGATCCGGGCTACGCCAACCTGCTGTTCTCGCTGCGCTTTGCCGGCGCGCAGCTGGTCGGCGTGCCGCGCACGCCGCAGGGCTATGACCTCCCGGCGCTGGAGCGGCTCATCATCGAGCACCGGCCCAAGGTCTTCTTCACCCAGCCGCGCCTGCAGAGCCCGACCGGCTCCACCGCACAGCTCGCCCACCTGCACCGCGTGCTGCAGCTCGCCGAGAAGCACGACTTCCTCGTCGTCGAGAACGACATCTACGTCGATCTCGACCCCGAACCGCGACCCTCGCTGGCCAGCCTCGACCAGCTGTCGCGGGTGGTCTACGTCGGCAGCTACTCCAAGACGATCTCGCCGAACCTGCGCGTGGGCTACCTCGTCGCGCACCCGGACCTGCTCGAAGACCTGGCGCAGCTGAAGATGATTTCCGGGCTGACCTCGTCGGAGTTCAGCGAGCGCCTGGTCTTCGGCGCCCTGACTGAAGGCCGCTGGCGCAAGCACCTGAAGGCCCTGCGCGAGCGGCTGGCCGAGGCGCACCAGCGGGTGGCGGGGCGGCTGGCCAAGCTCGGTTTCGAGCTGTTCACCGAGCCCAAGGCCGGCATGTTCCTGTGGGCGCGCCACCCGGCGCTGCCGGACGCGGCCGAGCTGTCCAACCAGGCCGCCGCGAGCGACATCATGCTCGGCCCCGGCCACCTGTTCACCGCCGACATGGCGCCCACCGGCTGGATGCGCTTCAACGTCGCGTACTGCGGGGACGAGCGGCTGTTCGCCTTCCTCGATCAGCGCATCCGCACGCTTCTATAATCAAAAGCTTTGCCACATCAAGCACTTAGAGCCCTCAGGGTCGAAAGCCACGGAATGAAAGCCTCAGAAATCCGCTCCACCTTCCTGAACTTCTTCGAGTCCAAGGGGCACCAGATCGTGGCCTCGTCGCCGGTCGTGCCGGGCGACGACCCGACGCTGCTGTTCACGAACGCGGGCATGAACCAGTTCAAGGACGTGTTCCTCGGGTTCGACAAGCGCCCGTACAGCCGCGCCACCACCTCGCAGAAGTGCATCCGCGCTGGCGGCAAGCACAACGACCTCGACAACGTCGGCTACACCGCGCGCCACCACACGTTCTTCGAGATGCTGGGCAACTTCAGCTTCGGCGACTACTTCAAGCACGACGCGATCAGCTTCGCGTGGGAGCTGCTGACCGAGCAGTTCAAGCTGCCCAAGGAAAAGCTCTGGGTCACCGTCTACTCGGAGGACGACGAGGCCTACGAGATCTGGAACAAGGTGGTGGGTGTCCCGGCCGAGCGCATCGTGCGCATCGGTGACAACAAGGGCGGACGCTACATGTCCGACAACTTCTGGATGATGGGCGACACGGGCCCGTGCGGCCCCTGCACCGAGATCTTCTTCGACCACGGCGAAGACGTGGCGGGTGGCCCTCCGGGCAGCCCGAACGAAGACGGTGACCGCTACATCGAGATCTGGAACAACGTCTTCATGCAGTACAACCGCACCGAAGACGGTGTGATGCACAAGCTCCCCAAGCCCTCGGTGGACACCGGCATGGGCCTGGAGCGCATCACCGCGGTGCTGCAGCACGTGCATTCGAACTACGAGATCGACCTGTTCGTCGCGCTGCTGGCTGCGGCCAAGAACGCGGTGGACTTCGCCGCGGGCGTCACCGACGGTGGCGCTGGCTGCGACGCGAGCAGCCCGAGCCTGAAGGTCATCGCCGACCACATCCGGGCCTGCTCGTTCACGGTCGCCGATGGTGTCATCCCGGGCAATGCCGGCCGCGGCTTCGTGCTGCGCCGCATCGCTCGCCGCGCGATCCGCCACGGCTACAAGCTGGGCGCGCGCGCGCCGTTCTTCCACACGCTGGTGCATCCGCTGGCCGTGCAGATGGGCGACGCCTACCCGGAACTGCGGAGTAACGCCGACCGCATCTTCAGCGTGCTGAAGCAGGAGGAAGAGCGCTTCTTCCAGACCATCGCCAATGGCATGGAGATCCTGGACAGCGCGCTCGCCGCGGTCGAAACGTCGGGCACCAAGCAGATCGACGGCGACACCGCGTTCAAGCTGCACGACACCTACGGCTTCCCGGTCGACCTGACCGCCGACGTCTGCCGCGAGCGTGGCGTGACGGTGGACCAGGCCGGTTTCGAAGCCGCGATGAACCGCCAGCGCGACCAGGCGCGTGCCGCCGGCAAGTTCAAGATGGCGGCCGGCCTGTCGTACAGCGGCGTGCCGACCGCGTTCCACGGCTACGAGCACCTGAACTGCGAGACCTCGAAGGTGGTCGCGGTCTATGTGGACGGCAGCCAGGTCGAACAGGCCAACGCCGGCGATGACGCCGTGATCGTGCTCGATCACACCCCGTTCTACGCCGAAAGCGGCGGTCAGGCGGGCGACACCGGCGAGCTGCGCAACGGCACGACGCGCGTCGTCGTCGAAGACACGTTCAAGATCCAGGCCGACGTGTTCGGCCACCACGGCCGCATCGCCGAAGGCGCGGTCAAGGTCGGTGACACGTTCGCGGCCAAGGTGGACGCCGAACTGCGCGTGAAGATCGTGCGCAACCACAGCGCGACCCACCTGATGCACAAGGCGCTGCGCGAAGTGCTCGGCGCCCACGTCCAGCAGAAGGGCTCGCAGGTCACGGCCGACCGCACCCGTTTCGACTTCGCGCACAACGCGCCGATGACCGATGCGGAAATCCGCCAGGTCGAGGCGCTCGTCAACGCCGAGATCCTCGCCAACGCCGCGGCGAACGCCGAGGTCATGGCGCTGGACGACGCGCAAAAGTCCGGCGCGATGATGCTGTTCGGCGAGAAGTACGGCGAGACCGTGCGCGTGCAGACGATCGGCTCAAGCAAGGAACTCTGCGGCGGCGTCCACGTGCGGCGCACGGGCGACATCGGCGTGTTCAAGATCGTGGCCGAGTCGGGTGTCGCGGCCGGCATCCGCCGCGTCGAGGCAGTGACGGGTGACGGCGCGCTGGCGTATCTGCAGTCGCTGGAAGCGACGGTGAACGGCGTGGCGGGTGCGCTCAAGGCCGCACCGGCCGAGATCGCGAACCGCATCGGCAGCCTGCAAGACCAGCTGCGCGCGCTGGAGAAGGAAGTCATCGCGCTCAAGGGCAAGCTGGCGTCCAACCAGGGCGACGCGCTGGTCGCGCAGGCGATCGACCTGAACGGGCTGAAGGTGCTGGCCGCCGTGCTGGAAGGCGCGGACGCGGCCACGCTGCGCACGACGATGGACCAGCTCAAGAACAAGCTGAAGACGGCGGCGATCGTGCTGGCGGCGATCGATGGCACGAAGGTGCAGATCGCGGCCGGCGTCACGGCCGACTCGATTGGCAAGGTCAAGGCCGGCGAGCTGGTCAACTTCGTCGCGCAGCAGGTCGGCGGCAAGGGTGGCGGCAAGCCGGACATGGCGATGGCCGGTGGCACCGACGCGAGCAAGCTGGCGGGTGCGCTGGCCAGCGTGCGTGGCTGGGTCGCCGAGCGCGTCTGAGGCATGAGCGACGCTTCGGAAGTCGAAGAAGACCCGTTTGCCCCGGTCCAGTCCCCGCGCCTGTGGCGCGACGAGGTCTGGACCGCCAAGGTCATCAGGAACGAGGGCGACGAGGGCTGGGCGGTGTCAATGACCCGCCACGGCGAGTCCGAGCCTGCACTCGTGGCCCCGTGGACCATGGGCCGCGACAAGAAGAACCCGAAGCCGCTCGACATGGCGGCGTTCAACACCTGGGTGAAGACCGCGTCCGAGGTGCTGCGCCGCCACGAGCAGCAGCTCCATGCCCAGCTGCACAAGAGCGCCTATGTCTCGACCGACCACGGTCGGGTGCTGGTGACGCTGGACATCGTGCCCGACGAGTTCGAGCCGAACGCCACGCTCAGCGCCTTCGATGCCGATGGGGGCGAGCTGGCCCGGGTGCGGGTGTCGCCGGCGTTCAAGCTGAACGGGGCGTCTGCGCTGGCGTGGGTCGAGTCGGAGTTTGCGCGGCCCTCCAGCCGTTGAACGCGTGAACCGCTGAACCGCTACCGCCGCCAGTGAGCGCCAAGTTCCAGCGCGAACGCGTGGGGAATGAAGCGCTCGAAGCCGGCGCCGGGGTAGTTGGTCAGCTCCCCCACGTACAGCCGGCCACCGACCACGTAGCAGTCCACCCGCAGGAACTCGAAGCACTGCGCCAGCCGCAGCGTGATGTCGATCATCTCGGCCAGACAGGCCGGGCGTGGATCGGGCGCGTGGTTCTCCAGCGAGAGGCGCGCTGGCAGCAGTTGCCAGTCGGTGTCGTAGAGGTTGCGCGTGTGGTGGCAGAAGCGGCCCCGGTCGACCTGGATGAAACGCACCGCGCCACCGATCACGTAGAGCTTGTAGTCCGCAGGCACCGTCCCCCGGTCGTCCGTCAGCAAGGTCTCGGCGATGACTTTGCCGTGCAGCCCCTCGTAGCACCACTCGCGGTTCACGCGGCTGTATTCAGTGTCCAGCCAGCGCTGCAGCGTCAGGCGGATCTGGCACACGTCGATGTCCTCGCCATCCCGCAGGAACAGCACCTGACCGCTGCCCACCGTCGGTTTGAGCACGCAGGGGCGGGGCAGGCGCTCGATCGGGACCCGTGCAGCGTCCGGCCAAAGGCCGATCACCGGCACGAGGTACTGCGTGCCGACGGTGCGGGCGACGTGGTCGCGTGTCAGTGCCTTGTCGGCGGCCATGTGCAGCAGCGGCGAGCGGCAGCGCAGCATGTAGGCGTGGATGTGTTCGTTGATCGTGCGTGGCTGGTCATAGTCCGGCCACGCGCCGAGGTAGAGCCGGTAGCCGATGGCCAGGTAGTGGCGGTCTGACAGGCGTGCGCCGAGCCAGCGGGCCAGCAGCAGATCCGGCCTGCGGATGCCGAGCAGGCGGGACAGGAGGTGCCGGGCCCGCGCTGACAGCGAGGGCCGGTTCGCAGCGGTGTGCTGGAACGCAACAGTGCGCGGATGGTCCATGCGGTAGCCGTGGCACCCGTGTCAGACCACGTGGGTGCGCACGCTCCGGAACCAGCGCCGGATCCGCCCGGAGGTGTTGGAGATGGCGATGCGGGGCGCCCAGGACGTGGGCACCAGCAGCACCACGAGCAGCCAGAGCTGTGCGGCGCGGCGTTCGGACCAGGTGTAGCCAGGGCAGGCGGCCAGCGAGTGCGCCTGCATCCGCAGGAGGGAGGCCAGGGTGTCTTCGGGATAGGGGTGGCGTTCGGGTTCGGTGCGCAGGGACAGCGCGCGGGTGCGCAGGTTCCACGGGGCGTGCAGGGGCGGGCTGTCGAGGACGATGCCGTCGTGGCGGGCCAGCAGCGCCAGCGTGGTGCTGCGCCGGTGGGCCTCGATGCGCAGCATGTCGCCATGGCGGGCAGAGATGTTGCCGAAGCAGCCGCGCGCCCGGTTGGCCGACGAGTGGATGCGGTAGCCGCCGAGCGGTCGGGGCGCGTTGACGACCCGACCGTTGAAGGCACTCAGGAGGAATGGGGGTGTATCCGCCGCCCGGCGCCAGGCGGGGGTATCGAGCGGGAAATAGCGGGCGATCGCCGAGCGCCGGTACAGGTTGCCACTCGACGGCGGACCGCCGTAGGTACCGAAGCGCTGGATCAGCGGCCGGACATCGCCCTCGTGCAGCAGGTAGGGAATCTGGCGACCCATGGGGCGGCCGTCCTCGGTGATGCACTGGAGCGGGAACTGGATCTTGGCGACATCCTCGGCCATCAGCGTCCGGCAGACCGCCAGCGCATCCGGGGCCAGACGGTCATCGGCGTCCAGGAACAGGACCCACTCGCCGGAGCTCATCGACATCCCCGCGTTCATGGCCGACGCCTGCCCCAGGTTGTGCGGGCTGCGCCAGGACCGGATGCGTGTGCCGTATCCCGCGATCACTTCCCACGAGTGGTCCGTCGAGGCATCGTCACAGACGATGACCTCCACGTCCGGACCGGCCTGGGCGAGCGCGCTGTCGATCGCGTCGCCGAGGAACCGGGCGTAATTGAAGTTGTTGATGAGGATGGAGATTCGCATACAAATTCAGTAGTTACAGAAGGATACTGTTTTGGCATGCGAATGTTGCTCCCGTGTCTCGGGCAGCGCGGGCGCCTGAACAAAGGGGTTCAGGTGGGGGCGGCGGCCTCCGGATACAGGCCGTGGACCCGCGCGAACAGCCGGGTCAGGCCGAGCAGCACGTCGATCTGCGGCGTCGGGAGGCCGACACGTTGACCGATTTCCCGCACGGCGGTGACGATGGCGTCCAGCTCGATCGGCCGGCCGGCTTCGACGTCCTGGAGCATGGAGGTCTTGAACGCACCGAGCCTGGCGGTGACCAGGTGCCGGTCCTCGGGGCGCTGCGCGATGTGACAGCCGATGCGCTCGCCGATCAGCGCCGCTTCGGCCATGGCGTCGGTGCAGAACTGGCGGGTCAGCGGATCGGCCAGGACGCGGTCGATGGTGGCGCCAGTGAGGGCCGAGATGGGGTTCATCGTCAGATTGCCCCAGAGCTTGTACCAGATGTCCGCCCGCACGTCGGCCGAGTCCGTGACCTCGAATCCGGCGGCCGCGAGCAGCGCTGCGACCTTTGCGCACCGATCCGAATGTCCGCCGAGCGGCTCGCCGACGATCAGCCCTTGACCCATGCGGTGCTGCACCAGCCCTGGTTCCGGTGACGCGGTGCTGGCGTGCACGACACAGCCCAGTACGTGGCGCAGCGGAATGGCGGCGCGGATGAGGCCACCCGGATCGACGCTGTTCAGCGGCGCATCGCCCAGACCGGCCCGGCCCTCGATGAACCACCACGGCACGCCGTTCATCGCCGGCAGCACCACGGTGTCCGGGCCCAGCAGCGGTGCGATGTCGCGCGCGACCTGCGACAGCGCCGGACCCTTGACGGCGATGATGACCAGGTCCTGCACGCCCAGATCGGCCGCCTGCGCCGAGGCCGCGGCGACGGGGGCCTGCAGCAGCCGGTCGCCCTGGCGCAGCCGCCAGCCGTGGGTGCGCAGCGCGTCGAGCGTGGCGCCGCGTGCGATGGCGCTCACGGCGGTCTGGCCGGTGGCAGCGAGCCGGGTCCCGATGAAACCGCCGATCGAGCCGGCGCCGATGATGCAGATGTTCTTCATGTCAGCTCACGATGTAGGCCGCGGCCCCGGTGGCGATCAGCACGCCTGCATCGTTGTGCAGGCGCATCTGGGTGGAGCCGACGCGGCCCCCCAGCCGCGTCACCTCGGCCGTGGCGATGAAGTGCTGGCCGATGCCCTGGCGCAGGTAGTCGATGCGCAGGTCGATCGTGCCCATGCGGCCGAAGCGGTGCAGGACCTGGTCGGCGGTCTCGTCGGGGTGTTTTTCGCCGATGGCGGTGGTGAGCGCAAAACCGCCCATGGCGTCCAGCGCGGCAGAGATCACGCCGCCGTGCAGGCGTCCGTAGAGGAAATGGCCGACCAGTTCCGGGCGCATGTCGAAGCGCAGGCGCGGGGAGGCCGGATCCAGCGACTCGACCTTCAGCCCGAGCACGGTGTTGAAGGTGATGCGCTGTTCCCAGAGTTCGGTGATGGCCTGGTGGAGGCGGGCTTGTTCTTCGGCGCTGCGGCGGCGGGGGGGCTGGGCGTGGGACGTGTGGGGCATGCCCGGGATGGTAGCGGGCGGTGTGGCTGCGCTATCGTCACGTGCATGACGCTCCCTGTTCGATCTGACCGCCTGGACCGGCTGGACGCCTTGCGCGGCCTGGCGATGGTCTGGATGACCGTGTTCCATTTCAGCTTCGACCTGAACCAGTTCCGGCTCATCCCGCGCCAGAATTTCTACGCCGACCCGTTCTGGACGTGGCAGCGCCTGTGCATCGTCACGCTGTTCCTGACCTGTGTCGGGCTCTCGCAGGCGGTGGCCCAGGCGCAGGGCACGCCGGCCGATCGCTTCTGGCGGCGCTGGTGGCGGGTGGCGGGGTGTGCGGTGCTCGTGAGCGCCGGATCAGCGCTGATGTTTCCGCACAGCTGGATCAGCTTCGGCGTGCTGCACGCGGTGGCGGTGTCGCTGCTGGTCGTGCGCTTCGTGCGGCTGCCGGACTGGGGCTGGCTGCTGCTGGGGCTGGCGGCGATCGGGCTGGCGTCTGGTGTCGCGCATCCGGTGTTCGATACCCGCTGGACCAACTGGGTCGGGCTCGTCACCCGCAAGCCGATCACGGAGGACTACGTGCCGCTGCTGCCGTGGCTGGGGGTGGTGGCGGTCGGGCTGGGTGCCGGACAGTGGCTGCTGACACACCACCCGATGGTGTTGCAGGGCCGGTTGCCGGCGGTGCTGCAGCCGCTGGCGCGGCTCGGGCGGTGGTCGCTGAGTTACTACATGGTGCACCAGCCGGTGCTGATCGGGCTGGTGCTGGCCTGGACGTCCTGCGCTGGACTTACTGCGCGCTGAACTTGTAGTCGGTCTTGGCCTTGGCCTTCAGGTCCTCGCGGAACTTGGTCATCTTGGCCTGCTGCAGACGCTGCGAGAGCTGCGGCTTGACTTCTTCCAGGCTCGGGAAGGTCGCAGCGCGCGAGTCGTCGAGCTGGATGATGTGGTAGCCGAACTGGCTCTTCACCGCGGTCTCGGTGAACTTGCCCTTTTCGAGCTTCACCATCGCCTGCGAGAACTCGGGGACGAAGTTGCCCGGTGCCGCCCAGTCCAGATCGCCACCGTTCGGTGCCGAGCCCGGATCCTTGGAGTTGGCCTTGGCCAGGTCTTCGAACTTGGCGCCGGCCTTGAGCTGGGCGATCAGGGCCTTGGCCTCGTCTTCCTTCTCGACCAGGATGTGGCGCGCGCGGTACTCGTTGCCACCGCCGCCAGCCCCCTTGAGCTTGTCGTACTCGGCCTTGAGCTCGGCGTCGCTGACGGCGTTCTTCTTCTGGTAGTCGTTGAACAGCTCGCGGATCAGCAGGCTCTGGCGCGCGACGTCCATCTGGCTGCGGTATTCCTCGCTGCGCTGCAGGCCGCGGGCTTCGGCTTCCTGCACGAAGATTTCGCGCAGCACGAGTTCGTCCTTGACCTGATTTTCCAGTTCCGGGGTGCGGGGCTGGTTGCCCTGCTTGGTGACCTGGGTCATGAACGATTCGAAGCGCGCCTTGGGCACCGCCTTGCCATTGACGATGGCGATGTTCTGGGCCGAGGCCAGCGCCGGCAGCAGGGCAGCCGCGAGGGCAACGGCGGACACGGCGAACGAGAGCTTCTTCATGGAGTGCGGAACCTTTTGAAAACAGAGGACGGACATCGGCGCTGGTTCAGGCTGTTTCGGCTTCGATGGCCAACGCGTGGATGCCCTGGGGGATCAACTCGGCGACGGCATCATACACAAGCCGATGTCGGGCAATCCGGGTCAGACCGGCGAACCGTTCCGAGCGGACGCGGACCCGGAAATGCCGTCCGGAAGCCGCTCCGGCATGCCCGGCGTGGAGGTGACTTTCGTCGATGACCTCCAGCCCGATGGGGTTCAGACGCTGCTGCAGCGCCTGCTCGATGGCGAGGGCCGAGACGCCCGGTGTGTGGTTGGCGCTCATGCTCACTCTCCGTCCGGCGACTTTAGGTGGCGCGTCAGGTAGAAACCTTGAGCGACCATGAACACGAACATCAGGCCCATGCCCCCGAAGGACTTGAACGAGACCCAGGTGCTGGTGTCGTAGTGGTAGGCCACCCAGAGGTTGAGCACGCCCATGAAGCTGAAGAAGGCGATCCAGGCCAGGTTCAGGTTGCGCCAGGCGAAGGCGGGCAGATCGACCTGCTCGCCCATCATGAGCTTGAGCAGGTTCTTGTTGGCCAGGATCGGGCTGAGCCAGAACGCGGCCGCCATCACCCAGTACAGCACGCTCGGCTTCCACTTGATGAAGGTGTCGTTGTGGAAGTAGATGGTCGCGCCGCCCATGACCGTCACCAGCCCCAGGCTGATCCACAGCATCGTGTCGACTTTCTGGCCGCGCAGCTTCAGGTAGAGCACCTGGGCGAAGGTGGCCAGGATGACGACCACGGTGGCCAGCAGCACCGGCGCCTCCTTGGCCCCGACCGTGCCCCCGGAGATCATGAAACCGAACCAGTCGGTGGCGAGGGCGGCGGCCTCGTCGGCCCGTTTCTCTGCCTGGTTGAAGGTCAGGAAGAACAGGACGATGGGCAGGAAGTCGAGGAATATTTTCATCGGGGATCAGACGAGACGGGCTTCGTTCGGTGTGGCGCCTGGAAGGTCAGGCTGCGTCGGGGCTGAAGTCTATAGAAGCCGAGTTGATGCAGTACCGCTCGCCTGAGGGAGCCGGCCCGTCATCGAAGACATGACCGAGGTGGGCGCCACATTGTTGGCACCGGACCTCGACGCGCACCATGCCGTGGCTGCGGTCCGTGATCCGCTCGATGCGGCCCTGTCCGATCTCGGCGCTGAAGCTCGGCCAGCCGCAGCCGGCGTCGAACTTGGTGTCCGCATCGAACAGCAGCGCAGCGCAGCAGACGCAGCGGTAGGTGCCGTCGGCCCAGTGGTTCCAGTACTTGCCGCTGAAGGCGCGCTCGGTGGCGGACTGGCGGGTGACGGCGAACTGGGTGCTGTCGAGCAGGGCACGCCATTCGGCGTCGGTCTTGGTGATCGGGTAGGTCATGGCGGGACTCCGTGGATCAATCAGGATGAGCAGGAGATTTCGAGCGAGCTGGCCCAGGCGGGCGGCAGCTCGGCGTAGGCGGCGTGTTCCGGCTGCTCGTCGAACGGCCGGCTCAGGGCCCGGTGCAGGCGCTGCACCTCGCTGTAGTCGCCCGCTTCGGCCAGCCGGATCGCGGTTTCGGCCAGGTGGTTGCGCAGGATGTAGCGCGGGTTGACCGCCTGCATGCGCGCGCGCCGTTCGGCGTCCATGCTGCCTTCGGCGCGCAGGCGCTCGTCGTAGCGGACGATCCAGGCGTCGAAGCCTTCGCCGTCGAGAAACAGGTCGCGCACCGGCTCCGGTGCCACGGGGCCGACTGCGCCGATCCGGTGGTCGGCCAGCAGCCGCCAGGTCAGCGTGTAGTCGGTCTGGTGGCGGGCCATCAAGCGCATCAGGTCGTCGATCAGCGTCTGGTCGCCATCCTGTTCGGTGGCCAGGCCGAGCTTGGCGCGCATGCGCTGGCCGAGCTGGCGGGTGAAGGTGTCGGGATAGACGGAGAGCGCATCGCTCAGCACCGCGCCGATCTGCTCCTTGTCGCCGTCGATCAGCGGCACCAGCGCCTGCGCCAGCGCGCGCAGGTTCCAGTAGGCGACCTGCGGCTGGCGCGCATAGGCGTAGCGGCCCTGTTCGTCCGAGTGGTTGCAGACGTGCATCGGATCGAAGCCGTCGAGGAAGCCGAAGGGGCCGTAGTCGATCGTCAGGCCGAGGATGGACAGGTTGTCCGTGTTCATCACGCCGTGGCAGAACCCGACCGCCTGCCAGTCCGCCAGCAGGCCCGCGGTGCGGCGCGCGACCTCGGCCAGCATCGCCGCGACGGGTTGCGCCGCCTCGCGGCAGGCCGGGTAATGGTGGTCGATGACAAAGTCGGCCAGGCGGCGCAGCGCGGTGTAGTCGCCATCGCGCACGTGGTGGCAGAAGTGCTCGAAGTGCCCGAAGCGCACGAAGCTCGGCGCGACCCGCGTGACCACGGCGGCGGTTTCCGCGCGCTCGCGGCGCACCGGCAGGTCGGACGCGGTCAGCGCCAGCGCGCGGGTCGTGGGGATGCCGAGCGCGTGCATCGCCTCGGAACACAGGAACTCGCGGATCGACGAGCGCAGCACGGCCCGGCCATCGGCGCGCCGGGAGTAGGGCGTCATGCCGCTGCCCTTGAGCTGCAGCTCGCGCGCGCCGTCCGGGGTCTCGACCTCGCCGAGCAGCAGCGCACGGCCGTCGCCCAGCTGGCCCGCCCAGACGCCGAACTGGTGGCCGCTGTAGACCGTCGCGGCCGTGTCCATGCCGGGCCAGGGGGTGCCGGCGCTGAAGGCGTCCAGCGCGCCTGGGTGCTGCCACCAGTCGGTCGGCCAGCCCAGGTCCGCCGATGCGGCGTCGCTGACCGCGACCCACCGCGGGTTCGGCAGCGCCTGGCCGGGCTGCCGGTGGGCAAACGGCAGGCCCATGCTGGTGTAGCGGTTGCGCCAGCGCAGGTGCGCAGGCTCGAAGGGGAGGCGGTCCAGGGGCTGCGCAGCGTTCATGGCGGCAGTGTAGCCAGCCGGTCCCGCGGGGGTGGCGGGCAGGGGCATCCCGGTGTGCGCCGGTGAAGTCATCCTGGCGACATTGGACGAGGGTTAAACGCTAGGACCGCGATCGGGGGGATTTTCTATAGTCGAATGGATTGCGTACCAGTCCCCGCTCCCCGTTTTCCGCTCCCCGAAGACTCCAACCAAGAAGGACCCCGACCATGAGCACCCTGATGGGCCAGATGATGACGATGCCGCTGATGATCTCGTCGCTGCTGGTGCATGCCGCCCGGCATGCCGCCGACACCGAGATCGTCTCCAAGCGCGTCGAAGGCGACCTGCACCGCACCACCTACCGCGAGGCCGAACTGCGCAGCCGCAAGGTGGCGCAGGCGATGGCGCGGCTGGGCTGCGTGGCCGGTGACCGCGTCGGCACGCTGGCGTGGAACGGCTACCGGCACTTCGAGCTCTATTACGGTACCTCCGGCTCGCAGCTGGTCTGCCACACCATCAACCCGCGCCTGTTCCCCGAACAGATCGCCTGGATCGTGGGCGATGCGGCGGACCGCGTGCTCTGCTTCGATCTGACCTTCCTGCCGCTGGTCGAGAAGCTGGCCGCGCACATGCCGACCGTGCAGCACTTCGTGCTGATGACCGACCGGGCCCACATGCCCGCGCAGACCGGCCTGCCGAACCTGCTGTGCTACGAGGAACTGGTCGAGGCCGAGAACGGCGACTACGCCTGGCCGGTCTTCGACGAGATGTCGGCGTCCAGCATCTGCTACACCTCGGGCACCACCGGTAACCCCAAGGGCGCCGTCTACAGCCACCGCTCGACCATCCTCCACGCCTTCGCGTCGACCATGCCGGATGCGATGGACTGCTCCTCCAGCGACGTGATCCTGCCGGTCGTGCCGATGTTCCACGTCAACGCCTGGGGCCTGCCGTACAGCGCCGCCATGGTGGGCGCCAAGCTGGTGTTCCCGGGACCGCACCTGGATGGCAAGTCGCTGTACGAGCTGTTCGAGTCCGAGCAGGTCACCTTCAGCGCGGGGGTGCCGACCGTGTGGCTGGGCGCGATCAACTTCATGAAGGCCAACAACCTGAAGGTCACGAGCCTGAAGCGCACGGTCATCGGCGGCTCCGCCTGCCCGCCGTCGATGATGCGCACGCTGGAAGACGAGTTCGGGCTGGAGGTGATCCACGCCTGGGGCATGACCGAGCTGTCGCCGCTGGGCACGCTGTCCAAGCTCAAGGCGAAGCACAAGTCACTGTCGCCCGAGGCGCAGCACCGCCTGCTGGAGAAGCAGGGCCGCGTCATCTACGGCATCGACATGGCCATCGTCGGCGACGACGGCACCGAGCAGCCCTGGGACGGCAAGACCACGGGCGACCTGGTGGTGCGCGGTCAGTGGGTCGTCAATGGCTACATGGGGCGCCCGGAATCGCCGCTGCAGCAGATCGGCGGGCAGGACTGGTTCCCCACCGGCGACGTCGCGACCATCGACGCCGACGGCTTCATGCAGATCACCGACCGCAGCAAGGACGTCATCAAGTCCGGCGGCGAGTGGATCAGCTCGATTGACCTGGAAAACGTCGCCATGGCCCACCCCTCGGTGATGGAGGCAGCGGCCATCTCCTGCGCCCATCCGAAGTGGGACGAGCGCCCGCTGCTGGTGGTCGTGCGCAAGGCGGGGCAGTCGGTGACACGGGACGAGCTGCTGGCGTTCTACGACGGCCGTATCGCCAAGTGGCAGATCCCGGACGACGTCGTCTTCGTCGATGAACTGCCGCACACCGCCACCGGCAAGCTGCAGAAACTCAAGCTGCGCGAGCAGTTCAAGCACTACGTGCTGCCGACGATCTGAACGGCTGCCAACCGTCCGGGCGCGGGTCCGGACGGCCTTGTCCCGATCGCGACAGGCGATAGTGGTAGTCCCTGACGCGGCAATGACAAGGCTTGCCGCACCATCTCGACACGCAGCCGGATGCACCGGTGCAAGCAAGGAGACTTCGACATGACGATCCGCGTTCACACCCGAGTTCAGCCGATGGGCCTGGTGCTCCAGGCTGGTGCCCTGGCGGCAATGACGATGTTCGCTTCGGCCGCATTGGCACAGAAAGGCGAGACGGTCAAGATCGCCTGGATCGACCCGCTGACCGGCCTGATGGGCCCGGTCGGCCAGAACCAGGTCAACAGCTTCCGCTTCTTCGCCGAGAAGCTCGGCGGTGCGGGCAACCCGGCGGGCGTGAAGTTCGAGGTCGTGCCCTTCGACAACAAGCTCAGTCCCGCCGAGTCGCTGACTGCGCTGAAGGCGGCGATCGACCAGGGCATCCGCTACGTCACCCAGGGCAACGGCTCGGGGGCGGCGGCCGCGCTGATCGATGCGGTCAACAAGCACAACGAGCGCAACCCCGGCAAGGAAGTCCTCTACCTGAACCACTCGGCGGTGGACCCGGACCTGACCAACAGCAAGTGCAGCTACTGGCATTTCCGCATGGACGCCGACACCTCCATGAAGATGGAGGCGCTGACCACGTTCATGAAGGACCAGAAGGATGTCCAGAAGGTCTACCTGCTGAACCAGAACTACGCCCACGGCCACCAGGTCGCCAAGTACGCCAAGGAGATCATGGCGCGCAAGCGGCCGGACGTGCAGTTCGTCGGCGAGGACCTGCACCCGCTGGCCCAGGTGCGTGACTTCGCGCCCTACATCGCCAAGATCAAGGCCAGCGGTGCCGACACGGTGATCACCGGCAACTGGGGGTCGGACCTGTCGCTGATGCTCAAGGCGGCCAACGAAGCGGGTCTCACCGCCAAGTTCTTCACCTACTACACCGGCGTCACCGGCACGCCGACCGCGCTCGGCTCCCAGGGCGATGGCCGCGTCTTCCAGGTGTCCTACAACCACTACCACCTGCCCGGCCAGATGGAGAAGTGGCGCGACGAGTTCCAGAAGAAGTTCGACGCCGACTTCTACACCGGCAGCGTGATCCACATCTACACCGCGCTGGGCGAGGCGATGGCCAAGGCCAAATCGACCGACCCGGTCAAGGTGGCGGCGGCGCTCGAAGGGCTGAAGTTCAAGAGCTTCAACGGCGACGTCGAGATGCGCAAGAGCGACCACCAGATGCAGCAGACGCTGTTCATCACGCGCTGGCAGAAGGCAGACGCCAAGTACAGCTACTCGCCCGAGAAGACCGGCTACACGCTGGTGCCGGTGGCGCAGTACGAGCCCTATGTGGCCAGCACGCCGACGTCCTGCCAGATGAAGCGGCCGTCCTGAACCGGAACCGCACTGGTAGATTCCCGCCTCCGCGGGAATGACGGGCGAATGGATCGGAAGCGTCGCGCCGGAACGGATTCGGTGCGACGCCCCGCCACGCCCCATTGATTGACCTTGACCGAACGCCCAGGCGCCGTGGACCAGCTCATCATCAATCTCCTGAACGGTTTCAGCTCCGGGCTGCTGCTGTTCATGCTCAGTTCGGGCCTGACGCTGATCTTCAGCATGATGGGCGTGCTGAACTTCGCGCACGCCAGCTTCTACATGGTCGGTGCCTACATCGGCTATGCGCTCACCGGCGTGGTCGGCTTCTGGCCGGCGCTGGTGCTCGCACCGCTCGTCGTGGGCGCGTTGGGCGCACTGTTCGAGCGGGGCGCGCTGCGGCGGGTGCACAAGTTCGGGCATGTGCCGGAGCTGCTGATCACCTTCGGGCTGTCCTACGTGCTGCTCGAAGTGGTGCAGCTCATCTGGGGCCGCACCTCGGTGCCGTTCACGCCGCCGACGCAGCTGCAGGGCTCGGCCTTCACGCTGGTGCAGTCCTCGGTCGAGGGGATGCGGCTGGTCTGGGGCCAGGCGCCGGCCGAGATGTGCCAGAACACGGCCAGCGTCCTCCTGAGCTGCTCGCGGTTTCCGATGACGCGGGTGTTCATGATGGGGGTCGCGCTGCTGATGCTGGTGGCGCTGTGGGCCTTGCTGACGCGCACCCGGATCGGCCTCGTCATCCAGGCCGCGCTGACCCACCCCGAGATGGCCGAGGCGCTGGGCCACAACGTGCCGCGGGTGCTGATGCTGGTGTTCGGCAGCGGCTGCGCGCTGGCCGGGCTGGCGGGCGTGATCGGCGGCATCACCTTCATCACCGAGCCGTCGATGGCGGCGGTGGTCGGCTCCATCATCTTCGTGGTGGTGGTGGTCGGCGGCATCGGCTCGCTGGCGGGGGCCTTCGTCGGCTCGATCCTGGTCGGCCTGCTGCAGACCCTGCCGCTGACGGTGGACGGCTCGCTCGCCACCTTGCTCAATCAGCTCTTCGGCGCCGGCATCGGCCCGTCCACCCCGGGCTGGCCGCTGCTGCGCATCACGCTGGCACAGGCCGCCCCCATCCTGCCTTACCTGCTGCTCGTGCTCATCCTCATCTTCCGCCCCAAGGGGCTGCTCGGCACGCGGGAGGGCTGAGGCATGTCGACACCTTCCGAATTCCATTTCAAGCCATGGAACGTCGGGCGCTGGGTCATCTGGGGCGGCTTCGCGCTGGTCCTGCTGCTGGCGCCGACGCTGTGGACCTCCGGTTTCGCGCTGACGATGCTGTCGCAGATGGGCGTGGCGATCATCATCTGCCTGTCCTACAACATGCTGCTGGGGCAGGGCGGGATGCTCAGCTTCGGCCACGCGGTCTACGCCGGCCTCGGCGCCTACCTGGCGATCCACACGCTCAACCGGGTTGGCGCCGGCACGCTGGGCCTGCCGGTGAGCCTGGTGCCGCTGGTGGGCGGGCTGGGCGGGCTGGCCTTTGCGGCGCTGCTGGGCTATGTGTCCACCAAGAAGGCGGGCACGACCTTCGCGATGATCACCATGGGCGTGGGCGAGCTGGTCTGGTCGATGTCGCTGATGCTGCCGGAGTTCTTCGGCGGTGAAGGCGGCGTGTCGTCGAACCGCGTCGTCGGCCAGCCGGTGCTGGGCATCACCTTCGGCCCGCAGGTCCAGCTCTACTACCTCATCGCGGTCTACTGCTTCGTCTGCACCGCGCTGATGTACGCCTTCACCCGCACGCCGCTGGGCCGCATGCTCAACGCCGTGCGCGACAACCCCGAGCGGGTCGAGTTCATCGGCTACAGCACGCAGCGCATCCGCTACATCGCCTTCATGATCGCGGGCTTCTTCGCCGGCATCGGCGGCGGGCTGGGCGCGCTGAACTTCGAGATCGTGACGGCGGAAGTCGTCGGCGCGCACCGCTCGGGCGCCTACCTGCTGTTCGTGTTCCTCGGCGGCGCGACCTTCTTTTTCGGCCCCATCCTCGGCGCCATCCTGATGGTGATCGCGCTGGTGCTGCTGTCGGAGCTGACGACGGCCTGGCTGCTCTACCTCGGCCTGGTCTTCCTGTTCATGGTGATGTATGCGCCGGGCGGTCTGGCCAGCCTGATCATGATGAACCTGCGGGTGGCGGCCTTCGGCAAGCTGCGCCGGCTGTGGACGGCCTACCTCGGCCTGTTCGGCACGGGCGCTGCGGCGCTGGTCGGCATCGGCGCGATGGTGGAGATGGTCTACCACCGCCAGCTCAACGCCGCGCTCGGCCCCGATCTGCGCTACCTGGGCGCCACGCTGAACACCGAGAGCGTGAACACCTGGGTGGGCGCGGTGTTCGTGATGCTGGTCGGCGTCGGGCTGTTCGAGCTGACGCGGCGCGAGTTCGCTCGCCAGTGGGGTGACACCCAGGGCGAGATCGAGAAGGAAATCAAACGCCGGGAGGCCCTGTGAGCACTGCCACCCCTGCCGCATCCGCGGCGCCCTTTGCCGTCGAACTCGACAACGTCCACAAGTCCTTCGGCAAGACGCAGATCATCCGCGGCGCGCAACTGCAGGTCCGCCAGGGCGAGCGGGTGGCCATCATCGGGCCTAACGGCGCCGGCAAGTCGACGCTGTTCAACCTGATCAGCGGCCGGCTGGTCCCGACCAGCGGCCAGATCCGCCTGTTCGGCGAGCGCATCGAGGGCAAGGCGCCCTACGAGATCAACCGCAAGGGGCTGGCGCGCAGTTTCCAGGTCAGCAACCTGTTCCCGAAGCTGAGCGTGTTCGAGAACATCCGCTGCGCGGTGCTGTGGAGCCTGGGCTACCGGTATGCGTTCTGGAAGTTCCTGTCCGATCTGAAGGACGCCAACGACCGCACCGACCAGCTGCTGCACCAGCTCCACCTCGACAAGCGCCGCGACGTGCTGGCGATGAACCTGACCTATGCGGAGCAGCGGGCGCTGGAGATCGGACTGACCATCGCGGGCGGCTCGCAGGTGGTGCTGCTGGACGAGCCGACTGCCGGCATGAGCCGCGGCGAGACGACACGCTTCATCCAGCTCATCCGCGAGGTGACCGAGGGCCGCACGCTGCTGACGGTGGAACACGACATGGGCGTGGTCTTCGGTCTGGCGGACCGGATCGCGGTGCTGGTCTACGGCGAGGTGATCGCCTTCGACACGCCCGAGGCGGTGCGCGCCAATCCGCGGGTGCAGGAGGCGTACCTCGGTTCGGTCCTCGCCCAAGGGCACTAACCTCCTCCGTCATTCCCGCGCAAGCGGGAACCCACCCCACCGCGACACCGACTGCCCCATGCTCGAAATCGACAACCTCCACGCCTATTACGGCAAGAGCCACGTCCTGCACGGCGTGTCGCTGCGCATCGAACCCGGCGAGATCGTCGCGCTGCTCGGCCGCAACGGCTCGGGGCGCTCGACCACGGTCAAGACGGTCATGGGCCTGGTGGACGGACACGGCTCGGTGCGCTGGAAGGGCGAGGAACTCCTGGGGCGCAAGGCCTACGAGATCGCCCACCGCGGCATCGGCTACGTGCCCGAGAACCGCGACATCTTCCCCAAGCTCACGGTGCACCAGAACCTGATGCTGGGGCAGAAGGTCAGCGGGAAATCGGGGCGCTGGTCCTTCGACGACATGTACGGCATGTTCCCGCGCCTCAAGGAACGCCAGCACACCGAGGCCGGCGTGCTCTCGGGCGGCGAGCAGCAGATGCTCACGCTGTGCCGCACGCTGATGGGCGACCCGGACCTGATCATGATCGACGAGCCGACCGAAGGCCTCGCGCCGAAGATCGTCGAACTGGTGGGCGAGTACCTGCGGGAGCTGCAGCGGCGGGGGATCAGCGTGCTGCTGGTGGAGCAGAAACTGACGATCGCGCTGGAGGTGTCGCAGCGCTGCCTGCTGATGGGGCACGGGCGGATCGTGTTCGAGGGGACGCCGGCGGAGCTGAAGGCGAATGCCTATATTCGCAAGGAGTGGCTGGAGGTTTGAGCCGCGCGGGCCAGGCTCACCGAGGGACCGCGGCTGCCGGCAGTGTCAGCCGCACATGGTCCTGCGTCGCCTCGAATTCCGCGTCCCGTCCGGCCAGCGTCCGCACCTGCGGCACGATCTTGCGCCGCACGCCCATGCCCCGGGCCTCGACATACCCGTAGTCGCGCATCACCTCGACGAGGATCGGGTTTCGGGCTGAGCGCTGGCCGGCCAGCATCTTGGCCACGGTCATCGAGTTCTGCATGGCGCCGGGGCTGGTGAGGGTCAGCCGGTCGCCGAAACGGACCAGTTCGACCTCGCCGGGGCGCGTCCAGTCGCGGTGGACCAAGGCATTGAGCAGCGCCTCCCGCAGGGCGTCGGGCGGGTAGTGCCAGTGGCGTTCCCGGCGCAGGTTTTCGGCGAGTTCAGACGACTCCGTTGAAAGGAACGGCGTAGCGCGCTCCAGCAGTTGCTCTATCAGACCGGGCTGTGCGCGGAACACCTGCCCCTGTGCCGATCGGGACCACAGGCCAACCAGCGGGCCATCAAGCACGGTGTCATCCAGTGCCTGATAGTCCAGGTCGTTCCCCGCGAACGCCATCCAACGCACCCCCGCTTGACGCAGCAGCCGGCGCGGTCGGTGCGCGAACAGCACCGTGCCGGCGATGGTGCAGACCGGCGGGCCGTCCGCCCGTTCCGTCATGAACCCCAGGCCGCAGAGCCGGCTGTGCCAGTCGTCGTCCGTCGCGGGCACCTCGTCGTCGAGCACGCGGCCGAGGTAGTCCGTCAGCCGGGCCCGGTCCAGATCGGCCAGACCGGAGCCGGACACGGGCAACACCTCGGCATGCAGCAACCCGCCCGAAGCGAACAGGGCGGCCTGCTGTTCCCGTGTCGCCAGTTGCGAGGTGCTGCCGACGCGCACGTAGATGTCTTCGCGCTGGTTGTGGCGGAGCACATAGGGCTTGGCGGTGCCGGTCAGCACGGTGATGACGGCCACGCGCTGGCCGTTGTCGAGCGTGATTTCCTCGTAGTACGGCAACAGTTGCGGGTGGATGAAGCGGCCGAACACGGTGTCCATGACCCAGCGTTCGAGGTCGGGCCGCTGAATGCCGCTGACCTGGCCGTCGTCCTCGACCCCGACGATCACCCGCCCGCCCTGGAAGTTGGCCAGTGCCACCACCTCGCGGGCCAGTTGCTCGGCGTGAATGTCATCGCGGCTGAATACGACGCCGGAGTTCTCGCCTTGGTGCAGCAGAAGCAGGAGTACGTTCGGGAGCATTGTGGAATTTGATGCAGGGCTCGGAGCTATTCGAATAATCGGAAAATTCGCCGCACGTATCAAATATTTTGACCGCCTACTGCTGACTCGCATCGTGCGTGGTGCGGGGGCTGGTTTAGATGCCCCCAGCTACCAGATTAAGAATTCGGTTGCCTCAATAGCGCTATCAGCTTCCCTACGACTCGTGTGAATCGTAATGGCGTAAAGGACCACGTTGCTTCGCCAGCGTTTACCAAGCCGAGGGCGATGAACCCACTGACGTTCAATGCATCCAATGATGCCGGGCTGACATAGAGCAAGTTATCTCCTGATTAGCAACGATCCTCAGCATTCCCCCGAACGACCCGCTGAGCCCGAGGCTTGCACCGCGCGACATCGATGATGAGCCGAGCCACCAGCCCGCGCAGGTCGAACCGGCGGTTGAAGCGGTAGGCGAACGCTGCCAGATAGCTGCTGGCGTACTTGGGGTACTTGAACGCATGGAACGCACCCGACAACGTCGTCTTCAGGTTGCCCAGCACCGTGTTGACCCAGGTGAACTCGGGCAGCTCGCGCGGCTTGCGCTGGCCCACCACGATCGGCGTGTGCAGGCAGCCCGCGCTGGTGACCGCGGCGAAGCACCCCAGCCCGTCGCTGACCACCCGCGTTCCCGGCATCAGCGCCGCCTGCGCCCACTGGCCCACCGCCTCCAGCGTGAAGCCGCTCACCGGCGCGAGCTTGACGTACTGCGGATGCCCCTGGTCATCGACCGAGACCGCCGCCACGAACGGCACCTTGTTCTCCGAACCCCGGCCCGCCTTGCCGCCGCTGCGCTCTCCGCCAAGGTAGGCATCGTCGAGCTGCACCGTGCCGTCGAGTCGGTACTGGTCCACCCGCTCGGCCATCGCGTGCATGATCTTCTGGTGCATCAGCCACGCCGTCGGGTAGCTCACGCCCACCTGCCGCTTGAGCGCCAGCGCCGACAGTCCCGTCTTGGCCTGGCTGAGCAGGTAGATCGCCAGGAACCACGTCTTCAGTGGCAGCTTGGTGCTGGCGAACAGGCTGCCCGCGGTCAGCGATGTCTGGTGGCGGCAGCCGTTGCACTGGAACAGCTTGCGCGCCCCGTGGCCCACCACGTAGTGCGCCGCACTGCCGCAGCGCGGGCACTCGAAGCCCTGCGGCCAGCGCGCCTGCTTGACCGCCTCGGCGCATTGCTCTTCCGTGCCGAAGCTGGCCATGAACTCTGGCAGCGACATCCCCTGCTGGAACTGGATTCGGTTCATCGGCATGTGCTCGCTCCTGCGCTTGGTCTGTCTTCTACGCTACGCCTGATCGTCAGTTGGCACCTTGCTGAGGATCATTGCTAATCAGGAGTTATCTTCCGCAATTTCAGATGGCTGAGGAATATTAGTGAGTGCCAAACCAGTATACCGATACGCAATTAGCAAGAACTCGATTTCTTCGGCAGAGATATCTCGAATTATCCTTGATAGGACGCACGCCTCTTGCGGCAGCATCTCAGACTCATTCAACGTGTTTTCAACAAAATCGCGTAGGTACTTTAGTTTATCGGCTTGGGTTGTCTGTAGAATGGTTAGAACTGTCTCGTTGATTAGCTTGTACTGCTCATCCGATAGGGTCTTGATTTTTTCTTCGTGGTTGTTGAGCGTAGATGCGATTTCTTCCAGTGCAACCTCGACTCGCTTTCTTTGGCGCTCCGATGCAAGTGACTTGGCGAGCACCGGAAGTAGCGGTGCGAGCACTCCTCCAGCAGCAGCACCAACGGCAGTAAGGGCAATTTCTGTCACAAAACTGCCCGCAACGCTCTCGGTTTTAGATGACTTTGAAATACGCATAGAAATACCAAATGAATGAAAGTGACTTCCCTCTGAAGGGGCAGGGTCGTTCACTGCTAACGCTGACCTGCGGAAAACTGCGAGACTGATAGAAGCAGATGGATGTCCATGCTCAGGTTCACTCGCGATGTCGGATCAACGTCTGGCTTCGACTGCATATTCCACCTCAAACCCCACGATATTCCGATCTTGCCGACTGAACTCCACCCCAATCAGATACACCGGCTCCCCCCGCCCCGCGTATTTCTCGCCATACCCCCGATCCTTCAGTTGCTGCAACGCCCGCCCCTGAGGCACGAGTTCCACCACCTTGAACTCGAACAGCCACACCACCCCGCAGGCCAGCACCGCCATGTCGATGCGCCCCTTGTTCGTCGTGTCCTCGACCCGGATGTCCAGCCCGAGCGCGGCGAAGTGGCTGTAGAAGATGCTGGCCCAGTAACCCTCGAACTGCGCGATCGGGTTGTTGCGGTACCAGTCGTTCGGGATGCTCGCAAAGAAGGCGTGGAACAGGTCTTTCAGCGCCAGCGGATCACCCGCCTGCAACACGCGCCATAACCGGCTGATCTGCGGCTCCGGCGCCGAAAGATCGCCCACAAACCGCTTGAGCAGGCTGTCGTTCAGGCTCGCCTGCACCTCCATGTTCGGGTATTTCAGCGTGTACTCGGTGCGCCCCGGAATCTCGTGCGTCTCGGCGATGGTCAGGTAGCCGGTCTGGAACAGCAGCGCCTCCGCCGTCATCGCGTCCACGTCGAAGGTGGACAGCAGCGTTTCGCTCGTCACCAGCCGCCCCAGGTCCGGCGTGAACATGCGCCGCTCGGCCAGCAGATCGACCAGGAAGGTCGGCGTGCCCGTCTCGAACCAGTAGGGCTTGAAGCGCCGGTTTCGGAACAGCAGCAGCGCGTCGAACGGGTTGTAGACGCTGGTCCCGCCCCAGTTGTAGCCGTTGTACCAGCGCCGGATTTCCTCCCGGTCCAGCCCCGGCAGCTCCGGCGCGAACACGGTGTCCATGTCCTCGTCCGTGTAGCCGCACAGCGCGCTGAAGGGCGGATCGAGCGTGATGTCCACGAGGTGATTCAGCCCGGAGAACAGGCTGACCTTGCTGAACTTCGACACGCCCGTGAGGAACACGAACCGCAGGTGCGCGTCCATGTCCTTGAGCACCGAGTACAGGTTGCGCAGCCCGTCGCGCATCTCGCGGGCAATGGCCGGCTCGGTCAGGTTGTCGAGGATCGGCTTGTCGTATTCATCGACCAGCACGACGACGCTGGCGCCTGCTTGCTCGTGCGCGAGTCGGATCAGATCCTTGAAGCGCCCGCTCAGGCTCTGGTTGTGCAGCGTCAGACCCAGTCGGTTGGCGTGCTCGTCGATCAGTTCGGCGATGTGCTGGTCCAGATCGCCCCCTTTGCGCAGCACGCCGCCACCGAAGCTGATGCGGATCACCGGATGCCGCTTCGACCAGTCCCAGCGCGTCTCGGCCGCCAGCCCGCCGAACAGCGCCCGGTTGCCCTCGAACAGTTCCTTGAACGTGTCCACCAGCAGGCTCTTGCCAAAACGCCGCGGCCGACTCAGGAAAAACGCTTTGCCAGACGACTCGATCAGGTCGATCGCCAGCCCCGTCTTGTCCACGTAATAGCAGCCCGTGTCGCGCAGATCGGCGAAGGTCTGGATGCCGATCGGCAGGCGACGGCGTGGCAGGGCGGCAGCGGCTGGACTCATGGGCGCAGTGTAGTTTTTCGGTGCCCCTGCGTCCTCCAATGGAATGCGCCCTCCCGTCCATTGGCGTGGACGCAAGAGGGCGCGGAGCGGGCGCGACGACATCGCGCCCGCAGACAGCCACCGGGCGTCATCGCCCGGCCTGGATCAATGCGGGATCATGCCGACGAGGTAGTACGCCTGCACATAAGTGATCACGCCCACGATGGTCGCGAAGAACAGGCTGTGCTTGAGCGTGAAGCGGAACAGGTCCGACTCCTTGCCCACCAGCCCCACCGCGGCACAGGCCACCGCGATCGACTGCGGCGAGATCATCTTGCCGGTCACGCCGCCGGTCGTGTTGGCAGCCACCAGCAGCGTGTCGCTCACGCCGATCTGGTGCGCGGTGGTCGCCTGCAGCGAGCCGAACAGCGCGTTGGCCGAGGTGTCGGAGCCGGTCAGGAACACGCCCAGCCAGCCCAGGAACGGCGAGAAGAACGGGAAGGCCGAGCCCGTGCCGGCCAGTACCAGCGCCAGCGTCGAGGACAGGCCGGAATAGTTGGCCACGAAGGCAAAGGCCAGCACCATGCCGATCGAGTAGATCGGACGCTTCAGGTCGTTGAGCACCTCGCCGAAGGCGCGCAGGCCGTCGGCCGGCTTCATGCGCAGGATGACCATCGAGATCAGCGCCGACAGCAGGATGGCCGTGCCGGTGGCCGAGACCAGGTCCAGCTTGTAGATCGCCTCGTAGGCCTTGTCGGCGGTGACGATCGGGGTGGTCTTGATCACCAGGTTGTGCAGGTGCGGCACTTCGAACTTGAGGACGAGGCCGGCCAGCGGGCCGCCCTTGTCGAACAGCATCTTGAAGGGCTTGAGGCTCCAGACCGTGACCAGCACGGTCAGGATCACGAACGGCGACCATGCCTTGGCGATCTGGGCGGCGCTGTAGCCGCTGGCGCGCCGCTGGCCGTTCCAATCGGCGGTCAGGCCTGCACCGGCTACCGCGGAGGCGCCCACGCCGCCCGGGGTTGCGAACCGGAAGATTTCCTTCGGGTGCCACACCTTCAGGAACAGCGTCAGGCAGACCAGGCTGACGAGCGCCGAGGTGATGTCCGGCAGTTCAGGGCCGAGGTGGCTGGCGGTGAAGTACTGCGTCACCGCGAAGCTGCCACCGGCGACCAGCACGGCCGGCCAGGTGTCCTTCACGCCCTTGAAGCCGTTCATCATGAACACCAGCCAGAACGGCACGAACAGCGACAGCAGCGGCAGCTGGTGGCCGGCCATCTTGCCGATCAGGAAGGGGTCGATGCCGGTGACCTTGCCAGCGACCAGGATGGGAATGCCCATGGCGCCGAAGGCCACCGGGGCGGTGTTGGCGATCAGGCACAGACCGGCCGCGTAGAGCGGGTTGAAGCCCAGCCCGACCAGCAGTGCGGCCGTGATGGCCACCGGCGCGCCGAAGCCCGCCGCGCCTTCCAGGAAGGCGCCGAAGGCGAAGCCCACCAGCAGCATCTGCAGGCGCTGGTCGTCGGTGATCGACAGGATCGATGCGCGGATGACGTCGAACTGCCCGGTCTTGACCGTGACCTTGTAGAGGAACACCGAGCAGACGATGATCCAGGCGATCGGCCACAGGCCGTAGACGAAGCCGTAGCCGGCCGAGGCCAGCGCCATGTCCGCCGGCATGCCGTAGAACAGGATGGCGATGCCGAGCGAGAGCACGACGGTGATGGTCCCGGCGATGTGCCCCTTCATGCGCAGCACCGCGAGGGCCACGAAGAAGAAGACGACGGGGATGACGGCGACCAGGGCCGACAACGCGAGGTTGCCGAGCGGGTCGTAGGTTTGTAGCCAGGTGGACATGGGTCGGATTGCTCCAGGGCGTTCAGAGTGGTGTTCAGGGATGCGGAGGCACGGGAGCCGGGGCGCGTGCGGGTTCGGCGCAGGCGTCGAGCAGGGCTTCGAGGCTCTGGTAGGGGATGCCGGCGTGGCTGCTCAGACCGATCTGGCAGGTGCGGCTGCAGGACACGCCGCTGGCACAGCCGGCGGGCAGCAGGGGCTTCAGGCGCCGCAGGCTGTTGGCGTTGAGTTCGGGCAGGCGGAAGCCCTTGTCACCGGCGAAGCCGCAGCAGGCGATGTCGGGCACCGTGATCTCGCTGGCGCAGCGCTGTGCCAGCGCCACCAGCTTGCCGCCGGTGCCGAGCTTGCTGGTGCTGCAGGGCACGTGCACGGCGAGCTGGTCGAGCTGCACCCGGATTTCCAGACGTGGTGCCACGACATCGGCCAGGAAGCCCACCGCGTCGTGCAGCTGCAGCCGGTGGTCGAGCCGGCCGGCGCGCTGGGCCTCGATCAGGCGCAGCGCGCAGGGGGCGTTGTCGAGGTAGACCGGCAGGCGTCCGCCGTCGCTGGCGGCCAGCAGCGCCTGGCCGGTGCGGTCCAGCGCCCGGTCGGCCGCTGCGTGCGCGCCCTGGCTCTCGAAGGGCTGGCCGCAGCACAGGTCGTCCTGCGCCGCCAGCAGGACGGGCGACAGCCCCGCCTTGGCCAGCAGGCGCAGCGCGGAAGCGGCCAGCGGCGTGCGGGCCTCGGCGCCGCCTTCCGCGAAGACGCGGTTGACGCAGGAGGCGAAGTAGACGACCGATGTGCTGGGGTCGGTGGGGGCTGTGGGTGTGACCGGCAGCGGCGCGGCCGCAGCCGGCGTGGCCGACGGCGCCACCGGCAGCACCGGAATCACCCGGTGCAGCGCTTCGTTGACCGACTGGGTCGCCGATGCGCCCAGCACGCCGCGCGCCAGCCGGAGCACGCCCAGCCCGGCGCGGGCCGTGCCGAGCACGGCGCCGAGGTGGGCTTCCACCGCGTTGGCCACACCCGGGTGCCGGGCCTCGCCGCGTAGCTTGCGCACGAGGTCGCCGGTGTTGATGCCGACGGGGCAGCGGGTGGCGCACATGCCGGTGGCCGCACAGGTGTCGAGCCCGGCCCAGCCGTAGTCGGCTTCCAGGCGGGCCAGCGTCTGCGGGTCGCTGCCGTCGCGGCGCAGCTGTTGGATGCGCCGCCACGCGACGATGCGCTGGCGCGGCGTGAGCGACAGGCCGCTGGACGGGCAAGCCGGCTCGCAGAAGCCGCACTCGATGCAGCGGTCCACCAGCGGATCGGCTGCCGGCATGGCCTTCAGATCCTTCAAGTGGATCCGCGGGTCGCCGCTGATGATGACGTCCGGGTTGAGCAGGCCGTCCGGGTCGAACAGCGCCTTGATCTCGCACATCACCGCGTAGGCCTCGTCGCCCCACTCCATGCGCACGAAGGGGGCGACGTTGCGCCCGGTGCCGTGCTCGGCCTTGAGCGAGCCGCCGAATTCGACGGCCACGAGCTGGCTCACGGCGTCCATGAAGTCGCTGTAGCGCTGCACCTCGGCCGCGCTGTCGAAGCCGGGGGCGAAGACGAAGTGCAGGTTGCCTTCCAGCGCATGGCCGAAGATCAGCGCCTCGTCGTAGCCGTGGCGGTCGAACAGCGCGGTCAGGCGCATCACGCCTTCGGCCAGCCGCTCGACGGGGAAGGCCACGTCCTCGATGACGCAGGTGGTGCCGACCGCACGCTGTGCGCCCACAGCGGGGAAGAGCCCCTTGCGCACGGCCCAGTAGGTGTCGCAGACCGCAGCGTCGGTGGAGAAGCCGCTGTCGGCGGCGGGCGCGAACGGGGCCAGCGTGGCGCCGATGGCCTGGCAGCGCACCGCCAGCTCGGCCGCGTCGGCGCCGCGGGTCTCGATCAGCAGGGCGGCGGCGCTGGGCGCGGGCGCGCCGTACAGGAAGGCGGGCAGGCCCTTCTTGCCCTGGATGGCCAGGATGGAGCGGCGGTCCACCAGCTCCACGGCGTCGACCGCGCCGCCGTCCTTGAGCGCGGTGACGGCGCGGCAGCAGGCTTCCAGCTCGCTGAACAGCACCAGGCACGAGGCCTTGTGCGGGTGGTCCGGCACCGTGCGGTAGGTGATGCTGGCGATGAAGCCCAGCGTGCCTTCGGAGCCGATCATCAGGTGCGCCAGCATGTCGACGGGATCGACGAAGTCCAGCAGCGCATTGATGCCGTAGCCGGTGGTGTTCTTCAGCCGGTACTTGCGGCGCACCTTGGCTTCCAGCGCCGGCTGGCTGCGGATGCGGTCGGACAGCACGGCGAGGCTGGCGAGCAGCCCGGCGTGCGAGCGCCGGAAGGCGGCCACGCTGTCGATGTCGGCGGTGTCGAGCACGGTGCCGTCGCGCAGCATCACGCGCAGTGCGGCCAGCGTGTGGTAGCCGTTCTGGGCCGTGCCGCAGCACATGCCGGAGCTGTTGTTGGCGGCCATGCCGCCGATGCGCGCCGTCGCGATCGAGGCCGGGTCCGGGCCGATCTTGCGGCCGTGGCGGCGCAGCGCGTCGTTGGCGTGCTGACCGATCACGCCGGGCTGCAGGCGGATGTGTTCGCCACCGTCCAGCACCTCGATGCCCGTCCAGCCCTCGCCGATCACCACCAGCACCGAATCGCTCACGGCCTGGCCCGACAGGCTGGTGCCCGCGGCCCGCAGCGTGACCGGCACGCGGTGCGCGTGCGCCGCGGCCAGCACGGCGGCGACCTCGGCTTCGCTGCGCGCCAGCACCACGATCTGCGGCACCAGCCGGTAGAAGCTGCCGTCGGTGCCGTACGCCAAGGTGCGCAGCGGATCGGTGACGAGTCGCTCGTCCGGAAGGTGCTGGCGGATCGCCAGCAGAAAGGCTTGGTGCTGCGGAGACATCGGTTTGGCTTGATTGGAAATTGGTCAGTCCAATAATTGAACGACTGGGGCGCGAATTTATGGGCCAAATCAACGCCAGTCAACGCGCTTTGGATCAGTATTTACCCTAATATTGGGCTTTTTGTGTAATTGGTAAGACCAATAATTGAGGTTCTTGAGCGCCAATCTGGCAGCGGTTATCATTGGTCAGACCAATCTGGAGCCTTGCTTGACTGCCCCCATGCCGGACCTGAACGCTGTTGCCATCAAGCCGCTGAACGTCACCCGCCTGTCGGACCAGATCGTCCAGCGCCTCGAAACCCTTATGTTGGAAGGCTCCTTCAAGTCGGGTGACCGGCTGCCGCCGGAGCGGCAACTGGCCGAGCAGCTGGGGGTGTCGCGGCCCTCGCTGCGCGAGGCGATTCAGAAACTGACCGCGCGCGGCCTGGTCAGCGCTCGCCAGGGCGGGGGCACCTACGTGACCAGTCGGCTCGACAGCGGCTTCGCTGATCCGTGGAAGGAGATGCTGGGCACCCATCCGGAGCTGCACCGGGACGTGCTGGAGTTCCGCCGCATGCTCGAAGGCACGGTGGCCCAGATGGCCGCCGAGCGCGCCACCGAGGCCGATCTCGACCGCATCGGCGTCCTGTTCGCGCAGCTGGAGGTGGCCCACCAGCAGGGCCAGCTCGACCTGACCTCCGAGGTGGACGTGCAGTTCCACCAGGCGCTGGCCGATGCCGCCCACAACGCCCTGTTCACCCACCTCAGCAACAGCCTGCTGACCATGCTGCAGACGCATGTGCACGACAACATCGCCAACCTGTTCGCAGTCGGCACGGTGTCGGGGCAGTTGCTGGACCAGCACCGCGCCGTCTGGCTGGCGGTGAAGGGCCGCCAGGGTGCGGCTGCGCGCGCCGCCGCCGAAGCCCACATCGACTTCGTCGACCAGACGCTGACCGCGCTGCGCGAGGCGTCGGTGCGGCGCGAGCGCTCCTTGCGTCGCAGCGCGGTCTGAGGCGGGCGGCGGGGGCCGGACCCCGCTACGGAGTTCCCCGCAGCTTGTCTCCAAAAAGACAGGACCACACCTCCCGCCTCTCCTAGACTGCGCCGCATGGCCCGGCGCACTCGCTCCCCCCGGTCGGGCCGCCCGCTAGCGCAGGAGACCCGAACCCCATGACTGCCACATCCACCCGCCACGGCGCCGTCGCCGTCATCATGCTCGACAACCCGCCCGTCAACGGCCTCGGCTACGACACGCGCCGCGCTTTCGCCGCCCATGTGCAGGCCGCGGACGCCGATCCAGCCGTCACCGCCATCGTCATCACCGGCGCCGGCAAGGCGTTTTCCGGCGGCGCCGACATCAAGGAGTTCGGCTCGCCCAAGGCCATCGCCGAGCCGAACCTGCTCAGCCTGATCCGCCTGCTGGAGAACTGCAGCAAGCCGACCATCGCCGCGATCCACAGCGTCTGCATGGGCGGCGGGCTGGAGCTGTCGCTGGGCTGCCATTACCGCGTGTCCGCACCGGGCGCCAGCATCGCGCTGCCGGAAGTGAAGATCGGCCTCGTCCCCGGCGCGGGCGGCACGCAGCGCCTGCCGCGCGCCCTTGGCGTGGAAACTGCGCTGAACATGATCGTCTCCGGCGACCCGGTGAAGAGCGAAGTCCTGGCCCAGGTGCCGGGCCAGAAGCTGATCGACCGCATGATCGACGGCGACCTGCTGGCCGGCGCGCTGGCCTTCGCCGAGGAGGTCGCCGCCGTGCGCCCGCTGCCGCTGGTGCGCAACCTGAAGGCGACGCACCCCGAATCCGACGCCTACTTCCAGTTCGCCCGCAACACCGCCAAGGCGATGGCGAAGAACTTCCCCGCGCCGGCCCGCTGTGTCGACTGTGTCGAGCAGGCGGTCAAGGCCAAGTTCGACGCCGGCATGGTCTACGAGCGCGAAGCCTTCGTTGCGCTGATGATGACGCCCGAGTGCAAGGCGCTGCGCCACGCCTTCTTCGCTGAACGCGCCGCCAGCAAGATCCCCGATGTGCCCGAGAACACGCCGCAGCGGCCGATCGCCAAGATCGCCGTGATCGGCGCCGGCACGATGGGCGGTGGCATCAGCATGAACTTCCTCAACGCTGGCATCCCGGTGGTGATGCTGGAGATGAAGCAGGAGGCGCTGGACCGTGGCGTGGCCACCATCCGCAAGAACTACGAGGCGCAGGTCAAGAAGGGCAAGCTCAAGCAGGACAAGTACGAGCAGCGCATGGCCCTGCTGACCACCACGCTGCACTACGCCGAGATCGGTGACGCGGACATGGTGATCGAGGCGGTGTTCGAGGACATCGAGGTCAAGCGCGCCGTCTTCGAGCAGCTCGACGCGGTGATGAAGCCGGGCGCGATCCTGGCGTCCAACACCTCGACGCTGGACGTGGACAAGATCGCCAGCTTCACCAAGCGCCCGCAGGACGTGGTCGGCACGCACTTCTTCAGCCCCGCCAACGTGATGAAGCTGCTCGAAGTGGTGCGCGGCGCGGCCACGGCCAAGGACGTGCTGGCCACCGTGATGGCGCTGGGCAAGAAGATCAAGAAGACCTGCGTGGTCTCGGGCGTGTGCGATGGCTTCATCGGCAACCGGATGATCGAGCAGTACAGCCGCCAGGCCGGCTTCCTGCTGGAAGAGGGCTGCACGCCGCAGCAGGTGGACCGGGCGGTCGAGAAGTTCGGCTTCGCGATGGGGCCGTTCCGCATGGGCGATCTGGCCGGCAACGACATCGGCTGGTTCATCCGCAAGCGCCGCTACCAGGAGAAGCCGAACATGCGTTACAGCAAGACGGCCGACCTGCTGTGCGAACTCGGCCGCTACGGGCAGAAGACGGGCGCGGGCTGGTATGACTACGTGCCGGGCCAGCGCAACGCGATCCCGAGCGCGCTGGTCGAGCAGATGATCGCCGACCACCGCACCGCGCTGGGCATCACGCCGCGCAAGATCAGCGACGAGGAAATCGTCCACCGGCTGGTGTATTCGCTGGTCAACGAGGCGGCGAAGATCCTGGAAGAGGGCATCGCCAGCAAGGCCAGCGACATCGACATGGTCTACCTGACCGGCTACGGCTTCCCGCTGCACCGGGGCGGTCCGATGTGCTACGCCGACACGCAGGGGCTGTTCAACGTGGTCGAGGACATGAAGCGCTTCGCCCGCAATCCGCATGACGACGCCGAGTTCTGGCAGCCAGCGCCGCTGCTGGCGCGGCTCGTGGCCGAAGGCAAGACCTTCAGCTGAGCGGCGGTCGGGCCGTCAGACCACGGCTCCTTTCAGTGGTTGTACAATTTAACGTACCACTGATTGGGGCCGTATTCCATGGACGCCATTTCCTACTCTTCCGCACGCGCCAACCTGGCCACCACCATGGACCGCGTGTGCAACGACCATGAGCCGTTGATCATCACGCGCAACGGCCAGCAGTCCGTGGTGATGCTGTCGCTGGAGGACTTCACGGCACTCGAAGAAACGGCCTACCTGCTGCGCAGCCCGGCGAACGCGAAGCGCCTGATGGGTGCCATCGAGCAACTCGGCGCGGGCGGTGGCACCGAGCGGACGCTGGCCGAATGAAGCTGATCTTTGCGGATGCCGCATGGGAGGACTACCTCTTCTGGCAGCGGCAGGACAAGCGCATGGTCGAGCGCATCAACAAGCTGATCAAGGAAGTCCAGCGCGAGCCGTTTTCCGGGATCGGGAAACCGGAGCCGCTGAAACATGCGCTGGCGGGATACTGGTCGCGGCGCCTCACGGATGAACACCGGATGGTCTACAAGGTGGAAGGCGAGGCGCTGTTGATTGCGCAACTGCGGTATCACTATTGAGCGATCGGAGCGATCGACCAGACCTTCAGCTGACCGCCCCGCGGCGGATCGCATCCGCCCGGTCGACGACGCTCTGGCGCTGGGCGTCGTCCAGCCGCGCGAGGTTCTTCACCTGCAGCGCCATGCGCGGGTTCTTCGCCAGCAGCGTCTCGTGGCGCATCAGGAAGTCCCAGTACAGCGTGGTGAAGGGGCAGGCGCGGTCGCCCGTGCGCTGCGCCGGGTCGTAGCGGCAGCCTTGGCAGTGCGGGCTCATGCGCTCGATGTACTTGCCGGTGGCGATGTACGGCTTGCTGCCCATCAGCCCACCGTCCGCGTACTGGCCCATGCCCAGCGTGTTCGGCAGTTCGACCCATTCCACCGCGTCCACATACACCGACAGGTACCAGGCGTGGACCTGCTGCGGCTCGACGCCGAACATCAGCGCATACAGGCCCGTGACCATCAGACGCTGGATGTGGTTGGCGTAGCCGTGGGTCAGGGTCTGCGTGAGGGCGTCGCGCAGGCAGGCCATGTCGGTGTCGCCGGTCCAGTACCAGCCCGGCAGGTCCGCGGTGGCGCCGAGCATGTTGCGGCTCAGGTAGCCGGGCATCTGCGTCCAGTAGATCCCGCGCACATATTCGCGCCAGCCGAGGATCTGGCGCACGAAGCCTTCCACGCTGGACAAGGGCGCACGTCCCGCGTCGTGCGCCGCCACGGCCGCCTCGACCACCTCGCGCGGGTTCAGCAGCTTCAGGTTCAGCGCGGCCGACAGGTGTGCGTGGTAGAGCCACGGGTTGCCTGGCCACATCGCGTCCTGGTAGCGGCCGAACAGCGACAGGCGCTCGTCCACAAAGGTGTGCAACGCCTGCAGGGCCTGCGCGCGGGTCACTGGCCAGGCGAACTGCGCCAGGCTGCCCGGGTGGCTGGCGAAGCGCTGCGCCACGAGTTCGAGCACTTCGCGCGTCACGGCATCCGGCGCGAACATGCTGCGCGGCGGCACCATGCCCGGGCCGGCGGCACCGAATGCCTCGCGGTTGTCCGCATCGAAGTTCCACTGTCCACCGAGCGGCTGGGCGTCGTCCTGCGGGTCCATCAGCACGCGGTGGCGCTTGCGTTGCTCGCGGTAGAAATACTCCATGCGCAGCGACTTGCGGCCCCGGGCGTGGGCTGCGAACTCGCGCACGGTGGTGTAGAAGTGGCGGTCGTCGCGGATGTCCAGCGGCAGCGCGCAGGTCTGCGCCACACCCTGGATCGCTTTCAGCACACGCCAGTCGCCCGGGGCCGTCATCACCAGTCGGGCGGGGCGCAGGCGCACGATGTCGGCGTGTAGTTGTGCTGCGAGACTGCCCTGGTTGTCGGGTGCGTCCAGCCGCATGTAACGCAAGGGACGGCCGGCGCCCTGCAAGGCCAGCGCGAAGTGACGCATCGCAGCCAGGAACATCGCCGTGCGGGGCTGGCTCGACCAGACATGGGTGGATTCCTCGGCCACCTCGGCCATCCACACTGTGTCCGTCCGGGGATCGAAGCCATCGAAGGCCGAAGCGTCGAGGTCGAGCTGGTCGCCCAGCACGATCACCAGCGTGCGCAGCTCAGCCACGGTGGGCCTTCAGGCGCCGGCAGGCGTCGCTGCAGTACTTCACCTCGGCCCAGTTCTTGGCCCAGCTGCGGCGCCAGGTCATGACGCGGCCACAGACCACGCAGACCTTGCTGGGCAAGGCGGCCTTGTTGCCGCGGAAGCTGGAAGGCGTGCTCATGGCGATGGAGCCGCAAGGCCCGTCGTCGCGGGGTGATCCAGGTAATAGCCGGCCGCCAGCGCCAGCGTGTAGGTGGGGAACGGGCCTTCGTGTTCCATGCACGCGGGCAGCTGGTCGGCGGCCTTCATGTACGCCTGCGCCCGCAGCGGTGCAGCGTGTCCGGGGCCGGCGTCGAGTTCGATCTCGACGCGCAGGTAGCCAGTCGGTTGGCCGACTTCCTCGAAGGCGTCCATCGCGGGCAGCGCGGCGGCGTCGACTTCGTAGACCTCGCCCGTGACCTGGTGGCCTTCACCGGGCCGGTGGACGAGCCACGGCGCGCGGTCCTCGTGCGGCAGCCGGACGACGTACAGCGGGAAGCGCTCGCGGGTCCGGAAGGTGCCGGCTACTCGCTGGCCCTGGTTGAGGCCGTGGTTGGGGAAGCCCTCTTTCAGGGTGCCGTAGACGAACAGGAGGACGGGCATGGCGGGCGGGAGCGGCTTGCGGACAGCGGGACACGAAGGCGCCGATTGTGCCCCCGCGTTCCTGTCTCCGAAACGACAGGCCGCCATCGGGCGGTCGACCTAGACTGCGTGCGAACTGACGCACCCCGGAGCTTGCCCCCATGACCAATGCCGTGATCGTTTCCACCGCACGCACCCCGCTGGCCAAGAGCTGGAAGGGCGCGTTCAACATGACCCATGGCGCCACGCTCGGCGGCCACGCCGTCGCGGCGGCCGTCCAGCGCGCGGGCATTGACCCCGGCGTGATCGAGGACGTGATCATGGGCTGTGCCAACCCCGAAGGCGCCACGGGCTGGAACATCGCCCGCCAGATCGCGCTGCGCGCCGGCCTGCCCATCGGCGTGTCGGGCATGACCGTCAACCGCTTCTGCTCCAGCGGCCTGCAGACGATCGCGCTGGCCGCCCAGCGCATCATCGCGGGCGAGGGCGAGGTCTACGTGGCCGGTGGCGTGGAAAGCATTTCCTGCGTGCAGCAGGAGATGAACCAGCACATGTTCATCGACTCCTGGCTGCAGCAGCACAAGCCGGAGATCTACTGGCCGATGCTGCAGACTGCCGAGAACGTGGCCAAGCGCTACGGCATGTCCCGCGAGCGCATGGACCAGTTCGGCGCCGAGAGCCAGCAGAAGGCCTGCGCCGCACAGGCCGCCGGCAAGTTCGCCGACGAGATCGTGCCGATCACCGTGACCGCGGGCGTGGCCGACAAGGTGCTGGGCCTGCGCACGAAGCAGGTCACCGTCAGCGCCGACGAGGGCCTGCGCGAAGGCACGACCTATGCCTCTGTCAGCGGCATCCGTTCTGCCATGCCGGGTGGCGTGGTCACCGCGGGCAATGCGAGCCAGTTCAGCGACGGCGCGGGTGCCTGCGTCGTGGTGGACGAACGCTACGCCGAGCGCCACGGCCTGCAGCCGCTGGGGCGTTTTCTCGGCTTCGCGGTCGGGGGTTGCGAGCCGGACGAGATGGGCATCGGCCCGGTCTACGCGGTGCCGAAGGTGCTGGCGCGGCTCGGCCTGACGGTGGACGACATCGGCCTGTGGGAGCTGAACGAGGCCTTCGCCGTGCAGGTGCTGTACTGCGCCGACAAGCTCGGCATCCCGATGGACCGGCTGAACGTCAACGGCGGCGCCATCGCGGTCGGCCACCCCTACGGCATGAGCGGCCAGCGCCTGACCGGCCACGCACTGATCGAAGGCAAGCGCCGCGGCGCCAAGTACGTCTGCGTGACGATGTGCATCGGCGGCGGCATGGGCGCGGCGGGCGTCTTCGAAGTGCTGTGAGAACGGTGCGATGAGCGGCCTGCGCCAGAACCTCGATTTCCTGTTGCACGACTGGCTGGGGGTTGCATCGCTGACCACGCGTCCGCGCTTCGCCGACCACAGCCGGGAGACCTTCGCCGCCGTGCTCGACACCTGCGAGCGCATCGCCCGCGAGAAGTTCGCCCCGGCCAACCGGACGGCCGATGTGCAGGAGCCGCATTTCGACGGCGAATGTGTCCACCTGCCCGAGAGCACACGGGCCGCCAGCGACGCCTACGTGGCCTCCGGCATGCTCGCGGCGGCGCAGGACTACGACCTGGGCGGGATGCAGTTGCCCTGCGTCATCGAGATGGCGGCCAACAGCTTCTTCGCGAAGGCGGGCATCGGCCTCGGTGGCCACATGCTGACCAGCGGCAACGCCAATCTGCTGATGGCCCACGGCACCGAGGCGCAGTGCCGTGTCTTCGCCCACCAGGAGTTCAGCGGGCGCTTCTTCGGGACCATGTGCCTGAGCGAGCCGCAGGCCGGATCGAGCCTGTCCGACATCCTCACCCGCGCCGAGCCGGATGGGGACGACAGCGCCAGCGACCCGCTCGGCCCGCGTTTCCGCCTGCGCGGCCACAAGATGTGGATCAGCAACGGCGAGCACGAACTGGCCGAGAACATCGTCCACCTCGTGCTGGCCAAGATTCCCGGCCCGGACGGCAAGCTGGTGCCCGGTGCACGGGGCATCTCGCTGTTCATCGTTCCGAAACGATTGGTCGATCTTGACGGAGATTTGACCGGAGAGCGTAATGATGTGGCACTCGCCGGGCTGAACCACAAGCTCGGCTACCGTGGCATCCCGAACACGCTGCTGAACTTCGGCGAGGGCAAGTACCCGGTGCGCGGCGCGGCCGGCGCCATCGGCTACCTCGTCGGCAAGCCAGGCGACGGCCTGCGCTGCATGTTCCACATGATGAACGAGGCGCGGATCGCGGTCGGCCTCGGCGCGGTGATGCTGGGCTATGCCGGCTACGAGGCCAGCCTCGATTACGCCCGCGGCCGTCCGCAGGGCCGCCCGATTGGCCCCGGCGGCAAGGATCCGAGCCAGCCGCAGATCCCGATCATTCGCCACGCCGACGTGAAGCGGATGCTGCTCGCGCAGAAGAGCTATGTCGAAGGTGGCCTCGCGCTCGAACTGTATTGCGCGCGGCTGGTCGACGAGCAGCACACCGGCGATGCGCAGGCGGCGAAGGACGCCGCGCTGCTGCTGGAGATGCTCACGCCGATCGCCAAGAGCTGGCCGAGCGAGTGGTGTCTGGAGGCGAACAGCCTGGCGATCCAGGTCCACGGCGGTTACGGCTACACCCGCGACTATCCGGTGGAGCAGTACTGGCGCGACAACCGCCTGAACATGATCCACGAGGGCACGCACGGCATCCAGGCGCTGGACTTGCTGGGGCGCAAGGTGGTGATGGACGGCGGGGCGGGCCTGCTCGCCTTGGCGCAGCGCATCAACGGCACCATCGAACGCGCCTCGCCGCACGCCGACTTGCATCCGCAGGCGACGGCGCTGGCCGCGGCACTGCAGCAGATCGGTGCCGCGACCAAGGCGGCGTGGTCCACGGGCGTGCCCGAGGAGGCGCTGGCCAACGCCGTGCCGTATCTGCAGGCCTTCGGGCATGTCGTGCTGGCGTGGATCTGGCTCGATGTGGCGCTGTCGGTCGATCCGGCGACGCCCGCGGGACAGGGGCGACTCGCCGCCGGCCGCTATTTCTTTCGCCACGAGCTGCCGCGCATCGATGCATGGCTGGCCGTGGTCCGCACACGCGATGACACCTGCCGCACGGTGCAGGACGATTGGTTCTGACTGGTTTTGACCAAGGAAACCCCATGGGCACCCCGATTTCGCAACTCTTCGACCTGACGGGCCGCGTCGCGCTGGTCACCGGTGGCTCGCGCGGGCTGGGCCTGCAGATCGCCGAAGCGCTCGGTGACGCGGGCGCCAAGGTCATGCTCACCGCCCGCAAGGCCGGCGAACTCGAAGCCGCCGTCGCGCAGTTGCAGGCCCGCGGCATCGACGCCCGCTGGGTCGCCGCCGATGCAAGCACGGCGGACGGTGTGGCCAAGATCGTGGACGACACCGTCGAGCGCCTGGGCGACATCGACATCCTCGTCAACAACGCGGGCGCCACCTGGGGCGCGCCGGCCGAGGATCACCCGGTCGAGGCGTGGGACAAGGTGATGGACCTGAACGTGCGCGCCGTGTTCCTGATCAGCCAGGCGGTGGGCAAGCGCTGCATGATCCCGCGCCACGCCGGGCGGATCATCAACGTGGCGTCGATCGCGGGCCTCTCGGGCAACAGCGGGATCATGACCACGATCGCCTACAACACCAGCAAGGGCGCGGTGGTCAACTTCACGCGGGCGTTGGCCGGCGAGTGGGGCCGCCACGGCATCACCGTCAACGCGCTCGCGCCGGGTTTCTTCCCGAGCAAGATGACCCGTGGCACGCTGGCCCATTTCGGCGAGGAGAAGCTGGCTGCCAAGGCGCCGCTGAACCGGCTCGGCGATGATGACGACCTCAAGGGCGCTGCCGTGCTCTTCGCCAGCACGGCGGGCAAGCACATCACCGGGCAGATCCTGGCGGTGGACGGCGGCGTCAGTGCCGTTCATGGCGGCTGAACCTGCCCCTGTCATCCCGATGCAATTTCCCGTTTCCATCCCCTTCGTCGACCACCTCGGTTTCGAGCTGATCCGCTTTGATGGCGGCGAGGCCGAGATCCATGTCGAGCTGAAGCCCGAGTTGCTGAACTCCTTCCTCGTCGCGCATGGCGGGCTGTCGATGACGCTGCTGGACGTCGTGATGGCCCACGCCGCCCGCAGCGTCCAGCACGAAAGCGGCGCCGTCACGATCGAGATGAAGACCTCGTTCTTCCGCCCCGGTGAAGGGCGCCTGCGGGCGATCGGCAAGCTGCTGCACCGCTCGGCGACGATGGCCTTCACCGAGGGGCATGTCTATGGCACGGATGGGCAGCTCTGCGCCCATGCGACGGGGACGTTCAAGTATGTGAAGCGCCTGCCGGCTGCCGGGCGGGAGATCAAGTCGCTGCAGCGGCGGGAGGATCGTCCACATCCACCTCTGCAAACAGATCCTCCGCACTGATGCGCAGATCCACGCTCGCGAACGCCACCCCTTGACCCAGCTCGAACGGATGCAGCAGCCACAAGCCATCCCCCTGCCGGCGGTACACATCGCAGCCACGGCTGGACAGGTCGATCAGCGCGATTTCCTGCAACGACGCCATCTGGCGGTAGTGTGCGAACTTGGCGCCCCGGTCATAGGCGGCGGTACCGGGCGAGAGGACTTCGATCACCAGCGTCGGCTCGCGCATGACCAGCTGACTGGTGCGGTCGCTTGCGCTGCACGTCACGAACACGTCCGGATAGAAGTAGCTGCCCGACGTTTCCGCGTGGAGCTTCATGTCGCTCATGAACGTCCGGCATGGCGTGCCGCGCAGGTGCTGGCGCAACGCCATGTAGAGATTGCCCGCCACCATCGCATGCCCTGCGCCCGCGCCAGCCATCGCGAACACTTCGCCGCTGACAAATTCATGCCGTTCGACCTGACCCGCTTCCCATGCGAGGAACTCGGCGGCGGTCATGGCGGGCTGTCGTGCGGCGTGTCCCATTCAGTTTCTCCGGTGGCACAAGGATTATCCGTGCCGATCCTGCCTTGACGAAAGAAAGACGCTCATGTCCCTGACCAACCACCAGATCCTCCTCGCCTCCCGCCCCCAAGGCGAGCCGACCACCGACAACTTCCGCCTCGTCGAGACCCCGGTGCCCGAGCTGGAGGCCGGCCAGGTGCTGGTGCGCCACCACTACCTGAGCCTCGACCCGTACATGCGCGGCCGGATGAACGACGGCAAGAGCTACGCCCAGCCGCAGCCGCTGGACGCGGTGATGATCGGCGGCACGGTCGGCGAGGTCGTCGCGTCGCGCAACGGCAATTTCAACGTCGGTGACCACGTCGTCGGCATGGGCGGCTGGCAGGAATACGCCGTCGTGGACGCGACCCAGCGCGGCGTGCTGCAGAAGGTGGACACGCGCCACGTCCCGCTGTCGGCCTACCTCGGCGCGGTCGGCATGCCGGGCGTGACGGGCTGGTACGGGCTGGTCAAGATCATCGACCCGAAGGAGGGCGAAACCGTCGTCGTCAGCGCGGCCAGCGGCGCCGTCGGCTCGGTCGTCGGCCAGCTCGCCAAGGCGCGCGGCTGCCGCGTCGTCGGTCTGGCGGGCGGCCCGGACAAGTGCGCCTATGTGACGGACGAACTCGGCTTCGATGCCTGCATCGATTACCGCCAGTTTCCGGACCTGAAGTCGCTGTCCGGCGCGCTGAAGGTGGCGTGTCCGAAGGGCATCGACGGCTATTTCGAGAACGTCGGCGGCGTGATCCTGGACGCCGTGATGCTGCGCGCCAATGCCTTCAGCCGCGTGGCGATGTGCGGGATGATCGCCGGCTACAACGGCGAGCCGATGCCGATGGCCAACCCGGCGCTGATCCTCGTCAACCGCATGAAGATCGAGGGCTTCATCGTCAGCGAGCACATGAACGTCTGGCCCGAGGCCCTGAAGGAACTCGGCGCGGGCGTGGCGACCGGCCAGATCAAGTTCCGTGAATCGGTCGCGCAGGGCATCGCCAGCGCGCCGGAAGCGTTCCTCGGCCTGCTGAAGGGCAAGAACTTCGGCAAGCAGCTCGTCAAGCTGGTCTGAGAAAGGCACGGCGATGAAAACGTTGATTGGCAAGACCGCCGTACTGACCGGCGCGGCCTCCGGCTTCGGGCTGGAACTGGCGCGGCTGTGCGCGGGGCAGGGCATGAAGATCATCATGGCCGACGTGCAGCAGGACGCGCTCGACCGCGCCGCCGCGGAGGTCGCGGCACTCGGACGGCCCAACGGCGCCGAGGTACTGGCGTATCGGCTCGATGTGTCCAAGGCCGATCAGGTCGAGGCGCTCGGCGCTGCCACGCTCGCACGCTTCGGCGCACCGCACCTGGTGTTCAACAACGCGGGGGTCGGCGCGGGCGGGCTCATCTGGGAACACACGCTGGCGGACTGGGAATGGGTCATCGGCGTGAACCTGATGGGCGTGGCGCATGGCGTGCGCGTGTTCACGCCGATGATGCTGGCTGCAGCCAAGGCGGACCCGGACTGGGAAGGCCACATCGTCAACACCGCGTCGATGGCCGGGCTGCTGAACGCGCCGAACATGGGCGTCTACAACGTGACCAAGCACGCGGTGGTGAGCCTGTCGGAGACGCTGTACCAGGACTTGTCACTCGTCACCTCGCAGGTCGGCGCCAGCGTGCTGTGCCCGTACTTCGTGCCGACCGGCATCCACCAGAGCGACCGCAACCGGCCCGCCGACCTGCCCGCCGCCCAGCCGACGCAGAGCCAGTTGATCGGCAAGGCGATGGGCGACAAGGCGGTGACCAGCGGCAAGGTGAGCGCGGCCGAGGTGGCGCAGAAGGTGGTGGACGCGGTGCTGGCCGGGCAGTTCTACATCTACAGCCACCCGCGCGCGATCGGGCTGGTGGGCACGCGGCTGGAGGATGTGCTGCAGGGGCGCAACCCGACGGATCCGTTCAAGGACCGGCCGGATCTGGGGGACAAGCTGCGGGCGGCGCTGCGCGGGTGAGCACGGACGCGGGGGCGGCCGTCCCCCGTCACAATGCCGCATGACCGCATTTCGTTCCGAACGTCCCTCCGACCCCGACACCCACGTCCACACCCTCGCCAACGGCGTGCGCGTGCTGACCATCGTGCAGCCGCACCTGGAAAGCGCCTGCGTCAGCGTCTATGTGCGCACCGGCAGCCGCCACGAGAGCGCCCGGCTCAACGGCATCAGCCACGTCGTCGAGCACATGGCGTTCAAGGGCACCCGCACCCGCGACTGCCAGCAGATCAACCTCGACGCCGAACAGCTCGGCGCCGAGGCCAACGCCCACACCGACAAGGACCACACCGCCTACCACCTGCGCGGGCTGGCGCAGCACGCGCCGCAGTTCATCCGCATGCTCGGCGACATCGTGCTGGAGAGCCAGTTCCCCGAGTCGGAGCTGGAGCGCGAGCGGCAGGTGATCCTGCAGGAGTACCTGGAGGACGAGGACGACGCGCTGTCCACCGCGTTCAAGCTTTTCGATGAAGCCTGCTACGGCCGCCACGCGCTGGCGCAGCCGGTGATCGGCAAGCGCCGCAACATCGAGCGCTTCAGCCGCGACGAGCTGATGGGCTATGTGCAGCGCCAGTACACGGGGGCGAATGTCATCGTGGCGGTCTGCGGCCCCGTGGATCCGCAGGCGATGGCGGCGCAGGCCGAGGCCGTCTTCGGCGCCATGCCGGCGGGCGCGCCGAACCTGATCGCGGCGCCGGCCTACCTGGGCGGCGTGCGCACGAAGCGCATGAGCGGCTCCAGCCAGACGCATGTCGTGCTGGGATTTCCGGTGCCGACGCAGTGCGACCCCGACATGCCGGCCGCCGTGATGGCCGCGACGGTGTTTGGCGAGGGCATGAGTTCGCCGCTGCTCGACCGGGTGCGCGAGCGGCTGGGGCTGGTCTATTACGCGGGCTGCTCGGCGGACGTGTCGGACCTGGCCGGGCAGTTCGTCATCGAGGCGTCCACGACCCCGGAACACCTCGACGCGCTGTTCACCGAAGTCACCACGCTGCTGCAGGCGCAGGCCGTGTCCATCGATCCGGTGCATCTGGAGCGCGCCCGCAACCAGCTGGCCGTGCGCAGTGTGCGGGCCCGGGAGCGGTCACAGCGCCGGCTGGAGGGCGCGGCGCAGGATCTGTTCGTGTTCGGCCGCGTGCGCCCGTCCGGTGAATGGATGGAGCGGATCGCCTCGATCGACGCCGACGAGGTCCGGCTGCAGTTCGAGCGCATGCTGGCCGCGCCGGTGTCGGCGGCGATCACCGGCAAGGTGCCGGCGGGCACCAAGGAGCGCTGCCAGCATCGGCTGGCCAGCCTGCAGAGTCCGTCCGCCTGACCAGGCGGTGGGTCTCCTCAGTACATCTGCCTATCGCGGCGCGTGGTGTGCTCTGGTCCACTCAGGACATGAACGCACCGATCCTGCAGCGCTGCTCCATCGACACTGCCACGATCAATCCGGACAGGCGGGCTCGTTACTGGGAGGACCAGTGCCGGGATGCCATGTTCAGCTTCCGCTGCTCGCCCCATGCCGACGAGGGCCTGCGGGCCCGCCAGACCTGTCTCGACATCGGTCCGCTGCGCATCGCGCTGACCTGTGCGAACGAACATGTCATCGAACGGACGCCGGACCTGGTCCGTGCCTTTCCACGCGAATCGATGTTCGTCAATCTGATCCTGACCGGCGAAGCCTTCGTCTACCAGCGCGGACACTGCGCCAAGATGCATGCAGGCGAGATGCTGGTCTATGACGCGCGCCACCCCTACCTGTTTGGTGGTGCACGGGATTTCGCGCTGCTGCACATCGACATCCCCGCGCAGCTGTTTCAGACCCAGCTCGCGCGCATCGACACCACCCAGCCGATTCATGTGGCCGCCACGCACAGCACGCACCTGCTTTACCAGCGCACGCTCATCCGCTTGCTGCTGAACCTGCTGAACGGGCCCGAGCGCGCCGAATGGCCCGCTGCCGTGCTGACGCAGCAGGTCTGTGATCTGCTGGGGTCCTTGCTCGGTCCGGTCGAGGGCCGTGGTGCGATGTCAGCGCTCAGCGCGGGCCATCTGCTGGCGGCCAAGCAGTACATCGAGGAGCACTACGCCGATGAGGGGCTGGATGCCGAACAGATCGCCGTGACGGTCGGCGTGTCGGCGCGCCACCTGCGTCGGTTGTTCGCTGCGCAGGAACTCTCGGTGGGCGATTTTGTGCTGGCGTGTCGCCTGGACCACGCCCACCACATGCTGACGGACCCGCGTGAGCGCCCAGGTACGGTCGCGGAGGTGGCCTACCGCTGTGGCTTCGCCAGCCACGCGCATTTTTCAAGGGTGTTCAAGCAGCGCTTCGGCCTGACGCCCACCGAGGTGCCGAGCACCAGCCGGCACTAGGTGCCGCATGGCGCACCGGGTCGGAACGGATCCACCAGGACCTTGCACTGCGACGTTCGCCGCCGCAGTGCCTCGAAGGCGACGGGCAGATCCGCCAGTGCGATCGTCTCGGAGATCAGCGCCTGTGGGGCACGATGGCCCTGGTCGAGCGCATCGATCGCAATCTCGAATTCACGCATGCTGAAGAACACCGACATGGTGATGCGGACCTCCTTGGAGATCGCGCGGAAGGCATCGAAGTGGTCCTGTGCCGTACACAGACCCAGCACCAGCACCGTGCCGCGCGGACGCACCAGCCCGATGCACCGGTCGATCAGGCCGGGCTTGCCGACACACTCGAACACCACATCGGGCTCGCCGCCGAGGCGATCACGGGCCTGGCGTGCGAGATCGTCGTCGGCGATCAGGAAGGCCGTGGCGCCCAACGCCAGCGCGCGCTGTTCCTGGTGACGGTGCAGATCGGTCACGACCACCGAACCCGCCCCCAGCCGGCGCGCCCAGTAGGCCACCGCCAGGCCAATCGCGCCAGCGCCGACCACCAGCACCCGGTCGCCCGGTTCCATCCGTGCCTGCCGCACGCCATGCAGTGCAACCGCCAGCGGTTCGGCCAATGCGCCATCCGCCGCCGAGATGCCCCAAGGCAGCTTGCGGCACTGGCGCGCGGCCAGGGCGGTGTACTGCGCATAGCCGCCGCCGATCAGTCGCATCTGGGCGCACCAGGCCGGCTCGCCGCGGTGGCAACTGTCGCAGGCGCCACAACCGGACAGGGGAGCGGCAGTGACCTGGTCCCCGACCTTCAGGTGCGTCACGCCGGCGCCGACCTCCAGCACCTTGCCCGAGAATTCGTGGCCCAGCACGTCGCCTGCGCGGGCGCCGAACACGGGGTCCTGGGTGATGTGCAGGTCGCTGCCGCAGATGCCGCAGCGGCAGATCTTGAGCAGCACCTGGTAGCGGTCGGGTTCCGGGTCGTCCAGCTCGACCAGCCGCAGGGGCTGATTCAAGGCGTCGAAGATGGCGGCTTGCATGCGGGCTCCGTGCTCAATCGACCCGGCCGAGCATCTGCCCGCCATCGATCACCAGTTGCGCGCCCGTCATGAACGACGAGGCCCGTGAGGCCAGGTACAGCGCCAGCGGCTTGATTTCTTCCGTGTCCGCCACCCGGTGCATCGGCACGCGCACCTGGAAGGCCGCGCGGTCGGCCGGGTTGCGCAGGCGCCCGCCAGCGATGTTGGTGGCAAACGGGCCCGGCGCGATGGCGTTGACGCGGATGCCGTAGCGTGCCAGCTCCATCGCGGCCTGCCGCACCAGGGACGCTGCACCGGCCTTGGCCGGCATGTACGGCGTGCCGACGATGGCTTCGTTGATCACCGCGGCGTTCGAGGTGGTGACGATGATGCTGCCGGCACCGCGTGGTTTCATCAGCCGGGCAGCGGCGCGCAGGCTGGTGAACACCGAGGTCAGGTTGGTGGCGAGCACGGCATCCCAGTGGCGCTCGTCGAGGTGTTCCAGCGCACCATCGGGATTGCGGGCGTTGTCCGGGGTGAGAAATCCCGGACCGGCATCGATGCCCGCGTTGGCGAACAGCACATCCAGCCCGCCGTGCGCCTCGGCACTGCGCGCGAAGGCAGCCTCCAGCGCGCGGCGGTCGGTCACATCGACCACCTCGCTGCGCACGTCCGCACCCGCGGCGCCCAATCGCTGGGTGGCCGCCTCCAGGCCGGCGGCGTTGAAGTCGAACAGGCTGACGCGGGCACCGTGTTCGGCCATCACTTCGGCGTAGGCCAGACCGATGCCGCTGGCCGCGCCGGTGACGACGCAGGCCAGGCCGGACACATCGAATTGCTTCAGGATCGAGGTGGTCATCATGGTCCCGTTGGGCAGAGGCTCAGAGAAACAGGGCCTTGTTGATGGGCAGCCCGTGGGCACGGCAGTGGCTGACGTAGTGGTTGATGAACCAGAAGACGTCAAAGGTGTCGGTGAGCTGCCCGGCGTTGTCAAAGAACTCGATCGCGCCATTGATCCAGAACATCGCCTTCATGCCCTGGGGGTCGTCGGAGTAGAGCGTGTGCGCCGTGCCCGGGGTCTCGTGGACAAAACTGCCGGGGCGGGCGATCCAGTCGTACTCGTAGTAGCCCCAGCTGCCTTCGAGCGTGACGGCCGAGACGGCGCCGCGGTGGCGGTGGGTGCCGATGCGGCCACCGCCCTTGACCCAGAGGATGTTGGCGACCGAGCCGGTGCGCACGTCGAACGACAGGTGGCGAATCGCCGCGCTGTCGCCGAAGGGCACCCACGGCGACTCGACCTCGGACGGGCCGACATGCCCGCCTTGCAGCCCGAACTCGGTGATGACTGCGGCGTGCGGTTCGGGCGGGAGCTGGATCAATGCAGGGTTGAAGGCGGGGGTGTCGCTCATCGGGCTCTCCTGGTGGGGTCGGGGGTGGACAGATTCGGTGCCAATGGCAGCAGGCGGCGGCGCAGCGCAAACCAGGGTGCATCGACGCGCTGGCTCCACAGGCCCCACAGCCCTCCACGGGCCAGCAGCGCCATGCCGAGCGTCATCAGCCCGAGCACGACCATGTAGGTCGCGCCGAAGCGGCCGAAGAGCCGGTCGGCGGCGAAGTACAGCAGTGCGCCGATCAGCGGCCCCTCGATCGTTCCGATACCGCCCACCATCACGATGAAGATGCAGATCGATGACCAGTTGGCGTCGAAGCCGGCGGCTGGCGAGATGCGCAGCGCGCTGAGGTAGTACACCGCGCCCACCATGCCCGTGCCGACGGCCGCCGCCAGGTAGACCAGGAACCGCAGGCGCTGCACGTCAACACCCTGGCTGGCAGCGGCGACCGGGTTGTCGCGCATGGCGGTCAGTGCCAGTCCGTAGCGGGAACGCAGCAAGGTGTAGCTCCCGCCCACGGCCAGCAGCAGCATCGCGGTGCTGAGCCACAGCACCCCCAGCTCCCGCTGCTCCACCGTGTACTTGCCCATGGCCCGCAGCGTCATGCCCGAGCCACTGCCGACATAGTCGAAGGTGGAGGTGAACAGGCGGCACACCTCCGCCACCACCCAGGTTCCGATGGCGAAGTAGGGGCCGTCCAGCCGGTGCAGCAAGGCATAGGCCGGCACCGCCAGCAGCGCCGGCGCCACCAGGCACAGCACGGCGGCAACAAAGGGGTCGACGCCGAAGTGGTTGGCCAGCACGAACATCGCATAGCCGGCCACGCCGATGTACGCCTGCTGGCCCACCGACACCAGTCCGGCGTAGCCGGCCAGCAGGTTCCACATCTGCGCGACGACGATGAAGCAGCTCAGTTCGATCACCGAACGGATCGCACCGGAATCGGCCCACCACGGCATGCTGAGCATCACCGGCACGGCCAGCGCGCACAGACCCATCGCGGCCCGGCTGGACGGGGTGTGGCGCTGCACGTCGCGTGCAATGTCCTGTGGATGTCGGGTATCCCGCATGGCAGTCAGCTCCTCCGAGACATCAGGCCTTGCGGGCGGATCGCCAGCACCGCCAGGAACACCAGGTGCCCGCTGAGGATGCCCCAGCCGGCGTCGAGGCGAAAACCGATGGCCTGGGCCACGCCCAGCACCATCGCGCCGAGAAAGGCGCCCCAGATCGAGCCCATGCCACCGATGATCACGGCCTCGAATGCATAGATGAGTTGCGCCGGCCCGTCTGCTGGAGACACGGTGGCGCGCAGCGACTGGCACACGGCAGCGACCCCCAGCATGCCCACCGCCAGCGCCGTCGCTGCCGCGTAGACCCGTCTGGGATCGACGCCGGTGATCGCGGCCGCCTCGGGATCGGCCGACGCTGCCCGCAGCGCGCGGCCGAAGGCGGTGTAGCGCAGCGTCAGGTCCAGCCCGGCGCTCATCAGCAGCGCGGCGATGAAGATCTGCAGTGGCAACACCCCGACGAACAGATCGCCCAGCGCGATGGAGTCGAACTCCAGCCCGTCGCCCGGCAGCGAACGGGTGTCGGCCGACCAGACCTGGAGCATCAGGTTCTGCAGCGCGATGGAGAGCCCGTAGGTGGCGATCAGCGAGGGCAGTGGATCGTTGCCCAGCACCCGGTTCAGCACCAGCCGCTGCAACAGCCAGCCCAGCACCGCAGCGATCGGCACCAGCATCCCGATCACCACATACGGCCCGACCGCCAGCGCACCCGCCAGGCTCACGCCCATCAGCGCCAGCAGCACCATCAGATCGCCATGCGCGGTGTTGACGATGCGCATCACGCCGAACATCAGCGCCATGCCGAGCGCGTACTGCGCGTACATGCCGCCGAGCAGGAGGCCCTGCACCAGTGCATCAAGCCACGGCATGACCGGCTCCAAAATAGGCGCGCGCGATGGCCTCGCGCGGGGTGTCGGCCGAGCGGCCGGTGAGGGTGATGCGGCCTTCGAGCATGCAGTACAGGCGGTTCGAGGCGCGACAGGCGAGCGCCACGTCCTGCTCGACCAGCACGATGGCGGTGCCGGCCGCCGTGATGCCTGGCAGGGCGGCATAGATTTCGCGGATCACCAGGGGAGCGAGTCCGAGCGACAGCTCGTCGCACAGCAGCAGCCGTGGCTGGCTGAGCAGTCCGCGTGCGATGGCCACCATCTGCTGCTGACCGCCCGACAGCGACTCCACCGGCGTGCGGCGCTTGTCCTTCAGGATCGGGAACAGGGCGTGCAGCCGTTCGATCGTCCACAGTGGCACGTTCTGCCCCGGTGCAGGCCTGCGGGCCTGGTCGATCGCCACGCGCAGGTTGTCCTCCACGGACATGCCCGTGAACAGCCTGCGCCCCTCGGGCACCATCGCCAGACCGCGCTGCACCATCTGGTGCGGCGGGCACCCGCCGACCGGCACATTGTCGAAGCGCACCATGTCGCTGGCCACTGGCAGCAGCCCCATCAGGCTGCGCAACAGCGTGGACTTGCCGGCGCCGTTGGCGCCGATGAGCGCGACGACTTCACCCGGCGCGATCGAGAATTCGATGCCGAACAGCGCCTGGAAGTCGCCGTAGCGGGCATCCAGGGCGTGTGTGGACAGCAGCCATGGCGACGGGGGGGGCATGGCTGTCATGCTTCGATTCCCATGTAGATGCGCTGCACGTCTGGATCGGCCATCACCGCCTGGGGCAGGCCCTCGGCAATCTTCTCGCCGAAGTTCAGCACGAGCAGTCGGTCGGCCACCGCCATCAGCGCGTTGAGCACGTGTTCGATCCAGATCACCGTGACCTGGCGCTCGCGGATGCGCCGCACCAGTTCGACCAGCTCGCGCGACTCCTCATCGGTCAACCCACCGGCGATCTCGTCGAGCAGCAGCAGTTTCGGGCCGCTGGCCAGCGCCCGGGCCAGCTCCAGCCGCTTGCGATCGAGCAGCGTCAACCCACCCGCGAGCTGGTTGGCCCGACCGGCGAGCCCGCAGTCTTCGAGGATGGCTGCACAGCGGGCGTTGGCGGCCCGTTCGGACTGCTGTCCACCGAACATTGCTGCCACCAGCAGGTTCTCGAACGCCGTCATGCCACCATAAGGGCGCGGCACCTGGTAAGTGCGGCCGATGCCCCGCCGGCAACGCCGGAACGGCGGCTCACCCTTCAGCCGTTCACCGGCGAACTGGAGTTCACCGCCCTGCGGCGACAGGTCCCCGCTGATCAGGTTGAACAGCGTGGTCTTGCCAGCGCCATTCGGCCCCAGCACGCCGAGCACCTCGCCCGTGCGGACTTCGAAACTGACTTCGTGGAGCACGCGGACTGCGCCGAAGGACTTGCTCAGTCCGTGGGCGGCCAGGAGCGGTGTCGGCATCGGCTGCATTCTCCAGTCCCGTCAGATCAGTTGCAGCTTGCCTTCGGGCGTGATCAGCTTGCTGGCACTGTTGTCCACGATCCGCAGGTCGTACTTGTGCTTCTTGCCCTTGACCCACTGACCGCCCAGCACGGGCGTCTTGGAGATGTTGGGCGTGGGGCCTCCGCCGGTGAAATTGACCGGGCCGGCCACTGTCGTCAGGTTGGTTTCCGTGATGGCCTGGCGGATGGCCTCGCGGCTGGTCGGATCCTTGGCGCGCTTGAGTACATCGAGCGCCACCTCCCACAGTGCGTGTGCGTAGCCCAGCGGCTGGGTCCATTGCTTGCTGGTGGCCGCTTCCCAGTCTTCGGCAAGCTTGGCGCTGGTCTGACCGGTCAGCGAGGACTTGAACGGGAAGGCCGGCGTCCACCACACCTCCGTGCTCATGCCAAACCCCAAGGCCCCCATGGCTTCGATGCCGGAAGGAAACAGCAGCGCCGCTGCGACCGTCACCACCTTGGGCTTGAACTGCTGCTGGCGGCACTGGGTGATGAAGGTCTTCAGGTCGGCGGGGTAGCTGATGCCGCCGATGATGTCGACGCCCGCCTTCTTGTACTCGGAGATCTGGGCCGAGAAGTCGTTGGTGAGGGGCTGGAAGGAACTCGGGATCACGGTCTGGAACCCGGCCTTGGTCACGGCGGGCGGCAGGCCCCATTCCTTGTTGCCCCAGGCTTCGCCATCGGCATTGCGCGGGAACAGCATGCCCACCTTGCGGTTGGTCTGCACCGAATTCCACATGCCGGTGAAGCCGGTCAGCACGTCTTCCAGGCCCCAGAAGAAGTGGTAGGTCCACTTGAATGGCTTCTCGACCGAGCCACCCCGCGGGAACACGAAGCTCTGCCACGGTGCCTGACTGGACAGGCAGGGCACGCCGTTCAGCTCGCACTGGTCGGACACCGGGTTGATGGCGTCGGTGGTGGAGGCCGGCAGCATCAGGTGGATCTTCTCGTTGAGGATCAGGTTCCCTGCCAGCTCGGCCGCCTTGTTGGGGTTCGACTGGCTGTCCCGGACCAGCACCTCGACGGCGTACTTCGTGCCATGGATGGTCAGTCCGTCCTTCAGCAGTTCCTGGATCTTGGCGACGGTGTACTTGTCGGTCTCGCCGAACGGGGCCAGCGGGCCGGTCAGCGGGCTGATATAGCCGATGCGGATGGTCTTGTTCTGTGCGAGTGCCAGCGTTGGCAGACTGGCTGCCGTTGCTGCTGCGCCAAGGCCTCGGAGCACCTGGCGGCGTGCGGTGGACAGCGTCTCGGTGGCCGCGTCGGCCGTGTGCAGTATGTTCTGGCTCATGGTGTCTCCTACGGGGAAGAGACACCAGTCTAGGCACGCAGGCTCACCCGGCCTTGCTCCAGACGGACACGATGCTTGCCTGGGAAGGACCCGCCACGGTCAGCGGGTTCAGCCGCTCAGTGGACGTGATCGTGCGCCTGCCCGTGATCGTGCCTGGCAGGCGCTGCGCAGGGCCGCGTGAACGGCACCCGCATGGTCTGCAGCGTCACGTGCTCGATTCCGAAACGGTCGTGCAACTGCGTGGTGGCGTGCTGCAGGAAGGCATCGTCGGCGTGGCCGTCGGGCATGGCGAGGTGGGCGGTCAGGGCGATTTCGGACGTGCCCATCGCCCAGACGTGCAGGTCGTGGACCCGCGCCACGCCGGGCAGGTCTTCCAGCAGGTGCTGCACGGCGTGCAAGTCCACGCCATCGGGCACGCCGTCGAACAGCAGGTGCAGCGACTGCCGGAACAGGCTCCAGGTGCCGACCACGATCACCGCGGCGATCAGCAGGCTGACCACCGGATCCAGCCAGATCCAGCCGAACCACAGCGCCAGCCCGCCCGCCACCACCACGCCCGCCGACACCAGCGCGTCGGCGGCCATGTGCAGGAAGGCCCCGCGCAGGTTGAGGTCGTGTTCGCCGCCGCGCATGAACAGCAGCGCCGTGGCCGTGTTGACCACGATGCCGACCCCGGCGACCGCCATCACGGTGAGGCCCTCGACTGGCGCAGGTGACTGCAGGCGCTGCGCAGCCTCCCAGCCCAGCGAGCCCATCGCCACCAGCAGCAGCACGGCGTTGACGAAGGCCGCGAGGATGCTGGCGCGTTTCCAGCCGTAGGTGTGGCGCGCGTCCGGCTGGAGCCGACCCGCCAGCGCGCCCACCCAGGCCAGCACCAGGCCGATGACATCGCTCAGGTTGTGGCCGGCGTCCGCCAGCAGCGCCAGCGAATCGATCTTCCAGCCGTAAAAGCCCTCGATCGCCACGAAGGCGATGTTCAGCCCGATGCCGACGGCGAACGCGGTGTTGAAATTCGCCGGGGCGTGGCTGTGGCCATGCCCGTGTCCGTGGTCGTGTCCGTGGTGATGGGCTGCACTCATGCGCGGGTTCTCCTGCGGCCGATCATAGGTGCAGCGCCCCTGCGTCAGATGGCGCGCTGGTTCACGCGCTTCGACAGCTCGGCCGCGCTCTCGCGCCGCTCGCTGTAGCGGTCGACCAGATAGGGCGCCACATCGCGGGTCAGCAGCGTGAACTTCACCAGCTCCTCCATCACGTCGACCACCCGCTCGTAATAGGCCGAGGGCTTCATGCGCCCGGCCTCGTCGAACTCCATGAAGGCCTTGGCGACCGAGGACTGGTTGGGGATGGTGATCATGCGCATCCAGCGGCCCAGGACGCGCATCTGGTTGACCGCGTTGAAGGACTGCGAGCCGCCTGAGACCTCCATCACCGCGAGCGTCTTGCCCTGTGTCGGCCGGACGGCGCCGACGGACAGCGGAATCCAGTCGATCTGGGCTTTCAGGATGCCGGTCATGGCGCCGTGGCGCTCCGGCGAGGTCCAGACCATGCCTTCGGCCCAGGCGGCGGCTTCGCGCAGCTCGGCCACCTTGGGGTGGGTGTCGGGCGCGCCGTCCGGCAGGGGCAGGCCGGTCGGATCGAAGACGCGGGTTTCCGCGCCCATGGCCTGCAGCAGACGGGCAGCTTCCAGCGTCAACAGCTTGCTGAACGAGCGTTCGCGCAGCGAGCCGTACAGCAGCAGGAAGCGCGGCGCGTGGGTCGAGTGGCCGGCGCCGTGGAGGCGTGCGCCGGTCGGGCGGTCGAACAGGGCCGGGTCGAGGTTCGGCAGATCGTGGGTATCGCTGGAATGGTCCATGGTGGTGGTGTTCAGCCCGTCCGGGCGTCGGGTCGTCGAGGCTTCGATTGACATTCGTCAACCAGTGGATGAATCGGTGGATCAGACAGTCAGCACATCGGAGGGAAGCAGGCGTCAGAATGGAGGCCATCACATACCCTTTAGGGTATCAGGCAACCGAGGAGCTTCCAGACCATGCGCATTGCCAAACGATATCTCTTTACTGCGCTGGCGGTGGCCGTGCTGCTGGGCGCCGGTGGCGTCGCTTACTGGCGCTTCGGCCGTGCGGTCGAACTTCCCGTGGCGGTGGTGGCGCAGGGTGCCGTGGCGGCGCGGGTGGTCGGCCCCGGAACAGTGCAGGCGCGGGTGCCCGTCACGGTCAGTGCCCGGGTGGGTTCGACGGTGGTCGAAGTGCTGGCCGATGTCGGCGACACCGTGCATGCCGGGCAGTTGCTGGTGCGGCTGGACGACCGCGACCTGAGCGCGCGCCGCGGCGTCGTCACGGGCCAGCAGGAGGCGCTGCAGCGCAATACCGAAGGTGCCCGCGCCGCGCTCGTCAAGGCGCAGGCCGATCTCGAGCTGGCCCGCAGCAAGCAGCGCCGCGATGCCGAGCTGCTCGCCCAGGGCTACGTCTCTGCGGCGGTGCTGGACGCCTCGAATGCGGCGCTGGGCAGCGCGGCGGCCGGGGTGGACATCGCCCGCGCCACGCTGGCCGCCCGCGAGGCCGATGCGCGCACGCTGTCGCAGGAGGCGCGCTATTCGGATGCGGTGCTCTCGAACACGCGTGTCGCAGCGCCGATGGAGGCCGTCGTGGTCCAGCGCATGGCCGAGGTCGGCAGCACCACGGCGCCCGGCACGCCGCTGTTCAAGCTGGTGGATCCGCGCTCGCTGTGGGTCGCCACCCGTGTGGACGAGGCGGTGGTCGGCCGGCTGCGGCCCGGACAGGTGGCCAGCATCCGGCTGCGCAGCGGCGAGGTGCTGCCCGGCAAGGTGGCGCGCATCGCCCGGCAGTCCGACGCGGCCACACGGGAGCTGGAGGTGCATGTCGCCTTCGACACCGTGCCTGAGCGCTTCGCCATCGACCAGGAGGCCGAGGTCCGCATCGATGTGGGCGAGGACCGCGGCCTGCGGGTGCCGCTGGCCGCGCTGACCCGCGACAAGACCGGGCGGCAGGGTGTGCTGGTCATCGCGGACGGACGCACCCGCTTCCAGCCGGTGGAGACGGGCGGCGCCGATGCGCAGCAGGTGCTGGTCCGCAAGGGCCTGGCCGAAGGCGACACCGTGGCGGCCGTGGCCGCCGGGCTGAGCGCGAACCAGCGGGTGCGCGCAGCCACCGCCCCGGCGCGCTGAGGCCGGGCCATGGAACTCGCACTCAAGGACATCCGCCGCCACCTCGGCAAGTTCCTCGCCACCATCGTGGGCGTGGCGATGCTGCTGGCGATCGTGCTGGTGATGAACGGCATCTACCAGGGCAACATCCGGGACGGCGTCTGGCTCATCGACAACACCGCGACCGACCTGTGGGTCGTGGAGCGCGGCCGTGGCGGCCCGTTCAACGAAGCCTCGCGCATTCCGCTGGACAGCTACAAGAGCGTCGCGGCCACGCCGGGCGTGGCGCGTGCCAGCCCGCTGGTGCTGTATTCGGCGCAGCGGGAGATCCAGGGCCGTGACCAGCAGTTCACCCTCGTCGGCTACGACATCGTCAGCGGCGCTGGGGGGCCGAACGGGCTGGTGCAAGGACGGAACATCACCGCACCGCACTACGAAATGGTCGTGGACCGCAAGCTCGGCCTGCAGCTCGGCGACCGCGTGCCGCTGGGCACCGACGACTACACGGTGGTCGGTGTCACGCGCGGTGCGGTCGATTCGGGCGGCAGTCCGCTGATCTACATGGCACTCGCCGACGCGCAGAAGGTGCAGTTCGAGCAGGACCAGCGGGCCATCGACGCCAGCCGTGCCGCCAGCCTGCAGCGGCTGGAGCGCGCGGGCTACAGCGGCGAGCAGGCCAGCCGGCTGCTGCCGCTGCTGTCCTCCGGCACGAGCAGCATCAACGCGGTGCTGGTGACGCTGGCGCCCGGGGCGGATGGCGAAGCGGTGGCCCGCCACATCCGCGACTGGCTGTATCTGAACGTCTACACCACCACCGAGGAACGCACCCTGATGCTGGACGGCAAGCTGAGCAAGATGTCGGCGGTGCTGGGCCTGTTCCGCACGCTGCTGATCCTGGTGTCGATCGTCATCATCGCGCTCATCGTCTACGTGCTGACGATCGAGAAGATCAAGTCGATCGCCACGCTCAAGCTGATCGGTGCGCCGAACGGCCTGATCGTGCGGCTGATCATGACGCAGTCGATGCTGCTGACGCTGGCGAGCTTTGCGCTGGCGTATGGGCTGCGCGACCTGATCGCACCGGGGTTTCCGCGCACGCTGGCCTTTGTCGGGCAGGAGACGGCGATCACCTTCGCGGTGATGCTGCTCGGCGGGGTGCTGGCCAGCCTGATGGCCGTGTGGCATGCGCTGCGCACCCCGGCCCAACTTGCCCTGGGAGGCTGAGATGGCCGTCGTCGAGATCCAGAACGTGTCGCAGACCTTCGGCCACGGCGAGCTGGCGGTGCAGGCGCTCAAGCCGACCAGCCTGTCGATCGAGGCGGGCGAGCTGGTCGCGCTGCTCGGGCCCAGTGGTTCGGGCAAGAGCACGCTGCTGCTGGCGATCAGCCTGATCCAGCCGCCCACCACCGGCCGCATCGCCATCGACGGCCAGGTGCTGTTCGACGATGGCCCCACCGGCATCGACGTGCGGGCCTTCCGCCGCCAGAAGATCGGGTTCATCTTTCAGCAGCACAACCTGATCCCCTTCCTGACCGCGCTGGAAAACGTTGCGCTGATGCTGCAGCTCAACGGGGTGGGCCGGCGCGAGTCGAAGCGGCGCGCGCTGGAGGTGCTTGGCTACCTGGAGATCGCGCACCGGGCCGATTCGCTGCCGGCGCAGATGTCGGGCGGCGAGCAGCAGCGCGTGGCGATCGGGCGCGCGCTGGCCAACGAGCCGGCGCTGATCCTGGCGGACGAGCCGACCGCGGCGCTCGACACCGAGCGCGGCACCAAGGTGATGGCGATGCTGCGCAAGATCGCCCGCGAGCGGCGCTCGGCCGTGATCGCCGTCACCCACGACCACCGGATGATCGCGGGCTTCGACACGGTCTACCACCTCGACGACGGGCGGCTGACCCAGGTGGAGCGCAGCGCGCTGGCGGCTGTGCCCGGCTGAGGCGGAGGGCGTGTGGCAAACTCCGCCGCCTCTCCAACTGCCCTTTTTACCGGTTTGGAACACGCTCCCCACGCTCAAAAGATCCTCCAGCAGCTCGCGGCCGAACTGAAGGTCCGCCCCGCCCAGGTCAAGGCGGCGATCGACCTGCTCGACAGCGGTGCCACGGTGCCGTTCATCGCCCGCTACCGCAAGGAAGTCACCGACGGGCTCGACGACATCCAGCTGCGTGAACTCGAAAGCCGCCTCGGCTACCTGCGTGAACTGGAGGACCGGCGCGAGGCCGTCCTCAAGAGCATCGAGGAGCAGGGCAAGCTGACCCCCGCGCTGCGCAGCGCCATCGAGGCCGCGCCGACCAAGCAGGAGCTGGAAGACCTCTACCTGCCGTACAAGGTCAAGCGCCGCACCAAGGGCCTGATCGCGCGCGAGGCCGGGCTGGAGCCGCTGGCCGACAAGCTGTTCGCCGATCCGTCGCTCGACCCTAAGGCCGAAGCTGCCGCGTTTCTCAACCCCGAGGCTGGTTTTGCCGACGCGCTGGCGGTGCTGGACGGCGTGCGCGACCTGCTGAGCGAGCGCTGGGCGGAGGACGCCGCGCTGGTCAAGCAGTTGCGCGAGTGGCTGTGGGCGGAAGGGCTGTTCAAGTCCAAGCGCATGGACGGCAAGGACGAACACCACCCGGATGTCTCCAAGTTCCGCGACTACTTCGACTACGACGAGCCGATCAGCCGCGTGCCGTCGCACCGGGCGCTGGCGGTGTTCCGCGGTCGTGGCCTCGACATGCTGGACGTGAAGCTCGCGCTGGCGGAAGAGCCACAGCCCGGCCAGCCGTCGCTCGCGGAAGGCAAGATCGCCATCCACCTCGGCTGGAGCCACGCCAAGCGGCCGAGCGACGACCTGATCCGCAAGACGATCGCGTGGACGTGGAAGGTCAAGCTCAGCCTCAGCCTGGAGCGCGACCTGTTCACCCGCCTGCGCGAGAGCGCCGAGGGCGTGGCGATCAAGGTGTTCAGCGAGAACCTGCGCGACCTGCTGCTGGCCGCGCCCGCCGGCAAGCGCGTCGTGATGGGGCTGGACCCGGGCATCCGCACCGGCGTGAAGGTCGCCGTCGTCAGCGACACCGGCAAGGTGCTCGACACGTCCACGGTGTACCCGCACGAGCCGCGCCGCGACTGGGAAGGTTCTCTCCACACGCTGGCCAAGCTCTGCGCGACCCACGGCGTCAACCTGATCGCCATCGGCAACGGCACCGCCAGCCGCGAGACCGACAAGCTCGCCGCCGACCTGATCAAGCGCCTGCAGCAACTCGCGCCGGACCGCCAGATCGACAAGGTCGTGGTGTCCGAGGCGGGCGCTTCCGTCTACTCGGCGTCGGAATATGCCTCGAAGGAGCTGCCGGACCTGGACGTGAGTCTGCGCGGCGCGGTGTCGATCGCGCGGCGCCTGCAGGATCCGCTGGCTGAACTGGTCAAGATCGACCCGAAGAGCATCGGCGTCGGCCAGTACCAGCACGACGTGAACCAGAGCGAGCTGGCGCGCACGCTGGTCACCGTGGTCGAGGACTGCGTGAACGCGGTCGGCGTGGACCTGAACACCGCGTCGGCGCCGCTGCTGTCGCGCGTGTCGGGGCTGAGCGCGTCGGTGGCGGCGAGCATCGTGCGCTGGCGTGACGCGAATGGCGCCTTCCGCACCCGCAAGCAACTGCTCGACGTGACCGGCCTCGGCCCGAAGACCTTCGAGCAGGCGGCTGGTTTCCTGCGCATCCGCGGCGGCGACAACCCGCTCGACATCACCGGCGTCCACCCGGAAACCTACCCGGTGGTCGAGCAGATGATCGCGAAGACCGGCCGGCCCGTCGCCGAGCTGATGGGCCGCAGCGATGTGCTGAAGACGCTGAAACCGGAAGCGTTCGCCAACGAGAAGTTCGGCGCGATCACGGTCAAGGACATCCTGACCGAGCTGGAAAAGCCGGGGCGCGATCCGCGGCCGGACTTCAAGGTGGCGCGCTTCAACGACGGCGTGGAGGACATCAAGGACTTGGTCGAAGGCATGGTCCTTGAAGGCACGGTGAGCAACGTCGCGCAGTTCGGCGCCTTCGTCGATCTGGGCGTTCACCAGGACGGTCTGGTCCACGTCAGCCAGCTCAGCAACAAGTTCGTCAGCGACGCCCGCGAGATCGTCAAGACCGGCGACATCGTCAAGGTGCGCGTGGTGGAGGTCGATCTGGCGCGCAAGCGGATCGCGCTGACGATGAAGCTGGACGCACCGGTGCCGGCCAAGGGGGCAGCCAAGGCCGACAACAGCTTCCGGCCGGCGGGGCGTGGCGAGCAGCGGCCTGGACGGGGTGCGCCGCCGTCGCCGCCTGCGGGTGGCGGGGCGATGGCGGCGGCGTTTGCCAAGCTGAAGGGTGGGCGCTGAGGCACGCAGATTCGGACAGAATGTCCGGACCGCCACGTCGGCGTCCAAGGAGACTCACGATGACCCAGACCAAGCACCCCGCTCGCACCCTGCTGATCCTGTCCACTGCCGTTCTGGCGCTGTCCGGCTGCTCATCCATGAAAGACGGCTTCGGCGCCATGAAGGAAGGCATGGGCTCCATGCGCGATCGCATGATGGGCGACGGCCCCAGCGCCACGGCCAAGCTCGAAGCCACCAAGGGCAACGCCACCAGCGGCACCGTCACTTTCAAGCAGCACGGCGACCATGTGATGGTGCACGCCCGCATCAGCGGCCTGAGGCCGTTCGGCGAGCACGGCTTCCATGTCCACGAAAAGGGCGACTGCAGCAGCGGCGATGGCATGGGCACCGGGGGTCACTTCAATCCGACCGGCAAGCCGCACGGCGCGCCGGACGCCGACCACCACGCAGGCGACATGCCGGCGCTGAAGGCCGATGTGGAAGGCAAGGCCGAGGCCCGCTTCCATCTGGCCGGCGTGACGCTGGGCGATGGTGGCCCGACCGATCTGGCCGGCCGCGGGTTGATCGTGCATGCCGGCCCGGACGACTACAAGACCCAGCCGACTGGCAACTCGGGCGCGCGCATCGCCTGCGGCGTGATCGAGTCCACCAAGCGCTGATGCGCAGCCTCCAGATCCTCGCGGGCCCCCGCGCCCGCCAGCATCTGGCGGCGCATGGGCTGCGTCCTGCGGATGTGCGGGCTGTTCCCGCCGCAGCCGGGGGACCGAAAGGCCTGGTGCTGACACCGATCGACCGCTTCCTGTTCGGCCACTGGCTGCGCGGGGACGGGCCGCCGGTGCACCTGGTCGGCGCCAGCATCGGCGCGTGGCGCATGGCGTGCGCCGCGCTGCCGGACCCGGACGCCGCGCTGGCACAACTGGCCCGCGACTACATCGCCGAAAGCTACGCGCCACCCCGTGGCGAGCGCCAGTCGGCGCGCAACATCAGCCAGCGGTTCAGCGAACTGCTGGACGCGCAGATCGCCGGGCAGCAGGCACAGGTGCTGGCGCACCGGCGGTTCCGGCTCCATGTCGTGACCAGCCGGGGGCGGCACATCCTGCGCCGCGAACGGCGATGGACGACGGCGCCGGGTTACCTGGGCGCCTTCCTCAGCAATGCGGTCAGCCGGCGCTGGCTGGGGAGCTGGCTGGAGCGGGTGGTGTTTTCCGATGCCCGCGAGGCGCTGCCGCTGCCGTTGAACGATCTGCCGACGCGCCATGTGGCGCTGACGACCGACAACCTGCTGCCGAGCATCCTCGGGTCGGGCTCGATCCCGTTCTGGCTCGACGCTGTCCACGACATCCCCGGTGCGCCGCGCGGTGCCTACTGGGACGGCGGCATCACCGATTACCACCTGCACTGGCCCTGGCGCGAGATCGCGGCCACGCCCGACTCCGGCGGGCTGGTGCTCTATCCCCACTTCCAGCCGCGGCTGGTACCGGGCTGGCTCGACAAGGGCCTGCGCCGCCGCCACCGCCCGACGCCGTGGCTCGACAACATGATCGTGCTGGCCCCGACGCCGGCATGGATCGCCACGCTGCCGCGCGGCAAGATCCCCGACCGCGGCGACTTCAAGTCCTGGGGCGACGACCACACCGGGCGCATGCAGGCCTGGACCCGCTCGGTCGCCGAGAGCCAGCGGCTGGCCGATGAACTGGCGCAGTGGCTGCAGGACGGCGGCCCGCTCGACCGCGTCACCCCACTGGAGGCCACCTGATGGGCGCCCACCGACTCACGCCGGCGATGCGCGACCTGCTGCACCGCATCCGCAAGGCGAACCGGCCGCCGCTGCATGCACTCGGTGCCGTCGAGGCGCGGCGGCTCTACGAATCGGCCGCAGAGGTGCTGGAGCCGCCGCGCGCGCCCTTGCCGCGCGTCGAGACGATGGTCCTGCCCGTCGGTCCGGGCATCGAGCGACCGGCGCGACTCTACGCACCCCAGCCGCGCGAGGCCGGTGTCCTGCCCGTGCTGCTGTACCTGCACGGTGGCGGTTTCACGGTCGGCAGCCTGGAGACGCACGACAGCTTGTGTCGCCAGCTCGCGCTGCGCAGCGGTGTGGCCGTGGTGGCGCTCGACTACCGGCTGGCGCCGGAGCACCGGTTTCCCGCTGCAGTCGAAGATGCCTGGGGCGCCCTGCAGTGGCTGGCGCGCCATGCCGACACGCTCGGACTCGACGGCGCGCGGCTGGCCGTTGGCGGCGACAGCGCTGGTGGGACGCTGGCCGCCGTGGCCGCGCTGATGGCGCGCGATGCGGATCTGCCGCTCGCCCTGCAACTGCTCATCACACCCGGCACCACGGCCCATGCCGACACGGCCTCGCACGCCCGCTATGCCGAGGGGTTCCTGCTCGAAAAGGCGGGCATCGACTGGTTCTTCGACCAGTACATCGACCACGCCCACCGCACCGACTGGCGTTTCGCCCCGCTGCTGGCGGACGACCATGCCGGTCTGGCACCGGCCTGGATCGGCCTGGCCGAATGCGATCCGCTGGTCGACGAGGGCGTGGCCTATGCCGATGCGCTGCGCATGGCGGGGGTGCCCGTCGCGCTGGAGCTGTACAAGGGGGTGACCCATGACTTCATCAAGCTCGGCCGGGTGATTCCCGAAGCAGCGCTGGCGCAGCAGGCGATCGCCGAGGTCTTGCGCGCGGCGCTGTATCCTTGAATCCGAATGAAACCGACAAGGAGTGGGACATGGCGTTGCGCGGCAGTTTTCGTTTTTCGCACCGACTCCGGGTGCGCTGGTCCGAAGTCGATCTGCAGCAGATCGTCTTCAACGGGCACTACCTGAACTACTTCGACACCGCGGTCTCGGAGTACTGGCGCGCCATGGCCTTGCCCTACCAGGCGACGATGGCGCGGCTGGGTGGAGACCTCTATGTGCGCAAGGCCACGCTCGACTACCTGGGCAGTGCCCGCTACGACGATCTGATCGACGTGGCGATTCGCTGCGAGCACATCGGCAACACCTCGCTGCGCCTGCGCTGCGCGGTGTTCCGCGCCGAGAAGCTGCTGGTGACGGGCGATCTGGTCTACGTGTTCGCCGATCCCGCCACGCAATCCAGCCGGCCGATACCTGCCGAGCTGCGCGAGATGCTGCTGGATTTCGAGGCCGGCGCGGAGATGCTGGACGTGCAGGTCGGCCATTGGGACGAGCTGGGCGTGTCGGCGCAGGACGTGCGCGCAGAGGTGTTCGTGCGGGAGCAGGGCATTCCGCTCGACCTGGAGCTCGACGAGGCCGACCACAGCGCCGTGCACGCCCTGGCGCTCAACCGCATGGGCATGCCGCTGGCGACCGGGCGGCTGCTCCCGCACGCGCCTGGCGTGGCGCGGCTGGGCCGCATGGCGGTGATCGCGCCGATGCGGGGCAGCTCGGTCGGGCGCCGGGTGCTGGAGGCGCTGCTGAACGCGGCGGCTGCGCGGGGCGACCACTCGGTGGTGCTGCACGCGCAGTTGTCGGCGGCCAGTTTCTACCGGCGCTTCGGCTTCATTGAGCACGGGCCGCACTTCGAGGAAGCGGGCATCGTGCATGTCGAGATGGTGCGCACGCTCAGCCCTTCGGCGCCCTGGGCCGTGCCGGCTTGAGCAGGCTGCGCACCCGTGGCTGGATGACACGGGGCGACGCGGCGGACGCATCGGTGCCACTGTCATGCTCGTCCAGCGCCGCGTCGGACACCGGGGAGACGACGCTGCCCAGCGACACGCGGCTGCGGTGGTCGCTGGCCAGCACCGGTTCGGTCTGGTAGCGCGGTGGCCAGTCTTTCAGCGTGGCCCGGCGCATCAGGGCCAGGCCAGGCCCCGCGGGGTAGCTGCGTTCGTAGACCTGGGTGATCAGGTGCCGCCCCATGCGCTCGGTGATGAGCACGGTGGAGCAGCGTGTGCCGTAGCGACCGTCCGGTGTCCGGATGAAGGCCGGCGAGAGCATGCGCTCCAGTTCCTGCGATACGCCGGTCGAGGGCAGTTCCTCGTCACGTGCCAGCGTGGTATCGGTCAGAGCGTTGAGGAGGGTCTGCGCGAGGGCATCTGCGCCGGGTGCCGCGGTGGCGGTGGCCGTGGCCTGCAGGACGGCGTCGCTCAGTTGCTGCTTCAGGCGCAGGACCTTGGGCCAGGGTTCGTCCAGATGCCCGTTCGATAACGCGAACACGCCACCTTCCAGTCGCGTCGGCGATGCCCGTGCGCTGCTGAGCCACCAGCAGTCGCCGCGGGCAAAGTCGGCGGCGATCAGGTTGAAGCCGTTGTGGCCAGTGAGCGCGGTGCGCACCCAGAACCGGTCGGGGCTGGCGGTGGTGGTCAGCCAGTCGGGAATGATCGCGCCGCGTGTGGGCGCCTGCGGATCCTGGCGCGATGGATCACGGATGTTGGTCAGCAGCCCGAGCCGGCCGGCGGCGGTCAGTCCGAACCAGGTGCCTCCGGCGCTCAGGTCGCGTCCGGAGAGGATTTCCGTGTCGCTGCCCGGGCGGGTCCACCAGCCCAGCCGGGCTGTGGAGCGTTCGAAGAACTCGTCGCGGTTGGCTGCGAGGACCAGCGGAAAGCGGCGGCTGTGGTCAAGGGCAAGGGCTGCAAGGCACATCAGAGGGCACCGCGGTCAGGCAGCGAGGCAAAGACTTCGACATGCCGAGGTCCCACACGCACGCTCGGCCACGGCATCAACATCTCACAAATATGGGCCACGGTCGATGCGTCAAGTCCCCCGGGTGCACGATGAATTTCCATCCAGGTGAGCATTTCATCACGATTTTCCAGACGCTGGAGCCATTGACTCTGCAGCGCCGGAAACCGTTCCTGCAGCTTTTCCTGCACGGCGAACAGTTCGGTCTGTGCCTGCCCGCTGTCGGCGCGTGGCACGCGGTAGTAGACGTACAGCTCGCCGCCGGACACGGACACTGACATGGTCATGCAGTCTCGGCGTCGTGCGGCAGGGCGTAAGGCAGCGGCAGCATCTGGAGCAGCGGGCCGTCCGGCTGACCGAGGTGCAGCGCGCCACTGCGGGTCACCGCGATCTTCAGTTCGGCCAGCGCCAGGTGGCGCGCACCGTCTGCGGCCGTGCGGGCGAGCACGCCGGCGGGCTGGCCCGGGTCCTCGCTCCAGAACACCTCCTGTGCCGGCGCCATGGCGGCATCGCCCGACAGCAGGAAGGCGCGCCGCTTCAGCTTGCCCAGATAGTGGCTGCGCGCGACGATTTCCTGGCCCGGGTAGCAGCCCTTCTTGAAATCGACCCCGCCGACCAGCTCGTAGTTGAGCATCTGCGGCACGAACTGGCCGGAGGTCGCGGCCACGACCGGCACCACGCCCGAACGCACTTCCAGCTGCTGCCACTGCGCCATGTCCAGCGCGGGCAGGGCGCCGAGCACGTCCTGCGCCTGCGCGGCAGGGCCGATCCACAGCCAGCGGTCGATCGCCGCGCCGCCCAGGCCGCTGTCGGGCAGGCGAATCACTGCGGCACCGTCCCGGTCCAGCTTGTCCCAGGCCTGCGCCGGGGCGTCCGCACCGAGCCAGGCGGCTGCCGGCGCACCGGCCAGGCCGAGCACGGTCAGCTCGGCGCTGGCATCCGACAGGCGCGCCTTGGCGCGCATCACGAACATCGACAGCCGCTTGAGCGTCGGTGCCAGCACGTCGGCGCTGCACGCCAGCCAGTACTCCTCGGCACCCACGCGGGTGTAGACGAAGCTGGCGAGCATGCGGCCTTGCGGCGTGCAGTAGGCGCCCAGGCGGGCATGGGCCAGATCGAGCCGGCTGACGTCGTTGCTGAGCTGTCCATGGAGGAAGGTCGCCGCATCCGCCCCGACGGCGCGGATGACGCCCCAGTCCGGCAACACGCAGGCGCCGCTGGAACGGAGTTCAGCGGATTGAGCAGGAAATGCAGTGGTGGTGTCCATCCGCTCATTATCATCAGCACCATGCATTCTTGTGACTTCACGCGCTGATGGCCTCGGGTCGTCGCTCCCCGTCGGGCCGCGCCACGCTGTGGCTGGGCCGTGGCCTGTTGCTGCTGGCCGTGCTGCTGGCTGGCTGCTACTGGTGGATCCAGCATCCGATGGGCGGTCCCGAGACGCCGGTGGATCTCGAGGTGGAGTCCGGCGAGTCCGCCCGGCAGGTGGCACAGGCGACCGCCGATGCGGGTGTGGCGGTGTCGCCGTGGCTGCTCTACCAGTGGTTCCGCTGGTCCGGCCAGTCCCGGCAGATCCGTGCCGGCAGCTACGAGATCCAGCCCGGCACCTCGCCGGCACAGCTGCTGCGCAAGCTGGTCGATGGCGACCAGTCGCTCGCCCGGCTGCGCCTGATCGAAGGCTGGACGTTCCGCCAGATCCGCGCGGAGCTGGCCCGCACGCCGACGCTGCGCGTCGAGTCCGCGACCTTGTCCGACGAAGCGCTCATGGCGGCGCTCGGTTCCCCCGGACTGTCGCCGGAAGGGCGCTTCTTTCCCGACACCTACAGCTACGCCAAGGGCAGCAGCGATCTGGCCGTGCTGCGCCGCGCCCACGCCGCGATGCGCAAGCGGGTCGAGACGGCCTGGAGCCAGCGCGAGGCGGACAGCCCGCTGAAGTCGCCGGACGAGCTGCTCACGCTGGCGTCCATCGTCGAGAAGGAAACCGGCCGTGCCGAGGACCGGCCGATGGTCGCCAGCGTGTTCGTCAACCGGCTGCGGCTGCGCATGCCGCTGCAGACCGACCCGACCGTGATCTACGGGCTCGGCGAACGCTTCGACGGCAACCTGCGCCGCAAGGACCTGCTGGCGGATACCCCCTACAACACCTACACCCGCGCCGGTCTGCCTCCCACGCCGATCGCCATGCCGGGACGCGACTCGCTGATGGCCGCAATCCAGCCTGCCAGCAGCAAGGCGCTGTACTTCGTTGCACGCGGGGACGGCACCAGCCAGTTCAGCGAGACGCTGGCCGACCATAATCGCGCCGTCGACAAATTCCAGCGCAAGGCCGCACGTTGAGCGAAGTTCACCATCTCCCCAGTCCCGCCGGCTGCTTCATCACCACCGAAGGCATCGACGGCGCGGGCAAGACCACCCAGATCGACCGCATCGCCGCCCGCTGGCAGGCAGCCGGTCACGAAGTGGTGCGCACCCGCGAACCGGGCGGCACACCGCTGGCCGAGGCCCTGCGCGAGCTGCTCCTGTCGCGCGACATGGATCCGCTCACCGAGGCGCTGCTGGTGTTCGCGGCCCGGCGCGACCACCTGCGCAGGGTGATCGAGCCGGCGCTGGCGCGCGGTGCCGTGGTGCTGTGCGACCGCTACACGGACGCGACGTACGCCTACCAGGGCGGAGGCCGCGGCTTCGACCTGGCCACGCTGGCCCAGTTGGAAACCTGGGTCCAGGCGGGTCGGCAGCCGGACCTGACGCTGTGGTTCGACCTGCGCCCGCAGGAAGCGGCCCGGCGCCGCGCGGGGGCGCGGGCGCCGGACCGGTTCGAGGCCGAGCAGCTGGCGTTCTTCGAGGCGGTGCGGGCGGGCTACGCGCAGCGCTTCGCGGCGCACGGGCCGCACGGCGCGCGCGTGGCGCGGCTGGACGCGGAGCAGCCGCCCGAGGCGGTGGCCGCGCAGATCGACGCCGTGCTGCGGGCGCGCGGATGGTGAGCGCCGCACTGCCGTGGCTGCAGGCGCCGCTGGCGCGCACGCTGGCCAGCGCGCGGGCGCACCACGCGCTGCTGGTGCAGGGGCCGGCCGGGGTGGGGCAGCTGGCGTTCGCGCTGGAGCTGGCGCGGGCCTGGCTGTGCGAACACCCGGGGGGCGCGCGCGGCGGGCCGGCCTGCGGGCAGTGCCGCAGCTGCCACCTGGTCGACGAGCGCAGCCACCCGGACCTGCGGCTGATCGTGCCGGAGGCGCAGCGCGCCGAGGCCGGCCTGCCCGAGGACGGCGCCGCGGCCGAGGAGGGCGCCGGCAGCAAGAAGACCCGCAAGCCCAGCCGCGCGATCCTGATCGAGCAGATCCGCGCCGCGCTGGACTTCAGCGCGCTCACCGCCGCGCGCGGGGCGCACAAGGTGGTCCTGGTCTACCCGGCCGAGGCGCTCAACGCGGTGGCGGCCAACGCGCTGCTGAAGACGCTGGAGGAGCCGCCCGGGGCGATGCGCTTCGTGCTGGCCAGCGGCGACGCGCAGGCGCTGCTGCCCACCCTCCGCAGCCGCTGCCAGCCGGTGGCGCTGGCGGCCCCCGCGCGCGAGGAGGCGCTGGCCTGGCTGCGCGGGCAGGGCGTGGCCGAGCCCGAGCCGCTGCTCGACGCCTGTGGCGGCCAGCCCCTGCGCGCGCTGGAGCTGCAGCGCGCGGGGCTGGACGCGGCCGCCTGGCGCCAGTTCCCGCAGTGGATCGCGCGCGGCGACAGCGCGGCGGTGGCCGGCTGGCCGCTGCCGGTGCTGCTGGACGCGCTGCACAAGCTCTGCCACGACCACGCGCTGGCCACGCTGGGCGCGCCGGGGCGCTACTTCCCCGGGGCGCGCCTGGCGCCCGGCGCGGGCCTGGCGCGGCTCACCGAAGCCGCCGCCTGGCTGCGCGCGCAGACCCGCCACGCCGACCACCCCTGGAGCGCCGCACTCGCCACCGAGGCCCTGGTGCAGGGCACCCGCGCGCGGCTGCAGCCCGGCCCCTGATCCCCATCGACCCCCGACCGACCCGACCCGACCCGACCCGCCCCCCAGTCAGCCCAGCCATGAGCGAATCCATCCCCCCCACCCGCACGGGCCATTCCGGCGCCATGCCGCTGCAAGGCGCCGCCCCGCAGACCGCCAGCGTCGCGCCGCGGCCCAGCGTGATCCAGCTGGTGTTCAAGGAAAAAGGCGCGCTCTACGCGGCCTACATCCCGCTGTTCTCCGAGGGCGGGCTGTTCGTGCCCACCAGCCGCGAGTACCGGCTCGGCGACGACATCTACCTGCTGCTGACGCTGCCCGACGACCCGCAGCGCTACCCCGTGCCCGGGCGCGTGGCCTGGATCACGCCGCCGAACGCCTCGGGCGGGCGCACGCAGGGGGTGGGCGTGCGCTTCCCCGTGGACGAGAAGACCCGCGTGCTGCGCGTGCGCATCGAGGAGCTGCTGGGCACGTCCATCCAGTCCGCCAAGCCCACCCAGACCATCTGAGCGGAGTGGAGCATGTACATCGACACCCACTGCCACCTCACGTTCCCCGAGCTGCAGGCCCGCTGGCCCGAGATCCAGCAGGCGATGGCCGCGGCGCAGGTCACGCGCGCCATCGCCATCTGCACCACCATCGAGGAGTTCGACACCGTGCACGCGCTGGCCGCGGCGCACCCGCAGCTGTGGTGCACGGTGGGCGTGCACCCCGACAACGAGGACGTGCACGAGCCCGACGTGGCCGAACTGGTGGCGCTGGGCGGGCGCGACAAGGTGGTCGCGGTGGGCGAGTGCGGGCTGGACTACTACCGGCTGGGCACGCGCACCGTGGCCGACATGGGCTGGCAGCGCGAGCGGCTGCGGGTGCACGTGCGCGCGGCGCGGGCGCTGGGCAAGCCGCTGGTGATCCACACGCGCAGCAGTTCGGCGGACACGCTGGCGGTGCTGCAGGAGGAGGGCGCGGACGCGGTGGGCGGCGTGTTCCACTGCTTCACCGAGACGGCGGAAGTCGCGCGCGGGGCGCTGGCGATGGGCTTCCACATCTCGTTCTCGGGGATCCTGACGTTCAAGAACGCGATCGAGCTGCGCGAGGTGGCGCGCGAGGTGCCGCTGGAGCGCTGCCTGATCGAGACCGACAGCCCCTACCTGGCGCCGGCGCCGCACCGGGGCAAGCTGAACACGCCGGCGCTGGTGCCGCTGGTGGCGGCCGAGCTGGCGCGGATCAAGGGGCTGGACGTGGAGGAGGTCGCCCGCGTCACCGGCGACAACGCGACGCGGCTGTTCGGGCTGGGGTGAGCGGGGGCGGGGGCGTGGGCGCATTGCGCTGACGCAATGCGCCAGATACCTGCGGGGGTATGGTTCATCCAACACCACTTTGCCGGGATGAACAAGATGACACCGTACCGCCGCATTTTTCAGACCGTGACCGTGACCATGGCTGCCGTGCTGGGCCTGTTGTCGAGCGGCTGCGGAGGGGGGTCTTCCGACGCGGGCATGTCGCCGCTGGCGGTGGGGGCTGACGGGACGTCCAGCTTCAGTGCCGAGGTGCTGGTGGCGCGGCTGGACGGCTACGCGCTGGCGCCGCTGTCGAGTGCCGAAGCGGCCAGTCTGGCGTACATGCGCGAAGAGGAGCAGCTCGCGCACGACGTCTACGCCGTCAGCGCGACGCTGTACGCGCAGCCGATCTTCGCCAACATCACCGCGAGCGAGGCCACACACGCGGCGGCCGTGAAGGCGCTGCTGGACCGCTACGGGCAGCCCGATCCGCTGGAGGGGCTGGCCGCGGGCACGTACAAGACGGCGGCCTTCCAGGCGCTGCACGACGCGCTCGTGGCGGCCAGCCGGGTCAGTCTGGTCGAGGCGCTGAAGGTGGGGGTGGAGATCGAGGAGCTGGACATGCGCGACATTGCCGCGCAGCAGGTGGGCATCGACAACGCCGACATCCTGATGGTGTACGACAACCTGCTGCGCGGCTCGCGCAACCACCTGCGGGCCTACATGAAGGTGCTGACGCAGCAGGGCGGCAGCTACGTGCCCCAGTACATCAGCCAGGCCGAGTTCGACGCCATCGTCCAGTCGGCCACCGAGACGGGCGGCTGACCTACACCCCCGCCCCCGTCATTCCCGCGCCCACCCTCGTCATTCCCGCGAAAGCGGGAACCCACGCACGCATCCACGCCACGTGGGCTCAGCGGGTGGGTCCTCGCATTCGCGAGGATGACGAAGTGGTTCGCGAGGATGACGAAGTGGTTCGCGGGGATGATGAAGTGAGCCCCCGTCATTCCCGCGAAAGCGGGAACCCACGCACGCACCCACCCCCACCCAACCCCCACCACATCCCCCTTCAGCGGGACAGCATTCCCCCCCGATCCGCGCTCCACTGAGCGCATGCCCCCCGACCACCAGCCCGCCGTCTACCTCCTGGCCAGCCAGCGCCTGGGCACGCTCTACATCGGCGTCACCTCGCACCTCGTCCAGCGCATCTGGCAGCACCGGGAAGGGCTGGCGGACGGCTTCACCGCGCGCTACGGCGTCAAGCGCCTGGTCTGGTTCGAGCCGCACGCGACGATGCCCGAGGCGATCGCGCGGGAAAAGGCGCTCAAGCACTGGCGGCGGGCGTGGAAGATCGCGCTGATCGAGCAGCGCAACCCGGGGTGGCGGGATCTGTGGGGGGAGATCACCGGGGGGTGATTGTCCTGGTCAAGTTATTTCGCACAGCCCGATAGGTTGTGTGATTGCCGATTGATGCTCGAAGGCATTGGGTGGCAAGTTGCCCAGTGTGGAGTGCAGACGCACGCTGTTGTAGAAGCTGACGATGTAGTCGGCGATGTCGCTCGTGGCCTCGGCATGGTTGGCGTAATCGCGCTGCCAGACGCGCTCCATCTTGAGGTTCAGGAAGAAGCGCTCCATCACCGCGTTGTCCCAGCAGTTGCCCTTGCGGCTCATGCTGCCGACCAGGCCGTGTCTGGCCAGCAGCGCCTGATGCGCCGCGCTGGCGTACTGGCTGCCGCGATCCGTGTGGACGATCAAGCCCGGCGCAGGTTGGCGCTGCACGATGGCCAGTTGCAACGCCCGGCACACCAGCCCGGCCTGCATGTCCGGGGCCATCGCCCAGCCCACCACCTTGCGCGCAAACAAGTCCAGCACCACCGCCAGATACAGCCAGCCGCTGCGCGTGCGGATGTAGGTGAGATACCGTTGGCGAATTCAAGTCCCCCTGGGGTTCAATCGAGCGAAGCGGGAGATGCGAGTGGCAGCCCGTTTGGGCCTGTCGTCGAGCCAGGCCACGACACGAGCAGTGTTGATGCCGACGGCTGCCAGTACCTGTTGCAACCCTGTCTTGGCCATGCCGATGTAGCGGCTGCGACGCATGCCAAATGCCCGCACCCCCTGCGACAGGGTTCCCTCGACACCCGCACGAACACGATAGCGTTGCTTCCATTCGGGATCGTGCATGCGTGCCCGCGCAGCGTTGAGCGCCTCGTACTGCTCACGGGGATGGAAGAACAAAGTTCGGCGGGCCGCCTTGGACGTCGTGCAGGACGGTCGTGCCTCACAGGAGCCGCAGTCGGCACGACCGAACCGGACATGGATGCGCGTTTGCCCAGCCGTGTCTGACTTGGTGCTCCATCCGACCGAGACGTGCCCCTGAGGACAGGTGACCTGCTCTCGCGCCCAGTCGATCGCGAAGTGCGGCAGGTCGTATCCCTGCTCGGCTTTGACAGCCTTGGCTGACAGTCCTCGCACAGGCCCCTGCAGCGAGACACCATGATCGCGCTGACTGGACACGAGCAGTTCGGCATTGACGTAGCCCGAGTCGACGAAGTGCTCGTCGGGCAGCAATTCTCGCTGTGCCAGCCGCGCATGAATGCTCGCCAAGGCGTTCATGTCGGGTTCCATGGCCGGACGCGTCTCGACATGGGTGATCAGATTCACTGCCGTGGCTTCGCAGGTCTCGGTCACATGCACCTTGTAGCCCGACCATTCCATGCCGCGCTTGGTGCTGTAGTGCATCTCTGGGTCGTAAGGAGTCTGGATGCGCTCGCCGACCGGTGGCAGCTCTGCACCGTCACGCCAGCGCAGCGTGCCGTCGGCGCCTCGGTCGAAATAGGTCCACAAGACCTGCCGCAGCAGGGGCAGTGTCGGCACCTGGCCTGCTGCCGGTGGTGCGGAGGGCTCGTCCAGTGCTGCCAGCAAGCGCACTCCGTCCGCGCCGACTTGCTGTGCGTAGGCCTCTCGTTTGGGCCGGCTCCCGCCAGGCAGCCGCCAATCTTCGGCTCGACGCGCATAGCGTTCGAACCACTCCGGCTGTGCCACCTCGCCGAGCCACTCGGGTGCTGCCACCGCCAGCTCGTTCAGCGTGGCTCGCAGCGTCTCGGTGGTCAACTCCAGTAGCCGCAGATCGCGCACTGCCGCCAGCACATGTGTGCTGTCCGTGCGCTGCCGTCCACGGGCCTTGAGCAGCCCGCGGGCCTTGAAATGCGCGAGCATCCTGTCCAGCAGCAGGTGCTCGGCTTCCGCCTTGAGCAGTCGGTCGCGGAACTCCGTCAGCACGCTGAAGTGAAATCCAGGATCTGTCAGCTCCAACCCCAGCGCGTACTTCCAGTCGATGCGCGAGCGCACTGCATCGGCAGCTTGGCGATCGCTCAGGTGCTCCAGGAACTGGAAGACGGTCACCAGGGCCAGCCGCCAGGGCGCCAGACCGGGTTGTCCTCGACGGGGATAGAGCGAGGCGAAGTCTTCATCGCGGTACAACTCGGTGAACCCGTCGCGCAGGCGCGTGATCGTCGTGCCGCGCGGAAACGCCGCTCGGGCCACACGTTCGGTCTCGGCGGGGATGGCTTCTATCGGGCTGGGCTTCAGACTCATCGGTGGGCTCCCATCACATCGCTTCGATCTGCAAAGCTTGTGTGAATCCATCGATTTTTGCAATTCGCCGACGGTATCTAGGTGATGTCGGCGACCCAGGCCTGATCGGGCCGCGTCGGGTTGAACTGTCGGGCCAGCACATTGGGCGAGATCGGCAGCGCGTGTTTGCTGTCGGTCGTGTGCACGAACTTGCGCTTCCACGTCGAGCGCAGACCATGCTGGCACATCAAACGGCGCACGCGGTAGATCCCCATGACGATGCCACGCGAGGCCACCGCCGTGCGCAGCCGTCGGCTGCCGTACGCCCCGCCGCTGGCCGCAAATGCCGCCTTCAGTTGCACGCTGGCCTCGCACACCGCCGGCTGCATTCGGCTGCGCCTGCGGGCCGCGTAGTAGCCCGAGCGGCTGATGCCCAGCACCCGGCAAACCTGCTCCACCACCGCGGCCTTCTCTTGCAGTTGCCCGACGAGCTTGAAGCTCATCGCAGTTCCCGGGCAAAGAAGGCCGATGCTTTTTTTAAAACTTCTACGTCGCCCCGGAGTTGCTTGTTCTCGGCTTCGAGCTGGCGGATGCGCTGGTGCTCCGCCGTCAACGGCTTGCCGATGCCAGGCTGCCCCAGCTGTTCCGCATCGGCCTGTGCCAGCCAGCGCCGCACCGCCGTCTCGCCCAGCTTCATGTCCCGGCAGACCTCGCCAATGCCCAGGCCCTGCGACCGGATCATCTGCACGATCTGCAGCTTGAAGCTCGCGTCAAAGACTCTTCGTTTCGTGTTCGTCACGTTCGTTGTCCAGGTGATTTCCACCTATCGGTGTGTGCGAAATCATTAGACCAGGACAGATCGCGTGGGCTGCGTGGGCGCGGCGGGTGGGTCCTCGCATTCGCGAGGATGACGAAGTGGTTCGCGGGGATGACGAAGTGAGCCCCCGTCATTCCCGCGCAAGCGCACTGCTGTCCGGGTAACGTCCACGCCCCCCTCAAGGGGGCACGCATACAGGCATGAGGGCTTGCTCGCAGGGCTCGAACAGGCCGTATCGCCAGCGCTGCAGCAGCACCCACAAGTCGGTGGTGCTGCGGCTGGCCTGCTGGTGAAGCATCAACAGGACATGGGCGATGAAGGCTGCGTAGATCTGGAGGTGAGCGGCGTGCTCGTTGGTGCCCCAGGTACGGCGGATGGCCAGGTGCTGCTTGATCCACTTGAACAGCAGCTCGATCTGCCAGCGCGAGCGGTAGAGATCGCCGATCTCGATGGCGGTGCGCTCGAAGTCGTTGGTCACCAGCACGAGCAGGCGTGCATCGTCGGTGCGTAGCCGGATGCGGCGCAGCACGAGCGGCTCGCGCCATGTCTTGCCGCTGCGGGGATGGCGCCAGCGGCGGGCGATGCGCTCGTCGTCAAGGATGCGCCCGCGGGCGGTCTCGGGCACGGGCAGTGCTTCGAGGACGACCATGCCCGCGTTGCGCTTGAGCCGGGTGACGAACTTCACCCCCTGCCGGATCATGCGCGCCCACCATGCGTAGTCACAGTAGGCACGGTCGAACACGCAGGTCGTCCCCGGCTGGATCTCCCACTGGCGCGCCTGCACCACATCGTTGACGTTGGGGGCGCTGATCTCGCAGCGCGAGATGGCGTGCGTGGCTGCGTCGCATTGCACATGCACCTTCACGCCCTGCGTACGCCGGGTCTTCGTGCCCAGCGTCCAGACGTCGAAGCCCCGCCCCTTGAGCGTCAGCGGCGTCGAGTCGATCAGCGAGGTCGCCCCCAGCACACGCTTGTCGCGGCAGCCGTCGAGCTGACGGATCAGCCCTTGCAGCACCTGCGACAGCACCGTCGCCGACCCGGCGCGCCGGTTGCCGTCCGACAGCGTCGAGCGGCGCAGTTCGTGCGTCTGCAGTGCAGCCAGACGGGCCTTGTGCGCATTGAAGCTCTGCAGTGCTCCACGCAGGCTGGGTGCCTGCACGAACTGCCCGTGCAGCATCACCAGCAACTGATCCCACACCGTCAGCGCGCCCTTGCCATAGCGTTGTGCGCCGTGTTCACGCGCCAGCCGGTCCACGTCCGACTTGGCCAGTGGCTTCAACAACGCCTGCAGTCGTGTCATGCTTTGCATGTTGCGGCTCCTCGACAACTGAGTTGGTCCTCAGTGGGTTCGATAGCCCTTCATGTCGAGGGCCGCAACTCCGCCGATCAAGCTCTGGAGACTTTGGGCTTCGCGTTTTACCGGACAGCAGTGCGCGCAAGCGGGAACCCACGCCCGCACCCCACGCACACCGCATCAGGCGGATATTCTGTAAATATTACCCGCCGTACATTTTCAATTGAATGCAGGTAATTGTGCATAAATGCCTCCGACCGTGAACAGGCCACTTTGGCCGTGCATTAAACCCGGTGCTTTATGACGACCACTGTTTTCGGAGCCTTTGATTGCGGGGTATCCGGAAAATCATGTCTTTGAAAAAAATATTACGTGCTAGATTGGTTGTGTCGTTTACACACCAACCGGAGGATATATGAGCAAAATCTCGTCAATTCACGTGGCAATTTGCGCCGTGCTGGCGGCATGTTCGCTGTCGGCCCATTCGGCGCCAGAGACGTTGGCCAACAATGGCCACACCTACGAGTGGATTTCAGGGCCGTTCTCGTGGGATCAAGCCTTGGCAGATGCGTCCACACACACGAACGCGGGCCAGACTGGCTACATGGCCACGATCACGTCTGCAGCGGAGAATGATTTTGTGCACGGCTTGGCCAATACTCGACTGGCCTGGATCGGTGCGTCTCAAGTCAATGGTGACTGGGTCTGGCGTGCTGGTCCGGAAGCGGGCCAGGCGCTCTCGTACAGCAACTGGGGGACGAACCAGGGCTTGAACCAGTCGCTCGAAACCCATGCGGGCATCAATTGGTTCGGCCAGACCCAGAAACGATGGGATGATTTCGGCGTCGTCGTCCAGACATTCGGGTATGTGGTCGAGTATGACGCGGTCACTGCGGTCCCGGAGCCAGAAACCTACGCCATGATGCTGGCGGGCCTGGGTGCACTGTCGCTGGTGGCGCGTCGGCGCGTCCGCTGACGGGGCGGGGTTTGCTGCAGGGAAAACCGCCTTCGGGCGGTTTTTTCGTCATGGACGGCAACCACCCCCTCCGTCATTCCCGCGCCCACCCCCTCCGTCATTCCCGCGCAAGCGGGAACCCACCCCCGCACCCACCGCCCCCCGGCGCTCCCGGATCCTGACGCGCAGCCGCTCGGCCTCGACGCGATCGAGCCGCTCCTGCAGCGCGCTGGCGCGCAGCTCGACCCTGGCGAGCGCCTGCACCTGCTCGACGAACTGGGCCTGGCTGCGAGCGCGCTCGGCGGCGAGGGCCTGGTCGCGCTCGGCGCGGGCGTCGCGGGCGAGCTGCTCGGCGAGGAGGCGGGCCTGGCGCTCGCGGTCCATGTCGGCGGCGGCGCGGCGCTCGGCGGCGCTGGCGCGCTCGGCGGCGGCGGCGACATCGGCCTGGGCCTGGGCGCGCAGGGCGTCGCGCTGGGCGTGGGCGTCGGCGAGTGCGCGGGCGTGGGCGTCGGCGCGCTCGGCCAGCGCGGCCTGGGCCGCCTGGGCCGTGGCCTGGGCGGCGGCGTGGGCGCGCTGCAGGGCGTCGAGGTCGGCGGCCAGGGCGTCGGCGCGGGCGCGCTGGCGGTCCAGCGCGGCGCGGAGGTCGTCGGCGGCGGCCTGGGCCTGGCGCTGCAGGGCCTCGGCCTCCAGGGCGCGGGACTCGGCCTGGCCACGGGCGAGCGCCTGGGCGGTGTCCCACAACTGCGCGGCCAGCGCCTGCACGGGCGCGGGGGTGTCGTCGGCGGCGGGCGCACGGAAGGCCTGCGGGTCGGCGATGCGCGCGCCCAGGCGCGAGAACCAGGTGTCCAGGTGCGGGCTGACGGTGTTGGGCGAGCCGCGGCCGATGTGCAGGCGCACGCGCTCGATGGTGGGGCGCTGGCCGTCGAGCAGCAGCGCGTCGGCGGCGCGCCAGACGTCCTGGTCGGTGATGCCGCGGGGCCTGGGATCGGTCCGGGTCTGTGCCATGCAAGCGCCCTCTTTCGTTCGGATGATTAACTATCGATAATTGAAGCTTATCGCTAGTGATGCTGGTTATCTGTCAGATATCATACAGCGTACACCATACATCATACAAACCGGAGTCCTGCATGTCCGACCTCGCCCGCGCCGCGCTTTCCTCCGTCGTCCCCTCCGATCTGCTGCTGCTGCCGCCCGATGGCGCCACGCCGCTGCTCGTCGTCGACGAACTCCCCGAGAGCAGCCAGGCCGCCGTGCGCGCGCTGCTCGACCAGGGCGAGTCGCCCAACACCGTGCGCAGCTACCGCTCCGGCCTGCGCTACTGGGCCGCCTGGTTCAGCGTGCGCTATGGCCGCCGCCTGGCGCTGCCCCTGCCGGTGCCCGTCGTGCTGCAGTTCATCGTCGACCATGCCGAGCGCCTGGACGACGCCGCACGCCTGGTCCACGGCCTGCCGCCCGCCGTCGACGCCGCGCTCGTGGCCGCCGGCCACAAGGCCAGCCTCGGCGCGCCCGCGCTCGCCACGCTCGTCCACCGCGTCAGCGTCCTGTCCAAGCTCCACCAGCTCCAGGGCCTGGACAACCCCTGCGACGACGGCCGCGTGCGCGAGCTCATGGCCCGCATGCGCCGCGGCTACGCCCGCCGCGGCGCCCAGCAGGTCAACGCCAAGCCCGCCCTCACGCGCGAGCCGCTGGAAGCCCTGCTGGCCACCTGCGACGACTCCCTCGTCGGCTTGCGCGACCGCGCGCTGCTCCTCTTCGCCTTTTCCAGCGGCGGCCGCCGCCGCTCCGAGGTCGTCGCCGCCACGCTCGACAACACCCGCCGCCAGGCCGGCGGCTGGGTCTACCAGATGGGCGTCTCCAAGTCGAACCAGGCCGGGCGCGCGCGCGGCGACAGCCACAAGCCGATCGTGGGCCGCGCGGCCGAGGCGCTGCAGGCGTGGCTGGAGGCCTGGCAGCGCGCGGCGGCCGCGGCCGGCCAGCCCGCGCCCAGCGGCGGGCTGTTCCGCCGCATCGGCAAGTCGGGCGTGCCGGGGGCGGCGCTCTCGGCGCAGTCGGTGCGCCTGATCGTGCAGGCGCGCTGTGCGCTGGCCGGGCTCGATCCGGCGTTCTCCGCCCACTCCCTGCGCTCCGGCTTCGTCACCGAGGCCGCCCAGCAGAACATCCCCATGGCCGAGACCATGGCCCTCACCGGGCATCGCTCTCCGGCCAGCGTGTTGGGGTACTTTCGCAAGGGCGAGGTGCTGGGGATGCGCGGGGCCGCGCTGCTCGATGGGGGGACGATGGACAACAACGACAAAAAGAAGCGTTGAAGCCACGCCCGGCGCAAGTCAGGCGGTGCCAATCGGCTTTGACACCAAAGAAAGGCACAATGTCGGGCTCCACGCGATCACTCCATGAACATCATCATCCTCGACGACTACCAGGACGCCGTGCGCAAGCTGCGGTGTGCCGAACGTCTGGAACTACAGAACGTCAAGGTCTTCACCAACACGGTCAAGGGCATCGGCCAGTTGTCCGTGCGGCTGAAGGACGCGGAAATCCTGGTCCTGATCCGGGAACGTACCCATTTCCCCCGTGCCTTGCTTGAAAAGCTGCCGCGGCTGAAGCTGATCGCCCAGACGGGCCGTGTCGGCGCCCACATCGATGTCGAGACCTGCACACGCCTGGGGATCGCCGTCGCGGAGGGTGTCGGCTCGCCGCTGGCCCCGGCCGAGCTGACCTGGTCGCTGATCATGACGGCCATGCGCCGGTTGCCGCAGTACATCGGCAACCTCAAGCATGGCGCCTGGCAGCACTCGGGCCTGAAGGCCGGCTCCATGCCCCCGAACTTCGGACTGGGCATGTTGCTGAACGGCAAGACGCTCGGCATCTGGGGCTATGGCCGCATCGGCAAGCTGGTGGCGGGCTACGGCCGCGCCTTCGGCATGAAGGTGCAGATCTGGGGCAGCGAGCGCTCGCGCCTGCAGGCCGTTGCCGACGGATTCGAAGCGGCCGAGAGCCGTGAAGCCTTCTTCAGCGATGCCGACGTGCTGAGCCTGCACCTGCGACTCAGCGAGGGCAACCGCGGCCTGATCACGATGGACGATCTGGCGCGGATGAAGCCGACCTCGCTGTTCGTGAACACGTCGCGGGCCGAACTGCTCGGCGACACGCTGCTGGTGACGGCCCTCAACCGTGGCCGTCCCGGCATGGCGGCGGTGGATGTCTACGAAAGCGAGCCGATCCTGCAGGGGCATCCGCTGATGCGCCTCGAAAATGCCGTCTGCACACCGCACATCGGCTACGTGGAACTCGATACCTACGAGAACTACTTCCAGGCGGCCTTCGACAACGTGACGGCCTATCTGGCCGGTACACCCACGAACATCGTCAACCCGGACGCGTTCAAGCTCCATCCGGGGCTCTGACGTGCGCGTGGCGACGCCCTCGCCGGTGGTCGCTGCCGGCAGCGTGGACGGGCCGGCGCTGCTCGCCAGCCAGCGTGCGCTGCTGTTCGGCAATTTCACCATCGGCTGCGGCGTGATGGTGGTGCCCGGCTCGCTCAACGATCTGGTGCGGTCGCTGGAGATCTCGGTCGCGCTGGGCGGGCAGCTCATCAGCGTGGGCGCCATCGGCATGTGTCTGGGCGCGCCGCTGCTGGCGGCGCTGCTGGCCGGCTGGGATCGCCGACGTCTGCTCGCGCTGACGCTGCTCTGGTACGGACTGGGGCACCTGCTCTGCGCCCTCGCCCCGGGTTATGCCGCGTTGCTGCCGCTGCGGGCGCTGGCTGTGCTGGGTGCGGCCGTCTTCACGCCGCAGGCGGGTGCGGCGATGGGCTTCATGGCGCCGCCGGCCAAGCGCGGGCGCGCCATCACCACCATCTTTCTCGGCTGGTCCCTGGCGTCGGTGCTGGGGATGCCGCTGCACGCCTACATCGGCGAAGCCTTCGGGTGGCGCTGGGCCTTCGGGCTGGTGGCGGTGCTGGCCATGGTCGGCGCGGTGTGGGTCTGGCGCGCGCTGCCCTCGGGCGTCAGGCCGCCGGTGCTGTCGCTGCGGGCGTGGTCCGAGGTGTTCACGCACCCGGTGCTGATGGCAGTGATCGTGGTCACGGCGCTGAGCGGCGCGGGCCAGTTCACGCTGTTTGCCTACATCGCGCCCTACTACCGCCAGGTGCTGGGCGCCACGCCGCTGGAGGTGAGTCTGCTGTTCATGTGGTTCGGCGCCTGGGGGCTGGCGGGGAATGTGGTGCTCAGCCGCCACGTGGACCGCATCGGGGCCGCGCGCGCGGTCGGGCTGTATCTGACCGGGATCGCGCTGAGTCTGCTGATCCTGCCGGTGGCCACGCGGCCGTGGATGATGGCGCTGGTGATGATCCCGTGGGCCTTCGGGACCTTCGCCTCGAACTCGGCGCAGCAGGCCCGGCTCGGTCATGCGGCACCGCTGCTGGCCCCTGCCTTGCTGGCACTCAACACCTCGGCCATCTACCTGGGCCAGGCGATCGGCGCGATGTCCGGCGGCGCGATCATCAATGCGGCCGGTTTTGGCGCGCTGCACTGGGCGGGTCTGGGCTGGACACTGCTGGCCCTGGCCCTGAGCGGATGGGCGGCGCGCCGCATCCAGCGGGATCCGGCCCATGTCTGAGCCGGACACCACCGCACTGCGCCGGCCGCAGGCGCCGATGCAGATGTTCTGGGTCTTCAGCAAGCTGGCCCTGCAGGGCTTCGGCGGCGTGATTGCCATCGCGCAGCGCGAACTGGTCGATCGACAGCGCTGGCTGACGGCCGCCGAGTTCCTGGAGTTGCTGGCGGTCAGCCAGGTGCTGCCGGGGCCGAACGTGGTCAACCTGTCGCTGATGCTGGGTGACCGCTATTTCGGCTGGCGTGGCGTGGTGGCTTCCGTGGGCGGCATGCTGCTGCTGCCGATGCTGGTCGTGCTGGCGGCGGCGGCCCTGTACGGCCACTGGTCCGGCCTGCCCCAGGTGTCGGGTGCGCTGCGCGGCATGGGCGCCGTGGCCGCCGGCATGATCATCGCGACCGGCCTCAAGGCGATCGGCGGTCTGCGCAAGAACCCGCTCGGGCTGCGCACCAGCCTGTGCTATGCGGCGCTGACGGTGGTGCTGATCGGCGCGCTGCGGTTTCCGATGGCGGCGGTGGTCACGGGGCTGGGCGCGGTGACGATGGGCCATGTCGCATGGCGGCTGAAGCGGCAGGCGACATGACCGCCCTCTCCGGCGCCGACCTGCTGCAGATGTTCCTGCACTTCCTGCTGATGTCGCTGCTGTCGGTCGGCGGCGCCATCACGACCGCGCCGGACATCCACCGCTACCTCGTCGGCGAACGCCACTGGCTCACCGACGCCCAGTTCACCGACTCGGTCGCCCTCGCCCAGGCGGCGCCGGGGCCGAACCTGCTGTTCATCGCCGTGCTGGGCTGGAACGTGGCCGGACCGCTGGGTGTCGTGGCCGCGATGTCGGGCATCCTGCTGCCCAGCTCCACCATCGCCTGGGCGGCCACCCGCTGGGGTCAGCGGCGACCCGACCATCCCGCGGTGCGCGTGTTCACGAACGGACTGACGCCGCTGACGGTCGGGCTGCTGCTGTCCACCGGCTGGGTGCTGTCGCAGCCCGTGCTGGGCCATGGGCAGCCGGGAGGCGTCGTGCTGATCGGCCTCACGGTCGTGGTGATGCTGTGGACCAGGGTCAGTCCGATGTGGCTGATCGGGCTGGGGGCGGTGGCGGGGGCGATGGGCTGGGCTTGACCTGGCGCAAACGGCCACGGATGCTTCCAGTGCCACGGCACCAACGGCAAAGGCGGTGGTTTTGACGCGCTGGTCGGGCAGTCGGTCAACGAAATCTACAAGAAGCTTGTGGAGTTTCGCTCTGGCAAGGAAGACAACGCCCTGATGACCAAGCACGCGATGGGCTACACCGACGCCCAGATGCGCGCGCTCTCGGCCTGGCTGTCCACCCAACGCTGAAGGAAACCACCATGCAACGACGCAATTTCCTCGGCCTGGGCACGCTGCTGGCCTCCTCGTCCCTGTTGACCCTGCCCGGCTGTGGCGGCGGTGGCTCCGATGCGGACATCGAAGCCGACCTGATGCAGGCACAAGCCGACGAGCACACCGCACGCGCCCTGGCCGTCTCGCCCGCCAGCCCGAAGGCCCGCGTGATCGTCATCGGCGGCGGCATGGCCGGCGCCACCTTCGCCAAGTACATGCGGATGTGGGGCGATGCGGTCGAGGTGACGCTGGTCGAGCGCTCGTCGGTCTACACCTCCAACATCATGAGCAGCATGGTCCTGACCGGCCAGCGCACGCTGGCGAGCCTGAACTACAAGTACGACACGCTGCGCACCAAGTACGGCGTCAAGACGGTGTTCGCGGAGGTTCGCGCCATCGACCCGGTCCTGGCGCGGGTCACGCTGGCGTCGGGCGCGGTGCTGACGGCGGACCGGATCGTCCTGGCGCCGGGCATCGAGTTCGACCCCGTCGCCGGCCTGACCGATCCGAACCTGATGCCACACGCCTGGAAAGCTGGCCCCCAGACCACGCTGCTGACCAACCAGCTCAACGCCATGCCCGCCGGCGGCACGGTCGTGCTCACGATCCCGAAGGCGCCCTACCGCTGCCCGCCCGGCCCCTACGAGCGCGCCTGCCTGCTGGCAGACTGGCTCAAGCTCAAGAAGCCCCGCAGCAAGATCATCGTGCTGGACGCCAATCCGGACATCCTGGTCGAGAAGGACAACTTCATGAGCGCCTTCCTGGGCCTGCACGGCTCGGTGCTGGAGTACCGCAACAACGTCACCAGAAAGCGCGAGAAGCCCCGTCCTTCAGGGCGGGGAGGTAGAGCGCAGGCTCGCGCAGCGAGCCGTTGGCTTGGTGGATGAGTTTCCTGTGGCATGGTTGACTGGCTTTGTATACAGTATCGATCATGTCCATTCGAGCCTTCCGCTTCCAGTTGCGCCCCAAGCCCGGCACCGCACACGCCCTGCGCCGGTTCGCTGGCGCATGCCGCTGGGTATGGAACCGGGCCATCGGCGAGCAGCAGCGGCTGAGGGCGGCGGGCGAGAAGTTCTCGGGTTACGCGGTGATGTGCCGCTGGCTGACAGTGTGGCGCAACGACCCGGACACGGCGTGGCTGGCTGAAACGCCGGTGCAGGCGCAGCAGCAAACGCTGAAGCGACTGGAGGCGAGCTACCGGCGCTTCTTCGAGGGCCAGGGCGGTTATCCCCGGTTTCGCGGGCGAGGCCAAGATGCCGGACTGCGGTTCCCGAAAGCCTCGGACTGCAAGCTCGACCTGGACAACCAGCGCCTGAAGCCACCGAAACTCGGCTGGGTGCGGATGCGCCAGTCGCAGTCGGTCGAGGGCGAGGTTCGGAACTGGACGCTGACACAGGAGCGGGGCCGCTGGTTCGTGTCGATCCAAGTTGAACAAGCTGACGTGATCCCGGCGGCGGGGCTGGTGCCGACGCTGGGGATCGATTTCGGGGTGACGCTGTTCGCCGCGACGACAGACGGGGAGTGCGTGGCGCCGCTGAATGCGTTGAAGCGGCAGCAGAAGTACCTGAAGCGCGTGCAGCGATCGGTGTCGCGCAAGGTGAAGGGGTCGAAGAACCGGCGCAAGGCGATCGACCGACTGGGCAGGGTGCATGCGCGGATCGTGGCGCAGCGCAGCGACTGGCTGCACAAGCTGACGACGCGGTGGGCGAACGAGCATCCGGTGATCGCGATCGAGGATCTGAAGGTGGCGGCGATGAGCGCCAGCGCCAAGGGCACGGCCAGCGCGCCAGGAAAGCGGGTGCGACAGAAGGCGGGGCTGAACCGCTCGATCCTGGATCAGGCGTGGGGCGAGGCACGGCGACAACTGGAATACAAGACCGCGGCCCGAGGTGGTGCAGTGGTGCCAGTGGACCCGGCGTACACGAGCCAGCGGTGCAGCGCCTGCGGGCACACCGCCAGAGAGAACCGGCCGACGCAAGCCCGCTTCGCGTGCGAAGCGTGCGGGCACAGCGAGAACGCGGACCTGAACGCCGCGAAGAACATATTGGCCGCGGGACACGCGGTCTGGGTCGCAAGGCCCGAAGCCTGTGGAGCGGAGGTCAGACGCGCCAGACCCGTGAGGGGACGACGCGCAGCCGCGAGGAAGCAGGAACCCGCCGAAGGCTCGGCCGCGCAAGCGGTCGCGCCCGCCGGAATCCCCGTCCTTTAGGGCGGGGAGGATGTCAAGATGAAACAGGCGTCCTGGCTGCACGCGATGTTCCAGTACGACGTGGCCACGGCCACGATGAAGGGCGTCCCGGAAGCCACGGGGGCCTCGCCGGGCTGGAATGCACAGGGCTTCAGCGAAATGGACAAGTGGTTCAAGACGCTGATGGGCGACACCTTCGCCTGACGCGCAGCCGCTCGGTCGTTCAGCCGGTGGGGCCGCGACGCCACAGCGCCCAGGTCCCCACCGCCGCCCACGCCGCCAGCAGCGCCGGGAATCCCCACTGCGGCGACCACTGCAGCGCTGCGCCACCCAGCGCTGGCGCCATCATCCCGCCGAGCGTGTAGGACATGACCAGCACCGACGTGGCACTCACCAAGGCCACGCCCTGGTGCCGGTGGCCGATGTCGATCATTGCCACCGTGTAGAGCCCGCCGCCCGCACCACCCCACAGCACCGCCACCACCCAGGCCAGCGCCCCCAGCTCACCCACCCACGGCAACAGCAGCGTGGCCAGCAGGTTCAACAGCGCGCACGTCCGCCACACCCGCACGCGCCCCCAGCGGTCGACCAGTTCGCCGATCGGCACCATCATCAGCGTGCTGCCCAGCCCGCTGGCCGACACGAGCAACGCCGCCAGCGCAGCACTCAGGCCGATCGCCAGCCCGTACAGCGGCAGCACGCTCGCCAGCCCCGCCTCGAAGAAGCCGCCCACCAGCCCCGCGACCATGACCACCGGCGCAGCGCGCACGGCGTCGACGATCCCGGGAATGCCCAGCCGCGTGCCCTGATCCTCCAGGTGGCTGTGCAGGGCCGGCACGCGCCAGCTCAGCAGCAATGCGACCCCCATCAGCGCGGTGGCAAGCCAGCGGATCACGTGGGCGTCGATGCCGGCCGAGGTCAGCGCCGCCAGCAGCGCCGGCCCGACCACGAAGGTCAGCCCGACCATCGTCTCGAACAAGCCGACGATGCGCCCGCGGCGGGCGGCGGGGGCCAGTTCGGCCACCATCGACTCCGCGACGATCCAGCGCAGCGAACCGGCCATGCCAGCGCACAGGTACAGCACCGTCCAGACCGCGATCTGCTCGGTCAGGTTCATCAGCGTGAATGCCACGAACGGCACTGCCGCACTCAGCAGCAAGGCGCCCCGGGCACCGAGCCGGCGCACCCACAAGGCGGTGAACGGTGTCGCGAGCGCCATGCCCAGCCACTGCGCGGCGCTGAACAGGCCGATCGTGCTGGTGGACAGGCCGCGCTCCTTGAGCGTGAACAGCAGCAGCGGGCCGTACATGAACAGGCCGCACAGCTCCAGGAATGTCGCGCCGAACAGCGCCGTCAGCCCTGCCCGCCCGCGATCTGACGCGGGCGGTGGACTCAACGCGGGCTCTCGTGGAAGACGTAGGACGTCGAGTAGTCGCTGACCTCGAAGTAGACGCGCTTCTCGCCGTCGTCCTGCGTGCCGTTCAGGTTCTCGTCGAGCACACCGTAACCGTAGCGGTACGGCCGGGCCGTCTTGTCCTCGGTGCCGTAGGCGGTGCTCATCTTGTCGATCTTGATGAAGCGCTTGACGAGCTTTTCACCCGCGTAGACCTCCAGCACGCCGTTCGTGCCGGTCCAGTTCTGGACGCTGCGCAGGATCTCGTTCTGCTTTTCCTGGGTACAGCCGGCCAGCGCAGCCGCAGCGAGCAGCAGCATGGACAGATGGTTTGTCATCCTCATGTGGACACTCCCTGGCGCGAACGCTGGCGCAGCACCTCGTAGAGGCACACGGCCGAGGCGACCGACACGTTCAGGCTCTCGACCGCCCCGTGCATCGGGATGTGGACCAGCACATCGCAGGTCTTGCGCGTCAGCGCCCGCATCCCCGCGCCTTCGGCACCCAGCACGACCGCGACCGGCCCGGTCAGGTCCAGGTCATAGATCGACTGCTTGGCGTCGTCGCTGGTGCCGACGACGAGGATGTCGCGCTCCTTCAGCTCGCCCATCGTACGCGCCAGATTGGTCACCATGAAGTACGGCACCGACTCGGCCGCGCCGCTGGCCACCTTGGCCACCGTGGCATTGACGCCGACCGCATGGTCCTTCGGTGCGATGACCGCGTGTGCGCCCGCCCCATCCGCCACCCGCAGACAGGCGCCGAGGTTGTGCGGATCGGTCACGCCATCCAGCAGCAGCACGAGCGGCGGGCCTTCGACGCTGTCGAGCAGGTCGTCGAGCGAGTGGTTCACGGCCAGCACCGTGACGCGTGCGACGACGCCCTGGTGGCGGGTCGTGCCGGCCAGCTTGTCCAGCCGGGCGCCATCGCTTTCGACGATGGTGCGACCGCTGGCTTGCGCGCGCTCGATGAACTGGCGCATGCGCGCATCACGGCGGGCCGTGTCGATGTGGACCTCACGCACCGATTCGGGCGCCGTCTTCAGACGCACCTGCACCGCGTGGAAACCGAAAAGTAGTGTTCCTGACATAGTTTCCGATGGTAGCGCAGCGCGGGCTCAGACCATGCGCCCGGCCTCCAGCCGGATCTGTCGGTCGCAACGCTCGGCGATGCGCGGATCATGGGTGACGAGGACCAGCGTCGTGCCGATCTCGCGGTTCAGCTCGAACATCAGCTGCATCACCGACTCGCCCGTCGCGTGGTCGAGGCTGCCGGTCGGCTCGTCGGCCAGCAGCAGCGCCGGCCGCACCACGAAGGCCCGCGCCAGCGCCACCCGCTGCTGCTCGCCGCCCGACAGCAGCTTGGGATAGTGGCCGAGCCGCTGCCCCAGCCCGACCCGGCCGAGCATCTCGGTGGCCAGCGCCCGCGCGTTGCGCTCGCCGCGCAGCTCCAGCGGCAGCATCACGTTTTCCAGCGCGCTCAGGTGGCCCATGAGCTGGAAGCTCTGGAACACGAAGCCGATGCGCTCTCCACGCACGGCGGCCCGGGCGTCCTCGTCGAGTGCGAACAGGTCGATGCCGTCCAGCCGGACCGTGCCGTCACTGGGCGTGTCCAGCCCGGCCAGGATCGACAGCAGCGTGCTCTTGCCGGACCCCGATGCGCCGACGATCGCCACCGATTCCCGTGGCGCGAGCTGAAAACTGATCTCGTGCAGAATCGTCAGCTCCCCGACGGAATCCCGGACGCGCTTGCTGACGCCGGCTACTTCAATGATTGCTACACCCATGCTGAACTCTGATGACCCCACTGTTTGGACGCGTCGCGACTGTATCGCGCGTGCGTTGTCCTGCGTGGCGCTCGGGGTTGCGGGTCCGGTGGCCATGGCGGCACCTGCAGGCAGCGGGGTCCGGATCCTCGTGCTCGGTGACAGCCTGTCGGCCGAGTACGGGCTGGCGCGCGGCACCGGCTGGGTGGCGCTGATGGAGGCCCGGCTGGCACGGGACAAGATCGCGGCCACCATTGTCAATGCCAGCATCAGCGGCGACACGACATCGGGCGGGCGGGCACGCATCGGCGCCCTGCTCTCGCAGCACCGGCCCACGCACGTGGTGATCGAGCTGGGGAGCAATGACGCGCTGCGTGGTCTGCCCCTCAAGAGCAGCCAGGACAATCTGGTGGCCATCGCGCAGGCGGCCAAGGCGGCCGGCGCCAAGGTGCTGGTGGTGGGGATGCAGGTGCCGCCGAACTATGGCGGGGCCTACACGCGCGATTTCCACGCGATGTTCGGCGAGGTGGCGCGCTCGCAAGGGGCGGCGCTGGTGCCGTTTCTGCTGGCCGGCATCGCGGATGACCCGGACCCGGTGCGCTGGTTCCAGGCCGACCGTCTCCACCCGAATGCGACGGCACACCCGCGCATCCTCGACAACGTCTGGCCGGTGCTCAAGCCCTGGCTGAAGGCTTGAGGCGGGTTCGGATCAGGGCTTGGCAGGCGGCGTCGGCGGCGTGAACCCCGCCATGCCGGGGAAGAAGGTCTCGGCCTGCTTCTGCATCGTTTCCTGCATCTGCGTGAGGATCGACTTCGACTGGTCGAAGTAGTTGCTCATCATGTGCTGCATCGCCGGGGGCTGCACGGCCATGAACTTCGCCCAGGCTTCCGGATTGAAGGCCTTGCCTTCGTAGAGGCCGCCCGTCTGGTCGGCAAAGCGCTTCTGCAGATCGACGAAGCCCTGGAGATTGCGCTCCATGTACTCGCCCATCATGCCTTGCATGGTGTGGCCGTAGAACCGGATGAGCTGCGCCAGCATCTGGGTCGAGAACATCGGCATGCCGGCGCTTTCCTCTTCCAGGATGATCTGCAGGAGGATGCTGCGCGTCAGTTCGTCGCCGGACTTGGCATCCCGTACCTCGAAGACTTCCGCGTCCAGCACCATCTGCTTGACGTCGGTGAGCGTGATGTAGCTGCTCGTCTGGGTGTCGTAGAGACGGCGGTTCGGGTATTTCTTGAGCACGCGCGGTCCGTCGGGCTGACCTGTTGTGGCCGTTTCCGCGGCGCGGCGATTCGATGGCATGCAACTCTCTCCTGTGTGCGTGTGCACAAAGATTCTAGGCAGCCCTTGGGGCGACCCTTCGCTAGGGTTTGCCCCGGACTTCACCCAGATCAACGGGTACGAACGGTGTGCGACGACGCAAACAATGAAAAAGGCGCTGACAGAGCCTGTCAGCGCCTTTTCATTTTTTCAATCTGGTAGGCGCAATTGGATTCGAACCAACGACCCCCACCATGTCAAGGTGGTGCTCTAACCAACTGAGCTATGCGCCTAAGGGTCTTGCGATGAACTTCAAAGTCTTCTGGTAGGCGCAATTGGATTCGAACCAACGACCCCCACCATGTCAAGGTGGTGCTCTAACCAACTGAGCTATGCGCCTGAAGAGCCTCGAACTATAGCGTGTTTTTAGATTCCGTCAATCGTTTTCAGGTACTTATTTTCTTCGGGCACTTTGGACCCCGTTCACCTCTGCGACCTGGCGCAGTACGTGGGCCAGCGCGGCCGAGTCCCGCACCTCGATGGTGAAGGTCATCCGGGCCGTTTCACGGACGGTCTGGGTGTTCACACCGATGACGTTCGATTTCTCGCGCGCGAAGACTTCCGAGATATCGCGCAGCAGCCCCTGCCGGTCGTGGGCGATGACGGAGATGTTGACCGGGTAGACCGCCGGCCGCCCCTGCACGGGCGCCACTTCGCCCCACTGGACGTCGATCAGGCGCTCCGGATGGCGTCCCGCCAGTTGCCGCAGGTTGGCGCAGTCGGCACGGTGCACCGCCACCCCCTTGCCACGGGTGACGAAGCCGCCGATGGCATCCGGTGGCGCCGGCCGGCAGCAATGCGCCAGTTGTGTGAGCAGCGACTCGACCCCCACCACCAGCACCGCGCCGCGCCCGCCCGCCGCCGCCGCCGCTGGCTTGAACAGCGGCATCTCGGATTCGGGGGTCGGCGGCGCCACCGGCGCAGGTGGTCGCAGCACGCTCTCGATGTTGCGCAGCGAGAACTCGTCCTTGCCGACCACCTCGAACAGCGCCTCCGCGTTGCGGAAGCCGAGCTGTCCGGCCAGATCGTCCAGCTTGATCGCCGTCTTGCCCTCGCGCTGCAGCAGCTTGTCGACGGCCTCGCGGCCACGGGCGATCGTCTCCTGCAGCGCACGTGCATTGAACCAGGCGCGTGCCTTGGCCCGCGAGCGCTGGCTCTTCAGATAGCCCAGCTGCGGGTTGAGCCAGTCGAGCGAGGGGCCGCCCTCCTTCGTCGAGATCACTTCGACCGTCTGCCCGCTCACCAGCGGGGTGTTCAGCGGCACCATCTGGCCGTCCACGCGGGCGCCGCGGCAGCGGTGGCCCAGATCGGTGTGCAGGTTGTAGGCCAGATCCACCGCGGTGGCGCCCGCCGGCAGCTCGATCAGCCGGGCCTGCGGCGTGAAGACGTAGATGCGTTCTTCGAAAAAGCTCTGGGCCGGCGTGTTGTGGCCGACAAAGTCGCGCTCCCACGCCAGCAGTTGCTGCAGGACCGCGCGCCGCGCCTGCGCCACCCGGCCCTCGAAATCGCCCGCAGCGCTCACCCCGGCGTAGCCCTTGGTGCCGGCTTCCTTGTAGGCCCAGTGCGCTGCCACGCCGCTTTCGGCGTGGTCGTGCATCTCGCGGGTGCGGATCTGGATTTCCAGCGGCCGGCCGTCCTGGTCCAACACGACGGTGTGCAGCGACTGGTAGCCGTTCGGCTTGGGGCGCGCGATGTAGTCGTCGAATTCTTCCGGCAGCGGCCGCCAGACCTCGTGCACCCGGCTGAGCGCCGCGTAGCAGTCCGGCACCGAGGCGACGATCACCCGCAGCGCCCGCAGATCGAACACGCGGGACAGCTGGAGCTGCTTGCCCTGCATCTTCTTCCAGATGGAATACAGGTGCTTCGGGCGGCCGTGGACCTCCGCCTGCAGCCCCACCTGCGCCAGCTCGTGCGCCAGGTGGTCCCGCGCCGCTTCGATGCCTTGCTCGCGCTCGATGCGCTTTTCGGCCAGCTCGGTGGCGATGCGCCTGTAGTCGTCCGGCCGCAGGAAGCGGAACGCCAGATCTTCCAGCTCCCACTTGATCTGCCAGATGCCCAGCCGGCTGGCCAGCGGCGCAAACACCTGCTGCGCTTCGCGGGCGAGTGCCACCGGGCACGGCGCCTTGGTGGCCGCGTAGAAGCGCAGCGTCTGCAGCCGCGAGGCCAGGCGCAGCAGCACCACGCGCAGGTCGCGCGAGAACGCCAGCAGCATCTTGCGCACCCGCTCCAGCTGTTCGGCCAGCAGTTCGCGGTCGGTTTCGTCCGTCCAGGCGTTGCGCGCGTTGCGCTGGATGCGCACCAGCTGCCGCGTGTGCGTGACGAGGCTGGCGTAGGAGGCACCGAAAGCCTGTTCGACCACGGTTTCCGGCTCGCTCAGGTAGTCACCGGCGTACACCAGGTAGACCGCCGCCTGCATCGACGGCGCCGCGCCGATGGAGCGCAGGATCTCGGCGACTCCGTCGGCATGGTCGAGTGCGTTCTCGCCGGTGTCGAAGCGGCTGTTGGCCAGCAGGGGCTGCGCGAACTGGCGGGCTCGGTCCAGCCGGTCCATCTCCTGCGCGACCGAGGTGGTTTCGCCGGTATCGCCGATCGTGTCCGCCGCCAGCCGGACGATGGGGGCGGCGGCCTCGGCGGGTTCGAGGCGGGTGCTTTTCACGCGGACACCCTCTCAGGCGAGCAGGAACTCGCGCACGCAGGCGACCTGGTCGTCGGCGATCAGGGTCGGCGCGTGCCCGACACCGGCGAATTCCACGCACGGCGCCTGGGGGCCGCGCTGGCCCATGGCGCGGGCCGTGTCGGCAGACAGCAGATCGGAGTCCTGGCCCCGCACCAGCAGTGTCGGTACGGTGACGCTGTCGTAGGCCTTCCACAGCATGGCTTCGCTGAAGGCCGCGATCTCGGGCGTGAAGGCGCGGAACGGCACGGCGATGGCGGGGTCGTACTGGAACATCCAGCCGCCTTCGGGCGCCGGCTTGAACTGCGGGCGGCTCAGCGCCAACCACTGTTCGGGCGTGTGCGGACCGAAACTCTGCGAGATGCTCCAGAGGAACTCCGCGCCGGCCTCGACCGACGGAAAGCGCATCGGCGCGCCGAGGTAGGTGCCGATGCGCTGCAGCGAGGCAAACTCGATCACCGGCCCCACATCGTTCAGCACCAGACGGCTGATCGGCGAGACCTGCCCTTGCGCGTGCAGGGACGCCAGCGACAGGCCGATCAGCCCGCCCATCGAGGTGCCGACCCACGACACCTGCTCGACGTTCAGCCGTGCCAGCAGCGCGACCATGTCGGCCACATAGGTGGGCACGGCGTAGAGCATCGGGTCGGGCAGCCAGTCGGAGCGGCCACGGCCGACGACATCGGGGCAGATAACCCGGAAATCGGCAGACAGCGCCTGCGCCAGCGTGTCGAAATCGCGTCCCTGGCGGGACAGCCCATGGGCGCAGACGACCACGCGGGGGTTGTCCTGCGCACCCCATTCCCAGTAGGCCATGCGGTGCAGGCCCTTGGGGTTGGCGCAGGTGACGTGGTGCAGGCGGGGTTCGGTCATGGGGGACTGTGTCAGGGATGGCTCGGATTCGAGCCCGATAATGGATGTTAACCAACCACCAGAGGATGAATTCATGCTGAAAGGTAAAACCGCATTGGTCACCGGCTCCACCAGCGGGATCGGGCTGGGTGTGGCGCTGTGCCTCGCACGTCAGGGCGCCAACGTCATTCTCAATGGCTTCGGCGATGTCGACGGCCCGAAGGCCGAAGTGGCGGCGCTGGGCGTGCAGGTCGGCTACCACGGTGCCGACATGAGCAAGCCCGCCGAGATCGAGGCGATGATGGCCTACGCGCAGGCCGAGTTCGGTGGCGTGGACATCCTGGTGAACAACGCCGGCATCCAGTTTGTTGCGCCGATCGAGGACTTCCCCGTCGAGCGCTGGGACGCGATCATCGCCATCAACCTCAGCTCCACCTTCCACACGACGCGGCTGGCGCTGCCGGCCATGCAGGCGAAGAACTGGGGCCGCATCATCAACATCGCGTCGATCCACGGCCTGGTGGCCTCGACGCAGAAGTCTGCCTATGTGGCGGCCAAGCACGGCGTGGTCGGCCTGACCAAGGTGACCGCGCTGGAGAACGCCACCACCGGCGTGACCTGCAACGCCATCTGCCCGGGCTGGGTGCTGACGCCGCTGGTGCAGAAGCAGGTCGACGCCCGCGCCGCGAAGGACGGGGTCGACAACGCCGAAGCCGTGCGCCGCCTGCTGGGCGAGAAGCAGCCGTCGCTGCAGTTCACCACGCCCGAAGAGCTGGGCGAGCTGGCGGTCTTCCTGTGCTCGCCCGCCGGCAACAACGTGCGCGGCGTGGCCTGGAACGTGGACGGCGGCTGGACCGCCCAGTAAGGCTGCCCGCGCTTCAGCGCGTCAGCGTCACCGAGCCCTGCACGGTGGCGCTGAGCACGCCCTTGCCAGCCTCGGTCGGTAGCGGCGCGGCGTCCGCCTGCATGGCCGTTGCCCGCACCATCGCAAGCGCCGGCCGTCCGCCCAGGTCGCCGTCGCTGGACTGCACGCTCACCTCGCGCAACTGGTAGCCGGTGAAGCCGAACTGCCGCGCCATCGCCTCGGCGCGGGCCCGGAATTTCTGGATCGCCTGCGCCGTCAGCTCCGCCTCGTTGCGCTCACGCAACTCCCGGGACAGGCTGTAGCCGGTGCCGACGATGTTCATGCCGGTCAGCTTGCCGGCCGTCGTGGCCACGCGGGCGATGTCCTTGCCCTCCAGCACCAGGCCGGCCGTGCCGGTCCATCCATTGGGTTTGCCTTCCCGGCCATAGCGTGGCGACAGGTTGAAGCCTTCCGTGCGCACCGCCATTCCTGCGGGGTCTGCCTGCTTGCGGGCCTCGTTCAGCGCGGCGTCAAGCACCTGCTTCAGGGCGGACTGCACCGTGTTGGCGTCCGTGCCGTCACGCACCACTTGCAGTGAAACGGTCAGCACATCCCGCGTGACTTCCAGGCTGGCGCTGGTGCTGAAGGCGAGCTGGTTGGCAGGTGGCGCGTCCGCGGCCTTGGCGGTGCCGCTCGCAAGACTCAACGCCAGCACCGCGGTCGGCAGGAGCGGCAGGCGGCAGCGGCGGTTCATCGGGGTCATGGTTCGATCCTCCAAGGGTAGATACGGTAGTTTCAACGATGGGCCCTCGCCTGCGGTTCGTGAATAATTCACAGATGTGCGCGATGAGCCAGAGCGCAAGAAATGTAACAGGGGGTCAGACTGGATGAAAAAGTTGGCGGACCTGCGCAGAATCGCCACTGTTACAAATTCGGAGTACGCCCCATGACCACCGCCAACGCCCAGCGCACCGACCGGATCGTCGTTGTCGACGACGACGCCCGCATCCGCGACCTGCTGCGCCGCTACCTCACCCAGGAAGGGTTCGAGGTGCTGCTGGCCGAAGACTCGAAGGCGCTGAACCGCATCCTGACCCGCGAGACCATCGACCTGATCGTGCTCGACCTGATGCTGCCGGGCGAAGACGGCCTGTCGATCTGCCGCCGCCTGCGCGCGGCCAACGACCTGACGCCCATCATCATGCTCACGGCCAAGGTCGAGGACGTGGACCGCATCGTCGGCCTCGAAGTCGGTGCCGACGACTACCTGCCCAAGCCCTTCAACCCGCGCGAACTGCTGGCCCGCATCCACGCCGTGCTGCGCCGCCGCCCGGTCATGGAAGCGCCCGGTGCGCCGTCGCGCGACGCGCAGACCGTCATCTTCGGCCCCTTCGAGTTCGATCTGGCCCTGCGCCGCCTGACCCGCGAAGGCGAAGTGATCTCGCTGACCACCGGCGAGTTCTCGATGCTCAAGGCCCTGGTGCGCCACCCGCGCCAGCCGCTCAGCCGCGACAAGCTGGCCCAGCTGGCCCGCGGCCGCGAGTTCGAGCCCTTCGACCGCAGCCTCGACGTCCAGGTGTCCCGCCTGCGCAAGATGATCGAGCCGGATCCTTCCCAGCCGCGCTACATCCAGACCGTCTGGGGCGTCGGCTACGTGTTCGTGCCGGACGGTGCAGCGTGAATGCACAGCCCCTGATACATTTGGTTTCAAATACCCTAACCTGTAGTCAGGGGATCCACTGCGAGCGGCTCGGCCGGCGCATGGTGACCAACCGACGCTGCTGACCTCCTTCATGGCCTCCACGAGTTCCTCCTACCCTCCGCCCCAGGCCCCTCGCGAGTCGCTGTTCAGTCTGCTGGCCCGCGGCGTGGGCACAGTGGTGCGCCGCTACATGCCGATGAGCCTGTTCTGGCGCACCTTCCTGCTGCTGTCGCTGATGCTGGGGGTGGGCATCCTGGGCTGGGTCTACACGCTGCGGTTTCTGGAACTGGAGCCGCGCGGCGTCCAGGCCGCGCAGCAGATCGCCAGCCTCGTCAACCTCTCGCGCGCCGCCTTGCGCTACACCGACCAGGTGAACCGCGTGGCGCTGGTCAAGAACATCGCCGAGCAGGAGGCCGTCAAGCTCCAGCCCCGCGAGCCCAACGACCGCTGGGAGCCCTTCGAGATCGACCGTTTCACCCGCGCCATCGGCTCGGAACTGCGCAGCCAGCTCGGCCCCCAGACCATCATCGCCAGCAGCGTGAACGGCAAGCCCGGGCTCTGGGTCGGCTTCCTGATCGAGACCGACAACTACTGGCTGCAGGCGGACCGGGGCCGCGTCCAGCCCGCCGTCACCGGCAAGACGACCTTTGCAGTGATGGGGCTGACCTTCCTGCTCACACTGGGCGGCTCGGCGCTGATCGCAGGTCTCATCAACCGCCCGCTGCGCCAGTTGTCGATCGCCGCCAGCCGCATCCGTGACGGCGAATACACGCCCAGTCTCGACGAGAACACGACGACCCGCGAGATCCGCGAGGTCAACCGCGGCTTCAACCGCATGGCGCGCGAGCTGGCCAAGATCGAGGACGACCGCGCCGTGATGCTGGCCGGCATCTCGCACGACCTGCGCACGCCGCTGGCCCGCATCCGGCTGGAGACCGAGATGAGCGTCTACGACGAGGAGGCCAAGCGCAACATGGCCGCCGACATCGACCAGCTCGACGCCATCATCGACAAGTTCATGGACTACGCCCGGCCGACCGAGGTCAAGCTGGTGCCGATCGTGCTGGCGGTGCTGCTGGACACGGTGATCCGGCGCGTCAACGGCGAGCACCTGAAGGTGGTGGCGCGCGTCACGACCGACGTGCGCGTGCTGGCCGACGAGACCGACCTGGACCGTGTCTTCGCCAACCTGTTCGAGAACGCCCGCCGCTATGCCCAGGCCGAGGATGGTGTCGCACGGGTCACGGTGACCTACGCACGCTCGGGCGACTGGGTGCTAGTCAGCGTGCGCGACGAAGGCCCGGGCGTGAGCCCGGAGCAGCTGGCGCGGCTGACGACCCCGTTCTACCGCGGCGACAAGGCCCGCACGCACACGCACAGCACGGGTGCGGGTCTCGGACTGGCCATCGTGGACAAGACCGTGACCCGCATGGGCGGCCAGCTGGAGCTGAGCAATGCGTCTGGCGGCGGCTTCGTGGCCTACGTGAAGCTGCGCAAGGCGCCCTGAGGCACCCCGCGCCGACGGTCGTGGTCAGCCGGCTGCGTGCGAGACCGGCAGCAGCACCGGCTTCGAATGCCAGATGTCGTGCGCGTACTCGGCGATCGTGCGGTCGGACGAGAAGGTGCCCATGCCCGCGATGTTGAGCACCGCCTTGCGTGACCACTCGTCCGCATTGCGGTAGAGCGTGTCGACCCGGTCCTGCGTCGCGATGTAGTCGGCGTAGTCGGCCAGCAGCAGGTAGTGGTCGCCCCAGTTCACCAGCGTGTCGAAGATGGCCTGGAAGCGGGCCGGCTCGGACGGGCTGAACACGCCGTTGCGGATCGCGTCCAGCGTGGCGCGCAGCTCCGGGTTCGACTCGTAGTACATGCGCGGCTGGTAGCCCTGGGCACGCAGTTCGGCCACCTGCGGCGTGGTGTTGCCGAAGATGAAGAAGTTCTCCGCCCCCACCTGCTCGCGCATCTCCACGTTGGCGCCATCCAGCGTGCCGATGGTGAGCGCGCCGTTGAGCGCGAATTTCATGTTGCCGGTGCCCGAGGCTTCGGTGCCGGCGGTGGAGATCTGCTCGGACAGGTCCGCCGCCGGGATGATCACCTCGGCCAGGCTCACGCTGTAGTTCGGGATGAACACCACCTTGAGCCGTCCGCCGACGCGCGGGTCGTTGTTGACCGTCGTGGCCACATCGTTGATGAGCTTGATGATCAGCTTGGCCTGGTGGTAGGCGGAGGCCGCCTTGCCGGCGAACACGACCACGCGCGGCACCCACTGCGCGTCCGGATTGGCCAGGATGCGCTGGTAGCGGGTGATGACGTGCAGCACGTTCAGCAGCTGGCGCTTGTACTCGTGGATGCGCTTGACCTGCACGTCGAACAGCGCGTCCGGGTTCAGATCGACCCCCAGCTGCTGGAGCACCAGGCGGGCCAGGCGCTCCTTGTTCTGGCGCTTGACCTTGCGCACCGCGCCCAGGAAACCGGGCAGGTCGAGCGCGTGCTTCAGGCCTTCCAGCTGGTCGAGCTGCCGGCGCCAGCCGCGGCCCAGGCGCTGGTCCAGCAGCGTGGCCAGTCCGGGGTTGGCCTGTGCCAGCCAGCGGCGCGGCGTCACGCCGTTGGTCTTGTTGTTGAAGCGTTCGGGCCAGAGCTGGGCGAAGTCGGCAAAGATCGACTCCTTCATCAGCTCTGAGTGCAGCGCCGAAACCCCGTTGATCGAGTGGCTGGCGACCACCGCCAGATAGGCCATGCGCACCCGCCGCTCGCCCGACTCGTCGATCAGCGACAGCTTGCGCATCAGCTCCGGCTGGTGGCCGTGCTGCGCGCTGACATCGCCGAGGAAGTGGGCGTTGATGTCGAAGATGATGCGCAAGTGCCGCGGCAGCACGCGGGCGAACATCTCCACCGGCCAGGTTTCCAGCGCCTCGTGCATCAGCGTGTGGTTGGTGTAGCTGAACACCTTCTGGCACAGCTGCCATGCCTTCAGCCACGGCACGCGGTGCTCGTCGACCAGCAGCCGCATCAGCTCGGGGATCGCCAGCACGGGGTGCGTGTCGTTCATGTGCACGCTGACCTTGTCGGGCAGTGCGTCGAAACCGGTGTGGGTGCGCAGGTAGCGGCGCACCAGATCCTGCAGGCTGGCCGAGACGAAGAAGTATTCCTGCCGCAGCCGCAGCTCGCGGCCGGACGGGGTCGAGTCATCCGGGTACAGCACCCGCGAGACGTTCTCCGAGTGGTTCTTGCCCTCGACCGCGCCGAAGTAGTTGCCCTGGTTGAAGGCGCGCAGGTTCATCTCCTCGGTGGCCTTGGCGGACCAGAGGCGCAGCGTGTTGGTCGCCTCGGTGCCGTAGCCGGGGATGATGGTGTCGTAGGCCATCGCCAGCACGTCGTCGGTGCCGACCCAGCGCACCGTCTCGCCGTGCTGCTCCAGCTGGCCACCGAAACGCACGCGGAACTGCACCTCCGGCCGCGGGAACTCCCACGGGTTGCCCTTCGTCAGCCAGTAGTCGGGCGCCTCGACCTGCCGGCCGTCGACGATCATCTGGCGGAACATGCCGTAGTCGTAGCGGATGCCGTAGCCGAAACCGGGCACGCCCAGTGTCGCCATCGAATCCAGGAAACACGCTGCCAGCCGCCCCAGGCCACCATTGCCCAGCGCGGCATCCGGCTCCAGGTCAAACAGCTTGTCGGTGTCGACGTTGACGTCGAGTTCCGACAGCGCCTGCCGGATCGTGGGCATCAACTCCAGCGCCAGGATGGCGTTGGAGAAGGTGCGGCCGATCAGGAACTCCATCGAGAGGTAGTAGACGCGCTTGACGTCCTGCGCGTACTGGGCGCGGGTCGTCTTCATCCAGCGCTCGACGAGGTGGTCGCGCACCGCGTAGGAGACGGCGTGCAGCCAGTCCTGCGGCAACGCCGACACGGGATCCTTGCCGACCGTGTACATCAGCTTGTTGGAGATCGCGCGCTTGAACGCGCCCACATCGCGGGCGAGGTGGTCGTACTGGTGTTCGAACTGGGTGATGTCCATGGGCGGATCGGTGTCGTCAGAACGGGTGGAATGGAAGGGCTGTCAGTCGCAGCGTCAGTGTCAGCCTTGCACCTGCAGGTAGAGCGATTCGTACTGCCGTGCGGCGTCCGCCCAGCCGAATCCCTGCTGCATGGCCCGGCTGCGCACGGTGGCCCAGTCGGCAGGACGGCGGTGCAGCGCCTTGGCGCGGGCGGTGGCGGCCAGCAAGGCGGTGGCGGAGAATTCCTCGAACACGATGCCGGTCGCGACCGTGTCGATGGTGTCGAGCTGGGTGTCGGCCACGGTGTCGGCCAGACCGCCGACCCGGCGCACGACCGGCAGCGTGCCGTATTTCAGGCCATACAGCTGCGTCAGTCCGCACGGCTCGAAGCGCGAAGGCACGAGGATCGCGTCACTGCCAGCGATCAGGCGGTGGGCGAAACGTTCGTCGTAGCCGATGCGCACGGCGATGGCGGCGGGCTGCGCATGGGCGGCATCACGGAACGCGGCTTCCATCCACGCATCCCCGCTGCCAAGCATGGCGAACTGCCAGCCCTGCGCGACCAGGCCGGGCAGCGCCTGCAGCACGAGGTGCAGGCCCTTCTGCTCGGTCAGGCGGCTGACGATGCAGGCAATCGGCCGGTCCGGGTCGACCGCCAGACCCAGCTCGCGCTGCAGATCGGCCTTGCACAGGGCCTTGCCGGAGAGGTCGGCGACATCGAAGGTTGCCGGCAGCAGCGCGTCGGTGGCCGGATTCCAGACCGCGTCGTCCACCCCGTTGAGGATGCCGGAGAGATCGGCTGCGCGCGTGCGCAGCAGGCCATCCAGTCCGCAGCCCTGCTCCGGACGCTGGATCTCGTCGGCATACGTGGGGCTGACCGTGGTGAGGCGGTCGGCGTGGTAGAGACCGCCCTTCATGAAGCCGAGCTGCCCGTGGAACTCGACGCCCTCCACGCCCCAGAACTGCGCCGGCAGCCCCAGTTCAGCGAAATGGTTGGCCGCAAAACAGCCCTGGTAGGCCAGGTTGTGCACCGTGAACACGCTGCCGGCGAGGTGCTGGTGGCGTGCCTGCTGCGCGGCCCGCAGGTAGACCGGTGCCAGCCCGGCATGCCAGTCGTGGGCATGGAGAACGGCGGGACTCCAGTACGGATCCATCCCCTGCGCGAGTTCCGCCGCCACCCAGCCCAGCAGGCCGAAGCGCAGGTGGTTGTCGCCATAGGCCTGCTGGTGGGCGTCGGCGTAGGGGCCGCCGGGTCGGGCGTAGAAGCCCGGGGCATCGATCACATAGGCCTCGACGTCTGCCGCCTGCAGCCGCCCGTAGAGCAGCCGCGCACGACCAGCGCCCCAGGACAGGCCCGCGGGCGGGTAGAGATCGCAGACGATGACGGCATCCTCCAGCCCGGCCAGGATGGCGTCGAAGCCGGGCAGCAGCACGCGGACCTCGTGCCCGCGGGCACGCAGTGCGGGCGGCAGCGCCCCGGCGACATCGGCCAGTCCGCCCGTCTTGAGCAGCGGGAAGATTTCGGCACAGACTTGAAGGACACGCATCGTCTCGATTTCCGTGGCGGGTTACAGGGCAGCCAGCATCTTGCGCGTGACCAGCACGACGCCATTCTCGGTGCGGAAGAAGCGCTGGGCGTCCAGCACCGGGTCCTCGCCGATCACGAGTCCGTCCGGCACGCGGCAGCGGCGGTCGATGACGACCTTGTTCAGCCGGCAGTTGCGGCCGATGTGGACGTCGGGGAGCACGACCGCTTCGTTGATCTCGCTGTACGAGCGCACCAGCACGTTCGAGAACAGCACCGAGTTGCGCACCGTGGCCCCCGAGACGATGCAGCCGCCCGACACCAGGCTGTTGATCGCCTGCCCGGTGCGGCCCAGTTCCTCGTGCACGAACTTGGCGGGCGGGAGCTGTTCCTGGTAGGTCCAGATCGGCCAGTCCTTGTCGTACATGTTCAGCTCGGGCGTGGTCGTGGCCAGGTCCAGGTTGGCCGCCCAGTAGGCATCGACCGTGCCGACGTCGCGCCAGTAGGCCCGCGAGTACGGCGGGTTGGCCACCGCCGACATCGAGAACGGATGTGCCAGCGCCTGCTGCTCGGCCACGGCGCGCGGGATCAGGTTCTTGCCGAAGTCGTGCTCGGAGTTCGGGTCGTTGGCGTCGTCTTCGAGCAGCTTGTACAGGTACTCGGCCGTGAAGATGTAGATGCCCATGCTGGCCAGCGACAGGTCCGGATTGCCCGGCATCGGCGGCGGATCGGCCGGCTTCTCGACGAATTCGATGATGGAGCGGTGTTCATCGATGGCCATCACGCCGAAGCCCTTGGCCTCCTCGCGCGACACCTCGATGCAGCCGACCGTGACACCCCGGCCGCTGGCGGCGTGGTCGGCCAGCATGATCGAGTAGTCCATCTTGTAGATGTGGTCGCCGGCCAGGATGACGATGTACTCGGGCGGCGTCGAGTTGCGGATGATGTCGAGGTTCTGGTAGATCGCGTCTGCCGTGCCGCGGTACCAGTGTTCTTCGGTCAGGCGCTGCTGTGCGGGCAGCAGGTCGACGAACTCGTTCATCTCGTTGCGCAGGAAGCTCCAGCCGCGCTGCAGGTGGCGCAGCAGCGAGTGGGACTTGTATTGCGTGATCACGCCGATGCGGCGCATGCCCGAGTTCATGCAGTTCGACAGCGCGAAGTCGATGATGCGGAACTTGCCGCCGAAGTGGACGGCGGGCTTGGCGCGGCGGTCGGTCAGGTCCTTCAGGCGTGAGCCGCGGCCCCCGGCGAGAACCAGGGCCAGCGTGCGGCGGGCGAGTGTGCGGCTTTCGGCCAGTCGGGTGATGTCCATGGAGGTCTCCTGTTCTTGGTGGTGGGAAACGATATGCGCGAAATGACGGGGCGACGATGTGGGAAACCGCAGGCTCAGGTGATCACGGCCGGGGCGCTCTGTCCGCTGAGTTCACGGATGCGGGCCACCCGGTCAGCGAGCTGGATGAGGTCAGCCAGCGCCTCCTGCGTCGGCTGGTCGTGCTGTGCGGGATCGGCCTCGTAGCGCTCCAGATAGACGCGCAGGGTGGCGCCTTCGGTGCCGGTGCCCGACAGCCGGAACACGACCCGCGCACCACCTTCGAACAGCAGGCGCACGCCCTGCCGGCTCGACACCGAACCGTCGACCGGGTCGGTGTACGAGAAGTCATCCGCCATCTGCAGCGTCAGTGCGCCGAACGACTGCCCGGCCAGCGCCGGCAGTTGCGCCCGGAGCGCGGCCATCAGGGCGTCGGCGCGCTCGGTGGGGATGCCTTCCCAGTCGTGGCGCGAGTAGTAGTGGCGCCCGAAACGCGCCCAGTGCCCGCGCACCAGCGATTCGACCGACTCGCCGGTCGCCGCCAGCAGGTTCAGCCAGAACAGCACGGCCCACAGGCCATCCTTTTCGCGGACGTGGTCGGAGCCGGTGCCGTAGCTTTCCTCGCCGCAGAGCGTGACGCGGTCGGCGTCCAGCAGGTTGCCGAAGAACTTCCAGCCAGTCGGCGTCTCGTAGCTCGGGATGCCGAGCGCCTTGGCGACGGCGTCGGCCGCGCACGAGGTCGGCATCGAGCGCGCGATGCCTTTCAGGCCGGCGGCGTAGCCCGGCACCTTGGTGGCGTGGGCGGCCATCACGGCCAGGCTGTCCGAAGGTGTGACGACGAAGTCGCGGCCGAGGATCATGTTGCGGTCCGCGTCGCCGTCCGACGCCGCACCGAAATCGGGGGCGCCGGCGCCGGTCATGGCGGCGATCAGTTCGGTGGCGTGGGCCGGGTTCGGGTCCGGGTGGTGGCCGCCGAAGTCCTCCAGCGGCTCGCCGTTGACCACGGTGCCCGCCGGTGCGCCCAGCAGGCCTTCCAGCACCGCCTTGGCGTACGGGCCACCCGCGGCGCACATCGTGTCCATGCGCATCCGGTTGCCGGCCGCGAACCAGGCGCGCATCGCGTCGAAGTCGAACAGCGTCTGCATCAGGTCCGCATACAGTGCGACCGAGTCGATCACCTCGACCACCATGCCGTCCAGCGTCGTGGTGCCCAGCGTGTCGAGATCCAGATCGGCGGTGTCGGCGGTGGTCTGGTAAGCGGTGATCTCGGTGGTGCGCTGGTAGATCGCTTCGGTGATCTTCTCGGGCGCGGGGCCGCCGTTGCCGATGTTGTACTTGATGCCGAAGTCACCGTCCGGGCCGCCGGGGTTGTGGCTGGCGGACAGGATGATGCCGCCGTAAGCGGCGCGCTTGCGGATCACGGCGCTGGCCGCGGGCGTCGAGAGCAGGCCACCCTGCCCCACCAGCACACGCCCGAAGCCGTTGGCGGCGGCCATGCGCAGGATGGTCTGCACGGCGACCCGGTTGTGGAAACGGCCATCGCCGCCGAGCACCAGCGTCTGACCGACGCGATCCGGCAGGATGTCGAACAGCGACTGCACGAAGTTCTCGAGGTAGTGCGGCTGCTGGAAGACCGTGACTTTCTTGCGCAGGCCGGAGGTGCCGGGGCGCTGGCCGGCGAACGGCTGGGTGGTGACGGTCGTGGCGGACATGGGACGGGTCTCCTTCTGGATGTAGGGGGCAATTTAGCGCGAACGCAGCATTAGCACGCTCCGTGCCGAACAGACCACGGTGGTGCCTGGCGTGGCACGGGCGGGGGGGGGCTCGGCCGCCGGGCGGGCGCTGTCGAACACCAGTTGCCAGTCGATGTCCGCCGGGAGCTGGCAGCGCCGGTCGTCCGTCTCCGGGTTGAACACGAGCAGCACCTGCGGGCCGGCGGCGGCGTGCAGGTGCACCAGCAGCGCGCGGTCGGTGACCGAGCGCCAGTCGGCGTCCGCGAGGCGGTGGCCGTCCGGATGCAGCCAGACCACGTCGGTGCGGCCGTGTGCGTCCGGCTGACCAGTGAGCCATTGCCCGATGCGCAGTGCCGGACAGTCCCTGCGCAAGGTCAGCAGGCGCCGGGTGGTGGCGAGCAGGTCCGTGTCCTGCCCGGCCCAGTCGAGCCACGACAGCGCGTTGTCCTGGCAATAGGCGTTGTTGTTGCCCTGCTGGCTGTGGCCGATCTCGTCGCCGGCCAGCAGCATCGGCGTGCCCTGCGACAGCAGCAGCGTGGCCAGCAGCGCCCGTTGCAGCCGCAGCCGCAGCGCCCGCACCGCCGGGTCGGCCGTCTCGCCTTCCACGCCGCAGTTCCAGCTGCTGTTGTGGTGGTGGCCGTCGCGGTTGTGCTCGCCGTTGGCGTGGTTGTGCTTGTGGTCGTAGGTGACGAGGTCGCGTAGCGTGAAACCGTCGTGCGCGGTGATGAAGTTGACGCTGGCGGTGGGCTGGCGCCGGTCGTGGTGGAACTGGGCGCTGGAGCCGGCGAAGCGGTGCGCGAACACGCCGCGGTCCCCCCCGCCCCGCAGCCACCAGGCGCGCAGGGTGTCGCGGTACTGGTCGTTCCATTCCGACCAGCCTGGCGGAAAGCCCCCGAGCTGGTAGCCGCCCGGGCCGATGTCCCACGGTTCGGCGATCAGCTTGGTGCGGGAGAGCACCGGGTCCGACTGCAAGGCCGCAAAGAAGCCGGCCGCTGCGCTGAACTGGCCATCCCGACCGCGTGCGAGCACGGGCGCCAGATCGAAGCGGAAGCCGTCCACACCGTAGGCCTGCACCCAGTGCCGCAGCGAGCCCAGCACCAGCTCCACCACCCGCGGCTCGGCGAGGTTCAGGCAGTTGCCGCAACCGGTCCAGTTGACGTAGCGGTCGCGCCGCTGGGGATCCAGGTGGTAGTAGCGTGCATTGGCCAGGCCCCGCATCGACAGGGTCGGGCCGCACTCGTCGGTTTCGCCGGTGTGGTTGAAGACCACGTCAAGCACCACCTCCAGCCCGGCCGCATGGGTGGCATGCACCATCTCGCGGCATTCGGATTCGGGCGTGGTGCCGGGGCGGCCGCTCCAGTAGCGCGGCTCCGGCGCCAGGAAGGCGATGCTCGAATAGCCCCAGTGGTTGCTCAGGCCCTGCTGCTGCAGACGGGCTTCGTCCGCGCGCGCGTGCACGGGGAGCAGGCTCAGGCTCGTCACGCCGAGGCTGCGCCAGTGGTCGAGCATGGCGGGATGCGCGAGTGCCGCATAGCTGCCGCGCAGCGCGGCGGGAATCTGCGGATGCAGCATCGTCGCCGAGCGGACGTGCAGTTCGCACAGCACCGTGCGGTCGGCGCTGCAGTGCGGGCGCTCTGCAGCGTCCACGATTGGCGCAGGCGACAGCACCCGGGCCTTGAGCGCCACGGCGGCGTTGTCGCGGGTATCGGGCAGGGCCGGATCGGCCTCGCTGTGGCCCAGGTACAGGCTCAGGTCGGCGTCCGGCGTGCCGCCATAGCGACCAACCACGGACTTCGCCCACGGATCGAGCAAGACCTTGGCCGGGTTGAACCTGTGCCCCTGCGCGAGATCCCACGGTCCGTGGGCGCGCAGACCGTAGACCAGACCTACCGCCGCGCCAACGAGGCAGCCATGCCAGACGCCGTCGGTGCAGACGGGCAGCGCGTGCCGCACCAGTTCCTGCGTGCCTTCTGCATCAAAGAGGCAGACCTCCAACCGCGTCGCGTCTGGTGCCCAGACAGCGAAGTTCACGCCCTCGGGCACCAGCTCGGCACCCAGGGGCCACGGCGAACCCGGCGCCATCCGCATCAATCGCACACCAGCATCAGCGTCGCCAGTGGCGGCAGCGTGACCGTGATCGACTGCGCCTGGTCATGCCAGCCGATCGGCTCGCTGTGCATCAGGCCGTTGCCCACGCCGGAGCCGCCGTAGACCGACAGATCGGTGTTGATCAGCTCGCGCCAGACGCCGGCCGTCGGCACGCCGATGCGCCAGCCGCGGTGCACCACCGGCGTCAGGCTGCTGATGACCACGACGCGCTGGCCGTTGGCCGCCCGGCGCTCGAAGACCAGCACCGAGTGCTCGGCGTCCGAGTGGCTGATCCAGGCGAAGCCGTCGGGGCTGACGTCCTGCTGGTGCAGTGCCGGGTAGTGGCGCAGCACGGCGTTCAGGTCGCGTACCAGGCGCTGCACGCCGCGGTGCAGCGGCTGGTCGAGCAGCTGCCACGGCAGGCTGGCTTCGGCATTCCACTCGGTGTTCTGGCCGAACTCGCAGCCCATGAACAGCAGCTTCTTGCCCGGGTGGCCCCACATGAAGCCGTAGTAGGCGCGCAGGTTGGCGAACTTCTGCCACTCGTCGCCGGGCATCTTCTGCAGCAGCGAGCCCTTGCCGTGCACCACCTCGTCGTGCGAGAGCGGCAGCAGGAAGTTTTCGCTGAAGGCGTACATCAGCGAGAAGCGGATCTGGTCGTGGTGGTACTTGCGGTAGAGCGGGTCACGCGCGAAGTAGCTCAGCGTGTCGTTCATCCAGCCCATGTTCCACTTGAAGTGGAAGCCGAGGCCGCCGGACTGCAGGTCGGGCGACGGCGGGCGCGTCACCATCGGGAAGGCGGTCGATTCCTCGGCCACGGTCATGGCTTCGGGACGCTGCGTGCCGACGATGTGGTTCACGCGGCGCAGGAACTCGATCGCTTCGAGGTTCTCGCGGCCACCGTCCTTGTTCGGGATCCACTCGCCGTGCTTGCGGCTGTAGTCGCGGTAGAGCATCGAGGCCACCGCGTCCACGCGCAGCCCGTCGATGCCGTAGCGCTCGATCCAGTACAGCGCGTTGCCGACGAGGTAGTTGCGCACCTCGGCCCGGCCGAAGTTGTAGATCAGCGTGTTCCAGTCCTGGTGGAAGCCTTCGCGCGGATCGGCATGTTCGTAGAGGTGCGTGCCGTCGAAGTTCGCCAGACCGAAAGCGTCGGTCGGGAAGTGCGCCGGCACCCAGTCGAGGATCACGCCGAGGCCAGCCTCATGCGCCGCATCGACGAAGGCGCGGAAGTCCCACGGCGTGCCGAAGCGCGAGGTGGGCGCGTACAGGCCCGTCGGCTGGTAGCCCCACGAACCGTCGAACGGGTGTTCGTGGATCGGCAGCAGCTCGATGTGCGTGAAGCCCATGTCACGCACGTACGGCACCAGCTGTTCGGCGAGTTCGCGGTAGGTGAGCCACTCGCCGTCGGCGTTGCGCTTCCAGGAGCCGAGGTGGACCTCGTAGACCGAGATCGGCGCATCCAGCGCATTGGCGCGCTGGCGCTGTTCGCTGATGGCCAGACCGGGCAGCAGGCGCTGGACGACCGAGGCGGTCTGCGGCCGGATCTCGGCGCGGAAAGCGAACGGGTCGGCCTTGGAGTGCACGGCTCCGTCGGCGCCGAGGATCTCGAACTTGTAGAGGTCGCCCTCGCCCACCTGCGGCACGAAGACTTCCCAGACGCCGCACTCATGGCGCAGCCGCATCATGTGGCGGCGGCCGTCCCACTGGTTGAAGTTGCCGACCACCGACACGCGGCGTGCGCTCGGCGCCCAGACGGCGAAGCGCGTGCCGGCCACGCCGTCCACGGTGTTCAGGTGTGCGCCGAGCCACTCGTAGGGGCGGTGGTGCGTGCCTTCGGCGAGCAGGTAGATGTCGGTTTCGGTGATCAGCGCGGGGAAGCGGTACGGGTCTTCCAGCTCGGTCGTGTGTGCCGACTGGCCGTCATGGGCACGCCACTGGACGCGCAGGCGGTAGGCAAACGGGTTGCGGCGACGCGGCACGGCGCCGGTGAACAGGTCGCTGTCGCCTTGCCGCGTCAGCTCGCACAGACAGCGCCCGAGCGTGTCGAGCAATTCCACCTTCTCCGCGGTGGGCAGCAGCGCCCGCACGACCAGCGCCATGCCGGTGTGGTGCATGCCCAGCACGGCGAACGGATCGCCGTGGTCTGCGCGCATCAGTGCGGCCAGCGTGTCGGCGTCGACCTGGCCGATGTCTGGCGTCGCCTTGGCCTCGGAGGCGGCCGTCTTGGCCGGTGCCTTGCGGGCGGGGGTCTTTGCTGCAGGAGTCTTGCTCGCCATGGTTCAGGTCTCGCTCAGTGCTCGGTGTGGGACGACTGTGAACACAGCGCGCCGAAGGGGGAAAGGATCAGTCGGGCGGCCGCCGTGTCCAGGCGGGCGCCGCTCAACGGGGCTGCGGCGTCGATCGTGGCGGACGGCCAGTCCGGTGGCAGCGCCAGTGTCACCTCGGTGCCGCTGAAATTGAACGCGAACAGCCGGCGCTCGGTACCGAGCGTGCGCTCGAACAGCAGCACGGCGTCGCAGTCGGTGTCGAGGAAGCGCAGGTCGCCAGCGCGGAGCACCGCCGAAGCGCGCCGCCAGGCCAGCAACGCACGCGTGGCGTGCAGCACCGAGCCGGCATCGGCCTCCTGCACATCGACCGCGATGGCACGTTGTGGTGCTGACACCGGCAGCCAGGGCTCGACCGGCGAGAACCCGCCCTGCGCGTCCTCGGCCACCCAGGGCATCGGCGTGCGGCAGCCGTCGCGGCCCTTGAACTCGGGCCAGAAAGCCATGCCGTAGGGATCCTGCAGCCGCTCGTACGGCACGTCCGCTTCCGGCAGGCCCAGCTCCTCGCCCTGGTACAGGCAGACACTGCCGCGCAGGCTCAGCAGCATGGCCAGCAGCATCCGGGCCTGGCGCGGATCGGCCGTGCCGGTGGTCGACCAGCGCGTGGCGATGCGCGGCACGTCGTGGTTGGACAGCGCCCAGCAGCCCCAGCCGCCGGTGCGGGCGATCTCGCGCTCCAGTGCCTCGACCTCGCCGCGCAGGTGGGCGGGCGAGCTGCGGCTGGTCAGCAGGCTGAAGCTGTAGGCCATGTGCAGGCGTTTTCCGGCCTCGGTGTAGTCGGCCATGATCGGCGGCGAATGTTCGTCGCCGACCTCGCCGATGCTGGCCGCGCCGAATGCGTCGAGCACGCCGCGCAGCCGCTCCAGGAACACGAGGTTCTCCGGCTGGCTCTTGTCGAAGAGGTGCCGCTGCATCGCGTAGGGGTTGTCGGCGCGCACGGTGCTCACATCGCCGCCTTCGGCGGGTGGGTTGTCGCGCAGCAGCGCGTCATGCACCTGGTGGTTGCAGGCATCGAAACGGAAGCCGTCCACGCCCTTCTCGCACCAGAAACGCACCTCGCCCAGCACGGCGTCCTGCACCGCGGGGTTGTGGAAGTTCAGGTCGGGCTGCGAGGTGAGGAAGCTGTGCAGGTAGTACTGCCGCCGGCGCGTGTCCCACTGCCAGGCCGAGCCGCCGAAGACGCTAAGCCAGTTGTTCGGGGGCGTGCCGTCCGGCTTCGCATCGGCCCAGACGTACCAGTCGTGTTTCGGGTTGTCGCGGCTGAGGCGGCTTTCCTGGAACCAGGCGTGCTGGTCGGAGGTGTGCGAGAGCACCTGGTCGATCATGACGCGCAGGCCGAGCTGGTGTGCGCGGGCCAGCAGTGCGTCGAAATCCGCCAGCGTCCCGAACAGCGGATCGACGTCGCGGTAATCCGAGACGTCGTAGCCGAAGTCCTTCATCGGACTCTTGAAGAACGGCGAGATCCAGATGGCATCGACGCCGAGTGCAGCCACGTGTTCCAGCCGGTGGGTGATGCCCGGCAGGTCGCCGACACCATCGGCGTTGCTGTCCTGGAAACTGCGGGGGTAGATCTGGTAGATGACGGCGCCGCGCCACCAGTCGTTCTGTGCAGAAGGTGTCAGTTTTTCCATCATGCGCACCATCTTGCCATGTAACTTCGCCGAAACCCACCCTTCCAGGACCCTTGTGAATCCGCAGGAATCGGGGCCGCCGCAGCGCCTGGCGTGATGTCGGACCGCTGAATAATGCACGGGGCGCGTGCGCGCAGCGCTGTCGCCGCCGCGGGTGCATTCAAGTTGGCCGCCGACCGGTCGATCAGCCCCCATGCTGACGAATCGGACAGACCCGACATGGCGTTTCGAGATCCTGCGCGGACGCCAGGGATTCGATGTCCTGCGCCCGCGCTGGCAGGCCCTGGTGGACGGGTTGCCGAACAGCACCTATCTGCAGCAGCCGGGCTGGATCGGCAGCTACCTGGACGCCATCGCCAGGCCGGATGAAACCTTCTACTTCGTGGCTGCCAGCCGGGGCACGGAACTGGGCGGCGTGCTGGTGCTGAAGCGGTCTGCCGGACTGCAGGCATGGCTGAAGCCCGAGGTGGAGATGGTGACGGGCGAGCACATGGTGCTGGCCGACCTGGTCGGGGATGTGCGGGACCGCAGCCTCTGGCCGGCGATGCTGGACTGGCTGGTGCGGCAGCGGTCGATGCGCTGGGCGGTCCTGCGCCTGCCGGCGGTCGCTGCCAGCTCGGTGCTGGGCCAGGTCCTGCCGGCGCTCGGCACGCCCCGCTGCCTGCGCACGACCCGCACCCGATCGGCCTGGCTGGACTGCAGCCGGGACCTGGCCCATGCCACCCAGTCGGTGTCGAAGTCCTTCCACCAGAACCTGAACCGGCTCACGCGCCGCGCCCAGTCGATGGGGACGCTCGGCTATCAGACGGTCACGGCGCCGCAGGCGCTGGAGCAGGCGCTGGAGCAGTTCCTCGGGGTGGAATCGTCGGGCTGGAAGAAGGACAGCGGCACGGCCATCGCGCTGGACCCGGTGCTCGTCGCGTTCTACCGCCGGCTGGTCAACGAATTCGGGACACGCGGCGCCTGCCGCATCAACCTGCTGACGCTGGATGGCGTGACGATCGCCGCCCAGTTCGGCCTGGTCAGTGACCGCCAGCTCAATCTGCTCAAGATCGGTTACAGCCAGGAACACGCCAGCATCGCGCCGGGCAACCTGGCCATGCGCCACACCATCGAGCAGGTGTGTGCGGATCCGTCGCTTGACCGCCTGAGTTTCGTGACCCATCCACCGTGGGCCCATCTCTGGAAACCGCACCTGACCCCGGTGGACAGCGTCAGCCTGTTTCCGCCGACACCGGTGGGCCGCGTGGCACACGCCTTGTCTGGCTGGCGGCAGGAACACCGCGCGCGCCATGCCGAAGGCGCTGTGGAGACCACGGTGGGTGCACCCGGTCCGCGGGTACCAGCCTGATCAGTCCTGGTCCGGCTCCGTGCTGTCCAGTCCGGCGTCGATGCTGCGATCGTAGAGTTCCAGATCGCTGAGAGCGTGCGGGATCAGCGGCTTGTCCAGCGGGCGACAGATCCGGCGCTGCAGGTGCTGCAGTCGCTCGGAGCATTCCATGGCCGCCAGAACGTCCTGTGCGTTGATCATCAGGGCGAAGGGATGGCGGACGTGCTGTTGAGCGTTCATGGGGTTCTCCGGCGATCCGGACAGGATCGATGGAGCCACTGTAGGGACGCACCGGTTCCGTGCCCATTGGAGAACCGGCAAAACCGGTGTCGGAATCAGGATGACGCCAGCGTCGGCACGCCACCACCTGTTCAGGGGGGCGCCGGTGACACCAGGCCGGGCACGGGCACCGGCTTGATGCGCACGGCCCACAGGACGCCAGCCACCAGCAGGCCGATACCCGCAAGGGTCAGCGCATCGGGCCAGACACCGCGCAACAGCAAGGCATAGCTCAGCGCCGAGAGCGTCTCGAAGACGATGAGTTGCCCGACCAGCGCCGTGGGCAGACGCTGGCTGGCCTCGTTCCAGCAGAGCGTGCCGACCCAGGACGCCAGAAGTCCGACGGCGAGCATCAGCAGGAGGTAGCGTTGCGGGGTCGGCCCGAACGGCATCGACAGCCCGGGGTCACCGCCGAAGGCACTCCAGAGCCAGAGTGCGCCATAGCCCAGCACCGCGAGTGGCAGTGTCATCAGCCCTTGCGCCGTCGCCCAGCTGCGTGGATTGCGGTCCGCGTGCGCCCGCAGCCAGTCGGCATTGCGCATCGGATACCAGGTCCAGCACACCACCGCGCCCACCGCCAGCAACAGGCCGCTGCCATAGCGCCCGAAGTCGAAGTCGCGCTCCAGGCGCAGCTGCTGCAGCTCCACCTGGTTCACGCAGGCGATGCCGGTGGCGATCAGGGCCAGCGAGGGCAGCAGCTTCAGCCAGGGCAGCCGGCCGTCACGCTGCGCATCGCGCAGGTTGGAGCTGATCGCGATCACCACCGGCAGTGTGCCGATGACCATCGTCGGCAGCGGCCCGCCCGCGCGCTGGATGGCGGCAGCCAGACACAGGTAGTAGAGGAAATTCCCGACCGCCGAGAGCTTGAGCGCCTCCAGCCAGTCCGCGGGCGCGAACTCCCGCAGACGGGCCCGGTCGAGCCAGCCCAGCGGCAGCGCCACCAGCCCGAAAGCCAGATAGCGCCCGCAGGTCAGCAGCGCGGCCGAATACTGCGGCAGCAGCAGCGGCGCGACGAACACCAGCCCCCAGACCAGCCCTGCCAGCAGGGCGAAGGCCATCCCCAGCGCCATGTGGTGCGGTGCTCAGCTCACTGCTTCACGCAGTCGACGTAGTAGCGGTGCTGGCCGCCACCGATGTCCTCTTCGACCAGACCGTGCACGTCGGTGTGGAAGCCGGGGAAGCGGTCATTGAACTTGCGGGTGAAGCGCAGGTAGTCGCAGATCTTCTTGTTGAAGCGCTCGCCCGGGATCAGCAGCGGAATGCCCGGCGGGTACGGCGTCAGCAGCGAGGTGGTGATGCGGCCTTCGAGCTGGTCGATCTCCACGCGCTCGGTCTTGCGGTGGGCGATGTAGGCATAGGCCTCGCTCGGCTTCATCGCCGGGTGCAGGTCCGACAGGTACATCTCGGTCGTCAGGCGCGCGATGTCGCCTTCGGCGTAGGCCTCGTGGATCTGCTGGCAGAGGTCGCGCAGGCCCATGCGTTCGTACATCGGGTACTTGGCGGCGAACTCGGGCAGCACGCGCCAGATCGGCTGGTTGCGGTCGTAGTCGTCCTTGAACTGCTGCAGCGCGGTCAGCAGCGTGTTCCAGCGGCCCTTGGTGATGCCGATGGTGAACAGGATGAAGAAGCTGTAGAGGCCAGTCTTCTCCACCACCACGCCGTGTTCGGCGAGGAACTTGGTGACGATCGAGGCCGGGATGCCCGTCTTGTCGAAGGAGCCGGACATGTTCAGCCCGGGCGTGATGATGGTCGACTTGATCGGGTCGAGCATGTTGAAGCCCGGGGCCAGATCGCCGAAACCGTGCCAGGTCTCGTTGGCCTCCAGGATCCAGCCGTCCGAGTGGCCCATGCCGTCGGCGGCCAGCGCTTCCGGACCCCAGACCTTGAACCACCAGTCCAGGCCGAACTCGTCCTCGACCTTGCGCATGGCGCGGCGGAAGTCCAGCGCTTCCTTGATGCTTTCCTCGACCAGTGCCGTGCCGCCCGGGGGCTCCATCATGGCCGCAGCGACGTCGCACGAGGCGATGATCGCGTACTGCGGGCTGGTGGACGAGTGCATCAGGTAGGCCTCGTTGAAGAGGTGGCGGTCGAGCTTCTGCTCCTGCGCGTCCTGCACCAGCACCTGCGAGGCCTGGCTGATGCCGGCCAGCAGCTTGTGGGTCGACTGCGTGGCGTAGACCATCGCCTGCTTCGGGCGCGCGCGGTTCTTGCCCATCGCGTGGTACGAGCCGTAGAAGCGGTGGAACGCGGCGTGCGGCAGCCAGGCTTCGTCGAAGTGCAGCGTGTCGATCCAGCCGTCCAGCATCCCCTTGATGGTTTCGGTGTTGTAGAGCACGCCGTCGTAGGTGCTCTGCGTCAGCGTCATGATGCGCGGCTTGACCGTCTTGGCGTCGACGCCGGCCAGCAGCGGGTTGCGTGCGATCTTGGCCTGGATGGCTTCGCGGGTGAACTCGCTCTGCGGGATCGGGCCGATGATGCCGTAGTGGTTGCGCGTCGGCGTCATGAAGACGGGGATCGCGCCGGTCATGATGATCGCGTGCAGGATCGACTTGTGGCAGTTGCGGTCCACGACCACCACGTCGTCCGGGGCCACCGTGTGGTGCCACACCATCTTGTTGGACGTGGACGTGCCGTTGGTGACGAAGAAGCAGTGGTCGGCGTTGAAGATGCGCGCGGCGTTCTTCTCGCTGGCCGCGACCGGGCCGGTGTGGTCGAGCAGCTGGCCGAGTTCTTCCACCGCGTTGCACACGTCGGCGCGCAGCATGTTCTCGCCGAAGAACTGGTGGAACATCTGGCCGACCGGGCTCTTCAGGAAGGCGACGCCGCCGGAGTGCCCCGGGCAGTGCCACGAGTAGGAGCCGTCCTGGGCGTAGTCCATCAGCTCCTTGAAGAACGGCGGGGCCAGCCCGTCGAGGTAGCTCTTGGCTTCACGGATGATGTGACGCGCCACGAACTCGGGCGTGTCCTCGAACATGTGGATGAAGCCGTGCAGCTCGCGCAGGATGCTGTTCGGGATGTGCTGCGAGGTACGCGTCTCGCCGTAGATGTAGATCGGGATGTCCGTGTTGCGGAACCGGATCTCCTCGATGAACTTGCGCAGGTTCAGCACCGCCGGGTCCAGCTCGGGGCCGGGGGTGAACTCCTCGTCGTCGATCGACAGGATGAAGGCGCTGGCGCGGCTCTGCTGCTGGGCGAACTGGCTCAGGTCGCCGTAGCTGGTGGCGCCCAGGACCTGGAAACCTTCCTTCTCGATCGCCTGCGCCAGTGCGCGGATGCCCAGACCGGAGGTGTTCTCCGAACGGTAGTCCTCATCGATGATGACGATGGGAAAGTTGAAACGCTGCATGCGGGCGACTCCGAGACCTGTGAACTGAACGATGGAAAACCGCGAAGTGTAGGGCCAGCCGGAGTCGCCGCGATGACGGCGCGCACGCCGGGGCGTCAGACCAGCGGCACACCCGTCTTGGAGGCGATTTCCTCCAGCGTCACGCCGGGCGCCATCTCCACGACCTGCAGCCCTGCGGGGGTCACGTCGAACACGCCGAGGTCCGTGATGATCCGGTCGACCACGCCCACGCCGGTGAGCGGCAGGGTGCAGGCAGGCAGGATCTTCAGGTCGACCGTGCCGTCCTTCTTCTTCGCGACGTGTTCCATCAGCACGATGACGCGCTTGACGCCGGCGACCAGGTCCATCGCGCCGCCCATGCCCTTGACCATCTTGCCCGGGATCATCCAGTTGGCCAGATCGCCCTTGTCGGTCACCTGCATCGCGCCCAGGATCGACAGGTTGATCTTGCCGCCGCGGATCATCGCGAAGCTGTCGTGGCTGCCGAAGATCGACGAGCCCTTCATCGTGGTGACGGTCTGCTTGCCGGCGTTGATCAGGTCGGCGTCGACCTCGTCCTCATAGGGGAAGGGGCCGATGCCCAGCATGCCGTTCTCGCTCTGCAGCCAAACCTCGACGTGGTCGGGCACGTGGTTGGCCACCAGCGTCGGGATGCCGATGCCGAGGTTGACGTAGAAGCCGTCCTGCAGTTCTTGCGCCGCGCGGGCGGCCATCTGGTCTTGCGTCCATGCCATGGTGTGTGCTCCTTACTTGCGGTCGCGGGTGGTGCGCTTCTCGATGCGCTTCTCGGGGGTCGCGTTGACCACGATGCGGTGCACGTAGATGCCCGGCAGGTGCACGTCGTCGGGTGCGATCTCGCCGGTCGGCACGATGCGCTCGACCTCGACGATGCAGATCTTGCCGGCCATCGCGACGGCCGGGTTGAAGTTGCGCGCCGTCTTGTTGAAGCGCAGGTTGCCGGACATGTCGGCCACGTCCGCCTTGACCAGCGACACCTCGGGCATCAGCGCCCGCTCCATCACGTAGACCTCGCCGTCGAACTCGCGCAGTTCCTTGCCCTCGGCCACCAGCGTGCCGACACCGGTCTTGGTGAAGAACGCGGGGATGCCGGCACCACCGGCGCGCAGCTTCTCGGCCAGCGTGCCCTGCGGCGTGAATTCCAGCTCCAGCTCGCCCGCCAGGTACTGGCGCTCGAACTCCTTGTTCTCGCCCACGTAGCTGGAGATCATCTTCTTGATCTGGCGCGTGTTGAGCAGCTTGCCCAGGCCGAAGCCGTCGACACCGGCGTTGTTGGAGATGGCGGTCAGGTTCTGCACGCCACTGGCCGCCAGCGCATCGATCAGCGCCTCGGGAATGCCACACAGGCCGAAACCACCCACCGCGATCAGCTGACCGTCCCGGACGATGCCTTCGAGCGCGGCTGCGGCGCTCGGATAAACCTTGTTCATGTGCAGAGTCTCCGCAAATTTCCGACGCCGCACTGTAATACGTAACGCCTTACGTAGGGGGTACGTAGAATTGAGTAATGGTTGCCCTTGATCTCGATTACCGCATCGCCTTCGACCTGGCTCCGGTCGGGCTGATCCTCTCGCGCCGCCGGTTGATGGTGGACTGCAACCAGCACGTGCTGGCGATGTTCGGCGCGCAGCGGGCGCAGCTCATCGGGCAGAGCTTCGAGGTGCTCTATCCCAGCCATGCCGAGTTCGAGCGCACAGGCGCGCGCATCGCGGCCAGTCTGGACCGTGCGGGACGCTACGCCGATGACCGCGTGATGAAGCGCCTGACCGCGCCAGCCGGCCAGGAGACGCTGTTCTGGTGCCATGTCTCCGGCCGAGCGCTGGACCCTGCCGATCCGCACGCCGCGGGCATCTGGTCCTTCGACGACCTCTCCGCCAAGCGCCAGATCAAGGCCGAACTGACTCCGCGCGAGCGCGAGATCGCCGCGCTGCTGGTCGAAGGCCTGACGAGCAAGCTGATCGGGCGGCGCCTGGGCATCAGCCCGCGCACGGTCGATGTCTACCGGGCGCGGCTGATGCGCAAGTACGAAGCGGCGACCACGCCGGAGCTGGTCAACAAGCTGCTCAGCACCTGATCCGCGGTCAGGATTCCCCCGCCTCCTCCAGCCCGCGCTCCAGCGGCTTGCGAGGGATGCGGACGGGGACCGGAAACGGCGTGACTGGCGCCCGGCTGCGGGTCTTCGGCACGGGCACGTCGACCCCCTTCGAGACCGAGAATCCGGTTCCCAGCACCTTCTTGGCCAGTTCGTAGTAGCGCAGCCGCTCGTCCCAGCCGATGTAGCCGCCATTGATGCGGCGGGTGATGCCGCGGTAGTCCTGCAGTTCTGCCAGCGCGTTGAGACCGTTCGTGCGCCAGTACATGCCTGCCGCCGACAGCCCGATGGCTGGCGTGGCCGCCAGCTCCGGCTGCGCGACGAGGTTCAGGCCGAGCAGATCGCCATAGCGCTTGTAGTTGGCGCGGCCGGTGATCTGGATCGGTCCCCTGCCCTTGTAGCGCTTGCCGTCCCCTGGCTGCGTGTTGCCGAGTCGGGTGGCCAGGTCGCTCGGCGGCTCGTAGCGCTTCTGCTGGGTGGTCGGCCCCCAGAGTTCTTCCATGAACCTGAATTCGCCGGATTCGTGGGCGAGCTGGCCGAGAAAGGCCGCCGCACGCAGCCGGTTGCTGATCGTGTAGGCCTGCATCGTCTGGTTCAGTGCGGGCAGGAACAGCGCCCGCCGCGCGGCCGGCATGTTGGGCATGATCGCGGCGAGTTGGGCGTCGGTCAGCATGGCAGTCTCCAATGGGTGTGGCGCTGCACATTGCCGTGTCTGCCGGGCCGGCACAAGTTGCCCGGGTGACCCGGCTGGCGCGCATTGGTTCTATTTTGTAACTGGACAACCAAGCGACAAGGAGACCGGCCATGAAAGCCGTCTGCATCACCGGCCACGGCGGCAACGACGTGGTCACCATCGGCGAGCGTCCGATGCCCGAGCGCCGCCGCGGCGAGGTGCTGGTGCGCATGAAGGCGGCCACGCTCAACCGCGTCGACCTCTACATGCGCGACAGCGGTGCCGGCATCACGCACCAGCTGCCCCAGACGATGGGGCTGGACGGCGCCGGCATCGTCGAGGCGGTGGACGACGACGAGCCGCTGCTGAAACCCGGCCAGCCGGTCGTGCTCCACCCCGGCCTGTCCTGCGGGCGCTGCGAGTTCTGCCTGCGCGGCCAGGGCGTGCTGTGCACCTCGGTGCGCTACCTGGGCGAGCACCGCGACGGCACGCTTGCCGAGTTCGTCAGCCTGCCGGCGTCCAATGTCTTCCCCAAGCCGGCAGCGCTCGACTGGGCCGAGGCGGCGGCGCTCGGCGTCAACCACCTCACCGCCTGGCGGATGCTGTTCACCAAGGCGCAGCTCAAGCCCTGGGAGACAGTGCTGATCTTCGGTGTGGGTGGCGGCGTGTCGCTGGCCGCCCTGCAGCTGGTGAAGATGACCGGCGCCACCGCGATCGTCACCTCGCGGGACGATGACAAGCTGCAGCGCGCCCTGGCCCTGGGCGCTGACCACGCAGTCAACGGCGCCAAGGAAGACATCGCCCGCCGCGTGCTGGCGCTGACCGGCGGGCGCGGCGTGGATGTCGTGTTCGAGAACGTCGGGGCCGCGGTCTGGTCCAGCGCGATGAAATCGCTGGTGCGCGGGGGCCGCCTCGTCACCTGCGGCGCCACCACAGGGGACCAGCCGGGAGCCGACCTGCGCCGGCTGTTCATCCGCCAGTTGCAGGTCATGGGCTCGACGCTGGGCGACCTGAGCGAGTTCCGCGACCTGCTGCAGGTGTGCGAGCGGGGCCTGATCCGGCCGATCATCGACCGCCGCTACGGGCTGGACGATGCGCATGCCGCGCTGGATCGGCTGGAGTCCGGCGCGCAGTTCGGCAAGGTGGCGATCGAGATCGCCTGACGCCCTGCTCCGCTGGCCGCGCGGCGGTCAGCGCATGAAGTGGCAGGTGTAGCCGTTCGGGTAGCGCACCAGGTAGTCCTGGTGGTAGTCCTCGCCGGGCCACCAGCGGCTGAACGGCGCGATCTGCGTCACGATCGGCCGCGGCCACAGCCCGGACGCCTGCACCCGCTCCACCGCCGCCCGCGCCGCCGCCTCCTGTGCCGCGCTGGTGAAGAAGATCGCCGAGCGGTACTGCGTGCCCCGGTCGTTGCCCTGGCGGTCGGGCGTGGACGGGTCGTGCATGCGGAAGAAGTGGTGCACGAGCAGGTCCTCGAACGCCAGGATCGCCGGATCGAACACGATCTTCACCGCCTCGGCATGGCCGGATTTCGAGTCGTGCGTGTCGTCGTAGCGCGGGTTCTCCAGCCAGCCGCCGGTGTAGCCCACCTCCGTGTCGAGCACGCCCGGAATGCGGCGGAGCAGGTCTTCCATCCCCCAGAAGCAGCCGCCTGCGAGGTAGGCGGTCTCGGTCGTTTCATGCGTCATGTCAGCTCCTGTGTGAAGGCGTCGGGACTGGGGTGATGGCCGCACCGCCCTGGAGCAGCGCGATCAGGTTGTCGGCGGCCAGATCGGCCATGGCCAGGCGCGTCGGCAGGCTGGCGCTGGCGATGTGCGGGGTCAGCACGACGTTGGGTACCTCCAGCAGCGCGGGGTGGACCGACGGCTCGCCCTCGAACACATCCAGCGCGGCCGCAGCCAGCCGGTTCGACCGCAGCGCCATCGCCAGCGCGGCGTCGTCCACCACCCCACCGCGGGCGATGTTGGTCAGCGTCGCGGTCGGCTTCATCTGCGCCAGTTCCACCGCACCGATCAGGTGGTGCGACGCCGGCCCGTATGGCACCACGACGACCAGGTGATCCGCCTCGGCCAGCAGCGTCGCCTTGTCCACCCAGCGCGCGCCAATCGGTGCCTCGTCCGCCAGCGGCAGCCGCGAGCGGTTGTGGTAGATCACGTTCATGCCGAAACCGAGCGCACCGCGCCGCGCGATGGCCTGCCCGATCCGGCCCATGCCGAGGATGCCGAGCGTCGCGCCATGGATGTCCGCGCCGACGAAGAAGTCCGGCGCCCACTTGCTCCACGCGCCGCTGCGCAGGAAACGCTCGCCCTCGGTGATGCGCCGTGCCGCCGCCATCATCAGCGCGAAGCCGAAGTCGGCGGTCGTCTCGGTCAGCACGTCCGGCGCGTTGGTCACCGTGATGCCACGGGCGTGGCAGGCGGCCACGTCGATGTTGTTGTAGCCGACGGCCATCGAGCACACGGCCTGCAGGTCCGGGCAGGCGGCCACCAGCGTGGCGTCGATCGGCTCGCCGGTGGTGACGAAGACACCCTGCTTGCCCTGCAGGCGGGCGATCAGGTCGCCGCGGCTCCAGAGCGTGTCGGCGTCGTTGGTCTCGACATCGAAGTGGGCGGCCAGGCGTTCCACCACCGAGGGGAACAGGCGGCGGGCGACAAGGACAGCGGGTCGGGTCATGGACAGGTCTTTCATCGGAACCAGAGGAAGGTCATCGCCACGAACAGCGGCACGAGGATGCCGAAGCTCCACGCCATGTAGCCGAAGAAACTCGGCATCTTCACGCCCCGGTCTTCGGCGATGGCCTTGACCATCAGGTTGGGCGCGTTGCCGATGTAGCTGTTGGCGCCCATGAAGACCGAGCCGGCCGAGACGGCCGCCAGCACCGGCGCGAGCGTGGTCATCAGCACCTGCGGGTCACCGCCGGCGAGGTTGAAGAACACGAGGTAGGTCGGTGCGTTGTCCAGAAAGGACGACAGCAGGCCCGAGGCCCAGAAGTACATGGCGGGGATCGGCTGCCCGTCCGGCCCGGTCACCAGCGCGACGACGGGCGCGAAGGCGCCGTCCATGCCCGCCTTGAGCATGGCCAGCACGGGCGTGATGGTCAGGAAGATGCCGGCGAAGAGCTTGCCGACCTCCTGCATGGGCGCCCAGTTGAACTGGTTCTTCTCGCGGGCATCCGGCGGGGTGAGCTTCAGCGACAGCAGCGTGACCACCACCAGCGCCCCGTCACGCACCAGCTGCTCCAGGCCAACCGCCGTGCCGGCGATGTCGAAGGTGATCCCGGGCTTCCAGGTGCCACTCATCAGCACCAGACCGATCACCGCCAGCAGCAGCAGACCGTTCACGCCACCCTCGATGCCGAAGGTGTGGTCGTCCGGCGTCGGGTCGGCGCGGGTCACGCCTTCGCGGCGGTAGTACCAGGTGTCGATCGCAAAAAAGATCGCCAGCAACGCGCCGATCAGGCACAGCGTCTCCGGGAAGATGTGGCTCGCGGTCCAGAAGAAGTCCACGCCTTTGAGGAAGCCGAGGAACAGCGGCGGATCGCCCAGCGGCGTCAGCGAGCCGCCGGCGTTGCTGACGATGAAGATGAAGAAGACCAGCACATGCGCGGTGTGCCGGCGGTTGTCGTTGGCGCGGATCAGGGGCCGCACCATCAGCATCGAGGCGCCGGTCGTGCCCATGAAACTGGCCAGCACGGCGCCGATCAGCATCAGCAGCACGTTGAAGCCGGGGCTGCCGTGGAAGTTGCCGCGGATGTAGATGCCGCCCGCCACGGTGTAGAGCGCGGTCAGCAGCACGATGAACGGGATGTACTCCGCCGCCAGCGCATGCACGAGGCCCGCGCCGGCCATGCCCGGGCCGAACACCGCGGCGAACGGCAGCAGGAAGGCCAGTGCCCAGCCGGCGGCGATCTTGCCGTAGTGGTGGTGCCACACGCCGGGCATCAGCAAAGGGCACAGCGCGATCGACAGCAGGATGCCCGCAAACGGTACGCCCCACCACACCGACAGCGCCGCGCCGTCGAGTTCGGCCGCCTGGGACAGCATCGGTGTGGCGCTCAGCAGGGCCGCGACCAGCCAGCGTGCGGATTTGCTCAGGTTCATGGGGGACTTGTCCTCTTGTTGCCCAGGGGTCTTGACCGTCGTCAGGATCGAGCGGCGATCGTATCGGCAATCGGGGTCGGTGCCGATCCGAGCGGTCCCTTACGTGGCATTGACGAGGCGCCTGTCCGCCGGCGGCCGGACTATCCGTGGAACGTGGTGAATGCGCTCACCGGTGCACGCTCCGTGACCAGCGTGTTTTCCACGGCCTGCGGATCGGCGTGTCCGAGCGCCATGCCGCAGACGACCATCTCGTGCGCGCCCAGGCCGAGGTGCTCGGCGATCAGGCGGTGGTACTGCGTGAAGGCGGCCTGCGGGCAGGTGTCGAGACCGCGGCCGCGGGCGGCGACCATGATGTTTTCCAGGAACATGCCGTAGTCGAGCCATGAGCCCTGCTGCATCACGCGGTCGATCGTGAAGACCAGGCCGACCGGGGCGTCGAAGAAGGTGTAGTTGCGGCCGTGCTGGCGGTGCATGCCGGCCTTGTCGGTCTTCGCCAGCCCGAGCAGACCGTACAGGTCCCAGCCGACCTTGCGGCGGCGGTCGATGTAGGGCGACTGCCACTGGGTCGGGTAGTAGGCGTATTCCTCGGTGTGGGTCGCAGCGACGGCCGGGTCGTCGTGCGCGGCCAGGATGCTGGCGCCGAGGGCCTCCAGGGAGGCGCCGGTCAGCACGTGCACCTTCCATGGCTGCGTGTTGGTGCCTGACGGCGCCCGCGAGGCGACCTGCAGGATGTCCTCGATGGTCTCGCGCGGCACGGGCGTCGGCAGATAGGCGCGCATCGAACGTCGGGAAGTGATGGCGTCGTCCACGGCAGTGCGGCGCTGTTCGTCGGTGAGCATGGGGGCGCTTTCAGTTCGGGGTGTCGGTGTGGTGCGTCGCATTATTTCCGCGATGCAGCATGGCCGGCACCTCGGGTTTGCCGGGGTTGCAGCGGTGCCAGGTGGCCAGCGCTTCGCGGTAGGTCTGCAGCTGCACGGCCACCGTGTCCTCGATGACATGGCCGTAGCCGCCGCCCATCGTCAGCACGACCGGGATGCCGCGCGACCGGCAGGCGTCGAAGACACGCCGGTCCCGTTCGGCCAGGCCGGCGGCGGTGATCTTCAGGCGGCCGAGGCGGTCGCCTTCGTGCGGATCGGCCCCGGCCTGGTAGAAGACGAGCTCCGGTGGCTGGTCTGCGTGGTCCTGCCAGAGCTGCTCCAGTGCGTCGTCGAGCGCCGCCAGGTACGGCCCGTCCGTGCAGCCGTCGGGCAGATCGACATCGAGATTGCCAGCCACCTTGCGGAACGGAAAGTTCCTGGCGCCATGCATCGACAGCGTGTAGACCGTCGGGTCCTCGCGGAAGATGGCGGCGGTGCCATTGCCCTGGTGGACATCCAGATCGACCACCGCGACCCGGAGCGGTCGGCGCTGCGGGCCGCTCCACTCGGCCTGCATCAGCCGGGCGGCGACCGCCAGATCGTTGAAGACACAGTAGCCGCTGCCGGTGTCGGCGCTGGCATGGTGGGTGCCGCCGGCCAGATTCGCGGCGATGCCTTCGCGCAGCGCGTCCCTGGCCGCGCTGACCGTGGCACCGACCGAACGGCGTGCCCGCTCGGCCATGGCCGGTGACCAGGGGAAGCCGATCTCGCGCTGCTGTGCCGCGCTGAGCGTGCCTTGCAGCACCGCGTCCACGTAGCCAGGCGTGTGCACCAGTGCCAGTTCGCCTTCGGTCGCCAGCGGCGCCTGTTCGAGGCGCACGGCGGGCAGCTCCGCCACGATCGCATCGCGCAACAGGCGGTATTTCTGCATCGGAAACCGGTGCCCGGATGGCAGAGGCAGTACAAAATGGTCGGCGTAGTAGGCGCGCATCGCGACATTGTGACCAAGGCTTGATCCAGCCGCTTGGCGCCCCTATAGTCACATATTGTTGCAATGCAGCAATCGCACTGCCTGTGACTTGCACGCAGTCCCAAGTCCCGCCACTGGAGATTCACCATGCTGACCCCGGAACAATTCGCTGCCGCCAACAAGGCCAACCTGGATGCACTGGTCGAACTCGCCCGCAAGAGCTTCGAGGGCGTCGAGAAACTGGTCGAACTGAATCTGCAGGCGGTGCGCGCGGCGATGGGCGACTCGGTGGAGCAGTCCAAGGCCCTGCTGGCCGCCAAGGATCCGCAGTCCCTGGCCGCGCTGCAGGCCGATCTGGTGCAACCCGCGGCCGAGAAGGTCACCGCGTACGGCCGGCAGGTCTATGACATCGCCACCAGCACGCAGTCGGAGATGTCGAAGCTGGTCGAGTCGCAGATGGCTGTCGCACAGGAGAAGATCCTGGGGCTGGTGGATGCTGCCGTGAAGAACGCACCCGCCGGCGGCGAAGAGTCGCTGGCCATGATCAAGCAGGCCGTCGTGGCCGCCAACGGTGCGCTGGTCAATGTCCAGCAGGCCGCCAAGCAGGCGCTGAGTGTGGCCGAGGCCAACTTCGAGGCGATGAACCACCCGGATCAGAACCGGAACCAGAAGAATTGAAATTGAATTTGTTGATCTGTCGATTGAACTTTCGTCTTCCGACCTGATCTTTCCGGATGCGTGCCCTTGTCTTCAAGGGTTCGTGACTGGTTGTCTCCTCGGTACCTTGTGAAAGAACGCTTTCCGGTACCTTCCATCCCGGTGGTGATCCCACCGGGTTTTTTTTGATTAGAGCTTTCGATCTAATCCATGCTGCATCGCAGCATGACCGCTTGCAATCCCGGGCGCACCCTCTATACTGGCAACAATGCTGCAGTGCAGCAAAGCCGGGTCCACCGGCATCCTCTTTCCACAAAAGGACTGCTCACCATGATCAATGCCGACCAATTCGCCGCCGCCGCCCAATCCAATCTGGACACCGCTGTCGCTCTGGGCCAGAAGGCCTTCGGTGGCGTGGAAAAGCTGGTGGAACTGAACCTGCAGACCGCCCGTGCCGCACTGGACGAGTCCGCCGCCAACGCCAAGGCCCTGCTGTCCGTCAAGGATGCGCAAGGTCTGGCTGCCCTGCAATCCAGCGTGCTGCAACCCGCTGCTGAAAAGGCCACCGCCTACAGCCGCCAGGTCTATGAAATCGCTGCTGCCACGCAAGCCGACATCAGCAAGCTGTTCGAAGGCCAGGTCTCCGCTTCGCAGCAATCGGTGCAAGGCTTCGTCGAAGCCGCTCTGAAGAACGCTCCCGCCGGCAGCGAAAGCGCCGTCGCGTTCATGAAGCAAGCGATGACCGCCAGCTCCACCGCGATGGAATCGGCCCAGAAGGCTGCCAAGCAAGCCGTCAGCGCCGCTGAAGCCAACATCCAGTCGATGACCAAGGTTGTCTCCAAGGCCGCCTGATCCTTCAGGTTCAGGATGTGTCTTTGGTGCGGGGCCGGCAACGGCCTTTGCACCACCCGACCCGGCGCTGACCACGCCGGGTCTTTTTGTTGTCGGGCCGGTGTTCAGGCCCGCTTCAAGCCGCGCCCCACCACCGCCGCGGACAGGATGCCCAGCGTCATCGCCGCGGCCGCTCCATAGAAGATGGCCGGCGCCATGCCGCGGTCGAGCAAGGCACCGAACACCGGGGCCGCCAGTGCGAAGCCTGCGTCCAGCCCTGAATACACCGTGCCGTAGACCCGCCCGGTTGCACCCGGCGGGGCCGCGCGCTTGATCAGCATGTCGCGCGAAGGTCCGGCCAGTCCGGTGCCGATGCCTGCGAGCGCTGCCGCCGCGACCGAGGCCATGCCGGACAGCCAGCCCGTGCCCGCCAGCAGCAGCAGCACCGCCGACAAGGCCATCGCCACTGCGATCGTGCGCTCCAGCCGCGCCACCCGCGGCACCAGAAAGCCGCCGATCACCATGCCCACGGCTCCGCACAGCATGTAGCCGGTCACCACATAGGCGGTGGCCGATGTCGGCAGACCGTACATCTGGCCCAGCGCGGGACTCGCGAAACTCTGGATCGCCGACAGCGCGGCCGTCGTCCAGAAGAAGAACGAGAAGCACATCCACACCGACGGCAGCCGCAGGAAGGCCATCGGATGTTCGTCGGCCAGCGCAGGATCGCCCTTGGCCCCGGCGCCCTGGTGCGACCAGGCGCCCTGCCGGTCGTCGATGGCAGCGCGGTTCAGGAACAGCAGACCGAGCACCACCGCCGCGACCAGCGCCGACCCCAGGTAGGCCGCCCGCCAGGTGCCGAACGCCGAGGACAGGCCGATCAGGAACACCGGCGACACCGCCCAGCCCAGGTTGCCGCTGATTCCGTGGACGGAAAAGGCGTGCCCCAGCCGCTGCGGCGACACCCGCTTGTTCAGGATCGTGAAGTCCACCGGATGGAACGGTGCATTGCCCAGCCCCGCCAGCGCCGCGGCCAGCATCAGCCCGCCGTAGCCTTGCGCCATCGCGCCCGCCAGCGACGCCGCGATGAAACTGCCCATCGCCGCGTACAGCACCGGGCGCGCGCCGACCTTGTCCACCAGGAAGCCGGACAGCGCCTGACCGATGCCCGAGATCACGAAGAACACCGTCACCAGCAGCCCGAGTTCCGAATAGCTCAGCCCGAAGTCGCGGATGAACAGCGGGAACAGCGGCGGCAGCAGCAGGTGGTGGAAGTGCGAGGTGCCGTGGGCCAGCCCGATCAGGCCGATGGTGGAGACATCGCGGCGCGCCCGGGCGCGGTCGTCGTCTGCCGCGGCGGCGGCGTTCGAGGGCAAGGTGGTGGAGTGCATCCGGGCACTGTAGAGGTGCTGTCTGCGTCCGGGTTACGATAGAACGACATTCTCTGTCGCGATTCGGCCATCTCCATGCTTCCGCACCGCAGCATCGCTCCGCTCGATCCCCAGCGCTTTGCACCGACCGCCGCCCGCCCCGTGCGTGGCAAGTCGCGGCGCCTGGAGGCCGACACCCGCGTCGCGCCCCACAGCCATGCCTGGGCGCAGGTCGCGTTCTCGGCGACTGGCGTCACGCGGGTCACCGCCGACCACAGCACCTACCTCGTGCCGCCCTCGCGCGCGGTGTGGATCCCGCCGCAGGTGGTGCACACCGTGACCGTGGTGCAGGACGCCGACATGCGCACGCTCTACGTCCACCAGCCCGCCGACCGCTGTGGCCCGGACGTGCCGGCCGCGCAGGAAGACGCCTGGCGCCGCTGCCGCGTCATCGAGGTGTCGTCGCTGCTGCGCGAGCTGGTGCAGCAGCTCACCGAACTCGATCCCGACACCCTGCCGGACGCGGCCGACCAGCTGCGCGAGCGCTGCATCGGCACGCTGGTGCTGGACGAGCTGCGCCGCGCCCAGCCGCTGCCGCTGGGGGTGGCGCTGCCGCAGGACAAGCGGCTGCGGCACCTCTGCGAAGCCGTGCTGGATGCGCCGACCCGCCACGCGACGCTGGACGCCTGGGCGGCCGAATCCGGGGCCAGCGCGCGCACGGTGGCCCGGCTGTTCCGGGACGAGCTGGGCACCAGCTTCGTGCAGTGGCGCCACCAGGTACTGCTGGCCCGGGCGCTGGCGCTGGCGGCGCGTGGCAAGCCGATGAGCCACATCGCCGCCGAGCTGGGTTACGCCAGCCCGAGTGCGTTCACCGCGATGGTCACCCGCACCGTGGGCATGGCGCCGAGTCGCTTCTTCGGGGGCGAGGCGGCGGGCGCGGGTGCGTCACACCGCGGCGGGTAGCACCAGACGCGCCCGCAAGCCGCCCAGCGCCTCGGAGCGCTCCAGCCGCAGCGTGCCGCCGTGCAACTGCGCCAGATCGAGGACGATCGCCAGCCCGAGCCCCGAGCCCGGCATCTGCTCGTCGATCCGGGCGCCGCGGACCAGCACCTTCTCGCGCAGCGCCTCCGCGATGCCGGGCCCGTCGTCTTCGACCGTGATCTGCAGACAGGGCCGTGGCGCGCCCTTCTCCGCTGATGTCGCCGACACCTCCACCAGCACCGACGAGCGCGCCCACTTGCAGGCGTTGTCGAGCAGGTTGCCCAGCATCTCCTGCAGATCCTGTTCTTCACCGGCGAACCACAGCGGGACGTCGGCGGTGCGGTCGTCGAAATCCAGATGGCGCCCGGCGTGGACCCGGTCCATCACCTTCACCAGCGGCCCCGCCACCGCGGACACCAGGGTGCGCACCCCCGGCACACCGACTGCCGCCGCGGCCCGCGCCCGTGACAGGTGCCAGTTGACCTGCCGCTGCGCCTGCGCCACCTGCTCGTCGACCAGCCGCGCCAGCGCGCCCTGTGCGGTGTCCGGGCGCGCCGCCGCGTTGGACAGCACCGCCAGCGGCGTCTTGATCGCGTGGGCCAGGTTGCCGGCCTGCGTGCGGGCGCGCACGACGATCTGGGTGTTCTGGTCGAGCACGCCGTTGAAATCGTCCACCAGCGGTTGCAGCTCGGCCGGGAAATCGCCCTCCAGCCGCTGCAGCCGACCGGCCCGCAAGGCAGACACCGCTGCCTGCAGACTGCGCAGCGGCGCCAGCCCGACGACGACCTGCGCAGCAGCAGCCGCCATCAGCGCCACGGCGAGCACGCCCAGCGACAGCACCAGCATGCCCACGAAGGACGACACCGCCTCGTCCAGCTCGCGCGTGTCCTGCGCTACGCTCAGGCGCCAGGACGTGGCAGGCCGGTCGTCCGGATGCACCACGCGTTCGAGCACCCGCAGGCCCAGCCCATCCGGCCCGGTGATGTCGTGGACGTGGACCTCGCCGTCTGCCAGCACGTCCGCGGGCACTGACAAGGTCGCATCCCACAGCGACCGCGAGCGCAGCAGCGCGGGCACCGTCCGGCCACCCTGCAGTCCGTCGACCTGCCAGTAGAGGCCCGAGTACGGCTTGTTCCAGCGCGCATCCACCAGCGCGGCCGAGAGCACGGGCTGGCCATCGGGGCCGGCCTCCACGCTGGCGGTGAGCTGGTCCAGATGCACCCGCAGGCCGGCCTGGAACTGCCGCGCCACCTGCTCGCGGAACAGGTTCGACAGCACCAGTCCTGCCACCAGCAGCGCCGCACTCACGCCCAGCAGCGTGCCGATGAGCAGCCGCACCCGCAGCGAGGCGCCGAACAGCCGGTTCATGGGCGGTTCACGCCGTCATGCATTGAGGCGGTAGCCCAGGCCGCGCACGGTCTCGATCAGCTCCGCTGGCAGCTTGCGCCGCAGCCGGCCGATGAAGACCTCGATGGTGTTGGACTCGCGGTCGAAGTCCTGCGCGTAGAGGTGCTCGATCAGCTCCACGCGCGAGACGATGCGGTTCGGCCGGTGCATCAGGTAGGCGAGCACCTTGTACTCGTGGCTGGTCAGCGTCACGGCCTGTCCGTCCACCGTGACACGGCCGCTCAGCGTGTCGAGCTGCACCGCACCGCAGCACAGCTGCGCCGAGGCCTGCCCCGCCGCGCGCCGGATCAGCGCCCGCAGCCGGGCCAGCAGCTCTTCCATGTGGAAGGGCTTGGTCAGGTAGTCGTCGGCCCCGGCGTCGATGCCGGTCACCTTCTCGTGCCAGTTGTCGCGCGCGGTCAGGATCAGCACCGGCATCCGCCGACCCGCCGCGCGCCAGCGCTTCAGCACGGTCAGGCCGTCGATCTCCGGCAGGCCCAGGTCGAGCACCACCGCGTCGAAGGCATCGACCTCGCCGCGGTACCAGGCGTCACGCCCGTCGCGGCTGAGTTCGCTGGTGTAGCCGGCGTCGGCCAGCGCCTGCTGCAGCTGGGCTGCGAGCGTTGCTTCGTCTTCCACCACCAGGATGCGCATCAATCAGTCTCTTTCGCGATCGCGTTCATGGCCGCGTTCGCGGGTGCCAGCGCGCTGGGCGCGGGTCTTCAGCATGGCGCCGGTTCGGGCGTCCAGCTTGAGCTTGGTCAGCACACCGCCGGGTTGCAGCACCTTGAGTTCGTAGATCCAGACCCCGCTGTCCTGCTGCTCCAGCTCGACTTCGAGCACCTCGCCCGGCATGTCGCGTTCCACCCGCGCCAGGATCGCCTTGAGCGGCAGGATCTGGCCCGCCTCGACCGCCTGCCGGGCGCGCTCATGGTCGTCCCGCTCGCGGGCGATGGACACGGCGGGACTGCAGCAGGCCGCCATCAGCACCGCCGCCATTCCCAGCTGTTGCAGGGCCCGCTTCGACATTCCGAGATCCTTCCGCGCCAGACCGTCCGGCACTTGCACCCCGGATTGTCCACATCCGAATCTGAACCCCAGGTAAACGGTCGATTCAGACAAGGTACAGCCGCGGTTTTCCAGAATGCAGCCATGCACTCCTACCGCACCCCTTCCGCCCGTCCCCACCTGGTCCGCACCACGCTCACCGCCCTCGCGGCCGTGGCCGCTTCGCTGCTGCTGGCGATGCCGGCCGAAGCGGGTGACACGACGCCCGACGCCCAGCTCCAGCGCTGGACCGTGGCCGCTGGCGCGCCGGCCAGTGCGGAACGCGGGCGGGTGTTCTTCACCAGCAAGCACGGCGGCGAGTGGTCCTGCTCGTCCTGCCACAACGCGCCGCCGACCACCGAAGGCAAGCACGCCAGCACCAGCAAGCCCATTGCCCCGATGGCCCCCGCCTTCAACGCCAAGGCCTTCACCGACGAAGCCAAGGTGGACAAGTGGTTCCGCCGCAACTGCAAGGACGTCGTGAGCCGCGAGTGCAGCGCCGCCGAAAAGGCCGACGTCCTCGCCTACCTCATCGCCCAGAAGCGCTGAGCCCACTGTTCCCCTCACCGTCATTCCCGCGCAAGCGGGAACCCACCCCATGCGCCCACCCCTCGCCCTGCTCCTGACCACCGCGCTGCTCGCACCGTCCGCATTCGCCGACGACGACCACCACCGGGCCCTGCGCGTGCCCACCCTGCCGCAATACCAGCAGGAATGCGCGGCCTGCCACATGGCCTACCCGCCCGGGATGCTGCCGGCGGCGTCGTGGACGCGCTTGATGGGCGGTCTGGACAAGCACTACGGCACGGACGCCTCGCTCGACGCCGCGTCGGTCAAGCTCATCACCCGCTGGCTCACCGACAACGCCGGCACCGGCCGCCGCGTCAGCGCCACCCCGCCGCCCGAGGACCGCATCACCCGCTCCGCCTGGTTCATCCGGCAGCACGACGAGGTCGGCGCCAGCGTCTGGAAACGCGCCTCGATCAAGAGCGCGTCCAACTGCATGGCCTGCCACGCTGGCGCCGACAAGGGCGATTTCGACGAAGACCGCGTGAGGATTCCGAAATGACCAGTTCCACCCTGAACGCTGCCTCTGCTGGCGCGACCACGACCACCCCGACCCGCCGTGTCACCGATGCGCCGACCCGCGTCTTCCACTGGCTGTTCGCGCTGTGCTTCACCGGCGCGTACCTGACCGCCGAGTCCGAGCACTGGCGGCTGGTGCACGTCACGCTGGGCTACACGCTGGCCGGGTTGCTGGCGTTCCGCATCGTGTGGGGGCTGGTCGGGCCGCGGCAAGCGCGGCTCGGGCTGCTGCTGCGCAAGCTCTCGGGGCTGAAGCCGTGGCTGGCGAGCGCCCGCGCCGGGCAGTTCAACGGCCGGCAGGCGCAGAACCTGGGCATGGCGCTGGCCGTGCTGGCGCTGATGGTGACCGTCGTGCCACTGACGCTCAGTGGTTACGCGACCTACAACGAATGGGGTGGCGATCTGGTCGGCGAGGTGCTGGAGGAAACGCACGAACTGTTCGCCAACGGCATGCTGGCACTGGTGCTGGGGCACATCGGCCTGATCGCGCTGCTGAGCCTGCTGCGCCGGACCAATGCGGCGCGGCCGATGCTCACCGGGCGGATTCCCGGCGCCGGCCCGGATCTGGCACAGCGCAACCACGGGTTCGTGGCGGCGCTGCTGATCGCGGCGGTGGTCGGGTTCTGGCTGGTTCAGGCCGCAGCCTGAGCCCCCACCAGGTAATCCACCTTGCCCAGGTCCACGCCGTTGTGGCGCAGCAGCGCGTAGGCGGTGGTGACGTGGAAGAACACGTTCGGCAGCGCCCAGTGCTTCAGGTAGTCCTCGCCCTTCATCGTGCGGGTCGAGCCGTCGCGGCCGACGGGGAAGGTGATGTCCTTGTCCTCGGTGCCGTCGAGGGCGGTGGGCGGCACGGTGACGAGGAACGCCAGCGTCCTGGCGATGCGCTCCTGCAGTTGGGCGAAGGTGGTTTCGTCGTCGGCGAACTTGGGGGCGTCGAGGCCGCCGAGGCGCGCGGCGGCCAGCTTCGCGGCGTCGCAGGCGATGCGCACCTGCGAGGCGAACGGCAGCATGTCTGGCGCCAGGCGGGCCTGCACCAGCACGTTCACGTCGAACTTGCGGGCGGCGGCGGACGCTTCGGCCTTGTCCATGCAGTGGCTCAGGTTGCGCAGCATGGTGGTGAAGACGGGGAGGCTGGCGGAGGACATGGAGATGGTCATGCGGGGTTCCTTGGTGGTGACTCGGGACAGTCCACGACGCTAGCAGTTTTTTCTCGTGGATGCAGAGTCCTGCCATCGTGAAACCAGTCGTACCATCGATCGCCATGCAACCCAACCCAAGCGCCATCCTCGACTTCTGGTTCGGCCCCGCCACCGACCCCGCCCACATCCACTCCCGCCCCGAGTGGTTCCGCAAGGACCCCCAGCACGACGCCGAGATCGCCCGCCGCTTCGGCCCGCTGATCGACGAAGCCCTTGCCTGCGGCCTGCAGGACTGGACCGCCACCCCCACCGGCACGCTCGCGCTGATCCTCGTCCTCGACCAGTTCACCCGCAACACGGGCCGCGACACGCCGCGCGCCTTCGCGGGCGATCCGCGGGCGCTGTCATTGGCGAAATCGCTGGTCGCGTCTGGTGCGGACAGGACGCTGACCGGGGTGCAGCGCCAGTTCGTCTACCTGCCCTTCGAGCACGCAGAAGCGCTCGCCGACCAGGACGAGTCGATCCGCCTGTTCGCGCAGCTCGGCCGGGACGAACCGGCGCTGGCGGGCTTGCTGGAATGGGCCGAGCGGCACCGGGTGATCGTGGCGCGGTTCGGGCGGTTTCCGCATCGGAATGCGGCGCTTGGCCGGACGAATACCGCCGAGGAAGCCGAGTTCCTGAAGCAACCTGGCTCGGGGTTCTGAGGGGGGAGTGGCGGGTGGGTCCTCGCTTTCGCGAGGATGACGAGGGTGGGGGTCAGGGGCGCGTGAAGGCGAACTCCAGCTCCGGCGCCAGTCCGCTGACGATGCGCGCCACGCTCTTGCCCGAGCCGCAGGCGTGGGTCCAGCCGAGCGTGCCGTGGCCGGTGTTGAGGAACAGGTTCGGGACGCGGGACTGGCCGATGATCGGCACGTTGCTCGGTGTCGCGGGGCGCAGGCCGGTCCAGAACTGCGCCTGCGCCGTGTCGCCCGCGCCGGGGAAAAGCTGTTCCGTGCGCCGCACGATCGCCTCGCAGCGCACGCGGTTCAGGTCGCGGCTGTAGCCGTTCAGCTCCGCCGTGCCGGCGATGCGCAGGCGGTCGCCCAGGCGCGAGAAGACGAGCTTGTACTCGTCGTCGGTCAGCGAGACCTGGTGCGCCATCGCCGCGTCCTTCACCGGCATCGTCACCGAGTAGCCCTTGGCCGGGTAGATCGGCAGCCGGATGCCCAGCGGCTGTGCCAGCAGCGGGCTGAAGCTGCCCATGGCCAGGACAAACGCATCGGCGCGCAGCCGCTGGAACGCCCCGTCAGCATCGGTCACCTCGACATGGTCGATCCGGCCACCCACCTCGCGCAGCGCCATGACGTGGTGCCCCATCAGGAAGCGCACCCCGTCCTGCCGGCAGCGCTCGGCCAGCGCGAGCGTGAACTGGCGCGCATCGCCCGACTCGTCTTCCGAGGTGAAGGTCGCCCCGGCCAGCTGCGGCCGGATGTGGCGCAGCGCCGGCTCCAGCCGCACGGCTTCGTCCGCCGAGATCACGCGCCGGTCGCAGCCCAGATCGCGCATCTGCGCCGCGGGGGCTTCGGCGGCGTCGAACTCCTTCTGGCTGGTGTAGAAGTGCAGGATGCCCTGGGTGCGCTGGTCGTATTGCAGGCCGAGGTCGCGCCGCAGTTGCTGCAGCGTGTCGCGGCTGTAGGTGCCCAGGCGGACGATCTGCGCGATGTTGTGGCGGGTGCGGGCGGGCGTGCATTCGCGCAGGAACTGCAGGCCCCAGCGCCACTGCTGCGGATCGGCGCGCAGGCGGAACAGCAGCGGCGCGTCTTCCTTGCCCAGCCACTGCAGCACCTTGAGCGGCGCGGAGGGGTTGGCCCATGGCTCGGCGTGGCTGACGGAGATCTGGCCGCCGTTGGCGAAGCTGGTTTCGGCGGCGGGCGCGGCCTGCCGGTCGATGACGGTGACGTCGTGGCCGAGCTGGCGCAGGAAATGGGCGGACGTGGTGCCGAGCAGGCCGGCACCGAGGACGATGACTTGCATGAGAAAGACGCTTGCGCGCTGGTCATGCCGCTCCCCCTGTCCTTGGTACCTGAGAGATTCAGCGCCGGGACGGTCCCGGTGCCTTGCTCCTTCGGTGCTTCACCCCCCGTGGTGCGGGCGTGGAGTCTCTCCAGACGGCGTGTGTGCTTGCAGTGCGTGGACCTGAGCGTTCATGGGAGTTTGCGCCTTCGGTGACCGGCTCGGGGCCGGTGCTCTCCTGCTGTGAATCGATTCTATCGATCAACCGCTCCCGTCATTCCCGCGAAAGCGGGAACCCACTGGTCGGGTGGGCCCTCGCTTTCGCGAGGATGACGGGGGTGGGTGGGTCATTCTTTCACCAGGAACCGCTCGGCCAGCCGCACCCAGTAGGCGGCGCCGACCGGCAGGTTCGCGTCGTTGAAGTCGTAGCCCGGGTTGTGGACCATGCAGGCCGACGCGGCCGGGCTGTCGCCGCCGCCGCCCTGCTCCCCCAGCCCGTTGCCGATCAGCAGGTAGCTGCCTGGCACGCGCTCCAGCATGAACGCAAAATCCTCGCTGCCGGTCAGCGGCGGGCCGTTCAGCGTGACCTTGTCGGGGCCGAGCAGGTCGAGTGCTACCTCGCGGGCAAACGCGGTTTCGGCCGGCGTGTTGACCAGCACCGCGTAGCCGGGACGCCAGTCGATGCGCGCCGTGCAGCCGAAGCTCTCCGCCTGCGCCGCGACCTGCGCCCGGATGCGCCGCTCCAGCAGCGCCCGCACCTCGCGGTCCAGCGCCCGCATGCTCAGCTCCAGCCGCGCGCTGGCCGGGATCACGTTGTTCGCCTGACCGGCCTGCAGCGCGCCGACCGTCACCACCGCCGCGTGCAGCGGATCGACATTGCGCGAGACGATGGTCTGCAGCGCCATCACGAGGCTGGCCGCGGCGACGATCGGGTCGGCGGCGCGGTGGGGCATCGCGCCGTGGCCGCCGACGCCCTCGATCGTGATGGTCGCGTAGTCGGAGGACGCCATCGCGGCGCCGTCACGGAAGACAAGGTGGCCTTGCGCGATGCCGGGCATGTTGTGCATCGCGAAGACAGCGTCGCACGGGTAGCGCTCGAACAGTCCGTCCGACATCATCCGCAGGGCGCCGCCCCCGCCCTCTTCGGCGGGCTGGAAGACCAGGTGCAGCGTGCCATCGAAGCTGCCGTGTTCGGCGAGGTGGCGCGCCGCGGCCAGCAGCATCGCGGTGTGGCCGTCGTGGCCGCAGGCGTGCATCAGGCCGGGCCGGGTGCTGGCCCATGCGACGCCGGAGGTCTCGTCGATCGGCAGCGCGTCCATGTCCGCGCGCAGCCCGAGCCGCCGCGATCCCGTGCCGCGCACCAGACGACCGACCACGCCCGTGCCGCCGACACCGCGTTCGACCGTGTAACCCCAGCCTTCGAGCTTGTCGGCGACGAGTGCGGCGGTGCGGTGCTCCTCGAAGGCGAGTTCGGGGTGCTGGTGGAGGTCGCGGCGCAGGTGGACAAATTCGCCGATCCGGGTGCGCAGTGCGTCGAGCAGGTAGGTCATGGCGTGGCTCGTTCTCGGCCGCGCGTCACTGCGCTTCGAGCTTGATGGCCTTGGCGATGGCGCGGAAGCTGGTGGTCAGCGTCTCGTATTCACGCGCTGCGTCGGCCACCGACAGCGGCGTGGCGACCATCAGCCCCTGCTTTTCCAGCTCGGCCCGCACCACCGGATCGCCCAGTACCGTCGTCAGTGCCTTGTTCAGCGCCTGCACCACCGGCTCCGGCGTGTCCTTCCTGACCAGATAGCCGGTCCAGATGTTGTAGGCGAAGCCCTTGACGCTCTTGCTGTCGTTGATGCTCGGGTAGGCCTTGAGGAACGGCACTTCGACCTTGCCCGCGGGCGCCAGCGTGCCGAGGATCTTCAGCCGCCCCTGGTCGGCCAGACCGGCCGACTGCAGTCCGGTGACCAGCACGGAGATGTCCACCAGATCGCCGCCCATGTCCTGCAGCAGCGGCGCGGCCCCCTTGTACGGGACGTGCACCATCTCCGCCCCGATGGTCTGCGCGAAATGCGCGCCGAGCACGTGGTAGAACGAGCCGTAGCCGACACTGCCGTAGGTGAGTGGCTTGCCCGCTGCGGCTGATTTCCTGGCCAGTGCGACCAGCTCGTCGACGTTGTTCGCTGGCAGTCCCTTGCGGGCGTGGATCGTGATCGGAGAAACGCCGATCATCTGCACGAGGCGAAAGTCTTCCGACTTGAACTTCACCGCCGCGTTGGCCAGCGGTGCGAGGATCAGCTCGTTGGGGGAGCCCTGGAATACGAGGTGTCCGTCCGCAGGCGCTGCCAGCACCTTCTGCGCGGCCAGCGCCCCGCTGACACCGCCGAGGTTCTCGACGATGACCTGCTGGCCGAGCGCCCGGGTCAGCGGCTTCTCGACGATGCGCGCGATCACGTCCGAGAGTCCGCCCGCCGGGTACGGCACCATCAGGTTGACCTGTTTGCTCGGGAAGGTCTGCGCCACGGCGGAGGCACTGACCAGAGTCAGGCCGGCGAGCAGGACAAGGGCGCGGAGGGAAAAGCGCTTGGGGTGCATGGACTGTGCTCCGGAGGGCGGTTCGTGGGGTGATGCTTCATCGTAGAACCCGAAGAACTAGGCGTCCAATGCATTGTTTTAAGATTTATGATGCATTTGACTCATGGTTTGAACGCCGAGGCACGCAGCATGACGCTGGTTCAACTCAAGCACCTGATTGCATTGGCGGAAAGCGGCTCCTTCAGCCGCTCCGCCGAAGCGCTGTTCCTGACACAGCCAGCGCTCAGCCGCAGCATCCGGGCGCTGGAAGACGATCTGGGCCAGCCGCTGTTCGACCGCATCGGTCGGCACAGCGAGCTGACACCCTTCGGACGGGAAGTGCTGGCGCGGGCGCGCCAGGTGGTGCTGGATGCGGACGAGTTGCTCGACAGCGGCCGGCGCATCGGCGCAGGCGAAGCGGGCGTGCTGCGCATCGGCATGGGCTCGGGGCCGGGGGCGATGCTGATGACACCGCTGCTGATGGCGGTGGCCACGCAGCGGCCCGGCCTGCATCTGGAGATCTCGCGCGCGACGACGGCGCTGCTGGTGCAGGCGCTGCGCGAACGGACGCTGGATGCGCTGGTGCTGGATGTGCGCTCGCTCGTCCCGGCGCCCGACCTGTGCGTGGACACGGTCTCGGAGATGCGCGGCGCGTTTCTCTGCCGGCCGGGCCACCCGCTGGCCGCGCAGGCGGCGCGGGACGGCGCGGTGGCGTTTGCCGATGTGCAGCGCTACCCGATCGCCTCGACGCCACTGAGCGACGAGGTGGCGCGGGTGCTGATGGAGCGTTACGGGCCGGCCGCCCATCCGGCGCAGTGCGTCACGCTGCGCTGCGAGGAGATCCCGAGCCTGGTGGCGGTGGCGCTGCGCAGCGATGCGGTGCTGATCGCGATCCGCGCCGCCGGGCCGGACCTGGTCGAGCTGGCACTGGCGCCCCCGCTGCAGGCCAGCGCCCGCTTCGGTCTGGTGACGCTGTCCGCCCGCACACCGGCGCCGGGGCTGGCGCTGGTGCGCGAGTGGATGCGCCAGACCCTGCGGGACGCCGAAGCCGTTCCGGGCTGATCAGTCCAGGCTGATGTTGGCCTTCCTCACCAGCACCTCGTAGACCTTGGACTTGGCCTCGACGCCGCGGGTGATCTCCTCGGGCGTCCAGGCGATCGGCTCGAAGGCGAAGGTGTCGAAGCGGGCCTTCAGCTCCGGATCGGTGATGACCTTGGCCACGTCGGCGTTGATCTTCGCGCGCAGCGGCGCCGGCAGGCCCTTCGGCGCGACCAGCACGACGAAGGCGTTCACGTCGAAGCCCGCGGGCGCGCCGGCTTCGGTGGCGGTCGGCACATCGGGCATCTGCGGCAGGCGCTTGGTCGATGCCACTGCCAGATAGCGCAGCTTGCCGGCCCTGTAGGCGCCGGAGCTGGACGGCAGCGTGCCCAGGCTCCACGCCACGTCACCCGAGCCGACCGCGGGGAAGAGCTGGCTCACCTCGCGGTAGGGGATGTGCTGCATCCGGATGCCGGTCAGCTCTTCCAGCAATTCGCCGCCGAGGTGGCCGGGGCTGCCCACGCCCCACGAGCCGTAGGTCACCTTGCCCGGCTCGGCCTTGGCGGCGGCGATCAGGTCGCCCATGGTTTTCCACTTCGATTCGGCGCCCACCGCGACCAGGAAGGTGGTGCGGAAAATCGACGCCACCGGCTCGAAGTTCTTCACCGCGTCGGCGCCGCGCTGCTTGTAGAGGTGGGGCACGGCGGAGAGGTGGTCGCTGTCGAGCTGCAGCAGCGTGTAGCCGTCCGGCGCGGCCCGCTTGACCGCGTCCATCGCGATGAATCCGCCGCCGCCGGGACGGTTCTCGACGGCGACACGCTGGTTCCAGAGCTTGCCGAGCTTCTCGGCCAGGATGCGCAGCGTGGCGTCCGGGCCGCTGCCGGGGGCGAAGGCGGTGAACAGGGTCACTGGCTTCGTGGGGAAGTCGGCCGCCGTCTCGGCGCGGGCCGGCAGGTGGGTGAAGGCCGCAGCGCCGATCAGCGCGGCGAGGAAGGTCTGGCGGTTCATCGGCTTGTCTCCGTGGATCTTGCGATCTTGTGATTTCGTTGTGGTCGCGAATTATTCGGCAGCACCGATGTGGAGGACAACCTCGCCAACCCCCGCCACCTGCCCGCGGATCTGGTCCCCGGGCAGCACCGCGCCAACACCTTCCGGGGTGCCGGTGTAGATGAGGTCACCGGGTTCCAGGTGATAGAACTGCGACAGGTCGGCGAGGATCTCGCGGATGTTCCAGATCAGCTTGTCCACGTCCGACGACTGCTTGGTGACGCCGTTGACCTGCAGCGCGATTGCGCCCGACTCGATCACGACGCCGGGCATCGGCACGACTTCGCTGCACACCGATCCCTGCTCGATGTCCTTGCCCAGGTCCCACGGCCGGCCCTTGTCGCGCGCGACGAGCTGCAGGTCGCGGCGCGTCATGTCGAGGCCGCAGGCGTAGCCGTAGACCAGTTCATGCGCGTTTTCGGCGGCGACCCGGAAGCCCGGCTTGCCGATGACGAGCACGAGTTCCATCTCGTAGTGGTAGTTCGACGTGCCGGGCGGATACGGCACGGTCGCGCCGCTCTCGACCAGCGTCTGCGTCGACTTGGTGAAATAGAACGGCCGCTCGGCCGACTTGTCGACGGGGCGGCCCATCTCGACGGCGTGGGCGTGGTAGTTGCGGCCGACGCAGAAGATGCGGTTGATCGGCAGGCGGGCGTCCGAGCCGCGGATGGGCAGGGATGGGACGGCGGGCGGGGTCCAGAGGTAGGGGGTGGTCATGCGGGAGGTGATTTGTTGGCGTGGGTGCCCGCGTGCGCGGGCATGACGGGAGGGCGTGGGATCAGGCGCGAACTTCGTGGACGCCGAGCTTGCGGTGCAGCGGTGCTTCGTCGGCGAGGAAGACGAAGGCAGGCTGGTCGGCGGACCGGTTGCGCAGCGTCACACCGGTGTAGCCGGGCGCGCAGCAGGTGTCGGCTTCGGCGAGCGTGAAGGCGCGCGGCGTGGCGGCCTCGATGGCGATGTCGACGCTGCCTTCGATCAGGTGGAAGACACAGGCCGGCGAGCGGGCCGGGAACCGCAGCGTCTGGCCGGGGCGCAGCATCAGGGCGTAGAAGCCGAGGATGTTCTCGGCGTCCTCGCCGGTTTCGGGATTGACGTAAGTGAGCTGCACCGCGTCGAGACCAGGCTGGTCGCCGGCCAGGGCCTGCAGCGCTGCGCGGGTGTCGACCCACGGATAGCGCAGCATCGGATAACGCTTGCCACTGCGGCCGAAGACCGGCGACGGCACCAGACCGGCGCGCTGGTAGCTGCGGTCACCGCGGCCGGGCTGGACGGTCTGCCGTGCGCCGTTGAGGTGGTAGCTGGCTTCCATGTAATAGACCAGCGGCAGATCCAGCACATCCAGCCACACGACCGGCGTGTCGCCGTCGTGGCCGTGTTCGTGCCACAGGCCGGTGGGGGTGAGGATCAGGTCGCCGCGGGACATGGGGCATCGTTCGCCGTCCACCGTCGTCCAGGCGCCCTCGCCTTCGACCACCATGCGCACCGCGTTGGGCGTGTGGCGGTGCGACGGTGCCCACTCGCCCGGCATCAGCAGCTGCATCCCGAGGTAGATCGCGGCGCTGGCCTGCATCTTCTCCAGCGTGTGGCCGGGGTTGGCCAGCACCAGCACGCGGCGCTCGGCCTTCTCGATCGGCGTCAGCTCGCCGGCCTGCAGCAGCAATGGCTTGATGTCGGCATAGGCCCAGTGGATGGGCTGGGTCTGGCGCGTGGGCACCTGGGGCGGCAGCACGCCGCGTAGGCTGGGCCACAGCGGCACGAGGTTCTTGTCGCGCAAGGCCTGCACGTACTCGGCGGGCAGGTCTTCGAGGCGGCCCAGCGGGGCGTCGTCTTGCATCGGATCTCTCCTGGTGATTCGGGACACTGGCGATCAGCGCCGGGCTGCGTCGAGGCAGTTGCCGACGTTCCAGCCGTACAGCCACTCCATCGCGTCATAGAAGCGCTCGGGCGTGCGGCCGCGCCAGAGGTCGTTGCGCACCAGCCGCTCGACGCCCTTGGCGTGGTAGATGCGGCCCATCTCGCGGCTGGAGAGCACGATGCGCGCGGTGCGGGCGACGCGGGCGCGCTGGTAGAGGTCGAGCGCCTGCGTCCAGTCGTTGCCGCAGCTGCGCAGGGCTTCGCCGAGCGTCACCGCGTCTTCCATCGCCATGCAGGCGCCCTGTGCCATGTACTGCGTGGTCGGGTGGGCCGCGTCGCCGAGCAGCGTGACGCGGCCGTAGGTCCATTGCCCGATCGGCTCGCGGTCGGCGGTGGCCCAGCGTTTCCAGGACTTCGGCAGGTCGATGAGCTGGCGCGCCTTCGGGCAGATGTCCTGGAAGTAGCTCTGCACCTCTTCCTTGCTGCCCTCGCGCACGCCCCATTCCTCCTGCTCCCGGCTGTGGAAGGTGACGACCACGTTGTACTGCTCGCCGCCACGCAGGGGGTAATGGACGAGGTGGCAGTTCGGGCCGACCCAGATGCTGGCCGCGTTCCATTGCAGTTCCTGCGGGAAATCCTGCTTTTCCACGACGGCGCGGTAGACGACATGGCCGGTCACCCGTGCCGGATCGCCCACGTACTGCTGGCGCACCACCGACTTGACGCCGTCCGCTCCGATCAGCGCGACGCCGCGGAAGGTACGCCCGTCCTGCGCCGTCACGGTCACGCCGTCACCGTCCTGTTCGATGCCGACGACGCGGGTGGAGGTGTGGAAGTCCACCAGTCCGGTCTCCTGCGCGCCTTCGAGCAGCGACAGGTGGACGTCGGCCCGGTGGATCACCGCGTAGGGATTGCCGAAGCGCTGCCGGAAGGATTCGCCCGTGGGCATCTTGCCGACCTGGTAGGCGTTGATGGCGTCGTGCATGACCATGTAGTCGGTGTAGACGGCCCGACCGCGGGCCTTCTCGCCGATGCCCAGCGCATCGAAGGCGTGGAAGGCATTCGGCCCGAGCTGGATGCCGGCGCCGATCTCGCCGATCTCGGGCGACTGCTCCAGCACCGTGACGCGGAAGCCCTGCCGCACCAGCGCCAGCGCCGCCGCCAGGCCGCCGATGCCACCGCCGGCGACGAGCACGACGGGAGGGGTCGAATGTTCCGTGTTCATTGCATTGCGCTCCATCAATCAGCATAGAAATAATCAGTATGCTGATGATTAGTGTAATGCTAGCATTGATCCAGATCTATCCCCATCCATTCAGTGAAAACCCGCGATGACCTTGCCGCCGCTCGACCTCGACAGCCTGCCCGGACACGACATCCGCCGTCTGCACCAGATTGCCGTCGCGCTGTTCATGCAGGAAACGGAGTCGTTTGGCATCACGCCGGTGCAATTCGCCGCGCTGCAGGCGGTCCACAACGTCCCGGGCACCGACCAGCGCACGCTCGCCCGCACGATCGGCTTCGACACCTCGACCATCGCGGGGGTGATCGACCGGCTCGAAGCGCGCGGGCTGACGCTGCGCAGCGCCTCGGCGCAGGACCGGCGCGTGCGGCTGCTGACGCTGACCGAAGCAGGTCAGCAGCTCCTGGCGGACGTGACCCCGTCGATGCTGCGGGCGCAGGAGCGCATCCTGGCGCCGCTGCCGGAACAGGAGCGGGGGGAGTTCATGCGGATGCTGGGGATCCTGATCGCCAGCCGGAACGAGTCGGACCGGGACACGGCCACCTGAGGGTGGCGCGCGCCAGCGTCAGAACTTCGCCCAGTCGTCGCTGACCGGCTCGGCCGCGGCCGGTGTGCCCGCAGAGGTCTGGACGGCGGTGTGCGCCGGAGCGGACCTGAAGGTCGGCCGTGGTGCAGGCATGGTGGCCGCGCGGGTCTGGGGCGCGGTCTGGCGCGGTGCGGCCGGCATGGCCGAAGCACGCGTCGACGGCGTCCCTGACAGTCGGAACACCGCCACGGTCTGCACCAGCTGCATCGCCTGGTCCTTGAGCGTCTCGGCCGCGGCCGCACTCTCCTCGACCATGGCGGCGTTCTGCTGGGTGGTCTGGTCGAGCTGGCTGATGGCCTGGCCGACCTGCTGGATGCCCAGGCTCTGTTCCTGCGTCGCGGTGGTGATTTCCGTGACGATGTCGCTGACCCGCCGGATCGAGCCGACGATCTCGCCCATGGTCTTGCCGGCCTGGTCCACCAGATCGGTGCCATGTGACACCTGCTCGACGCTGCGACTGATGAGGGTCTTGATTTCCTTGGCGGCCTCGGCACTGCGCTGCGCCAGGCTGCGGACCTCGGAGGCCACCACGGCAAATCCGCGCCCCTGCTCGCCGGCACGGGCCGCTTCGACCGCCGCGTTCAGGGCCAGGATGTTGGTCTGGAACGCGATGCCGTCGATCACGCCGATGATGTCGCTGATCTTGCGCGAACTGGCGTTGATGTTCTGCATCGTGGTGACCACCTTGCCCACCACCTCGCCACCCTGCACGGCGATGGCTGACGCGCTGCGGGCCAGCTGATCGGCTTGCTGGGCGTTCTCGGTGTTGGTGCGCACGGTGGCCGCCAGCTCGTCCATGGTCGCCGCCGTTTCTTCCAGCGCACTGGCCTGTTCCTCGGTCCGCGACGACAGGTCCTGGCTGGCATTGGCGATCTGCTGGCTGGCGGTGGCCACGCTGTCGGCGTTGTCGCGCACCTTGGTGACCACGCCTTCCAGGCTGGTCTGCATCTGCTGCAAGGCCTGCAGCACCTGGCCGGATTCGTCCTGAGACTGGTGCTCGATCACGCAGGACAGGTCTCCATCGGCCACGCGGTGTGCGGCCTGCAGTGCCTGCTGCAGCGGCCCCGTGATGGAGCGCATCAGCCACAACCCCGCGGTCACGGCCATGGCCAGTCCCAGTGCGGCCGCGATGACCATGGCGTTGCGTGCCATCAGATAGGCCGACTCGCTCGCCTCGGCGGCGGATCTGGCACCGGTCTGGTTCAGCTCGACGAGCTGGTCCAGCACCTTGCTCATGGCTTCGAACGTGCGCTGCGCGTCTCCTTCGAGCAACTCCCTGGCCTGCGCCTGTTCGTTCTTGCGCGACAGCTCCACGATCTGTGCATGGAACTGCAGGTAGTGCTTCCACTGCGCATCGAAGGCGTCATGCAGCTTGTGTTCTTCCGGACTGCTGATCAGCGCGACGTAGGTCTTGTGGTGCGCCTCGAATTCCGCCTGTATCTGGGCCATGGTCTTTTCGAGGGCGGCCACTCTGGTGCTGTCGGTGTTCAGCACCTGCTGGAACTCGGCAACACGCAACTCGCCGGTGTTGGCGTTCATCTGGTTCACCGTCTCGACGCTGGGCAACCAGTTGTTCGACACCTCCGCGCTGAGCGTGCGCATGACCCCCATCTGCCATAGCGCCATGCCGACGATGGCGAGCGTGGTCAGCAACAGCAGTCCCAGCACGCCGGCTAGCCGGTGGGAGATCTTGTTGTTCAAGTGGGGCATGGCATTTCCTTGTCAGCACGGCAGTACTAGGGCACTGAGGAGGTTTCGGCGCGATTTTTGTAAACTTGAGGATGCATTTTCATGCTCTTTATTTTTCACATACTCCAATTCATGCAATATCATGCATGAATGACGATCATCACCCTCCCCCCCTCCTGCACGGAACTGCTCCTCAACCACCTTGGCGGCCGCTGGACGGCTGGCACGGGCGATGCCACGCCACTGTTCGATCCGGTCCTCGGCACCGAACTGGTCCGCGTGGACGCGACGGGTCTGGACCTGTCCGGCGGCTTCGAACACACCCGCCGCGTTGGCGGCACCGCGCTGCGGGCGTTGACGTACCGTGCCCGCGCCGGGCTGCTCGGTGCCATCGGCAAGGTGCTGCAGGCGAACCGCGATGCCTACTACGAGATCGCCACCGCCAACAGCGGCACGGTGAAAAACGACTCCGCCGTGGACATCGACGGTGCGATCTACACGCTCGGCACCTATGCCAGGCTCGGTGATGCGCTGGGTGACCGGCTCACGCTGCTCGACGGCGATGCCACGCCGCTGGCCAAGGGTGGCGCGTTCGGCAGCCAGCACGTGCAGGTGCCGGTGCAGGGGCTGGCGCTGTTCATCAACGCGTTCAATTTCCCGGCCTGGGGCCTGTGGGAAAAGGCGGCACCGGCGCTGCTGTCAGGCGTGCCGGTGGTGGTGAAGCCCGGCACGTCGACCGCATGGCTGACACAGCGCATGGTGCGCGACGTCGTCGAGGCGGGCATCCTGCCGCCGGGCGCGCTGAACATCGTCTGCGGCAGCTCGGCCGGGCTGCTGGATGCGCTGCGGCCGTTCGATGTGCTGTCGTTCACCGGTTCTGCCGACACCGCTGCGCTGCTGCGGCGCCATCCGGCGGTTGCCGAGCGTTCGGTGCGCGTGAACATCGAGGCGGACAGCGTCAACTCGGCCGTGCTGATGCCGGGCGCGGTACCGGGCAGCGCGGCGTTCGACCTGCTGGTCAAGGAAGTCGCGCGCGAGATGACGGTCAAGTCGGGCCAGAAATGCACCGCCATCCGACGGATCTTCGTCCCCGAAGCGCTCTACGACGCCGCGGCGGAAGCCATCGGCGCCCGGCTGGCGAAGACCACGGTCGGCAACCCGCGCAACGAGGCCGTGCGCATGGGCTCGCTCGTCAGCCGCGCGCAACTGCGCAGCGTGCAGGACGGCCTGGCCACGCTGCAGCAACACGCGCAGACGCTGTTCGACGGCCGCGGCGCCGCGCTGATCGATGCCGATCCGGCGATCGCTGCCTGCATCGCCCCGGTGTTGCTCGGCACACGGGACGCCGACGGGACGGACATCGTCCACACCACCGAGGTGTTCGGCCCGGTCGCCACGCTGCTGCCTTATCGCGACGCGGCCCATGCCCGGGCGCTGGTCGCGCGCGGAGAAGGCTCGCTCGTCTGCTCGCTGTATGGCGAAGACGGTGCCGATTCGGCGCATGCGCTGGCCGACACGGCGCTCGACCTGGCTGCCAGCCATGGCCGCGTCCACGTCATCACGCCGGAAGTCGCCACGCTGCAGAGCGGCCACGGCAACGTGATGCCGCAGTCGCTGCACGGCGGTCCCGGCCGCGCGGGCGGCGGGGAAGAACTCGGCGGGCTGAGGGCGTTGAATTTCTATCATCGACGTGCAGCCGTACAGGGGAGCGCGGCGGTGCTGGGCGGCGTTCAGGCGTCTGCTTGATCGACAATCGACTCCTTGCCTGAACCCGAGGAGTCCCCGATGTCCCTGCATCCCCGTCTTCTGCTGAGCGCGCTGGTCCTGTCCCTGGGCGCGGTCTGTCTGCCGGCCCATGCGTCCAGCACGGCTGCGTCGTCCGCCGTGGACAGCGCATCCAGCACCGCGAGCAGCGCGTCTGACTCCCTGGGCAAGTCCAGCACCAGCTCGTCCCCGGGCAACGATGTGGCTGACGGCGATTACCGCGTGATCGACCTGGCGGAAGCCGCTGACCGTCCGGGTGTCGTGCGCCTGACGCTGCAAGGGGTGACCGTGCCGGGCCAGCCGCAGTTCGAGCTGTTCCTGCCGAAGACCACCCTCGCCCAGGCGCAGCTCGGCAACGGCGCCCTGGTGCGCACCCGCCAGCGCACCTTCGGCATCGAGTTCGCCCGCGTCGATGCCCGCGAGCCCTTCTTCCTCGTGCTGCACGACACCTGGCACCGCGAGCTGGCCTCCCACCCTGTGACGCTCTGACGCAGTGGTCCGCCTTGTCGCCGGGGTGTGGATCGCCCTGGCCGCCGCGCCGCTGACCAGCCAGGCCGGCCTGCCGCGTTTCTGTGACCAGCCGGCCGCGCTCACGGCCGCACAACAGGCCCGCCTGCTGCGGGTCAGCGCGGTCGTGAAGGACGTGCTGGAGCGCTCTGGCCAGTCGGTGGCGCTGGTCTCGCGCACCGGGCTGGACCTCGGTCGACTCGGCCTGCGCTACTCGCACAGCGGCTTCACCTTGCGGCACAGCGCCAACGGCCCCTGGTCGGTGCGGCAGCTGTATTACGCCTGCGACGCGGGCCAGCCCAAGGTCTTCGATCAAGGGCTCTCCGGTTTCCTCTTCGGCACCGACAACCCGGACAGCGGCGCCCTGTCGCTGGTCTTCCTGCCGCCGGACGCCGCGCCGCCACTGGAACGCACCGTCCTCGACACCCGGCAGGCGCTGGCGCTGCTCGGCCCGACCTACAGCGCCAATGCCCACGCCTGGAGCCTGCGGTTCCAGAACTGCAACCAGTGGACGGTCGAGCTGCTGGCGGTGGCGCAAGGCGGGCTGGCAGAAGCCGACCGGTCGGCCGCCCAGGACTGGCTCCGGCTGCAGCGCTACACCCCCACCGTGATCGACCTCGGCTTCGCGCCGCTGCTGTGGCTGAGCACCCTCAGCCCGTGGGTCCACACCGACGACCATCCCGCGGACGACCTGCAGGCTGCCCGCTTCCAGATCAGCATGCCGGCGTCGATCGAGGCCTTCGTGCGCGACCAGGTGCCCGGCGCCACGCGGGTCGAGGTCTGCCATGCCGGGCAGCGTGTCGTCGTCCACCACGGCTGGACGCCGGTCGGCGACGGCTGCACCCCAAGCGACGGGGACACCGTCCTCGCGCTCGACTGACCCGGTACCAGGGCGATTCCGCTGACGCCTCGGTGACGCAAGTCAATCTCCGTGCCGTTCAGAATCCGCCGGATCGACCCACCGCCGGAGACGTCGCATGTCCACCCACCGCACCGCCCACCGCATCTGCCCGCTGTGCGAGGCCTGCTGCGGCCTCGTGCTCGACATCGAACGCGACACGCAAGGTGTCGAGCACATCGCCACCATCCGCGGCGACGACAGCGATCCGTTCAGCCGCGGCTACCTCTGCCCGAAGGCGGTCGCGCTGAAAGACCTGCATGACGATCCGGACCGCCTACGCCAGCCGCTGATCCGGCGCAACGGACGGCATGAACCCGCCACCTGGGACGAGGCGTTTGCCGAGATCGCGCGCGGTCTGGGCGACGTGCAGGCCCGCCACGGCCGCGGCGCGGTCGGCATCACGCTCGGCAACCCGATCGTGCACAAGCTCGGGCTGACGCTGACCGTGCCGACGCTGGTGAAATCGCTCGGCACGAAGCACGTCTATTCCGCCTCCACGCTTGACCAGATCCCGCGCCAGCTCGCTTGCGGGCTGCTGTATGGCCACTGGTTCAGCGTGCCGGTGCCTGACATCGACCGCACCGACTGGCTGCTGGTGATCGGCGCCAACCCGGTGGCGAGCAACGGCAGCATGTGGACGGTGCCGGATTTCCGCGGGCGGGCGAAGGCCTTGCGGCAGCGTGGCGGGCGGCTGGTGGTGATCGACCCGCGCCGCACGGAAACGGCCAAGGTTGCCGACGAGTACCTGCCGATCCGCCCCGGCGCGGACGTGTTCCTGCTCGCCGCGATGGTGCACACGCTGTTCGCGGAAGGGCTGGTGCGGCTTGGCGCGGCGGCGTCGGTGGTGAGCACGGAGGATGTCGAGGCCGTTCGAGCGGCGGTGGCGGCGTTCGCGCCGGACGTTGTTGCAGATCGGTGTGCGATTCCAGCTGAAACCATCCGCCGCCTCGCCCGCGAACTGGCCGCCGCGCCGCGGGCCGCTGTCTACGGCCGCATCGGCACCAACGGGCAAACCTTCGGCACGCTGTCGGCGTGGTTGATCGACGTGCTCAACGTGCTGACCGGGCGGCTGGACGCCGAGGGTGGCGTGATGTTCCCGAAGGCGGCGGCGCTGGCGGCCAACACGATGGGGCCTCCGGGGATCGGCCGCGGCGTCACCACGGGCCGCCACCACAGCCGCGTCAGCGGCGCGCCCGAAGTGATCGGGGAATGGCCGATCACCTGCCTGGCCGAGGAAATCGAGACCCCCGCCACCTCGCCCGAGCAGCCCGCCGTGAAGGCGCTGATCACGGTGGCGTCCAACCCGGTGCTGTCGGCGCCCGGCAGCCCGAGGCTCGCGGCGGCGCTGGACACGCTCGACTTCATGGTCAGCGTGGACATCTACCTGAACGAGACGACACGCCACGCCGACGTGATCCTGCCCGGCCGTTCGCCGCTGGAGGATGGGCATTTCGACGTCGCCTTCGGGCAGTTGTCGATGCGCAACCACGTGCGGTACAGCCCGCCGGTCGGGTTGGCGGACTCCGGGCAGCCGGCGGAGTGGGAGATCCTGCTGCGCCTGAGCGAGATCGCGCAGGGGCGCGGGCCGGGTGGCATGGTCGATGTGGCCGCGCTGGACGATCGGCTCGCGCGTCAGGAGGCCGAGCGGTTCGCGGGCGACCGGGCCGAACAGGCGTTTGCCGAGGCGTCGCGCTGGCGCGGGCCGGAGCGGCGGCTGGACCTGGCCTTGCGTGCCGGGCCGCACGGAGACGATTTCGGGCGCAGGCCGGGCGGCGTGCGGCTGGCGGCGCTGCTGGACGCGCCGTCCGGCATCGACCTCGGCGCATTGGCCCCGCGCTTGCCGGAAGTCTTGCGCACGCCGAGCGGCCGGGTGGACTTGGCGCCGCCGATGCTGCTCGCTGATCTGCCGCGGGCGCTGGCGGCGCTGCGCGAACCCGCGCCGCCGCTGGTGATCATCGGCCGGCGCGACGTGCGCTCGAACAACTCGTGGATGCACAACCTGCCGACGCTGGCCAAGGGGCCGTTCCGCGGCGCGATGCAGGTGCATCCGGTCGACGCGCAGCGGCTCGGCCTGGCGGAGGGCGCCTCGGCTTGTGTTCGCCGAGCAGACGACGCCGGGCACCACGATCGCCACATCACCGTGCAGGTCCACGTCGATGACAGCGTGATGCCGGGCGTTGTCTGCCTGCCCCATGGCTGGGGGCATGACCAGCCCGGCACGCGGCTGCACGTCGCCGCCGAGCGGCCGGGGGCGAACCTGAACGCGGTGCTGGACGAGCGGCTGCGGGATCCGCTGTCGGGGAATGCGGTGCTGTCGGGGGTGGCGGTCGTGGTGGAGGCGCTTTCGAGGTCTGCGGCGCACAGATGACGCGACTGGACGACCGCGGGGGCGGACTGTGCGGGTCTCGCCGCTGCGTGCGGTGCAGAACAGACAGCCTCGCTGGATGGGCCTACAAACCTCGTGACACCAACGAGGAACCCGAACCATGAAAAAGCACTTTTCCAGCCGGACCGCCCACCTGATGTTCGCCACGCTGACCGCCGTGGGCGCGCTGTGCATCACCGGATCTGCCACCGCCCAGGTCGCTGGCGGCACCACCACGGTGGACACCAGCGTCACCGAGTCGACCAAGCTGGCGATGGGCTGGAGCGTCAAGAAGACGCTGATGGGCAAGACCATCTACAACGACGCTGGCGAGAAAGTCGGCAAGGTGGAAGACCTGATCATCTCGCCGGACAAGAGCGTGTCCTACGTGATCGTCGGTGCGGGCGGCTTCATCGGCATCGGCCGCCACGACGTGGCGATCCCGGTCACGCAGATCCAGGACAAGGCGGGCAAGCTCGTGATGGCCGGCGCCACCAAGGACATGATCAAGGCCATGTCGAAGTTCACGTACACGACGGACACGAGCCGGCGCGATGCCTTCGTCACGGCCGCCGACAAGGACATCGCCAAGGGCAAGGAGGCGGTCGCCGGTCTCGAAAAGAAAGCCGGCATGGCCGCCACCGAGGCCAAGGCCAAGATCGACCTGGACCTCGCGGCGCTTCGGCTGGACGTGAAGACGGCGGAAACCAGGCTCGCCGAGATGAAGCAGGCCACCGCGGCGCGCTGGACGGAGTTCGAGGCCAGCGTCAGTGCGGCCACGGCCCGCCTGCGCAAGTCGACCGAGAAGGCCGCGGGCTGAACCCCCGCCGAAGGCGGAGTCGCTCCAGCTTCAACTTGTCGCAGGCCTGGCACTTCAAGGAGGCCTTGACCACATGAGCCTGAAATGAAGCACGCCAAGCGAAGGTGAAGACATGAACAAGGACCTGTGGCGCCTCAAAGCTCCGTGCGGATCCGCCACAGTTCCGGGAACAGCACCACGTCCAGCATCTTGCGCAGGTAGCTCACCCCGCCCGTGCCGCCCGTACCGCGCTTGAAGCCGATCACGCGCTCCACGGTCGTCACATGCCGGAAGCGCCACAGCCGGAAGGCGTCTTCCAGATCGACCAGCTTCTCGCCGAGCTGGTAGAGATCCCAGTGCTGTTTCGGGTCGCGGTAGACGACGAGCCACGCCTGATGCACCGCGTCGCTGGCTTCATAGGGCAAGGTCCAGTCGCGTTCCAGTCGATCCGCCGGCATGTCGATCCCGCTGCGCTTCATCAGCCGCAGCGCCTCGTCGTACACCGACGGCGCCCGCCACGCGGCGTCCACTTCGGCCAGCCGCGCCGGGTGGTGCGCGTGCGGCTTGAGCATCGCGGCGTTCTTGTTGCCGAGCGCGAACTCGATGCAGCGGTACTGCGCGCTCTGGAAGCCGCTGGAGTTCGACAGGTAGGGCCGGATCGCCGTGTACTCGGGCGGCGTCATCGTGGACAGCACGCTCCACGCGCCGACGAGCTGCTCCATGATCCGGCTGACGCGGCTGAGCATCTTGAACGCGCTGTGCAGGTCGTCGCCGGCCACGCTGCGGATCGCGGCGCGCAGCTCGTGCAGCATCAGCTTCATCCACAGCTCGCTGGTCTGGTGCTGGACGATGAACAGCAGCTCGTCGTGCGCGGGCGACAGCGGGTGCTGCGCGCTCAGGATCTGGTCGAGGTGCAGGTAGTCGCCGTAGCTCATGTCGCGGCTGAAATCGAGCTGGGCGCCCTCTTCCGCCACGATCTGTTCGGTGCGTTTCTGGTCGGTCATCTGCAGTTCCTCAGGTCACGGCGGCCCGTTGATGGAAACGTTCTTCCCGCCACTCGCCGGTCTGCAGCACCTGCACCAGGTGCTCCACCGCGTCCCAGACATCGGCGAAGCGCAGATACAGCGGCGTGAACCCGAAGCGCAGGATGCCCGGCGCCCGGTAGTCACCGACCACGCCGCGCGCGATCAGCGCCTGCACGATCGCGTAGGCACCCTCGTCGCGGTAGAGGCTCACCTGGCTGCCGCGCAGCGCGGGCTCGGTCGGCGTCTGCAGCGTCAGGCCGTGGCCCGCGCAGCGCTGCGCCACCAGCGCGCTGAACAGATCGGTCAGCGCGAGCGACTTGGCCCGCACCGCCGCCATGCCGCCCAGCGCCTCGGCCGCCAGCACCGTGTCCACGCCGCACTCCAGCGCCGCCAGCGCGATCGCCGACGGGGTGCCGCACAGGAAACCGGTCACGCCCGCCGCCGGCCGGTAGCCGGGCGTGAACTCGAACGGCGCTGCGTGGCCCATCCAGCCTGCGAGTGGCTGCCACAGCGCATCTTTCCCGTCGCCGCCGAGCCGGGCGAGGTGCCGCGGATGCACCCACAGGAACGCGGGCGAACCCGGGCCGCCGTTGAGGTACTTGTAGCCACAGCCGATCGCGAAGTCCGCGTCGCAGCCGTTCAAGTCCACCGGCACCGCGCCCGCCGAATGCGCCAGGTCCCACACCACCAGCGCGCCCGCGGCGTGCGCGGCGGCGGTGACGTCGGCCATCGCGTGCTGGCGGCCGGTGCGGTAGTTGACGTGGGTGAGCATCAGCACGGCGAGTGCGTCGCCCGCCGTGCCGGTCAGTTGCGCGGCGATCTCGTCGGTTTCGACCAGCCGCAGCGTGAAGCCATGCTGCCGGGCGAGGCTTTCGGCGATGTAGAGGTCGGTCGGGAAGTTGTCGCGCTCGGAGACGATGACGCGGCGGCGTCCGTCCGGATCCGACGCGCGCACGCTGGCCAGCGCCACGCTCAGCACCTTGTAGAGGTTCAGCGAGGTCGAATCCGCGGCGATCACCTCGCCGGGCTGGCCGCCGACGAGCCGGGCGATCTTGTCGCCGACGCGCTGCGGGTAGTCGATCCAGCCGGCCTTGTTCCAGCTCTGGATCAAATCCTGTCCCCACTCGCGGCGGATCACGTCCTGCACGCGGCCCGCGGTGGCGCGTGGCAGCACGCCGAGCGAGTTCCCGTCGAGGTAGATCACGCCCTCGGGCAGGTCGAACTGGTCGCGCAGCGGCGCCAGCGTGTCGGCCGCGTCCAGCGCGGCGCAGGTGTCACGGGTGATGGGAGGTGTCATGGGATCGTGGGACCGTGAGATTCAGGCAAGGGCATCGGCCAGCCAGCGGGCGAGGTGGCCGTCGGGCGTCTCGAAGCCGTGGATGGCGCTGAAATGGTTCGCACCGGGCACGGGCGCCAGCTTGGACGTGTTGCCCGCGGCCTGCCAGGCGTCGTGGAACACCTGCGACTGCCGCGCGAACTCGCTCGTCTCGGCGCCGCCCCAGGTGATGTGGATCGGCGTCGTGCAGGGCCGCACGCCAAACGCGGGCGAGTTGCGGCGAATCACGCCGTCGTCGAGCTGGATCTTCGGCTGCAGGTAGCTGTAACGCAGCGGCGCGAGGTCGTACAGCCCGCTGACCAGCACCGCCGCCTTGAACGGATCGGCCGGCAGCCCGTAGTCCTCGGCCCAGCGGGTCTGCAGCGCCATCGCCGTCAGGTGCCCGCCCGCCGAGTGACCGCCGATCGCCACGCGGGTCGGATCGCCGCCGTGTTCGTGGATGTGCTGCAGCACCCAGGCCAGCGCGGCGCGGGTCTGGCGCGTGATCTCGTCGATCGTCACCGCCGGGCACAGCGCGTAGTTGATCAGCACGGACGTGATGCCCAGCGGCTGCAGCCCGAGCGCGATGCCGGCGAACTCCTTGGACGACAGCGCCCGCCAGTAGCCGCCGTGGATGAAGACGAACACGGGCGCGTTCGGCTGTTCGGCGGGATAGATGTCGAGCGTCTCGGCCAGCGTCGGCCCGTAGCGCACGTCCGGCACATCGCGCAGCGTGGCCCGCGCCCGCTGCGCCTGGGTGACGAAGTGCTGCATCTCGGCGGCGGGATCGGCCACCGGCAGCGAGGGGTTGTACTGGGCGTCGATCTGCGCCTGGTCGGTGAATTCGCGGTAGATCGCGGGGTAGTTCGGGGTCATGGGCAGGGCTCCGGGGCAGGTTCCATTCAGTCCGGCACGACGGCCGTGACCTCGATCTCGACCTTCGCCCGGTCCTCGACCAGCGCGCTGACCTCGACCGCCGTCATCACCGCGTTGTAGCAGCCGATCAGCTCGCGGAACGCGCGGCCGATCTCGGGGTAGGCGGCCACGTATTCGGTCTTGTCGGTGACGTACCAGGTCATGCGCACGATGTGTTCGGGCTTGGCGTCACCCGCGGCGAGCACGTCCACGATGTTCTGCAGCGCCTGGCGCACCTGGCCGGCGAGGTCGTCGGTGTGGAACACGCCCTGCGCGTCCCAGCCGATCATGCCGGCGACGAAGACCATGCGGCCGCGGGCGGTGACGCCGTTGGCATAACCGCGCGGGCGCGGCCAGCCGGGGGGGAGCAGAACGTTCATGTCGGGTTCTCCTGGGAAGTTTGCAGGCTGTTCAGTCGGAAACGCTGCAGTTTGCCTGTCCCGGTGCGCGGCAGCTCGGTGACGAACTGGATGGCGCGCGGGTACTTGTACGGGGCGATGGCCTGCTTGACGAAGTCCTGCAGCGTCTTGACGAGCGCGGCGTCTGGCGAGTACCCACCGCCCGCACGCAGCACGACAAACGCCTTGACGATCTGCCCGCGCTCTGCGTCCGGCACGCCGATCACGCCGCACTCGGCCACCGCGGGATGGGCCAGCAGCGCGCCTTCCACCTCCGGCGAGGCGATGTTGTAGCCCGCCGAGATGATCATGTCGTCGGTGCGCGCCTGGTAGACGAAGTAGCCGTCGGCGTCCATCAGGTAGGCGTCGCCGGTCAGGTTCCAGCCGTTCTGCACATAGTTCGCCTGCCGCGGATCGTCGAGGTAGCGGCAGCCGGTCGGGCCTTTCACCGCGAGCCGGCCCACCGTCCCAGGCGGCACCGGCTGGCCGTTGGCATCGAGCACACAGGCTTGGTAGCCAGGAATCGCCGTGCCGGTGGCGCCGGGGCGGGCGTGGGCCTCGTCGGCGGAGATGAAGATGTGCAGCATCTCGGTCGCGCCGATGCCGTCGATCAGCTCGATGCCGGTTGCGGCGCGCCACAGCGTGCGCGTCGCCGCCGGCAGCGCTTCACCCGCCGAGACGCAGCGCCGCAAGGTCGAGGCGCGCAGCCGCGCCCCGTGGGCGGCAAGCGTGCGGTACGAGGTCGGCGCCGTGACAAGGATGGTGGCGCCGTGGTCCTCGATGCCCTGGACGAGGTGCTCGGGCGACGCGCGCTCCAGCAATGCCGTGGACGCCCCCACCGACATCGGGAACAGCAGCAGCCCGCCCAGCCCGAACGTGAACGCCAGCGGCGGGCTGCCGATGAACACGTCGTCCGGCTGCGGGCGCAGCACGTGTTTCGGCCAGCACGCACACGCCGCCATCACGTCGCGGTGGAAATGCATCGTCGCCTTGGGCACGCCGGTGGTGCCCGACGTGAACGCGAGCAGGCAGGTGTCGTCCGCGGCGGTGTCCACGTTGTCGAACTGGTCGCTGTGCCGTGCCATGGCGGCTTCGAGGCCCTGCACATCCGGGTGGTTGAAATAGCGCACCTTCTGCAGCACCGGTGCCTGGTGCTGCGCCGCCTGCACCTCGCCGGCCAGGCACAGATCGCACAGCGCGTGGCTGATCCGGGCCTTGTCGATGATCGCGGTCAGCTCCTTGGCGCGCAGCAGCGGCATGGTCGCCACCGCGATGCCGCCCGCCTTGATGACCGCGAACCAGCAGGCCGCCAGCATCGGGTTGTTCGGCGCGCTCAGCAGCACCCGGTTGCCCGGCACCAGCCCCATCTCGCACACCAGCACATTGGCGATGCGGTTGGCGCGCGCCTGCAGGTCGGCGTACGTCCAGCGCAGGCCACCCGGCGCGCTGATGCACAACCGATCGCCCTGCCCCTCGGCGACACGGCGGTCGAGCAGCTCGGTGGCGCAGTTCAGCCGCGCCGGGAACTGCAGCTCGGGCAGCTCGAACAGGAACTCCGGCTGCGCAGACGCGGGCGGCAGGTGGTCACGGGCGAAAGTGTCGAGGTGAGCGGTCATGGCGGATCCTCGTGAAGCGGCAGGTAGCGACAGGTCGCGACGGGTTCAGGTCGGCTCGCGCAGCAGTTCGCGGCCGATGATGAGCTGCTGGACTTCGGTGGCGCCTTCGTAGATGCGCAGCGCCCGGATCTCGCGGTAAAGCAGCTCCACTGGCTGCCCGCTGACAACGCCCAGCCCACCCCAGAGCTGCACCGCCGCGTCGATGACCTGCTGTGCGCCCTCGGTGGCGGCGAGCTTGGCCATCGCGGCTTCCTTGGTGACGGTGCGCCCCTGGTCGCGCAGCCACGCGGCGCGGTAGGTCAGCAGCATCGCGGCGTCCAGCGTCGTCGCCATCTGTGCGAGCTTGGCCTGCGTGAGCTGGAAATCGGCCAGCACGCCCTTGAACATCTTGCGGGTGCGGGCGCGGTACAAGCCCTCGGCCAGCGCACGTTGTCCGAAACCGAGCGCGGCGGCGGCCACCGAGGTGCGGAACACGTCGAGCGTGCGCATCGCGATCTTGAAGCCCTCGCCGGACGCGCCCAGGCGCCGATCGGCCGGGACGCGGCAGCCGCTGAAGCGCAGCCGGGCCAGCGGGTGCGGCGCGATCACGTCGATGCGCTCGGCGATCTCGAAGCCGGGCGTGTCTGCATCCACGACAAACGCGCTGATGCCCCGGGCGCCGGGCGCGTCGTCGGTGCGGGCGAAGACGACGACCTGGTGCGCGATGCCGCCGTTGGAGATCCAGGTCTTCTCGCCGTCGAGCACGTACGCGTCACCGTCCAGCCGCGCCGCGCACGCCATCGCTGCCACGTCCGACCCCGCTTCCGGCTCGGACAGCGCAAACGCCGCGATCGTCCGGCCGCTGGCGACGCCGGGCAGGAAGCGCGCGCGCTGCTCCGGTGTGCCAGCCAGGCTGATCGCGCCCGAGCCCAGCCCCTGCATCGCAAACGCGAAGTCCGCCAGCCCCGAGTGCCGCGCCAGCGTCTGGCGGATCAGGCAGATCGTGCGGGTGTCGATCACGTCGGTCGCGCCGCCGAAGTCGGTACCGGCCACGGCGTGACGCAGCCAGCCCGCCTCACCCAGCGCGGTCACCAGCGCCCGGCATTCGGCATCGACGTCATGCCCGTGCGCGCCGGCCAGGTGTTCGCGCGCCCAGGCGTCCAGTTCGGTTGCCAGCGCACGGTGGCGCGGCTCGAAAAACGGCCAGTCCAGCAGGTCGTGCGCGTCATGCGCTTTGGTGTCCGCCATCTCAGTTCCCCTCGAAACGTGGCCGCTGCTTGGCCACGAAGGCGTGGTAAGCCCGCGAGAAATCCTCGGTCAGCATGCAGATCGCCTGCGCCTGCGCCTCGGCCTCGATCGCCTGCTCGATCGTCATTGCCCACTCCTGGTGCAGCATCGTCTTGGTGATGCCGTTGGCGAAGGTCGGCCCGGCGGCGAGGTCAGCGGCGAGCGCCTGCGCGGCTTCAGCGAGTGCGTCGGGCGCCACCAGCCGGTTGAAGAATCCCCAGCGCTCGGCCTCCTCGCCGCCCATCGACCGGCCGGTGTAGAGCAGCTCGCTCGCCCGCCCCTGCCCGATGATCCGCGGCAGGATCGCGCAGGCGCCCATGTCGCAGCCCGCCAGCCCGACCCGGTTAAACAGGAACGCGGTCTTGCTGCGCGCCGTGCCGAGCCGCAGGTCGCTGGCCATCGCCACGATCGCGCCCGCCCCGGCGCAGACCCCGTCCACCGCCGCCACGATCGGCTGCGGACACGCCCGCATCGCCTTGACGAGGTCGCCGGTCATGCGCGTGAACATCAGCAACTCGGGTGCCTTCAGCGCAATCAGCGGGCCGATGATCTCGTGGACATCGCCGCCGGAGCAGAAATTCCCCCCTGCCCCCTGAACCACCACGACGGTCACGTCCTCGGCGTACTTCAGTCGTCCGAACAGGTCGCGCAACTCAGCGTAGGAGTCGAAGGTCAGCGGGTTCTTGCGCTCGGGGCGGTTGAGCGTGATGGTGCCGACGCCGGCCTGGACCTGCCAGAGGAAGTGCGTGGCGGTGTGGTCGGCCAGGCGCTGGCGGTTGCCGGCGAGCAGCGCGGGATCGATGGAAGGCACGGTCTGGTTCATGTTCATGGCGTGGGGTTCCGCAGCGTCGCGTTCAGGTGCTGGCGCAGGTGGCCGAGCTGGTGGTAGAGGGCGTCCTTGTCCGCACCCGGCAGGCCGCCGAACAGCTCGGTCAGCCACTGTTCATGCTCAGCGGCCATCCGAGCGAAGTCGGCCCGGCCCTGCGGTGTGAGCGTGACGCGGTAGGAGCGGCGGTCTTCGAGGTCGTCCAGCCGCTCGACCAGCCCGTCCTTGACCAACTGGTCGGTGAGCCCGGTCACGTTGCCGCCGGTCACCATCAGGTAGCGCGACAGCGCGTTCATGCGCAGCCCGTCCGGGTGGCGCTCCAGCTGCGCGAGGTAGTCGAAGCGCGGCAGCGTGGTGCCGAAGCGGGCACGCAGGCGCTGGCGGATGTACTGCTCGATCTCGGTGCTGCAGGCCAGCAGGCGCAGCCAGACCTTCACATCCAGATGGTCATCACCCTGCGCGCGCGCCTCGTGACCCAGGTGTTCGTCGTTCGCTCGGTCATTGCCCATCACATCACCTCCCCGCCGGACACTGAAATCGATTGCCCCGTGATCGCCCCCGCGCCGTCGCTGCAAAGCCATGCCACCGCGTCGGCGACTTCCTGTGGCTGCACGAAGCGGCGCTGCGGGCTGCCGCTGGCCAGGTCGGCTCGGGCCTGGGCCTCGGTGCGGCCGGTCTTGGCGACGATGTTGGCGACGCTGTCGCGCAGGATGTCGGTCTCGGTGAAGCCGGGGCACACGGCGTTCACGGTCACGCCTTTCGTTGCCAGCTCCAGCGCAAGCGAGCGTGTCAGGCCGATCACGCCGTGCTTGGCGGCCACGTAGGCGCTGACGTAGGGATAGCCGCGCTGCCCGGCCGTGCTGGCGATGTGGACGATGCGGCCCCGGCCGGCGGCGAGCATGTCGGGCAGCGCCGCCTGTGCGCAGAGGAAACTGCCCGTCAGGTTCACCGCCAGCATGCGCTGCCAGAGGTCGAGCGAAGTCTTGCCGAAGGGTGCGCTCTCGGCTTGGCCCGCGTTGCTGACGAGGATCGCCAGCGGGCCACGGGCGGCGCGGGCTTCGGCGAACGCGGCCTGGACCTGCGCGGGGTCGGCGACATCCGCGACGACGAAGCCATGTGCTTGGCCGGCGACTGCGGGCAATTCGTCGGCGAGTCGCTGCAGGGCGTCGCGCTGGCGGCCGAGCAGCGTGAGGGTGGCGCCCTGGGCGGCGAGCGTGCGGGCGATGGCCGCGCCGATGCCGCGGGCGGCACCGGTGATGAGCGCGTGTCGGCCCGTCAACGTCAAGGTGCTGCGCATCAGGCGTCCCCGCCCCGCGGTGCATTCAGCGCGGCGGCCTGCGCGGCGAGCTGCCGCTCCCGCTCCAGGTTGCGTTCCAGTTGCACCTTGCCCGAGGTGTATTGCCGCGGCCACGCCACGTCGAGGTAGCCGATCCGCGCCGCCTCCGTCAGCGTCCAGGCCGGGTTCGCGAGGTGCGGCCGGGCGACGGCGCACAGGTCGGCGCGGCCGGCGGCGATGATGCTGTTGACGTGGTCCGCCTCCGAGATCGCACCCACGGCGATCGTCGCGATGCCCGCTTCGTTGCGCACGCGGTCGGAGAACGGCGTCTGGAACATGCGACCGTAGACCGGCTTTTCCTGCTTGCTGACCTGACCGGACGAGCAGTCGATCATGTCCGCGCCGGCCGCCTTGAACGCGCGGGCGATCTGCACTGCGTCGTCGGGCGTGATGCCACCTTCGACCCAGTCGTGCGCCGAGATCCGCACCGACATCGGCCGATCCGCCGGCCACGCCGCCCGCACCGCGCGGAACACCTCCAGCGGGTAGCGCAGCCGGTTCTCCAGCGAGCCGCCGTAGTCGTCCTCGCGCCGGTTCGTCAGCGGCGAGATGAACGACGACAGCAGGTAACCGTGCGCGCAGTGCAGTTCCAGCCAGTCGAACCCCGCCTCCGCCGCCCACCCGGTCGAGCGCACGAAGTCGTCGCGCACCCGGTCCATGTCCTCGCGTGTCATCGCCCGCGACCAGTCGCTGACACCGTCAAGGTACTGCTGCGGCGACGCCGAGATCAGCGGCCAGCCACCATCGGCCTCGCGCACCGGCTGGTCGATGCCTTCCCACGCGACGCGGGTCGAGCCTTTCGCGCCGGCGTGGCCGATCTGCAGCGCGATCTTCGCGTCGGACCAGGTGTGGACGTGGTCGACGATGCGCTTCCAGCCGTTGCGCTGCGGCGTGTTCCACAAACCCGGGCAACCCGGTGTGATGCGCGCATCCGGCGACACGCAGGTCATCTCCGCGAACACCATCCCTGCGCCGCCCATCGCCCGCGCACCCAGGTGCATCAGGTGGTAGTCGGCCGGCAGCCCGTCCACGCAGGAATACTGCGCCATCGGCGAGACGACCACGCGGTTCTTCAGCGTCACGCTGCGCACGGTGTACGGCGTGAACATCGGTGGCGGTGCCGCCCGACCCGGCGCCACCGCCACGCCCGCCTGCTCGGCAAACCAGCGCTCGTAGCCGCCGAGCCAGCCCGCATCCCGCAGGCGCAGGTTCTCGTGGCTGATGCGCTGGCTGCGCGTGAGCATCGAGTACATGAACTGCGGCGGCGGCAACTGGTCGCAGTAGCGCTCGCCGCAGACCTCGAACCACTCCATCGCGTTCCACGCCGCGTTCTGCAGCCGCAGCACGTCGATGTGGCGCAGCGCCTGGTAACGCGCCAGCACGGCGGGGATCTGCTCAGCGGTGTCGCCGAGTTCCTTGAACTGCCGCGTCAGCTCGATCGCGTCCTCGATCGCCAGCTTGGTGCCAGAGCCGATCGCGAAGTGCGCGGTGTGGACCGCATCACCCATCAGCACGACGTGGCTGTGGCCGTTGAACAGCGACCACTGCGCGCACTTGACGCGCTGGAAGTTCAGCCACGCCGAGCCGCGCAGGTGGCGGGCGTTGGTCATCAGCGCCGCGCCCTGCAGGTTCTTCGCGAACAGCCGCTCGCAGAAGGCAATCGATTCCGCCTGGTCCGCCTTGTCCAGCCCATGCGCGAGCCAGACGTGTTCCGGGCATTCGACGATCAGCGTCGAGGTGTTGGCGTCGAACTTGTAGATGTGGGCCTGGAACCAGCCGTGTTCGGTCTTTTCGAACAGGAAGGTGAAGGCGTCGTAGAGCTTGTGCGTGCCGAGCCAGAGGTAGCGGTTGGGCCGCGTGACGATGTCGGGCTTGAAGACGGCTTCGTGGCGGGTGCGGATGCGCGAGTTGATGCCGTCGCTGGCGATGATCAGGTCGGCGTCGGGGAATTCCTCGTCGGACACCACGTCGGCCTCGAACACCAGCTGCACGCCGAGCTGCTCGCAGCGGGCCTGCAGGATGTTGAGCAGCTTCTTGCGGCCGATGCCGACGAAGCCGTGGCCGCCGGAGCGGATGACCTCGTCCTTGACATGCAGCTCGATGTCGTCCCAGTGGTTGAACGCCTGGCGCACCTCGGCGGCGGTTTCCGGATCCCACTGGGTCATGTTGTCCAGCGTCGCGTCCGAGAACACCACGCCCCAGCCGAAGGTGTCGTAAGGCCGGTTGCGCTCGACCACGGTGATGTCATGCGCGGGGTCCAGCCGCTTCATCAGCAAGGCGAAGTACAGGCCGGCGGGGCCTCCACCGATACAGACGATCTTCATGCGGCACTCCAGGCAGGACAGGCGCTTATCTTCGACGTTGATTGTTTAGGTGTCAACCATTCAGGACTCAACGATAAAGATTCCTGCCTCCAGACAAACCCGCCCCACCCGGCCAGACCGGGTCGCGCACCTAAAATCCATGGACCCGCTTGCGCTTTCCTGTCTGCCATGTCGCCTGCCATTGCCATGCCGCTCTTCCGCCCTGACTTCCGCCCTGACATCGAACTGCTCTCCCCTGCACGAGACGCCGACATCGGCATCGAGGCGATCAACCACGGGGCGGACGCGGTCTACATCGGCGGCCCGGCCTTCGGCGCGCGGGCGTCGGCGGGCAACTCGGTGGGCGACATCGAGCGGCTGGTGAAACACGCCCACCGCTTCGGCAGCCGCATCTTCGTCACCCTCAACACCATCCTGCGCGACGACGAACTGGCCCCGGCGCGCGAGATGGTCCGGCAGGTGTACGAGGCGGGGGCGGACGCGCTGATCGTGCAGGACATGGGCTTGCTGGAACTCGACCTGCCGCCGATCGACCTGCACGCCTCGACGCAGACCGACATCCGCACGCCCGAGAAGGCGCGCTTCCTGCAGGACGCCGGTTTCTCGCAGATCGTGCTGGCGCGCGAGCTGACGCTGCCGCAGATCCAGGCGGTCGCCGCGCAGGTCGACCGCGCGACGCTGGAGTTCTTCGTCCACGGCGCGCTGTGCGTCGCGTACTCCGGCCAGTGCTTCGTCAGCCACGCCCAGACCGGCCGCAGTGCCAACCGCGGGGACTGCTCGCAAGCCTGCCGCCTGCCCTACACCGTCACCGACCCACAGGGCCGCGTCATCGCCCACGAGCAGCACGTCCTCTCGATGAAGGACAACAACCAGAGCGCCAACCTCGCCGCGCTGGTGGACGCCGGCATCCGCAGCTTCAAGATCGAGGGCCGCTACAAGGACATGGGCTACGTGAAGAACATCACCGCCCATTACCGCAAGCTGCTGGACGAGCTGTTCGAGGCCCGGCCGGAACTGCACGCCTCGTCCGCCGGCCGCGCCACCTTCACCTTCACGCCCGACCCGGACCGCAACTTCAACCGCGGCAGCACCGACTACTTCGTCAACGGCCGCCAGGAGGACATCGGCGCCTTCGACACGCCCAAGCACGCTGGCCTGCCCGTCGGCTGGGTGACGAAGATCGGTGCGGACTACGTGGACATGAAGCTGTATGAGGGCGTCGATCCGCTCAACAACAACGATGCGCTGACGTTCAACACCTTGCAGAAAGATCTGGTCGGCATGCCGATCGACACGGCGCAGTTGCTCAACGAGGGCAAGCGGCTGTGGCGCGTGGTGCCCAAGGAGCCGCTGTCCACCTACCCGGGCCTGCGGCCGGATGTCGTGATCAGCCGCAACCGCGACATGGGCTGGGTGCGGCTGCTGGAGAAGAAGTCGGCCGACCGGCGCATCGGCGTGTGGCTGCGGCTGGACGACACGCCGCAGGGGCTGGCGCTGACGTTGACCGACGAGACGGGCGTCACAGCGCGCGCCGAGGTGGACCTGCCGAAGAAGGAAGCCGCACGCGATGCGGCCAAGGGCGAGGCGGCGCTGCGTGAGCACCTCGGCAAGCTGGGGGCGACGATCTTCACCGCGCACGAGACGGTGCTGGCGACACGCAAGCCGTGGTTCGTGCCGCCGGGTGTGCTGAACGCGCTGCGCCGGGAGGCGGTCGAGCAGCTCGAAGCGGCGCGGCTGGCGGCCCATGTACGCCTGCCGCGTCAGCCGGAAGTGCAGCCGCCGACGCCCTACCCCGAAGACACGCTGACCTACCTCGCCAACGTCTACAACGCCAAGGCCCGCGACTTCTACGCCCGCCACGGCGTCAAGGTGATCGGCGCCGCCTACGAGAGCCACGAGGCGCTCGGCGAGGCCAGCCTGATGATCACCAAGCACTGCGTGCGTTTCTCGATGAGCCTGTGTCCGAAGCAGGCCAAGGGCGTCACCGGGGTGCAGGGCACGGTCCGCGCCGAGCCGCTGACGATCCAGAACGGCGACGAGGTGCTGACGCTGAAGTTCGACTGCAAGCCCTGCGAGATGCACGTCGTCGGGCGGATGAAGAAGAACGTGCTGAACCAGGCGGTGCGCGAGGAGAAGGCGAGCCTGGCGGCGGGGGTGCCGATGCAGTTCTACCGCGCGCGTCCCTCGACTACGCCGCCGAGGCCATGCACGCCTCCTTGACCGACGGACAAGTCCTCGCCACAGCCGGCGAGGACTCCCTGGTGGTGGATCAGCCGCCAGGACACCGCCTCGCCCGACCGACGATCGCACGCGAGTGCCCAGCGATGCGTTTCGCCCGCCAGTCCGCTGTGCAGCCAGCCATGGCGTGACCAGTCCTGCAACGCGGCAGCGTGTCCTGCGCAAGGTCGGATCTGCCAGCCGGTGCCATCCTCGGTGCGCAGGACTTCGAGCTGGTGGGGCGCTACCTGGGTCAGTCCGATCCCCAGCGCCTTGAGCACCGCTTCCTTGAGCGTCCAGCGTGTCATCAGGAAGTGCTGCTGTGCCTGCAGATCAGGCCCGACCTGCTGCCAGCCCTGCTGTTCGAGGGGGCCGAGGACCGATGAGACCAGTTCACCGGGTTGACGCAGTGCATCGACCCGCTCGATGTCGACCCCCACCTCGCGTGCCCAGGCCACGGCCACGGCCACCTGACCAGCGCAATGCGACAGGTTGAACCGCAGGTCCTGCAGCGTCGGATGCCGTTGCGGGCACAGCGCCGGTTTGCCCCAGGGACCAGCCGCGAATTGCCACTCGGACGGCGCCACCGCAGCATGGCGACTGAGCACCCGGCGCAGCAACCCGTGCGCCTGGATGAACAGCACCCGGTCAGCCACCCGTCGGAACCGCAGCGCCCGCGCCTGTTCGTCGCTGGACAGCAGCCTCCGGTCGTCCTCGCAGTCCGTGGTGACGGGCATCAGGTGGAGGTCCAGCCGTCCCGGCTCCAGACCGAGGCCCGCCATCGGGTGCTCCACGTCAGGACTTCGTCCGGGTCGATTCCACCCCGCGGTTCGCCAGTTCATCCGCCTTCTCGTTGCCCGGATCACCCGCGTGGCCCTTGACCCAGCGCCATTCGATCTTGTGCAACTGCGACAGCGCATCCATGCGCTGCCAGAGTTCGACGTTCTTCACCGGCTGCTTGGCGGCGGTTTTCCAGCCGCGCGACTTCCAGCCGTGGATCCAGGTGGTGATGCCGTTCTTGACGTACTCGCTGTCGGTGTAGAGCACGATGTCGCAGGTGCGCTTCAGGCTGGCCAGCGCCTCGATGACGGCGGTCATCTCCATGCGGTTGTTGGTCGTGCTCGACTCGCCGCCCCAGAGTTCCTTGTGGTGGTCACCGCTCTGCAGCCAGGCACCCCAGCCGCCGATGCCCGGATTGCCCTTGCAGGCCCCATCGGTGTAGATGACCACCTTCGGTCGGGTCACGGTCAGCGCAGGCTTGGCTGCCGCGGTGGACGAGGCAGGAGAAACGGAATCTTCGGTCATGCGGTGCGGTGGTTCAGTTCAGTCGGTCGAGTTCCGGGACGGGCCGGAGGGGGCATGCGGCTGGCGCTGGGCCACAACGGCGGGGGCCGCGCTGGTGCGGCGCTTGCGCTTCCATTCCGGTCCCAGCAGGCGCATCGCACGCACCCGCTTGACGGCCACCAGCATGTAGACCGAGCCCAGCACCGGCCACCAGCGCTCACCCGCGTGGTCCCACCAGGCGCTGCGGTCCAGCCACCCCTGCGAGGCAAAGGGTGGACGATAGCACCCGAACTGTCCCGATTCGATCTCGAAGCCGAGCAGCCGCAGCCAGTCCCGCAGGCGCCGTGGACCGATGAACTCACCGGTTTCGGACATCACCGGACTGGTCATGCCGACACGGCGCCCGATGGTGTCGAGCTGGTGACAAAGCCCCCACAGACTCGTCGGATTGAATCCGACGATCACCACCCGGCCTTCCGGCATCAGCACGCGTTCGACTTCGCGCAGGGTGTGGTGGGCGTCCGCCGTCATCTCCAGCGTGTGCGGCAGCACGACCAGATCCAGGCTGTTGCTGGGAAACGGCAGTGCGTCGTAGTCGGTGAGCACGCTGACTGGCAAGGCGCCATCCCCTCCGCGCAGACCGGTATCGGCATCCTCCAGAAGGGCCGGGGTGAAGAGGAGATCGGCGTCGATCTGCCCGTCGTTGAGCATCCAGCGGTGGCTGATGCGGCTGGCGCGCAAGGCCTGCACCATCGGCCATCCGACTTGGACCGCGTGGTACCCGAAGATGTCCGCCACCACCCGGTCCAGCTGTCGCTGCTCCCAGGCCAGCAGATATCGGCCGGCCGGTGCCTTCAGCCAGGGGGCCATCTCTATAATCAGGGAATCCTGCGCCATGAATCTGCTATCTCTACCCGCCTTTGACGACAACTACATCTGGATGATCCACGACGGCCGCGAGGCGGTGGTGGTCGATCCGGGTGACGCGACGCCGGTCATTGCCGCACTGGACCGGGCCGACTTGCAGCTTGCGGGCATTCTAGTGACCCACAAGCATCCCGATCATGTTGGAGGTTTGCGGACGCTGCTGGCCCATCCGCGGGCACGGGCAGCGCAGGTCTGGGGACCCGGTAACGAGCCGATGCCGGTTGCCGTGATTCCCGTCCATGACGGCGACCGCATCGCCCTGCCCGGCCTCGGCCTGGACATCGAAGTCATGGCCGTGCCGGGGCACACGCTGGGACATCTGGCGTTTTTCACCGGATCGATCCTGTTCTGCGGCGATACGCTGTTCTCTGGCGGCTGTGGCCGCCTCTTCGAAGGCACACCAGCGCAGATGCATGCGTCACTGGCCCGTTTTGCCGCACTGCCCGCCAAGACGCAGGTCTGCTGCGCCCACGAATACACCTTGGCCAATCTGCGTTTCGCGCGCGCAGTCGAGCCGCACAGCCTCGCCCTGGCGGCGTACGAGGCCGAGTGCCAGTCCCTGCGTGACCGCGGTCTCCCCACCCTGCCCTCGACGATCGGGCAGGAACGGCAGATCAACCCCTATTTGCGTTGCGACCAGCCGGACGTGATCGCCTGTGCGGTCGCCCGAGGCGCCGAGGGCCGGGATCCGGTGTCGGTGCTCGCGACGATACGACTGTGGAAAGACCAGTTTCGATGACCCGTTATGCCCGCATCAAGGCCCTGAGCGCCCGCGCTGTCCGCCCGACCCATTTCGCCCTTTCCGCACTGATGCTGGCCCTGACCGGCTGTGCTTCGATCCCGGACAGCAGCAACGATGTCCAGCCGCCACCGATGGTCACGACCGTCGGTTCCAAGGACCAGCCGCAGGCGATCGCCCGCTCGGAAGGCCCGCTCTCCCCGGTTCCTGGCATCGAGCCGATGGTGGCGCGCTCGACGCTGCCGGCCACCGCACGGGCCATCGTCGAGGATCCGCGCGAGGCGGTCGGACCGATGGAAGACCCGCTGAGTGGTCAGACCATGGTGCTCGGCGATGCCAATGCCCGCGAGGATCTGTGGGGGCGCGTCCGGACAGGGTTTGGCATGCCGACGCTCGACAGCGATCTGGTCCGGGAGCACGAGCGCTGGTATGCCAGCCGCCCGGACTACGTCAAGCGCATGACCGAGCGTGGCTCGCGCTACCTCTTCCACGTGGTCGAGGAATTGCAGCGCCGCAAGATGCCGACCGAGCTGGCGCTGCTGCCCTTCATCGAAAGCGCCTTCAATCCGCAGGCCATGTCGTCCGCACGCGCCTCCGGCATGTGGCAGTTCATGCCGCTGACCGGCAAGGACTATGCCCTCAAGCAGAACATGTTCCGGGATGACCGGCGCGACGTGCTGGCCTCGACCCGCGCGGCACTCGACTACCTGGGTCGCCTGAACAAGATGTTCAACGGGGACTGGCAGCTCTCGCTGGCTGCCTACAACTGGGGCGAAGGCAATGTGAAGCGCGCCATCGCGCGCAATGAACGTGCGGGTCTGCCGACCGACTACGAGAGCCTGAACATGCCGGCCGAGACGCGGCATTACGTGCCCAAGTTCCAGGCGGTCAAGAACATCGTGTCAGCGCCGCAGGACTTCGGTCTGAGCCTGCCGCCGCTGGAAAACCACCCCTACTTTGTCAGCGTGCCGATCCGGCGTGACATGGACGTGGCGGTCGCTGCGCGTCTGGCCGGGCTGGGGCTGGAGGAGTTCAAGGCGCTCAACCCGCAGATGAACAAGCCGGTCATCCTCGCGGCCGGCACACCGCAGGTGCTGCTGCCCTACGACAATGCGGACGGATTCGTGCGTCGCTTGGCGGACCACCGTGGCCCGTTGGCCAGCTGGACCGCCTGGACCGCCCCGAGCACCATGCGCACCGCGGACGTCGCGCGACTGACCGGCATGGCCGAAGAGACGCTGCGCGACATCAACCGCATCCCGCCGAAGATGCTCGTCAAGGCCGGCTCCACGCTGCTTGTGCTGCGCAGCGAGCACCGTGTGCAGGACGTGCCGGAACACATTGCCGACAACGCCCACATGGCACTGGCCCCGGACGTGCCGCCGCTGCGCAAGGTGGCCATCAAGGCGCGCAAGGGCGACACCGTGCTCGCGCTGGCCAAGCGCTACCGCGTGACGGCTGCGCAGATCGCACAGTGGAACCGCATCGACGACGGTACCCGCTTCAAGAAGGCGCAATCTCTCGTGATCTGGCAACCGGTCAAGGAGGCCGGAGCTTCCCGGCGTGAAATGGCATCGGCTGGCAAGTCGAGCGGCAAATCGGGCACGAAGCTGGCGGGCAACGCCGCTCGGCGTCAGATGGCCGCCGCAGCGCCGCGCAACCGCACGGCGGCGGTCAAGGGCACCAAGATCAGCCCGACGCGCCTGGCCCGCAAGTAAGCGCCGGGCCGGTGCGACCCCGGATTGCCGTGTTCAGCGGCGGTCCGAAAAGGCGTAGGCGATGGTGCCGAGGTCGACGAATTCGAGTTCGCTGCCGATCGGCACGCCCCGCGCCAGCCGGGTGACCTTGACGCCGCGGGGCCGCAGCGCCTCGCCGATGACGTGGGCGGTGACCTCGCCCTCGGCGGTGAAGCTGGTCGCGATGATCAACTCCTGCACCACCCCGTCGCCCACCCGCTCCAGCAGTTCCGGCAGCCCGATGTCATGGGCGCCGACGCCGTCGAGCGGGCTCAGCTTGCCCATCAGCACGAAGTACAGGCCCTTGTAGCTGCCCGTGCGCTCGATCGCGGCCTGGTCGGCGGGCGTTTCCACGACACACAGCGTGTGCTCGTCGCGCATCGGGTCGAGGCAGGTGAGGCACACCGGCTGCTCGGTGAAGGTGTGGCAGCGCGCGCAGTGCCGGATGCTGTGGACCGCGTGGTCCAGCGCGTACGACAACTGCATCGCTGCATCGCGGTCGTGCTGCAGCAGGTGGTAGGCCATCCGCTGCGCCGACTTGACGCCCACGCCGGGCAGGCGGCGCAGGGCCTCGACCAGCGTGGCCAGTGCGTCCGGCGCACTCACGCGCGGCCTCGCCCTGGAACCAACGCCAGCCGCCGCATCAGAACGGGAACTTCATGCCACCCGGCAGCGGCATCCCGGCCGTCAGCTTGCCCATCTTCTCGGCGCTGAGGGCTTCGGCGCGGCGGATGCCGTCGTTGAACGCGGCGGCAACCAGGTCTTCGAGCATGTCCTTGTCGTCGGCGAGCAGGCTGGGATCGATGGTGACGCGCTTGACGTCGTGCTTGCAGGTCATCACGACCTTGACCAGACCGGCGCCGGACTGGCCTTCGACCTCGATCAGGCCGAGTTCGTCCTGGGCCTTCTTCAGGTTGTCCTGCATGGCCTGGGCCTGTTTCATCAGGCCGGCGAGCTGTCCTTTGAGCATGGGGTGTCCTTTCTGGGAGCGGTCTTGCGGAGAGAAAATTCGGAGGATGCGGTTCAGGCGACCGGGCGGATCGAGCCGTGCACGATCCGCGCGCCCTGGTAGCGCGCGAGCAGGTCGATCACCATCGGATCTTGCGTGATGGCCGCTTCGGCGTCGTTCTGGGCTTGCAGGCGGCGGGCGGCATCGCGGCGAGCGGCGCTGTCGGTCACCGCGCCGGCCACGACTTCCAGCACGACAGCATCGCCCAGCAACTCGCCCAACGCCGTCTGCAGGCGATCCCGGTGACCGGGCTGGCGCAGCGATTCGCGCTCGACGCGCAGCACGATCCGCCTGGGGGTGGCCTGCTCGTCGATGGACAGGCACTGCGCCTGCCATGCCAGCTCACGCACGAGGCCGTTCATGCCGCCGCGGCCCGCCAGTTCGGTGAACAGCGCCGACCAGCGGGTCACGAGGGGATCGTCCAGCGCGTTCAGCGCGTCCGGCTCGGTGGCGGGAGCGGCTGCAACGGGCGCCACCGCGCGTGCGGGCATCGGCGCGGGATCACCCTCCAGTGGAATCTCGTCCCAGTCGGCGGGCGGGCCTTCTTCCCAAGGCGCGACCGTGCGCGGCTTGCTGGCCTGGACGGCCGGTGCCGGCCGTTCGGGTGGCCGCACAGGTGACACCGGGCGTGCCGGAACTGGCGTCGGAGCCGCCTCCTGCAACGGCGCCACCGCCACCCGCGCGCTCGCCACGACCGGTCGCAGCAGTTCGCGGGACGACACCACCGCGGGCGCCGGTTTCGCTGCAACAGGAGCGGGCGGGGCCGACCGAGGTGCCGCCACCGATGCCACGGGAGCTGCCACCGGCGGCGCAGCGACCACCGCCGCCCCCTGCGGCCGGAAGGCCAGCAGGCGCAGCAGCACCATCATCAGCCCGCTGTATTCGTCCGGCGCCAGCGCGAGTTCGGCACGGCCGTGCAGCGCGATGCTGTACAGCACCTGCGTCTCGTCCGGCGCCAGCAGCGGCGCGAGCGCGCGCACGGCAGGCGTGTCCGGGTCGGTCGGATCGGCGGCGTCCGGCACGGCCTGCACCAGCGCCATCTGCTGCGCGAAGGTCGCCAGTTCTTCGAGCGTGCCCGCAGCGGACAGGCCCAGGCCACGCAGTTCATCGACCGTGCGCACCAGCGCCGCGCCGTCACTGGCGGCCAGCGCCTCGACGATGCGCACCACGTGGCCACGGTCCACGGCGCCCAGCATCTGCCGCACGCCCGCTTCATCCAGCGTTCCGCCCCCGAACGCGATCGCCTGATCGGCCAGCGACAGCGCGTCTCGCATCGAGCCACGGGCTGCGCGCGACAGCAGCCGCAGCGCACCGACCTCGGCCGGCACGGATTCGGCCTGCAGCACCTGCTCCAGATGCGCCTGCACCGTCTGCGGCGCCATCGGCCGCAGGTTGAACTGCAGGCAGCGGCTCAGCACGGTGACCGGCACCTTCTGCGGATCGGTCGTCGCGAGCACGAATTTCAGGTACTCGGGCGGCTCCTCCAGCGTCTTGAGCATCGCGTTGAACGCGGTCATCGTCAGCATGTGGACTTCGTCGATCATGTAGACCTTGAAGCGCCCCACCACCGGCTTGTAGACCGACTGGTCCAGCAACTGGCTGATCTCGTCCACGCCGCGGTTCGAGGCGGCGTCGAGTTCGACGTAATCGACATAGCGGCCCGCGTCGATGTCGCGGCAGGCGTTGCAGACGCCGCAGGGCTGGGCGGTGATGCCGCCGGTGCCGTCCGGGCCGACGCAGTTCAGGCTCTTGGCGAGGATGCGCGAGACGGTGGTCTTGCCGACGCCGCGGGTCCCCGTGAAGAGGTAGGCATGGTGCAGGCGCTGGCGCGTGAGCGCGTTGCTCAGGGCCTGCACGACGTGCTCCTGGCCCACCATTTCGGTGAAGCTGCGGGGCCGGTACTTGCGGGCGAGGACGATATACGACATGGGGGCGGATTGTAGGCGGGCCGGGCTGGTCGATAATCCGGCCCCATGAATCAATCTGCCCCGCCCTCCGACCACTCCACCGACCAGACCGGCACCCTCAGCTACGAGCAGGCCGGCGTCAACTACGACCTGATCGACCCGCTGAAGGTCACGGCCCAGCGCGCCGCCGCGTCCACCGCCGTCCATCTGGCGGGCCACGGCTTCACCGAAGTGGCTGCCTCGCGCGGCGAGTCGGCCTATGTGGTCGATGTCGGTCCGTTCTACCTGGCATCCATCGTCGAGTGCCTGGGCACCAAGACGCTGGTGGCCGACGAGATGGCCACCCTCACCGGCAAGAGCTACTACGACGGCATTGCCCAGGACACCATCGCCATGGCGATCAACGACCTGATCACCGTCGGCGCCACGCCGCTGGTGGTGCAGGCCTACTGGGCCGCCGGTGGCTCGGACTGGTTCGGCGACCACCAGCGCGCGCAAGCTCTGGTCGCCGGCTGGAAGCGCGCCTGCGAGGTCTGCAGCGTGGCCTGGGGTGGTGGCGAAACGCCGGCGCTGGCAGGGATCGTCGAGGAAGGCCGCATCGACCTGGCCGCGTCCTGCACCGGCCTGATCAACCCGAAGGAGCGCCTCTCGGTCGGTGACAAGCTGGGCGCGGGCGACGCGATCATCCTGCTGGCCTCCAGCGGCATCCACGCCAACGGCCTGAGCCTGGCGCGCAAGCTGGTCGAGCGCCTGCCGAACGGCTACCTGACGGAAATCTCCCCGGGCGTCACCTACGGCGAGGCGCTGCTGGCCCCGACCGTGCTGTATTCGCCGGTCACCGAGGCGCTCTGGAAAGCCGGCATCACGCCGCACTACTGCGCCAACATCACCGGCCACGGCTGGCGCAAGCTGCTGCGCCACCCGAGCGCGCTGACCTACCGCATCCACACGGTGCCGCCGGTCACGCCGGTGCTGAAGTTCATCCAGGAACAGGCGAAGCAGGACGACCGCGAGGCCTACTCGACGCTGAACATGGGCGCCGGTTTCGCGATCTTCGTCAAGGCCGAGGACGCCGAGCGCACGGTCGAGATCGCCCGCGCCCAGGGCATCGCCGCGTGGAACGCCGGCGTGGTCGAGGCCGGTCCGAAGCAGGTGCTGATCGAGCCGCTGGACATCGCGTACACCAACGACGACCTGCAACTGCGCTGACCTCACCTCCGGGCCCCGCACATGATCGACTGGCTCCCGGACAACGACGACGGACAAGCGCCGTTTCCGCCGACCAGTCGTGCGCTCGGGCCGGACACGGAGGCTCCGGGCCTGCTCTGTGCGGGTGGTCAGCTCAGCCTGCGGCGGCTGGAGCAGGCCTACCGGCGCGGCATCTTTCCGTGGTACAGCCCGGGCGAGCCGATCCTGTGGTGGAGCACGGCCCCGCGCATGGTGCTGCAGACGGCGCAGTTCAGGCTGCACCGCTCGCTGAAGAAGGTGCTGCGGCGCTTCGTGGCCACACCGGGCTGCGAGGTGCGCATCGACGGCGCCTTCGAGCGGGTCATCGGCCACTGCGCCAGCGTGGCCCGCGAAGGCCAGAACGGCACCTGGATCGTGCCCGAACTGCAGCAGGCCTACCGCCGCTGGCATGCCGCGGGCGGAGTCCATTCCTTCGAGACCTGGATCGACGGGCGCCTGGTCGGTGGCCTCTACGGCGTCTGCATCGGGCGCATGTTCTACGGCGAGTCGATGTTCGCGCTGCAGACCGATGCCTCGAAGATCGCCCTGTCCGCGCTGGTGGCCTTCTGCCGCGCCGAGGGCATCGCGTGGATCGACTGCCAGCAGCAGACCCGGCACCTGGCCTCGCTGGGGGCGGCGCCGGTCGATCGGGCGGCCTTCGAGGCCCACATTGCCCACGCGACCGCACTGCCTGCGTCGCAGCGCTGGACCTATGATGTGGCGCTGTGGCGGCAGTTGCCGCTCGACTCCGATTCACCCACCAGCGAACCCGCGTGACGCACCCCCAGGACCTCCCGCTCGTCGAGTTGCAGTTCTACGCCACGGCACCGTACGCGTGCAGCTATCTGGACGGGCGCCTGGCGAGGTCGCAGGTCGCCACCCCCTCGCACCTGATCAACGCGGATACCTATTCGGAGCTGGTCTCCGCGGGGTTCCGCCGCAGCGGGCTGTTCACCTACCGGCCGTACTGCGACGGCTGCCAGGCCTGCCAGCCACTGCGCGTGCCGGTCAACGACTTCAAACCCAATCGCAGCCAGCGCCGCGCCTGGCGTGACCACCACGGTCTGCAGGTCAGCGTGACCCGTCTGCGCTTCGTGCCGGACCACTACGGGCTGTACCTGAAGTACCAGACCGCACGCCACAGCGGCGGCGGCATGGACCAGGATTCCGTCGACCAGTACACCCAGTTCCTGCTGCAGAGCCGGGTGAACTCGCGGCTGGTGGAGTTCCGGGCGCCGGCACAGGCAGATGGCTCGCCGGGTGCGCTCAAGATGGTGTCGATCCTGGACGTGCTCAACGACGGCCTCTCGGCGGTCTACACCTTCTACGAGCCCGACGACGAGGCCAGCTACGGCACCTTCAACGTGCTGTGGCAGATCGAGCAGGCCCGCGCGCTGAACCTGCCGTTTGTCTACCTGGGCTACTGGATCGAGAACAGCCGCAAGATGGTCTACAAGGAACAGTACCGACCGAACGAGGTCCTGACCGCGGGAACGTGGCATCGCCGCGGTTGACACCGGATTGACGCGGTCGCGGCCTACACTGGGTGCATGAGCGAATCAATGCTGTGGTGGATCGCCTCGGGTTTCGTTGTCGGCGCCGAACTGCTGACCGGCACGGTCTACCTGCTGCTGCTGTCGATCGGCATGGTGGTCGCCGGCCTGAGCGCATGGATGGGCGCCCCGCTCCCCACTCAGATGCTGGTCTGTGCCGTGGTGGGCGGTGTGGCGATGGCGCTGCTGTGGTGGTGGCGACTGCGGACCTCCCGCAGTCGGCCAGCCGCCGAGTTCGATCTGGACATCGGGCACCGCGTCCATGTCGCCCGCTGGCAGCCGGATGGCCTGACCACCGTGCATTACCGCGGCGCACCGTGGCAAGCGCGCTGGACTGGCGAGGTGCCACCACCTGGCCCCGGTGAATACGCCATCGTTGCTGTCGATGGTGCCCGGCTGGTGCTGGGTCCCCTCTCCTCCACCCGAACGCCCTGAGCGCCCTCGGCGCCTTGAAAGACCCACCATGGACATGTTTGCGCTGGTCGTGCTGATCGTGGCGATCCTCTTCGTTTCCCGCTCGCTCAAGGTCGTGCCCCAGCAGCATGCCTGGGTGATCGAGCGGCTCGGCAAGTTCCACGGCACCCTGTTGCCCGGGCTGAACTTCCTGATTCCCTTCGTCGACCGCGTGGCCTACCGCCATTCGCTGAAGGAAATCCCGCTCGATGTGCCCAGCCAGGTCTGCATCACGCGGGACAACACGCAGCTCAAGGTCGACGGCATCCTCTACTTCCAGGTCACCGACCCGATGCGTGCCAGCTATGGCTCCTCCGACTACGTGAGCGCCATCACCCAGCTCTCGCAGACGACGCTGCGCTCGGTGATCGGCAAGATGGAGCTGGACCGCACCTTCGAGGAGCGCGAGATCATCAACGCGTCGGTGGTCGCCTCGCTCGACGAAGCGGCGCTGAACTGGGGCGTCAAGGTGCTGCGCTACGAGATCAAGGACCTGACGCCGCCCAGCGAGATCCTGCACGCCATGCAGCAGCAGATCACCGCCGAGCGCGAGAAGCGCGGGCTGATCGCAGCCTCCGAAGGCCGCAAGCAGGAGCAGATCAACATCGCGGTGGGCCAGCGCGAATCGTTCATTGCCCGGTCCGAAGGCGAGAAGCAGGCCGAGATCAACAAGGCCAACGGCGAAGCCGCCGCGATCACGCTGGTGGCCGACGCCACCGCGGACGCCATCCGCAAGATCGCCAGCGCCATCCAGCAGCCCGGCGGCGCGGAGGCCGTGCAACTGAAGGTCGCGGAAAAGGCGGTGGAGGCCTACGCGCAGCTCGCGCAGAAGAACAACACGATGATCGTGCCCGGCAACATGAGCGAGGTCGCCGGGCTCATCGGCACCGCGATGGCGCTGATGCGCAAGCCGCCTGCGGGCGGCAAGGACCACGATCAGTCGTCGTCCTGAGCATCCAGCCCGGGGAACAGCACCTCGGTGAAGCCGAATCGGCTGAAGTCCCGGATGCGCATCGGGTAGAGCGTGCCGATCAGGTGGTCGCACTCGTGCTGGACCACCCGCGCGTGGAATCCGGTGACCTCCCGCTCGATGCGCTCGCCGGCCGCGTCCCAGCCGGCGTAGCGGATGCGGGACCAGCGTGGCACCACGCCGCGCAGGCCCGGCACGGACAGGCAGCCCTCCCAGCCCTCTTCTTCCTCGTCGGACAGCGCCGTGACCGTCGGGTTGATCAGCACGGTGCGTGGCACCGGCGGTGCGTCCGGATAGCGCTGGTTCTGTCCGAAGCCGAAGACCACGACCGCGAGATCGATGCCGATCTGCGGCGCAGCCAGGCCGGCGCCGTTCACCGCCTGCATGGTCTCGAGGAGGTCGGCGACCAGTGCGTGCAATTCGTGGGTGTCGAATGCTTCGACCCGGCGGGCAACCCGCAGCAGGCGCAGATCTCCCATCTTCAGGATGTCTCGTACAGGCATGGTGTGTCATTGATCAGGGCAATGCGCACACGATACCGTATGGTCCCTCTTCCGCGACAAACGCCTCGGTACCGGCCTGATGTGAGAATATTGGCGTCTTGTTCGAGGTTTCGAGGCCGCGCATGGCACTGGAGTTTTTCCGTTGATCCACCGCTGGATACACCGCCGTGCCGTGCTGGCCTGGCTGCTGCTGCCCTGGCTGGCCTTGCTGCTGGCCGCGACCAGCCTGATCGTGATCGACCTGACACTGGGCGACCGTGTCCTGGCCCAGGACTGGATCCTGCGCGTTCGCAGCGAATGGCTGTGGCAGGGACTCGCTGATCTGCCGCTTCTGATGGCCGGGCTCTATGCCTGTGGCAGCATCGCCTGGGCACTGGGCATCCTGATGGGTGGCCGCTCTGCGCGGCGCGTATCGCTGGTGCTGGGTCTGCTCTGCGGTGCGGGAGGCGTGCTGCTCGGCGGGCTGGTCGGGCTGGCCTGGCACCGGCCGGCCTCGCTGGTACTGGGCGGTGTGGCGCTGGTCACTGGCGGGTTGTATGCCGCGCTCACCCACCGTCCCCGGCCACGCGTGCAGCGTCGACCGACCTGGACGCCTCCCCCGCCCGCTCCGCCACCCGCACCCGTTGCACCCGCACGACCGCCTGCCGCACGGCCTGTTCCAACCCTGATCCGCCATGAACCACCAACCACGCAGCCCGTCGAATACTGAGGTGTCCGGGCGGGGGCGTGCCAGCCGCTGCTGCGGCCTGCTGGTGGCGCTGGTCCTGACGGGCGGGCTGGATGCAGCGTCTGGTGCCACGCGGGCCTGGCTGGTGGCGGGTGAACCCGACGCGCGAATCGCGGACAGCCGCAGCACGGCGACCACTTTGTGGGTGGCCGACACACTGCGCGCCAGCGCGATCACGCAGACGTTCCTGGCCGATCCGACGCCGGACGTGCTCGAAATCCGCTCCGGGCCGAATGGAGCCGACAGTCCGACCACGCTGCAGCCCCTGGCACGGGTGTTCGGCCAGCAAGCCTTCAACGCCGTGCCGGTCTGGCGCTACCGGGTCAGCAGCACGCTGGCTGGTGCGCGGGCGGACATGCTGTCGGCGGCGCTGGACAAGGACTTTGGTGCGATGGGTCCGGCCGATCGGGGGCTGTTCTTCTATGCGGGCCCGGGGGCACCCGACACCACCGATGCCGCAGGCAACACCCTGCGCCTGTGGGACAACACGGGACTCGCCGTGCGGGAGCTGGACACCCTGGCCCGCCACGTGCCGGTGAACGCGCCGATGCGCTTTGTCCTCACCCAGTGCCATTCCAGCGGTTTCCAGCGCCTCATCCGGTCTGGCGCCCGGGACCAGCGCAGCCTGGGCCGCCACAACCGCTGTGTCTTCACCGCAGAGCCGGTCGACCGTGCCGGATCGGTGCCGCGGTGCTCGTCCGGCTCTGCGGACGCTGGCAGCGAAGGCAACAGGGATTACGCCGCCCAGTTTTTCTCGGCGCTTTCCGGTCGCACGCGGACTGGGGCGGCTCTGCCACGATCGGCCGACCTGGACGGCAACCGTGTCATCACCCTGCACGAGGCACACCTGTACGCGGTGATCGAAGGCGACGGCGCCGAACTGCCCCGCGCATCGACCGAAACCTATCTCGAACGCTGGCAGCCCGTGTGGCTGCGTTACCTGGATACCGTCAGCGAACCAGACAACGAATACGGGCAGGTCGCCAGGGTCCTGGCGGAGCGCCTGCGGCTGCCGCTGCGTGGACGTGCGCTGGTCGATGCCCTGGAAACACGCCAGAAGGACATGGCGGGGCGACTGGACCGGCTGGCAGAAGAGTCCCGGCGCGTCGGTGCCGAGACCGACCGGTTGCAGGCCACGCTGCGTCGCAGCCTGACCCAGCGCTGGCCTGCTGCGGCCCATCCGCACACGGCAGGGTATGCCCGGTTTCTTGCGAACGACGTTGCTGCTGCACAGAATTTTCTGCAGGCACAGACCACCACCTACCCTGCACTGGTGGCGAAACAGGACCGTCTCGCCCAAATAGCCCTGGAACGGCAGGCACTGGAGCGCAGCCTGACGCAGCTGGACAAGCTGATGCGGATGCGGCATCTGGCGCGGGTGCAGGCCCAGTTCGAGCAGCATGCCAGCGCACAGGCCCGGCAGGACCACGCGCGGCTGGCCAGCTGCGAACACACGCCGCTCTGAGCCATCGGCCTGGCTGGCGGCGGCAGGGTTCTTCAGACGATGCGGGCAGCTGGTGCGGCCAGCACGTGCCGGTAGCGCTTCATCGGTCCGGTGTCGGCGTACCCCATCCAGCGCGCCACCTCTTCTTCCGCATGGCCGTTCAGCAGCTGGCGCACGGCGAAGGTGTGCCGCAGCCGGAACGGCGAGCCGCCTTCGACGCCTGCTTCCTCCATCACGGCCACGGCCGCCCGGTGGCAGGCCGGATGCGACCACGCCTTGCCGGTGGTCGTGGACGGAAACACCCACGGGGACTGCTGCATGCCGCCGCCCTGCCTGGCGCGCACCTCCAGCCAGAACCGCAACTCCCGCGCCGCCCAGGGAGCGATCGGCACCTGGTGGGCCGCGGAACTGCCATCGGCGGCCACGGAGAGCCGCCAGGGCACACCGGGCTCTGCGCCTCCGTGGATGGTCACGTCGTCCAGGGTCAGCACACGCACCTGTCCGGGGGCCAGACCGGCACCAAGCATCAGTGCCACCGCGACACGGTCCCGGACGGTTTTCCACTGCGCGCCCAGTCCGTCAGTGCCCTGGGACAGCGCCGTGCAATGCGCGATCAGAGCAGCCGCCTGGACCTCGGGGAGCACGTCCGGCACCGGTGTCAGTGCGGAGGCGTTGGCGTAGCGGTATGGCGCCTCCTGCATCAGCTGCAGTGGTGCCTCGACAGGCTCCAGGCCCTGCTCGTCGCGGCCATGGTTGAGTACGCGGTCGATCAGGTGAAGCAGGCGCCAGGCGTACCGCGGTGTCAGTTCCGCGTGCACGCGCCCGGTACGGCTCTGCCTTTGCGGACGGATGGCAGCGAACGCCAGAAACCGGACGAGATCCTCGCGGGTGACCGTGTCACGCGGATCGAGGCCAACACGGCGTGTGCCCGAGTCCTGGTCGAACGGCGCGCAGTAGGCGATGAAGGCCTGCCACATGTCGGCGTAGATCTGGGCGGACTCTTCGCGCAGCGCGCCCTGCTGGCGCGGCCCGCGGGCCGGGGACGACGACAGCCAAGTATCGAACTGGAGATTCAGCGCCTCGGCCAGTGCGTCTCCATCCGAACTCGAAAACAGGGAGAGGGTCTTCTCATCGAGCATGAAAAGATACTAACGAAAATATCTGTGATTCACAATCAAAATCGAGTTGCACCATTGCTTGGCCTTGCGGGGCTCCCCTTCCTTGCAACCGCTTAGCCGTTAGTATTTTTATTTACTTGGCTCAAAGGCGTAGGCCTGCAACGCCTCTACATCCGGAATCTGCAGTCCCCTGCTGCCGAGACAGACCAGTCCCCGCTCATGCAGGCGCTGCAGCGCCTGGTTCGCCCGCTGCCGGGAAACCCCGGCCAGCAGCGCCATCTCGGCCTGCGTCAGATCCAGGCGCGGACCCGGATCGAAGGCCAGATCCGGGTTGTACAGACTGGCCAGGCAGGCCGCGACCCGGGCATCGGGTGCCAGCAAGCGGTCATTGCGCAGCATGCCGATGAACAGGCCGAGCCGGGCATTCATCAGGTGCTGCAGACAGTGGTTGAACGGCAGGCTGCCCTGCCGCAGCGCCTCGAAGGTGGCCCGGGGAAGCTCGGCGATGTGGCAGTCGCGCAAGGCGATGACGTCGTACCGGAACGGCTCGCGCCGCAGCAGGGAGCCCTCGCCGAACCAGGCCCCGCGGGAGGCCCCGGTGAGCGTGGTGATGCGGCCATCGGCGGCGGTGACCGACATCTTGGCCAGGCCGTCGATCAGGCCGAACCAGTGCGAGGCGGAATCCCCGATGCTGACGATGCCCTGCCCTGCGCTGATGCGGCGTTCGGTCGTGGCGGCCATGACCTGGGCGCGTTCGGCAGGGCTCAGGGCGCGGCCCCAGGTGGATTGGTCGATGATGGAGGACAGTTCGGACGGCAGCATCCTGCCATCCTAGGCCCCATCGGCATCAGGCCACCAGCGACGCCATCAAGGCAGCCCGCTGGCTGCGCTGCGCGGCGGCCAGGACGAACCCGCGCAAGGTGCCCTCCGCATCCCGAAACTCCCAGCGCAGCTCCCCTGCGGCCTGCCAGGCACCGACCAGCCCCAACCGCGGTGGCACCACCAGCACGGGCCACGCCGGCGTCTTGATCGCCACCGGCATCACCGGGAACACCAGCGTCGCGGGCTGTCCGGCGAGGTTCGCCGCCAGCACCTTGGCCGCCGCCATGATCGGCATCACGAAGGGCAGGATGCGCCCCCCCGGGTATTGCGCGTTGTCACCCAGCGCCCACACCCCGGGCAGCGTGGTGCCGAGTCGCTCGTCCACGACGATGCCCCGCTCGCACACCGCGCCGGCCGCCTGTGCCAGACGCACATCGGCGCGCAGACCCACCGCGCTCAGCACGAGATCGGCCTCGATCGCCTGTCCGTCCGCCAGCGTGGCCAGCAGGCTGCCGCTGTCGGTCTGATCCAGCGAGACCACCGAGGTGCCGAAGCGCCAGACAACACCCGCCTCGGCCAGCGCCGTCTGCAGGCCGGCACCCGCTTCGGGCGGCAGCAAGCTGGCCAGCGGACGCGGCGCAGGGTCCACCACGCTGACCTGGTGGCCGCCAGTCACGAGATCGTTGGCGAACTCGCAGCCGATCAGACCCGCCCCGATCACCAGCACCCGCTTGGGCGCCTCGCCCAGTGCGGCGTGGAAGCCGGCGTAGTCTTCGAGATGGTTGACGCGGTACACCCGCTGCGCCGCGTTGCCGGCCATCGGCAGGACGATGGGCTGTGCACCGTTGGCCAGCACCAGATCGCGGTAGGCCAGCGTCTGTCCATCGGACAAGGACAGGGTGTGCGCGACAGCGTCGATGCCCGTCACCGTCGTTTCAGCCAGCAGCGTGACGCCGGAGGCGGTTGCCATCTGCTCCGCAGGCGTGGTGACGATCTGCGCCGGCGTGCGGGCCAGCGCGAGCGCATTGGACAACGTCGGCTTGGCGTAGAAATGACCGGGGCTGGCGGTGACCAGCACGATCGGCACCGCCGCGTCGAGCTTGCGCAGTTCGCGGGCGACCGTCCAGCCGGCCAGCCCGGAGCCGACGATGACGACCGGCGCCGCCATCAGATCTGCACCATCTCGAAGTCGGCCTTGCCGACGCCGCAGTCCGGGCAGCACCAGTCGTCCGGCACATCGGCCCAGAGGGTGCCCGGTGCAATGCCGTCTTCGGGGCGACCGGCGGCCTCGTCATAGACAAAACCGCAGACGACGCAGACGTAGGTGGTGTGGAGGGTTGCCGTGGTAGCCATGGTGCGAGGATTCCTTTGAATGTTGCTGTGGGGTGGATTCTGGAGGGGACAGATGAACTCAGCCCAACGCGCGGACCTTGTCGAGCTGGGCCTGGTAGTGCGCGGCATGGCGCTCCTCGACCCGGGCCAGCGCGGCGAAACGCTTCTGGGCCTTGGCGAGCGTGTCCTGCAGCGCCCGCTGGAACTGCTCGGCGTGTTCGCGGCTCTCGTTGATCTGCTCGTCGATCTCGGCGACGGCAGCGGCCTGCCCTTCCGCTTCGGCGGTGGCGCGGAAGCCGGGGTACATCTCGGTGTATTCGTAGGTCTCGCCGGCGATGGCGATTTCCAGTGCGCGGGCCGGCGTCATGTCCGCCTTCGGGTAGAGCAGGTCGAGGTGGCCGAAGGCATGCATGATTTCCTGGTCGGCGGTGGCCTCGAAGGTGCGCGCGGTGTCTTCGTCCCCCATGGCGCGGGCCAGCTTGGCGAAGTAGCGGTACTTGATGTGGGCCATCGATTCGCCGGCGAACGCGGCTTCGAGGTTGGCCATGGTCTTGATCTCGGGGCGGTGGGTGGTCATGTGCGGCTCCTGGCGGGTGGTCGATGGATGAATCGTAGACCCCGCAGGTGTGACAGACCAATTGTGTTTGTCAAATCGATTGATAGGTTCTATCTTATGAGGCATGCCGACTGCGGCGAAAATCAGCCCATGCCCGTTTGTCCTTGCCGGAACCTGTCCTGATGAACACCACCCCCCCGCCCGCCGACCTGAACCTGTGCGTGGAGCAAGCCCTGTCCGAGGACATCGGCCCCGGCGACGTCACCTCCGTGCTGCTGCCGCGCGGACAGATCGTGACCGCCCGTGTGACGACCCGCGAGGCGGCGGTGCTCTGCGGTCAGCCGTGGTTCGCGGCGGCGTTCCAGATGATTGATCCAACCGTGTCGGTGACCTGGGCGGTGCCGGAAGGCAGCCGCGTGCAGCCCGATGACCTGCTGTGCACGGTGACCGGCTGCGCGCGCGCGATCTTCACCGGCGAGCGCACGGCACTGAACTTCCTGCAGACGCTCAGCGGCACGGCCACCTCGGTGCGCCGCTATGTGGACGCCGTGGCCGGCACGGGCGCGCGCATCGTCGACACCCGCCAGACCCTGCCCGGCCTGCGCAGCGCACAGAAATATGCTGTGCTGGTCGGCGGCGGGCTCAACCACCGGCTGGGGCTGTACGACGGTTTCCTGATCGAGGACGTGCACAGCGCCGCCGCAGGCGGGCTGCGCGAGGCCATCCACTACGCGCGGGCGATGGGCCTGAGCGTGCCGATCATGGCGGAGATCCGCACCCGCGAAGAGACCCGCATCGCGCTGGACGAGGACATCGACCTGCTGCTGGTGGAGAGTCTGCCGCTGGAGCTGGTGAAGACGGTGGCACGCATGGTGCACGAGCACCGCGACTGCGGCGGGCGCACGCTGGTCGAGTATTCCGGCGGTGCATCGCTGGAGAACGTGCGCTCGCTGGCGGAGACGGGGGTGGACCGCGTCGCAGTGGGCTCGGTCACCAAGCACCTGCGCGCGGTGGACATCACGATGAAGATCGTGAAGTGATGTGAAACCGTTTCAGCTCACACGACCGGACAGGTCGGCGTGAGCGTCACGAAGTACCAGCCGGTGCCGTCTTCCAGCGAATACGAGCCGAGGTTGCCGGGCCGCAGATCGATGGTCAACTCCTGCCCCAGCAGGTAGCCGCACTGGCGCGTGTCGATGTAGAACGGCACGGCGCCCACCGTCCCGACACACTGGTCGGTCACGGTGAGCGACAGGTCGCCGGGATTCAGCGCCAGCGGGTTGCTGCCGTCACAGCAGCCCCCCGACTGGTACAGCAGCATCCCGGGATGCCGCCGATGCAGCGTGGCCAGGTGGGCCAGCGCAGCATCGGTGGCCGACACGCGGGTGGACACGGCAAGCGTCGTGTCCCCGGGCATCAGAAGAAGCCCAGCGCGTTCGGCGAGTAGCTGACGAGCAGGTTCTTCGTCTGCTGGTAGTGGTCCAGCATGGCCTTGTGGGTTTCGCGGCCGATGCCGGATTCCTTGTAGCCACCGAAGGCGGCGTGGGCCGGGTAGGCGTGGTAGCAGTTGGTCCACACGCGGCCGGCCTGGATGGCGCGGCCCATGCGGTAAGCGCGGCTGCCGTCACGGCTCCACACGCCGGCACCCAGACCGTAGACCGTGTCGTTGGCGATGGCCAGGGCTTCGGCTTCGTCCTTGAAGGTGGTCACGGCCAGCACCGGGCCGAAGATCTCTTCGCGGAAGACGCGCATGTTGTTGTTGCCCTTGAACAGCGTCGGCTGGATGTAGTAGCCGCCGGCCAGGTCACCACCGAGTTCGGCGCGGTCACCACCGATCAGCACTTCGGCACCTTCGGCCTTGCCCACTTCCAGGTAGGACAGGATCTTGTCCATCTGCATGGCGGAAGCTTGCGCGCCCATCATGGTGTCGGTGTCGAGCGGGCTGCCTTGCTTGATGGCCTTGACGCGCTCCAGCACGCGGGCAATGAAGGGCTCGTAGATCGATTCCTGGATCAGCGCGCGCGACGGGCAGGTGCAGACCTCGCCCTGGTTGAACGCGAACAGCACCATGCCTTCGATCGCCTTGTCGAAGAAGGCGTCGTCGGCCGCCATGATGTCTTCGAAGAAGATGTTGGGCGACTTGCCACCCAGCTCCAGCGTGGCCGGGATCAGGTTGGTCGCAGCGGCCTGGGCGATGACACGGCCGGTCGCGGTCGAGCCGGTGAAGGCGATCTTGTTGATGCGCTTGCTGGTGGCCAGCGGCATGCCGGCTTCGCGGCCATAACCGTTGACGATGTTCAGCACGCCCGGGGGCAGCAGGTCGGCGATCAGCTCGGCCAGCACCAGGATGCTGATCGGGGTCGACTCTGCCGGCTTCAGGACCACGCAGTTGCCAGCGCCGAGGGCCGGAGCCAGCTTCCACGCGGCCATCAGGATCGGGAAGTTCCAGGGAATGATCTGGCCGACGACGCCGAGCGGCTCGTGGAAGTGGTAGGCGATCGTTTCGCCGTCGATCTCGCTCAGGGCACCTTCCTGGGCGCGCACGCAGCCAGCGAAGTAGCGGAAGTGGTCGACCGTCAGCGGGATGTCGGCGTTCAGCGTCTCGCGGATCGGCTTGCCGTTGTCGACGGTTTCCGCATAGGCCAGCAGTTCCAGATTCTGTTCAAGACGGTCGGCGATCTTCAGCAGGATGTTGGCGCGCACGCTCGGGGGCGTGGCGGCCCAGCCGGCCTTGGCGGCGTGGGCAGCGTCCAGCGCCAGCTCGACGTCAGCTTCGGTGGAGCGGGCGGCCTGGGTGTAGACCTGGCCGCTGATCGGGGTGATCACGTCGAAGTACTGGCCAGCAACCGGGGCGACCCATTCGCCGCCAATGAAGTTGTCGTAGCGGGCCTTGTACTGGACCTTGGCTTCGGGGGTGTTGGGTTGGGCATAGATCATGGGATGTCTCCTGCGGTGTGACGGAAAAGGTTGCGAACACCCCTCTCTACGCGAAGGTCGTGCCAGCCAGCACGCCCTGAACACTCCAACGCATGTTTGCCCAGGAATGGCCCGATTCCTGCATGAACCCTGTTCAACCCATCGAACAAGCTGAACAGGTGGAGCACCTGACACAGCAGCAAATCAGGGTAAGCCGCAGGCAGCTTGAATATCGTCAAGCCAGAGCCGCGAATTGGTCGAATTTGAAATGGTCCATGCAGAGACGATTGGAACCCACCGACATAAGGGTAACTACTGAATGAGCAAGCTCACCAAACCGAATGCATCCCCGCAAATGACCCCTGCCCGCCTGCGGGAAGCACGGCGCGCGATGGTCGAAGGCGAGGCGGGCAGCGTGGATCTGGCGGCCTGTGACCCCGCGCTCATCCGCTCCTGGGCGCGCAGCCAGGCCGCCGGGCTGTCCCCCGTCGGCCGGGCGTCCGGCACCCCGCATGCCTCGGCCCTGCAACTGGCCCAGGCCCGCGAACAGCAGCATGAACTGATCGCCCACGCCCGGCCGGCGATGGAATTCGTCTACGAGCAGACCCGGGACACCGACAGCATCGTGCTGCTCTCCGACGCGCAGGGCCTGCTGCTGGACACGCTCGGCGACGCCAGCTTTGCCAACCGGGCGGAGCGGGTGGCCTTGCGCGCGGGGGCCAACTGGCACGAACAGTGGCGAGGCACCAATGCGATCGGCACCGCGCTGGCCGAGCAGCGTCCGGTGGTGATCCACGGCAGCGAGCACTATCTGGAGCGCAACGGCTTCCTGACCTGTGCCGCAGCACCCATCATCGATCCGGCCGGTGTGCTGCTGGGCGCGATCGACATCTCCAGCGACCACCGCCAGTTCCACCGCCACACGCTGGGCCTCGTCCGGTCGGCAGCCCGGATGATCGAGCACCGCCTGTTCGAGACGCGCCACCGCGACAGCCTGCGCCTGCGCATCCACAAGTACCGCGAAGGCATCGCCGGACTGACCGAAGGCCTGCTGGCCCTGTCCGAAGACGGCTGGCTGATCGGGGCGAACATGGCAGGCCTGCATCTGCTCGGGCTGGCACGGCAGGACATCGCAGGGCTGTGCATCGACGCGGTGTTCGACACCTCCGTGGAGGCGCTGCACGAACGCAGCCAGGTCGGCCATGGCTGGCCGTTCGAGCTGCGCCTGCCCGATGGATCGCTCCTGTGGGTGCAGGTGGAAGCCGGCCGGGGTGGCATCGATGTCACGCCGGAGCCAGCCGCACCGGACACCGCCACCGCACTGCCCGACGAGACAGAACGTGTGGTGGCCGAGTGCAAGGGCAACCTGTCCGAAGCGGCCCGGCGCCTGGGCATCAGCCGCACGACGCTCTACCGCCGCCTGCAACGCTAGCAGGCAGCGACTGCGTGGCCTCGTCAGCCGCGCAGGAAATGCCCGAGCTTGTCGCGCTTGGTGCCGAGGTAAGCGGCGTTTTCGGGATTGGCGTCGATCTCGTGCGGCTCGCGCTGCACGATGCGGATGCCCTGCGCCTCCAGCGCCAGCACCTTCAGCGGGTTGTTGCTCATCAGGCAGACCGAGCGCACGCCCAGGTCCTGCAGGATCTGCGCAGCCGCCTCGAAGCGGCGACTGTCGGCCGGATGGCCGAGTGCCAGATTGGCCTCCACGGTGTCCATGCCCTGGTCCTGCAGGTTGTAGGCGCGCAGTTTCTGCTCGATGCCGATGCCGCGCCCCTCATGGCCGCGCATGTAGATCACCATGCCGCGTCCCAGCGCGGCGATGCGCGCCAGGGCGAGTTGCAGTTGCGGGCCGCAGTCGCAGCGCAGCGAGCCGAAGATGTCGCCGGTCAGGCACTCGGAGTGCACGCGCACCAGCACCTCCTCGCCAGCCACGTCGCCGCAGTGCAGCGCCAGGTGCTCGATGCCGGTGCTGCGGTCGAAATACGCGGTGATCGTGAACTCGCCGTGCGGCGTGGGCAGGCGCGCGCTGGTGCCCTTGTCGATGTCAGTCATCCCGACATTGTCGCCGGATGCCCCGTTCCGTGCAGTCGCGCACGCGGCCACGCCGTCCTGGTCACACCTTCAGGGCACCGCGGCGCACCTGGTCCCGCTCCAGCGACTCGAACAGCGCCTTGAAGTTGCCCTCGCCAAAGCCGTCGTCGCCGCTGCGCTGGATGAACTCGAAGAACACCGGGCCGAGCAGCGTGCGCGAGAAGATCTGCAGCAGCAGCCGCGGTCGCTCGCCCGCCGTCGATCCGTCGAGCAGGATGCCGCGGGTCTGCAACTCGGCCACCGGCTGGCCGTGGCCAGGCAGGCGCTCGCCGAGCATCTCGTAGTACACGTCGTTGGGCGCGCTCATCAGCGGCACGCCGGCCAGCGCCAGCCGGTCCACCGTGTCGATCAGGTTGTCGGTGAGCAGCGCGACGTGCTGGATGCCCTCGCCGTTGAACTGCATCAGGAATTCCTCGATCTGCCCGGCGCCGCGCGAGGACTCCTCGTTCAGCGGGATGCGGATCTTGCCGTCCGGCGCGGTCATGGCCTTGGAGGTCAGGCCGGTGTACTCGCCCTGGATGTCGAAATAGCGCAGCTCGCGGAAGTTGAACAAGCGCTCATAGAAACCGGACCAGAACGCCATGCGGCCGCGGTAGACGTTGTGCGTCAGGTGGTCGATGAGGCGCAGGCCGTGGCCGACCGGGCGGCGGTCCACGCCATCGAGAAACTCGAAATCGATGTCATAGATCGACTTGCCATCCTCGAAGCGGTCGATCAGGTAGAGCGGCGCGCCGCCAATGCCCTTGATCGCCGGCAGGCGCAGCTCCATCGGGCCGGTCGGGATCTCGATCGGCTGCGCGCCCAGTTCCAGCGCACGGGCGTAGGCCTTGTGGGAATCCTTCACCCGGAACGCCAGCCCGCAGGCGGACGGCCCGTGCTCGGCCGCGAAATACCCGGCGGCGCTGCGCGGTTCGCGGTTGACGATGAAGTTGATCTCCCCCTGGCGGTACAGCACCACGTCCTTGGAGCGGTGGCGCGCAACGAGCGAGAAACCCATCTGCTCGAACAGCGGCTCCAGGACGTTGGGGGTGGGTGACGCGAACTCGACGAACTCGAAGCCCATCAGGCCCATCGGGTTGTCGAACAGGTCGGAGGAGGCCGAAGCGGCGGAGACAGCGGAAGCGGACATGAAAACTCCTTGGCGGCTGCACACGGGCAGCCGCGCCATGAATCAAATGCGGACAAACGGTTCGGGGGAAACGCGGTCAGCACCCCACCGGCGGCGCACACGGCACCCCCCGCACACTGCGTGCGAGGTGGTCGCCGTAAACGAGCTGGAAGCCGGTGGTCATGGAGGCAAGGAGTGGGGACGAGTGGGGCGAGTCGCTGAAACTTCGCGCAGTCTATGCCGACTTGGCCGCCCGCGCGACGGTTCTTTTGGCGATCTCGATCTTGGCGATGGCGTTGCGGTGCACCTCGTCCGGCCCGTCGACCAGCCGCACGGTGCGCTGGTGGGCGTACATCTCGGCCAGCCACGTGTCCTGGCTCACCCCCGCCGCACCATAGGCCTGGATCGCCCAGTCCACCACCTTGCACGACACGTTCGGCGCGACGACCTTGATCATCGCGATCTCCTGCTTCGCCCCCTTGTTGCCGACGGTGTCCATCATGTGCGCGGCGTTCATCGTCAGCATGCGCGCCTGGTCGATCATGCAGCGCGACTCGGCGATGCGCTCGTGCCAGATCGACTGCGCCGACAGCGGCTTGCCGAAGGCGATGCGGGTGGACAGCCGGTCGACCATCAGCTCCAGCGCCCGCTCGGCCGCACCGATGGAGCGCATGCAGTGGTGGATGCGGCCCGGGCCCAGCCGACCCTGCGCGATCTCGAAGCCACGGCCCTCGCCGAGCAGGATGTTCTCGACCGGCACGCGCACGTTCTCCAGCAGCACCTCCATGTGGCCGTGCGGGGCGTCGTCGTAGCCGAACACGTTCAGCGGGCGCAGCACCGTCACGCCCGCGGTGTCACGCGGCACCAGCACCATCGACTGCTGCTCGTGGCGCGCAGCCTCGAAATCGGTCTTGCCCATCACGATGAAGATGGCGCAGTTCGGGTGACCGGCGCCCGAGGAGAACCACTTGCGGCCGTTGATGACGTACTCGTCGCCCTCGCGGCGGATCGAGCACTCGATGTTCGTCGCGTCCGACGAGGCCACCGCCGGCTCGGTCATCAGGAAGGCGGAGCGGATCTTGCCGTCCAGCAGCGGCTCCAGCCACGCCTGCTTCTGCGCAGCGGTGCCGTAGCGCTCGATGGTCTCCATGTTGCCGGTGTCCGGCGCGGAGCAGTTGAACACCTCGCCGGACCAGATCACCCGGCCCATGAGTTCGCACAGCGGCGCGTAGTCGAGGTTGGAGACGCCGCCCTCGCCCTTGTACGGGTGCGGCAGGAACAGGTTCCACAGCCCGGCCGCGCGGGCGATCGGCTTGAGTTCCTCGATCAGCGGCACGACCTGCCACGGATTCCCCGCGGCGCGCAGTGCGTGCATCTCGGCTTCGTAGCGCGCTTCGTTCGGGGTGATGTGCTGGTCGAAAAACGCCTGGACGCGGTCGACGAGGTCTTGGCTCTTGGGGGAGAGGTCCCGGTTCATGCTCTGGCTCCTGCGGGTCTGCGGTGGGATGCTGGTGATTGAAGCACCGCCACCGCGCCCCCGAGGTCGCCTAGGTGACCAGATCCAGCTCCGGATAGCAGCGGAAGAGGCCCTGCTCGTTGAACGGGATGCGCCGCGGGCTCGCGAGATACGCCGCCACGCGCGGCACCTCGGCCACGCGGTCATGCAGGTCCACGATCAGCGGCGTGCGGGCCAGCGCGCTGGCCGCTGCCTTCGGGAAGGCGTAGCGCAGCCCCTCGATCAGCTGAAACAGCGACAGGTCCGCATAGCTCATCTTGCCGCCCACCAGAAAGCGCGTGCCCGCCGGATTGCGGGCGACGATCTGCTCGAACCACTGCAGGTACTTCGGCATGCGCGTGGTGCAGAACGCCTGTGCACGGCGCAATGCCTCGGGCTTCTGGTCCTCGTAGTACAGATCGATGCCGATCGGGTGGTGGGTGTCGTGTGCCTCGTTGACCATGTCGGCGATGGTGAGCTGGATCTGCTGGGTCCAGGTGCGCGACTGCTCGCTGCGCCCGACCAGCTTCCACTCCAGCGCCACGTAGTGCAGGATCACCGCGGTCTGCCCGATCACGACCGCGCCATCCTTGAGGAACGGCGGTGCAAACGGTGGCTGGACCGCCTTGGGATCCTTCAGTTGGCGCATCAGCGCGGGCACGCCCTGCCCCGCAGCTTCGTCGCCCCGCGCGACGTCGATGTACGGCGCACCCGCCGCCTCCAGCGCCAGTCGCACAAATTCGCCGCGACCCTGAATGGTCGGCCAGTAATGAAGTTCATATGCCATGGGCGGACTGTATCGAACGAAACGGTCCGCGCCGCTCTTGCATTACGGCGGCCACGCCCCAGATTCGAAAAGTCGTCCGGCCCGATGGGAACTTCGGACCAGCATCCCGGTCAGACGGCTTCGAATTGCACCCTTTCACCTCAACCCCCTTTGAAGGAGCTTCCCGCATGGGCCTGTTCGACATGTTCAAGACCGACACCGGCGACAAGATGACGCCGCACCTGGCGTTCACCACCTCGCTGATCTACATGATGTCCGCCGACGGCGAGATGGACAGCGAAGAAGTGGGCCACCTGCTGTCCGTGCTGGGCGGCCAGGACGACGGCAAGGGCACGATCGGCGTCGGCGCACAGAACCAGGCGCTGCTGGACGCGTCGATGAAGTACCGCCGCAAGAACTCGCTGGACACCTTCCTGGCCGAAGCCGCGCCGCTGCTCACCGATGCCCAGAAGATGTGCATCATGATCAACCTGATCGATTCGTCCCTGGCCGATGGCCAGCCGGAGCGCGAAGAGCAGGAAATGTTCGCCAAGTTCCTGAAAGCCTTCGGCATCACCGAAGCGCGCTTCCAGCCCTTCTTCGAAGTGATCATGCTCAAGGCGGACCGCACGGTGTTCACCAACCAGAACCACCCGAAGAACCAGCCCGGGCATCAGGTCAAGCTCTCGCTGAACTGATCTGGATCGTTCCGGGGCGCAGACCCCGGAACGCGCGCGCTCAGCGCGTGACGGAGGTGGCCGCAGCCGTGGTCACCTCGCTGTCGCCACGAACCAGCCAGCGCACGCTGGCCGGCGGCTGCACGATGAACTGGTTCGGGTCGATCGACGACAGTTGCGTCGATTGCTGCGCGCGACGCGCCACCAGCACCGCCGGGTGTTCACCATTGCTGTGAACCACCTTCCAGCGCGGGCTGGCCGGGTGACCCAGGATGAAGGTGTTGGGATCGATGCCGCTGAACGGCGCCGCCGGCTCGGCGTGGGCGGTCAGCGCGGCGGACGAAAACACGGTCGCCAGCGCGGCGAGAATACAGAGTCGGGTCTTGCGCATGGGAATCTCTGGCCTTGCCATATACGGGATAACCCTATGCTGCAGCGCAACACAACTGTCGTCAACCCTCGCGACCTCGCGCGGCGTGTGAACACCACAGAACGGAGCCTCTCGTGACCGCCATGACCATCGAGACCGGACGCCCACTCCTGCCCCAGCGCTGCTTCACCAGCGAGGCGGTCGAAGCCACGATCGACCGCGTGCGCACCCGCATGGCCGACGCCGAGTTGGGCCAGCTTTTTGCCAACGCGCTGCCGAACACGCTCGACACGACGGTTGATTTCACGGACGGCGCGCGCCCCGACACCTTCGTCATCACCGGCGACATCCCCGCGATGTGGCTGCGCGACTCGACCGCGCAGGTGTGGCCTTACCTCGCGCTGGCACCAACCGAGCCGCGGCTGCAGCGGATGCTGGCCGGGGTCGTGAACCGGCAGGTGGACTGCGTGCTGATCGACCCGTACGCGAACGCCTTCAACAAGGGCCAGGAAGGCAGCCAGTGGGCCGACGACCGCACGGCGATGCGCCCCGAGCTGCACGAGCGCAAGTGGGAGCTGGACTCGCTGTGCAGCGTGATCCGGCTCGGCCACGGTTACTGGCAGGCGTGTGGCGACACGTCACCGTTCGACGACCACTGGGCGCGGGCGATGGCGCTGGTGCTGCAGACGATGCGCGCGCAGCAGCGCCGCGACGGCCCCGGCCCCTACCGCTTCCAGCGCCTGGCGCTCAGCCCGACGGACACGCTGCCCTTCGACGGCGAGGGCTGGCCGGCGCGGCCGAACGGGCTGATCCGCTCCGGGTTCCGGCCGTCGGACGACGCCTGCCAGTACCCCTACCTGATTCCCGCCAACTTCATGGCCGTGACCGCGCTGCGCCAGCTCGATGCGCTGGCCACGGCGCTCGGGCGGGTGGCGCTGGCCGAGTCGGCGCGGGGGTTGGCGGATGAAGTGGCGGTGGCGCTGCCGACCGAAGGGGTGCTGCCCTATGAAACCGACGGCTACGGCAATGCGCTCTACATGGACGACGCGAACGTGCCGAGCCTGCTGTCGCTGCCCTACCTGGGCTGCCTGTCCGTGGACGACCCGCGCTACCGCGCCACCCGCGCCTTCGTGCTGAGCGAGGACAACCCGTTTTTCTTCCGCGGCCGGGCGGGCTGCGGGATCGGCGGGCCGCATTGCGGGCTGGGGATGATCTGGCCGATCGCGCTGACGATGCAGGCGATGACCAGCACGGACGACGCCGAGATCCTGCGGTGCCTGGCGATGCTCAAGGCGAGCCATGCCGGGACCGGGTTCATGCACGAGTCGTTTCACCAGGACGATGTACGCAGGTTCACGCGGCCTTGGTTTGCCTGGGCGAACTCGTTGTTCGGGGAGCTGGTGCTGAGGCTGGATGCGCAGCGGTCCCATTTGTTGCGCTGAAATGCAATTGATTCGAATCGGCGACACCAGCCTCACTGGCAGATGAACACACTGATGTACCACCGGGTTGGTTGCTGCGACTCTCGCAAGGCCATCTTGAGTCCGGTCTTGCCGATTCTTTCGGCCAGCAGCTTCGCTGCCTCCGTTTCGTCCGGCACGTTGTACCGGATCTCGTTGGACGTGATGCCATAGCCAGGCTGCTGGTTGACGCTGTCCGGCAGGAACCGCAGACGCCACCGCCCCGACTCGCCTGACTGCCTGAGCGCCAGAACGCTCCTGGCGACCGGCTCGGACGTGGCCTGTCTCGCAGCGCAATAGAACACGTCGACGTCCATGCTGCCCACTGCCGTGGACCGGACAGCCAGTTCGCCCGGTACCGGGGGCACCGGCGCCTTCTGGGCAACAACCTGTGCTTCCTCCCGGAAAAACGAGGAGCTTTCAGTGGCCGCTCGCTTGACCTCCGGTGTGCTCGCACTGACCGCCAGCACGCCCAGCAGCTTGTACCGGAAGGGATCGTCCGCCAGCGACTCGATGAGCACCCGAAGCGCCTCCTCGTCCTTGGGCGTCTTGTCCTTTCTCTCGAGAATATTGCGAACTTCCTTGTAAAGGTCGAAGGACAGCTTGCGTCCGGACTCGGTTTCCTTGAGTCGGGCCTCGGTCTCCTTCAGGCGACCCTCGGCGGCCTTCAGGTCGATGTCGAGTTTCTGGGTCTGCGTCTGAAGCCGCTTGAGTTCGGCATCCAGCGGCAAGGCGATCCATGCCGCGAACACCGCGATCCCGGCCGACACGATGGTGACGACTTTCGACAGGCTGTCCAGCGTGACGGGCATGGTGCAAACCTCCGCGGCATGGGGAAATACGTCCGGTCTCGGCTGAAGTTAGCCGGTGTCACCGTGGCCGGCATCCTCAAAGTTGACGACATGGCCCGCTGGACGGGCCCTCACCCCCGCCATCCCAGGCGCCCCGACACCCCCCGCCCCCGCTCCCGCAACACCCGCACCACCTCCGCCTCCCCCCGCACCTCCAGCGTCGCACTCGGCCCGATCGCCGTCAGCGCCAGCACCATCTGCCCGAAGCCGTCGAACACCGGCGCCGCCACCGCGCTGACCCCCCGCACCGAGCCATCGACCGCGCCGCTCCAGCCCTGCGCGCGCACCCGTTCAAGCTGTGGCGCCAGATCCGCCAGCGTGCGCCCCGCCCCTTCGGCTTTCAGGATCGCCTCGACCTCCGCCGCCGGCCGATGCGCCGCGAACAGCAGCCCGGACGCCGTTCCATCGACCGACACCACCGTGCCGTGCCGCATGTTGACGTGGACCGCCTGCGGCCCTTCCTCCAGCCGCACGATGGTCGGCCCCCGGTTGCCCCACACGGCGATCGCCACCGTGTGCCCGACCTCGCGCGCCAGCGCTGGCAACTCCGCGGACGCGAGCCGCACCGGATCGACCTGCTGCAACGCGATCAGCCCCAACTGCAGCGCCAGCGGCCCCAACCCGTAGCGGCCGGTGTCCGCCTCCTGCTCGACCAGCCCGACCGCGCCGAAGCTGACGAGGTAGGGGTGCGCCTTCGCGGGCGTCATGTCGGCCTCGCGCGCGAGGTCTTTCAGCGCCAGCGGGCGGCCGGCGTGGGCGAGTGCGTGCAGCAACTGGCCGCCGACCTCGATGCTCTGGATGCCGCGCGAGCCGCGGGGCGTGGATTCTTCATTCATTGCGGGTTTCTACCAATACGAATGCATTAGACATTAACAAACGGCGTGACTAAGATCAATCCATCGTTCGGATTAGACGAACTCGTTCGACAGAAACAAACCTCGGAAGCCTCCCCATGACGCAGACCAAGACCTTCGCCTCCGCCGCCGACCTGGAAGAAAAGAAGGTCAGCTTCGACAAGCTGTCCGACCACGCCTACGCCTACACCGCCGAGGGCGACCCGAACACCGGCATCATCATCGGCGACGACGCCGTGATGGTCATCGACACGCAGGCCACGCCGGTGATGGCGCAGGACGTGATCCGCCGCATCCGCGAAGTGACGGACAAGCCGATCAAGTACGTGCTGCTGAGCCACTACCACGCGGTGCGCGTGCTGGGCGCGACGGCGTATGAGCCCGAGCAGATCATCGCCAGCCAGGACACCTACGACCTGATCGTCGAGCGCGGCGAGTTCGACAAGGCCAGCGAGATCGGCCGCTTCCCCCGGCTGTTCCAGAACGTCGAGTCGGTGCCGGCGGGCCTGACGTGGCCGACGATCACCTTCACCGGGAAGATGACGATCTGGCTGGGCTCGGTGGAAGTGCAGATCCTGCAACTGGGCCGCGGCCACACCAAGGGCGACACCGTCGCGTGGCTGCCGAAGGAAAAGATCCTGTTCTCGGGCGACCTGGTCGAGTTCGACGCGACGCCGTATGCGGGCGACGCCTATTTCCAGGACTGGCCGCAGACGCTGGACAACATCGCCGCGCTGAACCCCGAGAAGCTGGTGCCCGGCCGCGGCGCCGCGCTGCAGACGCCGGAGCAGGTGCAGGCGGGTCTGGCCGGCACGCGGGCGTTCGTGAGCGAGCTGTACGCGAGCGTGAAGGCAGGTGCCGCCGAGGGGCGCGATCTGCGCAAGGTGTACGAGGAGACCTTCGCCGCGCTGAAGCCGAAGTTCGGCCACTGGGTGATCTTCAACCACTGCATGCCCTTCGACGTGACCCGCGCCTATGACGAAGCGACCGGCCACCGCGACCCGCGCATCTGGACCGCCGAGCGCGATGTCGCCATGTGGCAAGCACTCGAAGGCTGATCGATTCGGCTGTTCCACTGCGCAGGAGTACCCCCATGAGCATCACCCACGGCGTGCACCACGTCGCCTACCGCTGCAAGGACGCCAAGCAGACCGTCGAGTGGTACCGCGACCACCTCGGCATGGACTTCGTGCTGGCCATCGCCGAAAACGAGGTGCCGTCCACCAAGGCGCCGGATCCGTACATGCACATCTTCCTCGACGCGGGCAACGGCAATGTGCTGGCCTTCTTCGAGCTGCCGAACTCGCCCGCCATGGGCCGCGACGAGAACACGCCCGGCTGGGTGCAGCACATCGCGTTCAAGGTCGCGTCGATGGACGTGCTGGAGGCGACGAAGGCCAAGCTGGTCGCGGCCGGGATCGACGTGCTCGGGCCGGTCAACCACACCATCTTCAAGTCGATCTACTTCTTCGACCCGAACGGCCACCGGCTCGAACTGGCCGCGGACATCGGCACGCCCGAGATGATGCGCAAGCTCGACGCGTGCAAGTGGGACATGCTCGAAGAGTGGTCGCAGACAAAGAAGGCGCCGCGCCACGCCGCCTGGATGCACGAAGGCTGAACCGCTGTGCTGAGCACCTACACCTATCCCCGCTACGCCTTCCGCCGTCCGGCTGCGCTGGACACGCCGGACACCGTGGCGCGTCACCCGGTGGTCGTCGTCGGCGCCGGCCCGGTCGGGCTGAGCGCGGCGATCGACCTGGCGCAGCAGGGCCTGCCGGTCGTGCTGCTCGACGATGACCACACCGTCAGCGTCGGCTCGCGCGGCCTGTGCTACGCCAAGCGCACGCTGGAGATCCTCGACCGGCTCGGCTGCGGGCAGGCCGTCGTGGACAAGGGCGTGACCTGGAACGTCGGGCGCACCTTCCACCGCGATGCCGAGGTCTTCCATTTCAACCTGCTGCCTGAGCCGAACCACCGCCGCCCCGGCATGGTCAACCTGCAGCAGTACTACCTGGAGGAATACCTCGTCCGCCGCGCGATGGCGTTGCCGAACCTCGATCTGCGCTGGCTGAGCAAGGTCGCGCGGGTGACCCCGCAGGACGACGGCGCGCTGATCGACGTGGAGACTGCCGAGGGCGCCTACCGCCTGCACGCCGACTGGCTGGTCGTCGCCGACGGCGCCCGCAGCCCGATCCGGCGCCAGCTCGGCCTCGACATCGAGGGCAAGGTCTTCCAGGACCGCTTCCTGATCGCCGACGTGGTGATGAAGGCGGACTTCCCCGCCGAGCGCTGGTTCTGGTTCGATCCGCCGTTCCACCCCAACCAGAGCGTGCTGCTGCACCGCGAGGCGGACAACGTCTGGCGCATCGACTTCCAGCTTGGCTGGGACGCCGATCCCGAACATGAGAAAAAGCCCGAGCAGGTCATCCCGCGCATCCGCGCCATGCTCGGGCCGGACCGCGAGTTCTCGCTGGAGTGGGTCAGCGTCTACACCTTCCAGTGCCGGCGCATGGCGGATTTCCGGCACGGGCGGCTGCTGTTCGTCGGCGATGCGGCGCACCAGGTCTCGCCCTTCGGCGCACGCGGCGCGAACTCGGGCATCCAGGACACGGACAACCTCGCGTGGAAGCTGAAGCTGGTGATCGACGGCCGGGCGCCCGCCGCGCTGCTGGACAGCTACAACACCGAGCGCGGCGAAGCGGCCGATGAAAACCTGCTCAACTCGACGCGCTCGACCGACTTCATGACGCCCAAGAGCCAGGCCTCGCGCGACTTCCGCGACGCGGTGCTGACGCTGGCGAACGACCATGCCTTTGCGCGCGCGCTGGTCAACTCGGGTCGGCTGTCGGTGCCGACGCACCACCGCGGCTCGCCCCTGTCGACGCCGGACGCCGAGGGCGAGGTCTTCAGCGGCCGGATGACGCCGGGAGCACCCATGGACGACGCGCCCGTGGCGGTGGACGGCCGCGACGGCTGGCTGCTGGAACACACCGGCAACGGCTTCGTGCTGCTCGTCTTCGGTGACGCCGACACCCCGGCATTCGCTTCGCTGACCGGCGATGCCATCCCGGTGCGCACGCTGCGCCTGCCCGCCGACGGTGTCGCGGCGCAGCGCTACGACGCCCAGCCCGGCACCGCCTACCTGATCCGCCCGGACCAGATCGTCGCCGCCCGCTGGCGCCAGCCCGAACCCGACGCCGTGCGCGCTGCCGTGCGGCGCGCGACCTGCAATGCCTGAGGCCTCCGCCATGCCGCACCTCCAGACCCAGCCCAACTTCGGCGCCGGCCAGCCGGCCCCGCTGCGGGCCTACACCCCCGGCGACGATTTCTACGACCTGCTGATCGACACCCACCGCGGCCTGGACGACGACACGAGCCGCCTCGTCAACGCCCGGCTGATCCTGCTGCTGGCCAACCACATCGGCGACATGGCCGTGCTGCGCGAGGCGATGGCCGCTGCGCGCCACGGCATCACCCCGGACACCACCACCCCATGAATCCGCACGCTCAACTTGACGCCACCCACGATCCGGCCCTGCGCAGCTGGGTCGCTTCCGCCAACGACGGGGCGACCGATTTCCCGATCCAGAACCTGCCCTACGCCCGCGCCCGCCGCGCCGGGACGGGCGAGCCGTGGCGGATCGTCGTCGCGATCGGCGATCAGGCGCTGGACCTCGCGGCAGCGATCCGAGCCGCCGAGCACACCGAGGCACAGGCCGCCGCGCTCGCACCGCTGGCCTGCGGAGATCTGAATGCCTTCATGGCCCGCGGGCCGGCCGACTGGCAACTGGTGCGGGCCTCGCTGTCGCGGGCGTTGGCCGCGGGCAGCCCAGCCGAGGCTGCGCTGGCGCCATGCCTGGTCGCGCAATCGGCGCTGGAGTTCTCGCTGCCCTGCAGGGTCGGCGACTACACCGACTTCTACACCAGCCTGCACCACGCCACGACCATCGGCCGCATGTTCAGGCCCGACAACCCGATGCTGCCGAACTACCGCTGGGTGCCGATCGGCTACCACGGGCGTGCATCATCGCTCGTCGTCAGTGGCCAGGACGTGCGCCGACCGACCGGCCAGACCTTGCCGCCCGGCCACGAGGTGCCGCAGTTCGGCCCGTGCAAGCGGCTGGACTACGAGCTGGAACTCGGTCTGATCGTCGGCACCGGCAATGCGCAGGGCGAGCCGGTGTCCATCGGCCAGGCGGACGCGCACCTGTTCGGCGTCGTGCTGCTCAACGACTGGTCGGCGCGCGACATCCAGGCCTGGGAATACCAGCCGCTCGGGCCATTCCTGTCGAAGAACTTCGCGTCCACCCTCTCGCCGTGGGTGGTGACGATGGCGGCGCTGGCACCGTTCCGGGCGCCGTTCACGCGGCCCGAGGGTGAGCCGCAGCCGCTGCCCTACCTCGACAGCACGGCCAACCGAGCAGCCGGCGCGATCGACATCGCGCTGCACGTGCAGCTCGAAACGGCCGCGATGGCCAGCGCGGGTGCGCCGCCGGTCACGCTCAGCAGCAGCCGCTGGCCGGATGCCGGGTACTGGACCGCCGCGCAGCTCGTCACGCACCACACGGTGGGTGGCTGCAACCTGCAGCCGGGCGATCTGCTGGGCACCGGCACGCTGTCGGGCCCGACGCCGGATCAGGCGGGATCGCTGCTGGAGCTGTCGATGGGCGGCAAGGCACCGATCACGCTGCCGAACGGCGAGCAGCGGACTTTCCTGGCCGATGGCGACCGGGTCGTGCTGCGCGGGCGCTGCTCGGCACCGGGGGCGGTCAGCCTGGGATTCGGGGAATGCAGCGGGCGGATCGTGGCGTGATCAGCGCCCGTGGCGCCAGTCACCGCCACCGTCGTTCCAGCGATCGTTCCCGCCGCGGTCCCAGCGGTCGTCGTCGCGCCAGTGGTGGCGGTGGTGGTGGTGCCGCGGCCAGGGCCGCTGCGGCTCGACGTAGATGACCCGCGGCGCCGGTTGCACATACACCGGTGCTGGCGCGTAGACGCGTTGCGGCGGCGCGGGGTAATAGACCACGGGCGGCGGCGGCAACTGGATGCCGATCGACCACTGCACGCCGCCGGCCTGCGCACCCCCGGCACACAGCGCACCCGCTGCCAGCAGCATGGGAAGCAGCACGCGGCGCGGGATGGAAGTCAAGAACGGGACCATGGGCGTTTCCTTCTGGAGAACTCGTGTGCTCCAGCAACGCGCCGGCCACCCGACCGGCGGACAGGCGGGCCCTGTCCGCCGGTCGGGTGTTCAGCTGCGCTTCAGGTACGCCGCAGCCGCATCTGGCCCGGCAGCGGCACCGAGCGGCGCAGCACCCCTTCGGCCAGCCACACCGCCGAGTCCCAGGCCCGTCCCGCCACGAACGGCAGCGGCAACTGCTGGTAGTCGTCGTTGAAGACCTCGAAGCTGTAGTCACCGCGGTAGCCCAGCGCGTCCAGCTTCAGCACCAGCGCCGTCAGCTCGGCCGAATGCACCCCTTCGCCGGGGAAGACGCGGAAATGCCGCGCCGTCTCCATGCGCTCCTGCGCGGTGCGGACCTCGTTCCACATGAAGTCGGCCAGCTGGACGAGGTAGATCTTCGCCGGGTCGATGTCGTCGAGTGCGTCCAGCGGCGTCTGCGTGGCGACGATGTGGTACGAGTCGATGCCGATGCCGAGATTCGGACAATCGGCGCGCTGCACCACGTCCCAGGACTGGTGGTATTCATTGATGTGGCGCCCCCAGGACAGGCCCTCAAAGGCCACGCGGATGCCGTAGGGAATCGCCAGCATCGCCAGCTTGCGCAGGTCGCGGGCGATGGCGTCGACGTCGCCGGTGGCGTGCTGCGAGGTGGAGGAGCAGGCCAGCAGCACCTTGGCGCCAAGCGCGTGCGCCATCAGGACCATCTGCTTGGCGATCTCGACCTTGTAGCTGTGCAGGTGGCCCGACAGCCCCTCGAAATCGCGCAGCACCTGGAAGCCGGTGACCCGCAGGCCGCTGTCGCGCACCGCCTGCACTGCGACCTCCATGCCACCCGGATGGCCGACGATGTCGCGGGCGGCCAGCATGATCTGGGTGAAGCCGGCCGCCCGCACCGCCTGGAGCTTGGCTTCGAGCGGACCGGCCAGCGTGATGGTGTCCATGCCGAAATCGGCGACGTTGCGGGCAATCTGCGGGTGCATGCCGACCTCAGCGCTTGTCACGGACCAGCTCGAACACCAGCCCGCCCAGCAGCGGCCGGGTCAGCGCGCCGCGCTCGTCGGTGCGCACGCCGTGCACCGATTCGACGAACTCCACCCCCCGCTCGCGCAGCACCGCGGCCGTGGCCAGCACATCGTCACAGCCAAAGGCGACGCGCTGCAGCAGCTCGTCGTGCTCGAAGGTGGCGGCGTCCGGATCGGGCTCGATGAGCTGCCAGTGGAACTGGCCGCACGGGCTGGCCAGGATGCGCCCGCTGGTGAGCACGCCGAAGCTCTGCTCGCGCGGCAGCTCCGCGAAGCCGAACAGCGCGCCGTAGAAGGCCGTCCAGTCGTCGGCCCGGTCCAGGCCGATGTACTGCACCACGCCGAACAGGTGCAGGCCATGCCGGGCGGGCGGGCGCTGCTCGACGCCGGGGATCGGCACGAAGTCGACGTCGTAGATCGAGAACTCGCGGTGCCGGTCCACGAAGTAGATGCGGCTGGCGCCGACGCCGTGGATGGCCGGGATGTTCAGCTCCATCACCTCGACCTGCGTCGGCACCGCCCAGGCGCCGAGTTCGAGCACGCGCCGGTAGGCCGATGCGGCATCGCGCACGCGGAAGGCCACGGCGGAGATCACCGGCGTCTCGCTCGGCGCCGCCTGCCCGCTCAGGCCGCCCTGGTGGGCGTTGACGATGATGTGCATGTCGCCCTGGCGGTAGAGCTGCACCTCGCGCGAGCGGTGGCGCGCCACGGGCACGAAGCCCAGCCGCTCCAGCACCTGCCCCAGCGCCTGCGGACGGCTGGTGGCGTATTCGATGAACTCGATGCCGAGCAATCCCAGCGGATTGGGCAGCACGCCGATGGCTTCGCGGTCGGCGACAACAGAGGCCAGGGTCATGGCAGGTCCTTGTGGTCGGAAGGTCCCGACGGTTTCAATAATGCAGCCGCGCCACCGAACGCAGCACGTCCGCGGTCGTGGTCGGCAGGCCGAAGTATTCGAGGTAGGCCGGGATCTGCTCGAACAGCATGTCCGAGCCCACCTGCACCCGGCAGCCACGCGCGGCGGCCGCGCGCAGGAAGGCCGTCATCTCGGTCTTCATCACCACCTCGCCGACGAAGGTGTCGGGCGACAGGCGCGCGATGTCGAGCGGCAGCGGATCGCCCTCGTCCATGCCCATCGGCGTGGCGTTGACGACCAGATCGTGGCCGGCCGGGTCGTTCGAGCCGGTGTACACCTCCAGCGCCGGGTAATGGGTGCGCAGCCGTGCACCGAGTGCCTCGGCGGACTCGGCGTGGCGATCGAACAGCGAGATCGCGCCGATGCCGGCCGCCGCCAGCGACGCCGCGATCGCGCAGCCCACGCCGCCGCTGCCGACCACCAGCGCACGCCGCCCCTGCAGCGCGAAGCCCTTGCGCAGCACGCCGCGCACGAAGCCTTCACCGTCGAACATGTCGCCTTCGAGGCGGCCGTCCGCGCCCAGCCGCACGGCGTTGCAGGCGCCGGCAATGCGCGCGGTGGGCGAGACGGCATCCACCAGCCCGGTGGTCGTCACCTTGTGCGGCATGGTGATCAGCGCACCACGGATGTTCGTCAGGGTGAACACCGCACGCAGGAAGCCCGGGTAATCCGCGGTCTGGCAGCCCATCGGCACCACGACGGCGTCGATGCCCGCCTGCTCGAAGTACGGGTTGTAGATCATCGGCGCCTTGAAGGCGAAGGTCGGGAAGCCGATGTGGGCGATGAGCGAGGTGGTGCCGCGGATCATGGGTCCCTCGTCCTTACTTGCGCAGCTTCGCCAGCTCGGCCTGCAGCTCGGCCACGGTGCCGGCGATGGCGGTGCCGTGCTTCTCGATCACCGGCTTCAGCTTGTCGCGCAGCCTGGCCTGCTCGGCCGGCGACAGCTCGGTCACCTGCATGCCGGCCTTCTTCAGCTCGTCCAGATCGTCGGCCGACTTGGATCGGTTCACCTGGCGCTGGTACTTGCTGGCCTCGTTGGCGGCGTCCTGCAGCGCCTTCCGGTCGGCGTCGCCCAGCGTGTCCCACACCTTCTTCGAGAAGATGAGCGACTGCGGGTTGTACTGGTGGTTGGTGACCGCCAGGTGCTTCTGCACTTCGTAGAACTTGTTGGCGAGGATCACCGACAGCGGGTTTTCCTGACCGTCGATGGCCTTCTGCTCCAGACCGGCGTAGACCTCGGGGAAGGCCATCGGGGTCGGGTTGGCGCCCAGGGCCTTGACCCAGTCGACGTTGATGGCGTTCGGGATCACGCGCAGCTTCAGCCCGGCGATGTCGTCGACGGTGTTGATCGGCTTGCGGCTGTTGGTGATGTTGCGAAAGCCCAGCTCGGTGTAGGCCAGGCCGACGATGCCCTTGTCGGCCAGCCGGGCGTGCAGCTTCTGGCCGAAAGGACCGTCGACGATGGCATCGGCTTCCCTGGCGCCGGCGAACATGAAGGGGAAGTCATAGACCTCGAAGTCCTTGATCTGGGACGCCAGGATGCCGGAGTTCAGCATCAGCACCTCGATGGTGCCGCCCTGCAGCGCCGACACATTGGCCGCGTCACCACCCAGCACGCCCCCCGCGAAGACATTGACCTTGATGCGGCCGCCCGTCTTGGCCGCGACCAGTTCGGCAAACTTCACGGCGCCCATTTCCAGCGGGTGGCCCTTGGGGTTCTGCAGACCGAACTTGAAGGTCTTTTCCTGCGCGGCAGCAACACCGGCGATGGCGAGGGCTGCAGCAGCAACCAGGGTCTTGATCATCAGACGTTTCATCGAAGTCTCCTGAAAGGTATGGAACACGGGGGGGAATCGATCGGGATCAGTTGGCCAGCCAGCGTGCCGGCCCGGTGACGATGGAGGGGAACAGCACGAGCAGGAACATCACGGCGAACTCGGCCAGCATGAACGGGATGACGCCGCGGGTGACCGCATCCATCTTCATCTTGCCCACGCCCGCCACCACGTTCAGCACCGTGCCCACCGGCGGCGTCACCAGCCCGATGGCGTTGTTCATGATGAACAGCACCCCGAAGTACACCGGGTCGATCCCCGCCGCCTTCACCACCGGCATCAGCACCGGCGTCATGATCAGGATGGTCGGCGTCATGTCCATGGCCGTGCCCACCGCCATCACCAGCAGCATGATCATCACCAGCAGCAGCGTCGGGCTGTCCATGAAGGGCTGCAGCAGGCCGATCATCTGGCTCGGGATGTCCGCCACCGTGATCAGCCACGCGCTCACCATCGCCGCGGCCACCAGGAACATGATCACCGCCGTCGTCCTGGCCGCCGCCACGAACACCTCGTAGACCTCCTTGACGCCCATCTCGCGGTAGACCACGGTCGACACGAACAGCGCGTACACCGCCGCGACCACCGCCGCCTCCGTCGGCGTGAACACGCCGAACTTCAGCCCCACCAGCACGATCACCGGCAGCACCAGCGCCCAGGTCGACTCGCGCAGCGCCTTCATCTTCTCGGCACGCGTCGCCTTGGGCGGCGGCGTCACGTTCTCCTTGCGCGCCACGTACCACCATGTGAGCGCGATCGACACGCCCATCAGCAGCCCCGGCACGATGCCCGCCAGGAACAGCTTGCCGATCGAGACGTTCGCCGCCACCCCGAAGATCACGAAGCCGATCGACGGCGGGATGATCGGCGCGATGATGCCGGCCGAGGCCAGCAGGCCGCCGGCACGCGCCTTGTCATGCCCGGCCGCCGCCATCATCGGCAGCAGCAGTGCCGCCAAGGCCGCCGTGTCCGCCACCGCCGAGCCCGACAGCGCTGCCATCAGCACCGCCGCCAGGATCGCCACGTAGCCCAGCCCGCCGCGCACATGCCCCACCAGCGTCATCGCCAGCTTGACGATGCGCCGGCTCAAGCCCCCGACGTTCATGACCTCGCCGGCCAGCATGAAGAACGGCACCGCCAGCAGCGGGAACGAGTCCGCCCCGTTGATCACGTTCTGCGCCAGGATCTGCGCATCGAACAGGTCCATGTGCCACATCAGCGCGACACCGCACACCAGCAGCGAGTACGCGATCGGGATGCCCAGGGCCATCGCGCCCAGCAGCGAGCCCAGGAAAATGAAAACGGTCATGGGGAAGACTTTCCAGAAAATGGGGAGGTCAGGCCGGGCGGCGGGCCTACTTGCGGAACGGCATCGAGTGCGGCCCCTGGCCCAGCGGCGGCGTCTGGTCCATGTGCAGCTCCTGCACCTGCGCCAGGTCTTCCGACTCCTGCACCAGCACCAGATCGTCGTCGCCGACCGCCCCGCTCAGCGTGCGCCAGAGCTGCCACACCAGGATCAGCGCCGAGCAGACCGCGAACACCAGACCCGCGCTGTAGAACCACGCCATCGACAGCGTGCTGACCGGCGCCTCCACGTCCCAGTTGATGCGCACCTGCGCCAGGCTGCCCGCGTACAGCAGGTACGTCACGTACAGCATCGCCGCCTGCGCCAGCGCCAGGCACACCCGCTTGCCTGTGCGCCCGAAGCGCGACACCAGCATGTCGGTGCCCAGGTGGCCGTTGTCCTTCAGCGCGACGATCGCACCCAGGAAGGTCATCCACACGAACAGCCAGCGCGACAGCTCCTCGCTGACCGTGATGCCCGAGTTGAAGGCATAGCGCATCACCACATTGCCGAACACCAGCACCACCATGACCGCCAGCAGCAGGGCGATCAGGGCTTCGATGGTGCGACTGAACCACTGCACGGGTCCGGACATCAGGGTCTCCTCAGGGAATGTCGTCTTGAGGATGTAATGTACGAACTGGTTAGTTTTCAAAAATACGGACTAACCCTGAGCGCGGTGCGAGACCGGTTCAGCCCGCGACGCGGACGAAGCGCACGATCATCTCGACGATGCTGTCGCGCCGCACGGCGATGCAGGCGGGGTCGTCGAAATCGTGCTTGAAGATGAGCGCGAAGGTGTGGCGGTTGGCCACGTTGAAGACCGACAGCGCCGAGATCGACATGTGCAGGTCCACCGGGTCGATGTCCGGCCGGAACACGCCCTCGGCCACTCCCCGCTCGTAGACCGAGCGCAGCCCGTCGATGGCCGGCACATTGAGCTTCTGGATCGACTCGGACCGCGCCAGGAATTCGCCGCGGTGCATGTTCTCGTTCATCACGAGGCGGATGAACTCGGGATTGGCGCGCTGGTAGTCGCAGGTGAAGGCCACCAGCTTGCGCAGCGCCGCCTCGGGGTCGAGGTCTTCGAGGTGCAGGTCGGTCTCGATGTGGCGGATGCGGCGGTAGGCCTCCTCCAGCACGGCGATGTAGAGCCCTTCCTTGCTGCCGAAGTAGTAATAGATCATCCGCTTGCTGGTGCGCGTCAGCGCGGCGATCTCGTCGATGCGGGCACCGGCCAGCCCCTTCTCGGCGAACTCGGTGGTCGCCACTTCGAGGATGTTGGCCATCGTCGCCTCCGGGTCGTTGGTGCGACCGGGTTCCAGCGCGACGGGGGTGCCGTTGGTCTTGGCCTTGCGGGGGCGGCGGGCCGGAGCCGGGGCCTTGTCAGGAGCAGCGTCGTTCATATGGGCCGCAAGCATAGCGGCCCCGCGACTGCTCAGACTGACTGCAGCACCATCAGCCCGGCGGCGGTGTTCGAGATCGGGATGTGGTAATTGCGGTGCACCTCCTCGACCCGCTCGCCCAGCGCCGCCCGCGTGGCCAGCCACATCAGCAGCTCGATGCCCTGCGTGCCGGCCTGCTCGACCAGCTGCGGGATGCTGAACTGCGTCGCCCAGTCCGGCTGGTCGCTCACCAGGCTGTCCATGAAGCGCAGATCGAAGTCCTTGTTGATGAAGCCGGCCCGTTCGCCGTCGAGCTGGTGCGACAGGCCGCCGGTGCCGAGCACCACCACGCGGGCGGCGCTGTCCCAGGCACGGATGGCGCGGCCCACCGCCTGCCCGAGCTTCCAGCAGCGCGCGGCCGTTGGCAGCGGAAACTGCACCGTGTTGATGCACACCGGCACCACCTTCACCGGCCAGGCCTGGTCCGGCCACAGCAGCGCCATCGGCAGCGTGAAGGCGTGGTCCACCAGCATCTCCTGGCAGGTGGTGATGTCGAACTCGTCGTCGATCAGGCGCTCGATGAGGTGCCAGGACAGGTCCTGCTCGCCCGTGAAGGCGGGCACCTGCGGGATGCCCCAGCCTTCGTCGGCGTTGCGGTACGCGGGCGCAGCGCCGACCGAGAACGTCGGCATCTTGTCGAGGAAGAAGTTCAGCCCGTGGTCGTTGTAGAACACGACGACCACGTCGGGCCGCGCCTGTGCCAGCCACTGGCGCACGGGCGGAAAACCAGCGAAGAACGGTTTCCAGTACGGGTCGTCCTGCAGGCCCTGGTGGATCGCGCGGCCGATGGCCGGAACATGCGACGTGAGCACGCCGCCGAGAAGTTGTGCCATGGAAGTGTCTCCTGCGGGTCCCGCAACATCAGTGGGCGTACGCGGCCAGCCTGGCCTTGAACGCGTCCTTGCTCATGCCCGTCTGCTGGGCGCCGAGGTCCTGCACGTCCAGCCCGAAGATGCCGGCGAACTTGGCCAGGTAGTAGACATTGCCGCCCGCCGCGATGAGCTGCAGCACGTTGCGGGCGCGGATGGCGGCGCGCTGTTCGTCGTCGAGGCCGAAGCGGTCGCAGTAGCCCGCCTCGTCCTGCTGGAACGCCGCGCGGTTGGCCGCGTCGTTGAACGAGTAGCACATGCGGTTGAGCGCATAACCCTTGCGGGCCAGGCGGCCATCGAACAGCGTGGTGCCGGGGATGCCGGGGATCTCGGGGGTCGTCATCGTCGGTCTCCTTGGAATGCAGTGCCTGCAGTATTCCGGGACCGGATGGATCGATAAAGCAGCGGATACTCATTGCATTCATGCGTGAAATCGATGCATCGAAGGAATGACACCCCCATGGACCACCACGATCTCGACGGCCAGTTGCTCCGCCTGCTGGTGGCCGTGCATGAAGAAGGCTCGGTCACCCGGGCCGCGGCGCGGCTCGGCGTGACGCAGTCGGCCGTGAGCCACCTGCTCGACAAGCTGCGCGCCATCGTCGGCGACCCGCTGTTCGTCAAGAGTGGCCGCGGCATCGCGCCAACCGTGCATGCCGATCTGCTGGTCGAACGGGCGCGGCGCCTGCTCGACCAGCTGCACGCCTTCCGCACCGCGGGTGCCTTCGATCCGGCACGGCTGGACACCACGCTCACCATTGCCGCGAACGACCTGCAGCGCGACGTGCTGCTGCCGCCGCTGTTGCGCCGCCTGCGGGCCGAAGCGCCGGGCCTGGCGCTGCGGGTGATTCCGTCCGGCGCGCCGCAGGCGGCCCTGCTGCGCGACGAGACCTGCGCGCTCGTGCTCACGCCGCGCCCGCCCGAGGCCACCGACATCCTGCAGCGGCGCCTGTTCGACGACCAGTACCGCGTTTTCCACGATCCCGAGTGCTGCGCGGCACCGCAGACCGAGGCCGACTACCTCGCCAGCGACCATGTCACCGTCGTGCACGACGCCCCGCGGCGCACGCTCGACGTCGACGACTGGCTGCTCGCACAGGGCCTGCGGCGGCGCGTCGTGGCCAGTGTGCCGGCGTTCGCTGGTGTGGCCGGATTCGTGCGGGGCGGCCCCTGGCTGGTGACCGCGCCCGGGCGGCTGCGCGACGGCGTGCTGCGCGGACTGGCCGATGCGCCGGTGCCGGTGTCCGCACCGCTGCCGCCGCTGGCGATGTTCATGGTCTGGCACCTGCGCCACCAGCAGGACCCGCTGCACCGCTGGCTGCGCCAGACGCTGGTCGAGGTCGCGTCGACCGTCAGTGCTCAGCCCGGCAGGCCCCAGGGCTGATCCAGCAGCTCGGACAGGTGCGTCAGCCGGTGGACCCGCCCATCGCCGCCGCCGCGTGCAGGAACAGCGCCGGATCGGGCTTGTAGCGGCCCAGCTCCACCGCGCTGAACACGCGCGACGCCGGCACGAAAGCATCCAGCCCGGTGAGCCGCAGCAGGAGTTCGATCTTCGACCGCGGCCCGTTGGAGGCCACGCAGCACGGTGCCGTCGCAATCGAACAGCACGGCGCGCAGGGGCAGGCAACTCGTCATCGGGGCGGATGCGCCATGCGCGAGGCCAGCCAGGTGCCGGCGCTGCCACACAGCCCGATCAGCGCGATGCCGGCGAAGGACGCCAGGTCCGGCACATGACCGAACACCAGCCAGCCCGAAACGACGGCGAACACGATCTGGAAATAGAGAAACGGCGTCAGCGTGGCCGCGGGTGCGCGGGCGTAGGCCATGATCAGCAGCAGGTGCCCGATCGAGCCGAACACGCACAGCAGCATCAGCAGGCCCCAGACATGCACGCCCTGGGGCACCTGCCAGGTCCAGGGCAGCAGCAGGGACGCCGTCACCACGCCCACGCAGCCGGTGTAGAACTGCGTGGTCGTCGCGTCGTCCTCCTCGGCAAGCCGGCGCGTCAGCATCTGGAACAAGGCGTTGTCCAGCACGAGCACCAGCGGCAGCACGGTTGCCCAGTGGAACAGGTCCCGCGTCGGCCGGACCACGACCAGCGCGCCCACCATGCCGCCCAGCACCAGCAGCCACTCCAGCCGCGTCACCCGCTCGCCCAGGCGCCAGACAGCCAGCAGCGTGATGCACAGCGGGGTGAGGGTCACCACGGCAGTGAATTCGGCAACCGGCAACACCTGCAGGCTGTAGAAGGCCAGGACCGTGGCCGCGATCAGCAGGAGTCCACGCAGCACCTGCAGGCCCGGTCGGCGGCTGTGGTGCAGCGTGCGGCGGCGCGCCGGTGTGGCCGTCGCGACGGTGAGCAGCACCTGGAACAGGTAGCGGAACCACACCACCATCACCACCGGCACGGCCGAGGCCAGCACCTTGGTGCTCGTGTCGAGGGCGACGAAACAGACCAGTGCCGCCAGCGTGCAGGCGATCGCGGCGGGCTTGCCGGCAGGCACCAGCGCGGTCAAGTCAGAATTCCTCGGTGTCGATTTCGGTCTGCGTCGCGGCGTTGTAGCGGGCGCCACGCACGGTGTCGTGGTGGACCAGGGTGTTCAGCCGCTGCAGTTGCGCCGGGGTCAGCGTGACCCGCGTCGCGGCCAGATTCTCTTCGAGATGCGCCACCGAGGTCGTGCCCGGAATCGGCAGGATGTGCTCGCCGCGGTGCAGCAGCCAGGCCAGCGACAGCTGCGCCAAGGTGCAGCCCGCCTCGCGGGCGACCTCGGCCACGCCGTCCAGCAGGCGCAGGTTCTCCGCATAGTTGGCCGGCGCGAAGCGCGGCATGGCGCGGCGGATGTCCTTGGCGTCAAAGGCCGAGACGTCCCGCAGCGTGCCGGGCAGGAAGCCGCGCGCGACCGGGCTGAACGCGACGAACGCCGTGCCCAGTTCCCGGCAGGTGTCGAGCACGGCGATCTCCGGGTTGCGCGTCCACAGCGAATACTCGGTCTGCAGCGCCGTGATCGGGAAGACCGCGTGCGCGCGCCGCAGCGTCGCCGCCGAGACTTCCGACAGGCCGACCGCGCGGATCTTGCCCGCTTCCACCAGCTCGCCGAGCGCACCGACCGAATCCTCGATCGGCACCGACTGGTCCCAGCGGTGCAGGTAGTACAGGTCGATCACGTCCGTGCGCAGACGCTTCAGCGCGGCCTCGCAGGTGGCCTTGAGCGTCTTCGGGCGGCCGTCGATGACCCGCTGGCCATCGACACCCGTCATGCCGCACTTGCTCGCCAGCGTGAAGCGGTGGCGGTGCGGCGCGAGGACGCGGCCGACCAGCGCCTCGTTGGCACCGAAGCCGTAGAGCGCTGCCGTGTCGAAGTGCGTCACGCCGAGTTCGAGCGCCCGCAACAGCAGACTGGCCGCGTCGTCGGGCGATGGCGGCACGCCGTAGGCGTGGCTGAGGTTCATGCAGCCCAGGCCGATCGGGCTGACCTGGAAGGGACCAAGGGAACGGGTGGGCGACATGAACGGCTCCTGGGTGCGTGAACCAGCCGATCAGCCGGCGTGGAGCTGCTGCTCCAGATCGTGCAGCACCTGGTAGCAGGCCAGCACGCCCTCCACGCTCGCGTTCGGCTGCCGCCCTTCGCGGATCGCGGCGAAGAACTCGCGGTCCTGCAGCTCGATGCCGTTCATCGACACCGCCACGTTCGACACGTCGATCTTCTCTTCCTTGCCGCTGAACAGGTCGTCGTAGCGGGCGATGTAGGTCGCGCTGTCGCCGATGTAGCGGAAGAAGGTGCCGAGCGGGCCGTTGTTGTTGAAGGACAAGCTCAGCGTGCAGATCGCGCCGTTGGCGGCCTTGAGCTGGATGCTCATGTCCATCGCGATGCCCAGCGTCGGGTGGGTCGGGCCCTGGATGGCGTTGGCCTTCACGATCGGCGAGCCGCACTGGTAGGCGAACAGGTCGACCGTGTGCGCGGCGTGGTGCCACAGCAGGTGGTCGGTCCACGAACGCGGCTGGCCGAGCGCGTTCATGTTGCTGCGGCGGAAGAAATACGTCTGCACATCCATCTGCTGGATGTTGAATTCCCCAGCGGTGATCTTGTTGTGGACGTACTGGTGGCTCGGGTTGAAGCGGCGGGTATGGCCGCACATCGCGACGAGACCCGACTCCTTCGCCACGCGAACCACTTCCTCGCCCTCGGCCAGCACGTCGCACAGCGGAATCTCCACCTGCACATGCTTGCCCGCCTGCAGGCACGACAGCGTCTGCGAGGCGTGCATCTGCGTCGGCGTGCAGAGGATGACGGCGTCCACCTCGGGCAGCGCCAGCGCGTCGGCCAGGTCGGTCGTGACATGGCCGATGCCGTACTGGGCGGCGACTTCCTTCGTCTTCTCCAGGTCACGGCTGATCAGCGAGACGACTTCGACGCCGTCGATGTTCTTGATGCCGTCGAGGTGCTTGATGCCGAAGGCGCCGGCGCCGGCCAGGGCGACCCGGATCGGGCCTTGATGGGGTTTGCTCATGTCAGGTGTTCTCCAGAATCAGATGGCCCACCGCCGTGTTCGACGCGGGCACATGGTAGAAGCGGTGCTTGACCGTCGGGGCCGCGCCGCCGTTCACGTCGTCCATCGCGCCCCGGGCGATCAGCCACATCACCAGCTCGATGCCTTCCGAACCTGCTTCGCGGACGTAGTCGATGTGCGGCGTCGCGGCGGCGGCTTCCGGGTCGGCGATCAACTTGTCCAGCCAGGCGTTGTCCCACTCGCGGTTGATCAGCCCGGCGCGCGCACCCTGCAACTGGTGACTCATGCCGCCGGTGCCCCAGATCTGCACGTTCAACGGCCGGTCATAGCTCTTCACCGCCTTGCGGATCGCCTTGCCCAGGTTGTAGCAACGCCGGCCGTTGGGCACCGGGTACTGCACCACGTTGACCGCAAACGGGATCACCGGGCACGGCCACGCTTCCGGCTGGCCGCACATCAGGCTCAGCGGCACGGTCAGGCCGTGGTCCACGTCCATCCGGTTGACGATGGTCAGGTCGAAGTCGTCCTGGATCACCGACTGCGCGATGTGCGCGGCGAGTTCCGGGTGGCCGATGACCTTGGGCACCGGGCGCGGGCCCCAGCCTTCGTCGGCCGGCGTGAACTCGGCGGCGCAGCCGATGGCGAAGGTCGGGATCATCTCCAGGCTGAAGGCGGTGGCGTGGTCGTTGTAGACCAGGAAGATGACATCGGGCTTCTGGTCCTGCATCCATTGCTTCGAGTACTCGTAGCCCTGGAACACCGGTTTCCAGTACGGCTCGCCGCTCTTGCCGAGGTCGAGCGCGGCGCCGATGGCCGGGACATGCGAGGTGTAGACGCTGGCGGTAATCCTGGCCATCTCAGGGGCTCACTTTCGGTTGGGCTTTCGGTTGGGCATCCCCGGACTCGCCGAGGTAGCGGTTGCCTTCGGCCGAGCGGCCACCGGCGAGCATCATCGCGGCGTACTGCTCCTGGGTCATGCCGGTCATGCTGGCGGCCATGTACTGGAAGCTCTTGCCGTCGGTCGCGCCGATCTTGGCGAGGAAGTAGATGTTGCCGCCCGCGGCGATGCAGCGGTTCAGGTCGCGGGTCAGCACGCCCTGCTTCTGCTCCTCCGTCATCGGCCATTCGTCGAGGTAGGCGCGCTCGTTCGCCTTGAAGCGCTCGCGGTTGGCGGCCTTCATCAGCGACATGCAGAACTGGTTGAGGTGGTAGCCCTTGCGGGACTGCTCGGCGTCGAAGATGGTCGTGCCGGGCACGTCCAGGTAAGGCTTGTCGAGTGCCATGGAGAATTTCCTTTCAGGGCGCGACACAGCGGAAGCTGGACGCCGATTCGAGGTCACCGCCCTGGTAGCGCGCCACCTGCGGCCACGCGCAGAGCGGGCGGGTGCGGGAGGCGGACCAGTTGGCGGGGACTTCCTTGTTGGCCGGGTTGAGGCTGGCGGTCAGGGCCTGCGGTGCCTGGCCCTTCTCGACCCAGTCCACCAGCGCGCCGAGCGCGTCGAACTGGTCGGTGGCCGGGCCGCCGCTGCAGTGCGCCATGCCGGGCACGCTGTACAGGCGCGAGAACGCCGCGCCATCCGCGCCAGCGTTGGTCTGCAGCTGGCCGAACCAGCGCTGCGTGTCGTTGACCGAGAACACGGCGTCGCTGTTGCCGTGGTAAACGATCAGCTTGCCGCCGCGCTGGCGGAAGGCGGAAAGCTTCGGGTCGTCCACGTCCGGCGGCGTCATGAACTGCATCGCCGATTCGGTGTGCAGGTCGTTGCGGGCAAAGATGCGCGGGGCATCGGTGTCGAAGTTGAACTTCGTCAGGAAGTTCAGCAGCGCGGCCGGCGTGCCATTGGTCATCGTCGGCGGGGTCGTGAAGACATAGGACAGCGAGCCGGCGCCCATGGTGGCGATCAGCGGCAGCTTGTCCCAGGGCGGGATCTGGCTCTCCAGCTTCCAGAAGCGCCAGTTGCCCGCGCCCATGCCGGCGTCGAAGGACCAGTCGCTGTAGAGCGCCTCGCCCTTGCTGTTGCGCGGACCGGCGAAGGCACGGTCGAGCGCGGTGACCTGCGTGGCGCTCAGGCACTGCGCAGTCTTGTCGCCGGCGCACTGCAGGTCCGCCAGCTTGAACACCGACTGGCAGCGTCCGAGGTCGTTCACCAGCCCGTCCGCGGCGCCGTCGAGCGCGTCGCACTGTTGCAGCACCTTGGCGGCGACCAGCTTCATGTCGTCCGGGCTGAAGGCCTTGCGGATGTCGGGATCGGCCGGGTGGACCATCTGCCAGCTCTGGACGTCCCAGGCGTGCTGCACGGCGGCCTTGGGCAGGTTCAGGCCCGGCGCACCAGCGAGGATGCCGTCGTAGCGGTCCGCGTAGCGCGTCGCCGCGACCAGCGCATGGCGGCCGCCGTTGGAGCAGCCGGCCATGTAGTTGCGCGCCGGCGGCTGGCCGTAGTGGCGCTGGATGAGCGACTGGGCGACCGTGAACAGGGTGTCGTTGGCGGTGTAGCCATAGTCGCGGCGCGCCTGCGGGTCGATGCCGAAGGCGTTGCCCTGCGCCAGCCCGAAGTGCTTGTTGGCAGGATCGGCTTCGGCGTGGCCCGAGTCGGAGCTGATGACCGCGAAGCCGCGCTGCAGCCCGTTGACCGCCAGCACACCCAGCGCCCCCGTGGCCGGCACCACCTTGCCGTCGTTGCCACCGTTGACCTGGTGCAGGAAGCCCTTGTTCCAGGCCTGTGGCAGCCGCATCTCGAAGGCGATGGCATAGGCGTTGCCATCCACGCCGGTGCGTTCGTGGGCGACTCCCGTGACCTGGCAGTGCGCGGGTGTGCCCTTGTCATCGGCGGCAACGTCCTTCGACGCAGTGACACGGACGTTCTTCAACGACGCCAGCGCGGCCGGCAACTCGGCACAGGCGACCGGCGTGCTGCGCATCGCCGTGGTGCCGCAGGCAGACAGCGTTGCTACCGCGATCAGCGTCAGCGTGATGCGGGCGGCAGGAATCTTTTTGTGCATGTGTTTGTCTCCTCGCAGGTTGGCGGGTCCGGATTCAGGCGTTGCCGGCTTCTTCGGGCCAGTAAAGCCGCATCGGGTTGCCCACCAGCAGTTTCTGCTGCAGCTCGGCGGTCGGTGCGATGTGCGGGATGAAATCGACCAGCAGGCCGTCGTCGGGCATGTGGTCCTTCAGGTTCGGGTGCGGCCAGTCGGTGCCCCAGAGCACGCGGTCCGGGAACTCCTCGACCACGCGGCGCGCGAACGGCACGACATCCGTGTAAGCGGCCTGCTCGCCGTTCAGCGCCTTCGGGCCCGTGACGCTCAGGCGCTCGGGGCAGCTCACCTTGCTCCAGACGTTCGGGTGCTGGCGCATGAACTCCAGGAACAGCGTGAACTCCGGTCCGTCGATCGGCTTCGACACGTCCGGGCGGCCCATGTGGTCCACGACGACCGTCGTCGGCAGCGCGGTGAAGAAGTCCCACAGTTCGGGCAGGTCCACCGCCTCGAAGTAGATGACGACGTGCCAGCCAAGCTTGGCGATGCGCCCGGCGATCTCCATCAGCTCGTCCTTGGGCGTGAAGTCCACCAGGCGCTTGACGAAGTTGAAGCGCACGCCACGCACGCCGGCCGCGTGCATCGCCTGCAACGCCTCGTCGGTGACCGAACGGCGCACCGTGGCGACGCCGCGCGCCTTGCCACCGGAGGACATGCAGGCATCGACCATGGCGCGGTTGTCGGCGCCGTGGCAGGTCGCCTGCACGACGACGTTGCGGGCGAAGCCGAGGTGGTCGCGCAGCGCGTACAGCTGCGCCTTCGAGGCATCGCAGGGCGTGTACTTGCGCTCCGGCGCGTAGGGGAACTCGGCGCCGGGGCCGAAGACATGGCAGTGCGCATCGACCGCGCCGGCCGGCAGCTGGAACGCCGGCTGGCTCGGGCCGGTGTACCAGTCCATCCAGCCTGCGGTCTTGGTGAAATCACCGGTGGTGGGTTTGCTCATGGAAAGCTCTCGGTCCTTGGGGTCAGTCCAGCGACGCCTTGGCGCGCTTGATCACGTCGGCGTACTTGGTCGACTCCGACGCGATGTAGGCGTTGAACTGGTCCCGGGTGGCCGGGAACGGCTCGTAACCGAACGCCGCGTAGCGCTCCTTCATGTCCGGCTCGGCCAGCGCGGCCTCGATGTCCTTCTGGATCTTCTCGGCCACGGCCTTCGGCAGCCCCTTGGGTGCGGCGATGGTCGTCCAGCCCGTCACCTCGTAGCCCGCCGGGCCGCCCGATTCGGCGACCGTCGGCACGTCGGGGAACGCCGCATGCCGCTTCGGCGCCGTGACGCCGATGAACTTGATCTTGCCCGAGCGCTGCATCGGCCCGGCCGAGGCGAGCGAGCCCAGCGCCCAGTGCAGCTCGCCCGTGGCGACACCCGTGTAGAGCATCGACACTTCCTTGTAGATGATGTGCTGCATCTCGGTGCCGGTCATCGACTCCAGCAGCGCCGAGCCCAGGTGCACCGGGTTGCCGACCGACCAGGAGCCATAGTTCAGCTTGCCGGGGTGGGCCTTCGCGTCGGCCAGGATGTCGCCGACCGTCTTGTGCGGGCTGTTGGCCGGGACGCCCACGAAGAAGTAGGTGCGGAACAGCGGCGTGACCGGGTCGAAGTCCTTGACCGGGTCGTAGGGCAGCTTCTTGAACAGGTGCGGGTAGGCGACGAGGTGGACGTTGTCGAGCTGGATCAGGTCGTGGCCGTCGGTGGCGCCACGCCTGAAGGCGTCGATGGCGAGGAAGCCGTTGGCGCCCGGCTTGTTCTCGACGATCACCGGCTTGCCCCACTTCTTCTGGAGCTTCTCGGCCAGCACGCGCACCACGGCCTCCGGGCCGGCGCCTGCGGGGAACGGCGTCAGGATGCGGACGGGCCTGGTCGGAAAGTCCTGGGCCTGTGCCAGCGTGGCCGTCAGGCCGCCAAAGGCCAGCACGCAGGCGGCCAGGATGCTGGAAGTGTTCATGTCTTGTCTCCGGGTGTTGTCTGTGCGGTCAGTCGATGTACTTCAGTCCCGCCTTGGCCAGCGGCTCGCGCATCTTGTACATGTCCAGCCCCAGGATGCCCGAGGCCAGCTTGTCGCGCTTCTCGCCTTCGAAACTCTCGCGCTTGGCCGCCAGATCCGCGACCTCGACCACGCGGGCAGCCGGCACGCAGCACACGCCGTCGTCGTCGGCCACGATCGCGTCCCCAGGGTGCACCAGCATGCCGGCACAGACGACGGGGATGTTCACCGAACCCAGCGTGGCCTTGATCGTGCCCTTGGAGCTGATCGCCCTGGACCACACCGGGAAGCCCATTTCCTTGAGCGTCTTGACGTCGCGCACGCCGGCGTCGATGACCAGCGCCCGCGCACCACGCGCCTGGAACGAGGTCGCCAGCAGGTCGCCGAAGTAGCCGTCGGTGCAGTCGGCCGTGACCGCCGCGATGACGATGTCGCCCGGCAGGATCTGCTCGGCGGCGACGTGCATCATCCAGTTGTCGCCGGGCTGCAGCAGCACGGTGACAGCCGTGCCCGACACCTGCGTGCCGACCTGGATCGGGCGCATGTATGGCTTGAGCAGGCCGACGCGGCCCATCGCCTCGTGGACGGTGGCCGAGCCGAGGGCGGCCAGGCGGTCGGTGGCCTCGCGGTTGGCGCGGGGGATGTTGCGGTAGACAACGCCGAGTTCGTACATGGTGGACAAGTCCCAGGATCAGCAATGCCGCAGATTCTGGACTTGGCAAACCATGCCGACTAGGCAAGAAATCGACTAGCTGCTATCTCTGATCAGCATGGCATGCCGTGATCGGAACCAGACAAACCGTGCAGTACCAACGATACGGTACGGAACCAACTCGACTTAAGAACGGGAAAATACCGGCTCGATCTCGCAACATCAGTCCCCGGCCACCCCGTACGCCCCGCCCGAAGACCTTCCGATGAATTTGATTGCACTCCGCCGATCCGACAGCAAGCCATGGGAACGGGCATGGACTTGTTGGCGCTGGGCGTGGTGCTGCCTCCTGATCGGGTTGTCGCTGCCGGCGGTCGCCGTGCCGAACACGCCCGCCGTCGAGCTGGCGGCCGAACCGGGCTCCATCGCGCTGGTGGACGCCATGCAGGTGCTCAAGCAAGCGCCGGATCACGCGTCCAGCGGCCGTGAGGCGCTGGACCAGTCCGGCTGGCTGCCTGCAACCGAGGACAACCGCAACGCCTCCTGGGTTCCCGGCACGGTGTGGCTGACCGGCGTGGTGCACAACAGCAGCGCGCAGCCGCTGACACGCTGGATCGTGGTCAAGCCCTGGCGCATCAGGGATGTGCAGCTCCAGACCTTCCAGCCGGAGAGCCTGGGCGCCCTGGACCACCAGCAGGCGGGCAGCGCCTGGCCAGTCAGCGGCGCGGCCATTCGACACGTGGAGCCGGTGTTTCCCGTGACGGTTCCACCTGGCGCCTCCGTGCGCCTGCTGGTGCGACTGCAGGACGTGACGGTGCCCACCGTGGAGATTCACGCCTGGCGTCCAGAGGCCTACACGCAGGCGCTGGTCTCGCTGCTGGTGCACGAGACCGTGACCTTCACGGTCTGTCTGATGGTGATCGGACTGCTGCTGTGGACCCGGGACCCGGCCTGCGCGTTGCTGGCCGGCTGGCTGGCAACCGCGAAAGGCTTCGAGGCCACCTTCCAGGGACAACTGCTGCCCTATTTCTGGCCTGCGATCACCGGACACCTCGTTCCCGTCTTCACGGTCTCGGGGGCAGCGTGCTACGCCCTGTTCACCCTGTCCGCCAGGGCCTTGCTGGACATTGGCCGAACCGGTCTCTGGGCCTGGCTCCTCGGGAGCCTCAACGTGCTGGCCTTGCTGGCCGCGGGTGCCACGCTCTTCTCCGAGCAGACGCTGCTCCCCCGGATGGTCGTCAGCATGCTCGGTCTGGCCATCGTCGCCGTCTTGCCCCTGGCGGCCTGGAGAACACCGCTGCCGGCCAGACCGGGCTCCCGCGCGCTGCAGATCGCCTTCTTCCTGTGCTGGTGCAGCCTGGGCCTGACGATCTGGACGGCCCGACATGGCCGACCTGTGCAATTCACGGGGCTCACCATGCTCTGCATCCTGGGCGTCTACAGCCGCATGCGCGCTGCGGCGCAAGCCAGCGAGCGCCGGACCACCGAACACCTCGCCTGGCATGACCCGCTGACCCAGTTACCCAACCGCCCGCGCGGCCATCGGCTGCTCGACGAGGCATTGCGCCAGGCCAGCGTCCGTCCGGAAGCCCTGCACGGCGGCGCAGGTGTGGGCCTGCTCTGCCTCGACCTCGACCGTTTCAAGCACGTCAACGACACCCATGGCCACGCCGTGGGAGACGCCTTGCTGCGCACCGTGGCCGAACGGCTGCAGCACTGCCTTGGCAGCGGCAACACCGCATGCCGTCTCGCCGGTGACGAATTCATGGTGGTCCTGCCCGACGTCCGCTCGCCGGAACAGGTGATTCGGCAATGCGAAACGGTCATGGCCGAGTTCCGCCGCCCGTTCGACATCGAAGGACACCAGCTCTTCATGTCGCTCTCGATCGGTGCCGCCGTCTTTCCCGACCATGCCCTGGATGCCGAAATCCTCATGCGCAACGCCGACACCGCGCTGTTCGAGTCCAAGCGTGCGGGTCCGGGCCATTTCCGCGTGTTTCATCCGGACATGAACACCCGCCTGATGGCCTATGTCAGCACCCGGAATGCGCTGCACGTCGCGCTGGAGCGCAAGGAGTTCGAGCTGCACTACCAGCCGCAGATCGGGCTGAAGGACACGGACGTGGTCGGCGTCGAGGCCTTGATCCGCTGGCGGCGCCCTGGACAGCCTCTGCACCAGCCCGGCGACTTCATCGCCGTGGCCGAAGAGAGCGGCCTGATCGTGCCGATCGGCACCTGGGTGCTGCACGAAGCCTGCCGACAGGCCGCGCACTGGCACCGGACCGGCTGGCACACGGTCAGGATGGCCGTCAACGTGTCTCCGCTGCAGTTCCAGTCCGGCAGGCTGGTGAAGGACGTGGCCGCGGCACTGGAAGACAGCGGCCTGCCACCGCACTGCCTGGAGCTGGAGCTGACCGAATCGGTGCTGATGGGCAAGGAAGATGAAGCGATCTGCACGGTCCGGGACCTCAAGAACCTGGGCATCAGCCTGTCCATCGACGACTTCGGCACCGGCTATTCCAACCTGGCCTATCTGCAGCGCTTCCGCTTTGACCGGCTCAAGATCGACCGCTCGTTCATCCTGGGTCTGGAACAGGGCACGGACGCGCCGGCGATCGTGCATGCGGTCCTGCAGATGGCACGCCACCTGAATCTGCGCACCACCGCCGAAGGCATCGAGAACGCCAGCACCGCGGCGCGGCTGACAGCCATGGGCTGTGACGAGGCACAGGGCTACCACTACGCGCGGCCATTGCCCGCACCTGCGCTGGACCGCTGGCGAGAGGCATTTCTGCAGCAGGCCACCGTCTGAGGTTCAAAGAGCCCCCCCGAGGCGCCCCAGGACCAGCGCGAACCGCCCGCCCCCCTCCTCGCTGCCCTCCAGCGCCTGCAGCCGGCCCCGGTGGCGCTCGGCCACGCGCTGCACGAACTGCAGGCCGAGGCCGACGCCACCGACATCATCGGTCGGCAGACCGTCGTCGCCATGGTTCAGGCGCTGGCGTTGTGCCGGCGACAGTCCCGGCCCCTGGTCGCACACGGTCAGGCTCAGCGTGTCCCGCCCGGCGTCGAAACGCACCAGGACCGTGACCTGCCCGCCGACCGGGCTGTGCTTGATCGCGTTGGAGACGAGATTCCCCGCCGCCCGCTGCACCAGCATCCGGTCCATGGGCCAGGGTGCCACCGAGACTGGCGGATGGACCGGGTCATGGCGCCACACCAGCGTCACATCGGCCGCCACCGCCTGGGGACGGAAATCAGCGACCACCTCGTCCAGCAGTGCCGCCACGGCCACGGACGACACCTGCAGCGGGCGCGACTCCACGTGCGCCACCCGGACGAAGTCATCGGCCAGTTGCAGCGTGCGCGCGCCCAGGCGCTGGATTTCGACCAGGAAGGCCTCCAGCGGCATCTGGACGCGTCCGCGCTGGTACTGGTCGGCCAGCAGCACGATGGTGCTGGCCGGCGAGCGCAGGTCGTGCGAGACGAAGGCCAGGGCGCGGTCGCGCCGGCGCTGCGCCTGCCGGATCGCGCTCACGTCCGAGAACGTCACCACCCAGCGCTGCTGGTCCAGCAGCAGCACCGGCGCGAAGTGCAGCAGGAAGTCCCCCAGGCGTTCGGCCCGCGCCTCCATCGCCCAGCCCACCGGTGGCGCGCTGCCGGGCTGGAAGATCGCCTCCAGGTCCACGTCCACGCCTTTGGCCGGCACGAACTCCACCAGCAGACCCGGCAGCTCCATGCCCTGCATGTCCTCGGCCTTGTCCAGCTCGAACAGCTGCGCCGCCAGCGCGTTGGCCAGCAGCACGCGGCCCCGCGGGTCGGTGACGGCCATCGCGGTGGGCATGCCGGCCAGCGCGTCCGACAGGAAACGACGTGCACTGCGCAGGGTGTCGGTGGCGGTGTACAGCGTGTCGAGCCGCAAGGCCAGCATGTCGCGCCGCCGCGCCGCGGGTCGGGCCGCGACCCCCAGGTCCAGGCCGCCTTCCGGCACCAGCCGGCCGATCTCGGCGTCCAGCGCATCCACCGCCTGCTCCAGGCGCCGCCAGCTCCACAAGGGATAGGCCAGTGCCGCGGCCAGGGCCCAGGACACCGGGCTCCACCACAGGCCGAACCCCAGGGCGACCAGGCTGGCCCCGATCACCAATGGCCACGCCCCCACCGCCAGCGCCAGCGCCCAGCGCGCCCCGAGCCGCTGGATGCCGGCCATCAGGACCAGCACCAGCAGCGCCGAGAGCCCGGCACTGGCCAGCGGCGACACGGCCCGCACCGTGTCGCCGCTGCGCAAGGTGTAGAGCGTGTGGCCCAGGACCTCGACGCCAGGCATGGCATGGCGCTGGCGATTCACCGGGGTGGCCACGGTGTCGCCCAGCCCGGTGGCGGTCATGCCCACCAGCACGTAGCGCCCCGCCAGCCGCTCCGGCGGGACGGCGCCGCGCAGCACATCGACGTAGGACACCCGGTCCAGCTGCCCCGGCGGGCCGGCATAGCGCACCAGGAAGCGGCTGCCACGGTGCCACGGCCCCGTGGCGATGTCCGTCTCGTCGTCTGACGTCACGGGCAGGTCCGGCGCAGGAGCTTCGCCGGCCGCCTGCAGCAGCGCCACCGCCATGTGGGGCACCGGCGACTGCAGCGAACCCGCCGAGAGGAAGGCATGGCGCATCACCCCGTCGGCGTCCACCGACGCCTCGGCCGTGCCCAGGCGCACCCCCGGTGGCAGGCCCGTGACCGGGGTCAGCAGCTGGGGTGGCTGCCCCGGTCCGGCGGCCACCCAGTCCACCGAGAGCACGACGGGAGCCGCCCTGGCGAGTTGCTCGGCCAGCAACACGTCCTGCGCGGGATCGGGGTCGGGCTCGCTGAAGGTCACGTCCAGGCCGATCGCCCTGGGATGGGTCTCGGCCAGCCGGGACAGCAAGGTGGCGTGCACCGCACGCGGCCAGGGCCAGCGGCCGATGGCGGCCACGCTGGCGTCGTCGATCGCGACGACCGTGATGCCCTCGGGCACGGGGCGGCGCCAGGTGGACAGGCCGATGTCGTAGACCAGCCGGTCCGCCCGCCACGTCCAGCCGCTCAGCGGCAGGACGAAGGCCAGCGCCGCCAGTACCAGGGCCACACCCGCCGTGCCCCCCAGCAGGCGCGCGCGGCCCGCCCCGGTCGTCATGGCCCGATCAGGACCGATTGACCCGCATTGCTCATGGCACAGCGACCCTGGCCGTCGCGCAGGCAGTGGGGGATGCTGAATTGCTGAGGCGCGGTGTAGGGGCCGAGGTAGCCATCCGGGTCGCGGGCCCGCAGCCGCACGAAGTAGCGGCCGGTGCCCGGCAGCGTCACTTCCAGCGCGGGCGCCTCGGTCCGGCGCGCCAGTTCCACGGTGGCGAAGGCGGCCTCGCGCGCGAACTCGACCTCGAAGGTCTGGCCGGGCAGGCCTTCCCAGCCCAGCCGGATGCCGCCGGTGCCGACGACGGGTGGCGCCAGCGGTGAAGGCAGCGCCCGCAGTTCCAGCCGCTGCGCCGCACCAAACGGGCCCTGGTCGGTGGCACTGCGCTCGCTGGCCAGGCGCCAGTGGTACACCCCCGGCGGCAGATCGGTGATCCGGAGCGCGGTCGGCACCAGGCCGCGCCGGTCGTGCAGCGGCGCGCGGAAGTCCTCGGACCGGGACAGTTGCAGGCGGTAGCTGCCGGCCTCCGGCGCGGCGGTCCAGGCGAACTCCAGCGGCGCTGCCGACAGGATGGCGCCTGGCGCGGGGTTGGTGGGCAGCGGAGGCTCGGGCCGCGCCTTCAGCGTGAAGGTGTGCCGGGCATCCAGGCCCTGCAGCCCCTGCGCATCCTCCGCGCGGACACGCAGGACATAGCGGCCGTCCGGCAGATCCGCGAACCGCAGCGCGGTGCCGGTGGTGCTGACTTCGGTGCGCACGGTCTGCAGCACGGGTTCGAAGCGGTCATCGGCCGCGATCTGCCCCAGATAGGCCACGGCGCCCGGCTGCGGCGCCAGCGGCATGCGCACCAGCACGCGGTCCTGCAGCACCGGCAAGGCCGAGAGATCCGGCGCTGCCAGCAAGCGGACCGGCGGCGGCACGTCGCCCGTGCGGTCCACCACGACGCCAAACCCGGCGTTCACCCGCTGACCCGGCTTGCCGCGCAGGCCGTCGACCGCCACCTGCCCTTCGAGCACCTCGCCGCGGGTCACCTCGGCCCGGCCGTCCACGGCCACACGGAATTCCGTGCCCCGCACCCCCAGCAGCCCCTGCGGCGTGCTGACCCGAAAGCCTGGCAGCCCGCCGTTGGTGGCCTTCTGCGCCTTCACCTCCACCTGGCCTTCCTGCACCTGCACGCCGGACAGCACCCCGCCCACGCGGGGCAGGCGCCGGGACACGTCCACCTGCACGGCGGTCGAGGGCCGCAGCCGGAGCACGGTGCCATCCACCAGCCGGATGGTGGCCTGACCGTCACCGGTGCGCAGGCGGCCGCCTTGCGGCATCGTCTGCCCTTCGGCGACCGCCCGGCCATCCGCACCGCGCACATCGCCCGACACCGCCACCACCGTGGCGGACACGGCTTCCGCGGGCATGAGCCGCAGCGGGATCCGCAGCACCGTGCCCACCGGGATGCGGCGGGGATCAGCAATCTGGTTGAACGACTGCAACTGGGGCCACTGGCGCGGATCGGCCAGCAAGCGGCGGCCCACGGCGATCAGGGTGTCGCGGCCGGTGACGGTCACGGTGTAGGGAACGCTGAGTTCCGTCGCAGGGACAGACAGGGGGACCGGTGCAGACAGCGGCGCAGCGACCACTGCGCTGGCGCTTGCCAGGAGGGCCAGGGACCGCGAGAAGACCTGCACGCAAGACCAGGAACGAGGCGGCATGGAGGCGGGTCGGTCAGGACGGCAATGAAGAAATCGGACGCCGAGTTTAGCCTTGTGCGCAGCCCTGCCTGCGCGCGGCCTGCGCTGGTCAGCGGCCCTTCGCCTTGAGTGCCGTGTCCAGGCGCGAGAAGACGCGGCGGGCATTGCCTTCGTAGATCTGGAAGCGTTCGTCGTCGGTCAGGTTGGCCGTGGCGGCGATGTAGCGTTTCGTGTCGTCGTAGTAGTGGCCGGTTTCCGGGTCGATGCCGCGCACGGCGCCGATCATCTCGGAGGCGAACAGGATGTTCTTCACCGGGATCACCTTGGTCAGCAGGTCGATGCCGGGCTGGTGGTAGACGCAGGTATCGAAGTAGATGTTGTTCAGCAGGTGCTCGCTCAGCAGCGGCTTCTTCAGCTCCTGCGCGAGGCCACGGAAGCGGCCCCAGTGGTAAGGCACCGCGCCGCCGCCGTGCGGGATCAGGAACTTCAGCGTCGGGAAGTCCTTGAACAGGTCGCTCGTCAGGCACTGCATGAAGGCCGTCGTGTCCGCGTTCAGGTAGTGCGCGCCGGTGGTGTGGAAGCAGCTGTTGCAGCTGGTCGAGACGTGGATCATCGCGGGGAGGTCGTACTCGACCATCTTCTCGTAGACCGGGTACCACGACCGGTCCGACAGCGGCGGCGAGGTCCAGTGGCCACCCGACGGGTCCGGATTCAGGTTGAGGCCGACATTGCCGAACTGCTCGACGCACTTGACCAGCTCGGGGAGGCAGGTGGCCGGGTCGACGCCGGGCGACTGCGGCAGCATCGCGGCCGGGATGAAGTGGTCCGGGAACAGCTCGGACACGCGGAAACAGAGTTCGTTGCAGATCGCCGCCCAGGTGCTCGACGTCTGGAAGTCGCCGATGTGGTGCGCCATGAAGCTGGCGCGCGGGCTGAAGATCGTCAGGTCCGAACCGCGCTGCTTCATCAGCTTGAGCTGGTTGGTCTCGATCGACTCGCGCAGCGCGTCGTCGCTGATCTTCAGGTCCGCGGGACTCGGTGCCCTGGACGGGTCTTTCAGCGCAGCGATCTGCAGATCGCGCCAGAGGCCGAGGGCGGCCGGCGCGGTGGTGTAGTGGCCGTGGACGTCGATGATCATGGGGAGTTTCCTGGTGAACGGTGGGTCGGCTCAGGCCGGATCCATGCCCTGGCGGCGCTTGGCATCGGCTGCGGCCGGCGAGGCCATGAAGGCGAGCATCTCGCGCACGGCCGCCGCCTGCCCCGGCGTGGCGGTGGCGCAGATGCCGGCGGAAAAGGTGGTGGTGATCTGGATGGCGGGCGGCAGCGGGCCGAGCACGTCGATGCCACCGAGGTTGATCAGCTCGCTGTACTGCTGGAAACCGAGTTCGACGTAGCCGCTCTCCACCAGCGAGCCGACCGGCACGCCAGGCGGCGGCGTGACCAGCTTGTCGGCGAGGGCGTCGGCGAGGCCCCAGCGCACGAACAGCTTCGCCAGTGCGACCCCGCTCGGCCCGGTCGAATAGCCGATGGTGCGGGCGGCCTGCACCGCAGCGCGCACGGCGGCTTCCGAGCCGATGTCCGGCCGCGGCGCGCCGGCACGCACGGCCACCGCCACGCCGGAGTGCACCAGATCGACCCGGCTGTCCGCCAGCACGCAGCCGGCGGCGATCAGCTGGTCGATGGCGTCGGCCGCCAGGATCACCACATCGAAGGCTTCGCCGGCCCGCACGCGTCTGGCGGCATCCACGCCACCGACCGACTCGATCGCCACCGCCGGACCGCCCTGCTGCGCGAACGCGACCACCAGATCGGCCAGCACCTGGCGCGTGGCCATCGAGGAGATGCCGCGGATCGCCGGCATCGGTGCTGTCGAGTTCATCGGGAGGGTCGAGGGGGTCACGGTGGAGGACATCGGACAGGCCGGCGCTGAAGGGGATGGGCCGGATTCTGGCGACCCTGATCCATGCCGGACAGTGGCCGCAAGCACTAGCTGCTATGTCGATCCAGCATATCGCTTCCACCCGGGCGCGGGTGCCATGGCGCAGTGCTACGCTGGACAGACCAGAACCCCCGAACAGGCCCCCGCATGCCCCAGACCCACCCCGACGCGCCGGTCGCCCTGGATGCCCCCGCGCTGCGCGGACTGGCCGCGGCATCGGCGGGACTGACCGGCTTCGGGCTGGTGCTGTGGATCGCCGCGAACTGGGACGCGCTCGGGCGCACAGGCCAGTTCACCCTGCTGCAGGCGGCGGTCCTCGGCGCCTGTGCGCTGGCCTGGCGGCTGCGGGCCGCGCGGCCAGCGGCCGGTCTGCTCGCCCTGCTGGGCATCGGCGGGCTGTTCGCGTATTTCGGGCAGACCTACCAGACGGGCGCGGACGCGTGGCAGCTGTTTGCGCTGTGGGCGGTGCTGGCGGTGCCGCTGGCGCTCGGGGTGCGCAGCGACGTGGTGTGGGCGCCCTGGGGGCTCGTCGCATTGACCGGGGTGGCGCTGTGGGTGCAGGCGCACACGGGCCACCGCTGGCGCACCGAACCGCGGGACCTGCCCGTCTACCTGACCGGCTGGACCCTGGCGGCCGGCGTGTGTGTGCTGACCAGCCCGCCCTTCCACGCCAGGCTCGGCACGGGTCCGTGGGCCTTCCGCGGCAGCGTGACGCTGACGGTGGTCATGGTCAGCGCAGCAGCGCTCTGGGGACTGTTCGACCGCACGGTCTCGCCGCATTACCTGCTGGGCCTGGGCCTGCTGGCGGGCGCGGCGGCACTGCTGTGTCAGCCCGGCCGCTTCGACGTGTTCGCGCTCAGTGCCGTGGCCCTCGGGCTGGACACGCTGCTGGTGGCCGGACTGGCGCGGCTGCTGTTCGATTGGGAACGGGGCGGTGGTGATCCGATCGGGCGCCTGCTGCTGATCGGGGTGTGCGCCGCCGGGCTGCTGGCGTACAGCGTCTCGCTCATCCTCCGGCTTGCCCGGCGTTCGGCGCCTGCAGGAGCCTCGGCATGACCACCACGACGTCGGAACGCCCCTGGCCCGTCGTCCTGCTGACCGCGCTGGGCGCCTGGCTGGCCACCATCCCGCTGGCGGGCGTCGTCGCGCTGCTGCTGGGCGACCTGCTGGTGTCGGGCATCGGGCCGTATGTCGTGGCGCCGCTGTTGCTGGTGGGTGCGGGCGTGGTGTTGCGCGCGCAGGGCGTCGGGACCTTCGTCGAACAGATGGCCGTGCCCCTGCTGCTGCTGGGCGGTGTGGCGCTGGGCTTCGGGCTGTACCGGGACCTGTCCATGCTCGGGGCCTCGCTGGTGCTGGCCGTGGTGGCGCTGGGGGCCGCGCTGATGGTCCGCGGCGCGTGGCTGCAGGCGCTGCTGGGCGCGTGTGCCGTCGGACTGCTGATGGTCGGGCTGGGCACACGCGGCACGTGGAGTCTGTGGCTGCCGACCCACGCCGCCGTGCTGCTCTGGACCTTGCTGGCGGCCGGAGGCACGCGCCAGCGCTCTGCGGACAGGCCGCTCACCCCGTCGGCCGCGACCCTCGACGCCATCGGCACCGGCTGGCTGCTGGCGACGCTCGCGGCGCTGGCCTTCAGTTCGGGGACGACCTTTCTGGTCGAGCAGTTCGCAGGGACCTCCTGGCCCGCGCGGGGGTCGGTGGCGCTGGCGGCAGCCGGCGTGGCGCTGCTCTGGCACCGCCTGCCAGCGCTTCGGCGCCCGTGGTGGATCGGCGTGATGGCCGGGGCACTGGTGCTCGCCGGTTTCATGCCGTGGCTGGGCGCGGCGTGGTGGCTGGCCGCGTGCTGCCTCAGCGCACACCAGCCCCGACGCGCAGCCGCCGCAGCGCTGGCGGCGGTGTGGATCATCGGCGCGTTCTACTACACGCTCGACTGGCCGCTGGCCACCAAGGCCGCGGTGCTCGCCGGCACTGGCACGCTGCTCGGGCTGCTGGCCTGGTGGGGCCTGCACACCCGTCGCACCGCAACGGCCGGCGTCGCAGAACCCGCCGCCGCGCCGGGGCCCGACCGGGCGCGGCGGGGCATCGCGCTGAGCGCCCTGGCCGTGCTGGCGGTCGCCAACGTCGGCATCTGGCAGAAGGAAGACCTGATCGCGCACGGCCGGACGGTCTACATCGCGCTGGCCCCGGTCGATCCGCGCTCGCTGATGCAGGGCGACTACATGGCGCTCAACTACCAGCTCGGGGACACGCTGCGCGACCAGCTCGACGACGCCGACCGCCTGACGCAACCGGTGGCCCTCGCCCGCCTCGACGCCCGTGGGGTGGCCACGCTGGAGCAGCTGGTCGACACGGCGACCGACGCGCCCCCGTCCGCGGACAGGCTGCACATCCGCCTGGCGCCCAGGAAAGGCCGCTGGGTGGTCGTGAGCGACGCCTGGTTCTTCCGCGAAGGTGAAGGCGAGCGCTGGCAGGCGGCGCGCTACGGCGAATTCCGGGTGCAGCCGGATGGGCGCGCGCTGCTGGTCGGGCTGGCGGACGCCGACCTGCAGCCGATCCGGCCCCTGCCGCTCACCCCGGCAGCGACTGCGCCGCCGCCGCCTGCGGCAAGCCCCGCGCCAGCTCTTCCAGCAAGTGGCGGGTGAGGCGGATCAGCGGCGTGCTGCGCTGGCGCGACGACGCGGCCAGACACAGCACGCTCGACAGGCTCGGCGCCGTGATCGGCCGCACCAGGAGTTCATCGGCCCGCCCTGATGCCGCGACCGCACTGGCCGTGAGCACCGCCTGCCCGTAGCGGGCACAGACGAGGTCGATGATGGACGCGACGCTGGACACCTCCCAGGCGATGTCCAGCGTCAGGCCGGCCAGCATCGCCTGCGTGTCCAGCAGGCGCCGGATGACGTGCGCCCGCTCGGGCAGCACCAGCCGCGCCGCCGCCAGCTGCGCCAGCGGCACCGGCCCGCGCGCCACCGCATCGCCCGGCTCCAGGCGCTGCACCAGACACAGCGGCTCCTCCAGCACCGGCGCGATCTCCAGCGCCGGCTGCGCCTCGGGGTTGTAGAGCAGGCCCAGATCGACCCGGCCCGAGGTGATCCACTCGGTGATGTGCGTCGACAGGCCTTCGACGATCGCCAGCCGCGCCTGCGGCATGCGGCGCTGGAAGTGGTCGATCAGCGGCATCGTGAGCTGGCGGCCGATGGTGGGCGGCAGGCCGACCGTGATGCGGCCCAGCGGCTCGTCGCGGGTCGCAGCCATCTCGTCGCGCGCCAGCTGCACCCGCTGCAGGATGCCCACGCTGTGCGCGAACAGCCGCTGTCCCGCCTCGGTCAGCACCACGCCGCGGCCGTTGCGCAGCAGCAGCGTCTCGCGCAGCTCGATCTCCAGCGCCCGCACCTGCCGGCTCAGCGCGGACTGGGCGATGTCGAGCACCAGCGCCGCCTTGCTGAAGCTGCGGTGTTCGGCGACGTGCACGAAGTAGTCGAGTTGCTTGAGGTCCATGGTGGCGCGAGTATGCCGCCCGCCCGGGAATGGGGCTGGCACCGCACCTCTACAATGGGGCATGCGTTCTTGCACCCCGACACGTCTCGCAGCCCCGGCCAGTTTCCCGGGGTGCGGGTTGCCGCGGGGCTATTTCTGCACAGTCACGCCGCCCTGATCGGCTGACTCCGGTCGCGCCCTGCCGCCGCCCTCGCCTGCCTTGTCGATTGCTGTTTCTTCGCCTCCAGCGATGCGAAGCTGCCGCCGCGTTCCCCATTCCGCACTGCGCGTGCCGCATTGCGTTTTCCATTGTCCATTCCCATGCAACGTTCCTCTTTTCGCCAGGACTGGCTAGGCCATGTCCGCGGTGACCTGCTCGCCGGCCTCGTCGTGGCCTTGGCGCTGATTCCTGAAGCCATCGCGTTTTCCATCATCGCGGGCGTGGACCCCAAGGTCGGGCTGTACGCCTCGTTCTCGATGGCCGTGGTCATCGCCATCGCGGGCGGCCGGCCGGGCATGATCTCGGCGGCCACGGGCGCGATGGCACTGGTCATGGTCACCCTTGTCAAGGAACATGGCCTGCAGTACCTGCTGGTGGCCACCTTGCTGACGGGCGTGCTGCAGATCCTCGCGGGCGTGCTGAAACTGGGCGCCCTGATGCGCTTCGTGTCGCGCTCGGTGGTCACCGGCTTCGTCAACGCGCTGGCGATCCTGATCTTCATGGCGCAGTTGCCCGAGCTGACCGACATGCCGTGGACCGTCTACGCCATGACCGCCGCCGGGCTGGCGATCATCTACGGCTTCCCGTACCTCACCAAGGCGGTGCCGTCGCCGCTGGTCACGATCGTGGTGCTCACGGCGGTGGCGATGGCGCTGGACCTGGACGTGCGCCGGGTCGGCGACATGGGCGCGCTGCCCGACAGCCTGCCGATGTTCCTGTGGCCGGAGGTGCCGCTGACGCTGGAGACGCTGCTGCTGGTGCTGCCGTTTTCGCTCACGCTGGCGGTGGTCGGACTGCTGGAGTCGATGATGACGGCGGCCATCGTCGACGACCTGACCGACACCGACAGCGACAAGAACCGCGAGTGCATGGGCCAGGGAGCGGCCAACCTCGTCACCGGGCTGATCGGCGGCATGGCGGGCTGCGCGATGATCGGCCAGTCGGTCATCAACGTGAAATCCGGCGGTCGCGGCCGGCTGTCCACCTTCGTGGCGGGCCTGTTCCTGCTGATCCTGGTCGTGTTCCTGGGGCCGTGGGTCGAGAAGATCCCGATGGCCGCGCTGGTCGCCGTGATGATCATGGTCAGCATCGGCACCTTCAGCTGGGACTCGATCCGCAAGCTGCGCGAACACCCGCCCAGCTCGTCCATCGTGATGCTGGCCACCGTGGCCGTGACGGTCTTCAGCCACGACCTGGCCAAGGGGGTGTTCGTCGGCGTGCTGCTGTCGGGCGTGTTCTTTGCGCACAAGGTGGGTCAGGTGATGCGCGTCGGCAGCCGCCTGGTCGAGAACGGCCAGGCGCGACATTACGAGGTCGTCGGGCAGGTGTTCTTCGCGTCCGCCGACCGCTTCATCGCCTCGTTCGACTTCAAGGAAGTGCTGCCGCGGGTGGTCATCGACGTGGGCCGCGGGCACTTCTGGGACATCACCGCAATCAACGCGCTGGACCGGGTGGTGATGAAGTTCCGGCGCGAGGGCACCCAGGTCGAGGTCATCGGCATGGATGACGCCAGCGCCACGCTGGTGGACCGTTTCGCGACGCACCACAAGCCCGGTGCGCTGGAGCACCTGATGCACATGGAAGGACACAAGCCGTGAACAAGGTCTACGCCTGTATCGACGGACACGCCGGCGCCGTGTCGGTGATCGACTGGTCTGCCTGGGCGTCACGGCGTCTGGACGCACCGCTGGAGCTGCTGCACGTGCTGGAGCGTGCGGTCGACAGCGCCACCGCGGACTACACCGGCGCCATCGGTCTCGGGGCGCAGGAGGCCCTGCTGCAGCGGCTCGGTGAACTCGACGCGGCGCGCGGCCAGTTGGCGCAGGAGGCCGGGCGGCAGATGCTGGCCGCTGGCCAGGCGCACGCGCTGGCGGCTGGCGTGTCGGCCTGCAGCACCCGGCTGCGGCACGGCGAGCTGGTGGACGCGGCGCTGGAGATCGAGCCGCAGGCGCGCCTGTTCGTGCTGGGCCAGCACCACCGCGACCCGCGCCCGGTGCGGCGGCACCTCGACCACCACCTGGAACGCCTGATCCGCGCCGTGCAGCGGCCGGTGCTGGTGAGCACGGGGGCCTTTGCCGTCCCCGAGCGTTTTGCCATCGCCTATGACGGCAGCGCCACCGCCCAGCGCGCGGTGGAGCGGGTGGCGCAGAGTCCGCTGCTGGCAGGGCTCCCGGCCGAGCTGGTCATGGCCGGACGCGACACGGCCGCGCACCGCGAGGCGCTGGCCACCGCCCAACAGCACCTGAAGGCCGCCGGCTTCACGGTATCCACAACGCTGCTTGACGGCGAGCCCGAGCAGCAGTTGCCCGCCCACCTGAAAGCGGTCGGCGCGTCGCTGCTGGTCATCGGCGCCTACGGCCACACACGCATCCGGGAATGGATCGTCGGCAGCACCACCACGGCGCTGCTCCGAGTGAGCGAGATCCCGGTGCTGGTGTTGCGATGACCGAGATTCACAAGCCGATAGACAATAGCCAAGAGGTGCAGACGAAGTGACCATGACGACATCCCCCATCGAACTCATCGCGGCAGCCCTCTTCGCCGTGGCGATCGTCCACACGTTCTCGACCAAGTGGTTCGAACACCTGGCCCATGCACAGCCCCGACACGCGGGCCTCTGGCACCTGCTGGGCGAAGTCGAGATCGTGTTCGGCTTCTGGGCGATGGTGCTGGTGCTGGCCCTGTTCGCGATCGACGGCAAGACCACCGCGACGGCCTACGTCGATTCGCGCAACTTCACCGAGCCGCTGTTCGTGTTCGCGATCATGGTCATCGCCGCCACGCGGCCGATCCTGCAGGCCTCGATGCTGGCGGTCCACGCCACCGCCCGCCTGCTGCCACTGCCCGGGGGCATGGGCTATTTCCTGGTGGTCATGACCGCGGTGCCGCTGCTGGGCTCGTTCATCACCGAGCCGGCGGCCATGACACTGGCGGCACTGATCCTGTCCAGCCGCTTCTTTTCGCAGCCCATCAGCGAGCGCATGAAGTACGCCACGCTCGGCGTGCTGTTCGTCAACATCTCGATCGGCGGGACGCTCACGCCGTTTGCCGCACCGCCGGTGCTGATGGTCGCGGGTACCTGGGGGTGGGACATGGCGTTCATGCTCTCGACCTTCGGCTGGAAGGCGGCCGTCGCCGTGGTGGTCAACGCGGTCGGGCTGACGCTGCTGTTCCGGCGCGAACTCGCGGCGCTGCCCCCGCCCGAGGCCGGTGGGGCCCGCCTGACGGTGCCGCTGAGCCTGGTCGTGGTCCACCTGCTGTTCCTGGTCGGCGTGGTGGTCTTCGCGCACCACCCGGCCGTGTTCATGGGGCTGTTCCTGTTTTTCCTCGGCATTTCCCATGCCTATGAACGTCACCAGGACCGGCTGATCCTGCGCGAAGGGCTGCTGGTGGCGTTTTTCCTGGCGGGGCTGGTGGTGCTGGGCGGGATGCAGCAGTGGTGGCTCAAGCCGGTGCTGCTGGGCATGAGCAGCGAAGCCGTCTTCTTCGGCGCCACCGCGCTGACCGCCTTCACCGACAACGCCGCGCTGACCTACCTGGGCTCGCTGGTGCCGGGGCTGTCCGACGAGTTCAAGGTGGCGCTGGTCGCGGGCGCGGTGACCGGGGGCGGGCTGACCGTGATCGCCAACGCGCCCAACCCGGCGGGCATGGCGATCCTGCGCAGCCATTTCGACGACGGCGCGGTCCACCCGCTCGGACTGCTGCTGGCGGCGCTGCCGGCCACGGTCGTGGCCGCTGTGGCGCTGCACTGGCTCTGACTCCAGCGGCCGCTGGTCGGTCGGTCGGGCCTGTTACGCTCGGCCGCCTGGCCTGTTCCGGGCGGACCTCGCCTGCGTCATCACTGCACTCACTGCAACCACTGCCATCACCGATACCACCATGTCCACCCTCACCTTCGACGACAACGAAACCCTCGAAGCCGCCCGCGCCCGCAACGTGCGCGACGCGCTGTACGAAGACATCGGCCGCTGCGACTGGACCGCGATGCTGGTCCCCGGCGAGCGCCAGGTGCACGCCCGCGTGATGGCCAAGGAACACGGCGTGCTCTGCGGCCGCGACTGGTTCGACGCCTGCGTGCGGGCCTGCGACCCGGCCGCGCAGATCGAGTGGTTCCTCTCGGAGGGCGACACCTTCACCGCCACCACCGAGGTCTGCCGCATCCGCAGCAACGCCCGCGCCCTCCTGAGCGCCGAGCGTTCGTCGCTGAACTTCCTGCAGATGCTCTCCGGCGTCGCCACCGTGACGCGCAGCTACGTGGACGCCATCGCCGGCCTCTCGCCCAACCCGCGCGGCTGCCTGGTGCTGGACACGCGCAAGACGCTGCCCGGTCTGCGGCAGGCGCAGAAGTACGCCGTGCGCGTCGGCGGCGGCGCCAACCAGCGGCTGGCGCTCTGGCACGGCATCCTCATCAAGGAAAACCACATCACCAGCGCCGGCAGCGTGGCCGGCGCGCTGCGGGCCGCGCAGGCGCTGCACTCCGGCGTCACGATCCAGATCGAGGTGGAAAACCTGGCCGAGCTGGAAGAGGCGCTGCAGGCCGGCGCCACCAGCGTGCTGATCGACGATTTTTCCTTCGACGACATGCGCGCCGCCGTGGCGCTGAACGCCGGGCGCGCGCTGCTGGAAGTCTCGGGCGGCGTGGACATGACCACGATCCGCGAGATCGCCGCCACCGGCGTGGACCGCATCTCCATCGGCCGGCTGACCAAGGACGTGCACGCGATCGACCTGTCGATGCGGGTCCTCGGCTGAAGCACACCACGCGATCAATCGTGATGCAGTTGGCATTTCATGGCCATCTGACCCCCGTTGATCCACAAGACTGAGGATGCCCCGAAAGCGGGGTGTTCGCAGAATCTCCTCACCGCCCCTCCGGGCGCACCGCACTCCCAACCCGGACTGCCAAGGAGATTCTCATGGCCACCAGCAAGCCCACCGTCCCCGCGACGACCACGCCCGCCGCCACCGCCGGCTCCCCTGCAGACATCGAAGCCACCGCTGCCGCGGTCGGCCACGGCCTCAGCAGGGCCGTCGCTGGTGCGCAGGGCCATCTCGCCGCACGGGCCGCGCCCAGCACCAACCTGACCAGCGAACTCAACAACATCGACTTCCGCAAGATGATCGGCGGGCCGCTGCAGGCCGCGGTCGACGCGCAGGTCGCGTCCTCGCTGGCGACGGTCAACTTCATCAACAGCGTCGGTTTCGAGACCGCCGATGACGGCAAGAAGACGCTGGTGATGGTCGATTTCAGCCACACCCGCAAGGATGTCGATGCCGAGGGCAACGAGGTCAACAAGGACATCGCCATCCGGGTGCCGCTGCTGGCGATGCTGCCCATCCCGAGCCTGCGCATCGAGCACGTGATCATCGATTTCAAGGTCAAGCTGAACTCGGTCGAGTCGTCGAAGGTGTCCGACAAGCTCGGCGTCAGCGTGTCGGCCGGTGGCGGCTTCGGGCCGGTCAACTTCAAGGTCTCGGCCTCGTATGAACGGCAGACATCGACCGGCGTCGAGGTCAAGAAGGAATACGCCCTGACGGTCAACGTCAAGGCGGTGCAGGACGAGATCCCGGCCGGCCTGGAGAAGATCCTCAACATGCTGGCCGCCTGAGCGACCGCCGCACCGCACGTCGCAACGAGGCGCCGCCATGTCCGAGATCACGCTGTCCGACTACACCGGCTACATCTTCCGCGAGCTGATCAAGGCGCGGCAGATGTCGGACGAGTACGCCCGGCAGGTCGCCCTGACCTACGCGCAGGACCCGGTGCTGCAGCACTTCACGGCACCGCGCTTCAAGATCCCGAAGATGGAGCTGACGATTCCCGTGCTGATCGCCGGGGCGCGCTACACCTCGACGCTGCGGTTCACGATGCCGGTGCGCACCTTCGTCGATTTCATCGGCGGCAAGCTCGCCAGCATCGAGTACGCCCTGCGCGCCGCCGCCAGCCGGATCCTGATCCGGCCCGACCCCGTCAGGCTGCAGTTCCTGCCGCGGGACATGGCCGCCGAGCCCGCCAGCCGCGGCGACGGACCACAGACCAGCGCCGAGGCGATCAAGCTGCTGCACGAGGCCCTGCTGACCAGCAACGACCTCGGCCACCCCGAGGGCATGGTCAGCTACGCCTGGGGCACGATCCTGCAGCTGTGGCTGAGCGAGCGCAAGCTGGTCGAGCTGTACCACAAGCACAGCCCGAACAACGAACTCTCGAAGCAGGCCTACACCGAAATCCTCGCGGGCATCAAGGGCGCGATCGTGGTCGACAAGGTGGGCATCGACAACCTGCTGGTCGACCCCGAAACCAACCTCATCAAGAACGGCAGCGACGCCACCTCGGTGTTCACGATCAAGGCCGAGATGATCGAGGAAGGCTTCTTCGTGCGCGCGGTCCGGGACGACACCACCGGCGAGGTGACCCAGGTGGTCGAGTTCGAATGACCACGCACCGGTGAAGCGCCATGCGGCCCATCCTCCACCACCAGCTGGCCCAGACCGATGCCCTGCTGGTCGATCTCGGCCGGCAGCTCGCACGCTACAACGCGGGTGACAGCGACACGGAAGCGGCGGTCTCCACCCTGCTCGCGGCAGCCGCTGCGCTGTACGAGCGCCAGGGCCGGCACGACCTGCAGGCCCGTTTCCTGGCGATGGGGGCCGAGCTGGTGACCGCGCGCCGTGGCACGGACCCGCGCACGCTGGAGCCGATGCGCCCGCGCCGCGACGGCGTGCGCCGCACGGTGTTCCGGGTGCTGACCGCGGCCGAGGCCCAGATCGGCGCGGACTACCGCCAGACCCTGTCGAAGCTGGAGTCCCTGCGCGAGCAGCTCGCCGCGCTGCTGGCCACCGGGCTGGAGCGCGGGTTGCTGCAGCCGCTGATCGGCAACGGCCCGCCCGATCAGGCCACCCTGCAGGCGATCTGGGCCGCCCTGACCCGCGACACCGGCACGGGCGGCGCCGCGCTGCGCATCAACCTGCAGTTCGCGGTCTACGACGTGCTGCTGCTGATCGATGATCTGCTGGCGCCGCTGCTGCGGCCGGCCACGCCCTCCTGACGCAGCTCAGACCGCCAGCGTCTGCCGCACGGCGCGCTCCCACTGCGCCATCAGTGCTTCCGCCCGGTCACGCGCCATCGTCGGCAGGAAGCGGCGCTCCACCCGCCACTGCGCCGACAGCTCCTCGCGGCTGCGCCAGACGCCTGTGGCCAGCCCGGCGAGGTAGGCCGCCCCCAGCGCCGTCGTCTCCGTCACCTGCGGACGCACGACCGGGATGCCGAGCAGGTCCGCCTGGAACTGCATCAGCAGGTTGTTGACGCAGGCGCCGCCGTCCACGCGCAGCTCGGTGACGGCCGCGCCGCCGTTGGCCACCGCATCGCGGCTCATCGCCTGCAGCAGCGCGGTGCTCTGGAAGGCGATGCTCTCCAGCGCGGCGCGGGCGATGTGCGCGACCGTCGTGCCGCGCGAGAGGCCGACGATGGCGCCGCGGGCGTCCGGCTGCCAGTACGGCGCGCCCAGCCCGGTGAAGGCCGGCACGAACATCACGCCGCCCGCGTCCGGCACGCTCTCGGCCAGCCCCTGCACCTCGCCGCTGCCGCGGATCGCGTTCAGCCCGTCGCGCAGCCACTGCACCACCGCGCCGCCCATGAAGACGCTGCCTTCGAGCGCGAACTCCGGCGTCGGGCCGGTCTGCGCGGCGCTGGTCGTCAGCAGGCCGTTGTGCGAGATCGGGTGCTGCGTGCCGGTGTGCATCAGCAGGAAGCAGCCGGTGCCGTAGGTGTTCTTGGCCAGCCCCGCGGTGAAACACGCCTGGCCGAACAGCGCGCTCTGCTGGTCACCCGCCATGCCGGCGACCGGGATCGGCGCGCCGAACAGGTCCGGCTCGGTCTCGCCGAAGACGTGGCTGGACGGCAGCACCTGCGGCAGCACGCTCTCCGGGATGTGCAGCAGGCCGAGCAGGTGGCGGTCCCACTGGTTGTGGCGGATGTCGAACAGCATCGTGCGGGACGCGTTGCTCACATCGGTGGCGTGCACCCGCCCGCCGGTGAGCTGCCACAGCAGCCAGGTGTCGACCGTGCCGAAGGCCAGCTCGCCCTGCGCCGCTGCCAGATGCGCGCCGGGCACGTGGTCGAGCAGCCAGCGCAGCTTGGTGCCGGAAAAGTACGGGTCGATCACCAGCCCGGTGCTGGCGCGGATCTCGTCGGCGCGGCCTTCGTCGCGCAGGCGGGTGCAGAGCGGCTCGGTGCGGCGGTCCTGCCAGACGATGGCGTTGTGCAGCGGTCGGCCGGTGCGGCGGTTCCACAGCAGCGTGGTCTCGCGCTGGTTGGTGATGCCGATGGCGGTGATGTCGCGCGCCGTCAGGCCCGCCAGCGCCAGCGCCTCGCGGGCGGTGGCGAGCTGGGAGGACCAGAGTTCGTGCGGGTCGTGCTCCACCCAGCCCGGCTGCGGAAAGATCTGGCGGAACTCGCGCTGCGCCTGCGCGACGATGCGGCCGGTCTCGTCGAAGACGATGCTGCGGGAGCTGGAGGTGCCCTGGTCGAGAGCGAGGATGTAAGGCATGGGGGGAAATCCTTCAGGCGATCTCGCACTGCACGCCGGCCTCGGCCAGCAAGGCGGGAAACGGCTCGGGCGGCGCGGCGTCGGTGTAGAGCCGGTCGAGGTCGGCGAAGCGGGCCACCTCGACCATCGCCGGGCGGTTGAACTTGACGTGGTCGGCGGCCAGCCAGACCTCGCGCGACTGGGCGATGATGGCCCGCGCCACCGTGACCTCGCGATAGTCGAAGTCGCGCAGCGTGCCGTCGGCCTCGATGCCGGAGATGCCGATCAGGCCGATGTCGACCTTGAACTGGCGGATGAAATCGACCGCCGCCTCGCCGATCACGCCCCGGTCGCGCGGGCGCACCACACCGCCGGCCACGATCACCTCGCAGTCCGGGTTGTCGCAGAGGATGGCGGCGACGTTCAGGTTGTTGGTGATGACACGCAGGCCGCGGTGCTGGAGCTGCTCGCGCGCGACCGCCTCGGTGGTCGTGCCGATGTTGAGCAGCAGCGAGCAGCCCTCCGGCACGGCGCGGGCAATGGCGCGCGCGATGCGCTGCTTGCCTTCGGCGTTGAGCGCCTCGCGCTGGCGGTGGGCGAGGTTCTCGGTGGTGGAGCCGGGCAGGCGCACGCCGCCGTGGAAGCGCGCGACCAGCCCGGCCTCGGCGAGCTGCTTCACGTCGCGGCGCACGGTCTGCAGCGTCACGCCGAAGCGCTCGGCCAGCGCTTCCACGGTGATCGCGCCGCCCACGCGAACGGCTTCGAGGAGATCGGACTGTCGGGGATTCGGCGTCATGGGAGCGCAGCCTACACACGCTCAAAACGAACACAAACCGGGTAAATACTCACACGCAGACCGGGTGTCTGCGGTTAAAACGAAAAAAGGCGATCAGAAACGAATCGCAAAAACATCCAAACGAACCACATTGCAGACCCACCCATGACGGCCAGCGACACCAGCCCCCACTGCGACGTGCTCATTGTCGGCGGCGGCATCAACGGCGCCGGCATTGCCCGCGACCTGGCCGGACGCGGCTGGCGCGTGGTGCTGGCCGAGCAGGACGACCTGGCCTCGCACACCTCGTCCTCGTCCACCAAGCTCATCCACGGCGGGCTGCGCTATCTGGAGTACCACGAGTTCTCGCTGGTGCGCAAGGCGCTGCAGGAACGCGAGGTGCTGCTGAAAAGCGCCCCGCACATCATGTGGCCGCTGCGCTTCGTGATGCCGCACGACCCGTCGATGCGCCCCGCCTGGCTGATCCGGCTCGGGCTGTTCCTCTACGACCACCTGGCGCGGCGCGAGGTGCTGCCCGGCTCGCGTGGCGTCGATCTGCGCACGCACCCGACTGGCGCACCGCTGAAGGCGGGCTACACCCGCGGCTTCGTCTACTCGGACGGCTGGGTGGACGATGCGCGGCTGGTGGTGCTGAACGCGCTCGACGCGCAAACCCAGGGCGCGCGCATCCTGACCCGCACCCGCTGCACCGCCGCCGTGCGCAGTGCCGAGGGCTGGCACGCGACGCTGCAAGGCAGCGATGGCCGCGTGCACACCGTGCGGGCCAGGGCCCTGGTCAACGCGGCCGGGCCGTGGGCGGAATCCTTCCTGCGCCAGCAGGCCCAGTCCGCCCGCGGCGAGGCGCTGGCCACCCGCAGCCTGCGTCTGGTCAAGGGCAGCCACATCGTCGTGCCGCGCTGCTTCGAGCACGACCACGCCTACATCTTCCAGAACCCCGACAAGCGCATCATCTTCGCCATCCCCTACGAGGGCGAGTTCACGCTGATCGGCACCACCGACCAGGAACTGCACGGCGACCCGCGCGGCGCCCGCATCGACGCCGACGAGATCGCCTACCTCTGCGAGCAGGCCAGCCGCTACTTCACCCGCCCGGTCACGCCGGCCGACGTGGTCTGGAGCTACTCGGGCGTGCGGCCCCTGCTGGACGATGCCTCGGGCGACCCGTCCGCCGTGACACGCGACTACCTGCTGGAGTCGAACACCGACGCCGCGCCGCTGCTGAGCGTGTGGGGCGGCAAGATCACCACCTTCCGCAAGCTGGCCGAGGACGCCGCCACCGAAGTCGGGCGGATGCTGGGCGACACCCGCCAGCCCTGGACCGAAGGCCGCACGCTGCCCGGCGGCGATTTCAGCGACTGGATCGGCCCGGCGCGGCGCCCGGACACCGATTTCGAGCGCCTGGTCCTGCAGGTGCAGCAGCGCCACCCGTGGCTGCCGGCGCCGCTGGCCCGGCGGCTGGCACGCGCCTACGGCAGCCGGATCGCCGAGTTGCTGCACGGCGTCCGGGACCTCGCCGGTCTCGGTGCCGAGATCGCCCCGGGGCTGCACGAGGCCGAACTGCATTACCTGCAGGCCACCGAATGGGCCACCTGCGCCGATGACGTGCTCTGGCGGCGCAGCAAGCTCGGGCTGCACTACACCCCCGCCCAGCGCCAGCAAGTCCACGACTGGATGGCCGCCACCCTCCCCACGACGGATCCCACCACGATGAAGGCCTCCCCATGCAATTGACGCTCGACCGCATCAGCAAGCGTGTCGGCGCCGAGACCTGGCTGCACGACATGACGATCGCGCCGCAGCCCGGCGCCGTCACCGTGCTGCTGGGCGCCACCCAGGCCGGCAAGACCAGCCTGATGCGCACCATGGCCGGTCTCGACGTGCCCACCACCGGCCGGGTGCTGGTCGACGGCCGCGACGTCACCGGCACACCCGTGCGTGAACGCAACGTGGCGATGGTCTACCAGCAGTTCATCAACTACCCGTCGATGACGGTGTTCGACAACATCGCCTCGCCGCTGCGGCTGCGCGGCGACCGCGGCGACGCGCTGCAGCGCCGGGTGCGCGAGATCGCCGCGCGGCTGCACATCAACGTCTTCCTCGACCGCCTGCCCGCCGCACTCTCCGGCGGACAGCAGCAGCGCGTGGCCCTGGCGCGCGCGCTGGGCCAAGGACGCCCCGCTGATGCTGCTGGACGAACCCCTGGTGAACCTGGACTACAAGCTGCGCGAGGAACTGCGCGAGGAGCTGACGCAGCTGTTCGCGGCCGGCCAGTCGACCGTCATCTATGCCACGACCGAACCGGGCGAGGCGCTGCTGCTGGGTGGCTACACCGCCGTGCTGGATGCGGGCGAGCTGCTGCAGTACGGCCCGACCGCCGAGGTGTTCCACCGCCCGAAGTCGATCCGGGTCGCCCGCGCCTTCAGCGATCCGCCGATGAACCTGCTGGCGGCACGGGCTGTTCCTGGCGGCGCGCAGTTGCAGGGCGGCCCGGTGCTGCCGATGGTGCTGCCGGCTGCCGCGGGTGCGGCGCTGACGCTGGGCATCCGCGCCGGCGCCCTGCGCGTGGAAGCGCGCGCCGGCGACATCGCCCTGCCCGGCACGGTCGAGCTGGCCGAGATCTCCGGCTCGGACACCTTCGTCCACGTCCACACCCTCGTCGGCGAGCTGGTCGTGCAGCTCACCGGTGTCCACGATCTGGCGATCGGCACCGCGGTGACGCTGCAGGTGAGCCCGGCGCAGGTGTACGCCTTTGATGCGGACGGCGCGCTGCTGCACGCCCCGCATCGCCTGGGAGGAGCCCGCTGATGGCCCGCATCGAACTCGATCTCGCGCACTCGTACAAGCCGGCCCCGAAGGAGGACGACGACTACGCCCTGCTGCCGCTGAAGATGACGTTCAACGATGGCGGCGCCTACGCGCTGCTCGGCCCCTCGGGCTGCGGCAAGACGACGATGCTCAACATCATGTCGGGCCTGCTCGTGCCCTCGCACGGCACGGTGCGCTTCGACGGCGAGGACCGCACCCGCGCCACGCCCCAGCAGCGCAACATCGCGCAGGTGTTCCAGTTCCCGGTCATCTACGACACGATGACCGTGGCCGAGAACCTCGCCTTCCCGCTGAAGAACCGCAAGGTCCCCGCGGACCAGATCCGCCAGCGCGTCGGCCAGATCGCCGAGATGCTGGAGATGAGCCACCAGCTCGACCAGCGCGCCGCCGGCCTGTCGGCGGACCAGAAGCAGAAGATCTCGCTCGGCCGCGGACTGGTGCGGCCGGACGTGGCGGCGGTGCTGTTCGACGAGCCGCTGACCGTGATCGACCCGCACCTGAAATGGCAGCTGCGCCGCAAGCTCAAGCAGATCCACCGCGAGCTGAAGCTGACGCTGATCTACGTGACGCACGACCAGGTCGAAGCGCTGACCTTCGCCGAACAGGTGGTCGTGATGACCCGCGGCCGGGTGGTGCAGCTCGGCTCGCCGGAAGCCCTGTTCGAGCGGCCGGCGCACCGCTTCGTCGGCCACTTCATCGGCTCGCCGGGCATGAACTTCCTGCCGGACGGCGAGCGCACGCTGGGCATCCGGCCCGAGTACGTGACGCTGCACCCGCCCGGCACCCCCGGCACGCTGGCCGCCACGGTGCGCCGGGTGCAGGACATCGGCACCTACACGGTCGTGACCTGCGACAGCGTGGACACGGGTGCGGCCCCGGGCGCCGGCGTGCAGAGCGTGAAGGTGCGTCTGCCGGGTGAAGCGGTGGTCCCGGCGGTCGGCGAGGCGGTCGGTCTGCAGGTGCGCAACGCGCACACCTGTTTCTATGGTCCCAACGAGGAGCTGGTGGCATGAGCGCCCCGATCAAGCCCGTCAACCAGAAGGCCTGGTTCCTGATCCTGCCGATGCTGGTCTGCGTCATGTTCTCGGCCATCCTGCCGCTGATGACGGTGGTGAACTACTCGGTGCAGGACATCATCAGCCCCGAGCGGCGCGTGTTCGTCGGCACCGAGTGGTTCGCCGCCGTGATGCGCGACGAGGACCTGCACGCCGCACTGTGGAACCAGCTCCAGTTCTCCTTCGCCGTGCTGCTGGTGGAGCTGCCGCTGGGCATCGCGCTGGCCCTGTCGATGCCGGCGGACGGCTGGAAGGCCTCGGCCACGCTGGTGATCGTGGCGCTGTCGCTGCTGATCCCCTGGAACGTGGTCGGCACGATCTGGCAGATCTTCGGCCGCGCCGACATCGGCCTGATGGGAGCGGCGCTGCAGGGGCTGGGCATCGAGTACAGCTACACCGGCAACGCCACCCACGCCTGGCTCACCGTGCTGCTGATGGACGTGTGGCACTGGACGCCGCTGGTGGCGCTGCTGGCCTATGCCGGCCTGCGCTCGATCCCCGACGCCTACTACCAGGCCGCCCGCATCGACGGTGCCAGCAAGCTCGCGGTGTTCCGCTACATCCAGCTGCCCAAGATGCGCGGGGTGCTGATGATCGCCGTGCTGCTGCGCTTCATGGACAGCTTCATGATCTACACCGAGCCCTTCGTGCTCACCGGCGGCGGCCCCGGCAATGCCACCACCTTCCTCAGCCAGTACCTGACGCAGAAGGCGGTCGGCCAGTTCGACCTCGGCCCGGCGGCGGCGTTCTCGCTGATCTATTTCCTCATCATCCTGCTGTTCTGCTTCGTGCTCTACAACTGGATGCAACGCCTCGGCCAGGCCGAGAAGGAAGGAGCCGGTCATGCATGAGCACCGTTTCCACAAGCGCTCGCTGTTCCTCGTGGCCTACATGGTCTTCGCGCTGCTGCCCATCTACTGGATGGTCAACATGAGCTTCAAGACCAACGAGGAGATCGTCTCCAGCTTCAGCCTGCTGCCGCAGCACTTCACGTGGGCCAACTACCGGCTGATCTTCACCGACCCCTCCTGGTACTCGGGCTACCTCAACAGCCTGCTCTACGTCGGCATCAACTCGGTGATCTCGATCGCGGTGGCCCTGCCCGCGGCCTATGCCTTCAGCCGCTATTCATTCCTCGGCGACAAGCATGTGTTCTTCTGGCTGCTGACGAACCGGATGACGCCGCCGGCGGTGTTCCTGCTGCCCTTCTTCCAGCTCTACAGCACGGTCGGGCTGATGGACACGCACATCGCCGTGGCGCTGGCGCACCTGCTGTTCAACGTGCCGCTGGCGGTGTGGATCCTGGAGGGTTTCATGTCGGGCATTCCGCGCGAGATCGACGAGACCGCCTACATCGACGGCTACAGCTTCCCGCGCTTCTTCCTGACGATCTTCCTGCCGCTGATCAAGGCGGGGGTGGGCGTGGCGGCGTTCTTCTGCTTCATGTTCAGCTGGGTCGAGCTGCTGCTGGCGCGCACGCTGACCAGCGTCAACGCCAAGCCGATCGTGGCGACGATGACGCGCACCGTCAGCGCCAGCGGCATGGACTGGGCGACGCTGGCCGCTGCGGGCGTGCTCACCATCGTGCCGGGCGCGATCGTGATCTGGTTCGTGCGCCACTACATCGCCAAGGGTTTCGCGATGGGCCGGGTCTGAGGCCGCGGATTCAAGGAAAGACACCACCATGTTCGACTGGATGTTCTGGACCACCCCGGTGGCCGTGTTCTTCACCTGCATCGTGTGCATGCTCGTCGGCATGACGGTGTGGGAACTCCGCTCGCCCACCACGCTGCGCAAGGGCTTCCTGCCCATCGCGACGACACGCGGCGACCGGCTCTTCATCGGCCTGCTCGCCGCCGCCTACATCAACCTGGTGTTCATCGGGCTGGCGGGCAAGTTCGCCGAATGGTTCTCGCTGAGCGAGGAGCCGAGCATCTGGATCAGCTTCGTGCTGTCGATGGCGGCGCTCGCGCTGCTGATGCGCAAGGGATGAGTTTCCGGGTCTGCGGCCGGCGCCGTCCCGGGGCCGCAGACACGTTCAGCCAGTCCGGGCAGCACCCTTGAGGAGACACGCATGAAGACGAAGAAGACATCGATGCAGACGCTGTGCCACACCGCCGTGGCGCTGGCTGCGCTGGTCGCGATCGGCCAGCCCGCCCGTGCCGACGAGGCCGCCGCGAAGAAGTGGATCGACAGCGAGTTCCAGCCCTCCACGCTGAGCAAGGACCAGCAGGCCGCCGAGATGAAGTGGTTCATCAACGCCGCGGCCAAGCTCAAGGCCAAGGGCGTCAAGGAGATCTCGGTCGTCTCCGAGACGATCACCACCCACGAATACGAGTCCAAGACGCTGGCCAAGGCCTTCAGCGAGATCACCGGCATCACCGTCAAGCACGACCTGATCCAGGAAGGCGACGTGGTCGAGAAGCTGCAGACCTCGATGCAATCGGGCAAGTCGATCTACGACGGCTGGATCAGCGATTCCGACCTGATCGGTACCCACTACCGCTACGGCAAGATCATGAACCTGACCGACTACATGGCCGGCAAGGGCAAGGAGTGGACCAATCCGGGTCTGGACCTGAAGGACTTCATCGGCACCAGCTTCACCACCGGTCCTGATAAGAAGCTCTACCAGCTGCCCGACCAGCAGTTCGCCAACCTGTACTGGTTCCGCGCCGACCTGTTCGCCCGCAAGGACCTGAAGGACAAGTTCAAGGCCAAGTACGGCTACGAGCTGGGCGTGCCGCTCAACTGGAGCGCCTACGAGGACATCGCCGAGTTCTTCACCAACGATGTGAAGAACATCGATGGCAAGCCCATCTACGGCCACATGGACTACGGCAAGAAGGATCCGTCGCTGGGCTGGCGCTTCACCGACGCGTGGCTGTCGATGGCCGGCACGGCCGACATCGGCATCCCGAACGGTCGGCCGGTCGATGAATGGGGCATCCGCGCCTCGGCCGACGGCTGCACGCCGCTGGGCGCCTCGGTCGAGCGTGGGGGTGCCACCAACTCGCCAGCCGCCGTGTATGCGCTCACCAAGTACGTCGACTGGATGAAGAAGTACTCGCCCAAGGAAGCCATCGGCATGACCTTCGGCGAAGCCGGCCCGGTGCCGGCACAGGGCCAGATCGCGCAGCAGATCTTCTGGTACACGGCCTTCACCGCCGACATGACCAAGCCGGGGCTGCCGGTGGTCAACGCCGACGGCACGCCGAAGTGGCGCATGGCCCCTGGCCCGAACGGCCCGTACTGGAAGCAAGGGATGCAGAACGGCTACCAGGACGTCGGCTCCTGGACCTTCTTCGACGGCCATGACGCCGACAAGACGGCCGCCGCCTGGCTCTACGCCCAGTTCGTCACCGCCAAGACCACCTCGCTGAAGAAGACCATCGTCGGTCTGACCCCCATCCGCGAGTCCGACATCCAGAGCAAGGCCATGACCGACATGGCGCCCAAGCTGGGTGGTCTGGTCGAGTTCTACCGCAGCCCGGCCCGCGTGGCCTGGACGCCGACGGGCACCAACGTCCCCGACTACCCGAAGCTGGCGCAGCTCTGGTGGAAGAACGTTGCCCAGGCCGTGACGGGCGAGAAGACCCCGCAGGGCGCGATGGACAACCTGGCCAAGGAAATGGACGACGTGATGGCCCGGCTGGAGCGCGCCGGCATGGCCAAGTGCGCCCCCAAGCTGAACAAGAAGGAAGACGCGAAGAAGTGGCTGTCCGACAAGTCGGCGCCGTGGGCCAAGCTCGCCAACGAGAAGCCCAAGGGCGAAACCATCGACTACGACAAGCTGCTGGGCGCCTGGAAGGAAGGCCGCGTGCGATGACACCTGAACCGACCAGCCTCTGCGGCTGATGCAGCACGCAGGCGATGCCGACTGTCTCCCGGCGTCGCCTGCCCCTTGTTCGGGCTTCAGGGCCTCTATAGTGAGACGCCATGACACCTACACCGCCCCCCGCCTTCGACTCCCCCCGGTTCATCCGACTCGCCCGCCCCGGCGGCCTCGAAGTTACCTTCATGGACTGGGGCGCGACCTGGCTGTCGTGCCGCGTGCCGGTGCCCGGCGAAGCGCCGCGCGAGGTGCTGATCGGCCACCCGGCGCCCGAGGACCACGGCAGCCGTGGCGGCTACCTCGGCGCCACCGTCGGACGCTACGCCAACCGCATCGCCAACGCGCAATTGCAGCGCGACGGCGCCACCCACACGCTCGCGCCGCACCCGGCCGGCTCACGGCACCAGCTCCACGGCGGCCCGGACGGCTTCAGCCACCGCCGCTGGCAGGTCACGCAGCAGAGCGACACCGCGGTCACCTTCTCGCTCGACAGCCCGGCCGGCGACCAGGGCTTCCCCGGCGCGCTGCACCTGGACGTCACCTACACGCTGACCGACGCGATGGCGATGTCCATGGAGATCCGCGCCACGGTGGACGCGCCCTGCCCGGTCGCCCCGACGCAGCACGCCTACTTCAACCTCGACGCGCAGCCCGGCAGCGTGCTCGGCCACACGCTGCAGCTCGCCGCGGGGCAGTACCTGCCGGTCGATGCGGAGCTGCTGCCTGTCGACGGGCCGCATACGGTGGCAGGGACGGCATTCGATTTCCGGGCGGGGCGCGCGATCGGAAGTGACTACGACCACGGCTGGCTGCTTGATGCGGGGGCACCTGTCGCCGCGGTGCTGACCTCTGCGGATGGCAAGCTGTCCATGACGTTGATCACCTCGATGCCGGCGCTGCAGGTCTACACCGGCGGGCACCTGGGCGGCGAGCCGGGGCGGGACGGTCAGCCGAAGGTGCGCAATGCCGGTGTGGCGATGGAGCCGGGGTGGTTGGCGGACAGTCCGAATCACGCGGAGTGGGAGCAACGATCCTGCTGGCTGGAGGCAGGCGAAACCGTGCGCGAGCAGATGGGCTGGCGATGGACGACTCTTCTTTGAAGGCACGACACTTCAGCGACGTGATCGCCCGGACACGGTTCGCCTGCGCCGCAGAACTCGAGCCCACGCTGACCCATGACGCGGCGACCGACCACCAGGCTCATGGTCTTGATTCAGTGCTTGCCCAGCAGGGGAGATCGGCCAATCTTGTTTATTTCCATCTTTTGCTTGGCTGGCGGCGAAAAGCCTTCGAACGCATGGCCTGAGCGCCAATCGCCCACGGCATAGATGCGTTTGTCGCGCAAGCCCTGCACACCCTCTGCCCAGGCCATCAGCATGCGCTTGCCCACATCGGTGAAACTGCCGTGCAGCACCATGGCTTCGCGAACCTGAGCGCCCACATCAGCCACCGCATCACTGATCGCCTCAACGATCTGCGCCTGCTCCTTGGGCTGCAGTCCAAAGTTGGCCGCAATGAACTTCTGCAGATTCTTGCCTGGTGTCCAGGTCTTCTTGCCCATGAACTCGATGCCAGGCGGGTTGTGCTGAAAGCCTGCGTACACGCTGGTGGTCAGCATGTCGTAGGTCGGAGAGAGGTGCACGTCAGCCCGGCTGGTGTAAAGCAGCGCCAGATTCTTGGCGTGGCAATCGGCGTTGCGCAGGGCATAGGTCAGCAGCAAGGTGGTGGCCAGTTGCCTGAAGGTCTCAAGCCTGCGCTCGGCAGGCACGTGGTCGCGCACGGCCTTGGCAATGCGCTCCCAGGTGGTGTCGTACTTGGCGGCAGGCCTCAGACCCAGCAGTGAACAGAAGTCTTCCATGCCCCAGTGCGGCTGGCCGTGCGCGTCCACATCGAAACGGTGCACCACCAGTGCCTGGCCATCGTCTGACACTGCCGTCTTGGCAGTGGACAGGACCCTCGACGCCACCTGCATGCAGAGGTGCTCGTTCAGCGCCACAAAGGGCAGCTGTTTGCTGGAGCCCTTGATGATGTGCCGCCGCGTGATCAGGCTGGCTTTCTTGTGTGCCGCCAATGGCGAATCTGATTGCTGCGCCTCTTCGGCCTCATCCAGGAACTTGGGCACCACCCCAGACACGCCGCTGGTGGCGTGCAGGCGAACCAGTTCGGCAAAGGCCTCTTCCGAGTTGTCGCCCTTCAGCAGCGCCGCCACCTCGAAAGGCTGGGCAGACTGGGTCAGCTCGGCACCTGTGGCGGCCACCTGGATGCGGCCTACCATGTTGCGGCCGATGACCGACAGCAAGGCAATCGGGCTTGCGCCGATGTGCGGCCCGAACTGCTCTTGCAGCACCTGCAGCAGGTAGCCCTCGGGCAGGTTCATTTGCAGGACCGGCGGCAATTGGTCATCCCACACGTAGGACTCGGTTCGCACCGGCATCGTGAGGGAGACGAAGTTGTCCGGTGCCGTGTTGGCGTGGTAGCTCAGGACACTCTTGAAATCGCCCGAGTGCTCCAGCACGGCCACATCGCGGCCCATGACGTAGACAGAGAGCTTCATGCCTGGTTGCGCTCGCGTCGCAGTTCGTCCAGCGTGCCCGCCTGGCCCGTGGGGATGATGTCGAGCTCCATGCCCAGCACGGCCAGCACGGCCAGCAGCTTGCGGGCGCCGAACTCGGCACCGCGCCCCCGCTCGAAGCGGGACAGGGATTCGGGGGTGAGGCCAGCCTGTTCGGCCACCACCTGCTGACGCAGGTTCAGCGCCTTGCGTCGCTCGGCCACGGCTGCACCGAGTTCTTGGAGGGTTTGCATTTGATGTTTATATCAAGAATATGCATTTCATTCTAGAAAATTGACGTATAAATCAATTTATTGCGCTACTCAGTCCACCCATGCCCTACTCCCTCACCGACAAGCTCGTCATCGGCATCAGCTCCCGCGCCCTGTTCGACCTGGAGCACGAGAACCGGCTCTATGACGAGCAGGGCGTGGCCGCCTTCTGCAGCTACCAGCGCGCCCACGAGAACGAGCCGCTGCGCCCCGGCACCGCCTTCCCGCTGGTGCAGGCGCTGCTCGGGCTGAACCCGCTGCTGCCGGAGCGGCGCATCGAGGTGGTGGTCGTCTCGCGCAATTCGCCGGACACGGGCCTGCGCGCCTTCAACGCGATCGAGGCGCACGGGCTGGACATCACGCGCGCGGCGTTCACGGGTGGGGCGCGCTCGCTGGTGGAGTACCTGAAGGCCTTCGAGGTGGACCTGTTCCTGTCGCGCAACCGCGGCGATGTGCAGGAGGCGATCGACCACGGCGTGGCGGCGGCCATGCTCTACGACCCGCCGGCCGCGTTCCGGGCGCCCGAGGGCCAGATCCGCATCGCCTTCGATGGCGACGCGGTGCTGTTCTCGCCCGAGTCGGAGCACATCTACAAGACGCAGGGCCTGGAAGCCTTCGCCGCGCACGAGCAGGCCAACCGCCGCCGCGCGATGGCGGAGGGGCCGTTCGCCAAGCTGCTGCTGCGGCTGTCGGCGCTGCAGCAGGAGTTCCGCAGCCGCGGCGCGCCCTGCCCGGTGCGCATCGCCATCGTCACCGCGCGCAGCAGCCCGGCGCACGCCCGCGTCATCCACACGCTGCGCGACTGGCAGGTCGATGTGAACGAGGCCTTCTTCATGGGCGGGGCGTCGAAGGACCAGGTGCTGGCCGCGTTCGGGGCGCAGATGTTCTTCGATGACCAGGACGCGCACGTGCAGCCGGCGTCGGTGCGGGTACCGTCGGGGATCGTGCCCTATGCAGGCGGTGTGCTGGCGGCAGAATCGCGGCCATGCAACGACAACACCTCCACTCCCTCGCCCTGAGCCTGACCCTGGGGCTGGCAGCCGGCGCCGCCTCGGCCGCCGACGTCACCGTCGCCACCTGGAACCTCGGCTGGCACCTGGACGCCCCGCTCGCCACGCGCTGGATCGCCGCTTGCGGCCAGAAGTTCTCGAAATCCGCCGACGGCCTCTGGCGCCCGGACGCCGCAGGCCCGAAGACCGGCTGGCAGCTGCGCTGGGGCCGGGACGCGAAGATCGAGTGGGACATCGGCCAGCTGCCGCCCTGCGACGTCTGGCAGAGCCGCTTCAAGCCGGTGCCGGTGACCGAGGCCGCGCTGGCCAAGCGCCGCCAGCAGATCGCCGAGGTGCTGGCCACCAAGGTCAACGCCGACGTCATCGCCTTCCAGGAGGTCAGCAGCGTGCAGGCGGTGCGCGAGGTGTTGCCCGACGGCGGGCGCGACTACGAGGTCTGCGGGTTCACGTCGCACAAGGTGCAGCGGCTGGCCTTCGCGTGGAAGCGCAAGGTGGCGAGCGCCGTGGGGAGCTGCGAGGTCTACGCGCCGCTCGCGCTGCCGGACCGGCCGGTCAAGGAGCAGCCGCGGCCGGGGCTGTCAGTGACGCTGCGCATCGGCGGCCACGTGACGCGCTTCATGACCGTCCATCTGAAATCGTCCTGCGTCTCGCCGCTGGAAGGCGGTGGTGGCACCCGGGGCCAGCTCGCCAGCGACGACAAGGCGTGCAGCGTGCTGCAGGCGCAGCTCCAGCCGCTGGAAACCTGGCTGCAGGAGCGCAGCCAGGGCGTGGACGCGGTGGTGATGCTCGGCGACTTCAACCGCAACATCGCCCACGAGGCCAGCCTGCCGGCGAACACGCCCGTGCGCAGCCAGGGCCGGTCGACGAACCTGTGGCGCGAAGTGAACGACGGGGTGCCAGCCGCCTCGCTGCTCACGGCGCTGGACACGGCCTGCCCGCTCGATGCCACGTCCGCCGCCCTGTGCAAGGACGCCAAGTCCCGCGTGCTCGACAAGCCGGAGATGGCGCAACTCACCGACGCGAAGGCGCTGGGCTGCCGCAACCCGATCGGGCTGGACCACATCGCGGTGCGGCTGCCAGCGGGTGCGGCGGCCGGTGCCGTGCCGGTGGCCGAGAAGGTGGCGCTGGGCTTCCTGGGCCGCACGCTGGAGGCCAGCGACAAGCGGCCGGAGCCGCTGCTGGCCGTGTCGGACCACTGTCCGCTCAGGGCGCGTCTTTCGCTTTGAACCAGGCCTCGTCCGCGGTGTGCTGCCAGGCGTCCATCTGCTTGACGGCCTCTTCGCGGGCGATGCCGTAGCGCTCCTGGATCTTGCCGGCGAGCTGCTCGCGGTGGCCGGCCACGACGTCGAGGTCGTCGTCGGTCAGCTTGCCCCATTGGGTCTTGGCCTTGCCGGCGACTTGCTTCCAGTTGCCTTGAATGCGGTCCCAGTTCATGTGAACTCCTTCAGTGGTTGAGGGTGATGCGTTTCGGGGGTTGGATCGTGGCCGTGGGGATCACGGACGCACGGTGATTTCGTTCTTGACCGACTTCACGCCGCCGACCTTCATCGCCAGCGACTCGGCCATCGCGCGTTCGGTCGAGTTCTTGGCGAAGCCGGACAGCATCACGGTGCCGTTGAGCGTCTCGACGCTGATGCTGCTGGCATCGACTTCGCGGTTGTCGACGTAGCGGGCCTTGACGGCGGTGGTGATCGCCGTGTCGTCCACGTAGGCGCCGACACTTTCCTGGCCGCGCGTGACGGCACAGCCGGAGGCGAGTACCAGCGTCAGGGCCGCCACGGTGGCCGTGAGGGAGAGGGTGAAGCGGCGAGCAAGGGGACGGGTCATGGCAGTTCTCCTGTGGGGGTATTCGAATCGTCTGGGTCGGTGTGTCTGCACACCGGACGGACAACTGCACTGTAGAAACCCCGGCCACCGCGGGCCATCGGCGGCGGACGCCTGCGGGTGTAGGACAGCACCGCCCTCGGCTGACGGACACGCCCACCCGCACCGCGCGCTCACGGCCCGTCAGCCAGCAGCGGCACGACGCAGCGGCTGTCCGCGGCCAGTCCCGCCCAGAGCAGCCGCTCACCCGGACGCAGCAGGCGCTCGCCGGGCGCCAGGGCCACCTGCGCCGCCGTGGAGCGCACCAGCGTGAAGCGCAGGACCCTGCCCTCGCGGCGCAGGGTCAGCCCGGCCTGCGGCCAGTGCGTGGGCAGGCAGGGCGTGAAGCACAACCCCTGCGCGTCGAGCTGCAGCCCGAACATCGACTCGATCGCCGCCCGGTGCAGCCACGCCGCCGCCCCCGTGTACCAGCTCCAGCCGCCGCGCCCCACGTACGGCGGCTGGCTGTAGACATCGCCCGCCATCGCATAGGGCTCGATGCCATAGACGGCACCGCGGGTCGGGTGCGCGGCCCGGTGCGCCGGGCTGAGGTAGGTGAAGTAGCGGTAGACGGTGTCGCCCGCGCTGGCCACGCCCCGCGTCAGCTGGTGCGGGTGTTCGGCCTGCGCCTCGGCCATCAGCGCCCAGACGCCGGCGTGCGAATACTGCCCGCCGTTCTCGCGCACCCCGGGCGGGTAGGCCTGGATGTAGCCGGCACTCGGCTCGGCCTCGGCCAGCGGCGGGTCGAGCAGGCGGATCAGCCCGGCGTCGTGGTCGACGAGGTGGGTTTCCACCGCGGCCAGCGCCAGGTGCTGCCAGGTGGGCGGCGCCACCTTCGACAGCACCGCCCAGGCCTGCGCGATCAGGTCGATCTTCGCCTCGGGATTGGCCTGGGCGCCGAGCGCCGTGCCGTCGTCGAAGAAGGCGCGCTTGAACCACTGGCCGTCCCAGGCCGGACCGAGCAGCGCCAGCGTCCAGCCCTGGGCTGCGTGTTCCCAGCGCTGGGCGCGTTCCTCGTCGCCGCGGGCGCGGGCCAGTGGCGCGAAGTCCGCCACCAGCTTGCACAGGAACCAGCCCAGCCAGACCGACTCGCCGCGGCCTTCGATGCCGACGCGGTTCATGCCGTCGTTCCAGTCGCCGCTGCCCATCAGCGGCAGGCCGTGCACGCCGACGCGCAGGCTGTGGTCGATGCTGCGGGCGGCGTGCTCGTAGACCGACGCGGTCTCGTCGCTGGTGGTGGGGGTGTAGTACGCATCCTCGGCGCCTTCGGGGATCGCGGTCCCTTCCAGGAAGGCCACCGGCTGGTCGAGCAAGGCGGTGTCGCCCGTGGCCCGCAGGTAGTGTGCGCAGGCGTGCGGCAGCCACAGCAGGTCGTCGGAGAAATGCGTGCGCACGCCGGCCCCCTGCGGCGCGTGCCACCAGTGCTGCACATCGCCCTCGGCGAACTGCCGCGAGGCGCACAGCACGATCTGGTCGCGCAGCATCTGCGGCGCGGCCCAGGCCAGCGCCATCGCGTCCTGCAACTGGTCGCGAAAGCCCGTGGCACCGCCGGCCTGGTAGAAGCCGGCCTTGGCCCACAGGCGGCACGACACGGTCTGGTAGAGCAGCCAGCGGTTCACCATGGCGTCGAACAGGGGATCGGGCGTCTGCACGGTGGTGGTGCCGAGCAGCGTGTCCCAGCGCTTGCGCACCTCGTCCACGCGCTGCGCCGCCGACCGGCCCGCCGCGACGGTGGCGATGCGGCGGGCGGCCGCAGGGCTTTCCGCGTAGCCGAGCAGGAAGACCCGTTCGCCCTGCTCCCCGCCGGCCAGCGTGAGCCGGCTCGACAGGGCGGCACACGGATCGAAACCGATGCCCTGCTGCCGACCGAAGTGGTCCGGCAGCACAGGGCGGCCGCGCGCGTCGAAGCACTCGCGCCGGTCGCAGGTCCAGTCTTCGCCCTCGCCGTCCGTGTCCGGGCCGGCCAGCGCCAGGAAGGCGGTGCCGTCGCCGAAGCCGCCGGCGCGTTCGCGCTGCGTGGCCAGCAGCGCGGTGAGCCGCTGGGCGGGCAGGCGCTGGCGGACCTGCGCGGTGTGGACGGTGCTGCGGTCGGAGCGGTTCGCGCCCATCATCCATTCCGCCAGACCGATGACGCGCAGGTGCAGCGTGCGCGCACCGTGGTTGACCAGGTGCAACCGGACCTGCTTGACCGCGGTGACAGCATCGACACACCAGGCCGCGGTCACCGCCAGCTCGCCACGCCGGTGGCGGATGACGCTCAGGCCCTGGCCGTGCGCGATCCGGTAGTCGCCGCCCGCCTCGCCGCCATCCTCGGCCGACCGCCCCCAGGCCGAAGGCGCGACGCTCCAGACCTGCAGCGTGCGGAGGTCCTGCAGCAGGAACCATTCGGACGGCGGGTCGGCCACCGGGTCGTTCGACCAGGCGGTGAGCTGGTTCATGCGGCTGTTCACCGCCCAGGTGTAGCCGCCGCCCGCCTCGGACAGCTGCGCGCCGAAGCCGGGGTTGGACAGCACGTTCAGCCACGGCCGCACCGGCCGCCGTCCGGCGCCGACGGGGAAGCGGAAGTCCCCCGATGCCGCGTCGAAGGCGCCCACCGGGGTCGCCACGTGCGCGGGCACCGCGCTGGTCGCGAGCACGGCGGTCGAGACCTCCTGCCGGGCGGCGAGCGCCTGTTCGTGCCACGCGCTCCAGGCCTGGACGTGGTGCAGCAGAGGCCGGCCGTCGCCGTGGAAGCGCACCCGCGCCAGCGTCTTCAGCGTGGACAACTCGTCCGGGCTCAGCTCCTCCGCGCTCAGCACATGCAGCGTCGTGGCGGGCGCACCGGCCACACGGCGCTCGGCGGCGCTGTCGGCGGTGTGGCGGTCGCGCAGCACGTGGATCTCGCGCTGCACCGGCATCAGGTAGGACGCCGGCTCCGCATTGACCACCACCAGGTCGCAGGCCACCTCGCCCCAGGACCACAGCCGCAGCGCCTGCGCCAGCGAGCGCACCAGCCCCAGGTCCTGCACGGTGGCGATCTGGACCAGCACCAGCGGCCGCTCGCCCGACAGCCCGAAGCGCCAGAGCAGGCGCCGGTCGCAGACACCAAGGTCTTCCAGCGCGACGGTCCGCGTCGGCGGCCGGGTCACGCTGAACAGCAGCGCCGTGGACAGCAGCTGCACCGCGGCGAAGTGTTCCGGGCTGATGCGCAGCGCCCGCAGCCGGATGCCGGTCAGCGTGGCCGACATCAGCGAGGCGCGCTTGACGTGGCTGGGCTGGCGGTACTTGTCGATCACGGCGTGCAGCGTGCCGCCGTTGTCGGAAGCAGCGGTGGCAAAGGTCAGCTGCGACACCGAATGGGGTGCCAGCCGCAGCCGCACCGCCATCGCGCAGACGGGGTCCAGCCCGGTGTCCAGCCGCACACGCTCGTCACCCGTGCCGACCGGCGCGGCATCGAACTCCGCCAGCGGATCGCCCACCGCCCGGTTGCGGCCCAGCCAGCGCTGGCGGTCGGTCTGCAGGCGCACCTCGGTGGTCTGCGGATCGGTGTCGGCCAGGAAATGCGCCACCTGCAGGCCATGTTCGGTCGGCAGCCGCGGCTGGCGGGCGAAAACCAGCGCCTGTTGCGACGCCTGCCATTCGGCGCGCACGAACAGATTGGTGAAGGCGGGATGCGCCTCGTCGGCGCGGGCATCCGACAGGGTGATGTCGAAGGCCGAGAGCAGCTCGACCTCGATCGTGCGGTCGCTCAGGTTGTGCAGCGCGACCTGGCGGAACTCGATGTCGTCCTCCGGGCTGACCCAGACCGTGATGTGCGCCTGCAGCTCGGTCCAGCGCGCGTCCAGGCAGACCCGGTCGGCGTGGAAGATGCTGTGGTAGTGGGCGGCGGGGTCGGGGGCGGGGTGCTGGGTGAGCGACACCGGCGTCGGCTGGCGGTCCCAGCGCAGGTAGAAGAAACTGCCGTGGGCGTCGCGCAGCGCGTCGTCGCGCCAGCGGGTGATGCCTGTCGCGCCCCAGCGGCTCCAGCCGGCGCCGTTGGCGCGCAGCGAGACGTTGTAGCGGCCGTTCGAGAGCACATGGGTCGGCTCGACCGCGGCCACGCCCGGCACCACCTCGCGCAGCAGGCCCGGCGCGCGGCGCTGCAGCGCCTGCAGCGGCGGCCCGGCGGGCAGCGTCACCAGCACGGGCACCTCGCGCGGCGCCCGTTCGTGCAGCAGCGAATCGACCGCCTCGATGTGCGCATTCGCCATGCCCCAGCGCTGCGCCACGCCACCCAGCAGCACATTGGCCAGCGCGACGATGGTCATGCCCTGGTGGTGGGCCATGAAGGTGCTGACCGGCGTGAAGGTCGCGCCGTCCCCTTGCCGGGAGGGCGAAAAATCGAGGGCTTCCAGGAAGCCGTACGGTCCCCGGGCCCCCAGCTTCTCCAGCGCCGTGAAGTTCGCCGCCGCCCGCTGCGGGGCGATCAGCGCGGCCAGTGCCGTCGCGTAGGGGGCGATCACCAGCTCGCCTGGCGGCGTGCGGCGCAGGGCCAGCCGAGGCACGCCCTGCGGCGCGTACTGGTAGGCCAGCGTGTGGTCACGCCCGGCGTAGGCCGACTCCGAAATGCCCCAGGGCACGCCCTGCCCGGCCGCGAAGGCGATCTGCTCGCGCAAGGCGGCGTGGCAGGCCTCGCGCAGCACGCTGCCGTGCGGCTCGTCCAGCACGAGGCTGGGCATCAGGTACTCGAACATCGAGCCGGACCACGAGCGCAGCCCCGCGTGGTCGCCCACCGCGTAGAACGGCCGGCCGAGCGCCGCCCAGTGGCCCACCGGCACGTCGCCCTTGGCAATGGCCAGCAGGCTGGTCAGGCGGGACTCGGAGGCCAGCAGGTCGTAGAAACCGGCGTCGAGCTGCTGCTCGGTGACGCGGTAGCCGATGTGCAGCAGGTGGCGCTTGCGGTGGTAGAGGAAGCCGAAATCGGCCTCCCAGGCGAGCTGCTCGCAGGCAGCGGCCAGCGCGCGCAGGCGCTGCAGCGTGTCGGGCGTTTCGGTCGGGTCCGGCGCCTCGGCCAGCGCCAGACAGGCCTGCGCGACCGCGAGCAGGTGGCCGCTCAGGTTGCCGCTGTCCACGGTGGAGACGTACATCGGCAGCAGCGGCGCGCCGGTCTGCGTGTCGTACCAGTTGAGGAAGTGGCCGCGGTGGCGCTCCAGCGTGGCGAGCGTGGCCAGCGTGGCTTCCAGCCGGGTGACCAGCTCGGGGGTGCCGATCCAGCCGAAGGCGCGGGCACAGGCGGCGCTGAGCAGGTAGAGGCCGATGTTGGTCGGCGAGGTGCGGTGCGCGACCATGTCGTGCGGCAGGGTCTGCAGGTTGTCGGGCGGCAGGAAGCGGTCGTCCGGACCGATCACGCGCTCGAACAGGCGCCAGGTGTCGCGGGCGATGGCCTCCAGGCGCATTCGCTCGGCGGGGGGCAGTTCGGCGTCCGCGCGGGCCGGACGGGGCCGGCTCACCCACCAGGTGGTCAAGGGTGACGCCGCCCACAGCAGGCACAGCGCCGCGGAGAAGACCGGGTACGGCGTGCCCGCGGCCAGCAGGAGGCCGAACAGCACCAGCGCCACGACCGGCTCCGAAGCATGGCCACGCGCCACCACCCGCAGATCGACCGAGGCGGCGGCCTGCGCCGCGGCCGCGGTGGTCCACTGCAGCAGGTGGCGCCGGCTGACCAGCAGGCGGTACAGCGCGCGGACGATCGCGTCCACCGCCATCAGGGCCTGCTGCAGCAGTTGCGCCAGCAGGTACAGCCCGCTGCCCAGTGCGCGCACCACGTCGCGCGCCGCAGCGCTGAAGAAGTAGCCCCGGGCCAGGTCTGCGCGGCCCGGCAGGAAGCCGGCGACCGCGCCCATGGCCGGACCAGCGGCGAACGCGGCCAGCACCAGACCCAGCGCCACCCACGGCGACACGCCCACCCCGGCCAGCGAGAGCAGCAGCAGCCCGAGCGACATCGGCGCCACCAGCGAGCGGCGCAGGTTGTCGAACAGCTTCCAGGCGTTCACCGCACGCAGCCCGTAGCGGCGCGGCTGCAGCAGGAAGGGCAGCAGCTGCCAGTCGCCGCGGGTCCAGCGGTGCACGCGCGAGGCGGCCACATCGGCGTGGAACGGGGCGTCCTCGACCAGCGCGATGTCGGTGACGGTGGCACAGCGGACCATCGAGCCTTCGAGCAGATCGTGGCTGAGCACGCTGCCCTCGGGCAGGCGGCCGGCCAGCACGGCGTGCATGGCCTGCACGTTCAGCAGGCCCTTGCCAGTGAAGGTGCCTTCGCCGAACAGGTCCTGGTAGACCTCGGAGCTGGCGGCGCTGTACGGATCGATGCCGCACTGGCCGGCGAACAGCCAGTGGTAGACGGTGACGTCGGTCGGCGCCGGCAGCGGCGTGACGATGCGCGGCTGCAGGATGCCGTAGCCGGCGACCACGGCGCGGCCCGTGGCGTCGAAGCGCGGCTGGTTGTGCGGGTGCGCAGCGACGCCGACCAGCTCGCGCAGCCGGCCCGGGGGCAGGCGGGTGTCGCTGTCGAGCGTGACCAGGTAGCGGGTCCCTGGCGCGATGGACGACTCGGCCCCCAGGTCCAGAAAGGGAGCAGCCGGGCCGGGCGCAGACGCGGACACAGACGCAGGCAGGACGAGCGCCTCGACCAGTTGCTCCAGCTTGCCGCGCTTGCGTTCCCAGCCGATCCAGCGCTGCTCGGTCGGGCTGAACAGGCGCGCGCGGTGCAGCACGAGGAAGCGCGGCGCGGCGGTGGGGTCCGCGCCGCTGGCGGGATGGCGGGCGTTGAGCGCGCGGACTTGCCGGACGGCATCGTCCAGCAGCGCCGCGTCGGTCGCGCACTGCGCCGTGTCGGCGTCGGCCCAGTCGGTCAGCAGCGCGAACTGGGTGTGGCGCTCGGGGTTGGCCAGGTGGTGCAGCAGCAGCCGGTGCACCAGCGCGCGGGTGGAGGCCGCGTCGGTCAGCATGCCCGGGACCACCACCATGGCGCGGTGTTCGGCTGGAATGCCCTCCGCCAGCGCCAGCCGGGGCAGGTGCTGCGGCCGGGTGGACTCGCTGATGAGCCGGTGCAGCACGGCCACCACCGCCTCGGACACCGGGAACAGCATCAGCACGACGCCCAGCACGCCGCCGAGCAGGCGCCAGTCGCTGAGCAGCTCGACGCCGTGTCGGCGCATCAGCCAGGCGATCGCCCCGACGGTGCCGGCCAGCAGCACCCCGAGGTAGAGCGGCAGGGCCAGCCGGCGGGCGGCGGCCCGCCAGCGCTGCGCGCGTTGTTCGTGCAGACCGAGCGCGGCCAGCAGCGCGGGCCGGCCCGCGTCGAACAGCCAGTGGCCGGCGGCGGCGGCAGGCTGGTCGGGGCTGGCCGCGGTGCGCATCTGGTCGAGCAGCGCATCGGCGACCACCACCTCGCTGCGGCCGCTGCGCCGGGCGAGCAGCTCGATGCCGTGCAGCGTCTGGTCGCGCGTGATGGCCTGTTCGGCCGCGAACACGGGCGAGGCCAGCAGGCGCTGCATCAGCGCACTGGTGCGGCCGACGATGTCGGACCAGTCGGCGTCCCCGATGGCGCGCAGCGCGGTGACGGCGTTGCTGACGCTCAGGTTGTCCGCCGCCTGGTCGGCACGCTGCTGGGTCTGCAGGGCGGCCAGATCGGGCAGCGCCCCTTGCAGCCAGGCCAGCACGCGCGCCTGCGCGTCGGAGGTCTCGCCCGCCCAGCGGTCCTGCAGCCGCAGCGCCATCTGGGCCAGGAACACCGGCCCGACACCCCGCCGTGCCAGCACCTCCAGCAGCCGATCCAGGTTCTCCAGCGGGCAGGTGTCGATGCGGTCGCAGCACAGGTTGGCCACTTCGCGGGCGGCCTTGTTGGTCGCCACCCGCTCGGCCAGCCGGCGCAGGTTCTCGATCAGCACCACGCGCAGCGTCGTCGGCAGCGCCCACAGCTCGCTCAGGTTGAGCGTGCGCGCCTCCTGGTAGGCACAGAGGAACTGCACCAGCAGGTCGTCGTCGAAGGCGCCGTCCGTGTGCGCGACAAAGGCCCAGGCGACGCTGTAGATGCGCGGCAGCCCGGCCAGCGGCTCGTCCACCAGCACCGGCAGCGCACGGAAATAGCGCCGCGGCAGGCCGTCGTGGATCTCCTTGAGCTGCGCCTCGATCAGGTGGAAGTTGTCCAGCAGCCACTCGGCGGCGGGGCTGATGTCGTAGCCGGTGGCCGCCTGCACGCCGATGTAGCGGTGGGCGTGGCGCAGCGCGTCGATGTTGCTGCGCAGGCGCGGGAAGAAGGTCTGCGCGTGCGAGGTGGCCCGCTCGGCGCGGTGGGTCTCGCCCAGGCTGCGGCCGTGCTGCGCAAAGCGCTGCGGGCCGAAGATCTCGGCGCGGATGGGCGGGAGGACGGCGTCCGAGGACGCCCCGAGGATGTCCTGCAGGGCCGGCGAGGCGCCCGGGACCAGACGCAGCAGTTCCTGTGGCGCCATGCCTCAGAGGACCAGCCAGCCAGCCGCCACCAGCGCCACCGCACCCAGTGCCGTGGTCACGAGGTGCGAGGCCACAAAACCGTGCACCACTTCGGCGCGGCAGCGCGCGGCGAACAGCCGCCCGCGCAGGCCGCGGCACAGGTCCAGGTGGTCGCCCAGGGCCGACAGTTCCATGGGCGAGGTGTCGGCGGTGTCACCGAACGAGGCGGTGCTCCAGTGCGGGCCGGATTGAAAGGGGGTGGTCATGGAACGCTCCGGGCGCGGCGCCAGGGGGTGCCGCAAAAAGGGATGGGGATGACCCGATGGTGCGACGCACCATGGCCACCGTCTGTCAGACGAGGTGCCGCGCTTCGAAGGACGGGACGCCGAGCGTGTCGGTGTACGAACCGCAGTCGGTGGCGTAGCAGGTGCACGCGCTGGCTTCGAGTCCGGCGCGGTCCAGCACCTGCAGCTCACCGCGGTGGTAGAGGATCAGACCGCGGCGCTGCAGCGCGCCCGCCGCCACGGTGACCCCCACCCGGCGCACGCCGAGCATGTAGGCCAGGAACTCGTGCGTGACCCGGAAGTGGTCGGCATGCGCCCGGTCCTGGCTCATCAGCAGCCAGCGGGCCAGCCGCGGCTCGATGAGGTGGAAGCGCAGGCAGGCGGCCGACGTGGCCAGCTGCACCATGCGGACATACAGGAACCGGTGCAGGTAATGCTGCAGCGCCGGGCTGCGGGCCAGCTCCGCCAGAAAATCCGGCACGGTCACCCGCCAGGCGGTGCCGGCGCCCTGCACCAGCGCCTGCAGCGGCGCCACCGCCATGCCCAGCGCCAGCGAGGCGCCCAGCACGCCTTCGCGCCCGACCATGCCGACCTCCAGCCCGGGGTGGCCGTCGAGCTGGGTCACCAGCGAAATGAAGCCGTCGACGGGGAAATGGACATGCTGCAGCGGAACGCCCCGCTCGCACAGCACCTGCGCCAGGACCAGCGAGACCGGCTCGCACCGGGCCAGCAGGCGCAGCCGGTCCGCGTCGGGCAGCAAGGCGATCAGGTGGTTCTGGGGAGGGGTCATGCGGCACTCCGGTGCGTTGGTGCATTGGTGCCCCGTCCCGGCGGGCAGCAGGCGAAGGGAACGGCCCACTGTGCGCGTCCACCGCCGCACAGATCTGTGCGGTAGCACGCATACCCCCCACCCCCCTGTTTCGGGGCCTCGCAATGTTCGCTGGCGCACAGACCGCCGCGGTCGCTGCTTCTACAAGACAGTGGCTCGAAACACGTACCGGCCGTCTGTCCGGAATCTCGAAAGCACGCTATGCACACCTCCCACATTCGCCATTTCCGCCCGGTCCCGAACGCCATCGCCCTCGCAGCGGTATTCGCATTCACCACCTTGTCCGCACAGGCGGCGCCCGCACTCGGCTCCGCGCAGACCTTCGCCGTGCTGGCCGGCACCACCGTGACCGACGCCCACAGTGCGCCGAACCTGCCCACGCAGATCTTCGGCGACGTGGGCACCAGTCCTGGCGCGTCGACCACCGGCCTGTTCTCCGGCGTCAACGTCAACGGCGGAACCGTGCACGCCAACGACGCCGTCGCCCAGACGGCCATCGCCGATGCGACGACCGCCTACAACGCCCTCGCCGGCCTGGCCTTCGACACCAACCTGACCGGCCAGGTGATGGGCTCGCCCGGACTCGCCACGCTGACGCCGGGGGTCTACCGCTTCGACACCTCCGCGCAGCTGACTGGCACGCTGGTGCTCGATTTCCTGAGCAACCCGGGCGGCAACTTCGTCTTCCAGATCGGCAGCACGCTGACCACTGCCAGTGACTCGTTCATCAGCGTGCTCAACGCCAGCGCCGGCAGCGGGATCTACTGGCAGATCGGCACCTCCGCCACGCTGGGCACCGGCACCGACTTCGCCGGCAACCTGCTGGCCCTGACCAGCGTGACGCTCAACGACGGCGCGCAGATCGTGTGCGGCCGCGCGATCGGCCTGACCGGCGCGGTCACGCTGACGGACAACCTCGTCTCGAACGACTGCGGCGCGCAGAACTTCGGCACCAGCCTCGGCGATGCGGGCAGCCTGGGGTTCAGCGGCGGCCCGCTGGCACCCGTGACGCCAGTGCCGGAACCGACGACGGCCATGCTCTTTCTGGCGGGATTGACTGGCGTGGCCGCCACGCGGATGAAGCGATCGACACCAGCGGCCTCCACGGTGGCCGCGTCGGCAGCAACGGTCTGAACCCCGCCCCGGCCGTGGCAGACGCACAACCCGCCGCCACTGGCCGCCACCGCTGGTGGTGGCTGGCAGGCCTGGTCGCCACGGTGCTGGTCGTGACACTGGCCGTGCGCTGGTGGCGCGGCCCGCTGGTGGCGACCGACACCGTGGTGCGGCGCGATTTCGTGCAGACGGTAGTCGCCAGCGGCCGGGTCGAGACGCCGCACCGGGTCGATCTGGGCGTGCAGCTCACCGGCACGGTCACCCGCGTGGCGGTCACGCCGGGCAGCCTGGTGCAGGCCGGCGACGCGCTGGTGGAATTGCGCGCGGTCGAGCTGCAGGCCACGGAAACCCAGGCCGCCGCCGCGCTCACGCAAGCGCAGGCGCGCCTGCGGCAGTTGCTCGAAGTCCAGGCCCCGGTGGCGGCGCAGGGCGTGCACGAAGCACAGGCCGGACTCGCCGCCGCCGACGCCGCGCTGCGTCGCCAGCGGACGCTGTTCGCCCGCGGCTTCGTCGGCCAGGCCGCGCTGGACGAGACCATCCGCGCGGCCGACACCGCGGGCGCGCAGGTGCGCACGGCCCAGCTCCAGCGCGACACCACCCGCCCCGCCGGCAGCGACCACGCGCTGGCGACCGCTGGCGTCGCCAGCGCCCAGGCGGGTCTGCACGCCGCCCGCGCCCGCACCGCCTACAGCGTCCTGCGTGCCCCGGTGGCCGGCACGCTGATCGGCCGCGATGTCGAGGTCGGTGACGTGGTCCAGCCAGGCAAGGTGCTGCTCACCCTGTCGCCCGCGGGCACCACGCAACTGGTGGTCGCCATCGACGAACGCAACCTGGGCCTGCTCGCCCTGCACCAGCCGGCCGTGGCGTCGGCGGATGCCTATGCGCAGAAGCGGTTCGCGGCGGTGCTGGCGTCCATCTACCCCAGCGTCAACGCACAGACGGGCGCGGTCGAGGTGCGCCTGGACGTGCCCGCGCCACCGGCCACGCTGCGCCAGGACATGACGGTGTCGGTCGACATCGAGGTGGCGCGGCGGCCGAAGGCCCTGCTGGTCCCCACGGGGGCCGTGCACGACGCCGGGACCGCCACGCCCTGGGTGCTGCGGGTCGAAGCAGGCCATGCCGTGCGGCGCGTAGTCCGGCTCGGCCTGCACGGCGGTGCCGTGACCGAGGTGCTCGACGGGCTGCAGGAGGGCGATGCGGTCCTGCCGGTCTCGGCGGCCACCACCGCCGGCGCCCGCGTGCGGGTCCAGCCGCCAGCACGGACCGACTGACCCGGCATGTTTCCCACCTGGCAACCATTCGAATGGATCGTCGCGATCCGCTTCCTGCGCGAGGGGCGGCTGCAGACGCTGTTCATCGTCGCCGGCGTGGCGATCGGCGTGGCGGTGATCGTGTTCATGTCGGCGCTGATGACCGGCCTGCAGCAGAGCTTCATCCACCGCGTGCTGTCCACCCAGGGCCACATCCAGTTGCTGCCGCCGCGCCAGGTGGCGCGCCCGCTGCGCCAGGGCACCGATGCCCGCCCCGGCGAAGTCGAAGGTGCCACCGTGCAGATCCCGCCGCAGACGCTGCAATCGATCGACCAGTGGCAGGCCGTGGCCCTGCAGGTCCGCGCGATGCCCGGGGTGCGCGACGTGTCGCCCGTGGCCGGCGGCTCGGCCCTGGTGGTGCGCGGCAACGCGAGCAAGGCCGTCGCGGTGGTCGGCATGGAGCCGGCGCTCTACTACCGCATCATCGCGCTCGACCAGAAGATGGTCCGCGGCACCGCGCAGCTCGGTGGCGCGGACCTGCTGGTCGGCACCGAGCTGGCGACCGACCTCGGGGTGGACGTGGGCGACAAGCTGCGCCTGAGCACGGCGGCCGGCGCCGGAGCGACCACGACGCTGCGCATCGCGGGCCTGTTCGATCTCGGCAACCGCGGCGCCAACGCGCGCAATGTCTTCGTCGCGCTGCACACCGGGCAGAGCCTGCTGGCCCTGCCCGGCGGCGTGACCAGCCTGGACGTGGCGGTGGACGATGTCTACATCGCCGAGGCCATCGCACAGCGCATCACCACGGCCACCGGTGTCGAAGCCAACAGCTGGATCCGCACCAACGCCGAACTTTTCACCGCCATCAGCGCGCAGAACACCTCGAACACCGCGATCCGCTTCTTCGTGGGCCTGTCGGTGGCCTTCGGCATCGCCAGCGTGCTGGCGGTGGTGGTCGTGCAGAAGTCGCGCGAGATCGGCATCCTGCGCGCGATGGGCATCTCGCAGGGGCAGGTCCTGCGGCTGTTCCTGCTCCAGGGCGGGCTGCTCGGGCTGGGTGGCGCGGTTGCCGGCTGCGGCCTCGGGGTCGCGATCCTAGTGACCTGGCAACGCTCGGCGCACACGGCGGACGGCTCGCCGCTGTTCGCGCTGGTGCTGGAGCCGTCGCTGTTCGCCGCGGCGCTGGGGCTGGCCACGGTCACCGGGCTGGTGGCGGCGTACGCGCCTGCCCGGCGGGCGGCGCGGCTGGACCCGGTGGAGGCCATCGGTGGCTGAGCCGGCGGCAGACACTGGCGCCGCCCTGGTGGTGCAGCTGACAGGCGTGCGCAAGGCCTACAACGTCGGCCGGCCGTTCGAGACCGAGGTGCTGCACGGCATCGACCTCACCGTGCGGCGCGGCGAGTTCTGCGCCGTGATGGGCCCGTCCGGCTCGGGCAAGAGCACGCTGCTGAACCTCGTCGGCCTGCTCGACCGGCCCACCGCGGGCACGCTGCGCGTGTGCGGCGAAGACACCACGGTGCTCGACGACCGGGCGCTGACGCGCCTGCGCGGCCACAGCATCGGCTTCGTGTTCCAGCACCACCACCTCATCACCGCCTTCACCGCGATCGAGAACGTGATGATGCCGATGCTGGGCGCAGCCGGGTTTCCGGACGCCGCAATGCGCACGCGCGCTGCGGCGCTGATCGACAGCGTCGGTCTGAGCGCCTGGCAGGACCACCTGGCCGGGCAGCTCAGCGGCGGTCAGCAGCAGCGCGTGGCGGTGGCGCGGGCGCTGGCGATGGACCCGGCGCTGCTGCTGGCCGACGAGCCGACCGGCAACCTCGACACCCAGAGCGCCGACGCGGTGTTCGCGCTGCTGCGCCACTTCAACGCGACGCACGGCACCACGGTGCTCTTCGTCACCCACAACCCGGCGCTGGCGGCGCGTTGCGACCGCACGATCCAGGTCGTGGACGGCCGCATCCTCACTGGAGCGACTTGACCAGCGCGTCGAACTGCGCGTGCAGCGACTGGTCATGCCGCGTCACCGGTGGAATCGGCAGGTCGATCTCCAGCAGCTGGTAGACGGCCATCTGCGCCGCCCGCACCGAATACTCGACCGTGAAGACCACGTCCTCCGGCACCTCGACGAACTGGCTGATGAAGGCGAAGTTGGTCGAACCCGGTGGCACCGGCAGCGGCCGGTCTCCGGGCAGGCGCGGCATGAACATGCTGGTCAGGTAGGGCATGCGGCAGGGAATGCAGTGGCCCGAGGCGACCGTCTCCAGATCGAAGCGCAGGTGCCCGCACAGCTCGCGCAGGATCTCCTCGCCGTTGCAGTCGGCCATCGGCTTGGCCACGAAGTTGCCGATCTGGTCCGGGAACAGCGCGTAGCCCCAGAACACCTGCACGCCCGCCGGCTGGTCCGGGAAGTGCGGCTGGTGCGCCAGCACGATCGACATCAGCCAGTTCGAGTCCTTGAAGGTCACCAGCCCGCCGGTGCCGGCCTCGTTGCCGGTGAAGCGCTGCATGGCGTCGAAGAAGCGCGGATCGGTGAGCGTGACGGTGAAGGACTCCCAGTAGCTCTGGGCAATGCACTGGTTGAACGCGGCCGGGTTGCCGAACGCGGGCCGGTCGCGGGCCAGCCGCTCCCAGAGTGTCCAGCTCACGCTGTCGGCCTTGGTGCGCTTGGCGGGCGCGGCCGTCATCGAGCCGAGGCTGGACGCATCGGTCATCGAGCCGTTCTGCAGGAAAACCAGATCGTCCGGCTGCACGAGGATGCGCTCGCAGCGGCCCGCGTGCTGGCAGTGCAGGCCGGTGACCGTGAAGCTGCCGTCCCGGTCGTGGAAGTCGAGGTCGGTCACGGTGCAATCCGCGACCAGTTGCACGCCCTGGGCCTCCAGCCAGCGCTGCAGCGGCAGCACCAGCGAGTCGTACTGGTTGTAGACCGTGCGCTTGACGCCGGCCAGGGTCTCGATGCGCGAGAACTCCAGCAGGAAGCGGTGCAGGTAGCGGCGGAACTCGACCGCGCTGTGCCAGGGCTGGAAGGCGAAGGTGGTCGACCAGAGGAACCAGAACTCGGTCTCGAAGAAGGACGGCGACAGGCAGTCGGTGATGCAGCGTGCGCCCAGTTCGGCCTCGTCGGCGCGGCTGAGCTGGAGCAGTTCCAGCCGGTCCTGCAGCGAGAAGCCCATCGCATGCACCGGCACCTTGGCGCGCCGGCAGTCGATCAGCCGTGCCATGGCGTTGGCCTGGTGCAGCGCGTTGAAGGCGACGGTCTCGTCGAACACGGTCTGGCCGGCGTGTTCCAGCGACGGGATCGAGCGGAACAGGCCCCAGGTGCACTCGTAGTTGTCGGTGGTGAGCATGCGGCCACCGCGCAGCGAGTAGCCGTGGTCGGGGTGGCCGGCGCCGTCGAGGCTGCCGCCCATGACGGACGCGGCCTCCAGGATGGTGATGCAGCGGCCGGGCACGCCGCCGTCCCGGACCATGAAGGCGGCCGCAGCCAGCGAGCCGATGCCGCCGCCGATGAGGTAGGCCTGGAAGGGTTGGTTTTCGTGTTTGGGATGCATGCCGGACGGTAGGGGCAGCCGGCGCTCCGGTCGGTGCGCTGCACAACACAAGGCCGCTGTCCAGCACTGTCCACCGCCTCCCCCCGAAGTGAATGGCAATGTTCGGCAGGACACAGACGCCCGAAAGGCGCAATGAAACGATGGGTTTCCTGCCGTTGTTCACGGCCATCCTCCGCAGAAAGCACCCCATGCGCCTCCATCCCGCCCTCCTCGCTGCCACGGCCGCCATCGCCAGCACCTTCGCCTTCAACGCCCAGGCCGTCACCACGGACTGGGGGGTGCACGACGCGCTCGAAGTCGCCTCGGTCCGCACGCCGGTCGGCAGCTTCAACGACAGCTACCTGTTCAGCCTCACCGCCGTGGAGACCCTGTTCAGCACCGCCGTGTCGAACAACCTGACCAGCGCGCTGAACATCACCGGTGGCCAGGTCTCGCTGTTCCGCGAAGCCGGCGCCGTGGACACCACCGTCGGCAGCTTCGCGTTCAACGACGTCACGGGCAGCATCTCGCACGCCTTCGGCCTCCTGGGCGCAGGCGACTACTACTACGAAGTCTCCGGTGCCGGCACCGGCAGCCTGGGCGGCTTCTACACGCTCAGCTCGACCCTGCTGCCCGTGACGCCGGTGCCGGAAGCCGACTCGCTGGCGATGATGCTGGCCGGTCTGGGCGTGCTGGGCTTCCTCGGCCGCCGGCGCATCCGCTGATCCGGCAGAACAGCGGGCAGATCCGCGGAAACATGCGTCAGCGCACAGACCGTGCGCGGCGCACCCGGTACGGTCCGAGCATGTGGTCCAACTCGGCGCAGTGACGCCCCCAGCATGCCGGCCCTCCTCACCGACCTCGACGATCCGTCCCTGCTCAGCCCCGACGCCGTGGCACGGACCCTGGGCACCGACCCCGCCCAGGGCCTGAACACCGACGAGGCCACTCGCCGCCGCGCGCAGGATGGCCCCAACACCCTGCGCGCCACGCCACGCACCCGCCTCTGGCAACGGGCGCTGGCGCAGTTCACCGACCCGCTGGTGCTGCTGCTGCTCGTGGCCGCCGCCATCGCCACCGGCGTCTGGGTGCTCGACGGGCGCCACGGCTGGCCGATGGACGCCATCGTGATCGGGCTGGTCGTCGTGCTGAACGCCGTGCTCGGCCTGCTGCAGGAAGCCAAGGCCGACCACGCCGTCGCGGCACTCGCGCGGATGACGGAGGTCACCTCGTCCGTGCTGCGCGGCGGGCAGCTCCAGCGCATCCCCAGCGCCGATCTGGTGCGCGGCGACCTGCTCGTGCTGGCCGAGGGCGACGCCGTGGGCGCCGACGCGCGGCTGGTCGAGGCGGCTGCGCTGCACGTGCAGGAAGCACCACTCACCGGCGAGAGCGAAGCCGTCCTCAAGGACACCGCGACGCTGCCCGAGGCGGTCAGCCTGGGCGACCGGCTGTGCATGGTCTACAAGGGCACGGCGGTCGTGCAGGGCAGCGCCAAGGCGCTGGTAACCGCCACCGGCATGGACACCGAGATGGGCGCCATCGCCACCCTGCTCGACGCCACCACCGCCGCGCCGACACCACTGCAACGCGAGATCGCCCGCATCAGCCGCACGCTCGGTCTGGCGGCAGCGGTGATCGCGGTCACCGTGGTCGGCACGGTGCTGGCCCTGTCGGCCACGCGCACCCCGGCGGATCTGGTGGGCATGCTGCTGCTGGGCGTGTCGCTGGCGGTGGCCGTGGTGCCGGAGGGACTGCCGGCCATCCTGTCGGTGGTGCTGGCGATGGGCGTGCAGCGCATGGCCGGGCGGCAGGCGATCGTCAAGACGCTGGCTGCGGTGGAAACGCTGGGCTCGGCGTCGGTGATCGCGTCCGACAAGACCGGCACGCTGACCCGCGCCGAGATGACCATCGTGCGCGTGCTGACCGCCTCCGGCAGCACGCAGGTCACCGGCGTCGGCTACGCGCCGGACGGCCGCGTCGAGCACCAGGGTGCCGCCCTCGCCGCCGGGCCGCTGCGCGACGAGCAGACCGCCGTGCTCAGCGGTGGCAGCCTGGCGGGCAACGCCGACCTGCGCCAGACGGCCGACGGCACCTGGGAGATCCAGGGCGATCCGACCGAAGCCGCCTTCCTCGTCGCCGAGCGCAAGCTGGGCGCGCACACGCGCCGCAGCACGCGCTTCGAGCGCATCGCCGAGCTGCCCTTCACCTCCGACCGCAAGATGATGTCCACCATCGCGCGCGACCACGACCACGGCGACGAGCGCGTGCTCATCACCAAGGGCGCGCCGGACGTGCTGCTGGGACGCTGCACCCGGGCGCGGGTCGGGCTGGAGATGGTGGCGCTGGACGCGGACGGGCGCGCACGCATCCTGCGCGACGTCGGCACGCTGACCGACGCGGCGCTGCGCACGCTGGCCGTCGCCTACCGCCCGCTCGGTCCGGACGAGGACACCAGCGCCGCGAACGAGACGCTGGAGCGCGACCTCGTCTTCGTCGGCACGGTCGGCATCATCGACCCGCCGCGCCCCGAAGCGGCGGTGGCGATCCGGGAAGCCCACGGCGCCGGCATCCGCGTCGTCATGATCACCGGCGACCACCCGCGCACGGCGGTGCGCATCGCCACCGACCTCGGCATCGTCGAGTCGGGGGCGCCCGTGCTGAGCGGCGCCGACCTGGATGCACTGGACGACGCCGCGCTGGCCGAGGCCGTGCGCCGCACCAGCGTCTATGCCCGCGTGGCGCCGCGGCACAAGCTGCGCATCGTCGCGGCGCTGCAGGCCGACGGCAACGTGGTGGCCATGACCGGCGACGGCGTCAACGACGCGCCCGCGCTCAAGGCCGCCGACATCGGCATCGCCATGGGCCGCACCGGCACCGAGGTCACCAAGGACGCGGCCCGCATGATCCTGGCCGACGACAACTTCGCCACCATCGTGCAGGCGGTGCGCGAGGGCCGCGGCGTGCTGGACAACATCCGCAAGTTCCTGCGCTACCTGCTGTCGTCCAACCTGGGCGAGGTGCTGACGGTGTTCCTCGGCATCGTCGGCGCAGGACTGCTCGGCTTGCACGGGGAAGGTGGCGCCGTGGCCGTGCCGCTGCTGGCGACCCAGATCCTGTGGATCAACCTCATCACCGACGCTGGTCCGGCGCTGGCCATGGGGGTCGATCCGATCACCGAGGACGTGATGGCGCGCCGCCCGCGCAAGCCGACCGAGCGGGTGATCGACGGGCGGCTGTGGGCGGGGGTGGTGGAGATCGGCGTCGTGATGGCGCTGCTGACGCTGTTCACGCTGGACCTGTTCCTGCCGGGCGGGCTGGTCGAAGGGACACAGCCGCTCGCCCAGGCCCGCACCGCCTGCTTCACCGTGCTGGTGCTGGCGCAGCTGTTCAACTGTTTCAACGCCCGCTCGGAGACGGCCAGCGCCTTCCGGGGGCTGTTCGCCAACCACTGGCTGTGGGGCGCGGTGCTGCTGTCCGGGCTGCTGCAGGTGGCGGTGGTGGAGGTCGGTGCGCTCAACCTCGCCTTCGGTACCGTGCCGATGCCGGCGGCGCAGTGGGGGCTGTGTGTGGCGATTGCCAGCGGCGTGCTGTGGTTCAGCGAGCTGCGCAAGGGCATCCGGCGTGCGATGGCGTACAGACGACCGTGACCCGATTCGGTACAACCGGGCACCTGACGGGAGTCCAGACCATGCCGAGTACCGAAACCGCGATGCGACACCCCCAGACACTGGCCACCCTGCCGATGCCGCCGTCCGACACCCCGAACGCGGGCATCGCGCCCGAGGACTGGGACCTCATGCTGGATGCCGTCACGGCCCGACTGCGCACCCACAGCACGTCACAACAGGCGGTCATGCTGGAATGCGCAGCCGCACTGGAGCAGCTGCACGCGGCCCTGCGCCACGAGCGCGCCAAGGCCAGCGCCGAACTGGCCGGCATCCGGGACGGCGAGCAGCGCGCCCGCCGGATAGCGCGCCACGACGGGCTGACCGGCCTGCCCAACCGCAACGACTTCCACCAGCAGCTCGACCGGTTGCTGGCCGAGCGCAGCGGTGGCTGCCAGACCATCGGCGTGCTCTACCTCGACCTCGATGGGTTCAAGCACATCAACGACACGCATGGACACGCCACCGGCGACACGCTGCTCCAGATCGTGGCGGCGCGGCTGCGCCACGCGGTGCGTGCCGAAGACGCCATGAGCCGCCTCGGCGGGGACGAGTTTGCCTGCATGCTGCCAGGCATGCGGGACCGGGAGCAGCTCAACCGGCTGGCCCGCACGCTGTTCCAGGTGGTGTCGGCGCCGGTGGTGATCGACCAGCTGCAGCTCACTGTCCGGCCCAGCATCGGCGTGGCCATCTGCCCGGACGATGCGGCCACCGCCGAGCTGCTGCTGCGGCGTGCCGACGCCGCGATGTACAGCGCCAAACGCCAGCAGTGCGGCTACGTCTTCTTCGACCGCCTCGACGCCAGCCACTGAGGCCAGCCCTGTACCAGCGCTTCGTGCACCAGTTGCTGGCAGACGCCGGTGACCAGCCCGGGCCGGACCGCCCAGCGCCACGGGCGGGTCCAGGCCAGCAGACCGCCCGCCAGCACGGCACCTGCGACCAGACCGAGCGGATGCCGCTGCGCCACCGGGCGCAGCACCGCGTTGGCCACCTCGATGGCCGCTTCACCGCCCACACGCAGCGGGTGACGGTGCCACCAGCCCCGCAGCGCCTCGGCGGCGAGATCCGCGCCCACGTTCCGGCCTGTACTGGCACCAGTTTCTGCACCCGTCGCGGTCGGTGTCCGGGAGGTCGCGAGCAAGGCACGCTGCAGGTGACGGCGCGATGCTTGGAGCCGGTCGGCCGCGTCCGAGGTCGACAGGCTCACGACACCGCCCCCACCTGACGCAGCATCAGCAGGTCGGCCTGGACCTGTTCCTTCAGGTTGCCGAAGGCCTGCCGTTCGCTGTCGGCACGGGCCGCCAGCACACACCCCAGCGCCACCAGCGCAGGCAGCAGCGGCGCCGCCACCAGCGCCCAAGGCGCCTCGATCTGTGCCGCGGGAATCACCGCCCACAGCATCAGCGCCACCCCGGCCAGCACGGTGGCCACTGCAGCACCGCACAGCGCGGCAGCCGCCAGCCGGAGCTGGCGTTTCCAGGCGCTGGTGACGGCATCGAGGTCTGCATTCGCGAGTTCGGCGTAGGCCTGTGCATGGTCCACGAGCAGCTGTGGCCGGGTGGTGATCAGGTGAAGCAGCGCGTGGGCCATGGCGGTCAGTCGTGGTGGTGGCGGGATCCGCGCATCAGGCCGATCAGGCCCATCAGCGCCGCGCCGGTGGCGGCCGCGATCAGCATCGACTTGACCGGGTCGTGCCGGATGTAGCTGACCGTGTTCTCCGAGGCGTGCCGGGCCGAGCTGCGCAGGGCGGCCGAACTGTCATGCAGGGAGTTCAGGCCGCGGTGTGTCATCGAACTCGCACGGTCGGCAGCGTCGTCGAGCAGCGGCTCGGCCTGGGCCCGCAGCGCCTGGATGGCACCGGCCAGACTGTCGAGCGCGTCGGTGGCGACCCGCTGTGCGGCCTTGATCGCGTGGTCGGCCGATTCGGCGGCCTGGTCGGCCAGGTGGTTGGCGGTCGCCTCGGCGGAAGCGGGGGCGGTGGAAGAGTTGCTGGAAAACATCGGGTGTCCTTCGGGTTGTTCGAACCGAGTTTGCTGCGACCCGTCCGGCGCCACCATCGGCCGCCGGCCCCCCCACCTGTCGGGCAAGCGCGTCAGGCAGCGTAGGACGCGGCCGACAGCCCCGGCAGCCGCACCCGCAGCACGGTGCCCTGCCCCGGCGCGGACAGCACCTCCAGCGTGCCGTGCACCGCTTCCACGCGGTAGCGCATGCCCACCAGTCCGTAGGCCGATCCCCGCTGCATCGCGGAATCGAAGCCCACGCCGTCGTCGCGCACCAGCACCTCGACCTGCCCGCCACGCTGCGCCATGTCGAACCAGACATGGCTGGCCGCGGCGTACTTGCTGATGTTGGTGACCGCCTCCTGCACCAGCCGGTAGACCACCAGTTCAGACGCGGCAGCCAGCGGCGCGTGCGCCAGCGTGCAATGCACCTCGACACCCGAACGTTCGGCGAACTCGCGCGCCAGGATCTCCAGCGTCGCCGCCAGGCCGAGGTTGTTCAGCGTGGACGGGCGCAGGTCCTCGATGATGCGGCGGCCCAGCGCGATGGCGCCGTTGAGCATCTCGACCAGGTGCGCCAGCCGCTCCAGGGCTTCGGGCGGCGCGCCGGCCAGCCGCGGGCGGATGCGCGCCGCATCCAGCTTGGCCGAGGTGAGCAGTGCGCCGAGATCGTCGTGCAGGTTGCGCGCCAGGCGGCTGCGCTCGTCCTCGCGGGCGGTCTGGAGGTGGTGGGTCAGCTCGGTGAGCTGCACGGTGCGCTGGCGGACCAGCGCGTCGAGCTGGGCCCGCTCCTGCGCGCGGGCCTGTTCCAGCTGCCTTACCTGCTCGCGCAGCACGGTGCGCTGGAGCGCGCGGAGGCGCGCGTACAGCACCAGCGCCAGCAGGCCGGCCAGCACCGCCGTGACGCCAAGCCAGCGTTCAAGGTTCATCGCGGGACTCCTGTTGTCGTGCATTGCAATGCTTGGCCTTGCGTTCGGTCCGCCAGGGCGAATCGGTGGGATCATGGGTCCAGGAGGACACCCCACCCCATGATTCGCATCGCCATCGTCGACGACCACCCCATGGTGCGCGCCGGACTGCGCCAGTTCTTTTCCGATCAGCCGGATTTCTCCGTCGTGGGGGAAGCGGCCAACGGCCGCGAGGCCCTGGACATCGTGCGCCGCGGCGAACTCGACGTGATCCTCATGGACATCGCCATGCCGGACCACGGCGGGGTCGATGCGCTGGCCGCGATCAAGGCCCGCGCACCCGACCTGCCGGTGCTGATCCTCAGCGGCTTCCCGGAAGCGCACTACGCCACCACGCTGCTCCGCCAGGGCGCCAGCGGCTACCTGAACAAGGACTGCGATCCCGAAGAGATCGTCAAGGCGATCCGCACGGTCTGCCGGGGCCGCAAGTACATCACCGCCGGCGTGGCCGAACAGCTCGCCGAAGGCCTCGGCCGCAGCGACGACAAGCCGCTGCACGAGCACCTCTCCGAGCGGGAGCTGCAGGTCTTCCTGCGCCTGGCCGCCGGGGAGACCATCGGCCACCTCGCCGAAAGCCTGTCGCTCAGCGTCAAGACCGTCAGCACCTACCGCAGCCGCGTGATGGAGAAGATGCAGCTCGCCTCCAACAGCGACCTGACCTACTACGCGCTCAAGAACGGGCTGATCCAGTAGCGCCCGCCGCACCGGTCGCGAGCTGCAGCTGGGTGCAGTAGGCGATCAGGGCATCGATGTCGTAGGACTTGTCGAACACCCGGTCCGCCCCCAGCGCCAGGCACTTGCGCCGCATCTCGGCCGTCGTGTAGTTGCTCAGCACCACCAGCCGGCGCCGCGGCAGCTGGTCCTGCAGCGCCCGCAGCACGCCCAGCCCGGAGCCGCCCTTCAGAAAGATGTCGATGATCACCAGCTCCGCGGTGTGCTGGGGCGCGGTCAGCCACTGCACGGCGGTCGCCTCGTCCTCGGCCACGCCGACCACCTCGGCCGGCACCAGTTCTTCCAGGGTGGCGATGAGGTTATCGCGGATCACCCGACTGTCTTCAACGAGGTAGGTCTTGAGCGGATGCGGGGGCATGGAGGGGCGGCTGAGGGCAAGGAAGGTCCTCACCGAGCTTACGTGCGATCCCCCGCCGCCGCCATCCGGCGGAACGACTGTTGTGCTGTCGGACAACGCCTACGTGCGCATCAGACCGCCAGCTTGTCGGGCAGCAGCCGGTCGTACTCCCGCTTGACCACGGCGTAGCACTCGCAGGTGCGCATCTCCAGCCCGGGGCGGTCCAGCACCGTGATGCGCCCGCGCGCGTAGCGGATCAGCCCGGCCGCCTGCAGCTTGAACGCCGCTTCGGTGACCCCCTCGCGGCGCACGCCGAGCATGTTGGCGATCAGTTCCTGGGTCATCGCCAGCTCGTTGCTCTTGAGCCGGTCCAGGCTGAGCAGCAGCCAGCGGCACAGCTGCTGGTCGAGCGAGTGGTGGCGGTTGCACACGGCGGTCTGCGCCATCTGGGTGATCAGCGCCTGCGTGTAGCGCAACAGCAGGTGCATCACCGGCCCGGCGCGGTCGAATTCGTCTTTCATGAGCGCTGCCTTGAGGCGATAGCCAGCGCCGGCGCTCTGCACCACGGCCCGGCTCGGCGTGGAGTTCCCGCCCATGAACAGCGAGATCCCCACCAGGCCCTCGTTGCCGACGACGGCGATTTCCGCGGACGCCCCGTTCTCCATCACGTACAGCAGCGAGACGATCGCGCTGGTCGGGAAGTACACATGGCCCAGCGTGCGGCCGGACTCGTAGAGCACCTGCCCCAGCGGCATCTCGACCCACTCCAGCTGGGGCAGCCAGCGCCCGAGTTCGGCCAGAGGCAAGGCGGCCAGCAGGTGGTTCAGGCTCGGATCGGCAGTGAGGGTCATCTGGAAGCTCCGAGGCAGGTCCGGAATGGATGGCCGCCGCTGCGGCAGCCGGACAAAGGGTGCCTGTGAACTATAGGCGCCATCGCCAGATATCAATGTTCGGCACCGAACAGACAGTCCCCCCTGACACCGCCTAGGTTGATGGCTCACTGACTCCCGCAAGGACCCCGATGAAGCTGTTCACACTCGAACACAGCAAGACCGCCTACCAGGCCGATGTGGTGTTCTACGGCGTGGCCGTGGCGCTCCTGGCGACCTTGCTGCTGCTCGACGCGCCGCCTGCGCACTGGATGCGCCTGTCCGCCTGCGTGCTGATCGGCGCAGCGGCCTGGACCGCCATGGAGTACGGCGCGCACCGCTTCGTGCTGCACGGCCTCCCCCCGTTCAGCCGCTGGCACGCCGCGCACCACGAGCGCCCGTCGGCGCTGATCTGCGCGCCGACGGTGGTCAGCGCGGCCCTGATCGGCGGGCTGGTGTTCCTGCCGGCGTGGGGCCTGTTCGGCCTGTGGCCGGCAGCGGCGCTGACCCAGGGCGTGCTGGTCGGCTACCTCTTCTACACCGTCACCCACCATGCCATCCACCACTGGCGCGCCCGCCGTCCGTGGCTCCGGGAGCGCAAGCGCTGGCATGCGTTGCACCACCGCCGCGGCGAGTGGCCGGCGTGCTACGGCGTCACGACGTCGTTCTGGGACCACGTGTTCGGCAGCGCACAGACCAAAAAAAGCAGCGGCTTTACAACAGATCCTTCGCACCGAACCACGCTCTGAAGGAAGACCATGAGAACAATGCACGCCATGCGCACCCTGACCACGCTGATGCTGGCCGGCTTCGGCGCCCTGAGCGCCAGCTCGGCGCTGGCCCAGCTCCGTGAAGCGCCCTACGCCTACGGCGGCCTGTCGGTCGGACAGTCCCGCGCCAAGGTCGACGAAAACCGCATCGCCAACAGCCAGCTCGGCGCCGGCCTGACCACCTCCGGCGTCACCAGCGATGAAACCGACACTGCGTACCGCCTCTTCGGCGGCTACCAGTTCAACCGGAACTTCGGCGTGGAAGCCGGCTTCTTCGACCTCGGCAAGTTCGGCCTGAACGCCACCACCGTGCCCGTGGGCAGCCTGATCGGCGAGATCAAGACCCAGGGCGTGCACCTGGACCTGGTCGGTACGCTGCCCGTGACCGAGCGCCTGTCCGCGCTCGGCCGCATCGGCGCGCATTACGCCAAGACCCGCGGCAATTTCCGCGGCACCGGTGCCGTCACCCCGCTTGACCCGATCCCGAGCACCCGCGAGACCAACGTCAAGCTCGGCGTGGGGCTGCAGTACGCGGTCAATTCCGCCTTCCTCGTGCGCGGTGAAGTCGAGCGTTACCAGGTCAACGACTCGGTCGGGCACCGGGGTGGCGTGAACGTGGTGTCGATGAGCGTGGTCTTTCCGTTCGGCAGCGCACCCGCGCCGACACGCATGACCCGGGCTGAACCCGCGTATGTGGCCCCGGTGGTCGCCGCCGCGCCGCCGCCCCCGGAACCCGCTCCGGTCATCGTGGCCGCCCCCGTCGCACCGCCGGTGCCCCCTGCCCCGCCCCCGCGCCATCGCGTGAGCTTCTCGGCCGAGTCGCTGTTCAACTTCGACCAGTCGAACGTGCAGCCCCAGGGGCGCGCCGCGCTGGACAAGTTCGCCAGCGAACTCGCCGGCACGCAGTACGAGACCATCAGCGTCGAAGGCCACACCGACCGCCTCGGCAAGCCGGCCTACAACCAGAAGCTCTCGATGGAGCGCGCCAGCGCGGTCAAGGACCATCTGGTGAGCACCGGGCACATCGACCCCGCGAAGATCTCGGCCACCGGCAAGGGCGAGTCCACCCCGGTCACCAAGCCGGAAGACTGCAAGGGCACGCGCCAGACGCCGGCGCTCGTCACCTGCCTGCAGCCGGACCGCCGGGTCGAGATCGAAGTGACCGGCACGAAGTGATCCGCTTGCGCTGAGCAAGGACCAACAACAGTGGGGGCCGGGGACGGATGAAGTCCCCGGCCCCCACGGCCTTGTCGACCGGCTCAGTAGACCAGCGTCATGCGGTCGACCACATTGCGCACGCCCGGTGTGCCCCAGGCCGCGTGCGTGGCCGTCTCGCGCTCGTCCCAGTTGCGGACGGTGCCGGTCAGCGTCACATCCCCGCCATGCACCAGGACCGTGATGTGGCGGGCATCGGCCACCGCCGTGCGCTTCAGGGCCGCCTCGATGACCAGCTTGACCCCCGTGGCAGACGCCGCGGGCTGGATCGCGATCTGGTTGCTGACCCCCGTGACGCCCATCAGGTGGCGCACGCTGTCGGTGGCCGCCTGGCGCTGGAACTGCCAGTCGACCTTGCCGGACAGCGTCACCCAGCCGCCCTCGACGACCACCCGGACCGCACCGGAGGCCAGCGTCGACGTCCACTCCAGCAGGTTCTCGACCGCGGCGGCGATGTCGGCATCGGTGCGCTGGCTCAGGCTGGTGAGCTGCACCTGCAGTTCGGTCGCCAGGGCCCTGACCCCGGACACGCGCTGGGCAGCGCGCTCGGCGTTCCACTTTTCGGCGTAGCTGTCGACCTGTCCGGCCAGCGTCACCACACCGTCCTTGACCTCGACGCCGATGCGTGCGGCATGCACCGAAGGCTCCCAGTCGAGTTCCGCGCTCACGTCCTGCTGCAATTGGCTGTCAGTCTTCATCATTGATCCAGATCGGGTGGAGGGGGTCCAAGCCTGCGCTACGCTGGTCGAATGGTCTGTGTGCTACCGCACCGTGGTCGGATCGCCTCCGGCCTATGCTGGGTCATCGATCAACCGGAGGAATCACCATGGCATCTCCCGTTCCTGTTCGTGCCGCCGAGTCGCTGTTCGCGGTTCAGGCGGACTCGGTGTGAGGCGCCCGGTCCGGCCATGAAGGCGTTCCAGCAAGGCTTCAGCACCTTCCTGCGCCGGCGCCGTGCCAGGCGTCATTTCGAACGCCGGCCACTGCTGGACACGCTGGCGGCCGCGACCAAGGGCGTACCCACCCTGCCGTCCACGACCGCGCCGCCGTCCACCGCGGGCGCCGTCCCGGCCGCATTCGGTCAGGACCTGCTGGCCGCAGCCCGGGACGACCCCACCCAGGCACTGGCCCGCCTGCGCACACAAGCCGACGGACTCGACGCCGCCGAAGCCGCCCGGCGCCTGGCCCGCGATGGCCCGAACGAGGTGCAGCACGAACCGCCGCTGCCCGGCTGGCTCCGGCTGTGGCGCTGCTACCTCAACCCGTTCAACCTGCTGCTGACAGCGCTCGCGCTGCTGTCCATCCTGAGTGCGGACGCCAAGGCGGCCGTGGTGATCGGCACCATGGTGGCGCTGAGCACCGGCATCCGCTTTGTCCAGGAGGGCCGCTCGCACCGCGCCGCAGAAGGGCTGCGCGCACTGGTCAGCAACACCGCCACCGTGCGCCGGCCGGGCCAGCCCGCGCCGCTGGAGATCCCGGTGCGCACCCTCGTGGCCGGCGACGTGGTGGCGCTGTCGGCCGGCGACATGGTCCCCGCCGACTGCCGCGTGCTCACCGCGCGCGACCTGTTCGTGGCCCAGGCGGCGATGACGGGCGAGTCGCTGCCAGTGGAGAAATTCGTCCAGGGGACGGGCACCACTGCTGGTGTGCTGGAGCAGCGCAATCTGGTGTTCATGGGCACCAACGTCACCTCCGGCACCGCGACTGCGCTGGTCGTCGCCACCGGAGGCCGCAGCTACTTCGGCACGCTGGCCGCCCACGCCACCGCCACCGAGACCACCCCCAACGCCTTCCAGGCCGGCGTGAACAGCGTGAGCTGGCTGCTGATCCGCTTCGCGGCGGTGATGGTGCCGGTCGTCTTCCTGGTCAACGGCTTCACCAAGGGCGACTGGCTGGAGGCCTTCCTGTTCGCGCTGTCGGTGGCCGTCGGGCTGACGCCCGAGATGCTGCCGATGATCGTCACGACCACGCTGGCCAAGGGCGCGGTGCGGCTGTCCAGCAAGCAGGTGGTGGTCAAGCGGCTGGACGCGATCCAGAACTTCGGCGCGATGGACGTCCTCTGCACCGACAAGACCGGCACGCTGACGCAGGACCAGATCGCCCTGGCCCGCCACGCCGACGCCTACGGGCAGGACACCGACGAGGTGCTGCACTTCGCCTTCCTGAACAGCCACTACCAGACCGGGCTGAAGAACCTGCTGGACCGCGCCGTGCTGGCGCATGTCGAGCTGCCCGTCGAGCTGAAGCTGGAGGAGGCCTACCGCAAGGTGGACGAGATCCCCTTCGACTTCGAGCGCCGGCGCATGTCGGTGGTGGTGGCCGCGCTGGTGAACGGCCAGGACCACCACCACGAGCTGATCTGCAAGGGCGCGGTCGAGGAGGTGCTGGCCGCCTGCACCCGGGTGCGCACGCAGGAGCCGGTCGATGCCAGTCTGGACGGCGACCGCGCCATGCCCACCCTGCCGCTGGACGCCGCGCTGCGGGCCCGCACCCAGGCCGTCACCGCCGGACTGAATGCCGAAGGCCTGCGCGTGGTGGCCGTGGCCGTCAGGACCCTGCCGCCGGGCCAGACCACCTATTCCGTGGCGGACGAAACGGACCTGACGCTGATCGGCTACATCGCCTTCCTCGACCCGCCCAAGGAAACCGCCGCGCCAGCGCTGAAACAGCTGGCCGCGCACGGCATCACCGTCAAGGTGCTGACCGGCGACAACGATCTGGTGACGCTGCAGGTCTGCCGCCAGGTCGGGCTGCCCGCGACCGCCGTGCTGCTGGGCGCGCAGGTCGAGGCCATGGACGACGCCGCGCTGCAAGCCGCCGCCGCATCCCACAGCGTCTTCGCCAAGCTCTCGCCGCTGCACAAGGAACGCATCGTGCGCGCGCTGCGGGCCGGCGGCCACGTCGTCGGCTTCATGGGCGACGGCATCAACGACGCCCCCGCGCTGCGCGCCGCCGACATCGGCATCTCGGTGGACAGCGCGGTGGACATCGCCAAGGAGGCCGCCGACATCATCCTGCTGGAGAAGAGCCTGCTGGTGCTCGACGAAGGCGTGGTCGAGGGCCGCACCACCTTCTGCAACATGCTGAAGTACATCCGCATGACGGCCAGCTCCAACTTCGGCAACGTGCTGAGCGTGCTGGTGGCGAGTGCCTTCCTGCCCTTCCTGCCGATGCTGCCGCTGCAGCTGCTGGTGCAGAACCTGCTCTACGACATCGGCCAGACCGGCATCCCCTTCGACAACGTCGATCCCGAGCTGGTCGCCAGGCCGCTGCAGTGGAACCCGGCGGACATCGGCCGCTTCATGCTGTTCTTCGGGCCGATCAGCTCGCTGTTCGACCTCCTCACCTTCAGCGTGATGTGGTGGGTGTTCGACGCCAGCAGCGTGGCCCGGCAGACGCTGTTCCAGTCGGGCTGGTTCGTGGTGGGCCTGCTGACGCAGACGCTGGTGGTGCACATGTTGCGCACGCCGAAGCTGCCGTTCCTCCAGAGCCGTGCCGCCGCGCCGCTGATGGCGATGACGCTGGCGATCATGGCGCTGGGGATCTGGCTGCCGCTGGGGCCGCTGGCCAGTGACTTCCGGCTGGAAGCGCTGCCCGCCGCCTACTACGGCTGGCTGGTGGCGATCCTGCTGGGCTACTGCACGCTCACCACGTGGATGAAACGCCTCTACATCCGGCGCCACGGCTGGCAGTGACGTTCAGCTGCCCGCCTCGGGACGGTAGCTGCTGTCCAGCACGACACAAGCGGAGCTGCCCGACAGGCGCGACACGCAGGCGCACAGCTGCCGCCCCGCGGCGCGCTGGGCTGCGGAGAAGAAGACGTCGCGGTGGTCGATCGTGCCGGCCTCGACCGACAGCACGTCCACCGCACACAGCCCGCACTCGCCGCGCCGGCAGTCCGCCAGCACCTCGACACCGGCCCGCTCCAGCGCGTCGAGCAGCGTGGAATCGGCCGGCACGTCGAGGGTCAGGCCATGGCGGGGCAGCTTGACGGTGAAGGCCTGCGCCGCGTGGTCGCCGCTGGTGCCGAAGGTCTCGAAGCGCAGCTGCACCGCCGGCCGCCCGGCCGCCGCCCAGGCGCTGCGCACGCGCGCCATCAGCGCGGCGGGTCCGCAGACGTAGAGCTGCGCCTGCGGGCCGAGTGCCGCGATCTCGGCCTCGATGTCCAGCGTCTGGCCCGCGCCGGTGACAACGGTGCGCAGCCGGTCGCCCAGCGTCTGCGCGAGCACGTCGGCGAAGACGAGTTCCGCCTCGCTGCGCGCCACCTGGACCATGCGCACCCGCACGTCGCCGCGCGCTGCGGCCCGTGCCGCCAGCGCCTGCGCCATGCCGACCAGCGGCGTCACGCCGATGCCGGCCGCCAGCAGCAGCACCTCGGTCGCGCGGTGGTCGAGTTCGAAATGGCTGGCTGGCGCGCGCACCTGCAGCCGCGCGCCCTCCTCCAGCCGCCACATCGCCCGCGAGCCGCCGCGCCCGCCCGGCAGGTGCTTCACCGCGATGCGCCACACGCCGTCCCCCGGCAGGCCGACGAGCGAGTAGTGGCGCGACACCGTGCGGCGCTCGCCGACGGGCACCTCGACGCCCAGGTGGCTGCCCGGCGCATGCGGCAGGACGCCGCCATCGGGGCGCAGGGTGAATTCGCGCACGGTGGGACTCAGGTCGGTGATCCGGTCCACGGTGGCGGTGAAGGTCTGGTCACTGGCTTTCATGGGGATGTCCTCCATGGGCGTTGAACGGGGCCGCGGTGGCCTGCAACGGTCGCAGGCCGCCGGGCTGGCGCAGGGCAGTCTCCAGGCGGCGCCGGGCAATGCGGGCGTGCTCGCGCATCAGGGCCTCGGCGCGGCTGCCCTCGCGCTGTTCGATGGCGTCGAGCACCTGGCGGTGCTGGTCCTGCGCGATGCGCAGCACCGTCTGGCCTGCAGGCGCACCGACCTGCACGCCGAGGAACCCGCTCGGCGAGGCGAAGGGCAGCAGGCTGGCCCGCGCCAGCTCGCGCTGCAGCAGGTCGCTGCCCGACATCCGGCCCAGCAGCGTGTGGAAGCCGCCGTTGTGCCGCACATAGGCAGCGAAACCGGGTTCGGCCAGCGTCGGGGCATCGAGCGCCGCGTCGATCGCGTCGAGGTGGCGGCGGGCCAGGGCCAGCAGCGCCTCGTCCACACCGCGCTCGGCCGCCATGCGCGCCGCCAGCCCTTCGAGCGTGCCGCGCAGCTCGATCGCGTCGCGCAGGTCCTGTGCGCTGAACTGCCGCACCCGGTAGCCGCCACCCGCGCTGGCCGCTTCGAGCAGCCCTTCCTGCTCCAGCCGCAGCAGGGCCGCCCGCACCGGCGTGCGCGACACCCCCAGCCGCTCGGCCAGCGGCACCTCCAGGATGCGCTCGCCCGGTGGCAGCGCGCCCGAGACGATCAGCTCGCGCAGCCGCTGCTGCGCCTGCACGGTCTGCGTCGGCGCGACATCGAGTTCGGTGGTGTCCATGGACAGGACCGATCCGGACCGCTCAGGCCGCACGGATCGGAATCACCGGCGCGCCGGGGCGCTGCTCGGCGGCGATCTGGCGGTCGATCAACCGGCGCGCCCACATCGAACCCGCGTCGATGTTGAGGTTGCTGAAGCGGTAGCCGGGGTGGGCGTCGATGGCCCGCTGCTGCGCCTCCAGGATCACCTCGTCCTCGCCGAACACGCGGGTCACGCCCTCGCGCAGCTCGGTGGTGATCTTCTGCTCGCCCAGCAGGTAGTTGCGGCAGAAGGCCCAGAAGTACAGGCAGGTCTTGTCGGTGGATGGCGTGATCGTGTTGAGCACGAAGCCGTTGACGCCCTGGCTGCGGTCGCTGGCGTGGCCCTCCGACGGGATCGCGCCGGTGCCCGCCCTGGCCACCCCGACATCGATCGCCACCGTGCACGGCGCCTCGAAGCGGATGATCTGCCAGCGGTCCACCGGCCCGGTGTAGCCGTGGGCCTGGCGGATCTGCGAGGCCCAGAACGGCGGCGCCTCGATGCCGGACATCCAGCGCGTGACGGTGGCGGTGCGGTCGCCGTGGGTCGTGACGAACGGCGCCTCCGCCACTTCGCGGTTGCCGATGGACGTGCCGTGGACGAAGGTCTCGTGCGTCAGGTCCATCAGGTTGTCGACCACCAGCCGGTAGTCGCAGGCCACCTCGATCAGCTTGCCGTCACCGGCCCAGGCGGGGTCGTGGTTCCAGTGCAGATCGGGCACCAGCGCGGGATCGGCCAGCGCCGGATCACCCGGCCAGACCCAGACGAAGCGGTGGCGCTCGACCACCGGATACGCCGGCACGCAGGCCGAGGGGTTGACCGTCTCCTGCGAGGGCATGTGGGTGCAGCGGCCCTGGCCGTCGAACTTCAGGCCGTGGTAGCCGCACTCCACCTCGTCGCCGACCAGCCGGCCGAGCGAGAGCGGCAGCAGCCGGTGCCAGCAGGCGTTTTCGAGCGCGACCGGCTCGCCCGTGGTGGTGCGGTAGAGCACCAGTTGGCGATTGGCGATGGTGCGGGGCAGCAGCGCGCGCTTGACCTCGTGGTCCCAGGCGGCGGCGTACCAAGCGTTGAGGGGGAAGGTAGCAGCGGACATCAAGGCTCCCTGGACAGGGTTGGATGTCCATAAATGTATACACACTATTCCGAATTGGCACCAGTGAAACTCCCAATACCGGCGCAAAAGCCCCTCAATCCCGCCGAAGATCGGTATCCGTCAGACTATCTTGTATACACGAAGCCACCTCCAGCACCTCCGACAGATCCCCCAGCGTCTCGTCGAGCTGCACCAGCGTGGCCTGCCGGGCACCGAGCGGATCGCGGTGCTGCAGCGCGGTGAGGATGGCCTTGTGGCGTGGCAGCGAGAGCGCGTGGGTGTCCGGGTGGCGGCTGCTGAGCTTGATCGACTCGCGCAGCGCCAGCGAGAGCATGTTGCCGATGTAGGCCAGCAGCGCGTTGCCAGTGGCTTCGGCGATGCGGCGGTGGAAGGCCAGGTCCGGCTCCAGCAGCGCCTCCGGCGTGGGCGCGGCCTCCATCGCGGCGAAGGCGCTGGCGATGCCGTCGAGTTCGGCGTCGCTGGCGACCTGCGCAGCCAGCGCGGCAGCGGCCGGCTCGAAGATGCGCCGCACGGTCAGCAGGGTCTGGACAAACTCGCCCTGCGGCCTGGACTGGATCAGCCAGTACAGCACATCCGGGTCCAGGAGGTGCCAGTCGCTCTGGGCCCGCACCGTGGCGCCGGCCCGCTGCCGCGACATCACCAGCCCCTTGGCGACCAGCACCCGCGTCGCCTCGCGCAGCACCGGCCGGCTCACCTCGTAGTCGGCACACAGCGTGGCCTCGCCCGGCAGGCGGTCACCCGGCTTCAGGTCGCCGGAGACGATGCGCATCCCGAGGTCGCGCACGATGCGCCCGTGCATGCTCTTGCGGTCGGGTGGCTCGCGGTAGTGCGGATCGGCAAACGGTGGTTTCACCTCATCCCTTCTTCTTGTTGTACACGTCCACGAAGACCGCAGCAAGCAGCACCAGACCCTTGATGACCTGCTGGTAGTCGATGCCGATGCCGATGATGGACATGCCGTTGTTCATCACGCCCATGATAAAGGCGCCGATCACCGCCCCCAGCACCTTGCCCACCCCGCCGGAGGCCGACGCGCCGCCGATGAAACACGCCGCGATCACGTCCAGCTCGAAGCCGAGACCCGCCTTGGGCGTGGCCGTGTTGAGCCGCGCCGCGAACACCAGCCCCGCCAGCGCCGCCAGCACGCCCATGTTCACGAAGGCCCAGAACGACAGCCGGTCGGTCTTGATGCCCGACAGCCGCGCTGCCTTCTCGTTGCCGCCGAGCGCGTAGAGGCGCCGGCCGATGACGGTGCGCTGCGTCACGAAGTCGAACAGCGCCATCAGCAGCGCCATGATGATCAGCACGTTCGGCAGGCCCTTGTAGGTGGACAGCAGGTAGGCGAACAGCACGATCAGCCCGACGAACACCAGGTTCTTGCCGGCGAAGAAGACCAGCGGCTCGCTCGCCATGCCGTGTGCGGCCTGCTGCGCGCGTTCGCGCACCTTCAGCCAGGTCAGCCCCACGGCCAGCGCCAGCCCGATCACCAGCGAGGTCACCCGCAGCGTCTCGCCCTCGAACACGTCGGGGATGAAGCCCGAGCTGAGGAGCTGGAAGGTGTCCGGGAAGGGCCCGACCGACTGCCCCTGCAGCAGCGCCAGGCTCAGGCCCTTGAACACCAGCATCCCCGCCAGCGTGACGATGAAGGACGGGATCTTCATGAAGGCGACGAACCAGCCCTGCGCCGCGCCGATCAGGCCGCCGCAGACGAGGCACACCAGCGTGGCCGGCACGAAATGCCAGTTGTATTGCACCATCAGCACGGCGGCCAGCGCCCCGATGAAGCCCACCACCGAGCCGACCGACAGGTCGATGTGCCCGGCCACGATCACCAGCAGCATGCCCAGCGCCATGATGACGATGTAGCTGTTCTGCAGGATCAGGTTGGTGAGGTTGAGCGGCTGCATCAGCGTGCCGTCGGTCATGACCTGGAAGAAGGCCATGATGGCGATCAGGGACATCAGCATCCCGTACTCGCGGAGGTTGTTCTTCAGGGCTTCCATTCAGCGCACTCCCGGCGAAACCGCCGACACGATCGATCGCATGATCTTTTCCTGACTCGCCTCGGCGGCGGTGAATTCGGCGACAAAGCGCCCTTCGTTCATCACGTAGATCCGGTCGCACATGCCGAGCAGCTCGGGCATCTCCGACGAGATCATCACGATGCAGCGCCCTTCGGCGGCCAGCCCTGCCATGAGGCTGTAGATCTCGAACTTGGCGCCCACGTCGATGCCGCGGGTCGGCTCGTCGAGGATGAGCACCTGCGGCTGCGAGAACAGCCACTTGCTCAGCACCACCTTCTGCTGGTTGCCGCCGGAGAGGTTGCCCACCGTCTGGTAGACGTCCGAGCAGCGGATGCCCAGCGCGCGGCGGTACTCGTTGGCGACGGTGAACTCGCGGCCCGCGTCGATCACGCCGTGGCGCGACACGCCGGGCAGGTGCGCCAGCGTGATGTTGTGGTCGATGCCGTGCTCCAGCACCAGGCCGTAGCCCTTGCGGTCCTCGGTGACGTAGGCGATGCCGTGGTCGATGGCCTTCTGGATCGTGCTGACGTCGACCGGCTGACCCTGGACCAGCACCTGCCCGCGGATGCGCTGCCCGTAGGAGCGCCCGAACACGCTCATCGCCAGCTCCGTGCGGCCGGCGCCCATCAGGCCGGCGATGCCGACGATCTCGCCGCGCCGGGCGGTGAGGTGCACGCCCTTGACCACCTGGCGGTCGGCGTGCAGCGGGTGGTGCACGGTCCAGTCGCGCACCTCGAACACGGTCTCGCCGATGTCCGGCGTGCGGCGCGGATAGCGGTCGGCCATCTCGCGGCCGACCATGTGGCGGATGATCACGTCCTCGCTGACCGGCGCCTCGCGGCACTCCAGGCTGTGCACCGTCGCCCCGTCGCGCAGCACCGTCACGGCGTCCGCCACCTTGGCGATCTCGTTGAGCTTGTGCGAGATGAGGATGCAGGCGATGCCCTGGCGCTGCAGGTCGAGCAGCAGGTTCAGCAGGGCGTCGCTGTCGGTCTCGTTCAGGCTGGCGGTGGGCTCGTCGAGGATGAGCAGCTTCACCTCCTTGCTGAGCGCCTTGGCGATCTCGACCAGCTGCTGCTTGCCCACACCGAGGTCGTCGATCAGCGTCGTCGGCGACTCGGCCAGGCCGACCTTGTCCAGCAGCGCGCGGGTGCGGGTGTGGCAGGCCTGCCAGTCGATCACGCCGTAACGCGAGGGCTCGTTGCCGAGGAAGATGTTCTCGGCGATCGACAGCAGCGGCACCAGCGCCAGCTCCTGGTGGATGATGATGATGCCGAGGTGCTCGCTGTCGGCGATGCCCGAGAAGGCACGCGGCTGGCCGTCGAAGACGATCTCGCCGCTGTAGCTGCCGTGCGGATAGACGCCGCTGAGCACCTTCATCAGCGTGGACTTGCCGGCGCCGTTCTCGCCCACCACGGCGTGGATCTCGCCCGCCTGCACGCGCAGGTTGACGTTGTCGAGCGCCTTGACGCCCGGGAACTGCTTGGTGATGCCGCGCATCTCCAGAATCGTGGACACAGTGCGCGCCTTCGTGCGATGGAGTGGATGGAAGAGAGCACGCCGCCGTCATTCCCGCGCAAGCGGGAACCCACGCACGGCAGCCACCTTCGCCTTACTTGATCTGGCTTTCCTTGTAGTAGCCGCTGTCGATCAGGATCGGCTTCCAGTTCGACACATCCACGCTGACCGGCTTGAGCAGGTAGGACGGCACCACCTTGACCCCGTTGTTGTAGGTCTTGGTGTCGTTGATCTCGACCTTCTTGCCGCTGAGCATCGCATCGATCATGCCGCCGGTGACCTTGGCCAGCTCGCGGGTGTCCTTGAACACGGTCGAGTACTGCTCGCCGCGCAGCATGGACTTGACCGAGGCGACTTCCGCGTCCTGGCCCGAGACGAACGGGTACGGCTGCTTCGGCGTGCCGTAGCCGACGCCCTTCAGCGAGGACAGGATGCCGATGCTCAGGCCGTCGTACGGCGACAGCACGGCGTCCACGCGGGCGTTGCCGTAGTAGGCGCTGAGCAGGTTGTCCATGCGGGCCTGGGCGACGGCACCGTCCCAGCGCAGCGTGCCGACCTTGTCCATGCCCATCTGCTTGGAGCGCACCACCAGCTTGCCGCTGTCGATGTAGGGCTTGAGCACCGACATCGCGCCGTCGTAGAAGAAGAAGGCGTTGTTGTCGTCCGGCGAGCCGCCGAACAGCTCGATGTTGAACGGACCCTTGCCACCGGCCAGGTTCAGCGCCTTGACCAGCGAACCGGCCTGCAGCACGCCGACCTGGAAGTTGTCGAAGGTGGCGTAGTAGTCGACGTTCTTGCTGCCCTTGATCAGGCGGTCGTAGGCGATGACCTTGACGCCCTTGTCGGCCGCTTTCTGCAGCGCGTTCGACAGCGTGGTGCCGTCGATGGCGGCGATCACCAGCACCTTGACGCCCTTGGTGACCATGTTCTCGATCTGGGCGAGCTGGTTCGGGATGTCGTCGTCGGCGTACTGCAGGTCGGCCTTGTAGCCCTTGTCCTTCAGCACCTTGACCATGCTGTCGCCATCCGAGATCCAGCGTGCAGAGGACTTGGTCGGCATCGACACGCCGACGCTGCCCTTGTCCTGGGCGTAGGCCGTGCCAGTCAGTGCGAAGGCTGCGACCAGTCCGGTGGCGAGCGTCGTCTTGAGCATCAGTTTGCGGTTCATCGTTGTCTCCTGTGGGGAATCGAACTGGAGCCATCCGGGCTCGGCGGGTTGAAATCGGTCAGCGTCAGAACGTCAGAGCCTGAACCTCAGCGGCCCCAGCGCAGCACCAGCGGATCGAGCCGGCGCGCCGTCTCGATCAGACCGGCGCGGGTGTCGGGATGCATCGCGGGCAGCGGGTGGCGCGGCGCCTCGCAGGCGATCACGCCGCCCTCCTGCATCAGCGCCTTGCAGGCCAGCAGGCCGCACTGGCGGTTCTCGAAATTGATGAGCGGCAGCCACTGCGTGTAGAGCGCCACCGCCTCTTCGCGGCGACCTGCGCGGTAGGCATCGACGATCAGGCGGATGCCGTCCGGATAGGCGCCGCCCGTCATCGCGCCGGTGGCGCCGGCGTCCAGATCCGGCAGCAGCGTGATCGCCTCCTCGCCGTCCCAGGGGCCTTCCACGGCGTCGCCACCCAGGCGGATCAGCTCGCGCAGCTTGGACGCCGCCCCGGCCGTCTCGATCTTGAAATACGACACCTGCGCGATCTCCTGCGCCATGCGGGCCAGGAACTCGGCCGACATCGGCGTGCCGCTGATCGGCGCGTCCTGGACCATGATGGGGATGTCGATCGCGTGCGAGACCGTGCGGTAGAAGGCGTGGATCTGCGCCTCCGACACCCGCAGCGTCGCGCCGTGGTACGGCGGCATGACCATCACCATCGCGGCGCCCTGGTCCTGCGCGCGGCGGCTGCGCTCGGCGCAGATGCGGGAGCTGAAGTGCGTCGTCGTCACGATCACCGGCACGCGGCCGGCGACGTGCGCCAGGATCGCGCTGGTCAGCGTCTCGCGCTCGGCGTCCGAGAGCACGAACTGCTCGGAGAAGTTCGCCAGGATGCACAGGCCGTTCGAGCCGGCGTCGATCATGAAATCGACGCAGCGCAGCTGGCTCGGCAGGTCCAGCTCGCCGGACGCGGTGAAGGTGGTCGGCACGACCGGGAAGACGCCGACATGGCGGGGATTGCGGGCGGAAAACGTCATCGGTGCAGTCTCCATGCGCGGACAGCGCGCACTCAATGCGAGTGGCGCGGCACCTCGGCCCCGCGGCACCCGACCAGGAAATCGAAATCGCAGCCTTCGTCGGCCTGCAGCACATGCTCGACGTAGAGCTTGCGGTAGCCGCTGCCATCGGCCGGAATGGCCTGGCGCGTCTCGGCCCAGACGGCCAGACGCGCCTGCAGCTCCTCGTCCGACACCTCCAGGTGCAGCCGGCCACCGGCGCAGTCCAGCGCGATCCAGTCGCCGCTCTGCACCACCGCCAGCGGCCCGCCGGCACGCGCTTCCGGCGCGACGTGCAGCACCACGGTGCCGTAGGCCGTGCCGCTCATGCGGGCATCCGACAGCCGGACCATGTCGGTCACGCCCTGCGCCAGCAGCTTGGGCGGCAGGCCCATGTTGCCGACCTCGGCCATGCCGGGGTAGCCCTGGGGACCGCAGTTCTTCAGCACCAGCACCGAGTCGGCATCGACCTCCAGCGCCGGATCGGCGATGCGCGCCTTGTAGTCTTCGAGGTTCTCGAACACGACCGCCCTGCCCCGGTGCTGCAGCAGGTGCGCGGACGCCGCCGACGGCTTGAGCACCGCGCCGCGCGGCGCCAGGTTGCCGCGCAGGATACAGATGCCGCCGTCCGCCACCAGCGGCTTGTCCAGCGGGCGGATCACCTCGTCGTTCCAGAGCGGCGCGTCCTGCACGTTCTGCCACAGCGTGCGGCCGTTGGCGGTGAGCGCGTCCGGGTGTGGCAGCAGGCCCGCTTCGCCCAGCCGGCGCAGCACGGCCGGCAGACCACCCGCGTCGTGGAACTCTTCCATCAGGAAGCGTCCGGAGGGCTGCAGATCGACGATGGTGGGCGTGCCGCGGCCGACGCGGGTCCAGTCCTCCAGCGCCAGCTCGACGCCGATGCGCCCGGCGATCGCCTTCAGGTGGATCACCGCGTTGGTCGAACCACCGATGGCCGCATTGACGCGGATCGCGTTCTCGAAGGCCTCGCGCGTCAGCAGTTTCGACAGCGTGAGGCCCTGCAGCGCCATCTCGACGATGCGCATCCCGGACAGGTGCGCCAGCACCGAGCGCCGCGCATCCACCGCCGGAATCGCCGCGTTGTGCGGCAGCGTGACGCCCAGCGCCTCGGCCATGCACGCCATCGTGGAGGCCGTGCCCATCGTGTTGCAGGTGCCCGCCGAGCGCGACATGCCCGCCTCGGCCGACATGAATTCGTGGATCGAGATCGTGCCCGCCTTGACCTGCTCGGAGAGCTGCCACACGGCGGTGCCCGAGCCGATGTTGCGGCCCTGGTGCTTGCCGTTGAGCATCGGCCCGCCCGACACGGCGATCGCCGGCACGTCGCAGCTCGCCGCGCCCATCAGCAGCGCCGGTGTCGTCTTGTCGCAGCCGACCATCAGCACCACCGCGTCGATCGGGTTGCCGCGAATGGCCTCCTCGACGTCCATGCTCGCCAGATTGCGCGTGAACATCGCCGTGGGGCGCAGATTGGACTCGCCGTTGCTGAACACCGGGAACTCGACCGGGTAGCCCCCCGCCTCGAACACCCCGCGCCGCACGCGCTCGGCCAGCTCGCGGAAGTGGGCATTGCAGGGCGTCAGCTCGGACCAGGTGTTGCAGATGCCGATGATGGGCTTGCCCTGGAATTCGTGGTCCGGGATGCCCTGGTTCTTCATCCAGCTGCGGTACATGAAGCCGTTCTTGTCCACGGTGCCGAACCATTCGGCGGAGCGGAGCTTGCGGGGAGACGACGTCATGGCAATCGAGACTCAGGAGTGACAGTGCCCGAATTAAAGTATGACTTTATTTCAATGGCTCCCGGTAAAAACCCTCAATGCAGGGTTCACGAGCAAATTTAGTATGACTACATGTCTTCAACGCCACCTCTTCCCATGACCCGCTACGCCACCTATCCCAGCCTGACCGACCGTTCGGTGCTCATCACCGGCGGCGCCACCGGCATCGGCGCCACGCTCGTGCGCGAGTTCGCCGCGCAGGGCGCGCGGGTCGGCTTCATCGATCTGGATGCCGCCTCCGGCGCAGCGCTGGCCGCCGAGCTGGCACCCGCCTCCCGCCACGCGCCCGTCTTCGTCCACGCCGACCTGACCGACATCGACGCGCTGCAGGCGGCCATCGCCACGGTCGCCGCCGCGTGCGGGCCGGTCCTGGCGCTGCTGAACAACGCCGCCAACGACGTGCGCCACAGCATCGAATCGACCACCTCGGCCTCCTGGGACCAGGGCGTGGCGGTCAACCTGAAGCACCAGTTCTTTGCCGCGCAGGCCGTGGCGCCGGGGATGCAGGCGGCGGGTGGCGGCTCGATCGTCAACTTCGGTTCGATCAGCTGGATGCTCAAGCAGGGCGGCATGCCGGCCTACACCGCGTCGAAGGCGGCGGTGCAGGGCCTCACCCGCGGGCTGGCGCGGGATCTGGGGCGCTTCAACATCCGCGTCAACACGCTCGTGCCGGGCTGGGTGATGACGGACAAGCAGCTGCGCCTGTGGGTGGACGACGCGGCGCGCGCCGACATCGCGCGCCTGCAGTGCATCGACCAGCCGCTGATGCCGGCGGACATCGCCCGCATGGCGCTGTTCCTGGCGGCGGACGACAGCGCGCTGTGCACGGCGCATGACTTTCAGGTCGATGCGGGGATCGTGTGATGGCGCCGGACCAACCCCAGGCGGAACTGCTGGTCGATGCACAGGCCCGCCTCGGCGAAGGCCCGCTGTGGTGCCCGGTCGAGCAGGCGCTGTACTGGACCGACATCCAGTCCGCGACCCTCAGCCGCTGGCGTGCGGCGGACGGTGCGGTGCGCGTGTGGCAGTTGCCGGAGCGGCTCGGCAGCTTCGCGTTCTGTGATGCGCCGGGGCGGCTGCTCCTGGCGCTGGAATCGGGCGTGGCGCTGTTCGATCTGGCGCGCGGCGCGCTGCTGACGCCGATCGTGCCGGTCGAGCCCGAGCACGTCACCACCCGGCTCAACGACGGCCGCTGCGATCCGCAGGGGCGTTTCGTGGTCGGCATCTACAACCAGACGGCGGACGAGGCGCCGATCGGCCATTTCTACCGCATCGCCTGCACGGCCGGGGCGCTGCACGTGGAGCGCCTGCCGCTGCCGAAGATCGGCGTCGCCAACAGCCTCGCCTTCAGCCCGGACGGCACGCGGATGTACTTCACCGACTCGCCGACACGGCAGATCTGGTGCGTCGACTACCACGCCGACGGGCGGCTGGGCGCGCCGCGGCCGTTCGTGCAGCTCGGGGCGCACGAAGGGTTTCCGGATGGCGCGACGGTCGATGCCGAGGGCGGGCTGTGGAGTGCACAGTGGCGCGGACACTGCGTCGTGCGCTACGACACGGACGGGCGCGAGACGGACCGGCTGGCCTTGCCGGCGAGCCAGATCACCTGCCCGGTGTTCGGCGGGGCGGGGATGGACGAGCTGTTCGTGACCTCGGCACGGGCGGGGGTCACGGCGGAGGAACTGCACGGAGAGCCGGCAGCGGGCGGGGTGTTCAGGCTGCGGCCGGGGCGGCGGGGGCTGGCACCGCACCGGTTCCGGAGCTAGTGTCGCGTCAGCCGCCGGACAGCGCCGGCACCAATGCCCGCGCGTGGTGCGCCACATGGTCATCGACGACGCTGGCGATGAAGTAGTAACCGTGGTCGTAGCCCGCATGGCGCCGCAGCGTCAGCGGCTGGCCGACCGCGGCACAGGCCGCCTCGAAGGCCTCCGGATGCAGCTGTTCCGCCAAGAACTTGTCCGCCAGCCCCTGGTCGATCAGGAGGCCGCCCGGGTACGGCGCGCCCTCCTGCCGCGCCATCAGCACGCTCGCGTCGTGGTCGCCCCAGACGGATTCGTCCTGCCCGAAGTAGCCGGTGAAGGCCTTGTGGCCCCACGGACATTGCGACGGCGCGCAGATCGGCGCGAACGCCGACACGCTGGCGAACCGACCGGGATGCCGCAGCGCCAGCGTCAGCGCGCCGTGCCCGCCCATCGAGTGCCCGGAGATGCCCAGCCGCCCGCCATCCAGCCCGAACTGCGCCGCCACCGCCGGGATCAGCTCGCGCAGCAGGTAGCTCTCCATGCGCCAGTGGCCCGCCCACGGTGCGTGCGTCGCGTCCAGATAGAAGCCGGCGCCGACGCCGAAGTCCCAGTGGTGGTCCTCGCAGACGATGCCAGCACCACGCGGGCTGGTGTCGGGCATCAGCAGCGCCAGCCCGTGCGCGGCAGCAGCGCGCTGTGCCCCCGCCTTCATCGTGAAGGTTTCCTCCGTGCAGGTCAGCCCGGCCAGGAAGGTCAGCAACGGCACCGGCTCGCCCGCCAGCGCCTGCCGCGGCAGGAACACCGCGAAGCGCATCGGCAGGCCGATCTCGCCGGAGAAGTGCTTGTAAAACCGCTGCACGCCGCCAAAACAGCCGTGCTCGCTGAGGAGCTCCAGTCGGTCGAACATGCTCAGAACTCCACCACCGAGCGGATCGACTCGCCGCTCTTCATCAGCTCGAAGCCTCGGTTGATGTCGTCGAGCTTCAGCTTGTGGGTGATCAGGTCGTCGATGTTGAGCTTGCCGTCCATGTACCAGTCGACGATCTTCGGCACGTCCGTGCGGCCCCGCGCGCCACCGAAGGCCGAGCCCTCCCACTTGCGCCCGGTGACGAGCTGGAACGGCCGCGTCGAGATCTCGGCGCCCGCTTCCGCGACACCGATGATGATGCTGCGGCCCCAGCCCTTGTGCGTGCATTCGAGCGCCTGGCGCATCACCTTGGTGTTGCCGATGCACTCGAAGCTGTAGTCGGCGCCGCCATCGGTGAGCTGCACGATCGCGTCCACCAGATTGCCGCCCGCGGCTTCGATGTCCTTCGGGTTCAGGAAGTGCGTCATGCCGAACTTGCGCGCCATCGCCTCGCGCGCCGGGTTCAGGTCGACGCCGATGATCTTGTCCGCGCCGACCATCTTCGCGCCCTGGATCACGTTCAGCCCGATCCCGCCCAGCCCGAAGACGACAACGTTCGCCCCCGCCTCGACCTTGGCCGTGAAGAGCACGGCGCCGACGCCGGTCGTGACACCGCAGCCGATGTAGCAGACCTTGTCGAACGGCGCGTCCGGGCGGATCTTGGCCAGCGCGATCTCGGGCACGACGATGTAGTTGCTGAAGGTGGACGTGCCCATGTAGTGGAGGATGGGCTTGCCGTCGAGCGAGAAGCGGCTGGTGGCGTCCGGCATCAAGCCCTTGCCCTGGGTGCCGCGGATGAGCTGGCACAGGTTGGTCTTGCGGCTCAGGCAGAACTTGCACTGGCGGCACTCGGGCGTGTAGAGCGGGATGACGTGGTCGTCCTTGCGCAGCGAGGTGACGCCAGGGCCGACGTCGACCACTACGCCCGCGCCTTCGTGGCCGAGGATGGCCGGGAACAGGCCTTCCGGGTCGGCGCCCGACAGCGTGTAGTAGTCGGTGTGGCAGATCCCGGTGGCCTTGATCTCGACGAGCACCTCACCGAACTTCGGCCCTTCGAGGTCCACGGTTTCGATGGTCAGGGGCTGGCCTGCTTGCCAGGCGACGGCGGCGCGTGTCTTCATTGCGGTGAACTCCAGAAACGGTGGAACGGCAGAACGGCGAAAACGCCCATCGCCTTCATGGTAAGGCCATCGACCCTGCATCGCCCTCCGGGAATCTCAGCCCCCGGAACACCTCGGATGCAGTTGACATTGCGCTGTCTCAAGCCCCAAGCGCGGGGGACACGGTGCGTTGCACCGGTTGGACGGCAGCTCGGGACAATGGCCCGATGCGCCACGACCCGCCGTCTCTGCCGTCGCCCGCTGCCCTTTCCGACGCCCCGGAGGTGGTCCGGAGGGTGCTCGGCCGCCACCGGTCCCGCCCGGAACAACTGGGGCAGATCCTGCGCGAGGTGCAGGCCGAGACCCGTTGGCTGCCCCGCCCGGTGCTGGCCGCCATCGCGGGCGGGCTGGGCTGCACGCTGGCGCATGTCGAGGCGGTGGCCGGCTTCTACCGCTTCCTTCATCTGGAGCCGGTGGGGCGCTGGCACCTGCTGTGGAGCGACGCGGTCAGCGACCGCCACCTGGGCAGCCGCGACCTGGCGCACGAACTCTGCCGGCTGCTGTGGCTGGAGCCGGGGCAGGTCGGCACGGACGGGCGGGTGTCGGTGGACTTCGCCTCCTGCACCGGCTGGCCGGACCAGGGGCCGGCGCTGCTCGTCAACCACCACGCGGTCATCACGCGCATGGACGCGGCCCGGGTGGCTGCGCTGGCCGACCTGGTCTGCCGGGATGTGCCACTGGCGCAGTGGCCGCCCGAGTGGTTCCGGCTGGACGTGAACATCCGGCGACGCGGCGTGCTGCTTGACGAGACGGCGCCCCAGGAACCGGGCCGTGCGGTGCGGGCGGCGCTGGCGCGGGGCGCGGACGGTGTGCTGGACGAACTGACCACCGCCCGATTGCGCGGCCGTGGCGGTGCGGGGTTTTCGACCGCGACCAAGTGGCGCCTCGCCCGCGCAGCCACCACTCCAGCTGGTGGCACCAGCGTGGTCGTCTGCAACGCCGACGAAGGCGAGCCCGGCACGTTCAAGGACCGGGCGCTGCTGATGACACAAGCCGAGGCGCTGTTCGACGGCATGACCGCCGCGGCCGTGACGCTCGGCGCCAGGCTGGGCTTCCTCTACCTGCGGGGCGAGTACCGCGTGCTGCTCGACGACTTGGAGGCGCGGCTGGCGCAGCGTCGCGCGGCCGGGCTGCTCGGGGCGGGGCTGGTGGCGCTGGGCGGGCCTGACTTCGACATCGCGATCCACCTGGGCGCCGGGGCCTACGTCTGCGGCGAGGAATCGGCGCTGCTCGAATCGCTCGAAGGCCAGCGCGGCACGCCCCGCATCCGCCCGCCCTTCCCGGTCGAGTCCGGCTACCTGCGCCAACCGACCGTGGTCAACAACGTCGAGACCTTCGTCGCCATCGCGCGCATCGTGGTGCACGGCGGCGCGTGGTGGGCCAGCATCGGCACGGCCGAATCGAGCGGCACCAAGCTGCATTCGGTGGCCGGTGACTGCGCCCGGCCCGGTGTCTACGAGTTTCCGTTTGGCGTGACAGTGCGCGAGGTGCTGCAAGCCTGCGGCGCTGAGAACACCCAGGCAGTGCAGGTCGGCGGCCCGTCGGGCGTGTGCCTCGCGCCGCACGAGTTCGACCGCCGCCTCGGCTTCGAGGACGTGCCGACCGCGGGTGCGTTCACCATCTTCGACGACAGCCGCGACATGTTCGACGTGGCGCGTGGGTACTCGCAGTTCTTCGCGCACGAGAGCTGCGGCCTGTGTACGCCCTGCCGGGTCGGGACCGAGCTGGTGCGGCGGCGCATGGACAAGCTGGCGGCCGGGCGCGGCTCGGTGCCGGACACGGACGAGCTGGCGGAACTGGAGGCCTTGCTGCACGGCGCCACCCACTGCGGTCTGGGTGCCACCGCCACCAACCCGCTGCGCGACACGCTGCTGCGCTTCCGGCCCGCGTACGAACGGCGGGTGCAGGGCCATGCGTTCAGCCCGGCCTTCCACCTGGACGCCGAACTCGCCTCCGCCCGCAGGGCCGCCGGCCGCGCCGAAGCCGAGGCATCCACCCGCCTCGACCCCCTCGATCAGGAACCTCGACAGCCATGACGCCCACCCCGGTCCTGCTCGACGGCATCGCGCTGCCGTTCACCGAAGGCGAGACGCTGATGCAGGCCAGCGTGCGCGCCGGCCGGCCGATCCCGCACCTGTGCTGGCACGAAGGGCTCGCGCCGCATGCGTCGTGCCGGCTGTGCGTCGTGCGGGTCGACGGCCGCATGAGTGCCGCCTGCGCGACCCGGGCCGCCGCCGGGCAGGTCGTCGAGAGCGAGGTGCCGGACCTGCAGGCACGCCGCCGCGCGCTGCTGCAGATGCTGTTCGTCGAAGGCAACCACTTCTGCCCGTCGTGCGAAAAAAGCGGGTCGTGCCACCTGCAAGGCACCGCCTACGACGCCGGCATGCTCGGCCCGCACTGGGAGGAGTTCTACCCGTCGCGCGCGGTCGATGCGAGCCACCCCGACGTGCTGCTCGACCGCAACCGCTGCATCCTGTGCGGCCTGTGCGTGCGCGCCAGCCGCGAGGTCGATGGCAAGGGCGTGTTCGAGATCGGTGGCCACGGCATCGGCGCGCACCTGGTCGTCGATGCGCCCGACGGCCGGCTCGGCAGCAGCACGCTGCGCCTGAATGACCTGGCCGCACGCATCTGCCCGGCCGGCGCGCTGATGCCCAAGCGCATCGGCTTTGCCATCCCGATCGGGCAGCGGCCCCATGACGTGTCGCCCGAACCCTTCACTGCAAGGCCAGAACCTGCGTCCGTCGCCCCCCCTGGCGTGCCGCCGCCGCGCAAGCCCCGCATCGCCACCGTCTCGCTGGCGGGCTGCTTCGGCTGCCACATGTCGCTGCTGGACACCGACGAGCGGCTGCTGACGCTGGTCGACGTGGTCGAACTCGACCGCTCGCCGCTGACCGATCTCAAGCACGTCAGCAGCCTCGGCGACTGCGACATCGGCCTGATCGAGGGTGGGCTGTGCAACAACGAGAACGTCGAGGTGCTGCGCGAATTCCGTGCGCGCTGCAAGGTGCTGGTGGCCGTGGGCGCCTGCGCGGTGAATGGCGGTCTGCCGGCGCAGCGCAACGCGCTGGACGTACAGGACCTGCTGCAGTCCGTCTACCTCACCGACCCCGGGCTGTCACCGGGGGCACGGATTCCGGATGACCCCGAGCTGCCGCTGCTGCTGGCGAATGTCCATCCGCTGCACGAGGTGGTGCGCATCGACCACGTCCTGCCCGGCTGCCCGCCCACCGCGGACGCCATCTGGCAGTTGCTGACCGCGCTGCTCGATGGCCGCACACCGCAACTGACCCGCGCTGAACTGCGCTACGACTGACACGGGATGGCCCGAAAACCATGACCACGCGCCTGGAAACCGCCGCCCATCCCGAAGGCCTGCGCCGCGTCGTGATCGATCCGGTCAGCCGCGTCGAAGGCCACGGCAAGGTCACGCTGCTGCTCGACGACCACGACCGCGTGCAACAGGCCCGGCTGCACATCGTCGAGTTCCGCGGCTTCGAGCGCTTCATCGAGGGCCGGCCGTACTGGGAGGTGCCGGTGATGGTGCAGCGCCTGTGCGGCATCTGCCCGGTGTCACACCACCTGGCCGCGTGCAAGGCGATCGACGCGGCGCTGGGCCTGACCGCACCGCCGCTGGCCGAGCTGCTGCGCCGGCTGATGCACCACGCGCAGGTCATGCAGTCACACGCGCTGCACTTCTTCCACCTCTCGTCGCCCGACCTGCTGTTCGGCTTCGACGCCGAGCCGACGCGGCGCCACATCCTCGCCGTCGCCCAGGCGCACCCGGACATTGCGCGCCAAGGGGTGCTGCTGCGTCGATTTGGCCAGCAGGTGATCGAGCTGACGGCTGGCAAGCGCATCCACGGCACCGGCGCCATCCCCGGTGGCATGAACCGGCGGCCGGAGCACGCCGCATGCGCCGCGCTGCTGGCCGAGGTGCCGCAGATGCTGGCCTGGGCAGAAGGTGCAGTCGATCTGGTCCGGCGCCTGCACGAGAGCGACCCGGCGCTGTACGACCACTTTGGCGACGTGCCAGCAGCGATGCTGTCGCTGGTGGCGCCGGACGGCGCGCTCGACCTCTACGACGGCGCGCTGCGCTGGCGGGACGCACAAGGCGAGGTGATGCTCGACCAGGTGCCGGTCGGGCGCTACCTGGACGTGATCGCCGAGGAAGTGCGGCCGTGGACGTACATGAAGTTCCCGCACCTGCGCTCGCTCGGGACCGAGGCCGGCTGGTATCGGGTCGGGCCGCTGGCGCGGGTGCAGAACGCGGACCGGCTGACCACGCCGCGCGCTGAACTGCGGCGCCAGGCGTTCCTCGCGCGCTGGTCGGGCCAGGTCGTGCATGCGGTGCTGGCGACGCACTGGGCGCGGATGATCGAGATGCTGCACTCGCTCGAAGTCGTCGCCGACCTGCTGCAGCGGCTGACCGACGACGAAGCGCTGCGCACCGGCCCGATCGCCACCCCGCTGCCGCGCGTCGAGCCGGGCTCGCCCGACCGCGAAGGCGTCGGCATGATCGAGGCGCCGCGCGGCACGCTGATCCACCACTACCGCATCGGCGCCGACGACCTGATCACGCAGTGCAACCTGATCGTCTCGACCACGCACAACAACCAGGCGATGAACGAAGCGGTGCGCTCGGTCGCGGCCGAGTACTTCGACGGTCGCGCGCTGACCGAAGGCCTGCTGAACCGCATCGAGGTGGCGATCCGCGCCTACGACCCATGCCTGTCCTGCGCCACGCACGCGCTGGGGCAGATGCCGCTGGAGGTCGATCTGCAGGCGGCAGACGGCCAGCGGCGCGACCGGCTGCTGCGCCACGGCGACGGGCGCATCGAGCGGGTCGAGCAGGCGGTCAACCGGTGACGCTGCCCACGCTGGTCATCGGGATCGGCAACCTGAGCCGCGGGGACGATGCGCTCGGTCACTGCGTGCTGGACGCGCTGGAGGCCGAGGCGCTGCCGGACGCGACGTTCGAATGCCTGCCGGTGTTCCAGTTGCAGCCCGAACACGCGCTGGACCTCGTCGGGCGGCCGGGCGTGCTGATCGTCGATGCAGCCCGGGCGGACCATGCGCCCGGCGTTGAGTTGACGCGCCTGCGGCCGGGCCGGGACGCGAGCTGGACCAGCCACGCGCTCAGCCCGGCGGCGCTGCTGCAACTGTGTCTGGATCTGCACACCGGGACGCCGCAGGCGGTGCCGCCGGTGTGGCTGCTGAGCGTGGCCGGGGATCGGTTTGAACTGGGGGACGCCCTGAGCGCCGGGGCCGAGGCGCGGCTGGTCGAGGCGGTGGCGCAGGCGCGGCGGTGGTGCCGGGACGTGTCTGCCTAGACCTGGAACCGCAGCCGCGGCGATCTTGCAGCCGCGCGGGTCGCCCGGATCAGGGCCGCAGGTGGCCGCGCACTGGCCAGTCTGTTTTCCCCTGAGGTCCATCAAGCCAAGCAGGGAACGGCAAGCGAGAGTGCATCGTTCACCCCGCCCTGAACAACCGGTTGTACTCAAACCGCCGCACGATCCCCGCCCGCAGCCCCTGCGCCTGCGGATGCCGCGTGTTCACCAGCGCCGCCGACTCCTCCGGCACGATCACCGACGGCACCAGCAGCACCGCTGACCGCATCGAGGCGAGCCACTCCGCCCCGATCTTCACGCTGGCCCGCCCCGCCGGAATCGACGCCCACGTCACCGGCAGCGCGGCCACGTCCAGCGTCTCGCGCCGCGCCCACACGTCCTCCGGCACGTCGATCCGCACCAGATAGCGGTTCAGCGGCAAACCGTGGTCATCCAGGTGCGCCGCGGTTTCGAGCACGGCGATGGCGATCGTCGGCGCGGTGTAGAGCACCGGCTGCTGCTCGTCGTTCCACCGCCCTGGGTAGGCCGCCGCGCCACCACCGCTCAGGTCATCGGCGGCGTAGCGGCGCGTGTCCGCCGCGATGCGCCACAGGATCACTGGTACGCCCCACTCTCGATCGCCCCCAGCAGCCGCGACACCACCTCGATGCCCGTCGGCGTGTCGATCAGGTCACCCGGCTTGCGCCCGCCGAGTGCGGGTTGCGGGCATTCGAGCCACTGCCCGAGCCACTTCGCCGCGTCGAAATCGGCCGCCTCTGGCGCGGTCGAGTTGCTGACGATCGCCTGCGCGATGCTCAGCAGCCGGGCCACGCCGATCGCGGCCTGTCCGCCACTGCCGCTCAGGGATTCACCCGCGGCCGACTTCTTCTCCGCCGTCGCCTTGGGCACGCCGAGCATCGTGAACATGCGGGTCGCCGGGATCTGCATGCGCCGGGACAGGTCTTTCAGGAAGATCCCGGCCACGCCGTGGCGCTCGATCTCGACCAGCTCCAGCGGTGTGGCCTGGGCGATCTGCCGGACGAAGTCGTCGACGCCGTGGGTCGGGCGGTAGGCGAGCCGGTGGGCGGTGGCGGCGGGTGGGGGCGCGGCGGGGTGCAGTGCGGTCATGCGGTGAACTCCTGCATGGGATCGTCCATGACGAGACTGAAGGCAGTCTTGTTGTGGACTATACGCCGACCGACGGTGTTGGCTGCACTTGACCGCGGACAAGCCCGTTCACGGTCCACCCCCTCACCATCACCGGACGTTCAATCACCCCGCCAAACCGTGTCCGCCGCCACCGCCCCTGACTCCGCTGCTTCCCCCGCCCCCGACTGTGTCGACGTGCTGATCGCTGGCGCCGGCCCGACCGGCCTGTCCACCGCGCTGGCACTGGCGCCGCTGGGCTTGCGCGTGCGGCTGGTCGATCCGCAGGACGCCGCGACGCTGGCCGATCCGCCGCCAGACGGCCGAGAACTCGCGCTGACCCACCGGACCGAGGCGCTGCTGCGCGACTGGGGTGTCTGGGACCGCTTGCCGGCCGCGGCCCGCGCACCGCTGCACGCCGCCGCGGTCAGCACGGGCGGGCAAGCCGCGTCGCTGCACCTCGATGCGTCGCATGCACGTTCCACGCTGCCGTTCCCGTTCAAGCCGCCGTTCCCGCTGCCACCGCTGCCCCGCCTGCCGGTGCCGTCGATCCTGCGCGACCTGATCGGCCCGGGTGCGCCGGGGGTGGCGAGTGCCGAGCGGCTCGGCACACTGGTGTCGCAGAACGCGCTGCGCCGCGCGCTGTGGCAGCGCTGCACCGAGTTCCCCGAACGCATCACGGTCTCCGAGCGCACCCGCCTGGAGGACTTCAGCCGCGACGCCGACGGCGTGACCGTGACGCTCGCCGGTCCGGACGGCCCGCGGCAGGTGCGCGCCTCGCTGCTGGTGGCTGCCGACGGCCGGCTGTCCGGCGCCCGCCGCATGGCCGGGCTCGTCGCCGACCTGCACGACTTCGGCCGCAGCGCCATCGTCGGCCGCCTGCGCCACACCCGGCCGCACGACGCCGTCGCCCGCGAGGCGTTCCACCTCGGCCACACACTGGCGGTGCTGCCGCTGGCCGACGCGCCCGACGACGGCACCGGCCGGCCGCTGCACCAGTCGTCCTTCGTCGTCACCGCGCCAAGCGAACTGGCGCGGCAGTGGATGGCCCAGCCGATCGAGGACTACGCGCACACGGTGGCCGGCTGGCTCGGCGGGCAACTCGGCGACCTCACCCCCGCGCCGGGCGACGAATCGCGCCGACACCTCTACCCGCTGGTGGCGACCTGGGCGCCGCGGCTGGTCACCGACCGGGTCGCACTGGTCGGTGACGCCGCGGTCGGCATGCACCCGGTCACCGCACACGGCTTCAACCTTGGCCTCTACAGCGCCGAGACGCTGGCGCGCCACCTCAAGGCGCGTGCGCGGGGCGACGTGGTGCCGGACCCCGCCGACCCCGTCGCACTGGCCGCCTACGACCGCGAACACCGCGACACCGCCCGCTGGATCTTCCACGGCACCAACGCCATCGTGCGCCTGTTCACCGACGACCGGCCCGCGGCCCGGCTGGTGCGGCAGGCCACGCTGCACCTCGCCGAGCGGCTGCCGCCGGTCAAGGCGCTGATCGTGCGGCAGCTCGTGGACGCATGAGGGCCGAGATCAGCGCCCCCCGGACACGTCCACCACGGTCCCCGTGATGTACGGCGCCTCCGCCGACAGCAGCCACAGCACCGCCCGCGCGACCGCGTTGACGCGGATGCCTTCCCCCGCGACTTCGCGCGCCAGGCCGAGGGTGAAGCTGTCGATGGCGCCCTTGGACGCCGCGTAGTCGACGAACTCGCCCGGCGGGTGTTCATCCCCCCTCAGGCATTGCGCTGCGCCGCGCCCCGCAACAGCCGGGCGGCGGTGGACATCTTCCGGACCACCTGCGACGGCATGAGGAAGGGGTAGCTGTCCGCCACGCCGATGCTCCGGTTGATGGCGTTCAGGAACTGCGCCACGGGAAGCCACTGGGACAGCAGCAGATCGCTCCACGACTGAGCATCGAGCAGGTCGGCCGACGACTGGGAATTGGCGACCGGACTGGACAGCGACAGCCCCCAGGACTGCGCCGTCTCGACCGCGTCCTGCACCAGCAGCACGTGGGCGCAGGTCTCGGCCCAGTCCTCGTGGGGATGCGAACTGGCGTAGCTGCTGATGTAGTGCTGGGGCCAGTCCGCCGGCGGGCCGTCCGCATGGTGCCGGGCCAGGGCCTGACCGTAGTCGGCGCGTTCGTCACCGAACACCTCGCGAAAGAGGCTGGTCGCTGCACTGTCGGTCTCGATCCAGCGGTGTTGCAGGTAGTGGCTGGTTTCGTGGCGCACGTGGCCCAGCAGGGTGCGCCATGGCTCGCCGAAGTCGGACCGGACCGACTCGCGGTGCACGCTGTCGGCCTCGTCCAGGCTCAGGATGATGGTTCCGCGGTCGTGCCCCGTCATCACGGGCGGCTGGCCGGGCTGAGACGCCAGGAAGTGAAAGGCCAGCCCCTGGTCGTCGCCGGGATCCTGCTTGGGCTCGGGCTTCAGCCCGATCCGCAGCAGGCCATAGACCAGACGGCGCTTGGCCTGCTCGTATTCGGCCCACATCTGGCGGTGGCCCGCGACGCTCAGGTCCGGCCGGGTCGCGGTGAGCCGGCAGCTCTGGCAGAGCTGTTGCGGATCGTTGTCCGAGACCATCCAGTTGCAGGCCGAATACTCCAGGCGGGTGCGGCAGGGCTGCATCGGCGGCCCAGCATCCGCCAGAAGCGGCCACGGTGCGTCAGGCACACCTGGCGGATCGAAGGCCACCATCTGCATCCCCACGGGGTCGAAACCCAGGATGGCGCCGCAGTTCAGGCACTCGGTGTTCTCGAAGAAGAGGCTGTGCTGGCACTTCGGGCAGGTGTAAGGGCGCATGCATTCAGCCCTTGCGCGTGAGGCCGACCACGAAGGAGATGGCCGCAAAGACCAGGAACACCAGGAACAGGATCTTGGCGATGCCGGCCGCTCCGGCGGCAATGCCACCAAAGCCGAGCACGGCAGCGATCAGCGCGATGACCAGGAAAACGACGGTGTAGTGCAGCATGGTGGACTCCTGAGCAGGGGGAGCACGGCGGCTCCGGGGGGGATGGACGCGACGTGATGCGTGGTGCATGTCGCGATGGGTCCATCGTAGGAGCTGCCCAGCCCCGCCGGGGGCGGACCGCGCCGCGATGCCGTGTCGGATCGGCGGGCGCGTGCGCGTAGGTACCGTCCTACCCCTGCCCCTGCGCCACGCGGGGCAGGCAGGCCGTCAGCTCGGTGCCCTGCCCGGCGCGGGACGCAATCTCCAGCCGACCGTTCTCGGATTCCACGCGGAAACGCATGCCGCGCAGCCCATGACTCCCGATGCGGGTCTGCGACAGGTCGAAGCCGACGCCATCGTCTTCCACGCGCACGCACACGCGCTCCGGCTCGTTGTGCAATTCGACCTGCACGGTCCTGGCCTGGGCGTACTTGACGATGTTGGTCAGCGCTTCCTGCACCACCCGGTAGACCGTGAGATCGGCGCTGGACGACAGGCTGACCGGCTCGAACCGGGTCAGGATGTCCAGGCCGGAGCGTTCCTGGACTTCCCCGCAGAGGATCTCCAGCGCGGGGAGCAGGCCCAGCGTGCTGAGGGTGGAGGGCCGGAGGTCCTCGATGATGCGGCGCTTGAGGGCGATGCCGCTGTTGAGCGTTTCTGTCAGATGCGACAGGCAGGGCACCAGATCGGGCAGGGTCTGCTGCAGCTTGGGCCGGATGCGGGCCGCGTCGAGCTTGGCGGTGGTGAGCAGCGCACCCAGTTCGTCGTGCAACTCGCGCGCCAGGTGCGCGCGCTCGTCTTCACGTGCAGTCTGCAGGTGCCGGGCCAGCTCCGTGAGGTCGCCGGTGCGCCGCAGCACTTCCGCTTCGAGCCGGTCACGCTCCTCCACGATCTCGGCCTGCCGCTGGACACGCTGCCGCTCCAGCTCGCGCCCCTGCCGCACGAACAGCGTCAGCACCAGCAGACTGATGAGCGTCATGGTGGCCACCCCGATCCGGCTCATCCACAGCGTCTCGTAGACACTCTTCAACCCGGTGGCGATGCGGGCGTTCTCGTGCTGCACCAGTGCATCGACGGCGACACGGACCCGGTCCATGAGGTCACGACCGATGCCCGAGCGCACGATTTCAAGGGCAAGGTGCGATTTTCCGGACCCATGCAGGCGCAGCACCTCGTCCATTTCCCCGAACCGGGCCTCCACCAGCCGCACCAGTTCCAGGCGCCTGGATTCACCCTCGGCATCGTGGAGTTCGGCATACAGCCGTTTCATCTCCGCCAGTGTCCGCAGCGCCTCATCGTGCGCGCGTACATAGGGCGCCATGTACTCGGCCCCCCCGACGAGCAGGTAGCCCCGCTTGCCCGATTCAGCGTCCGAGATGCGCTGGAGCATCTGCAGGGCCTGGACCCGTACCTGTCCCTTGAGGACGAGCTGGTCGAGTTGTCCGGCCGATTCCCGGTAGGACAGCTCGCTGACGCAGAGCATCAGCACAGCCACCAGAACCGCGACGGAAATGGACAGCCATCTCTGAAACGGACGTTTGAGCATTTCAGAAATGGCAGTTTTCATCCCCTACACTATGCCGGATATCACGAAACAGCGAAGGACTGCACATGATCCGAGTGGGCATCGTCGACGACCACGCCATCGTACGCGCAGGGTTGAAGCAGTTTTTTTCGGAGCAGGTCGACCTGCGTGTGACCGGTGAAGCCTCCAACGGCAGCGAGGCCCTGGATCTGGTACGCAAGGACGAAGTCGACGTGCTGGTCATGGACCTGTCGATGCCCGACCAGAGCGGCGTCGACGCGCTGATCGCCATCAAGGCGCGGCGCCCGGACATGCCGGTGCTCATCCTCAGCGGCTTTCCCGAGTCGCATTACGCCACCACCCTGCTGCGCCAGGGCGCCAGCGGCTACCTCAACAAGGAATGCGATCCGGAGGAGATCGTCAAGGCGATCCGCACCGTCCGGCTGGGCCGGCGCTACATCACGCCCGCGGTGGCCGAACTGCTAGCCGACGGACTGGGCAAAGACCCGGACAAGCTGCTCCACGAGCAACTCTCCGAACGCGAACTCCAGGTCTTCCTGCATCTCGCCAAGGGCGAGACGGTCGGGCACATCGCCGATGGCATGTCGCTGAGCGTCAAGACCGTGAGCACCTACCGCAGCCGCATCATGGAGAAGATGAAGCTGGCCTCGAACAGCGACCTGACCTACTACGCGATGAAAAGCGGGCTGATCCAGTAAGGTCTTCAGGGGACACGGGTCAGCGGTCAGCGGACATCGGTGTCCTTGTAGCCGTCTTCCCAGGATTTGACCTGGCGCTCCGCTTCATCCTTGGCGAGGCCGTAGCGCTCCTGGAGCTTGCCGGCGAGTTGCTCGCGCTTGCCGGCGATCACGTCGAGGTCATCGTCGGTGAGCTGTCCCCACTGCTCGATCACCTTGCCCTTGAGCTGTTTCCAGTTGCCTTCGATGCGTTCCCAGTTCATGGTGCTTCCTTTCAGAGTTTGATCGACTGGACGGCGCTCACGTGCGCACGTCGATGGAGTTCTTCACGGACTTCACGCCGCGGGTGCTGCGGGCCAGTTTCTCGGCCACCATCTTCTCGTCGGACGACTTGGCGAAGCCCGACAGCATCACCTCCCCGTTGAGCGTCTCGACATTGATGGCCGTGGCATCGACGCTCTTGTCCTCGGCAAATTTCGCCTTGACCTTGGTGGTGAGGGTCGCGTCGTCGATGTATTCACCGACCGTCGACTGACCGCGGCTGACAGCGCATCCCGGCAGGACGACGGCGAGGGTAGCGACCGCCATGACAGCGGCGGCCAGGGTGTGGCGAACAATCATGTGGATCTCCGGTTGGGGGTTTGCGGTTAACGGCTCAGGATTCGAGGAGGTCGCTCAGCTCGTCGGCGTGCTCTTCCTCGTCGCTGAGGATCTCTTCGAGCAGACGGCGGGTGGTGGGGTCCTTGTCGCCGATGAGGTGGACCATCTGGCGGTAGCTCTCCACCGCGACGCGCTCGGCGATCAGGTTGGCCTTGATCATGGCCTTGAGGTCCAGCGATTCGTCGTAGTCCGCGTGGCTGCGGGCGAGCAGCTTGTCCGGATGAAAGTCCGGTTCGCCACCGAGCTGGACGATGCGCTCGGCCAGGCGGTCACCGTGCCCGGCCTCCGCATTGGCGTGCACCATGAATTCGTCGGCGACGGCCGGCGAGGCCAGACCCTTGGCCGTGAAGTGGTGTCGCTTGTAGCGCAGCACGCACACCAGCTCGGTCGCCAGGGCGTCGTTGAGCAGTCGGACGATCGCTTCCGTGTACGGACCCGAGCTGGGCGTCACCGCCCCGTCGCCGAGGTTCTGACGCGCCCGGTCGAGCGCCTTCTGGTCGAGTTCGAGTGGTTCGGTGTGTGCCATGGGGACTCCTTGAAGAAACCGTTGAGTGGATGAACCCAATGTAGAAGTCGCTCGGCGACCTGTGCGTCGGCCGATGCCAGCGTTGCCTGTAGGACGGGACCGTCCTGGCAGCACCAGCCCCTTCATGGCGTGACCGCAGCGCCACCGAGGAGCGCACCAAGGTCGGACGGGCCGGCGGCATGGTCCCGTTCCGGCCGTGCGCTGCCCTGGCTGCGGTGCCCGCGGTCCGGTGAGGACGGCGTCTGCGGGGCCGCTCCGGAGGTCTCGGCACGGGCGTCGGTGCGGACCATCAGGGACAGCCCGTCCGCCAGCGTGTGAAACACCGCCGCAACTTCACCCTTCAGGGACTGGGTAGCCACCGGGGGGTCGCCATCGCGCTCCCACAGGCCCGCCAGGATCTCCACCGCGGGCGCCGTCCGGTGAAGACGCCGCGCCAGCTGGCGCAAGGCGCGCTGCGGGGCCGGGTGGTAGGAGACGATGCAGACGCGCGGCAGCTCGACCGCCGCACCTTCCGGGGGCCATTCCGCCAGCAGGGCCTCGGCGGTCAGGGCCCGGGCCGGTGTGCCTGATCCGGACAGAGCATGGGCCAGCATGGCGGCCGACAGGCCATCGGCCGGGCCGCTCAGGCCCACGCAGCACACGGGGGGCGTGGGCCGGGCATGGTCTCCGGCGGTCGAAGCGCCCAACGGATGCACCTCCCGCAGGCTGTTCAGCACGGAGGCCATGCCCGCGTGGACACGGCGGCGCTGCTCCTCGCTCCACAGCGAGGCACGGGCGCCGGACACCTCCCCCAGGGCCGGAATGGCGCTGGAGCCGTAGAAGGTGGCCAGGCCCCGTTCCTCGGTTTCCTTGCGCGCGAGCACCTGTGCCTCGCCCGCGTGGCCACCGGCGAGCCGGCGGTACAGGCGCGTGCGGGCATCGAACACCGGGTCGCTGCCGAACAGCACATCCAGGAACCGGAACGGCGGCAGGTGCCGGCCCAGCACGACCAGGCAGACACTCAGCGGCGTTGCCAGGATCAGGCCGACCGGCCCCCACAACGCCGTCCAGAACGCGGCGGACAGCAGCATGGCGACGGTGGCCAGACCCGCGCTGCTGCCGTAGAGCCAGGGCTCGACCACGTTGTTGAGAATCATCTCCAGCGAAAAGATCAGGCCGGCGGTCCACGCCAGCAGCGTCCAGCCGGGATCGATCGCGGTGGCCAGCAGCAGCGGGAAGGCCGCCGCCAGCATCGGACCAAGGTAGGGCACGAAGCGCAGCATGGCCGCGAGCGTGCCCCACAGCAGGCTGCCGGGAATGCCCAGCAGCCACAGCCCGCCGCCCAGCGCCACACCGAAGCCCGCATTGACCAGCACCTGCATCGAGAGCAAGGCGCTCACGCGGCGCGCGGCCTCGTTGAGCGCGTCCGTCATCGGGCGCAGGTTGGGGCCGGCCATGCGCAGGATGCGGTCACACAGCTCGTGCCGCTCCAGCAGGATGAACACGAGCAGGACGGCCGCGATGCCGCCGGTCAGCAGGCGGTCCAGGACAGGACCGACCCAGGCGGTCACCTCGTTCAGCGGCGAGACATTGTTGATCACGCGCACCGGCGTGGCCTTGCGGGCGGCTTCGGCGGCGCCGCCCCGCTCCAGCGTCTGGCGGGTCGCTTCCAGCTCATGCTCCAGCGAGAGCACGAGCCGCGAGGCGGCGTCCAGCGAACCCGTGCGGCTCATGCCTTGCCGAAGTGCATGCATCTTCTGCTCGATGGTCTGCTGGTAGCGCGGCAGGTCGCTGCTCAGCTGCACCATCTGCAGCCCGACCAGCAGCCCGATCCCCACCAGCAGCGACAGCGTGCCGCTCGTGACCACCCCCACTGCCAGCCCGCGCCGCAGACCAAGTCGGCACAGGCGGCTGACCAGCGGATCCAGCACGAAGCCCAGCAAGGCCGCCAGCGCCAGCGGCACGAGGATGTCGCGGCCGAAGTACAGGCCCGCCACCACCAGGGCGATGACGATGAATTTCAGAGAGTGGCCGATGCTGCGGGGAAGGTGCACGGCGCGCGCGGGTCTTGGGGGGCGGATGGCGTGTGGCATGACGCCATTGCAGTGCAGCCCGGCGCCGACACGCGTGGGCCCAGCGAGCATCCGCCTGTAGGACAACTCCGCATGCACCGGCGCGTGCAGGCCGCGTGCAGGAGCGTGTAGGAAACGGCTGACACGCGTTCGCGCAGGTGTCCCATCGCGTCAGACAGGGCGGCTGCCTATATTGGCACCATGCCCTTCATCCAGAAGGGCCTCTCCAGGAGATCGCCATGTCCAGCCCCCGTTGGATTCCCTACGTGCTCGTGGTCGCGATGTCGCTGTCGGTGTCGCTGTTCCAACCGGTGGATGTCCCGCAGCAGTCGCAGCACGGCAGCGTCGCTTCGTCGGACATGGTTTCGCTCGGCTTGATTCGCTGAGGATGGGTGGGCAGAGGCCAGCCAGCCGAGCGCGCCTCAGCGGCCCGCCAGCGCCTTCCCGATCCGATTCCGCCCCACCGAGGTCTTCGGCACCTTGACCTTCAGATGCCCGAACCACGCCCGCACGTCCTCGTCCAGCCCGATGCCGTGCATGTAGTTGTAGAGCGCCTTCTTCAGCCCCACGCCCAGCGCGTCGTGGTCGGTGCCGGTCGGGTCGATGAAGCCGACATCGTTCTGCGCGAACGTCACCGGCGGCAGCGGGCGCAGCTTCACGCCGTACTCCGCCGGGTTCAGCCCCACGGGTGAATGCACCGTGCAGGCGAAGCGGTGGAAAAACCCGCTCTGGATGCAGCCGTGCTCGAACAGCTGGCGCACGTACTCCAGCGCGTCCACCGTGTCCTGCACCGTCTGCGTCGGGAAGCCGTACATCAGGTAGGCGTGCACCAGGATGCCCGCGTCGCTGAAGCCCTTGGTCACCCGCGCCACCTGATCGACAGAGACGCCCTTCTTCATCAGCGTCAGCAGCCGGTCGGAGGCCACCTCCAGCCCGCCCGACATCGCGATGCAGCCACTGTCCGCCAGCTCCTGGCACAGCTCGGGCGTGAACGTCTTCTCGAAGCGGATGTTGCCCCACCACGAGATCTGCACGTCGCGGCGCTGCAGCTCGGCGGCCAGCGCCTTCAACGCCTTCGGCGGCGCGGCCTCGTCGACAAAGTGGAAGCCGGTCTGGCCGGTCTCGGCGACGATGGCTTCGATGCGCTCCACCAGCGTCTCGGCGGTGGCCGTCTCGTAGCGCGAGATGTAGTCGAGGCTGACGTCGCAGAAACTGCACTTCTTCCAGTAGCAGCCATGCGCCACCGTCAGCTTGTTCCAGCGCCCGTCGCTCCACAGCCGGTTCATCGGGTTGAGCATGTCGAGCAGCGAAAGGTACTTGTCCAGCGGCAGCCCGTCCCAGGTCGGCGTGCCCACTTCGGCGAAGGGCACGTCCGGCTCGACGAAGTTGATGTAGCGGACCAAGCCGGTGTCCGCGTCCCGCACGAAGGTGCGCACAAGGCGTTGCCGTGACCGCTTGCCGTTCAGGTGCTCCAGCAGCGCCAGCAGCGGGCGCTCGCCGGAGTCCAGCGTCACGTAGTCGATGTGGTCGAACACCCGCGGCTCGGCGAGTTCGCGCAACTCGGTGTTGACGAAGCCGCCGCCCAGCGCCACGACGATCGTCGGATCGACCTGCTTGACCGCCTGCGCGATCCGGAACGCCGCATACACCGCCCCCGGAAACGGCACCGACAGCAACACCAGCCGTGGCCGATGCCGCTCGACCGCCGCCCGGGTCAGCTCGGTCAGCACCTCGTCCATCAGGTTCGGCGCGGCGGCCAGTGCGGCGGCCAGCGGCTCGAACGTCGGCTGGCTGGTGGCGAGCGACTCGGCGTAGCGCACGAACTCGAAGCGCGGATCGACCGCGTCGCGCAGCACGTCGGCGAGGTCATTCAGGTACAGCGTGGCCAGGTGCCGTGCCTTGTCCTGCAACCCCAGCGCGCCGAACGCCCAGGCCAGCGGATCGCCGCCGTCCTCGTCCACGTAGACATCGAGCGTGCGGAACCGCGGCCCCTCCGGCAGAAACGCGCGGCTGTTGATGCGGTGCGCCAGCGTCGTGTCACGGCCCTGCAGGAAGGCGATGACGCGGTCGATGGTCGCCACGTAGCGGTCGAACTGCGCCATGAAGCTCTGCACCGGCTCGGTCGAACGCTGCGGCGGGTTCGCCTCGATGCGCCGGCGGATCTCCAGCAGGCCGCCCCGCGACAGCAGCCGCAGCACCAGCGCCAGCGCCAGATCCTCCTGCACCGCATCGACGCCACGCGAGCGCAGGAAGCCGGTCAGGTAGGCGGTGGAGGGGTACGGGGTGTTGAGCTGCGTCATCGGCGGGATGACGGACAGCACGCGCAAGGGAAGTTCGGACATGGCGCGGCTCGGGGTGCGAGCAGACGACTCGGGGGCGGCCATTCTGCCAGCCGGGCGTTTGTCCTCCGGATGAAGGACGTACCGCGGGCCAGTGCATTGACTGTTCGGACTGGTACGCGTATGAACCATGGTGTGCAAGGACCAAGGAGCACGACATGGCGATCACCGTGGGGAATGCGCAGAAGCGCATCGGGCTGGCACTGTCTGGCGGCGGATTCCGCGCCGCGGCGTTTCACCTGGGGGTGTTCCGGCAGTTGCAGACACAGGGGCTGCTCTGGAAGCTGGACCTGCTGACCTGCGTCTCCGGCGGCAGCATCGCCGGTGCCTTCCTGTGCCGGAACTGGGGCAACGACGCGGCGCTGGACCGGCTGGAGCAGTACCTCCGCAGCGCCTCCATCGCGGTGTCCTCGGTGCTCGGCGGGATGCTCGACCCCTTCCACACCCGCCTGGACAAGCTGGCCGACAGCTACGACCGCGACCTCTTCGCCGGCTGCACGCTGGACGCGCTCGCGGGCGGCCCGCGCCTCTACCTGAACGCGACCAATCTGGCCACCGGCAACCTGTTCTCCTTCGTCACCGGCGGTGGCAAGCCGACCGAGATGGGCGAATGGGAGATGGGCTTCCATCCGGCCGAGCACTTTCGGCTGGGCCGGGCGGTCGCTGCGTCGTCGGCCTTCCCGCCGGTGTTCCCGCCGCTGCGATTGGACCAGGACGCCTTCCCCGCCCATGGTGCCGACTTCATCTGCCTGACCGACGGCGGCGTGTACGACAACCTCGGCGTCAATCCGCTGGTGCGCGACCGCAATGCGCTGGACTACGTGGTCGTCAGCGACGGCGGCAAGCCCTTCTCCATCGTCGAGCAGCCGACCGAATCCAGCGCCGCGGTGCTGGTCGAGGCCATCGACATCCTGATGGAGCAGGTGCGCGGGCTGCAGTTCAAGCGGCTGGAGCTGGGCATGCTGCGTGCGAACGGGCCGAAGCCGGTGTGGTTCTCGATCGACAGCGCGATCGGCCAGGCGCAGGACGGCGACGCCGCCTTCGCCTCGGCGATCGGCACCAACCTGAAGCGGCTGTCGGGCGACGAGATGACCGTGCTGAAGCGCCACGCGGGCGCCCTGCTGATGCACCGGCTGCACACCTACACGCCAGAGCTGCTCCGCCATGGCTGACTGGCTGGACGCCGACGCCCTGGGGCCGCTGCTGGATCTGGCCGCCACCGATGCGGACCTGCAGGTCGGCTTCGCCGCGCTGGACGCCGCGGCCCGGTTCCCGCTGGATCCCGACGCCCTCGCGCAGCTCGTCGCCGAACTGCTGGCGTTGCGGCGCCGCACGGTGGCGGGGTCGCCGGGTGACACACAGGCCACGGCGCTGCTGGAGCGGCTGCGCGCAGTCCGGCCGAAACCTGCTGCGGCACCGTTCGATGCGGAGGCCGTGGCCAAGCAGATCCACACCGCGGTCGATCAGCTCATGCAATCCGCCGATACCGCCGCACGACTGGCTCTCCTCGGCAGCCTAGGCGCTTCCGGTGATCGGCTCAGCGGGCGAGCGTCCCCGCCAACCCGCGGACGCAGCCGTGGCGTTCCAGTGCAGCGGGCCACGCCGCCACAGCCAGAAGCGCGCCGGGCGCAGCTCCGCCTGCTCCAGGGTGGCCAGCGGCGCCAGACTTTTCTGGCTGGCGCCGAACACGTCGTGCGCTGCTGGATCGGGCCGCTGGAGGACGCGGAAACCGCCGCCGACCAACCGATCCCGGACGTGGCCATGCCGGCCGATGGCCTGCTGCTGCAGGCGCAGCTCTACTGGCGCGACGGCCGCGGCGTGGAGCACAGTGACAGCCGGACGCTGCTGCTGCCCGCCGAACGCGACGCCCGCAGCGGCGACTGCAACCTGCACCTGACGGTGCCGGAGGGCGAGCGCTACGTCAGCGCCGACCTCGTGTTCCGCTACCGCGGCCGGATTTTCGAGGCGGTGCGGCTCGAAGGCTTCGTGCTGCGCCCGGGCGAGCCGGAAACGCCCGCCCACACCCTCTCGCTGCGGGTGCAGGCCTGCCGGCGCGAGGTGCTCGGCATCGCCGACAGCCCGGCGGTCGACGGGACGCTGGTGATCGACGCCCCGCCGCCCTCCACGGCCGACGCGGCCGCCCGCCTGCTGCTGTTCGACAACCATGGCGCCCACGCCTTCGACCTCGGCAGCTCCGGCACGGCGCTGCGCTGGCTGAACGACACGCTGCACCTGACCGAAACCGTGGTGGTGCGCAAACAGGCCAAGGCCGGCCTGCCAGCGTCCGACGAACTCGATCCGGACGACCCGGCCGTGCTGAACCTGCTGCGCACCCTCGCCCGCCACGGTGCCAACCTCTACAACCAGCTGCGCGACAGCGGCTACCGCGATCCGGGTGAGCGCCTGCAACTGCTCAACCGCACAGGCGACCACGTGCCGCTCGAATTTGTCTACGACCGCGGCGCGCCGGCCGAGGACGCGACGCTGTGCGCAGGCTGGCGCGACGTGCTGCAGTCGGACGCAGCGAACTGCCCGGTCTGCAGCCGCGTGCCGCTCGCGGACGACCAGCGCGACCGCGTGCCGGTCGTGTGCCCGCTGGGTTTCTGGTCGCTACAGAAGGTGATCGAGCGCCTGGACCCGGATGCCGCATCCAGTGCAGGCGCGTCCGTGCCGACCGCTGCCCGCCGCAGCCTGCGCCCCATCGATTCGGCCCTGTTCGCCTGCAGCGACAAGGTGCCCGAGGCCGACCGCGACCAGCTCTGGGCCGCCCTGACGCAGTCGGTCGCCCACCCGGTACGGGCCGCAGACTGGGTCGAGTGGAAGATGGCCGTGCAGTCCGATCCGGCGCTCCTGCTGGTCCTGCCACACCACGACGTCGACCAGGGGCTGGACTACCTGGAAATCGGCGCCGAGGGTCTGTCCCACGCCCAGGCCCGGCTGGGGCGCGAACAGCTCCTGCCCAGTTACATCAACCCCGACACCACCGACCCCGGCCCGATCGTGCTGATGCTGGGCTGCCAGACGGCGGCCGATGCCGATGGCGGCATGGGCTACGTCGAACTGACCCGACGGGTCCAGCAGCAGCACGCCGCCATCGTGCTGGGCACGCTGGCCAAGGTACTCGGCCGGCACGCGGCGCCGGTCGCGCAGGAACTGGTCCGGCAGCTTGCGGCAGTGCGCGACGCGGACACCGATTTCGGCACCGTGATGCGCCGGGTGCGCCGCCGCATGCTCGGGCGCGGTTACCTGATGGCGCTGTGCCTCGTCACGCTGGGCGATGCACAGTGGCGGCTGGCCCCCTCGCAGGCCGCGGCGGAACACGCCCACTGACGCGCAGACGCACCGAACCAGGAGCCGCCATGTTCCGCCTCGAAATGCTGCCCGCCGCCCACGGCGACTGCCTGTGGATCGAGTACGGCGACGCGGCCCACCCTCGCCGCATCCTGATCGACGGCGGGCCGGGGCGGACCTACCCCAACCTGCGCGCCCGCATCCTGCAGGTACCGAAGGCCGAGCGCCGGTTCGACCTGCTGGTCATCACCCACATCGACGCCGACCACATCGAGGGCGTGGTGCGGCTGCTGCGGGACGCCGAGGCGCTGGGCTGCGTCTTCGACCGGATCTGGTTCAACGGCCGCGACCAGCTCGACCAGGTGCCGGACCCCGCCGGCCAGCCGCTGGGCGCGCTGCAGGGCGAGCTGCTCGGCATGCTGATCGCCGACTACGAACACCGCACCGGCACGGCGGTCTGGAACCTCGGCTGGCCGGACCGACTGGTCGCCATCGACCGGGAGGCCGCCGGCTTGCCGGTCGTCGATCTGGGTCCCGGCGCCTGCCAGCTGACGCTGCTGTCGCCCGACCACGACCGCCTGCTCGCACTGAAGGACGCCTGGCGCAAGGCACTGAAAGCAGCTGGCCTCACCTCTGGCGACACGGCAGCGCTGCGTCTGCGGCTGGAAGCGGCGCGCCACCTGCGTCCGCTGGGCGATGCGCTCGGCGCGGTCGACGACATCGAGGGCGCCGACACCGGGGACAGTGCGGAACTCGGTGGGTTCGAGCTGGCCGATGCACTCGGCGCGGCTGGCGAAGCGGGCGCGGCCTTCGGCAGCGACGACAGCGAAGCCAACGGCAGCAGCATCGCCCTGCTGCTGGAGTACCCGAGCGAGCAACCCACGGTGCGCCTGCTGCTGGCGGGCGACGCCTGGGCCTCGGTGCTGGAGGCCTCCATCCGCCGCCTGCCCGAGGCGTCCGGCAGCGGACGCCTCGCGCTCAGCGGTTTCAAGCTGCCGCACCATGGCAGCGTCCGCAACGTCCATGCCGCGCTGCTGGCCTGCCTCGACAGCGCCCGCTATCTGGTGTCGACCAGCGGCGCGGTGTTCGGCCACCCGAACGCACGGGCCGTGGATCTGGTGCTCGCCGAACACCACGGGACCTCGCCCGCTCGACTGCTGTTCAATTACCGGAGCGCCACCACCGAGCCGTGGGCAGCCCCCGAGCGACAGCACGCGGAGGGGTTTGTCGCCGTCTACCCCCCCGGCAGCGCCCAGGCGACCGTGCTGGCGCTCTGAACGCTGAAAGCGTTGGACGCGCAGGGGTGCCTTCAGGGAAGATGCTGGCCTTCCGCTGGGACCAGCTCGATCAGACAGGCACACCCCTTGGCATTTCCAGCCGCAAGCGGCGACAGCACGTGGCCCACCATCGTGCCCTCGCTGTTTTTCTTGTACGGCCTGCTGGGCATCAGCACCGCCGCCGTCCGTGCCTCCACCCGTTCCCGCCCCGACAGCATGCTGCGCCAGCAGGTGCAGGCCTGGTGGCTGATCTTTCCGGTCCTCACCGCAGGCCTGTGGGTCTACCCGATGGGCTCGACCGGACTGGTGTGGCTCATCTGCGCGCTGGCGGCCCGTGAGCTGTCCAGCCACTGGCCAGGGCCGCGCGCGCCGTTCTTCGGTCTTTGCGGGACCACGTTTCTGGCCAACCAGTGGGTGAACAGCGTGCTGCCGGCGACCAGCCTCTGGCATCCGGCGGGTGTGCTGGTGGTGCTGGTGGCGGTCGGCCTGTGCCGCCGACACCGCCGTCCCCTGCTGGTGGGCACCTTCGTGCTCACGCTGCTGGGCGTGGGCCACCTGGTGCAGATCGCCCAGCTGCCGGCGCTGGGCCACACCGGGCTGGCGTGGACCTTCTACCTGCTGGCCCTGACCTGCCTGAACGACATCGCGCAGTTCGTCAGCGGCAAGACCCTCGGCCGCCACGCGATCGCCCCGGGCATCAGCCCGAACAAGACCTGGCAGGGGCTGGCGGGCGGTGTCGTGGTGAGCGTCGCCCTGTCGGTGGCCATTGGCACCCGGCTGCAGCTCGCCGCGCCTGCCGTGCTGGTCGCGCTGGGTGCCGCGCTGGCGCTCGGCGGATTCGCGGGTGACCTGGTGTTCTCGGCCATCAAGCGCGTCCTGCAACTCAAGGATTTCTCGCGATTGATTCCGGGGCACGGCGGCATACTCGACCGCGCCGACAGTCTGGTCCTCACGGCGCCCCTGCTGCACGCCCTGCTCCTCACTGTCCAGCTCCACGCCGGGATTGCGCCATGACCACCACCACCGACACTGCCCACGACCCCTGGATCCGCTCCGAATCCGGCTTCGAGACCTTCGACCAGACCCGCCTGTTCTACCGCTGCTGGCAGCCCCGCGACACCTACCGCACCGCGGCCTCGCCGCCGCTGCGCGTGCTGATCTTCCTGCACCGCGGCCACGAACATTCCGGCCGGATCGAGCCACTGGTGGAGCAGTTCGCCGGCCTGCGGGACTGGGCCTTCGCCTGGGACGCCCGGGGCCACGGCCACTCACCCGGCGAACGCGGCGCAGCGCCCGACTTCGAGAGCCTGGTGCAGGACTTCCACTGGTTCATCCGCCACCTCCGGCAGGTCCACGGCTTTGCCCCCGAGGACATGGTGGTCATCGCCAACAGCGTCGGGGCGGTCATCGCAGCCACCTGGATCCACGACCATGCGCCGCACATCCGCGGCGTGGTCATGGCGGCGGCGGCGTTCCAGATCAAGCTGTATGTGCCGCTCGCCAAGCCGGCGCTGCGGCTGGCCCTGGGATTCAAGCCGGACCTGGCGGTCACCAGCTACATCCGCCCGTCCATGCTGACCCATTCGCACGAGCAGGCCCGCGCCTACGCTGCGGATCCGCTGATCGCCAGGCGCATCTCCGCCCGGGTCCTGCTCGGTCTGGCCGACACGGCCAAGCGCATCGTCGCCGATGCCTTCGCGATCGACGTGCCAGTGCTGATGCTGGTCGCGGAGAAGGACTACGTCGTGCACGCCGCGCCACAGCAGCTGTTCTTCGAGCGCCTGGGCTCGCGCCACAAGCGCCTGCTGGTGCTCAAGGACTGCTTCCATGCGGTCTTCTACGAACAGGGGCCGCCGATGGACGAGGCGATCCAGGCGACCCGGCAGTTCATCGACGGCTGCTTCGGCCACCCGATCGCCGCGGTCGAGGAGCACCTGGATGGCGACCGGAACAGCCGCAGCGCCGCCCAGTTCGGCCACCTGCAGCGGGGCACGCTGGGCACGGCGCTGGAGCGCGCGGCCAACACCGTCCAGCGCCAGATGCTGCAGTGGCTCGGCCCGCTCAGCAACGGCATGCAGATCGGCCTGACGCAGGGCTTCGATTCGGGTGCCTCGCTCGACTACGTCTACCGCAACGAAGCCGGCGGGCGCTTCGGCATCGGCAAGTTCATCGACCAGGGCTATCTGCAGGCAATCGGCTGGCGCGGCATCCGGCTGCGCAAGCAGCACCTGCAGCAGGCGCTGTCCGAACTCATCGCCACGCACCCGGCCAATTTGCCGCTGCGCATCCTGGATGTCGCCGCGGGCGGCGGGCGCTACGTGCTGGAAACCGCCAAGCGCTTCCAGGACCGCCCCATGCACATCACCCTGCGGGACTACGCGCAGGCCAATCTGGACGCGGCCCGCCAGCTGGCCGAGGCGCTCGCGCTGAACCACACGGTCGAGTACGAGTGCCGGGATGCGTTCTCGCCGGACAGCTACCCCATCGACGAGTCGCAGTTCGACATCGTGATCGTGTCGGGCCTGTACGAACTGTTCGCCGAGAACGCGCCGGTGCTGGCGTCGCTGCAGGGCATCCAGCGCCAGCTCCGCCCCGGCGGACATCTGGTCTACACCGGACAGCCGTGGCACCCGCAGCTGCTGATGATCGCCCAGACGCTGAACAACCACCGCGGCGAGCCGTGGCTGATGCGGCCACGGCCCCAGGCGGAACTCGACGCGCTGGTGGCCAGCATCGACTGCCGCAAGACGCAGAGCCTGATCGGGCTGGCCGGCATCTTCACGGTGTCCGTGGCGCGCCACGAGCCACCGCCCGCAAAGCCTGTCGCAGCCGGTTGACGGTGGTCCAGACGAGCAGCACGAGCGTGAGCATCAGCAGCCCGTCGAACCAGTCCGCCCTCGCGCCACCCGCCACCAGCAGCCCCATCAGCCCGAAGACGACCGCGCGGTCGCTCTTGCCCATCGGGCCGTCGAAGCGGCGGTCCGCGCCGATCAGCACGGCCAGCACGCCGGCAAACTCGGCCAGCAGCGCCGCTGCGACGACGATCACCAGCATCGGCGCCCGCACCTGCGCCACCAGCGCGAACGGCAGGTAGAGCGCCACGTCCGAGAGCTGGTCGCCCATCTCGTTGAGCAGGGCGCCCAGCGCCGTCTTCTGCCCGGTGGCCGTGGCGAGCATGCCGTCGACCGCGTTCAGGGCCATGCGCAGCAGCATGGCGACCGGGAACAGCCCCCACAGCCACCGGTTCGCCGGGTGCAGCGCCAGCACCACGCCATAGGCCAGCGAGAGCGCCATGGCCAGCACGGTGATCTGGTTCGGGGTGACGCCGCGGCGCACCAGCGACGCGAGCAGCGGCCGCAGCGCCTGCTGGAACCGGGGTTTGAGGTCGTAGACCGAGAAGGAGAGGTTCATGCGAGGTAGTCTGCCAGCCGCACACAGCGTTCGTAGCCCATCGCGCAGTGCAGGTAGACGATGCGGCCTTCCGCCCACGCGGCGCGCACCACCGCGGCAATCTCTTCCACGGCGGCGGGTACCGGGGTCACCAGGTCGAGCAGCGGCAGATGCCGGTAGCGGATCGCCGCGGCGCGCAACAGGCTGGGGGTCTCGGGCAGTTCGGCGGACAGGTCCACCACCACGCAGTCCGGCGGCAGCAGCGCGGCCTCGCGGTCGGTCAGACGCCGGCCAATCCAGAGCCGCTCCGACACCCGGACCACAGGCGCATGGTGCCGCTCCCGCCACTGCACCAGCCACCACGTCAGCCGGTACCCAGCAAGATACGGCGCGTACAGGCCCCAGACCCACAGCGGATGGCGCCCCGTCTGCTTGTGCAGAAAATGCCGGTCCCGGCGCGCATAGGCCATGCTGACCAGCAGCAGGCTCAGCGTCAGGTACAGCCCCAGCAGGCTGTGCAGGGCCAGCGCGCCGACGAGGAAGGTGACAGTCGCCGCGGCCACGTAGTGCAGGGCCACCGGTACTTCGTGCGAACCCGGTCGGACCCACCCCACCACGGCCAGACCCAGCAGTGCGCCGGCCACGCCGTCCAGGCTCTGGTGCTGGTAGGTGAAGACGGTCGCGACCGACACCAGCAGCAGCGCCACCGCCAGCAGCCACCGCGCCGGGCGGCTGTCGAGCGTGTCGCGCAGCGTGAACCAGAACACCACACAGTAGGCGACATGCAGCGACGGAATCTGGTTGTACGGCCGGTCCACCAGGCCCAGACCCGCGTACAGCAGCGCCAGGACCGGTGACTGCACCGCAGGCCGCACAAAACCGCACTGCACCGGGAGGGCCGCGAACACCAGCGCGGCCACCACCGTCGCCAGCAGCAGGCGCTGGCTCAGCAGGCGCAAGGCCGCGCGGTCCGGCACGAGAAAGAAGCTGCCCGCATAGAACAGACCCGAGCAGAGGTAGGGCAGGACCATCCACGCGATGAACGGGATCTGCCGCTCGAAGGCCAGCGCGATCTGGCGCGACACCTGCGCCCGCTCCGCCAGGTGGTTGGCGGTTTGATAGCATGCCGTGAACACCAGCGTGTTCAGCAAGAGCAAGCCGATGCGCTGCCGCCAGGTCGCAGGCAGCGCCCCCTTCCCTTCAATGGCTCCGATGGATGCAAGACGGTGGGACATCGATACGCGCGTTGCCTGGTGATGGCCGGCGGGGGCTTCCGGTTCGGTTATTACCTGGGCCTGCATGCGGCGCTGGCGGCGCAGGGCCGCGCGCCCGATGTGCTGCTGGCCAGCTGTGGTGGCGCCATCGCCGCGGCGATCATACAAGCGCTGCCGGACGCCGCTGCGCGCCGGGACTGGCTCGCCTCACCCGCGATGCACGCCTTCTGCCGCAGCCTGCAAGCGCGTCCGGGCGCCACGCTCGGCGGCGCACTGGCGGGTGCGCTGGCTCGGTTCTGCAATCGCCAGCCGGCGCCGCGGGTGCCGGATCTCTTCAATGACTACCTGTTCGAGCTTCCGGCGAGGCTGCCGCTGCCCGCCGCACCCGATCCCGCCCCCGGGCCGGCCGTCGCCTTCATCGCCGGCACCCTGCTCTACGGCGAACACGAGGTCGGCCAGCCGCGTGGCGCACGCCCGCTGTTCGCCGAAACCGTGCTGTGCGACACCCGCACGGCCGCGCTGCTGCAGGGCCGGCGCGCCCCGATGGACGATCCCCGCTGGGGCCACGGGGTCATCGCACCGGACCTGCGCACGGTCACGGACATGCCGGTCGCCGACGCGGTGCGGGCGTCGATCGCCGACATGTTCTATTTCCGCTGCCATGCCCACGCGGGCCGGCATTACCTCGGCGGCGCCATTGATCTGGTGCCCGTCGAGATCGCACGACAACTGGCGAACGAGGTCTTCATGGAACACAAGGCGCCTTATGACCGCACCCTGGCCACGCCCGCCCTGCGCGCGGTGCTGGGCGTCGATGGCCACCGGCGCATGCACCACGTGATGCACGCCGATCTCCACGCCCACCCCGGCCGTTGCAGCTACGACACCTCGGACATGCGCCGCGCCTTGCCGCACGCCCTGCTGCTCAAGCGCCTCCGCTGGGCGGCGAACCGCATCGAACTGGCCGCCCCCGAGCAGCTCTCGGACTACCGCCGGCTGGTCGACGCCCAGTGGCACTACGGCCACCAATGCGGGCAGCGCCTGGCATGAGTCCCCTGAACATCATGGTCATCGGCGGCACCAGCGGCATCGGCTGGGCCCTGGCGCTGCACTACCTGCAGGCGGGACACCGCGTGGCGGTGTGCGGCCGGGACCCCGGCAAGATCGACGCCGACGCCGCGCGCCCCTACCCGCAGCTGAAGCGCTATGCACTCGACATCGCCGACGCCGCGGCGATCGACCACGCGCTGGCCGACTTCTTGCCCGCGCCGCTGCCGCTGGACCTGCTGATCGTCTCGGCCGGGACCTACTTCAACTCGCGCCACCACGCGCTCGACGCCGACGCGACGCTGCGCCTGCTGGCCACCAACGTCAGCGGCCTGCACCACGCCTTCGAGTGCGCGGCCCGGCGCCTGCTGCAACAGCCTGTCGGCGCGCAGCGCGGGCAGCTGGTGGCGATCTCCTCGGTGGCGGGCCTGCTCAAGGACTATCCCGGCGCATCGCTCTACAGCGCCACCAAGCGCAGCGTGCTGAGCCTGTGCGAGACCTACCGCATCGCGCTGGCGCCATTTTCCATCGCCGTCACCGCCATCGTGCCGGGCTACATGGACACCGCCCGGCTGCGCGAACTCAACGGGGGCGATGCCAGCGGCAAGCCCTTCCTGCTGTCCGAAGCGGCTGCGGTCCGCGAGATCACCGCGGCCATCGCACGCCGCCAGCCGGTGCATGTGTTCCCGTGGCAGATGCGCTGGCTGGTGGCAGTGCTGAACCGGCTGCCGACCGGGCTGCTGAAACGTCGGCGCTAGGGCCTGTTAACGCAACCGAAGCGCCTCGGCCACGGGTGCCATGGTGATGAAAGCGGCAAACATGACATCGAGCTTGTCGTAGCGGGTGAACACGACCGTGCAGGACTTCCACTGATTCATCCGCCACCTCCGGCAGGTCCACGGCTTTGCCCCCGAGGACATGGTGGTCATCGCCAACAGCGTCGGGGCGGTCATCGCAGCCACCTGGATCCACGATCCATGCGCCGCACATCCGCAGCGAGCCGTGGCAGATGCGGCTGCGCCCCCAGGCGGAACTCGACGCGCTGGTGGCCAGCATCGACTGCCGCAAGACGCAGAGCCTGATCGGGTCCGGCGGGGTCTTCACGGTTTCGGTGGCGCGCCACGATCTGACGCCAGCCCATCTGATCTGGTTTCTTTTGACGAATTCTGCGTCTTGCGGTGCAGAAGACGGCGCAGCACAGTGGCAACCCTGTTCCACCAGAGTCCACACTGCCATGCATGGCCTGATGCCGCGCTCCGCCGCACTGCACGCCCCACCCCACCACCCGCATCCGAACGTCCAGGGCGACCTCTGGCTGGGTTGGATCGCGGCCCAGGGCCTCACCGGGCTGGCCCTGCCTGTCAGCGCCGGGGGCGTAGGCGGGACCCTCGCGGACCTGACACAAGCCATGGCAGCGCTGGCACGTTGCGCACCCGGAGCCGCCCGGGTGCTATGGGCACAGCGGCTGTGCATCGAGCAGTTGCACCAGGCCAGCAACCGCGCCGTGGCCGAGCACCTCCTGCCCGACCTGATCGCCGGTCACCGCGCCGGGGCCTGCCTGCTGCCCGACGCCCAGCGCATCCCGCTGGCGGGACGCCGCCGCGATCGGGCCTGGCGCCTCTACGGATCACTGGGATCGGTGACCAATCTGCAGTGGGCCGGCCATGTCCTGGTCGCACCGGTGCACTTTGAAGACGACCAGCGCACGGTCGTGCTGCTGAGCGGCGATCAGGACGGCATTCGCCGAGGCCCGGACCACGACGGTGCCCACTGGCACGGCACCCGCACAGCGCGGCTGGACGTCGAAGGCGTCTTCTTCCGCGACGACGAGATCCTCGACAGCGAGGCCGATGCGCTCGACGCCCGCGTGCTGGCGGTACGGCAAGCGCTGTGCGCAGGTCTGGACACCGCACCATGAACACGGACGCCACCACCCCGTCCACGTCGACCTCCGGGACGGCACCAGCCCGTGTCGTCATTCCGATCCATCCGGCCGCACAGCGCCTGCACCCCCGCGCCAGCCGGGGCCGCTTCACCCGCCTGCGCCATGTGTTCGTGCTGCTGACGCAGGCCTTCTTCCTGGGCATTCCCTGGCTGCAGATCGACGGCCGGCAGGCCCTGCTGTTCTATCTGGAGAAACAGCGCTTCGACGTCTTCGGTCTGGTGCTGTGGCCGCAGGACCTGGTCTACCTGACGGGCCTGCTGGTGGCCTCGGCGCTGCTGCTGTTCCTGGCCACGGCGCTGGCCGGCCGGGTCTGGTGCGGCTTTTCGTGCCCGCAGACGGTCTACACCGAGATCTTCCTGTGGATCGAGCGGCGCTTCGAGGGCGACCGGACCGCGCGCCTGCGGCTGGACCGCGCGCCCTGGCACACCACCAAGCTGCTGCGCCGCGGCGGCAAGCACCTGGCGTGGATGGCCTTCGCGCTGTGGACCGGCTTCACCTTCACCGGCTATTTCACGCCGATCCGCGAACTCGCCGCGTCCATTCCCGCCGGCACGGTCGGCCCCTGGGACCTGTTCTGGACCGGCTTCTACACCCTGGCCACCTACGGCAACGCCGGCTGGCTGCGCGAGCAGGTCTGCCTGCACATGTGCCCGTATGCCCGGTTCCAGGGCTCGATGATGGACCCGCGCTCGCTGGTCGTGGGCTACGACGCGGGGCGCGGTGAGCCGCGCCGCCAGCGGGCCACGGCCAGACAGGACGCCCCACGGGAGTCGGCACCAGGGGCCTGCATCGACTGCACGTTGTGTGTGCAGGTCTGTCCGGTCGGCATCGACATCCGCAACGGACTGCAGTACGAGTGCATCGGCTGTGGCGTCTGCATCGACGCCTGCGACCAGGTGATGGACCAGATCCACCAGCCGCGCGGCCTGATCCGGTTCTCGGACCGCGATGGGACCGGGGCGTCCGCTGGCCGGTGGTCGCGGCTGCTGCGGCCACGGGTGGCGGTGTATGGCGCCTTGCTGGGGCTGGCGGTGGCAGCGATGGGCGGCGGCTTGCTGCAGCGCGCACCGCTGCGCTTCGACATCCTGCGCGACCGGGGCGTGATGGCCCGTCCGGTCGAGGACGGCACGGTCGAGAACGTCTACCGCCTCCAGCTGATGAACGCCACGGGCGCACCCCTGCAAGGCCGCCTGGCGGTGCAGGACCGCCTGGGCGGGACCCTGCTGGTCGATCCGGTGGACACCGTGGCGCTGGCAGCAGCCGACACCGGGGCGATGGTGGTGCGGGTGCGCCTGCCGGCCGAGCGGGCGCTGGCGGAGGCCGGACACACCCTGCCGGTGGACTTCGTCATCGAGGTGGCGCAGGCGGATGGCCGCCGGCGGTCCGTGCGGGAGTCCAGCACCTTCATCGTGCCGCGCTGATCCCCGTGCGTCCGGCCAGCTGGCCCAGGGTCTCCAGGGCACCGGCGATCCGGGTGTCCTCCGGCGGGTGGCCGAAATTCAGCCGCAGGCCACGGCGCAGCCGATGGTCGGCACTGAACAGTGGCCCCGGCGCGATGCTGATGCTGCACGCCAGCGCCTGGCGGTGCAGCGCCAGCGCATCGGCGCCTTCGGGCAGTTCCAGCCACAGGAAATAGCCGCCCTGCGGCCTCGACACCCGGGTCCCGACCGGAAAATGGCGTTCGATCCCGGCGCGCATGGCCTGCTGCTGCACCTCCAGCCGGCGCCGCAACTGGCGCAGGTGGCGGTCGAAGCCGCCCTGCACCAGGTACTCGGCGATCGCGAGCTGCGAGGGCACGGCGGTCGCCAGCGACGTCATGGTCTTGAGCCGCCGCAATGCCGGCGCATGCTGGCCCGCAGAGACCCAGCCGACCCGGTACCCCGGCGCCAGGCACTTCGAGAACGACGTGCAGTGCAGGACGCCTCCCGCCTCGTCAAAGGCCTTGGCCGGCGGCGGGCGGGTCGCACCGAAGTGCAGCTCGCCATAGACATCGTCCTCGATCAGCGGCACGCCGTGGCGGGCCAGCAGCGCGACCACGGCCCGCTTGCGCTCCACCGGCATCAGGCTGCCCAGCGGATTCTGGAAATTCGGCATCAGCCAGCAGGCCGCCACGCGGTGGCGCGCCAGCACGGCGGCCAGCGCGTCCGGGTCGACACCGTCGCGCGGGTCGGTCGCGACCTCGACCGCGCGCAGCCCGTGGCGCTCCAGCGCCTGCAGCGCGGCGTAGAAGGTCGGCGACTCGACGGCGACGATGTCTCCGGGACGCGTCAGCAGCCGCAGGCACAGGTCCAGTGCCTCCATCGCGCCGTGGGTGATGACGATCTCGTCCGGATCCACCGCGATGCCGGCGAGCGTCTGGCGCCGCGCGATCTGGTGGCGCAGGCGCTCGTTGCCGGCGCTCAGGTCCTCGACCAGCCGGTCCGGGTCGAGCGCGCGCATCGACCGTGCACCGCTGCGGGCCAGATCGGCCAGCGGAAACAGCCGCGGACTCGGGAACGCCGAGCCGAGCGGCACGACGTCGCGGTCGCGGGTCGATCCGAGCACCTGCATGACCAGGTCGGCGATGGCCACTTCGGTGGTATCGCCGACCGGCATGGTGGCCATCGGCTCGGCCGCCACGCCGGACTGTGGTGCCCGCACGAAGAAGCCCGAGCGCGGTCGCGACTCGATCAGCCCGCGCGCTTCCAGCAGGTCATAGGCCTGGAATACCGTCGAGGCACTGACACCTCTGCTCGCGCAGGCCTGGCGCACGGATGGCAGCCGCTCGCCCGGGCGCAGGGCGCCGCGGCGGATCGCGTCGGTCAGGTCGTCGGCCAGATCAGCGTAGCGGGTCATGGCATCAGCCGGCCAGCACCAGCCCGCTCACACCGCGGTGATCATTCCGCCGTCGACCCGCACCACCGACCCGGTGACATACGAGGCCCGCGCACTCGCGAGGAAGGCCACCACGTCGGCGTATTCCTGCACGTCACCGACGCGGCCCATCGGGATGGCAGCGGCGCTGTCGGCCTGCACCTGTGCGAGGTCCTTGCCCTGCCGCTGCGCCGCCTGCTCGTCCAGAAACTGGATGCGGTCGGTGGCGATGCGGCCCGGAACCACGATGTTGGCGGTGATGCCATCCCGGGCCACTTCCCGCGCCAGCGTCTTCGACCAGCCGACCAGCGACAGCCGCAGCGCGTTGGACATCGCCAGGTTGGCGATGGGGGCCACCACGCCGGACGAGGTGCTGGTGACGATGCGGCCCCAGCCCCGCGCCTTCATGCCGGGCAGCACGCGGTCGGTCACCGCGATCACGCTCAGCACCATGGCCTGGAACTGCGCCAGCCAGCGCTCGGGCGGCTGGCCGGCGGCGGTGCTCGGCGGCGGGCCACCGGTGTTGTTGACGAGGATGTCGACCGGGCCGAAGCGGGCCTCGATGGCGGCGACGTTCGGCCCGGTCTGCGCCAGATCGGCGAGGTCCCAGGCCAGCGCGAACGCCTGTCCGCCCGCCGCCTCGATCTCGGCGACGAGGGCGTCCAGACGGTCCACCCGCCGTGCGGCGACGGCCACACGGGCGCCTTCCGCCGCCAGCGTGCGCGCAATCGCGGCGCCGAGGCCACTGCTGGCGCCCAGCACGAGCGCGGTCTTGTTCTTCAGTCCCAGATCCATCGGATTCCCCTGTGTGTCTTGTGGGTCTTGTGCCTTACCAGGCGATGCAACGGTCAGCCCGCGCGCGGGTGCCTTCGATCAGGCGCGCGTTGGGTTCGTCGGTGCTCTCGACCCAGGCCCGCGCGGCCTCCGGGCTGCGGCCGAACTGCACATGGCGCGCGACCAGCCGCTCCAGCCGCAGCGCGGGGTCCACGTCCACATACCAGGCCTCGTCCAGCAGCGCGTTCACCTGCCCCCAGGCGCCCAGATGCGGGTCGTCGAGCAGCAGGTAGTTGCCTTCGACGATGACCAGCCGGGTCTCGGGGAACACGGGAATCGCGCCGGCGACCGGCTCCTCGATCTCGCGGCGGAACTCGGGCGCCAGCACGGTTTCGTCCGCGGGCTGGTCGCGCAGGCGGCGCAGCAGGGACACGAAACCGGCGCTGTCGAAGGTGTCCGGCGCGCCCTTGCGCGCGGCGCGGCCGAGGCGGGCCAGCTCGACGTTGGCAAGGTGGTAGCCGTCCATCGGCACCACCTGCGCGGTGCCGGGGTGGCGGGCTTCCCAGGCGGCGAGCAGCGCGGCAGCAAAGGTCGACTTGCCGGCGCCGGGCGGGCCGATCAGACCGAGCAGCGCGCGCCGACGGCCATCGGCGAGCAGGGTTTCCAGGTGGGCGAGGCAGGCAGTGGGGACAGAGGCAGGCATCCCGCGATTGTCATTGACATCCTCCCCGCCCTAAAGGAAGGGGATTCCTCCTGCGAGACGCGCATGTCCGCGCGCAGCGATGTTCAGGGCAGCTTTCACATCGCGGTGGTGTTCCGCGCCGCAGTCGCAGCAAGTCCATCGCCTCATTCGCAGACCTGTCCTACCTTTCGGACTGCTGGCGGGAATGACCCCGCAGCTCGAACAAGTCTGGGTTGTGTAGGCTTCATTCACCTCTTCGAACACGATGCCGGCCCCATGGCTCTTGTATTCCAGCATCGTCTTCAGCATCGACCACCCGGCATCCAACGTGGACTTCGCCATGGTGGTCTTCACCATCGCGCCGGCTTGCACGTTCCCGACAAAGATCGCCGCGTTGCGCGCGACCAGCCCCGTCGAGAACTTGTGCATCGCGTCCTTGCGCGTGTTGACGATCTTCGCGTGGATCGCGCGCGCCCGGTCTTTCTTGCGCGCCCGCTGGGCGATCCCCAGCGCGCCCTCATGCTTGCGGTACAGGCCGGACGCCAGCTCTTCGCCGTCCGAGCACGTCGCCGTGGTCTTCAGGCCGAGGTCGATCCCCACCAGACCGGTGCCGGCCGACTTCGGCACGTCCACCTTGACGCACACGTTCAGGTACCACCGGCCGCGCGCATCCTGCGAGAACGATCCGGCGCGCAGATCGAACCGGCTCAGGCCGTAGCTGTCCCACAGGCTGAACTTGTGCCCAAGGAAAGCGATCTGCCCGGCCTTGTACTTCGCGCCGCCCGCCTTGAACGGCACCCAGCCCAGCGAATGCTTCGCCGACTTCGGGTTCGACACGCGCCAGTTCAGCCGGGCTTTCTTGAACTGCTTGCGCCGGGTGGCGTATTCCTCGCACACCAGTTGCACCGTGGCACTGCCGATGCGCACGCCTTCGCACTTCGAGTACCCGGCCGTGAGCTTCTGCAGGTCGAACCCACTCAGCCACTCGCGGCGCTCGCGGATCGCCCGGCTGCTCGTCTCGTTACAGTAGTTCCACATCTGATTCACCTCGCGCGCCATCGCCGACAGCACGGCGGCGTGCTTGTCCTTGATGCGCAGCTTGAGGGTCTTGGTGGCTTCCATGAAATCACTGTAGCACAATTGGTCTATGACACAAGAAACTGACTATCGCCGGGGCAGACACTGCTTTTTTGCCATTCATGCCCACTTGGTCTTCGTGACCAAATACAGGCGCGGGGTGTTCCGACAAGAGCATCTCGACAGCCTTCACCGCATCCTTTCCGACGTGTGCAAAGACTTCGATGCCGAGCTGATCGAGTTCAACGGCGAGCATGATCACGTTCACCTGCTCATCAACTACCCGCCGAAGGTCGCGTTGAGCGCGCTGGTGAACAGCCTGAAGGGGGTTTCATCGCGCCTGTTGCGCAAGGAATTCGGGGACTTCCATCCGTGGCTGAAGCGCCGGGGCGTTTTGTGGTCCCCGTCCTACTTCGCCGCGTCTTGTGGTGGAGCGCCAATCGAAATCCTGCGTCAGTACATCGAACAGCAGCAAGCCGTTCCGGCTTGAACGCTCGACCCCGGGCTGAACCCCGGGGCTTGTCGCTCAGTTCGGGTCAGAGCGTCTCGCTGCGCTTGCGCCAGAGTCGGATCCAGTCCGGCAGCGCCTCGGCCGGCATCGGGCGGCCGATGAAGTAGCCCTGCGCGATGTCGCAACCCGCCGCCCGCGCGAAGTCCCAGTCGGCCCGGTCCTCGACGCCTTCGGCGACCGCGGTCATGTCGAGCTGGTGCGCCATCTCCAGGCTAGCGGCGAAGATGGCACGCTGGGTCGGCTGGTCCCGGTTGCCGTGGACGAAGCCGCGGTCGATCTTCAGCTCGTCGAAGGGGATGTCGCGCAGCTGCGCCAGCGACGAGTGGCCGGTGCCGAAGTCGTCGATCGACAGGCCGATGTGCTTCAGGCGCAGCCGGGTCAGGATGTCCATCGGCACCCGCGCGTCGCGCATCAGGCGCGACTCGGTCACCTCCAGCATCAGGTCGGTCAGCGGCACGCCGTGGTGGACCGCCTCGCGCAGCACGAACTCCGGGAAGTCCAGCCGCGCCAGGTTGTCCATCGAGACATTGACCGCCACACGCAGGCCCATGCCCGCTTCGCGCCAGCGGCGCGCCTGCCCCATCGCCTGCGAGAGCACGCTGCGGGTGAGCGCATCGATCTGGCCGCTGGATTCGGCCACCGCGATGAAGCTGTCGGGATAGAGCAGTCCTTCGGACGGATGCCGCCAGCGCACCAGTGCCTCGACGCCCACCAGCGCGCCGTCCGCCATGGAGACCTTGGGCTGGTAATGCAGGATCAGCTGGTTGCCACGCAGCGCGCGGTCGATCTCGTCCGGGGTCCGTGTACGGGCCGCGTGGCGCACCTGCGCCGGCACGAAGCCGCGCCAGCGTGCCACCAGCTCTCCCAGGACCGCCGAGGCCACCGGTTTGTGCAAGTGGTGCAGCACGTGCAGCTGGTAGGCGCTGGCGAGCTTGGCGGCCGTTTCCAGCACGCGGTGGTCGGCCCCGCTGACGAGTGCCAGTGCGCCCTGGTAGTGCTGCTCGGCGAGGTGGCGCATGAATTCGACGCCGTCCATGCCCGGCATGTTCAGGTCGAGCAGCAGCAGCATCGCCGAGGTGTCGCGCCCGCGCAGACGCTGCAGCGCGAGGGCCCCGGAGGTGCAGGACTGGACCGAGCCGACCCCGAGCGCAGCGAGCTGGCGCTGCAGCACCTGGAGCTGGAACGGGTCGTCGTCGACGAGCATCAGCGTGGGGTCGGCGTCGCGGCTGGCCATGGCGGTCTGTGCGGTGGCAGGGACCGCCTCCAGCCGGGCCACCAGCGCGGCCAGTTCGCACTCGAAGCGCTGCATCCAGGCCGTGACGGCGACCCCGTCGCCCGTCGCGCCCGCCTGCTCGATGCCGGCGCAGCAGCCGCCCAGCGCCATCGCGCCGATGGACCGGGACGAGGATTTCAGGCGGTGCCCCAGGGCACTGGCCTGCGCCCAGTCCGCGCGGGCGGTCGCCGTGCGCAGCAGCTCGGCGGTGGCGCGGCTGGACACCAGGTAATCGCGCTGGAAGCTGTCGATCACCGCCGGATCGTCACCGACCAGCCGGGCGAGCGCCGTCGGGTCGAACACCGGCAGGGCCGGTCCGTCGCCAGGCAGCGGCATCGAGGGCGGCGAGACGGCCGGCGCCAGCCAGCGGGCCAGCGTCGCGCCCAGCTGTTCGAGCTGCACGGGCTTGGTGAGGTAGTCGTCCATGCCCGCCGTGCGGCAGCGTTCGGCCTCGCCGCTCAGCGCATTGGCGGTCAGCGCGATGATGGGCAGGTGCTGGCCGGGGCTCTCCCCGCGGCGCAGCGTGCTGGCGAGTTCGTAGCCGTCCATGCCCGGCATGTGCAGATCGGTCAGCAGCAGCGCAAAACGTCCGCTGCGGGCGCGCTCCAGAGCATCCAGCCCGTTGTCTGCCACTTCGGCGGACAGCCCGAGCAGCGCCAGCTGCCGGCGGATCACCTTCTGGTTGATGTCGTTGTCCTCGGCGACCAGCACCAGCCGGCCCTGCAGCACGGCATCCCGGTTGTCCGACAGCAGCGGTCGGCCCGGCGATGCCCCGGTGCCCAGCTCGACGGGATCCGGCACACGGCGGCCGACCGCCAGCGCCACCGCCTTGAGCAGCGCAGCGCGGTGCAGCGCGTCCTGGTCGAGCATCACCAGCCCGGGGCCGAGCACCCGCGGATTGCGCCGCTGGCCCGGCGTGAGCCAGACCCACTGCAGGCCCGGGGCCACCGCCTCGCCACGCATCCGCACCCGCGTCGTCTCGGCCGGGTCGCGGTTCTGCCGGGTCTGCCACAGCACGACGGTCGGACCATCCGGTCGCCGGTCCGCCAGCGCCCGCCACAGCGCGTCGGCGTCGGACCAGCACTGCACCTGCGCGCCGGCGGCCGTCAGATAGGCACACCAGTCCCGGGCCTGCTGCGGATCGTCCAGCAGCACGTGGCCCTGCAGGCCGGAGAGTTCGGCCTCGCGCTCGAAGTGGGTGGCCGGGGCGCGCTCGCAGCGCTGCAAGGGCAGCGTCACCGTGAACACGGCGCCCTGCCCCGGTGTGCTCTCGACGCGGATGTCGCCACCAAACGCCGTCACGAGGCGGCGGCAGATGGACAGCCCCAGACCGGTGCCACCGTAGCGGCGCGAGGTGCTGCCTTCGGCCTGTTCGAAGGGATCGAAGACCCGGGCCTGCGCCGATGCCGGCAGCCCGATGCCGTTGTCGCGGACCTGCAGGACCAGACGGTCTTCGCCGAGCGCTTCGGCCCGCACCCGCACCTGGCCGGCCCGCTCCAGCCCGGCCGAGAACTTGACCGCGTTGGCCAGCAGGTTGTTGAGGATCTGGCGCAGCCGCACCACATCGCTGAGGATCCACGCCGGCAGCGCCGGATCGACGAACACCTGCAGCGACACGCGCCGCGCCACCGCCACCGGCTGCAGCGCGTCACACACGCCCTCCACCAGCCGCAGCAGCGCCACGGGCTCGGATTCCAGCGCCAGGTGCCCGGCCTCGATCTTCGAGAAGTCGAGGATGTCGTCCAGGATGCCCAGCAGCGCGAAGGCCGAGTCGCGGATCGTGTCGGCCAGGTCGGACTGGTAGGGCGTCAGGCTCGACTGCCGCAGCACGTCGACGATGCCGACCACGCCGTTCATCGGCGTGCGGATCTCGTGGCTCATCGTGGCGAGGAAGGCGCTCTTGGCCTCGTTGGCCGCTTCGGCCGCCTGCTTGGCCAGCGCAAGTTCCTGCGTGCGCGTGGCCACACGCTCCTCCAGGTGGTGCATGTGCTGGTCCAGCGCCTGCGACTGGCGCCAGCTCTGCATCCAGTGGGTCGCCACGCGGCCCAAGTCTTCCAGCATCTCGCGCTGCGCTTCAGTGAGCTGGCGGGGCTGGCGGTCGATCACGCACAGGGTGCCGATGGCGTGTCCGTCGAGGGTGAGCGGCATGCCGGCGTAGAAGCGCACGTTCGGGTCACCCGTGACCAGCGGGTTGTCGGCAAAGCGCGCGTCCAGCGTCGCATCGGGTACCTCGAACAGGGTGTCCCCCAGGACGGCGTGCCCGCAGAAGGACGGCGCACGGCCGGTCTGGGTGGCATCCAGTCCGACCCGGGCCTTGAACCACTGGCGGTCCGCATCGACCAGACTGACCAGCGAGATCGGGCAGCCCAATGCCAGCGCGGCACTGCGCACCAGGCCGTCCAGCACCGGATCGGCGGGGGTATCGAGCACGTTCAGGCCCGTCAGGGTCTGCAGGCGTGCGGCTTCGTTCGGGGGATGGGGGGCCGGTTTCATGACAGGCTTCTTTCTTCTTCTGGTCCATGCAGCCCACGGGCGGATCGCTGCACCACCGCGTGCCAGCGGGTCAGCACGCTGTCCAGTTCTTCCCAGGCGTGCACCCGCTGGTGGCCGGGGACGGTGCGGGCGCGGTCATCGAACACCAGCACCTCGGTGACCGGTGCCACACGCGCCAGGTGCCGGACGACCATGGGTGCGAAGGCGTCATCCACCGCCAGGTCCAGCAGCAGCAGCTGCGCCGGCTTGCGGGTCAGGCGCAGCAGCGCCTCCACCACGGTGTCGGCAACTTCCACGAGGCCGTCGGGCATGACCAGACCCAGCACGGCGTGCACCTCGGCCAGCCGACGCGGCGAGCCGACCACGACCAAGACGCGGCAGGGCAGTTCGGATTCAAGACCGTGCAGGGACACGCCGAGGCTCCCGCCGGAGTGGCGCCGGAATGGCACCAGAGTGACTTCCAGCGTGCCGGGACTCTAGGAGGGCGGGCCTGCCGGGTCTGCGGGGAGTTCTGGACAGGTCCTGCCGGAAAACGCCGTCAGCACCAAGTAAGGCACGAAAAGACTCACGGTTCGTCGGCGTCGATCAGACCGGCCCGGATGGCCAGCCGCACCAGCGCCGGCACGTCCGAGACGCCCAGCTTGCCCATCAGGCGGCTGCGGTAGGAGTCGACCGTCTTGGGCGACAGGTGCAGCAGCGTGCCGATCTCGGTGCTCGAATGGCCGCGCACGACCATGGCGATGATCTGCCGCTCCCGCACCGACAGGCCGTCGAGTGCCGAGGCCTCGTCACGGGCCGTCAGGCCCTGCACGGCCAGATCGGCCACGTCCGGGCTCAGGTGGCGCCGTCCCTGCAGCACGGCGTCGACCGCGCCCAGCAGCTCGCTCGACGGCGAGCCCTTGAGCACATAGCCCATCGCACCCAGGCGCAGCGCTTCGGCCACATGGCGGGGTTGCGCCGACATGCTCAGCACGATGGTGCGCACCGGCAACTGACGGCGCTGCAACTCGCCCAGCAAGGCCAGCCCGGACTGCTGCTCGCCCAGGTGCAGATCGAGCAGCAGCAAGGCCGGCTGGAGCTGCTGCAGCTCCGCCAGCGCCACCGTGGGATCGCCCGACTCGCCCACCACCCGGTGCCCGGCCGCCTGCAGCACCGCGCGCAGCCCGTCGCGCATCATCGCGTGGTCATCGACCAGATACAGCGCACACGTGTTCATGTCTTGTCCGCCTTCCAGCGCAGGGAGACCCGTGTCCCGCCATCCGGGCCGGGCCCCACCGAAAACCGGGCGCCGATGGCGATGGCCCGCTCGCGCATGCCGACGATGCCGAGGTGGCCGGGCCGCCCCTGCTGCATGAGCGCCGGAATGCCGCGCCCGTCGTCCTGCACGTCCAGCGCCAGCCCGTCGGCGCCAGCCCCGTCGTCCTCGCCCAGGATCACGCGGATCAGGCTCGCACCCGCGTGCTGGCGGGCGTTGGCAATGGCCTCCCGCGCCACCATGAACACGCCATATTCGACATCCGCCGGCCAGCGCCGAGCGGCCAGCTCGTCACTGACCTCGATCAGCACGTCCGCCCCCGTCTCGCTGCCGACACCGGGCAGCACCCGGGAGCGGATCTCGTTGTCGATCGCCGTCACCAGCCCCTGCGCCTCCAGCAGCGGGGGGCGCAGATCGGCCAGCACCAGCCGGACCTCGCGCACCACCTGGTCCAGCATCTGCGACAGGCCACCGCAGGTCTGCTGCAGACCGGCCGGCATCGAGGGGCCGTAGGTGGCCTGCGCTGCATCCAGATTCAGCCGGATCACCGCCAGCGTCTGTCCGACGTGGTCGTGGAGCGCCTGCGCCACGCGCTGGGTGGTCTGCTTTTCCTGCTCCAGCAGGCGCTGGGTGAGCTCGGACAGCTCCAGCTGGTAGTTCAGCAGCGCGGTCTCCGTGGCACGCCGCGCGGAGATGTCGCGCAGCACCTTGACGTGGCGCTGCCCGTCCAGGGCCCGGACGCTGACCTCGGCCGGGAACTGCGTGCCATCCCGGCGCCGGTGTGCCCATTCGTCCAGGTGCATTCCCCCCGAGAGCAGCCGGACCCGCTCGGCATCCAGCCGCGGACGCTCGTGTTCGGCCAGCAGGTCGTGCATCGACAGGCGCAGGAGTTCCGCGCGGGTGTAGCCCAGCATGGCCTGCGCCTGCGGGTTGGCATCCAGCACCATCAGCGTGCTGTCGATCAGCAGCACGCCGTCGGCCAGTTGCTCGAACACCAGGCGGCGGTAGGCCTCGGATTCGCGCAGCGCCTCCTCGGCCCCCTTGCGCTCGGTGATGTCGAAGGTGGTGCCGGCCATGTAGATGGCGCGCCCGCGGGCATCCCAGACCGCCTGGCCCTGGGTTTGGAACCAGCGCCAAGAACCATCGGCATGGCGCATGCGGAATTCCAGCCAGTACGGCGCCCGCTGCCGCAGATGGGCCGTGAGTGCCGACCGGAAGCACGACAGATCGTCCGGATGCAGGCGCTCCTCGAACCGATGCAGGCTGGCCTGCGGCGGCGGCGCCTGCAGCCCCTGCCCCACCCAGAACCCGGAGGCGATGACCAGCTGACCGGTGTCGGCGCTCCAGTCCCAGATCTGGCCGTGGCTCGCCGCCAGCCGGTAGCGCTGCTCGCTGACCTGCAGCGCCCGCTCGGCCTGCCGCCGGGGCGTGATGTCGGAAAAGTAGATCGACAGGCCCTGCGGCGACGGGTAGATGCGGGACTCGAACCAGCGGTCCCAGGGCGGGTGGTGGTCCTCGCGCACGATGGGCTGCTGGTCCTGCATGGCCTGCTCGCAGGCCTGCTGGAATGGCCGTCCGACCACGGTCGGGAACGCGGTCCAGACCTGGCGGCCGATCAGCTCGTCCGGATGCTGGCGCCCGAGCATCCGGGCCGCCGGCGGATTGGCGTAGGTGAAGGTCCAGTCCCGGTCGAGCGCGACCAGGCCGTCGTCCACCCGCGCCAGCACGTCGCGCAGCAGATCGCGGGCCCGGTGCGCGGCCTCCAGCGCCTGCTGCCGCTGGCGGGCCAGCGCGCTGCGTTCGGTGGTGTCGCGCGAAATGCCGTACAGGCCGGTGACCTGGCCATCCGCCCCCCGCAGCGGCCCCTTGAGCGCCTGGAAGGTCCGCAGCCCGGCGACGGTGTCGAGCACCTCCTCGAAGGTCAGATCCTGGCCCAGCGCCATGACCTGCTGGTCGTTGGCCTGCACCGCCACGGCCTGGTCGGCGTCGAACAGCGCGCGGTCGTCCTGCCCGATCACGGCCGCGACCGGCTTGCCGACGATGCGGGCGGCCGCGGCGTTGAACAGCTGGTAGCGCCCGGTGCGGTCCTTCACGAAGATGGCGTCTGGCGAGGCATCGACCAGGGACTGCAGCAGCACCATCGCTTCGTCACGCTGTTGCCAGGCGGCGCGCTCGCGGTCGAAGGCCTGGTGTCCGCGCTCCACATGGCGCAGCAGCAGCCCGTACAGCACCACCGCGGTCACCCCGATGAACACCCAGCCCTTGAACGTGCCGACCACCCCGCGCAGCACCGGATCGGGCAGCAGCCACTGGACCAGGGCATCGGACAGGACGATCCAGAGCGCCGCCGCCAGCACGTAGAGCAGCACGACCCGCGAGACCTCCTCGCGGGATCGCTGCTGGGTCGGCGTTCCGGGGTGGGGCACGGGGCCCGGATCGGACGGGGACGGGACGTTCAATCGGCTCTGCCTGAAATGAAGCAACCCCCTCAGATTACAGGCTCTGACCGTGTCCTTGGTGTCGCAGGGGCTCGGAGACGGACCCGGAAGGCCGGCAGCACGATGCGGAACACCGATCCCTTGCCCGGCACACTGTCGATCAGCAACTCGCCGTCATGCCGCTGCACCACGTGCTTGACGATGGCCAGCCCCAGCCCGGTGCCGCCGGTCTCGCGCGAGCGGCTGCTGTCGACGCGGTAGAAACGCTCGGTCAGGCGGGGAATGTGCTCGCGCTCGATGCCGGCACCGGTGTCGGTCACGCGGAACTCGCCCGTGCCATCGGGGCGCACCGCCCACTGGGCCGTCACGCTGCCGCCCGCCGGGGTGTAGCGCAGCGCATTGCTCACCAGGTTCCAGAAGGCACTGAACAGCTCCGATTCGGTCCCGCCCAGCTGCGCCGGCCCGCCGACCTGCAGCTCGAAGTGGTGGCGGTCCTTGTCGGACGCCCGCGCGCTGATCTCGATCTGCGACATCAGCTCGCCCACATCGGTCCAGTGGTCCGACAGCGGCCGGGGCGCGCCCTCGATCTGCGCCAGCGCCAGCAGATCGGTGACGAGGTTGCGCATGCGGTCGGTCTGCTGGCGCATGAGCACCAGCACCCGCTGGCGCTCGGCCCCGGTCAGGGGCAGATCGGACAGCGTCTCGATGAAGCCGGCCAGCACCGTCAGCGGGCTGCGGATCTCGTGCGAGACGTTGGCGACGAAGTCGCGCCGCATCCGGTCGCTGCGCTCGCGGGCGGTGATGTCCTGCGACAGCACCAGCTTCATCGAGTCGCCGTAGGGCCGCACCACCACCGACAGCATCGTGTCGCCCCGCGGACTCGGAAAGCTCACGCCTTCGTCGAAGCCGTCGAATCGCCCGCTCTGCAGGTGTTCCACGAATGCGGGCGAACGCACGAGATTGGTCACCCGCTGGTCGCGGTCGCGCAGCACGTCGAGGCCGAAATGGGCCGCCGCGGTCTGGTTGATCCACTGGAGATGGTCCTGCGCATCGAGCAGCAGGATGCCGTTGGGCGAGGCGTCGATGGCGGTGAGGAAGGTCTCCAGCCGCCGCACCTGCTCGGCCTGGGCGGCGGCCCCGGCCCGCAGGGCACGCTCGACCCGCTGCCCGATCTCCCCAGCAGCGCCCGGCAGCAGCGGCGCGTCCGTTTCGCCCATGCCCGCGGCCGTCCAGCGCAGCAGGCGCTGCTGCCTGCGCCACAAGCCCGCCGCCACCGCGACAGCGACCAGCGCCACCGCCAGACTCAGCAGCAGCGCCCAGATCACTGGGCCGCCTGGCTGGTCAGGTTCGGTCGGGCCAGGCGGTAGCCGGCACCGCGCACCGTCTCGATCAGGTCGGCACACCCGGCCGGTGCGAGCGAGGCGCGCAGCCGCTTGATGTGGACATCGACCGTGCGCTCCTCGATGAACACATGGTCACCCCAGACGCGGTCCAGCAACTGGTTGCGGCTGTGCACCCGCTCCGGATGCGACATCAGGAAGCGCAGCAGGCGGAACTCGGTCGGGCCGAGCGGGACCTCTTCCTGCCCGTGCCAGACGCGGCGCGTGGCCGGATCGAGCCGGATCGGGCCGGCCTCGATCGGCGTGTCCAGCGCCTCGGGCAGCTTGCGGCGCAGCACCGCACGGATGCGCGCCAGCAGCTCGCCGGTCGAGAACGGCTTGGTCAGGTAGTCGTCCGCACCGGCGTCGAGACCCTGGATCAGGTCGCGCTCTTCCGAGCGGGCCGTCAGCATGATGATGGGCAGCTCCCGCGTGCGGGCGTCCGACCGCCAGCGGCGTGCCAGCGACACCCCCGACTCGCCCGGCAGCATCCAGTCCAGGATGACCAGCTCGGGCAGCTGTTCAGTGACCTGCCGCACGGCGGCGTCGGCAGTGCCGGCCACCCGCACGTCATGGCCTTCGTAGCGCAGATTCAGCGCGATCAGCTCGGCGATGGCCGGCTCGTCCTCGACGATCAGGATGCGTCCCATGGTCTTTCAGTCCCTGTTGTGGCGGTGGCTCACTGCACCACCGTCTCGACGCTGTCGGGCGGCGTGTGGCGCACATCGGCGCCCTTGACGACGTAGATCACCTGTTCGGCGATGTTCTTGGCATGGTCGCCGACACGCTCCAGCGCCTTGACGACAAAGACCAGGTCGATGCAGGCCGAGATGGTGCGCGGGTCTTCCATCATGTAGGTGATGAGCTTGCGCATCAGGCCGTCGAACTCGGCGTCGATCTCGCTGTCCTGCTTGATGACCTGCAGGGCCTGCAGCGCATCCAGCCGGGCGAAGGCATCGAGTGCCCGGCGCAGCGAGGCGATCGCGAGGCCGGCCTCGAACGCGACGTCCGCGATCGGCAGACGGCCGGACATGCCGAAGTTCGTCACGCGCTGCACGGTGCGCGCGATGCGGGCGGCCTCGTCGCCGACGCGCTCCAGATTGCCGATGGTCTTCGACGTGGCGATCAGCAGGCGCAGGTCGCGGGCCGTCGGCTGGCGGCGGGCGATGACGGTGGAGAGATCGCGGTCCATCTCGATCTCCATCTGGTTGACCCGGTGCTCCTGGCGGATCACCTGTTCGGCCGTCACATGGCTGAAGTGGGTCAGCGCGTAGACCGCCTGCGCGACCTGGGCTTCGACCAGACCGCCCATTTCGAGTACCCGGGCCGAGATGGCGCTGAGTTCAGCGTCGAACTGGCTAGAGAGATGCTTGTCGCTCATTGGGGGTCCTCCCTGGATGTGGGCCGGAATGGCCTGTAGCGGGAACTGGGCCACTGTAGGCAGCCACTGTGAAACTTTGGTGACAACGGGCGTCATGAACGGACACCCTGAACGGCATGGCCTTCAGGGTGCCGAGCTGAAGCGGTAGCCGACACCGCGCACGGTGCGGATGACATCCCCCGCGCCGGCCTCCTCCAGACAGCGGCGCAGACGCTTGATGTTCTGGTCCACGGTGCGGACGTCGACCTCGCTGCCCTTGCCCCAGACGCTGGACAGGATGTGCTGGCGCTCGATCGCGTGGTCCGGCCGTGCCATCAGGCACTGCAGCAGCTTCAGCTCCACCGGGGCCAGCTCGATCGGCGTCGCCCGGCCCTGGCGGTTCACCGTGATCAGGTGCCGCTCGGCATCGATCACGATCGGGCCGGCGCGCAGGCGCTGCGGATCGCGCCGCAGCAGCCGCACCACCTCGCCCACCAGTTCGCGCGGGGAAAACGGCTTGCGCAGCCGCAGCACCGCGTTGCATCCGGCCACTGCCTGTGCGGACACCAGCACCAGCGGCAAGGGCGGCACGGCCTCGGCCGCGAAGCCGGTGTCGGCCGTGGCCGGCACATCCGGATCGACCAGCACCACATCGGGACGCACCTCGCCCGCGAGCCGCCGCGCCTCGGCCGACGATGCCGCCAGCATCGGAAAGAACCCGGCGAACCGGAAATGGACCGCGAGCAGTTCGCGGATCACCGCCTCCTCCACCACCACGAGAACAGTCCTGTGGGGCGGGCGTGGCGCGGGAACGGCAGGTTCATGCATGGGGATCGACTCACCGGTGGGCCAGAAGCGGAACTGTCATGGTCGCGCCGTCATGTGACAGCGTTTTGACAGACAGGTGCCGGTAGTGGAAATCGTGTGGAATTACACCTATATTTCCAGCATAATGGAATCATGGAAGAATCAACCGCCACCACTGCACTGGCCGCGCTGGCCCAGCCGATGCGGCTGCGCGTGTTCCGGGCCCTCGTTGGCGCCGGCCTGGACGGCATGACCCCCGGCGCGCTCGGCGCGCTGCTCGACGTGCCGGCCTCGACCCTGTCCTTCCACCTGAAGGAGCTGACGCACGCCGGCCTCGTCAGCCAGGAGCGGGACGGCCGCAACCTCATCTACCGCGCCGCGATGGCGCAGATGAACGCCCTGCTCGCCTACCTCACCGCGCACTGCTGCGAAGGTTCGGCCACCACCTGCGCCACCACCCCCACACCCGACTGCGGCACCACCTGCTGCTGAACCCCTGACCGGAGTCCCGCCATGAAGCGTTTCCATGTCCACCTCCACGTCGATGACCTGTCCCAGAGCATCGCCTTCTATTCGAAGCTGTTCGCCGCCGAACCGGCCCGCGTCGAAGGCGACTACGCCAAGTGGATGCTCGACGATCCGGCCGTCAACTTCGCCATCTCGACCCGCGGCAGCCAGCCCGGCCTCGACCACCTCGGCATCCAGACCGACAACGCCGAGGAACTCGCCGGACTGAAGGCCCGTGCCGAGGCTGCCGACCTGGCGCTGCTCGACGAAGGCGCCACCAGCTGCTGCTACGCCCGCAGCGAGAAGCACTGGGTGACCGATCCGCAAGGCATTGCCTGGGAACACTTCCACACGCTGGGCAACATCCCCGTGTTCCGGGAGCGGGCCGATGCCACCCCGACCGCCACGGCCTGCTGCGCCCCGAACACCCGCCCGGCCACCGGACCGACCGTGCGCGGCAAACCGCTGGGCATCGCGATCAGCACGCCGGCCACGGGCGGCGGCAGCAGCAGCTGCTGCTGAGCCGATTGCCAAGTTCCGATGTCCATTGCATTCACCACGGTCTCGCAGACCAACTGCACGGAGCCTGCCATGCACCAGCGCCCTCGCCATGTCCTCTTCCTCTGCACCGGCAATTCCGCCCGGTCCGTCCTGGCCGAAGCCATGCTGCGGCAACTGGGCGGCGACCGGTTCGTCGCCCATTCGGCCGGAAGCCATCCGGCTGGCGCCGTCCATCCGCTGACGCTCCAGGCGCTGGCGCAGCTGAAATTGCCGACCGAAGGTCTGCGCAGCAAGTCATGGGACGAATTTGCCGCACCAGGCGCCCCGGTGCTGGACTTCATCTTCACGGTCTGCGACCAGGCGGCCGGTGAAGTCTGTCCGCACTGGCCGGGCCAGCCGATCAGCGCGCACTGGGGCGTCCCCGACCCGGTCGCCGCCGAAGGCAGCGACGCCCAGCGCTTGCAGAAGTTCGTCGATACCGCGCTCACGCTCAAGCGCCGCATCGATCTGATGCTGGCCTTGCCGATCGACAAGCTCGACGCCATGGCACTGACACACGAGCTGCGCAGCATCGGCCAATCCTGAGTTCTCCACACGTCCATGACCACCCACGTTCTCATTCTCTGCACCCACAACTCGGCCCGCAGCGTGCTGTCCGAGGGCATGCTGAACCACCTCGCGGCCCGGCTCGGCAAGGATGTCCGCGCCCACAGCGCCGGCAGCGCCCCGAGCGGCCGCATCAACCCGTACGCGATCCAGGCCCTGAACGGCGCCGGCATCGACACCAGCGCCTACCGCAGCAAGAGCTGGGACGCGTTCACCACGCCGGACGCGCCGCCGCTGTCGATCGTGATCACCGTGTGCGACTCCGCAGCCGCCGAGTCCTGCCCGGTGTTCTTCGGCGGTGCAGGCCAGCAGCCGGTCAAGGTGCACTGGGGTTACCCGGATCCGTCCAACGCGGCCGAGGCCGACAAGCCCCGCGCCTTCGAGCTGACCCGGCAGGCCATCGGCTACCGGATGCTGCAATTGCTGGCCCTGCCGCTGGAGACGATGGACCGCGCGGCGCTGCAGGCCGCGCTCGTCGCCATCGGCCAGAGCTGAGCGCAGGAGACACCCCATGAACGTCTTCGAGCGCTACCTCACCGTCTGGGTCTTCCTCTGCATCGTCGTCGGCATCGCGCTGGGTCAGGCCTTGCCCGGCCCGGTCCAGGCCATCGGCGGCATGGAGGTCGCCAAGGTCAACCTGCCGGTCGGCCTGCTGATCTGGGTGATGGTCATCCCGATGCTGCTGAAGGTCGATTTCGGCGCGCTGCACCAGGTCCGCCAGCACTGGCGCGGCATCGGCGTCACGCTGTTCATCAACTGGGCGGTCAAGCCGTTCTCGATGGCGCTGCTGGGCTGGATCTTCGTGCGCCATGTCTTCGCGCCGTGGCTGCCCGCCGGGCAACTGGACAGCTACATCGCCGGCCTGATCCTGCTGGCTGCCGCACCCTGCACCGCGATGGTCTTCGTCTGGAGCCGGCTCACCAACGGGCACCCGCTGTTCACGCTGTCGCAGGTGGCGTTGAACGACACGATCATGGTGTTCGCCTTCGCGCCGATCGTCGCGCTGCTGCTCGGCCTGTCGTCGATCACGGTGCCGTGGGACACGCTGCTGACCTCGGTGGTGCTCTACATCGTGGTGCCGGTGGTCATCGCGCAGCTCTGGCGACGGGCGCTGCTGGCGCGCGGGCAGGCGGCGTTCGATGCGGCGCTGGAAAAGATCGGGCCGTGGTCCGTCAGCGCGCTGCTGCTGACGCTGGTGCTGCTGTTCGCGTTCCAGGGCGAGGCCATCCTGCGCGAGCCACTGGTGATCGCGATGCTGGCGGTGCCGATCCTGATCCAGGTGCTGTTCAACTCGGCGCTGGCCTACTGGCTGAACCGGCGGGTCGGCGAGGCGCACAACGTCGCGTGTCCTTCCGCATTGATCGGCGCGAGCAACTTCTTCGAGCTGGCGGTGGCCGCGGCGATCAGCCTGTTCGGGTTCGAGTCGGGTGCGGCGCTGGCCACCGTCGTCGGCGTGCTGATCGAGGTGCCAGTGATGCTGCTGGTGGTGCGGGTGGTGAACCAGAGCAAGGGCTGGTACGAGGCGGGCTCCGCGCTGCACCGCCCCTGATCTGCATCAAGGGGCCGCACGCAGGGTCCCGCATGCTGGAGTCCATGCACGCGACCGCCCTGAACTTGCCACGCCGGTACCCTGCCGCCTTCCTGCTGGCAGCCGCCACCGTCTGGTGGCTGCTCTACCAGTCGCTGGTTCCCGTGTCGGAAGCCCTGGTCGCCGCGCTGCCCGTCGACCGCGCCAGCCACCTCGGCGGTGCCTTGCAGTTCTTCCTCTACGACACGCCCAAGGTGCTGCTGCTGCTCACGGGCGTGGTGTTCGTGATGGGCATGGTGAACTCCTGGTTCACGCCGGAGCGCACCCGCGCCCTGCTCGCCGGCCGCAGCGAGGGTGTCGCCAACGTGATGGCCGCCCTGCTCGGCATCGTCACGCCGTTCTGCTCGTGCTCGGCCGTGCCGCTGTTCATCGGCTTCGTGCAGGCGGGCGTGCCGCTCGGGGTGACGTTCTCGTTCCTGGTCTCGGCGCCGATGGTCAACGAGGTGGCGCTGACGCTGCTGTTCGGGCTGTTCGGCTGGAAGATCGCGCTGCTCTACCTCGGGCTGGGGCTGTCGGTGGCCATCGTCGCGGGCTGGACCATCGGGCGGCTGAAGATGGAGGCGCACCTGGAGGACTGGGTGCGCGACATGCCGCGGGTGCAGGCCGAAGCGGACCACGACGGCCTGGGCCTGTCCGACCGCATCGACGCCGGGTTCGCCAGCGTGCGCGAGATCGTCGGCAAGGTCTGGCCCTGGATCCTGGCCGGCATCGCCGTCGGCGCCGGCATCCACGGCTGGGTGCCGGAAGACTTCATGGCCTCGTTCATGGGCCGGGAGGCGTGGTGGTCGGTGCCGCTGGCAGTCCTGGTCGGCGTGCCGATGTACACCAACGCAGCGGGGATCATCCCGATCGTGCAGGCGCTGCTGGCCAAGGGAGCCGCGCTCGGCACGGTACTCGCGTTCATGATGAGCGTCATCGCGCTCTCGCTGCCCGAGGCCATCATCCTGCGCAAGGTGCTCAAGGTCCGGCTGATCGCCACGTTCATGGGCATCGTCGCTGGCGGCATCCTGCTGGTCGGCTACGTCTTCAATGCCCTGCTCTGACCCCCTCCATCCAGACAAGGAACCCCTCCCATGGACATCCAGGTTCTCGGCACCGGCTGTGCCAACTGCCGCAACACCATCGCCCTGATCCAGCAGGTCGCCCAGGCCCGCGGCGCGGCGATCACGCTGAGCAAGGTCGAGGAGATGCGCGACATCGTCGGCTATGGCGTCATGGCCACGCCCGGTGTCGTGGTCGATGGCAAGGTGGTCCACGCGGGCGGTGTGCCGACCCGGGAAAAGGTCGAGCAGTGGTTTCGCGGCTGACCTGCCTGACCCTGGCGGGCCTGCTGGCTGTCAGCGCATGGCCGCCAGCCGCCGCGCAGACCGGCGCCCGACTGGCCGCCGACAAGGGCTGCTACAACTGCCACGGCGACCCGCCGAAGAAGAAGACCCCCAGCTTCGCCACGCTGGCCAAGGACTATGCGCAGTACCAGGGCCAGCCGGACAAGGAAGCCGCCCTGGCCGAACAGCTGCGCACCGGCAGTTTCTTCGGTCACGTCGACGCCCACGAGCGCCTGAGCGCCGAGGACGCCCGGGCGCTGGTGCGCTGGATCGTCAGCGGCAGTCCACCACCTTGAACTCGACCCGCCGGTCGACGGCGTCCTTCAGGTCGTCGCTGCCGGTGCCGACGAGGTTGTCGCGCCAGCCCACGCCGGAGGCCTCGATGCGCTGCACCAGCGCCGGATTGGCGGTTTCGAGCTGCTGGCGGACCGCGTCGGCACGCTGGGCCGACAGCAGCACGTTGTAATCCTCGGCGCCGCTGTGGCTGGAGTGGCCGACCACCTGCAGGCACGACGGCACGTCCCCCGCCTGCCGGGCGATCTCGCGCAGCCATTCGGGGTAGAACTTGCTGATGGCAGGATCGGGCCAGAACTCGGTCTTGCCCGGCGCGAACAGCAGCTTCACGCCCATCACCCGGGTCTTGAGGCCGAGCGCGACGATGCGGGCGAAGGCTTCCTGCGCCTCCTGGTCCCGGCCCGAGCGGATGGCGGACAGGTAGGTGCCAACCAGCGCCTGCATGGTGTCCGCCCCGGGCAGCGTGGCCGCCGAGCGGTAGAGGTCCAGCGCGCGGTCGTAGCGGCCGGCGGCGTAGGCGGCGCCGGCTTCGTCCAGCCGGGCGATCGGCAACGTGCGGTCGCGTTCGGACAGGGCCGTCCCTCCGGCCGTCGACGAGGCGTCCGCCTCCCCCGACGCGAGCGAGAACGGGCTCTCGCGGAAGAAGTTCACCGGCGTGCCGTCCATGCCGGCGTCCACCACGGAGGCTTCGCTGCGGGCCAGCGTGCGGCCGTCATGCAGGCTGACCAGACGCATGTCGAGCCTGACGCGGTCCGTGGCCCGGCGCCCGTCCGGGAGCAGGGCCGCCGTGAGCGTGGTGTCCAGCCGGAGTTCGCTGCGCGCCGCCGCGGCGGCGGTGAACGGCACCAGCTCGATCCCGCGGTGCTGGCTCTTCAGATGCACGGCGATCAGCTCGCGCACACGCACCGTGCTCACCGTCTGTTGCCGGCTGCCGGCATCGACCACCGGGGCGACGTAGACGCGTGTCGAGCGGCTCAGGTAGCGGGCCAGACCGCGCTGCTCGTCCAGAAGGCGCACGGTCTGGTCGGTCGCCATGCCCACGGCCTGCGCCAGCGGCAGGTCGGCCGTGATCGCAGGCGGCGGCGGCGTGGCACATCCGGCGAGGGTCAGCAGCGCGAACAGGGTGCCCAGACCGACCAGGTGCCGGAGGCCGGCGGACAGGCGCGGGGGATGCAGAGGCATGGTGCAAGCTCCTTCTTCAAGGTTCAAGGCGAGGCAAGACGGACGACTCATTCGCAGGCAGGGTTCGACGTGCGCTCGCTGCCCGCAGGCTCCAGCGAGCGGCGACGCAGCCAGTCGATGCAGGCCTCGGAGGTTTTCTTGCGCGCAGCCACCTCGGTCGGGCGGACTGTTGTCGGAGGCAGCTCAGGCACCGGGGACACGGAAGCCTGCTTCGGCTTCGGTGTCGGCGCGGGCGCTTGCACCTGCGGCGGTGCAGGCGGCTTGGGCGGCGCCTTCGGTTTCACTGGCAACGGCGGCGGCGGGACGGGCGGAACCCGGTGTCCAGCGCCCGCGGGACGCTGGTCGAGGGCATCCGCCATCGCTGCAGCCACGGGCTCGGCCGTCGGCGGGCGGTTGATCCAGAGCACGGCGAACACCGCCGACAGCGACACCAGCAGGCCGCCCAGCGTCATCAGCCCGGTGCGGTCCGCCTTGGCTGGCGGGGCCGGCGGCACGGATGGCAGCGGTGCAGGCGCCGGCTTGGGCGCCGCGACGCTCGGCGCATGGCGTTCCGACCAGCCGAGCGCCATGCGCAGCGCCGCGATGCTGCCGAGCCGGTCGGCCGGCTTCGGCGCCAGCGCGCTGCGCAGTGCACGGCGGCGCAGCGGATCCGGCTCGGCCCGCTCCAGCTCGGCCCAGCAGTCCGGCGCATCGGCCTGGCGCCGCGACAGGCTCGGCGGTGCCGAGCCGGTCAGCAGCCAGTGCGCGAGCGCGGCGACGGCATGGACATCCGTCCAAGGCCCCGTCACCAGTCCAGCCAAACGGCCCGCCTCGGTCTGCTCCAGCGCCAGCCACGGCGACAGCGGCTGGCGGCTCGGGTCGGTGTCCGGCAGCGGCAGACACCAGGTGCCGCTGTCGAGCACGACCACGCGCTCCGGCGTCAGGCTGCCGTGCAGCTCGCCCAGCCGGTGCAGCGACTCGACGGCGTTGCAGCAGGCGTGCAGCCCGGCGTCCACTGTGGCGCGGTCGGGCCAGCCGGGCCCCGCCTCGGCCACCTGGCGCAGCGTGCGGCCAGTGGCCGGCGACAGGCAGACCCAGGCCGTGCCGTTGGCCTCGCCCCGCGCCTCGATGCGGACCAGCGCGGAGTGCGCCAGCCGCGCCAGATCGGCCGAGCGGCCCGCCTGCTCCCAGTGGCCGGTCAGGCGGGTCCAGCGGGCGAGCCAGTCGCGGAAATCGTCTTCGGCACCCGGCACGGGCACGACCTGCGCGCCGACACGCGCGACCAGCCCGACCGGGCAGCCCTCGCGGATCGTCACGGCACGGCCGCTGTGGCGCTCCACGGCGTCGTAGTCGAAGCCGTCGAGGTCTTCGCCATGACACGCGCCAAGCTCGTAGGCACCAAGGCAGGAACCCGGTGCCAGCGGCACCGGAACAGAAGGAATGGCAGGATGAGGTGACATGAGCGGCTGGATTATGGAAAAACCACACGCCTGTGACCTTGCGCATTGGCCTGTTTCACCCTGTCGCTTCAGCATAGGCAAAGTTTCGAAGGGGTTCCGGCAATGAAAGAAGTGATCAATACAACAGTGGGCCTTGCTGGCGGGTCTGGGACCCCTGCAGAGGTCCCATTTGGTACCGATCTGGCGAAGGCCCTGAACCAGGATTGCCACTGCCTGACGCTCGACCGGGACGCCCTCGCCCGCGCGCTGGATGCGGAACTGGGCGCGCCCGGCCTGTCGGCGCTGCTGCGCGAGCGCTGCCCCTTCGTCTTCGCCGCGCAGCCCGTGTTCGTCGCTGGCGCGCACCTGCGGCGCATGGGCGAGGTCATCCGTGCGGTCGAATCGGTGGTCGCCCTGCCGGCGTGGCACGAGCGCGTGCTGGCGGCCGCACCCGAAGCGGCGCGCGTGCCGCTGCCGCCGGGCCAGCGGCTGCCACGCAGCGTGTTCTTCGGCCACGACTTCCACCTCGACCACGACCAGCTCGGCCTGATCGAGGTCAACACCAACGCGGGCGGCGCGCTGCTGAATGCCCTGCTCGCCCGTGCGCAGCGCGCCTGCTGCCCCGAGATGGCACCGCTGGTACCGACGGCGGCCCAGGCGGCGGCCTTCGAGGCCGCGATCGTCGCCATGTTCCGCGCGGAATGGCAGCACACCGGACGCACCGCACCCCTGCGCACCATCGCGATCGTCGACGAGGCCCCCGCGCAGCAATACCTCTACGCCGAGTTCCTGCTCTTTCGCACCCTGTTCGAGCGCCACGGCCTGCAGGCGGTCATCGCGGATCCGGCGGAACTCGACTGGCGCGCCGGCCAGCTCTGGCACGGCGACACCGTGATCGACCTGGTCTACAACCGGCTGACCGACTTCTACTTCGAGCAGCCCGCCAGCGCCGCGCTGCGCCAGGCGTGGCTGACGCAGACCGCCGCCATCACGCCCCACCCGCAGGCCCACGCGCTCTACGCGGACAAGCGCCACCTGGCCGTCTTCAGCGACGAGGCCGAACTGGTCGCGCTGGGAGTGCCCGCCGAGACACGCGCGGTCCTGCTGGCACACGTGCCGCACACCGAAGTGGTGGCCGCGGCCGACGCCGAGCGGCTCTGGGCGGCGCGGCGCGGCCTGTTCTTCAAGCCGGCAGGCGGCTACGGCAGCCGCGCGGCCTGGCGCGGCGACAAGCTCACCCGGCGTGTCTGGGACGAGATCCTGGCCCGCGACGGCGACTACGTCGCCCAGGCACTCGCCACGCCCGGCCAGCGCCAGCTGGAGGCCGACGAGACCCGGCGCCCGATGAAATTCGATCTGCGCGCCTACGCCTATGACACGCAGGTGCAATGGGTGGCCGCCCGGCTCTACCAGGGACAGACCACCAACTTCCGCACCGCAGGGGGCGGCTTCGCACCGGTCTACAGCACCTGCTGAACCGTACTTCGGTCGGGGGGCGGGCGCGTGTCAGCGCGGCAGAATTCCCGCATGAACCCGCCACTCCGCCCCCAGCCAGGTTGTGACCGCGTCCGTCGAGAAGCTTCGCCAGCACGGGCCTGCGGCAGACGCTCGCGGCACACCCGCCGCTACGTCACCTCGCTCATCCACCTGGCACGCGCGATGGACATCCAGGCCCTCGACCGCCTGCGCCTGCGGGCCCGCCAGTCGGGCAGCGGCGGCGTTCTCGGACTGAACACGCTGACCGAGACGCTGATCCTGCCGACAGGCGCAGTTCACCCCTGATGCCGCGCGCGCGGCTCACGGACACTGGGCGGACGTGCGCACACGCGGCAGCACCTGCGCCCGGTAGCAGCCCTGCATGTTCGGCGTGCTGCAGTCCGCCGTCCGGGTCCCCGACCAGTAGTTGCAGAACAGGTTGCCGCCCGCACGGGCGCAGCCGAGATACCGCGCACCCTTCCAGACCATGGCCGTGAAGTGCCCGGCCGCGCCGGACGGATCCTCCGGCCGGTAGTCCGACACCTCGCTGTACCAGGACTGCACCGCTTCGGCGCCCGTGGGCACCTCGGACGAACCGTACAGGTTCTCGCCGAGCGGCCCGATCGGCGCGTTGTAGGAATCGCTGTGGTCAAACCCGCCCTGGCGGACCCAGTGGCGGGCATAGGCCGCGACCCCCGCGTGCCACGCCAGCGGCGCAACACCATGCAGGCAGCGCACCTGGTTGTGGGCCCGCAGGATGTCCTGCGCAAACGCGGCGTCGTCCGCCGCAGCAGCGACAGCGGTACCCGCAACCGCGAGTCCGGACAACAGGATCCGCCAGGGAAAGCGCAAGCGCATCACGTACTCCTCGGCCAAGGAGCTTGGCTGACCGCATCTTCGGCCAGAACGCCGCGAAATACCGTGAACAATTGCCACCCGATCCTCCAGATTGAGGAGGATCGGCACTGAAACGTACCACTGCTGGCGCCGCAGAATTCCGGCCCATGCACGCTCCTCCACACCATCTGCGCCGCCTCTGCGCCGTTCTGGGTCTCGTCGGGACGACCGCCCACGCCGCCACGGTCACGCCACCCCCTCCGCTGAAGGGCTATGGCATCGTCGCCTACAGCACCCCGGACGCGGTCACCACGGCGTGGATGGACCAGCGCTTCGAGGTGCGACTGGCCGGGCCGAAGCCGACGTCCCCCGCGGTGAAGTGGATGGGCTACCAGGACATCCACGGCATCGGCTCGATCGCCGAACTGCTGGAAATGAAGGACTGGGCGCTGGCCAGGCGGCTCGTGCCCGAAGAGATGCTGCTGCACGCCAAGGCGAACTACACCGCCCGGGTCGGGCGGATCTTCGACGGCCTGGACCGCTTCGACGCCTTCGAGGGCCGCAATGGCGTGCTGCGCAGCACGGACGGACGCAGCGTCACCGACGTGTCCGCCACCGCCTACGCGGGCCAGGTGGCGCTGTCGGGACAGACCTACCTCGGCTACGAGGAGCCGTTCGCCGACATCCGGTTCACCTTGTCCACGGCGGGGGCCGACGTCGTGCGGACCGTCCAGTACTGGAACGGCAGCGGCTGGGCCACGCTCTCGGCTGGACTGCAGGACGGCACGGCCGCCTTCACCCGGTCGGGCACGCTGTCCTTCGTGCCGCCGGCCGACTGGCAGCCGACCAGCCTGAACGGCTCGCGCCGCAAGTACTTCGTCCGCATCGTCGTCAGCGCGGCCCGGGTGGTCCCGGTCAGCAGCCAGATCCGCGGCGACGACTGGCTCGGCGCCACGCCGCAGAGCGGCCGGGGCTGGGACGCCAGCAGCCCGACCATCGTGCACCGCGGCACCCCGCTGGCCTACAACCCGACACCACCCGCCGGTGCCTCGGCGAAGTTCCCGTACCAGGCGCGCATCGCGTTCTGGTCGAGCAACCACTTCATCGCCAATCCGGCCGACCGGCAGGGGCTGGCCGATGGCAGCTGGGCGACCTTCCTCGCCAGCAAGATCGTCAAGGACAGCCGCAGCAGCGGCGCCGGCGGCGTGATGTGCGACGACGGCGAGCGCGACGTGGCCGACGACGGCGTGCCGGCCAGCGCCACCGATTTTGTCGACAAGGCCGCCGGCGCCACCTGGGCAGCCGCCACGCTGGCCAGGTACCGCAACGTCGTTCGCCTGACCCGGCAGCAGCAGCCCGCGCTGCTGCTGGGCGTGAACGCCACGAGCACCGCGCTGGTCAAGTCAGGCCAGTGGAGCATCGCCGAGTACCACACCTTCGTCTGGAAGACCAACGACCTGCGCGGCATCACCACCGGCGACGACGGCCGTCCGAACACGATGGCCTACGACGACTACCTGCCCGCCCGCAACCCGGCCGGAACGCAAGGCGTGTTCCTCTACGCCGACACGCAGGACACGGTCGCCGCGGGCAGCGTGGCCTGGGACCGCGGCAACCGCGGCCCGATCGTCGCCCTCAGCAAGCACCACATCGCCCGCAACGCGAACACCGCGTTCGCCTACTACTCGCGCGGCGGCTACATCTACAGCGAGACCGACGAGGTGCTGCGCGTGGACGGGGCCGTGCTGCACCAGGCGAAACAGGCGCTGCCGCGGCTGGACCAGGTGCGGCGCTGGGCGACGTGGTTTCCGGCCATGGGCGTCGACATCGGTGTGCCCGACCCGCGCGGCTACCGGGCCGGTGCACGCGACCTGGCATGGAAACGGGGCACGGACCTGGGCGGCGGGCCGGATGTCTGGCGGCGTGACTACACGAAGGCGATCGTGCTGCACCGACCCGCAGCGTGGAACACCACGGCGTCGCAGTACACCGTCCACTCGCCGCCGATCGACCTGGGCGGGCGCTACCTCCCGCTCGCCGCGGACGGCAGCGTCGGCGCCGCGGTCACCCGCGTCCGGCTGCGGGCCGGAGAGGGGGCGATCCTGATGAAAGCCGCGCCCTGAGTCAGCAGGACGCTGCCGTGCTGCTCAGGCCCCAGAACCACCGCCTGACAGCGGAACGACCCCGTCGTCGCACGCCTTGGCAAAGCAGGCCCAGTCGGTCTGCACCTCTTCCGCGCAGGCATGCGCCAGATCGATCAGGCGGCCCTGCCACTTGGCTTGCTGGCCAAACGCGATCAGCTCGTCGGCCGTGGCAGCGCCTCCGCGCCCGCTGCTGCGCAACTGCGCCCAGGCCAGGCACTGCCCCATGACCACCAGCAGTTGCTGCAGCCGCGCGACGGGACGGCCGACCTGCGACAGCGTCACCCGGTCTTCGCTCGGCAGCAGCGCGCGCAGGACAAACGGCGTGTCCTCCAGCCGGACCGCGTGCAGGAAGGCCATGCTCGCGGCCTGCATGCGCTGCTGGATGGCCACGATGCGGTGGGCCTCGTCCGGCCACGCCGGCTGCACGGTGGGCACGTGGCCCTGCAGCGACGAGGGCAAGGCCTTCTTGAGATCCAGCAGGTAGTTGCCGTCCGGCGAGCCCTTGCCGCGCACGAGCACGATGTAGCGCTCCACCCCGAGGCTGCCGGTGCCGGCGATGCGCCGCGCCACGTCGAGCACGTCGAAGAACCGCGGTCGGGACTGCTCGCGGGCAAAGCCGGTCATGAAGGCGCGGACCTTCTCCTGCTCGTCCTCGCCGGCCTTCAGTGCCTTGTGCCCGTCGACGCGGATGCGGCGCTGGCGCCCTTTCAGCGCCGTGCGGCTGTCCAGGAACTCCGGGCGGCTGCGCCCGCGCACCGCCTGCAGCAGATCGGACACCGGCGGCCGGGCCGTGTCGCGGTCCACCCAGCGCGCCTTGCCATCGACCAGTGCCTGCACGTAGGCGTGCAGCAGGACCTCGCACAGCTGGCGCGAGGAAGACGCCACGCGACGACCCAGGCTCCGGCTCTGCCGCCCCACCACGACGCTGGTCAGCAGCCGCACCAGATCCCAGGTGGCCGGTGCGAGCAGCGATTCGTCGAAGTCGTTGATGTCGAACTGCACCTGCCGGCTGTCGCCCTTGTAGCTGCCGAAGTTCTCCAGGTGCAGGTCACCGCAGGTCCACACGGCCGGCGCCTTGCGCAGCTCGGACGTCACCGGCAGGCGGGCGTGGAACAGGTGGCAGGTGCCGCGCAGGAACACGAACGGGTCGGTGCGCATGGCCTGGTACTTCATGGCCAGCCGGACCGGATCGCGGCCCTCGTTGAAACGCAGGATCTTCTTGACGATGTTCATGGACGATCCAGGGCGTTGAAAACGATGGCTGCCGCAGCGACTCAGCGCTCCTGCAGTTCCAGGGTGAGGTGGCTGGCGCGGGACCAGTTCGCCACCTCCTCGCGCAGCAGGTGCATGCTGCGCGGGTACTCGGCGGCCCAGGCACGGTCCAGCCGCAGCACGACCGTGTCCTGCTGGCACACCAGACCGGGCCGGAAGGCGCCCAGCTCGTTGCGGGCATGGCAGAACAGCACCGCCAGGCGCAGCGCCAGGATCTGGGCGTCGCGACCGGCATCGCCCAGCACCGCCTCGACCTTGCGCAGCCCGCCGCGCTGGCCCAGCACCAGATCGGCGAGTCGGCGCTGCTGGCTCTGCGAAAAGCCCGGCGCGTCGATGTGGGCCAGCAGGTAGGCGCTGTGGCGGTGGTGGTCGTGGTGGGAGATGCTCATGCCGATCTCGTGCAGCCGGGCCGCCCAGACCAGTTCCTGCTGCAGCACGGCGGACGCGTCCGGTGCGATCTGCCCGAACAGGTGCTGGGCCAGCTGCTGGACACGCGACGCGTGCGCCCGGTCGCACTGGAAGCGGCGCTGCAGGTCGCCGACCGTCTCGTCCTGCCAGCTGTGGCCGTCCTTCTCGCGCCGCACCTGGATGCGCTGGTGCAGATCGAAGATGACGCCCTGGCGCAGTGCCGCGCGGGTCGGCCGGATCTCGTCGATGCCGAACTCGTTCATCACCGCGCCCAGGATGGCCAGCCCGCCGGGCAGCACGGCCCGGCGCTCCGCCAGCAGGCCGGGCAGCTCCAGTGACTGCAACGCATCCGCCGCGACGCACTGCTTGCGCAGCCAGCGCAGGCCGTCCTGCGTGATCGCCCCATCGCCGCGGCCGGACTGCAGCAGGATCTGGCTCACGGCGCTGGCGGTGCCGGACGAGCCGAGGGCCTCGTCCCAGCGTTCCTGCCGGAAGGCCTGCACGGATTCTTCCAGCACCGCCTCGGCGTTGATCTGGGCCTGGCGGAAGCGGTGTTCGGTGCAGCGGCCATCCGCAAAGTAGCGCTCCGACAGGCTGACACTGCCGATCTGGAACGATTCGGCGAGCTGCGGCTTGAGGTTGCGGCCCAGGATGATTTCGGTCGAACGTCCGCCGATGTCGATCACCAGCCGGGGATGCGCCGCCGGCTCGATGCGCGACACGCCGGCGTAGATCAGCCGCGCCTCTTCCCGCCCGGAAATCACCTCGATCGGATAGCCCAGCGCCTCGGCGGCGCGGGCCAGAAACTCGTCGCGGTTGCCCGCTTCGCGCAGGGTCTGGGTGGCCACGGCACGCAGCTGCATGGCGGGCAGGCCGCCCAGCCGCTGGCGGAAGCGCGCCAGACAGGCCAGCCCGCGCTGGGTGGCCAGCGGGGTCAGCCGGCCGCGGGCATCGAGGCCGCCGCCCAGTCGCACCATCTCCTTGAGGTAGGCAATGCGCTGGTAGCGGCCCTCGCGGATCTGGGCCAGCTCCAGCCGGAAACTGTTGGACCCCAGGTCGACGGCCGCGAGCACGCCGCGCCAGTGCAGGCCCTGGCTGTCCGTTGCCAGGTCAGGGAGGTGGGCGGAATTCAGTGTGCTCGGGACAGGAGCGCAGGCAGCCAGGATGGTCATGACGACAAATTAAGTCGGATCGATGACAGCTTGATGGCAAGGCCGCTGCCCGGCCATGCCGGCGTGCACGGCAGCGCCTTTTCCCACACTTCAGCGCTTCTTGCCCGACTTCGGACGGCCGGTCTTGAGCGGCGTCACGGCCTTGAGCGCCGCGAGCAGCGCCTCGTCGGGCAGGGCCGACAGCGCCGCGATGCCCGCGCGGAGCACCTCGCTCTTCTTGGCGTGGTGCGCCAGCGCCAGCGCCCGGCTCTTCAGCACCTCGATCTGGGCGTACTCGTTTTCGGGAAAGGTGAAACTGTCGCGGACGAGCTTCTGCTTCACGGCAGGCGCCGCCGGCACGGTCACCGGCGGGACCGGCGCGGCCGCGGGGACGGCAACGACCTTGGCGCGGGGCGTGCGGGGGGCGCGCTTGCGGGCAACGGGGGACTGGACGGGATCATTCATTCTGTTCTCCTAAACGGTATAAACAGTATAGTTATTTTAAAAACACAGTGGCGACCATCGGCGCATGTCCCCGCGACACTTCACGGAATTGCGGCAGACTCGGGCCCCCCGCTATTCGGACTGCAAGCGACCGGACTGATGCGCACCGACTTCCAACATGCACTCCCTGGCGAGAACCTCTATGGCAGTGACCCGGCCGGACTGATCTGGGGGTTCCGGTTCTCCGCACCCGCCGGTCCCGCCGATGCGGAGGTGTCGCTGCAGGCCGAGCCGATCTCGTCGACCCAGGCCCGGCAGTGGCTGGCCGACCACCCCGACGAGGACGGTGACACCGCCGGAGCCGGCCTGCTGTGGCTGCACTTCAACCTGGCCAACAACGCCACCGAACGCTGGCTGCGCGACCACGCCGATCTCCCCGAGGCCTTCTTCGAATCACTGCGCGGCGGCCTCAATTCAACCCGCGTGGAGCGGGTCGAGCAGGTGCTGCTGGCGGTGGTCAACGACCTGCAGTTCGACTTCTTCTTCGAGCCGACCGACACCGCCACGCTGTGGATCTGCCTGAACCGCCGCCTGCTGATCACCGGGCGCCGCAAGCCGCTGCGCTCGATCGACCAGCTGCGCGTGGCGGTGCGCGATGGCGAGCCGGTGCGCTCGACCGCCGACCTGCTGGCGCAGTTGCTGCGGCACCAGGCCGACATGCTGGTCGACCTGGTGCGGCGGGCCACGCTGCAGATCGATGACGTGGAGGACCAGCTGCTCGCCGGACGCCTGAACCACAAGCGCTCGCGCCTGGGCGCGATGCGGCGGCTGCTGGTGCGCCTGCAGCGGCTGCTGCTGCCGGAGCCGGCGGCACTGTTCCGCCTGCTCCAGCACCCGCCGGTGTGGATGGCCGATCTGGACGTGCAGGACCTGCGCGATGCGACGGAAGAGTTCTCCGTGGTGCTGCGCGACATGGTGTCGCTGCAGGAGCGGGTGAAGCTGCTGCAGGAAGAAGTGGCCGCGCAGATCAACGAGCAGACCAACCGCAGCCTCTTCGTGCTGACCATCGTCACCGTGCTCGCACTGCCGATCAACCTCACCGCCGGCCTGCTGGGCATGAACGTCGGCGGCATTCCGCTGGCCGACCACCCGCATGGCTTCCTCGTCGTGGTGAGCATCGTGATCGCGTTCACCATCATCGCGGGATGGGTGGCATTCCGGCGCCGGGACGACGGCGGATGAGCGCGGGTCGCGAACGCCAGGTCGTGCTCGACCTGCGCACCGGCACCGACCCCGCCGCGCGGCTGGCGCAGCTGCACGCCACCTGGCGCGCCGACCCGCTGCGCGGCGAACGCCTGATCGTCCTCGCGCTCGATGGCCCGGACAGCCTGGACAGGGACGGCGCGCAGGTGCAATGGATGCGGGTGCCCGGCGAATCCGGCGATGTGGAGCAGCGCCTGCGCGGACTGCAGGCGCAGGTGGGCCGCTTCCTGCTCGATGCCCGTGTCACGCTGACGCCCGATCTGCTGCGGCGGCTGAACCGGCTGGCCGCGCCCGGCGCCACCCTGGTGACGCCCCGAACCGACGCCTCGGTGCGGGACGGCCTCGCGCGCAACGGCTTTGTCGTGGACGCGGCGGAATCCGGGTCCACGCAGGCCCGCTTCGCGCCGCGTTTCACCCTCCCGCAGCCGGCCGCGTTTCGCCCGCCGCACCAGGGGCCGCGCGAGGCGCTGGTCCTCGGTGCCGGACTGGCCGGGTGTGCCGCCGCCTGGGCGCTGGCGCGTCAGGGCTGGTCCACCACCGTGCTGGACCGGCAAGCCGCCCCGGCGCAGGAGACTTCAGGCAACCCGGGCGGCCTGATGCACGGCACCTTCAACGCCCCCGACAGCCTGCACGCGCGCTGGTTCCGCGCCGCGTCGCTGCTGACGGCCCGGCTGGCCCGTCCGGCGATTGCCTCGGGCGCGGTCGCAGGGGATCTGCGCGGCTTCGTGCGGCTGGAAGACCGGCTGGACGCCACGCAGGCCGCGGCGCAGCTCGCCCGGGTCGGTCTGCCGGACACCTATGTCCGCTGGGTCACGGCCGCCGAGGCGCGCCACCACACCGGCCTGGACGTGCCCACTGGCGGCTGGTTCTATGCCGATGCCGGCTGGCTGTCACCGGGCGACTGGTGCCGCTGGCTGCTCGCGCAGGCGGTGTCGGCAGGGCTGGCGCGCTTCCAGGGGCAGACCGAGGTCGCCGCATTGCGGCGCAGTCCATCGGGTGAATGGCAGGCGCTGGACCACCAGGGGCAGTTGCTGGCGCAGGCTCCGGTGGTCGTGCTGGCGAATGCCGGTGCGGTCAACCGGCTGCTGGCGCCCCACGCCGCGGCGCTGCGGCTGCAGGCAGTGCGTGGCCAGACAACGTTGCTGCCCGCCGACACGCCGGGGCTGTGTCCGCCGCGGATGGCCTTGTCTGGGCAGGGCTACGGCCTGACGCTGCCAGACGGCCGCGTGCTGACCGGCGCAACCAGCCAGGCCGAGGATCTGGACGGCAGCGTCCGGCTGGCCGACCACCAACACAACCTGGCGCGCGCCGCACAGCTCGGAATCTGCCTGCCGGACATGGCAGCGCGGGAGACCATGGCCACGGCAGGCCGCGTCGGCTGGCGCGCCACCACGCCGGACCGGCTGCCGGTGATCGGCCCCCCCGTCGACCGCACCGCCTTCGATGCCGCACGCCAGAGCGGACGGACCCGGCTGGACGGACTGCGCCACGTACCGCGCTGCCACGGAGCCAGCCACGGCCTGTTCGTGCATGCAGGACTCGGATCGCGGGGCATCACCAGCGCGGCGCTGGGCGCGCAGGTCCTCGCCGCATGGGTCACGGGAGCGCCCTTTCCGGTCGAGGCCGCACTGCGGGACGCGCTGGATCCGGCGGGCGAAAAAAAAGGCGACTCCCGGGGAGCCGCCTTGTGAAGCGATGGAGATTTCAGGACCAACTTCTCCATCGAATGGAAATCGACAGACAGACAACAAAATCGACCTTGAGCCTAAGCACTTTGTGCAGTGGCGAACAGGGCATGCAACCCCCTGATCGGAGGTGCGACCCTTCATTCCGGGGGGGCGTCGGCCGAGAGCGCTGGCGGCCCGTCCGCCGGATCCAGCGATTCCACGGAACGCAGCTGGCGTGCCATCGCACGGGTGCGCACCTCTGCGGATTCGATCGTCTGGCTGGCCTCGTGCAGCTTCTTGCGGGTCTTTTCGAGCACTTCTCCGAAACGCGAAAATTCCATTTTCACCGCGCCGAGGATCTTCCAGACCTCCGCGCTGCGCTGCTCCAGCGCCAGCGTGCGGAAGCCCATCTGCAGGCTGTTGAGCATCGCCAGCAGCGTGGTCGGCCCAGCCAGCGTGACGCGGTGCTCGCGCTGCAGCCGCTCGTTCAAACCGGGGCGGCGCAGCAGTTCGGCGTACAGACCCTCGGTCGGCAGGAAGAGCACGGCGAAGTCGGTGGTGTGCGGCGGCGCCAGGTACTTGGCGGCGATGGTGCGGGCCTCGTCGCGCACGCGCAACTCCAGCGCACGCGCGGCCAGCTCGGCGGCCGGCTTGTCGGCGCGGTCCTGGGCGTCCAGCAGGCGTTCGTAGTCCTCCCGGGGAAACTTGGCGTCGATCGGCAGCCAGACCGGCGCGTCCAGCCCCGCCGCGCCGCGCCCCGGCAGCCGGATCGCGAACTCCACCCGGTCGTTGCTGCCCGGCACGGTCACGACATTGGTCGCGTACTGCTCCACCGTGAACACCTGCTCCAGCAGCGCCGCGAGCTGCACCTCGCCCAGCAGCCCGCGGGTCTTCACGTTACCCAGCACGCGCTTCAGATCGCCGACACCCTGCGCCAGCGTCTGCATCTCGCCGAGGCCGCGGTGGACCTGCTCCAGCCGGTCGGCCACCTGCTTGAAGCTCTCGCCGAGGCGGGCCTCCAGCGTGGCGTGCAGCTTCTCGTCCACGGTGGCACGCATCTGTTCGAGCTTGCGCTCGTTGTCGGCCTGCAGGCTCGCCAGCCGCTGCTCGACGCTGAGCTGCACGGCGTCGAGCCGCTGCTCCATCGACTGCTGCAGCCCGGCCAGGCGGCGGTCGTTGGCCTCGGTGAGCTGGCGCAGGTGCTCGGACTGGGTGCGGCTGGCCTCGCCGGTCTGGGTCAGCAGCAGGCGCTGGAACTGGGCCAACGCCGCGTTCAGCTCCTGGCGGGTGCCGCGGGCGCTGCCCTGCACTTCGGTGCGCAGTTCGCGCTCGACCCGCTCGCTGTGGGCATGGCCGGCGTCGATGATGGCGTCGGCAGTGGCCTGCAGGCGCTCGGGGTCGTCGACTGGCGCGGCGGGATCGGTCAGTCGGCGCCAGACCAGCCACGCCAGCCCGACCGCCTGCAGCGCCACCAGCACCAGCAGGCCGATCAGCAAGCTCCGGTCACTCACCCGAGACCAGCGCCCGGATCGCGTCGGGCAGCGGTACCGATTTCTGCGCGGGAAAGTCCACCCACACCGTCTTGGCGCCGCCGGCCGCGTAGACCACGCCGGGGTCGTCGGTGCGGCCGAGCGTGATGTAGGTGTCGAAGCTGCTGCGCCCCGGGTTGCAGACGTAGTGGCGCGCCACCACGTCGCCGGGGAACTCCAGCTGCTTGTAGAAGTTGCAGAAGGCGTTGACGATCACCGGGCCGGTGCCACGCGGGTCCGGCTGCGAACCCAGGCGCTCGAACCAGTCGATCCGCACGATCTCCAGGTAGCGGAAGTAGATGGTGTTATTGACATGGCCCATCGCGTCCATGTCGCCCCAGCGGATGGGCAGCACCATCTCGTGGGTGAAGCGCATGCTGGCTTCGTCGGGAATCTCGAACCGCATCGTCACAGCTCCACGCCGAGGGCCGCGGCAATCCGGCCGAGCTGTCCGCGCAACTCGTGGACTTCGGCGCGCAGCACCGCCACTTCTTCCGCCAGCCCGGCATCGACCGCGCCGCCCGCCGCCGACTCGGTGGACGCCGCCTCCAGCCCCGCGTCGCCGCAGAGCAGGTGCGCCCAACGTGATTCACGCGCACCCGGCGCCCGCGGCAGCTTGCGCACCCGCGGCGGCTCTTTCTCGGCGAGTTCGTCGAGGAACCCTTCGACGGACGAGACATCGGCAAAACGGTGCAACCGCTCGCAATGCAGGCGCAGTTCGGCCGCCGTCTGCGGTCCGCGCAGGATCAGCATCGTCAGCAGCGCCGCCGCCGCGCCCGGCACCCCAAGCACCCGCGCCAGGTTGTGCTCGTAGCGCACGACCCGCGTGCCGCTGACTTCGTTGACGAGGCTCAGCGATTTCAGCTCCTCGATCGCGGCCAGCACCTCGGCCTCGCCCAGCGTCATCACCGGCTCGCGTGCCGTCTTCTGGTTGCAGCCGGCGCACAGCGCGTTCAGCGACAGCGGGTAGGAGTCGCGCACCGTCGCCTCCTTCTCCAGCAGCACCGCGACGATGCGCGCCTCCATCGGCGTCAGGTTGCGTCTCATCGGCGTCCCCCGCAGTTCAGAGGCCGAAGCCGTCGTCGGCCTGGATGATGGCGCCGTTGATGAAGCGGCTCTCGTTGGCGCACAACATCATCAGCACCGCGTCCAGGTCCTGCGGCGTGCCCAGGCGCTTGCGCGGCAGCATGTGGATCAGCTTCTGGCCGGCGTCGGTCTGCCAGTGGTGGTGGTTGATCTCGGTGTCGATGTAGCCGGGGCAGATGGCGTTGACATTGATGTCGAACTTGCCCCACTCCAGCGCCATCGCGCGGGTCATGTGGATCACCGCCGCCTTGCTCATCGCGTAGGGGCCGATCTGGCTCAGCACGCGCAGGCCGGCCATCGAGGCGATGTTGACGATGCGGCCACCGGTGTAGGTGCCCGGTGCGGCGCCGCGGGCACGGGCCACCATGCGCTTGCCGACTTCCTGCGCGACGAAGAAGGCGCCGCGCACATTGGTGTCGAACACGAAGTCGAAGTCTTCCGGGGTGACATCGACCAGCTTCTGGGTCGTGCTGACGCCGGAGTTGTTGATCAGGATGTCGAGCACGCCGACTTCGGTCTCGGCGTGGGCGACGGCCGACTTGATGCTGTCGATGTCGGTGACGTCCAGTTCGACCACGTGGGCGTCGCCGTCCGCAGCCTCCAGTTCGGCGCGCAAGGCCTTCAGGCGGTCGGTGCGCCGACCCGCCAGGACCACCGCGGCACCCGCCCGCGACAGCACCCGTGCGAACTGAGCCCCCAGACCACTGGAAGCACCGGTGACGAGGGCCACGCGGCCGGACAGATCGATGGGGTAGCTCATGGAATTGCTCCTCTTTCGGTGTGGATCGATGTTGGTCGAAATCTTCACCTGAAGATAGCACGCCCCATGCGGGCGTCCTGTCACCGCCGCTGCACCGGCCCGGCGCCTCGGAAGACGCCGTGGAATTCAGCGCATCAGGGCGCGCACATGCATCAGCGCGGCGGCTGCCGGGTAGCGGCGTGCGGGCACGCGGCGGCGTTCGTAGCGGGCCAGATCGTCGAGCAGGCCGCGGACCAGCCGCTCGGCCTGCTGGCGCTCGCCCAGCAGCAGCTCGATTTCTTCGGCCTCGGACTCGTCGATCTCGTAGGAGCGCAGCACGACATCGTCGCCATCGGCGGTGATCTGGCCGAACAGGTCGGCGTGGCGGGCAAAGACGTCCGGATTGGCGATCCGGATGTGGCCGACCAGCCGGCTGGCCAACTGCTGGAGCAGCGCATGCGGCGTCTCACCCACACGGCGCGACAGCGCATCGAACAGGACCTGGAGCTGGGCGGCCGGGTAGGTGTCGAGCAGTTCATCGTCGTGCCCGGCAGGAACGTCCATGCCGAAGAGGATGGCGTCCGCCACCGGTGCGCCAAAGCGCGCTTCGACCATGTTCACGAATTCGGTAACCAGCAGACCCAGCATCACACACCCCACGTTGACCAGACAGTACCGGCTAAGCGGGTCATCCCGTCTGCAAGCCGATACAGCCAGCATAGGTGCCCCCGAATTGAACAAAACGGAGAAATGCCTGACTTCCGCCAGTTATCTTCTGAAGATCATCGGAGGTGCCAATTGACGCACGGCAGGGTTTCACGACGCCAAAAAAGAACGGTCGTTCTTTTTTTGTCTGAGGGCCGTTAGAATCTCGTCCGCCCGCATGACCCAGACCCCGCCATTACAAGGACGCCCATGAGCCCCCAGGAGATCCTCGACCAGTTCGGCCCCCGCGACGCGATGGAGTACGACGTCGTCATCGTCGGAGCCGGCCCTGCCGGACTGGCCGCCGCCATCCGCATCAAGCAGCTTGCCGAGGCGCAGGCCCGGGAGTTGTCGGTCGTGGTGATCGAGAAGGGCTCGGAGCCGGGGGCGCACATCCTCTCGGGTGCCGTGATGGACCCGGTCGCGATGGTCGAACTCTTCCCGGACTGGAAGGAACGCGGTGCACCGCTGAACCAGCCAGTGACCGCCGACGAAGTGCTGTTCCTGACCGAGACCGGTGCCACGAAGACGCCCCAGGCCCTCATCCCCGACTGCTTCCACAACCACGGCAACTACATCGTCAGCCTCGGCAGCGTCGTGCGCTGGATGGGCGAGCAGGCCGAGGCGCTGGGCGTCGAGATCTTCCCCGGCTTCACGGCGGCCGAGGTGCTGTACCACGCCGACGGCAGCGTCAAGGGCATCGCCACCGGCAACCAGGGCGTCGGCAAGGACGGGGAACCGAGCGACAGCTTCCAGATCGGCATGGAACTGCACGGCAAGTACACGCTGTTCGCCGAAGGCGCCCGCGGCCACCTCGGCAAGCAGCTCATCGCCAAGTTCAAGCTCGACGAAGGCAAGGACCCGCAGAGCTACGGCCTCGGCATCAAGGAACTCTGGGAGATCGATCCGGCGAAGCACCAGCCCGGTCTGGTCATCCACACCGCGGGCTGGCCGATGAACGCGGACACCTACGGCGGTGGTTTCCTCTACCACCTCGAAGACAACAAGGTCACGCTCGGCTTCGTCACGGGCCTGGACTACAAGAACCCGTGGCTGAGCCCGTTCGAGGAGATGCAGCGCTGGAAGACGCACCCGTCGATCCGCCAATACCTGGAAGGCGGCAAGCGCCTGGGCTACGGCGCGCGGGCCATCACCGCCGGCGGCCTGCTGAGCCTGCCGAAGACGGTGTTCCCGGGCGGCGCGCTGATCGGCTGTGACGCCGGCTACCTGAACGCCGCACGCATCAAGGGCAGCCACGCCGCGATCAAGACCGGCATGCTCGCCGCCGAAGCCGCGTTCGAGGCGCTGGCCGCCGGCCGCCAGCAGGACGAACTCAAGGCCTACCCGACCGCGTTCGAGTCCAGCTGGCTGCACGCCGAACTCGACAAGTCGCGCAACTTCAAGCAGTGGTTCAAGAAGGGGGTCTACGTCGGATCGCTGATGACGGGCATCGAGCAGTGGCTGCTGCCCAAGCTCGGCTTCGCCGCCCCGCCGTGGACGGTGCACCGCGACAAGCCGGACCACGCCTACCTGCGCCCGGCGGCCGAGTGCGAGAAGATCGAGTATCCGAAGCCGGACGGTGTCATCACCTTCGACCGCCTCAGCTCGGTGTTCATCTCCAACACCAACCACGAGGAACACCAGCCCGCGCACCTGACGCTCAAGGATGCGCGTGTGCCGGTGGAGATCAACCTCGCGAAGTACGCCGGGCCAGAGTCACGCTACTGCCCGGCCGGTGTCTACGAGTTCGTCAAGACCGACAACGGCCACGACAAGCTCGTCATCAACGCGCAGAACTGCGTGCACTGCAAGACCTGCGACATCAAGGATCCGACCCAGAACATCGTCTGGGTCACGCCAGAAGGTGGCGGCGGACCGAACTACGCGGGCATGTGAGCGACAGCGGCCCCGCTCAGCCGCGGGCCGGCAACACCGCTGCGGGCAGCGATTCGAAACCCGGTCGGCCGAACAGGTAGCCCTGGAACAGGGACACGCCCTCATCGGCCAGCCAGCAGAATTCATCCACCGTCTCGACACCCTCGGCGATGGCGTCGATGCCCAGGTCGGTACAGGCACTCAGGATGGCGCGCACGATCGCCTGGCGCGGGCCACTGCGTTCGATGCCGCGCAGCAACGCCATGTCGAGCTTGAGGACGTCGGGCTGGAACTCCGCCAGCAGGTTCAGCCCGCAGTAGCCCGCACCGAAGTCATCGATCGCCAGCTTCAGCCCCTGGGCCCGGTAGCGCTTGATCAGCCCGGCAAAACGCGCCACGTCATCGATCACCTCGCCCTCCGTGACCTCCAGCACCAGGCGGTCGATCGGCAGGCCGCTGCGGCTCGCCGCCTCCAGCATCGGGGTCAGGAAATCCCGCTGGCTGAACAGGCTCTGCGGCAGGAAGTTCAGGTTGAGCTGGGTGCACAGGCCCAGCCGGGCCGCCAGCGCGATGGCCACTGCGCGGCCGTGGGCATCAAACTCGTGCAGGGCACCGTGTGGCACACGGCTCAGCACACTGTGCGCCGATTCGCCGTCCGGTCCGCGGATCAGCGCCTCGTATGACACCACCGTGCCGCTGGTCGCCTGCACGATCGGCTGGAACGCGAAAGAGAACCGGGGCAGCGGCAGCGGCATGGGGACGGTCATGTCAGACCGGCGCATCGCTCACCTGCACACGCCGGTGCCAGCGTCCGGCACTGAAGGCCTCCAGCAGTTTCCTGGCCCGTCCCCCATCGATCTGGTTCAGCGCATGGCCGGCGCCGAAGAAGTCATTCAGCCCCGGTATCTGCGCACGGTCCGCCTCGTCCAGTCGGGCGAATCCCATCGTCCAGGCCGAGAAGCTGCGCCGGGCGATCGGCTCGTGGATGATCTCGACCACCCGGTGGTGCCGTGGATCGGTGGCGATGTGGGCATACAGCCGTGCCACCACCGCCTCCGGGCCTTCCAGCACCTGAAAGAAGTTGCCCCGGTCATGGAGCAGCATGCCGGTCACGCCGAGCGCGGCATTGCACACCCGCGCACGCGCCAGCAGTGCCAGCAGCTCGTCTGCACTCAGGTCGCGCGTGGCCGTGCTGGCGTAAATGCAATGGACCAGATCAGACATCTTCGGACCCCCACCGATAGACCGGTATCGACCATCTGTCCGCGGAATTGAGCCGATCGCTCACCAGTTGGGCGGACGCTTGTCGATGAAGGCCTGCACGCCTTCGAGCGCACTCTCGTCCATCATGTTGCAGGCCATGGTCTGCACGGCGGTCTGGTAGGCGGCCTCGACCCCCATCTCCAGCTGGCGGTAGAACAGCGCCTTGCCCATCGCCACCGCGGCGCGTGGCTTGGCGACGATGCTGGCAACCAGGCGCTCGACTTCCGCATCCAGCGCTTGCGCCGGCACGACACGGTTGACCAGTCCCTTGGCGAGGGCCTCGCTGGCGGACAGGAACTCGCCCGTCACCAGCATCTCGAACGCCGTCTTGCGCCCGACGTTGCGCGACAGCGCCACACTGGGCGTCGCGCAGAACAGACCGAGGTTGACGCCACTCACCGCAAAGCGCGCTGTCTCCACCGCCACCGCCAGATCGCAGGTCGCCACCAGCTGGCAGCCCGCCGCCGTCGCCACGCCATGCACGCGGGCAATCACCGGCACCGGCAGACGCTGGATCGCCAGCATCACCTTGCCGCAGCGGGTGAACAGGTCGCGGTAGTAGCCCAGGCTCGGCTCGGCGCGCATCTCCTTCAGGTCGTGGCCCGCGCAATAGGCGCGCCCGGCCGCCGCCAGCACGACGCAGCGCACCGACGGGTCATCGGCCAGCCCGTCCAGTTCGGTCTGCAGGGCTGCCAGCATCGCCTCGGAGAGCGAATTGAACGCCTGCGGACGGTTGAGCGTCAGGGTCACGACGCCGCGGGCGTCCTGGGTGCGCAGCAGCAGGGATTCATCGGGGTGGGTCATGGGCGTCTCCAGGGGGTGTTTTCCTGCAGTGTGCCAAAGCGGCGACAATCGGGCCATGTCTGTTCTTCGAATCCTGCGCGCGACCCTGTGTTCGGCGCTGCTGCTGAGCCCGCTCTGGCCCGCCATGGCCGCGACACGCGCGCCGGTGGTCCCTGGCCCGCCTCCCGGCTATGAAGCCCGGGCGGATGTCGCCACCTTCATCAAGGACCTCGTCCAGCGCCACCCGGAACTCGACGAGGAGGTCGTCGCCACCACGCTGTCGGAAGCACGCTACCAGGCCCAGGTCGCCAAGTTCATCATGCCCGCGGCCAGCCCGGCGGCCAAGAACTGGAAGGTCTACCGCTCGCGCTTTCTCGACACGCTGCGCGTGCGCGAAGGTGTCAATTTCTGGCGCGACAACGAAGCATGGCTGCGGCAGGCCGAAGAACGCTGGGGCGTGCCGGCGCGGGTCATCGTCGCGATCATCGGCGTCGAGACGATCTACGGGCGCCAGACCGGCGGCTTCCGCGCCGTGGACGCACTGGCGACGCTGGCCTTCGACTTCCCGCGGGGCCGCAGCGACCGCAGCGGGTTCTTCCGCGACGAGTTGGAGGCGCTGTTCGCCCTCGCCTCGCGCGACAGGATCAATCCGCTCAGCCTGAAGGGCTCGTACGCCGGCGCACTGGGCATGCCGCAGTTCATGCCGAGCACCTGGCTCAAGTTCGCCATCGACTTCGACGGCGACGGCCGCACCGACCTGCAGCGCAGCACCCCGGACGTGATCGGCAGCGTGGCCAACTACCTGGCCGGACATGGCTGGGTCAAGGGCATGGCCACGCACTACGACGTGCTCCCCCCGACGACCGACGCGGACCGCGAAGCCCTGCTCGTGCCCGACATACTGCCCAGTTTCACCGCCGCGGAACTCGCCCAGCGCGGCGCGCTGCTCAGCCCCGCCGGCCAGCAGCACGCTGGCAAGCTCGCGCTGGTGGAGTTGCGCAACGGTGTCGAGGCGCCCAGCTTCGTCGCCGGCACCGATAATTTCTGGGTCATCACCCGCTACAACTGGTCCGCGTACTACGCCATGGCCGTGATCGACCTCTCCGAATCCCTGGCCGCGCTCAAGACCGTCGCCGACAACCGCTGATCCGCCCCGCGCGGCCCCCCATGCTCCAGTTCAAGTCCATCACGCTGCGCCGCGGCGTCAAGATCGTCCTCCAGAACGCGTCCTTCACGCTGCAACCCGGCGAGAAGGCCTCGCTCGTCGGCCGCAACGGCGCGGGCAAGTCCTCGCTGTTCTCGCTGCTGACCGGGCGGCTCCAGTCCGACCAGGGCGATGTCGAGATGCCCCCGCGCTGGGAAATTGCCGAAGTCGCGCAGGACATGCCCGAGACCGAGACCGGCGCCACCGAGTTCGTGCTCGAAGGCGACCGGCCGCTGATGGCCGCCCGCGCCGCGCTGGCCGCGGCAGAAGCCGCCGACGACGGCCACGCCATCGGCGACGCCCACGCCCTGCTCGGTGAAGTGGGTGCCTTCGATGCGCCGGCTCGGGCGCAGTCGCTGCTGCTCGGCCTGGGCTTCCGCGTCAGCCAGCTCGACGCGCCGGTCAACAGCTTCTCCGGTGGCTGGCGGATGCGGCTGCAGCTGGCGCGGGCGCTGATGTGCCCGGGGGACCTGCTGCTCCTCGACGAGCCCACCAACCACCTGGACCTGGACGCACTCGTCTGGCTCGAAGCGTGGCTGCTGCGCTTCGACGGCACCATGCTGGTCATCAGCCACGACCGCGAATTCCTCGACGCCGTCACCAAGGTCACGCTGCACCTGGACGAAACCCAGGTCACCCGCTACGGCAGCAACTACAGCGGCTTCGAGATGATGCGCGCCGAGCGCATGTCGCAGCAGCAGGCAGCCTTCTCCAAGCAGCAGGAAAAGGTCGCCCACCTGCAGCGCTTCATCGACCGCTTCAAGGCCAAGGCCAGCAAGGCCAAGCAGGCGCAGAGCCGCGTCAAGGCCCTGGACCGCATGACCAAGCTGGCGCCGATCCTCACCAGCGCCGACTTCGAGTTCGAGTTCCGCGAGCCGCAGAGCCTGCCGAACCCGATGATCGTGATGGACGATGTCTCGGTCGGCTATGGCGACAACGTCATCGTCTCGAACATCAGCAAGTCCGTGCTGCCCGGGCAGCGCATCGGCATCCTCGGCGCCAACGGCCAGGGCAAGTCCACCGTGGTGAAGACGCTCGCCGGGGCGATCCAGAGGCTCGGTGGCCACATCCAGGAGGGCAAGGGCCTGTCGATCGGCTACTTCGCGCAGCAGGAACTCGACGTGCTGCGACTGGAAGAAGGCCCGCTCGCCCACATGGTCCGGCTGGCGCGCGATGTCGGCCCCCAGGCGCGCGAGCAGGAATTGCGCGACTTCCTCGGCCGCTTCCGCTTCACGGGCGAGATGGTGGGACAGGCCGTGGGGTCGCTCTCCGGCGGCGAAAAGGCCCGGCTGGTGCTGGCGATGCTGGTCTGGCAGCGCCCCAACCTGCTGCTGATGGACGAGCCGACCAACCACCTGGACCTCACCACCCGCGAGGCGCTCAGCATGGCCTTGAACGAATACGAAGGCACGGTGATGCTGGTCAGCCACGACCGGGCGCTGCTGCGCGAGGTCTGCGACGAGTTCTGGCTGGTGACGGGCGGCGAGGTGCGGCCCTTCGACGGCGATCTGGACGACTACCAGAAGTGGCTGCTGGAGCAGAGCAAGGAAATGGCCAAACGCGCCCGCGAGGAAGACCGGGCCATGCAGAGTCGGAAGGTCACTGCACCCGCCGCCCCGATCATCGCCGCACCGGTGGTGGAAGCCCCCGCGTCGGCACCGGTCAGCCGGGACGATCGCAAGGCCCAGACCGCCTCGCGTCTGAAGCTCGCCGAACTGACCAAGCCGCTGAAGAAGCAGCAGCAGCAGGCCGAGCAGGCGCTGGAGGCCGCGCAGAAGGACCACGCCCGCGTGCTCGCCGCCCTCGGCGACACCGGTCTGTCACCAGCAGCACGCGCCGAGCAGGGCCGTCGGCTCAAGGAACTCGACGACCGCATCGCCGAACTGGAGCTGCGCTGGATGGAGCTGGGCGAACAGATCGAAGCCATGGGAGCCGTCTGAATGACCATTTCGGGCAGCATGTGGCATCTTGACTGCCTTGCGCCCGCCTGACAGCACCGGTCCGGGAATCCATCGTGGCAGCCGCGGATAATCGTCGGCCCCCCCTGCAGGATTCACCGCTTGAACCACCATAGATCCGCGCAATCACGTGTGAATGAATGGATTCATGCTGGCTTGCGGTCCATACAAGGTTGCTGGCAGACCAGCAGCACCGACGTACCGCTGCGTCAGCGGCTGCAAGCGCGCCAGCTCGAAACCTGGCGCAACGGGCACTGGATCAACCACCTGTCCATGGTCGCGGCAGCCGGACTGATCGTCATCGCAGCGGGTCCCTTGATCTCGCCGTCCATCGCGGGGCTCTGGCTGGGGGCGCTGCTGCTCAACCCGGCCATCCTGAACAGCCGGTGGCGCAGGCGGCCGTCGACGAAAGCGCGCATGAACGTGTTCCCGCGCCGACTGCTGCAGGCCCTGCTGACCGGGTTTCTCTACCAGGGTGTGGCGTCCTGGCTCTACCTGATCGGACCGGATCCGCTGCGGCTGCTGATCGGACTGATCACCTGCGGTGTGCTGTGTTCCGGCGCGCTGGGGTTTGCACGCAATCCGCAGGTCGGGCTGGTCTGGCTGGGTTCGCTCGGCCTCGCCAACATCGTGGTCCTCGGGATCAGCGGCCGGGACAACGACCGGCTCCTCGTGCTGGCCATGGTCGCCTACGTGCTGGTGCTGTCCAAGGACATGCTGGTGACGTCCCGGGAATTCGTGCGGCGCTGCGAGGCCGAATTCGAGGCCGAGCGGCAGTCGCACATGGTCAGCCTGCTGCTGAGCGAGTTCGAGGGCTCCTCGCAGGACTGGTTCTGGGAGACCGATGCCCGGGGCTGCATCACCCACGCCTCGCCCCGCATGTCGGAAGTGCTGGGCACACCGGCAAGCGCGCTGCCTGGCCAGTCGCTGGTGGCGGTGCTGGCTGCCAAGGCACCACAGGACGCGGAGGGTCATGCAGCGCGGCAGTTGCTGGCGGGGCACTTCGGCCGATCCAAACCGTTCCGCGATCTGGTCGTCCCCCTTCAGACCGGTACGGAGTGCCAGTGGTGGAGCCTGGGCGGGCGCCCGATGCTGAATCCCGCTGGTGTCGTGCAGGGCTGGCGCGGCCTGGGCACCGACACCACGGCGATGCGCCGCCATGAACGCGAACTGCAGCGTCTGGCCAATACCGACGGCTTGACCGGCCAGACGAGCCGGCGGGGCTTCCAGGACCACCTGCGTGCCTGCTTTTCGGCGGGCAGCGAACAGCGTTCCGTCGCCCTGCTGATGATCGATCTGGACGGATTCAAGGACATCAACGACGCCCACGGCCATGCTGTCGGCGATGCGCTGCTGCAGGCCGTCGCCAGGCGCATGGCGGACATCGCCACGCCCGACATGGTGCTGGCACGGCTCGGCGGCGACGAATTTGCCGTCATCCTGCCGGGCGACAGCGAACCGGGCCACGCCGAATCCGTCGGTTGGCAGATGCTCATGGCGCTGCGGGCGCCGTTCCAGCTGGAGGCCCTCCAGGTCGATGTGCGGGCCAGCCTGGGACTGGCGCATGCGCCAGCACATGGCGACAGCGATGTCGAACTGCTGCGCTCGGCAGACATGGCGCTCTATGCCGCCAAGGCCGCCGGGCGGGACCGGCTGCAGGTGTTCGACCAGGCGATCGGCCAACGTGCACAGCACCGTGCGCTGGTGACGCGGGAGCTTGCCGACGCCATCGCGCGGCAGGAACTCGACCTCGATTACCAGCCGGTCTTCGATGCCCGTACCGGACACGCCACCGGCGCCGAAGTGCTGCTGCGCTGGCACCATCCCAGACTCGGCACCCTCGCCCCGGGCGCATTCATTGCGCTCGCCGAAGAGTCAGGGCTCATCACCTCGATCGGTACCTGGGTGCTGCGACAGGCGTGTCACGAAGCGGCGTCATGGCCGGCATCACAGCGTGTGGCCGTCAACCTGTCCGTGCGCCAGCTCCACGACCCGCACCTCATCGACGAGGTGCGACAGATCCTGATCGACTCCGGCCTGCCACCCCATCGACTGGAGCTGGAAGTGACGGAGTCCGCGCTGGCCGAGGAGCAGACCGCGCTGATGCAGCTCTCGGCACTGAAGACACTCGGGGTCCTGCTGGCCCTGGACGATTTCGGGACCGGCTACTCCTCGCTGTCCTACCTCCAGCGGTTCCGCTTCGACCGCCTCAAGATCGACCAGTCCTTCGTCCGGCCGTTGCGGCAACCGGACGCCGTCGAGCAGCTCGCGCTGGTGCGGGCGGTGATCGAACTGGCCCGCGCCCTGCGGCTGCGGTGCACGGCCGAAGGCATCGAGGACGATACCCAGGCGGCTGCGCTGCGGGCACTGGGCTGCGACGAACTGCAAGGATTCCAGCTCGGCCGCCCGATGTCCGCAACCGCCTGGCGTCAGTGCATCAGCGCATCGACCCCGGACACGGCCAGTTCGTGAGCCGGGAGGTGCTGCTCCAGCCAGTCGAGATCCAGGCCGAGGTGCACCACCAGATCCCCTTGCACGGCCAGCAGCCCCTCCGAGACAGGGCGGCCGCTTTCGCGGCATTCCGCCACCACACTGGCCAGCCGCAGCGCCGCCGCCAGCCGGGAGAAGGGCCGCGCCGCCATCGGCTGGTTCGCGGCGCGGAAGGCCTCGACCAGCACGGCCGGGAATTTCCAGTGCTGCGCCAGCTCCGCCGTGACCTCCGGATGAGAACACCCGAACACGAGCGTCTCGTAACCGATGCGGCTGTCGAGGTCGATGGCCCGGGTCACCACCGACCGTGCCTGCGCCGGCTCGACCATCCACATCAGCAGCTGACCGGTGCGCAGCATCAGTCCGCCCAGATAGGCCATGTCCTCGTCCAGATCGAGCGCACGGGCGATCGGCTGGGCGTAGGCGGCCACGGCCAGCGTGCCGCGCCAGAACGAGAGCCGGTCGAAATCCTTCAGCGCCGGGAAGGCCCCCACCATGCTGGCCGACAGCGTCAGGTCGCGCAGCGCCCGCAGCCCCAGGGACGCCGAGGCATCACCCAGTGAAGTGACCGTGTGCGACGGCGAATAGCGCGGCGAGTTCGCCAGTCGCAGCACCTTGGCGGCCAGCGTCTGGTCGCGACCGATCAGGCCGGCGATCTCCGGCAGCGGCAGGTCTTCGCGGTCGAACGACTGCAGGAGTTTGTGCGCCACTTCGGGCATGGCCGGGAGCGTGCAGGCACGTTCGACGAATGGAGCGATTCGGGTCGGGCAATTGGGCACGGAAGTGACTCCTTGGAAAAAGAGGTGAACTTCCGTCATCGACAGCGGCAGCCCGCAGCTGAATGGGGGTATTCACGGAATGGCGGCTGCTTGCATTTTTGAAAATGATAAATATGCAAATCCGATCCACCATCTTCGACGGTTTGCAAGCCAACCTGAACCAGAGATTTCACGAACCAGAGGCCAAGTGAAATATCATGTTTTCACGGTATCTGGGAGCCGCTCCAGACTATTCCAGAAAATACCAGGGGAACTGTCCAGTGCCAGAAGTCTCGATCATCCTGCCGACCTACAACCGCGTCGACGTGATCGGGCGCGCCGTTGCCAGCATTCTTCTGCAGACCCACCAGGACTGGGAATTGCTGGTGATCGATGACGGCTCGAACGACGGCACGGTCGAGCGACTCGACGGACTGGATCCGCGCATCCGGTTCATCCGCCAGGCCAACCAGGGTGTGGCGACAGCCCGCAATACCGGCATCGCTGCCGCCACGGGTCGCTTCATCGCCTTCATGGACTCGGACGATGAATGGCGGCCGCAGTTCCTGGCGCTGACCACGGCCTTCCTGCGTGCCCATCCGGACGAACACTGGGTCGCCACCGAGTCCCTGGAAGACCTGGGCGATGGGGGACCGCCGATCCGGCACAGTTGCACGGACATCGCGACAACCTACGTCGCCTTCGCGCGCTCCATCGGATCCCGTGCACTGGATCTGCCCCCGGGTACCCGCGACGACTACCTGCGCGTCTACCAGCGGTGCGCGCCGGTCGGTGCCTGGGGACGGGCGGTTCTGGATGCAATCGGGCTCGACTGCGCCATGGTCTACCACGGGCACACGCTGCAGCACATGCGCTGGGGCTACCTGAACTGGCTGCCAGCCACCCTGCTCACCCGCGAGGCACTCGCCACGGCCGGCCCCTTCGCCACCCATGTGCGCAGCGCCTCCGACTACCGCTACTTCATCGCGCTCGCGCGCCACTTTCCGGCCAATCTGATCGCCGTGCCGCTGGCCATCAAGTACGAGCGTGCCATGGGCAACCAGGTCCTCGCCCAGGACCACCTGGCCACCGGTGCAGGCGCCTACCGGTTCGAGCGCAACAAGCTGGCCTGTCTCGACGAGGCCTTCGACCCGCACGACCCGGAGATCGCCTTGCTGCGACGCCACAACTGCCTGTACGTCGGACACCGTGCACTGGTCTGCGGTCACCGGGACGAGGCCGTCGCCCATCTCCGGCAGGCCGCGTGCTGGCGACCGATCCTCTGGAAGGCCTGGGGAATGCTCGCGCTCGCCCGTGCCATGCCGACACCGGCAAGCACCGCAGCCGTCTACAAGGGCTGGCTGCGGGTGTTCGACATCGGTGCACGCCTGGCCACCGGACGGCTCCAGCCCGGTGTCCTGCTGCACAAGGCCTGGCTGCGGGTCACCGGCCGAACGGCACCGCCCCCCTCACTCACCACCGCGGGCCTCACGCTGACAGACGCCGCGCTGGCCAGCCTGTCGATGGGCGACGGGCACGCAGAACAGATTCGATCGAACTGATCCGGAACCCGCGCATCACACGCCGAGAATCTGTTGAGAGATATTGACCGGCGTCAGCCCAGAATCCCGTCCAGGGTATTGCCCGGCCGGATACAGCAGTTTCCGGTGTCGGATATCCGGGCCGTTCTGGCACCTTGGCGCGGCCGCACGGTCAGTATTTCCGATTTGAGGAGGGCGGTGGATGCCCTTATCGCGATCCTGGCGGGCAGCAGTGCGGGTGAGGAGACTGGTGCAGCGCAGTCAGCAGGGCGAGCTGCTCTTTCTGCAGGGTCAGCAGTTCGTCCCACTGGTGCAGGCGCAGGGCATCCACCTTCTCGTGCAGCAGCATGATTTCCAGCTCGGCCTTGAGGTTGATCTCGTAGTCGTGCTCGGCGGTGATGCGGTCCTTCTGTGACTGGCGGTTCTGGGACATCAGGATGATGGGCGCCTGGATCGCCGCCAGCATCGACAGGAACAGGTTGAGCAGGATGTAGGGATAGGGATCGAAGGTAGATCCACGGTGCGCCAGCAGATAGCCATTGACGGCGATCCACCCGAACATCACGGCCGCGAACAGGCCGACGAAGGTCCACGACCCACCGAACTTCGCCACCGCGTCCGCGGCGCGCATCCCGCGGGTGGCGTGTTCCTCGTCGAGATCGGCGGACGCGCTGTGGGCCATGCGCAGACGCTCGGCCACGTGGCGGGCGACGTTCTGGGTGCGCTTGTCCAGCTTGGCATAGGGCGCGCCGAGGAATTTCGAGGCAATGTCTTCGTGGGAATGGCGGCGGGCGGACATGGTGCGTTGGCTTCCTTCAAACAGGCCCGATCATCGCCCGCGCATCCACCCACGCATCGAATTCCGCCCCGCTGACACCACCCACCGCCAGCGCCGCCTCGCGCAGCCCCAGCCCGTGCCGGTGCGCGTGCTTGGCGATCAGCGCCGCGCGGTCGTAGCCGATGTGCGGCGCAAGCGCGGTGACCAGCATCAGCGAGCGCTGCAGCAACTCGTCCATGCGCGCCGCGTTCATCGTCAGGCCCTCGATGCAGTGCGCCGAGAAGCTCGCCATCGCGTCGCCCAGCAGGCGCAGGCTGTCGAGCACGTCGTGGGCGATCAGCGGCTTGTAGACGTTCAGCTCGAACTGCCCCTGGCTGGCGGCAATGCCGACCGCGACGTCGTGGCCCATCACCTGCGCGCAGACCATGGTGAGCGCCTCGACCTGGGTCGGGTTGACCTTGCCCGGCATGATGGAGCTGCCGGGTTCGTTCTCCGGCAACTGCAGCTCGCCCAGCCCGGCGCGCGGCCCGCTGCCCATCAGGCGGATGTCGTTGGCGATCTTGTTCAGCGCGATGGCCAGCAGGCGCAACGCCCCATGCAGGCCGACCAGCGCCTCGTGCCCGGCCATCGCGGCGAAGCGGTTGCCCGCGACGACGAAAGGCGCACCGAGCCGCTCGGCCAGGACAGCGGCGACCCGGGCGCCGAATTCAGGATGGGTGTTCAGCCCGGTGCCGACCGCCGTGCCGCCGATCGCCAGCGCGTGGACGGCCGGCAGCGCCTGGCGCAGCGCCGCTTCGGCCAGCGCGAGCTGCGCGTCGTAACCGCCGAACTCCTGGCCGAGGGTGACGGGCGTGGCGTCCTGCAGGTGGGTGCGGCCGATCTTGAGCGCGTCGCGGAACACGTTGGCCTTGTCCTGCAGCGCGCCGCGCAGGCGGGCCAGCGCGGCCAGCAGCGGCCGCATCTGCTGCACGGCGGCGAGGTGCATCGCAGTCGGGAACACATCGTTGGACGACTGCCCGAGGTTGACGTGGTCGTTCGGGTGGACGCGCCGGTCGGTGCCGAGCGCGCCGCCCAGCGCCAGCGAGGCCAGGCTGGCGATGACCTCGTTGGCGTTCATGTTGCTCTGCGTGCCCGAGCCGGTCTGCCAGACCGAGAGCGGGAACTCGGCGTCGAACTCACCGGCGGCGACCCGCGCCGCCGCCGCCGCGATGGCCTCGGCCCGCGGAGCGTCCAGCAGGCCGAGCGCATGGTTGACCTCCGCCGCCGCTCGCTTGATCTCGGCCAGCGCGTGGACCACGGCCAGCGGCATGCGCTGCTCGCCGATGGCGAAGAAGCGCCGGCTGCGCTCGGTCTGGGCGCCCCACAAGGCCCGCGCGGGCACCTCGATCGGACCAAAGGAGTCGGATTCAGTGCGGGTGGTCATGGCGGTTCAGCCCCCGAGCGCCTTGAACAGCCCGACCCGGTTCACCTGCTCGGCCAGCCGGGTCTGCACCAGCGTCTGCTCGGCAGCGAGCAGGCTGCGCTGGGCGTCCAGCCGGTCCAGCTCGCTGGCGGCGCCGTTGGTGTAGCGCAGCTCGGTCAGCCGGGCGATCTCGCGGGCGGCGTCGAGCTGCTGGCCTTGGGCCGCGAGCTGTTCGCGCCAGCTGGACAGACCCGCCAGCGCGTCCGCCGTCTCGCGGAAGGCGGACTGCACCGCCTTCTCGTACTGCGCCACCGCGATGTCGCGACTCACCCTGGCGACGTTCAGGTTCGCCTGGTTGCGACCCGAGTCGAAGACCGTGGCCAGCGCCGATGCGCTCAGCGACCACGCGAAATTGCCCGCCTGGAACAGGTCGCTCAGGCGGCTGCCGGCCTGCCCCGCGCTGCCGGTGAGGGCCAGCCGCGGGAAGAAGGCCGCGCGCGCCACGCCGATGTTGGCACTGGCGGCCACCAGCGCCTGCTCGGCCTGGATCACGTCCGGGCGCTGCAGCAGCACGTCCGAGGCCAGCCCGACCGGCACCGGCGCCAGCACCTCGCCCGCCGTGCCCGCAACCGTGCCGGCTGCAGCCGCCCCCGGCCGCAGATCGGCCGGCACCGGTCCGCCGACCAGCAGCGCCAGCGCGTTCAGGTCCAGCGCGTGCTGGCGGCGCAGCTGCACCTGCGTGTTGCGGGCCTGGGCGACGAGGCTCTGGGCGGTCTGCAGCTCCAGCGCCGACGCGGCACCGGCATCGAAGCGCAGCTTCGACAGCTTCAGCGTGGACTCGCGGCTGGCCAGCGTGCGGTCGGCGACCGAGAGCAGCTCGGCGTCCGCACCCAGCGTCAGCCAGCTGGAGACGACCGCACCGACCAGCGCCAGCTCGGCGCTGCGCCGGCCGGCTTCGGTGGCGAGCACCTGCGCCTGCGCGGCTTCGCCCAGGTTGGCGATGCGGCCGAACAGGTCCAGCTCCCAGGCCGTGACCTGCACGCCAGCGGTGAAGCTCTGCGTCTGGCGACCGCTGGAAGCATTCGGCGTGGCCGCTGCGGTCAGACCGGCACTGACGGTCGGCAGGCGATCCGCCCGCGCCACGCCGAGCTGTGCTTCCGCGCGCTGCACGTTGAGCACCGCCACCCGCAGGTCGCGGTTCTGGTCCAGCGCACGCTGCACCAGTTGCGCGAGCTGCGGCGACTGCACGAAGGCCTTCCAGCCCAGCGGCACCGCGGCCGCGGCCGAAGCCGATGCGGCGGCCTCGGCCGGCAGCGGCAGCTGCGCCGGGATCGGCGAGGCCGGCCGCTCGTGGCGTGGCGCGAGGTTGGTACAGCCGGCCAGCACCAGTGCGGCCACGATCAGTTGCAGGTGTCCCACGGTCTGTCTCATGGTCTGGCTCACGACGCTCATGACTTGTCCTTCAGCAGCTCCGCCACCGAATCCGTGCTCGGGGACGACAGCGCCGTGCTGTGCGGGGCCACATGGCCGCCGGGGAAGATCTTGCGCACGACGACGTAGAACACCGGCACGAAGAACACCGCCAGCACCGTCGCGGTGACCATGCCACCCATCACGCCGGTGCCGATGGCGCGCTGGCTGGCCGAGCCCGCGCCCGAGGCGATCGCCAGCGGCAGCACGCCGAGGATGAAGGCGAACGAGGTCATGATGATCGGCCGGAAGCGCAGGTGACAGGCCTCCAGCGTCGCCTCCAGCAGGCCCTTGCCTTCGGCCTGCAGGTCCTTGGCGAACTCGATGATCAGGATCGCGTTCTTCGCCGACAGGCCGATGATGGTGATCAGGCCGACCTTGAAGTAGACGTCGTTGGGCATGTCGCGCAGCCACACGCCCGACAGCGCCCCCAGGATCCCCAGCGGCACCACCAGCAGCACGGCCACCGGGATGCTCCAGCTTTCATACAGCGCTGCCAGGCACAGGAACACCGCCAGCATCGAGAACGCCAGCAGCACCATCGCCTGCGAGCCGGAGAGCTTTTCCTCCCGCGACTGGCCGGTCCACTCGAAGCCGAAGCCCGGCGGCAGCTGGCTGGCCAGGCGCTCCATCTCCAGCATCGCGTCGCCGGTGCTGGCGCCCTTGGCGGCGTCGCCGGAGATCTTCATCGCCGGATAGCCGTTGTAGCGCACCATCTGCACCGGGCCGGTCACCCAGCGCGTGGTGGCGAACGCCGAGATCGGCACCTGCTGGCCCTTGCTGTTCGGCACGTAGAGCTTCAGCAGATCCTCCGGCTGCATCCGCGCCGCGGCTTCCGCCTGGACGATGACCCGCTGCAGGCGACCCTGGTTCGGGAAGTCGTTGACGTAGGTCGAGCCGAAGGCCGTCGCCAGCACACTGGCGATGCTGTCGTAGGAGACGCCCTGCGCCGCCGCGCGCTCGCGGTCGATCTCCAGGCGCAGCTGCGGCGCGTCTTCCAGCCCGTCCGGGCGCACGCCGGCCAGCACCTTGCTCTGGCCCGCCATGCCCAGCAACTGGTTGCGGGCGGCGAGCAGCGCGTCGTGGCCCTGGCCGGTGCGGTCCTGCAGGCGGAAGGTGAAGCCGGTCGCGTTGCCCAGCTCCGGGATCGGCGGCGGGCTGAGCGGGAAGATGAAGGCATCGCGCACCCCCATCAGCGCCCCGAAGGCCCGCCCCGCCACGGCCTGCGCCGAGTGCTGCGGCCCCTGGCGCTCGCTCCAGTCCTTCAGCGGCACGAAGGCGAGGGCCGCGTTCTGGCCCGAGCCCGAGAAGCTGAAGCCCAGCACGCCCACGACCTTGTCCACCTCCGGCTGCTTCAGGAAGAACCCTTCGACCTGCTGCATCACTGCCTCGGTGCGGCTGAGCGTGGCGCCCGGCGGCAGCTGGACGTTGACGATCAGGTAGCCCTGGTCCTCGTTCGGCAGGAAGGAGGTCGGCAGCTTGGTGTACATGAAGCCCACCGCCGCCAGCACCGCCGCGTAGATCACCAGATAGCGCCCCGCCTTGCGGATGATGCGGGCGACCAGGCCCTCGTAGCCGTGCGTCGTGCGCTTGAAGCCGCGGTTGAACCAGCCGAAGAAGCCGCGCTTCTCGTGGTGGCCCGGATCGACCGGCTTGAGCAGCGTGGCGCACAGCGCGGGCGTCAGCGTCAGCGCCAGCAGCGCCGAGAACAGCATCGACGCCACCATCGACAGCGAGAACTGCCGGTAGATGTTGCCCACCGAGCCGGCGAAGAACGCCATCGGCACGAACACCGACACCAGCACCACGGTGATGCCGATGATGGCGCCCGTGATCTGGCCCATCGCCTTGCGCGTCGCTTCGACCGGGCTCAGGCCTTCCTCGGCCATCAGGCGCTCGACGTTTTCCACCACGACGATGGCGTCGTCCACCAGGATGCCGATCGCCAGCACCATGCCGAACAGCGTCAGCACGTTGATCGAGAAGCCCGCCACCAGCATCACCGCGAAGGTGCCCAGCAGCGCCACCGGCACCACGATGGTCGGGATCAGCGTGTAGCGGATGTTCTGCAGGAACAGCAGCATCACCAGGAACACCAGCGCGACCGCCTCGATCAGCGTCTTGATCACCTGCTCGATCGAGATCGAGACGAACTTCGAGCTGTCGTAGGGCACCTCGTAGCTGACGCCCTCCGGGAAGAAGGCGGACAGCTCGGCCATGCGGGCCTTGATCGCCTTGGCGGTGGCCAGCGCGTTGCCGCTGGGGGCGAGCTGCACGCCGATGCCGGTGGCGGTGACGCCGTTCAGGCGCGAGGAGCTGGCGTAGGTCTGGCCACCCAGCTCGATGCGGGCGACGTCCTTGAGCCGCACGGTCGAGCCATCGGCGTTGGCGCGCACGATGACCTGGCCGAACTCGGCTACCGTGGTCAGCTGGCCGCCGACGGTGACGGTGGCGAAGTTGGTCTGCGTCGCCAGATTCGGCAGGCCGCCGACCGTGCCGGCCGAGACCTGCAGGTTCTGCGCGCGGATCGCGCTGGTCACGTCCGCGGGCGTCAGGCCCAGGCCGACGAGCTTGCCCGGATCGATCCAGACGCGCATCGCCCGCTCGGTGCCGAAGAGCTGCGCCTGGCCGACACCCGGCACCCGCAGCAGCTCGGGCTGGATGTTGCGCGCCGCGTAGTCGCCCAGCGCCACCGGGTCATAGGCCGGGTTCTTGGACGTGAGCATCACGAACAGCAGGAAGTTCGAGCGCGCCTTGTCGACGCGCACGCCCTGCTGCGTCACGGCGGACGGCAGCCGCGGCGTGGCGCGGCTCAGGCGGTTCTGCACCTCGATCTGGGCGATGGCGACATCGGTGCCCGGCTCGAAGGTCACGGTGATCTGGCCGCCGCCGTTGGCGTCGGCGCTGGACTCCATGTAGATGAGGTTCGGCGCGCCATTCAGCTCCTGCTCGATGACGGCGAGCACGCTCGATTCGAGCACCTGCGCCGAGGCGCCCGGGTAGGCGGTGGTGATGACGATGGACGGAGGGGCCACCGTCGGGTATTGCGACACGGGCAGCTTGGTGATCGCCGCCGTGCCGAGCACGACGATGAACAGCGCGATCACCCAGGCGAAGATCGGCCGGTCGATGAAGAACTTGGAGGACATGCGTGGGCCTCCGGCTCAGCGACTGGCGGCCGAGGCTGCAGCCGGCGCGGCGCTACCCATCGGCGCCCAGGGCACCGGCGTGACCGGCGTCTTCGGGCGCATCTTCTGGAAGCCGTCGACGATGACCTGCTCGCCCGGCTTCAGCCCGTCCAGCACGACCCAGTCCGCGCCATTGGCGCCGCCGATCTTCACCGGCCGCGGCGCGGGCATGTTGCCTTCGCCGACCACCATCACGCTGTCACCGGCCGTGCCGCGCGTGACCGCCTGCTGCGGCACCAGCACGCCCTGCGCGGCCTCGGCCTGCGCGAGCCGCACCTTCACGTACAGGCCCGGCAGCAGCACGCCTTCCGGGTTCGGCACTTCGGCGCGCAGCGTGACCTGGCCGGACGTGGCGTCGACCGTCAGGTCGGAAAACAGCAGCTTGCCGGGATGGGTGTATTCGGTGCCGTCTTCCATCACCAGCCGCACCTCGGCGCCCGCCCCGCCCGCCCGCTTGAACTGGCCGGACTCGTAGGCGCGGCGCAGGCGCAGCGCCTCGGACGCCGACTGCGTGAAGTTCACGTACAGGCGGTCCACCTGCTGGATCAGCGCCATCTGGGTCGCCTCGCCCTGCCCGACCAGCGCGCCTTCGGTGACGAGGGCGCGGCCGATGCGGCCCGCGATCGGCGCGCGCACGGCGGCGTAATCGACATTGAGCTTCGCGGTCTGCACGGCGGCCTTGGCGGTGGCGACATCGGCCTGCGCCTGCTTCACCGCCGTCTGTGCGGCGACCCATTCGGTCTGGCTGATGGCCTTGGCGGCGACCAGCGGCTCGTTGCGCGTCAGCGTGGCCTGGGCCTGCGCGAGGTTGGCTTCGGCCTTGGCCTGGGCGGCGGTGGCGCTGTCGAGCGTGGCGCGGTAAGGCGCGGCGTCCAGCTGGTAGAGCGACTGGCCGGCCTTGACCTCGGCGCCTTCGGTGAACAGGCGCTGCTGGACGATGCCGGCGACGCGGGCCCGCACCTGCGCGGTGCGCCAGGCTTCGAGGCGGCCCGGCAGCTCGGCGCGGATCGCGACCGCCTGCGGCTGCGCGGTGATCACGCCGACGGCGGGCGGCGGCGGCTTGCCGGCCCCGGGTCCGCCCGCGGGCGCACCACCACCGCCGGGCGCAGCGCCCGAAGGTGACGAACCGCCGCCACACGCCACCAGCGCCGCCGCCAGGGCCAGCGTGGCCAGTCCGGCGGTGGTGCGGCGCACCGAAGTTGAGTCGAGTCTGTGATGCATGTCAGTGTTTTCCCAAGGGAACGCTTGAATCGGGAACGATGGCTGCCATCTTACATACAATCACGAATGTATGTAGTCAGGAGCGTGAACACAGTGGTACGACGCACGAAGGAAGAAGCCGCCATCACCCGCGAGCACCTGCTGGACACGGCCGAGGTCGTGTTCCTGCGCGAGGGCGTGGCGCGCACCTCGCTGCAGCGCATCGCGGACGAGGCCGGCCTGACGCGGGGCGCCATCTACTGGCACTTCAAGGACAAGGTCGAGGTCTTCAACGCGATGATGGAGCGGGTCCGCCTGCCCTGCGAGGAAGCGCACGACGCGCAGGCCCTGGGCCTCACGCAAGACACGGACCCGGTGGAGGCGCTGCGTGATTTCGCGTGGGTACCGATTGCGCGGATGCTGGACGACGCGCGCACGCGGCGTGTCTTCACCATCGCCATCCACTGCACCGAATACAGCGACGAGATGCGCCCGGCGCTGGAGCGGCACATGGCCGCGATGGAGGAATTCAGGTCGCGGGCCGAGCGGCTCATTGCCGCGGGTCAGGCGCGCGGTCTGCTGGATGCGGCAATCAGCGCGCGGTCGGCGTCGATCGGCTTCATCGCGCTGATCGACGGGCTGCTGTCGCGGGCGACGCTGCTGCCGATCGAGGCTGGGGATGTCGAAGGCTACCGGGGGGGGATTGAGGTGTTTCTGCGGGGGTTGCGGCAGGACGAGAGTAAGGTGTAAGTATTTCTCAGATTAGTCGCAAGTGTGAAATATTGCCGCAAGCATCATTAGTGCAGTATGGACTGTAGACAATCGACACACTATTCTGACAAATCCGTTCAATTGTTGAGCGGAAATTATCAAAAAATAATACCAACCTCGCTGCAATCCCAAGGAATAACATGGATTTCATAGATCAAATTCGCGTTCTTGCCACCCGCATCACAAATACAAGAACAATAATTCAAACAGAGGAGGCAACAAAAAATGCAATGATTATGCCGTTGATCCAGATACTTGGGTACAACGTCTTTGATCCACTCGAAGTCACGCCTGAATTGGTTGCTGACGTAGGCACAAAAAAAGGAGAGAAAGTTGATTACGCCATTCTTCGGGACGGGAAGCCAATTATCCTCTTCGAGTGCAAAAAAGCCGGCGCCGAACTAAACATCAACCATGCCGGGCAGCTCTTCCGTTATTTTCATGTCACCGAGGCCAGGTTCGGCGTTTTGACAAATGGTATTACCTATCAGTTCTTCACTGATCTGGAAAAGCCAAACAAGATGGATGAGAAGCCATTCTTTGAGTTCAATATCCTTGACTTCAAAGATCGGGATATCGAAGAACTGAAGAAGTTCGCAAAAATTGCGTTCGACTTGGACACCATCTTAACAACCGCAAATGAGCTGAAATACACTCGCGCCATTCAAACTCGCTTAGCAGAATTAATACTCAATCCAACCGAAGATCTGGTACGAATGGTTTCATCGGATTTACTCGGTGGACGTCGATTCACTCCAGCTATACGCGATCAATTTACACAAATAACTCGTCGCGCATTTGAGCAGCTAATAAGTGAGCGAATCAATGATCGACTAAAAGGGGCTATGGCGCCTGAGTCTATTTCAATACCAGACCCTGTCTCCGTCACGTTGGCGCTGTCGCAAGAAAATCCGATTGCACCGGTCAAATCAGAGGCTCAAGTAGTAACTTCTCCGGAAGAGTTAGAAGGCTTTTATATAGTTCGCTCTATTGTCAGGGAGTTGGTCCCAGCAAAACGTGTATCCATGCGAGACGCGCAGAGCTACTGCGCAATTTTACTTGACGACAACAATCGGAAGCCAATTTGCAGGCTGCGGTTCAACAATCAAGAAAAGCTGCGCCTAGGTTTATTTACCGACAAAAAAGAGGAAGAAATAGTAACCATAGAATCCCCTGACGACATACACAACTACGCCGAAAAAATCAAAGGCATTATTGGCGCCTACATCTCAAAATCATAACGATAAGCAGCCTCATAGAAGTTCTTTACCTCAAAAAGTCAGTCAAGTCATTGATATCTCCCTACCGGCTTAGGTAAAGAACTTCTCCGGAATTGCTTAAACGCCCGATACCGCGAATCGTACCTCAATCGTTCACCGCACCACTTGAATCGCCATGGGCATCCACGACCGAGACTGGTACCACGATCACCACCGAAACGCAGCCGCGAAAGCCCGTCGGCCATCAGCCTCCCGATTTCGGATTCGCACCAGCAAATCAGGCTGGTTCCCATGGCTTGCCTGGATTGCGCTGTTCGTCGGCGCTTTCCTCGTCACAAAACTGCTTCTCGAATCAAAGCGGGATCTGCCATTTCCAGAGACTGGACAAGTTCATTGGTTCATTGAACGCACTTCCGAAACTGTTGCACCACTCACGATCATCGCTCCGTCAGACGGACAGGTTCAGTACGTGGTACACCTCGATGACTGGGAATCGAAGGCCCCCGTTGCCATGATTCCTGTCCGCGGGCGCGAAACAGCAAAAATTGAAATGCCCTTCGGACGCTACCGAGTCACGATGACAAAAGGTATTGGTTGGCGCGGCCCTGGAAAGCTCTTTCGACTCAATACCGAGTCGAAGGAAGCAACGTCTCCGCTGGAGTTTTACTCAGTTGACCGGCAGATTGTTGGCCACACCATTCGACTTGAGACGGTCGCTGGGAACATGGACACAAGGCCAGCCCGCAGATGACTCGAACCGCAACGGATTCGCGGTAGGCCAAGTCGATTGGCCAAGTGATAGCGCGCGGAAGCTGAAGCGTCGCCTCGATCAGTCATCCAGCGGCCACAAACGGATTGAAAACCTCCATCTCGCCGAGCGTCACGGCGGACAAATACAACTGGCTGTCGTCCAGCGATTCCAGCCAAGCCACCGCGCCGCCGTGCGGGCGCGGCCGGCGCAACTCGGACACCACATTCGTGTCGAGCAGGTTGCCCCCTCATGACGACAGCACAACTCCTGTGGGGCGTCCTGTTCGGCTCGATCGGCTTCGGCTACTTCCTCTATGGCAAGAAGCAGCGCGCCATCGCTCCCTTCCTGTGCGGCCTGGTGCTGATGGTCATTCCGTACTTCATCCCGAACACGGTGCTATTGGCGCTGACTGGCGCGGCCATCACGGCCGTGCCGTACTTCGTCAGGTTCTAGCGCTGCAAGGCATTCGAACAATTCACGGCACGCCAGCATTGAAATGAGAATCTCCGGATTCCATGCAAAAGGCCGGTCGGATCCGAAAATCCGCCGGCCCAATATGCTGGTTGCAGCGCCACTGGACAGTGGCGCACACCGCAGCAGGAATCAGCCCTGACGCCGGCGGCGGCGGGCCACCATGCCCAGCACACCCAGTCCAGCAACCATCATGGCGTAGGACTCCGGCTCCGGCACCGGCACGACCACCTGACCGGCCAGACCGAATCGGAGATTGTCGATGGCGAAGCCGGCCGGCTCGGCGCCAACCAGCGTGTATTGCAGGCCGGCAATGCGCTGGCTGCCATCCGCCGTGACCAGGCCGAGAAACTCGATGCCCGTCGTCGTGTTGGAGACCGAGCCGATCACGGAGCCATCCCGTGCGAACGCGGTAATCGCGGTGCCGCCGATGGAATCGAAATATCCACCATCCAGGCCCACGCCGGCCATGTCACGGTCGAACAGGATCGATACCGGACCATTGAACAGCGGCGTTCCGGACAGCACCGGACTCGTCGGGTTCGCACTGTCCGAGACGATCGACGTCAGCGGCGACAGACCGCTCAGCGACAGAACGCCCGTGGGCAACCCGTTCACGCAGCCAGTCACGGCTGCGCCGGTCGGGCAGGTCAGCGCCGTACCGAGCGACTGCCCGGTGAAAAATCCACCGAACGACACGGTGGGCGCCCCGACGCTGCCGCCGTATTCGGCCGCCGTGTAGACCGGATTCACGGACCCCAGTGCCTTTTCGGAGAAGGTGATCAGACCAGCCTGCGCATTGAATGCAGCTTCGTCGATCCGGACCACCTGGGCCTGTGCCGCCGTGACGGAAACCAGCAGCGTCACCGCAATGGACAACGCCGAACGATTGATTGATTTCATTTTCACCCCTATATCAACGATTTATTCGACACCATCTGAAAATAATCCACCGGAGTGGTCTGATCATATTCAGATCATCGGACGAAATCATCCAGCGGATACCCGTTACAGGCATCCGGGAAAATTCATTGCTGACCCGATGTGCGCAAGTATCGCCGTGTTTTCTATTTTTTACATACCACGCATGCCGGACCCCCCTTGAATGCGGGGTGGCTCAAATATGGAACCCGTCAAATGTCAAACCATCCGGAGCCGCGACAGCCATCAATATATTGACAAGAAAATCAACAATACGCAGACAGGCGATTCCAGCCTCTTGAAAACTGGAATAACAAGGTAAATATTCACCGACATTGCTGCCGGCCCGCGCACATTCAGCGCGCCACGTAGCGCCCCGGCCGGTGGTTCATCGCCAGCACCAGGTTCAGCGTCAGCGCCCCCAGCACCGACAGCAGCACTTGCGGCAGCGGCACGACAAAGAGCGCTGCCGAGAGGATGCAGCAGTCGATCGTCATCTGCACCTGGCCGGCGCGCCAGCCCTTGCGCTCCTGCAGCAGCACGGCCACCACGCCAATGCCGCCGATGCTCGCCCGGTGGCGGAACAGGATCAGCATCCCGGTGCCGATCAGCAGCCCGCCCGCGACCGCCGCGAATAGCGGATTCAGGGTCGAGAAGGACAGCACCCGCGGCAGCAGTTCGATCTCGGCCGACATCAGCGCCACCGCGGCGAAGGTCTTGAGCGTGAACTCGTGGCCCATGTGGCGCCAGGCGAGCCAGTAGAACGGCAGGTTGATGAGGAACAGCGCCAGCCCGAAGTTGACGTGGCTGGCGTAGTGGATCAGGAAGGCGATGCCGGTGGTGCCGCCCGCGACCATCGAGGCCTGCCGGAACATCGCCACGCCGAGGACGACCAGCACCGTGCCGCTGAGCAGCGCGATGAGGTCCTCGACGAGCGAGTGCGGGGTGACGGGGTTGGCGAGCGCGGGGGGAGCAGAGGAAGTGGTTTGAACAGTCATGGGGCGGGGGTTTGCAAACGGCGTGCCGCCGCCGCGTCACACAGCCGCGCCATCACCACATCCCGCGCCGACACGCCCTGCACGTCGTGGCTGGTCCACGCCACATCGACCCGGTTGTAGACGTTGAACCACTCGGGGTGGTGGTCGTGGCGCTCGGCGTGCAGCGCGATCTCGGCCATGAAGCCGAAGGCTTCGGCGAAGCTGGCGAAGCGCAGGCGCCGGGTCAGCGTGCCGCGCTCCGTGTCCAGGGTCCACAGCGGCAGTTCGGCCAGCGCGAGGCGCAGCGCGTCAGGGTCGAGGAGGTCCTGGTGTTGCATGGCACCGGCCGCCGCTCACATCAGCACGATGTCGTACTGCTCGGGATTCACCGTCGCCTCCGCCTGCAGCGAGATCGGCTTGCCGATGAAGTCGCTCAGGCCGGCCAGGTGGGTGCTTTCCTCGTCGAGCAGCATCTCGATCACCGACGGGCAGGCGATGACACGGAATTCCTTGGGATTGAACTGCCGCGCCTCGCGCAGGATCTCGCGCAGGATGTCGTAGCAGACCGAGCGCGGCGTCTTCACCTGCCCGCGCCCGCCACAGGTCGGGCAGGGCTGGCAGAGCATGTGCGCCAGCGATTCGCGGGTGCGCTTGCGCGTCATCTCGATCAGGCCGAGCTGCGTGAAGCCGCTGATCGTGATCTTGGTGCGGTCGCGGGCGAGCTGCTTGCGCAGCTCCGACACCACCTGCTCCTGGTGGTCGGCGCGGGTCATGTCGATGAAGTCGAGGATGATGATCCCGCCCAGATTGCGCAGCCGCAGCTGCCGCGCGATGGCCTGCGCCGCTTCCAGGTTGGTCTTGAAGATCGTGTCGTCGAAGTTGCGCGCACCGACATAGCCGCCAGTGTTGACGTCGATCGTCGTCAGCGCCTCGGTCTGGTCGACGACGAGGTAGCCACCCGACTTCAGATCGACGCGCCGGGCCAGCGCCTTCTCGATTTCCTGGTCGATGCCGAACAGGTCGAAGATCGGCCGCTCGCCCTTGTAGTGCTGCAGGCGGTTCACCGAACTCGGCGTGAACTGCTGGCCGAAGGAACGCAGCGCGTCGAACTGCATGCGCGAGTCGATGCGGATGGTCGCCGTGCGCTCGTCCACCAGATCGCGCAGCACCCGCTGGACGAGGTTCAGGTCCTCGTGCAGCAGCGAGCCGGGCGGCGATTTCAGCGCCTGCGCGCGGATCGTGGTCCAGGTCTTGCGCAGGTAGGCGATGTCTTCGGCCAGCTCGTCGTCGGTCGCGTCCTCGGCGTTGGTGCGCAGGATGAAGCCCCCTCCCCCGCCCGTCTCCCGGTTGCCGACCAGCACGCCCATGCGCTGGCGCAGCTGCTCGCGCAGCTCGTGCGAGCCGATCTTCTGCGAGATGCCGATGTGGTCATCCTGCGGCAGGTGCACCAGCAGCCGGCCGGCCACGCTGACCTGCGTGGACAGCCGCGCGCCCTTGGTGCCGATGGGGTCCTTGATGACCTGCACCACCAGCGTCTGGCCTTCGTAGACCAGCTTCTCGATCGGCGGCATCGTGCCCGTCTCGGCGTGGTGACCGCGGCCGGTCTGCCCGGCGACCTGCACATCGGCGACGTGCAGGAAGGCCGCGCGCTCCAGCCCGATGTCGATGAAGGCGCTCTGCATGCCGGGCAGCACACGGGCGACCTTGCCGGCGTAGATGTTGCCAACGAGGCCGCGCTCCAGCGTGCGCTCGACGTGCAGTTCCTGCACCGCGCCGTGTTCGACGATGGCCACGCGCGTCTCCTGCGGCGACCAGTTCACCAAGATGTCTTGCATGGGACTTTTCAATGTTCTTGTGGGTTCAGAGGGACCAGCCCGCGTCCCGCAGCAGACGGGCTGTCTCGAACAGGGGCAATCCCATGATGCCCGAATAACTGCCGGCGATCCGCTCGACCCAGGTGGCCGCGCCACTCTGGATGGCATACGCGCCAGCCTTGCCCATCGGCTCGCCGGTGGCGACATAGGCGGCGATGTGCGCGGCGTCCACCGGCGCGAAGCGCACGCGCGAGACGCTGAGGCCTTGCAGCACGCGCTCGCCATCGGCCAGCGCCACGGCGGTGAGGACGCGGTGTTCGTGTCCGGCCAGCGCGCCGAGCATCTCGCAGGCCTCGTCGGCGTCGGCCGGCTTGCCCAGGATGCGGCGGCCGAGCGCGACCGTCGTGTCGGCGCAGAGGATGGGTGCGGCGGGCAGGCCGGCGCGCTGCAGGCGGGCGCGGGCGGCGTCCAGCTTGGCCAGCGTCACGCGCTGCACGTAGGCGCGCGGGGCTTCGTTCGGGCGCACGGTTTCGAGCGCCTCGGCGTCCTCGTCCGGGCCGGGCAGCAGCAACTCGTGCCGCACGCCGATCTGGTCGAGCAACTGGCGGCGGCGCGGGCTTTGCGAGGCGAGGTAGATCCAGCGGGTCATCGTCGTCTCGGCGCGGTCAGCGCCGGCTCACTTCGGGTTCATTCGCGGTGAGATCACTCGCGGTGGTAGGGGTGTCCGACCGTGACGGACCAGGCCCGGTAGAGCGCCTCGGCCAGCATCACGCGCACGAAGGCGTGCGGCAGCGTCAGGTCGGACAGGCGCAGCAGTTCGTCCGCGCTGGCGCGCAACTCGGGGTCGAGTCCGTCCGGCCCGCCGATGACCAGCGCTACGTCGCGGCCGTCGTGCTGCCAGACCTTCAGCCGCTCGGCCAGCGCCACGGTGGTGACCCGCGTGCCGCGCTCGTCGAGCACGACCCGGCGCACGCCCTTGGGCAGCGCCGCCTCGATGCGCACCCGCTCCGCGGCCATCAGCGCCTCGACCGGCTTGCCGCTGGTGCGGGGCTCGGTCTTGACGGCCTTCAGTTCGAGACGGCAGTCCGGCGGAAAACGCTTGGCGTAGTCCGCGTAGGCCGTCTCGGCCCAGTCCGGCATCTTCTGGCCGACAGCGACGAGGTGCAGCTTCAAGGGCGACTCACCGCACGGGCATCAGGCGCTGCGCTTGGGCGCGGCGGCCTTCTTGCGGGCGGGGGCCTTGCGCTCGCGGTCGGGCGCGTTGATCACGACGGTCTTGATCTTCTGCGCGGCGCCGGCAGCGGTCTTGCGGGCCGGGGCCTTGCGGGCGACGGTGCCAGTGGCCGAGGTCGCGGCGGTCTTGCGCGCCGGTGCCTTCTTGGCGGCGGGCTTCTTCACGTCAGCCGCCGCTTCCGCTGCGGACGACGAACGCTTGCGCGGCGCGGCCTTGCGGGCCGGTGCGGCGGGCGCGTCGTCCTCGTCTTCGTCCTCGTCGCGCGAAGCCTTGACCAGACCTTGCGTCGCGCTGGCGAGCTTGAGGCGCACCGGCTTGCCGCCCCAGATCTCTTCGAGGTGGTAGTACTGGCGGATGGCGGGTTGCATGACGTGCACCACGGCAGCGCCGCAGTCCACGATGATCCATTCACCGTTGTCTTCGCCTTCGACGCTCAGGATGTCACCCCCGAGCGACTTGACCTTGTCGCGCACGCTGGCGGCGAGCGACTTGGTCTGCCGGTTGCTCGTGCCCGAGGCGATGACGACGCGCTCGAACATCGCCGAGAGGTGTTCGGTGTTGAAGACCACGATGTCTTGGGCCTTCACATCTTCGAGACCATCGACGATGGTGCGTTGCAGCTTGCGGATGTCCATTCAGCGCCGTTCTTGTTCCAGGGGATTCAGGATTGAGGAGAGGGTGGGTTGATTCGGTACAGCCCGTGGCGATCAATATAGCGCGCCACGACCGGCGCCACCATCCGGGGGGCCAGTGAAGTCGCCGACTCGCCTGCGGCGAGCCGGTGCCTCAATTCAGTCGAAGACACCGACATCGACGGCATGTCGAGTGCCACGATGCGGTGTCCGGTGTTCGATAGTTCAGCCGGGGCCTGCACCGGAACGCCTGCGCGCCCCGCCACCGCCAGCGTCACCCGCTGCAGCAGCTCGGCCCAGCCATGCCAGGTACAGAAGCCCGCCAGCTGGTCCTGCCCGATGATCAGAAACCAGCGGGCCGGGTGCCGTTCGCGCTGCTGCAGCAGGGTCACGGTGTCCAGCGTGTAGCTCGGACCGGTCCGTTCGACCTCGCACTTTTCGAGCACGAAAGCGGGATTGTCGCTGATTGCCAGCGCGACCATCTCGGCGCGGTGTTCGGCGGGTGCCAGACGACGGGTTTTCTGCCACGGCTGACCGACCGGGATCCAGCGCAACTCGTCCAGCGCGAGCTGGGCCAGGGCGGTGTCGGCCAGCACGCGGTGCGCCTGGTGCACCGGGTCGAAGCTGCCGCCGTAGAGCCCGATGCGCCGGGGTTCAACGGCCATCGGCACCGGTGTCGGTCAGCGCCAGCCAGTCGCGCGGGCGCAGGAAATCGCTGTAGAGCCGCGCCTCGGGCGTGCCCGGCTCGGGCGCCCACTGGTAGCGCCAGGTCACCTGCGGCGGCATCGACATCAGGATCGACTCGGTGCGCCCGCCCGACTGCAGCCCGAACAGCGTGCCACGGTCCCAGACGAGGTTGAACTCGACATAGCGGCCGCGCCGGTAGGCCTGGAAGTCGCGCTCGCGCTCGCCGTACGGGGTGTCGCGGCGGCGCCGGGCGATCGGCAGCCAGCCCTTGAGCAGCGCGTCGCCCACGTCCTTCAGCATCGCGAAGCTGCCCTGCGCACCGAGCGCCGAGAAGTCGTCGAAGAAGATGCCGCCGATGCCGCGCGGCTCGTTGCGGTGCTTCAGGAAGAAGTACTCGTCGCACCAGGTCTTGAAGCGCGGATAGAGCGCCGGATCGTGCGGTGCGAGCGCGTCGCGACACGCCTGGTGGAAATGCACCGCGTCGTCCTCGAACCCGTAGTACGGCGTCAGGTCCATGCCGCCGCCGAACCAGCGCACGGTCTGCCCGGCGAGCGGCCCTTCGGTGGGCGTGGCCGAGAGCATGCGCACGTTCATGTGCACGGTCGGGACGTACGGGTTGCGCGGATGGAAGACCAGCGACACGCCCATCGCCTCGAACGGCGCACCGGCGAGTTCCGGCCGGTGCTGTGTCGCGGACGGAGGCAACGCCGTGCCACGCACCTGCGAGAACGCGCAGCCGCCGCGCTCCAGCAGGCCGCCGTTCTCGATCAGCCGGGTGATGCCCGCGCCAGCGAGCTTGCCGCCGGGCGGGCGCTCCCAGGCGTCGGTGATGAACGTCTGGCCGTCCTCGGCGCCGACCGCGTCGCAGATCGACTGCTGCAGGCCCAGCAGGTAGGCCCGCACCTCGGCATTGGACAGTGCATCGGGCTGCGTCGTGTCGTCGGTCGTCATGGCGGTCCCGGTCAGGCTCAGGCGTGCGGCGCGCGCTTGATGGCGCGGTAGCCGATGTCGCGGCGGTACTGCATGCCGGCGTACTGGATCGACTGCGTGGCGTCGTAGGCGCGCTGCTGCGCATTGCGCACCGAGTCGCCCAGCGCGGTGACGCAGAGCACGCGTCCGCCGCTGGTCACGACGCCGCCGGCCGGGCCGCTTGCGGTGCCGGCGTGGAAGACCTTGCAGTCTTCGGCTTCCGCAGGGATGCCACGGATGGCATCGCCCTTCTTCGGGTCCAGCGGATAGCCGGCCGCGGCCATCACGACACCGAGCGCGACACGGCGGTCCCAGTCGAGCGTGACCTGGTCGAGCGTGCCGTCGGTGGCGTGCTGCAGCACCTGCAGGAAGTCACTCTTGAGCCGCATCATGATCGGCTGGGTTTCCGGGTCACCCATGCGGGTGTTGAACTCCAGCGTCTTCACGCCGCCCTTGGCGTCGATCATCAGACCGGCATAGAGGAAGCCGGTGAAGGGAATGCCGTCGCGGCGCATGCCTTCCACGGTCGGGCGGATGATGTCCTGCATCACCTTGGCGTGGATGTTCGGCGTGACGACCGGTGCGGGCGAGTACGCGCCCATGCCGCCCGTGTTCGGGCCTTGGTCGCCGTCGAGCAGGCGCTTGTGGTCCTGGCTGGTGGCCAGTGCGAGGATGTTGCGGCCGTCCACCATCACGATGAAGCTGGCCTCCTCGCCGACGAGGAACTCCTCGATCACGACGCGGGCGCCGTCGGCGTTGTGCTGCACGCCGAGCTTGTTGTCGAGCAGCATCCAGTCGACCGCCTGGTGCGCTTCTTCCAGCGACATCGCCACGACCACACCCTTGCCGGCGGCCAGACCGTCGGCCTTGATGACGATGGGCGCGCCCATGCGGTCCACATAGGCGTGGGCCTGCACCGCGTCGCTGAAGGTCTCGTAGGCGGCGGTCGGGATCTTGTGCCGCTTCATGAAGTCCTTGGCAAACGCCTTGGAGCTTTCGAGCTGCGCGGCCGCCTGCGTCGGGCCGAAGATGCGCAGGCCCCGGGCGCGGAACTCGTCCACCACACCCGCCGCCAGCGACACCTCGGGGCCGACCACCGTCATGCCGATCTTCTCGGCCTGCGCGAAGTCGGCCAGCGCGGCCACGTCCGAGATCGGCACGTTCGTCATGCGCGGATCCAGCGCGGTGCCGCCATTGCCAGGTGCCACGAACACCTTGTGGACACGGGTGGACTGGGCCAGCTTCCAGGCCAGTGCATGCTCACGGCCACCGCCGCCTATCACGAGAACTTTCATGGGACTTTCTTCATCATCTTGTCTGGAAACTGAACCCGGACGCGCCTGGCATCCGGTCCCCGCCTCGGAATCCTACCTTGTCCGTCTGCTCAGTCGCCCAGTTCGGCGTTGTGATAGACATCCTGCACGTCGTCGAGGTCCTCGATGACGTCGAGCAGCTTCTGCATGCGCTGGGCGTCGTCGCCTGCCAGCGCGACCGTGTTCTCGGCCCGCATCGTCACGCCGGCGATTTCCGCCACCAGGCCAGCCGCTTCGAGCGCCGCCTTGACCGCCTCGAAGTCCGGCGGTGAGGTCAGCACCTCGATGGCGCCGTCCTCGTCGGTGATGACGTCCTCGGCGCCCGACTCCAGCGCCACGTCCATGACCTTGTCCTCGTCCGTGCCCGGCGCGAACACCAGCTGGCCGCAGTGCTTGAACTGGAAGGCCACCGAGCCATCCGTGCCCAGGTTGCCGCCGTACTTGCTGAAGGCGTGGCGCACTTCGGCCACCGTGCGCACGCGGTTGTCGGTCATCGTGTCGATGATGATGGCCGCACCCCCGATGCCGTAGCCCTCGTAGCGGATTTCCTCGTAGTTGATGCCTTCGAGGTTGCCGCTGGCCTTGTCGATGTTGTACTTGATGCGGTCCGCCGGCATGTTGGCGGCCTTGGCCTTCTCGATGGCCAGCCGCAGGCGCGGGTTGGTGCCGATGTCGGAGCCACCTTGCCGCGCAGCGACCGTGATCTCACGGATGATGCGGGTCCAGATCTTGCCGCGCTTCTCGTCCTGGCGGCCTTTTCGATGCTGGATATTGGCCCACTTGGAATGACCGGCCATGAATGCTCCTGGATGCGCTGAGTTCGTTAGACTGCCATTTTACTTTTGCCGCGCCGCGTGCCCGACCCGGAGAACCAAATATGACTGAGCCGATCCTGCTTGCCCGCCACGGCGACATCGAATGTCACCTGCTGCCCGCGCTGGCAAACCGCCACGGCCTCATCACCGGCGCCACCGGCACCGGCAAGACGATCACGCTGCAGAAGCTCGCCGAGAGCTTCTCCCGCATCGGCGTGCCGGTGTTCATGGCCGACATCAAGGGCGACCTGACGGGCATCACGCAGCAGGGCCAGCTCGGCGGCAAGCTGGCGCAGATCCTGAAGGAACGTGGTCTGGACGAGCCCGAGTGGAACGCCTGCCCCGCCACGCTGTGGGACGTGTTCGGCGAACAGGGCCACCCGGTACGGGCGACCGTGTCGGACATGGGCCCGCTGCTGCTGGCGCGCATGCTCAATCTGAACGAGACGCAGCAGGGCGTGCTGCAGCTGGTGTTCAAGATCGCCGACGACAACGGCCTGCTGCTGCTCGACCTGAAGGACCTGCGCGCGATGCTGCAGTACGTCGGCGACAACAGCAGCGAGTTCCAGACCGAATACGGCAACATCAGCGCGGCGTCCGTCGGCGCCATCCAGCGCGGCCTGATGCAGATCGAGAGCCAGGGCGGCGACCAGTTCTTCGGCGAGCCGATGCTCTCGATCGAGGACTTCATGCAGACGGTGGACGGCCACGGCGTCGTCAACATCCTCGCCGCCGACAAGCTGATGAACGCGCCGCGGCTGTACGCGACCTTCCTGCTGTGGATGCTGTCGGAGCTGTTCGAGACGCTGCCCGAAGTGGGCGATCTGGACAAGCCCAAGCTGGTCTTCTTCTTCGACGAGGCCCACCTGCTGTTCAAGGACGCCCCCGCCGCACTGACCGAGCGGATCGAGCTGGTCGTGCGCCTGGTGCGCTCCAAGGGCGTGGGCGTGTATTTCGTGACGCAGAACCCGCTGGACATCCCCGAGACCGTGCTCGGCCAGCTCGGCAACCGCGTGCAGCACGCCCTGCGCGCCTTCACGCCGCGCGACCAGAAGGCCGTCAAGTCGGCCGCCGACACGATGCGCCCGAACCCGAAGCTGGACATCGCGGCCGCGATCACGGAAATGGGTGTCGGCGAGGCGCTGATCAGCCTGCTCGATGCCAAGGGCCGGCCCACCGTCACCGAGCGCGTCTACGTGCTGCCGCCGGGCAGCCAGATCGGCCCGATCAGCGCCGCCCAGCGCCAGCAGCTGCGCGAGACCTCGCTGGTGGCCGGTGTCTACGAGAAGACCGTGGACCGCGAGTCGGCCTACGAGAAGCTCAAGGGCCGCGCCGCCACCTCGGCCGACGCGGGCGAGAACCTGCGCAGCCAGGCCGGCCAGTCGATGGCCGATGGCGCACGCTCGGCCACCGAGGAAGCCGGCGGCGAGGGCCTGAGCGGCATGCTCTCGGGCGCGCTGGGCGGGCTGCTGTTCGGCACCACCGGGCCGCGCGGCGGCAAGCGCGACGGGCTGGTGCAGACGATGGCGAAATCGGCGGTGCGCACGGTCGGCTCGTCGGTCGGGCGCGAGATCGTGCGCGGGGTGCTCGGCTCGCTGCTGGGCGGCGCCAGCAAGCGGCGCTGAGCACGGTCGGCACCACGGACCTTTCCACCGTTCAATCCAAGGAGTACCCCATGGGCTGGTTTTCAAAGAAGGACGACGGCTTTTTCCTCGCCACGGTCGTGCCGACCGGTGAAGGCGCCCGCGTCGACCGCTTCCTCGGCATCGTCAACGGCGAAGCCATCATCGGCGCGAACATCTTCCGCGACATGTTCTCGTCGGTGCGCGACGTGGTCGGCGGGCGCGCGGGCGGGTATGAACGCGCCCTGTCCGGCGCGCGCGATGCCGCACTCGACGACATGATGGCCGCCGCCAGGGAACTCGGCGCCGACGGCATCGTCGGCATCGACTTCGACTACGAAGTGCTCGGCGAGACCAACGGGATGATGATGGTCGCCGTCAGCGGCACGGCCGTGAAGATGGCCTGACCACCGCCGACACGCCCTGTTTCTGACCGTTCGCGACGTCCAGCCACCGTTCGTCGCAAACCGGCTGCACCTGCAGCGCGGCTCCCGGACCATGACGCCATCGTCATCGCCACCCGTCCGGGAGATCCGCCACCATGCAACGCCGCCACCTGTTCCAGGCCCTCATCGCCAGCCAGCTCGTGCTGGTGGCCGCCTTGGCCCTGCCCGTCTGGTCCGCCGACCACGGCAGCCCGCCACCCGCCGCCTCGGCCAATGCCGAACTGGCCACCGCCGTCGCCCTCTTCCGGCGCGCCAGCGACGGTGATGCCACTGCCATCGCCCCTGCCCTGCACGACTTCACGGCCCTGCACCACACCCGGCCTGGCGACCCGCTGACGCTGGCCTATGCCGGCGCAGCCACCGCGATGCAGGCCCGCACCACCTGGCTGCCGTGGAAAAAAATCGACCACGCCGAGGACGGGCTGGCGATGCTGGACAAGGCGCTCGCGCTGCTCGGCCCGGCGCATGACCACGCGCTGGAGCGTGGCGTGCCGCTCGCGCTGGAAACGAAGCTCACGGCCGCGGGAACGTTCCTCGCGCTGCCGTCGATGTTCAACCGCGGCGAACGCGGCCGGCGCCTCCTCGACGAGGTGATGAAGCACCCCGCCTACGCCGGCACGCCCGCAGCCTTCCAGGAGGCCGCCCGCAAGATCGCTGCGAAGGCTGCCCAATGAACACCCCCGCAGCACCCGTCATCGAGCTGCGTGGCGTGCGCAAGACCTACCGGCTCGGCACGCACACCGTTCCCGCGCTGCAAGGCGTCGACCTGCGCGTGACCGCGGGCGAGATGGTCGCGCTGACCGGTCCGTCCGGCAGCGGCAAGAGCACCATCCTCAACCTCGCTGGACTGATCGACGCCCCCGACGCGGGCGAGGTCCGGCTGCGCGGCGCCACGGTCGATGCGCGCGCCGAACACGCCGCCACGCTGCTGCGCCGCGACACGATCGGCTTCGTGTTCCAGGGCTTCAACCTGATCCCGGTGATGACCGTCGCGGAGAACGTGGACTACCCGCTGTTCCTCGCTGGCCTGCCCAGCGCAGAGCGCCGCACACGGGTGGCAGCCATGCTCGACGCGGTTGGCCTGACGGAGCACGCGCAGCACCGACCCGACGCGCTCTCCGGCGGCCAGCGCCAGCGCGTCGCCATCGCCCGCGCCCTGGTGAAGCGGCCCGCGCTGGTCATCGCCGACGAGCCGACCGCCAGCCTCGACTCGCACACCGCCGAGCAGATGCTCGACCTGATGCGCGACCTTGGCCACCGCGAGGGCGCGTCCTTCCTCATCGCCACGCACGACGGCCGCCTGACCCGCCGCTGCGACCGCGTGATCGCCCTGCTCGACGGAGTGATCCAGTCATGAACGCCCTGCCCTTGCTGTCCTGGCTGCCGTGGCTGCGCTTTGCGTGGCTCAACACGCTGCGCAACCGCCGCCGCTCGCTCGTCACCGTCACCATCGCCGCGCTCGGCACCGCCGCCATCCTCATCGCCAGCGGCTTCGCGCAGTCCACCTACCGCGGCCTGGCCGAATCCTCTGCCCGCACCACCGGCCACTTGGTCATCGCGCACGCCGCCCAGTTCGACGGCGACGAGGACGTGCCGCTGCAGCACGGCCTGTCCGGCGCCGACGCCCTCACCCGCCAGTTGCTCGCCGACCCGCAGGTGCGCCAGGTGCTGCCCCGGGTCGAGTTCAGCGGCCTGATCAGCAACGGCGACAAGTCCACCGTGATGACTGCGGTCGGCATCGCGCCGGACGCCGAGTTCGCGGTGAAGGGGCCGTTCCTCACGGTCAAGTCCGGCCGCGTGCTCGCCGGTCAGGAGCGCGACACCGTGATGCTCGGCGCCGGCCTGGCGCGCAGCCTCAAGGCGGACGCGGGCAGCGCACTCACGCTGCTGGTCAGCACGACGGCGGGCGCGCTGAATGCCCGCGACGTGCTGGTCGCCGGCGTCATCACCACCGGCATCGCCGAAATCGACCAGCGGCTGGTCTACACCGACGTTGCGACGGCGCAGTCGCTGCTGGTGACCGACAAGGTGTCGAGCCTGGGCGTGTTCCTGGACCGGATGGACGCGACCCTGCCCGCTCGCGACCGGCTGCAGCCCGCGCTCGGCACGCTCGCCGTGCGGACCTGGGAAGAACAGGCGCCGTTCTACCGCAGCGTGCGCGCGCTCTACAACCGCATCTTCGGCGCGCTCGGGCTGATCATCGGCGTGATCGTGGTCTTCGTCGTCACCAACGCGATGGCGATGGCGGTCATCGAGCGGACCCGCGAGATCGGGACGCTGCGGGCGCTCGGCACGCTGCCCGGTCAGCTCGTGCGCAGCCTCGCGCTGGAAGGGCTGGTGCTCGGCGGGGCGGGCGGGCTGCTGGGCGCGCTGATCGCGGTGGCGGTGTCAGTCGGGCTGCTGCTGTTCCCGGTGCAGATGCCGCCGCCGCCGGGCCGCACGGTCGGCTATCCGCTGGTGATCGACCTGCACCCGAGCCTGTGCGCCGCAACGCTGCTCGGGATGCTCGCGCTGGTGATGCTGGCCTCGGCGCTGGTGGCGCGCAAGACGGTGCGGCGGCCGGTGGTCGAGGCGCTGGCCCATGTCTGACAAGACCATGAAACCTGCCCGTGAAACGACCCCGAGGAACCACGCCATGACCTTGACCCACACGCCCCGCGCCCTGTTTGCCACGCTGCTGCTGTCCGCCCTGCTGCCCGCACACGCTGCCGAACCCGATGTCACCCGCCTGCTCGCCGATGCCGACCGCTTCCGCGTCAGCGACGAGCAACTCGTCATCGAGACCCGCGTCAACACCTTCAAGTCCGACGGCACGCCCGACAAGGAGCGCCTCTACACCGTCCACACCAGCACCGGCCGGCGCTCGCTGGTGCTGATGCGCTCGCCGGCCGAGCAGGGGCAGAAAGTCCTGATGGTCGGCGACGACTTCTGGCTGATGATGCCCGGCACGCAGCGCCCGATGCGCATCACGCCGAGCCAGAAGCTGCTCGGCGACGCCTCCACCGGCGACATCGCCACGCTGCGCTGGAGCGAGGACTACCGCGCCACGCTGGTCGGCGAGGAGCGCTGCGACACGGCGCCGTGCTGGCACCTGAGCCTCGCGGCGCAGCGGCCGGGCGTGAGCTACCAGCGCATCGAGCTGTGGCTCGGCCGCGACCGCCACCAGCCGCTGAAGGCCGACCTCTACCTGCAGTCCGACAAGCTCGCCAAGCAGGCCCGCTTCATCCCCGACTCGGCGGAGCGGCCGACGCAGATCGACGAGATGGTGCTGCAGGACCAGCTCAGCCACCGCCGCGAGACGCGCGTGCGCTACACGTCGCGCGCGAAGAAGGTGGTGCCCGAGTCGTGGTTCAACCCGATGTCGCTGGCCCGCAACCCGACGCTGGAGTGAGTGATGCACAACCCCTGGTGGCTCGCCGGCCTGGCGCTGGCGTCCGGGCTCGGACAGGTGCATGCGCAAGGACTGACGCCCACACTGTCCGGCCAGTGGCAGACCGCGCGTGAATGGCGGCTGGCCAATCCGCTCGGCCCGGCGCCCGCGTTCGCGCCGCCCAGCCGCTGGCGCAGCGAACTCGACCTGAAGACCGACGCCCGACTGCCGCTGCCGGAAGGGCGGTCTCTGGCCCTGCATGCGGACGCGGCCGTGACCGTGTTGCACGACGACGGCGCCACGGCCAGCACCGGCACGGGCCGCGTCAACGAGCTGTACGCCACCACCGACCGCGGCGACTGGCAGTTCAGCGCCGGCCGCCGCATCATCGGCTGGGACGTCGGCCAAGGCTTCCGGCCGAACGACGTGGTGCAGCGCGAGGAACGCCGCCCGCTGCTGCCCGCCACGCCACAGGGCCGCGGCATCGTGCAGGTCGAACACTTCGGCGCCGACGACGCCACCAGCCTGGTCTGGGTCGATCCGCAGCAGGGCCACGACGGCAGCGCGCTCGCCCTGCGGCACTACCAGCGGCTCGGCGCGCTCGATCTGCACGCCCACGCGCACTGGAGCGCGGCGACCCGCGGCAACGTCGGTGCGGCGCTGGCGTGGGTCGCGTCGGACGCGGTGGAGTGGCACGCCTCGACCCGCTGGCTGCCCGCGCTGGGCCGCCACCAGACGCTCGTCGGCGGCAGTTGGACCGGCGGCGCGGACGTGACCGTGCTCGCCGAGGTCTGGCACGACGGTCAGGCCGCCACACCCTCCGCCCGTCGCAACGCCTACGGCCGCCTCGCGTGGCAGCACGATGCCTGGCAGGTGTCGGCCGACGCGCTGTGGCAACCCGCGGATGCCGGCCGGGTGCTGGGCGCCGGACTGCGCTGGCAGGGGGACCAATGGCGCGTCGAGGCCGTCTGGCGCGTGTTCGGCGGGCCGGTCGGCGCAGCGCTGCGGCACACCCCGAGCCGACAGACCGGTGCGCTGGCCATGACCCGCAGCTTCTGAAGGCTGCTACAAACCCACCATGACGCTCGAACCCGACTCCACCACCAGGCGCTGCTGGCACTGCACGGTCCTCAACCGCACGCTGCTCACCGTCGTGCTGGCCGTGGTCATCGCCACCGGACTGACGCTGGTGAGCCACGGGCAGTTCTTCAACAGCCTGGTGTATTCGCTGTGCGTCGGCCTGCTGTGCGAGCTGGCGCTGGACGGTGGCTGCCACGCCATCGCCTGGGTGATCAGCCGGCGTGACCCGGACAACCAGGCGGCGAAGGCGGGCTGGCCGGGCTGGTTCTGGATGGGTGCCTGCATCGTGGTCGGCGTGCCGGCGGCCTACATCGGCGGCCATGCGCTCGGCGGCCTGATCCTCGGGCACGACACCCACCTCGGCGCCAACTGGCGACCCAATGCCGGGATGCTGCTGTTGTCACTGAGCATCGGCTTGGCGGCCACGTTTTTCTTCAAGTCCCAGGGCGAACTCGCCGCCACCCGGGCCGAGGCCGAATCCGCGCTGCGCATGGCGGCCGAACACCGGCTGAAGCTCCTGGAAAGCCAGCTGGAACCGCACATGCTGTTCAACACGCTGGCGAACCTGCGGGTGCTGATCGCACTCGACCCGCCGCAGGCCCAGGCGATGCTCGACCACCTGATCGCCTTCCTGCGCAGCACGCTGCAGGGCTCGCGCACGACGCTGCACCCGCTGCACGCCGAATTCGACCGACTGCGCGACTACCTGGCGCTGATGAGCGTGCGAATGGGGCCTCGGCTGCAGACAAGCCTGGACCTGCCGCCGGAGCTGGCCGACCTCGCCGTGCCGACGCTGCTGCTGCAGCCGCTGGTCGAAAATGCCGTCCACCACGGCTTGGAACCCGCGATCGACGGCGGACAGATCCGCATCGAGGCACGCCGCCTGGACCATCCCGGTGGCGCGAGGCTCCAGCTCCGGGTCTTCGACAGCGGCGACGGGCTGACCCATGCCAGTGCCCCGCTGCCGAGCACCGGGACCGGCTTTGGCCTGTCACAGGTCCGCGAGCGACTGCGCACGCTGTACGGCACCGAGGCCACGCTGAGCCTGACACGCACCGACAGCATCCAGGAGCCGCCCGGCACACTGGCCCTCATCGATCTGCCCTTGCCCCTGCCAACGCCATGACCGCCCTGCGCACCGCCCTGATCGCCGAAGACGAACCCCTGCTCGCAGCACACCTGCGCGCCGAGTTGCAGCAGGTCTGGCCAGATCTGGCCGTGACCGCCGTCGCCACCAACGGTGTGCAGGCGCTGGCCCGCGCGCTGGAGCTGCGGCCTGACGTGTGCTTCCTCGACATCCGCATGCCGGGGCTGACGGGGCTGGAAGTGGCGCGGGCACTGGCCGAGGACTGGACGGACGATCCGGGAGTGCCCTTCCCGCTGCTGGTGTTCATCACGGCCTATGACCAGCACGCCGTGCAAGCCTTCGAGCTGCAGGCAGTGGACTACCTGCTCAAGCCGCTGGTCCGCGCGCGGCTGCAGTCGTGTTGCCAGCGCTTGCAACAGCAACTGGCGCGGCGCGACGTCCTGCACCCCTCGGAACCAGACCCTCTGCAGACGTTTGCACGCCAGTTGCAATCGCTGCTCGCCCCATCCATGACCACACCGCAGCGGCTGGACTTCATCCCGGTCCAGACGGGACACACCGTGGAAATGGTGCCGGTCGACGAGGTGGTCTATTTCGAAGCAGCAGACAAGTATGTCCGGGTCCTGACCACCGACCGCGAACATCTGATCCGGATGTCCTTGCGGGAATTAATCAATCAAATTGATGAAAGGCGCTTCTGGAAGATTCACCGCAGCATTCTGGTGCAGACACGCTGCATATCCCGCGCCGTGCGGGATGAGCAAGGCAGGCTCTCCGTGGTGTTGCGCCAGCGCAGCGAGATCCTGCCGGTGAGCCGGGTCTATGCCCATCTGTTCAAAGGCATTTGAACCGATCGCGAAGTTTGTGCCCATGCACGAACTGTTGCGCAGATTTATCAATAACGGCGCTGTTCCTGCACCGCCCGCTGCAACTCGACCAGTTCATCGAGCACCTCGGTGGCGAAGCCCCGGCGACCGGGCCGCGAACTGATGAGCAGTTCGTCGAAATACGCGTTCACCGCCTCGTCCTCACCCCAGAGAATCGCGAACTTGTTCACGATATGAGGGTGTCTTTTTGCCGTGATGAGCGGGCGAACCGTCACGGGCAAGGATTGAAGCCAGCGGGCACCATACCCGTTCAGACGCTCGGCCGTGAGCATGGACGGCGCCGAATGCTGGAAATCGGAAGCCCCCGGACGGGCCGTCGCGGCAGCACTTGAAAACCCGGTCGAAGGCAGACCCGGCAACGATGTGGCGCCGGTTTGTCTGCGCGCACTGGAAAAGTCGGACTTCTGCATCAAGGCCCCCGTCAACAATTGAACGATTGGCGACATTGTGCACTCCGTAACGACTTGTATTGACAAATCGGCCTTCAAAAATGCCGACTGTGACACGAGATTTGTGGTTTCGGCCCCGGAAACCGCTGTCGCGGTATGCAGGGGCGCAGGGCCGCGCCGGACTGGCAGTAACTCCAGCGGAATACACGGATATTCGAAGCTCATGCCCTGAGCCTGTTGCCAGCCATCCGGAAAGGCACCGCCACCGGCGTGCGCACCAGCCCGACCAGTCGCCCAGCGCACCATGTCAGAGCGTTTTCCGACACGCCGACGGCGTGACCCGCTGCGCACCGGCTCCCACGCCTCGACACGGGGGTACGGGGCCGCATCGTCGGCCGGGTCAGGAATCAGGAACTCGGAATCTGGATTCATTTCCCACAATCAGCACATGGTCATGTCAAGGTGTGACGCCATGTTAGAGAACGGTCCACCGATGCGGGCCCATCCACTGCGGGGGGCCGGTGTGCGGCAGAGCCCCTGGATGCAGGTGCCACCACCGGCCGCGGCGCAAGACTTGCGAATCGGGCACCCCGGGTCAGCCCCTGGCACCCCGTCGCTACAATCATTCGACCCCACCGCCCGACCCGGCGGCCGATCCTTCACGCACCAGACCACCCCGCCTCTGTCATGAGCGACGCGAACAAGACCTCAGCCGACGGCGCCGCCGTCGAGCACAAGACCAGCAATTTCCTGCGCGCCATCATCGAGCGTGACCTGGAACAGGGCACCTACGCCAGCCGCCGCTGGGCCGGCACCCCCGGCGACGCGGCCCACCATGCAGCCGGCGAGCCCGACCCGGCGAAGATCCGCACCCGCTTCCCGCCCGAGCCGAACGGCTACCTGCACGTCGGCCACGCCAAGAGCATCTGCCTGAACTTCGGGCTGGCGCGCGACTACGGCGGCGTCTGCCACATGCGCTTCGACGACACGAATCCGGAGAAGGAGGAGAAGGAATACGTCGACTCCATCCTCGACGCGGTGCAGTGGCTCTGCTTCGGCTGGGACACGTCGTTCGGAGGCCGCACGGAGAGCCATCTCTACTACGCCAGCGACTACTTCGACGTGATGTACCGCGCCGCCGAGGCACTGATCGAGCACGGCCACGCCTACGTCGACGAGCAGACGCCCGAAGAGATGCGCGCCAACCGTGGCGACTTCGTGCACCCGGGCAAGGACAGCCCGTTCCGCAACCGCACGCCTGCCGAAAACCTCGCCCGCTTCCGCGAGATGCGCGACGGCGTGCACGCGGACGGTGCGATGGTGCTGCGCGCGAAGATCGACATGGCCAGCCCGAACATCAACCTGCGCGACCCGGCGATCTACCGCATCCGCCGTGCCACGCACCACAACACGGGCGACCGCTGGTGCATCTACCCGATGTACACCTTCGCGCACCCGATCGAGGACGCGCTGGAGCAGATCACGCACTCGATCTGCACGCTCGAATTCGAGGACCAGCGCCCGTTCTACGACTGGTTGCTGGAGCGCCTGACGGAGGCCGGCCTGCTGCAGGCGCCGCCGCCGCGCCAGTACGAATTCGCGCGGCTCAACCTCACCTACGTCATCACCAGCAAGCGCAAGCTGGCGCAGCTCGTCAACGAAGGCTTTGTCGGCGGCTGGGACGACCCGCGCATGCCCACCATCGTCGGCCTGCGCCGGCGCGGCTACACGCCCGAGGCGATCCAGCTCTTCGCCGAGCGCATCGGCGTGACCAAGGCCGACAGCTGGATCGACTATTCGACGCTCGACATCGCGCTGCGCGACGACCTGGAACACAAGGCCCACCGGGGCATGGCCGTGCTCGACCCCGTCAAGCTCGTGCTGACCAATTGGGACGAGGTCATGGGCGCCGGCCATCTGGAACCCTGCACGCTGCCCGCGCTGCCGCACCCGCCTGAAGGACAGCCGGCGCCCGCCGCGCGCCAGTTCGTGATCGGCCGCGAGGTCTGGATCGAGCGCGAGGACTTCGAGGAAGTGCCGCCCAAGGGCTACAAGCGGCTGTTCCCGGGCAACAAGGTGCGTCTCAAGGGAGGCTACGTCGTGGAATGCACCGGTTGCGAGAAGGACGCGGACGGACGCGTCACCGCCGTGCTGGCGAAGGTGGTTCCCGACACCAAGAGCGGCACGCCCGGCGCGGACGCGGTCAAGGTCAAGGCCGCCATCACCTGGGTCAGCGTGGCGGACGGCGTGGCGGCGGAAGTGCGCCTCTACGACCGCCTGTTCACCGACCCGCAGCCCGATGCGGGCGGCAAGGACTTCAAGGCCAGCCTGAACCCGGCCAGCATGCGCACGATCACCGCCTATGTCGAGCCGTCACTGGCCCAGGCGACACCGGACGCGAAGTTCCAGTTCGAGCGCTTCGGCTACTTCGTGGCCGACCGGCTCGACCATGCGCCCGGACGTCCCGTGTTCAACAAGATCACGGGACTGAAGGACGGCTGGAAGTGAATCGCCAGCGCCACGTTCACGACGTGGCCTGACGGCCCGCATCCGGCAGCCCCGCCAGCTTCTTGCGCAGCTGCCGCCGCTCCAGGCGGAGGTCCTCCTGCAGGTGCGACAGGTTGAGCACGACATCCTGCAGGCGGGCGCCAGGTCCGGCGATCCCGCCCAGCGGCATCGGCGCGGACGCCAGATCGCCAAAGTTGGAGTTGTTCACCGACTGCACCTGCACCACACGCTCCCGCAGATCGACGAACTGGTGGACCAGCCGCTCGCCACTGGTGCGCAGCTCGCCCTCCACGGCACCCAGGCGCCGGTCCATCTCGCCGAGATGGCGCGCCAGCAGGCTCTCCAGCCGCTCGAAGCGCGCATCGAACACCGAGGCCACGGTGTCGGGCGAGGCCGTATCGGCCAGCCGGTCATATTGCGCCGACAGGGCATCCCGTGCACGCATCACCTGGGCTTCCAGGTACTGGAACTGCTGCTCCAGCGCACGCTCCCGCTCCTTCAGGCGTGTGCGCAATCCGTCCAGACGGTCCCCCTCCGCACGAAAACTCCGGTGCGCCCGGATACTCCAGAAGACGATCGCCACCGCGAGCAGCAGCAGGCATGCCACCAGAAGCACCCGCGCCGCGGTGATGTTGGGGGACTCGTTGATGTCGAGCAGGCTCGGCACCGCCGTGGTCGCCGCCTTGAACTGGAGCCGGGCCAGATCGTCGTTCAGGTACGCCAGCAGCCGGTCCCCCGCCATCGCGAGCGGGACCAGCCATGCGCAGGACACGGCCACGACCCAGCCGGCGGCCCATACGGACTTGATTCGATTCCACATGCGCGATCCCCTGCTCTGATGGAGCCATCATTTCCCGGCACGGGCCGATCCGGTTCTATCTGTTACCAAATTTCACAAAGAAACGCGATCTGCTCTTTCGGATATTCCTCAACAAGTTACCTGATTAGCAACGATCCTCAGCATTCCCCCGAACGACCCGCTGAGCCCGAGGCTTGCACCGCGCGACATCGATGATGAGCCGAGCCACCAGCCCGCGCAGGTCGAACCGGCGGTTGAAGCGGTAGGCGAACGCTGCCAGATAGCTGCTGGCGTACTTGGGGTACTTGAACGCATGGAACGCACCCGACAACGTCGTCTTCAGGTTGCCCAGCACCGTATTGACCCAGGTGAACTCGGGCAGCTCGCGCGGCTTGCGCTGGCCCACCACGATCGGCGTGTGCAGGCAGCCCGCGCTGGTGACCGCGGCGAAGCACCCCAGCCCGTCGCTGACCACCCGCGTTCCCGGCATCAGCGCCGCCTGCGCCCACTGGCCCACCGCCTCCAGCGTGAAGCCGCTCACCGGCGCGAGCTTGACGTACTGCGGATGCCCCTGGTCATCGACCGAGACCGCCGCCACGAACGGCACCTTGTTCTCCGAACCCCGGCCCGCCTTGCCGCCGCTGCGCTCTCCGCCAAGGTAGGCATCGTCGAGCTGCACCGTGCCGTCGAGTCGGTACTGGTCCACCCGCTCGGCCATCGCGTGCATGATCTTCTGGTGCATCAGCCACGCCGTCGGGTAGCTCACGCCCACCTGCCGCTTGAGCGCCAGCGCCGACAGTCCCGTCTTGGCCTGGCTGAGCAGGTAGATCGCCAGGAACCACGTCTTCAGTGGCAGCTTGGTGCTGGCGAACAGGCTGCCCGCGGTCAGCGATGTCTGGTGGCGGCAGCCGTTGCACTGGAACAGCTTGCGCGCCCCGTGGCCCACCACGTAGTGCGCCGCACTGCCGCAGCGCGGGCACTCGAAGCCCTGCGGCCAGCGCGCCTGCTTGACCGCCTCGGCGCATTGCTCTTCCGTGCCGAAGCTGGCCATGAACTCTGGCAGCGACATCCCCTGCTGGAACTGGATTCGGTTCATCGGCATGTGCTCGCTCCTGCGCTTGGTCTGTCTTCTACGCTACGCCTGATCGTCAGTTGGCACCTTGCTGAGAATCATTGCTAATCAGGACAAGTTAATCAACTAAATCAAGCACTCAGATTTATGAAAAATAATTGAGGAATTTTCTCAACCACCCGCCCGAAATCACTCATTCAACTTAAGGATATTCCCGCTTGCACACGGGAACTCTGCGCGGAAAATAAACTCACTCCAGTCAAGTCAAGCTGACCCGGCAGTTCATGCGGGTCACATGCAGGTCAACCTGGTACAGGAAGGACGAACCATGTCAGATCACCAAACGCCCGGCACGCCGCCGATGCCGCTTCTGCGACGCCTGACGCGCTGGCTCGGATCCGACAAGGACTCGGGTCGCGCCGGGTCGAACGGCATCGACAGCGCGCGGATGGACCTGGGCTACGAAGCGGCCTATGCGCCCAGACAGACCGACCGATCCGCAGCGCCCTCGCGCTTCGAGGAAGACCACTCGTCCGCCTGAGCGCCACCACCGGCACCGGGCATCCCGAACAGACCCAGTGCCAGCGCCTGGGGGTCGTTGACGGTCCGGAGCCGGTCGTGGGCCAGCGCAGCTTCGGGATGGCGCCGCCGCAGCAGCTGCAGCCACTGCTTGAGCCGCCCGGCCCGGTAGCGGGGTTCGAACTGCACGCCCACCCGCACCCAGAAATCCTGCAGCAGGTGCATCACCGCGGACCAGTCCATCGCCTGCGGACCCATGCCGAGGATGGCCAGGGCCAGTCCCGGATCGGCCACCAGACCGCGGCCCAGCATCAGGGTGTCGCAGCCGGATTCGGCCTGGCAGCGCCGGGCATCGTCCGCGGTCCAGATCTCGCCATTGGCCACGATCGGCAGGGTTGGCACTTCGGCGCGCACCTCGGCAATGCGCGCCCAGTAGGCTGGAGGACGGTAGCCCTGGTCGCGGGTGCGCGCATGGATGACCAGCTCCGAGGCCCCGGCCTCTGCCACCGCGCGGGCACAGTCCCCGGCACGGCGGTCGTCCGTCACGCCGAGCCGCATCTTGGCCGACACCGGCATGTCCGCCGGAACAGCCGCCCGCACCGCCGCCACGATGCGCCCCATCAGTTCCGGCTCGTCCAGCAGCGCTGCACCGCCGCGGTGGCGATTGACGCTCTTGGCCGGGCAGCCGAAATTCAGGTCAATGCCGGCCGGGCCGAGTGTGGCCAGGCGCGCGGCGTTGTCAGCCAGACACACCGGATCCGATCCGAGCAGCTGCGCACGCACCGGCACCCCCGCAGACGTGTGGCCGCCATTTCGCAATTCAGGCAGGATGCGGTGAAATACGCGGTCCGGCAGCAGCGTGTCGGTGACGCGGATGAATTCGCCGACACAGCGCTCGATGCCACCGGCCCGGGTGAGCAGATCTCGCAAGGTGCAATCCAGCAGCCCCTCCATGGGGGCCAGCAACAATCGTGGGGTGTTCATGCCCCGAAGTGTCCCCGATCCCGGCGCGTGACCTGCAGCGCATAATCTGGCGAGCCCAGCCAACGAATCCCATGGCCCTATACCGATGCAACCGATGCGGGCACCTGTCCGAGCCCGCCGATGACCAGATCGGCACGACCACGGCCTGCCCGGCCTGCGGCACAGACAACCAGACCTATCCCACCATCGCATTCCTGCGAACGATGCTGGACCGCTATTTCGCCACGCGCCGTGAATTGAGCGAAGCACGGGCGGAGATCGAACGTCTGCGCCTGCATGCCGGAGAAACGGTGACCCCGTCCGAACCGGCACCGCATGCGCACACCCTGCCCACCGATTTCGACGCACGCAACACCGACCATTTCTGCAGCCGGGTACAGGTCGCACCGGTGCTGGACTGGTTCCGCCAGGCCGGTGTCACGGCCGATCTGGACCCGCGTTCGCTCGAAACCTCGGGGCACTTCGACGAAGTGTCGGCCAGCATCGGCACCCGCTACCAGGGCCTGCACGAGATCGTCGAGCGCATCCGCCAGGCACAGAAGCAGGATTACAGCTTCATCAACATCGACCTGAGCAAGCGCACGCCCGAAGAGGTGAAGACGCTGAACGACTTCTGCCAGACCCTGGGCGAGAGCGGATTCCTGTCGAAATACCTCCGCCAGGAGGGGGACCAGGTGGTGCGCCTGTCGCTGCAGAAGGCCGAGGCAGTGCGGCGTTTCTTCGATGGGGGCTGGCTGAGCTGGTTCAGCTTCATGCTGGGTCTGCGCCATCTGGTCAGTGCCGGCGCGGAGTTCTCGGTCGCCCGCGACGTGAGCCTGTCCTGGCCGAAGGACGAGGGGCACACACTGGATCTGATGTTCCTGGTCGGCCAGGACACGCCGCTGTGCGTGCAGTGCCGTACCGGCGAGGTGATTCCGTATCTGGACCGCCTCACCCATGTGCGCGACCGGCTCGGCGTCGCGCCGGACCACTACCTGCTGTGTGTCAGCGATCTGACCGAGCAGCAGGCCGAGGACCTGTCGCGCCGCCACGGCCTGTCGGTCGCCACGCCACGGACGCTCAAGGCCTGGTTCGAGCGCCGGGTGCCGACCCGCTCAGCGGCCTGAAATCCGGCGCACCAGCGTCCAGACGCCCAGCGCCAGCGCGCCAGCGACCACACCGGCCACGCCGTTGGCCAGCAGCGGCAGCAGGGCCTCGCCGACGCTGCCCAGCACGGCGGCACGCTGCGTCCAGTCTTCGATCAGGTGGTGGGCCGCCGGCACGCCATGCGTCAGGATGCCGCCGCCCACCAGGAACATCGCGGCGGTACCGGCCACGGTCAGCGCCCGCATCAGCACCGGTGCGGCCTTGAGCAGGCCCTGGCCGATCGCCGCCATCGCGCCACGCCGGGTGCGCACCAGGTACAGCCCGAGATCGTCGAGCTTGACGATGCCGGCCACCGCTCCGTAGACCCCGACGGTCATCAGCACCGCCACGCCGGCCAGCACGCCGACCTGCGTCGGGAAATCCGTGCCCGCCACGGTGCCCAGTGCGATGGCGATGATCTCGCCCGACAGGATGAAATCGGTCCGCACCGCCCCCTTGATCTTGTCGCGCTCGAAGGCGACCAGATCGATCTGCGGATCGGTCAGCGCCTGGGTCAGTTCGGCATGGTGGGCATCGTCCTCGGACGCGTTGTGCAGGAACCGGTGCGCCAGTTTCTCGAAGCCTTCGAAACACAGGTAGGTTCCCCCCACCATCAGCAGCGGCGTGATCAGCCAGGGCGCGAACACGCTGATGAGCAGCGCCACCGGCACCAGGATCGCCTTGTTGAGCAGCGAGCCCTTGGCCACGGCCCACACCACGGGGAGTTCCCGATCGGCCGACACCCCGGTGACCTGCTGCGCGTTGAGCGCCAGATCATCGCCGAGCACCCCTGCCGTCTGCTTGGCGGCCACCTTGGTCAGCAGGGCGACATCGTCCAGCAGGGTGGTGATGTCGTCGAGCAGGGCTAACAAGCTGGCAGCGGCCATGGACAGAACTCCGGTGGATCAAGCCGAAGATCCTAGCGCACCGCGATGACGCCGTGGCCTGCGGCGCACTGCCCGGTCTTTCAACCCGCGAAACGGGCGGGGAACGGGGTCTTTTTTGCACTTAAGTTCTGGAAGCGGCGGCCTAGCATGGCGCCATGCCAGCCCAGACCCTCGTCGACACCACGCGTCCAAGCCCCCCGCCACCCCGGCGCAGCAGCTGGGCGGTGATGCGCAGTGTCGTGTTCGCGCTGTCGCTGCGCGAGTTGAAGACACGCCTGGATGGTCGCTGGGGCGGTGCGGTGTGGGTGGTCGGCGAGCCGCTGCTCAACATGCTGGCCATGCTCGCCGTCTACAGCGCGATGCGTGCCCGGACCATCGGTGGCGTGGACACGCTGCTGTTTCTGGTCAGCGGCCAGATGCCCTATCTGCTGTTCAAGTCGCTGGTGCTGCGCCTGATGGAGGCGATCGAATCAAACCAAGGGCTGTTCGCCTACCGCCAGGTGCAACCCATTGACGCCGTGCTCGCGCGCAGCGTGGTCGAAGTGCTGGTGTTTGCCATGGTCGCAGGCGCCTGCATCGCCGCGCTGGGATGGGCCGGGCACCCGATAGTGCCCCACCGCCCGCTGGAAATTTTCGCCGCGCTCACGTTGATGATCCTGATTGGCTGCGCCCTGGGCCTGTTCATGGCGGTCGGTACGGCACCTCCACTCGACCGCTTGCGCGGACTGGTCTCGATGGCCTTTCTCCCGATCTACATCACCTCCGGCGCACTGGTGCCGCTGGCGAGTCTGCCCCAGGGTCTGCAAGGGTTCTGTCTCCACAACCCCCTGGCCCACCTGCTCGAACTGCTGCGCAGCGCCTGGCTGGGTCCCGCCTACCAAACCAGTCCGCAGGTCGGCTGGACGCTCCCCACCGTGTGGGCGCTGGGCACGACACTGCTGGCACTCAGCCTCTACCGTGCCCGGCGTGACCGACTGCAGATGGGCTGAACGGACATGCTGGACCTGATCGACATCACCAAGAGCTACCCGAGCCGCCTCGGCCGGCGCTACATCTTTCGCCAGTTCAATCTGTCGATCCCCACGGGCTGCAACGCCGGTCTGATCGGCCCGAACGGCGCCGGCAAGTCCACGCTGATGCGCCTGATGGGCGGCCTGGAGCACCTGGACCAGGGTCGCATCGTCACGGATCGGCGGGTGTCGTGGCCGATCGGGCTGGCGGGCGGTTTCCAGGGCTCGCTGACAGGGCGCGACAACGTGCGCTTCGTCTGCCGCATCCATGCGGCATCGGCCGAGGAAATGCGCGAAAAGGTGGCGTTCGTGCAGGCGTTCGCCGAGATCGGCGACGCCTTCGATCTGCCAGTGAAAAGCTACTCGTCGGGCATGCGCTCGCGGCTGACCTTCGGCGTGGCCATGGCCTTCGACTTCGACTTGTACCTCATCGACGAGGTGACTGCGGTCGGGGACGCCGCCTTCCGCAAGAAAAGCCAGGACCTGCTGCGCGAACGACTGGAGCGCGCCCAGGTGGTCTACACCAGCCACAACATGGGCGAGATCACCCGGCTGTGCAACGCGGTGGTGCTGCTGCGCCCGGGCCAGTCGCCAGTGTTCTACGAGGACGTGCAGGAGGGCATCGCCGCCTACCAGCAAATGGCCTCCGCACCCCAGGTCCGCGCACGCCACCCGGAGGCCTGCCCCGCATGAAGCGACACCTCGCACGCCACCGGCTGGCCGTTCTGCTCATCGCCATGCCGATGCTGGTCGCTGCCCTGTATTTCACGCTGATGGCGCGCGACCGCTTTGTCAGCACGGCGGTGCTCACCGTGCGCAGCGCTGGCCACGACACGCCATCGCTGGGCGGTCTGTCGATGCTGCTGTCCGGCACGGCAGGTGCCTCCATCGAAGATACGCGCTACCTGCGCGAATATCTGCACTCGCTCGGCCTGATGCACAAGCTCGATGCCCGACTGCAACTCCGGGCGCACTTCGAATCCGCGCACACGGACGTGCTGATGCGCCTGGGCTCCGGCACGGGTCAGGAAGAGATGCTGGACTATTGGCGCCAGCGGGTCGAGGTGTCGCTGGACGAGACCAGCGGGCTGCTGACGCTCCGGGTCCAGGGCTTCGACCCGACCTTTGCCCAGCAGGTGAACAAGGCATTGCTCGCAGAATCCGAAGCCTTCATCAACCACATCTCGCAGCGCATCGCCAACGAACAACTTGGCTTTGCCAAGGAAGAACTCTCCCGCGCAGCGGGACAACTCGCGCTCGGGCAGCAAGCGCTGATCGCGTTCCAGGCCCGCCACCAGATGCTGGATCCGCTGGCGGATGCCCAGGCCACAGGCGCGCGAGCCACCGAACTGCGCAGCCGCCTGACCCGACTGGAAGCCGAACTCAACACCAAGCAGGCCTTCCTGAACGACGACGCCGCCGACATCGTCACCCTGAAGGCGGAACTGGCGGCCACCAGACAGCAGATCGGCCGAGAAACCAGCAGCGCCACGACCACCAGGCCGAACACGAACGGCACGCTCAGCAAGCTCGCCATCGAATTCCACGGCCTGAAGACCCAGGTCACGCTCGCGGAAAGTGCCTACAAGAGCGCACTCGCGTCGGTCGAGGCCACCCGCATCGAATCCAGCCGCAAGCTCAAGAGCCTGGTGGTGATCGAACCCCCGACCCATCCGGAGATGGCCGAGTTCCCGCGTCGCCTCTATGACCTGGCCACGCTGCTGATGGCCTGCCTGATCGTCTTCGCGACGGTGCAGCTCGCGCGGGCCACGGTCCAGGAACACCGCGATTGACCATGACCCAGCACACAGCTCTCTCCAACGCAAGCGCACACACGCGCAACCAGCCACACACCTGGCGCCAGCGGGTCCAGGCCACGGTGGTCTGCGCGGGTCTGTGGACGGGGTCGGTCGTGCTGGCCGCAGAACCCGCGCCGCTCCCGACCAACCCGCCCGTGCCGGTGTTCGGTGCGCAGATGTTCAATGGGCGTTTCGCCGGGCAGTCGTTTTCCGGCTTCAATCCGGAGTACCAGATCGCCCCAGGCGACAAGGTGCAGGTCCGCCTGTGGGGCACCTTCACGCTGGACACCACGCAGACAGTCGACGCCCAGGGCAACATCTTTCTGCCGAGCCTCGGCCCCGTGCGTGTCCAGGGTGTGCGCAACGGCGAGCTGGGCGCGCTGATCCAGAACAGCGTCAAGCGGGTCTACCGCGCCAGCGTCTACAGCTACGCGACGCTGGAAGCCGCGCAGCCGGTGAAGGTCTACGTGACCGGCTTCGTGCGGCAGCCCGGGCTCTACAACGGCCTGTCCTCGGACTCGGTGCTGCACTACCTCGATCAGGCCGGCGGCATCGATGCGGAACGGGGCAGCTACCTGGCCGTGGACGTGCTGCGCCATGGCCGGTCGCACGCCCGCATCGACCTCTACCGCTTCCTGCTCGAAGGCCGCATGGAGGCGCTCCAGCTCCACGATGGCGACACCATCTTCGTGGCGCCGCGTCAATCCAGCGTGCGGGTCGGTGGTGACGTCGCGAACGCCGGCATCTTCGAGTTCCGGGGGGCGGACATTCCGGCGAGCCAGATCCTGGCGATGGCACAAGCCAAGGCCACCGCCACCCATCTCTCCATCGTCCGCCAGGTCGGCCCCGAACGGCGCAGCGAGCACCACCCCATCGCCGAGGCCGCGACCGTGCGGATCGGCAATGGCGACGAGGTGACGCTGATGTCGGACAAGGTCCCCGGCACGATCCTGGTCCGCATCGAAGGCGCCCACCGCGGGGAACGCTCGGTGGTGCTGCCCTATGGTGCGAAGCTGTCTGATGCAATGGCCCTGCTGCGCCCGGCACCGCAGGCGCAGCTGGAGGCGCTGCAGGTGTTCCGGAAATCCATCGCGGCGCGGCAGCGGGACATGATCACGTTGTCGCTGGACAAGCTCGAAACCCAGGTGCTCACGGCACGCTCCGCCACCAGCGAGGAAGCGGCCTTGCGCGCCCGCGAAGCCGAGCTGGTCATGAAGTTCACCTCGCGCGCCCGCAACGTCGAGCCGAAGGGCCAGCTGGTGCTGCCCAGCCTGGACAGCGCCGCCCAGACCTTGCTGGAAGACGGTGACACGCTGGTCCTGCCCGAGCGCTCGTCGCAGGTCACGGTCCATGGCGAGGTGCTGTTTCCGCTGGCGATCCAGCACGACCCGCAACGCACCGTGGCCAGCTACATCGGCCTGGCCGGGGGCTACACGCAGAACGCGGACACCTCGCGCGTCCTGCGCATGGCACGCAATGGCACGGTGGTGGAGACGCGGCTGGATGCCGTGCCCCTGCCCGGTGAAGAGCTGATGGTGCTGCCCGCCGCGGGCGCCAAGAACATCGAGGTCACACGCGGGATCACGCAGATTCTTTATCAGATCGCGGTGGTGGCCAGAGTGGCCCTCGGCCTCTGACGTCAAGAACTCGCCATGCGCAAACTCAAGAAATTCATGCGCTCTCCAGGGATATTCCTGCGCGACCACTTGAACAAACGCTATCCGCAAATCCTGAACGAATTGGGTTGCGCGGAAGATGGCGAAGTGGCGCTCATCGCGCAGGATCTGGATCCGGACAAGGGACTGCCTTCACGGTTTCCAATTGATGTGGTCTACACCTGGGTAGACGGCGCAGATCCGAGCTGGCGTGAACGGTATGCGGCCCACCGACCTGACCACGCAGCCTCCGTCGCTGGCGGACGAGATGAAGCCCGCTTTCGGTCCCACGACGAGCTGTATTTCTCGGTCGCCAGCGTTCTGGAAAATATGCCGTGGGTGCGTCGCATCCACATCGTTACCGACAACCAGACGCCGGCCTGGCTGAAAGAATGCAGGCTCTGCGGTGATCGCATCCGTATTGTTGACCACCGCCAGATCATTGACGGGCAGTACCTGCCGACCTTCAATTCGCACGTCATCGAAGCCCACCTGCATCGGGTACCAGACCTCGGCGAACATTTCATCTATTTCAATGATGACGTGCTGCCGGCCCGCCCCCTGCCAGCCGCCCACTTTTTCCAGTCGAACGGTCTGGCGTCGATCTTCATCTCGAAAAAATCGCTGTCAGCCATGCAGTCGGCGGGCAAGGAAACCCCGACACTCGCAGCCTCCCGCAACGCTCGCCGACTACTGCAGGAACTCCACGGCGGCGAAGTGGATTCACCGCTGGTTCACACCTATGTTCCGCTGCGGCGCAGCGTACTCGAGCGCCTGTGGGCCGATCCTGTGGCCCGCCCCAAGATCGAAGCATTTCTCGGGAACCGGACCCGTGGTCGCAACGATCTGAACATGGCAACTTTCATGGCCCCGTGGTCAGCCTACTTTCTGGGCATGTCCGCACCCCGAACCGACATCTGCCATTACTTCAATGTCAGGTCACCCGCGGCGCCCTCACGGTACGCCACTCTGCTTCGTCGGCAACACGGTGGGTCAGCCCCGCATTCGATATGCCTGAACGATTTCCAATCCACGGGAAATACCGTTGACGGCTATGACGCCCGCCTTTCAGATTTTCTCGGAACCTATTTCAGCTCGGCAGTTGATCAATTGAAGGACGCACCATGAACAAGAAGCTTCGCAAATTCATCCGGTCTCCGCGCCTTTTCATCAAGGACATGCTGATCAAGCGCCAAGCCAAAAAGGCGCCGGTGGTCAACAAGATCACTGGAAATCACAAATTCTCCGTGGTATCGGCCGTCTACAACGTCGGTCGATATCTTGACAAATACTTCGAGAGTCTGATCAACCAGCGCCTGGATTTCAAGGATCATCTGCAACTGGTTCTAGTGGACGACGGATCGATCGACAACTCTGCAGAAATAATAAAAAAATGGCAGCAGCGTTACCCGGAAAATATTGTCTATCTCCACAAGGAAAACGGCGGCCAAGCTTCCGCCAGAAACCTCGGAATCCGACACGCATCGCACAAATGGGTTACCTTCATAGATCCGGATGACTTTGTCAATCAAGACTATTTTCTAGGCCTCTCCACCTTCATCGACAAGAACAAGAGTTCAGATCTCAGGATGATCGGATGCCATCAGATCTTCTACATGGAGAAAACCGACAAGTTCAAGGACGACCATCCTCTGCGGTACAAGTTCATCAATGGCAACAAGGTATTCCCCATCGCGGACATGGGAACCAACATCCAGTTGTCAGCGGCTACAGCCATTTTCCATCGATCAACCATCCTGGACAACGAACTCGCATTCGACTCCAGAGTCAAGCCCAACTTCGAAGACGGACTGTTCATTGCACAGTACCTCGCAGCATGCCCGTCCGGGTCGGTGGGCTTCGTCAAGGACGCGATTTACTATTACCGGAAGCGCGAAGACGGAACCTCGACTCTCGACACGTCATGGCAACACCCGGGACGTCTGGGCGCGGTGCTGGAGCACGGCTATCTGGGTGCATTTGCCGCCTTTGACAGCCATGAGAAGATTCCAGTGCATATCCAGCGCACGGTGCTGTATGACATCGTGTGGATCGTCAGACAACTCATGGACCGTCCACAGGCACATGCCTTCCTGACGCAGGAGCAGCGTACTCGCGGAATGGATCTGTTGCGTGAGGTCTGTGCCCACATCGGCGTCGAGACGGTCATGCAGTTTGAACTGGCAGGGTGCTGGTTCATGCACAAGCTCGCGATACTGGAATCACTGAAAGGCACTCCACCACCGTTCCAGATCGCATACATCGAGGAAATGGATGAAGTCAAGCAGCAGGTATTGATCACCATCTACACAGGCACCAAAGCGCCTATCCTGAGCTATCAGCGTGACGGAGTCGACATCATCCCCGACCACCTCAAGGTCGTCGAACACAAGATGTTGGACGAAGATTTCCTGCATTGCTGGCGATGCTGGTTACCGCTGGTTGGAGGAACCGGCAAGCTTGCCGTCAAGATCAACGGCAAGAGCGCCAGACTGTCGCTTGGTGGGAAACTCCATCAAGACACGCTGCCAGTAGGAGATATCCGCAAGCATTTCTCCAGCCGCACACCCCGTCGGCGGTCTGTGCCGAGGTATGAAAACTGTTGGCTGCTCATGGATCGTGATACCCATGCAGACGACAACGCGGAGCATCTCTATCGGCATATCGCTCGAACCGATCCGTCGAAGAACATATTCTTCGTTCTGGACGAAAACTCGTTCGACTGGGATCGCCTCTCCCGAGACGGTTTCAAGCTACTGGCCTATGGCTCAGTCGAGCACCGGTCCGCTGCAACATGTGCCAGCAAGATCATCAGCTCGCACGCAGACGCTTACGTCGTGGACCTGCTAGGCAAATCGACGCCTGTCAATCAGCACTTTGTCTTCCTCCAGCACGGAGTAATTAAAGATGACCTTTCTGGGTGGCTAAACAAGAAGAAAATCCATTGTTTCGTGACATCCGCCGGGCGAGAGCATCAATCGATCGGAGGAAATGCAGGAGCCTACAACGTCGGCTCAAAGGAAACAGTGCTGACAGGAATGCCCAGGCATGATCGCCTGAAATCTCTCGCCGATGCGTGTGAACCAAACGATATTCTGATAATGCCGACGTGGCGCAGTGCACTGATGGCTGCACCTACCGGCACCAGCGCGAAAAGAGTCTTGGTCGACAATGCCGCCGAGTCAACCTATGCGACAGCATGGGTTGGCCTGCTGAATGACCCGGATCTCAAGCGCATGGCCGAGCAAGCGGGGAAACGGATCGTCTTCTTCCCACATGCAAACATGCAGGCAATCCTAGAGCAACTGCAGATCCCGGAGCACATTCACGTCTGCTCACACGCTGGCACTTCCATCCAAGAGCTTTTTGCTTCAGCCACCATGCTGATCACCGATTATTCCTCTGTCGCATTCGAAGTGGCGATGATTAATCGACCGGTCGTCTACTACCAGTTCGACGAGAAGGAATTTTTTGATCAGCAGAGCAGCTATACACGGGGCTATTTCGACTATCGTCAGGACGGTTTTGGGCCCGTCGTTACTGCGCACACTGAAGTCATTGCGGCAGTAGACGAAATACTGGAGAACAATGGTTCATGGCACGAAGCCTACGGCCCACGCATCCAGAACTTCTTCACGTTTCAGGATAACGATAACTGTGCACGAGTCGTTGCCGCCATCGAAGCACTGGATGAGCCAAGGGGCGAAGCGGAGGAAAATGCAAGCGCCCGGATGCTACGTTCTCTCGCAGCCACGGCTTACCAACTTGGAGACCTTGACCTCGCGGCCCGCAGATACCGTCGACTCATGGAAATGGAGATTTTGCTGACAATGGAAGAGGTTTCCAGATACCTTGAAATTGTCGAGTCTCAGGCGCCTGTCTGGTTCGGTAAAAAGGACTATGAACGCTGCATGAAGAGCGCCAAGATTGCAGTACGGAAAGCGGAAGAACATCACCTCCAAACACCAGACATGATTCTGGCCATACAAGCCGCATCCGCATCCGCTCAGAAGCAGTGGGGGTTAGCGGCCGAGTTGTGGACCGCACGGCTGACGAATGATCCCGATGCACCGTTCGCGGCGGCAGAGGCGCTCAAGCACCAGGGATGGCTGCACGAAGCGTCAGTGCTGCTCACGCGCGCGGGTGTCCGACTGCCTAGCTCCAGGAACGAGTATCAATTGGCAGCCGACCTTGCAGTCGGTACCGGCGACTGGAAGCGTGCTGCTGATCTGCTGCTCGACATGGTCTTCGACTACAAGGACAACAAGTCCGTGGCCGTCATAGAACGGGCCTTGAAACTTTACGAGACCCACGCAGCCCAAAACCACCTGAACTTGGGCGAGACCGTGGAACTCTGGACTACGCACGCCAGTCGCGACAGCTCAATGCTGTACGCAATAGCAGGCGCACTCTATCGGCAAGAAAAACACGCTCTGGGCTATACCACACTAGGGTCTCGCTTGATGAGAGCACCTGTGTCTCAGGCTGAGTGGCAATTGCTCGCGGACCTCGCGATCGCATCCAGCGATTGGGGCGCTGCGGCGGATGCCCTTCGTCTGATAGCCGTTAGATACAGCAGTTCGTGTCCGGTAGATACCCTGGACAAGGCACTTGACCTATATCAGAAATGCAAGGAGCGGGCCGACTCTGATTCGACAGTCCATTATCAGGAAGAAACTTCTTGAAAATATTTATATTGACCACCTATCACCAGACCATGTTGTGGCCGCTCATTGAATTGTCACTAATGACGATCGATTCGGCCGACCTATCCACCCTCAAATCCAACAACAAGCAGGGAGATTAATTTTGATGCAAATAACCAAACTAGCACCGTATTCAGACGAAGATAACAACACCATCCAATACAACGCAACTTCAACCCCCCCGGTGAATATAAATTTCAAAGGGAAGAACAACAGACTTATAATTCATGGCGACGCAGAAATATCGAAACTTGTTATTTCATTTGACTGCGACGATGGTTACTGCGAGATAGGAAAAGGCCATTTCAAGGGAACCATACGGATTGGTCAATCATGCAAGGTGATTATAGGCGATGGGGTGACATGCACTAGCGAGTGCTATATTTCATCAGCAGAATTTACTGAGGTGAAAATCGGATCTGACGTCATGATTGCATCCCAGGTTGAAATCAGAGCAGATGATGCACACCCCATTTTTGATGTCACCACAAAAAAGCGCATAAATTTGCCTCGCCCAATTTCTATCGGGAATCACGTATGGATTGGCGCCTTCGCAAAGGTATTAGGTGGAACAACGATTGGAAATGGTAGCGTGATCGGCCTCGGAAGTATTGTCAAACGGAAAATTCCGAACAACTGCATCGCTACCGGAGTTCCAGCGAAAGTCACACGGAAGAATATTGCCTGGGAACGGCCACATTTGACCTTGGCGAAGCCATATTTTAAACCTGATGCCGACTCGATAAAAACCGGAAACTACTGGAATCTCACTGAAGAGGACATTCCGGCTGAAATCCAGGACACCCCCCAGGATCAAGCAGCGACATCGCAGGCAATCGGCACGTTCTAGAGCGTGTTATTGACCTACAGCCAGCGCGCCCAAGGCCTGAAGTCGGAATCCAGGCCTAACTGCACCCACTGCTCGCCGATATACATCCCCTTGGGGCACTTCTAGAAACCGACCCTGACCGCCACCTGAGCCGCGCGCTGCGGCAAGATGCCGCCCCATGATCACACCCCGCACCAAGCCATCGAGCTTCTTTCCTGAGGAGGCCGCGGACGACCTGTTCGTGGTGCAGCAGCGCAAGGCCAAGCTGGAGGGCTACGTACAGACGCTGGCGGCGATGGACGAACTGATCGACTTCGCAGCGATGGCCGCGGCGGTGGACAAGGCTTGCCCGCGTGCAGACCGCAGCAAGGGCGGACGCCCGCCGTACCCGACCGAGGCGCTGGTGCGCATGGTGTTCCTGCAAGGGCTGTACAACCTGTCGGACGAGCAGTGCGAGCACCAGGTGCTCGACAGGATGAGCTTCCAGCGGTTCTGCCGGCTGGACGGCGCGCTGAACATTCCGGACGCACGCACGCTGTGGAACTTCCGGCAGCGGCTGGCCGAAGGCGGGCTGGGAGGCCGGGCGATTTTCGAGGCGTTGAGCCAGCAGTTGCAGCGGCACGGCTTCATCCCGAGGGGCGGGCAGATCGTGGACGCCAGCATCGTGCAGGCGCCGATCACGCAGGCCAACGCCCGGGAGCGCGAGGCGCTGAACAAGGGGGAGGCGCCCGAGGGCTGGAGCAAGAAGCGCCTGGCGCACACCGACCGGGACGCGCGCTGGACGCAAAAGCACGGCAAGTCGTACTACGGCTACAAGCTGCACGGCAACGTGGACGCACGCTACAAGCTGATCCGCCAGATGAAGATCACGGCGGCCAACGCGGACGACGGACAGCAACTGCCCGACGTGCTGCAGGTGGCGAACACGCGCAAGCGGCTGCTGGCCGACCGGGGCTACGACAGCGCGGCCAACCGTCAGACGCTGCAGCAGCACGGACTGGCCGACGGCATCGCACGTCGCGCCAAGCCAGGGCAGACGGCCAAGGTTCGGCTCAAGCAGCGCAACAAGACGATCAACCGCACGCGGGCACGGGTCGAGCACGTCTTTGCGGCGCTGAGCCAGCAGGGCGGCAAGTGCGTGCGGGCGATGACGCTGGCGCGCAATGCGCTGGCGATCACGCTGCAGTGCGCGGCCTACAACGCGCGCAGGCTGGTGTGGCTGGTCAAGAGCGCAGGTGCGTCCGCACAGCCCGCGTGAGGGGAAAAACCCCGTCGCGGGGTACCGCGACGGCGGGGACAGCGGCTGGCAGCCGTCATCCACTGCTCGTCTGAGCTGGATTTGTGCAGGCTCAGACCAGGTTCAGGGCTGCAGGGCCGGTTTCTAGAAGTGCCCCTTGGGGCACTTCTAGAAACCGACCCTGACCTCCACCTGAGCCGCGCGCTGCGGCAAGATGCCGCCCCATGATCACACCCCGCACCAAGCCATCGAGCTTCTTTCCTGAGGAGGCCGCGGACGACCTGTTCGTGGTGCAGCAGCGCAAGGCCAAGCTGGAGGGCTACGTGCAGACGCTGGCGGCGATGGACGAGTTGATCGACTTCGCGGCGATGGCCGCAGCGGTGGACAAGGCTTGCCCTCGTGCTGACCGCAGCAAGGGCGGTCGCCCGCCGTACCCGACCGAGGCGCTGGTGCGCATGGTGTTCCTGCAGGGGCTGTACAACCTGTCGGACGAGCAGTGCGAGCACCAGGTGCTCGACAGGCTGAGCTTCCAGCGGTTCTGCCGGCTGGACGGCGCGCTGAACATTCCGGACGCGCGCACGCTGTGGAACTTCCGGCAGCGGCTGGCCGAAGGCGGGCCGGGAGGCCGGGCGATTTTCGAGGCGTTGAGCCAGCAGTTGCAGCGGCACGGCTTCATCCCGAGGGGCGGGCAGATCGTGGACGCCAGCATCGTGCAGGCGCCGATCACGCAGGCCAACGCCCGGGAGCGCGAGGCGCTGAACAAGGGGGAGGCGCCCGAGGGCTGGAGCAAGAAGCGCCTGGCGCACACCGACCGGGACGCGCGCTGGACGCAAAAGCACGGCAAGGCGTACTACGGCTACAAGCTGCACGGCAACGTGGACGCACGCTACAAGCTGATCCGCCAGATGAAGATCACGGCGGCCAACGCGGACGACGGACAGCAACTGCCCGACGTGCTGCAGGTGGCGAACACGCGCAAGCGGCTGCTGGCCGACCGGGGCTACGACAGCGCGGCCAACCGTCAGACGCTGCAGCAGCACGGACTGGCCGACGGCATCGCACGTCGCGCCAAGCCAGGGCAGACGGCCAAGGTTCGGCTCAAGCAGCGCAACAAGACGATCAACCGCACGCGGGCACGGGTCGAGCACGTCTTTGCGGCGCTGAGCCAGCAGGGTGGCAAGTGCGTGCGGGCGATGACGCTGGCGCGCAATGCGCTGGCGATCACGCTGCAGTGCGCGGCCTACAACGCACGCAGGCTGGTGTGGCTGGTCAAGAGCGCAGGTGCGTCCGCACAGCCCGCGTGAGGGGAAAAACCCCGTCGCGGCGTACCGCGACGGTGGGGACAGCGGCTCGCCGCCGTCATCCACTGCTCGTTTGAGCTGGATCTGTGCAGGCTCAGACCAGGTTCAGGGCTGCCGGGCCGGTTTCTAGAAGTGCCCCTTGGCATCGACATCGGAACGCACTGGTCAGAGAAGTCTTCCCTCGTGTCGAACAGCTCTGATCGGGCTGATCTATGCCGCTAATCTACGGGTTGCCAAACGAGTAGAGGTTGAACAATCGCCTCATGCTGCTCGAATGGCTAACCCCCACCACCCGCGTCGCCGATGACGACACCCGCCCTCACCTGGCAGTCCTGACCCACGGTCTGCGGCAGATCAGCACCCTGCCCGCCCTGCTGCCCGAGTGGGCGATCGGAAACGGACAGCAGACTCGGGCAGCATCCGCCGTCCTCGCCTGGGGCCACAAACCCAGCGCCCGCATCGCCGAGCAGTTCGCCCAGCGCCACGGCCTGCCCCTGCTCCGCGCCGAAGACGGCTTCCTGCGCTCCACCGACCTCGGCCACCGCTGCCCGCCGCTCTCGATCGTGCTCGACGACCAGGGCATCTACTACGAAGCGGCACAGCCCTCGCGGCTGGAAAGCCTGATCGCCGCCCCGCTCGGCGCGGCACCACTCGACCGCGGCGCCCGCCTGCGCGAGGCCTGGGTCCAGGCGCGGGTCTCCAAGTACAACCACGCCCACGACGGTCTGCCCGACGCGCTGCTGCGCCAGGCGGCCACCGACCCGCCAGTGCTCGTGGTCGACCAGACCGCCGGCGATGCCTCCATCACCGGTGCCGGCGCCAGCGCCACCCACTTCCAGTGGATGCTGCAGGCCGCGCTCGACGAGCACCCGGACGCGCCGATCTGGCTCAAGGTGCACCCCGACGTCATCGCCGGCCGCAAGCAGGGCCACTTCGCCCACCTCACGCCCGGTGAAGCCGCACGCGTCACGCTGATCGCCGACGCCATCCACCCGCCCGCGCTGTTCGACGTGTGCCGGGCGGTCTACGTGGTCAGCTCGCAGATGGGCTTCGAGGCGCTGCTGCACGGCCGCTCGGTGCGCTGCTTCGGCCTGCCCTTCTATGCCGGCTGGGGGCTCACCGCCGACCACCTGAGCGCCCCCGTCCGGCGCCGCGCCGCGAGTCCGGGCATCGCCGCGCTCACCCACGCGGCCCTGATCGCGTATCCGCGCTGCCTTGATCCCGAAACGGGGCGCCTGTGCGAGCCCGAACGGCTGCTCGCCCATCTGGCCCTGCAGCGCCGGCAACGCGCCACCTGCCCGTCGCCGGTGCAGGTACTGGGTTTCTCGCGCTGGAAACGCCCGATCGCACGCGCCTTCCTGCAAGGCAGCGCCGACATCGCCTTCCTGCGCCGCGAGCGGCAGGTCGATCCGGGTACCGCGGTCGCGGTGTGGGGCCGCCGACCGGCGCCGCCGCTGGCCACCGGACCGGTGCTGCGCATCGAGGACGGCTTCCTGCGTTCGGTCGGGCTGGGCGCCGACCTGACACGCCCGGTGTCCTGGGTCGTCGACGACCTGGGCATCTACTTCGACGCCACCCGCCCGAGCCGCCTCGAACACCTGCTGCGCCAGCACGACTTCGACGACGCCCTGCGCGAGCGGGCCCGCGCGCTGCGCACGGCCATCGTCAACGCCGGCCTGACCAAGTACAACGTCGGCGGCGGCGCGTGGCAACGCCCGGCCTCGGCGCTGCACGTCGTGCTGGTGCCGGGCCAGGTCGAGAGCGACGCCTCGATCCAGTGGGGCGCGGCCGACATCCGCACGAACGCCGAGCTGCTGCGCGCCGTCCGGGCCGCGGAGCCCGATGCCTGGCTGGTCTACAAGCCTCATCCAGACGTCGTCGCCGGCCTGCGCCAGACCGGCCGCTCCTGGCAGGCCGAGTGCGAGCGCCTGCGTCCGTACTGCGACGAGATCGTCACCGACGTGCCCATGCACAGCTTGCTGGCCAGCGTGGACGCCGTGCACACGCTGACCTCGCTGACCGGCTTCGAGGCGCTGCTGCGCGGCTGCCCGGTCACCACCTGGGGCGTGCCCTTCTACGCCGGCTGGGGGCTGACCGAGGACCGCGCACCGGCCGACCACCCCGCCCGCCAGCGCCGCAAGCGCGCGCTGCAGCTGGACGAGCTGGTGGCCGCGACGCTGATCCTTTACCCCACCTACCTCAGCCGCCACTCCGGCGCCTACACCACGCCCGAGCAGGCGCTGGTGGAGCTGCGCGAATGGCAGCGGCTGGGCACCCCCGCGGGCTCGCCGGTCGCGCGCACCTGGCGACTCCTGAAACGGCAGGTGCTGCACGCCCTGGCCCGGGCCCGACAGCGCTGAACCGGCGCGAACCGCGATTTGCCCGGTCGCGCTCGCGCTATTCCACCCATTCAGGAACGGCCCGGTACGGTGCAATCGACCTCAAGCCAGAAGCCTTCCGGCTGTCAACGTCCACGCTGAAGCCCCCTCTGCCACCATGCCGACTGCCACCGAGAATGCCAGCCTGCCACCGTGGCCCACCGCGTTCCGCGCACTGGTCGACCGGCGCCACACGCTGATCCTGCAAGGACCGATGGGCTGGTTCTTCAGCGATCTGGCGGCCCTCCTGACCAAGCAGGGACAGCACGTCACCAAGGTGCATTTCAATGGCGGGGACCAGCTCTTCTGGCGCCAGGGTGGCGCGCTGCGCTACACCGGCCGGCCCGAAGCCCTGGCCGGCTGGCTGCGCGACCTGATGAAGCGCCAGCGCATCGATGCCGTGGTGCTCTTCGGCCAGATGCGACCGATCCACTGCGTGGCACGCGAGGTGGCGCTCGAACTCGGTGTGGGCGTCTTCGTGTTCGAGGAAGGCTATCTGCGCCCGAATTACGTCACCATCGAGCGCCGGGGGGTCAACGCGCTGTCGCGCCTGCCTCGCTCGGCGGGTTTCTACGCCGAGCAGCACCTGCCCCGCCAGCCGCCCCCGCAGCCGACCACCCAGAACATCCGGCGCACGGCCCTGATCGCCGCGGCTTACGGCATCGCGGCACTCGCCCTGCGCCCGTGGTTCCCGCACCAGACCTACCACCGCTCGCTCAACCCGGTCACCGAGCCGCTGCGCTGGGCACGCAGCTACCTGCGCCACCTGCGCTACCAGTTCAGCGAACGCGGCTGGCACGCCAGGCTCACCAGTCCGGACCAGAGCAAGCGCTGGTTCCTGGTGCCGCTGCAGGTGCAATCCGACAGCCAGATCACGCACCACTCCCCCTACGGCAGCATCGAGGCCTTCATCAGCGATGTGATGGCCTCGTTCGCCGAGCACGCCCCCGGCGACGTTGGTCTGGTCATCAAGCACCACCCGATGGACCGGGCCTACAGCGACTACCGGCGCCACATCCACAGGGAAGCGCAGCGGCTGAACCTCGGTCACCGCGTGGTCTACCTGCACGACCAGCACCTGCCGACGCTGCTGGACCACACCCGCGGCGTCATCACCATCAACAGCACGGTCGGCCTGCAGGCGCTGCACCACGGCGCGCCGGTCATCACGCTGGGCGAGGCGGTCTACAGCATGCCGGGTCTGGTCCACAGCGGCCCGCTCGCTTCGTTCTGGCAGGAGCCGGGCAAGGTCAACCAGACGCTCTACCAGCGCTTCCGGCACCACCTCGTCGCGCACACGCAGCTCAACGCGAGCTTCTATGCCAGTGCGCCCGCCCTGCAGGGACGCCCACCCAGCGTGCACAACCCCGTCCGCCAGACCCGACGCGCCGAGTTGCCTTCGGTGGAGCTGCCCTCCGCCCGGATCCACGACGTGGCGGATGCCTGAAACGCCCGGACCGATCGGCTCGGCGCCGACGCTGTAGAGTTCGGGCTCTTCTGACGATTGAACCCAGGCCCTGCGCCGCCCCCGATGTCCGCTACAACAACAGCTCCCCGTCCCCTGCCCCAGCCCCGCCACGCCAGCCGCATCCCGTCCCATCTCACGCCGGAACAGGTTGACCGAATCCGCCTGGCGGCTTATCTGCTGCCCCAGGTCGTGCAGCCGATCGACTACCAGATGGAGCAGAGCGCCGAGGCGGATGCGCATCTGGACGGCCTCGGCCTGATCCTGCTGCAGAAGGCGGTGCCCGGCCAGCGACCCAGCCGCTGGATCGACCCGGCGCTGATGACAGAAGCGCTGCAGCACCTGAACGTGGTCGGCTCGGGCCAGAGCGTGCGGGCACTGATGCTGGAGCGCGCAACGACGCTGGACGCCCAGGGCGTGGCCCGGCGCGGCGACGAATGGCAGCGCGAAGCGCGCCAGGGCGTGCAGCTCCATGCCCAGGGCTGGCGCCTGACGGTGACGCACCACCAGCCCGTGCCGGCACAGGCCGTGTGGGACTTCTTCCGCACCGGGGACAAGCCGGCGCTGATCAAGGCCCTGAGCACCCTGCCCGACTACCCGCATGCCGAAGCGCTCGGCGCCCATCTGGAGCGGCTGGTCAACCGCAGCGCCGAGCTGAACCTGTGGCAGATCGGCTCGCTGCTGCCCGCACTGCAGTCCGAGTGCGCCACCGCACAGCCGCTCGACAGCCTGATGGCCGCCTGCACCCGGGCCCAGGACCGCTGGGAGCACCGCGTCAACGAACAGGACACCATGGAGGGCCTGAGCAGCGAGCTGGCCTTCCAGGGCTACCCCGACAGCTTCCCGCAGGCCCGCCGCCTGCAGCGCAAGGTGACGCTGTTCGTCGGCCCGCCCAACAGCGGCAAGACGTACCAGGCCTTCGAGCGTCTCGCCAAGGCCAAGGCCGGTGCCTACCTCGCGCCGCTGCGCCTGCTCGCGCTGGAAGGCCGCGACCGGCTGGCCGCGCGGGGCGTGCCGTGTTCGCTGCGCACCGGCGAGGAAAGCGTGCCCGCCGACGGCGCCCGCGTTGTCTCCAGCACCATCGAGATGGTCGACACCAACAAGCCCATCGAAGTGGCGGTGATCGACGAGGCGCAGATGATCTTCGACCACAGCCGCGGCTGGGCGTGGACCCAGGCCATCGTGGCCGTGCCGGCGGAGGAGCTGCTGATCATCTGCTCGGACTACGCGGTCGAGGCGCTGCGCAACCTGCTGGGCCTGTGCGGCGAGGAATGCACGGTGCAGCGCTTCGAGCGCAAGCAGCACGTCGAGCTGCTGCCCGCACCGGTGTCGCTCAGTTCGCTGAAGAAGGGCGATGCGGTCGTGGCCTTCAGCCGCCGTGACGTGCTGATGCTGCGCGACCAGGCGGCGGCCAACGGACAGGTCGTCTCGGTGATCTACGGCGCCTTGCCGCCGGAAGTGCGCCGGCGTGAGGCCGAGCGCTTTGCCACCGGCGAGTCGCATGTGCTGGTGGCCACCGATGCGATCGGCATGGGCCTGAACCTGCCGGTGCGGCGCGTGCTGTTCAGCACCATGACCAAGTTCGACGGCCAGGGCGACCGGCCGCTGACCGAGTCCGAAGTCCACCAGATCGCCGGCCGCGCCGGGCGCTTCGGCATCCACGAGGAAGGCTTCTGCGGCGTGCTGAAGGAAGCCGAGCCGACGGCGCTGCGCACGCTCAAGGCGCTGCTGCCCAAGGTGCCCAAGGCGCCGCGTGACTTCAAGGCGCCAGTCGCCCCGAACTGGTGGCACATCGACACCATCGCCAGCCGGCTGGGCAAGAGCCGGCTGCGCGACGTGCTGGGGATCTTCGTCGAGCAGCTGCAGCTCGACAACGCCCACTTCGCCGTGGCGGAACTCGACCAGATGCTCGACCTCGCCGCGCAGCTCGACCAGGTCGCCGGCAACCTGCCGCTGCGCCAGCGCTTCGTCTATGCGCAGGCGCCGGTGGACACGCGCACCGATGCGCAGGTCAAGCAGTTCCTGGAATGGGCCGGGCACCACGCCAGGTCCGGTCAGGCCGGCGCCGCGTGGTTCCTGAACGACGTGGACGAGCACAGCCGCCTGGAGCGCATGGAGCAGACGCTGCGCACCTGCACGCTGTGGCTGTGGCTGGACCTGCGCTTCCCCGGCATCTATGGCCAGGTGGACGAGGTGGTGGACCTGCGCGCGCGGCTGAACGACGGCATCGAGCGCCAGCTCAAGGCCAAGAAGCCGCTGTGGCAGGCCCGCGGCGGCCGGCGCGGTTGACACGACGCCTCGTCATGCCCGCGCAGGCGGGCACCCACCCAGTCAGACCACCCGATCCGCCATCAGCTCGCCGAGGCGGATCGGCCCGGCCGGCTGCCACCCAGGATTGAACGCCAGCGCCGCCCCGGCGCCCGGCGCGTCCTTCGGGAACAGCATCACCACGGTCGAACCGAGCAGGAAGCGCCCCATCTCCTCGCCCTGCTTCAAGCGGATGTCCTGGTCGGCATAGGTCCAGTCGCGCAGGTGGCCGGGCCGCGGCGGGTTCACCAGCCCGTGCCAGACGGTGGCCATGCTGCCGACGATGGTGGCGCCGACCAGCACCAGCACGAACGGCCCGCGCGGCCCCTCGAACACGCACACCACCCGCTCGTTGCGCGCGAACAGGCCGGGCACGCCGCGCGCCGTCGTCGGGTTGACGGAGAACAGCTCGCCGGGGACATGGATCATCCGCAGCAGCCGGCCGTCGCAGGGCATGTGGATGCGGTGGTAGTCGCGCGGGCTGAGGTAGAGCGTGGCGAACAGGCCGTCGTCGAACTGCCTGGCCAGCTGCGCGTCGCCGCCGACCAGCGTGGTGGTCGAGTAGCGGTGACCCTTGGCCTGGAAGACCTGGTCCCGCTCGATGCGGCCGAACTGGCTGATCGCGCCATCCACCGGGCAGATCAGCTCCGCCTTGGCCAGCGGGCGGGCGCCGGGTTTCAGCGCGCGGGTGAAGAAGTCGTTGAAGCTCTTGTAGCTGACGATGTCCGGGTTCAGCGCCTCGGCCATGTTCACGTTGTAGCGGCGCACGAAGCGGCGAATGATGCCGGTGGTCACGGCGCCGCGCTCCTTGCGGGCCACCCAGCCGGCGAACGTGGTCAGGGCCTGCTTCGGAAGGAGGTACTGGGGCAGGACGGCAAGACGGTCGGACATGGCGCGGGAGGGGGCTGGCGTGAGGGCGGGCCATTGTAGCGACGGCCCGGGGTGTGAAATTTCGCTGGTTTGCCGCTCAGGCTGGCCCCGACCGCGCCGGCTCGCGCGCCCGGTAGAGCATGTCCAGCGTGATGTGGCGCACCTCCAGCTTGCTCTGCCCGATGTGGGCGCGCAGCAGGCGCTGGGCCTCGTCGCTGCGGCGGCGGGTGATGGCGCCGAGGATGCGGGCGTGTTCGTCGTAGGTCGCGGCCACGCGGTCGGACTTGGTGAAATCGAGTCGCCGGATGATGCGGATGCGCTCCGTGATGTCGGCGTGGACGCGGGCCATCTCGCGGTTGCCGCTGCTGGCGACCAGCGCACGGTGGAAGGCCTCGTCCAGCGCACCGACCGCCACGCCATCAGCGATCCGGTCCGCCGCCTCGACCAGCCACACCTCGGCCAGCGCCTGCAGACCGGGACGCTCTTCCACCTCGCACAGCCGCTGCACCGCCGCACATTCGATCAGCACGCGCAGGTCATACAGCTCGTCGAAGGTGTCGAAGTCCAGCGGCGCCACCTGCCAGCCCAGCTTGGGGAAGACACGCAGGAAGCCTTCGCGCTGCAGCCGCTGCAGGGCCTGGCGCAGCGGCGTGCGGCTGACCTCGACGCGGCGCGCCAGCTCGCTCTCCGAGAAGTGATCGCCGGGCATCAGCACGAAGTCGAAGATCAGGCGCTTCACCTCGGCGTAGGCGTGCTCGGCGAGGTTGGGCGCAGGGGGCGTGGCCGGGGTCAATCGGTCGCGGGGGAGGCTTGGAGGGGTTGTGGCCATTCGATCATGCTGACGTGTGCGGCCACGATTTTCCACCCGAGGCCGGCCATGCGCGCCCAGCATTGGGTCTGGAAGCCGCGCAGCGCGGTGTCGCTGCGCAGGAACTCGACCTGCACGATCGCCACGTCCGACCCGAGGCCCAGCACCCGCGGGTGGAGCAGCTGCCGCGTGAAGTTCGGCGCCGGCACCCCGGCACGCCACGTCGCCAGCGCGTCCGCGCCCCACTGGCGGTCGGCGATGCCGTAGCGGGTCACGCGCGGGTCGTCCCAGAAGAAGCCGGTCAGCGCCTCGACGTCGTTGGCCATCAGCGCGGCCTCGTAGGCGTCGAACAGCGGGCCGAGTTCTGCGTGGGTCGCCGGCAGGTCCAGTCGGTCGGCGGACAGCCCCACCGGCGCGGCAGCCGGCGTGACACCCGCGGCCATGTAGCCCCGCCAGCCACCGAACGCGCTGACATCCGGCGCCCCGAGCAGCCCGGCCGGCTCGCAGATGAAGCCCTTGACCCAGGTACCGTCGGCCAGCTCGACCGTCCCCAGCCCCAGCGGCGGCGGGATCAGCGCGAGGAAGCTGCCCACCTGGTCGATCGGCAGTTCGTAGACCTCCAGCGCGATCGCGTGACCCGCCTCGCCGGGGCCGACACGCGCCAGACCGGGCTTGGGTGGCACGGTGCCGGGCAGCGCGTGCAGCCGGTAGCGCGGCGCCGTGTGCGTGCGCGCCAGCAGCCGGGCGCCGCGCTCGATCAGTTGTCCGTGCAGCGGCATCCCTTGCAGGTGGGCGCCGACGACGGCCAGCGCCAGCGTCGGGGCACTCGCGGGCTGTGTCGCGGGTTGCAGATCAGCGGCCGTCAGCGCCGGCAGGTGGGCGCCGACCGGCTGCGTGCCCGGCGAGGCCGCGAGCTGCCAGCAGGTGCCGAGTGCGGCCAGCGCAGCATCCGAGCCCCCCGGCGCGATCCAGGTGACCCCAAACGGCAGCCCGGCCGGCGTCTCGCCCGCCGGCACCGCCAGTGCCGCCAAGCCCAGCAGGTTGACGAAGTTGGTGTAGCGCCCGAGTTCGCTGTTGCGCAGCACCGGCTCGGCGGCCACCGCGGCCAGCGTCGGGTGCGTCGGCGCGGTCGGCACGAGCAACACGTCGATGCCCTGCCAGACCGCCTCGGTGGCGCGGGCGAGTTCGGCCAGCCGGTAGCGCGCCTCGAACGCGGCGGTGGCGTCGAACTCGGCGGCGCGGGCAATGACGCGGCGCACGGTCGGGTCGATCGCGTCGGGCTGCGTGCGCATCAGGTCCTGGACGACGCTGTGGCGCTCGGCGACCCAGGGGCCGTCATAGAGCAGTCGGGCCACGGCATCGAAGGGCGCCATGTCGATCGGCACGATCTCGATGCCCTCGCCCGCCCAGGCCGGCGCACCGCCCGCCGCTGTCGGCGACAGGGTGGTGAGCCGTGCGAGTGCGCCAGTCCATGCCACCCGGTAGCCCAGCGCCTCATCCAGCGCCGACACATCGGCCGGCACCCCCACCCGCAGCGGCCGGCCCAGCCGACCCAGCCAGGCCGGACGCTGCGCGGCGCTCTGGAACACCGGACCGTCGTCCGGCCCTTCCATCACAGCGAGCACGCGGGCCGCGTCCGGCACGTCGAGCGCGAAGACCGACACCACGTCCAGCGTGCGGCAGGCCGGCAGCACGCCGTGCATGCCGACCCGCCCCGGCGTCGGCTTCAGCCCGACGAGGTGGTTGAAGCCGGCGGGCACGCGGCCCGACCCGGCCGTGTCGGTGCCCAGCGCGAAGGCCACCAGCCCGCGCGCCACCACCGACGCCGAGCCCGAGCTGGAGCCCCCGCTGACCCGCTGCGGATCGAGCGGGCACGGCACCGCGCCGTACGGCGAGCGGGTGCCGACCAGCCCGGTGGCGAACTGGTCGAGGTTGGTCTTGCCGATCAGGATGGCGCCCGCGTCGAGCAGGCGCTGCACCACGGTGGCGTGGCGCTCGGGCGTGTACGCGAAGGCGGGACAGGCCGCGGTGGTCGGCAGACCCGCCACGTCGATGTTGTCCTTCACCGCGAACGGCACCCCAGCCAGCGGCAGCGCCCGCCCCTCGCGCTGCAGCGCGGCGAGGCGGTCGAGCTGCGCGGTCAGGTACGCGGCGTCGCAGCGCAGGATCCAGGCCGGGTCGTCCTCGGCCAGTCGGGCAGCGAGTGCCGGGATCAGCTCGGTGGGCCGGGCGCCCGCGCGGTAAGCGCTCAGCCAGCCGGCGATCGTGGTCGGCAACGGGGGGGTCATGGTCGGCATCGTGGCGTCATCCGGGCAGCGCGGCGATCAGGTCGGTGGAGGTGGCGGTCCAGCCGACGATGGCGCCTTGCGCGCGCACCATCGCCAGCGTGGCGGCCTTGAATTCGGGGAAATAGCTTTCGGTGGCGTCCTCGATCAGCACGCAGTCGTACCCGCGGTCATTGGCTTCGCGCATCGTGGTCTGCACGCACACCTCGTTGGTCACGCCGGTGAAGACGAGGTGGGTGATGCCACGTTCGGCCAGACGCGCCTGCAGGTCGGTGCCGTAGAACGCGCCCTTGCCTGGCTTGTCGAGCACCAGCTCGCCGTCGACCGGCGCCAGTTCCGGAATGATCGCGTGGCCCGGTTCGCCCTGCAACAGCAGCCGCCCCATCGGTCCGGCATCACCGATGCGCAGACCCGGCGCACCGCGCAGGCGCTTGGCGGGCGGGCAGTCGGACAGGTCCGGGCGGTGGCCTTCGCGGGTGTGGATGACGTGCAGGCCGGTGCGGCGGGCCTCGGCGAGCAGTTGCTTCAGCGGCTCGATCGGGGCGCGCGTCTGGCTGAGGTCGTAGCCCATCTTGTCGACGTAGCCCCCGACGCCGCAGAAGTCGGTCTGCATGTCGATGATGACGAGCGCGGTGTTGGCCGGCGTGAACTGGCCGTCATACGGCCAGGGATAGGGCACGGAATTCAGATGGACAGGCATGTCGGTCTCCCGGAGAGGTGTCAGCGCTGCACGCCCAGCTCGGCCGGCGCCCCGCGGATGGCGCGGTTCGGCGAGCAGGTCAGCACCAGGATCAGCAACGTCAGCGCATACGGCACCGCGTTGAACAGGTAGTAGTAGCCGGTGACGCCGACCGACTGCAGCGCCGGCCCGAGCGCACCCGCACCACCGAACAGCAGCGCCGCCCCCAGGCAGGCCAGCGGGCGCCAGCGCGCGAAGATGACCAGCGCCACCGCGATCAGGCCCTGGCCGCTCGACAGCCCTTCGTTCCAGCTCCCCGGGTAGACCAGCGTCAGCGAGGCCCCGCCCAGCCCGGCGATGAACCCGCCCGCCGTGGTCGCCGCGATGCGCACGCCGTTGACCGAGTAGCCCAGCGCCCGCGCCGCGTCAGCCGAGTCGCCCGCCATGCGCACGATCAGCCCCCAGCGCGTGTTCGCCAGCCCCCACTGCAGCAGCACCGCCAGCACCACGCCCAGCGGGAACAGCGCGTTGATCGACAGCGCCGACTGCACGGCGGGCGAATCGCTCCAGCCGCCGAGCGCGATCACCGGGATCTGCGCCGCCTGGGGCTGGATCAGCGGCTTGCCGAGGTAGAAAGCCAGCCCCGCGCCGAACAGCATCAGCGCGATGCCGGTGGCCACGTCGCTGACCCGCGGCAGCGAGCACAGCAGGCCGTGCAACAGCGCCAGCGCCGCACCACTGCCCCCCGCGATCAACAACCCGATCCACGGCGAGCCACTCCAGTAGCTGCCGCCGAACCCGGCCATCGCCGACAGCACCAGCACGCCCTCCAGCCCGAGGTTGATGCGCCCGGACTTCTCGGTCAGGCACTCGCCCAGGCTGACGAAGAGGAAAGGGGTTCCCACGCGCACCGCCCCGCCCAGCACGGCCAGCAGCACGTCGAACCAGAGGAATTCACCTGTGCCCGTCATCGACATCATCGACCTCGACCGGAACCACCGAACAGCCGGCCACGCCCGGCCTCGGCCGCCAGGATCAGCACGAACGCAAAGCCCTGCAGCACCAGCACCGAGGCGTCCGGCAGGTCCATCCGGCGCTGCAGCAAGCTGCCCGCCGCGCCAAAACCGCCGAACAGGATGGCCACCGGCGGGATCGCCCACGGGTTGTGGCGCGCAACGAAGGACACCAGGATGCCGGTGTAGCCCAGGCCGGCGATCAGCGAGGCGTTGGCGGAGGTGTGGACCGCCAGCACCTCGATCGCGCCGGCCAGCCCCGCCGCCGCGCCGCCCAGCGCACACCCGGCCAAGATCAGCCCCAGCGTCGGCAGCCCGACCAGCCGCGCCGCCCGCACATTGCCGCCCACCACCCGCAGCGCGAAACCCGAGGCGGTGAACGTCAGCCAGACCCCCGCCGCGAGGCACAGCAGCACGCCCCAGGCCAGCCCCCAATGCACGTCCGTCACCGCGCCGTCCCACGGCAGGCCGCCGATGCGCACCGACTCGGCCACCGGCGGTGTCGACGGTTTGTTCAGGCTGGCGGGGTCACGCAGCGGGCCTTCCACAACATGCTTGAACAGCGCGATCGCCAGGTAGCCCAGCAGCAGGCTGGAAATCGTCTCGTTCACCCCGCGCGCCTGCCGCAGCCAGCCCGCCAGCGCCACCCAGCCCGCCCCGGCCAGCGCCCCCGCCAGCAACATCAGCCCGGTCCCCGGCCAGCCCGCCAGCGACGGCACCAGCATCGGCAGCGCCGCACACGCCAGCGCCCCGAGCACCAGCGCGCCCTCGCCCCCGATCACCGTCAGCCCCGCCTGCGCCGGCAGCGCCACGGCCAGCGCGGTCAGCATCAGGGGGGCGGCGCGCTGCAGCGTGTTCTGCCACGAGAAGCTGTCGCCGAACGCGCCCTTGAACAGCAGCACCCAGGCCTCGACCGGGTCGCGACCCGACAGCCAGACGAACACGCCAAACGCCAGCAGCGCCCCGGCCAGCGCCAGCACCGGCAGCGCCACCGCCTCGGCGGATTCGCGCCAGTGACCGTCGGACGGAGCAGGAGCAGCAGCGGGAGCGGAGGTGGCAGCGGCCAGGGTGCGCATGGTGGCCCCGCCTCAGACCTTGCCGATGACGCCGTCGATCAGGTAGTTCATCGACTCCAGCTCGACATCGGTCTGCTTGTAGACCTTGCCCTTCGGGATGACGACCTTGCCGGTGTTGTCCTTGAGTTCGCCCTTGAAGATGTCGAACTTGCCCGCGACCATCGCCGCCTTGACGCCGTCGGCGGCCTTGCGCGCCCCTTCCGGCACCATCGCGCCGTAGGGCGAGGTCTTGACGAAGCCTTCCTTCAGCCCGCCGCGGACGAAGTTCGGGTGCGGCTTGCCGGCCTTGGCCGCTTCGATGATCTGCGTGTAGGCGGTGACCCAGTTCCACTCGGCGCCGGTCAGGTAGGCGTTCGGGGCGAGCTTGGCCTGGCTGGCGTGGTAGCCGCAGACGAACTTGCCGCGCTTGGCCGCCGTCTCGACGATCACCTTCGGGCCGTCGACGTGCATCGTGAAGACATCGACGCCCTGGTCGGCCAGGCTGTTGGTGGCCTCGGCTTCCTTGACCGGCATCGACCAGTCGCCGGTGAAGATGACCTGCGTGGTGATGGTCGGGTCGACCGAGCGGGCGCCCATCGTGAAGGCGTTGATGTTGCGCAGCACCTGCGGGATCGGCTTGGCCGCGATGAAACCGAGCTTCTTCGACTTCGTCATGTGGCCGGCGACGACGCCGTTGAGGTACTGCGCCTCGTCGATGTAGCCGAAGAAGCTGCCGATGTTCTTCGGGTGCTTGCCTTCGCTCCACAGGCCGCCGCAATGGGCGAAGCGCACGTCGGGGTTCTTGCCAGCCACCGCCAGCATGTGCGGGTCGAAGTAGCCGAACGAGGTCGGGAACAGCAGCGTGGCGCCGTCCTGCGAGATCATGCCCTGCATCGTTTTCTGCACGGCGTTGGTCTCGGGCACGTTCTCTTCCTCGACCACCTTGATGCCGGCCATCTTCTTCACCACGGCCACGGCTTCAGCGTGCGCCTGGTTGTAGCCGAAGTCGTCCTTGGGACCGACGTAGATGAAGCCCAGCGTCATCGGCTTCTGGGCCAGCACCAGACCGGGCAGACCGGCGGTGGCCAGACCGGCGCCGGTGGCACCGACGGTGCGCAGCCAGTCACGGCGGTTCGGATTCGGGGGCAAAGCGCGCATGGGAACACTCCGGCAAAGGGTTGAGAACGGGTTGGGGACCAGTTGAACTTCAGCTGGTATACAAGCAGTTCGCGTGCCACGCCCCGGTCCGCAGGAGGCTCGGTACCCGCGCAGTCCGGGGGCACCGAAACAGGCGCGCCGATGCACCGGGCTGGCGCTGGTGCTGTGCAAAAGCGGTGCGATGTCACGGTCCGAGCCGGTGCGGAGACCGGGCACAGCGCTTGCATACGCTTTCCACCAGGAAGCGATTTCGTATCGCCACTGCAAGGCCGCTAGGGTTCCGGCGCTGCACCACGCGGCGCGACTGGTCCGAGAGCGACCGGCCTCAAGCACCCGGTGCCCGACCACGGCGCCGACGGTGCTCAGGCTCCACGGCGGGACAAAAGCCCGGGAGGTTCACTTCGGTGCGAGGTGGCTTCCTGTGTCTGTCCAGATCTGTCCAGATCCCGTCCATCCAGGAGCCTGTTGCCATGCGTCTCTTCCGCTCACGCCGTTCCCCCTCCTCCTCCTCGAACCGTGTCCGCGCCACGCTGGGCGTTGTGGCCCTGGCGTTCGGGCTCGGACACGCGCTGCCAGCCGCCGCCGAAGTGAAGGTCGGCGTGTCCGACTGGCCGGGCTGGGTGGCGTGGTACGTCGCCGAGCAGAAAGGCTTCTTCAAGAAACACGGCGCCGACGTCAAGCTGGTCTGGTTCGCCAACTACACCGACTCGATCTCCGCCCTCTCCGCCGGCCAGCTTGACGCCAACTCCCAGACCTGGTCCGACACCCTCGGCCCGCTCGCCAAGGGCCTGCCGCTCAAGGCCATCCTGGTCAACGACAACTCGGCCGGCAACGACGCGCTGCTGGTCAGCCCCAAGATCAAGTCCTTCGCCGACCTGAAGGGCAAGTCGGTCGCGCTGGAGCAGTACAGCGTCTCGCACTTCGTGCTGGCCACCGCGCTGGCCAAGAACGGCCTGAAGCCTGCCGACGTGAAGATCACCAACCTCGCCGCCGGGGACGCCGCCGCCGCCTTCATCGCCGGGCGGGTCGACGCCGCGGTGGTCTGGAACCCGTGGATCGACCAGATCACCAAGAGTGGCAAGGGCCGCACGCTGTTCACCTCCAAGGACATGCCCGGCCTGATCCCTGACCTGCTGGTCGCGCAGGACAAGGCCATCGCCACCAAGCGCAAGGACCTGGTCGGGATGATCAAGGCCTGGTTCGACACCGAGAAGTTCATCCGCGAGCAGCCAGCCGAGGCGGCGAAGATCATGAGCAAGGTGGTCAGCCTGAAGCCGGAGGAATACACCGTCTTCCTGCCCGGCACGAAGTTCTTCGACGCCGCGGCCAACAAGACCGCCCTGGACGCCAAGGCCCCCGGCTCGCTGGTGGGCGTGGCCCCGACCATCGCCAGCTTCCTGCTGACCCACAAGCTGATCGAGGGCAAGCCGGACCCGCTGAAGGGCGTGGACGCGAGCCTGCTGGCCGACGCGCTGAAGTAAGCCGCGCCATGTCCACCTCCTCCGTGCAGACCCCCGAGTTCCTGCCCGAGCCGCAGCCGTGGTGGGCGGTGCGCGGCACGATTCCGCCACGGCGGGCGCTGGTGCTGACGGCGCTGGGCCTGCTGCTGCCGCTGCTGGGGTGGATGGCGCTGGCCGGCAGTGGCTGGGTCGATCCGGTGTTCCTGCCCGGTCCGGGGGCGGTGCTGGCGCGGCTGGCCACCTGGTGGGCCGACGGGCTGTTGGAGGACATCGGCATCAGCACGCTGCGGGTGCTCGGCGGCTGGGCGCTGTCGGCGCTGGTGGCGCTGCCGCTGGGGCTGCTGATCGGCAGTTTCCGCACGCTGCAGGCGCTGCTGGAGCCGCTGACCGACTTCATCCGCTACATGCCGGCGGTGGCCTTCGTGCCGCTGGTGATGGTCTGGATCGGCATCGACGAGGGCGCCAAGGTCGCGGTCATCTTCATCGGCACCTTCTTCCAGATGGTGCTGATGGTGGCCGAGGACATCCGCCGCGTGCCACAGGCCCAGATCGAGGCCGCGCAGACGATGGGCGCGTCCCGGCGCGAGGTCGTGGAGCGGGTGCTGGTGCCCTCGGCCAAGCCGGCGCTGCTGGACACGCTGCGGGTGACGATGGGCTGGGCCTGGACCTACCTGGTGGTGGCCGAGCTGGTGGCGGCGAGTTCGGGGCTGGGCTTCGCGATCCTGAAGGCGCAGCGCTTCCTGCAGACCGACAAGATCTTCGCCGGCATCGTGCTGATCGGCCTGATCGGGCTGGTGATCGACCAGGGCCTGCGCTGGGCCCACCGGCGCGCGTTTCCCTACCTGCACGCGAGGCACTGAGCATGGCGCCCGACCTGTCCCCACGGCCTGACGCCGACCGCCCCAAGCTGCAGGCCCGCGGCGTCTGGAAGACCTTCGGCCACGGCGCGGCGCGCACGGTGGCGCTGCAGGCCGTCGACCTCGACATCGCCGACAACGCCTTCGTCACGCTGGTGGGCGCCTCGGGCTGCGGCAAGTCGACGCTGCTGCGCACGCTGGCCGGGCTGGAGCACCGCAGCGCGGGCGATCTGCGCTGCGACGGCCAGCCGATCGACGGCCCCGGGCGCGAGCGCGCGATGGTGTTCCAGCACTACAGCCTCTACCCCTGGCTGAACGTGCTCGACAACATACGCTTCAGCCGCCAGCTCGCCACCCACACCCGCGACCGCACAGACGCCGACGTCGAGGCCGCCTCCGGCCGCGCCGACGCGCTGCTGCGGCTGATGGGCCTGGCGCATGTCGCGCGTGCCTACCCGAGCCAGCTCTCCGGCGGCATGCAGCAGCGCGTGGCAATCGCCCGCGCGCTGATGAGCCGGCCGCAGGTGCTGCTGATGGACGAACCCTTCGGCGCGCTCGACGCGCAGACCCGCGAGGTGATGCACGACCTGATCCTGCACGTCCACCGCCTGGAGCGCACCACCATCGTCTTCGTCACCCACGACGTGGAGGAAGCCCTCTACCTCGGCCACCAGGTCGTGCTGATGGCGCCGCGCCCGGGGCGGATCGACTCGATCCACCCGGTGCCGCTGCCCGCGCTGCGCACGCAGGACATGAAGCTCGCCCCCGAATTCACCGCACTGAAACGCACGCTGCTGGAACGCATCCGTGCGACCTCGGGCATGCAGACCGACACCGAGCTGCTGGCGCGCCTGTCGCGGGCCGGCTCGATCGACCTGGCCCGCTGACACGGAACCGCCCCCGAACTCCGACCCCTTCGCCGCCATGGAACACCCCACCCACACCCTCGACAACCCGCCCGCCGACCAGCCAGTCGACGCGCCCGCGCTGTGGCGCCGCTTCGCCCCCGACCTGCCCGCCGAGCGGGTGGTCTGGAGCGAGATCGTGCCCGGCGGTGGCCACTGGAGCTGGCGGCTGTCGCGCGGCACGGCGCTGCGCTTCGCCGCGCTGGACGCCCGCGCCAACGTCTCGCTCGTGCTCTACGCCGCCCACAACCCGCTGGAGCGCTACAACATGCCCGACAGCCTCAAGGCCCAGCACACCGCGCACTACCGCGCCGGCCACGTGCTGATGAGCGACATGGGCCGCGCGCTGGCCTCGTTCACGCTCGACACGCTGGGCTGGCACGACCCGCTCGGCGCGCTGCTCGACACGCCGACGATGGAGGCGAAGTACGGCGTCCACCGCTACCAGGAACACCGCAACGGCATGTACCGCAGCGGCCGGGACGGCCTGCTGATCGAGACGGGCAAACACGGCCTGACCGTGCGCGACCAGATCGCGCCGGTCAACCTCTTCAGCCGCGTCGTGGTCGACGGCGAGGGCCGCTTCGTCTTCGACGCCGAGCGACCGGTGCAGGGAGCGCAGGTCGAGCTGCGCATGGACCTGGACGTGGTCGTGGCGATCTCGACTGCGCCGCACCCGCTCGATCCGCGCCCTGGCTACGCGCCCGGCAAGGTCGGCGTGGCCGCGTGGACATGTGGTCCGGCGCCGGCCGACGACCCCTGCCGCCGCTTCCGCCCGGAAACCGCCCGGGCGCTGCACAACAGCGATGTCTTCGCCCTGAGCTGACCCCGGAGCCGACGCCATGACCACAGCGACCACCGCCGCCGCCATCCGCCTGCAAGAGAGCCCGCTCTCCCCCGACACCGCCACCCGCCGCCACCGCCAGCCCGCGGGCGAGCCCTGGTTCACCACGCTGCGCGCCGGCCAGACCGTGCGCATCGTCGACCTGGAGGGCAACCAGGCCGTCGACGTGATCTTCTACGCCGCCGGCGACAACACCGAGCACTACAGCGCCACCGACACCCTGCTGCGCCAGGGCGGGATCTACCTCACCACCGGCTCGGTGCTGGTGAGCAACCTCGGGCGCGCGATGCTGACCCTCGTCGCCGACACCTGCGGGCGGCACGACACGCTGGGCGGCGCCTGTGCAGCGGAGAGCAACACGGTGCGCTACGCCCTGCAGAAGAAGTTCATGCACAACTGCCGCGACAACTACCTGCTCGCGCTGCAGAACGCCGACGTCGGCTTGGGCAAGCGCGACCTGGTGCCCAACATCAACTTCTTCATGAACGTGCCGGTCACCGCCGACGGCCAGCTCACCTTCGCCGACGGCATCTCCGCGCCGGGCAAGTACGTCGAGCTGCGCGCCGAGATCGACGTCCACATGCTGGTGTCGAACTGCCCGCAGCTCAACAACCCCTGCAACGCCTACCACCCGACGCCCGTCGAGTTCGTGATCTGGTGACCCGATGTTCGACACCGTCCTGATCGCCAACCGCGGCGCCATCGCCTGCCGCATCCTGCGCACGCTGCGCCAGCTCGGCCTGCGCAACGTCGCGGTCTACTCCGAAGCCGACGCCGACGCGGCCCATGTCCGCCAGGCCGACCAGGCGGTGTGCATCGGCCCCGCCCCGGCCGCGCAGAGCTACCTCGACGCCGACGCGATCCTCGCCGCCGCGCGGGCCACCGGCGCGGGCGCCATCCACCCTGGCTACGGCTTCCTCTCGGAAAACCCCGCCTTCGCCGACGCCTGCGAGGCCGCCGGCATCGCCTTCATCGGCCCGGACGCGGCGCAGATGCGCGCCTTCGGCCTCAAGCACACCGCCCGCGCGCTGGCCGCCGCCCACGGCGTGCCGCTGCTGCCCGGCACCGACCTGCTGCCCGACCTCGCCAGCGCGCAGGCCGCGGCCGCGCGCATCGGCTACCCCGTGATGCTCAAGAGCACCGCGGGCGGCGGCGGCATCGGGATGCGGCTGGTGCGCGACGCCGACGCGCTGGCCTCCGCCTGGGACGGCGTGCAGCGGCTGGCGCAGGCCAATTTCAAGGACGCCGGCCTCTACCTGGAAAAGTTCGTCGAACGCGCCCGCCACATCGAGGTGCAGGTCTTCGGCGATGGCCGCGGGCAGGTGGTGGCCCTGGGCGAGCGCGACTGCTCGGCACAGCGGCGCCACCAGAAAGTGGTCGAGGAAACCCCCGCCCCCGGGCTGGACACTGCCACCCGCGCCGCGCTCTGCGACGCGGCGGTGCGGCTGGCGCGGGCGGTGCGCTACCGCTCGGCGGGCACGGTGGAGTTCGTGCTGGACGCCGACACGGGGGCGTTCTACTTCCTGGAGGTCAACACGCGGCTGCAGGTGGAACACGGCGTCACCGAGCAGGTCACCGGCGTCGACCTCGTGGCGTGGATGGTGCGGCTGGCGCGGGGCGAGGCCTTCGAGCTGGCCGCGCCCGAGCCTCGGGGGGCCGCCATCCAGGTGCGCCTCTACGCCGAAGACCCGGCGCGCCAGTTCCAGCCGTCGGCGGGCCTGCTGACCGAGGTGGTCTGGCCGGAGGGCGTGCGGGTGGACGGCTGGGTGGCGCGCGGCACCGACGTGCCCCCGCACTACGACCCGATGCTCGCCAAGCTGATCGCCACCGGCACCGACCGCGCCGACGCCGTGGCGCGGCTGCAGCGGGCGCTGGCCGACACGCGCCTGGGCGGGATCGCCACCAACCTCGACTACCTGCGCGCCCTCAGCCACGCGCCGGTGTTCACCGAAGGCCGCGTGGTCACGGCGACGCTGGCGGATTTCCGGCCGGCGCCGCGGGCGGTCGAGGTGCTGGAGCCGGGCGTGCAGACCAGCGTGCAGGACTGGCCGGGGCGGCTCGGCCACTGGGACGTGGGCGTGCCGCCGTCCGGGCCGATGGACGACCTGGGCCACCGGCTGGCGAACCGGCTGGTGGGCAACCCGGCGGAGGCGGCCACGCTCGAATGCACGCTGTCCGGGCCGACGCTGCGCTTTCACCGGGCGGCCGTGGTCGCGCTGGCCGGTGCGCCGATGCCGGCGACGCTGGAGGCGCCCGACGGCACACGCCAGCCGCTCACCCACGCCGCGGCGCACGCCGTGCCGGCGGGGTCGGTGCTGCGGCTGGGGGCGCTGGCGACGGGGGTGCGCAGCTACCTGGCGGTGCGCGGCGGGCTGGACGTGCCGCATTACCTGGGCAGCCGCGCCACCTTCACGCTCGGCCAGTTCGGCGGTCATGGCGGGCGCACGCTGCTGGCGGGGGACCTGCTGCCGCTGGGGGACGAGGCCGGCTGTGGCGCGCCGACCTTCACGCCGCTGCCGGACACGGTGCAGCCGGTGCCGACCCGCGCCTGGCGCATCGGCGTGCTGCACGGCCCGCACGCCGCGCCCGACTTCTTCACCGCCGACGACATCGCCACCTTCTACGCCACCGACTGGCAGGTCCACCACCACGCCAGCCGCACCGGCGTGCGCCTCATCGGCCCGAAGCCGACCTGGGCGCGCCCGGACGGCGGCGAGGCGGGGCTGCACCCGTCGAACCTGCACGACAACGCCTACGCCATCGGCGCGGTCGACTTCACCGGCGACATGCCCGTCATCCTCGGCCCGGACGGCCCGAGCCTGGGCGGCTTCGTGTGCCCGGCGGTGGTGGTGGCGGGCGAGCGCTGGAAGCTCGGCCAGCTCCGCCCCGGCGACACGCTGCGCTTCGTCCCGATCGCGCACGCCGACGCGCTGCGGCGCACCGAGGCGCTGGACGCGGCCGTCGCGACGCTGGACACGCCCGCCAGCGCGGCGCTGCCCGAGGAATGCGCGGTGCCGGACAGCCCCATGCTGGTGCAGCGCGGCGACCTCGTGATCCGGCAGGCGGGCGACCGCTACGTGCTGCTCGAAGTCGGGCCGCTGGTGCTGGACATCGCGCTACGGCTGCGGGTGCATGTGCTGATGCAGGCCTTGCAGGCACGCGCCCTGCCCGGCGTGGTCGACCTGACACCGGGCATCCGCTCGCTGCAGGTGCATTTCGAGCCGCGCCAGCTCGACCGCGCGGTGCTGGTCGACACGCTGCTCGACCTGGCCGCCACGCTGCCCGACGACGCCGAGCTGGTGGTGGCCTCGCGCACGGTCTGGCTGCCGCTGTCGTGGGACGACCCGAGCACGCGGCTGGCGATCGAGAAGTACCAGCAGTCGGTGCGGCCGGATGCGCCTTGGTGCCCGAGCAACATCGAGTTCATCCGGCGCATCAACGGGCTGGGGTCGGTCGACGACGTGTTCCGCACGGTGTTCGAGGCGCGTTACCTGGTGCTGGGGCTGGGCGATGTCTACCTCGGCGCGCCGGTGGCCACGCCGCTGGACCCGCGCCACCGGCTGGTGACCACCAAGTACAACCCGGCGCGCACCTGGACGCCGGAGAACGCGGTCGGCATCGGCGGCGCGTACCTGTGTGTCTACGGGATGGAAGGTCCGGGCGGTTACCAGTTCGTCGGCCGCACGCTGCAGATGTGGAACCGCTGGCACGACGCCCGCGATGGCGCGACCGATTTCGAGGTGGGCAAGCCTTGGCTGCTGCGCTTCTTCGACCAGATCCGCTTCTACCCGGTGAGCGAGGCCGAGCTGGCGCAGATCCGCCGCGACTTCCCCGTCGGCCGCCACCGGCTGCGCACCGAGGCGGGCACGTTCTCGCTGCGCGACCACGAGGCGTTCCTGGCCCGCGAGGCCGCGTCGATCGAGGCGTTCCGCACCACGCAGCGCCAGGCCTTCGCCGAGGAGCGCACCCGCTGGCAGGTGGCGGGCCAGGCCGATTACGTCGCCGAGCCGGACGGCGCGCCGGCGCAAGGGGCGGACGACGCGTGGCCGGACGCGGCGGTGCGGGTGGCGACGCAGGTGCCCGGGAGCGTCTGGAAGGTGCTCGTCACGCCCGGCGCAGTGGTGCGGGCCGGCGACACGCTGGTCGTGATCGAGAGCATGAAGATGGAGTTTGCGGTCGTGGCGCCGGTGGGCGGCGTGGTGCTGGCCGTCAATTGCGGGGAAGGGAGTTCGGTGCGGGCGGGGCAGTCAGTGGTGGTGCTGATCTCTGAGTGACACCGGAGCGTGGCCACCTGCAGCACACACCGCGCCCGCCTGGCCGCTCAGTTGGACGACGACCCCATTCGCTCAAACTCTGCTGAGTTGCTGCGCATAGGGGCTGGCCAGATACACGAACCCCAGCACGTTCAGCACCACTGTGGTCCAAAAAACCGAGCGAAATTCTTGCTTTGCAGACTTGTGCCTGAGAAATTGCTGGGCGAGCAGCGCACCAGGCCAGCCGCAGAAGAGTGCCAGCATATGAAGCGTTTGCTCGGGGGTTCGCCAAGCACCATTTTTGGCGGCTGATTTGTCCGAGGCGTAGGCAAGAAACGTGATGGCACTGACGCCCAGATAGGCCCACAGCAGCCAGCGCGGCGGGTGCCCCAGGACATAGCCGAGCAGCAAAACGAGGCCGAAGACAGGGATGACAAACAGGGTGGCTTTGCCCCGTTGCGCAACGCTGTTCTGACGGGCTGGTGGCGGGGGCGTTCGCTTGCTGCCGACCAAACCGGCGTTGATCGCTCGCGGCTTGCCTTGCTGACCCTGTTCGACTTCAAAGCTGACCCGTTGACCGGGTTGGGGTCGCTCGCGCAGTCCGCTGAACGCCTTGATGTGCACGAAGATTTCCTGCCCGCCTTGGGTGGGCTCGATGAAGCCGAATCCGCGTTCATCGTTCCAGGATTTTATTGTTCCGTCCAAACGCATAGCTATGAGTTGTCTAACGTTTTAAATCACCAGAATGCGCGGTTTTTTTGCGCAGGTCCGGTGGATGGATTGATTAGCGGCACTTATTTCTGCGCGAGCAAGTGCAGGCGTTTGGTAGTGAAGACACATACTACCCCGCCGTTCGTGTGAATGACCTGGTGAGTGAAGTCGCAGTATGCCGCAGCGGCCATGAGTGGCAATTGTTCATTGCCGAACGTCGCAGGGCGAAAGAATGAAAGTTGGCCAGACTTGCACTGCTTTGCTTGCTCGTCCGTTGAATAGGTGCACAAATTTTCTTGATCAATAGAAGCTGTGTTGGAGCCCCCGCATCCAGAAATAAGAAGTGCGATCAGGAGCAGGTACTTAGAGTTCACGTTGGTCTTCCTTGTGTAACGATTATGGTTGGCATACTGCGTCGCCCAGAAGGGATTTTGCAGTGGCAGTTGACATTTAGTTCAATCTACAAGATTACCTCAATCACTTGTCGCCATTGAATTTTTTGCTCTGCTTGCCGCATTACTTTCCCCTAAAAATAACTCAAAAATCTGCAACAACTCAGTCTAGACGCCACACTGCCTCAACTGCCCACTACGTCACACAATTCACCAGAAATGAAAAAGCGGCGTGAATTTCTCCACGCCGCCAAGGCAAATATTCACCAAGTACCAGTAATTACCGCGAGCCCCGCCTATCCGCAAGCCCGGAAAGTGTCCGGCGCCTTATTCGACCAGCACCAGCCCCACCGGCAGCGACTCCCCGAACAGCGCCTGCTCGTCCGCCGCGTCGAGCTGCACCACCTCGCGCACCATCGCCGACCAGCTCGGCGCCGCGCCGCAGGCGGCCAGCCGTGCCAGCACCTGGGTGCGGCGGTCGGGATCGAGGTCGCGCACGCGGTCGCCGGTCATGCGGGCCAGTTGCGCCGCGGCGAAGGCGGCCATGCGGCGGCGTTTCCAGTCGAGCGCGAGCAGCGTGTCGATCCAGCGCGCCGCGACCTCCGCCGACACCACGCCGTGCGCGCTGCCGTGGAAGGGCTGGCGCGCCCCAAGCCGGCCGACCGCCCACAGGCGCAGCTCGTCGCGCTCGGGCGTGGCGTTCGCGATGACCGCGCCATCCGTGGTGAAAGGTTGCAGCAGCCAGTCGCCGACCTCGGCCTTGTGCTCGGGCGGGATGCGCTCCAGCGCGGCGCCCAGGCGGACCATGTCGTCGTGGCCGCCCTTGACGAGGCCCGGCGGCTTCGGGGGCAGCGGCGCGCCGGGGTGTTCCGCAGCCTGCAGGTTGTAGCCGAAGTCGTCGAGCAGCCGCAGCTGCGCCGCCTCGGGCAGGCCACCCGCCACGCGCCGCCACAGCGTCCACCATTGCGCGGCGACCTGCGGATCGGCGCGGTGTTCTGCGCCGGCGTCGAAGATCGTCCAGACCTGCTCCACCCGCCAAGCATCCAGCGGATCGCCGAAACCGGGCCGCAGGCACCAGCCCGCCAGGTTCAACCACAACCGCTCGTGGTCGGCGGAGCGTCGGCGACCGCGGGCGCGCTGCCACAGCACGTCGAACAGCCGGCGCGCCAGCGGGCGGGACCAGCGGTCGCGGTGGCCGAGCAGGTGTTCGAGCTGCACGCGCAAGCCCTTGATGTCCTTGGACGCGAGCTTCTGCGTCTTGGCACCGAAGACGCGGTCGAGCAGCGCGATCGCCTCGGGCAGGCGCGGGGCGATCTGCGCGTCCGTCTGCACCGAGGCGAGCACCGGCGCATCGCCGGCCGCACCGGCGGCGGGACGGAGCTGGAATTCGAGCTGCCAGTGCTGCGCCGGGTCATCGACGCTGACGCAGCGCACGTCGAGCGTGCCGACCTCGGCGAGCGTGGCTTCCAGCCGGACGGGCAGGTCGCGGCGGCCCGCGGTGGCGGCGGTCGGGGGGATGACGGTGGCGATGGGCGGCAGGGTGTGCAGCGTGTCGGCGTCGAGCGTGCAGACCTCGCCGGCGGCGGGGGGCGCGCCGATGTCGGTGGTCGAGGTCGCGAGGTGGAAGCGCACAGGCTGGCCCAGGCGCAGCGCAAAGGTGCGCTCGGCCAGCGCCAGCGTGCGGCCCGGCTCGCTGCCGCGGGGCAGCAGGCAGACGGCGCGGATGGGGCCGGCCTCGTCGGGCATGGCCTCGTCGAGCAGCAGGAACACGCTGCGCGCCGCCCCACCGCCGATGCGCGGCGCCCTGCCCTGCCGCGCCAGCGCGTGCGCCACCGCGCCGCGGGCGACTGCCACGTCCGGGTTGTCGTTGTGCAGCAGCCGTGGCGCCACGCCGCCGCGCCAGTCGGCCAGCGTCTGCAGCAGCCGCTCGGCCAGTGCGTCGGCGCGGAAGACGCCGCCGTTGAGCAGTACGGTGTCCGGCAGCGCAGTGTCCGGGCGTTCGGCGTCCGGCGCCAGGTGCTGCTGCAGGAAGCTGGCGAGCTGGCGCGTGATGGCCGCGTCGCTCGCGTAGGGCAGGCCGAACTCGACCAAGCCGCCACGCGCCCGCCGCGCCGTCTCGTGCAGCCCGACCCGCGGAAAGAAGCCATCGACCAGAAGTGCCCGCACCTCATCGCGCGACAGGTCGACCGATTGCGCCTTGCCGATCAGCCGCGAGCCGCCGCCGAGCAGCGTCACCGTCACGCGCTCCGGCGCGTCCGCGGCGAGCAACTGCTCCTTGGCGACGCGGCACCGGGCGATGAGCTGCGACAGCCGCGCGCTCGACAGCGGTGTCGCCTTGCCACCCGACGTTGCCCCGCCCGCCGCCTCGGCCAGCCGCCGCTCGACAAGGTGCGCCAGCGCCAGGTCCATGTTGTCGCCGCCGAGCATCAGGTGCTGGCCGACGGCGCTGCGGCGCAACGTCGGCAGGCCGCCGGGCTGGTCCGGCGCGCCGACGTCGATCAGCGAGAAGTCGGTCGTCCCGCCACCCACATCGCACACCAGCACGCGCCGAACGCCGTCCAGCGCCGTGGCCAGCGTCTCGCGGTGGCGGAACAGCCAGTCCTGGAAGGCGGCCTGCGGCTCCTCCACCAGCGTCAGCGTCGGCAAGCCCGCCAGCCGCGCGGCCTGCAGCGTCAGCGCCCGCGCCGCCTCGTCGAAGGACGCAGGCACGGTGAGCACGACGGTCTGCGCGTCGAGCGGGGCGTCGGGATGGGCGTGGTCCCAGGCCGTGCGGACGTGGGCGAGGTAGGACGCGCTGGCCTCGACCGGCGAGACCTTGGCGACGCTGTCGTCTGCGCCCCAGGGGAGGATGGGCGCGAGGCGGTCGGCGCTGGGGTGCGAGAGCCAGCTCTTGGCGCTGCTGACGAGGCGGCCGGGCACCTGCGCCCCCATCTGGCGGGCGTGGTGGCCGACGAAGGGCGCCTCGTCGAGCGGGTGGAAGCGGACCGAGGGCAGCAGCGGGCGGGCGAACCACTCGCCGGGGCCCGTCCACTGGGGGATCTCGAACAGCGTGATCTCGGCGCCACCCGCGCGGGCGCTGGCGACCACGGTGTGCGTGGTGCCCAGGTCGATGCCGACGAGGAACGGCCCGGAAACTGCCATCACCTCGACATCAAGCCGCCGAGGACTGGCCGCGCATGTCGAACTCGACCTTCCAGCGCTCGGTGCCGCCCACCGGCACGGCGGCGAGTTCGAGCGTGCCGGCCTCGGTGACGCCCGCGTGCAGGGTCACGGCGACAACCTCGCCCGGCGTGCGGCCCTGGGCGGGCAGCGTGGCCTGGATGTCGCCGACGTCGTGCAGCTCGTCCGGCGACCAGAAGTCGAGCAGCGTGCCGGCCACGTCCTGCCGGCGCACCGACGAGCCGAGGAAGCGGAACTGCACCGGCGCCCCCACGACCAGCCCGAACGGCTGCGCGTCGATCGCGACATCGCTGCCCTCCTCCATGCCGAAGGGCGCGACGCAGAGCGCCTGCATCGGTGCCTCGAAGCCGGGCACCGCCGGCATCGACGACTCGACCGCGACGTAATACGCCTGCGCCGTACCGCCCCGGATGCGCACGCCGCGGCCACTGCGGACGTGGCCGTAATACGCCGCACCCCGCGCCACCGCCAGATCGAGATCGGCGCCGTCGAGCTGCCGCGCCGCCGGGGCGCCGTCCTCGGCGAGCCAGGCGTTGAGCGTGTCCAGCGTGCGCTGCGCGAGCGGGCCGGCGCGGAAGACGCCGCCGTTGAACAGCACCGCGGTCGGGTGCAGGAAGCTGGCGTCCTCGGGCTGACGGACGGCGAGGCCTTCCAGCTCGGCCAGCGCGCCGACCTGCCGGGCGAGGAAGGCGGCGAGGTGGCGGCTGATCGCGGCGTCCTGCGCATACGGCAGACCGAGCTGCGTCAGGCCGATGCGCGGCTTCTGCACCGGGCGGGCCGAGGCGGGCACCTGCGGGAAGAAGCCTTCCAGGATGATGGCGCTGACCTCGGCGCGGGTCAGCTCGGTACGGATCGTGCCGCCGATCAGCTTCGAGCCGCGGCTGGGCACGACCAGCGGCTGCGCGGGCGCGTCCGGGTCCGACAGCAGCACTTCCTTGGCGGCGCGGCAGGCCAGCGTCAGGGCGCGCATCTGCCAGGCGTCGAGCGACTTGCCCTCCGCGGCGAGCTTGCGCGCGACGGTGTGCGCCAGCGCCAGGTCCATGTTGTCGCCGCCGAGCAGGATGTGGTCGCCGACCGCCACGCGGGTGAGTTCGAGGTTGCCCTCGCGCTCCAGCACCGCCATCAGCGAGAAGTCGCTCGTGCCGCCGCCGACGTCCACCACCAGGATCACGTCGCCCGGTTTCACCGCCTTGCGCCACGCGCCCTGGCTGGTCTGGATCCAGCTGTAGAGCGCCGATTGCGGCTCCTCCAGCAGCGTCACCGCGCCGTAGCCGGCCTCGCGGGCGGCCTCGGCGGTCAGCTCGCGGGCGGCGGGGTCGAACGACGCGGGGATCGTCACGGTGACGGTCTGTTCGTGGAACGGCGCCTCGGGATGGGCGTGGTTCCAGGCTTCGCGCAGGTGCGCCAGATAGCGCCGCGACGCCTCCAGCGGCGAGACACGGGCGATCTCGGCCGGCGCATCGGCGGGCAGGATCGGGCCGCGGCGGTCCACGCCGGGGTGGCAGAGCCAGCTCTTGGCGCTGGAGACGAGGCGGATCGGCGTCGTCGCGCCGCGCTGGCGGGCCATGGTGCCGACCGAGCCGCCCTGCTCCTGGCCCCACGGCAGGCTGAGGTCGCCCGCGGCGAGTTCGTCGGCATGCGGCAGGTAGAGGAAGGACGGCAGCAGGTCGCGCGACTCGACCGTGCCGGGCGCGGTCACCTGCGGCACCGAGAGGATGCCGTGGACGGTCTGGTCACCATCGCAGGCGGCCAAATCGACCCAGGCCAGCGCGCAGTGGGTGGTGCCCAGGTCGATGCCCAGGCTGTAGCGGGGGGCGTTGTTCGACAGATCGGCGCTCACAGCTCCACCTCCGCCTGCGCGACGATGGCTGCGTCGTGGTGTTCGGCGCGCTGCGGCAGCCGCACCTCGGTGACACGCCAGCCGCGGTGGCTGAGCGTGCCGGTGAAGGGGGCCTGGCCGACGACGTTGCCGGTCAGGCGCACGGCGCTGGCGTCGAAGCCGGCAGGCAGCGTGATGCGGCGGCCTTCTTCCTCGGTGCGCACGGGGGCAAGCGTGAAGTGCGCGGCCAGCACCTTGCGGCAACCTTCATGGACGAGGCGGGCGGCGGCGCCGACATCGGCGTCGGCGTGGCCGGTCAGGTCTTCCTGTACGAAGTCGATCAGGCGGGCCTCGCGCTGGAGCAGGCCGAGCAGCTGCAGCGCGGCGTCGGGCGTGGCTTCTTTCAGCGTGATGATCTGCGGTGGTGGCGGTGGTGGCGGTGGTGGCGGCGGAGCAATGGGGGCCGGCGCGGGCACCGGGGCCGGTGCAGGTGGCGTGACCGGCTCGGGTGCAGCCGCCACGGGCGCGTCGGCCGCGAGGTAGCGCTGCGCCAGCTCGCCGCTGAACAGCACGCTGAACGCCATCGACAGGCGGCGCAGGAAGGACGGCGGCGGGCTGGAAGAACGGTGGGGACTCGGCATCGGGGCACTCGTCAAAGGACAACCGGCGGATTCTATCGATCCGGGAAAGACGGACCGCGGGTTTCTCCGAGGATCGAACGCCCACCGCGCCGCGCCGCCCTGATCCGGCCCCTCTGCTTCAGCAGGCGCTCAACGGGCGTTGGCGCGCCGTTCCGCACCGAGGCAGGACGGCGCGCAGACGAGTTGCTGGCGGCCCATGATCGCCTTGCTGTGCAGCAACTCGCGCAACCGCACCTTGCCGCAGACCGAACAGGTCCAGACATTCGGGTTGAAGCTGTCCTCCAGCCTCAGGACAGACTCGGGGCGCTGCGGATCGTGTCCCGGCCCCTCGGCGCGGCCTGACAACGGGTTCATGACCGAACCCTCCCGATGCCATTGACCAGCGACACCCACCAGACCAGACTTTTCATGCATGGCATCCTCCGTTGGAATTTGGAAATTGTTCTGTTTGTTGTACTGACATGGAAACGGTCCGTCATTGAGCAGGCTCACCGGACCCGCACCCGTCAGGCATTCCCCGGCAACCAGCCGACCCGTCCTTGCCCCGTGTCAGAGAGCCTGGCGACGAACGCCGCCGCCGACGGCTCGGCCAGACTGAAATCGAACTCCACCTGCGCGCCGTGGCGCACCTCGCCCAGCGCAGCGCCAGCGGCCGACAGTTCACGCCGGACCAGTCCTTCCAGCGCATACGGCACCGTGCAGCGCAGCGGACGCATCCGCTGCAGCGGCACCTTGGTCGCCCCGAGCAGCGCCTGCGCCACGGCATCCGTGTAGGCCCGCACCAGCCCGCCAGCCCCCAGCTTCACCCCCCCGAAATAGCGGACAACCGTCGCCAGAACGCCTTCGAGATCCTGGTGGCGCAGGACCTCCAGCATCGGGCGACCGGCCGTTCCACCGGGCTCGCCATCATCGACCGCCGCCGACTGCCCGCCGGCCATCAGCGCCCAGCAGACATGGCGCGCGCCAGGATGTGCCTGCCAGAGTGCATCGACCACGGCCTGCGCGCTGGCACGGTCCGGAACGGGCTGGACACAGCCGATGAATCGGCTCTTCTTGATGACGAGTTCGCTGTGAACCGGAGTGGCGAGGGTGCTGGGCATGGCACCGACATGGTAGCCCCCGCCGCCAGCAAGCGGTAGTTCCGCACAGGAACGGAGCACCCTTGGCCCTCGGCTGGACAACCCCCCTCACCTGAAGGTGAACTTGAGGGTACCGCGGTGGCTAGGATGGCATCCGATCGATTTCAGTAGTGCCACAAATTTCAAAACCATCATGTTGCTGACCGATGTGACGCGCCCGCTGCCCTTGTCCGACCACCCGGCGCCGGTGCCCCCCCTCGCACGACCGGTCGCCCCCTCGCTGGAAAGACAGGTCGTGATCGAGCCCGCCAGCGTGCGCGACTGGACCCGCATCTGCCAGCTCGTGGCGCACAACTTCCCGCTGCAGACCGAGCAAGACATGGGCTACTGGCTGTGCCACCAGTTGCCGTATTTCCAGGTCGCACGTCTGGACGGTGAGGTGATCGGATTCATGCACGCCCAGCCGCGGCCGGACACCGGCACGCTGTGGGTCAACCTGGTGGCCGTGGATGAACGGTACCGCCACCGCGGTGTGGGGCACCGGCTGGTGACGCATTTCGAGTCGGTCTGCCGGGACTGGCGCTGCGCGCGCATCGAACTGCAGTGCCTGAGCACCAATGCCGCGGGGCTCATGCTGTACAGGCGCCAAGGCTACGCGCGCCTGGTCGAGTCGATCACGCAGCAGCATGGCCTGCAGGTGATCGTCCACCGCAAGTCCCTGCCGGTGACCGATGCGCCAGCGAGCTGCCCGCGTCCGCCGGTGCAGCTGGACGGACGCCTGCAGCGCATCGCTTACCGGCTGTTCTATCTCGCCTGGTTCCGCCGCCACTCGCCAGTGCGCGGCTGAAACGCCGGTTTCGCCACCCTGTGGCGGGTCGCTGGTCCGGCCGTTGTTGTGTAATCTTTCCTTTTCCGGTCAGATTGCGAACAGAGGTCAGGGATGTCGAGTGTGCGGGGACAGGACGCGGGACGAAAAAAGCGCATCGCCGAGGTGGTCGGAGCGCAGATCGAGCCGATCACGCGCTTCAGGACATCCGATCTGAAAGAGCTGTCGTCCGACCTCGAATCGGGCGCAGAGCTGGTCGTCACCACCCGGCAACGTGTCGATCTGGACATCGAGACCGCGGTCTGCACGGGTCGCCTGCCGCACGGCATCTCCGCACGCCCGGACGTCGCCACGATCGAGGCCGAACTGCAACAGCGGCTGGCCACCGCCGAGTCGGCCGCCACGGCCCGCATCCAGCAGTGGGCGACAGAAGAGCCGGGGCGCTACCGGCGCCTGCTGCCCACCGGCACCTTCTTCAGCGACCTGCCGAACGAGACCATCGGCACGGAGTGGGCCTGCGCCACCTGCAGCCAGCGCGGGCGGCTGGCCTGTGCAGGTTGCGCAGGCAGCGGCGCACAGACCTGCCCCGACTGCCAGGGCCGCCGACACGGCGCCTGTCGCCAGTGCCGAGGGCTCGGGCGCCTGGCCTGCGGGGTCTGCGAAGGCCGCGGGCAGGTCCAGGCGACAGCCGGTGCGCCCGGTGCGCCCGAGGCGCTCGTGCCCTGCACCGCCTGCCGCCAGGGCTGGCTGGACTGCGCGGCCTGCGAGGGCCGGGGCGAGCAGGATTGCCCCCGCTGCACCGCGTCCGGCCGGATCGTCTGCCCCGACTGCCAGGGCCAGCAGGAACTGGACTGCCCGGACTGCGCCGCGTCCGGCTGGCACCACCAGTGGGGCCGGCTGCGCGAGCGGCTGGAGGTGGAGGATCTGCTGGAAGTCCATCACCCGGATCCGGCCGTCGCCGCGGCCATCACCGCCCGCCATGCCGACGTCACCACGCTCGACGAGGTCTGCACGCTGGAGCAGGTGCGCTACACCACCGCACCACTGGCCGTCCAGGCGGTGCAGCGCCTGCGGCTGCCCGTGCGGCAGGTGCGGCTGCAGGTCGCAGGGCAGCCGATGCAGTTCACCGCGCTGGGCCCGTCGCTGGAGATCATCGACTACCAGCAGGTGGCCGCGGTGCTGCTGGGACATGACCTGGACACGCTGGAGAAGAACGTGGACGGCAGCGGTCGCCATCTCGGCGAAGCGCTGCAGCGCTTCCTGCAGTCGCCACTGAACCTGGACATCGCCGCACGCAAGCCGCTGGCGGACATCGACCGCCAGTACCCGGGCATGGTCGACGAGGCCTACCGGACGCGCGCGCTGCAATCGGCGCAGCGCGCGGTCGAGCGGCTGTGGCTGCAGCGGGTCCGGCGACCACGGCTGTACGGTCTGGCGGGCATCGGTGCGGTGTCGGCACTGCTGGTGGCGTTCGGCAGCCCGCACTTCGGCGTGGCGAGCGCCTCGGTGCTGGCCACCGGGCTGGGCATCGCGGCCTGGGTGGGCGCGGACTGGCAGGCACGCCGGGCCCTGGCCCTGTCGCTGCAGAGGCCCGGGAGCGACCGGCTGCTGCGGCCCCTGCGCCAGTCGGCTGTCGTGCGGCGCTGGCAGCTCGTCTCGCTGGCTGCTGCCGTGGTCGTGGCGCTGGCAGGGGCGGCGGCCATGACGCGGTTGCCGCATGTCCGGCAACAGGTCGAACAGCGCCAGGCTGACACGGCATTGCAGCAGCAGCTCGCCGTCTGGCTGGGCAGCGACGACAAGGACCACCGGCTGCGGCACTACCCGACCGCGGAGGTGCTGGTGCAGGCGCTGGCACGGCCGCCCGTCGATCCGCGCATCCGGCTGGTGCGCGCGTGGCAGCTGCTGCTGGGTCCGGACGGCGTGACACCCGATCCCCGCGGCGCGGAGCGGCTGCTGGACGGACTGGAGCAGGATCCCGCACTCGCCCATGCGGTCGTGCTGGCGCGGGCCCGGGCCACGCTGTGGCTGCGCAGCCGCTCGGTCAGCGCGCTGCAGGCCACCGCGACAGCGCTGGAGGAACTGCCGCAGCCGCCCTCGCCCGAGGCGCTCTACACGCTGGCCCTGGTGCAGCTGACGCCGGCCCTGGCCGCACGCACCGGCGGCCTGTCCGCTGGCATCGCCACGCTGCAGCAGGCCGCTGACACAGGCCACGCCAGCGCGTGTTTCGAGCTGGGCCGCCGGCTCGGGGCCGGGGCCGGCCTGCGCCGCGATCTCGCCGCGGCCCGCCGCTATCTGGGCTACGCCGAGTCGAAAGGCGTCCCCGGTGCCGCGAAGGAGCTGGCCGCGCTGCGCTGAACAGCCCGGTGCACCGCGCGCCTCAGAGCGTCCGGTCGCTGGCCCGCGCCAGGTAGAACCACTCCTGCCCGACCTGCGCCCGCGGGTTGGGGAAGACGATCCAGCCGGTCGTCTCGGCCACCACGGGCCGGCCGTCGTCCCGGTGACCGATCACCTCACCCGCCTGGACCGGATCGAAACTCGACCATTCACGGCTGAAGCGGTCGCCGACATGCGCGCAGTCGATCACGTCGAACAGGCACATCAGCGTGTGCTGCACCGGCAGGAGCGGCGCGTCGGCCGCGCCCTCCGGCGCCTCCAGCATGTCCAGCAGGCGCAAGGTGCGCAGCACGGCCAGCCGGGCCACTTCCGGCGCCCGGGGATCGTCGTGCTGGCCGCATTCGAGCGTGACCCCGTAGCCGCCACAGGCGCGGATGTACTCGGTCGTGCCCACGCCGAACTGCGGATCCGGCGCCGGCCTGCCCAGCGCAGCCGCCACCGCCCGGCGGCGCTCGACCCCGCGGGCATAGGTTTCCAGCCAGCCCTCCACCAGCAGCGCAGGACCGAGCGCGGCCGCCAGCGCGACTTCGGCCTGCGCATGCGCAAAGGGTTCCAGATCGCCGGTGTTGTCGTGCGGGCCGACCATCACGAAGGGCGCGCCGGCCGTGTGGAAGGAATGCAGGTCCAGCAGCACGTCGTGCGCCTGCAGCAGCGGGCACAGCACCCGCGCCACCCGGTCCTCGAAATCCTGCGGAATGGCGGGCGGCACCAGCTTGCGGTTCAGGTTGCGCTCGCCTTCGCGGGCGTGGCGGGCATGGGCCAGCGCGTTGGTGACCGGCACCACGGTGAGTTGCCCCCGGCGCAGGCGCAACTGCCCCGTGTCGAAGGCCTCCAGCAGGCCCTGCAGCGCCTGCGGGCCGCAGGTTTCGTTGCCGTGGACCGCGCCGAGCACGATCAGCCGGGGGCCGGGCTGCAAGCCGAGGTACTGGTGAACACGCAGGCTGGTCGGGTGGGCGGGAGAGCGGGTCATGGGCGTGAGCATAGCCTCGGCCACGGCCTTGCACGGCTCCACATCTTCCCTTGGTCGGTGCGCATCCGTGGTGATCCGCGGGCAGCAGTTATCCACGGAGCCTGTGGACAACCCTGGGGACAAGCTGTGGTGGACGGCGCCAAGTGCCTGTCACAGTGTGACTTTTGCTGGAATGCTCGCGCTTTGAGCAGCGGGCGGATTCAGTGGGCCGTGGTGTCGCTGCCCCCACGCAGCCGCCGCCAGGTCTGCGAGGGCAGTTCACCGAAGAGGCGCCGGTAGTCCTGGGCGAAGTGGCCGAAGTGCCAGAACCCCCACTGCGCGGCCGCCTCGGTGACGGTCGGTGCCTCGCGCAGCGCCCGGCGCGCACCGGCCAGCCGCTCGGCCCGCAGGTACGCGGCGGGGGCCATGCCCAGCACGTCCTGGAACGCCGCCTGCAGCGTGCGCCGGCTGACCCGCAGGCCGGCACACAGCGCCGCCACCGTCACCGGGGTTTCCGGGTCCTGGCTCACCTGCGCACGGGCCTGCTGGACCAGTGCCCAGTGGCGCTGCGGCGCGACCGGCGCTTCCTCGTCCGCATGCGCAGCACTGACCAGCATCTCCAGCGCATTCGACTGCGCCGCGTGGCGCAACTGGCTGCGCACGGCCGGGTTGTCGAGCAGGCCCGGCTCGCGCGCCAGCATCTCGAAAGCGCCGCGCATGAAGTCGCGCAGGCCGTTGACGCGGTCGTGCGAAGCACGGTGCAGCGCCGCGGTAGAGCCGACGCGGGCAATCAGCGCCTGCTCGTCCGGCGTGGCCAGGCGCATCAACTCGTCGCGGTCGATCTCCATGCCCGCCATCTGCAGGCCTTCCGGCGTGAAAAATTCGAAGCCCTGTGCGCCCGAGAAGGTGCAGAAGCGCCCGGTGCGCACGTCGCCCGCCCAGTCCGAGGCCCCGCAGAACACGGCAGGCCCCACCACCGGCGCCAGCGGCAGGCCCAGCGCCAGCCGGTCGCCGGGCAAGGCGCCATGCTGGTGCAGCCGGCGGCTGGTGCCCTCGACGAAGAGGTGCACGCCATCCAGCCACGCCTCGGCGATGCGCCCCTCGAAGGCACCGGCCGAGAGCTGCGCGTAGGACTGGTTCCAGCCCGTCAGCAGCGCGGCCTGCTCGTCGATGTCGCGGGTGGCGGCCTGGTGCACCGAGGCGGGGCGGACCGACGACGAAGGGGCGGAAAGTGTGAACATGTCACAGCATCCAGCAAAAACCGCGCCCGCGTCATTGGTTCCTGCCCTGATGACGCGGTGCCAAAACTGGATAGCCAGCCCCCTCTGCCGCTCCGTATGGTTCGCACGGTTCGTGACGTTCATCAACCTTGGAGCGACCTTTCATGCAGCAGACACTCAAGCCCACGCTCAACGCGTGGCACCTGTGGGGCCTCGCGGTGGGCCTCGTGATCTCGGGCGAGTATTTCGGCTGGAGCTACGGCTGGGCCAGTGCGGGCACGCTGGGCTTCCTGGTCACCTCGCTGATGGTGGCGGTGATGTACACCACCTTCATCTTCAGCTTCACCGAGCTGACCACCGCGATTCCCCACGCCGGCGGCCCCTTCGCCTACGCCTCGCGCGCCCTCGGCCCGACGGGCGGCTTCATCGCCGGCTTCGCCACGCTGGTCGAGTTCGTGTTCGCGCCGCCAGCCATCGCGCTGGCGATCGGCGCCTACCTGAACGTGCAGTTCCCCGGCGTCGATCCGAAGCTGATGGCCGTGGGCGCCTACGTGGTGTTCATGACGCTCAACATCGTCGGCGTGAAGACGGCGGTGACCTTCGAGCTGCTCATCACGCTGCTGGCCATCGCCGAGCTGCTGGTGTTCATGGGGGTCGTGGCACCCGCCTTCTCGTTCGCCAACTTCGCCGCCAAGGGCTGGGCCGGCTCGGACACCTTCTCGATGGGGTCGATCTCGGGCATGTTTGCGGCGATTCCTTTTGCCATCTGGTTTTTCCTCGCCATCGAGGGCGTGGCGATGGCCGCCGAAGAAGCCAAGGATCCCAAGGTCACCATCCCGCGCGCCTACATCGGCGGCATCCTGACGCTGCTGGTGCTGGCCATCGGCGTGATGGTGTTCGCGGGTGGTGTCGGCGACTGGACCAAGCTGTCCAACATCAACGACCCGCTGCCGCAGGCGATGAAGGCCGTCGTCGGCGAGAACAGCGGCTGGCTGCACATGCTGGTGTGGATCGGCCTGTTCGGGCTGATCGCCTCGTTCCACGGCATCATCCTGGGCTATTCGCGTCAGATCTTCGCGCTGGCACGCGCCGGCTACCTGCCCGGCTGGCTCGCCACGGTGCATCCGAAGTTCGGCACCCCGTGGATCGCGATCCTGGCGGGCGGTGTCATCGGCATCCTGGCCATCTTCAGCGACGAGTGGATCAAGATCGGCGGCCAGACGCTCACCGCCAACATCGTCACCATGTCGGTGCTCGGCGCGATCGTGATGTACATCATGTCCATGTGGAGCCTGTTCGTGCTGCGCAAGACCGAGCCGGCGCTGGAGCGGCCCTTCCCCGCGATCGGCTACCCGGTGCTGCCGGCGATCGCGCTGGGGCTGGCGGTGGTCTGCCTGCTGACGATGGTGTGGTTCAACCCGCTGGTGTCGGGGCTGTTCGCTGGCTTCATGGCGGTGGCGTATGGCTACTTCAGAATGACGGCCGGCCGCCGCGCTGACCTGGCCACCCCGGGCCTGCTGCGCGCAGCCCAGCCCTGAAACGCCCCTGCCCCTTCACGCACTCCGGAGCGCCATGCCCTACGCACACACCCTCGGCGGCCATGTCTGGCAGTTCGCCGATCTGGCCACCCTGATGGCGCGGGCGACGCCGCTGCGCTCCGGCGACGTGCTGGCCGGTGTCGCCGCCCGCACGTCGGCCGAGCGCATGGCCGCCCGCATGGCGCTGGCGGAGTTGCCACTGAAGACCTTCCTGAACGAGGCGCTGATCCCGTATGAAACCGACGAGGTCACGCGCCTGATCCTCGACAGCCACGACGCCGCCGCCTTCGCAGAAATCGCCCACCTCACCGTGGGCGACTTCCGCGACTGGCTGCTCGGCGACGCGGCGGACGAGGCGACGCTGGCCCGCGTGCGGCGCGGCATCACGCCCGAAATGGCCGCCGCGGTCAGCAAGCTGATGCGCAACCAGGACCTGATCCTCGTCGCGCGCAAATGCCGCGTCATCACCCGGTTCCGCAACACGCTCGGCCTGCCCGGGCGGCTGGCGATGCGGCTGCAGCCCAACCACCCGACCGATGACCCCCGCGCCATCGCCGTCTCGATGCTCGACGGCCTGCTCTACGGCGCCGGCGACGCGGTGATCGGCATCAACCCGGCCGGCGACGGGCTGGGGCCGCTGACGGACATGGTGCGGCTGGTGGACGAGGTGATCCAGCGCTTCGAGATCCCGACCCAGTCCTGTGTGCTGACCCATGTCACCAACCAGATCCAGGCGATCGAGCACGGTGCGCCGGTCGATCTGGTGTTCCAGTCGATCGCCGGCACCGAGGCGGCGAACCGCAGCTTCGGCATCGACCTGGCCGTGCTGCGCGAGGCGCGCGAGGCGGCGCTGAGCCTGAAGCGCGGCACGATCGGCGACAACGTGATGTATTTCGAGACCGGCCAGGGCTCGGCGCTGTCGGCCAACGCCCACCATGGCCTGGACCAGCAGACCTGCGAGGTGCGCGCCTACGGGGTCGCCCGCGCCTTCGACCCGATGATCTGCAACACGGTCGTCGGCTTCATCGGGCCGGAGTACCTGTTCGACGGCAAGCAGATCATCCGTGCCGGCCTGGAGGACCACTTCTGCGGCAAGCTGCTGGGCCTGCCGATCGGCTGCGACGTCTGCTACACCAACCACGCCGAGGCGGACTCGGACGACATGGACACGCTGATGACGCTGCTCGGCACGGCGGGCGTGACCTTCCTGATCGGCGTGCCCGGCGCGGACGACGTGATGCTCAACTACCAGAGCACGTCTTTCCACGACGCGCTGTACCTGCGCGAGGTGCTCGGCCTGAAGCGGGCGCCGGAGTTCGAGGCGTGGCTGCAGCGCATGGGCATCAGCGACGCGGACGGGCGCGTGCTGCCCGTCTCGCACGGCCACGCCTTGCTGGAGCACCTGGGATGAGCGACCTCAAGCCGTCAACCACACCGTTGACCACGCCCGATCCCTGGGCGCACCTGCGAACGCTGACACCGGCCCGCGTCGGACTGGGGCGCAGCGGGTCGAGCCTGCCGACGCGCGAGCTGCTGGCGTTTGGCGCGGCGCATGCGATGGCGCGCGATGCGGTGCATCTGCCGCTGGACGCCGAGGCGCTGTGCGCGGAGATCGAAGCGCTCGGTCTGCCGACGCTGCGTGTGCAGAGCGCTGCAGCGGACCGCGCCACCTATCTGCTGCGCCCCGACCTCGGCCGCCGGCTTGGCCGGGATAGCGCGGTGCAGCTCGATGCCCTCGGCGCGGTCGAGGCGGACCTGGTGCTCGTCGTCGGCGACGGGCTGTCGTCCGCGGCGGTGCAGCGCCAGGCCGTGCCGCTGATCGAGGAATTGCTGCAGCAGCGGCCGGACGGCTGGCGGCTCGGCCCGGTCGTCGTCGCGACACAGGCCCGCGTTGCACTCGGCGACGACATCGGGCAGCGGCTGGCGGCGCCGATGGTCGCGATGCTGATCGGCGAGCGGCCGGGTTTGAGTTCGCCGGACAGCCTGGGCGTCTACCTGACCCACGCGCCGCGCGTCGGCCGCACGGACGCGGAGCGCAACTGCCTGTCGAACGTGCGCGCCGAGGGGCTGCGGCATGCGGAGGCGGCGCGCAAGCTGTGGTGGCTGGTGCAGGCGGCGCGCGCGCTGCAGCTCACCGGGGTCGGATTGAAAGACCGGAGTGACCTGCTGGGTGGGTAGCCGCATGCAGAATCAGCAGCGCCCGATGTCCGGGTTGACTGCCGATGAAAGCCGCACACCCATGAACGCTCCCCTGAACGACGCCGCCCTCGACCAGCTCCTGCGCAGCGCGCGCACCTTCAACAAGTTCACCGACCGCCCCGTCGACGACACCACGCTGCAGCAGCTCTACGACCTGTTCAAGTGGGGCCCGACCTCGATGAACTGCCAGCCGGCCCGCATCGTCTTCGTGCGCAGCGCCGAGGCCAAGGCGCAGCTCAAGGCGACGCTCGCCCCGGGCAACGTGGACAAGACCATGGGCGCGCCGGTCACGGCCATCATTGCCCAGGACACCGCCTTCTTCGACCACCTGCCGACGCAGTTCCCGGTGATGCCGACCGCCCGCGACATGTTCGCCGGCAACGCCGGACTGGCCGCGGACACCGCCTTCCGCAACAGCTCGCTGCAAGGCGCCTACCTGATCCTGGCCGCCCGCGCGCTCGGCCTGGACGCTGGCCCGATGAGCGGCTTCAACCCGGCCGCGGTCAACGAGGCCTTCTTCCCGGACGGCCGGTTCAAGGTCAACTTCCTGGTCAACCTCGGCTGGGGAGATGCGTCGGGCAACTACCCGCGCGGGCCGCGGCTGGCGTTCGAGGACGTGGTGCGGATCGCCTGATCCCGGGCGCGCCCCTGGGTAAGTCCGGCTGACGCACGGCGCGGGGTGTCGCTAAGGTCGCCGGACTCTTGAACTTGTACGACGACCGATGTCACCCATGCCCGCTCCAGTACCCACCCCCGCACACCCCCACCCGGACGCCGAGGGCCTCCCCATCGGGATCATCGGCCTCGGCGCCATGGGCCACGGCATGGCGAGTTCCCTGCGCCGAGCGGGCTACCGGGTCCACGTCTGCGATGTGCGGCTGGAGGCGGCGCAGGCCTTCGCGGCCGGCGGCGGCGTGGCGTGTGCCACCCCCTCCGAGCTGGCCGCGCACTGCGAGGTGATCGTCAGCGTCGTGGTCAACGCCGCGCAGACCGAGGCCGTGCTGTTCGGCGAACATGGGGCTGCCGCGGCGATGCGGCCGGGCAGCGTCTTCGTGATGTGCTCCACCGTCGACCCGAACTGGTCGATCGCGCTGGAGGCCCGGCTGGCCGCACTGGGCGTGCTGTACCTGGACGCGCCGATCTCGGGTGGCGCGGCCAAGGCGGCGTCCGGCCAGATGACGATGATGACCGCCGGCCACCCCGAGGCGTATGCCAAGGTCGGCGACGCGCTCGACGCGATGGCCGCCAAGGTCTACCGGCTCGGCGACCAGGCGGGCAATGGCAGCAAGGTGAAGATCATCAACCAGCTCCTGGCCGGCGTTCACATCGCGGCAGCAGCCGAGGCGATGGCGCTCGGCCTGCGCGAAGGGGTGGACGCCGCGGCGCTCTACGAGGTGATCACGCACAGCGCCGGCAACAGCTGGATGTTCGAGAACCGGATGGCGCATGTGCTGGCCGCCGACTACACGCCGCTGTCCGCGGTGGACATCTTCGTGAAAGACCTCGGCCTCGTGCTCGACACGGCGCGCGCGACCAAGTTCCCGCTGCCGCTCTCCGCCACGGCGCACCAGATGTTCATGCAGGCCTCGACCGCCGGCTTCGGCCGCGAGGACGACTCCGCCGTGATCAAGATCTTCCCCGGCATCACGCTGCCGCAAGCCGAGCCCAAGCCATGACCCCGCCCCTGAGCCGCCGCCCCCTGCTCGGCTGCATCGCCGACGACTTCACCGGCGCGACCGACCTCGCCAACAACCTCGTGCGCAGCGGCATGCGCACCGTGCAGACCATCGGCGTGCCCGCGGACGCCGACGCAGCGGTGGACGCCGACGCCATCGTGGTCGCGCTGAAGTCCCGCACCATCCCCGCGGACGACGCCGTCGCGCAGTCGCTCGCGGCGCTGCGCTGGCTGCAGGCGCAGGGGGTCGAGCAGGTGGTTTTCAAATACTGCTCCACCTTCGACTCGACCCCGGCTGGCAACATTGGCCAAGTCACCGACGCGCTGCTCGACGCGCTGCACGGCCCCGGCCAGGGCTTCACGATCGCCTGCCCCGCCTTCCCGGACAACCAGCGCACGGTGTTCAAGGGCCACCTCTTCGTCGGCGACGTGCTGCTGTCCGACAGCGGCATGCGCCACCACCCGCTCACGCCGATGACCGACGCCAACCTCGTGCGCGTGCTGCAGGCACAGACGCAGCGGCGTGTCGGGCTGGTCGATCAGGCCGTCGTTTCGCGCGGCGCCGAAGCCATCGCACAGCGGTTCCGCGACCTGCAGGCCGACGGCGTGGGCGTCGCCGTGGTGGACGCGGTGAGCAACGGCGACCTGTTCCTGATCGGCCGAGCGCTGGCCGGGATGCCGCTGGTGACTGCCGGTTCCGGTATCGCAATCGGCCTGCCGCAGAACTGGCAGGCCACCGGCGCGCTCGCCCCCAGCAGCGTGGCGGACCGCCTGCCAGCCGCCAGCGGCCTGCGCGCCGTGGTGTCTGGCAGTTGCTCGGTGGCGACCAATGCGCAAGTGCTGCATTTCCGCCAGCACGGCGGCGAGGCCTTCGCGGTGAACCCGCTGGACATCGCGGCGGGTGAAGACGTTGCCGCTCAAGCGCTGGCCTGGGCCACGCCGCGGCTGGCGCACGGACCGGTGCTGGTCTATGCCACCGCGGAAGCGGAAGCTGTCCGCGCAGTGCAGGCCAGGCTGGGCGTCGCCGAAGCGGGCGAGCTGGTGGAGCGCACGCTGTCGCGCATCGCGGCGGGCCTCGTGCAGGCCGGCGTGCGGCAACTGGTCGTCGCGGGCGGGGAAACCTCCGGCGCGGTCGTGCAGGCGCTGGGCGTGACGCAGATGGCGATCGGGCCGCAGATCGACCCGGGCGTGCCGTGGACGGCGGTGACCTCGCCGGTCTACCCGGGCGAGACCGTGCATGTGGCGCTCAAGTCCGGCAACTTTGGCAGCACGGACTTCTTCACCAAAGCCTTCGCAAGGCTGGCCTCGGAGACCCGCGCATGAACGACGCGACCCTGCGCGCCGAGGTTTGCCGCGTCGGCGCCTCGCTGTTCCACCGGGGCTACGTCCACGCCAGCGCCGGCAACATCAGCGTGCGCACCGAGGACGGCGGTTTCCTGATCACGCCAACCGACGCCTGCCTCGGCACGCTGGTGCCCGAACGCCTGGCCGCGGTCAATGCCGACGGCGTGCAGACCGGCGGCGACCGCGCCTCGAAGACGCTCGTGCTGCACCGCCGCATCTACGCCGCCGACCCCGAGGCGCGCTGCGTCATCCACACGCACTCGACGCACCTCGTCGCGCTGACGCTGGCCGGCGTCGCGGATCCCGACGACCTCCTCCCGCCCATCACCCCGTACTTCGTGATGAAGGTCGGCCATGTTCCGCTGATCCCTTACCACCGCCCCGGCGACCCCGCCGTCGCCGACCTCGTCGCGGCGCGGATCGCGGCCAGCCACACCGCCGGCACCCCACTGCGCGCCGTCATGCTCGACCGCCTCGGCCCCAACGTCTGGCACCGCAGCCCGGCCGAGGCCAGCGCCGTGCTGGAAGAGCTGGAAGAGACGGCGCGGCTGTGGCTGCTGACCCGCCCCGCCCCGCTGACCGAGGCGCAGATCGACGAGTTGCGGCAACATTTCGGCGCCCGCTGGTGACGTCGAGCCCACCAGCGCCAGCCCCCATCCCCTGAACCCGGACCTCCCATGCCCCGTTTCGCCGCCAACCTGACGATGCTCTACAACGAGCACGCCTTCCTCGACCGCTTTGCCGCCGCCGCCGCGGACGGTTTCCAGGCGGTCGAGTACCTGTTCCCCTACGCCTTCGAGGCGGGTGAGATCGCCCGGCACCTGAAGGACCACGGCCTGCAGCAGGTGCTGTTCAACGCGCCACCCGGTGACTGGGACGCGGGCGACCGCGGCATCGCCTGCCTGCCGGGGCGCGAAGCCGAGTTCCGCGACGGTTTCGCGCGGGCGCTGGACTACGCCGAAGCGCTCGGCTGTCCGCGGGTCCACGTGATGGCGGGCCTCGCGCCGCAGGGCGCCGACCGCGCTCAACTGCAGGCCACCTACGAAGGCAACATCGCCTGGGCCGCCGAGCGCGCCGCAGCAGCCGGACGGAACGTGCTGATCGAGCCGATCAACCTGCGCGACATGCCCGGCTATTTCCTGAACCGCCAGGACGAGGCGCACCGCATCGTGCAGGCCATCGGCGCGCCGAACCTGCAGGTCCAGTTCGACCTCTACCACTGCCAGATCGTCGAAGGCGACGTGGCGATGAAGCTGCGCCAGTACCTGCCGACCGGGCGCGTCGGGCACCTGCAGATCGCAGGCGTGCCAATGCGGCATGAGCCAGACCTGGGCGAAGTGAACTACCCGTACCTGTTCGACGTGATCGACGAGGTGTCGGCGGCGTGTGGCTGGCAGGGCTGGATCGGCTGCGAATACCGCCCGGCGCGCGGCGCGGTGGCGGGTGGCACGTCGGACGGGCTGGGCTGGCTACGGCGCGCCACGGCGACCTGACATCCCCGCCCACACCCCGTCATGCCCGCGAACGCGGGCACCCACCCCAAGCACCGCCATCACTCCCCCAGCCGCCCATCCCGGAAATCGCTCAGCGCCTGGTAGATCTCCTGCTGGCTGTTCATCACGAACGGCCCGTACTGGACGATCGGCTCCTTCAGCGGCTCGCCGGCGATCAGCAGCACGCGGGCTTCGGCATCGGCCTCGATGACCACGCCATCGGCCTCTGCCTCGTTGGCCAGCAGGGCCATGCGCTGCACTGGCACCGCCTGCCCGTTGATCGTCACCGCACCGCGATAGACATAGACAAACGCGTTGCGGCTGGCCGGCAGCGGCTGCACGAAGCGGCTGCCCGCCGGCAGGTGCAGATCGAGGTAAAGCGGCGCCGTGGCGTCCCGCGTCACCGCCCCCGTCACACCGTGGCTCTCGCCCGCGATCACCGTCACCGCCACGCCTTCGGGCGTCACGAACTTCGGCAGGTCTTCGGCCTTGAAATCGCGGTACCAGGGCGCGTTCATCTTGTCGCGCCCGGGCAGGTTCAGCCAGAGCTGGAAGCCTTCCATCACGCCGTGTTCCTGCTGCGGAATCTCGGAGTGGATGACCCCGCGCGCGGCGGTCATCCACTGCACGCCGCCGTTCTCCAGCAGGCCTTCATGCCCGGCGCTGTCGCGGTGGCGCATCCGCCCGGCGATCATGTAGGTCACCGTCTCGAAGCCGCGGTGCGGGTGGTCGGGGAAGCCGGCGATGTAGTCGTCCGGCTGGTCGCTGCCGAAGGCGTCGAGCATCAGGAAGGGATCGAGCCGGCGCTGCAGCGACTGCGTCAGCACGCGGGTCAGCTTGACGCCCGCCCCATCGGAGGTGGCCATGCCGGTGACCAGCCGCTCCACGCGGCGCGGGTGGCGGATCGTGGCGGGGGTGGTCGTGTCGGTCATGGTCGTCTCCGTGGAAGGCTGACCGTGGTCAGCGGTGCGCCGCTCAGGCCAGCGCGGCGTTCAGGTCGGCTTCGGCTTGCGCAAAGCCCTTGGCGGCGGCGTCGGGGCCCATCGCCAGACCTTCGGCGTAGATGAAACGCACGTCGGTCAGGCCCAGGAAACCCAGCACGCTCTTCAGATAGGGCACCTGCGAGTCGTTCGGAGTATCGCGGTAGAGACCGCCGCGGGCCAGTGCGACATACACCGTCTTGCCCGTCAGCAGGCCTTCCGGGCCGGTGGCGGTATAGCGGAAGGTGACGCCGGCGCGGGCGATAGCGTCGATCCAGCTCTTGAGTTGCACCGGCACGCCGAAGTTGTACATCGGCACGCCCAGCACGACCGTGTCATGGGCCTGGATCTCGGCGATCAGCGCATCGTCGAGCGCGACGCGAGCGGCCTGTTCGGGGCTGCGGGCGTCGGCCGGGGTGAACAGCGCGCCCAGCGCGGCTTCGTCCAGCAGCGGGTGCGGCGTCACGGCCAGGTCGCGCAGCGTCAGCGTCGCGCCGGAGTTGGCGGCCTGCAGGCGGGCGGTGATCTGGTCGGCCACACGGGTCGAGTTGGCGCCGTCGCGGCGGGCACTGGCGTTGATCTGGAGGATGTGCATGGCGGTGTCCTGGGCGTTTGCAGAGATCTGCAGAGGTGGAAGGAATGACTGCACTGTAGACACCACCAATCCACGCCGGAATCCCTCCGAATGGATATGATTGTTCCACCCATGGAACAATCTGAACTTCCAATCGACCCGAACGACCTGCTCATCTTCGCCCGCGTGGCGGAGCTGGGCAGCTTCAGCCGCGCCGCCGAGCAGCTCGGCTGGCCCAAGTCGACCGTCTCGCGCCGGCTGGCGGCACTGGAACAACGGCTCGGCGAACGCCTGCTGCTGCGCACCACGCGGCGGCAGACACTCACCGAGTTCGGCGAGCAACTGCTCGAACACGCCCAGCTGGTGGCCGCCGAGGTCGATGCCGTGGCCGCGCTGAGCGCACACCGCCAGGCAGCACCGAGCGGCCGGCTGCGGGTGTCGATGCCCAGCGACTTCGCCAACCTGCTGCTGGTTGACGCGCTGGCGGCCTTCGTCGCGCTGCACCCGGCGATCTCGCTGGAGCTGGACCTCTCGCCTCGGCGCGTCGACCTGCTCGGCGAAGGCTTCGATCTGGCGGTGCGGATCGGCGACCTGCCGGACGACAACCTGCTCGCGGCGCGGCGCCTCACCGCGTTCAATGCCGGCCTGTACGCCGCGCCGGGCTATCTGGCCGAGCGCGGCGAGCCGCAGCAACCCGCCGATCTGGCCACGCACGACGCCGTGCGCCAGTTGGGCAGCAACGGCGACCCGGTCCCCTGGACACTGCTGCGCGGCGATGACCGCTGGCAGGGCGTGCCACCGGGGCGGATCGGCGCCAATTCACCGGAGGCGCTGATCCGCCTGGCGCGGGCCGGCGCGGGCATCGTCGCCGTGCCCGACTACTTCGCGCAGGCCGGCGTGCGCCAGGGCCGGCTGCGGCGGGTGTTGCCCGCGTGGTGCCTGCCGAGTCCGACGGCGTGGGCGGTGTTCCCGGGCCGGCGGCTGATGCCGGCCAAGACGCGGGTGTTTCTGGACATGCTGCTGTGCGCGCTGGGGCACTCCCCGGCGGCCTTGCCCGTCACTTCACCGGAATCGGCTTGCCCACCGGCACCGCGGTGATGCTGTTCTTGGGCGAGCCTTCGATGAGCTTTTCCGAGTAGGTCATGTAGACCAGCGACTGCCGCTTCGCATCGACCACGCGCACGATGCGCAGGCGCTTGAACAGGATCGACAGGCGCTCGCTGAACACGTCCTCCTGCTGCGGCAGTGGCTGCTTGATCTTGATCTCGCCCACCTGGCGACAGGCGATCGAGGCGTCCGACTTGTCGGTGGCCAGCCCGACCGCGCCCGTGATGCCGCCGGTCTTGGCGCGCGAGACGAAGCAGGTGACACCTTCGACCAGCGGGTCGTCGTAGGCCTCGATGACGATCTTGTGGTTCGGGCCGATCAGCTTGAAGACGGTGCTGACTTCGCCGAGGGTCTCGGCGCGGGCCGGCAAGGCCACCACGGCCGCCAGGACCAGACCGGACAGGGCCAGGCCCGCACGAAGGGAAGCGAGAAGGGGGGATCGGGTGTGTGTCTGCATGGGCCGTGATGATGAACGAAAATCGTGATGCCATGCACGAGCCAACCGAATCCCCTGCCCCGCCGGCCACCCCGGCCGTCCTCATCAGCGAAGTGGGACCGCGCGATGGCCTGCAGAGCGTCTCCGCCGTGATGTCCACCCGGCACAAGCGCGCCTGGATCGACGCCCTGCACGCCAGCGGCCTGCGCGAGATCGAGGTCGGCTCCTTCGTGCCCGCCCGCATGCTGCCGCAGATGGCCGATGTGGCCGAGATCGTGCGCCACGCGACCGCCCTGCCCGGCTGGACCGTGATGGCGCTGGTGCCCAATCTGCGCGGCGCCCTGGCCGCGCTGGAGGCCGGCGTCCACAAGCTGACCGTCCCCGTCTCGGCCAGCGAGGCGCACTCGCTCGCCAACGTGCGCCGCAGCCGCATCGACATGGTCGCGGTGGTGCGCGAGATCGTCGCGCTGCGGGACGCGACGGCGCCGGGCGTGCCGGTCGAGATCGGCATGTCCACGGCGTTCGGCTGCACGCTCCAGGGCGCAGTCCCCGAGGACGAGGTGGTCTGGCTGGCCGGGCAGCTGGTCGCCGCCGGGGTCGACGAGATCGGCCTGTCGGACACCACCGGCATGGCCAATCCGGCGCAGGTGCGGCGGCTGTTCGGGCGCGTGCGGGCCGCCATTGGCGACAAGACCGGCTCGGCGCACCTGCACAACACGCGCGGGCTCGGGCTGGCGAACTGCCTGGCGGCGTGGGACGTGGGCGTGCGGACCTTCGATGCCTCGCTCGGCGGACTGGGCGGCTGCCCCTACGCGCCCGGCGCGTCCGGCAATGTCGTGACCGAGGACCTGGTCTTCATGTTCGAGGCGATGGGCGTGGACACCGGGGTCGATCTGGCACGACTGATCGCAGCGCGGGAAACCCTGCGGGCCGGACTGCCCGGCGAGCCGCTCTACGGCATGGTGCCGGACGCTGGTGTGCCTGCAGGATTCCCGGACCGCCGCCCGGGCGGACCGGAACGATCAGGTCAGATCAGAACAGACGACCGACATTGAACAGGGTCAGCACGCCGAGCACCGCGAAGATGCCGGCCGCAATGGCGTGGACCAGCTTCATCGGGATCGCGCGGGCCGCCCGGTCGCCCAGCAGCACGGCAGGCACGTTCGCCAGCATCATGCCGACGGTGGTACCGGCGACCACCTGGAACAGGTCGCTGTAGCGCGCCGCCAGTGCCACGGTGGCGATCTGCGTCTTGTCGCCCATCTCGGCGAGGAAGAAGGCGATGACCGTGGTGCCGAAGACGCCGAAGCGCTGCGTGCCGCCTTCGGCGTCGTCGATCTCGTCAGGCACCAGCATCCAGGCGGCCATCGCGAGGAAGGACACGCCGATCACCCAGCGCAGCAGGTCCGGGCCGAGAAAGCGCGCCACGGTCTCTCCGACCACGCCCGCCAGCGCATGGTTGAGCACGGTGGCCACGAAGATGCCGAGGATGATCGGCACCGGCCTGCGAAAGCGCGCGGCCAGCAGCAGGGCCAGCAGCTGGGTCTTGTCGCCGATTTCGCCGAGGGCGACGACACCAGTGGAGATGAGAAAGGGTTCCATGCGCACATTCTAGAGGGCACTTCTAGAAACCGGCCCTGCAGCCCTGAACCTGGTCTGAGCCTGCACAAATCCAGCTCAGACGAGCAGTGGATGACGGCGGCGAGCCCCTGTCCCCACCGTCGCGGTACCCCGCGACGGGGTTTTGCCCCTCACGCGGGCTGTGCGGACGGACCTGCGCTCTTGACCAGCCACACCAGCCTGCGTGCGTTGTAGGCCGCGCACTGCAGCGTGATCGCCAGCGCATTGCGCGCCAGCGTCATCGCCCGCACGCACTTGCCGCCCTGCTGGCTCAGCGCCGCAAAGACGTGCTCGACCCGCGCCCGCGTGCGGTTGATCGTCTTGTTGCGCTGCTTGAGTCGAACCTTGGCCGTCTGCCCTGGCTTGGCGCGACGTGCGATGCCGTCGGCCAGTCCGTGCTGCTGCAGCGTCTGGCGGTTGGCCGCGCTGTCGTAGCCCCGGTCGGCCAGCAGCCGCTTGCGCGTATTCGCCACCTGCAGCACGTCGGGCAGTTGCTGTCCGTCGTCGGCGTTGGCCGCCGTGATCTTCATCTGGCGGATCAGCTTGTAGCGTGCGTCCACGTTGCCGTGCAGCTTGTAGCCGTAGTACGACTTGCCGTGCTTTTGCGTCCAGCGCGCGTCCCGGTCGGTGTGCGCCAGGCGCTTCTTGCTCCAGCCCTCGGGCGCCTCCCCCTTGTTCAGCGCCTCGCGCTCCCGGGCGTTGGCCTGCGTGATCGGCGCCTGCACGATGCTGGCGTCCACGATCTGCCCGCCCCTCGGGATGAAGCCGTGCCGCTGCAACTGCTGGCTCAACGCCTCGAAAATCGCCCGGCCGCCCAGCCCGCCTTCGGCCAGCCGCTGCCGGAAGTTCCACAGCGTGCGTGCGTCCGGAATGTTCAGCGCGCCGTCCAGCCGGCAGAAGCGCTGGAAGCTCAGCCTGTCCAGCACCTGGTGCTCGCACTGCTCGTCCGACAGGTTGTACAGCCCCTGCAGGAACACCATGCGCACCAGCGCCTCGGTCGGGTACGGCGGGCGTCCGCCCTTGCTGCGGTCAGCGCGAGGGCAGGCCTTGTCCACCGCCGAGGCCATCGCTGCGAAGTCGATCAGTTCGTCCATCGCCGCCAGCGTCTGCACGTAGCCCTCCAGCTTGGCCTTGCGCTGCTGCACCACGAACAGGTCGTCCGCGGCCTCCTCAGGAAAGAAGCTCGATGGCTTGGTGCGGGGTGTGATCATGGGGCGGCATCTTGCCGCAGCGCGCGGCTCAGGTGGCGGTCAGGGTCGGTTTCTAGAAGTGCCCTAGAAACCCAATCTGTCGGCCAGCCGTCGCCGTGGCGGCGACGTGGGCCTGTGCCTCGGCGTTCAGACCTCGGCGGTCAGGTCCTTGAGCACGGCATCCGCACCATTGCGGGTGACGGACTGGATGCCGTTTTCCATCGCCGCGGCGGACGAGTACATCTCGCTCTGGCCGATGATCTGGCCATTGCCGGCCGTGAGCACGAAATACGGCTCGCCGGCCTTGGAGGTGCGGCGGTCGAAGCGTGCCTCCAGCTGGCTGTTGGTGCGCACCGACTCGATGCCATTCAGCGCCGACACCTTGCTGGCGTAGGACTGGCTGGTGAGGATGGTCTGGTGATTGCCCGCTTTCAGCGAGAAGCGGAACTGGTCCTGGCCAGCGGCCTTGAGCTCGAACGTACCTGCCATGTGGCGACTCCTTCGTTAGTTTTTGGACACCATCGTGGTGCCTGGCTGCGACGCTGCGAGCGCGTCGCGGCTGAAGAATAGACGAGGAATCCGATGTCGCCGTTCGGAGGAACCCGGGGTTCAGCTGGCGTCAAGATTGGCGCGGCCGACCCCCGGCCAGCGACCAGCCCTCCTCGGCGGCCAGCCGGCGCAGCGCCTGCTCGAATTCGCCCCGCGCATGGCGCGCCGCAGCGCCCAGGTCGTCGTGCAGCTGGCGGTCGGCGGGCGAATCGACGGCGCACTGGTCGCTGTAGTCCTCGAAGTCGCCCAGCAGCTGGATCAGCTCGGCCAGGTGGCGCGGACACTCGCACAGCACCCGGCTGGTCGAGCGTGCCGCCAGCGCCAGCGCCTCGGGCGACAGGCGTGGCACCTCCGGTTCGGCCGATGTCGCCGCGGTGTACGTGGTGGCCACGCCCAGCACCGTGCGCAACAGCAGCCCCATCTCCGCCCGCCCCATCGGCCCGCGCCAGACCGTGATGCCCTGGCGGCGCAGGTGCTGCACCACCGCGTCCGAACCGAATCCGTACACGACCAGCGTCTGCCGCGCCGACACCCGGCTGCGCAGCGCCAGCAGGCGGTCGGCGTGGTCGGCATTGAGCGTGTCGAGTTCGACCGCGAGCACGTCCAGCGTCTGCCCCGGCCCGGTCAGCGCCGCCTCGGCCTGGGCGAGTTCGGACCAGGTCTGCAGCTGCGGCGTGCCGGCGAGCCGGCTGGCCTGCTCGACCACCGCGGCAGGCAGCGTGCGGCCGAGCGCCCAGATGCCCAGATCCGGCACGTCGGGCAGCGCCGCGCGGGTGTGTCCGTGCGGCCCGTCGGCCGGGCCGGTCTCCTCGGGCGACAGGGTGGCGCGCTCCACGGGGACGGCCGTCATCAGCAGGCGCTGCAGCGCGGCATCGTCCAGCGGCGCCAGGGTGCCGATGGCGTGGCCGCGGTCGATCAAGGCCCGGATCAGACCGAGCCGGCGCACGTTCGCCGACGAATACAGCCGGTGCCCGGTGGCCGACTGCGGCGGCGCGACGACGCGGTAACGCCGCTCCCACACCCGCAGCGTGGCCACCGCGATGCCCGTCATGCGGGCGACGGCGGCGCTGCGGAAGCGCGGGCTGCGGTCTTCGGCGGGATCCGGCACGGGGGAGGATGCGGTGGACGGCGTGGCTGGGGTGCGGAGTTTCATGGGAAGGCCTCACTGGTTTGACGCCATCTTGACGCCGATTACCGCTTCACACCATGCCGACATGCATTTGACCCGGCACAAAAAGAGGACATGATGGCGTCACCATGCAGACCGCCACACCACTCCATCCCACCCGTGCCACCCCCCGGATCGCCATCGTCGGCGCAGGCCTGGCCGGTGCCGCCTGCGCCCGCACGCTGGCCAGCAGCGGCGCGCAGGTGACGCTGTTCGACAAGTCGCGCGGCATCGGCGGGCGCCTGTCCACGCGGCGCACGGTCTGGACCGATGCGCTCGGCGTGGAACAGCCGGTGCAGTTCGACCACGGCGCGGTCGGCTTCGAGGCGCACAGCCTGGCGTTCCAGGCCGTCGTGCAGCAGGGGCTGGCCGATGGCTGGATCGCGCACTGGGCGGCAGCGGGCGGCGACCATTTCGTCGCCGTGCCGGGCATGCCGGCGCTGTGCCATGCCCTGATCGGGTCGCTGGACGTCCACGTCCACACCGGCGAGCCGGTCACCGGCCTGCACCGGATCCGCGGCGGCTGGCAGATCGAGCGCAACAGCGGTCTCTGGCCGGGGCGCTTCGACCAGGTGGTGCTGGCCCTGCCCCCCGCCCAGGCGGCACCGCTGCTGCGCCCGCACGCCACCGGCTGGAGCGAAGCCGCAGCGCAGGTGCCGATGCAGGCCTGCTGGACGCTGATGGCGGTGACCGACACGCCGCCGGGGCCGGCGTTCGATCTGCTGCAGCCGACCCGCGGGCCGCTGGCCAGCATTGTCCGCAATGACCGCAAGCCGGGCCGCCAGACCACGCCCGGCCACGCGGTCTGGGTGGCACAGGCCAGCGCGGCGTGGTCCGCCAGCCACCTGGAGGACCATCCGGCCGGCGTGTCCAAGGCGCTGCGCGATGCCTTGCGGGCAGCGATCAACCCGGGCGGCGAGGTGCGCTGGTGCCACAGCACGGTCCACCGCTGGCTCTACGCCCGCCCTGCCCGCGTGCCGCTGGGCACGCCCGGCTGCTGGTGGGATGCCGCCAGGGGGCTGGGTGTCTGCGGGGATTTTCTGGTGGGGGCCCACGCGGAAGCGGCCTTTCTCTCCGGGCTGGACATGGCACACGCGGTCCTGTCGGCACCCGCCACACGGCGCACGGCCGGCAGCGGCGCGGCCCGCTTTGCCCGGACGTGAGCGGACACCGTGCCCATGGTTGCTCCCACCCTCGCCGCGGCCCAGGCACGTCTGGCCGCCGTCGATGCCCGGGCCTACGCCCGGACACGCAACGCGCTGGACGGTGCCGTCACCGGTCTGTCGCCCTGGATCACCCACGGTGTGCTCACCTTGCCGCAGGTGCTCGCCGGCATCGCTGCGGCCCAGCCGGCGGACCAGCGCATCGATGGCCAGCACAAGCTGGTGTTCGAGCTCGGCTGGCGCGGCTACTTCCAGCACGTCTGGTCGCACCGCGGTGATGCCATCCTGCGCTCGCTGCACGAAGGTCCGCTGCCGGATGGCGCCTATGCCCGCGGTGTGCCGCTGGACGTGCGCGAGGCGCGCACCGGCCTGCCGGTGATCGACCAGGCCGTGCGCACGCTCTACGCGACCGGCACCCTGCACAACCACGCCCGCCTCTGGCTGGCCAGCTACCTCGTGCACCTGCGCAAGGTCCACTGGCGCAGCGGCGCGGAATGGCTGATCGGCCACCTGCTCGACGGCGACGTGGCCAGCAACCACCTGAGCTGGCAGTGGGTCGCCGGCACCAGCAGCCACAAGCCCTACCTGTTCAACGCGGACAACGTCGCCTGCCACGCGCCACCGGCCTGGCACAGCCCGGGGACGGTGCTCGATGTGCCCTACGAGCTGCTCGACCGCATCGCGCGCCTGCCCCGGCCGGTGCCGACCCAGCCCCTGCCGCAGGGCGTCGAAGAGCCGCCGCTGCTGTCCTCGCCACCCGCGGCGCTGGAATTCACCTCGCCCGATGCCGCCCTGTTGCAAGGCCGGGACATCTGGCTGGTCCACCCCTGGGCGCTGGGCGATTTGCCGGCCGAGTTGCCGGCGGACACGGTCGTGCTCGGCCTGGTGGTGAACGAAGTGCACAACCTGCGGCCGTGGAGCGCGGCCCGCTGGCAGTTCGTCGGCCAGCGCATGGCCGAGCTGACGCCGCACCGCTGGCGGGCCACGGCGCGGGACTGGCGCCAGGTGCTGCAGGGCGCACGCTCGGTGCAGACCACCGGCAACCTGCACCTGCAGCGCACCCTCGACACCTTCGCCACCAGCCGGCCAGCCGAAGCGCTGTTTCCCGAAGTGGACCGACCCTGCACCTCGTTTTCGCAGTGGTGGACGCGCGTGTCGCGTGCACCCTCCCCGGCCCTGCTGGCCGCCTTGGCCCCACCCCGTTCAGGAGAACCCCATGAATCCATCGACCACCCCCCCGCTCGCCCTGGTGACCGGCGCCCGCGGTGGCATCGGCCGTGAGCTGTGCCGCCAGTTGCGCGCGGCCGGTCACACCGTGGCGGCGGTCGGCCGGGGTGGCGACGCGCTGCTCGCGGTCGATGCCGACCTGCACATCGCCGCCGACACGACCACGCCCGAGGGTGCCGCGCTGGCCATCGCCGCCTGCCGCGAAACCTTCGGCCGCACGCCGACGCGGCTGGCGCACTGCGTCGGCAGCACGCTGATCGCACCGCTGCACCGCACGAAGCCGGAGCAGTACCGCGAGGTGCTGCGCGTGAACCTGGACAGCGCCTTTTTCATGCTCGGCGCCTGGGTCGAGGCGCTGCGGGCGTCGGGCGAGCCGGGGGCGGCGGTGTTCGCCAGCTCGGTCGTCTCGCGCATCGGCGTGGCCAACCATGAAGCGATCGCGGCGGCCAAGGGCGGCGTCGAAGCGCTGGTGCGCAGCGCCGCGGCCACCTACGCCGCCGCCGGCCTGCGCATCAACGCCGTCGCCCCGGGCATGACCGACACGCCGATGACCGCCGGCATGCTCAAGCTCGACGCGATGCGCGAGGGCGCCGGCCGCCAGTACCCGCTCGGCGGGGTGCAGACCGCCACCGAGGTGGCCGACGTGATGGCCTGGCTGCTCGGGCCGCAGTCCGCCCGGCTCACCGGGCAGGTGATCGCAGTGGACGGCGGCTTCACGCAGATCCGGCCACTGGTGAAGTGATCAGTAGCGCCGGATCAGCGCATAGGTCATGTAGTTGGCCTGCAGCGCCTGCGAATACTGGCAACCGGCCGCATCCCCCTGCGCGCACTTGCCGTTGAAGTAGTTCAGACCGTTGTAATAGGTCTCGCAGTCGCGGTAATAGGCATTGAGCGCACAGCCATAGCCACCGACGTCGGTGCGCAGGTAAAGCTGGTAGTCGGCCATCTCGGCCGCCGTCAGGTTCTGCCCGCCCGGCGGGGGTGTCGCGGTGTCATCGGAGCCTCCGCCCCCACACGCCTGCAGCAACAGCAGGGACAGGACGGCCAGGCACCTCGCGGCGGAATGTCTCATTTCTTGTAGAACTCGCAAGCAGTGGAATCGCTGCCCGCAGGACTGCCCGGGCAAAATCGCCGTGGAAAATATCTCAAGAAATGTGAAGTTGATGTAATTTTTTGTTCTTTCCTGCTCTTTCCGGCAGTGGGACGCCGGGAACACCCGCACACCTCGATTGAGTGCAAGCAATGCAGATCGCACATTTCCGGGCACGCTATGCCGACGCTGGAGGTCCACATGGCAACAAGTGAAGATTTGCAAGAACGCAACGGCATTCTGAGTTTTCGGGTTTCGGTGGGTGGCGAAGAGATCACGGCCTTCATGTCCCGGGCCACCTGTCTGGCGCGGGATGACCACGCGGACGGTGCCTGCAGCCTGATCGACTTCTATCTGGAGCAGCGCGCGACCCTCGACGGCATCGTGGTCGGCAAGGTCCGGGCGGGTGCCCGCCAGCCGGTGGTGGTGATGGCGGAGGACCTGTGGAACGCGGCCCCGTCCGCGCCACGCCGTCCGAAGCTGCGGGCCAAGGCCAATCCGGCGGGCCACCAGGCACCGCGCCCGCCGGACACCAATCAATGGCTGGGCTGGGTCGGCCGGTCCTCCACCGGCGCGGACAACGGCTGCGCGTGGGCCCACTGGGCTTCCGCGATCAGCCAGTCGTCCACATCGTGACCATCGACGCGGCCGCGGGCCTCGTACAGGGCGTAAGCCGACTGGCGAATGCGCTCTTCGCGGCCGACATCAGGAACTGCGCTGTTCCCGGCCCTGGTCGGGATGATGGCCAGCGGGGGTTTCTGGATCAGGGCGTGCGACGCGCCGTGCATGTCCTGCGGATGATGCTGCTGCTGTTGTGGCTGATGATGCTTCATTGCATGTCTCCTGCGGGTGTCCTGCCGCCGTGGTGCGGACCTGCAGCCAGGGCGGGACACGCCACCACCGTAGCGGGGGCCGTCCGCCCCGGGTTGAGAGCACTCAATCGGCCACCCGGTCCGCCCGCTACATTGAATCGGTCCATGGGCTGGAAGGTCAGACCAGTTTCCAGTGGACAGCACCCGCCAGACGGCCATGTCTGGCGGGTTTTTTTTGATCCGGGGCGACCTGCGGCGTGCTTGCGTGCACTCAATCACGGACGGACCGCCCGCTCCGAACATGCAGGAAGGCGCTGGCGCTTGACCGGCCGCAACCGGCGGACCGGGCTGCCAACGCCGTTCATGCACCAAGGAGTCGCACCATGAATGAACTCAGCCTCTTCGATCCGTTCTCGCTCGATCCGATGGATGACACCTTCCGCAACTTCATGCGCCCCTGGCGCATCGAAACGGCCAACGTGACGCCGCGCATCCGGATCGACGTGTCCGAACTCGACGGCAGCTATCTGGTCAAGGCCGAGATCCCCGGCGTCCGCAAGGAGGACATCGACGTGCGTGTCGATGGCGCGATGGTCACGATCAGCGCCCAGGTCCAGTCGGAAAAGCAGGAGAAGGACAACGGCCGCATCCTGCGCCAGGAGCGCCAGCAGGGCTTCAGCAGCCGCTCGTTCTCGCTGGCATGCCCCGTGGACGAAGCCAGGGCCAACGCCAGCTACAAGGATGGCATCCTGGAGTTGAAGCTGCCCAAGAAGGCCGAAGCCTCGACGAAGCGTCTGGCGATCCAGTGACCGGAGCGTCCCCATGCGCACCGCAAGCAACCGATTCGGCTTCGCCTTGCTGGCGATGACCCTGGCTGCGTGCGGCACCAGCCTGTCGGCCCGCGCGGCCGACAAGGCGGATGCCGAGAGCCTGGTCACCAAGTCCCGCCTGACGATCGAGGCTCTCGCCCGGGATGCCGCCTTCGCCCCGCTGAAGGCTGCCCTGGCGCAGGCCAAGGCCGTCCTGATTTTTCCGCAGATCCTGAAGGCCGGGTTCTTTCTCGGCGGCTCCGGGGGCAGCGGCGTGCTGATGGCCCGCGATGCGGCCACCGGCCAGTGGGCAGGGCCGGCCTTCTACACGATGGGCTCGGCCAGCATCGGCCTGCAGGCAGGGGCGGCCTCGGCCGAGATGGTGATGGTCGTGCACTCGCAGAAGGCGCTCGAATCGCTGTATGCGAACAAGCTCACCCTCGGCTCCGACGCCACCGCCGCCCTGGGCAGCAAGGGCGTCGAGAAAAGCGCCGGGCTGGACGCGGACTTCGTCGTCTATGCCAAGGTGAAAGGCGCCTTTGCCGGGGTATCGGTGGACGGCTCCGTGCTGGACGTTCGCCAGCAACTCAACGCGGCCTACTACGGTGAGGCGGCCACGCCGGTCGACATCCTCGTCCGGCACAGCGTCCGCAACCCGGACGCCACACGCCTGCAGACAACCCTGACCGCGCTGTCGAGGTAGTGCGGCTTACCCCGCGGCGTCCGCCCGGGACACAGGGGCCGCCGCAGTCAGGGCCGCCTGCACTTCCCCGTCCTCCACCTGGTGGAAGTCCAGGTAGTGCAGGCCGACGGCCCGGAACGGCTGCGGCTCGGCGAGACAGATGATCCGGTCGCACTGGCTGCGCAACGCCATCAGGATGTCGTGCGGTGCCACGGGCACCGCCAGAACGATCCGGGCGGCACCGCGCCTGCGCACCGCCTTCAGAGCCGCGCGGACCGTGGTGCCGGTCGCGATGCCGTCATCGACGAGCACCACCGTCGCGCCGGTCAGGGACAGCGGCTGGCGGCCCTGCAGATAGACCTGGCGGCGGCGCTCGATCTCGGCCAGGGCGGCCGCGGCCTCGCGCTCCAGATAGGCGCGGTCGGCACCGGCGTAGGCGCTGAGACCCTCGTCGATCACGACTTCCGGCGCATCGCCATCGACCACCGCAGCCACCGCCAGTTCACGCTGCCAGGGGGCACCGATCTTGCGCACCAGCAGCAGATCCAGCGGTGCGGCCAGCCGGCGCGCGACCTCGGCCGCCACCGGCACGCCACCGCGCGGCAAGGCGAGCACCACCACCGGCGCGACCAGCCGCTCGCTCGCCAGACGTTCCGCGAGCCGCTGGCCCGCCTCGGTGCGGTTCTTGAAGAATGGCATGGTGCAGAGACTCCTCAGGACACTTCAGGGACGCCGCCGATACTCCTCGCGGCGCGTGCTGGCCAGGACCTGCACCAGCAGGCCCACCTCCTCGCCGATCAGGTCGATGATGTCGTCGACGGCCAGCAGGCCTTGCAGCACGCCCCGGGTGTCGACCACCGGCAACCGGCGCGCGCCGACCCGGCGCATCGCGTTCAGCGCGTCCAGCAGCGAATCGGACTCGCGGACCACGGCCGGATCGCCGTGCATCACGTCCTCGACCCGCAGCGGGCGGACATCCATCGCCGGCGCCACCACCGACGTGACGATGTCGCGGTCGGTCAGCAATCCCGCGGGAACGCGTCCGGCCGGCGTCTCGTCGACGACCACCAGACAGCCGACATGCTGGATGCGCATCAGCCGGGCGGCGTCGTGCAGCGGCAGATCGCGGTGGGCGATCACGACAAAGCGGGTACACAGGTCACCGGCACACAGGGCGTGGTTCAAGGCAGTTTCTCCATTCAGCTTCGGCCAGTCGGAACTCCCGTGGATCTTCCTGCCCGGACGCCGGGGGCGATTGAGCGCACGCAATCGGCGCGGGCCCGGCGCGCCTAGCCTTGCCGGTGTCTGGTGTTCACAGACCAGGTGAAGGAGATTCCATGACCGATCGACCCCACGTTGCGCCCCCCCTCCCGCCACTGGACTGGGTGCTGGTGGCCAATGCCGCCCGGGCCCGTTGCTTCGTGCGCGACCAGCAGAACAACGCCCTGAAGGAGCTGTGCAGCTTCGTGCACCCGGCCAGCCGGCTCAAGGCCAGCGAGCGGGGCAAGGACCGCGGCGGCCAGGTGCGCAAGAGCCAGGCCAGCACCCAGTTCGCACCCCACACCGACCCGCGCGACAAGGAACACGCCGCCTTTGCACGCGAGCTGGCGGGCTATCTGGAAGAGGCTGCACGCGCCAACCGCTACCCCGGCGTGGCGCTGATCGCGTCCAAGTCCTTTCTGGGCGACCTGCGCGAACACCTCGGCGACGCGACCCGGCACCTGCTCACCGCCAGCGCCCCGCTGGACCTCACCACCTGCGAAGGGTCCGATCTGGAACACCGCGTCGCGCAAGCGCTGCGGGACGCCAGGCCGGCCACACCCTCGACCTGACCCGGGATCCACCGCCATGGCTGCCAAGGAACTGCTGTTTCGCGACGAGGCCCGCGCCCGCATGCTGCACAGCGTGGAGTTGCTGGCCGAAGCGGTGAAGTTCACGCTCGGCCCGCGTGGCCGGACCGTGGTCCTCGACCGCGACTTCGGCGCCCCGCAGATCGTCAACTCCGGCGTGCTGCGCATCGTCGCGCGGGCGCTGGAGGAGCCGCTGCGGCGCATGATCGCCAATGCCCCGGTGGCCAAGGCACCAGGCGCCGCGGGCCTGCCCCCGATGGGCGCGGAGCCGGAGTTCTAGATGGCGTCGACCCACACCGTGCAGACCGGGATGACGGTCGAGCAGGCGTTTGCGGCCATCGTCCGTGACAGTTTTGCGCAGTTGCTGCACCACGCCGCGGGCGTGCGCGGCGGCGACGCGCCGGAAAGCGTCCACCAGATGCGCGTCGGCCTGCGCCGGCTGCGTCTGGCGCTGCGCCTGTTCGGGCGGTGGATCGCCGTGCCGCCGAACCTGCTGGCCGAACTCCGCTGGCTGCGGGTCCGGCTGGGTGCGGCACGCGACGCCGATGTGCTGGCGGGCGGCACGCTGGCCGCCCTGGCCGCCACCTGTCCGCCGGAAGACGGGCTCGCGGCCCTGCAGGAGGCCGCGGCCGTCCACGCCCAAGGCATGCGGCAACTGGCCGCCTCGGCAGTGAAATCAGCCCGCTGCGCCCGCCTGATGCGCGACCTGAGCGCCTGGCTGCAGGCCGCGCCCTGGCAGGCCGTGCCGGACGACGCGCTGCAGCGGGCCCTGCGCCAGCCCATCGGCCCGCGGGCCGCACGGATGCTGCACCGGCGCCACGCGCGGCTGGTCGAGATCGGCGAGCGCCTGCATCCCGACCAGTCCGAGGAACGCCACCGGCTGCGGATCGCCGCGAAGAAACTGCGCTATGCCACGGAGTTCTTCCAGGCTGTCCGGCCGTCCGGACACACCCGGCGCTTCCTGCGGCGCCTCGCGGCGCTGCTGGACGTGCTCGGGGGACTCAACGATGCCGTGGTCGCGGACCTGCTGCTGCGCGACCTCGCGCTGCGCGAGCCGGCGCTGGCGGGCAGCACGGCGTTCGCGCGGGGTTATCTGTGCGCCGCCACGGCGCAGGATCTGCCGGCGCTGGTCCGGCACTGGCGCCGGTTCGTAGCGGTGGGGCCGCCTTGATCCGGAAATCCGCGGCGAACTGCAGGCAGACCGATTTTCCAGAAACTCTGTAAATGTGCGCCTGCCATTTTCTCGGGCATTTTTCAGGGCATCGCGTCAATTGAGTTCACTCAACGCACCATGGACCGCTTGAAATACATTGAGCTTCTGCATCGGATTTTCCAGCCCCCATGAAAATTACCCATGGACACAGTGGCTGCAACCAGCCCGGATGAATATCAGGATGCAGACGTTCAACATTTTCAACCACATGCAACGAGCGACCAATGACCAAATCATCAATCACACCATCCACCGATTACGCCAGAAGAGAAGTGGGCGCGTCCGACGAAATCCGGTCTGCCCTCGCCGCACTGCGCGGTGAAGCGGCAACGAAACAATGGTCCTTCGAGGTGGGATATACCGCAGCGATGGACTTCGCCATCGGTCAGATCACCGGCATGAAACCGCCCACGGACTGGCTGGAGAAGGCCCAACAGCAAAATACCCTCGCCAGGGCCCTCGAACAACCCGGACAGACCGCACTGGGGAATTGCGTGGCCACCGCCGCCAGATTCAGCTGGGCCGACCAGGGCAAGGTCACACCCGTCAAGGACCAGGGCGGTTGCGGCAGTTGCTGGGCGTTCGGCACGCACGGCGCGTTCGAAGGCAGCTACGCCATCCTGAACAATGCCCTGATCAACTCGTCGGAGCAGGACACGCTGGATTGCAGCGGCGCTGGCAGTTGTGCCGGGGGTTGGTGGGCCTATGACTATCTGGTCAAGACCGGATCGGCGGAAGAATCCAACTACCCCTACGGCGCGGTGAAGAAGGCGTGCGACACCGGCGCCACGCGCCCCTACAAGGCGGCAGTCTGGGCATACGTCAACAGCGGTGTGCAGATCCCGTCGGTCGCCGAGTTGAAGCGGGCCCTGTGCAACTACGGTCCGCTGGGTGTCGCCGTCGCGGTGACACCTGCGTTCCAGGCCTACAAGAGCGGCGTCTTCAACGAGAGTTCCAGCGCCGACATCAACCATGCCATCACGCTGGTGGGCTGGGACGACAGCAAGCAGGCGTGGCGGATCAAGAACTCCTGGGGGACCGGCTGGGGAGAATCCGGCTACATGTGGATTGCCTATGGCTGCAACAAGGTCGGTTATGGCGCCACGTGGGTCCAGGCCAAGGCGGCACAGCCCCCCGTGTGCAAGGACGGGCCGAGCCTGATGACCTACGACGAGTTCTACTGGGGCAATACCAGCAAGCAGTTCTCCGCGAATGCCAACGTGGCGTCCGTGACCTTCACGCTGACCCGGGAGATGCATGTCTCGGTCGTGGCGGATTCTTCGGCATTTGTCGCCAAGGGCGCAGCGCCGCAGTCCTTCACGACCGGTCTGTACTCGGCGGAAGGGGCTGGCGTGATGTTCACGGCATCGCTGCGCAAGGGTACCTTCCTGGCCGCCAATCAGAATGTCCCGGTCCACAGCACCTATGCGGCCAAGCTGCCTGCCGGAACCTACACGTTCTACTGGAAGATCTGGCTGAGCGGCTACACCATCGGTTTCGATTCCGGAACGCTGACGGTAACGGCCGTGCCCTGCTCGATGGGTGGCAAACTGCAGTCCGCGGCGGGCGGACTGGTCGGCATGATGGCCGAAGGCGAGACGGCGATGATGGCGGTTGCTGGAGGCACGCCGGATCAGCACATCACCATCGCGCGCTCCAGCGGTTCCGACTGACGGAGCCGTGCCACCGCCCAGGCGGTGGCGGCCGGGACGGTCACATGCGGGCTGCGCCAGACACTGGCCGGCCCGCGTCGAAGGAGGATCCATGTCGGACAGGGTAGTCACGCGCAACGATCAGGGTCGAACGATCACCGTCCAGACGGGCGATGCGATCGTCCTGCGGATCGAGGAAAACCTGAGCACCGGCTACAACTGGGACATCGCCGCGGAGAGCGGACCCGTGCTGGCCCTGCAGCACTCGGAACATGTCGCGGCGACGGGTGGCCTCATGGGCTGCAGCGGGATGCGCCTCCTGCACTTCGTCGCGCAGGCGCCGGGCAGCCAGCCCATCCGCCTGCAGTTGCGCCGGCCGTGGGATCCACCGAACCAGGCGATCGACCAGTTCAGCGTCACGGTGGTGGTGAACTGAACCGGTCCGGGCGATCACATCAGCCGCCCAGCATCTCCAGCAAGGTCCGCCCCACCACCTTGGTCGCCCGGCGCAGGTCTTCCAGCACCAGATGCTCGTCGGCCCGCTTGGCGTTGGACTCACGCACCGTGCGCGGCCCGGCGCCGTAGATCACCGCCGGAATGCCGCGCTCGCAGTACAGGCGCACGTCGGTGTAGAGCGGCGTGCCCGACACCGGGATTTCCTCGCCGAAGACCGCGGCGCCATGCTTCGACAGCGCATCCACCAGCGGCTGGTTGCCCGGCAGCGGCTGCAGCGAATGGGCCATCAGCAGGCGGCGGATGTCCACCGACACGCCCGGCCGGGTCGCCGCGGCCTCGGTGATGACGCGGCGGATGTCGGCTTCGACCTCGGCCGAGTTTTCCTCGGGGATCATGCGACGGTCGAGCTTGAGCACCACCTTGCCGGGGATGACGTTGGTGTTGGTGCCGCCCTGGATCAGGCCGACGTTGATGTACGGGTAGTCGATGCCCGGCACCTTGGAGCGGATCGTCGCCTTGTAGCGGGCGTTTTCCGCGTACAGCGCGTTCAGGATCGCCACCGCCCCCTGCAGCGCATCAACGCCGCTCTCCGGGATCGCCGCGTGCGCCATCACGCCGTGGACGGTGACCTCCATCTGCAGGCAGCCGTTGTGCGCCGTGACGATCTGGTAGCTGAAGCCCGCCGCGATCTCGTAATCCGGTTTCGTCAGACCGTGTTTCAGCAGCCAGCCCGGGCCGAGTTCGCCGCCGAATTCCTCATCGTAGGTGAAGTGCAGTTCCACCCCGCCCTTCAGCGCCACGCCCTGCGCCCGCAGCGCTTCGATGGCGCGGGTGGCGAACGTGAAGGTCGCGAAGTCGCACTTGCTCACGGCGGAGGCGCGGCCGTAGAGCTTGCCGTCCACGATCTCGCCGCCATAGGGGTCGTGGGTCCAGCCTTCGCCGGGCGGGACCACGTCGCCGTGGGCGTTCAGCGCGATGACCGGGCCGCCGGCGTCGTAGGCGCGGCGCACGATCAGGTTGGTGATCGACTCCAGCCCGTAGTCGCGGACTTCCTGCTCGGGGACCGCGTGCTTTTCTGCGTCGAACCCGAAGCCGGCCAGCAGCTCGGCCGTGCGCTCGGCGTGCGGGGCGTTGTTGCCGGGCGGGGTGTCGGTGGGCACCTGCACCAGCGCTTGCAGGAAGCGCACCTCGTCATCGAAATGGGCGTCGATCCAGGCGTCGAGCTGGGCGAAGCGGTCGGTGTCGGCGGGGTGGGTCATGCGGAGTGCTCCTGATTGAGTTGTTCGAGCAGGTGGGCGAAGGCGCGCACGCACAGCTCGGTGTCGTCGTTGCTGATGGATTCGAGCGGGTTGTGGCTGATGCCGGCGTTGCCGCCGCGCATGAAGAGCATGGCCTGGGGCATGTGCTCGTGCAGCTTCATCGCGTCGTGGCCGGCGCCGCTGGGGAGGTGGAAGACCGGCAGGCCCTGCGCGCGCACAGCGGCTTCCCAGCGCGCCTGCCACGCGGCGGCGGACGGCGCGGCCGAGGCGACCATGGTTTCCTCCAGCCGCAACTGCACGCGGCGCCGCTCGGCGATGCGCTCGCTCTGGTGCTTGATGTCGGCCACCAGGGCGTTGCGCTGCGCGTTGGTCGGGGCACGCAGGTCGAGGCTGAACTGGCAGCGTGCGGGGACGACGTTGACCGAGCCTTGCGGCACCGCCAGCATGCCGACGGTCGCGACCGAGCCTTCGTCGGCCGACGCGCGCGCCTCGGCGTACAGCGCCAGCTCGGCGGTCGCGGTGGCGGCGTCGCGGCGGCGGTTCATCGGCGTGGTGCCGGCGTGGCTGGCCACACCCGTGAACTCGCCGAGGTAGCGCGCGCTGCCGTTGATCGAGGTGACCACGCCCAGCGGCAGGTCAAGGTCGTCGAGCACCGGACCCTGTTCGATGTGGACCTCGACGAAGCCGAGGTAACGCGCCGGGTCGCGGCGCAGCGCAGCGATGGCCTCCAGCGTCGCGGGCAGCCCGGCCGCCTGCATCGCGGCGCGCATGGTGACGCCGTCCGCATCCTGCTGGTCGAGCCACGCGGGGTTGAACTGGCCGATCAGCGCACCGGAGCCGAGGAAGGTGGCCTTGTAGCGCTGGCCCTCTTCTTCCGCGAAGCCGACCACCTCGAACCCAAACGGCAGCCGCCGCCCCGCCTGGTGCAGCTGGCGCACGCAGGCCATCGGCACGAGGATGCCCAGCCGGCCGTCGTACTTGCCACCGTTGCGCACGGTGTCGTAGTGGCTGCCGGTGAGCAGGCGCGGTGCAGCCGGATCGCTGCCGTGGTACACGCCGACCACGTTGCCGACCGCATCGATGCCGACCTCGTCGAAGCCGCACTCGGTCATCCACGCCTGCAGCTGCTGTGCACAGGCGCGGTGCGCGTCGGTCAGGTAGGTGACGGTCAGTTCGCCGCGCTCGGCGTAACCGGGTTCGCTGTGGGCGGCCAGCGCTTCGGCCCAGTCCCAGACCAGGTTGCCCTGCACCGGCACCTCGGCAAACTTCTCGCCCAGCCGGATCTCGGCGATGCGGTGGATGTTGCGCAGGCACTCGGCGAACTCGAACTCGCGCGTGCCGTGCAGCCGGCGCTCGAAGGTGGCGATGATCTGGTGGCGGTTCAGCCCCAGCCCGCGCGGGCCGCGCACGGCGAGGATGAACGGGAAGCCGAACTTGGCGTTGTAGTCGGCGTTGAGTTGCTGCAAGTGCGCGAACTCGGCGGGCGTGCAGTCGGTGAGGCCCGCTTTGCCCTGTTCGTTGGTGGACTCGGCGGTGAGCGTCTTCGACACCATCGCCTTGCCCGCGAGTTCCGGGTGGGCGCGGATGAGCGCCAGCTGCGGCGCCTCGCCGGCCGCGCGCACCACGGTGACGAGGGCGTGTTTCAGGTGCGCGAGGCTCGTGAACGGACGCAGCGCGGCGGCGCGTTCGGCGATCCACGGCGAGTGCTCGTAGGTGCCGTCCAGCAGCGCGACGAAGGCGTCGGGGGTAGCGGCGTTGAGTTGGTCGATCGTCAAGGACATGGCGTCATTCCCACACGAAGGCGGTGTCGGCGTTGAAGGGGTGGGTCTGCTGCCAGTGGCGGGCGATGTCGATGCGGCGGCACACCCAGACCCGGTCGTGCTGCTGCACGTGGTCCAGGAAGCGCTGCAGCGCCAGCATCCGGCCCGGTCGCCCGAGGATGCGGCAGTGCATGCCGATGCTCATCATCGAGGGCCGTTCGTCGCCTTCCGCGTAGTGGACATCGAAGGCGTCGCGCAGGTACTCGAAGAACTCGTCGCCGTGGCTGTAGCCCTGCGGCAGCGCAAAGCGCATGTCGTTGCAGTCCAGCGTGTAGGGCACGACAAGGTGCGGGGCGAGTGCGCCGTCGGTCTTCTTCACCTGCAGCCAGAACGGCAGGTCGTCGCCGTAGTAGTCGCTGTCGTAGGCGAAGCCACCGTGGTCGGCGACGAGGCGGCGCGTGTTGGGGCTGTCGCGGCCGGTGTACCAGCCGAGCGCGCGCTCGCCGGTCAGCCGCTCGATGATCGCCATCGCCTCGTCCAGGTGGGCGCGCTCGGTGGCCTCGTCGATGTTCTGGTAGTGGATCCACTTCAGGCCGTGGCAGGCGATCTCGTGGCCCAGCTCGCGGAAGGCCGCCGTCACCTCGGGCGAACGCTGCAGCGCGCTGGACACGCCGAAGATCGTCAGCGGCAGGCCGCGCCGCTCGAACTCCCGCAGGATGCGCCAGACGCCGACGCGCGAGCCGTATTCGTAGATGCCCTCCATGCTCAGGTGGCGCGCCGGGAACGCGGGCGGGTTGAACATCTCGGAGAGGAACTGCTCGCTGCCGGCGTCGCCGTGCAGCACCGAGTTCTCGCCGCCCTCCTCGTAGTTCAGCACGAACTGCACGGCGACCCGGGCCTGCCCCGGCCACTGCGCGTGCGGTGGATTGCGGCCGTAGCCGATCAGGTCGCGGGGATAGCGGGGCATGGCAGTGTTCATGGCGGCAGCGGGTTGACGTGTATTCCAAAGTGTATACACTTTGCCCGCCACTGCAAATACCCTCACCTACTGCCTCGAAAGGACACGCATGGGCCACCTCAGCACCCACGTACTCGACACGATGAACGGCTGCCCCGCCGCCGGCATGGCCGTGCGCCTGGAGCGTGTGCATGCCGACCGCGTCGAGACGGTCAAGACCCTGCAGCTGAACCACGACGGCCGCAACGACGGCGGCCCGCTGCTGAACGCGCAGGAGATGGCCGTCGGCCGCTACCGGCTGGTGTTCGCGGTGGCGGCGTATTTCCGGGCGCGGGGCGTGGTGCTGCCGGAGCCGGCCTTCCTTGACGAGGTGCCGATCGACTTCGGCATCGCCGACGCGGCCGGGCACTACCACGTGCCGCTGCTGGCCAGTCCCTGGGCGTATTCGACCTACCGGGGTTCCTGAACCAGAAACATGTGCAGGCACGGTGTTTGCGTAGGCAGCCGGGACACCGGATTGCCCTGTCTTCAGCCTTGACCCTCTCAGAAAGCCCCGAATGAACCATTTCCTGCTCCGCACCACGATCGCCAGTGCCGCCTTGCTGTGTGGCACCACGACCGCCTCGGCCCAGTCGACCGTGAACCTGTACGGCCTCATCGACCTCAGCATCGGCTCGAACAAGGCCCCCGGCGGCACCCGGTTGCGCGACGTCGACAGCGGCAAGATGACCACGAGCTACCTGGGCTTCAGCGCCACCGAAGACCTGGGCAGCGGCCTGTCCGCCGTGGTCAAGATGGAGCACTTCCTGCGTGCGGATACCGGCGAGGCCGGCCGGTTCGGCGGCGACACGTTCTGGGCCCGCACCGCCCACGTCGGTCTGTCCAGCAAGGCCGCCGGCACGGTGACCCTCGGCCGCAACACCACGCCGCTGTTCGTCGCGACCCTGCGGATGAACGCCTTCGGTGACTCCTTCGGCTACTCGCCCAGCATCCGCCACTTCTTCACCAGCGGCACGGTCACGGGCGACACCGGCTGGAGCGACTCCATCCTGTACACGAGCCCGCGCTGGGGCGGTTTCAGCTTCGGGCTGATCGGTGCCCTCGCCGAAGGCAGCAACGGCCGCAACTGGGGCATGAACGCCGGCTACGCCGACGGTCCGGTCGCTGCGACCGTGACCCTGCAGAGCGTCAAGAAGGACGGCACCGCCGCAGTGGCCGACACCCGCACCTGGCAACTCGGCGGCAGCTATGACTTCGGTGCCGCCAAGCTGTTCGGCCAGTACGGCCGGGTGAAGAACGAGACGGTCGTCAACCAGTACCGCATCACCGAAATCGGCGCCAAGGTCCCGGTGGGCGCGGGTGCCGTGCTGGCGCAATGGGGCCAGATCAAGCCGGACACGGGCGCGAAGCGCGACACGCTGTCGCTGGGCTATGACCACAACCTCAGCAAGCGCACGGACGTGTACGCCGTCGCCATGCGCGACCATGTGGCCGGCCTGTCCACCGGCCTGGGCTACGCGCTGGGCGTGCGCCACCGCTTCTGATCGGTGCAGCCGGTCGGGTGTCGGGTAACTCCGCATCCAATTGGTGCACAGAGCTGTATACAGTTTGCCCACGTCGCCGCGGAGCCCCGCTTTCATGCGCGGTTGCGACGTTTTCTCCTCACAGAGCCCGCTGTGGTGAGGGGATGGTCCGGTGCCTTGGCGCCGGGCCGTCCGACCTCATGGAGATGTGATGGAAGCCTACCTGCTCGACTGGGCCAACCTGCTGCTGCGCTGGGTCCACGTCATCACGGCGATCGCCTGGATCGGCTCGTCGTTCTACTTCGTCTTTCTCGACAACAGCCTGACCCCGCCCGAAGACCCCGCCCTGCGCGACAAGGGCGTCGGCGGTGAACTCTGGGCCGTGCACGGCGGCGGGTTCTACCACCCGCAGAAATACCTCGTCTCGCCGAAGAAGCTGCCCGAGCACCTGCACTGGTTCTACTGGGAGAGCTACTCCACCTGGCTCACCGGCTTCGGGCTGTTCACGGCGCTCTACCTGTTCAACGCCGGCACCTTCCTGATCGACAAGAGCGTGTTCGACTGGTCGCCCCCGGCCGCCATCGGGGCCGCGCTCGGGTTCCTGGCCGCGTTCTGGGTCGTCTACGACGTGATCTGCCGCGCCTTCGGACAGAAGAAGAACGGCGACCTGATCGTCGGTGCGGGCGTGTTCGTGTTCGTGGTGTTCGCGTCGTGGCTGGCGTGCCAGCTCTTCGCGGGGCGCGCCGCCTTCCTGCTGGTCGGCGCGATGATGGCCACCTCCATGAGCGCCAACGTGTTCTTCTGGATCATCCCCGGCCAGCGCACCGTCGTCGCGCAACTGCGGGCCGGCGAGAAGCCCGAGGCCATCCACGGCCAGCGCGCCAAGCAGCGCAGCGTGCACAACACCTACTTCACGCTGCCGGTGCTGATCGCGATGCTGTCCAACCACTACGGCTGGCTGTACCAGGCGCCGCACAACTGGCTGGTGCTGGTGCTGTTCATGCTGGCCGGCGCGCTGATCCGCCACAGCTTCGTCGCCCGCCACAAGCAGCTCGCGCAAGGCAAGCCGGTGTCGTGGGCCCACGCCATCGCCGGCACGCTGATCCTGGTCGTGCTGGCCGTGTGGCTGGCGCCGAAGCCGTCCGCGGTCAGTGCGCAGCCGGTCGCCGCGGTCACCTTCGCCGAGGTCAAGGCGGTGGTCGACCAGCGCTGCACGATGTGCCACAACGCGCAGGTGCAGAGCAAGAACGTCGCGCTGCACACCCCCGCGCTGATCCAGCAGCACGCCCAGGCGATGTACCAGCAGGCCGTCGTGCTCAAGGTCATGCCGATGAACAACGCCACGCAGATCACCGACGCCGAGCGCGCGGTGCTCAAGCGCTGGTTCGAAGCGGGCGCCCCCACCGCGCCCTGACTCCCCTGCCCTTTTTCTGACCGACCGGCGCTTCGGGCAACCGGTCGACGCCGCTGCATTGCCCGAACAACACGAGGAGACAAGCATGTCGACAACCACCGTCCATCCCGTGGACGAACAACTGCCCACCGGCCGGCTCGCCGCGCTGGGCCTGCAACACGTGCTGGTGATGTACGCGGGCGCGGTCGCCGTGCCGCTGATCGTCGGGCGTGCGCTCAAGCTCACGCCGGAGCAGGTCGCGCTGCTGATCTCGGCCGACCTGTTCTGCTGCGGGCTGGTGACGCTGATCCAGTCGCTCGGCTTCGGGCGGCTGTTCGGCATCAAGCTGCCGGTGATGATGGGGGTGACCTTCGCCGCCGTCGGGCCGATGGTGGCGATGGCCAACGCGAACGGCGGCGTGGACGGCGCGCGGGCGATCTTCGGCGCCATCATCGGCGCGGGCGTGATCTCGATGCTGATCGCGCCGCTGATGAGCCGGCTGCTGCGCTATTTCCCGCCGGTCGTCACCGGCACCATCATCGCCATCATCGGCATCAGCCTGATGCGCGTCGGTGTGGGCTGGGCGCTGGGCGGGCCGCCGAACCTGGCACAAAGCGTCGACGTGCCGAAGCTGGTCGCGATGGTCGATGCGGCCAAGGCCACCGCTGAGGCCGCGTCCGCCCCGATCAAGCTCGGGCCTGTCCCGATGACCGACAACCTGAAATACGGTGCGCTCGACAACCTCGCCATTGCCGCCTTCGTGCTGGCGGTGATCCTGGGGCTGGCCAAGTACGCCAAGGGCTTCATCGCCAACATCTCGGTGCTGCTCGGCATCGTCGCGGGGTGTGTCGTCGCGGTCGCGATGGGCAAGATGGGCTTCGAGAAGGTCGCCAAGGCGAACTGGTTCGATGTGGTGCTGCCGTTTTCCTTCGGCATGCCGACCTTCGACCTGCTGTCCATCGCCACCATGACCCTGGTCATGATCGTGGTGATGATCGAGTCCACCGGCATGTTCCTGGCGCTCGGGGACATCACCGGCAAGCGCATCAACCAGAGCCAGCTCTCCGCCGGCCTGCGCACCGACGGTCTGGGCACGCTGATCGGCGGCATCTTCAACACCTTCCCCTACACCAGCTTCTCGCAGAACGTCGGGCTGGTGGGCGTGACGGGCGTGAAGAGCCGCTGGGTGTGCGTGGCCGCGGGCGTGATCATGCTGGTGCTGGGGCTGCTGCCGAAGATGGCGGCGCTGGTCGAATCGGTGCCGACCTTCGTGCTCGGCGGGGCGGGACTGGTGATGTTCGGCATGGTCGCGGCCACCGGCATCCGCATCCTCTCGAACGTCGATTTCAAGCGCAACCAGCACAACCTCTACATCGTGGCGATCTCGATCGGCTTCGGCCTGGTGCCGCTGGTCGCACCGCGCTGGACGCAGCAGATGGCGCACGGCCTGCACCCGCTGCTGGAGTCCGGCATCCTGCTGACCTCGATCGCGGCGGTGGTGCTGAACCTGTACTTCAACGGGGCGCGGGGGGATTCGACGGCGGAGTCGGTGGAGGCGTCGAAGGCGTTCAGCGGAGGGCACTAATGAGATTGATTGGGCGCTACTACTCTTGGTCCAAGCGCCCAATTCACCGTTTCAGCTGCACGACGATAGCCAACGCATCCATGCGGTCGTGCATTTCAGACTTCGGCTTCCAGACCCGTCGCAAGGTCAATACAGAACTAGAACAAGCCGAGCAAAAAGTACGGGTTGACAAGAAGGTTGCATTTCAGCCTCGATACACCCGCAACTCTTACGCTCAGGCCGAAAAGTGAGGCGTGTCGTCCCCCATACGACCAAGTATGACCAGCGCAAGCGCCGCTTGGGACTCTGTTGGAATCCGCTTAGGCATCGAAATGCATGTATTCAAAACGACCACCTCTCTTGGGGTAAGTTTTCTCCCTGCCTGACCCCACTCCAATACCTTTTTCCAAAAATTAGCACCAAGACTCAGAACTTCTGTCTGGGCATCAATACCCTTGGTCATCGCTTGCTTTGCTCGCGCGTCGCGCACCGCCGTTTGCATTGCCTCGACAGAAATTTTGCATTTATCGAAATCAGTTGCATACCTCACCTCGCGACCCTTTAAGCCACTCCAGCAGGCTTGCTGCTTGGCCCATTCCGACATGTTACGTATACCAGTGGGTGGATGTGTAATGATATCGTGAGCAGTTTCAGCAGCCAAAAGTAGAGCACGCTGCAAAGCGGCTGAAACATTTTGAATTTTCCAAACGGAGTCGATATCTAAGACGTTCTTTTCGTCATTGGCATCGTGGAATATTTTCGCCATCGCGTAGGTGACCACATTGGCACGGTAACCGCCACTATACCAATTCTGCTTTGGAACTTCCTCTTCAAGTTTGCGGAAAATAATGGCCTTGGCAATCAAGCGACGGTACCAAAGCTCATCATACTTCGCTGCGCTTTTTGACCAACTATCACCAATCTCCTTCGCATATTCTGAAAAGTTTTTCTGCGCGCCTCGCGAAACGATATGAGGCTGCCCGGCCGCAGAGTTTTCAAACTTCGCAAGGTCTGTCTTTGTGAAAATCTGCGAAGTCGGAAATTCCAGGTCAAAGCTCTTCTGATCTGCTCCTTTCAAGCTACCACGAGCATTTAGAAACTGCCCACAAGTTCTTTCATAGAACCATTTCCTATCATGACGCTCACCTTCGCGTGCAGTAAAAATCACGCGGCGAGAAAGTTGCTGAACACGGATATGAAATGGATGGTTTGAGAAAAAGTCTGCTGCATTTACCTTATTCTGGGTGTTAGCATACTCAGAAATTTTCGGCACGATGCCTTCGGACCGGTCTGCAGGCACGACTGTCAGCTTCATCTGCACGAAAACTTGCGCTAACTGATCCTTGGCAGATTTCAGACCAGCGTGGATAGATCCCGTAGTCTGTGCGCCATTCACGATCTGTAGGTTGTTGATTGACGCAATTGCGAGACCATCGTCCGCTCGTACACAAGTAACCCCCTCGGCAGTTGCAGAGAGTCCATTATTGTATGGAAAAAATAACTCTGGCTCCTCCATGATGGTTTTTTGAATGCCCTTATTTGTCTTGGCCCGTGCTTGCAAGAAGGTTCGGACATTTGCCTCCAACAGGCGAGCACCCCATCGATCGTAGATTGCAGCCAGTTGCTCGCCCGGAACGATCAGCAGATAGCTCTCAAGCGCGGCTCCTACCTGCGAAGCCTTGAGCGCAGGAACTGGAGCACCAAAGTCAGTCGCAAAGTCAATAACCATGTCCTCACGCGCCTGACCAGATTTGTCAAAACGCTCGAACCGAGCCAAGTCCCAGACAGACCAAGTAATCGGAACATCAGCCATCTCCGCCAGTTTCACTGTGTCATCTCGACCGATGTACTGACGATTTGAGACCAAGATTAGCTTCACCTTGGTAACCTGCGACCAAGTGGTGATGATCAAGTCGGAAACCTGGAATCCGGGATTTTCCTCATTCAGGGCATCTCGGAACTCCTTGGTCCGCGCCTGCTTCAAAAATCGGATCAGTGGATTGAGGACGGGTGGGATGTCGCTTTTAGCGAAGGTCTGGACCTCGTCGCTGTCGACGAAGTCGCAGACGATCAGGCCAAGTACCCCTCCACTCTCACGCGGATCGCCCGCATATCCGTCAATTCTGAGTTTTTCTTTCCCCTTACCAATTTGGTAATAAGCCCTATCGGCGGCCTCCAGTTCGCCAGATTCAGTCAACCTCTCGGTCATACGGTCGAAGAATGCTTCGACCATCAGGATGCCGCTTGCATCCGCCTGGCGGCGAATGTCGGCCATCAGATTCTGGTGGTAGTCTTCAAGTGGATTCATGCTGATGCTCCTTGATGAGCCTAAACCGAAATTCTTTCCATTCCCTCAGGAATGGAATACATGCGGACAACGCGAGGGAGTAGGTCAATCCAGATACACCTAGCGGAATAGGGGCAGCGATACGCGGAAATCCTTCGGCAACGATGTAGAGATCAGGGGCCGAAACGATCCAACGCCATGCTGAGTAATCGTGCATCGGATCGTAACCTGCATCGCAAAGATGCCGATCCCAGTCCATTATGGCCGACGGCTCAGTCCGCTCGAAAAACTCAGTTACCTCATCGACATACTCCTTCAATGTCCGCCCGTGGGGAGGGTTAACCTTATCGACGGCGAGAACGCCCAACCATAGGTTGCGATCCGGCACATCCGTCAATTGGTGCTCGCCCGAGATCTTCACGAAGGGTTGCGAGGCCCCGCGCCGTGCCTTTACCTCGATGCAGTCAGCCTTGAGTTCGAAATCCTTCGGGGCACCCGATGGGCCTGTCCATGCCATCAAGGCAGGTTTCGACCCGATATCCGCTATCAGCAGTTTCAGAACCTCAATTTCGCCAATCAGGCCCTTCTGCACCTCCTCCGGCAGGACTTCAAGCTTCCCACCTCTCAGTAGGTAATGCCATCGAAAGGTGCGACCGATAGCTCGTTCCAGTGCCTCGGCCTCGGTTTCCCCGAGTTCACCGGCTGCTATCACGTCACGGCACAGGGTTTCAAACAGCTCTAGTTGTGAGCTGTCCTTGAGCCGGATGTAAAGAATCGGGCCACCAGACAGTGTCTGGAAGCGGACTTCAAGGTTTCTGAGCTTCGGCAGATCTGGCATCGGCTTCGGCAGGTCGGTCAGTTGCAACACCAGTGCGACGTCGGTGTGGGGCATGACCGCCCAGAACCAGTTCCAACTTGCCAACGCATCGACGCGTCGGGTATCGGTTTTGCCGGCCTCTAGTCCGGACCATGGCGTGTCATTCAATATCACCGAGAGCCTCCTCCTCGATTTCTACTTCGCCAAACATTTCGCGCATGCGAATCGTGTTGACGATGTACTCGACAGTGCCGCCGTGAACATTCGAAGGTGGGAAGCAGATGCTCCACGCAAGAACGACCCCAGGCAGCTTCCCGCTCAATCCGGGATCGGCAACGGTAGGGGCAACAAAACGAAGAATAATTAGCGGGCGGCGACCAGGTATCTCGCAGAAGATTCGTGGAGGCAAGGTCTCTGGAACTGGTTTTTCTTCGCGAAGGCGCTCTTCACGGAATGCTTTGGTCGCAGCATCGATCTGGTCTGCTGTTAGGCCCATGCGCTCGTCACCGGGAGAGCCTACCCGTCTGCTGGCTCCGCTTATCGCCAAAATGCCTCGACGTAGGTCATCTACGCCAACCGATCGCCCGAATACATTCATCTTGACATCGCCGAGCGCATCCCCAGTGGCGTCCGCTTTCTGTGCACTGGCAAAAAGGACATCCCATTCTTTCAACTCGTCATCAGCGCGAGCATCAATGTAGTCGCTCACGAGGCGTGGATCAGTCAAAGGATCGGTAGCATCGGCACGGAACACGCTCAGAAAATTGCGCAGCATATCGACGGGGACCGACCTGTAAAGGGTGCCTCTTGTCGGATGATCTGCGACGATTCCACTCGCCTTGATCGCTGCGGCCAATGCCTGTCCAGCTTTCCGGTTGCGATCCAGTTGATCCCGATCCGTATGTATCCGCGTTGTCTCGACAAGCTTGCCTGCAAGCCCAACCTTGACGGGAAATTCCCTACCAGTTCCCATCTTGTTCCTGGCAGTCACGATCAGCGATTCCGGATGGCTACGCACAGCAAGACCAAACTGCTCTGGCGTAGCCTTCGCCAGTTCCATTCTCTTGAGCTGTGCCTGGAGATCATCCATTGCCTCATGAATATGGGTATACCAACCTACGCCGTCCGCAGGGATCCAAACGCGACACAGATCCTCGTAGCCAGGTCGATAGCCGAACCAGCGCCCCATTTGCATCAATGTGTCGTACATCATGGAGTTCCGGAGGAAATAGCTGACCATCAGCCCTTCCAGCGTCAGACCCCGTGAGAGAGAGAACCCGCCGACGGCGATGAATGTCACGCCATACTCACCACCTTGGTCGTAGTCGAGGGCTTGAGATCGTTTTGACGCATTGACCTCTACCACGCGAACAGCAATCAAAACCTCATGCAGTCGAGTCTGGACCTGAGGCCAGTTAGCGTCTTCCAAATTAGCGTATTCCTTCTCCCAGACCGCGTGCAGAGCGGAGATCTCGGGGTTTCGCAAGGCAACGGGCCCTTTGCCACCATCCACGACAACAGCATCCCGAATGCGGCCAACAACATCGGCGATCCTTGACCGAAGTCGCCCCTGTACCTCGGTAAAGCGCGAAGCATTGACAAGCATTGACGCATGTGCCGTCTGCTGGCCTCGCACATTGCGGATGGCGCGCGCAACTATGAACGCTCGCACGGCCTGCACAAGACTGTCCGGCAAAATCTCGACCGGCTGGTCGATCTTATGTTTAATAGGAAGAATATCCTCGTTGTCTTCAATCAAACGTACATGCTGCTTACGGGCGTCGAGGAAGACTTTCTGTGCCCCGAAGTAGTTCGACGGCGCATCCAATCCGATAATGAAGTGGCGCGGAAACAGATCCTGCTTCAGTGCTTCGTCATCGGTATCAGGATCGATGAAGATATTAGCGAACGGTGTTGCCGTATAACCGACATAGCAGCTCCGGTGGAACAGCGAGAGTAGCTCGCGAATCTGGCCGTTGATGCGAGTGACCTCGTCACGGGCATAGGCAGTATTGATCGAAGCGTTGTCAGCTTCATCATCGATCAGCAGCATCGGCTGGCTAACCATCTGCGTGCCCTGATTGACCGAATGCTCCTTCAGCCATTCCAACAGGCTCTTCAGCGTTCTAGGATTTTTCTTGATCACCAAGACGACGGGCACGTTGTACTGCCCGATCTGGCTGGTATTCGTGGTCGCCGTCGCCGTGTTGAAATCGCGCAACGTGTTCGTCAGCGAGACAGGGAATTCTCGCTGATCGAACGCACCAACTCCGATGATCTTCTGTCGCTGCGTCTTGTTCGCATGTGCCAATCGCCCGGTATCACGTCCGATGAACCCCTCGTCGATTCGCGCTTGAGTTTGATTCCGCAGGTTGTTGTGAATACCGGCGATGACAACGATTAGACGATACCCCGCATCGGCAGCCTTGCAGATGACCCCGGTGTAGTTCGCCGTCTTGCCGCTCTGGACATGACCGACGACCATGCCACGGCGACTCCACGGATTCAGGTTACGCGGGTCGCCGAGACGGTCCAGAACTCGATCCGTCACCTCGTCTGTTGCGTCGATTACCGATTTGGGAAGGCCCTTCAGGTTCAAAAGCTGCCGATAACGGTCCCAGTAAAAATTACCGATCTTGCCGTTGATGCGGGCATCGTGTAGCCATGGGCGAAAATCCTCGGCATCTACAATAGCACCGAGACCCATGCTGATGCCATATTTTTCTTCGATTAGGCGGGCTAGCTCTTCGGCTTTGTTGTCATCTATCTTCCCAGCAAACATCGGCATTTCGCGCAGCTGCGCGATAATATTCCTAATCGACTGGGCAGTATGGGGGCTTTGCGTCGCCATGAGAACCGAAGTCATTCCCTCAAGAGCACTTAGCAGTATATTCATTTTTTCCCTCTCAATTTGATAGTTGCCTCGATAATTCGCCGAGTATCATCCCAGGCTGACCGAAACGGATCAACATCCTTCATCATCGACATAATTTTCTGGATATCATTACCGGAACTCAGAAGAACAGAAAGAATCGACTGCACAGCCTGAACCAATGTATCTTCATCTACCCGGTCCGGGACAATCTGCTCTGCCGCACCGGCCATATCAGCATGTAGAGTCTCGATAGGAAGAGAAGCACCAATCAGAGCGATGCAGTTAAAAAAGCCACGCCGTAACTCGACTGGAATGCCATTGACGAAATCAGCGAAAATAGGATGCTCAATATTAGGTCGATATCTTATCTCTCCTCCGGCCTGAATCCGGATCCACATCGGGAGCCGCTCGCTATCGACAAGCTTGCTCCCACGTTTGCTGTAGGTTCTTTTGGATCCAACCTGAATTCTCTCAATCACTTTTCTCAAGCGATCTCGAACGACGGGCGGCAGCTGTGCCGATGACTTCTTGACGTCAATCTTCCAATCTGCATCCATGCTATTTGGAATATCAATTCTGACCCGCGATAGCTTTGTGAGTTCAGACTGCCGGCATAGCCCGAACCAAGTCCCATATAAAATCAGTCGCTTGCCTCTATACAAATAAAATCCCTGAGACCTCAGGTGTCCATCAGGACCACCAATATCATCCCAATCTGCCTTACCTATCTGTTTATGATGCGGCAGCGTAAAGCTTTGGATTTCTATTTGACGCCCTCCAATGACAAGCTTTTCCTCTGGATCAGCAATAGTGGCGGGGTTCTTCTGTGCGAATGGATCCAATGGCCGAAAAATTCGTCCGTTCAGCAGAATGCGGAGTGGATTGGCCGTCTCCATGAAACGATGAAATACTAGGCGCAAATGCCATTCAGACTCGGAAATTCTTTGATTTATGACCTCAGCACGCTTGGCTGGGTTGTCGGTGTAACCTCCGGCTAGTCGATCGAGCTTTTGCCAGACAACAAGTGTCCCGACAGGCCCCAGGCGATCAATTGCCGGAATTCCTACAGTATCACTAGGCAGTTGTACAGCCCATTCGTTTCGTGTCGCAACTTCATCAAGATCCCAAATCGCAGCGCAAGTACGCCCGGCCTTTCTGGAAACAACAGTCAACCGCCGGCACTGTGAAAAACTCGCACTTTTCATCCCCAATCCAAATCTCCCAAGATCTGGTGCCTCACGATTTGACAAAGGATTCTTGCTCCCAGGTCGCATAGCAGCCACAAGCTCATCCTCGGACATACCAATGCCATCATCAAGAATTGCGATATACGGCTCTCCGGAGTAAGTCTCCGTCAGTACATGAACTCGATGCGCACCCGCTGTAATTGAATTATCAATAATATCAGAAACAGCAGTCTCGAGTGAATACCCTATGTCTCTCAAACCCTCAATTAATGCAGCAGCATGGGGCGTGACGTCTGCACGTCGATCGGATGAAATATTGTTCATAAAATTATTTATGGGTAGCAAATAATGCCGCACTCACTTTACGGTATCAATTTTAAAATGCCGCAAGCCTAGCTGAACAATTAATGTGTTCAGCATGATGCTTTTCGATGAATTCGGTATATATCTCGCGAAATGCGTTGACGATCTGCCCGTAACGCAACAGAGCAAACCCAATCGGGGGACTACGTTTAGACGCTGACGGCGATAGCCGGAGCAGTAGACAAGACCTGTCCTCGCGCAGACCCCAGCAAGAACGGAAGATCCCAGTACCCGATGGAGTCGCTGATGCGGATGGTGTTGCTGCAGGGGCTCGGTCGTTGTCGAAGCTTGGGGAGGGAGTTCACGGCTTGTCCCATGCTCGATAGCCAGTGTCGCGTTCACACCGAGACTTTCGGTTTTCATCTCGTTCAGCCCCCTGTCGTTGTTTGACTAGCTGTCATTCGGAACCGAGGGCATTCTGATGTGTAGCTGCGGCCTGCGAGACGACATCGCACACAGGTTCCCGTGAATAGCCTCACTCAATCACGCAGGCATGACGTAGTTCATGCTCCACGAGCATATTTCCAACATGTCAGGTGGCAGATTAGGCCGTCAGAGACGGCGCCAACAAGTACCCAGATGCCAGCCCAGCGCGATCCAGAACATCACCCACCACTCCGCCGATCCGACAAGCCAGCATCGGCGGCACAGCGTTCCCGACCTGCGTGTACTGCGAAGTCCGGTTGCCGAGAAAGACATAGCTATCCGGAAACGTCTGGAGCCTAGCCGCCTCGCGGACCGTAAGACTTCGGCACTGCTCCGGATCCGGATGGATGAAGGCATGCCCATCCTTGCCGATGTGGCTGGTCACGGTGGTGCTGTGTGTCTCGAACAACTGGACACGGAAGCGATCCTTGAAGATGGCGGCGGAAATATTTTCCGGATCGACGTTCCGGTGGTTCGGCAACAGCGCCTTGGGGAAGTCTGCCAGCAGAGGACTGTTGTTCAGTTCTTGCCCATAGGCGGATGCGAAAAGGTAGCGAACAAGATCCTCGCTCATGTGCGAGCGCGACTCGTGGTTGGCCAGAAGGCGGATGGCCCGGTCGGCGTACCAGTCTGCATATCGTTCGGGACTCGGATGGCTCTCGACCAGCACACGATCCGTGCCCGAACCAGGGTCTGTGCCGGCAACCATACGGCTGACGGCCCCCGCCATCCGAGTCGCGACAAAACCCAGTGCCCGGTTCTCCGACTGCCGCAGTTCCTGCAGCGCCGCGTGAAACATGGGTAGCTCGAAGCTGGTGAGCGATGACGCTCCACCACCACGCCAGCTGAGCGCAGGCCGGACCGGAGGAAGCCCGCGTATCACTTCACCGACCCCTGTCGGCCGAGTCGCTATCAGGGTGCCGACACGACGCCCCGCACGCTCGAAGACGTCCTCCCGGATGCCGCAGATGATCACGCGGTGTCTCGCCTGAGGCAGGCCAAGCAACTCGGTCCGAACGATGAACTCTTCGGCGGCCGGCTCGATTGGAACCAGTGAGCCATCGGCGCCCTTCACCAGAGAAACCAGCACATAGCCTTCATCTTCATGGATCCCGCAGATGCGCCCTGGGTGGCGCAAGTCCGACTTGATCGACTCGAAGATCCCGGACCCCTCGACAGTCGAGGTCAGGATGCCTTTGACGTTCTCCATCACGAAGACCGCAGGCCGAAACTCCGCGATCACTTGCAGATATTCCTTGTAGAGGAAATGCCGGTGGTCCTCCTCTGGGCGGTAGTCTTCCTTGCCACGGTTGCGGGCGCGTCCGACCAGCGAGTAGGCCTGACATGGCGGTCCGCCAATCAGCACGATATTGTCGGGAAGCTGTCCGTCCTTCATGTACGGCTCCAGCCGCTCGCGGATCAACCGGGTGGCCTCTGTACGCCGATCAGGTCCCAGCTCGAACTTCAACGCTTCGTGTGCAGCGTCCTGACAGGCGTGGACGATCGATTCAATCCCGCAGCCGCTCAACCGCTGGATCGTTTCCCTCCAGCCGGATTCCGCGATGACACGATCCCAGGTGGCCCAGATGCCGTCCACCTGCTGAGGAGGCATGTCTGCCAGCGAGCGCCGCAATGCGCGGTGCGCCGCCCGCAGCTTCAGCGTGCAGGCCGCCATCTCGTCCTTCTCGATCGAGATGACCGTCCTGAAATCGACTCGTGAGGCACGGGACAAGCCTTCGCCGAGACCACCCGGGCCGGCGAACAGATCAATTACGGGAACGGGCATTCTTGGACTCGGGAAGACGGTCGCAACGAACTCGACCAATCGATCAAAAGGGCGGCATCCTACGCGAACACCCAGGCGGGAACCCAGCAATGACCGACGTCGTCAACCGCGAAACAAGGTCCAGGATGATGGCAGGCATCCGGGGCAAGAACACTCGTCCGGAAATGCGCGTCCGGCGCTACCTGCACGCGACCGGACTGCGCTTCCGCCTCCATGACCGCACGTTGCCTGGTAGCCCGGACCTCGTGTTTCCCGCTCACCGCATCGCCGTCTTCGTTCACGGATGCTTCTGGCATCGACATCCCTTCTGCAAGTACGCGACCATGCCTGCAGAACGGCGCGAGTTCTGGCTGGAAAAATTCGGGAAGAACATCGTGCGCGACCAGCGGAACCTTCTCGCACTCGGTCAGGCGGGCTGGACACCCCTCGTCATCTGGGAATGCGAGACGCGGAGCGAAGACCGCCTGGACGAACTGTATTGGCAGATCCGCTCTGAAAGCATCACCAACCGGTGATCCCTGGAAACCCGGGGAGAGCGTATTTGTCTGAATCACCATCACACCCGCAATCGGCACGAACTGCCGATCGGCATCCGGAATCTGCAAGATCCACCAGCACACGCGCCGCGCCGCGCAGAGGACACCACCTACCCAAGCGGACCTCAAGCCGCACGACCAGACAACCCGGTAGCATCACCGCTATCCATGTCCAGCCCTCCCCCACCCGCACCGCCCGCCGCCCACGATCACTACCAGACCCTGGGCCTGGCACGCCACGCCGAAGCGGTCGTCGTCAAGGCCGCCTACCGGGCGATGGCCTCGCTGTACCACCCCGACCGCAACCCGCACCCGGACGCGATCGACCGGATCCAGCGCATCAACATCGCCCACGACGTGCTGTCGGATCCGGTGAGCCGGCGCGCGTACGACGCCACGCTGAACGGCAGCAGCCCGCCCCCTGCACCGGCCGACGACAACGACGGCCCCGATCCGCTGGCCGAGCGCTGGAAGATCGCCGCCGGTTTCTTCCCCGAGATCCAGCGCATCCACGCCCGGCTGGAGCGCCTGTCGGTCCACATGGGTGACGAGTTTCGCCTGCAATTGCTGCAGCACCAGAACTACGCCGAGGCCGACGCCCTCGCCGACCGGCTGCGCACCGAGTTCCTGAGCCGCCATTTCGGCACCGACGAGGCCCTGCTCGCCTACGCCGAGCAGTTGCTGCTGGCCCGCGAGATCGAGGCGGCGCGCTTCGTCAGCCAGATCGTGTCGGTGCTCGGCCGCAGCGTCACGGTCGACAGCGTGCGCGAGAAGATCGAGCAGCGCTACCCGCGCTCCATCGGCAACCTGCGCAAGCGGGCGCTGTACGCCCGGATCGCGCACAAGGCCGACGGGCCGCCGGACCGCGACGCCATCACCGAACTGGTGGGCCTGTGCGGCGGGGTGGTGCAGCGCGCCCTGCTGCGCACAGGGGGCACGCTGCTGCTGGGCACGCACGACGTGAAGTTCGAGGATGACGAGGAACTGCGCCAGCTCGTGGCGCGCCGGCTCGCCGCCGAATGCGGCTGAAGCGGGATCACGTCGGCAGGTCGGCCATCCCTGCCAGCGCCTGCGCCAGATCGCCCACCAGATCCTCCACCGCCTCCAGCCCGATGCACAGGCGCACCAGCGTGCCGCGGTACGGCGTCGCCAGCGCGCGCATCGCCTTGGGCTGGTACGGCACGGCCAGGCTCACCGGCCCGCCCCACGACCAGCCGATGCGGAACAGCCGCAGCGCGTCGACGAAGGCATCGACCTGCGCGACGCTGGTGCGCGGGTCGAATTCGACTGTGACCAGCCCGGCCGCCGCCGAGCACAGGCCCGCCCAGTGCGCGTGTCCCGGTGAATCGGGCAGCGCCGGATGCAGCACCCGCACGAACTCGGCCCGCCCCGCGCACCAGGCGGCGATGTGCCGCCCCGCCACGTCCTGCGCCGCGTAGCGCAGCGCCAGCGACGGCAGACCGCGCAGCAGCGCCTCCACATCGTTCGCACCCACGCCCAGCCCGAGCCGGCTGTGGCACCACGCAAGCCGCTGGTGCAGCGCGTCGTCCCGGCACGCGACCGAGCCCATCAGCACGTCCGCACCGCCGGACGGGTACTTGGTCAGCGCATGCACCGTCACGTCCACCGCCTGCCCCTCGCCGAGGTCGAAGGCGTTGAACGCGATCCCGGCGCCCCAGGTGTTGTCGAGTGCGACCACCGCCTGCGGCGCATGCGCCCTCGCCTCGCGCACCAGCGTGCGCAGGTCCGGGAACTCCAGCGTCACCGACCCCGGCGCCTCCAGCCAGACCAGCTTGGTTTTCTCATTCAGCGCGGCCACCAGCGAGGCCGGGTCCATCGGGTCGTACAGCCGGTACGCGATGCCCCACTGCTTCAGCTCGTGTGCGGCAAAGCTGCGGCTCGGGCCGTAGACGTTGTCCGGCAGCAGCACCTCGTCGCCCGCCGACAGCAGCGCCATGTCCACCAGCGTGATCGCCGACAGCCCGCTCGGCACGAGCAGGACGTGATGCGCGCCTTCGAGCGTGGCGAGCCGCGCCTCCAGCGTGAACGTGGTCGGCGTGCCGTGCAGGCCGTAGGTGTAGCCGCTCTTGTCGTCCCAGCGGCGCGAGCGCGTCGCCGCGACGTTCGGAAAGAACACCGTCGAGGCCTTGAAGATCCCCGGCGGCAGCGCGTCGAACTCCGGCGGCGCCACGTAGGGGTGGTGGATCAGGGCCGTCGCCAGGGCGTCTTTCCGGTCGGTCACAGCAGTTCACCCACCAGGTCGTGGCCCGAGGTGCCGACGATGCGCACCCGCGCGAAGTCGCCGACCTTCATCGTCTTCGAAGCCTTGGTCGGCGGCAGGATCTTCACCGTGCCGTCGATCTCGGGCGCGTCCGCGTAGGTGCGCGCCACGCCGCCCTTCTTGCCCATCGACGGCGCGCTGTCCACCAGCACCTGCATGGCCGAGCCGACGCGGCGCTGCAGCTTGGCGGTCGAGACGGCTTCGGCGACGGCCATGAAGCGGGCGCGGCGCTCTTCGCGCACGGCGTCCGGCAGCGCGCCTTCCAGCGCATTGGCCGGCGCGCCTTCGATCGGCGAGTAGGCGAAGCAGCCGGCGCGGTCGATCTGCGCTTCCTTCAGGAAGTCGAGCAGGTACTCGAACTCGGCCTCGGTTTCACCCGGGAACCCAGCGATGAAGGTCGAGCGCACGACGATCTCGGGGCAGGCCTCGCGCCACTTCAGCAAGCGCTCCAGGTTGCGCTCGCCGCTCGCGGGCCGCTTCATGCGCTTGAGCACGTCCGGATGCGCGTGCTGGAACGGCACGTCCAGGTACGGCAGCACCAGCCCCTCGGCCATCAGCGGCAGGATCTCGTCGACGTGCGGGTACGGGTAGACGTAGTGCAGGCGGACCCAGGCGCCGTGCTGCTTGGCCAGCTCACCCAGTTGCGCGACGAGGTCGAGCATCTTGGTCTTCACGGGCTTGCCGTCCCAGAAGCCGGTGCGGTACTTGACGTCGACGCCGTAGGCCGACGTGTCCTGGCTGATGACGAGCAGTTCCTTCACGCCGCCCTCGAACAGCGCCCGCGCCTCGTTCAGCACATCGCCGATCGGCCGCGAGACGAGGTCACCGCGCATCGACGGGATGATGCAGAACGAGCAGCGGTGGTTGCAGCCCTCGCTGATCTTCAGGTAGGCGTAGTGCTTCGGGGTCAGCTTGATGCCGGCGGCGGGCACGAGGTCGATGAAGGGGTCGTGCGGCTTGGGCACGTGCAGGTGGACGGCGTCCATCACTTCCTGCGTCGCGTGCGGCCCGGTGACGGCGAGCACGCTGGGGTGCATCTGGCGCACGAGGTTGCCGCCGGCGTCGCCGGTCTTGGCGCCCAGGCAGCCGGTGACGATGACCTTGCCGTTGGCGGCCAGCGCTTCGCCGATGGTGTCAAGGCTTTCCTTGACCGCGTCGTCGATGAAGCCGCAGGTGTTGACGATCACCAGGTCCGCGCCCTGGAAAGTCTTGCTGGTGGCGTAGCCCTCGGCGCTGAGCTGGGTCAGGATCAGCTCGGAGTCGGTGAGCGCCTTCGGGCAGCCGAGCGAGACGAAGCCGATGCGCGGAGCGCGCTCAAGTGTGTTGATGTCGTTCATGGGTGTGCATTGTGCCTACCTGATGACCGCCCCCGCAGCGCCTCGTAGAGCTGCGCAGGCCCGAGCAGGATGTCGCGCAGCCCCTCCCTCACCCGCTCGGAGCCCAGCGCCTGCGTGCTCATCGTGGTGTGGGCGTCCAGCGCGTCCATGATGGCGTGCATCAGCGCGTCTTTCAGGTCTGGCGAGTTGGCGAACTGCTCCTTGGTGTTGCTGGCGGCCTGGCGCAGCAGCGTCTCGTTCTCCAGCAGCTTGCCCCGGAGCACGCCGTTGACGTAGACGAGCTGGTCGCCGTCGGTCAGCTCGCCTTCGAACAGGCCGTTCACCTTCTGGATGATCTCGTCCAGGTAGGTCTTTTCCTTTTCCTGCACCGCGCCGCTGCCCACCGCGTCGATGGGTGGCAGCGTGTAGCGGCCGTTGGCGTCGAGCCCCATGGCTTGTCGGCCGTGGTTCTTCAGGGTGTGGTGGGTCAGCACCACCTTGCTGAGGTCCACCGTGTCGCGCTCCCGGCCGAATTCCAGCAGCGGGATCAGCCGCTTGAAGAACAGGAAGCGCTTCTCGATGTCGGTGTTGCCGTAGTCGAAGATCTGGCTGAGGAAGCTGTACAGCCGCACGAAGGCGCCCATGTCGTTCTTGAACAGCACCAGGGCATCCAGCGTGTCCTTCGCCTGCGCGGCGGTCTTGTCGTCACCCCGCGCCAGTGCGGCGGTGCGCTCGTGCTGCGCGGCCTTGTAGCGCCGCAGCAGGCGGTCGGCCACTGGGGCTATTGCCGCGTCGAGCTGCTTCTGCGTGCCGAGCGGGTCCAGGTCCACCTTGGCGACCCGGTCCACCTCGAAGTCGTCGTAGTGGCCGGCGGCGTCCAGCTTCGCCCGCAGGTCGTAGACCAGGTGCGGGTCGGTGGCGGCTTCCAGTTCGGCCGTCTGGTAGTAGGTCTTGAAGGCCTTGAGGATCTCGGCCGGCTCGTTGACGAAGTCGAGGATGTAGGTCGTGTCCTTGCCGGGGTGCGACCGGTTCAGCCGCGACAGCGTCTGCACCGCCTGGATGCCGCCGAGCACCTTGTCGATGTACATGCCGCACAGCAGCGGCTGGTCAAACCCGGTCTGGAACTTGTTGGCCACCAGCAGCAGGTGGAACTCAGGCGCGGCGAACGCATCCCGGATGTCCCGCCCCTTGAGGCCAGGGTTCAGCTCCTTGGACGCCTCGGTGACCGCATCCGGGTAGCTGTCCGGATCGTCCACCTCGCCCGAGAACGCGGTCAGCACGCCCAGCGGGTAGTGCTGGCGGGCGATGTAGGCGCGGATGGCCTTCTGCCAGCGCACCGCCTCCTTGCGGGAGCCGACCACCACCATCGCCTTGGCCCGCCCCTGCAGCAGCGGCTGCACGTTCTCGCGGTAGTGCTCGACGACGACCTGCACCTTCTGGGCGATGTTGTACGGGTGCAGCCGGACCCACTGCATGATCCCTTTCATCGCCGCGCTGCGCTCCACCTGCGCCTCGTCGTAGGTCTTGCCGTCGTGGGCGAGCTTGAAGGCGAGCTGGTAGCTGGTGTAGTTCTTCAGCACGTCGAGGATGAATCCTTCCTCGATCGCCTGGCGCATCGAGTAGACGTGGAACGGCTGCGGCAGGCCGTCGGCGCCCTTGCGGCCGAACAGCTCCAGCGTCTTGGCCTTGGGTGTCGCGGTGAAGGCGACATACGTCAGCCCGCTGTCCCCGGCGCGCGCGGCCATGTTGGCGGCGGCGATGTCGTTGGCGTCCACGGCGCCGCCATCCTGCAGATCCGCCCACTCCTCGGCCGACAGCAGCGTCTTGAGCTTCGCCGCCGCCTCGCCCGTCTGCGAGCTGTGCGCCTCGTCGGCGATCACGGCGAAGCGCTTGCCCTCGGTGGCCGCGAGTTCCTGCACGGCCTTCAAGGCAAACGGGAAGGTCTGGATGGTGCAGACGATGATCTTCTTGCCGTCCTTCAGCGCCTGCGAGAGCTGCGCGCTCTTGACGCCGTGTTCGTTCGTGATGCTCGCCACCACGCCGGCGTTGCGCTCGAAGTCGAACAGGGCTTCCTGCAACTGCACGTCCAGCACGTTGCGGTCGCTCACCACCAGCACGCTGTCGAACAGCTTGCGGTGCTCGGCGTCGTGCAGGTCCGCGAGGAAGTGGGCGGTCCAGGCGATGGAGTTGGTCTTGCCGGAGCCGGCCGAGTGCTGGATCAGGTAGCGCTGACCCGGCCCCTGGGACAGCACGTCGGCCACGAGGCGGCGCGTGGCGTCGAGCTGGTGGTAGCGCGGGAAGACCACGCTCTTGAGCTGCTTCTTGTCGTCGCGTTTGCCGATCAGGTAGCGGTGCAGGATGTCGAGCCAGCTCTCCCGCGCCCAGACCTCTTCCCACAGGTAGGCGGTGGCGAAGCCGTCGGGGTTGGGCGCGTTGCCGGCGCCGCCGTCGTGGCCGCGGTTGAACGGAAGGAACACCGTGGCCGGCCCCGCCAGCCGTGTGGCCATCATCACTTCGGACTGGCTGACCGCGAAATGCACGAGCGCCCCGCCCGGGAAGCCCAGCAGCGGCTCCAGCAACCCGCCCTTGGGCTGCGGGTGGCGGTCGTAGCGGTACTGGTCCACCGCGTCGTGGACGGATTGCGTGAAGTCGGACTTCAGCTCCACCGTGGCCACCGCGAGGCCGTTGAGGAACAGCACCAGGTCCAGCTCGGCCTTCGGGTTGTTGGGCGAGTGCGTGACCTGCCGCACCACGCGCAGGCGGTTGGCCTCGTAGTGGGCGCGCGTCGTCGCGTTCAGCGCCAGCGCCGGCTTGAACTGGGCCAGCATCAGCGGCTCGCGCAGGCCCAGCATCTCCACGCCCCGGCGCAGCACGTCCAGCGTGCCACGCTCGTTCAGGCTCTTGCGCACCCGCTCGGCCAGCACCCGGGGCAGCGCGGGGCCGTGGGTCTTGGTGAGGCGGGTCCAGGCGTCGGGCTGGGTGGCTTCGATCCAGGCGAGCAGGTCGGGCGGGAACAGGCCGTGGGTGCGGTCGAACTGCGCGGCGTCGTTGTCGGCGTACAGCCAGCCTTGTTCGGCCAGGCGGGCGCAGATCTCGGTTTCGAAATGGATCTCGGTGTGGAGTCCGGCCATGGTGTGTTTCCCCCTGGGTCTTGTTGAAACAACGTCCACCGCTCGGCGGCGGTGTGGCGTGGGTCAGAGCACGAGTTTCGCCACGCGCGCCCGCATGGCAGTTTCAAGCCGAATCATGGCGGCGACCATGCGTTCATGGATCTGCGGCCATTGCTCGGCGGGTGACTGGTAGCCGCCGTCCGGCAGCACGCAGCGGATGCGGCAACCTTCGCTTTCCGGGAGTTCCTGCCAGTCCAGCGGGGCGCCGAAGTCGGCCTCAATGGCGGCCTGCTGTGCTTTCAGGGCATCAAAGGCCTTCCTGTTGAGTTCGGACTTGCCGGTACCGAAGCCGATCCAGAGTTCGACCTGGGCGTCGTGTCGGCGGACCACGTAGTTGAGGTCAAAACCAGTGCGTCCGATCTTGCCGGAGAGCCAGCCGTCCGTGGTCGCGGAGCGGCCGGCGTGGGCCTGCGAGCGGGGGCGGGCCAGGTCTAGCAAGGCTTCCCAGAACTGCGCCCGCAGCACCTTGCGGTCCGATCGGTCCTGCCGCTCGGCCTGTTTCTTCACGTCGATGCGGGTCTGGAACTCGGCGGCTTCCGGCAGCGGGATGATCTGCTGCACGTCGAGCAGCACGGTCTCGGCGTTGAGGCGGTAGGGCTTGAGGCGCACGCAGCGGATGTCGAGGTTGCGCTCGTTGAGCCACATGACGGCGGTGGTCAGCTCGCGGCCGAAGTTGGCGGAGGCGAGCACGATGCGCACGTCCTGGGCGAACTGGCTTTGGTTCACTTCGGTCCAGTTGAGGAAGCCGAGGATGGCGGCGCGGGCGGCGTCGGTGTCGGGGGCGGGGCCGGCGGCGAGGCGGTTGAGGTACTTGGCGTGGGTGTCGACGAGTTGGTCGAAGCGCATGGTGGAGACCATGGCGGCGTAGCGCAGGGCCTGCAGCTCCATGTGGCCGCCGTCCTCGGTGCGCTTGAGTTCGACGACGACAAGGTTGGCGTCGGTGTCGAGGCAGAGCAGGTCGATGCGGCGTGCGCTGTCGGCCCAGTCGCCGAACTCTTCGGCGATGACCAGCAGCCGCTCGCCGAGCGCGTCGATCTGCTCGCGCAGCAGGCGTTGCAGATCCTGGCGCTCCAGGATGCCTTCAGCGCCGAAGGTGGTCTCGGCCACGGGTTGCAGGCGGTCGGTGGTGTAGTGGAACAGCGGCATCAGGCGGCCTCGGTGGTGTGCTGGCGCACGTCGATCTTGCCGGTGACGGCGGCGGAAATCAGCGCGCTGCGGCGCTCTTGCAGCAAGGCGATGGTGGTTTGGGCTTCGGCGGTCAGGGCATCGATTCTGGTTGCCTCCCTACCCAGGTATGCTGATATATTTTTTTGTTCGTTCACGTCAGGAGTAGGCAAGACAAATTCAACTGCATGAGCAATATTAAACTGCTCTTGAGCTGCACCATACTGCACGATCTCTACTTGATACCTAACCACTCGACTATTCAAGAGGAAACAAAGCCAGTCGGAGCAGAAATCCCCCTTTCGCACGAGCATTACAGATGCACAATTCCCACCTTCGCATTCTGGCGGAACAACGGCAGCCACACCCGGAGCACCAACCCGAACAACCAAAACATCACCCGCGTTTAATTTTGTCTTTTTATTTCGCTCACTATCTTCCAAAGAAATTCTACGCGCACCAGCATAAGATATACACCCCTCCGATATATCTCCCCCATAAATAAACGGCAACCCCTCCGAAGAGACATACTCTGACGGATTAACAACAATTCCCACAGTTTGACTCGGCGAAATTCGTTTCAATGCCAGCATATTCCAATGCGCCGGCACCTCCCCCAGCCACTCCACCCCCGAATCCTTCATCGGCACCCGCGGATCCAGCCCCTTCGTCACGGCATGGGAGATGACCGCCTGACGCTTTTCCTTGAGGAGGTCGATCAGGGTGCGTTGTTCGGTGATGAGGGCGTCGAGCTTGGTGGTTTCGCGGACAAGAAATGCAGAAATCGTGTCTTGCTCAGATATGGGCGGAAAAGCCGTCACGAAATCCCGGACAAAGTCATCAGGAACACGTTTCTGCCCGCCTGCACCATACATCGCAGCTTCAGCGGTTTTTCGAAACGTGGTGGACAAATATAGCCAGTGAAGAAAATGGTTCGTCACATGACCCAACTTTGGCCGCGTCACGATGAGTTCAGTCGTCCCGAAACCGAAACCATTCTGCAACCCGGTCATGACGGCGCCTTTGCCGTTTTCGAAACAAGGAGTGATCTTGGCGATCGTTACATCACCTTCCTTGAAAAAGGTATAGCCCGTTTCAACTTCCCCAATCGGGCGAGTTCGGTCGAGATTCAGTTTTCCATCGTCGCCAACCGCTTCCATTGGCAGAAAAGAAACCTCTGTTTCTCGGCCAAGGTGCGCGGCTTCCGATTTGGACGGATTCAGTTCAGCCACACGGCGAATGCTCTTCACATCCCAATGCGCCGGCACCTCGCCCAGCCACTCGACCCCGGAATCCTTGTAATGCTCGTATTTCGGAAAACTCACGCTTCATCCCCCTGATATTTTCTGTCCAGCGGAGCCACCCCCGCCAACGTCAGCCCGGCAATCCCGCCAGCCGCGTCACCGTGTCCGGAAAACACGCCGCCAGCCTCAGCAGCCGCCGCGCCGCGCCCGTCGGCTCGACCCGGCCCTGCTCCCAGTTCTCCAGCGTCCGCTTCGACACCCCGAGTGCCTGCGCAAACTCGGCCTGGGACAGCCCCGACCCCGCACGCGCGGCCATCAGCTCCCAGCGAGCGCCCGTCAGCCATTCGTCCTTTTCCACCGTCCCGTCCGCCCGCACGACACAGCGCCGCACCTGCCCATCCGGCCGCGCCTCGAAGGTGGTCTTGCGCGCCCAGCGCCCCGCCTTGAGTTCACGCACCGACGCCAGCAACTCGGCCCCGATGTCCCGCTGGGCATCCCGCGCCAGCAGCTCCGCTTCAGTCAGCTTGCCCATGTTCCAGTTCCTCTCGCAGTTGTGCCAGCACATGCCCAGGGATCGAGGCCCGCACGTTCTTGGCGTAGATCACCAGCATCAAGATCTGGCCGGCCCGCGTCCGCACGTAGTAGCAGACCCGAACGCCACCGGACTTGCCCCCGCCGGGCCGCGCCCACCGCACCTTGCGCACCCCACCCGAGCCGCGCACAAGATCACCCGCGTCCGGCTGCTCGCTCAGGTACGCCTGCAACGCGGCGTAGTCGTCGTCTCAAGGTAGTCCGCCACGTAGGCCGAAAACACGGACGACTCGATGAATTCGTAGCGCATGGGTCAATACTACGCTAACAGCGTATAAAAATGCATTGTCGAAGATTGTCTCGGCAGTGCTGAGACTTTTGTAACAGGCGTGACATGCGGGTGGCCTTGTCTCACCAGTGGTGAGACTTTTACCGGCGAAGTCACCACGCGCCCGAACAGCGTCGCCTTGAACTGCCGTTCCAGATCCCGGCTCGACTTGTGACACCAGTGGTGTCACTGTTGGACAGCCGCACTCATGCCGACAGCCCCTCGATCATCTGCTTGATCCGATCCGTCGACCGCTTCAGATCCGCATCGATCTCGGCCAGCGAACGCGGCGGCTCGAAGACATAGAAATGCCGGTTGAACGGGATCTCGTAACCGACCTTGGTCTTCTCGGGATCGATCCACGCATCCGGCGCATGCGGCAGCACCTCGCGCTCGAAGTAGGAGCGGACATCGTCGCTCAGCGGCACGTTCTCGGTGTCGCGCAGCGCGCTGTCGGGCTGCGGCTTGCCCTTCTGCTTGCCCTTGGCCCCCAGCACCGGCTGACCCTGCGCGTCCCGCAGCGGACGCTCGACCGTGATCGTGGTGTAGCCGAAGTCCTCGTTGCGGAAGATGCGCGCCACCGGCACCCGCTTGAGGCGCCCGCCTTCCCGCGCCACCGGCGGAATATCGGTCCCGGTGACCAACTGCGCCTCGCCCAGCGGCTGCCCGGCCGCATCCAGCACCGTGACGAGTTCCGCCTCGGTGAAGCCGCCGAACAGGCGCGTCACCTGCTCGATGTGCGCGTCGCTCATCTCCTTGCGCTTGGAGCCCAGGCTCTTGCGCATCTTCTGCCAGAAGCTCCCCGCGTCGATGAGCTGCACAAACCCCCGGCGGTCCTCCGGCTTCTTGTTCGACAGGATCCAGACATAGGTGGCGATGCCCGTGTTGTAGAACATGTCGGTGGGCAGGCCGACGATGGCCTCCACCAGATCGTTCTCCAGCACGTAGCGGCGGATCTCGCTCTCGCCACTGCCCGCGCCACCCGTGAACAGCGGCGAGCCGTTGAGCACGATCCCGAAGCGGCTGCCCCCGTCCTGCGCCGGCCGCATCTTGGCCAGCAGGTGCATCAGGAACAGCAGCGAGCCATCCGACACCCGCGGCAGCCCCGGACCGAAGCGACCATCAAACCCCCGCTGCTCATGCTCCAGGCGCACCGCCCGCTCGACCTTCTTCCACTCCACCCCGAACGGCGGGTTGGACAGCATGTAGTCGAACTGGCGCCCGCCGTGGCCATCGTCGCTCAGCGTGTTGCCGGCCACGATGTTGCCCACGTCCTGCCCCTTGATGAGCATGTCCGCCTTGCAGATGGCGTAGGACTCGTCGTTCAGCTCCTGCCCGAACATCGTCAGCCGGGCCTGCGGGTTGTGTTCCAGCAGGTACTCGCCCGCCACCGACAACATGCCGCCAGTCCCCGCCGTCGGGTCATAGACCGTGCGCACCACGGCGTTGCCGGGCGTCAGCACGTCGTCGTCCTCGATGAACAGCAGGTTCACCATCAGCCGGATGACCTCGCGCGGCGTGAAGTGCTCCCCGGCCGTCTCGTTGGAGATCTCCGCGAACTTGCGGATCAGCTCCTCGAACACCGCGCCCATGCTGGCGTTGTCCACCCGCTCGGGGTGCAGGTCGATGTTGGCGAACTTCTCGACCACCAGGTACAGCAGGTCGGCCTTGGCCAGCCGCTCCACCTGGGTGTGGAAGTCGAAGCGCTCGAAGATGTCCCGCGCCGCCGGCGAGAAGGCCTGGATGTAGGCGTAGAGGTTCTGCCGAACATGATCCTGGTCGCCCAGCAGCGTGACGAGGTCGAGCGACGAGGTGTTGAAGAAGCTCTGTCCGGCCTTGCGCAGCAGGAAGGGCTCCGGGTTCAGGCCGGCGGCGGTGCGCGCGGCGAACTCGGCCAGCACCGCCGGCTTGGTCGCCGCCAGCACGCAGTCCAGCCGGCGCAGCACGGTGAACGGCAGGATGACGCGGCCGTATTCGCTCTGTTTGTAGTCCCCTCGCAGCAGGTCGGCGACCGACCAGATGAAGGACGACAGGGCTTGGTGGTTCAAGATCGTTTCTCCCGCGCGCAGATGGCATTGTTTCCACCATTCTCGCCGACCGGGATCGGCCGGGGATCCTGCGCCCGCGGGGCCCCGCCCGCCGTGCTATCAGGCCTGACGGGCGGCCGGCTCCAGCGCAGCCGACCACCTCCACAGACGTCGCCTGCGATCAGCGACCCAGCACACCCGCACGGTATGCAGCCGCAACCTTCGCCGCGGAACGGCGCGTGGCCGACAGCGACTGCACGCTGGCGGCGGCCGCGGGGGCCGGGGTGCCAAAGTTCGTCACCCGGACCAGCCCCGGTGCGTCGCTCTTGTAATAAAACAGGTCACCCGCCAGGCCGGTGTCGATCGAGACACTGGCGAACAGCCCGCTTTGCCCGTACTGGAATGCGCCCGCCACCGTACCGAAGTACACATCCGGCTGGGCCGGGAGGCGGCCGTAGGTCGCGAGGGTGGTGCGGGTCGCACCGTCCACCACGCGCAGCGTGGCACCAGCGTCATTCAGGTAGCGGGTGACTCCGTCCGCCAGCACGACGGCCTGGTAGACAGGCTCGGCGCCGAAGTCGCCGAGCGACCACGAAGTCGGAGCGATGCCCTGCTTGACAGCGGTGTTCGCCAGCAGAACCGGATTGCTGCCGTCCGCCCCCACCACCAGCGTGGACACCGATCCGGTGCCATCGGCCTGATAGAGCCCGAGGTAGACGTTCTCGCCCGCGGTCAGCATCTGCGACCACATCTCCAGGCTGGTCAGCGTGTGCAGCAGCGTTGTCGCACCACCCGTCTTGGGCACGGACTGCACGGTCCATGGGGTTCCCAGACCCAGCGCCACCAGCCGCGTGGGCGTCTGCTCCAGCTGGAAGACACGGGGTGTCAGGGTGGCCAGCGGCGTGGCCACCAGGCCACGGTCCACCCGCAACAGCCGACTGCCGGTGCTGCTGGAGATGGCGATGTAGGCGGCGGCACCGTCGGAGACCACCTCGACATCCGACTCGCTGCTGGTCATGGTGGTCAGCGCGACCCGGGTTGCCGGTGACGCCAGGTTGACGCCCCACAGCTTGCCGCCGTCGACAAACAGCCAGAAGCCCGACGCCGCACTGCCGAAGCTCAGGCCCAGATTGCGAAAACCCACCGGGTTGATGGTGAAGAGGTTGACGGGATTGGCCAGATTGGCGTCCAGCAGCTGCATCTGATTGCCATTGCGCACCACCAGCCCCGCAAGGGCGAGGTCGGCGGTCAGGAGTCCGGTCTGCGGCTCGGCCACGCTCGATGCCGCCTCGGTGGGGGCCATGTCCATGCGCACGGCCCGGTAGTTGTCGTCTTCCGTGCCGCACTGGCCGTCCGTACCAGGCGCCTTGAAGAAGATCCAGCTGCGCAGCGGATTGGTCGGACTGAAGCCACTGTCGGAACTGTCGGTCATCGGATCGCCGCTGTCGCCGCACAACTCGGGCGAGGTCAGCGACGACAGCAGCGTGGCCGTGGGCAGTCCGCCGTTGGTGACCACCTGGTCCACCTTGACGAGCCGGCCGCCCTGCAGATAGACGGCGAAGCGGCTGCGCGCCTGGCTGATGACCCCTGCACTGACCGAGGCTTCGATCACCCCGCTGAACATCGCGTACGCCGCCTGGCCCGCCGGCGCCAGTGTCACCACACCAGCAGGGTTGGCCGTATTGACCGCCAGGATGGCCTGCGACTGGAACGTCTGCACCCCGTTGGCGTAGGTGACGCTGCTGCTGACCGCCGGACCTGCCGGCGCCACCAGGTAGTAGCCACTGGCGCCGGTCGGCTGTGTCACGGTCAGCACGGCCGGGTTGCTGGTCAGGACGTCGGTGCCGCGGCTGATGCGCACGCTGAAGCTGGCGCCACTGTCGGCCAGGGCGGTGACGGGTGTGGTGTAGGTGGAGCTGGTGGCGCCGGCGATGTCCACGCCGTTGCGCTGCCACTGGTAGCTGGCGGCGGGCAAGCCGTCGCTGACGCTGACACTGAAGCGCGCTTGCTGGCCGACATCGACGCTCGCGGGCTGCGGTTGGCCCGTGATCTCCAGGACCGGGAGAACGGTCTGCACCGTCAGCACGGCATATTCACTGGTGACCGAGCCGGTGGCACTGCGGACGACGACCGCGTAGCGCGCCCCGTTGTCGTCCGCTGACACCGCCGCGACCACGTGGCGGGCGGCATTGGCGCCTGGGATGTCGATGCCGTTGCGCTGCCACTGGTAGCGCAGGGTGCCGGCTCCGCTCGCCTCGACGAGCAGCGGCATCGAACTGCCGGCCGGCAGCGTGCGCGATGCGGGCGGCACCAGGATCTGCGGCAGGGCCACGACATCGCGCATCACCAGACAGGCACCCAGGGTGATGTCCGTGCTGGAAGGCCCGACCCGCACGCTGGCAGCGCTGCGCGGGCCCAGTTCAGCCATGAGGCTGGCGATGCTGTCCTTGCGCATGCGCACGACAAAATCGCCATTGGCATTGCTCCAGTCGAGGTCAATGCCTGAATAGTCACTGCCGCTGGTGTGGACCAGGGCACTGGCCACCCGACGCGCAGCGGCATCCTGCACACAGCCGAACACCCGGATGGTCTCGGTGATCTGGTCGGCATTCCAGTAGCTGAAATGGCCCACCGTGCCCTCGTAATACTGGTCGGGCGCCGTGCCGGTCAGGCTGGCGCTGCCTTCCTGTACCCACAGGCCGGTGGTCTCGTTCAGATAGAACAGCGGCACCGTGGCCGGTGGCACGGCACTGCGGCTGGACAGGGGAATCCGGAGGGTGGCGGTCTTCCCGCTGGCCAGGTTCAGCGATGCACCGCTGGCGTCCGTCAGGGTCACCTGGAGGGCGCCAAAGCTCTCGATCTGTGCCGTGCCGCCGCCTGCGGTCTGCGCGGTGTAGTTGCCGGGCATGTTGGCGGGGTCGGATGCCGGGTCGATGACCGTCAGCTCGACCCGGACCGGGCCCGTCGCCGCGGCACCCGAAGCGCTGACCAGCCCCCCCGCCGGCAGCGTGACCTGGGCCGGCGAGCCTGCCACGCCGATCACTCCGCCGCTGGTGGCGTCCACCGTCTGGCTGGCGCTGACGGGCGTCAGGCGGGCACTGGCTTGCGCGACGGCACCGGACGTGACCGATACCGGAACAACCCCCTTGGCATAACCGGCCAGGGAGTAGGTCACCACCTGGCCATCGCCAGCCGGAACGGCCGTCAGCGTGTAGCTGCCGTCGGCCGCGGTGACGGTGCTGTGGCCTGCCACGACCACTGCCACGCCGGCCAGATCGGCCCCGGTCGAGGACGCCACCACCGTGCCGTGCACGGTGCCGGCAGCCTGTGCAGGCACGTCCGCACTCCCCCCGCCACCTCCGCACCCTGAAAGGATGAGCACCGCACCGCTGAGCGCAGCGCACAGGCTGCGCCGAATGCCGAATACCGTCATGTCGTTGTCTTTCCGGACGTGGAACACCATTTTTTTCAATGGGTGCTCGCTTCCGTCTTCCGTCGGCACCCCCCCTTGCGGTGGATGGTATTCGCAGATTCGGACATTCCGGCAACATATCTCTCTGACGCTGAAAACACGCCAGATCGATTGACACGGGGCAGATTGGCCACTGCGTGAACTGGATGCGGACACGCGGGGCATGCAGCAGATTCGGACCCCAGAAAGGCCAATGGGCTAGCTCCTTGTGAGAGCTAACCCATTGAATTCATTGGTCGGGACGGTGGGATTCGAACTCACTACCCCTTGCACCCCATGCAAGTAACACAGCATCTACAACCATCAGCCATTGACCAGCATCATTCAGTCAAACCAATAAAAATCAATGACTTACGGATGAACTTTGTTCTTTGCCATTCTTCGTCGTACACTGAAAGCCAATTTTGAATTGCCAGAAAATTGCCAGATAGCTACCGTTGGGACAGCATCTGGCAACTTCGGACAAAGCGGGACGACAGATGGGAATCGAGAAGGGTACACGGCACAAGGTCGCGATCAGGCATCTGGAGGTGCGCGCCTGGGTGAAGTCGGCCGAGGCTGGCGACGAACTTCGGGCCGGCAAGGGGCTGTACCTGCGGCGGACACAGGCCGGTGCCTTCTGGGTCTATCGCTACGCTTCGCCAGTCACCGGGAAACAGGTCCGTGCCCAGCTATGGGCAGACGACAACGGCGGGATCGTCGGGTTCCCAGAAGCGTCGCTGGAAGAGGCTGAAGCACGCGCCGCGCGGATGCGTGCGGCGGTGCTGGACGGCATCGACCCGGTACTGAAGGCAGAGCAAGACCGCGAACTCGCTCAACTGCGACACGAGGAAGAGCGCGCCCAACGCCTGGTAGCGCAACAGGCTGCAGAGCTTGAGCAATTGCGCCGCGTCAGCATCCGCACCCTGTTCGACCGCTGGTGCGACGTGGAGCTGAAAAGCCAGACCCTGCCAAGCGGAGAACGCAAAGGCCGCAAGGACTCGGGCGCACTGGCCCGTGCGCAGTTCGAGCGCCACGTGTTCGACCACATCGGCGACATGACCGCCAAGGACGTGACGAAGGCCGACATCCTGCGCGTGATCGACGCCCAGACCACCGAGGGCAAGCAGCGAACCGCACAGATGCTGTTCAGCGAGTTGCGCCAGATGTTCGCGTTCGCCATGGATCGGGAACTGATCGCGGTCGATCCGATGGCCACGCTCAAGAAGGCGCGTGTCGTCGGCAAGGGCGCCCAGCGGGACCGCATCCTGTCGGCCGACGAGATCCGGCGGCTGGCGGATGCCCTGCCCCTGGCGAACATGAACCCGCGCAGTGTCTGTGCCGTGTGGTTGACGCTGGCGACCGGTTGCCGAATCGGGGAACTCATGGGCGCCACCTGGGCGGACGACCGCGCGGATCGGGCCATCCTGCAGGCAGTGGCCGAGGTGGAAGACGTGAAGCTCGGGTTCGTCGATCTCAAGGCCCGCACGTGGTACCTGCCGGACACGAAGAACGGCCGGGACCACACCATTCACCTGTCGGACTTTGCCCTGAAGCAGTTCAACGAACTGGCGACGATGCGGCAAACCAGCGCATGGGTGTTCCCGAGCACGGACAACACCGGGCCGGTCTGCCTCAAGTCCTTCAACAAGCAACTGAGCGACCGCCAGCGCACCGACGAAGAGCGCATGAGCAACCGAAGCAAGGCGGTGGACGCCCTGACGCTGCCCGGCGGTCGATGGACGCCGCACGATCTTCGACGCACGGCCGCATCACTCATGGCCGGGATGGGGATCAGCGGGGACGTGATCGACGAATGCCTGAACCACCAGATCGAAAGCCGGGTGCGGCGTGTCTACATCCGGGATCGTCGGGAAGCGGACCAGGCCAGAGCCTTCGATGCGCTGGGCGCGCGGCTGGCTGGGCTGGTGCAGCAGATCGAGTCAGAAACGAACATCAGGCCGCTTAGGGTTGCCTGACAAGTACAGCGATGTGTGCAACAAGAAGGGATGCATCTACATTCCGTTGCAAATTAGGGTACGAAACGGTTTTTAGCCTGTTTTTCACCCGGATGCGGGACGCATCGTAACGCAAAACAGCGCCGACCAAGCGCTCTAGAGGGTGAACACCGATGGACGGATTCAGTTGTCAGCGGTTATCCACAAATGACGCTTGGTATATTTGATCGATGGGAGATGAACACCCCCCAGAAAGACGAAAGCCCGGCCCCCGGAGTGGAATTTGGGGGTCAGGCTTTCAAGAGACGCGGAAACGCCTGTAGAACTTTGGACGGAACTACAGGCCGAATGGTAAGCCAGCTTGACCGGACATGCACTCATTGAGCGTATGTCCGTCAGGATCCGCCAACATTCATCCGCGCAGTTTTCAACGCCTATAACTTCAAGGCAGCAATGCGCGACATCAGCAAGACCATCGGCCACACCTCCCCGGCAATCGCTGCCGACCAAGACCGCCTTCTGTCCGTGCGTGAAGCACGCGACCGGCTCGGGGTCAGTCACACGACGATCTACAACCTGTTCAACCGCGGCGAACTGCAGAGCCTGCACATCGGCCGCAGTCGCAAGGTTCGCTTGAGCACGCTCAATGCGTTCATGAACGGCGCTACAGCCTAACCCCGAGGACACACCCATGCGTATCGCCGACACCGGCGAGCCCCTGGCGTGTCCTTCGGGCACCGCTGGCGAGCTTGCCACCCCCACACATCGCAACGCCGACGACTTCCGGATTCACCTGGAAAGGACCAAGCGATGAGCGATCCCTTCGAGCTGGTCGAGTCCCACCTGTCCCACCGCGGCAAGGTCCGGCTGCACGGCCGCGACCACCTGCGCGCGGCATGCCCAGCCTGCGGCGGCAAGAGCACGAACACGCTGTCGGTGCGCCGCGGCGACAACGGCACCGTGCTGCTGAAGTGCTTCAAGTCGGGCTGCGAGGTCGAGACGATCGCCCACGCACTCGGCCTGGACCTGTCCGACCTGTTCCCCGAGCGGGACGACGCCCGCCCGGTCAGCAAGCCCCGCCGAATCGGCTTGATGCTCCCGATGCAGGCGATCGAGCTGATCGCCAGTGAAGCATGGTTGACCGCCGTTGCAGCGGAGAACCTGGCCAATGGCTACACGCTCACCGACGTGGACCTGGCCCGACTGCGCGACGCATCGGCCCGGATTCAGGGCGTCTACAAGGAGCTTCACCAATGACCGAGCGCCCACCCTATCGGGACTTGGCGCCAATGGCCGAACGCGCCGACATCCACGTTCCGGAACCACAACGACCGCTACACGCCCCGCCACCGACGGCGGCGCCGAAAGCACCGCCGGCACGACCTGCACCACCCACACCACCCACACCACGGCCGGCGGCCCCCGCCCCGGTCAGCGCGCCCAAGGCCACCACCGACGGCGTGATCCTCACCCGGGCATCGTCCCTGCCGATGTCGGCGATCGCCTGGTTGTGGCAACACTGGCTCGCCTGCGGCAAGGTGCATCTGCTGGCCGGTGCGCCCGGTCAGGGCAAAACGACGATTGCCCTGGCCATGGGCGCCACCGTGTCGATCGGGGGGCGCTGGCCGGACGGTTCGCGCTGCGCAGTGGGCAACGTGCTGATGTGGTCGGGCGAAGACGACCCGGGCGACACGCTGGCGCCGCGGCTGAAGGCGATGGGGGCCGACATGGACCGGGTCTACTTCGTCACCGGTGCGCGTGTCGATGGCGAAGCGGTGTCCTTCGATCCTGCGCGCGACCTGGCGCAACTGGCGTCGGCGGTGGTGGCGCTGGGGGATGTGCGGCTGATCGTGGTCGATCCGATCGTGTCGGCGGTGACCGGCGACAGCCACAAGAACACCGAGGTACGGCGCGCGCTGCAACCGCTGGTGGACCTGGCGGCGCAGATCGGCGCGGCGGTGGTCGGCATCACGCACTTGAGCAAAGGCACCAGCGGCAAGGATCCCACCGAACGGGTGACCGGCTCGATTGCCTTCACTGCGATCGTGCGGGTGGTGCTGCTGGCGGCGAAGGTCACGGACGACAACGGCAAGGACCGGCGGGTGCTGGTGCGGTCGAAGTCGAACATCGGGCCGGATGACGGCGGGTTCGTCTACCACCTGGAACAGGGCGAGGCCGCCCCGGGCATCCCCGCGTCGATGGTGACCTGGGGGGAAGCGCTGGAAGGTTCGGCCCGCGCGCTGCTGGCCGAGGCCGACGCCGACACGCCCGCGGACACCTCGGACGAGATCGCCAAGCGGGAAGGCATCGACGACGTGCTGATCCGGTTCATCGGGCACGACACCGTCCCGGGCGATCAGGTGAAGGCGAAATTGAAGGCCGAGGGCTTCACCGACAAGCAGATCCGCAACGCCCGGGAGCGGGTCGGCGTCGTCGTGAAACGATCCGGTTTCGGCAAGGAAATTGCCAGCTACTGGAAGCTCCCGGACTCGGTTCAACTGCCCGAGGCGGACGCCCATTCGTGCCCTCCTGCGCCATTCGTGCCCATAGATGCCCACTCTCAGAGTTGGGCACGAATGGGCACGAATGGAAAAAAAGGGCACGAATGGAGTGAACCGGATGGTGCCGACGGCCCCGCGGGCGAGGTGATTTGATGGAAACGCCCGCCCTTCTCTTGCATCTTTTTGGACGTGGCATCACCGTGTCCCCGCTGCCCGATGGCAACCTGCTGGTGAAGCCGGCGGCGCGCCTGACCGACACCGACCGGGACGCGATCCGGGCGCACAAACCGGCGCTGGTCGATCTGCTGCAACGGCGGTCCCCGACCACTGCACCGGGCGCCCTGCCCGCCGAAATCCGGGCGCTGATCGGCCTGGACGATGCAGAGATCGAGCGCATCGGCCGGTACATCGAACAGGCGCGGCGCCACGGGTTCGGGCTGGACGATGCCGAAGCGCTGGCCGATCGGCTGCTGTTGCGGGACCGGCTGGGCGCGGACGTTCGGATGTGCATCGAATGCCGGCACCTGGAACGCTCGGGGCGTTGCGCCGCGGCGCGGTCCGGGCGGGTGGTCGGCGCTGGCCGGGAGTTGCAGCCTGTACGGGCTGAACTGCACCGGTGCGCAGGGTTCGCTGAACGTTGAGCGCTGAGGACGGATCGGGCAGATTTCACGCCCGGTCCGAGGCTTCCCACCGATGACGCCCGAGGACACGGGCGCACATCGGCGGGAACACCGGCCGCAAATGCTAGATTGCCCGCCAATTCGTGACGAACGACACCGAGGGGGCCATCCTATGCACAACACCGACACCCAAGCGCTGGCCGAGGCGCTTTATCAACTGCTGCCCGCCGATGGGAGCAATCTCGGCAATGCCACGCTGCTGCGCACGCTGCAGGCCACGGCCGAGGCACAAGGACAGATGATCACCGAGGAAGCCTTTCAGGCGGCGCGGCAACACCTGCTTGACGCGGGACGCGCGGTGAAGGGCAAGGGGCGCGGCGGCTCGACCGGGCGCAACGTCGAGACGAGACGAGACGAGACGAGACGAGACGAGACGAGACGAGACGAGACGAGAAAAATATAAACAACCTGGATTCCCCGAGCGAGCAGGAATTCACGCTTGATGGAGGAGAGATTCCGGCGGAACTGCCGCTTTCAGCACCCCTGAAGCGCAAGGCCAGCACCAAGGCCCCAACGGCCAGCGCCGACTCCGGCGCGCCGCAGGTGCTGAGCTACCGACACAGCGACCGGCGCAAGAACAATCCCGAGGTCGGCCTGGTCAACGAGGACACCGACCCCGAGCAGCCGAAGAAGGTTTGGGCGTATGACCCGCACCTTGACCCGGTGCTGAACTTCGACAGCGGCCGGGCCGAGTTGGAAACGTTGATCGACGACGCGCTGGCATCTGGGGATCAGGCGGTGATGCGCGCAGCGCTGGAAGAGCTGAAGCGGCGCGGCTCGCCTTATCTGCAGTGGACGGGCAAGGCCGAGCGGACCAGTTTCGAGGTGGACACGGTCAGTCTGCACGTGCATGAGCGGATCGACCCGATGAGCATCCTGTCGGCGGTGCGCACGCGCATGAAGGGCGAGAAGGCCGGCAAGGCGGCGGACAAGGGGCCGGCGGTTCAGGCGAGTCTGTTTGAAGCCCCGTTCGAGGCGCTGCCGCTGCGCAACGCGATCGACTTTTACAAGCACGACAAGGGCTGGGCGAACCGGCTGGTGAGCGGGGACAGCCTGCAGGTGATGAACAGCCTGTTGGTGAAAGAGGGGATGGCCGGGCAGGTGCAGATGATCTACATCGATCCGCCGTATGGCATCAAGTACGGGTCGAACTTTCAGCCGTTCGTGAACAAGCGGGACGTGAAGGACCGCAGCGATGCGGATCTGACGCAAGAACCCGAGATGATCAAGGCATTCCGGGACACCTGGGAACTTGGCATTCACTCCTATCTCAGTTATCTGCGGGACCGCCTTTTGCTGGCCCGTGATCTTCTGTCAGAAACTGGCAGCGTGTTTGTGCAGATTTCAGATGAAAACCTGCACCACGTCAGAGAAATATGCGACGAAGTTTTCGGAGCGGAGAATTTTAGCGGACTGATCGCATTCAAGAAAACAACCAGCTCCACATCAAATCTCCTTGCAGGAGTAGCCGATTACTTGGTTTGGTACGCCAAGTCATTACCAGACATGAAATATCGCCAAATGTACCTTGTCAAAGAACTTGGGGGAGAAGGTGGCGGCGCATATAGCAAAGTAGAATTACCGACTGGCGAGCGTAGGTCATTGACACGTGCCGAACGCTCAAAGCCATTCAACGATGGACATGTATTTAGATTTGACAACCTTACCAGTCAAAGCCCCGGAACACGTTATAACGTTCAATTAGGGGGAAAAGACTATTATCCAAAAGGATATTGGAAAACCGAAGTGGATTTTATGCCTCGGCTCCTCAAGTCAAATAGAGTTGCACCAAGCGGGGACAATCTCTATTACATCCGCTTCATTGAAGACTTCCCTGCCTTCCCAATAAACAACAGTTGGGATGACACCAGTATTGCGGGCTTCGCGTCAGACAAAAGATACGTTGTTGAAACCAGCACCAAAGTTGCAGAACGCTGTTTATTGATGACCACCGACCCTGGTGATTTGGTACTTGACCCGACGTGTGGATCTGGGACTACAGCATTCGTGGCGGAAAAATGGGGCCGGCGGTGGATTACCTGTGATACGTCGCGGGTGGCGGTGACGCTGGCGAAACAGCGGCTGATGACGGCGAGTTTCGATTATTTCGAGCTGGCTTATCCGCACGAAGGACTGAAAGGCGGTTTCATCTACAAGACCGTTCCCCATGTCACGCTGAAATCCATTGCCAACAATGCCGACATCGACGCGATCCACGACCGGATGCACCCGGCGATCACCGCCGCCCTGTCCGCGCTGAACATCGCCCTGTCCGTCAACACCCCCGCCCAGCCCCTGACCGTCACCGAAGGCGTGCGCAAGGGCCAGAAGCTCGCCCTCGGCCAGCGCGGCGGCGAACTGCTGGAATGGGAAGTCCCGTTCCACGGCGACGATGGCGCCCTGCCCGCTGGCTGGCCCGAGGTGCTGCGCGCTCCCTTCGAGGCGTTCCACACTGCCCGCCAGCGGATGCAGGCCGAAATGGACCGGTCCATTGCTGCACAGGCCGAGAACGAAACCCTGTACGACCAGCCCGAGAAGAACAAGAACAAGCTGCGCATCACCGGCCCGTTCACCGTCGAAGCGGTCCCGTTCCCCACCGTGCTGAGCCTGGAGTCGGCCGAAGGCGGCGCCACCACCACCCCGAGCGAAGACCTGTCCTATCAGACCAGCATCGCCCGCAGCGGCGAAACCGGCCGACAGCAGCGCTGGCGCGATGAACTGCTGAAGACGGGCATCCGCGGCAAGGGCGGCCAGATGCTGCGCTTCGCCGAACTGGAGACGATGGCCGGCACCACCTGCCTGCACGCCAGTGGCACCCTGGCCGACACCGGCGAGCGCATCGCGGTGAGCTTCGGCCCCGAACACGGCGCACTCGAACAGCGACAGGTCGAGCACGCCCTGGGCGAAGCGGCCGAACTGTTCCCGCGGCCGAAGATGATCGTCTTCTGTGCCTTCGCCTTCGACCCCGAAGCCGCCAAGGACATCGACGGCGTCAAGGGCATCACCGCCCTGAAGGCGCAGATGAACACCGACCTGCTGACCGACGACCTGAAGAAGAACCGTTCCAGCAATCAAAGCTTCTGGCTGATGGGACAACCCGATGTGACCGTCACCGCCCTGAAGGACGGCCAGTGGCAGGTCGAGGTGAACGGCTTCGACTACTTCGACACCGTCAAGGGCGAACTCGTGTCCGGCGGCAAAGCCAAGATTGCCATGTGGTCGCTGGACACCGACTACGACGGCCGCAGCCTGTTCCCGCACCAAGTCTTTTTCCCGATGGCTGGCAAGGATGAGGGCTGGAAGAAGCTCAAGGCCACGATCCGCGCCGAGCTGGATGAAAGCCTGCTGAGCCAGTTCCACGGCACCGTGTCCCTGCCCTTCGAGGCCGGACAGCACCACCGCGCGGCGGTGAAGATCGTGGACGATCGCGGCATCGAGTCGCTGAAGATCCTGACGCTGTCGGCCCCGTCGGCGGCTGGCGCGAACTGAGGGGGAGCGCATGGCCACCGCCCCCAAGTCCGTCATCATCAACACGCCCTATCAAGTCCCGCAACGCCACTGGATGCCCACCGACAGCGGGACGCTTCGCCTGGTCGAAGGACGCCGGCCCGCGAGTTATGACATCTACGACGTGCGCAACAACACCCGGCGCGTCGAGATCCTGGAACAGGTCAACGAGATCCGCCAGCGGGTGGACGCCTGGCGCGCCGACGATTACCCGGGCGTCACCGTCATCACCCGCCAGCTACTGGCCCACTGGCACGACCAGAGCGCCCGGCAACTGCCCTTCTACTTCTGCCAACTGGAAGCGATCGAAACGCTGATCTGGTGGGTGGAAGGCGCAGCGGCATCGAAGCAAGGCGTCCTGCTGACCGGCGACGGCGGCCCCTGGGAACGCCTGTGCAGCAAGATGGCCACGGGCAGCGGCAAGACCGCCGTGATGGCGATGATCATCACCTGGCAGGTGCTGAACGCCCAGACCTACCCGAAGCGCACCAAGGACTTTTCCCGCGCGGTGTTCGTCGTTGCCCCGGGCTTGACGGTCAAGGAGCGCCTGCGCGTGCTCTACCCCGGCGCCACGGACAACGCCTACGACGCCTTCAACCTGTGCCCGTCGGACGCCCTGCGCCAGAAGCTGAACCACGCCGAGGTGCTGGTCGAGAACTGGCACACCTTGATGCCGCTGAAGGAACAGGATCGGTCCGTCGTCCGCAAGGGCAAGGAGAGCAACGAAGCCTATACCCGGCGCGTGCTGGGCAAGCTGGCTGGGTTCAAGGATCTGGTGGTGCTGAACGACGAAGCCCACCACGCCTACCGCAAGCCGGCCGACGTGAAGATCAGCAAGGCCGAGGCGGACCGCCTGGGCATCGACATGGACGAGGCCACGCGCTGGATCGAGGGGCTGGACCGCATCCACGCCACCCGGCGGCTGTCGCGCTGCTTCGACCTGTCGGCTACCCCGTTCGCGCCGACCGGCAAGGCGAACAACGAGGAAGGGCTGTTCTCGTGGATCGTCAGCGACTTCGGGCTGAACGACGCGATCGAAGGCGGTCTGGTCAAGACGCCGCGCGTGGTGGTGCGGGATGACGCGCTGCCGAACGCGAAGAGCTTCAAGTCCAAGCTGTACCACCTGTACCGGGAACCCGAGGTAGCAGAAGACCTGAACCGCCGCGGCGCCGAACCCCATGAAAGCCTGCCCAAGCTGGTGCAGGACGCCTACACGCTGTTGGGGGCCGACTGGCGCGCCACACGCGAAGCCTGGAGGACCGCCGGACACCAGTCCCCGCCCGTGATGCTGACGGTCTGCAACCGCGTCGAGACGGCCGCGCGGATCGAACATTACTTCAACAGCGGGGACGCCTACTGGCCCGAATTGCAGGCGCCCGCCCGTAATTTACGGGTGGATTCGAAGGTTCTGGAGAAAGCGGAGCTGGGCGAGAAGGTTTCAGGACAGGCCGACTACGGCAAGCACCTGCAAGCGATCGTCGAGGCTGCAGGGCTTCCGAAGGACCGGGAAGCCCGTCTGCTGAAGCTGGACAAGGAAGACCTGCTGCGCGAGATCGTGGACACGGTCGGCAAGCCGGGACAGGCCGGGCAAGGGCTGCAGACCGTCATTTCCGTGGCGATGCTGTCCGAAGGCTGGGACGCGAAGAACGTCACCCACATCATGGGTCTGCGCGCCTTCACCAGCCAGCTGCTGTGCGAGCAGGTGATCGGCCGCGGACTGCGCCGCGTCAGCTACGACCGAGACGAGAACGGCCTGTTCGTGCCCGAGTACGTCAACGTGTTCGGCGTCCCGCTGTCGGTGTTCGTCGATGCCGGCGAAGGGGGCGATGCACCGCCGCCACCGAAACCCAGCACGCAAATCGAATCCCTGCCCACCCGCAACGACCTGGAAGTTCGCTGGCCCAATCTCCTGCGCGTGGACATCGTCGTGAAACCCACGCTGGCGGTGAAATGGAGCGAGGTGAAGCCGCTGGCCCTGGACCCGGCAAAAACCCCGCTGTCGGCCGATCTGGCGCCCGCCGTCGGCGGTGTGGCGGACCTGTCGAAAGTCGCCAGCATTGACCTGTCCAAACTGCCCGAGGACTTCCGGGAACAGCGCATCGTGTTTCAGGCGGCGCGCAAGGCGTTCGACCAGTTCGGCGGGAACTTCAAGGGCAACCGGGAATATCTGGTGTTCCAGTTGATCCGGCTGGTGGAGCAGTTCATCCACGTGTCCGGGAAACTGGAGATCCCGAGCCTGTTCCATTCGGACGGACTGCGGCGGCGCATCCTGATCGCCCTGAACATCGACCTGGTGGTTCAGCACCTGGTCAAGTACGTGGAACAGCAGAACGTCGCCAGCATTGAACCGGTATTCGACCCCGAGCAGCCAATCGGATCGACCCGGAACATGCGCACCTGGTACACGACCAAGGGCAACCAGCCTGCGCAGAAGTCCCAGATCAGCCACGTGGTCGGCGACAGCACCTGGGAAATCTACGCGGCCACCCTGTTCGACAAAAGCGACCTGGTCACCGCCTACGCCAAGAACGACCACCTGGGTTATCAGGTGCATTACCTGTGGGGCGGATCCAAACGCCGCTACCTGCCCGACTTCATCATCCGCCTGGCCAATGGCAAGACACTGGTGCTGGAAATCAAGGGCGAGGACTCCCCGCAGAACGCAGCCAAGCGGGACGCGCTGAAACTGTGGGTCGATGCCGTCAACGCCAAGGGGGGTTTCGGTTCCTGGTGCTGGGATGTGGCGTTCCAGCCGGCCGAGATTCAGGACATCCTGCACCGGCACAGCGAGGGCTGAACGGGACGCAAGGTTTCCAGATGGTCCGCACAACTGGTGTAATTTGCCTATTGATTTCGGCAAAAAAATCGGAGGTGCGAACCATGGGCGGATTCGGAAGCGGGCGGCGCGGAAGCCGCGGCAAGGACTGCACGGACGACGTGCGGGCGCTGGACGTGCGCAGGTTGCAGCGGGACGGGCTGCTGAAGCCAGATTCAGCGTTTCGGTGGCGCTGGTCCCGCGGTGGAGAGACAACCGCATCCATCGACATCTGCGTGCAGGCCGACGCGGTGCGGCTGGACTACCGCCAGCGGTCGCGCGGCGGCGAATGGCAGGACATGGCCTATCCGGTCCGCCTGGACTGGACACCCTGCCACTTCGGCGGCGATCGTGCGTGGTGGAGATGCCCGGCGGTCGGCTGTGGCCGGAGGGTGGCGCTGCTTTACAGCGGATCGGTGTTCGCCTGCCGTCGATGCCACGACCTGGCCTATCGAAGCCAGCGCGAGTCCGAGGCCGACCGGTCCACCCGCAAGGCCGACAAGCTGCGCGAGCGCCTGCAGTGGCAACCGGGCATCTTGAACGGCGACGGCGGCAAACCCAAGGGGATGCACTGGAAGACGTACTTCCGGCTGTACGCCGCGCACAACGACGCCGCGGAAGCCATGCTGAGGGAATACGAAGTCCTGACCGGACGGCTACAGGGACGCCTGGCGGCGATCGACACGAAGGGCTGGCGATAGGGACACCCGCGCCAGAAGATCCGATGGACACACCCGGGGGGGTGCAAAACTCCAACCGGAACCACCTCGGGACACCGCGCCCCCCTCGTGCGCAGAATTTATCTGCCCAAAAGGAAAATCAAGGCGTAGACCGCGCCAGAGCACCACGGGACCACGGGACCACGTCGCAGCGGTGCCCTGAAGTTGCCCAACAGCCGACGAATTGCCAGCGAATTGCCAGAAATCAGCGATCGGACCCCAGAAAGGCCAATGGGCTAGCTCCTTGTGAGAGCTAACCCATTGAATTCATTGGTCGGGACGGTGGGATTCGAACTCACGACCCCTTGCACCCCATGCAAGTGCGCTACCAGGCTGCGCTACGCCCCGACTGCTGAGAAAGTGATTGTATGCCGGAATCAATCAGTTCGTCCAGCCTCTGTGGAGATTTTTATCCGAGGACGATGTCTGGCACGTCTGGCGACTCCGGATCCAGCAGCGCGCGGATCAGGAGCAGTTCCTCGCGCAGGCTGCGGGCACCGCTGCGCACCAGTGCGTCGCGGGCCACCTGCGGCGTGGGGACATCGGTGCTGGTCACCCGACCCGGCACCGGCACGGCAGGCATCGGTGCCAGGATCGCACCGGCACGCGGCACCGAGGACGGCATCAGCAGCGTCGCATCGACCCGACCGCCGCCGAGAATCAGGTGCGGCATGGACAGGTCTTCGCCGGCCAGATTGTCGTCGTCGAGCGCACGCGCGGCCGCCGGGCCGAGCTCGGCCAGCCGGTTGCGCGCGCCGCTGATGGTGAACCCCTGCTCGTACAGCAGGTCGCGGATGCGCCGGATCAGCAGCACTTCATGGTGCTGGTAATAGCGGCGGTTGCCGCGCCGCTTGACCGGGCGGAGCTGCGCGAACTCCTGCTCCCAGTAGCGCAGCACATGCGGCTTGACGCCACACAGCTCGCTCACCTCACCAATGGTGAAGTAACGCTTGTCGGGGATCGCAGGAAGCTGGATTTCCATTGCAAATCAATGGGTTCGGAGAGTCGGCACGGGTGCGCCGACTTTACTCGAAGTCGCCTTCCGGCGGAATTTCGCCCTGCACCACGGCCTTGAGCTTGTGGCTGGCGTGGAAGGTGACGACGTTGCGCGCGCGGATCGGGATCGACTCGCCGGTGCGCGGGTTGCGCCCCGGACGCGGTGCCTTGCGGCGGACCTGGAAGTTTCCGAAGCCCGACAGCTTGACATCGTCCCCCTTCGCCAGCGACGCATGGACGAACTCGAAGAACGCCTCGACCATGTCCTTGGATTCGCGCTTGTTCAGGCCGAGCCGCTCGAAGAGCAGTTCGGCCAGCTCGGCCTTGGTGAGCGTGGGCGCATCGTCGTCGTCAGGCAGCAGGAAGTCGGGTTCTTCATCCATGGGCGGTGGCCGTGCGGTGGGTCGGATCGGTCGGTCGGTGCGGGGGCATCGCGGGGCGCAGGGTCATGCGCCGCGCAGACGTGCGCCCAGATCGCGCTGCACCGCGTCGAGTGCAGCCTTGACCGCCTCGTCGCTGCGGGCGTCCGTCAGCGGCGCTTCATCATCCAGCAGTTCCAGCCGGATCGCCAGACTGCGCTCGCCAGGCTCGAAGCCGGCGGCACCTGCCGCAGGGCGGTAGACGTCGAACAGCTTCGCGCTGCGCAGCAGACCGCCGGTGGGCGCGGCCAGCAGGCTGGTGATCACCGCGTCATGGCCCACCGTGTCGCCGACGATCACCGCGATGTCGCGCGTGACCGCCTGCTGGCGCGGCACCGCCTGGTAGGCGGGCACATCGCGGGCCAGCAGCGCCGGCACGTCCAGCTCGAACAGCACCGGCGCGCCCTGCCCCGCCGGCAGCTCATACGCCTGGCGCCAGCGCGGGTGCAGCTCGCCGACGAAGCCGATCGCCACGCCGTCCAGCTCGACGCGGGCGCAGCGGCCCGGGTGCATCGCGGGGTGCTCGGCGGCGACGAAGCGGGCCACGCGCGGGGCGACCAGCGCCTCGACATCGGCCTTCACGTCGAAGAAATCGACCGCCCGCTCCTTCACGCCCCACTGCACCGGCTCGGCCGCGCCCCAGGCCAGACCGGCCACGCGCAGCGGCTGGTCGATGCCGACGACGCTCTGCTCGCTGGTCTGCACCGACGCATCGCGCTGGAACACGCGACCGAGTTCGAACACGCGCACCCGCGGCGCGCGGCGCGTCAGGTTGTGGCGCAGCACCTGCACGAGGCTGCCGATCAGGCTGGAGCGCATCACCGACAGCGGTGCGGCGATCGGGTTCAGCAGGCGGATCGGGTGGGTGTTGCCGGCAAGCTCGGTTTCCCAGCGCTCTTCGACGAACGAGAAGTTGATCGTTTCCTGGTAGTCGAGTGCCGCGACCGAACGGCGCAGCGCGTAGCTGCCGCGCTGGGCTTCCGGGCGCACGCGGGCGGTCACCGGGGCGACCGGCGCGGTCAGCGGAAGCTGGTCGAAGCCGATGACGCGGATGACTTCCTCGATCAGGTCTTCCTCGATCTCGATGTCGAAGCGCCAGCTCGGCGGCGTCACGGTCAGCACACCGTCCGACTCGGTGAACGACAGGCCAAGGCGGGTCAGCACCTCGCTGCACTGCGCCTGCGTCACCGGCATGCCGATCACCTTGGCGGCACGCGCCACACGCAGCGCCACCGGCTTCTTCGCCGGCAGGTTCACGATCGCGTCCGTCACCGGGCCGCACGCCGTCGCCTCGCCGCCGCAGATCTGCTGGATCAGCGTGGTGATGCGCTCGATGCGCTCGACGGTGTGGGCGGGGTCGACGCCGCGCTCGTAGCGGTGGCCGGCGTCGGTGCTGAAGTTGTAGCGGCGCGAGCGGCCGGCAACGGCGTCCGGCCACCAGAAGGCGGCTTCGACGTAGACGTTGGTCGTGTCGTCACCCACCGAGGTCGCGTCGCCGCCCATGATGCCGGCGAGCGATTCGACGGCCTGCGTGTCGGCGATGACGCCGACCTGCGCATCGACGGTGATGGTGTTGCCGTTGAGCAGCTTGAGCGTCTCGCCCTCGCGGCCCCAGCGCACCGTCAGGCCGCCGTGGATCTTGTCGAGGTCGAAGATGTGCGTCGGCTGGCCGGTCTCGAACATGACGTAGTTCGAGATGTCCACCAGTGCGCTGACCGAGCGTTGCCCGCAGCGCGCCAGGCGGTCGACCATCCACGCGGGCGTCTTGGCCTTCGTGTCGATGCCGCGCACGATGCGGCCGGAGAAGCGACCGCACAGGTCGGGCGCCTCGACGGTGATGGACAGCGTGTCATCCAGCGTGGGCACGACCGGCGCGGTCGGCAGCGTCTTCAGTGGAGCGCCGGTCAGCGCGGCCACTTCGCGGGCCACGCCGTAGACGCTCAGCGCGTGGCCGAGGTTGGGCGTGAGCTTGAGCGTGAACAGGGTGTCGTCGAGGTTCAGGAATGCGCGGATGTCCTGGCCGACGGGGGCGTCCAGCGGGAGTTCCAGCAGGCCGCCGTGGTCCTCGGACAGCTTCAGCTCGCGCGCCGAGCACAGCATGCCCTGGCTCTCGACGCCGCGCAGCTTGCCCTTGCCGATCTTGAAGGGCTTGCCGTCCTCGCCCGGGGGCAGTTCGGCGCCGACGGTGGCCAGCGGGATCTTGATGCCGGCGCGGGCGTTCGGCGCGCCGCAGACAATCTGCAGCGGGCCGTCCTTGCTGTGCGGGCCGGCGTCGACGGTGCAGACGCGCAGGCGGTCGGCGTTCGGGTGCTGCTCGGCGGTGAGGATCTCGGCGACGACGATGCCGGTGAACGGCGGCGCGACCGGCTGGAGTTCTTCCACTTCCATGCCGGACATGGTGAGCAGGTCGGCGAGCTGTTGCGTGGTCAGGTCAGGGTTGCAGTATTCGCGCAACCACGATTCGGGGAATTGCATCTCAGGTGTCCTTGTCCGGGCTCTGGGGCTTGGGCGGTGGCGGATCAGCGAGTCAGCGGATCAATCAGCGGAACTGGCCGAGGAAGCGCAGATCGCCCTCGAAGAACAGCCGCAGGTCGTTGACGCCGTAGCGCAGCATGGTCAGCCGGTCCGGCCCCATGCCGAAGGCGAAGCCGATGTAGCGCTCGGGGTCGAGCCCGTAGTTGCGCACCACGTTCGGATGCACCTGCCCGGAGCCGGCCACTTCCAGCCAGCGCCCCTTGAGCGGCCCGGACGAGAAGGCGATGTCCACCTCGGCCGACGGCTCGGTGAACGGGAAAAACGACGGACGGAAGCGCAGTTGCAGGTCGTCCGTCTCGAAGAAGGTGCGGAAGAAGTCGGTGAAGACGGCCTTCAGGTCCTTGAACGACACGTTCTCGCCGATCCACAGGCCTTCGCACTGGTGGAACATCGGCGAGTGCGTCGCGTCGCTGTCGACGCGGTAGGTGCGGCCCGGCGCGATGACGCGGATCTCGGGCATCGGGTCCGTCCCGGCGTGCGCGGCGGCGTGCTGGCGGGCGTAGCGGACCTGCATCGGCGAGGTGTGCGGGCGCAGGCACAGCGGGCGGCCGGCCTCGTCGTTCATGTCGACGTAGAAGGTGTCCTGCATCGAACGCGCCGGGTGGTTTTCCGGGTTGTTCAGGGCGGTGAAGCTGTACCAGTCGGTCTCGATTTCCGGGCCATCGGCGACGTCGAAGCCCATGGAGCCGAAGATCTGCTCGATGCGCTCAAGCGTGCGCGACACGGGATGCAGCCCGCCCACGCTGCGGCCACGGCCGGGCAGCGTCACGTCGAGCGCCTCGGCCTTCAATTGCGCCTGCAGTTCCGCTTCGGCGAGCGCCTGGCGACGGGCAGTGAGCGCAGCTTCGATGCGCTGCTTGGTCTCGTTGATCGCGGCGCCGCGGGTCTTCTTCTCTTCGGGCGTGAGCTTGGCCATGCCCTTGAGCAGCTCGGTCACCTGACCGGACTTGCCGGTGTAGCGCGCCTTGGCGTCTTCGAGCTGGGCGGGGGTGAGCGCGGCGGCAAAGTCGGCTTGCGCGGCCTGCACGAGTTGATCGAGATCGTTCATCGGGAGACTGGGGTAGACAGACAAGAAAAAAGGCCGAACGCAGTGTCGGCCTTTTTCGTGTGACGCGGGAGCCGGCTTGCACCGGCCCGGCGCGTCAGGCTCAAGCGAGCTGGGCCTTCACCTTCTCGACGATGCTGCCGAATGCGGCAGGATCGTTGACGGCCATGTCGGCGAGGACCTTGCGGTCCACTTCGATGCAAGCCTTCTTCAGGCCGGCCATGAACTTGCTGTAGGTCAGACCCAGCGCGCGCGAACCGGCGTTGATACGCGCGATCCACAGGCGGCGGAATTCACGCTTCTTGGCACGGCGGTCACGGTACGCGTACTGACCCGCCTTCATCACCGCCTGTTTGGCGATGCGATAGACGTTCTTGCGGCGGCCGCGGAAACCCTTGGCAAGGGCGAGGACTTTCTTGTGACGAGCGCGGGCGGTAACACCACGTTTGACGCGAGGCATGTGATGACTCCTTCGTGTTGTGGTGGATTACAGACCGGCGAACGGCAGCATCTGTGCAATGTGACCCATGTTGGTCTCATGCACAGCGGTCGTTCCACGCAGGTGGCGCTTGGTCTTGGTGGACTTCTTGGTCAGGATGTGACGCTTGAAGGCATGACCGCGCTTGACGGTGCCACCGGGACGGACGCGAAAACGCTTCTTCGCGCCACTCTTGGTCTTCATCTTGGGCATGACTGCTCCTTGGGGTAGTTCCTGCGAGGCGGCATGAAACGACTCATGCGCTTTGGGGCCTGCGGGCACTGAGGGGCGCAGCGACCAGACCGCACCCACTCAAATTGCTTGTGTCTTCTTTGCCGCTGGCGGCTTACTTCTTGCGCTTCGGGGCCAGCACCATGATCATCTGGCGGCCTTCGAGCTTGGGCATGTGCTCGACCAGCGACACGTCGGTCAGCTCGTCGCGCACACGCTCCAGCAGGCGCATGCCGATGTCCTGGTGCGTGATCTCGCGACCACGGAATCGCAGGGTGACCTTGCCCTTGTCGCCATCTTCCAGGAAGCGGCGCAGATTGCGCATCTTGATGTTGTAGTCGCCTTCGTCCGTACCGGGACGGAACTTGACTTCCTTGACATCGATGACGTGCTGCTTGGCCTTGGCCTCGGCCGCGCGCTTCTGTTCCTGGTACTTGAACTTGCCGTAGTCCATCAGGCGGCACACCGGCGGCTGGGCCGTCGGGGAGATTTCCACCAGATCGATGTCACCCTCGGCCGCAAGACGCAGAGCTTCCTGGATGCTGACGATGCCCAGCGGCTCGTTCTCGGGTCCGTTCAGACGGACTTCCAGGGCGGTGATCTCGCGGTTCAGTCGATGCTTGCGTTCGGCGTTCGGAGTACGGCGGTCAAGAAAGGTAGCGATGGTGAGATTCCTTCAGGGGCATGCAGCCCGACAACCAAAGATTCGCGCCCCGACAAGGGGAAAGAAGACCGTCAACGCCTGGCCCGTCACCCGAGAGTGGAGAGATCGGCTGCGATCTTCTGGGAGAAGGCCTCCAGGGCCATCACCCCGAGGTCCTGATTGCCCCGGGCGCGCACTGCGACGGTTCCTGAGGCCCTTTCCTTGTCACCGACAACGAGCAGGTACGGAACCTTCTGCAAAGAATGCTCGCGGATTTTATACGTGATCTTTTCATTGCGCAAATCCAGTGACACCCTAAGTCCTTGTTTTTGCAGCGCTTTGACGACGTCACGGGCGTAATCGGCCTGCGCATCGGTGATGTTGAGCACCGACACCTGCACCGGAGCCAGCCAGACCGGCAGCGCGCCGGCGTGTTCCTCGATCAGGATGCCGATGAAACGCTCCAGGCTGCCCAGGATTGCACGGTGCAGCATGACCGGGTAGTGGCGGTCACCAGACTCGGCAACGTACTCCGCACCCAGCCGCTCCGGCAGCGAGAAATCGACCTGGATCGTGCCGCACTGCCAGTGGCGCCCCAGTGCGTCCTTGAGCGTGTACTCGATCTTGGGCCCGTAGAAAGCGCCGTCGCCGGGCGAGATCTGGAAGTCGCACCCCGTGCGCTTCAGGCTGTCGATCAGCGCGGCCTCGGCCTTGTCCCACAGGTCATCGGAGCCGATGCGCTTCTCGGGCCGCGTCGCGACCTTGTAGAGGATCTCGGTGAAGCCGAAGTCGGCATAGACCTTCTGCAGCAGCGCCGTGAAGTCGTCGCATTCGGCCAGGATCTGGTCCTCGGTGCAGAAGACGTGGCCGTCGTCCTGCGTGAAGCCGCGCACGCGCATGATGCCGTGCAGGCCACCCGTCGGCTCGTTGCGGTGGCACTGGCCGAACTCGCCGTAGCGCAGCGGCAGGTCGCGGTAGCTCTTGATGCCCTGCTTGAAGATCAGGATGTGGCCGGGGCAGTTCATCGGCTTGAGCGCGTAGTCGCGCTTTTCCGACTCGGTCACGAACATGTTGTCGCGGTACTTGTCCCAGTGGCCCGTCTTCTCCCACAGGCTCCGGTCGAGGATCTGCGGACCCTTGACTTCCTGGTAGCCGTTGTCGCGGTAGACCTGGCGCATGTACTGCTCGACCTGCTGCCACACCGTCCAGCCCTTGGGGTGCCAGAAGACCGTGCCGGGCGAGTGCTCGTCGAGGTGGAACAGGTCCAGTTCGCGCCCCAGGCGGCGGTGGTCGCGCTTCTCGGCCTCCTCCAGGCGCGTCAGGTACTTCTGCAGGTCGTCCTTGGTCGCCCAGGCGGTGCCGTAGATGCGCTGCAGCATCTCGTTGCGGTGGTCGCCGCGCCAGTAGGCACCCGCCACCTTCATCAGCTTGAAGAACTTCAGCTTGCCCGTCGACGGCACGTGCGGGCCGCGGCAGAGGTCGGTGAAAGCCCCTTCGGCGTACAGCGACACGTCCTGATCGGCCGGGATGCTCTCGATGATCTCGGCCTTGTAGGCCTCGCCGATCGACTTGAAGTAGGCCACCGCCTCGTCACGCGCCAGCACGCTGCGCACCACCGGCTCGTCCTTGGCCGCCAGCTCGCCCATCTTCTTCTCGATGGCGACCAGATCCTCGGGGGTGAACGGGCGCTTGTACGAGAAGTCGTAATAGAAGCCGTTCTCGATCACCGGGCCGATGGTGACCTGTGCCTCGGGGAACAGCGACTTGACGGCGTAGGCCAGCAGGTGGGCGGTCGAGTGGCGGATGACCTCCAGGCCGGCGTCGTCCTTGGCCGTGATGATGGCGAGCGATTCGTCGGCCTCGATGCGGTGGCTGGTGTCGACGACGCGGGCGGTCTCACCCGTGCCGATGCGGCCGGCGAGCGCCGCCTTGGCCAGACCGGCGCCGATGGAGGCGGCCACGTCGGCCACGGTCACCGGGCCGGGGAATTCACGTCGGGAACCGTCGGGAAGCTGGATGGAAATCATCGCGGGAAACCTTCAAAAACAAAAAAGCGCGGGGGCGCCGCGCTTTCCTGGGGGGACTCGGTGGAAGAGCCGCGGCTGGCCTGTCAGACCTCGGAGGTCGGGGAGGTGGTAGTTCGCGGTGTCATAACCAGAGTGCCTTTCCCGTGTCTTGTGCAGCCGATGGAGCCGCCAGTTTAACCGATGACCTCGGCGCCAGAGCACGAAAAAAAGCCCCGAGGCTCGCACCTCGGGGCATCTCAAGAACAGAACTCGAACTCCTGGCTCCGCGTGACGGAGCAGACCGGGCTCACGCCCCCGGCCCCCGGCGATTCAGATCAGCAGCTCAGTGGAACTGCTCTTCTTCGGTCGAACCGGTCAGCGCCTTGACCGAGCTTGATCCGCCCTGGATCACGGTGGTGACGTCGTCGAAGTAGCCAGCGCCGACTTCCTGCTGGTGCGACACGAAGGTGTAGCCTTGTTCGCGGGCCTGGAATTCCGGCTCTTGCACCATGTTGACGTAGTGCTTCATGCCTTCGCCCTGGGCGTAGGCGTGGGCGAACTGGAACGTGTTGTACCAGTTGATGTGGATGCCGGCCAGCGTGATGAACTGGTACTTGTAGCCCAGCGCGCTCAGCTCTTCCTGGAACGCAGCGATCTGGCTGTCGTTCAGGTTCTTGCGCCAGTTGAACGACGGCGAGCAGTTGTACGACAGCAGCTTGCCCGGGCAGGCGCCGTGGACGGCTTGCGCGAATTCACGGGCGAAGCCGATGTCCGGCACGCCGGTTTCGCACCACACCAGGTCGGCGTAGGGGGCGTAGGCGATGCCGCGGCTGATGGCTTGTTCCAGACCGTTCTTGACGCGGTAGAAGCCTTCTTGCGTGCGCTCGCCGGTGACGAACGGGCGGTCGTTGTCGTCGCAGTCGCTGGTCAGCAGGTTGGCGGCTTCAGCGTCGGTGCGGGCCAGAACGATGGTGGGCACGCCCATCACGTCGGCAGCGAAACGCGCGGCGATCAGCTTCTCGACGGCTTCGCGGGTCGGGACCAGCACCTTGCCACCCATGTGACCGCACTTCTTGACCGCGGCGAGCTGGTCTTCGAAGTGAACGCCAGCGGCGCCCGACGCGATCATGTTCTTCATCAGTTCGAACGCGTTCAGCACGCCGCCGAAACCAGCTTCCGCGTCAGCGACGATCGGCAGGAAGTAGTCGACGAAGCCTTCGTCGCCCGGGTTGATGCCACGGCCCCACTGGATTTCGTCGGCACGCTTGAACGTGTTGTTGATGCGGCGGACCATCGTCGGCACCGAGTCGTAGGCGTACAGTGACTGGTCGGGGTACATGGTTTCCGACGTGTTGCCGTCAGCGGCGACCTGCCAGCCCGACAGGTACACGGCTTCCAGACCGGCCTTGGCTTGCTGCATGGCTTGACCAGCGGTGATCGCGCCGAATGCGTTGACGTAGCCCTTCTTGGCGCCGCCGTTGACCTTGTCCCACAGCTTTTCGGCGCCGTTCTTGGCCAGCGTGTACTCGGGCTGCATGGAGCCGCGCAGACGCACGACGTCGGCAGCGCTGTAGCCACGCTTCACCAGCTTCCAGCGGGGGTTTTCAGCCCAGTCTTTTTCGAGGGCGGCGATCTGTTGTTCACGGGTCAGGTTCGTCATGAAGCGCTCCGGTCTGCGGTGATTGAAGGGGGTTCAACGAGGTCGTTGGATGGCTCCAGCTTAGTCGCACTCGGTGGAAACGAGAAGACTTATGTCTTATATAAGACATCTTTCCAGTTCCAATAAAATCAACGACTTAGTGAACAACAACCACAATGTGAAATCATCTTTCTCACGATGGAAAATTTTGATGCATCGCAGCATGTCAAATTTTCATGATGTGGAATTGTATTCAGGGTGGTGAAAACGCACCCTCCACAGGCCTGCGGCACACTGGGGCCCCGCCCGATCCGACACCGCGCCCCACCCCGCAACGCCATGACCGACTTCGCCTTTCTCAGCACCCACAGCTTCCTCAAGGTCCCGATGGGGCCGCAGGACCCCGTCGACCGCCCCTTCGGGCTGGCCGGCATTGCCTGGGACGGCAGCGTCACCAACCGCCCCGGCGCCCGGATGGCACCGCGCGCCATCCGCGAAGCCAGCCACATGCTGTGCGATGGCACGCACCCGCTGTTCGACGTCTCGCCCGCCGACACCCTGTGCGACCTCGGCGACCTGCCGCTGCCCAACACCAGCCTGGAGCGCATGCGCGCGGCGATGCAACCGCAGGTCGCCACCCTGCTCGCGCAGCAGCGCCACATGGTCTGGCTCGGCGGCGACCACTCCGTGACGCTGCCGCTGCTGCGCGCCTACCACCAGCACTTCGGGCAGCCGCTGGGCGTGCTGCATTTCGATGCGCACTGCGACACCTGGGAAGACCACTTCGGCGAGCCCAGCGGCCACGGCACCTGGGTCTACGAAGCCATCCAGGAGGGGCTGGTGCTGCCACAGGCCTTCGCGCAGATCGGCATCCGCAGCGCCGGCCTGCGCGCGGCGCGCGAGTACGTGCGCGACCAGGGCGGCCTGATCTGGACCGCCCGCGACCTGCGCGGGCTGGAAAGCCCCGCGCAGCTCGACAACGTCCTGCAGACCCTGCGCCTGCGCTGGGCCTCCTGTGGCAACCCGCCGCTTTACCTGAGTTTCGACATCGACGCGCTCGACCCGGCCTTCGCTCCCGGCACCGGCACGCCCGAGCCGGGCGGTCTCACGACGAACCAGGCGCTGACGCTGATCGAGGAACTGGCGGGCGAGCGCTGGGTCGGCATGGACTGCGTCGAGGTGGCCCCGCCCTATGACCATGCAGAGCTGTCGAGCAACGTGGCCGCGAACCTCGTCTGGACCTACCTGTGCGGACAGGTGGCGCACCGCACCAGACCGGCGTGACAGCACGACGAACTGACCGGCAACTGCACGCCCTTGGGGCATGAAGCGGTCCCGGAATGCACCTGAAAAGTGACTTTTTGCCGGATCGATTCGCACTTGATGTCGCGCAAACCGATCCACGGACACCTGCCAAGAATGGCCATGTCGCGTCCGCACCGGGCGCCCATTCCAGGAGTCCGTCATGGCCATGCACCTGTCTGAAACTGCCGCAGCCGCTGCTGCCCCGGTCGTGCTGAGTGATCAGCAGGAAATGGAGGCGCTCGACAGCTGTCACCGCGAGGTGCTGGGCGCGCTGCGCGGACTGGTGACGCTGCTCGACCATCTGGACGCCCAGGGCGTGGACGCCACCGCCCGCCGACTGGCCGCCGACGCGGTGCGTTTTTTCAGCGAGACCGCCCGCGCCCACCATGCCGACGAGGAACGGGTGGTGTTCCCGGGCCTGCTGCGCAGCGACGACGCGGTGCTGGTGCAGCACGTGCAGCGCCTGCAGCAGGACCACGGCTGGCTGGAGGAAGACTGGCTGAGCCTGTCGCCCCAGCTCGACGCGGTCTCCAAGGGCTACAGCTGGTACGACATCGACGAGTTGCGCCACGCCGTCGACATCTTCACCGCGCTCTACCAGGACCACATCGACCTGGAAGAGTCGCTGATCTACCCCGAAGCCCGGCGCCTGCTGGCCGCCCGCACGGACGCGGGTCGGGGCCGCGAGCGCGCCGCCGCGCGCCGCTGAACACCGCGGTGCCAGCCGCGCAGGGGGCCGTGGTCGCGGGGACCTGCGACACTGGCACCCATGCTGTCAGACTGGACCCTCCTCGTCGCTGCCGCCTTCGCCGCGGGCGTGCTGAACGCCATCGCGGGCGGCGGCAGTTTTCTCACCTTCCCGGCGCTGGTCTTCACCGGACTGCCGCCCATCATGGCCAACGCGACCAGCGCGGTGGCGGTGAGTCCGGGCTATCTGGGCAGCGCGCTGGGATTCCGCAGCGAGTTAGCCGCCCTGCCCCGCGAGCGGCTGGTGCGCGAGGGTCTGCTCTGCGCCACGGGCGGGGTGTGCGGTGCGCTGCTCCTGCTGGTGACGCCGGCGAAGGTGTTCTCGGCCGCGGTGCCGTGGCTGCTGCTGTTCGCCACGGTGCTGTTCGCGGTCGGACCGCGGCTGGTGGCCGCGCGGGCCCGGCGCGGTGCCGGCGACGTACACCCGGTGGCCCAGGGCCTCGGGCTGTTCCTGGTCGCGGTCTATGGCGGCTACTTCAATGGCGGGCTCGGCATCCTGCTGATGGCGCTCTACACGCTGACCGGCGAGAGCCGCGTCCACACCGCCAACGCGCTGAAGAACCTGAACTCCCTGGTGCTGTCGCTGCTGTCGGTGGCGGCATTCGCCTGGGCGGGCGCGATCCACTGGCCCAGCGCGCTGGTGATGATGGTGGCGGCCACGGCCGGCGGGTTTGCCGGCGCCCGGCTCGCACGGCGCCTGCCGGCCGCGACCGTGCGTGCCACGGTGGTGCTCACCGGGCTGGTGATGGCCGCGGTCTTCTTTCTGCGCCATTGACATCCTCCCCGCCCTAAAGGACGGGGATTCCGGCGGGCGCGACCGCTTGCGCGGCCGAGCCTTCGGCGGGTTCCTGCTTCCTCGCGGCTGCGCGTCGTCCCCTCACGGGTCTGGCGCGTCTGACCTCCGCTCCACAGGCTTCGGGCCTTGCGACCCAGACCGCGTGTCCCGCGGCCAATATGTTCTTCGCGGCGTTCAGGTCCGCGTTCTCGCTGTGCCCGCACGCTTCGCACGCGAAGCGGGCTTGCGTCGGCCGGTTCTCTCTGGCGGTGTGCCCGCAGGCGCTGCACCGCTGGCTCGTGTACGCCGGGTCCCCTGGCACCACTGCACCACCTCGGGCCGCGGTCTTGTATTCCAGTTGTCGCCGTGCCTCGCCCCACGCCTGATCCAGGATCGAGCGATTCAGTCCCGCCTTCTGCCGCAGCTTCTTTCCTGGTGCGGTGGCCGTGCCCTTGGCGCTGGCGCTCATCGCCGCCACCTTCAGATCCTCGATCGCGATCACCGGATGCTCGTTCGCCCACCGCGTCGTCAGCTTGTGCAGCCAGTCGCTGCGCTGCGCCACGATCCGCGCATGCACCCTGCCCAGTCGGTCGATCGCCTTGCGCCGGTTCTTCGAGCCCTTCACCTTGCACGACACCGATCGCTGCACGCGCTTCAGGTACTTCTGCTGCCGCTTCAACGCATTCAGCGGCGCCACGCACTCCCCGTCTGTCGTCGCGGCGAACAGCGTCACCCCGAAATCGATCCCCAGCGTCGGCACCAGCCCCGCCGCCGGGATCACGTCAGCTTGTTCAACTTGGATCGACACGAACCAGCGGCCCCGCTCCTGTGTCAGCGTCCAGTTCCGCACCTCTCCCTGCACAGGCTGCGACTGGCGCATCCGCACCCAGCCGAGTTTCGGTGGCTTCAGGCGCTGGTTGTCCAGGTCGAGCTTGCAGTCCGAGGCTTTCGGGAACCGCAGTCCGGCATCTTGGCCTCGCCCGCGAAACCGGGGATAACCGCCCTGGCCCTCGAAGAAGCGCCGGTAGCTCACCTCCAGTCGCTTCAGCGTTTGCTGCTGCGCCTGCACCGGCGTTTCAGCCAGCCACGCCGTGTCCGGGTCGTTGCGCCACACTGTCAGCCAGCGGCACATCACCGCGTAACCCGAGAACTTCTCGCCCGCCACCCTCAGCCGCTGCTGTTCGCCGATGGCCCGGTTCCACACCCAACGGCACGCGCCAGCGAACCGGCGCAAGGCGTGCGCAGTGCCGGGCTTGGGGCGCAACTGGAAGCGGAAGGCTCGCATGGACATGATCGATACTGTATACAAAGCCAGTCAACCATGCCACAGGAAACTCATCCACCAAGCCAACGGCTCGCTGCGCGAGCCTGCGCTCTACCTCCCCGCCCTGAAGGACGGGGCTTCTCGCGCTTTCTGGTGAGACCGCCGCAGCTCGGCGGTAGCATGCGGGCATGACTTTCTCTGACACGCTCAAGACCATTCCCGCCATCGACCACCTAGCGGGCCTGCAACTGCTGGATGCGCACGGCGCCACCGTCGCCACGCTGGACAACCGCCCCGGACAGGCTGGCTCCGTCGCCGTCTACCAGGCCCTCGCCCAGCGCCACGGCACGCTGAACGCCGCTGCGGCCCTCGACGGCCTGGCACTCTACGCCGAACACACCGCGGATGCCAACGCCTTCCCCGGCAAACACCCGAACATCGACCGCCTCGTGGCGATCGCGTCCGGCGCCCTCGGTCCCCTGACCGTGCAACCCGTGCCCAAGGCCTGAGGGCTGGCGGCGGAAGGTGTGCCCATGAAAACGTTTGTCCTGGTCCTGCTGAGTCTGGTGGCTGCCGTGCTGACCGGCGCGCGGCTCGGCCTGCTGAACGGCCAGCGGCCGAACGACCTCGGTGTCACCAACGGCCGCCTCAAGCCCCCTTCGCTGACACGCAACAGCGTCAGCAGCCAGGCACGGCTGTTTCCCGGCCATCCGCAGCAGGCCTACGCCGTGATCGAGCCGCTGCCCCTGCGGGATGGCAGTGCGACCGCGTCGATGCAGACACTGGCCACGGTGCTGCAGACCATGCCGGGCGTCACCATCGTCGAGCAGCGCCCGGACTACCTGTACGCGCAGGCGCAGACCCGCTGGCTGCGTTTCGTGGACGACGTGGAGTTCTGGGTCGATCCGGCAGGCGGCGTCATCGAGGTGCGCAGCGCCAGCCGGCTCGGCCGGGAAGACTTCGGCGTGAACCGGCAACGGATCGACGCCGTGCGCGCCGCTTATCTGGCCGCGGCAGTCTCGCTCAGATGACGAAGGGGCTCGGCGAGGCTTCGCCGACCCGCCCGGCGACACCCCCGCTCATGCGCTGGCTGACGAAGGACACGAAGGTGTCGAAGGGCAGCGGCCGCCCGTAGCCGAAGCCCTGCACCACGTCGCAGTGCATGCGGCGCAGCATGGCCATCTCGGCGTCGGTCTCGGCGCCTTCGGCCACCACGTCCATCGACAGCGCATGCGCCAGGCTCACCAGGCTGCGCACGATGGTCTTGCTGGCCGCCTTGGTGCACATGTCGCGCACGAAGGAGCGGTCGATCTTCAGCGTGCTCACCGGAAAGCGCGCCAGGTACGCGAACGAGGAATAGCCGGTGCCGAAGTCGTCGATGCTGATGCGCACGCCCAGCGCCGACAGCTCCGCCAGCACCCGGCCGCTCACCTCCACGTCGCGCATCAGCGCGCCCTCGGGAATCTCGATCTCCAGCAGCGAGGACGGCACGCCCCAGCGCAGCAGCGCCGCCGAGACGTTGCCGGCCAGCTGCACGTCGGCCAGCCCCTCGACCGACAGGTTGATGCTCAGCGGCAGCTGGTGGCCCAGGTTCATCAGGTTGCGCTGCAGGCGCAGCGCCTCGTCCAGCACCCAGCGGTCCAGCTCCACCATCAGGCCGCATTCCTGTGCCATCGGCAGGAAATCTGCCGGTGACAGCGGCCCGCGCTCGGCATGGCGCCAGCGGATCAGCGCCTCGGCGCCCACCACATGGCCGTCCTTCAGGCGCCCCTTCGGTTGCAGCGCCAGCGCCAGGCCGTCGCTGTCACCGTGGCGCTGCAGGGCGGCGCGGAAATCCCCCTCCAGCGCCATGCGCAGCCGGCCAGCCGCTTCCAGCCGGTCGTCGAAGTGGACGATCTGCTCGCCTGCACTGCGCTTGGCACAGCGCAGCGCCAGCGCGGCGCGGCGCAGCAGCACCTCGGGTGCATCGCCGTGGTCCGGCGCACCGACCACCCCGAAGGCCGCGCCGAGCCGGAAATTCTGGCCCCGCATCGTGATCGGCTCGCCGAGCCGCGCTGCGAGCGCATCGGTGCGCTCCTGCAGGGCCTCGCCTTGCGCTGGCGTCAGCAGCACGAACTCCACGCCATTGAGCCGGTAGAGATGCTCGTGGTCCCGCGTGACCGACTGCAGGCGCGAGGCGATTTCCATCAGCGCCAGATCGCCCTGGGAATGGCCCAGCGAGTCGTTGATCGTGTTGAAGCGGCGCAGGCTGAACAGCACCAGCGAGAAGGTCTCGCCGCGGTCGACCAGCGCCTTGATGTCCTGTTCCATCGCACGCTGGTTGCCCACGCGGGTGAGCGGGTCGCGCAGCGCCTCCTGCGCGAGCTGGAACTGGCGCACGACCGACTCGGTCGCATCGTTGGCCAGCGACATCATCCCGCCCTCGTGCGGGTAGACGCGCACCATCAGCCAGCGCTGCACCGCGGTGGAATAGCCGATGGCCATGCGCGGCTGGCCATCGCGCCGGCAGGCCTCGATGGTGTCGAAGAAGATCGAGCGGCGGAAGCCCGGGTGGTAGTCGAAGGGCGTCTTGCCGATCACCTGCTCGGCGCGCAGGCCCATGCCGCGCAGATAGACGTCGTTGCAGTACCGCACCACCCACTGCGCATCGACATGCACGATCGATTCGCCCACACCCTCCAGAAGTTGGGTCAGCTGGCAGCCCGTAGATACAAAATCACACAAATGCCGACTCGATTTCATCAATTCCAACTCCTGCACAAGTCCAGCACACCCCACCCGGGCCAGCATCGCGGCCCCTGGTGTAGAACCCGGGCGTGTCCTCAACCCGGTGAACCATCCGCCCATGCCAACCGATTTCCATGACCTGACGGCCCGACTGATCTCGGTCTACAGCAAGCGCCTGGCACTCCGCCCGGTGTGCCTGTCCGACACCTGGCCCCTGTTCGACGCGACCCGGAACCCGGCCTTCAACCAGCACCTGCTCTGGGATCAACCGGGCAGTGAATGGGAGGTATATCGACGGGTGGAGTCGGTCATTGAAGCGACGCGGACCGGCAAGATGGCCTCGGTTTCGGCCGTACTCAAGGAGACCGGGGCGTGGGTTTCCCTGTTCCGGTTCCAGCCGGCGGGTGCGGGCGAAGCCGAAGGCACGCTGGAGATGGGCCTGTGGACCCATGCGCGTTACTGGCACGGGCGCATCAGCCTGGAGCTGGGGCGGATGTGCGTGGATGCGGCGTTCCAGCAGTCCGGGGTGGAGCGGCTGGTCGGCATCACCTCGACCGACAACCGCGCCTCGCAGCAGCTGATGGAACTGGTCGGGCTGCACCTGCGCGGCGAGGCACTGCGTGACAGCGAGTCCGGCGCTGCACGCCCCTCGCTGGTGTTCGAGGTGGACCGCGCGAGCTGGCAGCGCCAGCGGCGCGCGCAGGCCTTCGCCGCCTACGAGGATGCGGAGCCGTCGCCGGGCAGATCGACCAGCGTGGCCAGCGGCACGCCGTCCAGCGCCGCATGGTGGGCGACGATGACGACGCGGTCAGCGGCCTCCGCGCAGTCGTCCAGCCTGTCGAGCACATAGTCCGCGGAGCGCAGGTCCAGCGCCGCCAGCGGATCGTCGAACAGCGTCAGCGGCGCCCCGCTGGCCAGCCCCGCCGCCAGCCGCAGCTTGCGCCGCGTGCCGGTGGACAGTGCATAGAGCGGCTTGTCGAGGTGCGGCAGCAGCCCGAGTGCCTCCAGATCCTCCGCCAGCACCGCCGCGTCCCAGCCCGGATGCTGCGACTGGCGCAGCGCCAGATAGTCCCGCGCGCCCAGCCCGTCCAGTGCCTCGTCCGCCGGATCGCACCAGAAGACCTGCGCCCGGTAGGCCAGCGGATGCTGCGCCAGGTCGGCACCGTTCAGCACCAGCCGCCCCGCCTGCGGCGCCAGCGACCCGGCCAGCAGCCGCAGCAGCGTCGACTTGCCGCTGCCATCGCCGCCACGCACCAGACCCAGGCCGGGGCCGAACTGCGCTGACCAGTCGGTGAACAGCGCGTGGTGCGGGAAATGGAAGCGCAGGCGCTCGACCTGCAGTCCGGCATCGGGCATGGACCTGGCCATCGTCACACCTCCAGCGCGGTGGTCTTCTTGACCGTGCGCAGCACCAGCATCGAGTTCAGCCGCATCACGCCCGGCAGCCGCGTCAGCACCTCGGCGTGGAAGCGCTCCAGGTCGTCGGCATCGCGGTAGGTGAAGCGGATCAGGTAGTCGTTGCCCCCGGCGACGTAGAAGCAGTCGAGGATCGACGGCTCTGCCCGCACCGCCTCCTCGAAGCGCCGCAGCGCCTCGGTGGTCGTGCGCTCGACATTGACCACGGTGTAGGAGATGCCGCTCTGCCCGACCGCGCGCGGATCGAGCAGCGCGACATAACGGGCGATGACACCGCCCTCCTCCAGCCGCCGCACCCGCCGCAGGCAGGCCGACGGCGAAAGGTGCACCTGCTCGGCCAGTTCGACATTCGACTGCCGCGCATCCAGCTGGAGCTGGCGCAGCAGGGCGCGGTCGGTGGCATCGAGTTGCACGGGCGTGGAGGGGTCGGCCATGTTGTTGCGCTGAGGGTTCGATTCGCACAATTCTAGAGCGCAGCCGCTGCATTGGCACCCTCAAATGGCAACCCTGTTGCGTGTGTCCCTGCCTAGACTGGAGCCTTCACGCCGTCTCCCCGCTGCCAACCCGCCGACCGCCATGACCACTGCCGACCACGACCCCCGCCTCGACGCCTACTGGATGCCCTTCACCGCCAACCGCCAGTTCAAGCAGGCGCCGCGGATGCTCGCCCGCGCCGAGGGCATGCACTACTGGACCGACGACGGCCGCCAGATCCTGGACGGCGTGGCGGGCCTCTGGTGCGTCAACGCCGGCCACGCGCGGCCGAAGATCGTGCAGGCCATCCAGCAGCAGGCCGGCGAGATGGACTACGCGCCGCCCTTCCAGATGGGCCACCCGAAGGCGTTCGAACTCGCCGACGAGCTGGCCAAGCTGACCCCGGCTGGGCTGAACCGCGTGTTCTTCACCAACTCCGGCTCGGAGTCGGTCGAGACGGCGCTGAAGATGGCGCTGGCCTACCACCGCGTGCGCGGCGAAGGCAGCCGCACCCGCCTGATCGGCCGCGAGCGCGGTTACCACGGCGTCAACTTCGGCGGCATCTCGGTCGGCGGCATCGTCACCAACCGCAAGATGTTCGGCACGCTGCTGTCCGGCGTGGACCACCTCCGCCACACCCACGACCCGGCCCGCAACGCCTTCAGCGTCGGCCAGCCCGAGCACGGCGCCGACCTCGCCGACGACCTGGAGCGCCTGGTCGCGCTGCACGACGCCTCGACCATTGCCGCCGTTATCGTCGAGCCGATCGCCGGGTCGACGGGCGTGCTGATCCCGCCCCAGGGCTACCTGCAGCGCCTGCGCAAGATCTGCGACCAGCACGGCATCCTGCTGATCTTCGACGAGGTCATCACCGGCTTCGGGCGCACCGGCCAGCCCTTCGCATCGCAGACCTTCGGCGTGGTGCCGGACATGATCACCGCCGCCAAGGGCATCACCAACGGCAGCGTGCCGATGGGCGCGGTGTTCGTGCAGCAGGCGATCCACGACACCTTCATGAACGGCCCGGCGCACCTGATCGAGTTCTTCCACGGCTACACCTACTCGGCGCACCCGCTGGCCTGCGCCGCCGGGCTGGGCACGCTGGCGACCTACGCCGACGAGGGTCTGCTCACGCGCGCCGCCACGATGGCCGACACCTTCGCCACGGCGCTGCACGGTCTGCGCGGGCTGCCGCACGTGGTGGACATCCGCAACTTCGGGCTGGTCGGCGGCATCGAGCTGGCGCCGCGTCCGGGCGAGCCGGGCAAGCGGGCGTTCGACGTGTTCCTCGACTGCTTCGCACACGGCGTGATGATCCGCACCACCGGCGACACCATCGCGCTGTCGCCGCCGCTGATCATCTCGGCCGAGCAGATCGGGCAGATCGTCGAGACCGTGGCCGCGGCGATCCGGCGCGTGGTGTGACATCTTGCGCAGGCTCGGCCACAATGGGGTCGAACCGGCGGCTGTGACGCCGGCCGACCACCCCTCGCGGAGGCTCGCCTGACTCGTTCGCTGCTGCACACCGATCTGGCCCTCGCCCGGCATTCCTGGTATGCCGAAGGAGTGGCGCGCCGCCCGGCCCACCTGCCACTGGACGGTGAGGTGCGGGCCGATGTCGCGGTCGTGGGCGGGGGGCTCGCCGGGCTGTCGGCGGCGCTGGAGCTGGCGCAGCGTGGCCGCTCGGTGGTGCTGCTCGAAGGGCAGCGCGTCGGCTGGGCAGCCTCCGGCCGCAATGGCGGACAGGCGCTGCCGGGGCTGGCCTGCGACATGGCCGAGATCGAAGCCCAGCTGGGCCTGGGGGACGCCCGCCGCATCTGGGCCATGACGATCGAGGCGCTGACCCTCATCCATGCCCGCCGCGACCGCCACCGCATCGCCTGCGACTGGCAGTCGGGTGCGCTGACCGTGGCAGTGAGTGCGCGCAAGGCCGCAGCCCTGCGCGCCTGGGTCGAGCGCATGGCCGAGGTCTACGACTACCGCCAGCAGTGGCTCGACCCCTCGGCCCTGCCGCTGCACATCCGCAGCGCCCGCTACGCCAGCGGCGTCTACGACCGGCGCAGCGGCCACCTGCATCCGCTGAAGTACGTGCTGGGGCTGGCCCACGCCGCGTGGCAGGCCGGCGCCGTGATCCACGAACACACCGCCGTCACCGGCATCGAACGCCACCGCAGCGTCACGCTGCTGCGCACCGCGCAGGGCCAGGTGATGGCCGACCAGGTGCTGCTGGCCGGCAACGTCCATCTGACCGGCTCGGCCGGTCTGGCCGGTCTGCCGGCAACACCCGCGGCCCGCATCATGCCGGTGGGTACCTATGTCGCCGTGACCGAGCCGCTGGCGCCCGCGCAGATGGACGCGCTGCTGCCGACCCGCGCGGCGGTGTGCGACAACAACTTCTCGCTCGACTACTTCCGCCCCACCGCCGACCAGCGCCTGCTCTACGGCGGCAAGGTCAGCTACAGCACGGTGACGCCACCGAACCTCGCCGCCCGGATGCGCGCCCACATCGTGCGCACCTTCCCGAGCCTGGCGCACACCCCGATCACCCACGCCTGGGGCGGCTTCGTCGACATCACGATGAACCGCGCGCCCGAATTCGTGCGCCTGCCCGCGGACGGGGCGGCCAGCGCGCCGATCTACCTGGTGCAGGGCTTCTCCGGCCATGGTCTGGCGCTGACCGGGCTGGCCGGCAAGCTCGTCGCCGAAGCGATGTGCGGCGAGGCGGGCCGCTTCGATGTCTTCGGCCGCCTGCGCCACCGCCCCTTCCCCGGCGGAGAGCGGCTGCGCACGCCCACGCTGGTGCTGGGCATGCTCTGGCACCGGCTGAGGGACCTGCTGTGATCCACGCCATTCCGCGACCCGGCCTCAGGGGGAACCCGGTGGTCAGCACCGAAATGGTGCTGGCACACTGCATGCAATGGTTTCATTTCCAATGACCCAAGCGCTCCCGTCCCGTTCAAGCCCCCCTGTGGTCCTCGTCCCGGCCTGCAACCGGATGCTCGGACAGCATCCCTTCCACATCGCGGGCAAGAAGTACCTCGATGCCGTGCGGCTCGCCGGCGCCCTGCCGCTGATCGTGCCGTCGGCCAGCCCCGCGGAATTCGACACCTTGCTCGATCTGGCCGATGGCGTACTGCTGACCGGTTCGCCCTCGAACGTGCACCCGGGCCACTTCGGTGAAGCAGTGCATGACCCCGCGCTGCCGCTGGACGCCGTGCGCGATGCCTGGACCCTGCCGCTGATCCCGCTGGTGATCGCCCGCGGAATGCCGCTGCTCGCAATCTGCCGCGGCTTCCAGGAAACCAATGTGGCGCTGGGCGGCACGCTGCACCAGGCCGTGCAGGAGGTGGCCGGTCTGCACGACCACCGCGCGCGCGGCGACGACCCGGTCGAGGTGCAGTACGGCCTGTCGCACCCCGTGCAGGTGCAGCCCGGCGGACTGCTGGCGCGGGTACTCGCCCGCGACGAAGTGATGGTCAACAGTGTCCACGGCCAGGGCGTGCGCCGCCTGGCCGAAGGACTGCGCGTCGAGGCCCTCGCGCCCGACGGTCTGGTCGAGGCCTTCTCGGTGGCGGACAGCCCCGGATTTGCCCTCGGCGTTCAATGGCATCCGGAGTGGCAGGCGGCTGACAACCCGGTCTCCATGGCGATGCTGCGCGCCTTTGGTGCAGCGTGCCAGGACTACCGCGACCTGCACCGGCCACCGAGCCGCTGATCCGTCCTCCTCCCCGGGCGGAACCGATGGCACGACGCCCGGACAACACCGGCGTCGCGACCTGTGCCGCCCGTGCCCTGAGACGAACACGGAACAGACCATGAACAAGCGCGAACACTTCAATTTCAGCGACCTCGAACACTGGCTCAACGAGCGCCGCGTGACCGAGATCGAATGCCTGGTGCCCGACCTGACCGGCGTGGCCCGCGGCAAGATCCTGCCCCGCCAGAAGTTCACCGAGGACCGCGGGATGCGGCTGCCCGAGGCGGTGGTGGCCATGGGCGTGACGGGCGAGTTCCCCGAGGAAGGCCCCTACTACGACGTCATCAACCCCACCGACCGCGACATGCACCTGCGCCCCGATCCGCGCACCGTGCGCATCGTGCCGTGGGCCACCGACCCGACCGCGCAGGTGATCCACGACTGCTACGACAAGGACGGCAAGATGGTGCCGTTCGCGCCGCGCTCGGTGCTGCGCCGGGTCTGCGACCTGTTCGACGCCGAGGGCTGGAACCCGGTGGTCGCCCCCGAGCTGGAGTTCTACCTCGTCGCCCGCAACACCGATCCGGACATGCCGCTCAAGCCGCCGATCGGCCGCAGCGGGCGGGCCGAGACCTCGCGCCAGGCCTACTCGATCGACGCGGTCAACGAGTTCGATCCGCTGTTCGAGGACGTCTACTCCTACTGCGAGCAGATGGAGCTGAACGTGGACACGCTGATCCACGAGATCGGCGCCGGGCAGATGGAGATCAACTTCTTCCACGACCACCCGCTGCAGCTCGCCGACGAGGTCTTCTTCTTCAAGCGCACGCTGCGGGAAGCCGCGATGCGCCACAACATGTTCGCCACCTTCATGGCCAAGCCGATCGCCGGCGAGCCGGGCAGCGCCATGCACATCCACCAGAGCCTCGTCAACAAGGCCGGGCAGAACATCTTCAGCAACCCGGATGGCACGGCGAGCAAGGAGTTCTACTGGTACATCGGCGGGCTGCAGAAGTACATCCCGTCGGCGATGGCGCTGTTTGCCCCGTACGTGAACAGCTATCGCCGCCTGTCGCGCTTCACCGCAGCCCCCATCAACATCCAGTGGGGCACCGACAACCGCACCGTCGGCATCCGCTCGCCGGTGGCCTCGCCCGCGGCGCGGCGCATCGAGAACCGCGTGATCGGCGCCGACGCGAACCCCTACGTCGCACTGGCCGCGACGCTGGCCTGCGGCTACCTCGGCATCAAGAACCAGATCGAACCGACGCCCGAGTGCAAGGGCGACGCCTACCTCGGCGACTACCAGCTGCCGCGCAGCCTGGGCGAGGCGCTGGAGAAGCTGCGCAACGAGAAGGCGCTGGCGGAGGTGCTCGGCGAGTCCTTCATCACCGTCTACACCGAGATCAAGGAAATCGAGTACGCCGAGTTCATGAAGGTGATCTCGCCGTGGGAGCGCGAGCACCTGCTGCTGCACGTCTGAGCCGCGCCCGCCCGCCGTACCCGCACCACCGAACACGATCAGGAACCGCACCATGAGCACCCCGACCACCCACGACACCGCCTCCTGGCAAGCCGCCGACGCCGCCCACTTCCTGCACCCCTTCACCGACTTCCAGCAGCTCGCGCAGAAGGGCTCGCGCATCATCACCAAGGCCGACAACCTCTACCTCACCGACAGCGAAGGGAACCGGCTGTTCGACGCGATGAGCGGCCTGTGGTGCGTCAACGTCGGCTATGGCCAGCAGTCGCTGATCGACGCCGCGGCGCACCAGATGAAGGAGCTGCCCTTCTACAACAGCTTCTTCCAGACCACGACGCCGCCCGCCGTCGAACTCGCGCAACTGCTTGCCGAGGTCACGCCGCCGCAGTTCCAGCACGTCTTCTACGCCGGCTCCGGCAGCGAGGGCAACGACACCGTGGTGCGCATGGTCCGCCGCTACTGGGATCTGCAGGGCCAGCCCGAGCGCCAGGTCATCATCAGCCGCTGGAACGGTTACCACGGCTCGACGATGGCCGGCGCCTCGCTCGGCGGGATGAAGTACATGCACGCCCAGGGCGGCCTGCCGATCCCCGGCATCACCCACATCGACCAGCCGCACTGGCTCGAACACGGCGCCGGCATGACACGCGACGCGTTCGGCCTGAAGGCGGCCGGCTGGCTGGAACAGAAGATCCTCGAAGTCGGCCCGGACAAGGTCGCCGCCTTCATCGGCGAGCCGGTGCAGGGCGCGGGCGGCGTGATCGTGCCGCCGGCCACCTACTGGCCGGAGATCCAGCGCATCTGCGACAAGTACAACATCCTGCTGGTCAGCGACGAGGTGATCTGCGGCTTCGGGCGCACGGGGAACTGGTTCGGCTGCGAGACGATGGGCACGAAGCCGGACCTGATGACCTTCGCCAAGGGCGTGACCTCGGGCTACATCCCGCTGGGCGGCGTGATGGTCGGTGACCGCGTCGCCAAGGCGCTGATCGAGCAAGGCGGCGAGTTCGAGCACGGCTACACCTACAGCGGCCACCCGGTCGCCTGCGCCGTCGCCATCGCCAACATCAAGCTGATCCAGTCGCTGAAGCTGGTCGAGCGGGTGCGCGACGAGACCGGGCCGTATCTGGCCGCGCAGTTCGCCAAGCTGAACGACCACCCGCTGATCGGCGAGACGCAGACCTGCGGGCTGATGGCGTCGATGCAGCTCGTCAAGGCCAAGGACCGCGGGGATGGGCATCCGGCGATGTTCGATTCCGCGCTGGAAGTCGGGATGCTCTGCCGCGGGCACTGCTTCGCCAACGGGCTGGTGATGCGCGCGGTCGGGGACCGGATGATCATTGCGCCGCCGCTGGTGATGACGATCGCGCAGGTGGATGAGTTGATGGGGTTGATCCACAAGTGTCTGGACCTGACGCTGGGGGATGTGCGGGCGCGGGGGTGGGTGTGATGCACGAACTGGATGGATTGCGTACGCGCATCGACAGCATTGACGAGCAGATCATCCAGTTGCTGGCCGAGCGATTCCGCGTCACGGAAGATGTGGGGCTGATCAAGAAACGATACCAATTGCAGGCCGTCGATCCGCAACGAGAAGCCGCACAAGCCGAAAATTTCCGTGCCCTGGCCAGAGCCCACCAACTCAATCCGGATCTGGTTCAACACATTTTTTCCTGCGTTATTCAGGAAGTCGTATCGCGCCACCGGATCTTGTCAATCACGCCAGAAAAATGAGCACTGACCGCTTCACGCAACGCGCCAACGACCTGCGCCGTGCCGTCGCCCGATTGGTCGAGGCGTGCGAACAACCGTTCAATTCATTCGTCCGCGACTCGGCCATCCAGCGCTTCGAGTTCTGCTGGGAGCTGGCGTGGAAGACGCTCAAGCTGCGGCTGGAGGTGGTGGGCATCGACGCCCTGACGCCCCGCGATGTCTTTCAGGCGTCGCTCCAGAACGGCCTCATCCACGACGGCAACCTCTGGAGCGACGCGCAGAAGATGCGCAACCTGACCAGCCACACCTACGACGAATTGCTGGCCCAGAAGGTGTACGAATTCCTGCTCGAATCCGGACAAGGAATCTTCAAGCAACTGGCTGTGGACGTGGCGCAATGGCAGACCGAGACCCCTTGACCTTCGGCATCGCGCAGCGGCACCTCGACGCACTGCGTCAGGTGTTCGCCCGGCACGCCACGATCGACCAGGTGCTGATCTTCGGCTCACGCGCCCGTGGCACCGCACGGCCCGGATCCGACATCGACCTGGCCGTCGTGGCGCCACAGATGACCGATGCGGAGTTCTCGACGCTCTGGAACGAGATCGACGCCCTGCCGATCCTGTTCAAGATCGACCTGCTGCACTGGGACCGGATCACCAATCCGGCGCTGAAAGACAACGCCTTGCGCGACGGACGCCCGCTCGGCTCCCCCGCGCCCTTGCAGACCAAGACGACGGAACATTCATGAACCCAACGCAGTCCTGGCACGACCGTGCCGCCGCCCTCACCCTCGACGGCCGCGCCTTCATCAACGGCCAGCGCACCACCAGCGCCAGCGGCGAGACCTTCGACAAGCACTCGCCGATCGACGGCCGCCGCCTCGCCCCCATCGCCCGCGGGCAGACCGCCGACATCGACGCCGCCGTGGCCTCGGCCCGCGCCGCGTTCGAGGACGGCCGCTGGGCGCACCAGCCGCCCGCCGCTCGCAAGAAGGTGCTGCAGCGCTTCGCCGAGTTGATCCTGTCCCACCGCGACGAACTCGCGCTGCTGGAGACGCTCGACATGGGCAAGCCGATCCAGTTCTCGCGCAGCGTCGACGTGCCCGCCGCGGCGCGCACCATCGCGTGGTACGCCGAGGCGATCGACAAGGTCTACGACGAGATCGCCCCCACCGGTCGCAACGCGCTGGCGCTCATCACCCGCGAGGCGATGGGCGTGGTCGGCGTGATCGTGCCGTGGAACTATCCGATGATCATGGCCGCCTGGAAGCTCGGACCGGCACTCGCCACCGGCAACTCGGTGGTGATGAAGCCGAGCGAGAAATCGCCGCTGACCGCGCTGCGGCTGGCCGAGATCGCGCTCGAAGCCGGTTTGCCGCCGGGGGTGTTCAACGTCGTGCCGGGCTTCGGCCACGAGGCGGGCGAGGCGCTCGCGCTGCACATGGACGTGGACGCGATCGGCTTCACCGGCTCGACGCGCACCGGCCGGCGCATGCTCGACTACGCCGGACGCTCCAACCTCAAGCGCGTCTACAACGAACTCGGCGGCAAGTCGGCCTTCCTCGTCTTCCCCGACCACCGCGACCCAGCCAAAGCGGCCCGCACCGTCGCCAGCAGCCTGTTCTTCAACCAGGGCGAGTCGTGCAACGCACCTTCGCGGGTGCTGGTCCATGCGTCCATCGCCGACGAGTTCGTCGCCAACGTCACCGCCCAGATGCCCGGCTGGCAGCCCGCCGACCCGCTCGACCCGGCCACCGTGATGGGCGCGCTGGTCGATGAAGGGCAGATGCGCACCGTGCTGGGCTACATCGACGCCGGTCGGGCGGAAGGCGCGGTCTGTCACGGCGGCGAGCGGGTGCGCACCGAGTCGGGCGGCTTCTACGTCCAGCCGACCGTCTTCGACCACGCCACCAACGACATGCGCATCGCCCGCGAGGAGGTCTTCGGGCCGGTGATGTCGGTGATCCGCTTCGAAACCGAAGAAGAGGCGGTGCGACTGGCCAACGCCACGCCCTACGGCCTGCAGGCCAGCGTCTGGAGCCACGACCTCAACCGCGCGCACCGCGTGGCACGCGCCTTGCGAGCTGGTACCGTGCATGTGAACCAGTACGACGAGGACGACATCACCGTGCCCTTCGGCGGCTACAAGCAGAGCGGCAACGGCCGTGACAAGTCCCTGCACGCGCTGGAGAAGTACACCGAGCTGAAGACCACCTGGCTGAGACTGGATGATGCATGAAGCCCCCCGTGCGGCGTGACGGAATGGCGAATCCTCAGGCCATAATCCCGCCGCGCGCAGGGTCATTCCAGCGCCAGCACCACCCGGTACCACTGATCCACCCACTTCTGGAGCACTCATGAAGCTGTTGTCCTCCCGGCCCGCCAAGGCCCTGAATGTCCTGGTCGCCGCTGTCGCGGTGCTGTGCTCGGCGGGCGTGCGCGCCGAGGAAGAGAAGGTCCTGAACATCTACAACTGGTCGGACTACATCGCCGAAGACACGATCAAGAACTTCGAGAAGGAAACGGGCATCAAGGTCCGCTACGACTTCTTCGACAGCAACGAGTCGCTGCACGCCAAGCTGATCGCCGGCAAGACGGGCTATGACATCGTGGTGCCGGGCTCCAACTGGGCCAAGTCGCAGATCGAGGCCGGTCTGCTGATGAAGCTCGACAAGAGCAAGATCCCCAACCTGGCCAACCTCGACCCCGCCATCCAGGCGCAGCTCGCCAAGATGGACCCGGGCAACGACCACATCGTCGACTGGCTCTGGGGCTACACGACGGTCGGCATCAACGTCGACAAGGTGAAGAAGGCGCTGGGCGACAAGCCGATGCCGGACAACGCCTGGGACTTGGTGTTCAACGCCGACTACGCCAGCAAGCTCAAGAGCTGCGGCGTCGCCGTGCTCGACACGCCCTCGGAAATCATGCCGCTGGCCCTGAACTACCTCGGCAAGGATCCGCACAGCAAGAACGCCGACGACTACAAGGCCGCTGGCGAGATGCTCAAGAAGGTCCGTCCGTCGGTGACGCGCTTCGTGGGCTCGGGCTCGGACTACATCGACCAGATGGCCAAGGGCCAGATCTGCGCCGTGGTGGGCTGGTCGGGCGACATCATGATCGCCAAGGACAAGTCGCAGAAGGCCAAGAAGCCGCAGAACCTGGAAGTGCTGCTGCCGAAGAACGGCGGCTTGCTGTTCTTCGACACCATGGCCATCCCGAAGGATGCCAAGCATCCCGAGAACGCGCACAAGTGGATCAACTACATCCTGAAGCCGGAAGTCCACGCCTCGCTGACCAACACCGTGTTCTACGCCAACCCGAACAAGGCCTCGCTGAAGTTCGTCAAGCCTGAACTGGCCAAGGACCCGGCGGTGTTCCCGGACGAGGCCGCGCTGGGCAAGATGATCCCGCCCGGCACGCCCGACCAGGCCACCCGCAAGCTGATCACCCGCACCTTCACCAACTTCAAGGCGGGCCGCTGACGCGGGCACCGCACTGTCACAGGGATACACGCACATGGCCAAGACACTGGAGGACAGCGCCTTCCTGCGGATCGACTCCGTGGTGAAGGAGTTCGGGGATTTCCGGGCGGTGGACCAGGTGAGCCTGGACATTGCCAAGGGGGAAATCTTCGCCCTGCTCGGCTCGTCGGGCTGCGGCAAGAGCACGCTGCTGCGCATGCTGGCCGGCTTCGAGTCGCCGACCTCCGGCCGCATCGTGCTCAACGGGCAGGACCTCGCGGGCAAGCCGCCCTACGAGCGCCCGGTGAACATGATGTTCCAGTCGTATGCGCTGTTTCCCCACATGACGGTGTGGGACAACATCGCCTTCGGGCTGCGCCGCGACGGCCTGCCCTCGGCCGAGATCACGGCGCGCGTCGACGAGATGCTGCGCCTGACCCAGCTCGGCAAGCTGGCCAAGCGCAAGCCGCACCAGCTCTCCGGCGGCCAGCAGCAACGGGTGGCCCTGGCGCGTTCGCTCGCCAAGCGGCCGCAACTGCTGCTGCTCGACGAGCCGCTGGGCGCGCTCGACAAGAAGCTGCGCGAGGCCACGCAGATCGAGCTGGTCAACATCATCGAGACGGTCGGCGTGACCTGCGTGATGGTGACCCACGACCAGGAAGAGGCAATGACCATGGCCTCGCGCATCGCGGTGATGAGCGAGGGCCGCTTCCTGCAGGTCGGCAGCCCGTCCGACATCTACGAGACGCCGACCACCCGCTTCGTCGCCGACTTCATCGGCAACGTCAACCTCGCCGACGGCACGATCACGGTCGACGAGGCGGACCATGTGCATGTGCAGTGTGCCGACTACACGCACTACATCGGCCATGGCATCACGGGCTACCTCGGCCAGCCGGTGACGGTGGCCGTGCGCCCCGAGAAGATCCACCTGAGCAAGGACCGCCCCGAGAACACGCCCGGCGACATGAACCGCGTCGCCGGCAAGGTCAAGGAGATGTCCTATTTCGGTGACACGACGCTCTACCACCTGGAACTCGCCAGCGGTGCGCGCCTGAAGGTCAGCGTCGAGAACGACTCGCGCGACCGGCAGGGGGCACTGACCTGGGGGGACCAGGTCTGGGCGCACTGGCTGCCGTCGTCCCAGGTCGTGCTGACCCAATGATCTGCTGCCGGAGCTGAGCATGGCCATCGCCCCCACCCTGCAGCGCCTGCGCACCCTCGCGAGCGGGCGCAGCCTCGTCATCGGCACGCCACTCGTGTGGCTGCTGGTGTTCTTCCTGCTGCCCTTCCTCATCGTGCTGCGCATCAGCTTCGCGGAGATGGACGGGGCGCGGGTCAGCGACCTGTTCACCTTCGCGAACAACGAGCTGTTCATGAAGCTCAAGCTTCAGAACTTCCTCACCATCCTGCAGGACGACCTGTACCTGGCGACCTACGGCCAGTCGCTGCTGTACGCCGGCATCACGACCGCGGTCTGCCTGTTCATCGGCTACCCGTTCGCGTATTTCATGGCGCGCTCGCCCGCGACGGTGCAACCGCTGCTGCTGATGGGCGTGATGCTGCCGTTCTGGACCAGTTTCCTGCTGCGGGTCTACGCCTGGAAAGGACTGCTGGACACCGAGACCGGCTGGGTCGGCACCTTCCTGAACACCCTCCACGCCGACCAGGTGCTGCTGCCACTGGGGCTGATCTCGGCCGAGGGGCAATACATGTACACGCCCTTCTCGCTGATCCTGGGCATGGTCTACACCTACCTGCCGTTCATGATCCTGCCGCTGTATGGCACGCTGTCCAAGCTCGACCTGCGCCTGCTGGAGGCCGCGCAGGACCTGGGTGCAACGCCGTGGCAGGCGTTCTGGCGCATCACGGTGCCGTTGTCCAAGGGCGGCATCATCGCCGGCGCCATGCTGGTGTTCATCCCCTGCGTCGGCGAATACGTGATCCCCGAGCTGCTCGGCGGACCGGAGACGCTGATGATCGGCCGCGTGCTGTGGGACGAGTTCTTCAGCAACAACGACTGGCCGATGGCGTCGAGCGTGGCCGTGACGATGGTGCTGCTGATCCTCGTGCCCCTGGCGATCTTCAACCGCAACCAGTCGCAGGGAGCCGCCCAGTGATCATCACCCCCGCCGGACGCTGGACGAGCCGGATCTGGCTGACCGCCGGCTTCGTCTTCCTCTACCTGCCCATCATCGCGCTGGTGGTCTACAGCTTCACCGACTCGCCCGTGCCCAATGTCTGGGCCGGCTTCTCGCTGCGCTGGTACGAGAAGCTGGTCGAGGACGAGGCCATCCGCAACGGCCTGTTCCTGTCGCTGCAGATCGCCACCGCCACCGCCACCGGCGCCGTCATCCTCGGCACGCTGGCCGCCTTCACGCTGGAGCGCTACCCGCGCTTCCCCGGCCGCACGCTGTTTTCCGGCATGGTGAATGCGCCGCTGGTGATGCCGGAGGTGATCGTCGGGCTGTCGCTGCTGCTGATGCTGGTGTCGATGCAGCGGCTGTTCGGCGTGCCCGAACGCGGCATCGTGACGATCTGGATCGGCCACATGCTGGTCGGCATGGCCTACGCGACGGTCGTGATCGCGGCGCGTCTGCGCGACCTGAACCCGCAGTTCGAGGAAGCCGCGCAGGACCTCGGCGCCCGTCCGCTGCAGGTGTTCTTCCTCGTCACGCTGCCGATGATCGCGCAGTCGATGCTGGCGGCGTGGCTGCTGACCTTCACGCTGTCGCTGGACGACGTGGTGATGTCGGCCTTCCTGTCGGGACCCGGCTCGACCACGCTGCCGCTGGTGATCTTCTCGCGCGCCCGGCTGGGTCTGGACCCGACGGTGAACGCGCTGGCCACGGTCGTGATCGTGGTGGTGGCGGTGTTCGTCGTGGTGTCGAGCTACATGATCGCGCTGCGCGAGCGGCGCCTGCAGCAGGAACAGCAGGCTGCGCTGAAGGGTGGTTGACCGGGTGGAACGTCTCTGCAGCAGCATCAGCCTCGTCATCCCCTGCTACAACGAGGCCGACAACCTGGACGCGCTGCTGGCGCGCTGTGTCGCCACCTTGAACACGCTGGGCATGGTCTGGGAAATCGTGCTGGTCGACGACGGCAGCCGGGACAACACCGCGCTGCAACTGGCGCACTGGTCGGTGCGGGAGCCACGGGTGCGCGCGCTGCTGCTGTCCCGCAATTTCGGCAAGGAAGCGGCCCTGAGCGCCGGCCTCGACGCCGCACGCGGGCAGGCCGTGGTGCTGATGGACGCCGACCTGCAGCACGAACCCGAACTGGTCCCCACCATGCTGCAGCGCTGGAAACACGGCATCGACGTGGTCTACGCGCGCCGCCGGGACCGCAGCGACGAGCCCTGGTTCAAGCGCACCTTCACGCGGCTGTTCTACCGGATGCTCAACGCCACGCATCCGCGGGTGACGATTCCCGCAGACGCAGGCGATTTCCGGCTGCTCGACCGCCATGTGGTCGACGCGCTCAAGTCGCTGCCGGAGCACAACCGTTTCATGAAGGGCATGTACGCCTGGGTCGGCTTCCGCTCGGAAGAGCTGCCCTACACGCCCAAGGCACGCGCCAGCGGCCAGAGCCACTACAACCTGCACAGCCTCGTCAGCCTGTCGCTGAGCGGCATGACGGCGTTCACGACCTGGCCGCTGCGGGCCTCCAGCGTGCTCGGCGTGAACCTGGCGCTGCTCGCGTTCGGCTACGGCGGCTATCTGGTGCTGGACTACTGGCTGTTCGGTGCCGAGGTGTCCGGCTGGACCACCATCGTGGTCAGCACCATGCTGTTCTCCGGCGTGCAGCTGCTCAGCCTCGGCGTGCTCGGCGAATACATCGCCCGGATCTACGAGGAGGTCAAGGGGCGCCCGCTCTACATCGTGCACCGCCACCTGGGCGAAGGTCTGCCACAGGGCGGTGGCATCACCCCGGCGACGCCGCCCGAAACACCCACAGCCGGCTGACCACGAAGGTCGCCACCGCCAGCCCGACCAGCACCACGCCGAGCGCCAGGTCGTAACGCAGGCCGCCAGCGCGCAGCAGCGCGGCGTAGCAGACCTCGTTGACGGCGAACCCGGTGCCGGACACCAGGACAAAGCGCCACAGACTCTGTCCGGTGCCGACCCCGGTGGTCGCGCCGAAGGTCCAGAACCGGTGGCCGCTGAAGGACACGACGAATGCGATCATCCAGCCCGCCACGTTGGCCACCAGCGGCGCCACCTCCATGGACTCCACGGTCAGGCGCACGACGCCCCAATGCACCGCAGCCGCGGTGGTCCCCACGGCGATGAAGCGCACGCCTTGCCAACGATCTTTCGACATGCCCGACATCCTAGCCTCCCCCCGACCCTGCAAGCGCCTGGCGGTCTGTGTCGATGACTACGGCCTGCATGCCGGCATCGACGAGGCCAGCACGCAGCTCGCACGCGCCGGCCGCATCAGCGCCGTCAGCGTGATGAGCGATGGCCCGACCTGGCCCGCCAGTGCCCCCGCGCTGCGCGACGCCGCCCGCACGCACCCGGTCGATGTCGGCCTGCACCTGAACCTGACCGAAGCCCTGCCGGGCACCGCGGGCGAGCCGTTGCCGCGCGTGATCCTGCGTGCCGGGCTGCACCTGTTCGACGCACGCGCCCTGCGGCGCCGGATCGAGCAGCAGCTGGACCGGTTCGAGGCCGGCTGGGGCGCGGCGCCGGACCATGTGGACGGACACCAGCACGTGCACCAGCTGGCCCAGGTCCGCAGCGTGCTGCTGGAGGCACTGGAGGCGCGCTACCCGGACACCGCCCGCCGGCCGTGGCTGCGCGCCAGCCGGGCCCCCGCCGGTGCCGACCTGCCGCTGCGGCGCAAGGCCGACGTGATCTCGTGGCTGGGTGCGGTGGAACTGCAACGCGGCGCGGCCCGGCGTGGCTGGCAGTCCAACGCCCACCTGCTTGGCGTCTACGGCTTCGACACCGACGCGGCGGGTTACCGGGCCTTGCTGCAACGCTGGTTCGCCCTGGCGCAGGACGGTGATCTGCTGATGTGCCACCCGGCCAGCCATGCGCCGGCCGGCGATGTCATCGGCACGGCCCGCCAGGTCGAATGGCGCGTCTGGCAATCCGACACCCTGCCGGAGGACCTCGCCCGGTCCGGGCTGCAGATCACGGCGCTGCGCAACGTGCTGGCGGAACGATCATCCAGTGGAGCGTCTGGTGCGGTGCTTGCCGCTGCGCCGGGACATCAAAACTGAACTCCCCCCGCAACACCGGACCGGACGACCAGTCGTCCAGCTCCGGCGGCGTGCCGAGCCGAACCGCGAGATGCCCCGCCTCGGCGAAGTCCGCCAGCTGCAGCCACGGCGTGTGCAGCAGGTTGTCGTCCACCACGGCCGGATGCTCGGGCGCATAGAGCCCGATGATGCCGGCCTCGAATCCCGGACCACGCACATAGCGCAGCGTGCAACCCGCGGGCACGGCGGCCAGCCACTGCGCGCGCATGGCATCGGCCATGGCGCGGGCCGGGTAGAACTCGTCGACACGGGCTCTGGTCGAACGGGCCATGTCCGTCCAGCGCGGCGCGGAATGGGCCAGCAAGAACACGCCGTGCAGCACCAGCGCCACCGCCACGCAGCGACGCCACGCCGGCCGCACCGGCCAGGGCCAGAGCGCAGCCGCCACGAGGCCCATGAACTGGAAGGTCTGGATGCCCCAGTGGTCCTGCAGGCGCAGCCCCCCCATCAATGCCGCCACCAGCACGCCCGCCACCGGCACACCCAGCAGGCTGGACAGCCAGATCCACTGCGGTGCCGGACGGTCGTCGCCGCGCACGGGCTGGGGCATCCGGGCCGCCCTGTCCGTCCCGCGCCGGCCGGACCAGCCGGCCACCAGCGCCAGCATCAGCAGCGCCGGCGACAGCACCCGCAGCTGGATCACCAGAAACTTGACCACCCCGGCCAGGCGCTCGCCAGCGGACTGGGACACCCCCGACTGCGTCGCGTAGGCCACCGTGCTCCAGCCGTGCGTGGCCACCCAGGCCACGTGCGGTGCCAGCATCAGCAGCGCGATCACCACCGCCAGCGCCAGCCCCTGGCGATTCGCGGGACGCGCCAGCGCACCCGAGCGCCACATCGCCACCACCACGCCGATCAGCGGCAGCGCGGCCTGGTATTTCGACAGCATCGCCAGCCCGGCCACCACACCGACCAGTGCCCAGCGCAGGGTCTGCTGCCGCGCCGGACGCGCTGCCTCCAGCTGCGTGGCCCGCAGCGCCAGCAACACGACCGCCGACACGCAGACCACCAGCACCGAGTTGTGGTTGAACAGCTGCGCCTTGCCCATGAAGCCCTGCTGCAAGCCGGCGAACAGCACGGCCAGCCCTGCACGGTCCTCGCCGATCAGCCAGCACGCAATGCGCCAGGTCAGTACCAGGTTCAGGGCAATGCAGCCCCCGGCCAGCACGGATGGCCACCACGCATGCAGCCCCCCCACGCGGATCGCGGCGGCCAGCAGCCAGCTCGGCAGCGGCGGGTGCTTGTGGTAGCCCCACTCCATCGACTGTGCCCAGGACAGCTGCTCGAAGTGGTCCCCGTACTGCGCCGTGTTGGTCCACCAGGCCACCAGCACCCAGACCAGCACCAGCCCTGCGGCCAGCAGCGGGGGGTGGATCAGCCCACGCGCCGAGACCGCCCACCGCAGCCCCCCTTCGGGCAGCCACGGCACCGACCGCCGACCGGCTCCGGCGGCCACACCGGCCACAGGCGCGGCCTCTGCACAGGTACCATCCGGACGGCTGTTTCTCGTTTTCACACTGGCATCCCGGCTGCAGCGCAACACTGCTTCACGAACAGACACATAGATACATTCAAGGCGCGGGATTGTGCTTGATCAACATGACATCTTCTACCGAGAGTTTCCCCGCCGCGCCGCTGCGCTGGTCCTACATCTGTCTGGCAGGCAGCATGGCGCTGGTCGGCAGCTACGTCGGGCTGTCCAAGCTGCTGGTCGCCGTCTTTCCGATCTTCCTGCTGGCCTGGCTGCGCTTCGGCATCGCCGCGGTGGCGATGGCCGGCTGGGTGCGTCGTCCGGCCAGCGAAACACCCCTCGCGCGCCACGACCGCGTGCTGCTCTTCTTCGAGAGCTTCCTCGGCAACTTCCTGTTCTCGATCTGCATGCTGTATGGCGTGGCCATGAGCACGGCGCTCGCCGCCGGCGTGATCATGGCGGCGCTGCCGGGGGTGGTCGCGCTGATGTCGCGGGTGTTCCTGGGTGAACGGCTCACCGGGCGCGTTCTTGCCGGCATCGCCTGTGCCGTGGCGGGCATTGCGCTGGTGTCCTGGAGTCGGCACGGCGTCGCCGATGTGCCAGGCACCACCAGCACCAGCACACTGACGGGCAATCTGCTGCTGGTCGGCGCGGTGGTCTGCGAGGCCAGCTACGTCGTGATCGGCAAGCGGCTGTCTGGCCGCATCGGCCCGCGCCGCATCAGCGCACTGGTGAACCTGTGGGGCCTGGCACTGGTCACGCCGTTCGGCCTGTGGCAGGCCCTGTCGTTCGACTTCACCGCGGTCACGCAGCCGACCTGGATGCTGCTGCTGTTCTATGCCCTGGCCGCCAGCGTGGTGACGGTGTGGCTGTGGATGACCGGCCTGCGCCACGTGCCCGCCGCGCGGGCGGGGGTGTTCACGGTGATGCTGCCGGTGTCGGCCGCTGCCGTGGGCGTGCTGCTGCTGGGCGAGTCGTTCAGCACGGCGCAGGCGCAGGCGTTCGCACTGGCCATGCTCGGCGTGGTGCTGGCGACCTGGCCTGAATCAGCCGCCCGCTGAGCGGGTGTCGATCCGGGCAGAACCGGACAAGACCACATTTCCAGCAATTGTATTGTGTGCAATTAAACTGCACACATCATGAACACCCATCCCAGCGACAGCACCCGCCACGAGGCACCCGACCGTCCGAGCCGCGACTGGCTCGCCCTCGACCGGCAGTTGTGCTTTGCGCTGTACACCGCCTCGCTGGCAATGACCAGGCGTTACCGGCCGCTGCTGGAGCCGCTCGGGCTGACCTACCCGCAATACCTGGTGATGCTGGCCCTGTGGCAGCGCGACGGCCGCAGCGTCGGCGAGCTGGGCGAAGCCCTGTCGCTCGACTCCGGCACCCTCACCCCGCTGCTCAAGCGCCTCGAAGCCGCGGGACACCTCCGCCGCCAGCGCAGCCGCGACGACGAGCGGCGTGTCCAGGTCCACCTCACCGAGGCGGGCCGTGCACTGCGCGAACAGGCGCTGGCCATTCCTCCCCAGCTGGCGGCCGCCGCCGGTTGCTCGCTCGACGAGATCGGTGCCCTCACCGGTGAACTGCACCGCCTGCGCCAGGCGCTCGCCCAGACGGAAGGCCAGATCACCGTGTCCCCTCAATGTCCCCACCCCGCCCTGAAACCCTGAAAGACCCCACCATGTCCCTCGACAAAGTGCTCTACACCGCCCGCGCCACTGCCACCGGAGGTCGTGACGGCGGCGCCACCACCGACGACAACCGCCTGAGCGTCAAGCTGTCCGTGCCGAAGGGCCTGGGCGGCGACGATGGCGCCGGCACCAACCCCGAGCAGCTGTTCGCGGCCGGCTATGCCGCGTGCTTCATCGGCGCGATGAAGTTCGTCGCCGGCCAGAAGAAGGTCGCCCTGCCCGCGACCACCTCGATCGCCTCGGAAGTCGGCATCGGCCCGATCCCGACCGGCTTCGGCATCCAGGTGACGCTCAACGTCAGCATCCCGGGCGTCGACCGTGCAACCGCCGAAGCGATCGTCCAGGCCGCCCACATCGTCTGCCCGTACTCGAACGCCACCCGCGGCAACATCGACGTCACGCTGAACGTGCTCTGATCGGTCGGTACCTGCCCGGCCGCCGCCACGCTTCACGCCCGGCGTGACAGCAGCCGGAGCAGGATTTCCACGCGGGCCTGCACCGCGGTGAGCGCGCCGGCATCGGGGACCAGATCATGTCCGGTCGGCACGATGCAGCCGGAGCCACCGCGCAAGGCCCGCACCACGGCCACACCGGCAGACTGCGCCCGCAGCAGGGCCGTCTGCAGTTCCTGGTGCACCGTGCCATTGCCGGTGGCCGCGACCACCAGCCCCTGCACCCCGGCCTCCATGAGCAGGTCCACCACCCGGCCGTCGGCGCCAGCGTGGCTCACGACAATCTGCACTTCCGGCCAGATGTCCGCCGCGAGCACCTGCAGACCCAGCGGCGTTCCAGTCGGCCAGTCGCGCAGCACGCGCAGACGGCCTTCCTCGACATGCCCGAGCGGCCCGGCATCGCCGGCATCGAAGGCATCCGGCCGGTAGGGATGCACCTTGCGCACCTCCCCGCCCAGCCAGACCTTGCCTGCCAGCACCGCCACCACCCCCCGCGCGCCGTCCAGACCGGCAACCGTGACGGCATCCGCCAGATTCTGCGGACCGTCGGGCTGGCTCGCGCTGGCCGGGCGCATCGCGGCCGTCAGCACCACCGGCTTGGCGGGCGCCAGCACGCGCTGCAGCAGGTAAGCGGTCTCCTCCAGCGTGTCCGTGCCGTGGGTGACGACGATGCCATCGACCTCCGGACGGTCCAGGTGAACCTGCACCCGCTCGGCAAGCCGCCGCCAGACGGCGTGGCTCATGTCCTTGCTGTCGATCTGGGCCACCTGTTCCGACTCGATCGACCAGCCTTCCTCGCTGCGGCGGCGCAGGGCTGGCACAGCACCCAGCAGCTGTGCCACCGCGACCTGACCGGCGGTGTAACCCACGTTGTCGTCGGCACTGGCAGCCTGCCCGGCAATGGTTCCGCCAGTGCCCAGCACGACAATGCGCCGCGGCAGAGCATGGAAGCTCGAATTCGAATCTGTGCTTGTCATTTGCAAATGGCTGGATAAAAATACAGGCGCTGGATGTTTGACCAGTCCATGCGCCGCCAACGTCACCACCTAGCGAGGAATCCGTGGACGACAGCCCCAAGCTCACCGACCGACAGCAGCAGATCCTGGAGCTGATCCTGCGATCAATCGAACGAACAGGCGCACCACCGACACGCGCCGAGATCGCATCCGAACTGGGATTCCGCTCGCCGAACTCCGCCGAGGAGCACCTCAGGGCCCTGGCACGCAAGGGCGTCATCGATCTGGTCAGTGGCACCTCGCGAGGCATCCGCGTCAAGTCTGACACATTGCGCCGCCTCAACGCGTCGCGGATGCGCGGCGTCGACGAGACCGCCCGTGATGCCATTCCGGCCGGTCCGCTGTCGCTGAGTCTGCCGCTGGTGGGCCGGGTCGCGGCAGGCAGTCCGATCCTGGCGCAGGAACACATCGAGCGGACGTTCAACGTCGAGTCCTACCTGTTCGCTCGCAAGCCGGACTACCTGCTCAAGGTCCGCGGCATGAGCATGCGAGACGCCGGCATCCTGGATGGCGACCTGCTGGCGGTCCAGAAGACCAGCGATGCCAAGAATGGCCAGATCGTCGTGGCCCGCCTGGGCGACGAGGTGACGGTCAAGCGGTTCAGGCGCACGGCTTCCTGCATCGAGCTGATCCCAGAGAACCCTGATTTCCAGACCATCCGGGTGCCTGCGGACAGCACCGACTTCAGCCTGGAAGGGCTGGCGGTCGGCCTGATCCGCAACACGCTGCTGAGCTAGCGGGACCGCTCGATCCCCTGCCACGAGGGCCACGCACCGGAGCGCGCGTCCGGGCGGGGCATTGTGCGGTCAAGTCAACCCATCGCTGGTCGATAGATCTGGCATGCGCCCGATCCGTCGACCTCCAGGAGGTCCTTCATGCATCCACTGCTTGCCCAGTTGCTTCAGCGACGTGCAGCGCGGCGCGAGTCGATCCCCGGCCACATCCTGCGCACGACACTGCCACCATCGCGCGAGATGTCCATCCGGCGCCCCGGCACTGGCCACCGCACCGACAGCGGGATGGCACTGTTCATGAACCAGTCGCCGCGCCCAACGTTCGGCCGACCCTGCCCTGCAGCGTCCGCGGCCATCGACACCGTGCTCGACGAACTGCAGGCAATCGCTCCGTCGGCCAGGGTACCCGCCAGCGATGCACGGTCACGGTCACCGACTGAATCCGACGGCGTGCACCTGTGCATCGACCCGCAAGACCACCAGCGCGTGCGCATCAGCGGCAGCATGCGCGAGGTCTGCGCCGCACTGGATGCGCTGATCGCCGTGCAATGAAAAAAACCGGGCAAGCCCGGTTCTGGAGTCGGCAAAACCGGCCTGCAAGTGGCCGGAGACCGATCAGCCCATGTGCAGGCCGCCGTTGCAGCTGAAGTCCGCACCGGTCGTGAAGCCCGAGTCATCGCCGGCCAGCCAGGCGACGATGGAGCCGATTTCTTCCGGCGTGCCCAGGCGCTTCACCGGGATGGTGGCGACGATCTTTTCCAGCACTTCCGGCTTGATCGCGCGGACCATGTCGGTGCCGATGTAGCCGGGGCTCACGGTGTTGACCGTGACACCCTTGCTGGCCATTTCCTGGGCCAGGGCCATCGTGAAGCCGTGCATGCCGGCCTTGGCGGCCGAGTAGTTGGTCTGGCCGGACTGGCCCTTTTCGCCATTGACCGAGCTGATCTGGATGATCCGGCCCCAGCCCTTGGCGACCATGTCCGCGACCACCTGCTTGGTGACGTTGAACATGCTGTTCAGGTTGGTGTCGATGACAGCGTCCCAGTCGTCGCGGGTCATCTTCAGGAACATGCGGTCCTTGGTGATGCCGGCGTTGTTGACCAGCACGTCGATGATGCCGTGCTCGGCCTTGGCGCGCTCGAAGGCATCGACCGTCGAGTCCCAGCTCGCCACATTGCCCACCGAAGCGTAGAAGGTGTAGCCGGCCGCGGCCTGCTCATCCAGCCACTTCTGCGCGTCGCGGGTCGGGCCGCAACCGGCGATGACCTTGAAGCCTTCCTTGTGCAGGCGACGGCAGATCGCGGTTCCAATGCCACCCATGCCGCCAGTGACGTAAGCAACTTTCTGAGTCATGTTGTCTCTCCTACTGATTCGAGCCTGTCCCCGATGGACAGGCTTCAGGCCCGTGTTCGGCCCCTGCTAACTGGGAACTCTGAAAACTCAGCGCTCGACCGTGAGCGCCACACCCATGCCGCCGCCGATGCACAGCGAGGCGATGCCCTTCTTGGCATCGCGCCGCTGCATCTCGTGCAGCAGCGTGACGAGAATCCGGCAACCGGATGCACCGATCGGGTGACCGATGGCGATGGCGCCGCCGTTGACGTTGACCTTGCTGGTGTCCCAGCCCATTTCCTGGTGGACAGCGCAGGCTTGTGCGGCAAAGGCTTCGTTGATTTCGAGCAGGTCGAGGTCGGCCGGCGACCAGCCGGCGCGCTGCAGCGCCTTGCGCGCAGCGGGAACCGGGCCCATGCCCATGAAGGCGGGGTCCAGACCGGCGCTGGCGTAACTGGCGATGCGGGCCAGCGGCGTCAGGCCGAGGGCAGCCGCCTTGGCGGCCGACATCAGCACGACACCCGCAGCACCGTCGTTCAGACCGGAGGCATTGCCGGCCGTGACGCTGCCCGTCTTGTCGAACGCAGGGCGCAACCCGGCCAGCGCTTCAGCCGTGGATCGGCGGTTGATGAACTCGTCGCTGTCGAAGACGACCGGATCGCCCTTGCGCTGCGGGATCGACACGGCGGCGATCTCGTCCTTGAACTTGCCGGCTTCCTGGGCGGCGGCGGCCTTCTGCTGCGAGCCCAGCGCCAGCGCATCCTGCATCTCGCGGGTCACGCCGTACTTCCTGGCGATGTTCTCGGCGGTCGTGCCCATGTGGTACTGGTTGTACACATCCCACAGGCCGTCGACGATCATGGAGTCGACCATCTTCCAGTCGCCCATGCGCTGGCCATCGCGCGAGCCAGCCAGCACGTGCGGGCTCATGCTCATGTTTTCCTGGCCACCGGCAATGACGATCTCGCTGTCGCCGTCGCGGATGGCCTGGGCACCCAGCATCACGGCCTTCAGGCCGGAGCCGCAGACCTTGTTGATGGTCATGGCTGGCACGCCTTGCGGCAGACCCGACTTGATGACCGTCTGGCGGGCGGGGTTCTGGCCCGAGCCGGCCGTCAGCACCTGGCCGAAGATCAGCTCGCCGATCTGCTCGCCGGACAGGCCCGAGCGCTGCAGCAGCGCGCGCACGACCGTGGCGCCAAGTTCGGGCGCAGCGGTCTTGGACAGGCTCCCGCCAAATTTTCCAACGGCGGTACGCGCCGCAGCGACGATGACGATGTCAGTCATGCAATTCTCTCCAAATACAAAAACTAGAAGTCGGTTCAAGCGTCCAGGGACGCCGACACTCTATCTCAGACTGTCGTCGAACCGACAATCAGACCTTGGCTTTGACGTACCGACCCGGCGCCGGCTCGATCGCCTTGTACTTGCGGCTGCCGAAGGACTTGGGGGCGGCCTTCTTCTTGCCTGCATGGCCGGCCAGCCACTCGGACCAGTCGGTCCACCAGCTTCCAGGCTGGCTGGTGGCGGTGTCCAGCCAGGCGTCGGCCGAGGCGGCCGGAGCCGCATTGATCCAGTAGTTGCGCTTCTTCTTGGCCGGCGGATTGACGACACCCGCGATGTGACCGGATGCGCCCAGCACGAAGCGGTACGGGCTCTTGAAGATGCGCGTGCTCAGGAATGCAGAGTCCCACGGCACGATGTGGTCTTCACGCGACGCATAGAGATAGACCGGTGCCTTGATCGCGCCGAGATCGACCTGTTCACCACACACGGTCAGGGCACCGGGCACCTTCAGCTGGTCCTGCAGGTAGGTATTGCGCAGGTACCAGCAGTACATCGCACCGGGCAGGTTGGTGCTGTCGGAGTTCCAGTACAGCAGGTCGAACGGCGGCGGCGTCTCGCCCTTCAGGTAGTTGCCGACGACATAGTTCCAGACCAGATCGTTCGGACGCAGGAAGCTGAAGGTGCTCGCCAGTTCCTTGCCACGCAGCATGCCAGGGCCCTGCGGGGCATCCGGCCCGATCGTCATCTCGCGCAACCGGACCGAGCCTTCGTCGACGAAGATGTCCAGGATGCCCGTGCTGCTGAAGTCGAGCAGCGTGGTCAGCAGCGTCAGACTCGCCGCGGGGTGCTCGCCGCGCGCCGCCAGCACGGCCAGCGCGGTGGACAGGATGGTGCCGCCCACGCAGAAGCCCAGCATGTCCAGCGTCTCCGCACCGGTGATCTCCTGCGTGACGCTGATGGCCTTGAGGACCGCGTTCTCGATGTAGTCGTCCCACGTCGTGGCCGCCATGTCATCGGTCGGGTTGCGCCAGCTCACGACGAACAGGCGGTGGCCCTGTTCGACCGTGTAGCGGATGACCGAGTTGTCGGGCTGCAGGTCGAGGATGTAGAACTTGTTGATGCATGGCGGCACGAACAGCATCGGCTTGTCAAACACCTGTGCCGTCAGCGGCTTGTATTCGATCAGCTGGAACAGCTCGTTCTCGAACACCACGGCGCCTTCGGTGGTGGCCACGTTGCGGCCCACCTCGAACAGCGATTCGTCGGTCTGCGACACATGGCCCTGCTTCAGGTCACCGAGCAGGTGCTGCATGCCCTGCGTCAGGCTCTCGCCCTTGGTCTCGACGGCCTTCTTCAGCGCCTCGGGATTGAGTGCAAGGTAATTGGACGGTGCGGCGGCATCGACCCACTGCTGCACGGCGAAGCGGATGCGCGCACGGGTCTTGTCATCGCCCTGCACCACGTCGGACAGTTCCATCAGCGTGCGGGCATTGAGCAGGTAGGTCGCCGCGGCGAACCCGGCCAGCGGGTTGTCGCTCCATTCAGGGGCGGAGAACCGGCGGTCCTTGGGCAGCGTCACCTTCCCGCCTGCCCCCAGGCTGCTGTTCCACAGTTCGCTGGCACTGCGCAGGTACTCCCCCTGGATACGGGCAAGATCGGCCTGCGGGATCTGCAGTTGCGAAAGGGTCTTCAACAGACCTGCGACGTCCTGCCCCAGCTCGGGTGCAGTGAACATGGACTTGCCAAACGGGTTCATTCATCTCCTCCGGTGCATGGAATACTGCATTTGAAGGCATTATGCATGCCGCATCCATACAGCCACCTTGCTAACTGCGTTGCAACAGATAACGGGAAATCCCCATGTACTTGGTCGCAATTGCGTGGCTTTATGTCACGTTGATGATGGCACTGGCAGAAGCCACGAATCCCCACGGGACCATACTCGGCGCGGTATTCACGCTGCTGCTCTACGGCATCGGCCCGCTCGCGCTGGTGATGTACCTGATGGGAACGCCCATGCGCCGCAAGGCGCGTCAGGCCAAAGAATCGACGCAGAAAGACGACACAGCAACGGCCACCGTCACCGGCCCGGAGGGGACCCCGCCGGGCTGATCGCTCGTTCGACCGTTCAGCGCAGCCAGACCAGCGCCGCCATCCGTCCGGTGCGCGGCGCGTGCCGGTAGGAGAAGCAGCGCTGCGGGTGGCCCAGCGTGCACCAGTCCGGCGCGCCGCTGTTGCCCGCCATCTGCTGCACACCGGCGGCCGCCAGCCGCTGTCGGGCGAGTGCCGGCAGATCGGCCAGCCACTTGCCCGGCCGAGCCGGCCGGAAACACGCGCCCGGCTGTTCGGGCGAAGCACCGAAGGCCAGCAGCACATCGGCACCGACCTCGAAGCGCGTCGGTCCGATGCACGGGCCGAGCCAGCATTCGATGTCCCCCGCCGACGCATCGGCCAGCGCACGGACATGCGCCAGCGTGGCCTCCAGCACGCCGCCAGCCAGACCGCGCCACCCGGCATGCGCAGCCCCGACGGCCCGCCCGCCGACATGCGCGAACAGCACCGGCAGGCAATCGGCCACCTGGATCTCGCAGGCCACGGCCGACGAAGCGGTCACGACCGCATCCGCCACCGGGGGTGTCGCGGGCGGCTCGGCCATCGACTCCAGCAGGTGCACCGCCACGCCGTGCACCTGCGACAGCAGCCGCGTCGGCCGGCCGACGATCTCCTGCAGCAAGGCCCGGTTGGCCGCGACCGCCACGGGATCGTCACCCAGACCATCCCGCAGGTTGAAGGCATCGAACGGCGGCTGGCTGACGCCGCCGGAGCGTGCCGTCATCACCGCCCCGACACGGGGGTGGGAGAACCGTGGCCGCCACCAGTCGGCGGGTGCGAGTTCGTCGAGACGCTCAGGCATCGGCATCCGGGCACGCCGAGGGTTGCGCCGCCAGGAAGGCCGGCAGCCGCATGCAGTTCTCGAAGATGCGCATGACCGTGGGGACATGGTCCAGGCGGCAGTCGAAGCGCTGGGCGTTGAAGATCTGCGGCACGAGCAGGCAGTCGGCCATCGTGGGCGTGTCGCCATGGCAGAACGTGCCGGTCGCGGGCTGCTCGGAGAGCTGACGCTCCACCACCTCCAGACCGACTTCGACCCAGTGCCGGTACCAGGCGTTCTTGGCGTCCTCGCTGGCGCCGAGTTCCTTGACCAGGTAGCGCAGCACCCGCAGGTTGTCGAGCGGGTGGATCTCGCAGGCGATGTCCTGGGACAGCGAGCGCACCCGCGCGCGGCCCAGCGGATCGGCGGGCATCAGCGGCGGCTCGGGGTAGACCTCGTCGAGGTATTCGATGATCGCCATCGACTGCGTGAGCGTGGCCTCGCCGTCCTTCAGCAGCGGCACCAGGCGCTGCGGCGACACGGCCGCGAACGCCGGGCCGGTCTGCTCGTTGCGCACCAGATGCACCGTCCTGTAGTCATACGGGAGCGACTTGAGCGCCAGCGCAATGCGCACCCGAAATGAGGCAGACGAACGGAAATAGCTGTAAAGCTCCATGGTGGATGGCTCCTCTTTGTTCGCACCGTTTGTTTCAGATCATGCCATGCGAAGCAGGCGATACACTGCCGGGATGCTACTGCCGCGACGTATCAAGCACTGCCGGGAGTGCGGGTCTCAGGTCCTCTACCAGATCCCCGCCGACGACAATCGAGAGCGTGCCACCTGCACGGCCTGCGCCACGATCCACTACGAAAATCCGCTCAACGTGGTGGGAACGGTTCCCTTCTGGGAGGATCAGGTCCTGCTGTGCCGACGCAACATCGAGCCGCGCCACGGCTTCTGGACGCTGCCGGCCGGCTTCATGGAACTCGGTGAAACCCTCGCTGAAGGCGCGGTGCGCGAGACGGTCGAGGAGGCCGGCGCCCATATCGAACTCGACGGACTGTTCTCGGTCCTGAACGTGGTCAAGGTCGGTCAGGTGCATGTCTTCTACCGTGCGGCCTTGCTGGACACGGTGTTCGATCCGGGCCCGGAAACCATCGAGGCCCGGCTGTTCCGCCAGCAGGACATTCCCTGGCACGACCTGGCGTTCCGCACCGTGCGGGTGACGCTGGAACGCTATTTCGAGGACCGCGCCCGCGGTCAATTCGGCCTGCACTGCGCCGATATCGGCTGAGCACTTCAGCGTCCACCGACCACACCATGACACTGCCTCGACCTGGCGCCCCCGGAGCGCCCCAGCCGGCGCCTGCCTCCGTGGCGGCCGCCCCCGCCAGACCGGCCCCCGCCGCCCGCGACGCGGCCACGGAGCGCCTGCGCGAGGACCTGCTCAACCCGGACCCGCTGCTGGACTGCCTGCTCGAAGTCTGCCGCCTGCACGGCGTCAACGCGTCGCGGGCCTCGCTGTCGGCCGGCCTGCCGCTGCAGGACGGCCGCCTCACGCTGAGCCTGGCCGAACGCGCCGCCCAGCGCGCCGGCATGTTCAGCAAGCTGCAGCGTGTCAAGCCGAACAGGATCGACGCCGCCACGCTGCCCGCCGTGCTGATCCTGCGTGGCAACGATGCCTGCGTGCTGCTGGGCTGGACCGCCGAGGGCGACGCCCGCGTGCTGATGCCCGAGACCGGCCAGGGCGCAGTCGTGATGGCGCGCAAGGACCTGGCGCGGCGTTACAGCGGTGTCGTGCTCTACGTGCGCCCGCATTTCCGCTTCGACGAGCGCACGCCCGAAGTCCGCGCCACCACCAAGGGCCACTGGTTCTGGAGCGCCATCGCCAGCCAGCGGCTGGTCTACCGCGACGTGCTGTGGGCCGCCTTCCTGATCAACCTGTTCGCGCTGGCCTTCCCGATTTTCACGATGAATGTCTATGACCGGGTGGTGCCCAACCACGCGATCGAGACGCTCTGGGTGCTGGCACTCGGGCTGATGCTGGTGCTGCTGGCGGACTTCTACATGCGCAAGCTGCGCAGCCACTTCGTCGACGAGGCGAGCGCGCGGATCGACGTGCAGCTGTCCTCGGTGCTGATGGAGCGGGTGCTGGGGATGCGGCTGGAGCACCGGCCGCAGTCGGTCGGTTCCTTCGCGTCGAACCTGCGCGGCTTCGAATCGGTGCGCGACTTCATCGCGTCGAGCACGGTGACCGCGCTGATCGACCTGCCCTTCGCGCTGATCTTCCTCGGCGTGATGGCGTGGATCTCGCCGTGGATGGTGCTGCCGGTGCTGCTGGCCTTCGTGCTGATCCTGGGCATCGGCTACGTGCTGCAGCAGCGCCTGCATGAACTCTCGGAGTCGACCTACCAGGCCAGCGCCCAGCGCAACGCCACGCTGGTCGAGGCCCTGACCGGCATCGAGACCATCAAGACCCAGGCCGCAGAAAGTGTCATCCAGGCCCGCTGGGAGCGCGCCAACCAGTTCCTCGCCCAGACCAATGTCCGCATGCGGGCGCTGTCCAGCACCGCCAGCTACGGCACCAACTGGCTGGCCCAGGTCGTCAACCTCAGCATCGTGCTGATCGGCGTCTACCTGATCTCGCAGCGCGAGCTGACGATGGGTGCGCTGATCGCCTGCACCACGCTGAGTTCGCGCGCGCTGGCACCAGCCGGCCAGATCGTTGGCTTGCTGATGCAGTACCAGGGCGCCCGCACCGCGCTGGAGTCGCTCAACAAGGTGATGGCCAACCCGGTCGAGCGCGAGGCCGGCCAGCACTTCCTGCACCGGCGCGAGCTGAAGGGCGACATCGAGTTCCGCGACATCAAGTTCGCCTATCCGGGCCGCGATGACCCGGTGCTCGATGGCATCAGTTTCCGCATCCAGCAGGGCGAGCGCGTGGCGCTGATCGGCCGCGTGGGTTCGGGCAAGACGACGCTGCAGAAGCTGATGCTCGGCCTCTACCAGCCGACCTCGGGCGCCGTGCTGCTCGACGGCATCGACCTGCGCCAGCTGGATCCGGCCGATGTCCGCCGCAACCTCGGCTATGTCTCGCAGGACGTGACGCTGTTCTACGGCTCGCTGCGCGAGAACATCACGATGGGCCTGCCCTACGCCGACGAGACCGCCGTGCTGGCCGCCGCCGAGACCGCCTGCATGACCGAGTTCGTCAACCGCCACCCGCGTGGCTTCGACATGCCGGTGGGCGAGCGCGGCGAGCTGCTCTCGGGCGGTCAGCGGCAGAGCGTCGGGCTGGCGCGCGCCGTGCTGCACAACGCGCCGCTGCTGCTGCTGGACGAGCCGACCAGCGCGATGGACTTCTCCACCGAGGCGCAGGTCACCCGCAAGGTCACCGAGTTCGCCCAGGGCAAGACGGTCGTGCTCGTCACGCACCGCACCTCGATGCTGGCGCTGGTGGACCGCGTCATCGTGGTCGACCAGGGCAAGGTCGTCGCCGACGGTCCGCGCGACCGCATCCTGGAAGCCCTGCAAGCGGGCCGCATCGCGAGGGCTGCATGAGCAACAACACCCCCAATCCCCGACAGGACGCCGCCAACGGCCCGGAGGCGGCCAGCCGCTGGTCCGACCGGCTGGGCGCCCTCGCCCGCGGCCTGTTCGGCAAGACTGTGGCCGATGGCGCCGGACCGCAAGGCCTGCGCGACTTCGAACACGAAGCCGAAGACATCATGTCTAGCCAGAAGACCGCCCGGGCGCAGCAGATCGTGCGCGCCGCGGTGGTCATCGTGGTGCTGCTGATCGTCTGGGCCGCGTTCGCCGAGATCGACGAGGTGACCAAGGGCGACGGCCGGGTCATCCCCTCGCGCCAGCTGCAGGTGGTGCAGTCGCTCGATGGCGGTGTGGTGTCCGAGATCCTGGTCAAGGAAGGCCAGGAGGTCGAGGCCGGCCAGCTGCTGCTCAAGGTCGACGAGACACGGGCCACCTCGGGTGTCAACGAAAGCGCGGCCACCGTCTTCGCGCTCAAGGTCAAGGAAGCGCGCCTGAAGTCGCTGGCCGAGGGCGGCGCCTTCAAGCCGCCGCCGGGCAATGGCGGCCCCGACGAGGACCGGATCATCGCGGAGGAGCGCAACCTCTACCTGTCCAGAGTGTCCGAGCTGCAGTCGATGCTGTCGGTCGTGCAGCAGCAGGGAGCGCAGCGCCAGCAGGAAGTCTCCGAGGCGCAGGCGCGGCGCTCGTCCGCCCAGCGCTCGATCGAGATTTCCCAGAACGAGCTGCGCCGCACCAAGCCGCTGCTGGCCACGGGTGCGGTGTCCGAGGTCGAGGTGCTGCGTCTGGAGCGCGAGATCAGCCGGTACCGCGGCGAGATGGAACAGGCCGCCGCGAGCATGGGCCGTGCACAGGCGGCGATCGGCGAATCGCGGCGCAAGGCGCAGGAGATGGAACTCACCTTCCGCAACGAGGCGCGGCGCGATCTCTCGGACGTGCTCGGCAAGCTCAACGCCATGAACCAGGGCGCGGCCGCGCTGGTGGACAAGGTGGACAAGTCCAGCGTCCGGTCGCCCGTGCGTGGTCGCGTGCAGCGGCTGCTGGCCAACACGGTGGGCGGCGTGGTGCAGCCGGGCAAGGACATCGTCGAGATCGTGCCGGTCGACGACGCGCTGGTGCTGGAAGCCAAGGTGCAGCCGAAGGACATCGCCTTCCTGCACCCGAACCAGACCGCCACGGTCAAGTTCACCGCCTACGACTTCTCGATCTACGGCGGCCTGGAGGCCAAGGTCGAGAACATCAGCCCGGACACCCAGATCGACGAGAAAGGCAACGCCTTCTACATCGTCAAGGTCCGCACCGCGCAGCCGCGCTTCAGCGAAAACCAGCCCATCATCCCGGGCATGACGGCGGAAATCGACATCCTGACCGGCAAGAAAACCGTGCTGTCCTATCTGCTCAAACCGGTTCTGAAGGCCAAGGCCTACGCATTGCGTGAACGTTGACACGAATTCATCATTTTTCCAGCACCAAGCCCCTCGATCGAGGGGCTTTTTCTTGCACCCGACACTGGTACCGCACCGGCTTCGTTATCCTTGCCGGAATGCATTTCCGAGTGAATCAAATCACGTTTATTGACGCATTTGATGCGTTAGTGAAACCCGGTTTGCTCTATTCTGGCGAGATCGCCTCGTCGAACTGAAAGATCCCCCATGGCTGCCACCCAAGCTCCGACCCTGAAATCGGCCCTGCTCTCCGGCAAGGCCGGCCTGCTGCAGAGCCTGCAGCGCCTGACGCTGGATCCGAACTATGTGCCGGCCCGCCTGCCGGAGGGCATGGTCGTGGGGATCTGGGGCGACGCCGTCGTGCGCACGCCGGACGGCACCGTGCGCGAGCTGAAGGTCGGCGAGATGGTCCGCAAGGGCTATGTGATCCTGACCTCGCAGAACGGCATCGTGCAACTGGAGGCCGAAGGCGATCGCCTGGCCCGCGTGCCGGTGGACCGTGACGGCCTGGAGCCGACCGGCACCGGCCTGTCCGGTGGCGAGGACGGCTCGCTCAACGGCGCGGAACGGGTCGGGCGGGTCATCGAGGTGGTCAGCCCCGCGGACTTCGACTTCTCCGCGGCCGAGCGCGCAAGCAATGCGGCGGCCAGCGTGACGGGAACCGGGCTGGCAGCGCCGGTCGCGTCGGTGGCCGATGTGACGGTCAAGGAAGACGCTGGCCACGCGGTCTTCACCGTCACGCTCGCACGCAGCTCCGACAGCGCCACCACGCTCGGCCTGGCCCTGACGGACGGCACGGCCCAGGGCGGCGGCATCGACTACGGCACCGCCGGCACCCCGCAGAACCTGGAAGTCTCGCTCGACAACGGCGCGACCTGGACCCCGGCGACCAGCGTGACGATCCCGGCGGGGATGCAGAGCGCCCTGGTGCGCACGCCGATCACCAGCGACTCCACCTACGAGCCCGACGAGGGCTTCACCCTGACGACCACGCTGCTGGCCGGCAACGTCAACGTCGCGGACCCGGTCGGCGTGGCGACCATCGTCGACCAGCTGCCCTACATCCAGGCCGTGAACCCCGTCACCGTCAATGAAGGGGCCGGACAGGCCGTGTTCACCGTGACGCTGTCCAATGCGTCGAAGGAGCCCGTCACGGTGCGCTACACCACGGCAGACGGCACAGCGACCGGTGGCGCCGACTACACCCCGGTGACGGGGCTGATCACCTTCGCACCGGGCGAGACGAGCAAGACCATCGCGGTCCCCATCCTGAACGACACGGTCTACGAAGGTGACGAGACCTTCAAGCTCACCCTGAGCGAACCGGTCAACGCCGGCCTGCCGACCCCGGACGTGCTCGGCACGATCCAGGACGACGGTCGCGGCACCGGTGGCACCGACGACGACCGGCCGCGTGTCGGCACCGTCTCCAGCCCGGCGGCCCGGGAAGGCGAGCCGCTGGATTTCACCATCACGCTGACCACCACCTCCACCACGCCGACCGTGCTCGACGTGACGCCACGCTCCGGCTCCGGCACCGTGGGCGCGGACACCGGCCCGCTGGAAGTCTCCTTCGACGGCGGCAAGACCTTCACCACGGTCACGGACGGCAAGGTCACCGTCCCGCCGGGCACCGACACGCTCATCGTGCGGGTGCCGACGCTGCCGGACTCGGATCCGGAAACCAGCGAAACCATCTTCCTCGATGTCAAGGCACCCGCCGACCCGGCCCCCGTGTACGGCACCGGCACCATCGAGGACGTCCCGCTCGTGTCGATCGCCGGCCCTGCAGCCGTCGACGAGGCCATCGGCAACGCCACCTACACGGTCACGCTGAACCATGCGGCCACCGTCCCCGTGAGCGTCACGGTCAAGACCGTCGAAGGCGTCGCCCTGGCGGGCAGCGACTACACCGCCGTGAACCAGGTGCTGACGTTTGCCCCTGGCGAAACCAGCAAGACGGTTCTGGTGCCGATCACCAATGACGACGTGCTGGAGGGCAAGGAAGCCTTCACCGTCCAGCTGGCAGCGCCCGCCGGCACGGTCATCGACACCGCGCATGCCAGCGTGCTCACGGAAATCGCCGACGACGGGCTGCTCGACGATGGCGTCAACAAGGACGCCCCCAAACTCGCCGTCACCGACCTGAACCTGCCCGAGACCTCCGGCTTTGCGGTCTTCAACGTGACACTGGACAAGGCCTCGGGCCTGGCCACCACGGTCGCGCTGGCGCTGGCCGACGGAACCGCCAAGGGCGGCGGCGTGGACTACGGCAGCGCCGGTGCCGGCAATCTGCAGGTCTCCACCGACGGTGGCACCACCTGGACCGACGCCACCACCGCCACCTTCGCCGCCGGCAAGACCAGCGTGCTGGTGCGCACCCCGCTGGTCGCCGATGCACTCGACGACAGCGGCGAGACCTTCACGCTCAAGGCCACGACCACGGCACCGGCGGACGGCACCTCCAATGCCAGCGCCACCGGCACCGCCACCGTCTACGACCTGCCGACGCTGCGCATCGACGACCAGACGGTCAACGAAGCCACCGGCACCGCCACTTTCACCGTGACGCTGTCCAGCGCGTCCTCGACCGCCGTCACGGTCCGCTACGCCAGCGTCAACGACACCGCCACCAGTGGCAGCGACTACGGCGCCGTCTCCGGCACGCTGACCTTCGCCCCGGGCGAGCTGACCAGGACCATCTCCGTCCCCATCACCGACGATCTGGTCTATGAAGGTGCGGAGACCTTCAAGATCCAGCTCACCAGCCCGAGCGTCAACGCCCTCATCGCCGACGACACCGGCATCGGCACCATCATGGACGACGGCACCGGCACCGTGCCGCCCGGCGTCACGCCCACCGACGACCGGCCGCGCGCCACCGTCAACGACGTGATCGTCAACGAAGGTGCCGGCACGGCCACCTTCACCGTGACCCTGGCCGGCACGGCCACCACGCCGATCACCCTGGGCTTCGCGACCTCCGACGGCACCGCCAAAGCCGGTCTCGACTACAGCGCCACCACCGGAACCCTGACCTTCGCGCCGGGCGAGACCAGCAAGTCGATCACCGTTCCCATCCTGAACGACACCGTCTATGAAGGCAGCGAGACCTTCGACGTCACCCTGAACAACCCCAGCAGCAACGTCGTCCTCGGCGATCCGCTTGGTCTGGGCACGATCAAGGATGACGGCACCGGCCCCGTCCCGCCCGGCGTCACGCCGGACGACGACCGCCCGCTGGTCACCATCAACGACGTGCAGGTCAACGAAGCCGCCTCGAAGGCCAGCTTCACGGTGACGCTGTCCAACCCGTCCGACCTGCCGGTCACCGTCAAGTACAGCAGCGTCAACGGCACGGCCGAAGCGGGCTTCGACTACGACGCCGTGCTGGGCACGCTGACCTTCGCTCCGGGCGAACTGAGCAAGACCATCGACGTGCCACTGAAGAACGACACCGTCTATGAAGGTGCGGAAACCTTCCAGATCGTGCTGACCGACCCGACCAATGCCACCGTGACCGCCGCGGGCGCGGGCGTGGACAGCACGAAGGACGGCACCGGCGTCGGCACCATCCTGGACGATGGCACCGGCCCGGTCCCGCCCGGCGTCACCCCGGACAACGACACCCCGGCCGCGTCGATCAACGACGTCGTCGTCAACGAAGCCGCGGGCACCGCCACCTTCACGGTCACGCTCACCAACGCCGCCAAGATGCCGGTGACGATCGCCTATGCAAGCGCCGACGGCACCGCCACGGCCGGTCTGGACTACACCGCCGTGGCGGATACGCTGACCTTCGCTCCCGGCCAGACCAGCCAGACCATCACCGTTCCCATCCTGAACGACATCGTCTACGAAGGCAGCGAAACCTTCACCATCAACCTGTCTGCGCCGGCCAATGCCACCATCGCCGATGGCATCGGGCTGGGTACGATCAAGGACGACGGCACCGGCCCGGTCCCGCCCGGCGTGACACCCGACAACGACACGCCGAGCCTGACCATCGACAGCCCGACCGTGGTGGAAAACCTCGCTGGCGGCCATGCGGTGTTCACGCTGACCCTGAGCAACCCGTCCACCACCGCCACCACCGTGGGTCTGGCGCTGACCGACGGCAGCGCCAAGGGCCTGGGCGTGGACTACGGCAGCACCGGCGGGAACAACCTGCAGGTGTCGATCGACGGCGGCGCAACCTGGGTGGACGCCACCACCGCCACCTTCGCGCCGAACACCACGACGCTGCTGGTGCGCACGCCATTGAACAACGACAAGGCGATCGAGCCCTCGGAAGCCTTCACGCTGACCGCCACCACCACCGCAGGCGCCACGCGGTCGCCCACCAGCACGGGCACGGCCACCATCGCGGACGATGACGTCGCGCCCGTGGCACTCCCCGACACCGGCCGCGGTGACGAGGACACGCCGATCACCGGCTCGGTCCTGACCAACGACACCGATGCCAACGGCGACCCGCTGACCGTCACCGGCTTCAGCGTCGGCGGCACACCCTATGTGCCGGGCACGACGGCCACCATCCCTGGCGTCGGCACCATCACGATCGCGCCGACCGGCGTCTACACCTTCAACCCGCTGCCCAACTACGACGGACCGGTGCCGGTCATCACCTACACGGTGACGGACGGCGCCAACCCGGTGAACGGCACGCTGACGCTGACCATCAACCCGGTCAACGACGCACCGATCGTGACGGCTGGCGCCGTGACGCCGCTGTCCGAGGAAGGGCTGACCGGCGGTCTGGCCGACACGACCGGCAACGTCGACACCACCAATCTGGTCGTCAACACCGGACAGATCGGTCTGAGCGACGTCGAAGGCAGTCCGATGACGGTGGTGTGGTCGCCGGTCACGGCGAATTACACGCAAAACGGCATTGGCATTTCCTGGACCGGACAAGGCACACAGACGCTCGTAGGACGCGCGGACAGCGGTCCGGAGATTCTTACCGCAACAATCGACAACACAGGGGCCTACACCGTAAAACTGCTGGGCCAGATCGACCATCCCTCGGCAGGCGAGGATTCGCTGCAACTGGATTTCGGAGTCGTCGTCAGCGACGGCGTGCTCAGCAGTCCAGGCACGGTCAGCGTGCGCATTGAAGACGACTCTCCCGCCGCACTGGTGACGCAAACCAGCAGCGTCAAGCTGCAGGACACCAATCTGCTCATCACGCTGGACACCTCAGGCTCGATGCTGACCAACATCGAAACAGGTGTGCTGGCAGGACAGACCCGGCTGGATGTGGCCAAGGCTGCCATCAACAACCTGATGGAGGCCTACAGCGAGTTCGGCAGCGTCCGGGTGCGTCTGGTGTCCTTCGCCAATGCGGCCACCGACCAGGGCAACGCGTGGCTCACGCTCGCGCAAGCCAAGCTGGTGCTGGACGCCATCTCCACAGTGAACGGAATTCCAGGCGGCATCACAAACTATGACGTAGCCATCGCGGCTGCTACCGCCGCCTTCGGTACGGCAGGCAGTTTGCCCGCCGCTCAAACCGTTGCATATTTCCTCTCGGATGGAAATCCCAACCGCCCGGCCGGCAGCGAAGGAATGAACCCATCCGAGGAGTCATCATGGAAGACATTCCTCAACACCAACAACATCACCTCCTACGCCATCGGCATCGCCGACGGTGTTGGTCAGTCCAAGCTGGATCCAGTGGCATGGAATGGCACGACGACTGGAGGCAGCGAGGCCAATGCAGTCGTGGTCACTGACCTTGCCCAACTCAGTGCGGTGCTGAAAAACACTGTGCCGATTCCGTCCGGTGACCTTAGTGCGGGCGGCACCTTCCGTGCGGGCGGCCAGGTCGGCGCCGACAAGGGCAATGTCCAGTCGGTGACCGTTGATGGCGTGACGTATGCCTATGACACCGCCAATAGCAGCAGTAACCCCATTACCGTGAGTGGTGGAACCGGCCATTACGCCTACGTCTTGGCCACCAAGACGCTGGTGGTCACAACCAGTGCAGGCGGCAAGTTCTATATCGATCTGGACGACGGCAGCTATGAATACCGTGTGCCGGCCAGCCTGGCAATGGCCACGCAGACCGAGGTACTCTCCTACGTCGTCGCAGACAAGGACGGCGACACGCAGCACGCCCAGATCGTCGTCAATGTCGGCACGTCCACCTCGTCGGTGGTCAACAGCGAGAACGTTCCCACGGCGACCCACGTCGGCAACAGCAGCGACGACATCCTCGTCGGCAGTGCTGGCAACGACTACATGATCGGCGGGGACGGCAACGACAACCTGTCCGGACTGCTCGGCAACGACGCCCTGTTCGGCGGCTGGGGCAACGACACCCTGGTCGGCGGCGATGGCAACGACACCCTCACCGGCGGCCAAGGCAACGATGTGCTCACCGGCGGCGTGGGATCGGATGTCTTCGCCTGGACGCTGAGCGACCAGGGCACCAGCGGCGCCCCCGCCGTCGACACCATCACCGACTTCAACACCAGCCTGCCCGCCGACGGCGGCGACATCATCGACCTGCGCGACCTGCTCGCTGGCGAGAACACCAGCACGCTGCAGAACTACCTGGAGTTCACCTTCTCCGGCAGCGGCAGCACGGCATCGACCACCATCCACGTCAGCGCGAACGGGTCGTTCACCGGTGGCACCTACAGCGCCGCTGCGGAAGACCAGGCCATCGTGCTGACCGGCGTCGATCTGCGGACCTCGCTGGGTCTGGACACCGCGGCAACGGACGCCGACATCATCAGCAAGATGCTGACGCAGGGCAAACTGATCGTCGATCCTTGAGACCCATCTGACCGCCGCCCGGCGGGCGGCTGCAAGCAGGAAAGCCGCCCCGGCCATGACAGCCGGGGCGGCTTTCCTGTTGTGGGCAGGTCGGTTTCAGCCCGCTTCGGGCAGTTTCACGGCAGGTCCGGTGACCCCGTCCACACCGCAGGCCCACAGCTCCGGCAGGTCCTCGGCGTCCTGCACCCCTTCGACGAACACCTTCAGGCCCACCCCGTGCAGCATCGCCACCGAACTGCGCAGCCAGCTGCGGCGTGCCGTGTCGTGCCGGACCCCGCTCGCCCAGCTCGACGAGATCTTCACGTAGTCGAGCCCGGGCTCCAGCAACAACCCGATCGAGGACAACCGGTCGCCGGCATGCTCCAGCCCCAGGTGCACGCCATGCGGGCGCAGTTGCCGACACAGCTCGACCAGCGCTTCCGGGTGGCGCTCCAGCGCCGATTCGTCCACCTCGACCCACAGATTCCGTGCCGACGCACCGGCCGCCACGATCCGCTCGCGCAGACGCGGCAGGAACTGCGGATGCGCCAGCGACTGCGGTGACAGGTTCACGCCGCGCGGCTTGCCGTCGGACGCGATCGCCGTGACCGCCAGCGCCACGGCCGCCATGTCCACATCGCAGCTCATGCCCGTGCGCAGTGCAAACGGCAGCCAGCGGGCCGCCGGCTCGAAAGGTCCGTTGTTTTCCAGCTGCAGCCGCATGGGGCACTCCATGTGCACCAGATCGCCCATCCGGTCGCTCACGGGGAACTGCATCAGCTGGACCCGTGCCGCCAGCAGCGTCGCCTGCAGCGCCCGGCGCCAGGTGTCCTCACCACCTTGCAACGGCGCGGGCTCCAGCCCGTTCGCGATGTAGACGAAATCGCCCTTGGACTCGGCTTCCGCCAGCCCCATGTCGGCCTTGGCCAGCAGCTCGGTCATCGGCATGCCGATCCGGCACCCGACCGACGACACCACCACCGCGACACCCGGGGTGTCGGCCAGGCACTGGCGCAACCGTTCGAGCAGCTCGACCGCCTGGTCATCGCGCTCGGTGGCATGCGGGTACACCACCGCGAAGTCCGCACCATTGAGCCGACCGAAACAGGTGACCGCCGCCCCGTTCTGGTTCGACTCGCCCAGCGCGTGGGCGATGGAGCGCAGCATCTGGTCGGTGCGCTGGTGGCCCAGCGTGCGGTTGACGTCCGCCAGGCGCCGCACGCGCACCAGCACCAGCTGCGCCGATGCCGACGAGTCCTCGCGGCCCAGGTGCGCCTCGAAACTGGCCAGGAAATGGCGCCGGTGCGAAATACCGGTCAGCGGGTCGCAGCTGGCCTGCACACGCAACTGGTCCACCTGCTCGGCCTGCTCGGAGAAGATCTGGTTGATCCGGGCCACCATCTGGTTCATGGCCTGCGCCACACGGCGCAGCTCGGGCGTGCGGGGCTCCTTCACGCGCACGAAACGGCGCTGGGTCAGGGCATCCGCCTGCTGCACCACCTCGTCGAGCTGCCGCCTCAGACGCCGCACCGCGAGATGGCCCAGCGTCGCAGCAACCAGCCCGATGGCAAAGGTCCACAGCGTGATGCTGACGCAGGCAGACCAGAGTCCCGCGTAGGCGTAGGCCGACTGGCTGACGACCTCGAGCGTGCCGATCTGCGCCCAGCCATTGAGCACCTGCCCCAGACCCGCCGTGGGCCGGATCGGCACCAGGTGGACGAACCACGCAGGAGCCGGGCTCTGAACCTCGCCCGAGACGCGGGAGTACCGTGTCGTTCCATCCGGCGCCCGCAGAATGATGGACTGGTAATGTCCGGTATCAAACTGCGCCGAAATCGCGATCCCGAGCAGTGCCGGATCATCGCCCTGGTGCGACAGAGACAGCGCCAGCGACTGGGCGTTGTCATTGTTTTTCACCGACAACTGGGTTTCCAGCGAATTCCGGGCCGTCCAGACCGACACCAGCACACTTCCGGCGCAGGACAGCAGGATCGTGCCGACGATCAATATCCAGATTTGTCGAATCAGCGACATGCCGACTCCTTTTTTGATTTGTTCACAGGAACCCCTGATCTCTTGCTTTGACCAGCACTTCGCGCCACCGGGACAGGCGCGCCACAGCGTCGCCAGCCCCCGGGCCCTGGGTCCCTTGCCAGAGACCTTCCGAATTGAAACTGAACACCGGAATGAGGTCCGGGCGCCGGGACGCTGGCCGGATGTCCCCGATCAGGTTGTCCAGGATGAGCGGATCCGCGCCGGAACTCGGGTAGTACGCCAGCACCATGTGCGCCTGCTGCAACGAAGCCTGTCCACCGAAAATGGCCTTGACGTAGACGAGACGCAGGCGCGTCGGCGGCATGCCCGAAGCGATGAGGGAGAAATACTTGCCGATCGCGTAATCCTCGCAATCCCCCTGTCCCTTTTCCATGAATTCGAGGGGACTGGCCCAGTAATCGATCTGGCCCCACGTCTCGATGTCTTCGCGAAACAGCAGGCGCCGGTTGAAGAACTGGTTGATGGCCTGCAGGCGGATGTCGTCGTCCTGGCGCGACACCTGGTGAATCATCTCGTTCAGCGACTGCGCCAGGTGGAGCGTCTGGCCGCCATGCCGGGTGGCCAATTGCAACAGGCGGTCGGCCTCCCACGCCAGCGCCACAGCAGGCACGACGCACAAACCGGTCACCAACAGGATCCAGGTGAACCAGGCGCGTGTCCAGACACCCCCCTTGCTGGGGGGTACTGTTACAGACCGTGACACAGGTACAACAACGCGCATGGGGACGTTGTCGGCACGATGTGGACCAAACCGTAGCCTTCCTTCAAGAATTGCGACGGTAGGCACAACTGAGCGCGATTTAGTACGCAGATGACTTGGACGCGCCATCCGTGGTGTGGAATACTCAGACGAAGGTATCCGCGGGCGAGACAGCAAAATAGCCGTCGGAAGTACACCCTTCATCCACGGGTCTCCCGGGAGTGACCATCGGACGTGACAAACGGTAGATGTGTCTATTCCGGAGGCCAGCGCAAGGATCAATGAAACAATGAATAAGGCAGCCTCTCCTCTCGTCGTCGGCCTGATCGCCTTGGCATGTCAGGTTGCGTTTGCGCAATCGACCGACCCGCTCAAGGACACGGTGCAACGCGCGATTTCCACCAACCCCGAGGTGACCGCGAAACTCAATGCGTTCCGGGCAGCGGTCGATGAAGTCGATGTGGCCCGCGGCGCGTACTACCCGCGGGTGGACCTGAATGCCGAAGCCAACCGGACGCGAGACCGCATCGGCTCGACCAACCAGTCCATGACCAGCACCGGCGTGGCGCTGTCGGCCACGCAACTGCTCTGGGATGGCTTCGCGACCATGAACCAGGTCGATCGGCTCGGCCACGCCCGTCTGGTGCGCTACTTCGAGTTCATCGATGCCAGCGAGCAGGTCGCCCAGGAAAGCGTGCGCGCCTATGCGGACGTCCAGCGTGCACGCCGTCTGGTCAAGCTCGCGGAAGACAACTACGTGCAGCACCGCCACGTGACGGAGCAGAGCCAGTCCCGCGTGCGGGCTGGCGTGGGCCGCGGTGTCGACCTGGAACAGGCAGCGGCGCGCCTGGCGCTGGCAGAGTCGAATCTCTCCACCGAAACCTCCAACCTGCACGATGTGACCGAGCGCTATCGACGCATAGTCGGATCGCTTCCGCCGGTGGATCTGCCGCCCGCAGCAGGCCTGGAGAAGGGCCTGCCCACCTCGCCGACAGCCCTGCTGGAGCTGACTGCCAAACGCAGCGCCAGCATTGCCGCCGCGGTCGAAAATCTCCGTGCCGCCCAGTCCCAGTCACGCGAGAAGGAGGGCAACCTGTACCAGCCGCGGGTGGAAGCCCGTGTCCGCGCCGCCGCAGGCAACAATCTGGACGGCGTGCTGGACCAGAAACGCGACACCACGGCCGGTCTGGCCCTGAACTGGAACCTGTACAACGGCGGGTCGGACAAGGCGCGCGTGCGGCAGGCCGCCAACCTGCTCAACCAGGCAGCCGATACCCGGGACAAGGCCTGCCGTGATGCACGCCAGACGGCGGCCATCGCCTACCACGATGTGCAGAAGTTGACCGAGCAGCTCAGCTACCTGGACCGGCATGTCCTGTCGAGCGAAAAAGTGCGGGACGCCTACCGCCAGCAATTCGACATCGGTCAGCGCACCCTGCTGGATCTGCTGAATTCGGAAAATGAACTCTACGGCGCACGTCGTGCCTACACCAACGCAGAACTGGATCTGGTCATCGCCAAGGCGCGCACGCATGCCGCCGCCAGCAGTCTGGTCGCGGCACTGGGTCTGACACGCGCGGGCACCAACGAGGACGACATCGCCGAAGGCCGTTACTGGCAAGCCGGTGACGACGCTGCGGCGCGCTGTCCGATCAGCGCCACGGATCTGGCCTTGACATCGAAGGCCGATCTGGATGCCCGCGCCCGTCAACAGACCTCGACGCTGGCCCCGATTGCAGCCGCCGCCAGCCCGACCGTGAGCGCACTGCCGGCATCCCGCTCCGCTCCGGTACCGGCATCCACGGCCGATGCGGGAAGTACCACCCCCGTGTCCCAACGCCTGCTGGACTGGGTCGGAGCATGGACAGCCAAGGACGTGACCCGTTACCTGAGCTTCTACGATCCGAAATTCCAGCCGGCCGGCGTCCCCCGGGCGGTGTGGTTTGCCAATCGCACCAAGCTGCTCAAGAAGGATGGCGCAGTCGAGTTGAAGATCGCCAACGTCCAGCGCCGCACCGTGTCGCCGGACACGGTGGAAACCAAGTTCGAACAGCACTACTCGTCCAAGGATTTCACGGACAAGAGTCAGAAAACGCTGACCTGGAAACGCCGTGGATCGGACTGGTACATCGTCAAGGAAAGCAATCGCTGAACTTGCGTCTGGCCGGCGTCTGACCGGCGACCGTCAGGTCCTGTGCAACGAATAAAAAGAGGTGCCCGCAAGGCGCCTCTTTTTTCTGCACCGTGCAGCCAAGACAGTCCCAAAAGAAAAAGCCTCGCCAGATTGGATCTGCGAGGCTTTTTGGTTGCCTGTGTCTGTGTGACTCAGGCTATATATCTTGGCGGAGAGGGCGGGATTCGAACCCGCGGTGGGGATTAACCCACACACGCTTTCCAGGCGTGCGACTTAAACCGCTCATCCACCTCTCCGGAAAGACAGCAACTATAGCAGCAATTCCTGAGAAAGTGAATACCGATCAGCGCACGACGGCGATCTGCTCGCGGTTGCCGCCCTTGTAGGTGAACATCGTCAGCGCGCCGTTCTTCACGTCGCCCTTCTCGTCGAAACTGATGTTGCCCGTCACGCCCTTGTAGCCCGCCGTCTTCGCCAGCACCGGCAGGTACTTCGCCGGATCGCTCGACCCCGCCTTCTCCATCGCCGCCACCATCACGTTCAGCGCGTCGTACACGTACGGTGCGTAGATCTGCACGTCCGCGTTGAACTTCGTCTTGAAGCGTGCCTTGAAGTCTTCCATGCCCTTCTTCTGCTCGCCTTCGACGCCGCCCGCTTCCGCGCACACGACCTGGCCATCGTCCATCGCGCCGCCCGACAGCTTCGGCAGCTCGCCCGAGCAGATGCCGTCGCCGCCCATGAACTTCGCCTTGATGCCCAGCTGCTTCATCTGGCGGATCATCGGGCCCGCCACCGCGTCCATGCCGCCGAAGAACACGATGTCCGGCTTCTTGGCCTTCAGGTTGGTCAAGATCGCGGTGAAGTCCGTCGCCTTGTCGTTCGTGAACTCGCGTGCCACCGTCTTGCCGCCCGCGCCCTTCACGCCCTTCTCGAACTCGTCGGCCACGCCCTGGCCATACGCCGTGCGGTCATCGATCACCGCGATCGACTTGCCCTTCAGCTCCTTGGCGGCGTAGCGGCCCAGCGTGCCACCCAGGTGCACGTCGTCCGCCACCACGCGGAACGTCGTCTTGAAGCCCTGGCGCGTGAACTTCGGGTTCGTCGCCGACGGCGAGATCTGCGGAATGCCCGCGTCGCTGTAGATCTTCGACGCCGGGATCGAGGTGCCCGAGTTCAGGTGACCCACCACGCCGACGACCTTCGAGTCCACCAGCTTCTGCGCTGCGGCCGTGCCCTGCTTCGGGTCACCACCGTCGTCTTCGGCCAGCAGTTCGAACTTGACCTTCTTGCCACCGATCGACACGCCCTTGGCGTTGAGTTCGTCGATCGCCATGCGCGCGCCGTTCTCGTTGTCCTTGCCCAGGTGGGCAATGCCGCCGCTGGTCGGGCCCACATGGCCGATCTTGACCACTTCCTGGGCGCTGACCTGGGTGACCGCTGCAAAAGCAACTGCGGCGATGACGACGTTGAGCTTGTGATTCATGGAATGGAACTCCAGTTTCTGGAACAAGGTAAATGACCCGCCGACGACAGGCTTGAACAACTCAGCCGCGGAACTTACCCGAAATCGGCAGGCACCTCCAGCGGGCCGGACCTCGAATCGGGAAAGTCCTCAGATAACGTCTGACCCATGTACCGGGTGCACAGCGGACGTCGATCAGACCGTCTGTTAAGAATTCAGGGTGCGCGGGACTGCGCCAGCTCCCGGGCCACGGCCTGGCGCACGGCATCGGCCAACCCGGATGACAACTCGGCCCGCAGCGCCGGGATCAGCCCCTCCACCAGTTGCTCCAGCAACAGCGGCAGACAGGCCCGCAATCCGGATTCGAGCAGCGCATCCGCTCTGGCCTGCACGTCGCCCAGGATCTGCAAGGCCAGGCGTTCCTCGTCGATCGAAGACTCGATCGGTACAACCGGGACCGCCAGGGACACCGCCAGATCGGAAGGTCGAACCACCTCGGTCAAGGTCGGCACGTCGTCCGGCGGGGCTCTCGGCGGCACGGTCATCCGCCCACCTCGTGGCGCTCGATCGGGCAACCTTCGGCGCTGTACTGGCGCCAGCGGCCACGGGCTCCATCCCGGTCGAAGTCATCTCGCCCGACCACCTCGATGACCCGCGCATACTGCCCGTAGGCCTGCGGCACGTCCCGACCAAGGTTGACCAGCACCTCGTGCCCGAACCGGGCACTGTGACCCGTCGTCAGCAGCACCGGCGTGGATTGCAGGCGGGCGGGCAGTTCGTTCACCGATGGCCCGCGCCAGTGCGGGATGAACTCCAGCGCCTCGAAGGTCCACAGCAGCCGGTCCAGTTCGGCCAGTTGCGCCGACTCGCCTGTCACCACCACCCGGGCGCCCGCCCGGTAGGCCTTGCGCAGCAACCGGCAGGTGTAGGCCCGCCGGTCCGGCACGTTGAAATGGAAGGCAACCGCCGTCATGCCGACCGATCAGCCTGCCTGACCCAGGAGGTAGTGCGTCAGCAGCGGCACAGGCCGGCCCGTGCCCCCCTTCGCGGCACCGGAACGGAACGCCACACCGGCGACATCCAGATGCGCCCAGCGGTACTGCCCCGTGAAACGCTGCAGGAACTTCGCTGCCGTGATCGCGCCACCCGCACGGGCACCGATGTTGGGAATGTCGGCGAAGTGGCTCTTCAGGCCCTCGTCGTACTCCTCGTCCAGCGGCATGCGCCAGGCGGTGTCGTGCGAGGTGCGCCCGGCCTGCAGCAGTGCGTCGGCCAGCGCGTCGTCCGGGCTGAAGAGGCCGGCGTGCTGGAAGCCCAGACCGATGATGATCGCGCCGGTCAGCGTGGCGATGTCGATGACGGCCGCCGGCTTGAAGCGCTCGGCGTAGGTCAGCGCGTCGCACAGGATCAGGCGCCCTTCCGCGTCGGTGTTGAGGATCTCGATGGTCTTGCCGGACATCGAGGTCACCACATCGCCCGGCTTGATGGCACGGCCGTCGGGCATGTTCTCGCAGGTCGGGATCAGGCCGACCACGTTGATCTTCGGCTTGAGTTCGGCGATCGCACGGAAGGTGCCCAGCACGCTGGCGGCGCCGCCCATGTCGAACTTCATCTCGTCCATCTCGGCCGACGGCTTGATCGAGATGCCGCCGGTGTCGAAGGTGATGCCCTTGCCGACCAGCACGGTCGGCGCGTCCTTCTTGCCGGCGCCCTGGTAGCGCAGCACGATGAACTTCGGCGGCTCCTCGGAACCCTGCGCGACGGCGAGGAAGGCGCCCATGCCGAGCTTCTCGATGTCCTTGCGGTCCAGCACCTCGACCTTGAGTCCGTGCTGCTCCTTGCCCAGCGCACGGGCATGGTCGGCCAGCATCGACGGCGTGCAGTGGTTGCCCGGGCGGTTGGCGACTTCGCGGGCCAGCGTGCTGCCGGCCGCGATGGCACGGCCGCGGGCCAGGCCAGCGTCGGCATCGGCCTGGGCCGCCTCGCCGCAGACGAGGTCCAGCCGCGCCCACTTCGGCGCCTCGGCCGCGCTCGGCTTGGTGTGGCGGTAGACGTAGACGGCATCCTGAGCGACACAGACGGCGGCTTCGGCCATCGCGGCATCCGGCTCGCCCGCACCGGCCCAGACCAGCGCCGCGCGCTCCGCGCCGCTGCCCTTCAGCAGCCCGAAGGCCGCGCCCAGCGCCTTGCGCCAGGCCTTGCCGCCGGCATCGGCCGCCACGGCGACGACCAGACGCGGCGCCTTCAGGCCGGAGGGCCGGTGGATGTAGAGGGTGCGTCCGGCCTTGAGCGCCAGATCGCCCTGCGCGACCGCGTCGTCGACCAGCTTGCGCACCGCCGCCGGCAGACGCCAGGCGTCCGTCTCGGGGGGCACGATGACCACCAGTGCATCGGTGACCAGCTTCGAATAATCCTGCGTTGCCGCCGTGAGTGTTTGAACGTCCATAATTCCGCGCTGCTCCTAGACTTTCAGATGTTATTCGATTCCACCCTGCGCAAAGAGTTGTCCCGCAGCTTCGGCGGCACCCTGGTGGTCATCCTGACCATCGTGCTGACGATGATGCTGATCCGTGTCCTGGGCATGGCCGCCGGGGGAGAGGTCTCGCCGCAGGACGTCGTGCTGCTGCTGGGCTACACCGCGCTGGGGCATCTGCCGACGATGCTGAGCCTGTCGCTGTTCATCGCGGTGGTCTCCACGCTCACGCGGCTCTACCGGGACAGCGAGATGGCCGTCTGGTTCAGCAGCGGGTTGTCGCTCGGGCGCTTCGTGCAGCCGGTGCTGCGCTTCTCGGCGCCCGTGCTGGTGGCGGTCGCCGCGCTGATGCTGGTGGTGTGGCCCTGGGCGAACCGGAACACGGTCGACCTGCGCGCCCGCTACGAGCAACGCTCCGACCTGTCTCGGGTGGCACCAGGACAGTTCCAGTCCTCGGGTGACGGCAAGCGGGTGTTCTTCCTCGACAAGCAGACCGGTGACAGCGCCACCGGCCACCACATCTTCATCCTCGACCAGCGCGAGGGCCGCGAGTCGGTGACCACCGCACAAGCCGGCCGGATCGAACCAGGCGGCGAAGGCGGCCGCCGGCTGGTGCTGAACAACGGCGCCCGCACCGACCTGGACATCACTGGCGGCACACGCACGATCTCGCGCTTCGACCAGTACGAGGTGCGCATCGGCGAGAAGGCGATGGCGCAGTTGCAGGAGCGCCCGCCCAAGGCGCTCGACACGCTCGACCTGCTCCGTGCGCCCAGCCTGCGGGCGCAGGGGGAACTGGTCTGGCGGGCCGGCATGGTGCTGGCCGCGTTCAACCTGCTGCTGTGGGGCATCGGGCTGGCCTCCGGCGGGTCGCGGGGCGGCAACAACTGGGTGCTGCTGGTGGCGCTGCTGGGCTTTGTCGTGTATTTCAACCTGATCAACCTCAGCCAGGCCTGGGTCGGCACCGGCAAGTCCGGGGCGGCCACGGCACTCGCGGGCCTGCATGGCGGCCTGCTGCTGGGCGCGCTGGGCCTGCTGCGCTGGCGCATGCGCTGACCCGGACTCCCTTCATGCGCACCATTCGCCGCCTCCTCTACCGCGAGATCCTCGGCGCCACCGGTTTCGTGATGCTCGCCTTCCTCGGCCTGTTCCTGTTCATCGACCTGGTCGGCGAGCTCGACAACGTGGGCAAGGGGGGCTACACGCTCGCCCAGGCCCTGCTGGTCTGCGCACTGCAGGTGCCGGGCCATGTCTACGAACTGGCCCCCATCGGCGTGCTGATCGGCGCCATCTATGCGCTGGCACGGCTGGCGCAGTCGAGCGAGTTCACCATCCTGCGCACCGGCGGACTCGGCCCCGGTCTGGCACTGAAGCTGCTGGCCCAGCTGGGCCTGGCGATGGCCGCCGTCACCTTCCTCGTCGGCGACTTCGTGGCGCCCTGGTGCGACACGCAGGCGACGGTGCTGGAATCGATCCGCAAGGGCCGCCTCGACACCGAGCGCGGCGGCGTCTGGCTGCGCGACAGCCGGATGGCCGAAGACGGCGAGCACCGCTACACCCTCAACGTGGGCATCGCCCGCGACAACGGCGCGGTCGAGAAGGTCCGGATCTTCGAGTTCGGCCCCAAGGGCGAGCTGCGTACCCGCACCACCGCCGCACGCGCCACCATCGGCACCGATGGCGTCTGGCAGCTCGACGACGTGCGCATCTCGCAGTGGTCCGCCGACAGCACGCCCTCGCTTGCACCGGACCAGACGCTCGACCACCTGCGCTGGCCATCCGGCCTGACGCGGCAGGTGGTGGCCTCGGCGGTGCTGCCGCTGCACACCATGTCCACCATGGCGCTCTACACCTACATGACCCACCTGGCCGAGAACGACCAGTCCGCCCAGCGCTACGAGATCAAGTTCTGGAAGAAGGCGCTCTACCCGCTGGCCTGCCTCGTGATGATGGCACTGGCGCTGCCCTTCGCCTACCTGCACGCCCGCTCCGGCGGCCTCTCGCTCAAGGTGTTCGGCGGCATCCTGCTGGGCATCAGCTTCGTGCTGCTCAACAACGTCACCGGCCACCTCGGGCTGCTCCACCAATGGACGCCGTGGCTGGCGGCCAGTCTCCCCAGCGTGCTGTACCTGCTGATGTCGCTCGGCGCCTTCAGCTGGCTGGTGCGCTACCGCTGAACCAGGAACCCTCCCCATGCACGGCATCCTCCTCTTCGCCCACGGCGCCCGCGACCCTGCCTGGGCCACCCCCTTCCACACGATCGCCGCGCACATGCGCCAGGAATCCGGCGGGCGCCCCGTCGCCCTCGCCTTCCTGGAGCTGATGACGCCCAACCTCGAAGCCGGCGTGGCCGAGCTGGCCGCGCAGGGCTGCACCGCCGTCACGGTGGTGCCGCTGTTCCTCGGCGCGGGCGGCCATGTCCGGCGCGACCTGCCGCTGCTGCTCGACAGCGCCCGTGCGCACTTCCCCGGCGTGGAGATCGCCACGACGGCTGCGATCGGCGAGCTGGACGCCGTGACGCTGGCCATCGCCCGCGCGGCGCTGACGCTGCTGCCGGCATGAACCTGCACCAGTTCCGCTTCGTGCAGGAGGCGGCGCGCCGCAACCTCAACCTCACCGAGACCGCCAAGGCCCTGCACACCTCGCAGCCGGGCATCTCCAAGGCCATCCTGGAGCTGGAGGAAGAGCTGGGCGTGGACATCTTCGCCCGCCACGGCAAGCGCCTGCGCCGCGTCACCGAGCCGGGCCGCCAGGTGCTGACCTCGATCGAGATCATCATGCGCGAGGTCGCCAACCTGCGGCGCATCGGCGAGGACTACTCGCGCCAGGAGGCCGGCACGCTCTCCATCGCCGCGACCCACACCCAGGCCCGCTACGTGCTGCCGACCCCCGTGGCCGCCTTGCGCACCCGCTACCCCAAGGTCGCGGTCAGCCTGCACCAGGGCACGCCCGAGCAGGTCGCGCAGATGATCCTCGACGACTCGGCCGAGATCGGCATGGCCACCGAGCGCCTGACGCAGTACGACGATCTGGTCACGCTGCCCTGCTACGAGTGGCGCCATGTCGTGGTCGTGCCGGCGGCGCACCCGCTGGCGCGTGTCGAGCGGCTGACGCTGGAGCAGATCGCCGCCGAGCCGCTGATCAGCTACCACCCGTCCTTCACCGGGCGGTCCAAGATCGACGCCGCCTTCGAGCAGCGCCAGCTGAAGCCGAACTTCGTGCTGGAGGCCATCGACTCGGACGTGATCAAGACCTACGTGCGGCTCGGGCTGGGCGTGGGCATCGTCGCCGAGATGGCGGTGGCGGACGACCCGCTGTGCGCGCCGGGCGGTGACCTGATCGCCCGTCCGGTCGGGCACCTGTTCGGGCCGAACGTGGCGCGCATCGCCTTCAAGCGCGGCGCCTACCTGCGCAACTTCGTCTACACCTTTGCCGAGCTGCTCTCCGACCAGCTCACCCGCCCGCTGATCGAGCGCGCCATGCTCGGCCTCGCCGCCGACCGACCCGCCAGCGACGGACTCTGACCCACCCCCACCGTCATGCCCGCGCAAGCGGGCACCCACGCGAGCCACCCCAATGACCGCCACCGCCCGCACCCCCGCCGTCACCAGCCGCCTGCCGCAAGTCGGAACGACCATCTTCACCGTGATGTCAGCCCTCGCGACTCAGTGCGGCGCGGTCAACCTCGGCCAGGGCTTCCCGGACTTCGACGGCGACCCGCGCCTGATGCAGGCGGTCAAGGACGCGCTGGACGCCGGCCACAACCAGTACCCGCCGATGACCGGCATCCCTGCGCTGCGCGAGGCCATCGCCGCCAAGGTCGAGGCGCTCTACGGCCACCGCTACGACCCCGCCACCGAGGTCACAGTCACAGCGGGCGCCACGCAGGCCATCATCACCGCCGTCCTGGCGCTCGTGCACCCGGGCGACGAGGTCATCGTGCTGGACCCGTGCTACGACAGCTACGAGCCGAGCATCGTGCTGGCCGGCGCCACCCCCGTGCATGTGCCGCTGACGGCCGGCACCTTCCGCCCCGACTTCGCCGCCATCACCGCCGCGATCACGCCGAAGACCCGCGCGATCCTGGTCAACACCCCGCACAACCCGACCGGCACCGTCTGGACCGCCGCCGAGCAGCAGCAGCTCGCCGACCTGCTCCGGCCGACCGAGATCCTGCTGCTGTCCGACGAGGTCTACGAGCACATGGTCTACGACGGCGCCGCCCACCTCAGCGTCGCCAGCCACCCCGAACTCGCCGCCCGCAGCGTGCTCATCTCCAGCTTCGGCAAGACCTACCACGTCACCGGCTGGAAGGTCGGCTTCGTCGCCGCACCCGCGCCGCTGATGGCCGAGTTCCGCAAGGTCCACCAGTTCAACGTCTTCACGGTCAACACGCCGATGCAGCACGCGCTGGCCGCCTACATGGCCGATCCGGCGCCCTACCTGGAGCTTGGCGCCTTCTACCAGCGCAAGCGCGACCTGTTCCGCGCCGGACTGGCCGGGACGGGGCTGCGGCTGCTGCCCTGCGAAGGCACCTACTTCCAGAGCGTGGACTACAGCGGCCTCGCCCCGGAGATCGCCAGCCTCGGCGAAGCCGCGTTCTGCGAGTGGCTCACGCGCGAGGTGGGCGTGGCGGCGATCCCGCTGTCGGCCTTCTACCCGGACGGGCGCGACCAGCAGATCGCCCGGCTGTGCTTCGCCAAACGGGATGAAACGCTGCAGATGGCGCTGGAACGGCTGCGTGCACGCCTCGGCTGAACCGAGGGAAAACACCGACCACGGCGCAACCGTTTGCGACGAAAAGAACGAACGATCGTTCTTTTTTCCATGCCAGAATCTTCGGCGATGTCCACGACCCTGCCCGCCGAACTGCAAATCTCCCGCCACGACAGCACCCTGGTGCTGACGCTGCGCGACCCCGCGTCCCGCAATGCCCTGTCGCCGGCCATTTACGCGGCCGCGATCGCGGCACTGGACGACGCCGCCCGCGACCCGACGCTGCGCGCCATCGTGCTGACCGGCGCGGACGGCCACTTCAGCGGCGGCGGCAACCTGAACCAGCTCGCCGCCGTGCGTGGCCAGCCCGAAGTGCAGGCGGCCCGCGTGGACGCACTGCACGGCTGGATCGCCGCGATGCGGGCGCATCCGCTGCCGGTGATCGCCGCGGTCGAGGGTGCGGCAGCGGGGGCCGGCTGCTCGCTGGCGCTGGCCTGTGACCTGCTCGTCGCCTCGACCACCGCCCGCTTCGGCCTGGCCTACGGCCGCATCGGCGCCTCGCCGGACGGCGGCGCGGTGCAGGCGCTGATGCAGTTGTTGCCGCGCCAGCAGGCGCTGGAGTGGCTGTGGCTGGCGCAGGTGCGCAGCGCGGCGGACCTCCACCGCGCGGGGCTGGTCAATCGCCTGACCGACCCCGGACAGGCACTCGATGAAGCCCTGGCGCTGGCCGCATCCCTGGCGCATTTCGCACCGAACGTGATCGCCTCGGTCAAGCGGCTCTCGGCAGACGCCGCCGCCCTGCCGCTGGCCACCCACCTCGACCGCGAACGCGACGCCTTCATCGCCAACATCAACCACGACAACGGCGGCGAAGGCCTGGCCGCGTGGCGCGAGAAGCGCGCGCCACAGTTCCGCTGACCGACCACGGACCCGGACCCCGACCCGACATGACGCAGACCCCGCTCCCGCGCCGACGCCTCTACCTGATGCGCCACGGCTCCGTCGACTACTTCCTCGACGACGGCACCCCGGTCCCACCCGACACCGTGCCGCTCAACGCCACCGGCCGTGCGCAGGCCGATGCCGCGGGCGCGCTGTTCGCCGCATCGGCGGTCACCTTCGACCGCGTGCTGGTCAGCGGCCTGCCGCGCACGGTGGAGACTGCGCAGCGTGCACTCGCCGCGGCGCGTTCGACCACCACGATCGAGACCGACCCCGCGCTGCAGGAAATCCGCCCCGGCCGTCTGTCCGATCTGCCGCGGGACCAGGTGCGCGACGCCTTCCTCGGCGCCTTCGAAGGCGGTGCCACGCGCGAGGCCGTGGAGCAGCACCGCTTCCTGGGTGGCGAGAGCGTGGGCGAACTGCTCGACCGCTGCCTGCCCGCCTGGACACGCTTCCTGGCGCGCGACGACTGGGACTGCGCGCTGCTGGTGCTGCACGGCGGCGTGAACCGGGCCTTGCTGTCGAGCGCGCTGGCCGGCACACGCGCCTTCTTCGGCCGGATCGAGCAGGCACCGGCCTGCATCAACGTGCTCGACATCGGCGCCGACCACGCGGTCGTGCGCGCGATGAACCTGTCCCCCTCGCAGTGGCTCCACCACCGCGAGCGCCAGACGACGATGGAAAAGCTGCTCGCGCAGTACCTGCGCACGTGAACACCTGAGCACCTGAGAACTGGAACCCTGCCCGCATGACGACGCCCGTCCTGACCCCTGAAGAACGCCAGAACATCGAGTCCGGCTCCTGGTACGCCAAGCTCTCGCCCGCGCTGCGCCAGGACATCCTGAACCGCACCATCATCCGCCGCTACCCGGACGGCGTGCAGGTCGCCACGCGCGGCGCACCACCCGTGGACTGGGTGGGCGTGGCCAGCGGCGCCGTGCGGGTGAGTTCGGTGTCGATGTCGGGCAAGCAGATCACGCTGACCTATGTCGAGCCGGGCACCTGGTTCGGCGACATCGCCCTCTTCGACGGCCTGCCGCGCACCCACGACGCCACCACCCACGGCCCGACCACGCTGCTGATCGTGCGCAAACACGACTTCTTCGACCTGCTGTCGCGCCACGCCGAGCTGGCCGAGGCGCTGCTGCGGCTGAACTGCCGGCGCATGCGGCTGATGTTCGCGTCCTTCGAAGACCTCAACACCAAGCCACTGGCCGCCCGGCTCGCCAAGCAGGTGCTGACGCTGGCCCGCGCCTACGGTGTGCCGCACGGCGAGGAGACCCGCATCGGACTCCAGCTCGCGCAGGAAGATCTGGCCCAGCTCGTCGGTGCCTCCCGGCAGCGCGTCAACCAGGAACTCAAAGGCTTCGAGCGCGAAGGCGCGGTGCGGGTCGAGCCGACGCGGCTGGTCGTGCTCTCGCGCGACAAGCTGCTGGCGATCTCGGAACGCTGAAGCCACCCACTGCATCCCTTCCCAGGAGCACGCTGACATGGACACCCACGCCGCCGCCCAGTCCGGCACCCGCCCGGTCGCCGACGGGCAAGCCTTCGACGTCGCCGCCCTGGAGCGCTGGCTGGCCGAGCGCCTGCCGGGCTTCGCCGGGCCGCTGAGCGTCCGCCAGTTCAAGGGCGGACAGTCGAACCCGACCTACCAGCTCGAAACACCCGGCGCCCTGTACGTGATGCGCGCCAAGCCGGGGCCGGCGGCGAAGCTGCTGCCGTCCGCGCACGCCATCGAGCGCGAGTTCCGCGTGATGAACGCGCTGGCCGCGACCGACGTGCCGGTGGCCCGGATGCACCTGCTGTGCGAGGACGAAAGCGTCATCGGCCGGGCCTTCTACGTGATGGAGCATGTCGCCGGCCGCGTGCTGTGGGACCAGACGCTGCCGGACATGGCGCGCGAGGAACGCAGCGCCATCTACGACGAGATGAACCGCGTCATGGCCGCGCTGCACCGGGTCGATCCAGTCGCCATCGGGCTGGGCGACTACGGCCGCCCGGGCAGCTACTTCGAGCGCCAGACCGCACGCTGGAGCAAGCAGTACCTCGCCTCGGTCACCGACCCGATCCCCGAGATGGACCGGCTGATCGACTGGCTGCCCGCGCACCTGCCGGCCTATGCCCGCGACGACACGCAGGTCGCGATCGCCCACGGCGACTACCGGCTCGACAACCTGATGTTCCACCCGACGGAGCCACGGGTGCTGGCGGTGCTGGACTGGGAGCTGTCGACGCTCGGCCACCCGATCGCCGATTTCAGCTACCACTGCATGGCCTGGCACATCCCGCCGGGCACCTTCCGGGGCATCGGCGGCGTGGATCTGGCGCCGCTGGGGATTCCGTCCGAGGCGGAGTATGTGCAGCGCTATCTGGCGCGGGTCAACGAAGGGCGCAGCGGAGGGCTGACCTCTGAAGCGCTGATGCCCGACTGGGACTACTACCTCGCCTACAACATGTTCCGCATCGCCGCGATCCTGCAAGGCATCGCGCGGCGGGTGGTGGACGGCACCGCGTCCAGCGCGCAGGCGCGGCAGGCCGGTGCCGGGGCACGGCCGATGGCGGAACTGGCGTGGAAACACGCCCTGAAGGCGGGCGCCCGGTCGGTCTGAATCAGAAGGCGATGTCGGTGTGCGGCCCGATCCGGGATGGCATGCCCAGCGCCATCATGTCCGAGTCCATCGGGATCTCCATCACCGAGGGCTCGTCCAGCGGGGACACGTGGACCAGTCGACCGGCAGATGGTCCGCGGGTCGAGACTGCAGACGCCTTGGTCATCAGTTGCCGCGCCGAGGCGGCCGCCGCTTCGGCCAGATGGCATGCGCCGTCCAGCATGGCCTGCTCCGGCACCATGGCTTCGGTGCGCAGGTAGATCCGTCCGCGCAGCGTCATCAGCACCAGCGGTGCGTCGTTGCCGAGCCAGTTGTGGGCTGCGCGGCTGACGCGGCTCAGCAAGTCGCCGTCCAGCCAGCGCTGGGCATGGGGCGGCGAAGACGACAGCATCACGTAGCCGGCCACGGTCGACGGCACCGGCACGCGCTCCAGCATCGACAGCCAGCGCACCTCTTCCGGCAACGTCGCGTCGATGCCGGTCTGGTGGTCCTGCACGAGCGTCTGGTAGGCCTGCGAATCCAGGCGCTGCGCCAGTGAGCGCGACATCAGCAGCATCTCCAGATGCTGCGGCAAGCCCGCCTCGATGCACACGCGCAGTTCCCACTGCGGGATGTACGCGCGCTTGCTCGGACCCCATTCGAGCCGACCGCGGCGGCCCTCCCATTCGAACTCGACCACACGCCCGTCGCCATGGCGGACCCGCTTGAGCCGGTGCCCGCGGGTATCAGCCCACTCGTCGAGCACTTGCGTGTCGGTGGTCGCCTCGGAGCGCGACCCCAGCAGTCGCTGAAAACGTTGCAGGGTTTTGATCATGGCAGTGGCAGCGTCGTTGGAACGGTGAAGTTCACCGGTGCATCCATATCGACGTATGGCCAGAAAAACTGTAGCTGTTCGGAATCAAGCCAGGAGCGCGACCTCGACCGACACCGTCAGCCGCTCGCTGCCCCCGCCACTGCGCACGCCGCGCACCGGTGCGCAGGCCGCATAGTCCGGCCCGACGGCGATCTGCACGTGGCGCTCGTCCACCACGCAGCCATGGGTCACGTCCAGACCGAGCCAGCGCCGCGCCGTCGGGTCCAGGCAGACCTGCGCCCAGGCGTGGCTGGCGAGTTCCGGCGAGCCTGGTGCATGGAAATAGCCGCTGACATAACGCGCCGGCAGGCCCACGGCCCGGCAGGCGGCGACCAGCACGTGGGCCTGGTCCTGACAGACCCCCGCCCCGCCAAGCCAGGCCTCGGCCGCGGTGGTGTTCGCATTGGTGCACCCCGGCTGGTAGCGCACCCGCTCCGCCACGAGCGCAGCCAGCGCCTGCGCCTGCGCCCGACTGCCGTCCACGCCGCGCACAGCCACCAGCGCGCTGCGGCGCAGCGCCTCGTCGGCACGTGCCAGCGTCGATGGCATGAGGTAGAGCCGCGGATCCGGTCCCAGCGGATCGGTCTGCAGCGATTCGCCCAGCGCCTCGACCATCCCGGTGGCCTCGCACTGGAGCATCCGCGCCCCGGCGCCTGCCGTCAGCACATGGCTTTGGTTGCCCCAGGCATCGGTCTGGGCCTGCAGCGGTGTGGCCGACGCGAGCTGCCAGTGGTGGACGATCTGGGTGTCGGTGTGGCGCGGCGTCAGGCACAGCGTCTGGGTGGCGCTGTGCAGGGGCTGGGTGTAGCGGTAATGGGTGCGGTGACGGATCTGATACTTCACGTCCGCATCTTGCAAGACGCGGGCCAAACCGTCACGCCAAATCCCCAGGGCTCAGTCGGAGTCGAACACCGTCTCCAGCGGCTCCACCGTCACCGCCACCCGCGGCACTGCACGCCCGCCACCCCGGATCACGCCCCGCAATGGTGCAACGTCGGCATAGTCGCGCCCCCAGGCCAGCGTGACGTGGTCGGTGCCGGCTGGCACGGCATTGGTCGGATCCAGCGCCACCCAGCCATGCACCGGGCACCAGACCGAGACCCAGGCGTGCGAGGCATCGGCCCCGATCAGGCGCGGCTGTCCGGGCGGCGGACGGGTCAGCAGGTAGCCGCTGACGTAGCGGGCGGCGAGTCCGATCGAGCGCATGGCACCGATCATCACGTGCGCGAAGTCCTGGCAGACGCCCTGGCGCTGGGCCAGCGCCTCCGGGGCCCGCGTGTTGACCGAGGTGGCCAGCGGCTTGTAGGCGAAATACCGGAAGATCAGGTGCATCATCGCCAGCGCCCCTGCCAGCAGCGGCGTGCCCGGCCGGAACACCCGCGTCGCGAACCGCGCCAGCGAGGCCTCGCGCGGGGCATAGGCCGAACCGAGCGTGAACTCCACGGCTTCATCGAACCCCGCGCCGGGCCGGTAGCGCAGGCGCTCGGCCACGGCCTCCCAGGGCGGGCTGGCCCCGGGGTGCAGCGTCGGCAGCGGATCGACCTCGACCACGAAGCTCGACACCACCACCAGCCGGTCGTGCACCCGGGAATGCGAGAAGCTCGCCCGGTGGTTGCCCCAGGGATCGACACTCTGGTGCACGCCGGGCGACACCGTCACATGGCAATCCGACCCGTCGACCGGCCCGTCCGGGTCGTCATCTCCCACATCCGGCTGCGGCGCGACCGACAGTTGCCACTCGCACACGCGCTGCAAGGGCGTTGCACGCGGACGCAGGTGCCCGAGGTGGTGGGCCAGCTCGACCGGCGCGTCGTAGGCGTAGGCGGTTTCGTGGAGAACCCGCAGCGTCACCGCCGCGTCCTCCGGTACAGGAATCACTGCCATACGGTGCGGTCTGCCGGCCCCACATGCGAGAACAGGTGGCGGCTGATTTCGTTGGACAAGCCCAGCACCGAGGTGCAGCAGGTCTGCAGCGCATCGAGCAAGGCGGTGTAGCGGCCGTCGGCGTCGCGGGTGCTCAGGGTTTCGAGCGACCAGTCTTCCGGACGGGGCAGCACGCGCACGATCTGGTCGGCCCAGACCGGATCGTGGCGCGAGAGCTTGCGCAGCCGCTCGCGCAGCGTGCGGGCCACCCAGGCGAGCGAACGCGGGTTGTCGGTGTCCAGCACCACCAGGTGCAGCAGCGGCGGCACCTCGCGCCGGGCCTGGAACTGCGCCCGGTAGGTGATGGTGGAGTCGAACAGCCCGAGCAGCAGCGCGAAGCCGTCGTCCGTGTCGGCCAGGCCCGCCTTGATGCCCGTGGCCAGCGCATTCGCCAGCATGTCCAGCCGCTCGATCTGACGCGCGACGCTGAGCAGGCGCCAGCCGTCGTCGCGGGTCATGCGGTCGGTCTGGGCGCCCGTGATGGCCGCCAGATGCAGCGCAGCCTGGTTGAGCACACCCAGCACATCGCTGAGTGGCTCGTGCCCCTCGCGGGCCTCGATGGCGGTGAGCTGGCGCGAGAACAGCTCGCTCAGGTGCTTGATCAGCCCCCAGTGTTCGGTGGACAGCCGCTCGCGCAGCGCCTCGGCACAGCCGCGCAAGGCCTGCAGGTTGAAGGCGATGCTGGCACCGGCACGCGGGTCACCCATGGCGTGGATCAGGGTGCGCTCGAAGACCCGCGCAGCCTGCCCGGACGGATGCGCCGGCAGCGGCACCACGGCGGGGATCATGCCGTGCCGCACCAGCAGCGCATGCATGACCTGCAGCACGCCGGTGCTGCCGGCCGGCAGCGCCTCCAGCGTCAGCCGCGCCAGCCGCACGGAGTTTTCCGCACGCTCGGTGTAGCGGCCGAGCCAGAACAGGTTCTCCGCTGCGCGGCTGGTGATGACGCGCCGCCAGTCCGCCAGCTCGGCGGGCTCCAGCGGCCGCGGCAGCAAGGTGGTCGCATCGACCTTGCCTTCGGTGAGCACCCAGGTGTCGGTACTGGCCGAGCCCGACTGCATGGACAAGTAGGCATCGGTGCCGCCGCTGCCCTGACCGTCTGCATCGCGCCGGTTGGCCACGCGCGTCAGCCCGCCCGGCAGGACACACCAGCCACCTTCGCCATCCGACATGGCGTAGACCCGCACGACCACTGGCCGCGGCTCCAGCCGCCCGGCCCGCCACACCGGCAGCTCGGAGGGCCGCGCCGGCGCCATGAGCGTGTGCGCGGCCGGATCAGCGTCAATGCGGGCCTCCCACTGGCGCAGCGCCTCCGCGTCCAGTTCGCTGGCCATCACCGGCGCGAAACTCTTGGTCACTGCGCTCGGCGAGAAGGTCGGCACGATCACGAACTCGCGCAGCTTGCGCCGGTTGGCCGCCCAGACGCTGGCCTCGCCGCACCACCAGCTGGTGTGGGCGGGCAGCAGCAGCTCCTCGTCCAGCACCCGTCTGGCCACGCCCGGCCAGAACGCGCTCAGGCCCGGGCTTTCGAGCACGCCCGCCCCTGGCGCATTCGCCACGACCACCTCGCCCGCGCGCACCGCCTGCACCAGCCCGGGCACGCCCAGCGCCGAGTCACCGCGCAGCTCCAGCGGATCGAGCCACTCGTCGTCCACCCGGCGCAGCAGCACGTGCACACGCTCCAGCCCGTGCAGCGTCTTGAGGTAGACCTTCTGGTGGCGCACCGTCAGGTCCGAGCCTTCCACCAGCGTCACGCCGAGGTAGCGCGCCAGGAAGACATGCTCGAAGTAGGTCTCGTTGCGCGGCCCCGGTGTCAGCAGGGCCACGCGCGAGCGCTCGCCGCCTGGGCTGACACGCAACAGCCCGTCCATCAGCGCGCGGAAGGCCGACGCCACGCGCTGCACCTTGAGTTCGCGGAAGGCCTCGGGGAACTGCTGGCCGATGATCAGCCGGTTCTCCAGCAGGTAGCCCAGACCGGACGGCGCCTGCGAGCGGTGGCCGACCACGCGCCACTGCCCGTCGGGCCGGCGCGCCAGATCGAAGGCCACCATCTGCAGCCAGCGCCCGCCGGCGGGTTTCACGCCGTGCATCGGGCGCAGGTACTGCGGGTGGGCCAGCACCAGCGAGGGCGGCAGGAAGCCGTCGTGCAGCAGGTCCTGTTCGCCATAGATGTCCGACAGCACGGCGTCCAGCAGCCGCGCACGCTGCTTCACGCCTGCCTCGATGCGGGTCCATTCCTGCGGGGTGATCAGCAGCGGCAGCAGCTCCAGCGGCCACGAACGCGCGCTGTCGCCGCCTTCGGCGTAGACGTTGTAGGTCGCGCCGTCCTCGCGCACGCGGCGCTGCACGCGGGCGAGGCGTGCGGCCAGATCCAGCCAGCCGGCGGTTCCGTTGGCATTGAAGAAGCGCTCCCACACCGGCGCCAGGTCGAGCGGACCGGCAGCGCCCGGGGAGCCGGTCAGGAAACCGCGCAGCTCGTCACGGTGCCCAGGAGTACCGTGCAAGGCGGACGAGGCCGCCAATACGGCGGCCTCGGGCGCTTCATCGGGGAGAAGACTCGATTGCATCGGCGCATCATGCACCGATGCCGGCTTTTCTGACATGCGGGACAGCCACAGTGGCGGACCCTGACCCGGATCAGGTCCGGCGCAGGTCCAGCGTGAAGGGGAACTCCAGACTGCGCTGCGCCACGCCCGGCACGACCTTGCCCGGGGTGTGGCCCATCGCGAAGAAGCGCGCCAGACGGCGGCTCTCGGCCTCGAACGAATTCACCGGGAAGGTGTCGTGGTTGCGTCCGCCCGGATGCGCCACATGGTACTGGCAGCCGCCCAGCGAGCGGTTGTTCCAGGTGTCGACCAGGTCGAAGGTCAGCGGCGCATGGACGCCGATGGTCGGGTGCAGCGCGGCCGGCGGCTGCCAGGCACGGTAACGCACCCCCGCCACGTACTCGCCCACCCGGCCGGTCGGCTGCAGCGCCAGCGGCTCGCCGTTGACGGTGACGACATGGCGCGGATCGACCAGCCCGGTGACCAGCACCTCGATGCGCTCCAGCGACGAATCGACGTAGCGCACCGTGCCACCGATCGCACCCTCCTCGCCCATCACGTGCCACGGCTCCAGCGCGTTGCGCAGCGTCAGGTGCACACCACGCGCCGACATCTCGCCCACCTTCGGGAAGCGGAACTCGAAATGCGGCGCGAACCAGGCCGAATCGAAGGCATAACCGTCCTGCTGCAGGTCGGCCATCACGTCGTCAAGGTCCATCCGCACGAAGGTCGGCAGCAGGAAGCGGTCGTGCAGCTCGGTGCCCCAGCGCACCAGCGGCGCGCGGTACGGCTCCTTCCAGAACCGGGCGATCAGCGTGCGCAGCAGCAACTGCTGCACGATCGACATGCGCGCATGCGGCGGCATCTCGAAGGCGCGCAGCTCCAGCAGACCCAGGCGGCCCGTGGACGAGTCCGGCGAGTAGAGCTTGTCAATGCAGAACTCGCTGCGGTGCGTGTTGCCGGTGACGTCGATCAGCACGTTGCGCAGCGTGCGGTCCACCAGCCACGGCGGCATGTCCGTGCCGTAGATCGCCTTGTTGCGCTCGATCTCGGCCAGCGCGATTTCCAGCTCGTAGATCTGGTCGTTGCGGGCCTCGTCGACGCGCGGCGCCTGGCTGGTCGGGCCGATGAACATGCCCGAGAACAGATAGCTCAAGGACGGGTGGTTGTGCCAGTAGGTCAGCAGCGAAGCCAGCAGGTCCGGCCGGCGCAGGAACGGCGAGTCCGACGGCGTGGCGCCGCCCATGACCATGTGGTTGCCACCGCCGGTGCCGGTGTGGCGGCCGTCGAGCATGAACTTCTCGGTCGACAGGCGGGTCTTCCAGGCCGCGTCGTAGAGGAACTCGGTCTGCGACACCAGATCGCGCCAGCTGTGCGCGGGGTGGATGTTGACTTCGATGACACCCGGGTCCGGCGTGACCTGCAGCACCGTCAGGCGCGGGTCGCGCGGCGGCGGATAGCCTTCGAGGACGATCTGCACACCCAGATCCTCGGCGGTCGCCTCGACGGCGGCGAGCAGATCCAGGTAATCCGCCAGATGCGCCAGCGGCGGCATGAAGACATAGAGCACGCCGGTGGCCTGGCCCACGCCTTCGGCCTTCGGGCCATTGGCGCGGCGCGGGTCACGCGCCTCGACGCACAGCGCGGTGCGGGTGATCCAGTGGGCCGACTCGAAGCGCTGCGGGTGGCGGGCGAGTTCCTCCGCACTCAGCGACGACAACGCGGACAGCGGCGCGGCACGCGACACGGTTCCCGGGCCATTGCCCACACCAGCCGCACCGCCTGCACCGGCTTCCGAACCAGCACCGAGGCCTGCGCCGGAACCCGTGCCGGTACCGGAACCCGACGTGGTCAGGTCCGCACCGAAGACATCGCCGAACGCATAGTCACCTTCGGACGGCCCGCCACGCTGCAGCGCCACCGTGCCACCTTCAGCAAAGCCGCCACCGATGACATGCGCGGCGTACTGGCTGCGCACCTGCGACGACGCCGGCAGCGTGTCGCGCTGGGCGAACGGGTCGTGGTCGATCTGGTACGGATAGTCCTTCTTGGCGACCCAGGGCAGCGAGTCCAGCGGCAGCCGGTAGCCCATCGGCGAGTCGCCGGGGATCAGGTACATGCGCTCGTCGCGGAAGAACCACGGGCCGGTCACCCAGCGCGGGCCGGCCAGCGACGGCGCGTCGCTAGGCTTGAGCGGCAGCACGTAGCCGATCGGCTCGTCCAGCCCCTGCGCGAAGACCCGGCGCAGGCGCACCCGCTCCAGCTCGTCCTCCAGCCGGCTGTCGAACGGGTCGACGTTGACCGGCAGGCGGCGCTCGCGCCACAGGTAGTACCAGGTGTCCTCGTAGCCCGTCTGCACGAACTGGTCGGTCATGCCGAGCTTGGCGCTGAGCAGGCGGATGAAGCGCTGCGCATCGTCGGCGGTGTACTGGTGCGGATCGCGCTCGTCGGCGAACAGCTCCGGGTTGTGCCAGCAGGGCTGGCCGTCCTTGCGCCAGTAGATCGACAGCGCCCAGCGCGGCAGCTGCTCGCCCGGGTACCACTTGCCCTGGCCGAAGTGCAGGAAACCGCCCTGCCCGTACTCGTCCCGCAGGCGGCGCACCAGTTCCTGCGCATAGAGGCGCTTGGTGGGGCCGAGCGCGTCGGTGTTCCATTCGGCGCCGTCGCGGTCATCGACCGAGACAAAGGTCGGCTCGCCGCCCATCGTCAGGCGCACGTCGCCCGCGACCAGCTCGGCATCCACCGCCTCGCCCAGCGCCAGCATCTCGCCCCACTGGTCTTCGGTGTAGGGCTTGGTGACCCGCGGCGATTCCCAGACGCGCGTGACGCGCATCTCGTGGCTGAACTCCACCTCGCACTTGTCGACGGCACCGCTGATCGGTGCCGCGCTCGACGGCTGCGGCGTGCAGGCCAGCGGGATGTGGCCTTCGCCGGCCATCAGACCCGACGTGGGGTCCAGACCGATCCAGCCGCCGCCGGGCAGGTAGACCTCGCACCAGGCGTGCAGGTCGGTGAAATCGACTTCGGTGCCGCTCGGGCCGTCGAGGGCCTTCACGTCCGACTTCAGCTGGATCAGGTAACCCGACACGAAGCGCGCCGCCAGGCCCAGGTGGCGCAGCGTCTCCACCATCAGCCAGCCCGAGTCACGGCACGAACCCGACTTCAGCGTCAGCGTCTCTTCCGGCGTCTGCACGCCCGGCTCCAGACGGATGCCGTACTGGATGTCGCTCTGCAGGCGCTGGTTGAGGCCGACGAGGAAGTCGATCGTGCGCACTTCCTTGCGGTCGATCGAATCCACGAACGCCTGCAGCGCAGGGGTGGCGGGCTCCGGCACCAGGTACGGCGCCAGCTCCTGCTTCAGCCCGTCCTCGTAGACGAAGGGGTAGTTCTCGGCGCTCGGCTCCAGGAAAAAGTCGAACGGGTTGTAGACCGACATCTCGGCCACCAGATCGACGGTGACCTTGAAGTGGCGCGTCGGCTCCGGGAAGACGAGACGGCCGAGGTAGTTCGAGAACGGGTCCTGCTGCCAGTTGATGAAATGGGTCTCGGGCTCGACCCGCAGCGAATACGACAGGATCGGCGTGCGGCAGTGCGGCGCCGGCCGCAGGCGCACGATCTGTGGCGCCATGTTGACCAGGCGGTCGTAGGTGTAGTGGGTGACGTGACTGAGCGCGACGTGGATGGACACGGGAGAGTGCTTTCTTGTATTTCAGTGAACGGCCACGAGGAAATCGCGGCTGATGCCGGCCCCGAGGTCGCCGACGCGGTCCAGGAACTGCGTCAGGTAGGCGTGCAGGCCGGTCGACAGGATCTCGTCGATGCGGCCGAACTCCAGATCCGCGTGCAGCCGCCCCGCGCGGCGCAGCGTCTCGGACGTGGCGTCCGGCGCCACCAGCTTCAGGTTGGCGACGACTTCCTGCGTGCAGGCCGCCAGCGAGCGCGGCATGTCCTGGCGCAGGATCAGCAGCTCGGCCACCTTCTCCGGCTGGATCACGTTGCGGTAGACCTTGCGGTAGACCTCGAAGCCGGACACCGAACGCAGGATCGCCGACCAGTGGTAGAAGTCGTATTCTTGGTCGCGGGCGTCGGCGGCGCCGTAGAAGTCGCTCTCCACGGCATGGAACTTCACGTCCAGCAGCCGGGCGGTGTTGTCGGCGCGCTCCAGGAAGGTGCCGATGCGCACGAAGTGCAGCGACTCGTCCTGCAGCATGGTGCCGACCTGCACGCCGCGCGACAGATGCGAGCGGAACTTGACCCACTCGAACAGGCCGCTCGGGTCACGCTCGAAGGTGTTCTCGCGCAGCAGGCGGTTGAATTCGAGCCAGGTCTGGTTGGTGGTTTCCCAGACTTCGGTGGTCAGCGCGCCGCGCACCGCACGGGCGTTCTCGCGCGCCGCCCGCAGGCAGCAGAAGATCGAAGACGGGTTACGCTCGTCGCGGACCATGTAGTCCATGACGCTCTTGGCGGTGACCTCGCCGTAGCGGCGCGCGAAGTCGCCGCTCAGCTCGGAGATGCTCAGCAGGCCGCGCCAGCCCAGCTCCGACACCGCCGTGGATTGCGGCAGCAGCGCGGTCTGGTAGTTCACGTCCAGCATGCGGGCGGTGTTTTCGGCGCGCTCCATGTAGCGCGACATCCAGAAGAGGTGATCAGCAGTTCTTGACAGCATTTGGTTCAGTCCTCCAGCACCCAGGTGTCCTTGGTGCCCCCGCCCTGCGAGGAATTGACAACGAGAGAGCCTTCCTTGAGCGCGACCCGCGTCAGGCCGCCCGGCACCATCTGCACCGTCTTGCCCGACAGCACGAAGGGTCGCAGGTCAATGTGACGCGGCGCCACGCCCGATTCGACAAACGTGGGGCAGGTGGACAGGCTCAGGGTCGGCTGCGCGATGTAGTTGCTCGGGTTGGCGACGAGCTGCTCGCGGAAGGCGGCAATTTCCGCCTTGGTGGAGGCCGGGCCGACCAGCATGCCGTAGCCGCCCGCGCCGTGGACTTCCTTGACCACCAGTTCGTCGAGGTGGTCGAGCACGTACTTGTAGTCGTCCGCCTCGCGGCAGAGGTAGGTCGGCACGTTGTTGAGGATCGGCTTCTCGCCCAGGTAGAACTCGATCATCTTGGGCACGTAGGCGTAGATCGACTTGTCGTCGGCCACCCCGGTGCCGACCGCGTTCGACAGCGTCACGTTGCCGGCCCGGTAGACCGACAGCAGCCCCGGGCAGCCCAGCGTCGTGTCCGGTCGGAACACCAGCGGATCGAGGAAGTCGTCGTCCAGGCGGCGGTAGATCACGTCCACCCGCTTCGGGCCGCGCGTGGTGCGCATGAAGACGAAGTTGTCCTTGACGAACAGGTCCTGGCCCTCGACCAGCTCGACGCCCATCTGCTGCGCGAGGAACGCATGCTCGAAGTAGGCCGAGTTGTACATGCCGGGGGTCAGCACGACGACCGTCGGGTCGTTGACGCCGTTCGGGGCGACTTCGCGCAGCGTCTCCAGCAGCAGGTCGGGGTAGTGGGCGACGGGGGCAATGCGGTGGCTGGCGAACAGGTCCGGGAACAGCCGCATCATCATCTTGCGGTTTTCCAGCATGTAGCTCACGCCGCTGGGCACGCGCAGGTTGTCTTCCAGCACGTAGTAGTTGCCGCTGCCGTCCGGGTTGGCGGCGCGCACGATGTCGATGCCGGAGATGTGCGAATACACGCCGCCGGGCACGTCGACGCCGATCATCTCGGGGCGGAACTGTGCGTTGGACAGGATCTGGTCGGCCGGCACGATGCCCGCCTTGACGATCTCCTGGCCGTGGTAGACGTCGTGGATGAAGCGGTTGAGCGCGGTGACCCGCTGCTTCAGGCCCTTCTCCATCTCGCGCCACTCATGGGCAGGAATGACCCGGGGAATGAGGTCGAACGGGATGAGCCGCTCGGTGCCTTCGCCGGAATCCTTGTCGCCGTAGACGGCAAACGTGATCCCGACCCGCCGGAAGATCATTTCGGCCTCTTCGCGCCGGGCATGCATCACCTCGCGCGGCTGCTGCGACAGCCAGCGCTCATAGGTCCGATAGTGTTCCCGCACCGAAGTGCCGGTGGCATTCATTTCGTCGAACATCGGTCTCATGGGGGTGGTGGTTGATCGTTGAGAACAGACTTAGCAATATCAGGGCCATCGGCGACCAGCGGCACAGGTTCGATCAATTGCCAGTAGCGGACGCGCAGATTTCGTGCGCACCAATGTGCTTCGTCCGCACTGCGCCAGTGCCATGCACCACATTGGTTCGTCCTGATGACCGAAATGCCCTGTTCGGCATAGCGCTCCATCACCGGAGGCGCCGGATGCCCATAGCGGTTGTGCCGCCCAGCCTGCACGATAGCCCAGGTCGGTTGCACCGATTTGAGAAAATACAAGCCCGAGGAAGATACGCTGCCGTGGTGGGGCACCAGCAGCACCGCGGCCTTCAGGCGCTCCGGCTGGCGAATCACCAGCCGCAGTTCCTGGTCGATGCCGATGTCGCCCGTGAGCAGCGCGGCCCGACCACCAGACGACGCCACCCGCAGCACGCACGACACCGCGTTGGGCCGCAGCATGGCGATCCCGGGCCGGTCGTGGTCAGCCGCCTCCGGATGCAGCACCTCGAACCGGACGCCGTCCCATTCCCAGCGCGTGCCGGCGGTGCAGCGCTGGTGCGGGGCCCGGGCGCGCAGCGGATGCCCCGGCTCCAGCGAACTCTGCACCAGCCCGACCGGCAGCGCCTGCAGCACCGCGCTGGCGCCGCCGCTGTGGTCCGTGTCGCGGTGGGTGATGACCAGCTGGTCAAGCACGCGCACGCCGAGTGCCTGCAGCAGCGGCACCAGCACCCGCTCGCCAGCATTGCCCGCCTCGCCATGGCGCCCGTACGCCGGCCCGGTGTCGTAGAGCAGGCTGTGGCGGGCCGTCCGCACCAGCACGGCATTGCCCTGGCCGATGTCGGCCGCGAGCAGTTCGAATTCCCCTTCGGACGGCAGCGGCAGGGCGGGCCACAGCATCGGCAGCAGCAGTGGCAGCCCCGCCAGCCGCAGCCGCACCGGCAGCGGCGCAACCAGCAGCGCGGCCGCCGCCATGCCCAGCGCCTGGGCCCATGCCGGCGCGGCCGGCAGGTGCACGCTCGCCCAGGGCCACGCAGCGAGCATCTGCAGCACATGCATCAGTCCGGCAACCACCGGCAGCGCCCAGGCCCACAGCAGGGGGAGCAGCAACCCCAGCAGCGCCAGCGGCGTGATCACCAGCGTCACCAGCGGAATGGCCACGGCATTGGCCAGCAGCGAGACCAGCGAGATCTGCTGGAAAAACAGCAGCGTCCAGGGCGCCAGTCCCAGCGTGACGACCCACTGCGTGCGCCAGAGGCTGCGCAGTTCCTGCCCCGCCCGCCCGCGCCAGCCCGGGGCCACCTCGACCGCCGAGGGCGAGCCGCCCAGCATCAGCAGGCCCACCGCGACGAAGGACAACCAGAAGCCCGCCTGCAGCATCGCCCACGGATCGTGGACCACCACCCCAACCGCCGCCGCCAGCAGGATGCGCCCGCCCGACCAGCGCCGTGCCCCGCTGCGCAGCAGCACGACGATCGCCAGCATCAGCACCGTGCGCTGCGCCGGCACGCCCCACCCGGCCAGCAGCGCATAGGCCACCGCCACCGCCAAGCCGCCCCAGCGCACGACGACCGGCACCGGCAGGACCAGCAGCCATGCACTGCGCAGGCGCCAGATCCACCCGAGGACCACGCCACCCAGCCAGCCCAGCAGCGTGACGTGCAGGCCGCTGATCGAGACGAGGTGCGCGATGCCCGTCGTGCGGAAGACGGCCCAGTCCTCGCGCTCGATCGCCGCCTGGTCGCCCACCGCGAGCGCGGCCAGCATCCCGGCGGCAGGCGTGTCCCCCTGGCGCTCACGCAAGCGGTCGCGCAGGTCCTGGCGCCACCGGTCCACCGTCTCGCCACCGGTCTCGCCCAGCATCGCCGGCCCCACCCCGGCGCGACCCTGCACGGTGCCGACCGCACCGATCCCCCGCTCGAACCAGCCCAGCGCCACATCGAATCCATGCGGATTGACGGGCCCGTCCGGCAGCCGCAAGCGCACGGGCAGGCTCCAGCGCTGGCCGGCGCGGGGCATGGTTGCCGCAGAAAAACCGGGGGCATCGCCCGAGGGGTGCCAGGACAGACTCAGACGGGCGGGAACACCCGCCGGTGACGGCGGCTCCGTGCGCTCCACGCGCAGTTCGAACCGGATCCCTTCGGAGCGCCACACGGGCAGGCCCGACACCACACCGGTGACGCGCACCGGCTGCATTTCCAGGGCGGGATCCAGCCGGTCCGCCAGGCGCTGGTGGGCCCGCCAGTCGGTCACCGACCATGACAGCGCGGTGGCCGCGAGCAGGCAGAGCAGCCCGCGCCACCTCGGCACCCGGACCGCTGCACCCAGCCAGCAGCCCCCCGCAGCCAACACACCCGCCAGCAGCCAGAGCTGCGGAGGCGCGGTGGCAGACTGCTGCAGTTGCAGGGCGCTGCCGCACAGCCAGCCGACGGCCGCCCACCATCCACCGCGCCCGACGCACAGGTCCAGCCGCGCCTTCACCGACGCTCCCTGCCCGCCTGCCGCATCCCCTGCCCCTCGTTTTCTTGATGCCAGCCAGTGTAGGATCCTGCAGACATTCGGCGATTGCACATCGCGATTTTTTCACTTGAAGCCTCTCCGGAACCTCCCATGAGCATCCTCCAACGCCTCCAGGACCTGGGCATCACGCTGCCGCCCGTGGCCATCCCCGCCGCCGCCTACGTGCCCTTCGTGCGCACCGGCAACCTCGTCTTCCTGTCGGGCCACATCGCCAAGCGCGATGGCCAGCCCTGGGTCGGTCAGCTGGGCAAGACCATGGGCACCGAGGAAGGTCAGCAGGCCGCCCGTGCCATCGCCATCGACCTGCTCGGCACGCTGCAGGCCGCTGCGGGTGACCTCGACCGCGTGCGGCGCATCGTCAAGGTGATGAGCCTGGTCAACAGCACCGGTGACTACACCGAGCAGCACCTGGTCACCAACGGTGCCTCGCAGCTCTTCGCACAGGTCTTCGGCGACCAGATCGGCGCCCATGCGCGCAGCGCCTTCGGCGTGGCCCAGATCCCGCTGGGCGCCTGCGTCGAGATCGAGCTGATCGCCGAAATCGAATGAACGCCCGGCACATGCTGAAGCGCCATGCGCGCGCGGTGCTCGTGCTGATCGCGCTGGCCTGTCTGGCCAGCGTGGGCGGGGCACTGTTCGCGCAGCACCGCTTCGGAATGGAGCCCTGCCCCTGGTGCATCCTGCAGCGCATCCTCTTCCTGGCGATCGCGGTCGTCGCGCTGCTGGCGGCGGCCCTGCCGGTCGGCGGCCCCGGACGGCTGTCGGCCGTGCTGTCGTCGGTGCTGGTGGCGGGGCTGGGCGTGGCTGGCGGTGCGGCGGCGCTCTACCAGAATCTCGTCGCCGCCAAGCTGCCATCGTGTGACATGACCCTCGCCGACCGCATCGTTTCCGGCCTCGGACTGGATGCATGGCAGCCGGAGGTGTTCGAGGTGCGCTCGTCCTGCGCCGATGCGGCGGTGTCCCTGCTCGGGGTGCCGTTCGAGCTCTGGAGCTTCGGTCTGTTTGCATTGATCACGCTGATCGCCGCAGGTCTGGTGCTGGCAGCCTTCATGCCAGAGCCAGACAATATGTGAAATACTTGGCGAAATCATCCTGATATTTCGCGATTCATGCCCATCTTCTCTTTGCAGCTGCGCCTGACCCCGCACTTGACGGGGCGTGTCTCCGGGGGCACCGGCCCACAGGCGAGGGACGGTCACGGTCCACGGCATGGGGCCTAATGGCGCCATGAGCGAGCAGGAGCAGACCAGGATGCTGGCGCAGGAACAGGCCGAGCGGGTCGTGCAGCGCCTGATGCGGCGTTACAGCGCCGACACGCACCGCCCCGTGCCCCCGTCGGTGCAGGACAGCGCGTTCCGCGACTGGCTGGGGCTGGCCAGCGGCATGCCGCCGGCCGAGCTGACACGGGCCAGCGTCGAGCAGGCCGACACCCGCCTGATTCCCCTGGACATCAGCCGACAGCGGCTGTGCGTGGCCTTGCGCGCCACGGACGGCGCGATCGCGCTGGTGCTGGCCGACCCCTTCGACCGTGACCACCGGCTCTGGCTGGAAGCGCGCCTGCGCGACGCCGGCCACCCGCGCACGCGCTGGTACGTGACCCCGGTGCAGGCCCTGCTCGGGTTCGTCGACCGGATCGAGCAGACACGGCGGACCGACGAGGCCCTGCACACCGGGGTGCGCCAGCCGGGCCTCGGCGTGCCGGCGGAAACCGCTGCGCTGCGCCACATCAACGGCGTGCTGCGGCAGGCGCTGGGCGCGCAGGCCACCCACCTGCACTGGCTCCAGGCCGAACCAGCCTCCACGCCGGACGGCCAGGCCCGACCGGCCTCCGGCGTCTGGCAGATGCGCGTCGAAGGGACCCTGCGCCGCACCGTGGTGCCCGAGACGCCGGGGCCTTCGTTCGACGCGGTCTTCGAAGCGCTGCAGGCGGCGGCGACCCGCGACGGCCATCTGCCCGTGGTGCATGCCGGACGCCAGCTGACCGCCCACATCCGGGTGCTGCAGCGCACCTCGCCCGACGGGCAGGTGCAGCGTGCCGCCGTGCTGCGTCTTCCGGCGGTGCTGACCCGCCAGCGCCAGCCCGGGCTGGACGAACTCGGACACGACAGCGGCACGCTGGAGCGGCTGCGGCATTCCCTGCAACTCGCCCATGGCCTGTGGCTGGTGGTCTCGCCGCCGGGCGCCGGCAAGTCCGACACGCTGCACGCGCTGGAACGGGAGCTGGGCACGGGTGGCCAGCGCGTGCTGCGGCTGGAACGGCCGACCGTGTCCGAACTCGCCGGGGCGCTGGCACAGGATCCGGACCGGCTGCTGATCGACGAACTGGACACGCCCGAGGTGGCTGCGCGACTGGCCGACGAGGTCCTGAGCGGTCGCCCGGTCGTGCTGGGCGTGGCAGCACCAGACCCCTGGTCGGCGCTGGTGCGGCTGGAGCGGCTGGGCCTGTCGGCGCCCGTGCTCGCCGTCACGCTCAAGGGGATGCTCGTTCAAGGCCTGCTGCGGCTGAACTGCCCTTCGTGCAGCCGACCGGTGGCTCCGGCACGGGCCGGCCAGCCACCCTCGGTGCGCGGCGCGGGTTGCCCGGACTGCGGCCACACCGGTCAGGTGGGACGCCAGGTGATCAGCCGCTGGCTCGCGCTGACGCCTCCGCTGGCCGATCTGCTGACCACACCGGCGCCGTACCGGGCACTGCAGGCGGCGGCCACCCGGGAGGGCTACACCGGCCTGCAGGATGCCGCACTCGAATGGGTCACGGCCGGGCTGGTCTCGCTGGAGGAAGCCCGACGTGTCGCTGCGCTGGCGCTCTGAGCTGCTGCTGGAGCTGCGCATGCGGGGCTGCCAGGCCCAGCTGCTCGGCCCCGGCTGGACGCAGCAGAGCCAGGCATCCGCCAGCGCGGGCGGCAGCGGCAGCAGCGCGCTGTCGGCGGCGCTGGCCGCGCTCCGGCTGGCCGATGTCGACACGCTGCCGTCGATTGCCCACCTGCGGGTGGCGGACGAATATGTGCTGCACCGGCTGATCGACGGCGACGGCCCGCGGTCCGCGGTGCTGGAACAGGCGCGGGCACATTTCGACCAGGCGCTGGGGCCGGGCGAGCGCCACGTGATGCTGCTGCCACTCGGCCGGCGGCGCCACCGCTGGCTGGCGAGCGCCGTCAATGCCAGCGACCTCGCCGCGTGGACGGACGCCCTGCAGCAGGCGGGGGTGCACCTGGAAGACATGCAGCCGATGCTGTTCGACGAATGGCAGCGCCTGCGCGGACAGATCCGCGACGAGGACGCCGTGCTGGCACTGCTGCGCGAGGAAGGGGCCACCCTGATCCGGCTGATCGACGGTCTGCCGGTGGATCTGCTGTGGGAACGCTTCGATCCGGGCGACGCCACCACGCTGGACCGCCGCCTGCGCGCCTTCGCCCGCACGCCGCAGGGCCGCAGCCTGCGTCCGGCCTGGGCCCAGACCGACCATTCCGGCATACCTGCCCCGACCGAAGCCTCCCAGGTGATCTACCTGCTGCCCGAAAGCAGGACCCTGTGCCGCTACGTCTGGGACAACGACGCCGCACGGACCGGCCCGCTCGGCCCCTGAGGCGAATCCGCCTCGGCGCCGGACAGCGCCATGCCCACCTGCACGCGCAGGCCACCCAGCTCCGGCGAACGGTCGACCTCCACCGAGAGCTGCAGCGCCAGCGCGATGCGGCGCACGATCGACCAGCCGAGACCACTGCCCGGCCGCTCGTTGCCGAGTGCACGGAAGAAGCGCTCGCCCAGCCGCGCCAGATGCTCGGGCGGCAGGCCCGGCCCGCTGTCCTCGACCACCAGCATCACCCAGTCGGGCATCACCGGCACCACCGACACCCGCACCGTCGCCCCGCGCGGGCTGTAGCGCAAGGCGTTGTCGATCAGGTTGCGCAGCAGCACCGCCAGCAGCGTCGGCTCGGCGCGGACCCGCAGCCAGCCCTCCTCTTCGGGCGCGTCCAGCTGCAGCTCCTGGCCCTCGTCGAACGCGGCCGAGGCGATCTCGACCACCTCGTCGCGCGCCAGCACCACGAGATCGACCTGGTTCAGCCGGGCCTGGGGTTCGGCCTCCAGCCGGGCCAGCGTCAGCAGCTGCTGCACGAGCCGGGTGGCACGGTCGCAGCCGACCAGCGTCGCCTGCAGCGCGTGGCGCCGTGCGGCCGGATCGTGCACGGCCAGTGCGGCCTGGGCCTGGGCCCGGATGCCGGCGATCGGCGTGCGCAACTCGTGCGCGGCATCGGCGGTGAAGCGCCGCTCGGACGCGAGCAGCGCGGTCGTCCGCTCGAACAGCTCGTTGAGCGCGCTCACCAGCGGCAGCAGCTCGGTCGGCGCATCGTGCATCCGGATGGGATCGAGCGCCGCCGGGTCCCGGCTGGCCAGCTCCTTGCCGAGCCGGTCCAGCGGAACGAGGCCCAGCCGCACGGCCCACCACACGCTCAGTCCGAGCAGCGGCAAGGCCACCAGCAGCGGCAGCAGCGAGCTGCGCAGCACCGCCTGGAGAATCTCGGCGCGCGAATAGCTCAGCTCGCCCACCAGCACGATCACGTCGGACTGGGCCGGCCGGGCCGCGAAGACACGCCAGTCCCGCCCGGCCAGATGCGTCGCATGGAATCCGGGTTGCAGCGGCGCCAGCGGTTCGGAGGGCGCGTTCCAGGAATGCATGTCCAGCTGCCCCGCGCGCCAGACCTGGAACGCGACCCGAGGCGAATACCGGTGCAGGTTGTTGGCCGGTGGCAGGAGCACTTCGCCGCCGTCCTGCAACTGCAAGGCCACCAGCAGTGCCGCCGACTGTGCCAGATGGCCGTCGAGCAGGTCATCCAGTTCGCGCCGTGTGTCTGCCCAGGCCAGCACCGCGGCCAGCAACCACAGCAGCGCCACCCCCGCCAGCACCCGCCGCAGCAGCCGCGTGCGCAGCGAACTGCTGGCGACCCCGGTGCTCACAGCGGCGCAGGACTGCTGTCGGGGCCGGCGTCGGTGGCCACCGGGCTGGACTGGGCGGCAAAGGCGTAGCCGACACCGCGCACCGTGCGGATGCGGTGGGAGCCAAGCTTGCGTCGCAGGTGGTGGACATGCACCTCGATGGTGTTGCTGCCGACTTCCTCACCCCAGCCATAGAGGTGGTTTTCGAGTTGCTCGCGGGTCAGCACCCGGCCAGGACGCAGCATCAGCACGTGCAGCAGGCTGAACTCGCGGCTGGAGAGCTTGACCGTCTCGCCGTCCGCCCAGACCTCGCGTGAAGCCGGTTGCAGATCGACGCCGTTGCAACTGAGGCGGTCCTGTGCCTGGCCGTGGGAGCGGCGCACCAGCGCCCGCAGGCGGGCGGCCAGCTCATGCAGATCGACCGGCTTGACGACGTAGTCATCCGCACCGAGATCGAGCGCCTGGATGCGCTGGGGAACCGCGTCACGGGCCGTCAGCACCAGCACCGGCGTCGCCACGCCACGGGTGCGCAGGTTGTGCAGCACGTCCATGCCATCGACACGGGGCAGGCCGAGGTCGAGGATCGCCGCGGTGTAGGTCTGGTTCAGCAACTCGCGCTCGGCGGCCACACCGTCCCGGACCCAGTCCACCTGAAACCCCAGGGCCTTCAGCCCTGCGCGCAGACCATCGCCCAGCAAGGGGTCGTCTTCTGCCAGCAGCAATCGCATGATTTGAAAATATCCCTCAGTGAATGCCCGATGCTAACGGCTGGGGATGAAGGCCGCCTTAGTCTGACACGATTCCCGAATCGAAAAAAAGAAGGCCCGACCAAAAAGGGCCGGGCCTGAAAGCCCGCGCCACCTGAGTGGCACGGTGCGGGGGAACTGGAATCAGGTCAAGGATCGACCGCATGCGCAAGAACTGCAGGGATTGAGACACCACAATCTCCAGACAGTTCCCTCCGGACGGCGCATCGGGAATAGTTGGCTCACGACAGTTACGATTTGAACACAATCTGGAGCGTGAAACCAACGGCAGGTTACACAGGCAACCTTAACTGAGATTAACCGGAACGGGACTTTATCAATTGAGGTTCCTTATATATCAAATCCACCCCCCTGACGACAATCAGACCGCCATGAATATGCGGCCTGGAATGGCGGTGCCGATTGAGCAGACTCACCCACAAACAACGGGCAACCGTTCAAAGGGCGGTGACGCACTGGACCTTCATGGTCGTGTCGATCACGCGCCCCTTGCGCGCCCGCCGGCCGACATGGGCCGCCAGCGCCGCGGGCCGCAGATCCTCGTCGCGGGCCTTGGCCCCGCGCCCGACACCACGGACCCGCAGCCCGGTCGCGAAGGGCACCGCCATCAGCAGCGGATCGGCGGCCTCGACCTCCATCAGCGTCAGCCCGCGTCCGCCGTTGGGCTGGTGCTTGAGTTCACCCAGGCCAAACACCAGCAGCCGCCCGCCGCCCGCCAGGCAGGCCACCTGCGTGTGCGATGGCTCCACCGTCACTGGCGGGAACCACTGCTCGCCGACCTCCAGCGTCAGGTAGCTCTTGCCGCCCTTCTGCCGCGTCACGAGGTCACCGAGTCTGGCCAGCAGGCCGGTGCCGCCGCTGTGGGCCAGCAGCAGCATCCGGTCGGCCGGACCCGCCAGGTAATGCAGGATCTGCGTGCCCGACTCCATCTCGATCAGCGAGGTGATCGGCGCACCATCCCCGCGCGCACCCGGCAGCGCGCTGACCGGCACCGAGTAGACCCGCCCGTTGCTGCCGCAGACGATCAGCGGATCGACGGTGCGGCACTCGAAGGTGCCGTACAGCCCGTCGCCCGCCTTGAACGCGAAGCCGGCCGCGTCGTGGCCGTGGCCAGTGCGTGCGCGGACCCAGCCCTTCTGGCTCACCACCACCGTCACCGGCTCGTCGATGACCTTCACCTCGGCGACCGCCTTCTTCTCGGCCTGGATCAGCGTGCGGCGGTCGTCGCCGAACTGCTTCGTGTCGGCCTCGATCTCGCGGATCACCAGCCGGCGCAAGGAACTGGCGTTGCCGAGGATGTCCTCCAGTTTGCCCTGCTCGCCGCGCAGCTCCGACAGCTCCTGCTCGATCTTGATCGCCTCCAGCCGGGCGAGCTGGCGCAGGCGGATCTCCAGGATGTCCTCGGCCTGCCGGTCGCTCAGACGAAAGCGCGCGATCAGCGCCGCCTTGGGCTCGTCGCTCTCGCGGATGATGCGGATCACCTCGTCGATGTTGAGCAGCACCGTCTGCCGCCCTTCGAGGATGTGGATGCGGTCGAGCACGCGGGCCAGCCGGTGCTCGGTGCGGCGGCGCACGGTGGCCAGCCGGAAGCCGATCCACTCGCTGAGCATCTGGCGCAGGCTCTTCTGCGTCGGGCGGCCGTCGGCGCCGACCATGGTGAGGTTGACCGGGGCGGAGCTTTCGAGGCTGGTGTGCGCCAGCAGCGTGGTGATCAGCTCCTGCTGGTCGATGGCGCGGCTCTTGGGCTCGAACACCAGCCGCACGGCCGCGTCCTTGCTCGACTCGTCGCGCACGCCGTCGAGCACGGACAGCACCGTGGTCTTGAGCTGCACTTGCTCGGGGGTGAGCGCCTTCTTGCCGGTCTTGACCTTCGGGTTGGTCAGCTCCTCGATCTCTTCGAGCACGCGCTGGCTGCTGGCGCCCGGCGGCAGTTCGGTGACGACCAGCTGCCACTGGCCGCGCGCCAGATCCTCGATCTTCCAGCGGGCCCGCATCTTCAGCGTGCCGCGGCCGGTGCGGTAGGCGTCGCGGATGTCGCTCTCGCTGCTGATGAGCTGGCCGCCGCCGGGGTAGTCCGGTCCCGGCAGCAGCGCGTGCAGCGCGTCGTCGCTCAGGTGCTCGTCGCGGAGCAGCGCGACCACGGCGGCCGAGACCTCACGCAGGTTGTGGCTCGGGATCTCGGTGGCCAGACCCACGGCGATGCCGGACGCGCCGTTGAGCAGCACGAACGGCAGGCGGGCCGGCAGCTGGCGCGGCTCCTCGGTCGAGCCGTCGTAGTTGGGGATGAACTCGACCGTGCCCTCGTCGATCTCGTCGAGCAGCAGGCGGGAGATCGGCGCCAGCCGCGCCTCGGTGTAGCGCATGGCCGCGGCGCCGTCGCCGTCGCGCGAGCCGAAGTTGCCCTGGCCGTCGATCAGCGGGTAGCGCAGCGCGAAGTCCTGCGCCATGCGGACCAGCGCGTCGTAGGCGGCGGTGTCGCCATGCGGGTGGTAGCGGCCGAGCACGTCGCCGACGACGCGGGCGCTCTTGACAGGGCGCGCGCCGCTGGTCTGGCCGCTGCTGCTGCGCGAGGTGGTCAGGCCCATGCGCTGCATCGCGTAGAGGATGCGGCGCTGCACCGGCTTCTGGCCGTCGCAGACATCGGGCAGTGCCCGGCCCTTGACGACGCTGAGCGCGTATTCCAGATAGGCACGCTCGGCGTAGTGCGCGAGCGTCAGGGCGTCATCGCCGGAGCCGGGGTTGCCGGCGGGAGCGGAAGAGAAATCGATCGTGGTCTGGTCCATCTTGCGGCAGTCGGGTCACGGCATGACCCGCCGCCACAGTGGAGACCGGCACGGGTCAGTTCAGGCGCATTGGTGCACCTGCGGCGCGATTGTGCAGGACATCGGCGCGCCGCCCGTGCGGACAGGTACCGGGCGCATGGCACGGGGAGACTCGACCCGGGCCTCCAGCGCCCAGTCCAGGCCGGCGGAATCCAGTGCGCTGTCCAGTGCGACACGGTCTGTCGGCGCCGACCAGTCGGCCAGGCTGAAGCGGGTGTCGGGCACCTGGCCGGGCGCCTTGCCGGGGACCGGGTCCACCTGGGCCCAGTCGGCGCAGGTGTCGGCAAAACAGGGCGGCAGCAACTCCTCGGACACGCGGCTGGACACACCCTGGACGGGTGTGCGCCGCATCGCGACCGGCAACTCGACCAGCACCGGCGCAGGCGGCACGGCAGGTGCCGCAGAACGCATGGACGGCCACGGGGTGGCCGCGGGCGTCGCTGCGCCTGGTGTGGTGTCGCGCCGCTCGCGGTGGAGCCGTATCCGGCGCCGCCCTGCGAACAGGGCCACCAGCACGAAGATCAGCAGCAGTTGCACCAGGATGGAGGCCGTGCCGAGTTCCATGGGCGGATCCGGATCAGTCGAACTTGACCGACACGCCCGTGGTCAGCAGCGTGTCACCCTTCTTGCGGCCGACGCCCGGGTCGGAGTTGAAGGCATAGCCCAGGCCGACATTCAGGTTCATCACGCTGGACATCGCCACCGACAGCCCCGACGCGAAGCTGGCGCGGAACTCGCCGCGGTTGCGCAGGTTCGGGTAGACCGTCAGGCGCTGCCAGGCACTGGTCGTGTCCGACAGGCGGTGCTGCAACTCTTCGCCCAGCAGCAGTGCGGCGTAGCCATAGGACGAGCGCGACTGCCCGTCGATGACGGTGGCGGCCACGTACTTGTCGGCGTTGTAGGCCAGACCGCCGTAGACGTCGAACGTGGTGGCCGGGGTCTTGATCACGTGCAGACCGGCACCGGCGCCGAACACGCCACGCAGCGACAGGTTGGCGAGCTTGTCACGCTCCAGGTCGGCGGTGCCGAACGCGAAGGTGTCGGTGCCCAGGTTGTAGTCGTAGCGGCCACCTGCACGCAACTGCTCGGCCGAGGTCACGCCCGCAGCACGCGCATACAGCGCCGAGCCATAGACCGTCGCCTTGTCCTGCTCCGTCGCCCGCACGCCGTGCGCAGTCAGCGAGACGTTGGACGTGCGGCTGTTGCCGGACGAGAAGCTCGCGCCGAGACCGAGGGCTGCGCGCAGCTTGCCATCCGTCTTCAGCGTGGCGGTCGGAGTGGCCGGCGCGGCGGTCTGGGCCTGTGCCACGCTGGAGGCGAAGGCCGCGATGGACATCAGGCCGAGTGCGAAGAAGTTGTTCATTGGTGTGAGCTGGTGCGTTCGATGCGTACTGACCATTCCCCTGACAGTTGCTTTTTGAAAAAGCCCTCCCTGTCAGTTGTGGTTCCGTGCGGGCCATCCGCGGGGGGGAGGATGTGCGGCCCGCCAGCGAATGGTAGGCACGCATGTTCCGTGCAGTACCGGACCGAGGTCCGGCGCAAGCCTGTCCGAAAGTCTGGTTCGACGCGCCCGGAGGCCGCACCGCCTCACCAGGCGGCCTGGTAGGACCGCGGATGGAAGCGGGGGTGGCGCGTGATGGCGCCGAGGTCGACGAACTCGAAGTCGTTGAGCTTCATGCGCTGGATCTGCCAGATCGTCAGGCGCCCCCAGCGCTCGTCCGGATCGCCCTGGACGTAGAAGTCCGAGCCGATGTCGGCCACGTAGAGGCCGTATTTCTGCATCGCCCGCGCCAGCACCTTGGCCTGGGCCGTCCACCAGAACGGGATGTCGAAGTCCGCCCGCAGGCGCAGCAGCGCACCGAACGGAATGCCATCGGCCCGGGTCGTTCCGGCCGAGTGGCTGGCGGGCCAGGTGTGGCGCCGGTCGAGCACGGCGTCGCGGAAGGTCACGCGCAGCGCATGGGAAATCACGCCCGCCTCGACCTCGTCGGCGCGCGCCAGCAGCGGCAGGATGGGCAGGCCGGCCGCATCGGCAGAGGTCCAGCCGTCGGGCCGCATCTCCATCGACTTCAGGTCCCAGGCGGCGGTGGAATAGGCGCTCCAGCGGCCGTTGATCTGGTAGGTGAAGTAACTCTCCCAGAGGCGGCACGCCCCCTGCTCCAGCACCAGCACATGCCGGTCGCCGCAGGTGGCCGGGTCGTTGCACAGGCCGCGCTCGGCCTTGAGCAGACCGTCATTGGGATAGGGAAAGCGCCGGCGCGCCGGAATCAGGCCGTCGCAGCCACGCTTGATGACGGGCAGCCCCTGGTCCCCGACCGCACAGTCGCTTTCCGATGGCACGCCACTGCCGTTCGCATCGCGGGCGTCCTGGATGGCATGGCTGACGAGCGGCCAGCGGGTCGTGGCCGGGGTGCCGTCGACCACGCTGACGGGGATGCCGTAGTAGCGGTCGGTCTGCGCGGGATCGACCGTGCGGCCCCAGTCGGCGTGCAGCTTGCGGCCCAGGCCGATGGAGCCCAGCCAGGCCGCGCTGCGTTCGTGGGGCGGGAAGCGCTGCACATCGTCGATGCGCTGGCTGAAGATGGCACTGGAGGGAAAGAGTTCGCAGCCGGCCAGGGTCGGCGCGGCCTGTGCGGCCATGCCCGACAGCGCACCAAGCGCCATCGCGGCGGCGAGCACGGTGACTCGGAAGCAGGAATGAATGGACATGGGAATCGGGGCAGCAGCCAGGTGGAGACATCGATCACCCAGTATCGATCCATCACCACCGTCGTCCGCGCCGGACCCTGGTCACAACCCCGGGTGAATCTGGCAGATTCATGTAGTTTGAAAAAATTCCTCCCTGCCAGTTATGTTCCCTGCGAGCCGTCCGCGGGGGGGAGGACATGTTGGCTCGCAGAAACAATGGTAGGCGGGAGCCGCTGCCGCGCTGCCAGCCCTGGGGCGGGGGCGACCCCAGACCAAAGTCCGGGTGTCCGGACGCGCGGGGCGTCAGTTCGGCGGCACCAGCTTGTGGCGCAAGGCGATGAGCACGGCTTCGGTGCGGTTGCCCACGCCCAGCTTGCTGAGGATGTTGGTGATGTGGAACTTGACGGTCGGCAGCGCGATGTGCAGCTGGTCCGAGATGTCCTGGTTGCTCAGGCCGCGGGCCACCAGCGCCAGCAGCTCGCGCTCGCGCTGGGTCAGGTCAGCGCCGGGGGCCGTGTTCTGCGACACGCTGATCAACGCCTCGGTGGCTTCGGGCGACAGCACACGCCGGCCCCCGTAGGCCGCGCGGATCGTGTTGACCAGTTCGTGCGCCGACGCGGTCTTGGTGAGGTAGCCCACGGCCCCCGCGGCCAGCGCCCGCTGCACCTCGCCCGGTTCGGTCAGGCTGGTGAGGATCAGGAAGCGCGTCTGAGGTGCCAGCGGGCGCAGTTGCCGGATGGCCTCGATGCCGTCCATCTGCGGCATCAGCAGGTCCATCAGCACGACGTCCGGCTGCAGCGCCGGGATCATCCGCACGGCATCCGCGCCGTGCCCTGCTTCGCCCACGCAGAGGAAATCGTTCTCGCCGGTGATCATCCCCACCAGACCGGCGCGGATCATCGGATGGTCATCGACGATGAAGACGCTGATGCGCGTCGCTTGGGGATCGTTCATGGAATCGTTCTTGTTCATGGCAGCTCCAGCCGGATTTCGGTGCCCTCGTCCGGTCCCGAGGTGATGTTCCAGGTCGCGCCGATCTCGGCCGCCCGCTCGGCCATGTTGCCGAGACCGAAGTGGCCCGGTGGCGATGCACCGGGGTCGAATCCATGCCCGTCATCGGCGATGCGCAGCCGTCCGCCGGCGCCGTGCTCGGGCACGATCCACTCGACCACGGCATGGCTCGCACCGCTGTGGCGGCCGATGTTGGACAGCGCCTCCTGGGCGATGCGGTAGATGTGGACGCGGCTGGCACCGGGCAGGCGGTCGTCGCGCGCCAGGCGCTGCGAGACCTCGATCGTGCCGCGGCTGGCCAGCGCGTCGATGGCGTGCTGGAGCAGCTCCGCCAGCGGCAGGTGCTGCAGCGCATCGGGGCGCAGCTCGAACATCAGCAGCCGCATCTCGGCCAGCGCGCCCTTGTTGAGCCGCTCCAGGGCCTCGGCCTGCTGCTGCAGCACGGCCGCCGCCGCGTCGCCTTCGGCCAGCCGGGACGCCAGCCGGCCCAGCGTGCCGGCGATCACGTTGGCCGCGAACAGGGTCTGCGACACCGCGTCGTGCAGATCGCGGGCGATGCGGTTGCGCTCGGCCACGACGGCCTGGTCCTTCTGCTGGGCCAGCAGCTGCGCGTGGCGCATGGCCAGCCCGGTCTGGCTGCCGACCGCCGTGAGCAGGCGCACCCGCTCGGCGTCGAAGAAGTCCGGCTCCTCGTGGTCGACCCGCAGCACGCCCATCACCGCCTCGCGCGATTTCAGCGGCACCGCCATCCACGCCTTCGTCCCCCGGTACAGCCCCGAGGTGCGCGCATCGTCCGACAACCAGGACCACAGCCAGGACAGCAGGCTCTGCCGCACGCGGTTCTCGACGATGGGGGCCCCTTCCCGTTCGATGTACTCGTAATGCTGCAGGTTCGATCGCGACAGGCGCATGCCGGTCAGGTCCTCGGCGGGCGACTGCCCGGCGGCGTCGTCATTCTGGCGGTAGCCCATCAGCACGACCTGCCCGCCCTCGTCACGCGCCGTGCGCGACCAGACCGAGGCGCTGGTGTAGGCCATGGTCTGCTCCAGCGCGCCCAGCGCCTCGGCGACCAGTTCATGCAGCTCCGTCTTGCTGGCCAGTCCGATCGAGAGGTCCTGCAGGGTGGAGAGTTCATGCGTGCGCAACTCCAGCCGCCGGCCCAGGGTCTCGGTCTGCGCGATCAGCGCGCGCTGGCGCCGACGCCAGACCTCGATCAGCCGGCGCAGACCCGCGCTGGCCCGCTGCAACTCGGCGCTGCCCGTCTGCAGCGGCAGGTTCACGTCATCGAGCGGCCGGCTGCGGCGCACCATCCGGGTGGCCGCGACGAGTTGCCGCAGCGAACGCCCCACGCGGTGGGCCAGCAGCACGCTGACCACGGTCGACAGACCCGCCGTGGCCAGAACGGCACCGACCACGTCCGGCGCCCCCTGCAGCCCCCAGTGCAGCACGGCAGCCACCAGCAGCGCAGGCAGCAGGGTGGCCACCGCGAACTGCCACACCAGCGGGCGGCTGTCGAAATAGCGGCGGCGCAGTCGGACCCACATGCCGGACCAGGTCCGTGCTCAGTCCGGGAACCGGATGGGCGGCGCGTCCGACGGCGGCGGCTCGGTGCGCAGGGCCTGCACGGCCTCTTCCAGCAGACGACCCGCCACATGGCGACCGCCCACACCAACAGCGACGGCCACACCCACCGCGATCGCCCCCACCACCGAGCCGAAGGCGATGCCGACGATGTCGCCCGGCAGCCCCGCCTGGCGCAGCGCCAGCGCGGCCGTGAAGAACAGGATCGCACCGCGCACCAGATTCGCCAGCGCGGGCGCATTCACCGCCGAACCCGCGCGGATCAGCCCGGCGACCCAGTTCGACAGCCAGAGCCCGCCGATCATCACGACCCCGGCGACGGCCACTCCGGCCATCACGGCACCCAGATTCGCCACCAGCGTGGTCAGGATCGCGAAGCCCAGCACCTCGCAGGCCTGCATCACCGCCACGATCACGATCGCGAACATGACCACCGAGCCGGCCAGCTCCGACGGGGTGCGCGCGCCCGCGCGTCCCATCTCGCCCAGCCCGAGGTGCTGCGAGAGCCGGTTGAAGCCCATGCCGCTCAGCACGCCGGTGGTGATGCCCGCCACGGCGCGCCCGATCAGCGCCGCGACCGCCACGATGACGGCCGATGCGGTGACCTTCGGGATCAGCGCGATCACGGTGTCGAGCAGGTTGCTCACCGGCTTGGTCACGGCGTCCAGCCCGAGCGGCTCCAGGGAAGCAGCCAGCACCGGCAGCATGATGAAGGCGAAGACCATCGAGCCGACCAGTCCGGCCAGCCCGCCCTCGCCCAGCGAAGTGGTCAGCCCCATGCGCTCGGCCATCTTCTCGGAGCCGGCTGCACGCAGCATGCCCGTGACGATCTGGCGCACGATGCGCGCGACCAGAAAACCGATGCCGAACACCACGATGGTGCCGACCAGATTCGGCACGAACCCCATGATGCGCGACACCATGACGTTGACCGGGTCGAGCAGACCCTTGAGTTCGAGCGTCTCCAGCAACCCCGGCAGCGTGAACAGCCAGACCACCCCGACGCCGACATTGGCCAGCATCGCCGAGAAGCCTGGTGACTGCAGCTTCTCGTCCAGCCCGCGCTTCTGGCACAACCGCGTGACCGCGGTGCGCACCAGCCGGCTGCCGATCCACGCGACCAGCACCAGCACCAGCGCACCGATCACCTTGGGCGCGTAAGGCCCCAGTCCGGCCGCCAGCGATCCCACCACACCATTGAACTGCTCCATCTCTCCACCCCCATCACCGGCCAGCAACCGGCCGGACTTCATTCAGACATCGACGTCCACTGCATCACCGTGCAGCTCCATCAGTTCGCGCCGAGAGGCCGCTTCACCCTTGCCCATCAAGCGGGTCAGCGCCGCGGTCGTCTCGGTCACACCCAGTGCACCGCACTCCACCCGCATCAGCCGGCGCGTGTCCGGATTCAGCGTGGTTTCCCAGAGCTGCTCGGCATTCATTTCACCCAGCCCCTTGAAACGGCTGATGCTCCATGAACCGTCGCGAGCCCCTTCCTTGCGCAGTTTGTCAAGTATCGCCTGCAATTCACCTTCGTCGAGTGCGTAAAACTTCGCGGCCGGTTTCTTGCCGCGGGCGGAAGCGTCCACCCGGTACAGCGGTGGCTTGGCGATGAAGATGTTGCCGTTCTCGACCAGCCGGGGGAAATGGCGGAAGAACAGCGTCAGCAGCAGCACCTGGATGTGCGAGCCGTCCACGTCCGCGTCGCTGAGGATGCAGATCTTTCCGTAGCGCAGACCCGACAGGTCGGGCTGGTCGTTGGGGCCGTGCGGATCGACGCCCACCGCCACCGCGATGTCATGGATCTCGTTGTTGGCGAAGAGCCGGTCGCGCTCGACCTCCCAGGCATTGAGCACCTTGCCGCGCAGCGGCAGCACGGCCTGCGTCTCCTTGTTGCGGCCCATCTTGGCGCTGCCGCCGGCCGAGTCGCCCTCGACGAGGAAGACCTCGTTCATCGCCAGGTCGCGGCTCTCGCAGTCCGTCAGCTTGCCGGGCAGCACGGCGACACCGGAGCCCTTCTTCTTCTCGACCTTCTGTCCGGCGCGCTGGCGCGCCTGCGCCTGCTTGATGACCAGTTCGGCCAGCTTCTTGCCATGCTCGACGTGCTGGCTCAACCACAGCTCCAGCGTCGGCTTCACGAACGACGACACCAACCGCAGCGCGTCCCGGCTGTTCAGGCGCTCCTTGGTCTGGCCCTGGAACTGCGGGTCGAGCACCTTGGCTGACAGCACAAAGCTGGCCCGGCCGAACACGTCGTCCGGCATCAGCTTCACGCCCTTGGGGCACAGCGCATGCATCTCGACAAAGCCCTTGACCGCCTGGAACAGCCCGTCCTTCAGCCCCGCCTCGTGCGTGCCGCCGGCAATCGTCGGGATCAGGTTGACGTAGCTCTCGCGCAGGTTGGCGCCCTCCTCGCTGAAGGAGACGCACCAAGCGGCACCCTCGCCTTCCGCGAAAGTCTCGTCGGCGCCGCTGCTGGCGTACTGCGCGCCCTCGAACAGCGGGATCAGCGGCTCGCCGTTCAGGTGCTGCGCCAGGTAGTCGCGCAGGCCGCCCTGGTACAGCCAGGTCTGCACCTCGCCGGTCTTCTCGTGCGTGAGCGTGACGGTCACGCCCGGCATCAGCACCGCCTTGCTGCGCAGCAGGTGCACCAGCTCGTGCTTGGGCAGCTCTGGCGATTCGAAGTACTTCGGGTCCGGCCAGACGCGCACCGTCGTGCCCTGCTTGCGGTCGCCCGACGAGGGCGGACCGGCCGGGCGGATCACCAGCGGCTCGACCACGTCGCCGCCAGCAAAGGCGAGCGTCGCGACCTGCTTCTCGCGCCACACCGTCACCTGCAGCCGGGTCGCCAGCGCGTTGGTCACCGACACGCCCACGCCGTGCAGGCCGCCCGAGAAGCTGTAGGCGCCGCCCGAGCCCTTGTCGAACTTGCCGCCCGCGTGCAGCCGGGTGAAGACGATCTCGACCACCGGGACGCCTTCGTCCGGGTGCAGGCCGAAGGGGATGCCGCGGCCGTCGTCCTCGACGCTGACCGAGCCGTCGGTGTGCAGGGTCACGCCGATGCGCTTGCCGTGGTGGGCGAGTGCCTCGTCGGCGGCGTTGTCGATCGCCTCCTGCACCATGTGCAGCGGGTTCTCGGTGCGGGTGTACATGCCCGGGCGCTGCTTGACCGGCTCCAGCCCTTTCAGGACGCGGATCGAGGCTTCGCCATAGGCGGCGGGGGAAGTGGAAGTCGGGGTCTTGGTGGCCATGGCGGCGGATTGTAGGTTTGCAACAGGCGGCACAACTTCCTGCACTTCGGTGCGGTCCGTCACAAGCCAGGCACAAGCCGGCAATACCCGGGTGCTAGCCTGCCCGCTCTCCTTGCACTCCAGACCCAGAACCTGAAGGATCCCCGAATGAAGCTCGCACTGCGCACCCTGCTGACGGCCACCGCCACCGCGACCACCCTGCTGGCCACCGGCGGCGCCAATGCGCTGGAGATCAACACCCTCAACCTGCTGACGCAGTCCGAGTTCCGCGCCCTGAGCGAAGACCTCGGCGCCGCGCTGTCCTACAAGGCCCTGGTGCCGGCGGAACCGCTGGGCGTGATCGGCTTCGACATCGGCGTCGGCGTCACCGCCACCGAACTGCAGCACCGCGACGTGCTGTCCAAGGCCGCTGCCGGCGCGGACGTGCCCAAGGCGCTGCCGGTGGCCTCCGTGCGCGCGGTCAAGGGCCTGCCGTTCAACATCGACATCGGCGCCTCGCTCGGCCGTGTGCCGACAACCGGCGCCACCACCGCAGGCGGCGAGCTGCGCTGGGCCTTCGTGCCGGGCGGCGTGCTGACGCCGGCGCTGGCCGTGCGTGCCAGCTATTCGCAGCTCAGCGGCATCGACCAGCTCAAGGCCAGCAGCGCCGGGCTGGACGTGTCGATCTCCAAGGGCTTCCTGTTCGCGACGCCCTATGCCGGCATCGGCACCGTCACCACCCGCACGCAGGTCACCGGCACCACGCTGCTCCAGAAGGAGCGCATCCACCAGACCCGCGTCTTCGGTGGCGTCAACGTCAACCTCGGTCTGGTGAACCTCGCGGTCGAAGCCGACAAGACCGGCGATGCCACCAGCTACGGTGTCAAGGCGGGCTTCCGGTTCTGACGCCGCGTCGAGGCACCCGGGCCGGCGTGCCAGCGGTGCCGTGTGAAGTTCGCTACAGTCTGCGGGATGCGCGCTTCACACCCACCCCCTTCCGCCCACGCACCAGCCCGCCTCTCGATGGTGCAGGTGCTGCTGTGCGGCGCCCTCATCGTCACGCTGTCGATGGGCATCCGCCACGGCTTCGGGCTGTGGCTGGCACCCATCACGATGGAGCGTGGCTGGACGCGCCAGACCTTCGCCTTCGCGATGGCAGTGCAGAACCTGTCCTGGGGTCTGGCCGGTCCGATCGCCGGCATGCTGGCGGACCGCTACGGTGCCTTCCGCGTGCTCATGGGCGGCAGCCTGCTCTACGCGGGCGGGCTGGTGCTGATGTCGCAGGCCACGACCGGGCCCGCCTTCATCGCCAGCACCGGACTGCTGATCGGCATGGCGCAATCCGGTACGACGTACGCGGTGGTCTACGGCGTGATCGGGCGCCAGATCGACCCGATGAAGCGTTCGTGGGCCATGGGCGTGGCCGCAGCGGCCGGCTCGTTCGGCCAGTTCCTGATGGTGCCGGTCGAGAACTGGCTGATCGGGCACCTCGGCTGGCAGCAGGCGCTGGTGCTGCTGGGCTGCGCCGCGCTGGTCATCATCCCGCTGGCCTGGGGCCTGCGCGAGCCGCAGCAGGCGGGTGGCCCGACGCGCCCGCAGCAGAGCATCGGCGCCGCGCTGCGCGAGGCGATGGGCTACCGCAGCTTCCAGTTGCTGATGGCGGGCTATTTCGTCTGCGGCTTCCAGGTGGTCTTCATCGGCGTGCACATGCCCAGCTACCTGAAGGACCACGGCATGGCACCCGAGGTGGCCACGACGGCGCTGGCACTGATCGGCCTGTTCAACGTGATCGGCACCTACGCGGCCGGCTCGCTCGGCCAGCGCATGGCCAAGCGGCACATCCTGTCGGCGATCTACCTGGCGCGCTCGGTGGTGATCGTCGCCTTCCTGGCCGCGCCGCTGACGCCGACGAGCGTCTACCTGTTCGCGGCCGTGATGGGCGTGCTGTGGCTGTCCACCGTGCCGCCCACCAACGCGGTGGTCGCGCAGATCTTCGGCGTGCAGTACCTGTCGATGCTGGGCGGCTTCGTGTTCCTGAGCCACCAGGTCGGCTCCTTCCTGGGCGTCTGGCTGGGCGGCCTGCTGTACGACCGCACCGGCAGCTACGACATCGTCTGGGGCATCGCCGTGGCGCTGGGCGTGTTTGCCGCGCTGGTGAACCTGCCCGTGCGCGAAACCGCTATCGCCCGTCCGATGGCCCAGCCGGCATGAGCATGCGACGGTCCGTGCGCCAGGGACTGGTCGGCGCCGTGGTGGCCGTTGCCCTGGGGCTGGTCTTCGCGGCCTACCTGCAACCGGGGCTGATCGTCGATCTGGGCAACCGCCTGTGGAGCTGTTTCTGAGCGCGCACCTGAACCCGATGCCGAACCCCTCTGCCTGGATCCGCCGCCATGCCGGCCTGATCCCGAACCTGGACAACGGCGCCTCTGTGCTGGATCTGGCCTGCGGCAGCGGCCGCCATGTGCGCTGGCTCGCGGCGCGTGGCGCGCAGGTCACGGCGGTCGACCGGGATGCCGCGGCCTTGGCCACGCTGCACGGCGTTGCGGCGGAGGTGATGCTGGTCGACATCGAGAACGGTCCCTGGCCATTGCCGGGCCGCACGTTCGACGCCGTCGTCGTCACGAACTACCTGTGGCGACCGCTGCTGCCGGCGATCGTCGCCAGCGTGGCGCCGGGCGGCGTGCTGCTGTACGAGACCTTCGCGCACGGCAATGCCAGCGTGGGCAAGCCGTCGCGGCCTGATTTCCTGCTGCAGCCGGGCGAGTTGCTCGACCGGGTCCGACCGGAACTGCGGGTCGTCGCTTACGAAGACGGCTTCCTCGACAGCCCGCCGCGCTTCGTTCAACGCATCGCCGCCGTGCGCCAGACCATCGCCGACACGTCAGCCAACCCGGAGCGGTGGCCCCTGCCCGACAGTTAGAATCCCGAGATCACAAGGACTATTGCACATGAATCCCATCATTGGCAGCATCGTCGCACTCGTCACGCCGATGCATGAAGACGGCAGCGTGGACTACCCCAGCCTGCGCCGCCTGATCGACTGGCACATTGCCGAGGGCACCGCCTGCATCGGCGTGGTCGGCACCACCGGCGAATCGCCCACGGTGTCGGTCGAGGAGCACTGCGAGATCATCCGCGTCGCCGTCGAGCAGACCGCCGGCCGCGTGCCGGTGATGGCCGGCGCTGGCGGCAACTCGACCCGCGAGGCCATCGAGTTGTCGAAGTTCGCCAAGGAAGTCGGCGCGGACTGCACGCTCAGTGTCGTGCCCTACTACAACAAGCCTTCGCAGGAAGGCATGTTCCAGCACTTCAAGGCCATCACGGAAGCCGTGGACATCCCCGTGATGCTCTACAACGTGCCCGGCCGGACGGTGGCAGACATGCTGCCCGAGACGGCGCTGCGGCTCGCGAAGCTGCCCGGCGTGATCGGCATCAAGGAAGCCACCGGCAACATCGAGCGCGCCTGCTGGCTGATCAAGCACGCGCCGGAAGGCTTCGGCGTCTACTCCGGCGACGACGGCACCGCCATCGCGCTGATGCTGATGGGCGGCCAAGGCAACGTGAGCGTCACCGCCAACATCGCTCCGCGCGCCATGGCCGACCTGTGCCGCGCCGCAGTGGCGGGTGACGCGAAGACCGCCCGCGAGATCCACTTCAAGCTGCTGTCGCTGAACAAGCTGCTGTTCGCCGAACCGAACCCGGTGCCGGTCAAGTGGGCGATGCAGCGCCTGGGCCTGTGTGGCGGCGCACTGCGCCTGCCGATGGTGCCGATGTCCGACAGCCTGGTCGCGCCCCTCGAAGGCGCCATGCGCGAAGCCGGCATTCTCTGAGATGGAAAGCAACCTGATGTCCCTGCGCTCCCCCGCACGTGCCTCGCTGGCCGCGGCCCTGTTCGCTTGCGGCCTCGGTGGCTGCACGACCGTGTCGGACTCGTTCACGTCAAGCAAGATCGACTACCGCTCGGCCGCGGCCACACCGGCACCGACCCTGCAAGTGCCGCCGGACCTGACGCAACTGGCCAGCGATCCGCGCTACCAGCCACCGGCCGGTGGTGCGATCAGCGCCAGCGCCATGCAGACCGAAGCATCGGCGCCTCAGGCCGGAGCTCCCGTGGCAGCAGCGCGGGTGAACGACGACGTGCGCATCGAGCGCGCCGGCAACCAGCGCTGGCTGGTTGTCCGCCAGACCCCCGAACAGGTCTGGGACACGCTGCGCACGTTCTGGCAGGACAACGGGTTCACGCTGGTCATCGACACCCCCCAGGTTGGCGTGATGGAGACCGACTGGTCAGAAAACCGGGCCAAGCTGCCGACGGACATCGTCAGCCGCGCAGTGGGCAAGGTATTCGACAAGCTGAGAGACACCGGCGAACGGGACCGCTACCGCACCCGCGTCGAACGCAATGGCCCGGTCACCGAGATCTACATCAGCCACCGCGGGGTCGAACAGGTCAGCGTCGAGCGCACTGCAGACATCCTGCGCTGGCAGAGTCGCCCCAGCGACTCCGGTCTCGAAGCAGAAATGCTGGCCCGGCTGATGCTGCGGCTCACCGGGGCAGAAGATTCCAGCAAGGCTGGCAGCGCCAAGGCGGTGGATGCGGCAGTCCGATCGGTCAGCGCGGCAACGGCCGCCGCACCCAGGGCACGGGTGGTCGATGAGGCCACTGGAATGGTGTTGCAGATTGACGACAATCTGGAGCGCAGCTGGCGCCGGGTCGGGCTGGCACTGGACCGCAGCAGTTTCACGGTCGAAGAGCGTGACCGTGCCCAGAGTGGGTATCTGGTGCGTTACGTCGATCCCAGACTGGCCGGCCAGGAAGAACCCGGCTTCTTCTCGCGTTTATTCAGCGGCGCCCGCAAGGAGGATCTGAAAGGCACGCGGTATCGCCTGAAATTGAGTCCAGGCAGCGGCACGTCGACGTCACTGTCCATACTGGACGAGCAGGGTGCCACCATCAAGGATGAAGGCGCGCGCAATATCGTACAGTTACTGGCCAACGAGTTACGCTGAAGTTTCAGGCAGCAATACGGCATTTGCTGCCACCCCATGCCGCCTGCGCGGCATGGGAGATCTCGCAAGCTTCAAGACAAGAAAAAAGCCGCCCTGAGGCGGCTTTTTTGCTTTCGGTCGACTGCTTACTTGGAAGCAGCGGCATCGACAGCAGCCGAAGCGGCATCAGCCACAGCGGCGGCGGCGCCGGATGCAGCGTCGGCAACGGTGCCAGCAGCCGAAGCAGCAGCGTCAGCCACGGCCGAAGCAGCGGGAGCAGCCATCGAAGCGGCGGCGTCAGCAGCCGGGGCGACCACGGCAGCGGCTTCTTCCTTCTTGCCACAGGCGGCCAGAGCAACAGCGGCGATCACGGCGGCCATCAGGAGCGACTTGTTCATGCTTTATTCCTCAGTCAAAGAGTCTAACAATTACCGGTAATTGACGGCCTCTCTGACAAGTTGCTGCTGCAGCATCCAGTCATCAAGCGCCTTCACGGGAATGAAAAGCTCGAGCATTTCCATACCCAGCCTTCCATTATACATAACGAAACCATCTCGGCTTCTTACGGTCCCCGGTCTGACCAAAAGCGCCTGAGAGCTCACGGCCATCTTCAGAATGGCGCAATCAGGCTGCTATGTGCTGATCATGCTAACGCGTCAGCATGTCAGTCCAGACTTTCTCGCTTGCGCCGGAGCGTCAAGTGTGTCATTCACGCTACGCCAGTGGGTGGATCCAGCCATCGTCACACCACTGCTCCAGCAATCCGCGCACGTCACTGCTGGCCGCAGCCAGGGTCGCTGCATCCAGTCGCCGCGCATCCGCGAGGCGCCGAAGAACCTGCGCATCGTCGCCAGCGGCGTGCCATGAATCGCCATTCATGAAGACATGGTGATCGTCGTAGAGCATGCAGCTGCGCGCGTCGAGCACCACCCCGCGGTTCGCCGGCAGGGGATCCCCGAACGCGAAGCTCACCGTCGGCTTGGGCTCGCTCATGTATTCGCCCAGTGCACGCTCCAGGGCACCCGGCTCTTCCAGCACACGGCGCAACCCATCCGCGGCAAACCGCACCAGCGCGGCCGGAATGCGCCCCGGCTCGGTGGTCGCCGGCTGGTCAGGGTCCGCATAGACGACCGGGCGAACACCCTCGTCGCCCGCGTCTTCCACCGCATCGGCCAGGCGCAGCAGTGTCTCGCGCGCCAGTTCGGAGCGGTGCGGCGAGCGGAAGCCGACGGAGCAGGTCATGCATTCGCCACCCACCGCATCGCCATCGTGTGCCCAGCCAGGCGGGAGATAGAGCATGTCCCCGGGCGAGAGCACCCACTCCTGCTCGGGCTGGAAGTTCTCGATGATCTTGACCGGCAAGTCCGGGCGCAGCCGGGCGTCCGGCATGCGGCCGATGCGCCAGCGGCGCTGACCCTGGACCTGGATCAGGAACACGTCGTAGGAATCGAAATGCGGACCGACGCCGCCCCCTTCGGCCGCCCAGGAGATCATCAGATCGTCCAGTCGGGCCTGCGGAATGAAGCGGAATGGCGTCAGCATCCCCTGTGCACTGGGCAGGTGCAGGTCCAGCCCCTGGACCAGCACGGTCCAGTCCGGCTGCTTCAGCGCCGGCAGGCGGCGCCGCGCCAGCGGGCCACGCTCCAGGCTCCAGACCTCGTCAGCGCCCCGCCCGCGGCGCGTCACGAGGCGGGATTCCACCTCTTCGCTTTCGGCCAGCTTGAAAAGATCGGCACGCGTCAGCGGTGGCTGGATGCCCGGCAAGGCCTGGCGCACCAGCAGCGGCGCGCGTTGCCAGTGCTGTTGCATGAATTCGGACGGGCTCAGACCACCCAGCAGCACGGCGGGTTGATCGAGCGGAGGGACGGCTGCATCGGGGTGCTGCCGCAGCGAGGGGCCGGAAGATTGGTTCATCCCGACATTGTGCCGGTCCGCCGGGCAGCACTCGCGGGCGCGCGCGCATGAGATGATGTCGCCCATGCAGATATCAGCCCCTTGCGTCGTCAGCCTGACCTGGCGACTCGAAGACGCCCACGGCCAACTGATCGACGACCTCGGCGACCCCGTCGAGTTCTATGTCGGTGGCGACGACCTGTTCGCCAAGGTCGAAGAAGTCCTGACTGGCCAGGGCGTCGGTTACCAGAACACGCTCCACCTGGAGCCGGAACATGCCTTCGGCGAGTACCACGCCGAACTCGTGTTCTTCGAAGAGCGCAGCATCTTCCCGGACGAGGTCTCGCCCGGCATGCAGTTCGAGGGACCGCCACCCGGCAGCGCCACCCCCGACATGCCCGCGGACGTGATCTACACCGTCACCGAGGTCTACGACACCCACGTCGTGCTGGACGGCAACCATCCGCTGGCCGGCGTGGCGCTCGTGCTGCAGCTGGAAGTCCGCGGCGTGCGCGAGGCGACCGAGGCCGAGATGGCCCAGGGCAGCGTCGGCGACGGTGAGGGCGAAGGCGGCCTGTTCAGCGTGGTACCCCCCGGCACGACCCTGCACTGACCCGCCCTGCCCGGTTCACGCCACCCGCTCAGGCGGGTGTGCTGGCGCTGGTAACGCCGGTCGAACCGAATCCACCCAAGCCCCGCTCGCTGCTGGCGGCGAACTCCTCCACGACCACCAGCCGCGGCCGCAGGATCGGCACGAACAGCATCTGCGCAATCCGGTCGCCCGGCTGGATCACGATCGGCTCCCCCGACGGATTGCGGTTCCAGACACTCACGTAGCACTGGGCCATGTAGTCCGCATCGATGACGCCGATGCTGTTGCCCAGGACCAGCCCCTTCTTGTGGCCGAGGCCCGAGCGCGGCACGATCACTGCACAGAAACCCGCACTGTTCATGTGCAGCGCCAGTCCGGTGGGCACCAGTTGCGCCGGCGCCTGCGGATGGATCTCCAGCGGCGCATCCAGGCAGGCGATCAGATCGATGCCGGCGGCCTGCTCGCTCTGGTAGCGTGGCAGGCCCCAGTCCTGCAGACGGGCATCCAGCACCTTGACTTCGACATCCGGTCCGACCACGGCTCAGGCCCCCGTCACGAGTGCAGCGATGCCGGCGCGCGCCACCTGCGCATCCTCGCTCGACTTCACGCCGCTGACCCCCACGGCACCGACACAGACGCCCTGCACCAGGATCGGCACGCCGCCTTCCAGCAGGCCTTCCACCGCCGGCGCGCTCAGGAACGAATACCGTCCCTGGTTGATCATCTCTTCATAGACGCGCGACTCACGCTGCCCCAGGGCAGCCGTGTGGGCCTTGGCCGGCGCGATGTGGGCCGACAGCGGGGCGGCACCATCCAGCCGCTGCAGCCACAGCAGGTGACCGCCGTCATCGACGATCGCGATCGTCACCGCCCAGTGGTTGCGCACGGCCTCGGCTTCAGCGGCCTGGGCCATGCGGCGGGTATCGTCCAGCGTCAGTACGGGCTTGGTCTTCATGGGATCGGTCCTGTTGTCCTGTTACGAAACACAAAGCGTCGCACTTTACCGCGCCGCTTCCCATGGCGCACGGCCCGGAACTAAACTGGACCTGCGGGCTCCAACGAACCGCAACATCTTCTTCACACCCTACTGGAGGTTCCATGAACGAACGCCTGCCCACCTTCCCCGGCGTGTCTGGTCAAGGCGCGCTGGCTGCACAGCAGAACCGCGTGCTGCGCAACACCTACCTGCTGCTCGCCGCATCGATGGTGCCCACCGTGCTGGGCGCCTGGATCGGCGTCTCCACCGGCCTGCTGGCCACGATGGGCAATGGACTGTCGATGGTCTTGTTCCTGGCCGGTGCGTTCGGCTTCATGTTCGCCATCGAGAAGACCAAGCACTCGGCCGCGGGCGTGGGCGTGCTGCTCGGTTTCACGTTCTTCATGGGGCTGATGCTCTCGCGGATGCTGGCCTTCGTGCTGGGCATGTCCAACGGGGCCTCGGTGATCATGCTGGCCTTCGGCGGCACGGCGGGTGTGTTCTTCGCGATGGCCGCACTGGCCAGCGTGATCAAGCGCGACCTGTCGGGCATGGGCAAGTTCCTGTTCGTCGGCGCTGTCGTGCTGATGGTGGCGATGGTCATCAACCTGTTCGTGCAGTCGAGCGCGATGATGATGGCGCTGTCGGTGCTGGCCATCGGCATCTTCTCGGCCTTCATGCTGTACGACATCCGCCGCATCCTCGACGGCGGCGAAACCAACTACATCAGCGCGACGCTGGCGCTGTACCTGGACCTCTACAACGTGTTCCAGAACCTGCTGATGCTCTTCGGCATCGGCTTCGGCAGCGACGACTGATCCACGGCGTTTCCACAACGCAGAAGGGGCCGCGAGGCCCCTTTTTCATGCACAACCGGCAGGAGACCGGTCAGTATTCGCCGCCGTAGCTGCCGGGCGCCAGGTTCTCGAACTTGGTCAGCGGCTTCATGAAGGCCAGCTTGACCGTGCCCACCGGGCCGTTCCGCTGCTTGCCGATCACGATCTCCGCCACCCCCGGCTCCTTCGACTCCTTGTTGTAGTAGTCGTCGCGGTAGATGAACATGATGACGTCTGCATCCTGTTCGATGGCACCAGATTCGCGCAGGTCGCTCATCATCGGCCGCTTGTCGGTGCGTGTTTCCACCGACCGGTTGAGCTGCGACAGGGCAATCACGGGGCACTGCAGCTCCTTGGCCAGCGCCTTCAGACCACGCGAGATCTCGCTGATCTCGGTCGCCCGGTTTTCACCGCTGCTGGAGCCGGAGCCGCTCATGAGCTGCAGGTAGTCGACCACGATCAGGCCAAGCTGCCCGAACTGCCGCGCCTGCCGACGCGCCCGCGCCCGCACCTCACCCGGCGTCAGCGCGGGCGTCTCGTCGATGAACAGGTGAACGCCATGCAGCAGGTCCAGCACCTCGGACAGCCGCCCCCATTCATCGTCGTTCAGCGCCCCGGTGCGCAGGTGCTGCTGGTCGATGCGACCGAGCGAGCCGACCATCCGCAGCGCCAGTTGGGACGCCCCCATTTCCATGGAGAACACGACGACCGGCTTGCGCTCCTTGACGGCGACGTGTTCGGCGATGTTGAGCGCGAAGGCCGTGTTGTGGGTGACGATGTCCTGGTCCGTGATGTAGAGCCGCTCAGGGTGACTGACGGAGATGCACTGGCAGACCGTCTCCCGTGTCGGCTCGATCGAGGTGATCGTCAGACGCTTCTGACGGGTCCAGGCCGCTGGCGCGCGGGCCTGTTTTTCCGAGAGGAGGAACAGGCTCTGTGGTTCCGGGTGGCTGATGTGGCAGACATAGGCCGGCAATCCTGGCACCCGCTCGCCGGCCGCGTTCGTGAAGTGTGGTTGCTTGACAGTGATCGAACACCAGCCGCCGAGCGAACGCACCAGTTCCGCCACATCGTCGGCCAGTTGCCGGCTCGACGTCGAAAAGCGAACGCTGCCCCATCGCTCCACCCAGCCATCGGTGTCGAGCAGACCGCGCAGCACATCCAGACGAGCGTCCCGATGAGCCTCCAGATAGCAGCGAGGCACGAACTTGTGCGCACTGGACAGGCCAGACACACCTAGCGCCTCCAACGCCATGCGCAAGGGATTGGGTTGCGAGCCAGCCAGACCTGCGACATGGCCCCGGTCCTGTCGCACGATCCGGTAGTCGTAGCCTCCAGCCTCGGTCATCACCATGCCGTCGCCAACCCGCGCCGACATCAGCGCGCACATCTGGGCGGACGCCGTCGAGAATCGAACGCTGCCGGTGCCCGAGAGTCCGCCATCCCCCAGCAATGCGCCGAGTACCCAGGGATCCACGGGCAATGAATCATGGTGTCCAAAGTCGCCACTGGCTCGATCAACCCAGAGTCGGGACTGGTGGCGCTTGGACCGAAGCAGGCCGATCAAGTCGGCTGTAGACACGACCCGCGGCGCCTTCCAGTGCCGCGAAGACACCCGCCAGAGATGTTCCGCACAACATTCGGTCGATCGACCATCCGAGAACGTGATTCGATAGACCTGACGAACACCCTGCGGGTAGACACCGGTGACGATCGACGGCCGGCCGTCCACCGACGCCAGCGCATCACCCACCGCCAATTCGCCCATCGATTTCCAGCCACCGCGGGTGCGCACGCGGGCATCCAGCGGTTGCGCCTTCCCCATCGAGGGCCGCGCCGCCAGGATGATCAGATCGCCGCCCTGGAACCCCGCCGTCATGCGGTCCAGGTCGATGAAACCGCTCGGCACACCGGTCACGTCACCCGCGCCGCTGTCGGCCAGTTCCTGCACGCGGTCGATCAGCGAGACGACGAGGTTGTCGAGCGAATGGAAGCCCTGCTTGTTGCGCGAGCCCTCTTCGCCGATCTTGAAGATCTTGCTTTCTGCTTCGTCGAGGATGATCGAGACGGGTGTGCCCTGCGGGTTCAGCGCCTTGGTCGCGATCTCGTCGCTGGTCTCCACCAGCTTGCGCAGGATGGCCCGCTCGCGGACGATCTCGGCGTACCGGCGCAGGTTGGCGGCGCCGGGCACGCTGTTGGCCAGCGCGTTCAGATAGCCCAGACCGCCCACGTCGTCGGACTTGCCCAGGCTCTGCAGGTGCTCGAACACCGTGATCACGTCGGCGGGCTTGTTGCCGCTGATGAGGGCCATGATGGCCGCGTAGATCAGCTTGTGTTCGTAGCGGTAGAAATCGTTGTCGGTGAGCAGGTCACCGGCGCGGTCGGACGCGCTGTTGTCGAGCAGCAGGCCGCCCAGCACGCTCTGTTCGGCTTCGACCGAGTGGGGGGGCACGCGCAGGCGCGCGACCTCGTCGTCACCGCCCCGGGAGGACGGCATCATGGATCCGGATGACAGGGAAGACATCGTTCGATGATAGGTCGGGAGGCGGGCTGTGGACAGGCCAAATGAAAAGGCCGGCTTGCGCCGGCCTTCAGGAGCGCCGTGACCAGCACGGCGCGGGCACAAGGACTGGGATCAGTCCGTCGCGCCGACGACAGCCACGGTCACATCGACCACGACGTCATGGTGCAGCGCAACCGCCACGGTCTGCGAGCCAACGACCTTCAGCGGGCCATTGGGCATGCGGACCTGGGCCTTGGCGACGACAAAGCCGGAAGCCTTGAGGGCTTCGGCGACGTCGGCGTTGGTCACGGAACCGAACAGACGGCCATCGACACCGGCCTTCTGGGCGATGGTGACGGTCTTGCCAGCCAGCTTTTCGCCTTCGGCCTGTGCGGCAGCCAGCTTGTCAGCCAGCACTTTTTCGAGTTCGGCGCGGCGGACTTCGAATTCCTTGATGGCCTTTTCGGTGGCACGACGTGCGGCACCGGTCGGGATCAGGAAGTTGCGGGCGTAGCCGTCCTTGACCTTGACCACGTCACCCAGGGTGCCGAGGTTGGCCACTTTTTCGAGCAGGATCACTTGCATACCGGACTCCTCAGACCTTGTGCTGGTCGCTGTACGGCAGCATCGCGAGGAAGCGCGCACGCTTGATCGCGGTGGTCAGCTGACGCTGGTAGATCGCACGGGTGCCGGTCAGGCGGGCCGGGGTGATCTTGCCGTTTTCGCCGACGAAATCACGCAGGATGTCGAGATCCTTGTAATCGATCGATTCGACACCGGCGACGGTGAAGCGGCAGAAACGCTTGCGCTTGAACAGCAGGGATTGCTGGTTGCGCTTGACCTTGCGGTCCTTGGAAAACTTACCACGTGGCGGGGGCATGACAACCTCCTAAGTCAATACTGGAACGTTGGGACGGGTGTCGAGCTGACGGATGTGGAACATGACGCCTCGACCGCTGCGCTGCTTGCCCAGGAATCCGTGGAAGACCGCGGATTCGCCGACGGCCAGTCTTTCGAGCTGGCGGGCAGTGTCCCCGAGGGCCGTCGCATGGATTTCCACGCTGACCTGCCTGGGGTGTCCGGCGTGCTCGATCTGCGAGGCGTGAGCCAGCCGCACATCCAGCGCCGGCAGACCTGCCGGGGTATAGCGCATGGCCGCACGCTCGACGACCTGGGCTGCGAGCAGCACCTGGTTGACCATCGGAGCGTGGCAGGCGTCTGCCGACATCAGTTGCTCGTTTCCTGCTGGGACGACGACTTGCGCGCTTCTTCCTTCTCCACGCGCTTCATCATCGACGAAGGACCGGTTTCGGCCTTGTCGCGACGAACCGTCAGGTGGCGCAGGACTGCGTCGTTGAAGCGGAAGCCGGTTTCGATTTCAGCCAGGGTTTCCTTGCTGCATTCGATGTTCAGGCACAGGTAGTGCGCCTTGGCCAGCTTGTTGATCAGGTAAGCCAACTGGAAGCGACCCCAGTCTTCGACACGGTGGATCTGACCACCGGACGCGGCCACCAGAGCCTTGTAACGCTCCAGCATGGCCGGAACTTGTTCGCTCTGGTCGGGGTGGACCAGCAGAACGATTTCATAGTGACGCATGGATACTCCTCATGGATTCCTGTTGCGGAAGCCGCCCCGTCGCGTCAAGAAACGGGTGCAGCAAGAGAAAAGCCTGCGATTGTAGCGCGTTTCTGGAATCGGGCGGATTCGGAGCCGCTACGACCACCCCGGCGTGCGCAGACGGTCCACCACCGCCTGCTCCGCCGGCCCTGGCGGTGGTGTCAGCAGGCTGGCGATCACGAGCACCAGCGCGCCGGCAGGTGCACCGAACACACCCGCCGCCATCGGATCGATGCCCCACCACGCACAGTCCTGCAAGCTCCGCGTGATACCGAACGCCCGGCGCAGCAGTTCGTGGTTGGTGACCATGTAATAGGCGCACACGCTCAGGCCCGACAACATGCCCAGCACCGCGCCGACCCGGTTGGCCCGGCGCCAGAAAATGCCCATCACCAGCGCTGGAAAGAAGGTGGCGGCCGCGAGCGAGAACGCCGCTGCGACGAACTGCAGGATGTCGGCAAACCGCATGGACGCGATGAACGCCGCCAGCAGCGCCACCACCAGCACCAGGAACTTCGACAGCATCACGCGCCGCATCGCCGGCGCACGCGGATTGATGAGCCGGAAATACAGGTCATGCGACAGCGCGTTCGAGATGGTCAGCAACAGGCCATCCGCCGTGGACAACGCCGCCGCCAGCCCGCCCGCCGCCACCAGATAGGTCACCACCAGCGGCAAGCCACCGATCTCGGGAGCGGCCAGCACGATGACGTCGCCCCCCAGGTGCAACTCGGCCAGCTGCAGCAGGCCATCGCCATTGATGTCCTCGACCGACACCAGCGTGGAATCCAGCTTGGACCAGCGCCGGATCCAGCCGGGCAACTGGTCGAAGGGCGTGCCGATCAGGTTGGTGAACACCTCGTACTTGACCATCACCGCCAGTGCCGGTGCCGCCAGGTACAGCAGCGCGATGAAGAACAGCGACCACGCCACCGAGCGCCGCGCCTCGCTGACCGATGGCGTCGTGTAATAGCGCGTCAGCACATGGGGCATTGCCGCCGTGCCCAGCATCAGGCACAGCACCAGCGCCAGGAAGTTGCGCCGCCCCACTTCGTAGGCCTCCCGCGCCACGGCATCCCCCCGCGGATTCCCCGCGGCGATCGGCTGCGCCTGAGGCGGCATGCCACCCAGCGGCAACGCCCGTTGCCGGGCATCGTCGTATTCATGCTGGTAGGCCATGCGGGCAGCACTTTCCGTCTGGGGCCGGCTCAGCAGCCGGCGCTCGGCCTGCTGCACCCGTGCCGGTGCCGCATCGGCGACCTGCAGGGCCTTGACCTGTGCCGACAGCGTCTCGGCATCATCGACCATCGCCTGGCGGACGTCGGCGAGCTTGCGCAGCGCATCGTCCGCACGCACCTGCAGTTGCCGGATCACGGTGAGTTCGGCCGGGTCCTTCTTGAACACCTCCTCGCGCTGGGTGACATGCTCCAGTTGCTGCCCGTACGAAAACAGCGGGAACGGGCTGCCGGTCTGGTTCAGCGACATCCACACCACAGGCGTCAGATAGGCCAGGATCAGGATGATGTACTGCGCCACCTGCGTCCAGGTCACCGCCCGCATGCCGCCGAGAAACGAGCACACCAGCACGCCACCGAGTCCGACGAAGATGCCGATCTCGAAGCTGAACCCGGTCAGGTGCGAGGTGATGAGCCCCACCCCGTAGATCTGGACCACGACGTAGACAAAGGACACCAGCGCGACCGCCACGACACCGACCAGCCGCGGCAGTTCGCCGCCGTAGCGCGCGCCCAGGAATTCGGGGATGGTGAAAAAGCCGAGTCGGCGGAGATAGGGCGCCAGCAGCAGCGCCACGAGGCAGTAGCCCCCCGTCCAGCCCAGGATGTAGGCGAGCCCGGCGAAGCCCTGCAGATAGAGCACACCCGCCGTGCCGATGAAGGAGGCGGCCGACATCCAGTCCGCGGCGGTCGCCATGCCATTGAAGATCGCCGGCACGCGGCGGCCGGCGACGTAGTACTCCGCCTCGTCGGTCGTGCGCGACATCAGGCCGATCGCCGCATAGACCGCCACCGTGGCAATCAGGAAGGTGCCGCCGATCCAGCTGCGCGGCCAGCCCATCCGCTCCATCGCGCCCAGCCCGAGGATGAACAGGAGCACGCCCAGCGTGTAGACCGCATAGCGGCGAAACAGCACCTGCGTGAAGACCCGTGTCTCCTCGGACGCCCCCAGACGCGGATCAGCCATGGCGGGAATCGCCCTCGGTCAGGACCTCGCGCTCCAGGCGGTCCATCAGCCAGGCGTGTCCGACGATGATCAGCAGGTACACGCCGATCGCGCCCTGCGTGGCCCACCAGTAGCCAGCCGGCATGCGCCCGACTTTCCAGGCATCCAGCGCATGGGCCCACCACGACACGCCGAAGGTGACGCCGAACCACAGCCCCAGCCCCAGCAGCGTCCACAGGCATACCCGGTGCCAATAGGTCCGTTTCGGGGAGCGGTCGTGTGTCCTGTCATCCATGCAATCACCTCTGGCGTGAATTGTGCGCAGCCGCTGTCAGACTCGCCACAGGAATGACACCAAGACGAACCACGCAATGCAACAGCCCACCGGGATGGGTGGGCTGTGCGGGGCGAGGCGACGGTGGTCGCCTCATGGGGTGCGCCGAGGCGCGGTCAGCGCTTGGCCAGACGCTGCCAGGTCTCGACGACCGAGTCCGGGTTCAGCGAGATCGACACGATACCCTCCTGCGCCAGCCAGTCGGCGAAATCGGGGTGGTCGCTGGGGCCCTGGCCGCAGATGCCGATGTACTTGCCATGCGCGCGGCAGGCCGCGATCGCACGGGAAATCAGTGCCTTGACGGCCGGATCCCGTTCGTCGAAGTCGGCGGCGAGGATTTCGAGGCCCGAGTCGCGGTCCAGGCCCAGGGTGAGCTGGGTCAGGTCGTTGGAGCCGATGGACATGCCGTCGAAGAACTCCAGGTACTGCTCGGCCAGGATGGCGTTGCTCGGGATCTCGCACATCATGATGACGCGCAGACCGTCCTGACCGCGCTTGAGGCCCTGGTCCGCCAGCATGCCGACGACGCGCTCGGCCTGCTTCAGCGTGCGCACGAACGGCACCATGATCTCGACGTTGGTCAGGCCCATGTCCCCGCGCACGCGGCGCATCGCCTCGCACTCCATCGCGAACGCCTCGCCGAACTCGGCGCTGACGTAGCGCGCCGCGCCGCGGAAGCCCAGCATCGGGTTCTCTTCTTCCGGCTCGTAGCGGCTGCCGCCGATCAGCTTGCGGTACTCGTTCGACTTGAAGTCCGACAGGCGCACGATCACCGGCTTGGGCCAGAAGGCCGCGGCGATGGTGGAGATGCCTTCGACCAGCTTGTCGACGTAGAACGCCCGCGGGCTGGCGTGGCCACGCGCGACCGACTCGACCGCCTTCTTCAGGTCGGAGTCGATGTTCGGGTAGTCGAGGATCGCCTTCGGGTGGACGCCGATGTTGTTGTTGATGATGAATTCGAGGCGGGCCAGGCCCACGCCCGAGTTCGGCATCTGGCAGAAGTCGAAGGCGAGCTGCGGGTTGCCCACGTTCATCATGATCTTGACCGGCGAATACGGCAGCTCGCCGCGCTGCACCTCGCTGACCTCCATGTCGAGCAGGCCGTCGTAGATGTAGCCGGTGTCGCCTTCCGAGCACGCGACCGTGACGAGCTGACCGTCCTTCAGGTGCTCGGTCGCGTCGCCGCAGCCGACCACCGCCGGGATGCCGAGTTCACGCGCGATGATGGCCGCATGGCAGGTGCGACCACCGCGGTTGGTGACGATGGCAGCGGCGCGCTTCATCACCGGCTCCCAGTTCGGGTCGGTCATGTCGGTGACCAGCACGTCACCGGGCTGCACGCGCTCCATCTCGGCGATCGAGTGGACCAGGCGCACCGGGCCGGTGCCGATCTTCTGGCCGATGGCACGGCCTTCGGCGAGGATGGTGCGGTCGGTGCTGCTCTTGAGCTTGTAGCGGTGCTCGACCTTGCCGGCCATCTGGCTCTTCACGGTCTCGGGACGCGCCTGCAGGATGTAGAGCTGGCCGTCGCCGCCGTCCTTGCCCCACTCGATGTCCATCGGGCGGCCGTAGTGCTTCTCGATGATCAGCGCGTAGCGGGCCAGCTCGGTCACGTCAGCATCGGTCAGCGAGTAGCGGTTGCGCATCTCGGGCGGCGTGTCGACGGTGCGCACCAGCTTGCCGGTGGCGGCCTTCTCTTCCGGCGTCGCGAACTCCATGCGGATCAGCTTGGAACCCAGGTTGCGGCGGATCACGGCGGCCTTGCCGTTGCGCAGCGTCGGCTTGTGGACGTAGAACTCGTCCGGGTTCACGGCGCCCTGCACCACCGTCTCGCCCAGGCCGTAGCTCGACGTGATGAAGACGACATCCTGGAAGCCGGATTCGGTGTCCATCGTGAACATCACGCCCGCAGCGCCCAGGTCCGAACGCACCATGCGCTGGATGCCGGCCGACAGCGCGACATCGGCGTGCGCGAAGCCCTTGTGGACGCGGTAGGAGATCGCGCGGTCGTTGTAGAGCGAGGCGAACACTTCGCGGATCTTGTGCAGCACGGCGTCGATGCCGACGACGTTCAGGAAGGACTCCTGCTGGCCGGCGAACGACGCATCCGGCAGGTCTTCCGCGGTGGCGGACGAGCGCACGGCGAACGACGCGCCGGGGTTGCCAGCGGTCAGCTTGTCGAACTCGGCGCGGATCTGCGCCTCGAATTCGGCCGGGAACGGCGCGGACTCGACCCAGCCGCGGATCTCGGCACCGGCTTCCGCCAGCGCACGCACGTCGTCGGTGTTCAGGGCGTCCAGGCGGGCGTTGATCTTTTCGGTCAGATGGCTGGCCGTCAGGAACTCGCGAAAGGCCTGGGCAGTCGTGGCAAAGCCGCCAGGCACGCGCACACCCGAGGCCGCGAGCTGGCTGATCATTTCACCGAGGGAAGAATTCTTGCCGCCGACGGTATCGACGTCGGTCATGCGCAGGTGTTCGAAGGGAACTACCAGGGCGGTCGCCAGAGGGGAAGAAGACATGACAAAGCTCCATGATGTAAAAAACCTGGAGCCGATCCGTGGGTCCCTGGGCAGCGGTGGCGCGGGGCGCAGCTCGACACGCATCCGCTTTCTGGATGTTGTTCGTGCGTGAGGGGTGTCGAGGAGCGCATGACGGTCGGCGTGTTGCCGCGGATTCTAAGGGTGCTGCGGCCTATGATGTACCCCATCTGTACCCTTACGCGCCAACACGCAGAACACATGCCCAATCGCACAGTCTTCTTCGTCTCCGATGGCACCGGCATCACCGCGGAGACCTTCGGCAACTCGATCATGGCCCAGTTCCCGGCCAAGCACCGCCACATCCGCCGACCCTTCATCGACACCCAGGAAAAGGCGGAGCATGTCGTCAAGGAGATCAACCAGCTCGCACTGCAGGAGGGCCAGCGACCGATCGTCTTCCTGACGCTGGCCAAGAACGATGTGCGGGACCTGCTCAGCGAACAGTGCAATGCGCTGGTGCTGGACATGTTCCGCACCTTCGTCGAGCCGATCGAGATCGAGCTGGGCGTGAAGAGCAACCACCGGGTCGGCCGCTTCTCCGACGTCGCCAAGAGTCAGGAGTACCACGACCGCATCGAGGCAATCAACTTCTCGCTGGCGCACGATGACGGCCAGTCGGCACGCAACCTGGCCGAAGCGGACGTGATCCTGGTGGGCGTGAGCCGCTGCGGCAAGACACCGACCTCGCTCTACCTGGCGATGCAGCACGGCATCAAGGCCGCCAACTGCCCGCTGATCCCCGAGGACTTCGAGCGCGACAGCCTGCCCACCATGCTCAAGCCGCACAAGCGCAAGTGCTTCGGCCTGACCATCGACGCCGACCGCCTCAGCCAGATCCGCAACGAGCGCCGCCCCGGCAGCAAGTACGCCGCGCTGGAGAACTGCCGTGCCGAGATCAACGAGGCCGAGCGGATGATGAAGCGCGAGGGCATCGCCTGGCTGTCCTCGACGCACAAGTCGATCGAGGAAATCGCCACGACGATCCTGCGCGACATCCGGCCGGACCGGCTGATCTACTGAGCCGGATCAGAGCGCCTGCCGCGCCGATTCGTAGAGACAGATGGCGGTCGCTGCCGCCACGTTGAGCGACTCCTCGCCGCCGGGCTGCGGAATGCGCACCGTCAGCCCGCAGCGCTGCATCAGCGGCTCGGCAACGCCCTGCCCTTCATGGCCGAAGACCCAGGCGCAGGGCGCGGGCAGGGTCAGCTCGTGCAGCGCCTGCGCGGCGTGCGAACTGGTGGCGATGAGGGTGATGCCCAGCGAATCGAGTTCGCTGACGATCACGCCCTCGACCAGATGCAAGGCGAAGTGCGCCCCCATGCCAGCACGCAGCACCTTGGGCGACCACAGGCCGGCGCTGCCCTTCATCGTCAGCACCTGTTTCACGCCCAGTGCGGCGGCACTGCGCAGGATGGTGCCGACGTTGCCCGGGTCCTGCAGGCGGTCGAGCACCACCGTGGCCACGCCCGCCAGCGGCGCCTGCCCTTTGGCGGGACCGTCGATCAGGAACCCGATCGGCGCAGGCGATTCCAGCGAACTGACCTCGGGCAGCAGGCTGTCGTCGAGCACGCTGATCTCGTCCGCCCTCAGCGCCAGCTCGCGCGGGCCGGGTTGCAGCCAGGCCCCCGCACCGATCACGGCCTGCCGCGGCCGCCCGCCGCGCGCCAGGAAGGCCCGGCACAGGTGATCGCCCTCCAGCCAGACGAGACCGAGCTTGCGGTAAGCGCCCGGCTCCTGGGCGAGCCGGCGCAGGTCCTTGACCAGCGGGCTGCTGCGGGAGGTGATGTGGCGAGGTTCTTTCATCGGGTCGGGTTCGGGATCAGGGGCAGGATCGTGGACGGGTGCAGCAGGGCCGCGGCGCGCACGGGCGCGTAGGAGCGGCGGTGCTGGTCGCAGGGGCCGTGCTCGCGCAGCAGGCTGAGATGGGCGGCGGTCGGGTAGCCCTTGTGGACATCGAAGGCGTACTGGGGATAGCGCAGATGCAGCTCAGCGCAGAGCCGGTCCCGGTGCACCTTGGCCAGGATCGACGCGGCCGAGATCGCCTGCACCTTGGCGTCGCCTTTGACGATCGCCTCGGCGGGGATGCGCAGCGTCGGGATGCGGTTGCCGTCGACCAGCACCTTGACCGGCCGCAGCCGCAGGCCCTCGACCGCGCGGCGCATCGCCAGCATGGTCGCGTGCAGGATGTTGAGCTGGTCGATCTCTTCGACCGTGGCCTCGGCGATGCAGCAGGCCAGCGCCTTGGCGCGGATCTCGTCGAAGAGCCGTTCGCGCCGCTTGGCCGTGAGCACCTTCGAGTCGGCCAGGCCGGCGATCGGCTGCAGATCGTCGAGGATCACCGCTGCCGCCACCACCGGCCCCGCCAGCGGACCGCGGCCGGCCTCGTCCACGCCCGCGATCAGGCCGGGGCGGTCGAAGCTCAGCGCGAACTGCTCGCTGATGAAGGGCGGTGGCTCAGCGGCCGAGGATCTGCGCGATGGCATCGGTGGCTCGTCGCGCCGTGTCCTGGCGCAGCAGGTGGTGCAGTTCGGTGAAGCGCTGGCGCACGCCCTCGCAGCGCGCGGGGCTGTCCAGCCACTGCTCGGCCGCCTGGGCCAGCGCTTCGGGCGTGCAGGAATCCTGCAGCAATTCCGGCACGACAAAGCCGCGCGCCAGGATGTTCGGCAGCCCCACCCACGGCTGGTAGGCCATGCCCTTCATGCGCAGCCAGGACAGCCAGTGCATGTTGTAGGTGATGACCATCGGGCGCTTGAACAGGGCCGCTTCGAGCGTGGCCGTGCCGCTGGCGATGAGGGTCAGGTCACAGGCGGCCAGGGCCTCGTGCGAGCGGCCATCAATGACCTGCAGATCGATCTGGCCAGCAAACTTCGCCACCAGCGGATCGATCAGGTCGCGCACGCCGCGCATCGCGGGCAGCACGAACTTCAGCGCCGGCCGTTGCTTCGTCAGCAGTGCAGCCGCTCCCAGCAGGCTCGGCAGGATGTAGCGGATCTCGCTGCGGCGGCTGCCCGGCAGCAAGGCGATCACGGTCGCCTCATCGGCCAGACCAAGCGCCGAGCGGGCGGCAGCACGCGGCACCTCCATCGGGATCGCGTCGGCCAGCGGATGGCCCACGTAGGTGGCGGCGATGCCGGCGCGCTGGTACAGCTCCGGCTCGAAGGGGAACAGGCACAGCACATGGTCCACGGCGGCGCGGATCTTGTGGATGCGGTTGCCGCGCCAGGCCCAGATCGACGGGCTGACGAAATGGATGGTCTTGATGCCAGCCTTCTTCAGGCGGGTTTCGAGGCCGAGGTTGAAATCAGGCGCATCGACCCCGATGAAGGCGTCCGGGCGCTCCTTCAGCAGCCGATCGCCCAGCTCTGCACGCATCTTGAACAGCCGGCGCAGCCGCCAGAGCAGCTCGAAGCTGTAGCCATGCACGGCCAGCAGGTCGTACGGCCACCAGGCGTCGAAGCCGTGGCGCTTCATCTGCGGCCCGCCAATGCCCGCGGACTGCAGGTCAGGCCAGCGCTGCTTCAGGCCACCCAGCAACAGGCCGGCCAGCAGATCGCCGGACGCCTCGCCGGCCACCAGCGCCAGACGCGGATCGGTCGTGTTCATCGCGTCAAGCGCTCAGCGGACGATGCCGCGGGGCGCGTTGGCCAGGAAGTCCAGCATCAGCCGCACCTCGCCGTCTGCGTCCGGCACCGTGCCCAGCAACGCCTCGATCTCGGCCTTCGCGGCGTCGAGCGTCAGGCTCTTGCGGTAGAGCGCGCGGTACATCTGCTTGACCACACCGATGCGCTCGGCGCTGAAGCCGCGGCGCTTCAGGCCTTCCTGGTTGAAACCGTGGGCTTCGCAGGGGTTGCCGGCGACCATGACGAACGGCGGCACGTCCTGCGCGATGCGCGAGGCGAAGCCGGCCATCGCGTGGGCACCGACGCGGCTGAACTGGTGGATGCCGGTCAGCCCGCCGATGATGGCCCAGTCGCCCACGTGCACGTGGCCGGCCAGCGTCGTGACGTTGGCCATGATGGTGTGGCTGCCGATGCGGCAATCGTGGGCGATGTGGACGTAGGCCATGAGCCAGTTGTCGTCGCCGATGCGGGTGACGCCCTCGTCCTGCGTCGTGCCGGTGGACACGGTGCAGGATTCGCGGAAGGTGTTGCCGTCGCCGATTTCCAGCCGGGTGGGTTCGCCCGCGTACTTCTTGTCCTGCGGATCGGAGCCGATCGAGCAGAACGGGTAGAAGCGGTTGTCGCGGCCGATCGTGGTGTGGCCGTCGATCACGCAGTGCGGACCGACACGGCTGCCCTCGCCCAGGCTGACGTGTGCACCGATGATCGAATACGGCCCGACCTCGACCGAGGGGTGCAGGCGGGCGGCAGGGTCGACGATCGCGGTGGGGTGGATGCTGCTCATGCGCCGTTCGCCCGACTCAGGAGACGATCTTGCGCATCGTGCACATCAGCTCGGCCTCGGTGGCGAGTTCGCCGTTGACCGTGGCGCGGGCCTTGTACTTGAAGATGCCGCCCTTGGCGCGCTCCAGCGTGGATTCGAGGATGAGCTGGTCACCCGGCTCGACCGGCCGCTTGAAGCGCGCGCCGTCGATGCCCGCGAAATACACCACCGTGTCCTCGCCCGGGTCCTCGCCCATGGTCGCGAAGGACAGCAGCGCCGATGCCTGCGCCAGCGCCTCCAGGATCATCACGCCCGGCATCACCGGGCGGTGCGGGAAGTGGCCCAGGAAGATCGGCTCGTTGATCGACACGTTCTTCAGCGCCTTGATGCGCTTGCCCAGTTCGATCTCCAGCACGCGGTCGACCAGCAGGATCGGGTAGCGGTGCGGCAGCTTCTTGAGGATCTGGTGGATGTCCATCTTGAGCAGGACCGGAGCGGGCGTCTCGGTCGTGTCGGCGGGCAGGTTCGGCGTCGTGGTCATGGTGTCATCTTCTTTTCGAGGGCGCGCAGGCGGTCGCGCAAGGTGTGCAGTTGCCGCAGCGTGGCGGCATTCTTCTCCCACGAGGCGTTGTCGTCGAGCGGGAAGACCCCGCTGTACTGCCCGGGCTTGGAAATCGAGCGCATCACGACGCTGGCGGCGGAGATGTGCACGCCATCGGCCAGTGCCAGGTGGCCCAGCACGATCGCGCCACCGCCCACCGTGCAGCCGCTGCCGATGCGCGCGCTGCCCGCAATGCCGACGCAGCCGGCCATCGCGCTGTGGTCACCGATCTGCACGTTGTGGCCGATCTGGATCAGGTTGTCGAGCTTGACCCCCGCACCGATGACGGTGTCGTCGAGGGCGCCGCGGTCGATGCAGGTGTTCGCGCCGATCTCCACGTCGTCGCCGATCTGTACGCCGCCGAGCTGCTCGATCTTTTCCCAGCGGCCCTGGGTGGGGGCGAAGCCGAACCCGTCGGCACCGATGACGACGCCGCTGTGCAGCAGGCAGCGCGCACCGAGGCGTGTGCCTGGCATCAGCGTCACGCGGGGTGCCAGCCGACTGCCCTCGCCGATGACGACACCGGCGCCCACGAACGCATGGGCGCCGACCACGGCGTGGTGACCGATCACCGCACCAGACTCCACCACCGCCAGCGACCCGATGGAAACGCCCTCCCCGAGGACCACATCCGGTGCCACCACGGCGCTGGGATGCACGCCCACCGGCGCGACCGCGCGCGTGCGAGCGGCCCACCACTGGGTCAGGCGGGCAAAGTAGAGGTACGGATCGGGGGTGACCAGCGCGACACAGCCGGCGCGGACACCGTCCTGCACCGCAGGCGCCACGATGACGCAGCCAGCGGCCGTGTCCTGCAGTTGCGCGCGGTAGCGGGGATTCGACAGGAAGCTGATCGTCGTGCCATCCGCGCTGTCGAGCGGACCGATGCGCCGGATCAGGCGCTCGCCGAGTGCGTCGGCGCCGTCGTTCGAGACCAGATCTCCCCCGAGCGCCGCCTGCAGCTCGTGCAGACGCACGGAGAAGACGGGGCTCACTTGGTCGGCGCGGGAGCGGCGTTGAGCGCCTTGATCACCTTGTCGGTGATGTCCACGCGCGGACCGGCGAAGACCACCGGATCCTGCAGGATCAGGTCGTACTTTTCTGCGTCGAAGATCTGCTTGATGACGCGGTTGGCACGCTCCACGACAGCCGACAGCTCTTCATTCTTGCGCTGGTTCAGGTCTTCCTGGAACTCGCGGCGCTTGCGCTGCAGGTCACGCTCCTGCTCGACCAGATCGCGCTGGCGGCGACCACGCTCGGACTCGGCCAGCGTCACCTGGTCCTTCTCGAACTTGTCGGCGGCCGTCTTCAGGCGGGCCGCAGCGTCGTTGAGTTCTTTCTCGCGCTTGCCGAATTCCACTTCCAGCTTGGCCTGCGCGGCCTTGGCAGGGGCGGCATCGCGCAGCATGCGGTCGCTGTTGACATAGCCGATCTTGAACTCCTGCGCCGAGACTGCCGGGGCGGCCAGCAGCGCAGTTGCAGCAACCACGCTGGTGGCGAGGGCGAGCAGGGTCCTGGCGGTCAACGGACGTATGAAGGAAGTCATCATCAGAATGCGGTACCGATCTGGAACTGGAAGCGTTGGATTCTATCCTGAGCAAACTTGCGGATGGGTTGGCCCCAGCTGAGTTTGAGCGGGCCGACCGGCGAGATCCAGGACAGGCCCAGACCGGCCGACGTGCGGAACGAGGCGAGGGTCGGAGTCTCGTTGTCGCCCCAGACATTGCCCGCATCGAAGTAGCCGAAGAAGCGCAGCGTCCGGTCGTTGCCGGTGCCCGGGAACGGGAAATAGAGTTCGCTGTTGAGGTTGATGCGCTTGGTGCCACCGATGTAGGCACCGGTCACGTCCACCGGGCCCATCGAGTTCTGGTCGAACGCCCGGACCGTGCCCAGACCGCCGCCGTAGAAGTTCTTGAAGATCGGAAACGCCCGGCCGCCAAGGCCCATGCCGTGACCGATTTCGGCGTTCAGGCCAAGCGTCAGTTTCTTGCTGATCGGGAAGTACTGCTGCAGCTGGTAGTTGCTGCGCAGGTAGCGGGTGTCGCCAAAGGCGCCCCATTCCAGATTGATCCGCTGGTAACGCCCGTCGGTCGGCACCAGGGCACTGTCACGGCCATCGCGCTGCCAGCCAAGCGTGAGCGGGAACGACGTGCTCGACTGCCCGTAGGTGGCGCGGTAGCGGTAGAAGTTTTCCGGCAGCGCGGTGGCCGACCGGATGCTGGTGCGTTCGACACCAGCCCCGAAGTAGACGGTGTCGTAGTCCGAGAACGGCACGCCGAAACGGATGCCGGCACCCGGAGTGACCAGTTCGTAGGCCTCGCCCTGGCTGTTGAGCGGCTTGTTGGTGCGGTAGTAGACATCCAGCGAGCGCGAGATGCCGTCGCGGGTGAAATAGGGATCGACGCTCGACAGCACCAGCGTGCGGGCCGACTTGCTGGTGTTGACCTCGATGCCCAGGTAGTTGCCGGAGCCGAACACGTTGTCCTGCTTGATCGATCCGGTGAAGGAGAACTTGTCCGCGCTGGAGAAATTCGCACCGACCATCAGGCTGCCCGTGGGCTTTTCCTTGACGTTGATCGTCAGGTCCACCTGGTCGAAGGTGCCGGGCACTTCGTTGGTGTCGACGTCGACCTCGCTGAAGTAGCCCAGGCGGTCGACCCGGTCCCGCGACAGCTTGATGCGCTGGCCGTCGTACCAGGCGGATTCGAACTGGCGCAGTTCACGGCGGATGACTTCATCGCGGGTGCGGGTATTGCCCGACACGTTGATGCGGCGCACATAGACACGCCGGCCCGGATCGGCATTGAGCGCGATCTGCACCCGGCCCGTGTTGCGGTCGATCTGCGGCACCAGTTCCACCTTGGCGAAGGCGTAGCCGAACAGGCCGAAGCGATCGGTGAAGGCCTTCTGGGTGTTGGCCACGTCTTCGGCACGGTAGGGCTCGCCGGGACGGATCTTCACCAGTTGCTTGAACTCTTCTTCCTTGCCCAGGAAATCACCCGTGAGCTTGACGCCGGTGACGGTGTAGCGCTGGCCTTCCTTGATGTTGATGGTGATCGAGATGTCCTGCTTGTCCGGCGAGATCGCCACCTGCGTCGACTCGACGTTGAATTCGAGGTAGCCGCGGTTCAGGTACCACGCGCGCAGCGTTTCCTGGTCGGCGTTGAGCTTGGTGCGGGCGTAGCGGTCACTCTTGGTGTACCAGGTCATCATGCCGCCCGTGGTCAGGTCGAGCTGACCGAGCAGCGTGCCCTCGGAGAACGCCTCGTTGCCGGTGATGTGGATGTCGCGGATGCGCGCCACACCGCCTTCGCTCACGGCGAACGTGACGTTGACGCGGTTGCGGTCCACCGGCGTGATGGTCGTGACCACCTCGGCGCCATAGAGGCTGCGGGTCAGGTACTGGCGCTTGAGTTCCTGCTCGGCGCGGTCGGCCAGGGCCTTGTCGAAGGGCTGGCCTTCGCCGACGCCGATGTCCTTGAGCGCCTTGATCAGCGTCTCGCGGTCGAACTCCTTGGTGCCGGTGAAGTCGACGCTGGCGATGACCGCGCGCTCCTCGACGACCACGACCGCGACCTGCGACTCGACCTCGATGCGCACGTCCTTGAACAGACCGGTGGCGAACAGCGCGCGCAGGGCGGCAGCGCCCTTCTCGTCGCTGTACGTGTCGCCCACGCGGAACGGCAGGGCGGCGAACACGGTGCCGGCCTCGGTCCGCTGCAGACCCTCGACACGGATGTCCTTGATCACGAAAGGCTGTACAGCCAGAGCGGGCAGAGCCGCGGACGCCACCAGCACCGCAACGGCACAGGCACGGGAAGAGAGAGCGAAGTGGTAGGCGGGTACGCGCATGCGGTCAGTGCAGGCCCAGGTAACGGGCCACATCGTTGTAGAGGGCGAGCGACATCATGAGCAGGATCACCATGAAACCGCCACGTTGCAATCTGGCGGTCCAGAGGTCGGAGATCGGCCGACCGATGGCACCCTCGATCAGATAATACAGGAGGTGCCCACCATCGAGCATGGGCAGCGGGAGCAGGTTCAGGACGCCCAGACTGACACTGACGACGGCGAGGAAGCCGAGGTAGTAGGCCAGCCCGAGTTCCGCGGACTGCCCGGCATAGTCGGCGATCGTGAGCGGCCCGCTGAGATTCTTGAGCGATGCTTCACCGATCAGCATGCGGCCGAACATGCGCAGCGACATCATCGACATGTCCCAGGTCCGCACCGCCCCCTGCTGCAGGCCTTCAGCGAATCCCAACGTGACGAGGTCCGTTTGTGGCCGGCTGCCGACAACGGCCTCGATGCGGCCGATCTGCACACCCTGGTCCTCGACACGCACGGGCCGGATCTCGATGACCATCGATCGCCCGGCGCGCTCGATCAGCCAGGACTGCGGCACCGGCTCGCCCTGGGCACCCGAAGCACGGATCCGCGCACGCAGGCTCGTCGCATCGACCACGTCGCGCCCATCGACCCGCAGCACCCGGTCACCGGCCTGCAGACCAGCGCGTTCGGCCGGGCCACCCGGCTTGATGTCGCCCAGCACGGGCTCCGAATAGGCCGACACCAGCCCGATGCGACGCACCAGCTCCGCATCGGCTTCACTGGCCTCCAGGCTCGACAGCGGCAGCACCACCTCGCGACGGCCACTGCCCCCGCTGCTGGTCACCTCCAGCCGCAGATCGTGGTCGTCGAGCGCGGCGCGCGTGAGCTGCCAGCGCAGATCGGTCAGCGAGGCCACGTCCTGCCACTGCTCGGCGTCTGCAGGCGACCAGCGCCGCACCCACTCGCCCGCCTGCAGCCCGGCATGCGCAGCCAGACTGCCCGCGGCGGGCGAGCCGATCACGGCCCGCGGTTCCTGCGTGCCGATCCAGGACGACGCGGCGTAGAGCAGCACCGCGAGCACCAGATTCGCCACCGGCCCCGCGGCGACCACGGCCGAGCGCTGCAGCAAGGTCTTGCGGTTGAACGCGCGATGCACCTCCTCCGGTGCCACCGGTCCCTCGCGCTCGTCGAGCATGCGCACGAACCCACCCAGCGGCAGCGCGCTGATGGCCCATTCGGTCTCGCCGATCTGCCGCTTCCAGAGCGTCGGGCCGAACCCGATCGAGAACTTCAGCACCTTGACCCCGCACGCGCGCGCCACCCGGAAGTGGCCCCACTCGTGCACGACGATCAGCACCCCGAGGGTGACGAGAAAAGCCAGCAGCGTGTTCATGCCGGGTCAGACGCCGTGGCGCCCGACAAGTTCAGCGGCCAGACGGCGGGCCGAGGCATCCAGATCGAGCAGACCCGCCACCGACGCCGTCGCATCCGCCGGAACAGCGATGCGCGCCAGCGTCTCGGCATTGACGGCGTGGATCTGGTCGAAGCGCAGGCGCCGGTCCAGAAAGGCCTCGACGGCGATCTCGTTGGCCGCGTTCAGCACGGCGGTGCTGCCGGGCGTACCCTCCAGCGCGGCCCAGGCCAGTTGCAGACCGGGGAAGCGCTCGGCGTCCGCGGGCTCGAAGGTCAGCGGCTTGAGCGTCAGGAAATCGAGCTGCGACGCGCCGGACTCGATCCGCGCCGGCCAGGACAGCCCATAGGCGATCGGCACGCGCATGTCGGGTGTGCCGAGCTGCGCCAGCACCGAGGCGTCGCGGCAGACCACCATCGAATGGATGATGCTCTGAGGGTGGATCACCACCTTCACCTGGCGCGGGGTCAGGTCAAACAGCCAGCGCGCCTCGATGACTTCGAGCGCCTTGTTCATCATCGTGGCCGAATCGACCGAAATCTTGCGGCCCATGACCCAGTTCGGGTGCGCGCAGGCCTGGTCCGGCGTCACGTCGCGCAGGGTCTTCGGGTCGCGGTCGCGGAACGGGCCGCCGGACGCCGTCAGCACGATGTGGTCGATGCGCTGTGCCCAGGTGCCGCGGTCTTCGGGCAGGCACTGGAAGATCGCGGAGTGCTCGCTGTCGATCGGCAGCAGCTGCGCCCCGCCCTCGCGCACGGCGCGCATGAACAACTCGCCGCCGACGACGAGCGCTTCCTTGTTCGCCAGCAGCAGGCGCTTGCCGGCACGGGCCGCCGCCAGACACGGCGGCAAGCCGGCAGCGCCGACGATGGCAGCCATCACGCTGTCCACGTCCGGATGGGCAGCGACCTCTTCCAGTGCAGCCGGGCCGACCAGCACCTCGGTCGACACGCCGAGCGTGCGCAGGCGATCGACCAGCGCACAGCCGAGTTCGGCGGTCGGCAGCACCGCGAAACGCGGGCGCCAGACGCGGCACTGCTCGGCCAGTTCCTCGACGCGGCTGTGCGCGCTGAGCGCGAACACCTCGTAGCGATCGGGGTGGCGCGAGAGCACGTCCAGCGTGCTGGTGCCGATGGAGCCGGTCGAACCGAGCACCGTCACGCGCTGGCGCGGCGTGCCGGAAGAGGCGGATGCCACGGAGGCAGCGGAAGCAGGAAAGGTCATGAAAGTACCAGGGCTAGTGCCAGCGGACACACGGGCAGGAGCGCGTCGATGCGGTCCAGCACGCCGCCGTGGCCGGGCAGCAAGGCGCTGCTGTCCTTGGCGCCGGCACTGCGCTTCACCAGCGACTCGAAGAGATCGCCGACGACACTCAGACTCGACAGGAACAGGCAGGACGCCAGCAGACCGGCCCAGCCCCAGCGTTGCAGCAGCAGCGTGTAAAGACTCGCACTGTCGGCAAGTCCGCGTTGATCAAAAGCGATCCAGGCCAGCGCCAGCAGCAGGACACCGGCCATGCCGCCGTAGACACCCTCCCAGCTCTTGCCGGGGCTGATCACCGGGGCCAGCTTGCGGCGGCCGAAGGCACGACCGCTGAAGTAGGCGGCGATGTCGGCCATCCAGACCAGACAGAACACCGAGAGCAGGAAGTTCAGGCCGCGCGCCTTGCCCTCCGCGATGGCCAGCCAGGCCAGCCAGAGCAGCAGCACGCCGCCCAGCAGGCGAAGCGCGCGGGGCACATGCTGCCAGGCCTCGACGCCACGCCCGAGCACCAGCGCACCGCCCAGCACCCAGACCAGCATCGCCAGCACCCACAGCATGCCCGGCGTGTGGCCGATCCACCCGGCCTGCCAGAGCAGCGCCGAGCCTGCGGCCACGACACCGCCCGTGAGCAGCGCGGAGACACCGGGGAAGCCATTCAGCCGGGCCCATTCCCAGCCGGCCGCGGCGATCATCACCAGCGTCAGCAGGGCAAACGGCCAGACGGCCTGCGCGAACAGCGCCGGAAGTAGCACCAGCAGCATGAGGACTGCGGTGATGATGCGCTGTTTGAGCATGGGAGCGGAGAGGTCAGGCGTCGGGCGCCAGGGTGATCTTCTGCCCGCTGGCCGAGATGTCGGTTTTCACGCCACCGTAGCGGCGATCGCGGGCGGCGTAGTCGGCCAGGGCCTTGTCGATCTCGGCCGCGTCGAAGTCGGGCCACAGGCAGTCGGTGAAGTACAGCTCCGAGTACGCCACCTGCCAGAGCAGGAAGTTGGAGATGCGGACCTCGCCCCCCGTGCGGATGAACAGGTCCGGATCCGGCGCATAGGCCAGCGCCATGTACTTCGACAGCAGTGCCTCGTCGATCTGCTCGGCGCGCGCGCCATCGGCCACCGCCCGCTGGCAGGCCTGCACGATGTCCCAGCGGCCGCCGTAGTTGAAGGCGACCGACAGCGTGATGCGCTTGTTGCCGGCAGTCACCCGTTCGGCGTGCTCCCAGGCTGCGCGCACCTTCTCGGACACCGCCGCGCGGTCACCGATGATCTGGATGCGCACGCCGATGTCCGACAGGCGGGCCAGGTACTTCGCCACCGCCGTCAGCACCAGGTTCATCAGACCGGAGACCTCGTCCTCGGGGCGCTTCCAGTTCTCGGACGAGAACGCGAAGACCGTCAGGTACTCGATGCCACGGTCGGCACAGGTGTTGATGCAGCCGATGAGCGCATCCACACCGTACTTGTGGCCGACGATGCGCGGCATCAGGCGCTTGTTGGCCCAGCGGCCGTTGCCATCCATCACGACAGCGACGTGGCGGGGAATGCGTTTCGCGTTGTCAGCCACGGCAACAGGCCTCGTGTGCGGAGATGTCGATCGAGAGGTGCATGCAGACGCGGCCTGGCTCAGACAGCCAGGACCTCGGCTTCCTTGGCCGCCACCAGACGGTCGATCTCGGAGATCACGCGGTCGGTGAGTTTCTGCACGTCGTCGATCGAGCGGCGCTCCTCGTCTTCCGAGATGAGCTTGTCCTTGAGCAGGCGCTTGGCCTGGTCATTGCCGTCGCGGCGCAGGTTGCGCACGGCGATGCGGGCATCTTCACCGGCATTGCGCACGACCTTGGTCAGGTCGCGGCGGCGCTCTTCGGTGAGTGCGGGCATCGGCACGCGGATGAGTTCGCCCAGCGACGACGGATTCAGGCCCAGATCCGACTCGCGGATGGCCTTCTCGATCGGCTTGGCCATGCTCTTTTCCCACGGCTGCACGCTGATGGTGCGCGCGTCGATCAGCGACACGTTGGCCACCTGGCTGATCGGCAGCATCGAGCCGTAGTACTCGACCTGCACCTGGTCCAGGATGCCCGGGTGGGCGCGGCCGGTGCGGATCTTCTGCAGTTCGTTCTTGAAGGACTCGATGGACTTGGCCATCTTGGCTTCGGCGTTTTTCTTGATGTCGGCAATGCTCATCGTGGTGCTCCTGCTGGGTCCCGGACGCCGTCAGACGTGGACTAGCGTTCCCTCGTCTTCACCCATGACGACGCGCTTGAGGGCGCCCGGCTTGAAGATCGAGAATACCTTGATCGGCAGGTTCTGGTCACGGCACAGCGCAAACGCCGTCGCATCCAGCACCGCCAGGTTGCGACCGATGGCCTCGTCGAAGGTCAGGGTCGCGTAGCGGGTGGCCGTCGGGTCCTTCTTGGGGTCGGCCGTGTAGACGCCGTCCACCTTGGTCGCCTTCAGCACGATCTGGGCACCGATCTCGGCGCCCCGCAGCGCAGCCGCGGTGTCGGTCGTGAAGAAGGGATTGCCGGTGCCACCCGCGAAGATGACGACCTTGCCCTCTTCCAGGTACTGCAGCGCCTTGGGACGCACATACGGTTCGACGACCTGGTCGATGCTCAGGGCGGACATGACACGCGCGGTCATGCCTTCCTGGCGCATCGTGTCGGACAGGGCCAGCGCGTTCATCACAGTCGCCAGCATGCCCATGTAGTCGGCGGTGGCGCGGTCCATGCCGACCGCACCGCCCGCCACACCGCGAAAGATGTTTCCGCCGCCGATCACCACCGCCACTTCGCATCCCAGCTGGGTGACTTCCTGCACCTCGCGCACCATGCGCACGATGGTGGCGCGGTTGATGCCATAGGCATCGTCGCCCATCAGGGCTTCACCAGACAACTTGAGAAGGATGCGTTTGTAAGCGGGCATGCAGTGACCTCGAAACAGAAAAATGGCGATCGCGAGTTTAGAGCAGGAAGGTCACAGACCCTTGGCCGCGGCCACCTGCGCAGCCACTTCGGCAGCGAAGTCGTCCTGCTTCTTCTCGATGCCTTCGCCGACGACGAACATCGTGAAGCCGATCGGGGTGGTGCCGGTGGCCTTGAAGTACTGGCCGACGGTCTGCTTGCCGTCCGCAGCCTTCACGAACACTTGGTCGAGCAGCGAGACCTCCTTGAGGTACTTCTGCACCGAGCCTTCGACCATCTTGACGACGATGTCGGCCGGCTTGCCCGATTCGGCCGCCTTTTCGGTCGCCACGCGGCGCTCGACCTCGATCAGCGCAGCCGGCACATCGGCCGACGACAGCGCCACCGGCTTCATGGCGGCGATGTGCATCGCTGCATCCTTGGCCGCCACGGCGTCGCCGTTGTACTCGACCATCACGCCGATGCGCACGCCGTGCAGGTAGTGGGCCAGCTGGCCACCGTCGGCATAGCGCTTGAAGCGGCGGATCGACATGTTCTCGCCGATCTTGCCGATCAGGCCCTTGCGGACGTCCTCGACGGTCGGGCCGAAATCGCCCATCACCAGCGGCAGCGCCGACAGCGCGGCCACGTCGGCCGGGTTGTGCGCGACGATCAGATCGGCACACGACTGCACGAACGACAGGAAGCTGTCGTTCTTCGAGACGAAGTCGGTCTCGCAGTTGACTTCGACCAGCGCACCGGTGCTGCCCGACACGGACGCGGCGATGACGCCTTCGGCCGTCACGCGGGAAGCGGCCTTGCCAGCCTTGTTGCCGAGCTTGACGCGCAGGATTTCTTCCGCACGCACCATGTCGCCGTCGGCTTCGGTCAGTGCCTTCTTGCACTCCATCATCGGCGCGTCGGTCTTGGCGCGCAGGTCGCCGACCATCTTGGCGGTAATAGCAGCCATGTCAGTACTCCTCAGGTCCGGATTTCTGCCCGGACATCGTCAAATCTTGAAAAAAAGGGGCTGAATCAGCCCCTTGCACATCGAACCGGAAGGGGCTCAGGCGGCGCCGTTCTCTTCGACGTATTCGTCCGAGCTCGGCGCAGCGACGGCTTCGACCACTTCGTTCAGCGACTGGGCCTTGCCTTCGAGGACGGCGTCGGCCATCACGCGGGCGTACAGCGCCACGGCCTTGGCCGAGTCGTCGTTGCCGGGGATGACGTAGTCGATGCCGACCGGGTTGTGGTTGGTATCGACCACACCGATGATGGGGATGCCGAGCTTCTGGGCTTCAGCGATCGCGATCTTGTGGAAACCGACGTCGATGACGAACATCGCGTCCGGCAGCACGGCCATGTCCTGGATGCCGCCGATGTCCTTTTCCAGCTTGGCCAGCTCGCGCTGGAACAGCAGGCCTTCCTTCTTGCTCATCGACTCGAGGCCGGCTTCCACCTGGGCCTGCATGTCCTTGAGCTTCTTGAGCGAACCCTTGACCGTCTTGAAGTTGGTCAGCATGCCGCCGAGCCAGCGCTGGTCGACGTAGGGCATGCCGGCGCGCTGCGCTTCTTCGGCCACGATGTCACGGGCCTGGCGCTTGGTGCCGACGAACAGCACGGTGCCACGCTTGGCAGCCAGCGAACGGGCAAACTTGGTGGCTTCCTGGAACAGCGGGACCGTCTTTTCCAGGTTGATGATGTGGATCTTGTTGCGGTGACCGAAGATGTACGGGGCCATCTTGGGGTTCCAGAAACGGGTCTGGTGACCGAAGTGGACGCCGGCTTCCAGCATTTCACGCATCGTGAAGGACATGACTAACTCCAGAAATTCCAAAGGTTGGATCTAGAATCCGACTCGAATTGCACGCAGTGCACAGTCAACACCGCACTCGGCGCAACACCTTCAGCCAGTCGGATTCGGGATTGATTTTTCCGTCCCGTGCACCGGGTCTGTCGAGCACACCATGCGCCGGACAGCTCGCCGCTGTGGAAACGGCATCGGAAAAACCCCGAGATTGTAGCAGCCTTGAATCCCATCGATCCAGTTCGGCCACGCGCCGCCCCCATCTCCCCGGCCCATGCGGCCCGCGAAACCTTCGACATCTCGCTGGACATCGCCCTCGGCGAAGCAGCATCGGCCTTCGTGCACGTCGACTGCGACGGCGCACGCGCCGCAGCCGATGCGTCCGACCAGCGCCGCCAGCGTGGCGCAGCGACCGGTCCGCTGGACGGTCGGGCCGTCAGCATCAAGGACCTGTTCGACGTGGCCGGGCAGACCACCACGGCAGGCTCCATCGTGCTGGCGGACCGCCCCGCCGCGACCACGGACGCCCTCGCCGTGGCACGCCTGCGCGCTGCTGGCGCCGCCCTGATCGGCCGCACGCAGATGACGGAGTTCGCCTTCTCGGGCATCGGCATCAATCCCCACCAGGGCACGCCCGTCAATCCGGTGACCGCCGCACTGGGCCTGGCGCCCCGCATTCCAGGCGGATCCACCTCGGGCGGCGCCGTGTCGGTGGCCACTGGCGCCGCGTGGGCCGCGCTGGGCACCGACACCGGTGGCTCCATCCGCATTCCGGCTGCCCTGCAGGGGCTGGTCGGCTTCAAGAACACCCAGTCCCGCACGCCCAACGACGGAGGCATCCCGCTGTCGCCCAGCCTGGACACCACCTGCGCCATCACCCGCAGCGTGGGCGATGCCATCCTGGTGCACGAGGTCCTCTCCGCTCGACGCTGCACGCCCGTCCGCCGTTCACTGGCAGACTGGCAGTTCGGCGTGGTCGAGCCGCTGCTGGATGGCATGGACCCGGAGGTTCAGCGCGCCTTCGAGCGCAGCCTGGCCGACCTGGGCCGCGCCGGCGCACGGATCACCCGACTCGCCCTGCCCGCGCTGGACGACCTGCCCGCCCTGCTGCAGGACGGCGGACTGCCCGCTGCAGAGAGCTGGGCCTGGCACCGCGAACTGCTAGCCCGTGATGGCGATCGCTACGATCCGCGGGTCGCGGCACGCATCCGGCGCGGCGCAGCCATCACGCCAGCAGCCATCGCGGAACTGCATCGACTGCGCGCGCGCTGGATCGAGCGCATGGCCGTGGACCTCGGTGCCGTCGATTGCGTGCTGAGCCCGACCGTGCCGGTGATCGCCCCCCTGCTGGCACCGCTCATCGCCGACGACGAGGCCTTCTTCCGGGTCAACGCCCTGCTGCTGCGCAATCCGTCGATCGTCAACCAGCTGGACGGCTGCGCCATCAGCCTGCCCTGCCACCTGCACGGCAACGCACCGGTCGGCCTGATGCTCTGGACCACCGGCGGACGCGACGAAGCACTGCTCGGCGCGGCGCTGGAAGTCGAAGCCACCCTGCAACCCGGACGCACCCGATGACCCCGGACATCATTCTCGACACCAACGTGGTGCTCGACTGGCTGGTGTTCGAACACGCCAGCGGCCTCGCCATCGGCGAGGCCGTCACCGAAGGCCGGGTCCGCTGGATCGTCAGCCCGGCGATGCAGGAGGAACTGGTCGATGTGCTGGGGCGCCTGCTGTACCTGCCGACGCTGCTGCGCTGGTCCGCCCGCCATGCCCCGGCCATGGCCGCCGTGCAGGCGTGGTCGCAGCCCGTGTCGCCACCCGGTCCGCTGCCGCACGGGGAACGCCTGCGCTGCACGGATCCGGACGACCAGTGTTTCATCGACCTGGCCGTGGCCCGGCGCACGCCGTGGCTCGTCACGCGCGACCACGCGCTGCGCCGGCTGGCACGGCGGGCGCAGCCACTGGGGGTCGCCGTGCTCACGCCCGAAGCGTGGGCCGAATCACAGCCAGTACCCAGCGCATGAACCGCCCGCCTCCCGTCCAGCTCTCGACACTGCTCCGGACAGCCGCCGGCCCCTGGCCCACCCACGACAGCGCCGCGTCCCGCGCGATCGATGCCCTGTCCGCCCAGGACTTGCCGCCCCACACGCTGATGCAGCGCGCCGGCCGGGCCGTCGCGCAACTGGCCATGGCGCTCGTGCCCGACGCCCGCCGCATCGATGTGCTGGCAGGCCATGGCAACAACGGCGGCGACGGTTACGAAGCCGCCCTGCATCTGCACCGGGCCGGTCGGAACGTCGTCGTGCACACCTTCGGCCGGGACACCGACTGGCCACCGGATGCCGCCGCGTCACGCCAGCAGGCGCAGGCAGCGGGTGTGCGCATCGTGGCCGGACTGGACGCTGCCGAGTGGTCCCGCTCCGAGCTGGTCATCGACGCCCTGCTGGGCCGCGGCCTGACGCGACCCGCCAGCGGCGAACTGGCCGAAGCGATCCGCCTGCTGCGCGGACACGCCGCACCCGTGCTGGCCGTGGACCTGCCTTCCGGATTGCCCGGCGACACGGGTGCGCTGGAGGTGGGCGCGCCCTGTGTCCAGGCCCGCTGGACGCTCGCCCTTCTGACCCTGGCACCCGGCCTGTTCACCGCCCGCGGGCGCGACCACGCCGGCGAGATCTGGTGGGACGATCTGGGCGCCACGCTGACGCATGCCGGCACGCCCCTACCGGCCGCCTGGCTACACAGCCCGGTCTGGGCCGAGTCCGTCTGGCCGGCACGCCTCCACGCCCAGCACAAGGGCAGCTTTGGCGATGTCTGGGCGCTGGGCGGCGGACGGTCGATGACCGGTGCCGCCCTGCTGGCCGCCCGCACGGCGCTGTGTGTCGGCGCTGGCCGCGTCTACGTCCACCTGCTCGACCCCGACGCGCATCGGCTCGACCCGCTGCACCCGGAGCTGATGCTGGCCGATGCACCGACCGCCGCGCGCCTGCAGAACGCCACTGTGGTGGCCGGCTGCGGTGGCGGGCAGGCGATCCGCGAACACCTGCCCGACACGCTGCACCATGCAGCCAGACTGGTGCTGGACGCCGACGCACTGAACGCGCTGGCCGAAGATCCCCGCCTTGGTGAAGCCTTGCGCGATCGACGCGACAACGGCTTGCCAACCGTGCTGACGCCGCACCCGCTGGAAGCGGCGCGCCTGCTGGGATGCAGCGCGGCCGAGGTCCAGTCCGATCGCCTGGTCGCGATCCGGACGCTGGCGGCACGCACAGGCGCCGTCGTGGTGCTCAAGGGCTCCGGCAGCCTGGTCGCGTCACCGGACGACATCCCGTGGATCAACACCAGCGGGAATGCTGCGCTTGCCACGCCCGGCAGCGGCGACGTGCTGGCCGGCTGGATCGCCGGACTGTGGAGCCAACTGGCCGGCGCACGCGCCAGCAAGAGCGCATCGCAGGTGTGGCCGGAGGCGGGACTGGCCGCCTGCCACGCCGTGTACCAGCATGGCCTGCGCGCCGAACAGCTCAGCCCGGCTGGCGACGTGCTAGTCGCCAGCCAGCTGATTCCGTCCAGGCCCTGACCGACCGCCTCAACGCTTGCTGCGGCGCCGGCGGCCCTCGACGGCTGGCGTCGTGGCGGCCGCTTCCATCGGCGGATCGACCGGCAGCGATGCCGGACGGGCCGCCGGCTTGCCGGACGATTTCCCCGCCGCCTTCCCGGCGGCTTTTCCTGCGACCTTGCCGGCGCTCTTGCCTGCGGTCTTGCCGGCATGCGGGCCGGACTTGCGTGCAGCCGTCTTGCGCGACGAGCGGCGCACGGCACGGTCCGCTTCCTGGATCGAGGCCAGCTCGTCCTGCGCCGTGGCGTGCCGCTCGCGGGCCGGCTTCGGCACCGCCGCGGGCGTCAGCGGATCGCGCACCATCCGGAAATCGATGCGGCGTCCGTCGAGATCGACCCGGCTGACCTGCACCCGGATGCGCCCACCCACGGCATAGCGCACCCCGGTGCGCTCGCCGCGCAGTTCGTGGCGCACGTCGTCGTAGCGGAAATACTCGCCACCCAGTTCGGTGATGTGGACCAGACCCTCGACGTACAACTCGTCGAGCTGCACGAACAGACCGAAGCTGGTGACCGAGCTGATCGTGCCGCCGTACTCCTCGCCCAGCCGGTCGCGCATGAACTTGCACTTCAGCCAGGCCTCGACGTCCCGCGAGGCCTCGTCCGCTCGGCGCTCGTTCGCACTGCAATGGGCACCGGCAACCTCCCAGACCTCGAGGTCACGGGGTGCGATGCCCTCCATGCGGGGCGCAGGCCCCTCGACCTTGGCCGGCTGCCGACGACGTGCCGGCACTGCCGCACCAGGGACGGCCGCCCGCACCACCAGGCCGTACTTCTTGCCGGCCAGCAGCCCCTTGATGACCCGGTGCACCAGCAGGTCCGGGTAACGGCGGATCGGGCTGGTGAAGTGGGTGTACGCGCTGTAGGACAGGCCGAAGTGGCCATTGTTGAAGGGCGTGTAGATCGCCTGCTGCATGGAGCGCAGCAGCATGGAGTGGATCTGCGTGGCGTCCGGGCGGTCCCGGGTCAGCTGCGCGAGTGCCTGCAACTCGCCGGGCGTCGGCTCGTCGCTGACCGTGAGGTTCAGGCCGAGGCTGCGCAGGTAGTTCTGCAGAGCCAGGCGCTTCTCCGGGGTCGGACCTTCATGCACCCGGTACAGCGACGGGTGCTTGCCCGCCTGGATGAAGTCGGCGGCACAGACATTGGCTGCGAGCATCGCCTCCTCGATCAGGCGGTGCGCTTCAGTGCGCACCCGCGGGATGATCTTGTCGATGCGCCCGTTCTCGTCGCAGACGATCTGCGTTTCGGTGGTCTCGAAATCGATCGCACCGCGTGTCGTGCGCTGTTTCAGCAGCAGGCGGTAGACCTCGTGCAGATGCAGCAGATGCGGCACCAGATGGACCTGGCGCTGGGCCTCGGCTCCACGGGTGTTCGACAGCACGGCCGCCACCTCGGTATAGGTCAGCCGGGCATGCGAGCAGATCACCGCCGGGTAGAACTGGTAGGCAGACACCTCGCCTTCGGCGTCCACGAGCATGTCGCAGACCATCGAGAGCCGGTTCTGGTCCGGATTGAGGGAGCACAGGCCGTTGGACAGCTTTTCCGGCAGCATCGGAATGACACGCCGCGGGAAGTAGACCGAGGTCGCGCGCTCGTAGGCGTCGTCATCCAGCGGGTCGCCCGGCTTGACGTAGTGGCTCACGTCGGCGATCGCCACCAGCAGGCGCCAGCCCTTCTTGCGCCCGACCTTGGCCGGCTCGCAGTAGACCGCGTCGTCGAAGTCGCGCGCATCCTCGCCGTCGATCGTCACCAGCGGCACGTCCGTCAGGTCGACGCGGTGCTTCATGTCGGCGGCGCGGACCTTGTCGGGCAGCTTGCCGGTCTGCGCCAGTGTCGCAGGAGAGAACTGGTGCGGTACTTCGTACTTGCGCACCGCAATCTCGATCTCCATGCCGGGGTCGTCGATGTCCCCCAGCACCTCGGTGATCCGTCCGACCGGCTGCGAGTGCAGTGAAGGCGGCTCGGTCAGTTCGACCGCAACCACCTGCCCGGCTTCTGCATTGGCGGTCGCGTTCTTCGGAATCAGGATGTCCTGTCCGTAGCGCTTGTCCTCGGGTGCCACGACCCAGACACCGTTCTCGAGCAGCAGCCGACCGATGATCGGCGCCTTGCGGCGCTCCAGAATGTCCAGTACGCGGCCTTCCGGGCGCCCCTTGCGGTCCTGGCGCATCACACGCACGCGCACCCGGTCATGGTGGAGAACTGCCCGCATTTCCTGCGGTGCCAGATAGATGTCTGCCTCACCGCTGTCGAGCACGACGAAGCCATGTCCGTCACGGTGACCCTGCACCGTGCCGACGACTTCATTCAATGAATTACCGTTGTTCAACGAGACTCCTTGCATCCTGCTTTTAAGTCATGCTACACTAGCATTCTGCGCTGGTTGGGACAAAATTTCTTCCAGCAAAGAATGCCCAGATGGCGGAATTGGTAGACGCACTAGTTTCAGGTACTAGCGGGTAACTCCGTGGAGGTTCGAGTCCTCTTCTGGGCACCAATGAGATTCAGCATACTCTGAATCTTGCCACTTGCACAGACTGATGAAATCCAAGTCTGTGTTCGTATTCAGGATTTCAATGCCCAGATGGCGGAATTGGTAGACGCACTAGTTTCAGGTACTAGCGGGTAACTCCGTGGAGGTTCGAGTCCTCTTCTGGGCACCAATGAGATTCAGCATGTCTTGAATCTTGCCGTTTGACTTGCACAGACTGATGAAATCCAGGTCTGTGTTCGTATTCAGGATTTCAATGCCCAGGTGGCGGAATTGGTAGACGCACTAGTTTCAGGTACTAGCGGGTAACTCCGTGGAGGTTCGAGTCCTCTCCTGGGCACCAACATGAAAAGCCAGCTTTCGAGCTGGCTTTTTTATGTCCATTCACAAGCCACAAACAAACAAGCAAAAAACCCGCTGGCCCAGCAAGGCAGCGGGTTTTTTGCAGGCCAGTCGTTCAGACTGACAGCTTGCGGGTCAGCGCATCCGGGCGCATCGCGTCATATTCTTCGAACGGCTGGTGAATCCACGGACTCGTGGGCAGCGCCTCGACAAAATAGTCGGGGGTATAACAGGACACGCCCTTCACCCACAGCACGGCCGAACGCAATTCGCGGATCGAAGGCATGCCGCGCAGTCGCTCCACCACCGCCTGCAGCGTAACCCCGGAATCGGCGAGGTCATCCACCAGCAGCACCCGGCCGGCCAGCTCGCCCTTGGGCATGGTGATGTACTTCGCCATGTCCAGTCGACCCTGGATCGTGCCGCTCTCGGCGCGGTAGGAACTGGTCGCCATGATGGCCAGCGGCTTGTCGAATACCCGCGACATCACATCGCCAGGGCGCAGGCCGCCGCGCGCCAGACAGAGAATCTGGTCGAACTCCCAGCCGGACTGGTGCACCTTGATCGCAAGTTTCTCGATCAGCAGGTGGTATTCGTCCCAGGAGACATAGAGGTGTTTGCCGTCATCGGTGAGCATGCTGAATCCTTGCTTGAACGGGGCGGACATTCAGTCCTTGTAGGGATGGCGCAGCAGGATGGTGTGGTCGCGGTCAGGCCCAGTCGACACCATGGCGATCGGCGTCGCGATGAATTCCTGTACACGCTCCAGATAGCGCTGCGCATTCAGCGGCAGACCTTCCCACGTCGTCACGCCGAAGGTCGTTTCCGTCCAGCCCGGGAACACTTCGTAGATCGGCTTGCAGTTGACGATCTCGTCGGCATCGAGCGGCAGGATGTCCACACGCTCCCCGTGCAGTTCATAGCCGACACACATGCGGATCTCGGTCAGTCCGTCCAGCACGTCCAGCTTGGTCAGGCACAGGCCGGTGATGCCGTTGATCAGCATCGCGCGCTTGAGCGCCGCGCCATCCAGCCAGCCGCAGCGACGCGCCCGCCCGGTGACGGTGCCACGCTCCTGGCCGACCGTGGACAGGTGATGACCCACGGTGCCCGGCTCGTCCATCGGCAGCTCGGTCGGGAACGGACCGGAGCCGACCCGCGTGGTGTAGGCCTTGGTGATGCCGAGCATGTAATGCAGCAGTTGCGGGCCGACGCCCGAGCCGGCCGCCGCGTTGCCCGCCACGCAGTTGCTCGACGTGACGAACGGATAGGTGCCGTGGTCGATGTCGAGCAGCGTACCCTGCGCGCCCTCGAACAGGATGCTGCCGCCCGCACGGTTGGCTGCATCGATGCGCACACCGACGTCCGCCATCATCGGCTTGAGCTGCTCGGCCATCTGCATGGCGTGCTCGAAGATGGGCTGGAATTCCAGCGCAGCGCTGTTCAGATAGCCTTCGAGCGCGAAGTTGTGCAGGGCCAGCAGTTCGCGCAGCTTCCTGGCGAAGCGCTCGGGGTGCTTCAGATCCTGGACGCGCAGCGCACGGCGAGCGACCTTGTCCTCGTACGCGGGGCCGATGCCCTTCCCGGTCGTGCCGATCTTGCCGGCGCCACTGGTCTCGCGCAGCGCTTCGCGTGCCTTGTCCACTTCGACATGGAAGGGCAGGATCAGCGGGCAGGACTCGCTGATGAACAGGCGCGAGCGCACATCCAGGCCGGCCGCTTCCAGGCGGCCGATCTCCAGCAGCAGGTGGGCCGGATCGACCACGACACCGTTGCCGATGTAGCAGGCCACGCCAGCGCGCATGATGCCCGAGGGGATCAGTTGCAGGGCAGTCTTCACGCCATTGATCACCAGCGTGTGACCAGCATTGTGGCCACCCTGGAAGCGCACCACACCAGCGGCGTGGTCGGTCAGCCAGTCGACGACCTTGCCCTTGCCCTCATCACCCCATTGCGTTCCGACAACGACGACATTGCGTCCACGAACTTCTGCAGACGCAGCACTGCGTGTATCCATCTCAAGTATCCGATCGAAAGGAAAGGTCCGGTCAGCGGCGGTGGCGCTCAGCGCGCACAGATCACCCACTGCCCGTTGACGGCGACCAGTTCCCGGTCGCACTCGAACTCGTCTGCCTCGTGCTCATGCCCGGGCAACACACAAACCACCGCCTCGCCCATTTCGCGCAGGCGGCGCACGGCAGCACGGAGCGCCGTGTCTTCGCTCCAGGGCGCACGGATGGCGGCACGGCGTCCGTCGAAACGGACATGCTCCACGACCGACTTCAGGTCAAGACTGAAGCCCACCGCCGCGCGCCGGCGTCCGAAGACGGCTCCGACATTGTCATAGCGCCCGCCACGCACCAGTGCATCGGTGCCGCCAGCGCTGTAGATCGCGAACCGGGTACCACTGTAATAGGCATAGCCAGACAGATCAGCCAGATCGAAACCCAGGCGCAACGACGGGTAATCCCTGCGCAGGTGCGTGGCGAGCCACTGCACATCGTCCAGCGCCGCGGTGATCAGCGTGTTGTTCGGCAACCGCGCCCGGGCGATCTCCAGCACCTCGTCGCCACCAAACAAGGCCGGCAGCAGACGCAGTGCCTCGCGGTTCATCGCAGGCAGATCGGCGGTCAGCGCCTCCAGTTCGGCCTGGTCCTTGGACGCCAGCGCGGCACGCAGCGCATCGCCCTGGACAGGCGACAGTGTCACGCCCACCAGCGCACCCTGAACGAAGCGCGCATCCGCCAGATCCATCACCAGCGACTCGACCCGTGCACGGCCCAGGCACTCGAGCGCGAGCTCGTGCACCTCCAGATCGGCTTCGAGCCCGGCATGTCCGTAGATCTCGGCCCCGAACTGCAGGGGCTCGCGCGTGCTGTCCGGGCCTGCCGGCAGCGTGTGCAGCACAGGGCCGCAGTAGCACAGGCGGGTCAGTCCGGCACGGTTCAGCAGATGGGCATCAATGCGCGCCACCTGGGGGGTGGTGTCGGCGCGCACACCCAGCGTGCGGCCGCTGAGCTGGTCGACCAGCTTGAAGGTCCGCAGGTCCAGCGCACGGCCGGTGCCGCTCAGCAGCGACTCCAGATGCTCCAGCAGCGGCGGCATGACCAGCTCATAGCCATAGCCACGGGCGGCATCCAGCAGGATGCGCCGCAACTCCTCGATTCGCCGAGCCTCGTGAGGCAACACATCGGCAATGTGCTCGGGCAACAGCCAAGCAGAAGACATAACGGTGCAGGAAATCAAAACGACGATTCTACCCGGGGGACACCGGCTTCACTGCCCGCCACGACGCAAGAAGCCGCTGCGGGCCTGCTCCAAGTCGGCATGATGACAACAGGCAGGATGGCCGGCAGGAACCGACCACAGGGCGCTCAACTGAAGAGCAGCAGCAACAGAAGTCCGGTCAGGACACTGATCAGACCGATGAACCGGATCTGTCCGTCCCCGAGCGCCAGAACCTGCTCGAAGACGCTGCGCCACCGCCGAGGACCGAACAGCGGCATCAGCCCCTCGATCACCAGCACCAGCGCCAGGGCCGACAGCAGCGTGTCCAGCGTCACTTACTTGCCACCCACACCGCCGTTGCGCATCACACGGAAGAACTCGCTCGACGGGTCGAGCACAAGCACGTCGCTCTTGCTGCGGAAACTCGAACGGTAGGCTTCCAGGCTGCGGTAGAAACTGGCGAACTGGGGATCACGGCCAAACGCCTCGGCATAGATGGCCGAAGCCTTGGCATCGCCCTCGCCCTTGACCTTCTGGGCTTCACGGTAAGCGTCTGCCAGGATCACCTCGCGCTGCCGATCCGCATCGGCGCGGATCTTTTCACCATCCGCCGAGCCTTCGGAACGCAGTTCATTGGCAACACGCTTGCGCTCCGACTCCATGCGGCGATAGACCGACTCCGTGATCGTGACAGCGAAATCGACCCGCTTGATGCGAACATCGACGATCTCGATGCCGAAGTTCTTGGCATCGTCGCTGAGGCGCTGCATCACACCCTGCATCACCTTGTCACGCTCCGTGGAGAGCATCGCCCGCACGGTGCGCTTGGTGACTTCCTCGTTCAGCGCCGCCTGAACGATGGGCGACAGGCGCGCCTCGGCATTGCGCAGATCGACGCCGGTATTGCGGATGAACTGGCGCGGCTCGGTGATGCGCCACTTGACCAGCCAGTCGATCACCAGGCTCTGCTTCTCGGCGGTGAACACCGGGCGCGTTTCCGGGCTGTCGAGCGTCTGCGTGCGGCGGTCGATGAAGATCACGTTCTGCAGGGGCGGCGGCAGCTTGAACTTCAGTCCCGGCTCGGCGATGACTTCCTTGATCTCGCCGAGCGAGTAGACGACGGCGAAGTTGCGCTGATCGACCACGAACAGCATCGACATGGAGACGAGCAACGCCATCAAGGCGCTGATCGCGATTAGTCCGATTCGATTCATTTGAAGTTCCCCTGCTCAGCGCACGTCACGGTCGCGACTGCGTTGTCCGTCGCGTGAACGCACGTCCACGCTGCTGCCCGAAGCACCGTCGTTGCCTGACAGCACCAGCGGCACGCCCGACGCCGCGGTGGCCGATGTGACCGCCGACTGCTGCATCAGCTTGTCCAGCGGCAGATAGAGCAGGTTGCTGCCGCTGCGCGAATCGACCATCACCTTGCTGACATTGGCGTAGAGCTGCGACATGGTGTCGATGTACATCCGGTCGCGGGTCACGCCCGGCGCCTTCTGGTACTCGGCGAGCACGCTGCGGAAGCGCTCGCCATCGCCTTCAGCCTGTGCCACCACGCGGGCGCGGTAGCCTTCGGCCTCTTCGGCCAGGCGTGCAGCCGTGCCGCGGGCCTTGGGAATGATGTCGTTGGCGTAGGCCTGGCCTTCGTTCTTGAGGCGTTCACGGTCGGCGCCGGCCTTGAATGCATCGTCGAAGGCAGCCTGCACCTGCTCGGGCGCCTGCACGCTCTGGACATTGACATTGACGACGAGGATGCCCGCCTTGAGGCGGTCGAGCTGGGCCTGGATCGATTTCACCAGATCCACGGCAATCGCATCGCGCTGCTCGTAGAGAACAGAATCCATCGTGCCGCGCCCGACGATCTCGCGCACTGCCGATTCGGCCGCCTGCAGGACCGCCTCTTCGACATTGCGGTTCTCGAACAGGAAGTCCTTGGCCTGTTTCAAGCGCCATTGCACGGTGAAGCGGATGTCGACGATGTTCTCGTCCTGCGTGAGCATGGACGAGTCGCGCAGACCCGTGGCCTGCACGACGGAGTTGCGCCCCACCTCGGTGGAACGCGTCTGCGTCACGCTGACGGTGTCATGCGACTGGAACGGCGAGGGCCAGCGGTACTGGATGCCGGCATCCACCGTGCGGCTGAACTTGCCGAACGTGAGGATCACGGCCTGCTGACCTTCCTGCACGATGAAGAAGCCGCTGCCCAGCCACAGCAGCGCCGCCACACCCACCAGCAGCCCCCCGCCAACGCCGAACAGACGGCCGTCGGACGAAGGGTCCGGGCGACCGGAGGGCGGCGAGCCCCCTCCGTCACGGCCAGCAGGCGTCTTGCCGCCAAACAGGCCACCGAGTTTCTGGTTGAAGTCGCGCCAGAGTTCGTCCAGATCCGGCGGACCGTCGTTGCGACCGGAATTGGCCATCACGTCTGCGCCAGCGGGCGCATTGCGCGCGCCACGCAACTGGCAGACCAGGGTTCGCGCGGCCCCGGCGACCAGATTCAGCGCAGAACCAGCCACAGCCCCCCACGGGGCCCGAACAGGCGTGTAAGCGTCCATCGGATTCGTCTTGTTCATGTCCGAAATTACAACATGCTTCACGCCGTGGGCGGCGTGGGCAGGGTTTCGACCCGTTCAGGCGTCGTGTCTTCGATCTCGATCACATCGGTATCGCTGCGATCAGGGTCGAAACGGGGATCGGTACGACCAGCAACCTCCATGCGGTCCTGGTTCAGAGCCGCTTCGGCAATGGCCTGCCGCAATGCAGGCAGTCCCTCGCCGGTGCGGGCACTGACAAACCAGCGTGGCACCACCAGCCCAGGCGCGAGCTCGTAGAGATCACCAGGCGCACGCGGGCGCTGCGCCGATTCCATGGCGTCGATCTTGTTGAAGACCAGCACCTGCGCCACGTCATCGGCACCGATCTCGTGCAGCACCCGCTGGACCTCCCGAATCTGGTCAAGCCAGACCGGGCTGGCCGCGTCGACCACGTGGAGCAGCAGATCCGCATCGGCGGCCTCCTGCAGCGTGGCCTGGAAGGCATCGACCAGCGTGTGTGGCAGGTCACGGATGAACCCCACGGTATCCGACAATGACACGCTGCGACGGGCGTCCTCGAGGTACATCTGGCGCGTGGTCGTGTCGAGGGTGGCGAAGAGCTGGTCGGCCGCATAGGTCTGCGCCTTGACCAGCGCATTGAACAGCGTGCTCTTGCCCGCGTTGGTATAGCCCACCAGCGAGACGCGGAAAGTACCTTGGCGCTCGCGCGCCTTGCGCTGCGTGCCGCGCTGACGCTTCACCTTGTCCAGCCGCTCTTTCACGGCCTTGATGCGCACGGCGATCATGCGCTTGTCCAGCTCGATCTGGGTTTCCCCAGGACCGCCGCGCAGACCGACGCCACCACGCTGGCGTTCCAGATGGGACCAGCGGCGCACGAGGCGGGTGGAGAGGTATTGCAGCCGCGCGAGTTCGACCTGAAGCTTGCCTTCATGGCTGCGCGCGCGGGCGCCAAAGATTTCGAGGATGAGTGCGATGCGGTCGAGCACTTCGACGCCGAGGTGGCGCTCGAGGTTGCGTTGCTGAGCAGGGCCCAGTGCCTGATCGAAGATCACGCACTGGGCGCCGTGCTCGGCCACGACGAGCTTGATTTCATCGGCCTTGCCCGAGCCCACGAACAGTGCGGCATCGGGAGCGCGACGGCGGGCGATGATCCGGGCGACCGGCTCATCGCCCGCAGACTGGGCCAGCAGGGCCAGTTCATCCAGCGTCGAATCGAAGGACGCGTTTGCGCCGAAATCGACCCCGACCAGAACAGCGCGTGGGAGAGGGGAAGAGTCCGTTGCAGTCAAGGTGCTTCGAGTTGACGCGTCTGGCTGGCCGCTGCGGGCGGTCAGCTGGCTTCCGGCGATTCTGCCGCGTGGAAGTTCACCGGTCGGCCCGGCACGACGGTCGAGATCGCGTGCTTGTAGACCATCTGGGTGACGGTGTTGCGAAGGAGTACCACATACTGATCAAAAGACTCGATGTGGCCCTGCAGCTTGATGCCGTTGACGAGGTAGATCGACACCGGAACATGCTCCTTGCGCAGCAGGTTGAGGAAGGGGTCTTGTAGCAGTTGCCCTTTGTTGCTCACGATATTCTCCGTGTTGGAAATGGAGTTCAAGAAGGCCCGCACGTTATCACACGCCCGGGACCACGATCCGACGGATCAGGAATCCTTTTCCGTGAAGGGATTGCGCGAGGCGCGCAACTCGATACGCAACGGAGTGCCCACGAGCTTGAAATGCTCGCGAAAACGGCTCTCCAGATAGCGTTTGTACACGTCGGTGATGTGTTCCACGGCATTGCCATGGATCACGATCAACGGCGGGTTCTGCCCACCTTGGTGGGCATAACGCAGTTTGGGGCGGGAAATTCCCGCCCGCTTGGGCTGTTGAAAATCCACCGCTTCCTGCAGCAGACGCGTCAGCACCGGCGTGGGCAGCTTGCGCTTGGCCGACGCCCAGGACTCGTCGATGGCACTCCACAGCGGCCCCAGGCCCTGGCGACGCTTGGCGGAGATGTGCAGGATCGGCGCGAACTTCAGGAAGGCCAGCCGCTGTTCGATCGAGCGCTGCAGCGTCTGGCGCTGGTACTCGTCGATGGCATCCCACTTGTTGATGGCGATGACCACCGCACGGCCTGCGTCCAGGATGTAGCCCGCGATGTGCGCATCCTGGTCCGACACGCCTTCAGTGGCGTCGATCAGCAGCAGCACGACGTTGGCGTCCCCGATGGCCTGCAGCGTCTTGACGACCGAGAACTTCTCGATCGACTCGAACACCTTGCCCTTGCGGCGCAGGCCGGCCGTGTCGATCAGCTTGTACTTGCGGCCATTGCGTTCGAACGGCACCTCGATCGCGTCGCGGGTGGTTCCCGGCAGATCGAAGGCCACCAGACGCTCTTCGCCGAGCCAGGTGTTGATGAGCGTCGACTTGCCGACATTGGGACGGCCACACACCGCCAGACGCGTCGGGCGCTCCTCTTCCGGCAAGCCGTCGTCTTCCTCGACCTCGGGCACCAGGCCTTCGAGCGCCAGCTCGATCAGGCTGCGGATGCCCTGGCCGTGGGCCGATGAAACAGCCAGCGGCTCGCCGATGCCGAGTTCGTGGAACTCGGCCAGCTGCGGGCCGTCCTTCATGCCTTCGGCCTTGTTTGCCGCCAGCAGCACACGCTTGCTGGTGGTGCGCAGGAAGCGGGCGATGTCGTGGTCCTGGGCGGACAGGCCCGCGCGCACGTCGACCACGAAGATCACCGCGTCCGCTTCGGCCACGGCCTGCCGCGTCTGCTTGGCCATCTCCTGGAAGATGCCGGAGGTGCAATCGGGTTCGAATCCGCCGGTATCGATCACGATGAATTCATGCCCGGCCAGGGCGCCGTCGCCATAGTGGCGGTCGCGGGTCAGGCCCGCGTAGTCGGCCACGATGGCATCGCGGCGTCCAGTGAGTCGGTTGAACAGCGTGGACTTGCCGACGTTGGGACGTCCGACGAGGGCAATCACGGGTTTCATGGGTCGGTTCCGATCTGTAGCAGTTGAATGGTTGTTATGGAAAACGCGGGGTCATTCCGGCCGGAACGCGAACACGTTGCCGGACCGGGTCACGGCCAGCATCGTCAGGCCGGAGCGCACCAGCGGTGCAATGATCGCGCTGCCATCGGTGGGCAGACGCAGCAGGGGCTCGCCCCGGTCCTGCGACAGGACATGGAGCCAGCCTTCGCTGTCGCCGAACACCAGCGTCGAGCCGACGGCCAGCGGGGCCGTCAGACCACGGTAGCGGAGCTTGTCCGAGGTCCACGCCACATCCCCGCTGGCGCGGCGCCAGGCGCTGACCCGGTCGGTCGCGTCCGCACCGGACACGAACTCGGCATCGATCGCCAGACCCTCGAAGCCGCCTTGCGGTCGACTCCAGAGCACGGCATGTCGTTCGACATTCAGGCAGGTCACCGCGACCTGGAAGGAACGGGCGCAGACCACGTCCCCGCTGCGTGCAGCCGGCCCGACGAGGTCGGCCAGCCGCTCGACCTCGTTGGTCCCGCGCGGCGATGCGAGGGTGCTGTCCGCGCGCAGGGCCCCCGTGAGCGGATCGAGCGCCAGCAGGCGCGCGCCCATGCCCACCAGCAGCGTGTTGCGGTAGGCCAGCAGCACGCCCGGCTGCGCCAGCGACAGGGCATCGCCCGATCGGCCCACGGTCCACAGGCGGCGACCATCGAACACGTCGAAGGCCTGCACGCTGCGGTCGACGGCCTGGATGAACACCCGCTCGCCCGCCACCAGCGGCGCGGTGACTACCCGCGAGTTGAGCCGGGTGCGCCAGATCTCGCGGTCGCCGTCGATCACGACCAGTTCGTTGTTCCTGGTGACGACGGCCGCATGCCGTCCGTCACTGCCGACACCGGCCGACAGCGGTGCACCGACCGTCACCTGGCCGCGGACCGTGCCGGTTCCAATGTCCATGCTGACGATCTTTCCATCGTCACCCGCGAGCATGAAACGATCGCCCAGCACGGCCACCGTCTGCCCGGCCAGTGGCCGGCCCAGACTCTGGCGCCAGACCTGCTTGCCGGCGATCCGGGGCGTCAGCGGCTCCAGCGGCGTGGGCTTGGGCCGCTCGACCGAAGAGCAGGCCGCCATCAGCAGGGCCACGGCCACCACCAGACAGCGCCGGACAGCGCTGGGACCGCACGCGTTCAGGATGGTCATTTTGCGGCTCCCGAGGCAGCGCCCTCTTCCTGCGGCGCCGCACCCAGCGCAACCAGCTTGGCCTCGACCAGACGGCGGTAGTCCACGTCCTTGGCGAGTGCCTTCCAGGCCTGCTGGTAAGCCGTCACGGCCTCCGCAGTCCTGGACTGGGCCTGCAGGATGTCGCCACGGCGGTCCGCGGCCAGCCCGGCCCAGGCCTCGGGGACCTCGCTGCTGACCAGTTTCAGAGCCTCGTCATGGCGCTTGGCTTCGAGGTGCACGCCCGCCAGACGCAGGCGGGCAATCGCCCGGTATTCGTCTTCCTTGGCGTTCGCGGCCACCCACTCCAGCGTGCCGCGCGCGGCATCGGCCTGGCCCTTGTCGAACTGCACCTTGGCGGCGAGCAGACCGCCCTGCTCCGCAAATGCGGTCGCCGGATAGCGGGCCTGCAGATCGGCCCAGACCTTGGTCACCCGGTCCGCATCGCCGGCCTGGGCCGAGCGCTCCAGTTCGTCGTAGATGCCCCCGGCCTTGGCGGCCTGGTCGCGCTGCCAGTACTGCCAGCCGTTCCAGCCGGCATACGCCGTCAGCACGATCAGCAGCACCCAGGTGATCAGGTTGCCGAACTTGGCCCAGAACTGCTTGAGCTGGTCGAGCTGTTCCTGTTCTTCGAGGTCGAGATGGGATGCCATGCGCGTGTGTCGGAGGTGTAACCGTGGAGAGAGGGATTATGCGGGCCGCACTGGGGCGACGCCGGATCAGTCGGCGATCTCGGCCGACCAGGCGGCCACGTCGGCCAGCGGACGCAGCGCCTGGGCACGGCCGCCATCGCGCAGCGGCTTCACGGCCACCATGCCCTGCGCCAGCTCGTCGCCGCCGAACACCAGTGCGTAACGGGCACCGCTGGCATCCGCCTTCTTGAACTGGGACTTCATGCTGCCCAGGCCGTCCTTGCCACCCGCGTGCAGCACGACCTTCAGGCCCAGCGCACGCAGCGCCTCGGCCGTGACGGTCGCCGGAGCGAGCGCGGCAGCGTCAGGCACGATGGCGTAAGCGTCCGGCACCTGCACCGGCACCTTGACGCCACTGTCCTCCAGCAACGCCAGCACCCGCTCGATGCCCAGGCCCCAGCCCACGGCTGGCGCCGGCTTGCCGCCGATCTGCTCGATCAGGCCGTCGTAGCGACCGCCGCCGCAGACCGTGCCCTGTGCGCCGAGGCGGTCGGTGACCCACTCGAACACGGTCAGGTTGTAGTAGTCCATGCCGCGCACCAGGCGTGGGTTGATGCGGTAGGGCTGGCCGACCGCATCCAGCACAGCGCGCACGGCGTCGAAGTGCTTCAGCGACGCCTCGCCGAGGAAATCCATCAGCTTCGGCGCGGCTTCGACCACCGCCTGCATCGCCGGGTTCTTCGTGTCGAGGATGCGCAGCGGGTTGCTGTGCAGGCGACGCTTCGCTTCCTCATCCAGCACGTCGGCGTGGGCTTCGAAGTGGGCGATCAGCGCGGTGCGGTGCGCCTTGCGCTCGTCGGGCTGGCCCAGGCTGTTGATCTCCAGCCGCACGTCGGTCAGGCCCAGGTCGCGCCACAGGCTGCGCGCCATCAGGATCACCTCGGCGTCCACGTCCGGTCCGCCGTAACCCAGCGCCTCGACGCCGACCTGGTGGAACTGGCGGTAGCGGCCCTTCTGCGGGCGTTCGTGGCGGAACATCGGGCCGATGTAGAACAGCCGCTTCGGGCCTTCGTACAGCAGGTTGTGCTGCACCACGGCGCGCACGACCCCCGCCGTGCCTTCCGGGCGCAACGTGAGCAGATCGCCATTCATCTTGTCTTCAAAGGAGTACATCTCCTTCTCGACGATGTCCGTCACCTCGCCTAGGCCACGCACGAACAGCGGCGTCGGCTCGACGATCGGGGTGCGGATGTTGGCGTAGCCGTAGCGGCGCATCAGGGCGCGCACGCTGTCCTCGAACCACTCCCACCGCGCCGAATCCGGCGGCAGCAGGTCGTTCATGCCTTTGACGGCTTGGAGTTTTTCGCTCATCAGGAAAATTCAGGAATTCGGAGAACTCGGGAGTTCAGGAAACGGCCGTCTTCTGGCCAAAGCGCCGCTCGATGTACTGCTCGACCACGGCCTGGAACTCGCTGGCAATGCCCTCGCCGCGCAGCGTCATGGCCTTCTCGCCATCGATGTAGACGGGAGCCGCCGGGGCTTCGCCGGTGCCGGGCAGGCTGATGCCGATGTCGGCGTGCTTGCTCTCGCCGGGGCCGTTGACGATGCAGCCCATCACGGCCACCTTCATCGTCTCGACGCCCGGGTACTTGACGCGCCAGACCGGCATCTGCGCGCGCAGGAAGTGGTCGATCTGCTGGGTCAGTTCCTGGAAGGTGGTGCTCGTCGTGCGGCCGCAGCCGGGACACGCCGTCACGCTCGGCACGAAGGTGCGCAGACCCAGCGACTGCAGGATCTCCAGCGCGACGGTCACTTCCTGCGTGCGCGCCTCGCCTGGCGCGGGCGTCAGGCTGACGCGGATGGTGTCGCCGATGCCCTGCTGCAGCAGGATGCCCAGCGCCGCGGCCGAGGCGACCGTGCCCTTGGTGCCCATGCCGGCTTCGGTCAGGCCGAGGTGCAGCGGATGGTCACAGCGCTTCGACAGCTCGCGGTAGACCGCCACCAGATCCTGCACGCCACTGACCTTGCAGCTGATCAGCACCTGGCCCGGGTCCATGCCCAGCTCGACCGCGTAACCCGCCGAGTCGAGCGCCGACTGGATCAGGGCTTCGTACATCACCTGACGGCCTTCCCACGGCTGCGCGCGGCGGGCGTTGGTGTCCATCAGGCTGGCGAGCAGTTCCTGGTCCAGGCTGCCCCAGTTGACGCCGATGCGCACCGGCTTGTCGTGGCGCAGCGCGGCCTCGATCATCATGCCGAACTGGCGGTCGCGCTTGTCGCCCTTGCCGACATTGCCCGGGTTGATGCGGTACTTGGACAGCGCCGCCGCCATCGCCGGGTACTCGGTGAGCAGGCGGTGGCCGTTGTAGTGGAAGTCGCCGATCAGCGGCACGTCGATCTGCATGCGGTCGAGCTGGTCGCGGATGTGCGGCACGGCCTCGGCGGCTTCGGGCGTGTTGACCGTGATGCGGACCATCTCCGAGCCGGCCAGCGCCAGCTCCTTCACCTGGATGGCGGTGCCGATGACGTCCACCGTGTCGGTGTTGGTCATCGACTGCACGCGCACCGGCGCATCGCCGCCGACCGTCACGACACGGTCGCCCCAGACCACACGGGCCTGCAGGCTGCGACGCGCGGCAGGTTCGCCCAGCGGAATCGGTTGTTCGGAGGTCGTCAGGGGAGCGTGCATGGTCGGACTCACTTCAGAACGGCGTTGGCGATGTTGCCGCGGGTGAACGGGGCCAGGCTGAACGGCTCGCCACGCACGGTCACCTGGGTGACGCTGGCGATGCCCACCTTCATGCGCATCGGCATGGCGCCATCCAGGCCGATCACCTCGCCCGGCAGCACCGTGCGCGACAGCAGCACGGCGCCCGCCGCATCACGCACCTCGACCCAGGACTCGCCCGTCGTGCGCAGCACCACCGTGCCCGCCGCGGCCGGCGGCGCGCTGGCACCGACAGGCGCCGTGTCGGTGGGTGCCGAGTGCACGGTCTCGGACACCGGAGGGGCCAAGGGCGCGGATGCAGCCGGCGTCACGGGCGTCAACGGAACCGCAGGCACCACCACGGCGGTCGGCGCGGACACCAGCACCCCATCCGACGGCGCCGCAGTGCCACCACTGGCCGCCCCCGACGATGACACGGACGAGGGCACATCGGACACGGCGCTGGCACTGCCCGCGGGGGCATCCGCCGCAGGCCAGCCCAGGCCGCCAAACACCGAACGCATCGGCGGAGCGAACCAGAAGGCCAGTGCGGCCAGCAGCAGCAGCGCCGGCACCAGATAGGCGGGCTTGAGCCATTCCGGCTGCCCTGCTCCGCCGCGGCCGAAGGTATTGCCGCTCACGCCTTCGCGGTACGGCGTCTGCAGCCCGCGGGACACGTTCTCGAGCTGCTGCGGCGGCGTTCCGGACATCGGCAGCACAGCCAGGACCTTGGTGGAGTCCAGACCCAGCTGGCGGGCGTAGGACTGCGCCAGACTGCGCACGAAGGCCAGTCCCGGCAACTCGTCATAGCGATCGGCCTCCAGCGCCACCAGCCGGCGCTCGGGCACCTTCAGCAACTGTGCCAATGCATCGATTTCCAGCCCACGTGCCTCGCGGGCGGCGCGCAGCATGGCGCCGGCCGAGAGGGAGCCAGCTGGCAGCGGTGTCACTTCACTCATCGAACTGTCCTTGGTCATAGGCCGCTGCCTCCCGTGATTTCGGGAATCGTGCACGCAGCAATGACCCCAATTCTTCCACGGACGAGGTGAGGTTTCGTCGGTGCTGGATGCGAATCGCCAGCCACAGCGTTTCAGGGCTCACCAGCTCAGGGGTCTGGTTGAGCCGCTGGATGTAAAGAAATGCACGTTCCAGATCACCTCGGCGCTTCAGGACGTCCGCCAGATTGAACACGGTGGCCGGATTGCCCGGGTCCTGGTCGAAGCTGCGCTGCAGGATGATCTGGGCCGCCTGCAGCTCACCGGCCCGGGCCTCGCAGATGCCGGCAGCGAGCAGCGTGCGCGCCGATTCGCGGTACTGCGGCACCGCCATCGCCGCTTCGAACTGCTGGCGCGCCGGCACGAAGCGGCGCTGCTGGCAGAGGAACCAGCCGTAGTTGTGCAGGGTGTCGGCATCGGCGGGGCGGACCCGCAGGGCCGAGCGAAAACTCTCCTCCGCCAGCTCGTACTCCCCCATGTTGGCGTAGATGAGCCCGCGCAGGCCCAGGGCAGGCACATGACCCGGATCGACGGTCAGCGCGCGCTTGACCTCGTCCAGCGCGGTCACGTACTGCCCCTGGCCGAAATAGGCCGCGGCCAGTTCGGTGCGGATGCGCGCACGCCTGGCCGAGTCGGACTCGTCCGATTCGGTGACCAGATCGCGTCGGCCACCGGTGGCAGCATTCGCGGCAGCCGAACCGCTGGAGTTCGTCGGGCGGGGTGCGTTGATACTGGTGGGACTCGCCTCCCCCATCGGCACCGGCAAGGCCGGCCCGGACACGCAGCCAGCCAGCAGCACCGCAGCCAGCAGCAGACTGCCACACCGGCCGGTGCGGCGCTCGAACCAGCGCAGTGGGGTCATCGTCATCCTGGGGAAGATCGCTCAGTTCGGCGCAGCCGGGGGTGCGCTGCGCACGATGCGGATCGGCGCACGCACCATGCGCTCGTGCGCCCGGGTGCGGTCCTGCACCTCGCCAGCGAGCTGGCCGCAGGCGGCGTCGATGTCATCACCACGGGTCTTGCGCACCGTCGTGACCAGCCCCCCCTCCAGGAGCACCTTGGCGAAGGCCTGCACGCGGGCATTGTCCGAACGCTTCAGGCCCGACGCCGGGAAGGGGTTGAACGGAATCAGGTTGAACTTGCAGGGCAGCCGACCGACCGGTCCCTTCGGCCCGACCAGCGCCAGCAGCGCCCTCGCCTGCTCGTCGCTGTCGTTGACACCGTCGAGCATGCAGTATTCGAACGTGATGAAGTCGCGCGGCGCCGTGTCCAGGTAGCGCTTGCACGCGGCCAGCAGATCGGCCAGCGGGTACTTGCGGTTCAGCGGCACGAGCTCGTTGCGCAGCGCGTCGTCGGGCGCGTGCAACGACACGGCCAGCGCCACCGGCAGGTCGTCGCGCAGCCGGTCCATGAACGGCACGACGCCGGAAGTCGAGACCGTCACGCGCCGGCGCGACAGGCCGTAGCCATGGTCGTCGAGCATCACGCGCAGCGCCGGCACGAGCGCGCCGTAGTTCTGCAGCGGCTCGCCCATGCCCATCATCACGACGTTGGTGATCACGCGCTCGCCAGCGGGACGGTTCAGGTCGCGGCGCAGCGTGTGTTCGGCATACCAGAGCTGCGCGAGGATCTCGCCCGTGCTCAGGTTGCGGGAAAAGCCCTGGTGGCCGGTGGAGCAGAAACGGCATCCCACCGCACAACCCGCCTGCGACGAGATGCACAGCGTTCCGCGGCCTTCCTCGGGGATGAAGACGCTCTCGACGGCATCGCCGGCGCCCACATCGAACAGCCACTTGACTGTGCCGTCGGCGGAGCGGTGTTCGGAAAGGATCGCCAGCGGACGGATGACCGACCCGCTGGCGAGTTTGGCGCGCAGCGACTTGGCCAGATCACTCATCTGGTCGAAGTCGCGCGCACCGCGCTGGTGGATCCACCGGAACAGCTGGACGGCGCGAAAGCGCTTCTCGCCCAGGCGCTCGCAATGCGCAGCCAGCCCGTCGAGGTCAAAGTCGAGCAGGTTGACAGCGTCGAGGGCAGCGTCGGTGGTCATGTCTTCAGCGCGGGTTCAGCAGCCGATCAGCGGCTGTAGACGTTCATGCCGGGGAAGAAGAAGGCGATCTCGACGGCGGCCGTTTCGGCAGCGTCGGAGCCGTGCACGGCGTTGGCGTCGATCGAGTCGGCGAAATCGGCGCGGATGGTGCCGGCTTCAGCCTTCTTCGGATCGGTGGCGCCCATCAGCTCGCGGTTCTTCAGGATGGCGTTCTCGCCTTCCAGGCACTGGATCATCACCGGGCCGGAGATCATGAAGTTCACCAGGTCGTTGAAGAACGGGCGGGCCTTGTGGACGCCATAGAACGCTTCAGCGTCGGCACGCGACAGCTGCACCAGCTTGGCAGCGGCGATCTTCAGGCCGGCGCCTTCGAAACGGGCGTAGATCTGGCCGATGACGTTCTTGGCGACGGCGTCGGGCTTGATGATGGACAGGGTGCGTTCGATGGCCATGGAATGGTTTCCTTGAAACAGGGAGGACAAAGTCGGTCGAATGGGGGTCGAAGCCGGGGAAAACCCGGCATTCTAGCGTTGAAGCGTGTCAGGCCATCAGCGCCGACGGCCGCCGCGGCCCTTGTTGTTACCGCCGCCAGGGCGGGTGAAGTAGGCCTCGGCACCGATGTAGCCGACCGAGGTCTCCATCGGGTCCGGCTGGCGCGGCTCGCCCTTGCGGTTGCCACCTCCGCTGCCCGGCGTCGGCTCCTCGGTCGGCCGGCCGAAGCCGGTCGTGATGCGCTTGGAGCCGGACACGAAGCGCTTGTCGAAGGTCTGCTCCAGCGGATTCGGGATGTGCAGCGGGTCATCGCCCTCGTTGCGCGGACTGCGGCCACCGCCCTGCCCGCCGCCCTGGTTGCCGTAGCCGCCACCACCTTGCGGCGGTCCATCCTGCCGCGGGCCACGCGGCGGACGGTTCTGCTGACCTTGCGGGGCATTGCCCGGGCCGTTCGGACGCCCGCCCTGGCGGTCACCGCGGTCCTGGCCACGGTCACCTCCGTGCTGCGCACCCTTGCCACGCGGCGCCTGCGGATCGCGCTCGGCACGCGGCTCGCCAGCTCCGCGTCCACCGCGGTCATTGGCACGCAGCTCGCCACCACGGTCCGGGCGGTCCTGGCCACGGCCCTTCTGGGGCCGGGCACCACGCGGGCCATCGTTCGGCACCGGCACCACGCGGGCGGGCTGGTCGGGATTGGCAAGAGCACGGATCGTGCGCACGTCCTGGTCGTCCAGTTCCACCCAGACACCGCGCTTGAGACCACGCGGCAGCACCACGGTGCCGTATCGGATGCGGATCAGCCGGCTCACCGCCAGACCCACCTTGTCGAACAGCTTGCGCACTTCGCGGTTGCGGCCTTCGGTGATGACAACGCGGTACCAGCGGTTGATGCCTTCGCCGCCACCGTCCTCGATCGACTTGAAGGCCGCCTTCTGGCCCTCGATGTCCACGCCGTCCAGCAGACGCGCACGCTGCTCGGTCGCCAGGGAACCCAGCACGCGCACGGCGTACTCGCGTTCCACGCCGAAGCGCGGGTGCATCAGCTGGTTCGCCAGATCACCGGAGTTGGTGAACAGCAGCAGGCCTTCGGTGTTGATGTCCAGGCGACCCACCGACAGCCACTTGCCGGTGTGCAGGCGCGGCAGACGGCGGAACACGGTCGGTCGACCTTCAGGATCGTGGTGCGTGACCACTTCGCCGACTTCCTTGTGATACGCCAGCACGCGGGCCGGCGGCGGCGCGATGCGCACCTTGATCGGGCGGCCGGCGATGCGGATCTGGTCGCCCTGGGCGATGCGCATGCCGATGTGCGCCGCTTCACCGTTGACGGACACCTGACCGTCCTGGATCAGCTGCTCCATCTCGCGGCGCGAGCCGATGCCGGCCTGGGCCAGCACCTTGTGCAGCTTGGGCGCCTCGGGCTCGGGACGCAGCACGCGCTTGCCCGGATCGACCAGTTCATCGTCCGCGTCGGGAGTGACTTCGGCGTCGTAGTCGCCCGAGATCACCTCGGCGAACAGCGTGCCGGCATCGACAGGGTCATCGTCACCGCCGCTGACCACGATCACCTCGAACTCTTCCTCGCTGTCAGCCACCGACCCGGCAGCAGCCTGCGCACCGGAAATCGCGGCACCGCCCTCCTCGCGCGGACCACGGCGCTCCTTGCGGCGCTGGCGATCACGGTCGCGCCGGCGACCACCGGCTTCTTCACCCACCGGTGCCGCAGCGCCCGTTTCCGGCGCAGCGTCCGGGGCCGACTCTGCCGCCACCGGCACCACCACCACCGGTTCAGCGACCGGCTCCACGCTCGGAGCGACGTCCGTCGAAGCGATTGCCGGCTCGGCGACCACGTCCTTCTTGCGGCTGCGCGGCGCCCGCGCAGGGCGCGTGGCCGGCACCGCGACGTCAGCGGCCTCGACCACCGCCGGAGCGACGTCCTGGGCCACCGCCTCGCCCGCAGGCTCGACCGACACAACCGCCGCCACCGGCTTGCGGGGCGCACGCGGCTTCTTGGCGACAGGCGCCGCTGCGGGCGCCTCGGTCGTGCCCACGTCCACGGCCACGACGTCCGCAGCCACCTTGCGGGGCGCACGGCGCTTCTTCGGGGCCTCGGGGGTCTCTGCAGCGGCGTCGGCGCCAGTCTGGTCAGCGGTATCTTGATGTTCGTTCATGCGTTCGGCCTCAGGCCTCGGAGAGAGATGACGATGCGCCATCGGGTCCCGAGGGCACAGGGTTGGTGTCGACGACCAGGTCGGACCCGATCGCCTCCAGGGATGGCAGTTGATCCAGGGATTTCAATCCCAGATCGTCCAGAAATTGTCGGGTCGTCGCATACAGCGCGGGACGCCCTGGGCCCTCGCGGTGCCCGATCACCTCGATCCAGCCACGCTCTTCGGGGCACTTCTAGAAACCGGCCCTGCAGCCCTGAACCTGGTCTGAGCCTGCACAAATCCAGCTCAGACGAGCAGTGGATGACGGCGGCGAGCCCCTGTCCCCGCCGCCGCGGTGCCCCGCGACGGGGTTTTTCCCCTCACGCGGGCTGTGCGGACGGACCTGCGCTCTTGACCAGCCACACCAGCCTGCGCGCGTTGTAGGCCGCGCACTGCAGCGTGATCGCCAGCGCATTGCGCGCCAGCGTCATCGCCCGCACGCACTTGCCGCCCTGCTGGCTCAGCGCCGCGAACACGTGCTCGACCCGCGCCCGCGTGCGGTTGATCGTCTTGTTGCGCTGCTTGAGTCGAACCTTGGCCGTCTGCCCTGGCTTGGCGCGACGCGCGATGCCGTCGGCCAGTCCGTGCTGCTGCAGCGTCTGACGGTTGGCCGCGCTGTCGTAGCCCCGGTCGGCCAGCAGCCGCTTGCGCGTGTTCGCCACCTGCAGCACGTCGGGCAGTTGCTGTCCGTCGTCGGCGTTGGCCGCCGTGATCTTCATCTGGCGGATCAGCTTGTAGCGTGCGTCCACGTTGCCGTGCAGCTTGTAGCCGTAGTACGACTTGCCGTGCTTTTGCGTCCAGCGCGCGTCCCGGTCGGTGTGCGCCAGGCGCTTCTTGCTCCAGCCCTCGGGCGCCTCCCCCTTGTTCAGCGCATCGCGCTCCCGGGCGTTGGCCTGCGTGATCGGCGCCTGCACGATGCTGGCGTCCACGATCTGCCCGCCCCTCGGGATGAAGCCGTGCCGCTGCAACTGCTGGCTCAACGCCTCGAAAATCGCCCGGCCTCCCAGCCCGCCTTCGGCCAGCCGCTGCCGGAAGTTCCACAGCGTGCGTGCGTCCGGAATGTTCAGCGCGCCGTCCAGCCGGCAGAACCGCTGGAAGCTCATCCTGTCCAGCACCTGGTGCTCGCACTGCTCGTCCGACAGGTTGTACAGCCCTTGCAGGAACACCATGCGCACCAGCGCCTCGGTCGGGTACGGCGGGCGTCCGCCCTTGCTGCGGTCAGCGCGAGGGCAGGCCTTGTCCACCGCCGCGGCCATCGCTGCGAAGTCGATCAGTTCGTCCATCGCCGCCAGCGTCTGTACGTAGCCCTCCAGCTTGGCCTTGCGCTGCTGCACCACGAACAGGTCGTCCGCGGCCTCCTCAGGAAAGAAGCTCGATGGCTTGGTGCGGGGTGTGATCATGGGGCGGTATCTTGCCGCAGCGCGCGGCTCAGGCGGCGGTCAGGGTCGGTTTCTAGAAGTGCCCTTCGAGCTGCCGGACGATCTGCGTGCTGACCGTCACGCCACGGATGTCCTCGATGTCACCCCGGGTGACGGGCTGGCGGTAGGCCACGATGGACAGGGTCTCCATCGTGGCGCGCGAGTAGCGGGCTGGCTTGTCCGGATACAGCCGGTCCAGATGGACCCGCATCTCCGGGCGGCTCTGAAACCGCCACCCGCTCGCCACACAGACCAGCTCGACACCGCGCCCCTGCCAGTCCTGCGCCAGTCCGTCCAGCAGCATGCGCACCGTGTCCGCGCTGACTGCACCATCGAACAGTTGCCGGAGTTCGCGAACCGGCAACGGCTGGTGCGCACAGATGAGTGCGGTCTCGAGGACGCGTTTGGCATCCCGTGTATTCATGAATTCCGTCTGATACCTGGGCGGCCCTGACCAGCACATCGCCAGGGGCGGCCGGTCCGGGGAATTCGCTGTCGGGTTTCGGGGTGTGCGCCCGGACCAGGTGGGGTCGGGGCTCGCAGGACGCAGGCGCAAGGCGCAAGGCTCGTTCCTGCTGGATTGGACCACATTCTAGCGTCGAACGGACCGCCGTGCGCTGTGGCCGCCGTTCAACCTTGCGTGACCTGCTTCCACACGCCAGCCAGATCGTCCGGCAGCGCCGCATCGAAGGACAGCCATTCGCCCGTCAGCGGGTGCTCCAGCCCGAGGTGCGTGGCATGCAGCGCCTGCCGGGTGACCCCCAGCACCGGCTTGCCACCGTACACCCCGTCCCCCAGCAGCGGGTGCCCGCGCCGCGCCAGATGCACGCGGATCTGGTGGGTGCGCCCGGTGTGCAGCTTGCAGCGCACGGCACTGACACGCCCGGCCTCGGGCGACTTGCCGAAGTCCCGCACGGCCAGACAGGTCACATCGGTGCGTGCCGGCTTCCCATTGGTCACGACGGCCATGCGGATACGCGACACCGGATCACGCCCGATCGGCGCCTCGATGGTGAACGGCTCCTCGTCGACCGCGCCATGCACCAGCGCCAGGTATTCGCGGTGCACTTCGCGCGCCGCGATGGCGCGGGTCAGCGCGGTCTGCGCCAGCTGCGTCTTGGCCACGACCATCAGGCCGGAGGTGTCCTTGTCGAGCCGGTGGACGATGCCCGCCCGTGCCAGCGACGCAGCACCTGCGTGGTGTGCCAGCAGACCATTGAGCAGCGTGCCCGACCAGTGCCCCGCGGCCGGATGCACCACCAGACCCGCCGGCTTGTGCACCACCATCAGCGTCTCGTCCTCGTAAACCACGTCCAGCGGGATCGCCTCGGCGCGGAAGGCACTGCTCTGCGCCGTGGGCTGCAGCGCCACCTCGATGATCTGCCCGGCCCCGACCTTGCGCGACGCGCTGGTCAGCACCTGCCCGGCGCTGCGCACATGGCCGGCCTCGATGAGCTGCTGGAGATGGCTGCGCGAGAACTCCGGCGCCAGCCCCACCAGCCACTTGTCCAGCCGCAGTCCGTGCGAGGCACGGTCGACCTCGGCCTGCCGGCATTCGATCTCGGCAGTCGATGCCGCACCGCCCGGCTCCGGGCTCTCCTCTTCAATGTCCTCGACAACTTCCGAAGCTTCATGCTGGCCCTGGGGCCCGTTCATATAATTCACGCTCTGTATCCAATCTGGCCCGACCTGCGGGTCCGGCCCATGACCACCATGTTCAAGCCCTGCCCGACACCGGCTCTGCGCCTCGCCTCCCTCGTGCTCGGGGTGGCGTTGGCCTGTCAACTGGGCGGTTGCGCGTCGGCGCCCAAAAACGTCGATGACGGCAAGAGCATTGCCAAATTGTACGAAGAGGCCCGGGAAGAATCCGCCAACGGCGCCTACGACCGTGCGATCAAGCTCTACGAGCGCATCGAAGGCCGTGCGGCCGGCACCCTGCTGTCGCAGCAGGCGCAGCTCGAACAGGCCTATCTGCTGTACAAGCAGCAGGAAAAGGCACGCGCGCTGGCCGTGGTCGAACGCTTCCTGAAGCTGCACCCGACCAGCCCCGCAGGCGACTATGCCTACTACCTCCAGGGGCTGATCAATTTCAACGACGACCTCGGCCTGTTCGGCTCCATCGCCAGGCAGGACCTGTCCGAGCGCGACCAGCAGGCCTCGCGCGACGCCTACCAGAGCTTCAAGCAGCTCGTCGACCGCTTCCCCGAGTCCAAGTACGCACCCGACGCCAAGGTGCGCATGAAGTACATCGTCAACGCGCTGGCCTCCTACGAGGTGCATGTGGCGCGCTACTACTACATGCGCGGCGCCTACCTGGCCGCCGCCAACCGCGCCCAGCAGGCACTGCAGGACTTCCGCGGCGTGCCGGCCGCCGAAGAAGCCCTGTTCCTGATGGCCGCCAGCTACGACAAGCTCGACCTCGCGCCGCTGCGTGACGACGCGCAACGCGTGCTGAAGACCAACTACCCGCGCAGCGAGTGGATCGGTCGCGACTACGACGAAAAGGCGCGCTGGTGGCGCCTGTGGTGACCGGCTGAGCGCCTGGCGCTAGACCGGCGTCGTGGCGTGCGACGCCGACGCAGCGTGGGCCTCCGCCAGCTCCCGCAGCCACGCCAGCGCCAGATCCTCGCTCGCCAGTGGTGTCATCGGCGGCAGTGCAGCCCGCAGGCGCCTCCCGTAGCCCATCTGCACCAGCCGGCTGTCGCACACCACCAGCAGGCCGCGGTCGGTCTCGCTGCGGATCAGCCGTCCGGCGCCCTGCTTCAGCGCGATCGCGGTTTCGGGGATGAAGTAGTCATTGAAGGCGTTGCCGCCCTCGGCTTCGAGCTGCCGGCTGCGTGCCTCGGCCAGCGGATCGTTCGGCGGCGGGAACGGCAGCTTGTCGATCAGCACGCACTGCAGCGCATCCCCCGGCACGTCGATGCCTTCCCAGAAGCTGTGCGAGCCGACCAGCACCCCGCGCGGCGCGGCCAGGAACTGCGCCAGCATGGCCCGCTTCGGCGCCTCGCCCTGCACGAACACGGCAATGCCGTCCGGCGCCAGCCGCTCGCGCAAGGCAGCGCCGATCTGCTGGAGTGACCGCAGCGTGGTCGTCAGCACGAAGGTGCGGCCGCCCAGCGCCTGTGCACAGCGTCCGGCCAGTTCGGCCACCGCGCCCGGATGCGCCGGCTCGCCCGGCTTGGGGAAGCGCGTCGGCACATACAGCCGGGCGTGCGCCGCGTAGTCGAAGGGGCTGCCGGCCTGCAGCGTGCGGGCCTCCTCCATGCCGACGCTGCGGGTGAACCAGCTCAGCGCCGGATCCGCGCCCAGCGTGGCCGAGGTGAAGATCCACGCCCGGCTGCCACCCTCGACCTGCGCGCGCAGCGTCTCGCGGATGTCCAGCGGCGCTTCGGTCAGGCGGGCCTGGTGGGTGGTCAGGTCGATCCAGCGCACATGGTCGTGCGCAGGCGCCTGCAGGAAGGCTTCGACACGGGCCGCCAGCGCCCGCGCCCGGTCTTCGAGCTTGGCCAGATCGGGGCCACCATCGGCCACGGCGACCAGGTGCTCCAGCATCTCGGCGCTCACCGTGCGCACACGCTCCAGCGCCTCGGTGAATTCGGGGCGACCTGCGCGCTCCTCCCAGCGCAGCCGCACGGCGCCCCGCAGCGGCCCCGCGCTCGCCAGCCGCAGCTCGCGTGCCGCCAGCTCGCAGCGGGCGGCCAGTTCGGTCCATGGGCCGAAGCCGCGTGCCTCGGTCAGCCCGACCGCCAGCAGATCGCGGCTGAAGTCGAGCAACTGGCTGGTGCCGAGCATCTTGCCCAGGAACTGCACGCCGGCCTCGTTGAGCTGGTGCGCCTCGTCGAAGACCACGGCGTCCACCGTCGGCAGCAGCTCGGCCATGCCGGTGTCCTTGAGCGCCATGTCGGCGAAGAACAGGTGGTGGTTGACCACGACGATGTCCGCCTGCAGGGCCGTTCGGCGCGCCTGCACGACGTGGCACTGGCGGAACTTCGGGCACTCGCTGCCGAGGCAGTTCTCCCGGTTCGACGTCACCAGCGGGATCACGGGCGAGCGTTCGTCGAGGCTGTCCAGTTCGGCCAGATCCCCCGTGCGGGTGCCCTGCGCCCAGACCTCGATGCGCGCCAGCTGGCGCATCGCCTGCCGGTCCGGCCATTCGCTGGTGTGGCGGGCCTGCTCCAGCCGGTGCAGGCAGAGGTAGGAGCCACGCCCCTTCAGCAGCGCGATCTGCACCGGCAGGCCGAAGGTCTGCATCAGCCGGGGAAGATCGCGCAGGAAGAGCTGGTCTTGCAGGCTCTTGGTCGCCGTGCTGACCATCGCCCGCAGCCCGGACAGCAGCAGCGGCACCAGGTAGGCGAAGGTCTTGCCGACCCCCGTGCCGGCCTCGGCGACCAGCACGCTGCGCGACTCCAGTGCCTCGGCGACGGCGTCGGCCAGGTCCGTCTGCACCTCGCGCGACTGGAAACGGCGATCGGCCTGCGCCAGCTCGCCGTCCGCGGAAAACGCCTGCGCCACTTCCGCGCGCAGCGGGGATCGTGCGCTCGTTGCCGCTATTCGCTCTGGCGTTGACTTCATGGGCAGGAAAAGCGGGTTGAACCGTTTATAGTTTTCGACATGACACCGGACTCCCCTGGATATCGATTATTGGCGGCCACAGGCATCGACCGCGGTGATCGACTGTATCAACAAGATCAGGTGGAGGTCTTCACGCACCCTCGCGCCGAAGGTTGCCTGCTGGCCATTCTTGCCGACGGCATGGGTGGCAAGAGCGGGGGCCGCAAGGCCGCCGACCAGGTGCTGCTGATCGCCCGCCAGCTCTTCGAGCGCTTCGCGCCGGCCAAGGACTCCGCGTCCGAACTGCTGCGCAAGATCGTGCTCGAATCGCACCTGATGATCAAGCTGACCGCGATCACCTCCGAACAGGAGCCGCACAGCACCCTCGCCGCCTTCCTCGTCCTGCCCAACCGCGAGTGCCACATCATCCACGCGGGCGACTCGCGGGTGTATGTGTTCCGCGGCTCGAACATGCTCACGCGCACCTTCGACCACTCGCTGGTGCAGCGCATGGTCGAAGATGGCGAGATCAACGAGGAAGAGGCGAACGACCACCCCCATGCCCACCTGCTGACCGGCTGCCTGGGCGCGGACGAGGACCCGCCCATCACCGTGGCCCGCATGGACCGGCTGGAAATGGGCGACTCGCTGCTGGTGTGCAGCGACGGTCTGTGGCACTACTTCACATCGCGCGAGCTGGGCACCATCGTCAACGCGCTCAAGCCGCGGGATGCCAGCAAGATGCTCATCAGCAAGGCGCGCCAGCGTGCCCGGGGCGGCGGCGACAACCTCTCGCTCGCCCTCGTCCGGCTCGACACGCTGGACTGACGGCCCCCCAGGGGATCAGGTCAGCGACGTGTCCACGTCGCGCCGCTCCAGCGCCATGAACTCCTCGGACTGCATCTCCGTCAGGCGCGAGACGGTGCGCGGGAATTCATGCGACATCGGACCTTCGGTGTAAAGCTCCTCGGGCGGCACGGCGGCCGAGATGATCAGCTTCACGCGCCGGTCGTAGAGCACGTCGATCAGCCACGTGAAGCGCCGCGCCTCCGACGCCAGCCGTGGCGGCATCATCGGCACGTCCGACAGCAGCAGCGTGTGGAACTGGGTCGCCAGTTCCAGGTAGTCGTTCTGCGAGCGCGGCCCGCCACACAGCTGCTTGAAGTCGAACCAGACCACCCCGCCCGCCTTGCGTCGGGCATGGATGACGCGGTTCTCGATGCGCAGCTCGGGCGATTCGTCCTTCACCTCGGCCAGTTCGTCGAAGGCCTGCGTCATGGCGGCGTCCGCCTGCGCGCCCAGCGGCGTGTGGTAAAGCTGGACATGCTGCAGCGTGCGGCGGCGGTAGTCGGTGCCGTTGTCGACGTTGATGACTTCGAGCTTGGCCTTGAGCAACTCGATGGCCGGCAGGATGCGGTCGCGGTGCAGCCCGTTCGGGTACAGCTCGTCGGGGTGGAAGTTGGACGTCGTGATGATCGACACCCGGTTGGCGTACATCGCGTCCAGCAGCCGGTGCAGGATCATCGCGTCGGTCACGTCGGCGACGTGGAACTCGTCGAAGCAGATCAGCCGGAAGCGCCGCCCGATGCGCTTGCCCAGTTCGTCGAGCGGATTGGCGATGCCCTTGAGTTCCTGCAGCTCCCGGTGGACTTCGCGCATGAACTCGTGGAAGTGCAGCCGCGTCTTGCGCTGCAGCGGCACGGCCTGGAAGAAGCTGTCCATCAGGAAGCTCTTGCCCCGCCCCACCCCGCCGTGCATGTAGACACCGCGCGGCAGCGGCGGCCGGATCAGCGCCTTGGTCAGCACATTGCTGCGCCGGGACTTGTAGGCGATCCACTCGTCCTGGCAGCGCTGCAGGGCGGCCACGGCGCGCAGCTGGGCCGGATCAGCCTGGTAGCCGCGCTCGGCGAGGGTCTGGTGGTAGATCTCGGTGACGGTGGGCATGGTCGACAAGGCCTGGACAGGACGGAAAGAAGAACAACGGAAAAAGGGGCGACTCGCGCCGCCCCTGATGGTTGCATGCTGCGGGCGGAACCCGCGCAGGCTCAGAAATTGAGCGTGCGCTTGTCCACGGCCAGCGCCGCTTCCTTGGTGGCCTCCGACAGCGACGGGTGCGCGTGGCAGATGCGGGCGATGTCTTCGGCCGAGGCCTTGAACTCCATCGCGACCACGGCTTCCGAGATCAGCTCGGAGGCCATCGGACCGACGATGTGCACGCCCAGGATCTCGTCGGTCGTGGCGTCGGCCAGGAACTTGACGAAGCCGGTGGTGTCACCCAGCGCGCGCGCGCGGCCATTCGCGAGGAACGGGAACTGGCCGGCCTTGTACGCCACGCCGTCCGCCTTGAGCTGCTGCTCGGTGCGGCCGACCCAGGCGATTTCCGGGCTGGTGTAGATCACCCAGGGGATGGTCGCGAAGTTGACGTGGCCGTGCTGACCGGCGATGCGCTCGGCCACTGCCACGCCTTCTTCCTCGGCCTTGTGCGCCAGCATCGGGCCGCGCACCACGTCACCGACCGCCCACACGCCGGGCAGGTTGGTCTTGCAGTCGGCGTCGACGACGACCATGCCACGCTCGTCCAGCGCCAGGCCGACGGCTTCCGGGTTCAGGCCGATGGTGTTGGCAACCCGGCCGATCGACACAATCAGCTTGTCCACCGCCAGCGTCTGCTCCGCACCCTTGGCGTCGGCGAAGAACACGACCACGCCGTCACCCGACGCGTCGACCTTGGAGATCTTCACGCCGAACTCGAACTTCAGGCCCTGCTTCTTGAACGCCTTCAGCGCTTCCTTGGCCACGCCTTCGTCGGCGGCGCCCAGGAAACCGGGCATCGCTTCCAGGATGGTGACTTCTGCACCCAGGCGGCGCCAGACCGAGCCCATCTCCAGGCCGATCACGCCCGAGCCGATCACGCCCAGCTTGGCCGGCACCGCGCCGATGCGCAGCGCGCCGTCGTTCGACAGGATCTTCTCTTCATCGAACGCAGCACCCGGCAGCGCGCGGGCGTTGGAGCCAGTCGCGACGATGACGTTCTTGGCCGTCAGCACTTCGTTGGCAGCGCCCGCGACGTTGATTTCATAGCCGCCTTCGACCGCCTTGGCGAACGAGCCGCGGCCGTGGAAGAAGCTGACCTTGTTCTTCTTCAGCAGGAACAGGATGCCGTCGTTGTTCTGCTTCACGACGGTGTTCTTGCGGCCGACCATCTTGGCCACGTCCATCTTCAGGTTGTCCAGGCTGATGCCGTGGTCGCCAAAGTGGTGGGCGGCGTGCTCGTAATGCTCCGAGGACTGCAGCAGGGCCTTGGACGGGATGCAGCCGACGTTGGTGCAGGTGCCGCCAGGGGCCGGGCCGCCCTTCTCGTTCTTCCATTCGTCGATGCAGGCGACCTGGAAGCCCAGTTGTGCTGCGCGGATGGCAGCGATGTAGCCGCCGGGGCCGCCGCCGATCACGACGACATCAAATTGCTTGGACATGGTGAATTCCTGAAGTCTTGGCAGAACGCCCCCGAAGGGGCGTCCGAAATCACGTCAGTTCGACGCAGAGGCGCAGAGGTCGCTCAGATGTCGAACAGCAGGCGGGCCGGGTCTTCCAGCGCTTCCTTCATCGTCACCAGACCCAGGACGGCTTCGCGGCCGTCGATGATGCGGTGGTCGTAGGACATCGCCAGGTAGTTGATCGGGCGCACCACGACCTGACCGTTTTCCACCACCGCGCGGTCCTTGGTCGCGTGCACGCCCAGGATGGCCGACTGCGGCGGGTTGATGATCGGGGTCGACAGCATGGAGCCGAAGGTGCCGCCGTTCGAGATCGAGAACGTGCCGCCCGTCAGGTCGTCCATCGAGATCTTGCCTTCCTTGGCCTTCTTGCCAAATTCGGCGATCTTCTTCTCGATGTCAGCGAAGGTCATCTGGTCAGCGTTGCGCAGGATCGGCACCACCAGGCCACGGGGCGAACCGACGGCGATGCCGATGTCGAAGTAGCCGTGGTAGACGATGTCGTTGCCATCGACCGAGGCGTTCAGGACCGGGAACTTCTTCAGCGCAGCGACCGCGGCCTTGACGAAGAACGACATGAAGCCGAGCTTGATGCCGTGTTCCTTCTCGAACTTGTCCTGGAAGCGCTTGCGCATGTCCATCAGCGGCGCCATGTTCACTTCGTTGAACGTGGTCAGGATGGCGTTCTGCGACTGCGACTGCAGCAGGCGCTCGGCCACGCGGGCACGCAGGCGGCTCATCGGCACGCGCTGTTCGGCGCGGTCACCCAGGGCCACCGGCGCAGCGGGTGCGGCCACGGCCGGCGGCTTGGCAGCCACCGGCGCCGGAGCCGCCTTGGCCCCCGCGGCGACGGCACCCAGCACATCACCCTTGGTGACACGGCCATCCTTGCCGGAGCCGGCGACATCGCCGACGCTCAGGCCGTTGTCGGCCAGCAGCTTGGCAGCAGCGGGCATGGCGACATCGCCCTTGCTGGCGGCCACGGGTGCGGCGGCCACTGCCGTCGTGGCAGGAATGGCCGCGATCTGCAGCGGGCTGACCGCCACCTGTCCGTCGGTGTCGATCTTGGCGATCACCTGTTCGCTGGCGACCGTGCCGCCGTCGCCGACGACCAGTGCAACCAGCACGCCAGCGGCGGGCGCCGGCACTTCGAGCACGACCTTGTCGGTCTCGATCTCGATGAGGATCTCGTCGATCGCCACGGCATCACCGGGCTTCTTCTTCCACTGCAGCATGGTTGCTTCCGCAACCGACTCGGACAACTGGGGGACTTTGACTTCAACAATGGCCATGATGGTAGGAACCTGTTTGGATTACTTGGTGAGCACGAAGCCCTTGAGCTTGCCGAATGCCTGGTCGAGCAGCGTCTTCTGCTGCTCCTGGTGCAGGTGCGCGTAGCCGACCGCCGGCGATGCAGAGGCCGGACGACCGGCGTAGCCGAGCTTCTGACCGTCCTGCATGTTCTCGTGGATGTAGTGCTGCACGAAGAACCAGGCGCCCTGGTTCTGCGGCTCGTCCTGGCACCACACGAGGTCGGTCAGGTTCGGATACTTCTTCAGTTCGTTGGCAAACGCCTTGTGCGGGAAGGGATAGAGCTGTTCGACGCGGAGGATGGCCACGTCGCCGGACTTCTTCTCTTCGCGCTTCTTGACCAGGTCGTAGTAGACCTTGCCCGAGCAGGCGATGACACGCTTGACCTTCTCCGGATTGATGTCGGCCTTCTGCTCCGCGATGACGGTGCGGAATTCGCCCTTGGTGAAGTCGCTCACCGGCGAGGTCGCATCCTTGTTGCGCAGCAGCGACTTCGGCGTGAACAGCACCAGCGGCTTGCGCAGCGAACGCACCATCTGGCGGCGCAGCACATGGAAGATCTGGCTGGCCGTGGTCGGCTGCACGATCTGCATGTTGGTGTCGGCAGCCAGCTGCATGAAGCGCTCCAGACGGGCAGAGGAGTGCTCCGGACCCTGGCCTTCGTAGCCGTGCGGCAGCATCAGCGTCAGGCCGTTGACGCGGCCCCACTTCACTTCGCCGGAGGCGATGAACTGGTCGATCACGACCTGCGCGCCGTTGGCGAAGTCACCGAACTGCGCTTCCCAGATGGTCAGCGTGTTGGGTTCGGCCGCGGCGTAGCCGTATTCGAAGCCCAGCACGGCCTCTTCCGACAGGATCGAGTCGATGACGGTGAACGTGGCCTGGTTGTCGGCGACGTGCTGCGCGGGGATGTAGGTGCCTTCGTCCCACTTCTCGCGCTTCTGGTCGTGGACCACGGCGTGGCGGTGCGTGAAGGTGCCACGGCCGCAGTCTTCGCCCGACAGGCGCACCGGATAGCCGGCGGCGACCAGCGAGGCAAAGGCCATGTGCTCGCCCATGCCCCAGTCGACGTTGACCTCGCCACGGCCCATCGCGGCGCGGTCGTCGTAGACCTTCTTGACCAGCGGGTGCGGATTGACGCTGGCGGGAATCGTCGTCAGGCGCTCGGCCAGACGCTTCCACTCGGTCAGCGGGATGGCGGTGTCGGCAGCATCGGTCCACTTCTTGCCGAGGAAGGGCGCCCAGTCGACCGCGTACTTGCTCTTGAAGTTGCTGATCACCGGATCGATGGTGTGACGACCCTGGTCCATCGCGGAGCGATAGTCCTTGAACATGTCGTCACCCAGCGTCTCGCCCAGACCCTGGGCGGACAGCTTGTCGGCGTACAGGCGGCGGGTACCGGGATGCGCGCTGATCTTCTTGTACATCAGCGGCTGGGTCAGGGCCGGGGTGTCCTGCTCGTTGTGGCCCAGCTTGCGGAAGCAGATGATGTCCAGCACCACGTCCTTGTGGAACGCCATGCGGTAGTCGAGCGCGAACTGGGTGGCCAGCACGACCGCTTCCGGATCATCGCCGTTGACGTGCAGCACCGGCGCCTCGACCATCTTGACGATATCGGTGCAGTACAGCGTCGAGCGCAGGTCGCGCGGGTCCGCCGTGGTGAAGCCGATCTGGTTGTTGATGATGATGTGGACCGTGCCGCCGGTGGAGTACCCCCGCGTGGCCGACAGCATCAGCGTTTCCTGGTTGACGCCCTGGCCACCGAAGGCCGAGTCACCGTGCACCAGCACCGGCAGCACCTGGGCACCGGTCTTGTCCTCGCGGCGGTCCTGGCGGGCGCGCACGGAGCCTTCGACCACCGGGTTGACGATTTCCAGGTGCGACGGGTTGAACGCCAGACTCAGGTGGACCGGACCGCCGGGGGTGGAGATGTCCGAACTGAAGCCCTGGTGGTACTTCACGTCGCCGGCGGGCAGATCTTCCGGAGCGGTGTGGTCGAACTCGGCGAACAGGTCCTTGGGCATCTTGCCCAGGGTGTTCACCAGCACGTTCAGGCGGCCGCGGTGGGCCATGCCGATGACGATTTCCTGGATGCCCTTCTGGCCGGCACGCTGGACCAGTTCGTCCATCGAGGCGATGAAGCTCTCGCCGCCTTCCAGCGAGAAACGCTTCTGGCCGACGTACTTGGTGTGCAGAAAACGCTCCAGGCCCTCGGCGGCGGTCAGGCGGTCGAGGACGTGCTTCTTCTGCTCGGTGGAGAACGACGGCTTGCTGCGGACCGACTCCAGGCGCTCCTGCCACCACCGCTTTTCGGTCGGCTCGGTGATGTGCATGATCTCCGCGCCGAGGGTGCCGCAGTAGGTCTCGCGCAGGGCCTGCACGATCTCGCGCAGCGTCATGCTGTCGGACTTCGTGAAGTACGTGTTCGTGGCCGAGAACGTGATGTCCATGTCGGCCTCGGTCAGGTCGTAGAACGCCGTCTCGAGTTCGGGGATCTTGGGGCGTTCGGTGCGCTTGAGCGGATCGAGGTCGGCCCAGCGCGAGCCGAGCGAGCGGTAGGCCGCAATCAGCGACTGGACATGGACCTGCTTGCGTGCGACGGCCAGATCGGCTTCGCTGGCCTTGTGCGCAAAGGCGTTCGCCGTGGCACGCTGGGCGAAGGATTCGATGACAGGGGCATGCGCCACGTCGCGGCTGTCGGAGCCATTGGCGGCGGGAACGTGCTGGAGCGCGTCGAAGTAATCGCGCCAGTTGTCGGGCACCGAGCCCGGATTGTCGAGGTACGCCTCATACATTTCTTCGACGTAAGGGGCATTGCCACCGAAGAGGTACGAGTTCGTCCTGTATTGCTGCATCATATTTCGCTCACCTTGCGCCCTGGTATCCGGGGCTCCGATGGGTTGGACAACCTTCCGCGACACGGCTAAACCGATTGGCGGATCGCGACCCGCCTTAGCTGTTGCCAGGAAAGGGGACGGGAAGGACCTATAAAGTCAAGCCAGAGACTTTAGCACCTGCAGTGAGGTGCCTGGCATGTCGTTTTGGCGCGCACCGGAACAGATTGTGGTCAAAATGACGCACAGTCACCGCGAACAGATGCTCCAAGTCGCAGCAGAGGCTGCAGGGGTCGTGTGGCACGACAGTCTCCTTCGTTCTTCTTGCGTCCAGTGTCTTGCGGAACATGCCATGGCCTCCGGCAGAGGCTGCAGCAATACCGCAATGCGCTGGTCTCGCTTGTCATCTGATAGTTATCCACTCGCGCACTGACCACTCACTGACGGGCAAATGGTGCGGCCAGCGGCTCCCCCACAAACACACCCTGCTGCGGCCACGCCACGCTCTTCCAGTAGGCTTCCAGCGCGGTGCTGCCTTGCAGGTAATGGAGCAGCAGAATTTGCGGATGGGGGAACTTCTGCAGATGGTTGCACGGTTCGCTGACAGTTCCATAACTGGCAGTGGCTCCCGCATCCAGCCAGTCGAGCACCGTGCTCTGTCCACCAGTGCGGTCGAGTTGCCCACCGAACGAGGTCAGGTGATCGGCCAATGCCCCCGGCACCCAGTCGATCGCATCCGCCCCGAGGAACTGTGCCACCCCGGTCTGCACGAGCACCACCCGGGAGGTTTCGCGCGGCAGATCGCCATGGCCCAGGTGGTTTTCCAGCCCGATGCGGCGCTGCAGGCCGGCCGGCGGAAACAACGAGGAGCGCACGCTGCGCGCGGCATCGGCTGTCGTCATGAAATGCGCCTGTACCGGAGCCGCCCCCACCAGACCAAGGGTGTGGTCGGACGATGCACCACGGTCGATGAGACGGCGCGCGCGGTCCGCATCGGAAGCAGCCAGCAGCATCGACGGACGCAACCCCAGATCCTTGAACGGGGCCGCAGAAGCAGAATTGAAATACGGTGAAACCGGGCGGCGACCGCAGGGCTGCTCGCACGCCTGGGCATCGAACCCCAGCGTCACGGCCGACGTGATCGACTGGCACTCGACCGCATGGGGCTGCACCCAGGCAAGCGCCAAGGCCTGCACGCCACCATCGAACTGCTCGTCGATGCGGCGGCGCAGGCGCTCCAGATCGGCGACCGAGAGGCGGGACTGCACGGGCAGGTCGATGCGCAGGACATGGCCGTCCGGAATGCGGCGGACACGCCGGTAGTACTCGCCGACTTCGACCGAGTACGGATCAGCCGTGTTGATGACCAGCCCGAGATCCCCTGCATGCAGGCGACCGATGACACGGGGAACACGCGTCATCGGTCGCGGCCGCGGTCGCACCGATGGTGTCGATGCAGCGGCAGTACCGGAAGCTGCCTGCGGGCCTGCGTCTGCGGGCTGGGCCAAAGCAGGTCCGGCCCCCACCATGATCAACAGACCGCAGACAACAAAACCAAGGGACTCCCGCATCCAGTGTTTCGCCATGCAAAAATAGGCATTGATTTTCAAACGAGTCACCATGACGAAAAAGGACAGTTCCAGCCAGACACCGGCCATTCAGGTGATGGACCGCATGTTCACCCTGCTGAATGTGCTGGCGGCGCACCAGGATCCTGTCTCGCTGAAACTGATCAGCGAGCAGACGGGTCTGCACCCGTCAACCGCACACCGGATCTTGAACGATCTGGCCATCGGCCGCTTCGTGGACCGGCCTGAAGCGGGCAGTTATCGCCTCGGAATGCGACTTCTTGAACTGGGCAATCTGGTCAAGGCCCGGCTGGACGTGCGGGACGCGGCTTTGGGGCCGATGCGGGAGTTGCACAAGCTGACCCACCAGCCCGTCAATCTCTCGGTGCGTCAGGGCGACGAGATCGTCTACATCGAACGCACCTATTCCGAGCGTTCAGGCATGCAGGTGGTGCGCGCAGTCGGCGGCCGCGCCCCACTGCATCTGACATCCGTCGGCAAGCTGTTCCTTGCGCACGACGATCCGCAGCGGGTGCGCAGTTACGCCACGCGCACGGGCCTGGCCGGACACACCCGCAACAGCATCACCGATCTGCCACTGCTGGAGCGCGAGCTCGCACGGGTGCGACAGACCGATCTGGCCCGGGACAACGAAGAACTGGAACTGGGCGTGCGGTGCATGGCGGCCGGCATCCATGATGACCAGGGCCGCCTGATCGCCGGACTGTCGATCTCGGCACCCGCCGACCGCCTGGAAGAAAGCTGGTGTGACAAGCTGCTGGACACTGCTGCCGCGATTTCCACGGCACTCGGGCACCACCAGCCCTGACCAGGCCAGAGAATGCCGGCCCTCAGGACACCGAAGCGGGCGAACGCACCGGGGGACTCGGCACATGCTGCACGGGCCGCACCGCGTCGGACGACTCCAGCCAGCGACGCACCCGCTCGGCATCGCCCAGGCGGGAGTACTTGCCCGCCGAATCCAGGAACACCATGATGAGATGCCGCCCTGAAAGCCGCGCCTGCATCACCAGGCAGCGCCCGGCCTCGACGATGTAGCCCGTCTTCTGGAGACCGATTTCCCAGGTTGGATTCGTCACCAGCTTGTTGGTGTTGTGGAACTGGAGCGTGCGGTGGCCGAGTGCCACCTCCAGTTCCGGCGAGGTCGACAACTGCCGCAGCAGCGGGAAGTTGTAGGCCGTCTTCACCAGTCTGGCCAGATCCGAGGCGCTGGACTGGTTGTCGCTGGACAGGCCAGTCGGTTCCACATAGCGGGTACTGGACATGCCGAGCGTGCTGGCCTTGCGGTTCATGGCGGCCACGAATGCAGGCAACCCGCCCGGATAGTGGCGTCCGAGCGCGTGCGCAGCGCGATTTTCGGACGACATCAGCGCCAGATGCAGCAACTCGCCCCGGCTGAGTTCGGTGCCGACCACCAGTCGGGACCGGCTGCCCTTCTCGGTGTCGATGTCTTCTTCCGTGACCTGGAGCATCTCGTCCATCGGTGCCCTGGACTCCACGACCACGATGGCGGTCATGAGCTTGGTCAGCGAGGCGATCGGCAGCACCGCCTGGGAGTTCTTGCTGAACAGCACCTCGGAGGTGTCCTGGTCCACCACCAGCGCGACGCTGGATTTCAGATCCAGCGGATCACGCGTGGCGTGCAGTCCCCCCGCCTGGCCAAAGGACAACCGCAGAGGCTCGGTGACCGGCACCGGCCGGACAGCACGGTTGGCGACCTTGCGAACCTTGCCGGCATGGGCCTTTCCCTTCGCGGCATGCGGCGCAGCATCGACTGCACCGGACACCAGCATCAAAACCCCCAGCACCAAGGATGCCCACTTCGACGAAGTCCGCGCCAGACTCAGTTTTATTTGATTCACAAAATACCTTTGGATACCGCACGACAGGACACTGATTTCAGTCTAGGTTAAGCAAACCACTGCCCGCAAGGCCCGCAAGCCTTGATGATTTTCAGTTTTGTCCCCCTGTTCGCGCGATACCTGTGTCAACCCTGCGCAGCGACTCGCTCGGCCTTGCTGTGCAGCTTGTTCAAGGCGGCCAGATAGGCCTTGGCCGATGCGACCACGATGTCCGGATCCGAGCCGACACCGTTGACGACGCGGCCGCCATGTTGAAGCCGAACCGTGACTTCTCCTTGAGACTCCGTGCTGCCGGACGTGATGGCATTCACGGAATAAAGCAAAAGCTCGGCTCCGGACGCCAGCTTCGACTCGATCGCCTTGAGGGTCGCGTCCACCGGGCCGTTGCCGTCGGACTCGGCGTGGTATTCGGTCGGCCCTGCGGAAAACGCCACCTTCGCGTGCGGCCGCTCGCCCATTTCGGACTGCTGCGAAAGCGCCAGAAGGCGGTAGTGCTCCACATCGGCGCTGACGCTCTCGTCACTGACGAGCGCCAGGATATCCTCGTCGAAGATCTCGCTCTTGCGGTCGGCCAGGTCCTTGAACTTCATGAACGCGGTGTTGACCTCGGCCTCGGACTCCAGCGAAATGCCGAGATCCTGCAGGCGCTGCTTGAAGGCATTGCGGCCCGAGAGCTTGCCCAGCACGATCTTGTTGGCCGCCCAGCCCACGTCCTCGGCACGCATGATCTCGTAGGTGTCACGCGCCTTGAGCACACCGTCCTGGTGGATGCCGGAGGCGTGCGCAAAGGCATTCGCACCGACGACCGCCTTGTTCGGCTGCACGACGAAACCGGTGGTCTGCGCGACCATGCGCGAGGCCGGCACGATCTGCGTCGCATCGACGCGCAGCGCCAGATCGAAGTAGTCACGGCGGGTCTTCACCGCCATCACGATCTCTTCGAGCGAGCAGTTGCCCGCGCGCTCGCCCAGACCGTTGATGGTGCATTCCACCTGGCGTGCACCACCGATCTTGACACCGGCCAGCGAGTTCGCCACCGCCATGCCGAGGTCGTTGTGGCAATGCACCGACCAGATCGCCTTGTCCGAATTCGGGACGCGCTCGCGCAGGGTCTTGATGAAGTTGCCGTACAACTCCGGGATCGCGTAGCCGACGGTGTCGGGGATGTTCAGCGTGGTGGCACCCTCGTCGATCACGGCTTCCAGCACGCGGCAGAGGAAATCCACGTCCGAGCGGTAGCCGTCTTCGGGCGAGAACTCGATGTCGCCGCACAGGTTGCGCGCGAAACGCACCGACAGCCGTGCCTGCTGCAACACTTCCTCGGGTGTCATGCGCAGCTTCTTCTCCATGTGCAGGGCACTGGTGGCGATGAAGGTGTGGATGCGCGCCGAGTTGGCACCCCGCAGCGCTTCGGCCGCGCGCGCGATGTCGCGGTCATTGGCGCGGGCCAGCGAGCAGACGGTCGAGTCCTTGATCGCGTCGGCGATGGCCTTGACCGCCTCGAAGTCGCCGTTGGACGAGGCGGCGAAACCGGCCTCGATCACGTCCACCTTCAGCCGCTCCAGCTGGCGGGCGATGCGCAGCTTCTCGTCGCGGGTCATCGAGGCGCCGGGCGACTGCTCGCCATCGCGCAAGGTGGTGTCGAAAATGATCAGTTTGTCGGTCATGGTGGTGGGCTCCTCAGCACGTCGGGATTCGGGATTCAGGATTCAGGAGATCGTTTCTTCAGCCGCACCCGTCCGGGTGGCGGTCTGGTGGCGCTGGCGGGCACGTGTCCAGCCCGACAGCACGGCATGGAGCGAGGCCGTCACGATGTTGGCATCGATGCCCACGCCGAAGCAGGCCGGACCCTGGTCAATGCGCACTTCGACGAAGGCCGCCGCCCGCGCACCCGCGCCAGCCCCGATCGCATGCTCGTGGTAATCGAGCACCTCGATCGACTGGCCAGTCGCCGCACCGAGTGCCGCAACGAAGGCGTCGAGCGGCCCGTTGCCCTGCCCGCTCAAGGCTTGCCAGCCGTTCGGGCCATGCCAGTCGGCGCTGACACGCACCGAGCCGTCCGGCGCGACGTCCTGCTGGTGCAGGCCACGCAGATCGGTCGAGCGCTGCTCCAGGCCATATTCGCGCGAGAAGATCGCCCACAGGTCGGCGGCCACCACCTCGCGGCCCTCGCCGTCGGTCACCGCCTGCACCGCCTGGCTGAACTCGATCTGCAGCCGCCGCGGCAACTCCAGCCCGTATTCGGCCTCCAGCAGATACGCGATGCCGCCCTTGCCCGACTGGCTGTTGACGCGGATCACCGCCTCGTAGCTGCGACCCAGGTCTTTCGGGTCGATCGGCAGATAGGGCATGTCCCAGAGCTCGCCCTCGCGCCGGGCCGCGAACGCCTTCTTGATCGCGTCCTGGTGCGAGCCGGAGAACGAGGTGTAGACCAGATCGCCCACGTACGGATGACGCGGGTGGACCGGCAGCTGGTTGCAGTGCTCGACCGTGCGACGGATGGCGTCGATGTCGGAGAAGTCCAGCCCCGGCGCCACGCCCTGGGTGTAGAGGTTGAGCGCGATGTTGACCAGGTCGACATTGCCGGTGCGCTCACCATTGCCGAACAGGCAGCCTTCGATGCGGTCCGCGCCGGCCATCAGCGCCAGCTCGCCGGCGGCCGTGCCGGTGCCGCGGTCGTTGTGCGGGTGGACCGACAGCACGATCGCGTCGCGCCGGGCGAGGTGGCGGTGCATCCACTCGACCATGTCGGCGAAGATGTTCGGCGTCGAGTGCTCCACCGTCGACGGCAGGTTGATGATGCACTTGTGCGCGGGCGTCGGCTGCCAGACGGCGGTGACCGCATCCACCACGCGGCAGGAGAACGCGAGTTCAGTGCCGGAGAACATCTCGGGCGAGTACTCGAAGGTCCAGTGCGTCTCGGGGTGCTGCGCAGCGCGGTCGCGGATCATCTGCGCGTGGGTGACGGCGAGATCGACGATGCCGTCCTCGTCCAGCCCCAGCACCACGCGGCGCATCACCGGGGCGGTGGCGTTGTAGACATGCACGACCACGCGGGGCGCGCCTTGCACCGCCTCGAACGTCCGGTCGATCAGGTGCTCGCGGGCCTGGGTCAGCACCTGGATGGTGACGTCGTCGGGGATGCGGCGCTGCTCGATGAGCCGGCGCACAAAATCGAAGTCCGTCTGCGACGCCGACGGGAATCCGACCTCGATCTCCTTGAAGCCGATGCGCACCAGCAGCTCGAACATGCGCAGCTTGCGCTCGCTGTCCATGGGCTCGATCAGGGCCTGGTTGCCATCGCGCAGATCGACGCTGCACCAGACCGGGGTCTGCGTCAGCACGGCATCGGGCCAGGTGCGGTCGGTCAGGCGCACCGGGGCGAACGGGCGGTATTTCTCGGCGGGGTTGCTCAACATGCTCATGGGGGTGTGACGATCGGGTAGGAGTCGAGGATCCTGCAACGCCGCACCACAAATACAAACGGCCCGCTGCGTTGCGCTGAGGCGGGCCGTTGATCCACAAAGGGTACAGATGTGACTGATCAGCGCGCCCGGGGCACTCCTAGTAGTCGCAGCGAGAAGAAGCGGACAACGCAGATCATCAAATCACTATAGCACGCAGCCACGGCACTTCAGCGGTGCAGACCTTCTTCGTCAGGCTCGTCGGTGGAGGTCGCGATCACGCTCACCGGTCGGCCATGCGACTTCTTGATCGCGTAGACCACATAGCCCGAGATGCCATAGACGATGAACACGCCGAACAGCACCAGCGGCGGGTGGTAGGTGATGACGGCGATGCCGAGCGCAATCGCCACGATGACGATGAAGGGCACCGTGCGCTTGAAGTTCACGTCCTTGAAGCTGTAGAACGGCACGTTGGTGACCATGGTGAGGCCGGCATACAGGGTCAGCGCAAAGGCCAGCCAGGTCAGCCAGGGGATGTCTCGCACGCCCTTGTAGCCCATGTCGTCCATCACCCAGATCAGGCCGGTGACCAGCGCCGCCGCCGCCGGACTGGGCAGCCCCTGGAAGAAACGCTTGTCGACCACGCCGATGTTGGTATTGAAGCGCGCCAGACGCAGCGCAGCCCCCGCGCAATAGACAAACGCGGCCAGCCAGCCCAGCTTGCCCAGGCCGCGCAGCGCCCATTCGTAGACGATGAGCGCAGGAGCGGCACCGAACGACACCATGTCGGCCAGGCTGTCCATCTGCTCGCCAAAGGCGCTCTGGGTGTTGGTCATGCGCGCGACCCGGCCGTCGAGGCTGTCGAGCACCATCGCGCAGAACACGCCGATCGCGGCCTGGTCGAAGCGCCCGTTCATGGCCATCACGACGGCGTAGAAGCCACCGAACAGACCCGCCAGCGTGAACAGGTTGGGAAGGATGTAGATGCCTTTGCGGCGGGGACGGCTCGGCGCCGGGCCATCCAGTTCGTCCAGGGGGTCGGGACGGTCTGTCGAGAGTTGATCGTTCATGGAATGGATTATCGCGAAGCGCGGGCGTGCACGTACACCCACGGGTCCGTCAATCGCGCGCGCTGCTGTAGATCGTCGATCTGCCGACCGCGCAGATCGTAGAGCCGAAGACCATCGAAGCCCTGCTCCAGCGTCTGCCGGACCAGTTCCGACGGACGCACGTAGTAGTTGCGCCCACCCGCCAGCGGGTCGAGCAGTTCGACCCATGCACGCTCGGCAATCGGCCACACGCCGCGGTTGAGATGCCGCATCCGCGACCAGAAGCGCTGGGTTTCGACATAGTCGCGCAGACCCTGCCAGCGGATGCCCCACCGACTGTCCATCCAGTTCAGGTTGTGCGAGGAATAGACCAGGTGCCCGCCCGGACGCAGGACCCGGCGACACTCGGCCAGCGCCGTCGCCCGCGCATCGGCGCCCACCAGATCGATGCCATTGAAGCTGAACAGCACGATGTCGAACGATGCATCCTCGTAAGGCATCGCCCGGGCGTCGACGACGTCGAAGCGCAAGCCATGCCGGACGATCAGGTCACTGAACCGCTCGCGACAGGCCCGCACCATCGGCTCCGCGTAGTCGGCCCCCACATAGCGCTGGCAGCGGTGCGCGAGTTCCATCGTCGTGCGGCCACCACCGACACCGAGGTCCAGCAGATCGCCGTGCGACAGGGCCGCACCGATGGCCGTGTCGAAGATGACCCGCTCGGGAACTTGCAGGTGCGACTGCTGCGCATAGCGGCGCACGACCTCGGTCGAACCATAGAACTCCTCCCACCGGGTGACGGCGCGGGCCTGGGGCATGGAATACTCCTGAAGCTGGTGATGTTATGAAACAAATAATTACACAACATCGGCAAAACCACCTTCTCAGGTGAGGTCCAGGCAAAAAAAAGCAGCGCCGAAGCGCTGCCTTGCCACAGTCCATCGCGGACCGTACAGGTGCGGGGCCTGCCCGCACGCCGTCACATCAGTTGCGGCTCTTGTCGACCAGCTTGTTGGCCTTGATCCACGGCATCATCGCGCGCAGCTTCTCGCCGACGACTTCGATCTGGTGCTCTTCGGTCAGGCGGCGGCGGCTGATCAGCGTTGGGGCGCCGGCCTTGTTTTCCAGGATGAAGGACTTGGCGTATTCGCCGGTCTGGATGTCCTTCAGGCACTGGCGCATCGCGTCCTTGGTGGCAGCGGTCACGACCTTCGGGCCCGTCACGTACTCGCCGTACTCGGCGTTGTTCGAGATCGAGTAGTTCATGTTCGCGATGCCGCCTTCGTAGATCAGGTCCACGATCAGCTTCAGCTCATGCAGGCACTCGAAGTACGCCATTTCGGGCGCGTAGCCAGCTTCCACCAGCGTCTCGAAACCAGCCTTGATCAGCTCGACCGCGCCGCCGCACAGAACCGCCTGCTCGCCGAACAGGTCGGTTTCGGTCTCTTCGCGGAAGTTGGTCTCGATGATGCCGGCCTTGCCGCCGCCGTTGGCGGAAGCGTAGGACAGCGCCAGGTCACGCGCCTTGCCCGACTTGTCGGCGTAGACGGCGATCAGGTGCGGCACGCCACCACCTTGCACGTAGGTGCCGCGCACGGTGTGGCCCGGGGCCTTCGGGGCGACCATCCACACGTCGATGTCGCTGCGCGGCACGACCTGGCCGTAGTGGACATTGAAGCCGTGGGCGAAGGCCAGCGAAGCGCCTTCCTTCATGTTCGGGCCGACTTCGGCGTTGTAGACCGAGGCGATCTGCTCGTCGGGCAGCAGGATCATCACGACGTCGGCATCGCGCACGGCGTCGGCGATCTCGGCGACCTTCAGGCCGGCCTTCTCGGCCTTGGACCACGAAGCGCCGCCCTTGCGCAGGCCGACGGTGACCTTGACGCCCGAGTCGTTCAGATTCTGGGCGTGGGCATGGCCTTGCGAGCCGTAGCCGATGATGGTGACGTTCTTGCCCTTGATGAGGGACAGGTCGGCATCCTTGTCGTAGTAAACCTTCATGGGAGTTCCGTTTTCTGAGTCTGTAGCGGGGATCGATCAAACACGCAGGATGCGCTCACCGCGCCCGATCCCGCTGGTACCGGTGCGCACGGTTTCTAGGATGGCGGTGCGGTCCACCGCCTGGATGAAGGCATCGAGCTTGTCGGAGTCACCCGTCAGCTCGATGGTGTAGCTCTTGTCGGTCACGTCGATGATGCGGCCGCGGAAGATGTCGGCCAGCCGCATCATCTCCTCGCGTTCCTTGCCGACGGCGCGCACCTTGATGAGCATCAGCTCACGGGCGGTGAAGCTGCCTTCGGTCAGGTCCACCACCTTCACCACCTCGATCAGGCGGTTCAGGTGCTTGGTGATCTGCTCGATGACCTCGTCGGAGCCACTGGTGACGATGGTCATGCGCGACAGCGAGGCGTCCTCGGTCGGCGCGACCGTCAGGCTCTCGATGTTGTAGCCACGGGCCGAGAACAGGCCGACCACGCGCGACAGCGCGCCGGCTTCGTTCTCCAGCAAGAGGGCAATGATGTGTTTCATGTCGGTCTCCTGGCCATGGGCCGCACACCGGCAGCGGTAACCGCCGGCGCACCCCATGCGCCTGTCCACAATCGGTCGGATGGAAGGGGCTCAGCGCCCCTGGTGCGTCACAGGTCCTCGGAGCCCAGCAGCATCTCGGAGATGCCCTTGCCCGCCTTGACCATCGGCCAGACGTTCTCGGTCCGGTCGGTGCGCACATCGAGGAACACGGTGCGGTCCTTCAGGCGGATCAGCTCCTTCAGGGCCGGTTCGACCTCGGAGGGCTTCTCGATCTTGATGCCGACGTGGCCATAGGCCTCGGCCAGCTTCACGAAGTCCGGCAGCGCGTCCATGTAGCTGTGCGAGTAGCGGCCCTGGTAGTCCAGTTCCTGCCACTGGCGCACCATGCCCAGGTAGCGGTTGTTCAGGCTGATGACCTTGACCGGCGTCTGGTACTGCTGGCAGGTCGACAGCTCCTGGATGCACATCTGGATCGAGCCTTCGCCGGTGATGCAGAACACGTCCGACTCGGGCTTGGCCAGCTTGATGCCCATCGCGTACGGCAGACCGACACCCATCGTGCCCAGACCGCCGGAGTTGATCCAGCGACGCGGCTCGTCGAAGCCGAAGTACTGCGCCGCCCACATCTGGTGCTGGCCGACGTCGGACGTGATGTAGGTGTCACGGCCGCGGGTCAGGTTCCAGAGGGTCTCGACCACGTACTGCGGCTTGATGACCTCGTCGGAGTTCTTGTACTTCAGGCACTCGCGACCACGCCACTCGTTGATCTGCGCCCACCAGGCGTTCATCGCGGCCGGCTCGGCACGCTGCTGGTGCTCGCGGATCTGGGTGATCAGCTCCTGCAGCACGTCCTTCACGTCGCCGACGATGGGGATGTCCACCTTGACGCGCTTGGAGATCGACGACGGGTCGATGTCGATGTGGATGATCTTGCGCTCGACCGAGGCGAAGTGCTTCGGGTTGCCGATCACGCGGTCATCGAAGCGTGCACCGACTGCCAGCAGGACGTCGCAGTTCTGCATCGTCATGTTGGCTTCGTAGGTGCCGTGCATGCCCAGCATGCCGAGGAAACGCGGATCGGTGGACGGCGTGGCGCCCAGACCCATCAGCGTGTTCGTGACCGGATAGCCCAGCAGATCGACCAGCTCGCGCAGCTCGGCCGAGGCATTGCCCAGGATCACGCCGCCGCCGGTGTAGATATAGGGGCGCTTGGCCGACAGCAGCAGCGCGACCGCCTTGCGGATCTGGCCGCCATGGCCCTTGCGCACCGGGTTGTACGAGCGCATCTCGACCGTTTCCGGATAGTGGAATGCGGCCATCTTCAGCGACACATCCTTCGGAATGTCCACGACCACGGGACCGGGGCGGCCAGTGCGGGCGATGTGGAAGGCCTTCTTGATGGTGACGGCCAGATCGCGCACGTCCTTCACCAGGAAGTTGTGCTTGACGACCGGACGCGTGATGCCGACGGTGTCGCACTCCTGGAAGGCGTCCAGACCGATCGCGGCCGTAGGCACCTGCCCGGTGATGATCACCATCGGGATGGAGTCCATGTACGCCGTGGCGATGCCGGTCACCGCATTGGTGACGCCGGGGCCGGACGTGACCAGGGCCACGCCGACGTTGCCGGTCGCACGGGCATAGCCGTCCGCAGCATGCACCGCCGCCTGCTCGTGGCGCACCAGAACGTGCTGGATCGTCTCTTGCTTGTAGAGCGCGTCGTAGATGTAGAGCACCGATCCACCGGGATAGCCCCAGATGAATTCGACGTTTTCGGCCTGCAGACTGCGGACCAGGATTTCCGAACCATTGATCTCGGCAGCGGGCGCGGTGTCGCGCGTGGCAGTGGCCGTCGAGGCGGCACGCTTTTGTTCAGCAGCAGACATGTCCATTTGGATGAACCTTTCGGGTTTTCTCTGACGAAAATCGATCGGTGCGCCTCCCCGCGCCCTCGTGGGGTGGGATCGGTGCCGGGGGGTCGTTCACGCGGTCTCCCGGGTCGGGCGATCGGCGCAGACCATTGCACGCGTCGTGCGAAGGCGGGATTATCGCACTCTTGGGGAGCGCCTTGCTGCACGACGCCGCAAAGGCAGCGGGTGCCATAATCGCGGCCGCTGACCCGACACCCTCGGCTCCCCCGCCCACACTGCACGCCGACACCACCTGGCGCAAATTCCTTGGCCGCAGATCAAGAACTATCCGACTTCCTGCAAAGTGTCGAAAAACGCGCCTTCAAGCGCACCGTCTACATGGTGCGTGATGAAGATGCCGCGCTCGACATCGTCCAGGACGCGATGATTCGACTGGCGCAACGCTATGGAGACCGGCCCACCAGCGAGTGGCCGATGCTGTTCCAGCGCATCCTGTCGAACGCGACGATGGACTGGTTTCGCCACCAGAAGGTGCGCAATGGCGTCCTGAAGAACTTCTCCGATTTCGAGGGCGCCGATGGCGATGCAGATTTCGATCTGCTGGAACACCTGGCCACCGAAACCACCGCGGGCGATACCGAAAGTGCCGACAGTGCGTTTGCACGGGTACAGACCTTGCAGCACATCGAAGAAGCGGTCTCGACGCTGCCAACTCGTCAACGTGAAGCCTTCCTTATGCGTTACTGGGAGGAAATGGATGTTGCCGAGACAGCCGCGGCCATGGGCTGCTCGGAAGGTAGTGTCAAGACGCACTGTTCGCGCGCAGTGCATGCATTGGCCAAAGCGCTCAAAGCCAAGGGAATTTCACTGTGAACACCGTGTCGACTGCACGAACCAGACTGCCCGCAGAAGCAGACGCCCTGGAGGCACGCTTCGCGTTGCGACTGACCGCCCGCCTCGAAGCCGACGCCCAGTCGCTGCCGCATGACATCAGCGAGCGATTGCGTGTGGCACGCATGCAGGCACTCGCGCAGGCCCGCCATCAGGCGATGGCGAGCAAACGCCCGCAGACCGAGGCGGCGTCGGACATCTCGGTCGTTGGCGTCGATGTGCGCACCGGCACGGTCGCGCTCGGACGCATGGGTGGCCCGGGCGAATCGGTCTGGTGGAGCCGACTGGGATGGCTGGTGCCGACCCTGGTGCTCGCACTGGGGCTGAGCGGCCTCGGCGAATGGGAGTCCCGGGAGCAGATCGCGCGCGCAGCCCAGATCGACACGGAGCTTCTCGGCGACGACCTGCCTCCGGCGGCCTACCTCGACGAAGGATTCGGCGAATTCCTGCGGCGCCCGCCCGAAGTGCTGGTGCCGGTCGTGGCGCCGGCGGAAGCGCCCTCCGACCTGCTCGCCTCTGCAGGAAGCTGAGACCATGGCATTTCAAACGGTGCTGGTCACGCTGACACTGGCGCTCTCGATGCAGGTCGCTGCGCAAGGCCGGCCTGCTGGTCCGTCGGGTCCGGCATGGACGGAACTCAGCGCCAGCGAACGTCAGGCGCTCCAGCCACTGCAGCGCCAGTGGAACGGGATCGACAACCAGCGCAAGCAGAAGTGGCGTGACGTCGCCAGCCGCTACGCCGGTCTCCCGGCGGTGCAGCAGGAGCGCCTGCACGAACGCATGGTCGAATGGGCCACCATGAGTCCGACCCAGCGCAATGCAGCGCGCATCAATTTCGAAGAGTTGCGGAAGGTGCCCGCCACGGAGCGCCAGACCCGCTGGGAGGCGTACCAGAGCCTGCCGGCCGAGGAGCGTCAGGCACTGCTCGCCCAGGCCGGCAACCGGCCGCTCGCGGCATCAGCGGCACAGACCCCCGCGGCAGCACGCAAGACCCTGTCTGCTGCCAGCGTACAGCCCAAATCGAACATCGTGGCCACGCCCCAGCAGACGGCGAAACCGCAGTCGGTCGCACCAGGCACGGTGCAGGCCGGCGTCGGTGCCAGCACCCGTCCGATCAGCAAGCCGCCCACCCCTCCGCGCCACCAGCAGAGCGGCATGCCGAAGATTGCCGGCACACCGGAGTTCGTCCAGGACGAGACGCTGCTGCCCCAGCGTGGCCCGCAAGGAGCCGGCGCAATGCCCGCCGTGCCGCCCGCCCCCCATTGATTCCCGCAAGATCATTCCCTGATGGCTCCCCGGACTGCCCTGCCCTACACCCCTGAAGATGCCGATCCGGCCACCCTGCCCACGCCGGGATTGCGGCGGCGGTTCGCAGCCATGCTCTATGAAGGCGTGGTCCTGTTCGGTGTGCTGATGGTGTCCGGCCTGCTGTTCTCGACCCTCACCGACCAGCGTCACGCACTACAGGGACGGCTGGAGCTGCAAGGGTTCCTGTTCGCGGTGCTGGGGCTGTATTTCGCATGGTTCTGGGTCCATGGTGGCCAGACAGTCGCGATGAAAACCTGGCACGTCCGGGTGGTCCGACTGGACGGACGCCCGCTGGGGTGGCGCGGTGCACTGGCCCGGTATGCGCTGAGCTGGATGTGGTTTCTTCCGGCACTGGGGGTGGCTGGGGCGCTGAACCTCCACAGTTCTGGCGAATACGCACTGGCATTGCTGGCGGGCATGGCGGCCTATGCCATCCTGACGCGCCTGCTGCCAGACCGCCAGTTCCTGCATGACCGCCTCTGCGAGACACGACTCGTCACCTGGCGTCCGGCACCGCGGCGCCGCTGAACGGCGCGCGCACGCCAGGAGAGCGCTGGCACAATCCGCGCCACCATGTCCAATCCCCACAAAGGCCGCACCGGCCTAGACCGCATCCGCCACGCCGCGGGCTATTCGCTCGACGGCCTCTGCAGCGCCTACCGCGGCGAAAGCGCCTTTCGCCAGGAAACCTGGCTCGCCGTCATCCTGCTTCCGCTGGCCTTCTGGCTGGGCAGGAACTGGGTAGAGACCGCCCTGCTCGCCGGCAGCGTGGTGATGGTGCTCGTCGTCGAGTTGCTCAACTCGGCCGTGGAAGCCACGGTCGACCGCATCTCGTTCGAACTGCATGAACTCGCCAAGCGGGCCAAGGACTTTGGCAGCGCGGCCGTCTTCCTCAGTCTGGCGCTGACCGGTGCCCTCTGGGCTGCAGCCCTGTGGCACCGGTTCATGGCCTGAATCAAAGACTCAGGGACGCTCAGACCGCTGCTTCGTCGGTCTCGCCGGTGCGGATGCGGATGACCTGCTCCACCGGGGTCACGAAGATCTTGCCGTCGCCGATCTTGCCCGTCTTGGCCGCCTTGACGATGGCCTCCAGGCAGCGATCGACGTCCACCGTCTTCACGACCACCTCGATCTTCACCTTCGGCAGGAAGTCGACCACGTACTCGGCGCCACGGTAGAGCTCCGTGTGGCCCTTCTGGCGACCGAACCCCTTGACCTCGGTGACGGTCAGGCCGGTGACGCCCACTTCGGCCAGGGCCTCGCGGACCTCTTCGAGCTTGAAGGGCTTGATGATGGCGGTGATCTGTTTCATGCGCGGGCTCCGGAAGCGTTGCAGGTCAAGGTTCGAATCAATTTAACACCAGTTCGCAGCCGCTTCACTTGAGGGCCTTGTAGCGGAAGCGCTTCGGACGCGCACCCTCTTCGCCCAGGCGACGCTTCTTGTCGGCCTCGTATTCCTGGTAGTTGCCGTCGAAGAAGACCCACTGCGAGTCGCCTTCGGCCGCCAGGATGTGCGTGCAGATGCGGTCCAGGAACCAGCGGTCGTGGGAGATCACCATGGCCGAGCCGGCAAACTCCAGCAGCGCCTCTTCCAGCGCGCGCAGGGTTTCGACGTCCAGGTCGTTCGACGGTTCGTCCAGCATCAGCACGTTGCCGCCCTGTGCCAGCGTCTTGGCCAGGTGCAGACGGCCCCGTTCACCGCCCGACAGGCTGCCGACGAGCTTCTGCTGGTCGTTGCCCTTGAAGTTGAAGCGGCCGATGTAGGCGCGGCTGGGCATGACGAACTTGCCGACCACGATGTTGTCCAGACCGCCGGAGACGTCCTGCCACACCGTCTTGGTGTCGTCCAGGCTCTGGCGGCTCTGGTCCACGAAGGCCAGGCGCGCCGTCTTGCCGATCTTGACGTCGCCGGTGTCCGGCTTCTCGACACCCTGGATCAGGCGGAACAGCGTCGACTTGCCGGCGCCGTTCGGGCCGATGATGCCGACGATGGCGCCCGCTGGCACCTTGAAGCTCAGGTTGTCGATCAGCACACGATCGCCGAAGCTCTTGGTGACGCCGTCGAACTCGATCACTTCATTGCCCAGGCGCTCGGCCACCGGGATGAAGATCTCGTTGGTCTCGTTGCGCTTCTGGTAATCGACGTCGCTCAGTTCCTCGAAGCGGGCCAGACGCGCCTTGCTCTTGGCCTGACGGCCCTTGGCGTTCTTGCGCACCCATTCCAGTTCGATCTTCATCGCGCGGGCACGGGCGTCTTCGGTCTTCTGCTCCTGCTCCAGGCGCTTGCCCTTGCCTTCCAGCCAGTCGGAGTAGTTGCCCTTGTACGGGAAGCCCTGGCCACGGTCGAGTTCCAGGATCCACTCGGCGGCGTTGTCGAGGAAATAGCGATCGTGGGTGATGGCCACCACCGTGCCGGTGAAGCGCTGCAGGAAATGCTCCAGCCACTCGACCGACTCGGCGTCCAGGTGGTTGGTGGGCTCGTCCAGCAGCAGCATGTCGGGCTTGGACAGCAGCAGCCGGCACAGTGCCACGCGGCGCTTTTCACCACCGGACAGGTTGCCGATCACGGCATCCCACGGCGACAGACGCAGCGCGTCAGCGGCGATTTCCAGCTGCAGGTCGGTGTTCTCGCTGCCAGCCGCGGCGATGATCGACTCCAGCTCGGCCTGCTCGGCCGCCAGCGCGTCGAAGTCGGCGTTCTCGTCGGCATAGGCCGCGTAGACCTCGTCGAGGCGCTTCTTGGCGGCGATCACGCCGCCGATGCCTTCCTCGACGGCTTCACGCACGGTCTGGTCCGGGTTGAGCTGCGGCTCCTGCGGCAGATATCCGATCTTCAGACCGGGCATCGGGGTGGCTTCGCCCTCGATGTCCTTGTCGATGCCGGCCATGATCTTCAGCAGCGTCGACTTGCCCGAGCCGTTGAGGCCGAGCACGCCGATCTTGGCACCGGGGAAGAAGGACAGCGAGACGCCCTTGAGGATCTGCCGCTTCGGCGGCACGATCTTGCCGACGCGGTTCATCGTGAAAACGTACTGGGCCATGGAGTCTTGGTAGGTTGTCTGTTGCCAATCTTCTATTGTCGCCGCAAGCGTGCAGCCGTGGTGGGGCGACACCGCGGCAATCCAGCCGACGAACGGCCCGCTGGAGGCGACCAACGGCAGCCAGCCCGCGTGACGCAGGGGCACGGGGCGCCTAGCATCCAGCCACTCTTTCATTTTTGCGCGATTACTCGGTCGCCTGCCGACATGGCCCTGCCCGCCTTCGCTTCCTTTCCTGCCACTGACCTTGCCCGCGCTCCTGCCACCGGTCGGCACACGCCGCGTGCGCGCGGCTTCACGCTCCTCGAAGTGATGGTGGTCGTAGCCATCATCGGCATCCTGGCGTCCATCGCCTTGCCGGCGTACACCGACTACCTGCGCCGCGGCGAGCTGCCGGAAGCCTTCAGCACCCTGTCAAGCCAGCGTGTGGCCATGGAGCAGTACTACCAGGACAACCGCCAGTACGGCACCAAGACCTGCGCCGAAGGCAAGATCAAGTTCTCTGGCGTGCCAGACAACGGGGCCAAGTTCAGCTACGCCTGCCAGCTCAGCGGCACCAACGGCAACCAGGCCTACACCCTCACCGCCACCGGCACCAGCCCGCACACCAAAGGCCACGACTACACGCTCAACGAGGCGGGCGAACAAGGCACCATCCAGTTCAAGGGCAACGCGGTCAGCAAGGCCTGCTGGCTCAAGCGCGGCTCGGAGTGCTGAACATGGCAATGCCGGTGGCGTTCCCACGCAGCACGGGTGGCTTCACGCTGATCGAGTTGATGGTGACGGTGGCCGTGCTGGCCGCGCTCCTGCTGGCGGTCACGCCGGTGGTGCGCGACTGGATGCTGGACATCGAGATCCGCAATGCCGCCGAATCGATCAGCAGCGGCCTGAACCGCGCCCGGGCCCTGGCGGTACAGCGCAACGAACCGGTCATGTTCTCGCTGGTGTCCAACGAGGCACAGCCGGGCACGCTGGACAACTCCTGTGCGCTGTCGGCCACCTCGGCATCGTGGGTCGTGAGTCTGGACAGTCCGGCGGGCCAGTGTGGCCAGCCGCTGGGCGCCACGACCGGCACCCGGCTGGTGGAGCGCCACGCCCGCGGCGACGGCTCGGCGGGTGTCCAGGTGGAAGTGCGCGATGCCAGCTGCCAGAGTGCCACCGGCCGTGCCCAGGTCGTGTTCAACGGCTTCGGCCGTGCGCAGACCGACCCCGCCCCGATCCGCTGCATCGTGATCACCCACCCCGGCAGCAGCACCACCCGCACGCTGCATGTGATGCTGAACACCGGTGGCGCAGTGCGCACCTGCGATCCGGCCGCCACCGATCCGCGCGACACCCGTCGCTGCCTGGTGAACTGAGGAGGCCCGCGTGACCACCCGCCGCACACCACAACAGCCCCCGGCCCCGAAACCGGACGGCTTCGTCCTGCTGGAAGCGCTGATTGCGCTGCTCATCTTCGCGCTGGCCGTGCTCGGGCTGGTCGGACTGCAGGCCTCGATGACCCGCGCGAGCAGCAGCGCCAAGTACCGCGCCGATGCCGCCTACCTCGCCAGCGACCTGGTCGGCCTGATGTGGACCGACAGCCGCAACCTGGCGCTCTACGACGCCGGTGCCTGCGCCAGCCATCCACCCTGCCAGCGCTGGCGCGAACGTGTGAGCGAGCGCCTGCCGACCGGTGCCGGCCAAGCCCTGGTATCGAAGACCGAACCCGGTCAGGTCACGGTCAAGGTGACCTGGAAAGCGCCGAGCGACGACCAGCACCAGTTCGAGACCACGACCGCGATCAATCCGAATCCCGCCCTGCCCTGACCCCGAGCGCCATGACCGCGTCCCCCTTCCTCCCAGCCGCCCAGCGCGGCGTCACGCTGATCGAACTGATGGTCGGCATGGTCATCGGCCTGCTCGCCGTCCTCGTGATCGCACAGGTCACCACGGTCTATGAGGGCCGCAAGCGCACCATCACCGCCGGCTCCGATGCCCAGGTCAACGGCGCGCTGGCCCTGCAGACCCTGCAGCGTGACGTGCAGGCCAGTGGTTACGGCACGAGCGAAGGTGGCGCCACCGGCTGCCGCATGGTCGGCCAGCGTTTCGGTGTGGTCGGTCGGTTCGAGCGCACGCTGGCACCGGTGGTCATCACCGATGGTGGCGACAGCGGCACCCCCGACAGCCTGGATGTGCTGATGAGCGACCACACGGACTTCGCGCTGCCAACCCGTGTCGCCGGCGGCCACACCCAGGGCAGCAACGTCTTCGTCATTGGCGCCAACACCGGCCTGGGCCACCACAAGGGCGACCTGATGCTGGCCGTGCCCGTGCCGACCCCGGACCAGACCGACCAGTCACGCTACTGCAGCCTGTTCAACCTGAGCGCCGAGCCCGTGGCGGGCAGCAACCAGCTTTTCCACGATGCCGGCGCCGACGGCCCGTGGAACCAGGATCTCGGCAGCACCATCTTTCCGGGCATCCAGAGCACCGACGTGTCGTACCCCGCCGGCAGTCTTCTGCTCGACCTGGGCACGCTGGTCAGCCGCCGCTACTGCCTGACCGGGCTGGGCGACGCACAGTGCGACACACCGGCATCGCAGGCGCCTTACCACCTGCGACAGGTGTCCTTCGACAGCAAGACCGGCCAGCGCGTCGCCGACGACCTGTATCCGCAGATCGTGCAGTTGCAGGCGGTCTACGGCATCGATACCAGCGTGACGGCCGACCAGGTGGCCGATGTCTGGACCCCAGCGTCGCCAACCACTGCCAAGGGCTGGCAGCGGGTCGTGGCCGTGCGGGTGGCCGTGGTTGCCCGCAGCACGCAGAACGAGCAGCGCCCGAACACCGCAGGCAAGGAGTGGGTCACGGCCGATCGGCCGGTCTGGTATCCGGATGGCGTGACGCCCACGCCACTGCATGTCGACAAGGCCCCGCCCGGCGCGGGCGATGACTGGCGCAATTACCGCTACAAGGTCTTCGAGACCGTGATCCCCCTGCGCAACCTGCTCTGGCAGCCCGCGTGAGCCGCCCATGGACCACCTCGCGATGAATGTCACTCCGACCTCCCAGCACCGCAACCGGCAGCGGGGCGTCTCGCTGCTGTTCGCCATGATCACGGTGGTGGCGCTGTCGCTGGCCGCGGTGGCGATGATCCGCTCGGTCGACACCGGCACGACCATCCTGGGCAATCTGAGCTTCAAGCAGGACACCCTGCTGGCAGCGGACGAGGCGACCCGGCTCGCCATCCAGTGGCTCGAAACACAGCACAAGAATGCGCCGGAGAGCCTGAATGTCACCCAGCGCGACCAGGGCTACTGGGCGCAACTGGTTCCCGGGCTCGATCCGACATCGACCAGCACCTCCAGCAGCCGGGTCGCCATCGACTGGAACAACGACAGCTGCCGCTCGCAGCGCGGCCCGACCCCGGCCGCCTGCCTGCAGACGCAGGCGAAATCGCTGGCCAACCAGATCACGGCGCGCTTCCTGATCGTGCGGCTGTGCTCGGAGGCTGGCAGTTCGACCGTCGGCACCAATCAGTGCCCGCGCCCGCTGAACGCCAGCAGCCAAGTCACGAGCGAACGTGGCGAGATCAACAGCCAGAACCCGGTGCGCATCGGCTCCACCACCATGGCCGAGTACTACCGCATCGTCGTGCGCGCCCAGGGCGCGCGCAACACGGTCAGCACCACCGAGACACTGGTGCACTTCTGAGGCCCCGAGCCCAACTGCGATGTTCCGAACCGCCAAGAGACCCATGCATCCGTGCCACCAACCTCCCGCCCGACTGGCCCTCGCCGCGGCGCTGGCCTGCGGGACGATCGGCGGCGGCGCCCAGGCGGCGCTGATCGATGTGTCCAACGTCCCGCTGAACGCCTCGCTGTCCCAGGTCAAGCCGAACATCATGTTCATCTTGGACGATTCCGGCTCGATGGGCTATTCCTACATGCCGGACGATGTCGGGATTCCCGACTGGACCGGCAAGGACTTCGAAAACTACGGCGCGTACTCGTCACAGTGCAATGGTCTGGCGTTCAATCCAGCACTGCCCTACAAACCGCCAGTCCGTGCGGATGGTACGTCCTATCCTGATGTCGCGTTCACTGGAGCACCGGACGATGGGTTCAACCCCTCGGCAGGGACGACCTCACTGAACGGCCGGCACTATTACGCCTACAAGAACGACAAGAATCTGCCTGCACTGTCCTGGACCTATACCACCAGTGGTGTCGTCGACAAGTCCACCGCTTTCTACGCGGACTGCGCCCTTAGCACCACCGTGGCCTCGGACCAGTTCGTCAAGGTGACGCTCGACAGCACGACGTCGGCCGAAATACAGCAGAAATACGCCAACTGGTACGCCTACTACCGCACCCGCCGACTGCTGATGCGCACGGCCACCGGCGAAGCCTTCCGCAACATCGGGGACGGCTTCCGGGTCGGTTTCACCGTTATCAGCGACAGCAGCGTCACCAGCAGCAGCTTCCTAGACATCAAGGATTTCAACCCGACCCAGCGCAGCAGCTTCTATGACCTGCTGTACACGGCGCAGACAAAAGAAGGCTACACACCACTGCGAGGTGCGCTGTCCAAGGTGGGACGCTATTTCGCTCATAAGGTACCGGATCAGATCTCCGATCCAATTAAGTACTCATGTCAGAGAAATTACGCACTGTTGTCGACGGATGGCTACTGGAACAAGGGAAGAAATGATGCCGTCGGTTACGAGACCAGCACCTATGGACCGTTTTCCCTAGATGGAAGAACACCTGTTGGTCAGCAAGACGGGCTCGCTGCACGCCCCATGAAGGACAGCACCGGCGCAGCCGGCGGCGGTGACAGCAACTCGCTGGCCGACGTGGCCCAGTACTTCTGGGCCACCGACCTGCGCGCCGATTTCCCCAACAACGTGCCGGTCACCAAGCGTGACACCGCGACCCACCAGCACCTCAACACCTTCACCGTCGGCCTGGGCGTGCGCGGCACCCTGTCCTACGACCGCAACTACCTCACCCAGACCACCGGCGACTACGCCGACATCGTGGCCGGCCGCAACAGCAAGGAATGGCCTGTACCGGCCGGCACACTGGTCGACAATCAGACCAACGCCACCCACATCGACGACCTGTGGCACGCCGCCGTCAACGGCCGTGGCCAGTACTTCTCGGCCACCGACCCGCAGACCCTGTCGGATGCCATCGGCACCACGCTGAACGAGATCAGCAAGGATGCGGGTTCCAGCGCGGCAGCCTCGGCCAGTTCGCTCACGCCGGTCACCGGCGACAACTGGGTCTTCCTGCCCAGCTACAGCAACTCGCCCACCTGGTACGGCGACCTGCGCGCCTTCCAGTTCAGCACCGACGCCGTCACCGCCGGCCTGATCGCGCCAGACACCAGCGACAGCAAGGTCATCTGGAGCGCGAAGACCCGGCTCGACTCCCGCAACCTGACCGCCCGCCCCCGGCGCATCCTGTTCGGCAACGGCGCCGACAAGCTCCTCGACTTCACCTACGCCAACCTGGCTGCCCTGCAATACAACTCGGACTTCGACGATCTGTGCGCCGGCACCCGTCCCCTGTCGCAATGCAGCCGCCTCACGACCGCCGCGCGGGCCAAGGCCACCGGCGAGAACCTGGTCAACTTCCTGCGGGGCGACACGCAGTTCCAGATGGGAGCCGCCGCCCCGGACAACCAGGTGTTTCGCAACCGCTATTCCCGCCTGGGTGACATCGTCAATGCCGCGCCGGTCTACGTCGCCAAGCCGCCCTTCAAGTACGGCGATGCCGGCTACAGCCAGTTCATCACCGACCACGCGAAACGCACCAAGATGGTCTATGCCGCCGCCAACGACGGCATGCTCCACGCCTTCCAGGTCGGCGAGAACGAGAACGACCCCGCCGGGGGTGATGAACTGTGGGCCTTCGTGCCGCGCGGCGTGCTGCCCCATGTGCGGCGGCTGGCAGACGTGGGCTACGACGCCGCCCACATCAATCTGCTCGACGCGACCCCGACCATCGGCGATGTCTACGCCAACGGCCAGTGGCGCACCATCCTCGTGGGCGGCATGGGGGCTGGGGGCCGCTACTACTACGCGCTCGACATCACCGACCCGGCGTCCCCCGCACTGCTCTGGGAATTCTCGGACACCAATCTGGGCCTGACCTTCGGCAACCCGGTGATCACCAAGGATGCCAAGGGCACCTGGCTGGTCGCCTTCACCTCGGGCATCAACAACGTCGGTGACGGCCGCGGCCGACTCTATCTGCTGGACGCACTGACCGGCAAGCTGCGCACCGGTGCAGGCGAGATCATCACCACTGCCGGTGACGCCTCCACGCCGAGCAACCTGGGCCGCCTCAACGCCTGGGTGCCCAGCGACGCGGACAACACCGCGCTGCGTTTCTATGCCGGCGACATGCTCGGCAACCTCTGGCGGTTCGACCACGATGACCGGGTAGCCCCCTCCGGCATCGAGGCCACGCTGCTCGGGCAGGCACTGGGGCCGAACCTCGTGCCGCAGCCCATCACCGGCAAGCCGGTGCTCACGGAACTGGTGAACGACAACATGCCGATCACCGTCGTCTCCTTCGGCACCGGGCGTCTGCTCAACAACGCCGATCTGACTTCGACCGGCCTGCAGACGATCTACTCCATCCGCGACACGCTCGACAGCACCGGCCTCGGCCCGCTCCGAGACCCGAACGCCAAGCTGGTCCGCCAGAAACTCAACAGCAACCGCCGTCTCGACGACGCCCAGTCCGTCAACTGGAATGCCCAGAACGGCTGGTACGTCGACCTGGACCAGTCCAGCGGCGAGCGGGTGTCGCTGGACGGCATTCCGCTGGCCTCGGGCCTGATCGCATTCGCCTCGACCGTGCCGAACGGCGACCCCTGCGGCAATGGCGGCAGCTCCTTCCTCTACCAGTTCCTGCTGCCCTCGGGCGATGTGCGGGACGTCGAGGTCTCGAACTCGCTCATCGTCGGCGTCAGCCGCGTGATGGACAGCACCGGCCGGGTCAGCGCCTTTTTCACCAAGCGCGACCAGAGCACGCAGCTGAAAGCCGCGGGAGTCGGCCTCGGCAACCGCTCCAACACCCTGCGGCGTGCGGCCTGGCGCGAGCTGAACTGACATGGCACAGCGGCGGGCGCTGCTGGCGGGCTGTGTGGCCGGGTCGGTGCTGCTGCACCTCGGCGTACTGCTGTCCAGCACGGCCCAGGCACTTGCGCAGGCAGGCGGGGCACGCGGGGAGGCCGCCCATCAGCACGGCGTGGCGGTCCGGATCGAGACCGCGCACCGGTCGAGCGGTACCATCCCGGCCCCCGAGCCGACACAGCAGATAGCCACCATCCCGGCATCGGCACAGGCCGCCCGCACGACATCGCCATCGGCACCGACCCTGCTGGAGAGGATGGAACAGCTGCCGCCGACCGGTGCCGGTACCGCCGCACAGGCGGGCGATCCAGATGCGGAGTACCTGCCGAGTCGCCTGCTCACCCGCGGTCCGGCACCGCAGCAGTCCATCGACCTGTTCTATCCGGAACTGGCGCCCACCGGGCACTTCCGCGCGGTGCTGACGCTGTTCATTGATGACCAGGGCGTGGTGCAGCGGGTGCGTGTCGATGCAGCGCAGGACAGCGGGCTGCCCGCCGCGCTGGAAGAGGCCACCCGGCAGACCTTCCTGCGCAGTGCCTTCGTGCCAGGCGAACTCGACGGGCGCCCGGTGCGCTCGCAATTGCGCATCGAGGTCGAATTCACCACCGAACCGGCGGACACTGGCACGCACACCGCCTCGCGCTGATCGGTCGCGGAGCAGCGTCCGCCCACGGCTCAGACGTCGGCCAGCACCCGCAGATGGGCCGCGACGCTGCGCGCCAGCGAACTCAGCACATAGCCTCCTTCCAGGCACGACACGATGCGGCCCTTGCTGTAGCGGTCGGCGATGTCGACCAGGCGCTGCGTGATCCAGGCGTAGTCGGCCTCGACCAGCCCGAGTTGCCCCAGATCATCTTCGCGGTGGGCATCGAAGCCGGCGGAGATGAAGACCATCTCGGGCCTGAACTCCTCCAGCCGCGGAATCCAGTACATGTCGATCAGCTCGCGCACGTCCATGCCGCGCGTGTAGGCCGGCACCGGCACGTTGACCATGTTGTCACCCATCGGCACGCCACCGCTGTAGGGGTAGAGCTGGTCCTGGAAGAAGCTGCACATCAGCACCCGCTCGTCGCCGGCGATGATGTCCTCGGTGCCGTTGCCGTGGTGGACGTCGAAGTCGATGATCGCCACCCGCTGCAGGCCGCGCACGTTCAGCGCATGGCGCGCCGCGATGCAGACGTTGTTGTAGAAGCAGAAGCCCATCGCCTCCGAGCGCGTGGCGTGGTGCCGGGCGGGCGGATGGCGCAGAAGGCGTTGCGGTAGGTGCCGTCGATCACCGCGTCGGTCGCCGCCACGGCCGCGCCCGCCGCCCGCAGCATCGCCTGGCGCGTGCCGGGGCAGACGGTGGTGTCGGGGTCGAGCGCACGGTGCTCGCCGGTCAGGACCGCCTGCTGCATGAACTCGTCGAGTTCGAGCAGGTAGCCCTCGCTGTGCGCCTGCATCAGGTCCGAGTGCTTCGCCAGCGGCACCTCGTCGGGCCGCAGCAGCGCGATGTCCAGCCCGGTGGAGAGCAGGTGGTCCTCGATCGCGTCCAGGCGCTGGGGGCACTCCGGGTGGCCGGGGCCCATGTCGTGGCCGCGGCAGTCGGGATGGGAATAAAAGGCAGTGCTCATGTTGTCTGGCACACCGGGCGTCCGCCGCCCGCTGTGTTGTCCCTCAAGCTTCGTTTCGGTTTCGGTTCGGGTAAGGTATCACCGATGATGAACCGCCCACATCACACACTCCTGACACCTCCGGCTCCGGCAATTCCCCTGACCGAGACGCTGGAGCGCCTCGTCGATCAGATCGGCTCGGTGGTGGTCGGCAAGCATGCACAGATCCTCGACAGCGTGGCCTGCCTGCTCGCCGGTGGCCACTTGCTGATCGAGGACGTTCCCGGTGTCGGCAAGACCACCCTCGCCCAGGCGCTGGCCGCTTCGGTCGGCCTGCAGTTCTCCAGAGTGCAGTTCACCGCCGACCTGACACCCAGCGATCTGGTCGGAATCAGTGTCTACGAGCGCACGCGCGAGGGATTTGTCTTTCATCAAGGCCCCGTGTTCACGCAGGTGCTGCTGGCCGACGAGATCAACCGCGCCGGGCCGCGCACCCAGAGCGCGCTGCTGGAGGCGATGGAGGAGCGCCAGGTGACCCTCGACGGCGAGACGCGCGCCCTGCCCAGCCCCTTCTTCGTCATCGCCACCCAGAACCCGGCCGAGCAGCTGGGCACCTACGCCCTGCCCGAAAGCCAGCTCGACCGCTTCCTGATGTGCCTCACGCTGGGCTACCCGGCCCCGGCAGCCGAGCGGGCGCTGCTCGAAGGCCACGACCGGCGCGAAGCCGTGCGGCACCTGCAGCCGGTGATGTCGGCGCAGGAGCTGCTGGCGGCGCAGGCCGCCGTGCAGCGCATCCATGTCGCCCCCGCGCTGCTGGACTACCTGCAGGCGCTGCTCGCCGCCACCCGCGGCGGCCAGTGGTTCACGCAGGGCCTGTCGCCGCGGGCGGCGATCGCCTGGCTGCGGGCGGCACGGGCGCGGGCCCTGCTCGCCCGCCGCACCCACGCCACGCCCGAGGACCTGCAGGCGCTGGCCGTGCCGGTGCTGGCCCACCGCCTGCAGCCACGCAGCGGCGCCGGCCGCGGCCGGGTTGCGCAGGTGCGCGCGATGCTCGAATCGGTCCGGCTCGTCTGAGCATGCCCCGGCTGTCCGGATGGCGTACGCGCTGGCAGGCCTGGTGGGACCGGCGCCACCCGCGCACCGACACGCTGCGCCTGGACCACCGCACGCTCTACATCGTGCCGACCGGCTCCGGTTTCGTGTACGGCGTGCTGCTGGGCTGCCTGCTGCTGGCCTCGATCAACTACCAGCTCAACCTCGGCCACCTGCTGACCTTCACCCTGTCCAGCGCCGCGCTGGTGGCCTTGCACGCGACCCACGCGACGCTCAGCGGCCTGCGCCTGAGCGCGCGGGTCGGCGAGGCGGGGTTCGTCGGGGAGATGGTCGACATCGAGATCACCGTGCAGGACGAGACCCGCCGCACCGGCTGGCGCCATCCGGCCCATCTCGGCCGCCATGGTCTGGTGGTGCGCTGGCGGGACGAGCCTGCGGACCTGCCGGTCGACGTGTCGCCCGATCCGGACGCACGGCGGCACCTGCCCCGCAGGCTCGCACACCGCGGACGGCAGACGCTGCCTGCACTGGAGTTCAGCAGCCGGTTCCCGCTCGGGCTCTTCCGGGTCTGGGCCGTGTGGCGGATCGCGCAGCAGCCGCTGGCCTGGCCCGCCCCGGAGGTCGATGCACCGCCGGTGCCCCAGTCCGCCAGCACCGATCCAGCCGAGGCCCCGCTGCGCCGGCACGCCCCCCAGCCAGAACCCGGCGAGGATGAAGGCGTGCGGCCCTGGCGGCGCGAAGATCGGCCGGCGCAGGTGCTGTGGCGCCGCTCTGCCCGCAGCCTCGCTGCGGGCGGCGGCCTGCTGGTGCGGGAAACACCTCCGGCACGGCAGGCCCGCGGGCTGCATCTGGACGGCGACCGTCTGACCGACCTCGACCCGGAAACCCGCCTGCGCCGCCTGAGCGCCTGGGTGCTGCAGGCCGAAGCCCTGGGGCAACCCTACCGGCTCAGCCTCGGCACGCTGTCGATCGCGGAAGGCATCGGCCCGCAGCACCGGCGGCAGTGTCTGGACACCCTCGCGCTCTGGAGTCCGCCGTGAGCCGGGTCGCCCTGCCACGCGAGTCCCGCGACACGCTGTTCCTGCTGGCGGTGCTGGCCTGGACGCTGCTGCCGCAGTGCACGCAGGTGCCCCTGTGGTGCGCGGTGCTGGCTTATGCCGCGCTGGGCTGGCGGGCGTGGCTGGCGTGGAGCGGCCGCGCCCTGCCGTCACGGCACCTGATGCTGCTCGCGCTGGCCGGTGCCTCGGCCGGCACGCTGATCAGCCACCAGTCGCTGCTCGGCCCGTCAGCCGGCGTGACGCTGCTGGTCGTGCTGTCGGCGCTGAAGACGCTGGAGCTGCGCGCGCGCCGGGATGCGACGGTCGTCTTCTACCTCGGCTTCTTCCTGGTGCTGGCCAATTTCCTGCACGCGCAGTCGCTGGTCATGGCGCTCGCGATGGGCCTGTCGGTGTGGCTGCTGCTGGCCGCGCTGGTGCTCGCCCACCTGCCCGACCGCCTGCAGACACCGCCGCCGCTGCGGCAGGCCCTGGCGCTGTCGGCCCGGCTGCTGCTGACGGGCCTGCCGCTGGTGGTCGCGCTGTTCCTGCTCTTCCCGCGGGTCGCGCCGCTGTGGTCGATGCCCGGGCCCGGCACCGCCCGCACCGGCCTGTCCGACCACCTGTCGCTGGGCGACGTGGCCGAACTGGCGCAGGACGACACGGTCGCGCTGCGCCTGCAGTTCGACGGTCCTGCGCCGGCACCTTCACAGCTGTATTTCCGCGGCCCGGTGCTGAGTGAGCCGGAAGGCAGCGGCTGGCAGCGCCGACGCCGGTTCCTGCCGGAGGCCGAACCGACCGTACCCGCTGCGCCGGCCCGGACGCTGCGCTACGAGATGACGGTCGAGCCGCTGGGCCTGTCCACGCTGCCGCTGCTGGAAAACGCCCGGACCGGACCGACGCTGCCCGATGCCGGCCCGGAGCACCGCTGGCGGCACGAGCCCGAAGGGGCGTGGACCAGCGATCAGCCGCTGACGGAGCGCCTGCGCGTACAGGCCACCGCCGTGCTCGACACCCCGGTGCATGACGCCGCCACGCCCCCCGCCGAACCGGTTCGGGCGGACGATCCGCGCTGGCAGCCCTATCTCGCGCTGCCCGGCGGTCAGCATCCGCGCACCCTCGCCTGGGCCGACGAACACGGTGCCAGCACGGGGGCGGCCCTCGGCGACAGCGCCCGCCGGGCCCAGTGGCTGCTGGACCACATCCGCCAGCGGCCCTTTGTCTACACCCTGGCCCCCGGCCTGTCCGGCCCGGACCCGGTGGACAGCTTCTGGCTGGACCAGCGCGCCGGCTTCTGCGAGCACTACGCCAGCGCGGTCGTCGTGGTGCTGCGCCGCTGGGGCGTGCCGGCACGCATCGTCACCGGGTATCTGGGGGGTCAGGTGAATCCGCTCAATGGCGTTCTGGAGGTACGCCAGCGCGACGCGCACGCCTGGGTCGAATACTGGCAAGGCGGCCGAGGCTGGGTGCGCCTCGACCCGACCGGTGCCGTCGCCCCCGAGCGCGTCCAGCGCGGCGAACGTCTGGCCACTCCGCGCGGGCTGGTCGGCCAGACGCTGGTCGATCTCGATCCCCGCCTGCTCGCACAGGCGCGCGCGCTCTGGGGTGCGGCGGAGCACCAGTGGAACCAGTGGGTGCTGGGCTATTCGACCCACCGGCAGCAGGACCTGCTGCGCGCGCTGGGATGGGACAGCGTCGACAGCCGTGCGCTGGGACAGTCGCTGGCCGGTGCATTCGCCGCCGCCGTGGGCATCGGCGCCATCTGGGTGGCGCTGCGCACGCGGCGGCTGCAGCAGGATCCATGGCTGCGGGGCCATGAACGCCTGCGGCAGGCCCTGCGGCGCCGCGGCTACGCGGTCCCGGACCACCTGGCACCGGCCGGCCTGCTGGCGCATCTGGCCACCCTGACCACGGCCGATCTGACCGAACTTCGGCGCCCGCTGGAACTGCTCAGCCAGTGGCGCTATGCCGATGCGGCACACGGACAGGACCCGCAGCGCCCGCTCTGGCGCAGTGCGCTGCGGGCCGCGCGCCACTTACCGCGGCGACAGGGGACCCAGCAGGCTCGGGCCCTTGGGTGGCGACGCGACAGGCGCTGATCGGGGCAGACCGAACCGCTCCGCCAGCGACAACCACTGGCGCTTCGCCACCCGGACGGCCCGGGCGGTCAGGCTGTTGAAGCTGCGGAACTGCCGCAGCACGTCGGGATCCGTGCTGACGTCCACCGGCAAACGGAACCGGGTCGGCGCGGTCTCCATCCTCTCGGAAGTCCAGCCGCGTACATCCTGCCTGCAGTGCGCGGCACCTTCGCCGAAACCGATGTTCTCGACCAGCGAGCGAACCGGGAAGACATCGACCAGTCCGTGGCGGAACTGGTGATAGCAGAACCGGATGGCCCAGGAATCGATCTGGCCGGCCATCTGGCGGTCCAGCATCCGGGACAGGTCGCTGCCGCCGCGGTTGAACTGGAACCGGCGGACCGGGTTCCAGCGGAAGCGGGCGTAGTCGGACACCTCCCAGTCGATGGCCTGCCAGCGGTCCCGCCAGGTGGCCCAGCCCCAGGACGATGCACGCAGGCCGAACACGGCGTCCTGCGCCTGTTCGCGGGCATGCCGGATCGGGAATGCGTAGCCCGACACGCTCATCACCCGCGGATCGGCCTCGTAGGCCTGCAGCGACTGGTTCATGAAGTCCAGGAAGCCGGCCGAGAGGTCCAGATCATCTTCCAGCACGATCACGCGCTCGTGCGTCTTCAGCATCTCGGACACGCCGCCGATGACAGACCGCGACAGCCCCAGATTGACCGCCTGCTCGTGCAGCACGACCCGGGCAAATCCGGTGATCGAGCGCACGTACTGGCGCACCTCGCGCACGCGGCTTTCCTGGCCCGGGCGCGGCCCGTCGCAAAACACATGCAACTCGCTCACGGCCGCCAGCCGGTTGGTCAGCAGCGAGGCCACGGTTTGCCGCGTCAAGGCCTCCCGTGCGTGCACGAAAAGACAGATCGGAGCCACTGCGTACTTTGTCACTTCATGAATCCAGGTGAGTAATATTGCTTTCGGGAACCATCCACACAGGAATGGAACAGCTGATTTCAATTATTTCCGGGAACGGGGAAATCAAAACAAAATCCATCACGCATTCGGCATGCAAATAGAATTGCACCCAGTTCACCCCCTTGTTTTCGGGCGCCTGAATGGGTGGTGCAGTCAACGTGCGGCGCTGCGATCGGGGTCAGCGCGGGTGATGCACCTGCGGCCCGCCCAGGCCCAGGGGGGTGGCGCCACGCGAACGGTGGGCACCAGACAGGCCGGCGGAGCACACCACCGCGCGCGCGGCGTGGCGGGCCAGACCGAGGCCATGCCCGAGCAGCCGCAGGGCCGGCGATCGCTGGAGCCGCGCGAGACGTTCGCGGCGCAGGCGGGCGACTTCCGGATCGACTTCCCGCTGGTGGCCGTGGATCTCGTCGAACACCTCCAGCGCGGCCCGCTCCTGCTGCAGCTCCTGCGCGGCCGACCAGGCCACCGGCTGCTGGACCGCCCCCCTCAACGCCAGCAGGTTCACCGCGGAAGTCCTGGCCAGCCGGGCCTGCAGGCGGTACTCCAGCGCGGCACTCTCGCGGCCCAGTGCCGGCGCCAGCCGCAGGGCGGCATCCGACGTCATGAGCGTCACGGCCATCCGGCTGTATTCGCCCCAGCGCAGATGCTGCGCCAGCTCGCCGCGGTACCAGACGGCGCCATCCAGCGCGCCGTCGGGCGTGGTGCCCGCCGGCAGATCCAGCGCCGCGCACAGCGCGCCCCGCTCGCGGAAGATCGCGCGGCGGACCACGGCAGGCCGGCCCGACGGCGTGACCGCTTCCATGCAGACCAGGTCTTCCAGCGGATTCGCACGCAGGAAGGCCGTCGTCAACGCCAGAAAACCAGGCTCCCAGCTGTGCTCCGCATCAAGGAACACCAGGTAATCGCCCGGACACCGGGCCAGCGCTGCGCCCAGCGCAGCCGCCCGCCCACCGCCCGCATGCGGGAGGCGCCGAACGCGCGGGTCCGTCCCGAGCCAGCGCGCGGCGCGGCCGCGCGCGTCCTCCGACTCGATCAGCCACAGTGTCCAGCGCCTTTCGGTCTGCGCCAGCACGCTGGCCACGGTTCGGTCGAGTGCCTCGTCGGTGCCTTGCACCGGCAACAGGATCGCCACCTGGAATTCGGATTCATCTGCCATTCTTGTTCCCCTTGCCTGTCTGTCCAGGCTTGCCCGCATGGATTCCATTGTTATATCCAATCTGAAAAAACGAACTCCAATTCATCACGGAAACAGGGGGCGGCAATCCATTACCGCGGTCGACCCCCGCAAATTGGTGAGCCCATCGAACAGGCCTTGGACAAACAATATGCATCGCCACCCCCATATTCGAGTGGTAACTCGTGCCTTGAAACCAGTCCGTTTCATTATTCGAAGCCCTGCATCGCCCTGACAAACCTGTCGCGGGCGCAAAAGGTATCCCGCAAACCGGGTGCACCCCCTCGGACGAGGCAGAATGCGGCGCCATGCGTGCGACCCCTACCCCCCCCCAGCTTGATGGCGCTGCACAAGAACAGCGCGATGTCCTACATGCCCTGGCGCTCGGCGCCACCTACCGCGTGCGCAGCTGGATCACCACCTTGCTGGCCGAGCTGGGCTGGCGCAACCGGGACGGCAAACGCTACACCGGCGAGCAGGTGCGCACGACGCTGGAGGCACTCGCCGCCGCCGGGCAAGTCGTCGAACATCCGCAGCGCCAGGGCGGCTGGCGCGTGCACCCCCGGCACCACAGCGCCACCTACCTCGCGCTGCTGCAGCGCGCCCCCGCGAACACCCTGCGCGACGCCCTGCTGAACGCGGACAGCAGCCGCTCCGCCGCCCGCTTCGGCACGGCCTACTGGCATTTCGACACCATGGAACTCGCCTGCGCCGTCACGCGGCTGGCGGTGTTCAGCGGGCAGGACGCGCCAGCGCTGGAGCCGCTCCGCCTGGGCTGCCGCTGGGGCATGGAATGGGACGCCGTGCTGGAGCGTGCGCTGCACGACGTGCTCGACGAAGTCCTCTTCGCCCGGATGCACCCGCAGCTGCAGGCCGAGACCCTGCGCGAGAACCTCATCCTGCTCAACCTGCACTGGGTGAATCCGGGCCATCTGCCGCTGCTGGCGATGACCGAGGACCTGCGCCGGCGGGCACTCGCCGATCCGGCCCTCGCCGCCGTCGTGCGCCTGACCACGCTGCCCATCGTGCAAGCCGAGCACCTGATGCTGGCCGGGCGCTTCGACGAGGTGGCGCCCGCACTGGAAACCATGCTCCAGCCCGGCGACGCCGACCTGGACGCGGGTCTGCCGGTCTGGCGCGCAGTGGCCGCGTCGTACGAGGCCGTGCACCGCTTCCGCAGCGGGGACTGGGCGGGCTGCATCGCCGGCGTGGACGCCGTGCAGGAGGTGATGCGCACGCTGTCCGGCAAGCGCAAGGCCCTCGTGTCGCCGCCGGTCGGCTTCAGCTACGTCCTCGCACTGCTGGCCGATGCCCGGCCGGCGTCCCTGCAGAAGGCACTCAAGTTCTGCCTGGCCGAAGGCGGCAAGCGCCAGCCCGTGCTGGAGACCCCCTGGGGCGTGTTCGCACTGGCGATCCAGATGAAGCTGGGCGATGCGCGGCGCGACCTGCAGACCTTCCTGCCCCGGACCAACGAATTCCACCTCGACCAGCTCGACCTGGGCCGCTGGATGGTGCGTGCCTGGCTGAAAGACCGGCCGGGCGCCGAGCCGCTCAACGCCGCCCAGCTGGACGCCGCACGCCTGCTGGGCGAGCGCCTGACAGCCGGCGGCCTGCACGACCTGCGCGCACAGCTCGACGCCGCGCTGGCCGTGCTCCGGGGCCAACACGCGCCGGCGTCCTTCTTCGTGGACACCCCGCAGGAAGGCGAGCGCTGGCGCAGCGCCCTGTCGGCCCTGGCCGCCATCGCGGGTGGCGGAACGGCGGAGAGTCCGGGCACCACGGTCACCGCGGCCGAGACCCGGCTGGTCTGGGTGATCACCATCAACGACTTCGGCGCGGTCGGCGACATCACGCCGATGGAGCAGAAACGCGGCCTGCGCGGCTGGGGCAAGCCCAAGGCGGCTTCGCTGCTCAAGCTCTCCAAGGCCGAGACGCTGCCGGTGCACGACGCCGTGGTCGCCCGCACGCTGCGTGTCAACCCGCGCGACCGCAGCCTGCGCTTCGATCTGGCCGCGGCAGCGGTGGCACTGGTCGGGCATCCGCACGTCGAGTTCGACGACACGCCCGACGTGCATGTGGCGCTGGCAGAGGTGCCACCCACGCTGGATGTCACCGACCTCGGCGACCGGCTGCGGGTGGCGCTGCAACCGCCGCCGCGCTGGACCGATCCGGCCGCCGAACGCCAGGAGCCGCAGCTCTGGATCACCAGCGCGGCCGACCAGAAGGAAGCCGACGCGCTGCGTGTGCTGACGATCCTGCGCGACGGGCCGCAGCACGCGCGGCTGGTCCGCCTGAACGCCGCGCAGACCCGCGCGGCGCAGCTGATCGGCGCTGGGCTGGAGGTGCCGAAGGCGGCGGCCAGCCAGCTCGACGAGGTGCTGCGCAGCCTGGGCGCGCATTTCCAGGTCCAGAGCGACACGACCGCCGCCGCCCGCGACGTGCCAGCCGAATCCCGCCTGCGCGCCGAACTCACGCCCGAGGGCGACGGCGTGGCGCTGCGGCTGGTGGTGATGCCCTTTGGCACCGACGGGCCGCGCGTCAACCCCGGCAGCGGCCGCGCCCGCCTGATCGCCAAGGTCGGCGACGAGACGCTGGGCGTGCAGCGCGACCTCGCGGCCGAGCGCTCGCATCTGGAGACGACGGTGGACGCCTGCCCGATGCTCACGCCGCCACTGGCCGACGCGCCCGCGGCATGGCTGGTCGAGCAGCCGGACCAGGCGCTGGCGCTGCTGGAGCGGCTGCACACGCTGAATGCCGTGATGGCGCTGGACTGGCCCAAGGGCAAGGCGATCCGGGTCGACACCGCCGGCCTCGGGGCATTGAAGGTGAACGTCAAGTCCGGCTCGGAATGGCTGGCCCTGCAAGGCGGCGTGACGCTCAACGAGCAGCTTGTCGTCAGCCTGGGCCGGCTGCTGGACTGGAGCGCCAGCGAGAAGAGCCGCTTCATCCCGATGGGCGAAGGGCGTTATCTGGCGCTGACGGAGGAGCTGCGCAGCCGGCTGGACGAACTCGCCAGCGTCGCCGAGATCCACCGCACCGATGCCGCCCGCGTGACGCCCGTGGCCGCCGCGTGGCTGGACACGACGCTGAAGGGCGCGGATCTGGACAGCGACCAGGCGTTCCGCACGCAGATCGACCGGCTGGTGGAGGCGCAGCAGTTCGAGCCGGTGTTGCCGCGCACCTTGCAGGCGACGCTGCGGCCGTACCAGGAGGAAGGCTACCAGTGGGCGATGCGGCTGGCCGAGACGGGGCTGGGCGCGGTGCTGGCCGACGACATGGGGCTGGGCAAGACGCTGCAGGCACTGGCTGTGCTGCTGGCGCGGGCGGCGGGCGGGCCGGCGCTGGTGATCGCGCCGACCTCGCTGATCGGCAACTGGCAGGCGGAGGCGCGCAGGTTCGCGCCGTCGCTGCGGCTGCTGCCGTATGCGGAAGGCGATGCGCAGGGGGACCGGGATGCGCTGCTGGCCGAGCTGGGGGCGGGCGACGTGGTGCTCGTGTCCTACCAGCTGCAGCAGCTCAACGGCGCGGCCTTCGCGGCGCGGCAGTGGCACACGCTGGTGCTCGACGAAGCGCAGGCGATCAAGAACGCCACCGCCAAGCGCAGCCAGGCCGTGCATGAGCTGGGCGCGGATTTCCGGCTGGCGCTGTCGGGCACGCCGATCGAGAACCGGCTGTCGGAGCTGTGGTCGATCATGCGGGTGTGCAATCCGGGGCTGCTCGGGACGATGGCGGCGTTCAACCTGCGCTTCGCGGTGCCGATCGAGCGCGACCGGCATCGGGGGGCGCAGCGGACGCTGAGGAAACTGATTGCGCCGTTCATCCTGCGCCGCACCAAGGCACAGGTGCTCGACGACCTGCCGCCGCGCACCGAGCTGACGATGCTGGTGGACGCCGACGCGACCGAGCACGCGCATTACGAGGCGCTGCGCCGGCAGGCGTTGCGCGACGCCGAGAAGGCGATGGAGGACGACAAGCCTGGCCAGTCGCACCTGAACATCCTCGCGCAGCTCACGAAGCTGCGGCGGGCGGCGTGTGATCCGCGGCTGGTGACGCCGGAAATCCAGCTGGTCGGGGCGAAGGTGAAGGCGTTCGGGGAGCTGGCGGCCGAACTCGCCGCCAACGGCCACAAGGCGCTGGTGTTCAGCCAGTTCGTCGACTTCCTGGCGCTGCTGAAGGAGCCGCTGGATGCGGCGGGGTTGCGGTATCAGTACCTCGACGGGTCCACGCCGGCGCTGGAGCGGACGAAGCGGGTGGCGGCGTTCCAGGGCGGGGATGGGGACTTTTTCCTGATCAGCCTGAAGGCGGGTGGGTTCGGGCTGAACCTGACGGTGGCGGACTATGTGGTGATCGCCGATCCGTGGTGGAACCCGGCCGCCGAGGACCAGGCCTCAGGACGCGCCCACCGCATCGGGCAGCAGCGGCCGGTGACGGTCTACCGGCTGGTGCGGGCAGGGACGCTGGAGGAGAAGATCGTGGCGTTGCACCAAGACAAGCGGGAGCTGGCGGACAGTGTGCTGGAGGGGAGTGAAGTCGCGGGGGTGTTGCGTGCCGAGGAACTGATGGCACTGATGCAGGGCGGCTGAGGCCAGTTCGGACGCAGACTCGGTGATCGACTCCGCCACGGGACCATGCATCCGCGCAGCCTATGGCACGGGCACATGCAACTGGTGCAGCGCACGGGCCACGCGTTGCAGGTCCAGTACCTTCAGCATGCGCGGGGGCCCTCCCCCACGGACCTGTGCCAGCTGGCGAGACTGCAAGGCACAGGCGAGTTCATCAGGCCCACCCACACCCATGCGGGGCAGTGCAGGCTCCCAGTCGGCGGACTCGATGCTGCGCAGGGTCGGCACGGCGAACCCGGTCAGCACGCCATCGACTTCGACCACCAGAACGCTGACAGCCGGTGACACCGCCGGGGAAGGCAGTCCGACCAGCCGGCACAGGCACAGCACCGGAATCGACCGCCCACGGTGTGCCACCAGCCCGAGCAACGCACCCCGAACCTCGAAAATCGACACATCGCAGGTGTAGGGCAGGATCTCCATGATCTGCTCGATCGGAGAAGCGGTTTCGACGCCGAGCTGGTAGGTGACCATCGAGCGCTGCCCGGCCCCCTGCACCATGTCCATCTCCGAGGAGGCTCCGATCTGCACACGGGCCCCGTACCGTTCTTCGCCCAGGCCCATCCGGGCCAGTTCCAACAACTGGGGGTCGGTCTTCAATGCAGCGCCATCGAGCAGCAGGAACTGGCTGATGGCCGTCGGAAACTGCTGCACCACATCCTCCGGCAGCCCGGACAGCGACAGCCCGCCCGCAAACAGCCGCGGATGCGGCAGCGCAAAGGCCGGCACCCGCATGACATCGCCTGGCAGGGTGCGCGCAACATCCAGCACCTTGTCCACCAGGAATGCCAGCAAGCCGGTATCCAAGCGCACCACGAATGCATGGTGGTCCCCGGTGTCAACGGCAGAGCCCTCGCCGAGGCCACACAGCCCGAGTACATCGACCACCGGGATCTGCTGCCCGGCGTAGTCGAGCACGCCACGGCAATGCCCGCGGGCCAGCACGGATGGCTGCACACGGGGCTGCGACAGCGTGGCATGCACCGACATGGCGTCAATCGCCAGTGGCACCTGCCCGCAGCGGAACAGCATCACCGGCACGGACTGGTCGTTGATCACCACCGCCGAGGCATCGGTCAGCGTCAGCTGTCGGCCAGGCTCAGGGTCGACCACCAGCGGCACCAGCGGCAGTTGCACCAACGCCTGAGGCGAGAGCACATTCACCAAGGTACCGTCGTCCTCGCGCCGGATGCTGCCGGCCAGCAACGATGCAATGGCATTGGTGGAGGTCGAGGTGGCTCGGCTCAAGTGCCCTTCCTGGCTGAAGAACACGCCTGTCACACCATCGCACAGCAGCCCCAGGATGCTGCCGCCGTGCACCATCAGCACCACGCAGGGTCGGGCGCAATCGGGCGCATCCCGGCCAAGCACGATCCGCAGATCGATCACTGGCACGAGCACACCCCGCAGATCGATGCCACCGATCACGCAAGGAGCTGCGGTGGGTAACTGGATCAGCGCGGTGCAGGGCACCACCTCGCGCAAGGCCGCCATCGGCAAGGCCAGACTGATCCCGCCCAAGGTGAAACCGCCGTAGCCCCTGTCGATCGCCTGTGGTGAAGGAACCAGGCCGCCCATGGTCTCAGACACGCGACTCGGCGCTCAGTGCGGTGATGAGGCAGGACACCTCATGGGCTCTCTGGCGCTGCGACTCGGTGGCACGGGCGATCTCGGCCACGCTGCTGCCGGTGCGGTTGACACTGCTGAGGACACCCTCGAAACTGCGGGCCGCCTCCCGGCTGACCTCGGCACCCTGCCCGACCTGCAGCACCGAATCGTCGATGAGCTTGGCAATCTCGTGAGCGGCCGCCGAACTGCGTTCGGCCAGCTTGCGTACCTCACCGGCCACCACGGAGAAGCCCACACCGTGCTGGCCGGCGCGGGCTGCCTCAATGGCCGCATTGAAGGCCAGCAGGTTGGTCTGGTTGGCGATCTCGCCGATCACCCGCACGATCTCGGAGACGCGGGTCGAGCTGGTCTGGATCGCGCCGATCGACTTGATCGATTTCTGCAGCGCCTCGAAGCCCGAGCGCGCCGCACTGGTGGCCTCACCGGCCATGTCGGCGGCCACGCCAGAGTTGCGTGCAATTTCTCCGATGCTCAGCACCAGGCCACGCACGCTCTCGGCCATCTCCTGCGACTTGGCGTCGATGCGCTGCTCCATCTGCACTTCGTTGGTGACGTCGTAGGCGTACTTCACCACCTTGGTGACATTGCCGTTCAGGTCGCGGATCGGGTTGTAGGAGGCCTGGATCCACACGTCCCGGTTGAACTTGCCCACGCGCTGGAAGCGGCCGCTGATGCAGTGCCCCTCGCTCAGACGCAGCCAGAAGTCACGGTATTCGACGCTCTGCACGTACTGGGCAGAACAGAAAATGCTGTGGTGGTGACCCTGAATCTCGCGCAGCGTGTAGCCCATCGCAGACAGGAAGTTGCGGTTGGCAGTCAGCACATGACCGTTCAGGTCGAACTCGATGACCGCCTGTCCCAGGTCAATGGCCGCCACCTTGGCCACGAACTCTGCACTCTTGAGCTTGCTGGCCGTCACGTCGCTGGCAAATTTCACCACCTTCACCGGCCTGCCCAGCGGGTCGAAGATCGGGTTGTAGGTGGCCTGGATCCAGACCTCCTTGCCATCACGCCCGATGCGCTTGTATTCACCGGCCTCGAATTCGCCCCGCGACAGGCGCTCCCAGAACCCCAGGTAGTCGGGAGACGCCGCATAGGTCGGATCGACGAACATCCGGTGGTGGCGACCGAGCACGTCCTCCAGCCGGTAGTTCAGCAGGTCAAGGAAGTTGCTGTTGGCCGTGAGCACCCGGCCGCCCATGTCCAGCTCGACAACCGCCTGCGCGCGGTGGATCGCATTGAGCTTGCCTTCGGTGTCCAGACGGTTGAGCTTGTCGTCGGTGATGTTCTGGGCAACCATGACCACCTTGACGAGCAAGCCGTCCAACCCGATCAGCGGGCTGCAGGTCGCCGAGAACCAGATTTCCTTGCCGCTGGCGCTCTTGCGCCGGAACTCGCCCTGGTGCGAAAGACCCTCCTGCAATTTCTTCCAGAGCTCCAGGTAGCGTGCATCGTTGCGATCCTCGTCGAACATCAGCTGCGCTTCCTCCTTGCCCGCCAGCTCGGCCGCACTGTAGCCAATCGCCTGCTGCATGCGCCCGTTGAAGCCCAGGATCACGCCGCTGCGGTCCATCTCCATCAGGCAATTGCTGCTGGACAACGCGAGCATGCGCGCCTCGGCTTCCATCTGGGCCAGCTTGACCGTGGTGATGTCGGTGCAGAACTTGACCACTTTGTACGGCTGCCCCTCCAGGTCCAGGATGGGGTTGTAGGTGGCATTCAGCCAGACCCGCCGACCGCCCTTGCCGAAGCGCAGATACTCGCCCGCATCAAACTCGCCCCGGCCAAGCTTCTGCCAGAACTGGCGATAGGACCCGCTCTTGGCCTCGTCCCGATCGATGAACAGGCGGTGGTGCTGGCCCTGGATCTCGTCCAGCGTGTAACCGGTCAGCTTCAGGAAGTTGTCATTGGCCGTCAGCACCTGGCCAGACAGGTCGAACTCGATGATGCACTGCGAGCGAGCGATCGCAGCCAGCTTGCTCTGCGCCTCCAGCGAGGCGGTCTTGGCCTCGGTGATGTCGCGGGCGATGTGGATCACCTTGCCGGTCTGGTCCGCCTTGTCCAGAAATGGCGTGTAGATGGAACTCAGCCAGACCCGGCGACCCTGGGCGTTCTGGTAGATGAACTCGCCCCACACGGTCTCGCCCAGACGCAACTGTTGCCACAGGTGTTGCCGAATCTGGGTCGCCTCTGCAGACTGGGGCAGAAAATGTTCGTGCGGTTGCCCCAGGGCACCCTCCCGGGTGGTGCCCATCAGCGTCAGAAAGTTGCTGTTGACCTCGATCAGATGCTCGTTCAGATCGAACTCGACCACGATGTGGGAGCGATCGAGCGCGGCGTGGAGGGCGGCGGATACTGGCATGTTTGGTCAATTCTGGCGTCAGGACAAAGGGGACCGACAGGCGGGTGAACGGTATGGCTTTGCTGTTGATTCTGTAGAGCGGCCTGCGGCACCAATACCAAGAAAAAGCGGCCGTTTTCAGACCACCGGCGCTGCGTTCACCCGGAATTGACGCACCGACTCGGCCAGCACCTGGGCGTTGCTTTCGAGTTCGGATGCCAGGGCGGTGCCCTGGGCCACGAGCGAGGCGTTCGAGCTGGCGTCGCGCGCGAGCGAATCGACCAGCGCGCCAAGCTGGCCGATGCTGGCGCTCTGGGCCTGGGCCGATGCCGAGGTGCCACGCACCAGGGCGTTCATCTGGTCCACCCGGTCGACCATGCGGTGGATGGCGCTGCTGGCGTCGCGGGCAAGGTGGTGGCCGCTGCTGACCTGCTCGGTGCTGGTGCGGGCCAGCGTGCGGATCTCGCGGGCCGCGTGCGACGAGCGGTGGGCGAGCTGGCGCACCTCGGTCGCCACCACGGCGAACCCGCGCCCCTTGTCGCCGGCACGGGCAGCCTCGACCGCCGCGTTCAGCGCCAGCAGGTTGGTCTGGAACGCGATCGACTCGATCACCTCCACGATGTCGGCCACCCGGTGCGACGAGGTGGAAATCGCGTGCATCGTCTCGACCATCCGGTCCATGGAAGCCATGCCTTCGCCAGCCACCGCGGACACCGACTGCAGCAGCGTCTCGGCTGAGCGAGCGGCCTGCGCATTCTGGTCAACGATGGCACTGACTGATTTCAGGCTGGCCTCGGCCATGCGCATCTCGCCTTCATGGGCATCGGCACGGGATTTGAGATGGACATTGCCGGCCGTGATCTCGGCGCTGGCCTGGTCGATGTGCTGACAGCTGCGGCGCACGCCATCGACCATCGTGCCCAGGCGCGTACTCATGCGGTTGAGTGCCTGCAGCAGCCGGGCCGGCTCGTCCTGGCCATGCACCTCGACCTGCACCGACAGGTCACCTCCGGCCACCGCCTCAGCCAACTCCACCGCGCTGGACAGTGGCGCGACGATTGCCCGAGAGATGATCCAGCCGAACGCGCTCACGCTCGCCAGTCCCAGCGCGAGCAGACCACCCAGCACCAGGGGCACCAGTTCGTGGGTGCGCGCGAACGCCGACATGGACTGCGCTGCCAGCGCATTGCCAGACGCCACGGTCACATCGACCGCCGCCCGGTGCGCCTGGTAGATGTGATGCAAATCGCTGAGCTGTACACGGGCGTCCTGTACCCGGCCCGCCGCCAGGGCCCGCAGGTCCGCCAGGGTTGCCGCGAGAAACGCCTTGCCCGTCTCGTGCTGCGCGCCCAGCAGATCATGCTCCAGCCCGAAGGGGGGATGCGCTGTCCAGTAGTCCACGCGCGCCAGGTACTCCTTCTCCAGCCGCTCGATCTCCTGCACCGCCTGGGTCGGCGCCAGACTGCCTTCCAGCGCCTGCGACAGCACCAGGCGCGCCTCGATCAGGTACATCGGCGGCGGCAGGATGTCGGCCACCACATCCTTGGCCACGAAAGCCATCTCGCTGTCCCTGGCCAGCCGGTCCGCCACGGTGAGACCGACCGCCACGCTGGTGCAGACGGTCAGGGCGCTGAGGCCGACCAGCAGCCACTGACGCGTCTGAACCGAATATCGATGAAGCAAGTCCATGGGAGGTCGAGCCGAGCCAACGCGCGGCCGGAAGTGGCGACTACCCTTCGATTCTGCAAAGTTTTCTTGTCGCGCAATGTCCCGAAATGGCACGCAATTCCTGGGGATCCACGCTGATCGCTACAGGCTCAGGCTTCTGGCCGCAGCACGCAATTCGTCACGAAACGCCGGATGCGCGATCGCGATCAACTCCCGCGCCCGCGCCCGCAGGCTCTTCCCCCGCAACTGCGCCACCCCGTACTCGCTGACCACGTAGTTCACGTCGTTCTTGCTGGTCGAGACGAGCGTGCCCGGCGTCAGCGTCGGCACGATGCGCGAGATGGTGTCGCCCTTGGCGGTGGACGGCAGCACGATGATCCCGCGCCCGCCGTTCGAGCGGTTCGCCGCGCGGATGAAATCGGTCTGCCCGCCGGTGCCCGAGTACGGATTCGGCCCCAGACTTTCCGAGCCGCACTGGCCGAACAGGTCCACCTGCAGCGTCGCGTTGATCGCCACGAGGTTGTCGTTCTGGCCGGCGATCGCGGGGTCGTTGGTGAAGTCGACCGGGTGCATCTCCAGCGTCGGGTTGCGGTCCATCGCCTGGTAGAGCCGCTTCGTGCCCATGCCGAAGGTGGCGACGATCTTGCCGGGCAGGAAGTTCTTGCGCCGCCCCGTCACCGCCCCGCTCTCCAGCAGCGAGATCAGCCCGTCCCCGATCATCTCCGTGTGGATGCCCAGATCCTTCTTGCCGCCCAGCTGCATCACCACCGCGTCCGGGATGCTGCCGTAGCCGAGCTGCAGCGTGTCGCCGTCCTTCACCAGTTCGGCGACATGCAGCCCGATGGTGCGCTGGATCTCGTTGATCTGCGGGAGGCCGACCTCCCGCAGCGGCGCCTCCGACTCGATCAGCGCGCTGACCTGCGAGATGTGGACGTGGCAGTTGCCGAAGGCGTAGGGCACGTTCGGGTTCACCTCCAGCACGAGGTCGCGCGTGCGCTCGATCGCCGCCATCGTGAAGTCGGGGCTGAGGCTGATGGAGAAGTAGCCGTGCGCGTCCATCGGCGAGGCCATCGTCATCACCACCTCGCAGCGCTGCTCGCCGCGCCGCACCAGCCGCGGGATCTCCGAGAAATGGCACGGCACCAGATCGGCCCAGCCCGCCTTGAAGCCGGCGCGCACCGCTGCACTCAGGAACAGCGAGCGGTGGCGGATGTGCGGCGCGCTGTCCACGTCCATGTAGGCCTGCGGCGACAGCGGCAGCAACTGGCTGAGCGTCACGTCGTTCAGTTCGGCGCGCCGGGCGGCCAGCGCCTGCAGCAGGGCCGGCGGCTCGCCCACCGCGGAGGCGACCAGCACGGTGTCGCCATCGCGCACCAAGGCGGTCGCGTCCTGGGGGGTGCGGAGTTTCTGGCGGTACTGGTCGAGCGCGGCGGACATGGCAAATCCTTGTATTGATAGAGACAGTCGCCCATTCTAGGAACCTCCTCCCCCATCCGGCCATGCACAAGCCTTGATGTCCATCACGGCGGGAAGCAGCGACAATCCCGCCATGCTCGCCTACCGACACGCCTTCCATGCCGGCAACCATGCCGATGTCCTCAAGCACCTCGTCTTCACGCAGGTGCTCCGCTACATGGCGGAAAAGGACAAGCCCTTCACCCTCGTCGACACCCACGCGGGCGCCGGTGGCTACGGCCTCGACAGCAACCACGCCCGCAAGCACGCCGAGTACGACGACGGCGTGGGCCGCCTGTTCGGCCGCAAGGACCTGCCCGCCGCGCTGAACGACTACCTCGCGCTGGTGCGCCGCTTCAACCCGCAGCCCGACCGCCTGACGCGCTACCCCGGCTCGCCCGCGCTCGCCCAGATGCTGCTGCGCGCCGACGACCGGATGCGCCTGTACGAGCTGCACTCGACCGACTTCCCGCTGCTGCAGACCGCGCTGGAAACCCGCCGCGAAACCGCGGTGATGAACTCCGACGGCTTCGCGGGGCTGAAGGCCGAACTGCCGCCCCCGTCGCGCCGCGGCGTGGTGCTGATCGACCCGAGCTACGAGATCAAGACCGACTACACCAAGGTGGTCGCCGCCGTGCGGGACGGGCTGGAGCGCTTCGCCGACGCCGTGATCCTGGTGTGGTATCCGCAGTTGCAGCGACTCGAACCCAAGGAGATGACCGACCGGCTCAAGGCCGCGGCAGACGCGCAGGCCAAGCGCGGCTGGGTGCATGTGCGCATGTCGGTGGCCGAGCCGGACCAGAGCGGCTTCGGCATGCTCGGCAGCGGGATGCTGGTGATCAATCCACCGTTCGTGCTGCATTCGATGCTGCAGGAGGTGATGCCGGTGCTCACCGAGACCCTGGGGCAGTACGCCGGGGCCAATTTCATTCTTGAAAAGCGTTCGAAATAGTTCGACTGAACCGAGAATTAATACCCTGTTGTGTCAATGGCTAAAAATATCTTCACGTATTGAGGGATTAGTTCACAAACTTCACACTGTCTTCAGCTTTTTCTGAGGGACAGCATGATCAGTCGACGCAGCATCTTGAAGCGTGGCGCGGTGGCCAGTCTGGGCGCCACGACCTCTCTGAGCACCGCCAACGCGCAAACCGCAGCGGGTCAAGTCACCACAGGGACCCAGCTCCTGCAAGGCGGCAGCCACCCCAAGTTCGTCCAGCCACTGCCCAACCCGAACGCTCCGCTCAATGCGTTCGCGGCGACGACGCCCGGTGGAAGCAGCTACACCTTGCTGCTGCGGGAATTCGTGAGCCAGATCGGACTGGTATCGCCCGCTGGCAACAAGCTCTCCACCGTGCTCTGGGGCTACGGCACCCCGACGCAGTCGCCCACGTCACCGGGTCGCAGCTTCTCGGTCCGGTCCGGCAGCAAGATCACCGTCAGCTACGTGAACCAACTGGGCGCCGGCCCTCGCCAACTCGGCTACCGGCTGCCACTGGACACCACGCTGATGTGGGCCAATCCGGGCAACCTCGGAGGTCTGGCGCCCGTGCCACTGGTGGCCCACCGCCATGGCGGTGACCAGCCGACCATCACCGATGGCCTGCCGGATGCATGGACCACCGCGGACCGCAACCTGGACGGACAACCCGACTACGCCGGGCGCCTCTGGAGCACCCCCTACACCTACCAGCACCAGCAGGAAGCCGGGCACCTCTGGTACCACGACCACGCCCTGGGCGTGACGCGGCTGAACGTGTTCATGGGGCTGGCCGGGCACTACTTCATCCGCGATGCCAACGAGGATTGGCTGCTGCAGCGCAACCGGCTGCCTGCCAGCCCCTACGAAGTGCCGCTCGTGATCCAGGACCGGATGTTCGACAGCACCGGCCGGCTGTTCTACCCCTCGACCGACCCGCTCAATCCGAGCGCCCCCCGCACCACCCATCTGCCCGAATTCTTCGGCGACTTCATCCTGGTCAACGGGGTGCCCTGGCCGCAGCACGCGGTGGAACCACGCGCATACCGGCTGCGGGTGCTCAACGGCTCGGACTCGCGGTTCTACGACCTGCAGTTCCGGCGCGCAGACGGCAACACCCTGGCCTTCCACCAGGTGGGCACCGAACTCGGCCTGATGAACGCGCCGGTGCCGCTGACGCACCTCGTGCTGGCACCGGGCGAACGGGCGGACCTGGTCGTGAGCTTCAGGGGACTGGCCGGGCAGCGGATCACGCTGGTCAACACCGCGCCGACGCCGTTCCCCTTCGGTGCCCCGGTCGATCCCGCGTCAGCGGGGCAGATCATGGCCTTCCCCGTCAGCCTCGCCCTGGACACGCAGCGCCCCCACACCACGCTGCCGGCATCGTTGCGGCCCGTGCTCGGCCCGCTGCCAGCCCTTGTGACGGCCGGCGTTCCCGTGCGCAAGCTGCTGCTGGTCGAGGGTGTCGATCCCTACAACCGCCTGCAGACCCTGCTGGGCACGGTGAATCCTGCCGCAGGCAACCCGACCAGCCCCGCCCACGGCACCTTCTTCTATTCGGACCCGGTCACCGAGCGCATGGCCCTCGGCAGCACCGAGCTCTGGGAGTTCCACAACACCACCGTGGACGCGCACCCGATCCACCTGCACCAGACCGCCTTCCGGGTGCTGAACCGCCAGGCCTTCGACGGCGTCGTCGTGCCCAAGCCCATGGGCGCGGGTGGCAGCACCGTGGGCGGCTGGCTGACCGGCGTGACCACGCTCGGCCCGGCCCGGCCCGCCGAGCCGAACGAAGCCGGTCGCAAGGACACGGTCGTGGCCTACCCGGGCGAGATCACGCGGATCCTGGTGCGCTTCGACCGGCCGGGCGAATACGTCTGGCACTGCCACATCCTCTCGCACGAAGACCACGAGATGATGCGGCGCTTCGTCGTCGCCTGAGCGCCATGGCCGCGCGACGCTGCGGGAGGATCGCTTCCCGCGCCGCCAGGTGGGTGGTGCCGAGCCTGCTGGCAGCCGGTCTGTCGGCGGCCCAGGCGCAACCACGCCCACCCTCGGCGCCCGTGCAGACCCCGCTGGAGGATCTCTGCCTGACACCGCCGGTGACCACCGCCAGCAGCGCGGGGGCAAGCCTGCCCGTGACGGTGCGCCTGCCCGCGGTGCGCCTGCGCAGCCACAGCGGGCCGTCGGTGGAGTTCGCCACCAGCCTGGACGCGCAGCGGCCCGTGCTGCTCAACTTCATCTTCACCAGCTGCACGACCGTGTGTCCACCGATGTCGCAGATCTTTGCGGCGCTGCAGGATCGGCTGGGCACACGCCGCGAGCAGGTGCAGATGGTGTCGGTCTCGATCGACCCCGAGCACGACAGCCCGGCACGGCTGCGCGACTACGCGGCGCGGTTCAGCGCGGGTGCGCAGTGGCGCTTCCACACGGGCAGCACCGACGCGATCGATGCCGTGCAGCGCGCCTTCAACGTCTACCGCCCCGACAAGATGGGCCACACCCCCGTGACCTTTGTTCGCCCGAAAGGCAGCGCGCCGGGGCAGTGGCGGCGGCTGGATGGCTACGCGACGCCCGACGAGTTGCTGCGTGTGGCGTTCGCGACAGCCCCATGACCACGGCGCGCCGGGCGACCCGGTACCTTCGGGTGGGGCTGCTCCTGCTGACCGGGCTCGCCGCCGGGCAGGCCCGCCCCGAGGAACCCGCCGCACAGGCCGACAGCGCAGTCACCCGGGGCGCGCAGCTTTTTCGCGAAGGGCTGCGCGCCGATCGTTCGCCCGTGGAAGCACAGCGCGGCAACGGCGTGGCGGTGCAGGGCCAGGAGGCCGCCTGCATCCAGTGCCACCGGGCCAGCGGCATGGGTGGCGCCGAGGGCAGCACGGCCGTGCCGCCGATCGTCGGCAGCATCCTTTTTGCACCCGGTCGGCCGGTCCAGCCACGCCAGCCACGCGTCTTCTCCCACCTGACCCGACAGGCTCCTGCAGCCCAGATCCGCCCGGCCTACTCGCTCGAAACGCTGCTGCGTGCACTGAACCGGGGCATCGGCCCCACCGGGCAGTCGATGGATGCGCTGATGCCACGCTACCAGCTCACCGAGGCCGAGGTGCGCGACCTGGCCGCCTACACCACGACGCTGCGCATCGGCGAAGCACCGGGGCACGACGGCCGCACCCTGCACCTGGCCACGATCGAGACCGCCGACAACACGCCGGCCGTGCGGCAGGCGGCCACGGACCTGCTCGTCCAGTGCATGGCCGAGCGCAGCCCGCCAGCGCAGGACAGCCCGCACGCCCCGCCGGCCTGGACCCTGCACCGCTGGCAGCTCGGCGCCGACCCGGCGCGCTGGCCGACCGAGCTGGAGGCGCTGCAGCGCCAGCAGCCGGTGTTCGCCCTCGTCTCGGGCATCACCGGCCCGACCGGGCGTGGCGCCTGGCAAGCCATCCAGCAGCACTGCGAACGCGACGCCCTGCCCTGCGTGCTGCCCAACACCGCCTCGGTCGACGACAGCCAGCCCTCGGTCTGGTCCTTCCATTTTTCACGTGGTGTCAGCCTGGACGCGGCCACGATGGCCGAGGTGCTGGTCGAGCACGCCCCGCCCGGCGGCTGGCGACAGATCCACCTCGTCGTCGAACCCCGCCACGAAGGAGCGGCCATCGGAGCCCGCCGCCTCGTCGAACGCCTGGGAACCCGTCCGGTGGTCCGCCGCCCCGAGTGGTGGGTCCATGCCCCGGACGCACCAGACACCGCGGCATGGTTGTCGGGCCTGGGGAAACACGATGCGCTGGCCCTGTGGCTGCCGGGCATGGCCCTGTCCGCGTGGACCACACGGCACGAGCCCCCTCCGGGGGCACCGCGCGTGCTCGCATCGGGTGAGCTGATCGACCTGGACGCGGGCGCCGTGGCGCCATCCTGGCGGGCCGCCGTCCAGCTGACCTGGCCCTATGCACCCATCGAGCGCCACCTGCCCCGCGTGGCGCAGAACGTCGGCCAGTGGCTGCAGTCGCACCAGCGCGCACTGGCCAGCGACCCGGCGTTGATCCGGTTGCAAGGCCACACCTATTCGGCCTGCGAAGTGACCGCCAACGCGTTGCGCCGCATGGGCGCGCGCGTCAGCCGGGCTTACCTCGCCGAACTGCTCGAAGGGGCCGAAGAGGCGGCCACCGCCACCGCCTACCCCCGCTTCACCCTGGGCCCGGGCCGGCGCCACGGCTCGCAGGGCACCTGGCTGATGCGGTTCACCGATCCTCGTCACGCACGGCTGCAGCCGGAAGGGGACTGGTTCGTCCCCGAGTGAGGCGGGCCGCGGACCGGTCACGGGCCAGCGTCATCTCCACCCGCAGCCCGTTGCCCGACGGGCCGTGGTCGAGGTGCAGACGCCCCCCGTGCGCGCGGGCGATCAGGTCCGCCAGAATCAGACCCAGGCCGGACAGCGCCGAGTAGTCCTCCTGATCGAGCGTGGCCTGCAGGGTCTGCAGCATGTCGGGGGTCAGGCCCGGCCCGTCATCCGTCACCCGGAGGCACCACCCGCCCGCAGACTGCGCATCCACCCCCACCTCGACCGACCGGGCGCCATGCCGCACCGCGTTGTCGAGCAGGTTCGCCAGCGCCGCCGCGAGCAGGTCGGGATCGGCGTCCGGCACCACCATCGGGCCCTCGCCCGGGGCGTCGACCAGCCGCACCTCCAGCCTCGCCACCGGCATGCGCGCCAGCAGGGTCGCGACATCGACCGGCTGCCGGTGCAGTTCGGCCCCGCTGCGGAACAGCGTCAGCAGCGCGCTCACCACCCGCGCGAATCGCCGGGCCGCCTCGCGCACGCGCTGCAGGCGAGGCTGCTGCGCAGGCGCGCACTCGCGCAGCGCGACCGCCAGTTGTGCGTCCATGCCGGCCAGAGGCGTGCGCAGCGCGTGTGCCGCATGGGCGGTGAACGCCCGCTCGTTGCGCACCCGCACCGCCAGCCGGCTGCCCAGGTCGTCGATCGCGTCGCGGATCGGGCGCAACTCTTCCCGGGTCACCGGCGGCAGCGTCTTCGTGCCATCCAGCGGATCGTGGGCCTGCACATCCGCCACCAGCCGGTCGATCTGCGCCAGCTCGGAGCGCATGCGCCGCAGCAACCCCACCAGGCACACCGCCCACACCGACAGCGAGGCCATCATCGTGTTCAGGGCAGCGTCACGCAGCGCCTCGGTGCGCTCGTCGAGCGTCTGCGCCACGTACAGCACGTGGCCCTGGTGGCCGATCGCCACGCCGAGCACACGCCAGCCCAGGGCTGAATTGGCAAAGCCGATGCTCGGACGCGGCATCAGTGCCGTTTCGGGCGCGTGCGGTGAATGAAACTCCACATCCGCCCCCGGACCGACCAGTTGCCAGGCGAATCGCCCGCGCACGAAGTCACCCGCCGGGCTGATGGTCGCGCCACCCGGCACATGGGGCAGCGAACCCAGCGGCAGCGTGCCCTTCAGCACCCCCGACAACGCTTGCGCAGAGGCCCGCAGCGTGTCGTCCAGCAGTTCGTTGATCTCGTGGCGGATCGTCAGCACCACGGTCAGCGGCGCCACCACGCCCCAGACCACCGACACCCACAGCAGCGACGCCAGCATGCGCCGACGGATCGACAGGGGTGGCCTCACGCGCACGGCATGACGCGGTAACCCAGGCCGCGCACCGTCTCGATGAACGTGCGCCCGAGCTTGCGGCGCAGGTTGGAGATGTGGACTTCCAGCACATTGCTGGACACCTCGGCGTCCTGGCCGATGACCAGCCTGTCCAGGTCACTGCGGGACACGATGCGCCCGGCGCGCAGCACCAGCGCCTCCAGCAGCGCCCATTCCCGCGCCGTCAGATCGACACGGACCTGCGCGTGCCAGACAGCCTTGGCGGTGAGATCGACCTGCACCGCACCGAATTCGATCCGCTCGCCGCCCGTTCCCGCCGTGCGGCGGCACACCGCGCGCAGCCGCGCGGCCAGTTCTTCGGGCTCGAAGGGCTTGACCAGGTAGTCATCGGCCCCGGCGTCCAGTCCCCGCACCCGGTCGCTGAGCAGGTCACGCGCCGTCAGCATCAGCGCCGGCGTGGTCAGACCGCGCTGGCGCAGACGCCGCAGCCAGTCCAGCCCGCTGCCGTCCGGCAATTGCCAGTCGATCAGCAGCGCGTCATAGGGCTCGCTGAGCAGCACCGCGGCATCGTTCAGGCGCAGGCACCAGTCCACGACATGCCCCTCGCTGCGCAGGTAGTCGCGCAGTCCTTCACCCAGTGTGGGATCGTCTTCCAGCAGCAGCAGGTGCACGGTGTCTCGCCCTTCGGTCGTCGTTCGGTTCCGTGGTGAACGGAACGGGTTCAGCGCCGCTGCTTGACGCCGGTGACCATCGCGGCCACCAGGTTGGTGCGCTCGATGCGACCCATGATGATCGCCGCAGCCGCGTGCAAGCCCGCCAGCGCGATCAACGCGGAGCCCAGCACCTCGTGCAGATCCTGCAGCCACTCCTCACCCCAGAAGGTGTCGGTCGTCTGCAGGAAACCGGTCACGCCCAGGCCGAGCACCACCGCCATCAGCGCCAGCATCATCAGCGCGCCGAGCGGATTGTGACCGGCATGGGATGCTTCCTTCCCGCTGCGCATCGCCACGATGTGGGCGCGCAGGCGGGCCCGTGTCGGAAAGAAGTCGGCAAAACGCGCATGGCGGGTGCCGATGAACCCCCACACGATGCGCATCACCACCAGGGCACTGGCCACGTAGCCGAGCCACTGGTGGATGGTTTCGCCATCATCGATGACGAAATAGTTCAGCAGCACACAACTGACCAGGCTCCAGTGAAAGACCCGCACGAACGGATCCCAGACTTTCACGGCACCCTGGGGTTCTTCTGGGTTGTGGGGGATGGTGCTCATGGCGTCTGCCCGGTCAGGATCGGGGAAAGATCACTTCGATTCGAGCGGGGCGGCGGTGACCGGATCGAAGTAGATCTCGACCTTCTTGCCAGCCTTGTCGAAGCCGTAGATCTCGTAGCACTTGCCCTTGCTGACCTTGAAGGTCTTGATGGTGTAGCCCTGACCTTCGATCTTGGTCTTGAAGTCGGCTTCCTTCATCCACTTGTCTTCGGTGGCGGTGCAGGCCGGGCCCGCCATGGCGCCCGTGGCGGTCAGCAGGGCGGCGATGAGGGCGAGGATCTTGTTCATGCGGAGTTTCCTGAGGGAGTGGATTGCGTTTCGAGGTCCATCGATCCCCTGGCCGGGAGTCGATGAACGCATTGAATCCATCCGACATGAAGCCTGAATGAAGCTGGAATCCCGTCCCTCAGCCGTTGGCCGACACCGCCTGCGGCCCGTGGTCACGGTCCGGGCGGTGCCACGGATCGACGTGGGTCATCAGGTTGAGCACGCGGTGGCGCTGCAGCACGCGGTGGCGCGCCTCGACGGCGATGTCGTGGCCCTGCTCGACGGTGAGCGTCCCGTCCACCTCGATGTGGGCATCGACCACGATCATGTCGCCCATCTTGCGGGTGCGCACGTCGTGCACGCCGCTGACGCCCGGCGTCTCGACCAGCGTCTGGCGGATGGCAGCGACCTCCTCGTCGTCGATGGCGCGGTCCATCAGGTCGTGCATCGCCTCCCAGCCGAACTCCCAGCCCATGCGGCCGACCATGAAGCCGACGATGAGCGCGGCGATCGGGTCGAGGATCGGGTAGCCCAGCAGGTTGCCGGCAATGCCGATGCCCACCACCAGCGACGAGGCCGCGTCCGAGCGCGCGTGCCAGGCATTGGCCACCAGCATGCTGGACTTGACCCGCTTGGCCACGGCCAGCATGTAGCGGAACAGCGCTTCCTTGGCGAGCAGGGCCGCACCCGCCACCCACAGCGCGACGATGCCCACCGGGGCGACCGTCTCGGGCGACTGCAGTTTCTGGAAGGCCGACCAGACCATGCCGATGCCGACCGCCAGCAGCAGCGCACCCAGCACCAGCGAGGCCGCGTTCTCGACCCGCTGGTGGCCGTAGGGGTGGCTGTCGTCGGCACCGCGCTGGCTTTGCCGGTTGGCCGCCAGCACGACGAAGTCGGCCACCAGATCGGACAGCGAGTGGATGCCGTCCGCCACCAGACCCTGCGACTTCGCCACGATGCCGACCGTGATCTGCAGGGCGGTCAGGAACAGGTTGACGACCACGCTGACCCAGGTGCTGCGTGCGGCGGCGGCAGCGCGCTCCTCGGCCGAGTATTCGGTGTCTTCGGGATCGTCGGTGTGGTCGGCAAATTGCATGGACCGAAGGTTACCGCGATCAGCGCAGTGCCTGCGCCTCGGCCGCCAGCCGCGTGATGCGCGCCCAGTCGCCGGACTTGACCGCGTCGGCCGGCGTCAGCCAGGAGCCGCCGCAGACCTTGACGTTCGGCAACGCGAGGAACTGCGGTGCGGTGTCCAGCGTGATGCCGCCGGTCGGACAGAACACCACGTCGTGGAAGGGGCTGGCAAAGGCCTTGAGCAGGTTGATGCCGCCGACCGCCGTCGCCGGGAACAGCTTCAGGAAGCGGTAGCCGTCGGCGTTGGCCATCATGACTTCGCTGGCGGTGGAGACACCGGGCAGCAGCGGCAGGCCGATGTCCAGGCAGGCGCGGCCGATCTCGCTCGTGTAGCCAGGGCTCACGGCGAACTGGCAGCCCGCGTCCTTGGCGGCCTGCGCATCGGCGATGGAGCGCACGGTGCCGGCGCCGACAATGGCCTCGGGCACGGCGGCGACCATGGCGCGGATGCAGTCGAGTGCGGCTGGCGTGCGCAGCGTCACCTCCAGCACGCGCACACCACCAGCGACGAGGGCACGGGCCAGCGGGACGGCGTCCTCGACGCGGTCGATGACGATGACGGGGATGACGGGGCCGCAGGCGGCGAGTTCGAGGGTGTTCATGGCGTGGTCAGGTAGAGGGGTTCAGTTCAGAAAGGGTTCGGCATCGCAGCGCGCGGCTCACAGCCAGGTCACGGCGCCTTCTTCGGCCGTGCGGACATTGCGGCGCATTCCGCCGAACAGCTCGCGGCCCATGCCGTGGCCAGCGTCGTCGGTCAGCGCCTCCGGGCGCTCCTCGATCACGCGGGCAGCCCACTCGTCGGCCGGCACCAGTGCATCCAGCGTGCCAGTGACGGCGTCGACGCGCACCAGATCGCCAGTGCGCACCTTGCCCAGCGGACCACCGGCCAGCACTTCCGGGCTGACGTGGATGGCGGCCGGCACCTTGCCCGACGCACCGCTCATGCGCCCGTCGGTGACCAGCGCGACGCGGAAGCCCTTGTCCTGCTGCACGGCCAGCGGCGGCGTGAGCTTGTGGAGTTCGGGCATGCCGTTGGCCTTCGGACCCTGGAAGCGGACGATGGCAACAAAGTCGCGCTCCAGCTCACCCGCCCGGAAGGCGACATGCAGCGCTTCCTGGCTGTCGAAGACGATGGCGGGGGCTTCGATGATGTGGCGGTCCTCGGGCACCGCACTGACCTTCATCACGCCGCGGCCCAGGTTGCCGGCGAGCAGCTTGAGACCACCCGACTCGCCGAACGGCGCCGCCGCGGTGCGCACGATGGCGTCATCGATCGGCGTGGCCGGCAGGTCGTGCCAGACCAGCGTGCCGTCCGCACCCTGCGCCGGCACGCGGCCGTAGGCGGCCATGCCACCGGCGGCGACCGTCAGCACGTCGCCGTGCAGGCAGCCACTGTCGAGCAGCTCGCGCAGCACGAAGCCCGGCCCGCCCGCCGCCTGGAACTGGTTCACGTCCGCCTTGCCGTTCGGGTAGACCCGCGACAGCAGCGGCGTGCAGGCCGACAGCTCGGAGAAATCGGTCCAGTCGATCACGATGCCCGCCGAGCGCGCGACCGCGACCCAGTGGATCAGGTGGTTGGTGGAGCCGCCGGTGGCCAGCAGCGCGACCATCGCGTTGACGATGCAGCGCTCGTCCACCAGCTCGCCGATCGGCGTGAAGCGCTGGCCCTTGCGGATCGACAGCACGGTGCGCACGGCCTCGCGGGTGAGCGCCTCGCGCAGGCCGGCGTGCGGGTGGATGAAGGCGGTGCCGGGCACGTGCAGGCCCATCGCCTCCAGCAGCATCTGGTTGGAGTTGGCGGTGCCGTAGAAGGTGCAGGTGCCAGCGCCGTGGTAGGCGGCGGACTCGGCTTCGAGCAGCTTGTCGCGCCCGACCAGCCCTTGCGCGAACTGCTCGCGGACCTTGGACTTGTCGCTGTTCGACAGGCCCGTGCTCATCGGCCCGGCCGGCACGAACACGCACGGCAGGTGCCCGAACTGCAGCGCACCGATCAGCAGACCGGGAACGATCTTGTCGCACACGCCCAGCAGCAGCGCCGCGTCGAACACGTCATGCGCGAGGCCGACCGCCGCGGCCATCGCGATCGTGTCGCGCGAGAACAGGCTCAGCTCCATGCCGGCGAAACCCTGCGTCACGCCGTCGCACATCGCCGGCACGCCGCCCGCCACCTGCGCGGTCGCGCCCTGGCGGTGGGCCTCGTCGCGGATCAGCGCCGGGTAGCTCTCGTAGGGCTGGTGCGCCGACAGCAGGTCGTTGTAGGCGGTGATGATGCCGATGTTGGGCGCCTTCTCGGCCACCACACGGAACTTGTCCGAGCCTGGCAGCGCGGCAAACGCATGCGCCACATTGGCGCAACCCATGCGATCCGCCCCGCGGGGCTGCGCCGCCGCCGCCCGTGTCCGGCGAAGATAGGCCTCGCGCTGCGGACGGCTGCGTTCACGGATGCGGGCGGTGATGTCGGCGATCTGGGTTTTCATGGCGTTGGCAGTCTTGAAACTTGTCGCACGATTAAAGCGTAACTAAGTTACAGCGTCAAATCTTTCCACCCCTGGGGCAGCGGTCTTCCATACCCCCCGTGCACCGTCCATGCCAGCCCCAGAACGAACACAGCCCGTCCACTCGGAAAACCTCCGGCCGGACGGGCTGCGGGAGCGGGCCACCGGGCAACGCGCAGGCCGTAACCTGGCTGTAACCCGGCGGACTGCCTGGAGAACTTACTGGGCGTCGACGAGGCGAATCTCGACGCGGCGCGCTTCGCGCTCGGTTCCGGTGCCCGTGGTGCTTTCCGGCTTGCGCAGGAGCACCTGGTTCAGCGGAATGCCCGCCACCAGCAGGGCCGCACGCACGGCCTTGGCGCGCTGCTTGGCCAGCTCGGCGTTCATGGCCGGATCGCCGGTCGAGTCGTGGTAGCCCGACAGCAGCACGCGCTTGCCCGGATCAGCGGCGAGCGCCTTGACCGTGTCGGCCAGGGCCGGGTCCGCGTCCGGCAGCAGCGCGGCCGAGCCCGATTCGAAGTACACGGTCGCCAGGGCGGCGGTCGTGGTCGTGTAGTCCACCAGCACGTCGGCGGCTTCGGTCGCGCTGGCCGCAGCGGCAGCGGTCTGGGCGACTGGCGCAGCCGGGCCCTTCATCGTGCGTACGACGGCAAAGCCGAGCACGCCCAGCAGCAGCACCGCCACGCTGGAAAACACCACCCAAAGGCCCACCTTGCGGCTGTCGTCGCGATCGTCGTCACTCATGGAGAATCCTCCTCATCGTTAAAAGATTCACAAGTTTAAAGGCCTGCGCCTTGCTGGGGCGTGACGCGTCCGACGCGCGCGCGGGCTTGTCGCACCTGCACCACTGCGGTGACACTGCAACGCCATGAGCCTTCCACTGCCCCCGCCTGCCGTGCCTTCGGGTTGTTCGGCACATTCCCTGGCCTTGCTGCAGGCCACCCGGCACCAGTTGATCGAACGGCTGGAGCGGAACGAATCGTTCTGGCTCTACGCCTATGGCTCGCTGCTGTGGCGGCCCCAGTTCGAGCCGGCCGAGATCCGCCCGGCACGGCTCTGGGGCCACCACCGGGCCCTGCGGATGCGCTCGCGGGTCAACCGTGGCTCGCCGGACTGCCCGGGGCTGGTGTTCGCGCTGCTGCCGGGGGGCTCCTGCGTCGGACAGGTCCACCGGGCCGGCACCGACGAGGCAGTGCAGCAGCTCGACGCCCTCTGGGAGCGCGAGATGCCCAACGGGGTCTACACACCACGCTGGCTGCGCTGCCACACGCCGCAAGGCCAGGTCACCGCGCTCGCATTCACGCTCGACCCGTCCCACCCGTCCCACACCGGCCGGCTCGACGATGCCACGCACCTGTCGATCTTCCGCCACGCCGAGGGGCGCTACGGCCGGACCGCGGACTACCTGCACCGCACCGCACAGTGCCTGCAGGCGCTGTGCATCGACGATGCGGAGGTCTCACGCCTCGTTCGGCTGGCCCAGCGGCACGGACTGCTGCCAGGCCATGACGGGTCCTGACAGGCGCAGGCGCTCCAGATCGGCAGCGGTGTTGATGTCATCGAGCACCCCCGGATCGGACACCTCCACCGGATTCGACGGATAGCGCACCAGCATGCGGCGCAGGCCCTCGTCGCCACTGAGCAGGACCAGCTCCGAATACAGCTCCGCCGACAGGCCCACCGGGAACCCCTGCCGGCCGCGGTACTGGGCGTAGGCCACCGGCGCCGCATCGAGCGCCCGCGCCACCGCGCGCAGCGTCTCGGGCCGCACCAGCGGCATGTCACCCGGCAGGATCAGCCATCCCGGCACATGCGGCCGTGCGCCGACACCGGCGGCAATCGAGAAGCCCTCCCCCAGCGGCTCGCGGCTGGCAGAGCCGACCGGCGGCAAGAGCACGATGTCGCGCGAGGCCACGACACTGCGGGCGACCTCCACCAGCGAGGCCACGGTGACCACCACCAGCGGCAGACCGGAGCTGACCACCGCGTCGAGGGTGTGCGACAGCACGCTCGCGGCACCAAAGGCCTGCGCAAGTTTCGGCCCCGTGCCCTTGTAGCGCACCCCGCCGCCGGCAGCGAGCACCACCACGGTCGGCAGACTCCGGGTGGGACTCATGTCCAGCTCCTTGCCGCGATGTCGTTGACCGTGTCCATGACGCTTCCTCTCTGCGCTGGTTCGCACGGCCCGGGCGGGCCCTGCCTTCCATGACGCCATGGGAACCCACATCGCCCCCGAAGTGAACTGGTGCCTTCACTTAAGGACAACTGCTAGCCACGCGGACCAGACTGGATCAGTCCGGCGTCAGACAGGTGTGTTGCGCTGGAGCACTGCACCGGTCGCGGGACCTTCCTATACTCGGCGCCATGAAGAACATCGCCGATCTGCGCAAGAGCTACGAAGCCGGGGAGCTCGACGAGCACAGCGCCGCCAGCGCCCCCCTGCAGCAATTCGACCAGTGGCTGCAGCAAGCGCTGAAGGCCGGCGTTCCTGAGCCGAACGCCATGACGGTCGCCACCGTCGGTGCGGACGGCCGCCCCTCGACCCGCATCGTGCTGATCAAGGGCTATGACACGCGCGGGCTGGTCTGGTACACCAACTACGACAGCCGCAAGGGCCAGGAACTGGCGCTGCACCCCTGGGCTGCGCTGCAGTTCCACTGGGTGGAGCTGGAGCGGGTGGTGCGCATCGAAGGTCCGGTCGAGAAGGTGTCCGCCGAAGAGTCGGACGCCTACTACGCCTCGCGGCCGCTGGACTCGCGCCTGGGTGCCTGGGCCTCGCCGCAGAGCCAGACGATCCCGTCGCGCACCGTGCTGGTCACCAACGCCGCCCGCGCCGCCGCCCAGCACGGCCTGCACCCGCCACGCCCGCCGCACTGGGGTGGCTACCGGCTCGCGCCGCAGCGCTGGGAATTCTGGCAGGGCCGCAAGTCGCGTCTGCACGACCGTCTGGTCTACCGGCAGGATGCCGACGGCCTCTGGCTGCGCGAACGCCTCGCCCCCTGACCCCTGCCCTCCCGGCATGGCGAGCGGCTCGGGCAGAATGCGCCCGGTCCGATCCCCACCCCAACCCGGCTGTCGCCCTGCCCCTCCGTGCTGCTTGATCCGTCCTGGAAACCCCTGCTGTCCGCGCTCGTCCAGCCGCCGGCCAGCCTGCTGCTGCTGATCCTGCTGGGCCTGTGGCTGATGCGGCGCCGGCCACGCCTGGGCGGCGGCCTGATCGTGTTGTCCACGGCCGGGCTGTGGCTGATGTGCTGTGTCGCAACGGCACACTGGCTGCAGGACGCCGTGCTGCGTCCGCCCCCGGCGCTGAGCACGGCGCAGGTCCGGGCACTGATGCGCGGACCAGGCCAGACCCCGACCGCGGTCGTCGTGCTCGGCGCGGGCCGCCACCGGCTCGCGGCCGAATATGGCACCTCCAGCCTCACCCAGCAGGCCATGGTCCGGCTGCGCTACGGCGTGTGGCTGGCGCGGCGCACCGGTCAGCCGCTGGCGTACGCAGGCGGCGTCGGCTGGGCACAGACCGGCGAACGCTCCGAGGCCGAGACGGCCGCCCAGATCGTGCAGGACGACTACGGCACCAGCCTGCGCTGGACCGAGTCCCGTTCGCGCGACACCCGCGAGAACGCGGACCTGATGGTGCCGATGCTGGACAGCGCCGGCATCAAGCGCATCGTGCTGGTCACCCATGCCTCCCACATGCCCCGTGCCATGCGCGCGTTCCGCGATGCGGCGGGCAAGGGCATGGTGATCGTGCCCGCACCGGTCGCCGCCGTGACCCGCGACGAGCAGCCGCTGCTGGACTGGATGCCCTCCCAGCAAGGCTTCGTGCTCGTCCACAATGCCCTGCACGAAGTGCTCGGCCTGATCACCGGCTCTTGAACAGCGTCGTCCACAGCGCATCCATGCGCTGGGTCACCGCCTGGTCCATCTCGATGGTGCGCCCCCACTCGCGGCTGGTCTCGCCCGGCCACTTGTTGGTGGCATCCAGCCCCATCTTGCCGCCCAGCCCCGACACCGGAGAAGCGAAGTCGAGGTAGTCGATCGGCGTGTGCTCCACCAGCGTCGTGTCGCGCACCGGGTCCATCCGGGTCGTGATGGCCCAGATCACCTCCTGCCAGCTGCGGATGTCCACGTCGTCGTCCACCACCACGATGAACTTGGTGTACATGAACTGGCGCAGGAAGCTCCAGATCCCGAACATCAGCCGCTTGGCGTGCCCGGGGTAGCTCTTGCGGATGCTGACGATGGCCATCCGGTAGCTGCAGCCCTCGGGCGGCAGGTAGAAGTCGGTGATCTCCGGAAACTGCTTGCGCAGGATCGGCACGAACACCTCGTTCAGCGCGACCCCCAGGATGGCCGGCTCGTCCGGCGGCTTGCCGGTGTAGGTCGAGTGGTAGATCGGGTCCTTGCGCGTCGTCATGCGGCTGATCTCGAACACCGGAAACCAGTCCTGCTCGTTGTAGTAGCCGGTGTGGTCGCCGTACGGCCCTTCGAGGGCGTGCAGGTAACCATCCTTTTCCTTAAGCGGAATGCCTTGTTCGCTGCGGCCCTCGAATCCGGGCGTCGCCGTCGGGATGTGGCCTTCGAGCACGATCTCGGCAAACGCAGGGACCTGGAGCTTCAGATCACCCTCGCCGACGCCGCTCTCCGCCAGCTCCGTGCGCCCGCCACGCAGCAATCCGGCGAACTGGTACTCGGACAGACTGTCCGGCACGGGGGTGACAGCACCCAGGATCGTGGCGGGATCGGCCCCTAATGCCACTACCAGCGGAAAGGGCTTTCCAGGATTTGCGTGTGCAAATTCACGAAAATCCAACGCACCTCCACGGTGGGCCAGCCACCGCATGATGGTTTGGCGCGGTCCGATCACCTGCTGGCGGTAGATCCCGAGGTTCTGCCGCTTCCGGGGTCGCGGAACGGACTGCGGACCACGGGTTACCACCAATCCCCAGGTGATCAGAGGGGCTACATCGCCCGGCCAGCAATGTTGTACCGGCAATTTGCCCAGATCGATGTCATCACCCGAAATGATCAATTCGTGACACGCAGGATGACGGACCACGGAGGGCTTCATGTCCCACAGCGTCTTGGCCATTCGTAACAAATGACCGGCATCCTGCAGTCCGCGGGGAGGCTCCGGCTCCTTGAGACGGGCCAGAAGTTCACCTATTTCACGTAACGAGGAGACCTGCTCCGCCCCCATGCCGAGCGCCACCCGCTCCGGCGTTCCGAACAGATTGGTCACCACCGGGATGGACGACGCCCGGCCTCGGGTCGTCGGATTCTGGAACAGCAGTGCGGGTCCGCCGGCACGCAAGGTGCGGTCGGACAGCCAGGTCATCTCCAGTTCGGTGGCCACCGGTTCTTTCACTTGGAGCAGGAGCTTGCGCTGCTCCAGCAAGGCCAGAAAGTCTCTCAGATCGCGGTATTTCATAATTTTACAATCTCATTACGTTGTTTCTTATTGTTGACTGGTTATTTGGACGACTTCTAGAATTCATCCGTTTTCGAACACAGGGGGCTTGTGGCCTGCCGCATCTGCGCAGCTGCCTCCTTCGATCCCGTTGCATGGAGGGGGTTGACCACCCGGCAAGACCACTCGAACGAGGGCTGCCGGCTGTTGCGCAACGGGGATTATCTGGGCGCCTGCCAATGGCCACACGGCGCCTGCAGTGATCGAAAGAGGAGTTGCATGACTGCACCCCGATCCTGGAAGCGAGTCCAGTCCGCCACCGCGCAATCGGTGCGGGTGTTCATCGCGGATCTCGGCAACGGCCTGCTGGCCGTCAGCCACAACAGTCTGGCCGTCATCGGGCTGGCTGTCCTGAGCGTCACCTTTGTCATCGGCGGTCGCGCCGACGTGCGCGGCATGCTGGAAGAACGGGCGCTGGACTGGCTCGTCGAGCGCCAGGAAGCCCGCTCGGCCTCCGCCACGCAGATGGACGAACCCACACTGCTGGCCCAGGGCGACTTCTCGGCCGTGGACCGCGCCACCGCCGTGGACCCCAGCGAGCTGAATCGACAGCAGGCGGCGGTCGCGCAATGGCTGTCGCGCCGCTACAAGGTGGCGCCGGAGCCGGTCGGCCGTCTCGTCCAGGAAGCCTGGTCGCTGGGCAAGCGTGTCGGCCTGGAGCCGACGCTGATCCTGGCCATCGTCGCCATCGAGTCCTCGTTCAACCCGTTCGCGCAGAGTGCCGTCGGCGCGCAGGGACTGATGCAGGTGCTCACCCGCGTGCATGACGACAAGTACGTCGCGTTCGGTGGCAACCACGCCGCGTTCGACCCGCTGACCAACCTGCGCGTGGGCGTGCAGGTGCTCAAGGACTGCATCGCCAAGGCCGGTTCGGTCGAAGGGGGTCTGCGCCATTACGTCGGCGCAGCCAACCTCGCCAGCGACGGTGGCTACGCCTTCAAGGTGCTGGCCGAGCAGGAGTTCCTGCTGCAGCTCATCAAGGGCCGTTCGGTGCCCGTGACCGCACGCCTGCCGGTGCCGCCGGTGTCGCCGCCGGCCGAACCGGTGCCGGGCACGACCCCGACGCTGACCTCGCCGGTCAACCAGGGCAGCCGCCCGTCGGCAGCCGCCGGAACCGGGACAGGCGCCAACCCGGTCCTGCAGGGCAAGCCCGACCGCGTGGCCGCCCTGAGCTACTGAGCACGCGATCTTGTAAACTCCGCGGACCGCGCAACTGGCGTTCACGGACCCCGCCCGGGGTCCGAGGTGGGTCAACCACCAGGGAGCGCGGTCGCTGCCGGCCCGCTTCGGGGCTCGTCAGCAGTTTCTTTGCCGTGCGCCTGGGCAGCCCACCGCCTCCGCCTTCCATCCAGGCGAGGCCGGCGGGGCCGGACATCACCGACAGGACTGCCTCCCCATGTTTGACCGCGCTACCCAGACCCTCGCCGCCGTCGATCCCGAGATCACCGCCGCCATCAACGCCGAAGTGCGCCGCCAGGAAGAGCACATCGAGCTGATCGCCAGCGAGAACTACACCTCGCCCGCCGTCATGGCCGCGCAGGGCTCGCAGCTCACCAACAAGTACGCCGAAGGCTATCCCGGCAAGCGCTACTACGGCGGCTGCGAACACGTCGACGTCGTCGAGCAGCTCGCCATCGACCGCGCGAAGAAGCTCTTCGGCGCCGACCACGCCAACGTGCAGCCCAACTCCGGCTCGCAGGCCAACCAGGCCGTCTTCTTCGGCCTGCTGCAGCCCGGCGACACCATCATGGGCCTGAGCCTGGCCGAAGGCGGCCACCTCACCCACGGCATGCCGCTGAACATGTCCGGCAAGTGGTTCAAGGTCGTCTCCTACGGCCTCGATGCCAACGAGGACATCGACTACGACGCGATGGAGCGCCTGGCCCACGAGCACAAGCCGAAGCTGATCATCGCGGGCGCCTCGGCGTTTGCGCTGCGCATCGACTTCGAGCGCTTCGCCAAGGTGGCCAAGGCCGTCGGTGCCTACTTCATGGTCGACATGGCGCACTACGCGGGCCTGATTGCCGCGGGCGTCTACCCGAACCCGGTGCCGCACGCCGACGTGGTCACCACCACCACGCACAAGACCCTGCGCGGCCCGCGTGGCGGCCTGATCCTGATGCGTGGCGACGACATCGCCAAGAAGATCAACTCGGCCATCTTCCCCGGCATCCAGGGCGGCCCGCTGATGCACGTCATCGCCGGCAAGGCGGTCGCGTTCCAGGAAGCGCTGCAGCCCGAGTTCAAGGCCTACCAGAAACAGGTCGTGAAGAACGCCGCCGCGATGGCCGAGACGCTGACCAAGCGCGGTCTGCGCATCGTGTCCGGCCGGACCGAGAGCCACGTCATGCTGGTCGATCTGCGCCCCATGGGCCTGACCGGCAAGGAAGCCGAGGCGCTGCTGGGCCGTGCGCACATGACCTGCAACAAGAACGGCATCCCGAACGACCCGCAGAAGCCGATGGTCACCAGCGGCATCCGCCTGGGCTCGCCGGCGATGACCACGCGCGGTTTCAAGGAAGAACAGGCGGTCCTGACCGCCAACCTGATCGCCGACGTGCTGGAAGCCCCGAACGACGAAGCGGTGCTGGCCCGCGTGCGTGAACAGGTCGCCGCGCTGACGCGCGACTTCCCGGTCTACCGCGGCTGATCGGCGCGGTGTCCTGACGATGCGCTGCCCCTATTGCGGTCACCAGGACACCACGGTCGTCGAGACACGCGCCTCGGACGAAGGCGACGCGATGCGCAGGCGCCGCCGTTGCAGCGCCTGCGACAAGCGCTTCACCACCTACGAGCGGGTCGAGCTGGCCATGCCCGCGGTGGTGAAGAAGAACGGCAACCGCATCGAGTTCGACCGCGCCAAGCTGCGTGCGTCGATGATGCTGGCCCTGCGCAAGCGCAACGTGAGCGTCGACCTGATCGACGCCGCCATCGCCCGCATCGAAAGCACGCTGTTCACCAGCGGCGAGAGCGAAGTCACCACCTCCCACATCGGCGAGCTGGTGATGCGCGAACTCAAGCGGCTGGACAAGGTGGCGTACGTCCGCTTCGCGTCGGTCTACCGGCGTTTCGAGGACGTGGACGCCTTCAACCAGCTGATCCGGGAAATCTGAGCCGAGGCCACCCGGCCTCCCCCCCGCACACCCCCGAAATACCCGGAGTTTTCCCTCTTCGGAGGGAGGCGTCCGCCCCCCTCGCCTGCCTAGACTGGTCGCCAGCGATCCAGCACAGGCGCGCGGCGAAACGGGGGCACGGATGGTCCGGACAACAAGGCAGACAGGCAGGCACGCCACCCGCGCGGACGGCGGCCTGACACTGGTGGAGCTGCTGGTCGTGCTGGCGGTGGCCGCGGTCCTGCTCCAGGCCGCCACCCTGTCGTTCGCGGCCTGGCTGCAGCGGCAGCACCTGCTGGGCGTCTCCGCGCAGTTCAACGCCGATCTGCAGTCCCTGCGTGCTGCGGCCGTCACCCGCCACCGCATCCTGCGTCTGAGCTTCCAGGACACGCCCGCCGGCATGTGCTATCTCCTGCACAGTGGCGACGTCGATGCCTGCCGCTGTGCCGCCGACCCGCAGTCCGAACCCCAAGTCCGCTGCATGGCAGGCACCGAACTGCTGCGGGCGGCACTCGTGCCGGTGTCGCGGCGCATCCGGCTCCAGTCGAACGTCGCCAGCCTGCGCATCGACCCCCGGCACGGCACGGTCACCCCCACGGGCAGCATCGACGTGACCACCACCGACGGCAGCAGCGCCCTGCGCCACGTCGTCAACATCCTGGGCCGCGTCCGCACCTGTGCGCCAGGGCCGCGGTTCACCGGCTACAGCGCATGCTGAACACCGCCATGTACCGCGGTCACTGCCACCCCGCGCACAGCGGCATGACCCTGATCGAGCTGGTCATCACGCTGCTCATGGTCGCGGTCCTGGCGACGCTGGCTGCACCCGGCTGGATCAGCCAGATCCAGCGGATGCGGCGCAGCGACGCCATCGTCACGCTGGCCAGGCTCCAGCAGGCCCAGGAGCGCTGGCGCTCGCAGCGTCCGGTCTATGCCGGCGGTCTAGGCAAGGACGGCCTCGACCTGCCCGCGGTCAGCCCCGCGGGCCACTACGACGTCAGCACCTCCATCCAGCCGGACACCGCACAGCGCGACTACCGGGTCACAGCGGTCGCCCGGGGCACGCAGGCCGATGACCGCCTGTGCCGCTGGCTGGTGCTGGAGGTCGTGTCCGGTCTGCTCCAGCACCGGTCCGGCCCGGATGCACAGGTCGGCAACGCAGAGCCGCTCAACCGGCAGTGCTGGAAATCATGAGCCCGCACGGCCGCCAGGCCCGTCTCCGCGGGTGGAGTCTCGTCGAGCTGATGCTGGCGATCGCACTCGGCCTGCTGCTGCTGTCCGGCCTGCTGCAGCTCGCGGCGGCACATGTCGATGAACAGCGCCGGCTGCTGCTGGAAAGTCGCCTGACGCAGGACCTGCGCACGGCGATCGAGCTGATCTCCCGCGACGTCCGGCGCGCAGGCTACTGGGCCGACGTGTCCGGCGGCGCCTGGGACAGCGCCCACCCGTCGGCCACACTCGCCACCAACCCCTACCGCGGCGTGGTGCTGAACGGCCCCGCAGCGGCACCCTGGCTCGGCTACAGCTACAGCCGCGACCTCACCGAGGACCAGGTCAACAGCAACCAGGAGAAGTTCGGCCTGCGCCTGAACACCACCAGCCAGGTCCTCGAGTGGCGCATGTCCGGCAGCGCCATCGCCCCGGACGAGCGCGACAGCTGGCAGGCACTGACCGACCCGGCGCTGGCGCGCGTCACGCGCCTGTCGATCCGGGTCGAGGAACAGCGGCAGAGCCTGCTCGCGCTGTGTCCGCGGACCGCCTGCAACGGACAGGCCGGCTGTCCGCCCGAACGGGTGCAGCGCCGGGTCCGGGTCGAACTGGACGCGCAGGATGCGCGCGACAGCCGCGTGCAGCGGCAGCTGGCCACCGAAGCCCGCCTGCGCAATGACGAGGTCACCGGTGCCTGCCCGGCTTGATGCACCGCCACACACCATGGGTTTCAGCACGCTCGCGATGGTGCTGACCCTGCTGCTGATCGCGCACCTGAGCCTGCTCTACAGCCACCGGGCGCTGCTGGTCGAGCAGCGTGCCAGCGCCGGTCAGATCCGCGCCGTGCGTGCACAGGAGGCCGCGCAGGCCGGGCTCGACTGGGCCGTGTCGCGCCTGAACGACCCCCGGGCGCTGGACAGCCGGTGCCTGCCGACCGCGCAGGACACCGCCGCAGCCCCCGCCGCGCTACGCGCCCGCTGGGAGCGCAGCCTCGCCGCGGCTGTCCCGCTGCAACCCGCCTGCGTGCTGGACGAAGCCGGTCCGGACTGGTCTTGCCACTGCCCCGACAGCGATGCGGGCCGAGTTTGGCCACCAGCTGCCGATCGGGAAGCGCCAGCCTTTGCCGTGACATTGCAGAACGGCCCGCGCACCGGGCTGTGGACACTGACGGCCGAAGGCTGTTCGAACCCCAGCCCGGACTGCGGCGACGCAGGCGCAACCGAACCCGATGCCCGCTACCGCGTCAGCACCACACTGGCCGCACTCGGGCAGGTGGTGCAGGCGCCGCTGGCAGCGCTGACCAGTGTCGGTGCCGTCACGCTGGCGGACGGCGCCGGTGTCCTCAATACCGAGCATGCCAGTGGTGGCATCGCCATCGACAGTGGCAGCACGATCACCGTGCAGGCCCCGGCCAAGGTGTTCGGCCCTGCCGGGCAGCCCGCAGCGACCGGACTGGTCGCCGATGATCCACCGCTCGCCGCGGGCAGCGATGCGCTCTGGCAGCGCCTGTTCGGGCTGGACGTTGCGGCACTGAAGGCGCTGCCATCGTGGCAAGTCCTCGCCTGCGCGGGCGGTTGCGCCGGCAGCGCCCTGGATACGGCCTGGGCGCAGGGGGCTCGGGCGCTCTGGCTGGACGGTGATCTGACGCTGGCACAGGGCCGCTGGGGCACAGCCGAGGCGCCACTGCTGCTGGTCGTGCGCGGCACGCTGCGCGTGGGTCCGGGCGCCTCGCTGCAAGGGCTGGTCATCGCCGACCGTGTGGACGTGCAGGTGCTCGCCAGTCCGCGCAGCCTGCTCCGCGGTGGTCTGGTCAGTCTCGGCGCCACCATGCTGCAAGGGCCGATCGACGTGGTGCGGGATGCCCCCGTGCTGGCGCGCGCCGCGGCGCTCGGCGGTGCGCTCGTCCCGGTACCCGGCAGCTGGTTCGACCCGCACACCCGATGAGGCACCACCATGGCCCTGCCGGTCTGGCGCTGGTCGAGCTGCTGGTGGCCGTGGCACTGCTCGGTCTGGGCACGGCGTCCCTGCTGCAACTGCACCTCGAACTGCGCCGCACCACCGACCTGTCCCGCCAGCGCAGCGAAGCCGTCCGCCACGCCGCCCAGGATCTGGAACAACTGCGCTGGCGCGGCCCGGCCGACATGACCGCCACCGGCCCGGCGCCGGTCGACGCGGCCACGCCGACCGGCTATACCCTGCAGCGCAGCGTGCGCGCCGATGCGGCCGGGCGCCTGCGCACCGTCGCCACCACCGTGCGCTGGCAGGACCGGCAGGCCCTCGACCATGCCGTGACGCTGGGCACGGCACTTACCGCACTCGATCCCGCACTGGGAGCCGCCACGCTGCTGAACCGCAGGCTGCCGCCAGGCAGTCCCGGGCCACTCGGCCCAGGCCTGCCGGAACGCTCGCTGCGCATCCCGGCCACCGCGCACGACCTCGGTGATGGCCGCCACGCCTTCAAGCCGCGCACCGACGCGGCGCTGGTCTGGCTGTTCGACAGCCGCTCCGGCGACGTGACCGGGCGCTGCGACAGCGCGGTCGGCGTGCCGGCCGCCGCGCTGGACGCGGCCAGTCTCGGCAACTGCCGGGCGCTCGGCGGCCTGCTGCTCGGCGGCCACATCCGCTTCGCCACGGACAGCGACACCCTCACCTCCGCGGATGCGGAACGGCCCACCAGCCTGGCCATGGGCACCGGCCTTCGCCTGACGCTCACCACCACAGGCCACCCCAGTCCGGCCTGGGAGTGCGCACAGGACGGTCCGACCGGCGTACCACCCGGCATCACGGCCAGGACCTCGATCGCCTACCACTGCGTGGTCCAGCCAGTGCCTCCGGTCTCGGGCGGCGCGCCCCGCTGGTCCGGCCGGCTCGATCTGGTGCCACAGGACTGGCTGCTGGTCAGCGTGACAGGGGGCAACACCGGGCGCTTTCGCATCTGCCGCTACAGCGCAGACCACGACGGCAACGGCCGCATCGACAACATCGAGCACCCCGCCAGCTACAGCGTCGTGACCACCGCGCTGGGCAACCAGAATTTCCTGGTGATCCGGGCCGCGGCGCGCTGTCCGCTCGACGCCGGCCCCTTCGGCACGTTCACCACGGACAATCCGGTGGACGACAGCACGCTGGCGCACCAGCCGTGAAGGCTGGCCAGTCGCCAGCGCCGACAATCACGCCCATGCGCGACACACCGACCTCCTCCTCCTTCACGGCCCACGACCAGGTGGCCATGGCCCAGGCGCTGACATGGGCGGCGCTCGGCATCGGCCTGACCGACCCCAATCCGCGGGTGGGCTGCGTGATCAGCGACGGGCGGGGGCGTGTCCTCGGTGCCGGCCACACCCAGCAGGCCGGCGGGCCGCATGCCGAGATCATGGCGCTGCGCGCCGCCCAGGCCGATGGCCACGACGTGCGCGGCGCGACCGTGCACGTCACGCTGGAGCCCTGCGCCCACCATGGCCGCACGCCGCCCTGCGCCGACGCGCTGGTCGCCGCCGGCGTGGGCCGGGTGGTCGCCGCCGTGCTGGACCCGAATCCGCTGGTCGCCGGACAGGGGCTGGCGCGCCTGCAGGCGGCCGGCATCCAGGTCGCCCACGGGCTGATGGCCGACGCCGCGCGCGAACTCAACATCGGCTTCTTCTCGCGCATGCTGCGCGGGCGGCCCTGGGTGCGGCTGAAGGTCGCCGCCAGCCTGGACGGCCGCACCGCCCTGCCGGACGGCACCAGCCAGTGGATCACCGGCCCGGAGGCCCGCGCGGACGGCCACGCCTGGCGCCGCCGGGCCGGCGCCGTGCTGACCGGCATCGGCACCGTGCGCGAGGACGATCCGCGGCTCGACGTGCGGCTCGTGCCGACGGCCCGCCAGCCGCTGCGGGTCGTGCTCGACGCGCGGCTCGACACTCCGCCGTCGGCCCGGCTGCTGGAGGTGCCCGGCGAAGTACTGCTGTGCTGCACCGCGGCAGCGCTGAACAGCACGCGGGCCGCGGCGCTGTCGCGCTCGAACGTGACCCTGGCGCCGGTGCAGACCGACAGCAACGGCTGGATCGACCTGCCGGCCGTGCTGGAAACGCTGGCCCGGCGCGGCGTGAACGAGCTGCACATCGAGGCCGGCCAGCACCTCAACGGCAGCTTCGTGCGCGCCGGACTGGTCGACGAATACCTCGTCTACCTCGCCCCCAAGCTGATCGGCGCCGGCCGCGACATGGCCGCCTTCGGCCCGCTCGCCGCGCTGGCCGACGCCGCTCCGCTGGTGTTCACCGACCTCACCCGCGTCGGCGGCGACGTGCGACTGATGGCACGATCTGCAACGGGGTTCGGCTCGCCGGCCTGAGCCGCCTACAATCGCGGGATGCCGATTTCACCCATTCCCGAGCTGGTCGCCGAGCTGGCGGCCGGACGCATGATCATCCTGGTCGACGAAGAAGACCGGGAAAACGAAGGCGATCTGGTCTTTGCCTCCGATCTGGTCACCCCTGAAGCGATCAATTTCATGGCCCGCTACGGCCGTGGACTGATCTGTCTGACCCTGACGCGCGAGCGCTGCGAGCACCTGCAGCTGCCGCCCATGGCCGCGCGCAACGGCACCAAGCACAGCACCGCGTTCACCGTCTCGATCGAGGCGGCCACCGGCGTGACCACCGGCATCTCCGCCGCCGACCGCGCCCGCACCGTGCAGGTCGCGGTCGCGCGCGACAGCGTGGCGCGCGATCTGGTGCAGCCCGGCCACATCTTCCCGCTGCAGGCGCAGGACGGCGGCGTGCTCATGCGCGCCGGCCACACCGAAGCCGGCTGCGATCTGGCGCGCATGGCCGGGCTGTCGCCGTCGGCCGTGATCTGCGAGATCATGAAGGACGACGGCACGATGGCGCGCCTGCCCGACCTGCAGGAATTCGCCCGCGAGCACAACCTCAAGATCGGCACCATCGCCGACCTGATCACCTACCGCAGCGGCAACGAGTCGCTGATCGAGTGCCTGCACCAGGACCGCCTGACGACGCCCTGGGGTGCCTTCGACAGCCGCGTCTACCGCGACCGCACCGGCCAGGTGCATCTGGCGCTGAGCGCCGGCCGCTGGACCGACGAGGACGAGGTGCTGGTGCGTGTGCACGAGCCGCTGTCGGTGATGGATCTGCTGGACATCGGCCGCGCCCGCCATTCCTGGTCGCTGCCGCAGGCGCTGACCACGCTGCAGGACTCCGGCCGCGGCGTGGCCGTGCTGCTGAACGTGGCGCAGGATGCCCAGGCCCTGCTCGGCGTGGCCCTGCCGCCCACCGGCGAGCCGCCGCGCCCGACGATGGACCTGCGCACCTATGGTGTCGGTGCCCAGATCCTGCGCGACCTCGGCATCCGCCGCATGAAGCTGCTCAGCAACCAGCGCCGCATGCCCAGCATGGTCGGCTATGGTCTCGAAGTCACCGGCTTCATGCCGGTGGCCGCCTGAACCTGAACTCCAACCCAAGGAACACACCATGCTAGGCGCAGACAAGGGCACGGCCCCCCGCCTCGACGGCAGCGACCTGCGGGTAGCGATCGTCCAGGCCCGCTTCAACGCGGCCATCACCGACGCCCTCGCGGAGCACTGCGTGAACGAGCTGGTGCTGCTCGGCGTGCAGCGCAAGCACATCCGCCATGTCAGCGTGCCGGGCGCACTGGAAGTGGCCGTCGCACTGCAGGCCCTCGCCGACTCGGACGACCACGACGCGCTGATCGCCCTGGGCTGCATCATCCGCGGCGAGACCTACCACTTCGAGCTGGTCGCCAACGAGAGCGGTGCTGCGGTCACCCGCGTGTCGCTGGACCACGGCGTGCCGATCGCCAACGCCATCCTCACGGTCGAGAACGAAGCCCAGGCCTGGGCACGCACCGAAGAGAAAGGCCGCGACGCTGCCCGCGTCGCCGTCGAAATGGCCAACTTGCTGGAAGACCTGACTTGAACTCGACCCCCAAACCCCGCGGCACCACCACCGGCCCGGGGGCTGCACGTCCCAAATCCGCCCGCCGCCGTTCCCGTGAGCTGGCGCTGCAGGGCCTCTACGAGTGGCAGATCAGCCGCGCCGAGACCAGCGTCGTGCGTTCCCACATGCGCGAGCAGGACGAGTTCAGCAAGTGCGACAGCGCGATGTTCGATGCCCTGCTGCAAGGCTGCATCGAACAGGCCATCGCGCTGGACCTGCTGCTGACCCCGCACCTCGACCGTCCGATCGTCGAGCTGTCGCCGATCGAGCACGGTGTGCTGCTGATCGGCCTGTACGAGCTGCAGCACTGCGTGGACGTGCCCTACCGCGTCGCCATCAACGAGGCGGTCGAGCTGGCCAAGGCCTTCGGCGGCACGGATGGCCACAAGTACGTCAACGGCGTGCTGGACAAGGCCGCCGTCGATCTGCGCCCGGACGAGGTGGCTGCCCAGCGTCTGGCCCGCTCGGCCCCCCGCGCCGGATGAGCCTGCGCCCCGCACCGTCGAAGCCCGATCCGCTGCGCCTGGCCCAGCGCGTGGCCGGCATCGAGCCGTTCTGGGTGATGGAGTGCGCCAAGGCGGCGGATGCCATCGCCCGCACCCCGGCCTGCGATCCGGCGCAAGGTGGCGAGCGGATGCTCTACCTGAACATCGGCGAGCCGGACGAGACGGCACCGCCCGCGGTGGTCGCGGCTGCGCAGGCCTGCCTGGACGCCGGCCGCACGCAGTACACCCACGCCGTCGGCCTGCCCGCGCTGCGCCGGGCGCTGTCGGGCTGGTACGCCAGCCGCTGGGGCGTGGACATCGATCCCGGCCGCATCGTGGTGACCGCGGGCGCCTCGGCAGCGCTGCAGTTGCTGTGCACCGCGCTGGTCGAGCCGGGCGACGAGTTCCTGATGCCCGACCCGTGCTACCCCTGCAACCGCCACTTCGTGACGGCCTCGGGCGGCACGGCACGGCTGCTGCCCACCACGCCGGCCCAGCGCTTCCAGCTCGACGCCACCTCGGTCGCCGACGCCTGGGGACCGGCCACGCGCGGCGTGATGCTGGCCTCGCCGTCGAATCCGACCGGAACCTCGGTGCCCGCCGAGACGCTCGCCGGCATCGTCGAGGTCGTGCGCGCCCGTGGCGGCATCACCATCGTCGACGAGATCTACCTCGGCCTGAGCTACGACGGCGATGCCCGGACGGCGCTCGCGCTGGGCGACGACGTGCTGGTGGTCAACAGCTTCTCCAAGTACTTCGGCATGACGGGCTGGCGCCTGGGCTGGCTCGTGCTGCCCGAAGCGCTGGTGGCGCCGGTCGAGAAGCTGGCGCAGAACCTCTACATCTGTGCCTCCGCCATCGCGCAACAGGCCGCACTCGCCTGTTTCACGCCCGAGACGCTGGCCGTGTGCGAGGAGCGCCGCGCCACGATGAAGGCCCGCCGCGACTACATCGTGCCCGCGCTGGACGCACTGGGCCTGACGGTGCCGGTGCAGCCGGACGGGGCGTTCTACGTCTGGTTCGACGTCACCGCCCACGCGCCCGACAGCTGGCAGTTCTGCTTCGACATGATGGAGCGTGCCCACGTCGCGCTCACCCCGGGCCGCGACTTCGGCCACGCCGAGACGGGCCGCTACGCGCGCCTGTCCTTCGCCAGCTCCATGGACGATCTGCACGAGGCCGTGCGACGCCTGCAACGCGTGCTGGGGCGCTGACGACCTCCGGGCCTGCCCAGCGTCCCTGCCCATGACCCGCCTGATGCCCCCGACGATCCGAACGCCCGACGACACCCGCCCCGCAGCCCGGGACGCGTTCCTTGCCGACAGTGCGTCCGGCCTCTGGCTGCCGACCAGTCCGGGGGATCCGTCCGATCTCGGCGAAGACACCCTGCCGCCGGACAGCATCCCGTTCGAGCAGCAGATCGGGGAGGCCCTCGGACGACCACCACGCCGCCAGAGCACAGCGCCCAGCGAATCCACCCAGCTGCTGGACGCGGATCTGAACGGACAGGCACCGGGCCGCGTGTCCGTGCCCTTGCCCTTGTCCCCTGCACCACGGACCGAGGACCAGGACCCCCTGGCCGCCAGCGGCCAGATGGGGCGCTACGTGCTGGAGCGGCCACTCGGGGCGGGTGGACTGGGCACGGTCTGGTCGGCCTATGACACCGTGCTGGCCCGGCGGGTGGCCGTCAAGACCCTGCCGCTGGTGGTGCCCGAGCACGAACGCCAGCACCTCACCGAGCGCGTGCTCGACGAGGCCCGCGCTGCCGCCCGCCTCAGCCACACCCACATCGTGACGGTGCACGACGCCGGTGTCAGTCCGGACGGTGCCTACATCGCGATGGAGCTGCTGCGGGGCAAGGACCTGTCGCAGATGCTGCGCACCGGCTGGCGCCCCACCGCCGAGCAGGCCGCGCTGATCGTGCGCCGGGTGGCCGATGCGCTGAGCTACGCGCACGGCAAGGGCGTGGTCCACCGCGACATCAAGCCCGCCAACATCTTCATGGTCGGACGCACGCGGCCGGTGGTGCTCGATTTCGGCATCGCCCAGCTGCTGCACCAGACCGACACCGTGGGCGGACCGGCACTGGGCTCGCCGTTCTACGCAGCCCCCGAGCAGTTCGACGGCCTCGAATGCGATCCGCGCACGGACGTGTACTCCCTGGGCGTGGTGCTGTACGAGCTGCTCACCGGCCACCGCCCGTATGGCGGCACCTCGCTGGCCGAGATCCGCGCTGCCGTGCGCGCCGCCCGCCCGCGGCCACCGCGCGAGCACAACCCCGACGTGCCCGCCGCGCTCGCGGCCATCGCGCTGCAGGCCATCAGCATCGACCCCGTGCAGCGCCAGCGCACCGCCGGCACGGTGGCCCGCGAACTGCGCGCCTGGCTGGCCACGCAGGCCCCTGCGGGCCTGGTCATCGACGCGTCGTCGGCCTCGGCCTCGGCCTCGGTGCCGCCGCTGCTGACCTCCGACGTGCAAGCCACCACCACCCCCGCCACCATGCCCGAACCGGCACCGCCGGCACGGGAGCGGCCGAGCTGGATCCTCAGCGCCCTGCTCGCCGCCGTGCTCGTGCTGCTGCTGCTGGTCGTGGTGATGCTGTGGATGAACACCTGACCACCGAGACCGACATGGCCGACGCGCTGTTCCACTGGCCCCTGCGCATCTACTGGGAAGACACCGATACGCGCGTGTTGCAGGTATGGACATGCTAGTAGCGTGATAGCAGGCTATGGACATCTCAATCGCCAGCGCGCCCATGCATGAGACCTCTCCACGCAGCTTGAACGTCGAGTTCAAGGTTCGAGACTACGAGTGCGACATGGGACATGTCGTCAACCACGCGGTCTATCTCAACTACCTGGAACACGCCCGCCACGAGTTGCTTGGCAGCATGGGCATCCGGTTTGGCGACCTGGCCAAGCGCGGAATCTTCCTGGTGGTCACGCGCGTTGAGGCTGACTTCAAGGCCTCGCTCATCAGCGGTGACGCCTTCATCGTCCGCACCGAACTTCAGCGCCATGGGCGCCTGCGGCTGCAGTTCAACCAGCAGATTCAGCGCTCTCCTGACGGCAAGGTAATGCTGAGCGCCATCGTCACAGGCACCGCCCTCAATGCGCGTGGGCGTCCCGAGATCCCGGCTGAGCTAGATGGCCTGATTGGGCCTTCAATTTCATAAACATCGTATGACAAGCGGAGAGCAGGCAAACCAAGGGGTTGTCCAAGCGATCTAAGATCTGCAAGTCTCCTCTCTACACGCCCGTTCTGGGCGGCAAGCTGATGGCCTCGCTTGAGCTGATTCATTACATCCCTCATCGCATCATCGTGGGTGACGATGGCGTGGTGCGCCGTGAACAGGACCGGGCACTTCGACCGACCAGAGGACTGCCGCAGATTTTTTGGGCTGACGGTTCGAGTTGGAGAGAAGCGAATCTGTGGGCGCACAGCCGGGCGACCAACGGATTGACCGACATCAAGACTGTTAGGTCGAATCTCGGTCATCTCCACAAGTATGCGCAGTGGCTCGAAGGCGAGCAGTTAGATTGGCAGCACTTTCCGATGCTGGAGCGAGACCGGGTGCTCATCCGATGGCGAAAGCACTTGATGGAGCAACGCGACAGGCTGGGCTTGTTGGCGCCCTCCACCGCCAGCCATCGCATGAACGCCACCATTATTTTTTACCGGTTTGCCCAGGTGCATGGGCTCATCGGTCGTGACGCTCCCTTGTGGCAGGAGCGGCAAGTCGTCCATCGGTATTTCGACTCTGTGGGCTTTGCGCGAACCTTGCTTCTTCGCAGCACCAACTTGATGATTCCGAACCGAGCCCGGCACGGGCTCAAACTGGAAAACGGACTGAGCCCGCTCACCGACGAGCAGAGGCAAGAGTTACTGGCCTTCACCGGTCGACCGGGTAACGTCAGCCGAGAGCTTGACCTGATGCTCAAGTTGGGGTTTTTTTCTGGCGCCCGTATCGAGACCATCACCGATCTCAAGCGTGACACGATCCTCAACGCTTCGCCTGCCCCGAACACGCCCGGACTCGTCTTCCTTTCAGTGGGCCCAGGTCATCGCCCACATGTCGCCACCAAATTCGATGTGAATGGCCAGATCGTTGTGCCCGCCGCATTGCTAGAAGATCTGCGTGACTATCTGGTCGATGTGGGCCGACTCAAGCGCGAGGCCTTGGCAGCCCCCGGAGACAAGGATCTTGTCTTTCTCACCCGCTATGGCCGCCGTTACGTTGACCGGGACTCGGGTTCTGGCACGGCAGTTGGGCGAGCAATGGTGGACTTGCGGCGCAAGGCGACACAGGCCGGGCTGGCGTTTGCGAAGCACTTTCACTTTCACATGACGCGGGCCACCTTCGGAACATCGCTGACTTCACTGCTTCTTTCCCAAGAAGGAGCCACCGAGAAAGCGGTGCTGGATTTGGTCAGCACACTGATGCTCCATAAGGACGTGAGCACCACGCTCAAGTACATCAAGTTCGTGACGCAAGCCCGCATGAAGGCCAAGGTCGCCAACGAGTTCAGCGAAGCTTACCTTGGTCTGAGCACGCGCTTGGGAAACTGACCAGCCGAACCACTGCGCCCGTGTCCGAGTGACCGGTGTATGAGGTGTTCCAAGCCACAGGTCATCCGAACCCACCAGCCCTGTCAGGGCCAACACGCTCTGGACAAACCCTTGCGTCTGACGCAGACGTATCCGTCCGGCCAAGTCATCTTTGACGACCAGCGCTACTTGGGCGGATGGGGAGCGTGCCGCGCTTACCAGCCTTCTCGCTGGTAGCGGTCGGCTTCGAGGAAGTAATCGTGGTGTGCGTAATCCCGGTAGAGCCGGTAGCAGCCGTACGCACAAAGGAGCATTGCCAAGGTGTAGAAGCCGATCTCGGCCCACTGGATAACCACCGACGGTTTAGACTGCCCCGGAAGAATGCTGAAAACCTTGGCGAAGAAATTTGCGAGGGCAAGCGGCACGGTGCTTACCACTAAATAGAGCGCACCTCGCAATATGCCGAATTTGTATGCCATGCGGCCGGTGTCCAACAAGTAGCGCATTAAATCCCCAGTACCGATTCTTGCGTACATGATAGTCACTATTCGACCCAAATGACAGGACGTGAGCACCTCGACGAACTGCGAAGCGCGACGGCGCATGATCGCCGGCCAAGGAAGCAACACGCTGTAGTTGACCACGGGGACAAAACCCAGTTACACGTCGATCACAGCGCACACATCTTCGTCATTCTGCGCCGCATCGTGCTCGTCCCGCTCGGGCGCACAGCGCTCATTGCCGCGGGTTGTAGCCGCGCACTACAGCGTGTGGCCAGCTCGTTGCGCTCCAGCGTCATCGCACGCATGCACTTGCCGCCCTGCAGGCTCAGCACCACAAAGACCTGCTCGACCCGCATCCGCATGCGTTTGAACATCCTGTTGCGCTGCTTGAATCGGATCCTGACCGTCTGTTCATGCTTAGCACGTCAGGCGATGCCGATGCCGTCGGTCGGTCTGTGCTGCTGCAGCGCCCGACGGTTTGCCGCACTGTTTGAGATCCCTTAAACAGTTCAGGTTGTAGATCTTGTGAACTACTCCCTGTATCAGGGGTGATGTGCATCTAGAGTTTTGAGGTAATCATGTTATTCTGAAGTTGCCTCAACAAATTGGAGTTGAGGGTATGTCACAGGATGTCAAGCCACCCGGCCTCGCCGGTCAAACTTGACAGCTCTACTTGGATGTTCAACTTCATGGACACCTCCAGGATACTGTACGACATTGCTAACACGCGTGGCTAGGTGGCGCCCTGTGCGTTATCCGATGGTGATGAGTAGTCATCAGTTAAGCCGGGGGGAGTGCATGGAGATTGCCACGGTCTTATCTCCCCCCGGTTTTGCTACCAACCTGAGGGTTTTGTGTGGCCGTCGCTCCTCCAAAATGGTTTAGGCAGCGTCGATATCTCCATTTCGACGAGCCGCTAAGTCTGACCAAAGCCAAATCCTTAGTGACTAACTCAACGGCTGTAGCAACACATTCTTTCTGGCCACTAATACGCTTTACCGTTGAAACATCGAAGATTAAGTACGATAAATCTACTGGTCAACTAAAAAATAATTTAAAAGATAGGCATATTTCATATGCGGCGCATAGCGACTCTCAAATATTCAGTTACTATTGTAGTTTACTGACAGAACGCTACGAGGCCGAAATCAAGAAGCGCGGGCTCTCCGATGTTGCGTTGGCATTTCGTTCACTCGGAAAGAGTAACATCGAATTCGCGAAAGATGCCTTCGAAGAAATTCGTTCAAGGGGCAATTGTGTCGCTGTCGCATTGGATGTTACGAAATTCTTCGACAGAATTGATCATACCATTCTGAAAGAGCGCTGGGAAAATCTGCTCGGGGTGAGAAGGCTTCCAATCGATCACTTTGCAGTATTTCGCGCGCTGACTCGCTACTCAACCGTTGAGCAAAATGCGGTCTTCGAAGCACTTGGCATCTCCATTAATAATCCCCGAGCACATCGTCGGAGGCTGTGTACTCCAGACGAATTTAGGTCATTGGTTCGTGGAGGGCGACTTATCAAAAAGAATCCAGATGTTTTCGGGATTCCCCAAGGTACAGCCATTAGTGCAATGCTTTCAAATCTCTACATGTTGGAGTTTGACTCAACTGCTAACTCGTTTGCCATAGAGAACGGCGGCCGTTATATGCGTTATTGCGACGATATGTTATTCATCATGCCTCCGGGAATGGCGGCCGATGTTGAACATTTTGCAGATACGCAAACAAATCGACTAAAGATTGAAATCAATCCCGCAAAAACTGATCGATGCGAATTCCGTATATCGACTGGAACTATTACATGTGAGAAGCCATTGCAGTATCTCGGTTTTCTTTTTGACGGGCAGCGCGTAATCATTAGATCGGCTGCGTTTGCCAAGTTTTCCAACCGCATGAAGCGAGGCGTAAGCCTTGCAAAGCAAACAATGCGTAGCCGAAACAAGGCGCGCATTCGACTTGGGGCCAAAGAACAGGATTTATATTTGAAGAAAATTTATGCGCGCTATTCCCATCTGGGTAGACGAAATTTTCTTCGCTACGGTTACAGAGCTTCGGACATCATGAAGTCCTCTGCTATTCGTCGCCAACTTCGACCCCTCTGGGGGCGATTGAAGCAGGCTGTGAGTGACTCGGAGTAGATAAGAAAATCTCGAAGCCATCGAGAAAAAGACTAACTTTCTCGAAGTTAGTGAGAAAACGATCGAACACTGCCCTCCACAGAAGAGGGCGTGGGGGAGACAAAGATGGAACAGCCTCAGGCACCAGCGGGGAGCTTTGAGCCTCCGCCGCCTCAGATCCGTAATTTTCCGACAGGCCCTGGGCTTTGGCGGATCGATTGGTTCGGGCTGGTCATGTTCCCCGATCGGGCGATGCGGGCGCGTCAGCCATCGGTGCTCGTGTACCTGTCGCTGGTCGTTGCACCAGATGCGCTGACCGACCCATCCGTGTTGCTGAAACCGGACGCCACGCTGGCCCGCCGCCAGACCAAGCGATGGGTTTCGGTCGGCACCCTGATGCTGCTGCGCATCGGTGATATCTGGTCAGACCAGAAGCCTGTGGCTTCGCCGGACTACGAGTCCGCTGTCTTCGAAAAGCTCCAGATCAGCCGCGAAACCACCGACCTGATCAAGGCCGGCGTGAGCCTGGACAAGGGCTTGTTCCTGTTGCCGCTCGGCGAGCACCCCTGGCATGGCGAGAACACCCATTCGTATTGTTTGCGCGTGCAACTACCTGACGGCCGATCACTCGTCGTGCCCTGCATGGAACTGATTCGTTTCTACTTCGGCTCATCCAGTGCGCTTCTGTCTCGACTTTTTGATTCGCCTTTGCTGAAAGTGAACCTGTTCAGCAATGTCATCTTCAATCCAGCGACCAAGTGGATGAGCCTTGATCTGGCTGAGGGCCTTCCTCGGGCCAGTGCAAGCGATGTTGCGCGGATTGCTGGTAGCCACACCGCATGGTTGGCGGCGCTGAGGATCGTGACCTCCTGTCTGAAGGCTTCCACAGCAGGGCAGGACATCTACCCGCAAGCCGTGTTCCCGTTCGAGGGCCTGACAGACCTGACCGTGACAGGAAAATGGCTTTCGCTTGGCGGCCAGGCCAACCAGACGTTTCTTGTCTATCACCTCGACGTCTGCACATACGAGTTCCCGTTCAACTCCGTTCGGTACCGGACCTTCAATGAGCGCAAACGGCGATCGTCGGTGATGCCAGGGACAGGCGCTGAAGCCAAGCCGAAAGTGGTCACGAAGACCGGCAAAGCAACCGAGCCTGGTCTGGTCGAACAGGATGCGTCCACCACGCTGAGCGAAACCCAGGTTCCGGTCTGGCGAAAGCGACACTTCCCTGATCTTGATCGCAAGAAACTGGTGGGGCGTCGGAATCTGACCAAGCCGCCCCCGATAGTTTCCTCGGGGCCTGCTGCGCCTCCTGTCACTGAAGTGGCGGTCGGCGACCCCGGGTCATCGAAGCGAGTGCGAAGCGTCATGCTGGCGGAATCCGCACCGCTGCAAGAACTTGGCATGCCGGACTTCCTGAAGTCGGTGGTGAAAGCGATGGAAGGCTTGGATCGCTTCGAGGTCAGCCTGCTGACTGCGAGTGACGACGATGGCTGGACTGTTCCCGTCGAACTGCTCAACGATGGTGATGGCGTGATCGCGAATGAACTGTTCATCGATCGCGACGGACATTCGCTGCAACGGCGTGCTGCAGCATTCGGACTGTCTCATCAGTCCGAACACGCAGTTCTTGTGGTGCTGGAAGGTGAGCAGTTGATCCCGCTCGTCTATCCAGTCGATCAGGCAGGACTCCAGGATCCATGGCCAGCACTGCGTTGCGCAGCGCAGGACTTCGTGTCCAAGGTGACCCATCCGAATCGGATCGATGTGGCGTTCTACAACGGGGACACGCCGAGCCAGCGTGAGGCCATCAGGGGCTGGATCAGGGATCTGTGGGACTGACAAGGAGATCGGTCATCAGAAGCCAGGAGATCACCGAATTCAGTATGAGCGACTATGTCCGCACAACCGGCATCTCGTACCAGCACGTCGTGTAAGCCAGGGTCCGGCGCTCCTGCTTGCCGGGCCACGGGGTGACCGCCGGGCCTGCGCGCTCGCGATTTTCAGGGTGCCGCGCCCTCAACGCGCGTTGACCCCGTCAAGGGCCTTCATCAGGTGGCTGACGTTCCGTGGGCTGCCCAGGGCCTCGAAATCCAACTCACCTTGCCGCACCGAGGTTGCCACTGACCCCGCGGGGGTTCCGGCCTGCGTGTCACTGGGCAGGCAGGTCTGCAACTGCACCAGTATCACGCTGGCCTTTCGGCGCTCTCCCGCTTCTGTTTTCTTCTCAGGGAGGTTCAAGACGGCACGCTCCGCGCGCTTTGGTGTGCTACAAAATGAAGAAATCACACTCCGAGCAGCCATCTGCCCCGCGCGGTACCAACCAGGAGCCGAAGCAGACTGTATCCGCGCCATCCCAATCCGAGGAACAGGAGTCCCCATGAAGCCTCCGGCCAGAACCTCCCAACCTTCCGCCAGCCAGTCTTCATCTGTGTTGCGGGACGATCGTTCACTCGCGTCGATCGATTCCGCCAGACCACGCGGCCTGTTCAGTTGGTTCACCCGTCTGCGCTTGCGCAGAACCGACTGCTCGGTCTGCGGACGCTCTGTGGCACGCTGTGCCTACGATGGTCGACATCCGGAGATCGGGCGCTGATGGCGTGCAGGTGGGGGCCAGCGATTCTGGTTTGACACATAGGCCGTCATACCCGGCAATGTCTCATCCTCGCTGTGGCCCGCCGCGGACTGTGTCTCCGATACACCAGACCATGCGTGAGCGACCAGCGGTCCCCCGTCAGGCGAGCCTGATCAGTCCGGGATATGCAGAGACTGCCAGCGATGAGGCAGCAAGTCGTCAATGCGGCTGTTGAGGTGGGTGGGCAGCCGTCCAAGGACATCGCGCAGGTAGGCCCAGGGTTCGAGCCCGTTGAGCTTGGCCGACTGCACCAGGCTCATGACCACGGCCGCACGCTGGCCGGCGAGTTCGCTGCCACAGAACAACCAGGCCTTCCTGCCCATGGCCCAGGGCTTGATCTGGCGCTCCAGATAGTTGTTGTCCACGGGCACGGCCCCGTCGAGCAGGTGGTGCGTCAGCGCTGGCCAGTGGTTGAGGCTGTAGTCGATGGCGTTGGCCGTGGCGCCGCCATCGGCGACACGACCGCGTTCGAGCTTGAGCCAGGTGTGCAACTCCTGCCACAGCGGCGCGGTGATGCGTTGACGGGCCTGCGTTCGCGTCGGGCCGTCCATGCCGGCGAACGACTTCTCGGCGTGGTAGATCGCCGCGAAGCGTACGATCGCCTGAGTGGCCAGGGTGCTCTTGCCGGACTTGGCGAGTTCGTCGAACTTGCGTCGGGCGTGCGCGGCACAGGCTGCCGAGACGCGCCGCGGGAAGACCTTGGGGTCGAGCACCGAGTCATAGCCGCCATAGCGATCGCACACGAGCGTGCCGCTCCAGGGCGGGTCCCGGTTCTCGGTGGGCAGCCCGCCCAGGAAGGCCAGCGGGTACTTGCTGCCCCGCCCCAGGCAGAAGTCGTAGACCACGCCGGGCTGGGGATCGAATTCCCCGCGTGCATAGGCCCAGACGTACGCTTTCCTGGTCTTGCCCGCCCCCGGGTCCAGCATGTCCACCGTCGTCTCGTCGGCCTGCACGACCGCGCTGCCCAGCACGAAACGCTTGAGCGCCTCGTACAGCGGGTGCAGCGCCGCGCCCGCCTGACCGGCCCACGCGGCCAGCGTCGAGCGCGGGGTGTGCACGCCCGAGCGGGCATTGATCGCCTCCTGCCGGTAGTACGGCACGTGGTCGGCGAACCGGCTGATGAGCGTGTACGCCACCAGTCCGCTCGCCGGGATGCCCCGCTCGATGACCTGCGGCTCGGCCGGCTCCTGCACCAGGCGATCGACGCCCTGGCGCTGGCAGCACCGGCAGACCCACTTGCCTCGGATGTGCCGATGCACGAAGAACTCCGCCGGCACGATGTCCAGCCGCTCGCTGACGTCCTCGCCCACCCGGGTCATCGGCTCGCCGCAGTCCACCGCCGGGCAGTGGGTGTCGGCCGGCTCGTGGTGATGCTCCACGCGGCGCAGGTGCTCGGGCAGCGCCTGCCGGCGCGGGGGCTGGGGTGCCTTCTCGGGGCTCACTGGCGGTGGCGACTGCCGGGCCTGCAACTCGGCGAGCTGCGCCTGCAGGTCCGCCTCGTCCTCGACCAGCGTCTCCAGGAAGAGCTGTCGCTGCTGCGCATCCATCGCCTCGGTGCGCGCGCCGAACTTCCAGCGCTTGAGCCGCGCCAGCTCGAACGTGATCTTCTCGATCTTCGCGTCCCGCCACACGATCTCGCGCGACTGCTGCTGCACGCGCACCAGCAGGTGCTGCGCCAGGGCCTCCAGGGCCTGTGGCGTCAGGCCCCTCAGGTCCTGGCTCTGGAGCGCGTCCACGTCATGCATGCGCCCATGCTGCCCGCACGAGGCCAGCCCCGCCATCGGCAACTTCAGCAATTGCGCCTCCGGCATCCGCTCACACCCGCGTGATCACCCGCCGCTCGTGCAGCCGCTGCCACGGCAGCCCCACGATCAGCGCATCGAACTGCTCCTGCGTCAGGGCCAGCGGGGTGCTCGACTCCAACCCCCGCGGCCACACGAAGTGCCCCGCGTTGAGTCGCCGGGCCGCGCACCACACCCCCCAGCCGTCATGGACGATCAGCTTGACGCGCGTGGCCCGCGCATTCGCGAACAGGTAGCCGTGGTGGGCCTGCGCCGCCCCCAGCGTCTGCACCACACACGCCAGCAGCCGGTCCGCCCCGGCGCGCATGTCCACCGGCGCCGTGCAGGCCCACAGTGCGTCGATGCGAATCACTTCGTCACCCCGGCGGCCAGTTCGCGCAACCACGCCGCACACGCCTGGGCCTGCGCTGCCGGCCAGCTCACCGTCAGCCGGGCTGCACCGCTGCGCCACTCGATGTGAATGTCCGGCGTGCTCGGGTTCGCCATGCCAGGGCCTTCGGCGCTCGGCCGCGGCCTGTCCGGTGCTGGCAAGGCCAGCGCTACGAACTGGGCATCGACCACCGGCGCCGGGTTGCCCATGACCATGGGTGCTGACGCCGCCGTCGGCACCTCGCACCCAGGTCCCAGCAGGCCTGCCCGCTTGACTCCCCGACCCGCCAGCCACTGACGCACCACGTTCGCGTTCAGCCCATGCCTGAGCGCCACGGCCGCAATCGACGCGCCAGGCTGTCGGCATTCACCCAGCACCTTCGCCTTGAACTCGGCGTCGTGTACCCGCCTCGTCTTGTCCTTGTGTTCCATTGCTGTCCACCAATTCACATTGCTGGACACCATCGTCTCGGAGCTATCCAGCTCCTTCAAGTGGGCATGGCTGGTCGCTCACGACCATGCCGTCTCGGTCATCCCCGGATGGGAATGGCCGAGGGCAGGGCGGGTGCATCTGCTGGACGTGGGGGGGGAACTTGCCAGTTCGGCTCCATATGGAATGGCACGGTTAGCGGCCATGTGGCCACTGCCCCAACTATGGCGAGCGATACCGGTCCAGGGAGCCGATTTCGTCAAGCATCGCGGAATCGACCGTCAACGTCGTGATCTGCAAGCGTTTCGCCAAACGCCAGCAGATGCAGTGGACCAAGCGGGGTGCGCGTTTGTAGCAGCAGATGCGCACCCCGCGCGCTCGACGGGACGCTGCGCCCGCTCTTCGAGCGCTGGTATCCCGGCATGGCCAACGACAATCCGGTCGACGTGCTGCGGGCTGCTGCTTGAGCCCCCACAACTCCTCATGCTCTCGCAGCCGACCTACAGCGCGTGGTAGCCGAAGATGTCCGCTACCACGCGGTCAAGCGGGCGCTGCTCCCACGCCAGCAGATATCGTCCGGCCGGTGCCTTCAGCAAGGGGGCCATCTCTATAATCACTGGACCTTGCGCCATGAATTTACTTGCCCTGCCTGCCTTCGAAGACAACTACATCTGGATGATCCACAACGGCTGCGAAGCGGTGGTGGTCGATCCGGTAATTCAGCACCGGTCATTTGGCACGCTGGACCAGTCCGCTGTATGACTCGTCGGCATTCTAGTGGTCCACAAGCATCCCGATCATGTCGGCGGTCTGGCAAGGTTGCGAGCCCACTCGCGTTCAGCCGGTGCAAAGATCTGGGGACTGGATCGGCGTGCTGGATCTGGAAATCCTGGTCATCAACGTACCCGGCCACACGCTGGGCCACCTCCGTTTTTCACGAAATCGGTCCTGTTCTGTGGCGATACGCTGTTCTCTGGCGGCTGTGGTCGTCTCTTCGAAGGAACACCCGCCCAGATGTACGCCTCGCTGAGCCGGCTGGCGGCGCTGCCTGCGACGACGCTGGTCTGCTGCGCCCACGAATACACCTTGGCCAATCTGCGTTTCGCGCGCGCAGTCGAGCCGCACAGCCTCGCCCTGGCGGCGCACGAGGCCGAGTGCCAGTCCTTGCGTGACCGCGGTCTCCCCACCCTGCCCTCGACCCTCGGGCGGGAGCGGATGATCAATCCTTACTTGCGTTGCGACCAACCCGAGGTGATCGCCTCCGCGGTGGCCCGTGGCGCCGGCGGCCGGGATCCGGTGTCGGTGCTGGCAACGATACGACAGTGGAAAGACAATTTTCGATGACCCGCTACGCCCGCCTCAAGGCCCTCAGCGCCCGTGCAGCCCGCTCCACTCGCAGCTCGACCTCCACCTTTGCCCTGTCGGCGCTGATGCTGGCCCTGACGGGGTGTGCCTCGGTGCCCGACAGCAACGACGACGCGAAGCCGCCGCCGATGGTGGCCACGGTGGGCGCGCGCGAACAGCCGCTGGCCGCACGCTCCGAAGGCCCACTCTCGCCGGTGCCGGGCATCGAGCAGGTGATCACCGTGAAAGCGCCACTGTCCAGTGGCGAGGATCTGCGCGAGGCGATTGGCGCACCGGTCGACCCGCTGAGTCCGGACCAGTCAATGGTGCTCAACGATCCCAATGCCCGTCAGGATCTTTGGGGCCGCGTGCGCGCCGGCTTCGGTATGCCGACGCTAGACAACGAACTGGTGCGTGACCATGAGCACTGGTACACCAGCCGCCCCGACTACGTCAAGCGCATGACCGAGCGCGGTTCGCGCTACCTCTTCCATGTGGTGGAGGAACTGGAGCGCCGCAAGATGCCGACCGAACTGGCGCTGCTGCCGTTCATCGAGAGCGCCTTCAATCCGCAGGCGATGTCCTCCGCTCGCGCCTCCGGCATGTGGCAGTTCATGCCCCTGACCGGCAAGGACTACGACCTCAAGCAGAACATGTTCCGCGACGACCGTCGCGACGTGTTGGCGTCGACCCGCGCGGCGCTGGACTACCTCGGCCGGCTGAACAAGATGTTCAACGGCGATTGGCAGCTCTCGCTGGCCGCTTACAACTGGGGCGAGGGCAACGTCAAGCGAGCCATCGCCCGCAACGAGCGCGCCGGTCTGCCGACCGACTATGAGAGCCTGAACATGCCCGCTGAGACACGGCATTACGTGCCTAAGTTCCAGGCGGTCAAGAACATCGTGACGGCGCCGCAGGATTTCGGCCTTGAACTTCTTCCCCTCGAAAACCACCCGTATTTTGTCAGCGTGCCGATCCGCCGTGACATGGACGTGTCCGTGGCGGCGCGGCTGGCGGGCATGAGCATGGAAGAGTTCAAGGCGCTCAATCCGCAGATGAACAAGCCGGTCATCTTGGCCGCCGGCACGCCACAGGTGCTGCTGCCGTACGACAACGCGGACGGCTTCATCCGCCGGCTTGCCGAGTACCGCGAGCCACTGGCGAGTTGGACCGCCTGGACAGCGCCCCGGACGATCCGCCCCGCGGAAGCCGCGCGCCTGACGGGCATGAGCGAGGCGACACTGCGCGAGATGAACCGCATCCCGCGCAAGATGCTCATCAAGGCCGGCTCTACACTGCTTATCCAGCGCAGCAGCGAACACCGCGTGCAGGACGTGCCCGAGCATGTGGCCAACAATGCGTATATGGCCTTGGCGCCCGACGTGCCGCCGCTGCGCAAGGTGGCGATCAAGGCCCGCAAGGGTGACACGGTGCTCGCGCTGGCCAAGCGCTACCGCGTGTCGGCGTCGCAACTCGCCCAGTGGAACCGCATCGACGACGGCACGCGCTTCAAGAAGGCGCAGTCCCTCGTGATCTGGCAACCGATCAAGGAAGCGGGTGCGTCACGACGTGAGATGGCGTCCTTGAACAAGGCAGATCGCAAGCTGTCGCGCAAGGTCGGCGGCAAGTCCGCGAAGGCCTCGACCCGGATGGCGAGCAAGACGGCTCGGCGCCAGATGGCGAGCATGGCCGCCGTCAAGGGCACCAAGATCCGCCCGATACGCTTGGCCCGCAAGTAAGCAAGAAGTGAGGTTGCCCCTAAAAGTCGGAGTGCCTAGCCTGATCATCAGGCGGCAGACCTACCAGCGTTGCTCCAAACGGCGCGGGCTTGCCCTCGCTTGTCATTCATTCAAGGGCAACCGTATCATGCTTCCATCGTACGTTTTTCCGTTTTCTGCAGCAGCGCGACGTGAGACTCACATAGGCAGATGAATGTTCTCGTAACATACGATCCCCACGGCTTGCCCTATCGAGGGTGCTCGCCCGGGCATTGATCTTCAATCGCATGTCAGAGACAATCAGATGCAAATCACCAAAATCGCGGCATTGATCCTTGTTGCGAATGCTGCGCTCGTGGGGTGCAGTAGCGCACCTGTTGCCCAATCCCTTGCCAAACCAGAACCGACTGCCATTGCTGCAACGGCGACTCCAGCAAGCGCACAGACGCCGGTTGCGTCATTGACGGTCGTGCCGGTGACAATACTGCCGCACCTTGACCCCAAGAGCTTGATTTCGACGGAGCGCAGCGTTTATTTCGATTTCAATGTCTTCACCGTCAAGAGCGAGTACACAGGCTTGATTGAGCGCCATGGCAAGTACCTGTCTTCCAAGCCAGCCTTGTCGATCAAGATCGAAGGCAATGCGGATGAACGAGGCAGTTCTGAATACAACCTCGCGCTGGGACAAAAGCGTGCGCAGTCGGTGCTGCAGACCTTGAAGATACATGGCGTCAAGGATAGCCAGATGGAGGCCATTAGCTGGGGCAAGGAGCGCCCGAAAGCCATGGGTCACGACGAGGCAGCTTGGGCTGAGAACCGTCGCGCCGATCTGGTCTATCCGAAGCAGTAGTTCCCAAAAGCATGCAGAGCCGTGATTAGCGTGACCAAGGCTGCATCCATGCGATCGACTGATAGATGTCTAACGGCCTGAGCCAGGTCGTTGATGTCGATATCGTGTCGACCGCACACGACGCTTAACGCCCACAACTGCACACCGTCACCCCTGGTCCGTGCGTGCAGGTCACGATCTCGATCGCGTCTCGCCCCAGCCCCGCGCCCGCCAGCGTCTCGCGCAGCAGCGGCACGACGCGGCGGATGTGGTCCCGTGACGCCAGTTCGGGCACCACGCCACCGTAGGCTTGGTGCATGTCGATTTGGCTGTGCAGCGCCTGCGCCAGCCGCGGCGGCGGTGCGGTGCCTTCCATGCTCTCGGGCAACTCGACCAGCGCGATCCCCGTTTCGTCGCACGACGACTCGATACCCAGTACCCGCATCGGACCGCTCACGCCCGTCTCCCCGCTGAAGCCCAGATGACGATGCCCGCCACCACCATCGGCACGCACAGCCACTGCCCCATACTCAGGTTCATCGTCAGCAGCCCCAGGAAGCTGTCCGGCTCGCGGAAATACTCGGCGATGAAGCGGAACGTCCCATACCCGATCAGGAACAGCCCCGACACGCGGCCCCAGAGGATCGAGCCATCCGCCCGGTAGTGCGCCGAGCGGGTGCGGCCGTAGAGCCACAGGATCGCGAACAGCAGCATCCCCTCCAGCAAAAACTGGTAGACCTGCGACGGGTGGCGTGCGACCTCGCTGCCTGACTGCGGGAACACCATCGCCCACGGCAGGCTGGCGTCCGCCGCGCGGCCCCAGAGTTCGCCGTTGATGAAGTTGCCCACCCGCCCGCAGGCCAGCCCGGTCGGCACGCACGGCGCCACCAGGTCCGTCACCTCAAAGAAGCGCTTCTGGTGCACCCACGCGAACACGGCCATCGCCACGATCACGCCGAGTAACCCGCCGTGAAAGGCCATGCCACCCTTCCACACCGCCAGGATCTCGCCCGGGTTGGCCAAGTAATACGACGGCTTGTAGAACAGCACGTAGCCCAGACGCCCGCCCAGGATTACGCCCATGACGCCGTAAAACAGGAGATCATCGACCTCGCGCGGCGTCCAGCCGCCGGCTGCGTACGGCGCCTGCTGGATCCGGCGCGTTGCCAGCCAGGAGAACATGCCGAACGCGGCCAGGTAGGTCAGGCCGTACCAATGGATCTGGATGAAACCCAGGTTGATCGCAACGGGGTCAAACTGGGGATGCACGAGCATCGGCAACACTCCGTGAAAAAGTGGACTTCAGGGGAAACAAGGGCGGATTGTCACCGCTGCGTGTGCCGAGTGTCATTTTCAGAAGACGACGCCTGAATCGCCTGGGCTAAGACATCGAAATCAATGCACGACCGGCGTCCAAGCCGATTGGGCACATCACGCTTGTGTAGCGCGTCAATCTGGCTGAGAGGCGCGCGACAATCTGGATGAGAACAGTGTCGCGGCGCGACCATCATGCCCGACAGTTGATTGTCGCGGGGTGGCTCTATGCGACAGGCGGGTGCTCACTGGATTGAGACCCGCCGACATTCTTCGGTGTCGCATAGCTGGCGGGCCGTCCTGCACCGACTTGCTTGCGTTCAATGGCGGCGCGCCGACGGTAGCTCTCCACGTTCATCTCGAAGATGGTGGAGTGGTGGACAAGCCGGTCCACAGCGGCCAGGGTCATGGCGGGATCCTGGAAGATCGCTTATATACCCTATACCGTATTGCGATTGGTCACGCTTTCATATCGGACCAGGGATGATGAGCAGCATATGACCCCGTTGCAGCATGCCGGATCTACGTCCACTCTGGGCCGAAAGCTGTTACGGGGTATCTTATTCCGCCGAAGTCGCATCCTCGACCATCGCCTGCTCCACCAGCGTGACCAGCGCCCCAGCCTCATACCCCAGCGCCGCCGCCACCTTGAGGATCACGTACAGCGTCGGCTGGTTCTGCCCCCGCTCCACTCGGCCGAAGTACGACCGCTCCACACCGGCCATGTAGGCAAGCGACTCCTGAGAGATGCCGGCCTCCAGCCGCGCCTGCCGGACCACACGCCCGAATGCCGCAGCCGTCGCCGGATCGAAGCTTGTCGAGCCGGGAGGTCTGCCACGCTTGAGTGGCGTTTGGGGACGGGTGGTCATCCACCCGAGGTTCCCGGAGTCGTTCTATCTGGACCACGTTATAAAAAACGCAGCCTGCATCGGATTCGTGACTGCTGGCGGCTCACCGCCCTGCCCATCACCCCACTCGCGCAGCCCGGTTGCCCAACCTACGACGGATCTCTCCGACGACTCCGCGCCACACGCCGAGCCCGGAACATGGCGTCCGGAATCGGCAGCCCCTCCAGCCGATTGTTCAGCTCGCTCATGAAGGCCGAGAAATCGACATCCAGCGCGCGCAGCCAGGCCAGCAGTTCGATGACATCGAGTCGGCGCTCGCCGCGCTCGACCTTGCTGATGGTGGCCTGATCCCGGCCCAGGCGGATGGCCAGATCCGATTGGCGCAGGCGCTGCGCTTCCCGGCTGCTGCGCAGCATGGCCAGGAACACGTCGTTGTGCCGGGTGTGGATCGACTTGAGCATGGCGACCTTTCTTGGATCACCCTAGACCAGTTGGCACCGTATTCGGAATCCGAATCTATGGCCTGACACCCTCGTCATCTTCGTGCATCCAAGTTGGTGTTTCGGCCAGCTTCGCACAAAATGCAGACGTTATAAATAACGCAAAGTTGGTGCCTTGCGGACTCAGTTCCGCGGGCCCGCCAACCCTCTTGCAATGTCTGCCCACCCGTGCGCGACCTGACCACCATGACTGAACGCATCGGCGCCTTGCAGACCTACCCGGACGACGAATGGATGCCGGCAGACCCCCAAGCTCGGAGCGACTGCCGCTACTGGACGAGCGCCGAAATCGCCAGCGACTACTGGTTCCTCGTCGAGTTCCACGGTGATCCGTCGGCACGAGACCGCCCCGTGCGCCAGATGTGGATCACCGTCTGTGCCGAGACGGCGGTCAAGTTGACCCAGCGGCCGGACCAGGGTCCGGCCAGCCTCATGGCCTGCCTGCCCGCGCCTCGTGATGGCGACACCGAACGCATCTTCCTGTTCGGCGAGGTCGAAGAAATCCTGGCGGATCAGACCAGCGACCGGCAGGTCGTTCGCTTGCGCGATGGCCGCGCGTTCTGGGTCGAGCGACAGGGTGCCGGCGCTAGGCACAGCACCCAGTTGAGCCGCTTGTACGTCGCGCCGCCCGACAACCCCGCCTCCATGGTCTCTGCGCCGTGACCGGCTCGCCCTCCTGAGTCTGCACTGAACACCCACCGGACCGTTCGACCGCGTGATCGTCATGCTGTCCGGGTGGAGCGCTCCGGCGCCTCGAATGATTCTCTTCCTGCTTGTGGTGCCCATTCCGCCAGTCCGCGATCTCGCGATCGACGCTGGCGCCGGCATCCACCCCTGTGCAACGCAGCACCCCCGCTGCGTGACAAGACCCCACCGATCCTTTCGGCCTCGGTGACTCACCCACCACCCCCTGTCTCGCCCTTGCGGTTCATGTCCTCTTCCAAGGGAAGCGGATCCGACCGACGGACCTCACCAAGCGCTGGTCCGCGCTGCCCGATGCCACTGCGCTGCAGCCAGTGGCTGCTCTGCAGGTCATGCCCGCAGGCGTCCTGGTTGCATGACTGCGACCGTCCAACCGACCACTCCCCCTATCGCACACCACACCAAGACCGCCCCGGCGCGACATGACAGCCATGAACACGAACAACACCCACCGCCCATCCAGGGCGCACAACACCCCAGTGCCTGGAGGCTCACCGAGTCGGCGGAAATCTGACGACGCCATGGCCGCGGCGATGCGGCGCGTGCGCACCGCAGTCCGAGACGGTGATGCAAACCGGCTGCTGGCAGCGATGGCTCGACAGCCCGATGTCGGTTTGCAGGGAGTGCTGTTCGGGGCCTGGACGGTGGCTTCAGGCGCCTTGGCCTGGCGTCGGCCGGCGGGCGCGACAGCCATGACGCCTGAGCAGGTGCAACGGGTCAAGCGGTGTCTGTGGGGACTGGCTGGTGATGCGGTCTGGGTGGAGGCATCCGTTGACCTGCTGACCAGCGAGCCGCGCCGGCTGGTGGCCCTGGCGCCGCAGCTTTCTCGACCCGAGGTGCTGGACCATCTACTCGGGATGGTGGTGGCACGGGTGGCACTCGATCGGATGACGGGGCGATCGGGGGGAGGATCCAGTGGCGTGGGCCATGAACCGTTTGGCCACCCCACGGCGGAACGTCACGAAGCGCGTTCCGAAGGACCGGGCGCGGTAGTGGGTGGCCGTGCCACCGAAGGGGATCCCTTGATCGCTGACAAACCGCCTGCCGTCCAGCGCGCACATCTGAAATCACCGGTGCTGGTCATGCTCGCCAGCGCCGAGGGTCTGACGGGAGTGGCGCTGGCCGCGGCCAAGCCTTTGCGCCTGGCGCTTGATGAGCAACGCTCCCGCATCGCCCGGCTGGATGCCCTGGACGTCTGCATCGACCGATTGTCGGCCGTGATGCCCGAGGCTCGGGCTCTGGAGTGCTTGACCGAGGAGTTGCTGACGGCGGTCGAGCCTGCGCTGCATGGGCCTCGCCACCGGGAGTTACAGCTCAAGCCGGCTGTTCGCCGGATTGGCGTCAAGTGGCGCGATTTGCGAACAGAAGGTTGGGACAGTGACAGCCCCGACGGACTGACCGACTTGCTGACCATCCCGGGTGCGGACCAGCTCAGAAAGGATCTGGCCCCGATCATGAGGCTGTGCTGGCGCGAACCGCTCGACGAGCAGTTGCACGACACCGAAGAGGCGGCGGCGCTGATCCGGCTGTTGCGGCTCTACGTGCAGTTGAACCTGGACACCTCGCTGGACCAGCCGGCACAGCCGACGCTGAATGCGTGTGCGCGGGCATTCGGAATGTGGGCCGCGGTCGAGCAGCGGCTGCCGGACTTGCCGACACGACCCGGTGGGCCCGCAGCGCTGTACTGGGACGAAGAGTCGGACGAGACTTCAGCCATGGAGCCTGGTGCCGCTCTGCGGGCGTTGCTGCGGGACAGCGTGCAAGTGCGTCAGCAGGCAACGTTCCAAGTGGCCGGTCACACCGACATCATGGACGCGGTGCAATCGCGACCGGCGTCGAAATCAGCGGGCTCCAGTCCGATGGTGCCGAGACCAACGTCAACAGAAGCGGCGATCACTGCCGCGCGTGACGCGGCCGTGGCCGCCTCGGTGAAGGCGGTGGCGGCGCACCAGGAACTGCTGGCCGAGCGATTCCCTCAGCAGTCGCTGAGCACATTGGTCGAACACACCACGTGGGTGGTCATCCGCGAGCCAATTGCGGAGATGCGCGACAAGGACGACCGCTTGATCCTGGCGTCGTATGAAGGGCTGCGGGTGCCGTTGCCACTTGCACTGCTTCCGGAGGCGGTCGAACTGGAGGCACGCATCGCGCAGTTGCACACGGAATTCCCCTGGGCAACCCGGGCGATCGAGATCGTGGCGGGCGAGATGCTGGCCCGCCGCCGGCTGGCGGCGGTGAGCTTCGCATGGGCACCGATCCTGCTCGTCGGCCCGCCTGGTACGGGCAAGACCCGGCTGGCGCGGCGGCTGGCCGAGGTGATGGGGCTGTCGTTCCTGCCGCTGGGTGTCGGGGGAAGCAGCGACAGCAAGTTGCTGACGGGGACAAACCGCGGCTGGGCCAGTGGCGAGCCGTCACCGATCGTGCGGGCGCTGCGGGATCGGCGGATGGCGCAGATCCTGGTGCTGCTCGACGAGGTGGACAAGTGCAGTCATCGCACGATGAACGCGGTACCGATCCAGGCGGCGCTACTCGGGCTGCTGGAGCCGGAATCCAGTCGGAACTGGATCGACGCCTACCTGCAGGTTCCCTGCGACCTCAGCAAGTTGCTGTTCGTCGCGACGGCGAATCGGCTGGGGACAATTGACGCGGCGCTGATGTCGCGGTTGCAGCCGGTGTTGGTGCCGACGCCGGAGCGGCGGCATTACCCGGCGATCATCGAGCAGGTGGTGCGGGATGTGGCCAGCGACTGGGGGCTGCCGTTCGAGGTGATGCCGGAACTGGATGTGTCGGGCATTGCGCAGGCGGCGGGGTCGGTGCGGGAACTCGTGCGGCTGGTAAGGCGGGAGATCGTGCGCGCAGTGACCGCAAGGGGGCAACCGCATTGAACACATAGAAGGGAACCAAATGCAGACAGATTGACGCTGGCAGCTCGAATACGCTTCGCTCGGAGTGCTACGAGGCACCAGACCCATGCTGGGCAGTCATATACAACCACCCAGAAATACAAAGATCGCACATTTCCAGTTCATGTCACCCTGTGAGCTTCGGCCCTTTTCGCCCCGAGCACCTAGAGTTATCACAGGGACGGGGATGCATGAAACTGATACCAAATGCAGGCACTGATCGTGTCATCGACTGCCTGCAACCACATCTGAAAGCCGGCCACCGGCTTGACCTGCTGAGCGCTACCACGTCGCTGTTCGCTTTCGAGGCATTGCGTGTCTCCGCTACCGAGCTTGCCTCTGCGCGCGTCATCATTCCGGGTGACGCCCAGGAGATGCAACTGCTGGGCAACGAGGCCGACCGGGCAGGACGGAACCGACTCCAGGCACCACGACTTGCCAAGCAGTTTGCCGACTGGCTACGCCATCGGGCTGAAGTGCGTTGCGCACGGGGCGCGGTCCCGCAGGGAACGCTGGTGGTCCGCGACGGATCGGGCGCACCCGTGCAGGTGGTTCACGGCGCACTGGCCTTCACCACCGATGGCCTTGGCCTGACGCCCGGCAACCCCCTCAGCTTCATCCAGGCTTCGGAGACCTCGCAGGAGAGCGAACTGCTGGCCCAGTGGTTCGACATGCAGTGGGACAGTCTCCAAGTACAACCCCAGGCCAAGGACGGGCTGCTGTCCTGTCTGGAACAGATCGCGCAGCCTCGCGATCCGATGAGCATCTATGCCTCGATGCTTTTCAATCTGTTCCGCGCCGACCGCCAGGACATGGACGAGGACCGCATCGTCAAGGCGGCTACGGGCATCCGGAATACGGTCGTCTGGAAGAAGCTCTACAAGTTCCAGCGGGATGGTGTCGTCGGTGCCATCGACAAGCTGGAACGGTTCGGCGGCTGCATCATTGCCGACAGCGTGGGGCTGGGAAAGACGTTCGAGGCACTGGCCGTCATTAAGTACCACGAGCTGCGCAACGACCGTGTACTTGTGCTCTGCCCGAAACGGCTCCGTGACAACTGGACCATCTACAAGAGCAACGATGCGCGCAATGCGCTGGCGCCGGACCGGCTCAACTACGATGTGCTCAACCACACCGACCTGTCGCGCGATGCCGGGTATTCGGGCGACATCGATCTGGCCCATGTGAACTGGGGCAACTACGACCTGGTGGTGATCGACGAGTCGCACAACTTCCGGAACAAGAAAGCTCCGCGGCAAGGGGCCGAGACGCGCTATGACCGTCTGATGCGCAAGATCATCCGGGAAGGGGTGAAGACGCGCGTGCTGATGCTGTCAGCGACACCCGTCAACAACCGGCTGGCTGACCTGAAGAACCAGATTGCTTTCGTCACCGAGGGCGACGATACCGCGCTGTACGACCACGGCATCGCCAGCATCGACAGCACCACACGACGGGCGCAGAAAGCCTTCAACCGCTGGCTGGAACTGCCGGAAGCCGACAAGACCCCGCAGGGTCTGATCGAGATGCTCGGGTTCGACTACTTCGCGTTGCTGGACCACCTGACGATTGCGCGGTCTCGCCGGCACATCGAGAAGTATTACGGCACGACGGAGACCGGTCGCTTCCCGAGCCGCCTGCCGCCGATCAACATCAAGGCGGATGTCGATCGCGCGGGGGAGTTCCAGTCGATCAAGCGCATCAACCTGGAGATTCGTCGCCTGACGCTGGCCAGCTACGCACCGCTGCGCTACGTGCTGCCGGAGCGGCTGGCCGCCTATGACAAGAAGTACAGCACCGCCATCCGCGGTGGTGAGAGCATCTTCCGGCAGGTGGATCGCGAGGAAAGCTTGATCCACCTGATGCGCGTGAACGTACTCAAGCGCATGGAGAGCGCTGTGTCGTCATTCGGGCTGACCGTGGGGCGGCAACTGGACGATGTCGAGCGCACGCTGGCTCGCATCGAAGCCCATCTTCAGGCCCGTCAGGAGGGGAGCGGTGAGGGCGAGGAAGACGCTTTCGAAGAGATCGACATTGCCGACGTGGACGTGGATGACCCCGCGTTCGAGTCGCTGCTGGTCGGGCGCAAGGTCAAGGTCTTGCTGCACGACATGGACCTGGTGCGCTGGCGACAGGACCTGACCGAGGACCGCAACCGGCTGGCCACGCTCCACGCCGCCGCCGAGCAGGTCAGTGCCGCCCGGGATGACAAGTTGGGGCGTCTGCGAGAGCTGATCGCAGCCAAGGTGCGCAACCCCGTCAACGCGGGCAACCGCAAGGTCATCGTCTTCACCGCGTTCGCCGACACGGCGGGCTATCTCTTTGAACACCTGGCTGGGTGGGCGCAGGATCAACTTCAGATCCACACCGCGCTGGTCACGGGATCGGGCCGCAACCGCTCGACGCTGCCAGCCTTGCGCAATGACCTGTCCACGATCCTGACGGCGTTTTCGCCGCGATCGAAGGAGCGTCCGGCCAGCCTGGCCAGCGAGGGGGAACTGGATCTGCTGATCGCCACCGACTGCATCAGCGAAGGCCAGAACCTGCAGGACTGCGACTGGCTGGTCAACTACGACATCCACTGGAACCCGGTGCGCATCATCCAGCGCTTCGGCCGCATTGATCGCATCGGCTCGCCCAACCACACGGTCCAGTTGGTCAACTTCTGGCCCAACATGGAGCTGGAGGAATACATCAACCTGGAGCAGCGGGTCAGCGGGCGCATGGTGCTGCTGGACATCTCGGCCACAGGGGAAGAGAACCTCATCGAGCAGCAATCCGGCGACCCGATGAACGATCTGGAGTACCGCCGCAAGCAATTGTTGAAGCTGCAGGATGCCGTGATCGACCTCGAAGACCTCTCCAGCGGTGTGTCCATCACGGATCTGACGCTCACGGATTTCCGTATCGATCTGGCCCGCTACCTGAAGGCGAACCCCGACAAGCTGGAGACGATGCCGCTGGGCGCCTGTGCCGTGACCACGACGCACGATGCCGACATCCCTCCCGGGGTGCTGTTCTGTCTGCGTGCCGAGGGTGCTACTGCAGAGAAGGCAATCGATCCGTCCTATCCGCTCGCCCCGATCTACCTCGTGCATGTGTCGGACAACGGCGCGGTGTCGCTGCCGTACACCCAGGCCAAGCACCTGTTGGACCGACTCAAGCGGTTGAGCATGGGGCGCGATCTGCCGGATGCCGGGGCGGTTGCTCGCCATGCCAAGGCTACACGGCAAGGCGATGACATGCGCCACGCCCAGCAACTGCTGGCAGCAGCGGTCGCGTCTATCGTTGGCAAGAGCGAGGAGCGGTCTGTCGCCAGCCTGTTCTCGCCGGGCGGCACCCATGCCCTCAAGGGCGAATTCGCCGGCAGCCAGGATTTCGAGGTGGTGTCCTATCTGGTGGTGTTGCCTGCATGACCACAGCGCAGGAACTGATCGGCGCACTGGCGTTGCCCGAGACTTGTCTGGTGCGCCAGCGGGTACCCAAGAAGCTGCTCGCTGAACACGGCGCGACGACGACGCAGGATCGGCAGCAGATCCTGTCCGACATCGAGGAAGTGGTCTGGGTGGCTGCGCTCAAACCCCACCTGATCGGGGTGCCGAGCTACCACGACGCGGACCGTCAGTACGTCGAACTGGCGGTGCTCACCTTGCAATTGCGCGCAGAAGCCAGCGGGATTGCCCGGCTGGCTGGTCTGGTACACCGTGCGATCCCGTATCCGGTGCTGCTGCTGATCACGGCGGCGGATGGACGGCTGAGTCTTTCGTTGGGGCATCTGCGTGGTGCGCAGAACGATGCCGACAAGATGGTGCTGGATGGCCCGGTGCGGGTGGTCATGGTCAGCGTCTCAGGTACAGATGGACCTTCCCGATTTCTCGATGCGATGGCGTTGCACCGACAGCCGCAGACCGATCTGCAGGCGCTCTACCAAGGCTGGATCGACACCGTCGATGCACTCGACATGGCGCAGGAAACCGGTGTCTTCCAACTCAGTGAGACGCGAGAGCAAGCAGTCGCTCGCCACGCCGCGTTGCAGCAATACCGACAGCTCACGGCCAAACTGGCGCAATTGCGCTCTCAGGCCAGCAAAGAGCGTCAGTTGGCGAAACAGGTCGCGATTAACCAAGAAATCAGAAAACTGGTCACTGATATTCAATCAACAGAAAATTATATAAAAATGGAGAACGGTTATGGCAAATAAAAATCTAACAATTCGAAAAATTGTTGGCTATATCAACAACCCCGATGAAGAAGGCGGATTTTGGTTGCCAAATATTCAGCGCCCGTTTGTCTGGGGTGAGGGGCAAATTTGCAGGCTGTTTGACTCAATTCTCAGAGAGTATCCAATCAGCACATTGCTCGTTTGGAAGACTACCAGTGCAATTCGTCGGCGAAAATTTATCGACAATTGGTCAGACTCGCTGAAGCTCAGCACTTTTTTCGTTCCTGAGGATGCCAGAAAGAAATGCTTAGTTCTGGATGGTCAGCAACGCCTGCAAAGTCTGTATATCGGGTTGCGTGGAAGTTTTTCTGGTAAAGAGTTGTATTTTGACGTACTGAGTGGGACTTCATCTTTACCTGATGATATTAAATACAAATTTGATTTCAAGGTGGCGGGAAAGTCCGAGTTTCCCTGGGTAAAATTCAAGGATCTTGTCGTTACGCAGAAGCGGAAGAAAGATCTGTTGAATCAGATTGCATCAGAATCTGGCCGACAGTTGACTGACGATGAAAAAGATCAGATTGATAGAAATCTTGATTCGATCGACAAGTCTTTCAAGATGGATGAGTCGATTACATACCAAGAACTCGACAGCATCGACAGGCCAGATCTCTATACTGAAGATGATGTGGTTGAGATATTCATCCGAGCCAACTCCGGAGGTACAAAACTGGAGAAATCAGATCTTTTATTCTCTTTACTGAATGCCACTTGGGAGGTTGCGGACGACCTGATGGAGAAACTGCTCGAAGATCTCAATCGGCATGGCTTTGCATTTGATCGTGACTTCGTGCTGAAGACCTGTCTGGTCTTGCTTGATCAGGGGGCGCAGTATGAAGTCACCAAATTCCGAAAGCCTGGAGTTAGGGAATCGATCGAAGAGCAATGGGACAAGTTGTCTGACTCTATTCGATCGGTGGTTGATTTCATCCGCGGCAAGACCTACATCCAGTGCGATAAGGCGCTCCCTTCCTATTTGGCCTTGATTCCACTGATCTACGTTCGGCATCATTTTCCAAAGTCTTGGAAGAAGGCCGCTGGAGTAGAGCTATTTTTGGTGAGATCGCTCTTGGCTGGGGCTTTTGGCGGCCAGTCCGACCGTCTGCTAGATGCATTGGTCAAACGATTCAAGGAACTGGGTCGATTCGATGCGGAAGAAGGATTCAACGTCATTCGATCACAGGGACGCAGTCTTGAAATAACCCGTGATCGATTCTTTGATATGGGCTATGGCTCCAAGACGATTCATCTCATATTAAATCTTTGGTATCCAGTATTTAGTCATGTGCCGGCATACGATAACAATTTGCCCCAAGTGGACCATGTCTTTCCTCAGGGCAGGTTGAAAGCGGTGAAAGTTGTTAATCCTGAAACAGGGAGGCCAGGCCGACGTTACCGCGATGATGTACGCAATCAGTTGGCTAACTGCATGTTGCTGACCCGCGCTGAGAATGGCCCCAGCGGAAAAGGTGATGCATCGCCGGACGAGTGGTTCGAAGGAAAGTCTCCTGAGTATCTGGATCTTCACCTGATACCGAGTGATCCTGCGCTATGGAAAATGGATCGATATGAAGATTTCATCGAAGCGCGCAAGGCCCTGATTTCCGCCAAGTTCAAGCAGTTACTGGCATGACCCGAGCGTCCCAGGCTAAAGCGGGCCCAGCGCCTGTCGGTGACAGTGATGCCTTGTCGCTGGTGCAGGCACTGGATCGAGCGAATGCACTGGATGTGGCCCTGATGGCGGCGGTCGGTGCTGACCGCTACCGGCCATTCGATGATTCGGACCGCATCAGTGCCAGCGTCTCGGCCGTGCTCGTGGCGCTGGAGCATGGGCGCGCGACGCGGGTATTGCTGGCGGATGGTCTACCTACAGCAGCTTTCAGCCTGCTGCGCCTGCAGCATGAAGTGCTGGCCCGTTCAGTTTGGCTGCTGTATGCGGCCAGTGATGGTGCTGTGGCCAAGCTGGCCGCGCCATTGAATGCGGAGTCCGAAGCGGCGGCTGGCAAGTTGCCGATGTTGGCGGATATGCTCAAGCAACTGGCTGACAAGCCGGGTGCCGTGCAACCGCTGGCGGCGCTGTTGGCTTTCAAGACCCACAATGCGAAGGCGCTGAACTCGTTTGTTCATGGTGGTATCCATGCGTTGCAGCGCCAAGCGCAGGGCTATCCGGTGCCGCTGGTCATTGGTGCGCTTCGCAACAGCAACGGGCTGATGCTAATGGCGGCGATGATGCTGGCGGTGTTGACGGGCAGCCAGTCGCTGGTGCATCGGGTGAGCCTGTTGCAGACCGAATTTGCTGATGACTTACCGCCGACGCTGCAACTGGCCTGACCGATTCCAGCGTATTTGGCAACCACTTCCTGGCGGATCACCTTCCCGCACTCCAAGAACTTCAGCAGTTTAGAGACCTCTCATGTCCCTTGAAAAAATCGAACCCGGCTCCCCCGAAAGCCAGAGCGCCGACCTGCTCGCCGACAACCTTGCCAAGCTGAAGGCGCTGTTTCCTGAACTGGTGACGGAGGGACCGCAGGGGGTGGCGGTCAATGTCGATGTGCTCAAGGGGCTGGTGGGCGATGCGTCGGTGACGGATGCCGACGAGAAGTACGGGCTGAACTGGCATGGCAAGCGGGCGGCGCGGCAACTGGCACTGACGCCGAGCACGGGGACCTTGCGGCCGTGTCCAGACGAGAGCGTGGACTGGGACACGACGCAGAATCTGATGATCGAGGGCGACAACCTGGAGGTGCTCAAGCTGCTGCAGAAGAGCTACGCCGGCAAGGTCAAGCTGATCTACATCGATCCGCCCTACAACACGGGCAAGGATTTTGTGTACCCGGACAACTACAAGGACAGCATCCAGAACTATCTGGAACTGACGGGGCAGGTCGAAGGCGGGCGCAAGGTCAGCAGCAACACTGATTCCAGCGGGCGGTTTCACACCGACTGGCTGAACATGATCTATCCGCGGCTGAAGCTGGCGCACAGCCTGCTGAAAGACGACGGCGTCATCTTCGTCAGCATTGCCGATCACGAGATTCACAACCTGCGTGCAGCGATGAATGAGGTCTTCGGCGAAGAGAACTTCATCGCGGCTGTAATTTGGCAGAAGGTATTTTCGCCGAAAAACTCGGCAAGGCACTTTTCTGAAGATCACGACTATATCGTCGTGTACGCAAAGAGTGCCGAAACTTGGGTTCCTAGATTTCTTCCGCGTACTGAGGAAATGGAAGCGAGGTACACGAATCCTGATAATGATCCGCGCGGTGTATGGGCTTCTGACAATCTTACGGCTAGAAATTACTATGGTGCAGGAACTTACGCGATCACTTGTCCATCTGGGAGAATAATAGCTGGCCCGCCAGCAGGCAGGTATTGGGCAATCTCTATTGAGAAATTTCAAGAATTGGATCGGGATGGTCGTATCTGGTGGGGTGCAGATGGTGAGAATATGCCGCGATTAAAGAGGTTCCTTCATGAGGTTCAAGGGGGTAAGGTTCCACAGACTTTCTGGTCTTATGAAGATGTTGGACATACCCAGGAAGGTAAAAAGGAGCTTCTCGCTGCCGTGAATTTTCCGAACTCAGATGTCGTCTTCGATACGCCCAAGCCGACACGGTTGATGCGTCGGATTATGCAGATCGCAACCTCAACCGACGAAGCTGATCTTGTGGTCGATTTTTTTGCAGGCACGGGCACGACGATGGATGCCATGTTCGCCCAGAACGCAGAGGATGGCGGCAAGCGTCGGTGCATTCTGGTGCAATTGCCTGAACCACTGGCTGGCGCCGAAGCAGCAGGCTGGACCACGATTGCCGATGTCACGCGGGCGCGTATTCGCGGTGCCGGACAGCGTCACAAGGGCAAGGACCCGATGTACACCGGTGATGTCGGCTTCCGCACGTTCCGGCTGGATACCTCCAACATCCGCGCCTGGGCACCCGACCGCGCTGATCTGCCCACCTCGCTGTTCGACCACCTCGACCACGTGGACGCCGAGCGCACCGACGAGGATGTGCTCTACGAAGTGCTGCTGAAACTCGGCCTCGACCTTTGCGTGCCGATCGAGCAGAAGCTCATCGCCAACAAGATGGTGTTCAGCATCGGCGGCGGCGTCCTGATGGCGTGCCTGGAGCGCGAGATCACCACCGGCGACGCGGAACCGCTCGCCCTCGGCCTCGTCGCATGGCGTGACCAGCAAGCCCCCGCCGGAGACGTGACCTGTGTGTTCCGCGACAGCGCGTTCCAGAACGACGTGGCCAAGGCCAATCTGGCGGCGATTCTGGAGCAGCACAGAATTGCCAAGGTTCGAAGCCTTTAATAACATGTCAGCGATAAGCGGTTCGTGTTCAGTCGGAACAAAAGCTGCTGCATCACAGATAACACAGGGAGCGCGAGAACATGAGTGACGCCAGAGACCGAGCATACAGCCAAGCCGAATTGACTATTCTTGAAGGCGTCATTGATTATGCGGATCGAATGATTCATGAGGAACGGCACCTTGATGTGCGTGGAGGAATGGCCGACGCAACTGGAGTCAGTCTTCCACCGTCCACCGCACCTCTTTACAACCAACTACGCCGTCATGCTTATGCCAAGACTGTCGTCATCGACACGGCACGGAAAGGGCGCATTGAAATCCGGCTGAGTACCACGGAAGCAACATACCCCAATGCAGCGTCAGGGTACTGTACCCCTCATAACCCGATCGGCCGTCTCGTTGTTACCTTAAGTCCGAATGATGAAGGTGAAAATAAGATTTGGGGAGAGTACACCGTTGCCGAGGTGCGTTCATTCGATCGCTATGCCGGACAAAAATTTGAACCCAATGTACGCAATTTCCTGCAAATGTCGTTTGAAGGAGATAACGGCAAAGGCAACGTCACAGATTTGCGAGGATTTGTCCAGGCGAAGCGATCCCGCACGCGAAAAAAAATAGCTTCGGATACACCACTGGCAGCGCCACCGCCGGCACCAGCAGATGCGCCTATTTCCCCTGGCGCCATTTTTCCTCCACGGGCAATCGTCGCTCGCCCTCCAGTAGCGCCGCTGCCTTCGGTGCGAATTACGCAACTCTCCATAGCGGAGGAATGCGATGCACTCGATACAGGTTTTGATATCGACGATGCAGAATGGAGTGCCGGAGAAGTTGACAATCAACCGGAAGACTATTTCGGCTTGAATGAGCGGTTTCTTACTCACCAAACTATGGAGCAGAATCAAGTCATCTCCCGATCCCCATTTGGGGCGATGTTTGTGCAGGGTATTGCCGGGTCTGGAAAAACATCCGCCGCCTTGGGAAGAACCAAGATGTTGACTACCTTCAACATGAATCAAGTTTTCGACGAAGCATCGTTTCGTGATGTCGTCGGGGATGATCAAGCCTATTGGGCAAAGCAATACGCTGGCCAATTTTCGCAAGACAGTTGTGTGGGTTTTGTACGCACGGGCGAGTTGATTCAGTATCTAGAAGAAACTTGCCGACGTATTGAACTTCAGCATTTGCCAATCCTCGAATACAAGGAGCTTCAAACACGCTTGCGTGATCATCGTCGAATTACTCATAGCGATATTGCGGGCCGGCGTTGGAGTGGGTTTGCTGGGGTCCGAGGCGAACATGTCAGCACGAGAATGGTGTGGCTGCATGCCGCCGATCAAGCAATTGGCAGACTAATTGGCCGCCGCCTGCTGGATGTGTTACCGTCGGCGGAAGAATTGACCGAACCCTTTGAACCAGATGCGCGAGACAAGGTGCGTCGAGTCACTGGAATTGCACTCGACGAATTGCGTCGAGAACTGAGGGACATCGCAAGCGATCTGCTGTTGCCGCCACGAGGTGACAGATTCACAACAGACCGCCTCGCATCACGTTTGACCGCCAAGGTTGACAACGTTCGCAAGCGAGTAATGGGTACGAAGGTAATCTGGACCCGAATAGACGGCAAAATTTTGTTTGCCAGCGACGAACAAGCCTTGGCGCAGCAGTTGGTTGAACTTAAGACGGCACTATATTTTCGGCCAGCACAGAGATTGGTTTTTCTTGGCGCTGACGGACTGATCGACAAGTCCTTGGAATTAATCACCACAGCAGGTGAACCCGTTGCTTGGTCCGATAATGTTCGTACTCAAATGTCACGATACCAGGTTATCGTTCGTGAACCGTCAGGCAAATGTTTTCACGCAGTACCTTCGGATGCCAACCATCTCTATTTGAGACTCCTGCCGGAGTCATCTGAGCGCGTCCTTGTACCAGTCGCTGGTGAGCTTCATCGACTGCCTCTTGCCCGTGGATGGGGGCGCCAAAAACTGGCGTTGCGGGGAGCAGAAGACGATCAAAGTGCAGATGGAATTTCATTGGAAAATTCCGCTCAGAAAACCATGACCCCTGAATCAATATTCATGCACGTGGTTCAGCAGCGACTTCTGCAACCATTGGCAAATATTGCCGACACTTACTTGGCAGCTTTGCAAGAATTCCCTGATGCCTTTCCTGATGCAGAGCTTGTATCTTCTGTTCGCCTTCAGTTGGAAAAATTCAGGCTTGCCGATGCTGATATTGATACAATGTTGTGCTTAGCACATCTGGTTGGACGAGATTTTCGTTCGGGTAACAGGCGGTGGCCGCAGTTACAAGAGCCTGTTTTCTTTCAGGCGGTTTTTGTCGATGAGGTACAGGATTTCACGGAGCAGCAAGTCTTTCTCATGGTCGAGCAGGCTAATCCGGCTTATCGTGCTGTGACCGTTGCTGGTGACTTGGCTCAGAAACTGCATCACGGGAACAGTATTGATTTGACTGCGTGTTTCCCCGGTCAGTCCATACCGAATATTCAATTGACCGAAAATCTGCGGCAGTCTGACAGACCAGGTATTGCGCTGTTCAGTGCTTGCTTTCGCGCAGTGATGCAAGGAGGATCTCAGCCCTCCGAAAAACTGACTTCAGCTAGCCGTCTTCAGGGCGATGCCTTAGTCATGCCGCGCTTCAAGACCTGCACCACGGACGAAGAAGTGGATGCACGGATCCTCGAAGAACTGTCACAGACTCAACGGTACCAAACGGCGGCCATTCTTTTCTCGACAGCCGCTGAAGCATCGAGGGTTTTCAAGCGGCTGGAGAATAACCTAAAAGAACAGTTGATTGATGCGAAATTATCAGAAAAGGTTGATTTGGCACGTCGTTATATCCGGCATTTTGCCGATGTGGCTAATGCGAAGGGGTTAGAGTTTGATGTAGTCGTATTGGTGGGTGTGGATGGGTACGATCTTGCACGCGTGTCTGACATCAATCGGCTCTATGTGGGTGTCACCCGAGCGCGCCAACGGCTGACCATACTCAACCACCGCAAGACGCTGGCGGCGCCTTGGTCCCGCGTGCTGTCGCTCTATCAGGCTTGCCTTGGCGTGTCCTGAATGCCCTGTATATCTGCCTAGTCTTGCATATATTAATCTCATCGCTTTCATGAAACTCCTTTTCGAATCCGACTTGCTGTACCAGCAGGCGGCCATTGACGCCATCTGCGGCCTGTTCCGCGGCCAGGAGGTGTGCCGCTCCGAGTTCACAGTGACGGCCAGCACCTTCGCTTCAGGCACGCAGGCATCGTTCGAAGGCCGGCAGTTCACCGAGTCTGGCGGTGTCGGTAACGCTCTCAGGTTGCTACAGGACGAGGAGATCAGCGAGAACCTTGCGGCCATCCAACTCCAGAACGGCCTGAAACCGACCGGCCCGCTGCCCGACAAGGCGCCGCTCGATTTCACCGTCGAGATGGAAACCGGCACCGGAAAAACCTACGTCTACCTGCGCACGGTGTTCGAACTGAACCGCCGCTATGGCTTCACCAAGTTCGTGGTGGTCGTGCCCTCAGTGGCGATCAAGGAAGGCGTCAACAAGACGCTCCAGATCACCCGAGAGCATTTCGAGTCGCTTTATCCCGGCGCCAAGGGCTATGAGTTTTTCCAGTACGACTCGGCCCGGCTCGGCCAGGTGCGCAACTTCGCGACCAGCCCGAACATTCAGATCATGGTCATCACAGTCGGTGCCATCAACAAGTTCGGCGATGAGCAGGAAGCCGCCGAGGAGGAGGCCGACGAAGCCCTGCGTCGCGAGAAATCGAAGAACGTCATATACCGCGCCAGCGAGAAAACCGGTGGCGAGAAGCCGATCGACCTCGTGCGCGGCACACGTCCGATCCTGATCGTGGATGAACCGCAGAGCGTGGACGGCGGTATCGATGGCCGTGGCCGCAGGGCTATGGCGCGCATGCACCCACTGTGTACCTTGCGCTACTCGGCCACCCACGTTGACAAGTACCACATGGTTTACCGTTTGGATGCTGTGGATGCCTACGAGCAGAAGCTGGTCAAGCAGATCGAGGTGGCCTCTGCCACTGTAGAGCAGGGCTTCAACCGGCCCTACGTCAAACTGCTGGGGGTGACCAACAAGCGCGGTGTCATCACTGCCACGGTCGAACTCGACGTGCAGCGCCGCACGGGGCATGTGCAACGGGAAGTGGTGGTGGTGCAGGACGGCGACGATCTGGAGCAGACGACAGGCCGCGCCCTATATACCCACCTGCGCATCGGCACGATCCGAGCGGCCAAGAAGGACGAACTGCTGGAACTGCATGTCCCCGGCGGCCAGTCATACCTGCGACTCGACGACAGTTGGGGCGGCACCGAGCCGCTGGCCATTGAGCGGGAGATGATCCGCCGCACGATCAAGGAACACTTCGACAAAGAGAAGCGCCTGCGTCCGATGGGCATCAAGGTGTTGAGCCTGTTCTTCATTGACGCAGTGGACAAATACCGTCAGTACGACGCCCAGGGGCAAGCGCACAAGGGCGTCTACGCGACGATCTTCGAAGAGGAATACCGCCGCCTGGCCGGACATCCGGACTACCGCGAGTTGTTTCCTGGCGTGGACCTGAGCGTGGCGGCGGACGAGGTCCACAACGGCTACTTCTCGATCGACAAGAAGAAGGTCGGCGGCAAGTCGGTGGAAGTCTTCAAGGACACCCGAGGTGATACCGCGACCGACAACGACACCTATCAACTGATCATGCGCGACAAGGAGCGGCTGCTCAGCTTCGCGTCGCCGCTGAAATTCATCTTCAGCCACTCGGCGCTGAAGGAAGGCTGGGACAACCCCAACGTCTTCCAGATCTGCAATTTCAGCACCCGAGAGACGGAACGCTGGCGCCGCCAGACCATTGGCCGCGGCCTGCGCCTGTGTGTGAACCAGGAGGGCCAGCGCCTGCGCGGCTTCGATGTCAACACGCTGACGGTGATCGCCAACGAGAGCTACCAGCAGTTCGCGGACAGCCTGCAGAAGGAGATCGAGGCCGACGGATTCCAATTCGGTGTCGTGCCAGACCACCTGTTCGCCGGAGTATCGGTGCTGCAGCCTGGAGGAACCCAGCAACCGCTCGGGTTCGATGCGTCCAAGATGCTGACGGAGCACCTGCGCAAGCTGAAGATGATTGATGCCAAGGGCAAGGTACAAGACAGCCTGCGGCAAGCCATCAAGGCGGGAGTGCTGTCGCTACCGCCGGAGGTCGAAGCACAGCGCAGCCAGATTCTGGAGATGTTGCGCAAGGTCACTGGCAAGCTGGAGATCAGGAATGCCGATGAGAGGCGCTCGGTGCCGGTGCGCCGAGCTGTGCTCGACAGCCCTGAATTCAAGGCACTTTGGGATCGGGTCAAGTACAAGACCACCTACCGCGTCGAATTCGATAACGACAAGCTCGTCCGCGACTGCACCTATGCGATTTCACAAGCTGCACCCGTCAGCAAGACCCGACTGCAATGGCGCAAGGCCGGTATGGAGATCGGGGAGGCTGGCGTGACAGCCGTGGAGCGCAAAGGCTCGGAGTTGGTGGTGCTCCACGACAGCGACATCGAGCTGCCTGACCTGCTGACCGAATTGCAGAACCGCACCCAGCTCACCCGCCGCAGCATCGCCAAGATGCTCGTGGACAGCGGACGCCTGGACGACTTCAAGCGCAACCCGCAGCAGTTCATCGAAACCGTGGCCGACGCGATCAACCGCTGCAAGCGGCTTGCTCTGGTCGATGGAATTCGCTACGTGCGCTTGGGTGACGCGCACTACTACGCGCAGACCTTGTTCGAGAAAGAAGAGCTAACCGGCTACTTGCGGAACTTGGTGAGCGACACCGAGAAATCGGTCTATCAGTCCGTGGTCTGCGACTCGAATACCGAGCGGGACTTCGCCGAGGAGCTGGAGCGCAACAGCGACATCAAGGTCTACGCCAAGCTGCCGGGCTGGTTCAAGGTTCCGACCCCGCTGGGCAGCTACAACCCGGATTGGGCTGTGCTGGTCACGACGCCCGAAGGTGATCGCTTGTACTTTGTCGTGGAAACGAAAAGCACGCTCGACGGATTCGACCATCGGCGTGATGAGGCGGCCAAGATGGACTGCGGTGCGGCGCACTTCAAGGCGCTGAAGGAGATGAATGAGTCACCGGCCGTCTACGGCAAGTTCTCCAGTGTGAGTGGGCTCATTCAGCAGGTGCAGTCTTCTGTAGGTGATCAACAAAGTTGACTAGCTCAGTAACTGTTTGATTTGTAAAGACTTTTCAACTTCAAACTTTCCAAGTTCAGTCGCAAAATTAAGTGTTAAGTCGCATCAATTGATGGAATTAACACCGGATCCTGGATCGTCTCGCCCGGCTGCGGCTGCATCAGGTGGACGATGCTGTCGATCAGCGGCCGGGGGGTGAAATACTGGCCCGCCCCGCTCTTGGTCTCGCTGGCGTTCTTCTCCAGCAGCCCTTCGTACAGATCGCCCAGCCCGTCCTTGGCCGCGCTGAACCAGTCGATGCCCTCCAGGCTTTTGATGAGCTGCTCCAGATGCCGCGCTTCCTTCAGCCGGGTCTGCGCGTCGGCGTAGATCGCGGCGATCAACGGATCGGTGCTCTGGCTCAACTGCAGCAGCGTGCTGCGGTAGTGGTTCAGCAGGTTCAGCCCGCTCAGGCCCAGCAGCGTCTTCCAGCGTGCGAACTCCGGCAGCTTGTGCGCCTGCAGCACGCCGTTGTCCGCGTTCTCCTGCTCCATCTTGATGAACAGCAGCAGCACCAGCTCGGTCACGTAGTCGCTGTAGTTGATGCCGTCGTCGCGCAGCACGTCGCAGAGGTTCCACAGCTTCTGGACGATGTCGTTCTGGGTCATGGGAATCGATTCGGTTCTAGGGGGTCAGGAAATGCGCACTTCGGGATTGTCGGTCAGCCCCTGCGCTGGGCCGGACTGGCCGGCGTCAGACGGACGAGCCCGCGAACTCAGGCCGCCTGAGGCCAGAGATGCTCGGCCAGCGCGTCCATCACCTGCGTCAAGCCGCCACCAAGCTGGCGATCCAGCCCGCGCTGCCCGCCTTGCTCGGCAAAGGCCCGGTTGACGAAGGCCGCGTCGATCACGACCTCGTGCGTGAGCTGCTTGGCCAGCCGCTCCAGCCACTTGCGCTGCACCGGCGTCCAGGTGCGCAGGCCGTAGACCCGCTGCATGGCCTGCGCGACCCGCTGCTCGAAGGGCAGCAGCGCCTCGCCCAAGGCAGCCTGCCGGATGTAGCCGACGATGCTGGCGGCGATCTCCACCTGACTGCGGTTGCGCCACGCCGACTTCAGTTGCGCCTCGCTGTAGCCGTTGGCGTCCAGCAGCAGCCGCACCTCGCGCAGTTGCTCGCGGGTCAGATCCTTCGGCCGGTTGACCACCACCGCCAGCGCCACCGACTGGTTGACCTGCTCGCGCACGAAGCGGGTGAAGCTGTCCAGATAGTCCTCCGGCTTGGCGTAGGCACCCCAGCTCTGCTCCCGCGCGACCAGCTCGTCGGCATGGTCGGACAGGATGGGACCGTAGGCCGAGCCCATCAGCACGCGCACCTCGGCGAGCTGGTTCAGCAGCCCTGCGTGCTGGCCCAAGAATTCGGCCGCGGGCTGTGGCCCCAGGCTGTGCAGATGCTGGTGCAGCTTCTCCGGCGGTACGCCCCATTGCTGCTCCAGTGCCTCCAGCCGGGCCTTGAGCTTGGCGCCCTTCTCGGTCGGCTGCTCCGCCTGGTGGCGGGCGGTGCGCAGCACGCGCATGAGCTTCTGGCCGAGCTGGTCGAGCACATCATGCGCATGGCTGCGCTCGGGCTGGCTGCCGGGCAGCGCCAGACTGGCCGGGTTGCGCAGCTCCTCGACCAGTTGCGCCAGCGTGACGTTCGGATCCTTGACCAGCGGCTGCATGGTGTTGACCGGGTCCAGCGCCGCATAGAGATCGACCGGGTCGTAGATGCGGAACACGGTCTTGCCGATGTCGTCACAGCGCCGCGTGGCCCGGCCGATCATCTGCTCGTACAGGATGCGGCTCTTCACCCGCCGCATGAACACCAGATGGCAGATGGCCGGCACGTCGATGCCGGTGGTCAGCAGATCGACGGTGATGGCGATGCTGGGCAGCGCGTCGTTCTTGTAGCGGCGGATGCGCTGCTCGACCTTGTCGCTCGCACCTGTGATCTTGCGCACCGCGGCCTCGTTGTAGTCGTCCTGGTAGACGGCCCGGAACGCCTCGTCGAGCAGCCGCTTGACCATGTCGGCGTGGGCGTCGGTGGCGCAGAAGATCAGCGTCTTCTCGGCGCTGAAGGGGTCGATCTCCTGGGCGAGCTGTTCGCAGATGACGCGGTTGAAGTGTTCGCTGATGACCTTGCGGTTGAAGCTCTCGATCTGGAAGTCGAGTTCATCGTCGAGTTCGGCGGCCTCGATCTCGCCAGTGTCCAGGTGCAGCACCTCGACCTGTTCGCCCTTGTCGAAGTGGATGCCCTTCTGGCTGAGCAGGGTCTGGTAGCGGATGGGCGGCTCGTGGTCGATCAGCCAGTCTTCGGCCACGGCCTCGCGGTAGGAGTAGGTGAAGATCGGCTTGCCGAAGATCTCGGTCGTGTGGCGCGCCGGGGTGGCGGTCAGGCCGATGCGCACGGCGTCGAAGTAGTCGAGCACGCGCCGGTAGCTCGACAGGTACTGGGCGTGGTCGCGCAGGGCCAGCTCGCCCTCGGTCATCTCCTGGTCAAGCGTGTAGCCGCGGTGGGCCTCGTCCACGATCAGGCAGTCGTAGGTGTCCACCGGGGGCGGGTTGTCGCTGCCGAACAGGCGCTTGACCATCGCCTGCACGGTGGCGACCTGGACCCGGGTTTCCGCCTCGGCGGCCATGTCGCCCAGCTCGGCGATGTTGTAGATCTTGCTGAGCGGCTGGTTCGATTCCAGCGGGGCTTCGTTGAAGGCGTCCTGGGCCTGCTGTCCCAGCGCCGTGCGGTCCACGAGGAAGAGGATGCGCTTGAAGCGCTCGGCCTTGAGCAGCCGGTAGACCAGCCCGATGATCGTGCGCGTCTTGCCGGTGCCAGTGGCCATCGCCAGCAGGCAGTTGCGGCGGTGGTCGGCCAGCGCCGCTTCGACGGCGCCGATGGCGCGCACCTGGTAGTCGCGCAGTTGCAGGTAACCGTAGGGCTCGGCCTGCAAGCGCGTTTCCGCCTCCTCCCGGCTGCGCTGCAGCAGATCAAGCAACCCTTGGGGCGAGTGGAAGCCCGGGAGTGAGCGAGCCGTGTTCGACGGTGCCCGCACATCACGGAACCAGGTGCCGCTGACCTCGGCCAACTGCTTGACCTGGGGTCGGCCGTTGCTCGAATAGACGAAGGGGATGTGGAAGTGCGCGCCCTGACCGTCCGGCCAGGGCTCGGTGCGTCCTTCCTGCTGCCAGGCGGTCGGCTGATGGGCCTCGGGCGTGTGGCTGCGGGCGTAGCGTTCGGCCTGCCCGATCTTGCCGGCGACCTGGATGTTCTGGCGCTTGGCCTCGACCACGGCGATCGGCGTCAGACCAGCGAACAGGAGGTAGTCGGCCGATTGCCGGCCGCCCATGGGCCATTCCGCAATCGCCTTGTACCGGCCGCGCTCCGGTCGGGCGCCGCTGGCGTGGGTGAGTCGGGTGGTGTCGGCGTCCCAGCCCGCTTCAATCAACTGCAGGTCGATGACGAGCCGGGTGGTGGCCTCATCCATCTGCAGATGGGTGGCGGCTTCGGCGGCGCGGCGGGAATATCCGGCTAGGGTCTCGCCGCCTACGGGCTGGGTGGTGCGCTGCGCCTGGGCGTTCAGGCGGGACTCGAATTCCGCTTGCAGCGAGGCATAGCGCTGGCTGGCTTCTTCGGCGAGCTGCTGATAGACGGCGTTTTCTTCCTGGGCGTGGCGCGCCATGGTGCGTTCCTGCTCGGCCTGGGCTTCGAGGAGCCGGGTGAGCTGTGCCTGCTGGGTCTGTGCGGTCTGGGCGTCGGACAGCTCGCCGCGCAATTGCTCCAGTTGCTGCTGCAGCGTGGCCAGCTTCTGGCTGGGGTCGTCCGGCAGGCGGAAGGGGCCGGGCTGGAACGACGGATTCGAGCCGAAGGTGCGGTGGAACCAGACGGCCAACTCCCGCGCCACGCGCAGGGCTTCCAGTCCTTCGCGGTAGCCAATGCCGTGCTGCACCTCGTGTGCGGCGGCGTTGCCGGTGCGGCGCAGCAGGTGGAAGAGCTGGCGCACCTGGGCGTCCATGCCCAGCCGGGCATCCACGGCGCGCAGCAGTTCGGCCTGGGTCGGCTGCACGAGAGCCACGCCGACACGGGCGGCGATGTCACGGGTGATGGCTTCGGCCAGCAGGCGCAGCTTGAGCACGCAGCTCGACGGGTCGAACGGGTAGAGCCGCTCGGCCGTGGCGCCGAGATCGGCCAGCAGCGTCGAGTGCTCGACCAGGAATGCGAAGTTGCTCGGACCCGTCATGTGTTCCCCCTCCCTCTCTGTGCGATCAGCCTCCGGCGCCACTGGTGTCGTGTGCTCGGAAGCGTCTTGGCAATCTAGCCCAGAGGGTGGGTGGTGGCCCGGGTGCAGAGCGGGCCGGGGCGGACGAACTGCGTGATTCTTTTAACGATCCGAGATGGCGGTTGCGGGAAGCAGCTCCGGTAGGCACCTCCACGTCGTCGTCAAGCTTGTGCCCGTCGCAGCACTGACTGGGCACGCTGCCGAGTGCCACCTCCAGCCCTCCGACATGAAGCTGCCGCGTGAGCCGATCGATCTTGTCCAGCTCACCCGCAAGACCTCGGCAATCGCCTGACTGCCAGCGCCTTCAGCCTCGTGCCGGTGACTCGTCGCGGTTCAGCAGGAACGGCGTGTAGACCTCCACCGAACGGCTCCTGCAGCGTCCATCGGCAGGGCCATTGCGACCCGAAAACGGAAAAGTAGCGGGGGCGGTTTGCGGCGTTATATCGTCGCAAATCAACTAATTTGAAGACACTTAGGCAATTTTAGACTCTGTTGCAATCATGACACAAGCATTGACTTGACGCTACTACAACGCAAAAGTGCCACCTTCAGACCTGCCATGTGGCACCAGGATTGATATCTGTTCTGCAACTTTTGGGATCCGAACAGGCCCCAAGCGTCCTCAATGCGCAGCTCGCCACCCACCATCGTCTCTGAAGGACGTAGGTGTGTTGGCGCCAGACCAAGTCTCGGTCGGCGTCAACAACCTGCTGTTCGTCGCGACAGCGAATCGGCTGGGGACGATTGACGCGGCGCTGATGTCGCGGATGCAGCCAGTGCTGGTGCAGACGCCGGAGCGGCAGCGGTTCGGGTCGGACTCGGGAGACCCGGAAAGAATTCCCGAGGCAAGGTCTTTCTCAAGAGCCCCAAGAAATTGTCAACCATGCCTGATGTTCCTCTGCCCGATCTGAGTTTTCCCGGGGTGGCCTTCGGCCCACTGTCCTGGTCTAATGATTTCGCACACACCGATAGGTGGAAATCACCTGGACAACGAACGTGACGAACACGAAACGAAGAGTCTTTGACGCGAGCTTCAAGCTGCAGATCGTGCAGATGATCCGGTCGCAGGGCCTGGGCATTGGCGAGGTCTGCCGGGACATGAAGCTGGGCGAGACGGCGGTGCGGCGCTGGCTGGCACAGGCCGATGCGGAACAGCTGGGGCAGCCTGGCATCGGCAAGCCGTTGACGGCGGAGCACCAGCGCATCCGCCAGCTCGAAGCCGAGAACAAGCAACTCCGGGGCGACGTAGAAGTTTTAAAAAAAGCATCGGCCTTCTTTGCCCGGGAACTGCGATGAGCTTCAAGCTCGTCGGGCAACTGCAAGAGAAGGCCGCGGTGGTGGAGCAGGTTTGCCGGGTGCTGGGCATCAGCCGCTCGGGCTACTACGCGGCCCGCAGGCGCAGCCGAATGCAGCCGGCGGTGTGCGAGGCCAGCGTGCAACTGAAGGCGGCATTTGCGGCCAGCGGCGGGGCGTACGGCAGCCGACGGCTGCGCACGGCGGTGGCCTCGCGTGGCATCGTCATGGGGATCTACCGCGTGCGCCGTTTGATGTGCCAGCATGGTCTGCGCTCGACGTGGAAGCGCAAGTTCGTGCACACGACCGACAGCAAACACGCGCTGCCGATCTCGCCCAATGTGCTGGCCCGACAGTTCAACCCGACGCGGCCCGATCAGGCCTGGGTCGCCGACATCACCTACATCCGCACGCGCAGCGGCTGGCTGTATCTGGCGGTGGTGCTGGACTTGTTTGCGCGCAAGGTGGTGGGCTGGGCGATGGCCCCGGACATGCAGGCCGGGCTGGTGTGCCGGGCGTTGCAACTGGCCATCGTGCAGCGCCAACCTGCGCCGGGCTTGATCGTCCACACGGATCGCGGCAGCCAGTACGCCAGCGCGGCGCATCAGGCGCTGCTGGCCAGACACGGCCTGGTCGGCAGCATGAGCCGCAAGGGCAACTGCTGGGACAACGCGGTGATGGAGCGCTTCTTCCTGAACCTCAAGATGGAGCGCGTCTGGCAGCGCGATTACGCCAACCATGCCGAGGCCACGAGCGACATCGCCGACTACATCGTCAGCTTCTACAACAGCGTGCGTCTGCACTCCACACTGGGCAACTTGCCACCCAATGCCTTCGAGCATCAATCGGCAATCACACAACCTATCGGGCTGTGCGAAATAACTTGACCAGGACACACAGGAGACCTCCTGGGACTTGAAGCCATGGCTTTTCAAAGGTGGGACGCAGGTACCCGTAAGAGACGTGGACTCAATGATCGAGGCCGGCAAGTTGGGTCGCCCCCTGATCGAGCGGATTGAACTCGTGCGCCTGATTCGTGAATCGCTGCTGAACTACGTCGACGGGGGTGGGCGAAGGAAGACGGTGCTGGGTTGTATCGAGAAGCTGAGACTGTTCTTGCGATGGGCCGATGAGTCCAGTACCCAAGCGCTAAGCCTCGCCACCGTCGAAGAGTGTTACCGGCACTGGTGCGATGCACTTTTGCATCGGGCTCGGGTAGGGCGTGGCCTCCTAGAACGCACCGCCTACGGCTACGGCAGCAAAGTCGGCTGGGTCTTGGACAGGGTTTTGGGACGCGCCACCCCCCTCATCAAGAGCACCCGACTCAGAAGTCGAAAGCGCGGTCCTCGGGCGGTCAGCCCCACCACCGACAAACAGAACCTGGAAGAGGCATTCGCCTTCGGTCGCTTCCTGCTGGACCTGGCCGACGGCCTCTCAGTCGAGGCGATTTGGGGGCCATTGCCCCTGCAGATCCTTATGCGCAATGGCAAAACACTGGAACTCTGGTCTGGGCTCAAGTCACCCAATACGCTGAAGCCGCCGAACCCAAAGTGGCCTGCCCAATCGCGACAAGCAGAACAGCGTGCAGCCCAGAATCGCGCTGATTGGCAGGCCGATAGGACGTATCGAACCCGCTATTCAGTTATCAACTTGCGCATCACAGCCGAGATGTTCATGTTGATGGGTCAGTCGGGAGTTAACCTCGCCCAATCTCATCAACTGCGCATGGATCAGTGGCGCTTCAAGCCCTCCAGCCAGGGCTACGAAATCCGCACCTACAAGCACCGCCGCTGGGGCCCAGTGGTCTTCCAAATCTATAGCGAATACCGCGAAGTCTTTGATCGCTACCTTCATTGGCGAAAGGCCATCTTCCCAGAGGACCCGGATGGATTGCTGTTCCCCTCTTTGGGCAAAAACGGCACCCCCGCACAACGCCGGTCGGATGCCCCGCCGAATTTCAAAACCCTACAAAAGATATCCAAACGCGCCGGGGTCGCGTTCGTCGGCCCGCAGGCTCTGCGCAGCACCAACGTGAACTGGATGCTCCGCCGAACGGCCGACCCCGACCTCACGGCCGAGGAGAAGCAACACGCCAAGCAAACCCTGATCAGGGTCTATGAAAAGCCCAGCCTGCAGCGAGCTATGGTGCAAACACAGGTGTATTGGGCGGAGTACGACCCCACCATGGCCCCCCCTGGCCCAGGCACCTGCACGGGCAAAAATCCTCACCCGGTGGCAGACATGCCAGCCACCGCGGTGCAGCCGGACTGCATGACACCTTCTGGCTGCCTTTTTTGCGATCACCAGCGCGACATCGACAGCCAAGACCATGTATGGTCTTTGGCGAGTTTCAGGTTCCTCAAATCTTTTGAGGAAGTTGAGGCGAAATCGAATATGAACCAAAACCCAGCGCAGGCTGCGATAAATCGCATCACGGCTAAACTGAACTTCATTGAAGCCAGCAGCTCGGAGCGCGCCCAGTGGGTGAAGGAAGCCCTGCTTCGGCTAGATGAAGAGCGCTATCACCCCGCTTGGAAAGGGCTCATCGAGAGCCACGTGAAGACCCCCAGGAACCACTATGAAACTTGACCTCCTGGGCTTGCACATTGACAGCCCCATCGTGCATCCGAATGCTGCAAATTTCAGGCCCCCGAGTTGGCCCCCACCGCCTGACTGGCCCCCCATACTCGATGCTAATGGAGAGTCGGCGTGCTTCTACCGGGACTCCATCTGGCCGCTCGATGTGTGGGCAGGCACGGCGCGCAAGATGAATTTCGGGGATGGGAAGTCAACGAGAGGTGCCCGCATTGACCCCGCCAATGCCGAGCTTCTGCGACAGTGCATAACCTGGTTCATGTATGGCCCTAGGGGTTGTCGAACGGCTGGGGCGCTCAATCATAAATTCATTTCAATCAAACCCCTGTTTGCCATTTGCAGCCAAGAGGGCGTCCTAGCCAGCGACCTGATGCGCTTTGACGCGGTGATCGACAAGGTGGCGCAAGCATTGGCAAAGTCGAATTTCGGCCATGTCCTCAGCTACCTGCATGACCTTTTGGACGCGAGCGAACTTCTGGGGTTTTGCTTGCTGAACCAAGAGGGCTTGGCGCGACTTACCAAGCTGCGACCTGCGCACGAAAGAGAACAAACGCCCTACATCCCCCCGCGCATCTGGACCTATCAACTCAAGCGACTGCACGCGTGCATGCAGGACTACACCGAGCACCAAGATCGCATTGAGGACTGTTTTCGATTCTGTCTAGAAGCGTATGCCGCGAGCCATGGCTCGCTCAAGGCGGCCATGAGTTCGACGGCCGCCACAAGTAAATCACCATTCCCAAACAGGCCATCCAAGACTTCCAAAGGAGCCTTCAAACTGACGGCTGACCGCTTTGGCGTCACCGATTTGCTGGAGCGCTGGACTGGGCCGTTTACCAACGAGAAGTCCGAGAAGCAAATCATCAAGCTCTCTCAGTACCTGGACCTAGTCTCCAAGGCGGGCTTGGCTTATTTACTCAACTTATCTCTCATGCGCATCGAAGAGGGCTACAGCCTGCGCTCGAATTGTCTCCTGGTCGAGCATGACAAGACGTATGGCGACATCCCCATGCTGGTGGGCGCGACGACCAAGACCGACCCTGATTCGGATGCACGCTGGCCGGTATCCAAAAGTACCCTGACTGCGATAGAAGCCATGAAGCACATCGCCGCTCTACGCATGCTTTGTGCCCGCGAACGTGACGACCTGGGCATCACTGGAGAAGACAAAGTAACGCCCTACCTGATGTCCTACCAGTATGAACCTTGGAGCAAAAGCAAACATAAACCCTATGGCACAAGGCCAAAGCCTTCGGCTTATCAGCAGGTTCTCTCCTCTTATCCCCTCTTGCTGGACAACGAGCAAATTACGATCACGGCGGAAGATCTGCGGATCGCACTGCAGATCACGCCGACCTTGAATCAGGACGCCTTCAAAATCGGGGTGGCTTGGCCCTTCGCCTACCATCAATTGCGCCGCACCGGAGCGGTCAACATGCAGGCATCAGGCTTGGTGGATGAACCATCCTTGCAGTTGCAGCTCAAACATCAGACCCGTGCGATGACGCTTTACTACGGCCGCAACCACTCGCGCTTAGTGCTCAATGAAGAGACGCGAACGATGTTTCTCAAGGCCATGTACCAAGAACAGGCACGGGCGTTGAGTGCCATACCGGGCCCCCAGTTCGTCAGTCCATTGGGCGAGACACGCAAGGCTGCCATCGTGCATCTGATCGCCGAGAAGGATGCTGTCGCCCTCAGCAAGGCCATCAAGCGAGGCGAAGTCAGCGCGCGCAACATCCGCGCTGGCTTTTGCTTCAACGCCCGCCCCTGCCCGTATGGTGGTATCGAGTCCATCACGCACTGTCTCGGGGAAGAGGATAGCAAGGGCTGCCCCGACCTGCTACTGGACAAAACCAAAGTTGGCGACATCAAGCGCTACGAGAAGGCCGTTGACGATCAGTTGGCAGTTGTTCATCCTGATTCCCCCCGCTGCCGAGCCCTCCAAGGCGAGAAGCGCTCAATCGAGAAGTTCTATGCCCACGCCCAAGCCAAAAACTGCTGAGACCAACTTCCGCGAGGCCTTTGAGCGCCTGAAGTCCGGAGTACCCAAGGTCTTGCCAGCGGGCACACCTGTGAGCCAAAACAACGTCGCCAAGGAAGCCGGTTGCGACCCCTCTGCGTTGCGCAAGGCGCGGTTCCCTGGCCTCGTCGAAGAGATCCAAGACTACCTCGCCACGCACGGGCATGAACGCCCGACTTCTGAGCGACAACGCCTGCTCAAAGCCCGCCAGGTCTCACGCGGCAAAACGGAGACCATCGCCAGCCTCAAGGTGCAACGCGACGATGCAGTGTCACGGCTGGTCGAGGCAGATGAAGTAATCGGCAGCCTCACCCTCCGCGTCAGGGACTTGGAGGCGAGATTGGAGAGTCTTCAGCCTCGCGCCAGCATCATGCCCGTGGCCGCCGCCAAGCCCAAGGCCATCCTGCGAGCCATGGACATCATGGACCAGAAGTAGGCGACAATCGCGCCCGATGTATGGACAGTGCTTCGCCCGCAAAAAACGCCTATTTTCAAGACATTCTGGTTATGTCCATGGGTGTTCAACACGCCGGTCGCTCGACGCCGGCGGCGTGGTGTTTTACGCCAACTACCTGAAGTTCTTCGAGCGCGGCCGCACCGAGTGGCTGCGTGGTCTCGGCTTCTCGCAGGAAGCGCTGCGCCGTGACGAGGCCGCGATGTTCGTCGTCAGCGACACGACCGTGCGCTACCTGCGGCCGGCGCGGCTGGACGATGAAGTCGTCGTCACCGTGCGGCTGGCCGAGTCGGGCAAGGCCAGCCTCGTCATCGACCAGCAGGCGCTGCGCGGTGGCGAGGTGCTCGCCGAAGGCCGCATCCGCATCGGCTGCGTGGACGCACAGACGCTGCGCCCGCGCCGCATTCCCCCCAACCTCCTTGCCTCCATCGGACCCGCATGAACCAGGACCTGAATATCCTGCAACTGATTCTCCACGCCAGCGTGGTCGTCCAGATCGTGATGGCCATCCTGCTGATGGTGTCGCTGGCCAGCTGGGCCGTGATCTTCAGCAAGATCGTCGGACTAAAGAAGGTCCGCCAGGGCAACGACCAGTTCGAGCGCGACTTCTGGTCCGGCCGCCACGTCAACGACCTCTACCAGCAGAGCGAGCGCAACGCCCAGCACGCCGCCCCGATGGAGCGCATCTTCACGGCCGGCATGCGCGAGTTCCTGAAGCTGCGCGAACGCCGGGTGAGCGACGGCGGCGCGCTGCTGGATGGCGCCCGCCGCGCCATGCGAGCGAGCTGCCAGCGCGAGCTGGACGTCGTCGAGTCGCACCTGTCGTTCCTCGCCACCGTCGGTTCGGTATCGCCCTACGTCGGCCTGTTCGGCACGGTCTGGGGGATCATGCATGCCTTCACCGGGCTGGCGAACCTGCAGCAGGTCTCGCTGTCCACCGTGGCCCCCGGCATCGCCGAGGCGCTGGTGGCCACCGCGATCGGCCTGTTCGCCGCCATCCCGGCCGTGATCGCCTACAACCGCTTCGCGCGCGACATCGACCGCATCGCGATGCAGCAGGACAACTTCATGGAAGAGTTCTCCAACATCCTGGCCCGCAACGCCAACCAGTCGGTCGGTGCCACGGCCTCTGCCCCGGTCTCCGCACCGGGTCGGCTCTGACATGCCGGCCGTGAGCAGCCGCGGCGCGGGCCGCCGCCGCACGATCAACGAGATCAACATGGTCCCGTTCATCGACGTGATGCTGGTGCTGCTGATCATCTTCATGGTGAGCGCGCCGCTGATGACACCGGGCGTGATCGACCTGCCCACCGTCGGCAAGGCGCAGCGCCAGCCGGACCGCATCGTCGAGGTGCAGCTGGATGCGGGCGAGCTGCTGCGCGTCAAGGTCGATGGCAAGGCCGACACCGCCAGCCCGGACGCCGAGGGCGAGCGCATCGCGCTGCCCCAGCTCGCCAGGCGCATCAAGGCGCTGCAAGGTGACGGTGCCCATGCCGCCCAGACCCCGGTCATCATTTCAGCCGACAAGGGCGTGAAGTACGAAGCCGTCGTCAAGGTGATGGACACGCTGCAGAAGGCGGGCATCGTCCGGGTCGGACTGGCCGTGCGCACGACCGGGGCCTGAGCGACGATGGCCGGGCCGATGACACCTCCACCGCCGCCGCCGGACCACCTGCGCGACCCGATCCGCCACCCGCCCTCGGCGGACAGCCTGCGCATCGGCACCTCGGTCGCGCTGCTCGCACACGCGGGGCTGATCGCCGCGCTGGCCTTCGGCGTGGCGTGGAAGCGCGAGGAGATCGCCACGGTCAGCGCCGAGCTGTGGGCGGCCGTGCCGCAGCAGGCGGCTCCCGCTGCGCCGCCGCCGGCACCGGCCCCACGGGTCAAGGCAGAACCTGTCGCGCCGCCACCCGCACCCGAGCCACCGGCCCCGGTCGTCAAGCCGCCGCCCCCACCGCCAGCCCCTGCACCCAAGGTGGTCGAGCCCCCGCCGCCACCCGCCCCGCGCGAGGCCGACATCGCCCGCGAGAAGGCCGACAAGCGCCGCCGCGAAGCCGAAGAGGCCGAGAAGCTGGCCAGGATCGAAAAGGCCCGACAGGACAAGGCCGAGAAGGCGGCCCAGGACAAGGAGCGAGAAAAAGAGAGAGCGAAGGAACGCGAGCGGGAGAAGGCCGAGCAGAAGGAAGCCGACAAGCAGGCCGCACTCAAGAAGGAGGCCGAGCGCAAGGCGGCAGAGAAAGCCGCAGAGAAGGCCGCCGCCAAGGAAGCCGAAAAGGCTGCCGCAGCGGAAAAGGCCAAAGCCGCCGCCCAGCAGGAAAAGACCGCCAAGGCCCGCGAGGACAACCTCAAGCGCCTGCAGAAACAGCTCGGCGAAGGCAGCGACGACGCCGCGCCGCCCACCCCGTCCCGCGCCACGCCCGGCACGGGCAGCGGTGGGGGCAACGCCGCGCAGTCGTCCGGCCCGTCCGCGGGCTATGCCGGCCGCCTGCGCGCCTACCTCAAGCCCAAGCTGGTCTACACCGGCCGCAACATCGGCTCGACCCCGGCCGTGGTGCGCCTGCGCGTGGCACCGGACGGCACCATCCTCTCGCGCGAGCTGATCAAGTCCAGCGGCCAGGCCGATTGGGACCAGGCCGTGCTCGACGCGATCGACCGCGCGGGCGTCGTGCCGCGCGACACCGACAGCCGGGTTCCTCCGGTGATCGACATTCCCTGGACCGCTTCCGAGCGCTGACGACATGACCGCCGCCACCTTCCCCATCACCCACAACGAAGCGGCCTCGCGCTTCGAGGCCACCGTGGACGGCCTGCTCTGCGTGGCCGCCTACCGCCGCAGCCCCGGCGTGGTCGACCTGAACCACACCGGCGTGCCGCGCGCACTCGAAGGCCGGGGCATCGCCGCGGCGCTGGTGCAGCAAGCGCTGGCCTGGGCGGCCACCGAGGGGCTGGCGGTCCGTCCGTCGTGCTCCTACGTGCGGGTCTACCTGCGCCGGCACCCCGAGCTGTCGGTGCGCCAGGCCGACTGAGCCTCAGGCGCGCAGGTCGATCACCTTGACCCGCACCTTGCGCTCCTTCTCGCCGCGCCGCACGGTCAGCTCCACCGTCGCGTTGATGCCCGCCCGCTCCAGCTCGCCGACAAAGGTCGACAGCGTCTCCACCGGCTTGCCGTTGACCCCGACGATGACATCGCCCAGGCCGCCCGTCTGCGGGTTGTAGGGCACCAGCCCGGCCGACGCAGCCGGTGTCCCGCGCCCGACCGCGCCGAGCACCACGCCGGTGATCCCCGCCCGCGCCACCTGGTCCGGCGAGATCGGCGTCACGCCGATGCCCGGCAAGGGCGCGTGGCCGCGGTTGATCAGCGACGGCACCACCCGGTTCACCAGATCGACCGGGATCGCGAAGCCGATGCCCGACGAGCTGCCGCTGGTCGAGCGGATCGCCGAGTTCACGCCGATCAGCCGCCCGGCGCTGTCCAGCAGCGGGCCGCCCGAGTTGCCGGGGTTGATCGCCGCGTCGGTCTGGATGACCCCGGCGACTTCGCGGAAATTCGCCGTCGGCAATTCCCGGTCGAGCGCACTGACCAGCCCCTTGGTCAGCGTGCGCTGCAGCCCGAAGGGATTGCCGATGGCGTAGACCGTCTGGCCGATGCGCAGGTCGCGCGAGCTGCCCACCGGCACCGGGCGCAGATTCTTCGGCACCGTCTTCAGCCGCAGCACCGCCAGGTCGTACTCGGGCGCACCGCCGACCGGCTCGGCCTCGATCGGCTTGCCTGCGTCCAGCCGGACGAAGACCTTGCGCGCATCCTTGACCACATGGAAGTTGGTCACGACATGCCCGGCACTGTCCCAGACGAAGCCCGAGCCGGCGCCCTGGCTGACCTCTGCGCCGCCGAAGGTGCCGCGCTGCACGGTTTCCGTGGTGATGTAGGCCACCGAGGGCGCCGACTGCTCGAACAGCGCCACCACGGCCTGCTCGTCCGCCAGCAGCGTGCCGCGGGTGGTCACGGGACGTGGCGCTGCACCGTCCTCGCGCCCGCACGCCGTCAGCGGGCAGATCAGCGCCAGCACCAGGCACCCACCGAGCACCTTCCTGCGGCTGTTGTTCTCGTTGTTCGCGTTGTTCGTCATGGCGTTGTTCGTCACAGGCAAAGTCCTTGCATTTTGTCACCGCCAGACGGTACCCGTCGGTGACAGGCGGGCATCCAGCGCACAGGTATCCTTGCACCCATGCCCTCTGTCCCATCCGTTCTGGTCCGCTTGCGGACACCCGGCCCCCGCTGATGCGCAACGGCATCCTGCAGGCCTCGCTGGCCTATGTGATCTGGGGACTGTTTCCGCTGTATTTCCGGCTCCTGCACGGTGTTGCCGCACTCGAAGTGCTGGCGCACCGCGTGGTCTGGTCGCTGCTGTTCCTGCTGGGCGTGCTCACGGCGCGCCGGCATTGGGCCTGGCTCGGCCCGGCCCTGCGCAACCGGCGCGTGGTCGGGCTGTTCCTCGCTTCTTCGGCGCTGATCGGCACCAACTGGTACGTCTACATCTGGGCGGTCAGCCACGGCCGGGTGGTGGACGCCAGCCTGGGCTACTTCATCACGCCGCTGGTCAATGTGGTGACCGGCTGGCTGGTACTGAAGGAGCGGCTGCGCCCGGCCCAGTGGGGTGCGGTGGCCACGGCGGCGGCCGGTGTCGCCTGGCTCACCTGGGCACAGGGCACGCCACCGTGGATCGCGCTGATCCTGGCCGCCAGCTTCTCGTCCTACGGCCTGCTGCGCAAGACCGCCACGCTCGGTGCGCTCGAAGGCCTGACGCTGGAGACGCTGCTGCTCGGCCCGCTCGCGCTGGCAGGCCTCGGCTGGGCGGTGGCGCACGGCCAGTCGGTCTTTCCGGGCGCACCCTCCGACCTGCAAGGGCTGCTGATGGCCGCCGGACCGCTCACCGCCGTGCCGCTGCTGCTGTTCGCGGGCGGCGCACGGCGCATTCCGCTGAGCCTGCTGGGCATGCTGCAGTACATCGGGCCGACCATCCAGCTCGCGCTCGGCGTCTGGCTGTTCCACGAACCCTTTGCGGGCGCACGGGCCCAGGGCTTTGTCATCATCTGGGCCGCCTGCGCCCTGTTCAGCGCCGAACTCTGGTGGCGCAGCCGCCAATCCGCGACGATGTGACCCCATGAGCAGCACCCTCTCCCGCCCCCTGAAGCGCCACACCGGCACCGCGCTGCTGCGCGTGCGCTCGGCCCTCATCTCGCTGAAGGAAATGCTGATCACCGGCGGGCCGGTGCTGCTGCTGGCGGTCGGGCTGGTGTGGATGGCCTACGTCATGCTCGACCCGAACCCGCCGCGCCGCATGGTGCTGGCCACGGGCACCGCGCAAGGCGCCTACGCCGAGTTCGGCGCACGCTACCAGCAGGCGCTGGGCAAGTACGGCATCGAGGTCGTGCTCCGGCCCACCCAGGGCTCGCTCGACAACCTGCAACTGCTGAAAAGCGGCGACGTGGACGCCGCCTTCGTGCAGGGCGGCTCCGACGAGGTCCGGCTCGGTGACGAGACCCCGGACGACCCGTTGCTGAGCCTGGGCAGCCTGTTCCGCGAGCCGGTCTGGGTGTTCTACCGCGACGACACCGCCAAGGCGAAGCTCGGCCGGGAGACGCTCGACAGCCTGTCGCAGATGGCCGGCTGGCGGCTCAACGTCGGCCAGGACGGCAGCGGCGTGACCAACCTGATGCGCCGCCTGCTGGACGCCAACGGGCTGGACACCGCCTCGATGCCACTGACCCGGCTGGCGACCACGCCCGCGGTCGTCGCGCTGCTGGCCGGCGAGATCGACGCGATGGCGATGGTCTCGGCGCCCGAGTCGCCGATCGTGCGGATGCTGCTGATCACGCCCGGCATCCGGCTGCTCGACTTCGCGCAGGCCGAGGCCTACGCGCGGCGCGTGCCGCAGGTGTCGCCGGTCGGGCTGCCGCGCGGGGTGGTCGATCTGGCCAAGGACCTGCCGGCGCAGGACGTGCGGCTGGTCGCGGCCACCGCGATGCTGGTGGTGCGCGACGACACCCATCCGGCCCTGCAGCAACTGCTGGTGCAGGCCGCGCGCAAGGTCCATGGCGAGCCGAACTGGTTCCAGGCCAAGGGCGAGTTCCCCAAGGGCGTGGGCGGCGACTATCCGCTCGCACCCGAGGCCCAGCGCTTCTACGCCACCGGCGAGCCGGTGCTGCAGCGCCACGTCAGCTTCTGGATGGCCAACCTGGTGGACCGGATGTGGGTGGTGCTGGTGTCGATCATCGCGGTGCTGATTCCGTTGTCGCGGGTCGTGCCGCCGCTCTACAACTTCCGCATCCGCTCGCGCATCTTCCGCTGGTACGGCAGCCTGCGCGAGATCGAGCAGCACATCACCGACGGCACACGCGACGCTGCGCTGCTCCACAGCGACCTGGACCGCATCGAGGAACATGTCGAGCGCCTGCCGGTGCCGCTGTCCTATGCGGACGAGCTGTACTCGCTGCGCAGCCACATCACGCTGGTGCGCCAGCGGCTCGATGGCCAGCCCGCCACCCCTTCGACCTGAACCCGACCCGACCACGCCACCATGACGACCACGCCCGCGCCGACCTCCCCGGTTCCCGAACGCCTCGCCCTGCTGCGCGCCCGGCTGCAGCACCACGGACTCGCCGCCGTGCTGGTGCCGTCCGCCGACCCGCACCTCTCGGAATACCTGCCCGAGCGCTGGCAGGGCCGCGTGCGCTTCTCGGGCTTCACCGGCTCGATGGGCACGCTGGTGGTGACACCGACCCGCGCCGCGGTCTTCGCGGACAGCCGCTACTGGGCGCAGGCCGAGGCGGAGCTGGCCGGCACGACGGTCGAACTGGTGAAGATCCCCACGGGTGCGGCCACCCACCACCTCGACTGGATCGCGCAGACGCTGGCCCAGGGCGAGGTGCTGGCGGTGGACGCCGCCGTGCTCGGGCTCGCGGCGGCCAAGCAGCTGGGCGATGCGCTCTCCGCACGCGGCATCGTGCTGCGCACCGATCTGGATGTGCTGGACGAAGCGTGGCCGGGTCGCCCGGACCTGCCCGCCGCGCCGGTCTACGAACACCGCGCGCCACACGCCGCCGTGTCGCGCGCCGACAAGCTCGCCGCCGTGCGTGCCGGCATGGCCAAGTCTGGCGCGGACCACCACCTCGTCTCCACCGTCGACGACATCGCCTGGACCACCAACCTGCGCGGTGCGGACGTCGACTACAACCCCGTCTTCCTCGCCCACCTGCTGATCGACGAACAGGCCGCGACGCTCTTCGTCGGCGCCGGCAAGATCGACGCGGACCTGCAGGTGCGGCTGGCGGCCGACGGCGTGGTGCTGGCCGACTACGCGGACGCCCGCGCGGCGCTGGCCAGCCTGCCGGACAGCGCCACGCTGCTGGTGGATCCGAAGCGGATCACGCTGGGACTGCGGCAGGCGGTGCCGGCCGGTGTGCGCGTCGTCGAGGCGACCAACCCGAGCACCTTCGCCAAGAGCCGCAAGACCGCCGCCGAGGCCGCTTTCGTGCGCGAAGCGATGGAAGTGGACGGCGCGGCGATGTGCGCGTTCTACGCCTGGTTCGAGTCGGCGCTGGGCCGCGAGGCGATCAGCGAGCTGACCATCGACGAGCGCCTGACGGAAGCGCGGGCACGCCAGCCGGGTTTCGTCTCGCTGAGCTTCCCGACCATCGCCGGCTTCAACGCCAACGGCGCGATGCCGCACTACCGCGCCACCCCGGAATCCTTCGCATGGATCTCGACGCCCGACGGCCTCGTCGCCGAAGGGCTGCTGCTGATCGACTCGGGCGCGCAGTACCTGGGCGGCACCACCGACATCACCCGCGTCTGGCCGATCGGCACGCCGAGCGCGGCGCAGCGGTCTGATTACACCCGCGTGCTCAAGGGGACGATCAACCTCTCGCGCGCCCGCTTTCCGCTCGGCACGCTGTCACCGCATCTGGACACGCTGGCCCGCGCGCCGCTGTGGGAGGCCGGACTGGATTTCGGCCACGGCACGGGGCACGGCGTGGGCTACTTCCTGAACGTGCATGAAGGGCCGCAGAGCATCTCGCGCGCCGTGCCGGACGCCTCGATGGCGATGTGGCCGGGCATGATCACCTCGATCGAGCCGGGGCTGTACCGCGACGGCCGCTGGGGCATCCGCATCGAGAACCTGGGGCTGAATGTCTCGGTCGGTGCACCCGACGAGTTCGGCGAGTACCTGGCGTTCGAGACGCTGACGCTGTGCCCGATCGACACCCGCTGCCTCGACCACGGCCTGCTGCGCGACGACGAGCGCCAGTGGCTGAACGGCTACCACGCCGAGGTGCGCCGCCGCCTGGCGCCGCGGCTGTCGGGCGCCGCGCTGGACTGGCTGGTGGCGCGGACCGAGTCGGTCTGAGCGCCACCGGCATCGACGGCCGGGTTCAGTTTCAATAGGTCGTCGAGTCGCCACCGCTGCCATTGCCGTCGCCACGGTCGTCCGATCGGCGGCGCAGGCGGGCAGCGGCCTGGCGGTTCTCGTCGAGCGTGCCCCAGTCGGACGACGGGAACGGCGGCATCGGCGTGACCTGCTGGCCCTTGGCCCGCTGGCGGGCGCTGGCGATGGCGTGGTGGGCGTTCCAGGCGGCTTCCTGGGTCTGCTGCAGCATCTGGAACGCGCTGACCACCTTCTGCAGCCGCTCGGCCTGCAGGCGCAGGGCCTCGGCGGTCGAGGCACTCTCGGCGACCATCGTGGCGTTGCTGGCATTGAGGCGGTCCAGCAGCAGCACATCCTGCTCCGGCTGGGCAGCCTGGGGACCGCCGAGCTGCGGGTTCTGGCGGCGGTGCTCGACCAGATCGGTCATGCGCTGCACCGAGACGATGATGGCGTCCATCGTCAGATCGGCGTCGCGCGCCAGCTGGCCGCCGAACTCGACCTTCTCCGCCGACGCATGCACCAGCGTCTTGATCTCCTTGGCCGCGTTGGCCGCCCGCACCGCCAGCGCACGCACCTCGCCCGCCACCTGGGCAAAGCCCTTGCCCTTCTCGCCGGCCTGGGCCGCTTCCACCGCCGCGTGCAGCGCCAGCAGATTGGTCTGGAAGGCGATGTTGTCGATCTTGCCGATGATCTCGAAGATCTCGCGGCTGGCCGCACGGATGTCGTCCATGTTGGCCACCACCTGCGACACGACCTCGCCACCCCGCTGCGCCGCGGTCACCGCGACGCTGAGCATTTCCTGCGCCGTGCGCACCGACACCTGCAGCGGCTGATCGCCGTCGGACAGGGTCGGCACGGCGACCACCGGCGCGCGCTCGTCGACCGGTTCATCCGTCTGCGCCGGCATGGCCTGGGCCGTGGCCTGCGCCGCGTCCTGCGTGGCCGACTGCAAGCGGCGGCGGATGTCCGTCATCGCGCGCAGCAGGTGGCCGAACTCGTCCTGCTGGTGCGCGTCGGCCGGGTGGTGGTCCTCGCCGTCGGCCAGGCGCTCGGCCATGTCCACGGCGCGGTCGAGCGGCCATTTCACGCTGTCGACCAGCGCCCAGGCGATCACCGAGCCCCCGAGCAGCGCCAGCGCGCCGAGCGAGCCCAGCAGCACGATCCACTGCTGCTGCTGCGACTGGAGCTGGGCGATCTGCACGGCGGACACGGTGCCGAGCTGCGCGACCTGCACGCTGCTGTCCTGCAGGGCATAGACGCCGAACAGCGTCAGCACGAGCATCAGGGCGATCAGGGCACCGAAGCCCATGCCCAGCCGGGTGCCCACGGTCAGGTCGGCAAGCAGGCGGCGGGTGTGGTGAAGGGAAAACATCGGGGACGGACTCCGGTCTGGTCGATGCCCCGATTCTGTTCAAGGTCTACGTTTTGCGAAATACATCACGTCTCGTCACACTGGCGTCGAAATGCAAGAGCCGGCATGACGCGCCTGCAAGCAGGGGAGCCGGATCCCGCAATCCGGCCATGGACGTGCGCCTGGTCGCCGAATGTTGCAAAAACAGACCTTCATTCGAAGGTTCCGGGGGCACTCGATTCAAGGCTGATCGCGCCTGCGCGACCCGCTCGAACCGCACGCCCTTCACACATTCGGTCGTACCACCTTGGCCTGCAGCGCCCCGCGCAGCAGGTCGATGCTGTCCTGCAGGTGCGCGGCGGTCTCTGCAGACCAGCCGGAACGATAACGTACCGAGCGTAACCTGGCGAGCAGGTCTTCCGCACGGCGCCGCATGTGCGTGCGCAATTCCACGCGACCGGCCTGCGCGGGCTGCATCAGCAGGCCGATCAGGCGGGTCGTGTGCTCGCGCTGGAGCGCGCGGCGCGCTGCCGGGATGTCCCCGTGGCCGGGCACCAGATCGGCCCAGACCTCGGCGTCCAGACGCCGGTTCAGCTCGGCCAGCGTCAGGCTCTGCGCCGGATCGCTCGCCTTGGCGGCGCCGTCGAGCAGGCGCACGGCCACGCCCTCGCTCATCAGCTGCGCCAGCACGCCGCGCTGCAGGTCCGACAGCTGGGTCAGCGGCGTGAAGTCGGTCGCGACCGAGGGGGCACCGCCGAACAGCGCATCCGCACGCTCCAGGTAGTCCGGCGCCAGCCGACGCTGCAGTCCCGGCGAGACGGTCAGGCTGTCCGGCGAGAGCACCTCGGCCACCAGGGTGTCGAAGGCCGCGCGCTGCTGCGCAGCCGGCACGGGCGTCAGCGGATCGCGGCCGGTGCCCGGCGCGTCGCGCAACGTGCGCAGGCCGCCGATCTGGCGCAGCAGGGTGCCGCTGACCCGCGCCACGTCGCGCAGGGCGTAGGACACGCCACGGCGCAGCGTCGGATGGTCGGCCTCGGCCGCCGGGCGGGCCTCCAGCCGGCGCAGCAGGTCGCGCGCGATGCCGATGCGCTTGCGGGCGAAGGCCACCGGATCGCTGCCCAGATCGCCCTGCAGCGACTCGGGGTCGATGCCGAACAGGTTGTCCTCGTCGCTGCCGTAGGCCAGTGCCGGCTCGGCGCTGCGGGCAGCGATGCGGCCGAGTTCAGCGGTCTCCTGCGCGGCAGGCAGCGTCCGGTAGGCGTAGTCGATGGCCCATTCGTCGTAGGGCCCGATGGTCGTCAGGAAGGGCGCGACGGCGGGCTGGCCGCGCCCGGGCAGGTTGACCGCCGAGTAGTCCATCACCGAGCCGGACAGGGCGCGGGTGCGCGTGAAGTCGGGGTCGGAGAGCTGCGCCTCGCTGTAGACGTGGGACGCGCGGAAGTTGTGGCGCAGCCCCAGCGTGTGGCCGACCTCGTGCATCGTGACGTCCTTGAGATAGGCGGCGACGAAGGCCTGCGCGTCGGGTCCGGCCGGATCGGCGCCGTCGCGCAGCGCGAGCACGTCCAGCGCATAGCCCAGCTGCTCGCCCGCCGCATCCGCGTGCTGGCACAGATCGCCAAGGTCGTTCAGCACGAAGGGCCGGGCGAAGGCCGCAGCCGTCGCCGGGCGCTCGCGCTGCGCGTCACGGGCCTGCATCAGCGCCAGCCAGTCGTCCACGCCGGGATGGGCCAGCACCTGCGACTGCAGCGTGCGGATGGCGCGCGAACTCAGGCTCTCGATGGCGATGTCCGCATCGAGGATCTCGCCGCTGCGCGGGTCCACATGCACCGGGCCGACTGCGCCGAACATCGCGCTGGCGTTGGTCATCCAGCGGATCGAGGCGATGCCGGTGTCCAGGGTGTCGAACGTGGCGTCGTCCGGCTGGACCTGGACCACGATGGCGTCCTGGAAGCCGATCTTCTCGAAGGCCTTGTTCCACTCCAGGATGCCGGCGGTGATCGGCGCCCGGTAGCGCTCGGGCACGCTGCGGTCGATCCAGTAGGTGATCGGCTTGACCGGCGGGGACAGCGCGGCGGCTGGGTCCTGCTTCTCCAGACGCCAGCGGTGGATGTGGCGCAGGCGCGGGGTGCGGGCGATGTCGTCGCTGTAGTCGTCGACGGTGGACAGGAAATGGCCGATGCGGGCGTCGGCGGCGCGTGGTGCCATCGGCTTCTCGGGCAGGCGCGACAGCGAGTAGTGCAGCTGCACGAACAGGCTGCGCGCGTCGGGCAGCGTCGTCGGCACGCTCGGGGCGACGGGCGCACCGGGCTGGCCTTCGCTCAGCGCGGCGGTGGCGAAGTGGCTCTGCACCTGCACCACCAGCAGATCCGGCTGGGCGCGCACCGCGGTGATCGCCGAGTTGCGCTGGTCGAGGCTGTAGCCCTGGCGGTAGGTGCGCTGCAGCTGGGCACCGAGGCCGAGCAGGTCGCCCATGAACAGCGCGCTGGCGTCGACCAGCACGGTCTTGCGGTCCGGATGCGGCTGGCTGGCGACCACCGTGCTGCCCAGCAGGCTGGGGGAGAAGGCGGCGGCCACGGCGCGGGCCTCGGGCGTGCCGGCCTTGGCGACGTACTGCGCGTTGCGCGCGATGAGCTGCACCTGGTTGTGGACACGCCGGAACTCGACCCACTGCGCCCGCCCTGCCCCGGTGCGTCCGCCCATCAGGCCACCCAGCACGCCGCCTTCGCCGATGCCGCCGGCGATCTTGGGCGACAGGAAAAACGGCACGTTGAAGTCGTGCACCGACAACTCCAGCCAGACCTTCTCGTCTTTCTGCCAGGCGGTGATCATGCCGCCGAAGCGGCGTGCGTCACGGGTCACCAGCGCGAACGGTGGCAGCGGATTGGGGGCGACGGGCGTGGCCGCGGCGGCCGGCGCTCCGGCGGCGGGCGCGACACCCGCCGGGGCGCTGGCGGCGCTGGCCGGACTGCTGGCGGAGGCAGCCGCCACCGGGGTCGTCGCGGTCGGCCCGTGGGCACAGCCGGTCAAGGCCACCAGGGCGGCAGCAAGGGAGGTCAGGGAGCGCGGCGACATGCGGGTCCAGTGCAACGAAGGGATCAGGCCGATGGTTCAGGCTGGGGACGGAACGGAACCGCGGATTGTGGCCGCCACCGACCGCTCAGTCGGGCACCCGCTCCAGATCGCCCAGCCAGACCGTGGCTTCTGCATCGCTTGGCGCGCGCCAGTCCCCGCGCGGCGACAGCGAGCCGCCCGAGCCGACCTTCGGCGCATTCGGCACGCAGCTGCGCTTGAACTGGCTGGTCTTGAAGAAGCGCCACAGGAAGGTGCGCAGGTGGCGCTTGATCTCCGGCAGCGGGTAGGCGTTGTGCGCGCCGATGCCCTCGGGCCAGCGGCCGGTCTGCGCGTCGCCCCAGGTGTGCAGCGCGAGGAAGGCCACCTTCGACGGCGCGAAGCCGAAGCGCAGCGTGTAGTAGAGGTGGAAGTCCTGCAGCTCGTAGGGGCCGACGCTCGACTCGCTCGACTGCTGCGGCTGCCCGTCGGCATTGCCGGGCACCAGCTCCGGGCTGATCTCGGTGTTCACCACGTCGATCAGCGCCTGGCTGCAGTCCGGCCCGAACTCGCCCTTGCCCGCCACCCAGCGCACGAGGTGCTTGATGAGCGTCTTGGGCACGCTGGCGTTGACGTTGTAGTGCGACATGTGGTCGCCCACGCCATAGGTGCACCAGCCCAGCGCCAGCTCGCTCAAATCGCCGGTGCCCACGACCATCGCATTGTGGTGGTTGGCGAGGCGGAACAGGTGGCTGGTGCGCTCGCCGGCCTGCACGTTCTCGAAGGTGATGTCGTACTGCGGCTCGCCATCGGCAAACGGGTGGTCGATGTCGTCGAGCATCTGCTGGCAGCTCGGGCGGATGTCGATGGTCTGCGCCGTGCAGCCCAGGGCATCCATCAGCCGCAGCGCCTGGTCGAGCGTGCGCCCGCTGGTAGCGTAGCCGGGCATGGTGTAGGCGCGGATATGGGTGCGCGGCAGGCCGAGCCGGTCCATCGTCTTGGCGCAGACCAGCAGCGCGTGCGTCGAGTCCAGCCCGCCCGAGACGCCGATCACCAACTGTTTCACGCCCGAAGACTGCAGCCGCTTGGCCAGCGCCTGGACCTGGATGTTGTAGACCTCCTCGCAGCGCGCGTCGAGGCTGCGTGGGTCGGAGGGCACGTAGGGGAAGCGGTCGACCCAGCGCCGCAGCGGCAGCTCGGCATCGTCCGGGCGTTTCAGGCCGACAGGCACGGTTCGGAACGCGGCCACCTCGCTGCGGTGGCGCGCCGCCGACGCGGCATAGCTGGTCTGGCGCATGCGCTCGCGGGACAGGCGCTCCAGATCGACATCGGCGGTGAGCAGCTGCGCGTCCATGCGGAAGCGCTCGGACTCGGCCAGCATCGCGCCGTTCTCGCAGATCAGCGCGTGGCCGTCCCAGGCGAGGTCGGTGGTCGACTCGCCGTAGCCGGCCGAGCTGTAGAGATAGGCCGCGACACAGCGCGCCGACTGCTGCGCCACCAGCGCGTGGCGGTAGTCGGCCTTGCCGATGGTGACGTTCGAGGCCGAGAGGTTCACCAGCACCGTCGCCCCGGCGAGCGCGGCGAACGACGAGGGCGGGATCGGCACCCACACGTCCTCGCAGATCTCGATGTGGAACTTCAGGCCCGGCAGGCCGGTGCCCGCGTCGAACAGCATCTGGGCGCCGAAGGGCACCGTCTGGCCGCAGAGCGTCACCTCGGTGGAGATCGCCTGCGTGGCCGGCGCGAACTGGCGCGCCTCGTAGAACTCGCCGTAGTTCGGCAGGAAGGTCTTGGGCACGACGCCGAGCAGGCGGCCGTCGAGCACCACCGCCGCGACGTTGAACAGCGCGTGGTCGACCTGCAGCGGCAGGCCCACCACGGCCACCGCATGGATGCCGATCGAGGCCGCGACCACCGCGGCGAGGGCCCGCTCGCAGCCGTCGAGCAGCGCGCGCTGGTGGAACAGGTCGTCGCAGGAATAGGCGGACAGGCCGAGTTCGGGGAAGGCCACCAGCACCGCGCCCTGGGCGGCGGCCTGGTGGTGCAGCGCGATGGTCTGCTGGGCGTTGAACGCCGGATCGGCCACGCGGCAGACGGGCACCGCCACGGCGACACGGGCGAAGCCGTGGGTGTACAGGTTGAAGAACGGTTCCGTGGAAGCCAAGGCGATATCTCCAGAACGGTCGAAGGGGGTCGGGAACTGAGGCGAACTGTAGCCGCCCGGCATGCGAACATCCGCGGCCATGACCTTGACCCTCCGCCTGCACGAAGACCCGGCCGCGCTCGACGCCGACGCGTGGAACGCCCTGCTCGCCGACTGCCCCGCGCCGACGCCCTTCCTGCGGCACGCATTCCTCGCGGCCCTGCACCGCAGCGGCAGTGCTGTCACCGCCACTGGCTGGCAGCCCGTCTTCATGACACTGGCCGACGCGCACGGCACGCTGCAGGCCGCCGCCGCGCTCTACCTGAAGCGCCATTCCTACGGTGAATACGTGTTCGACTGGGCCTGGGCGGACGCCTGGCAGCGGGCGGGTCAGCGCTACTACCCGAAGCTGCTCGGCGCGGTGCCGTTCACGCCGGTGCCGGGTTCGCGGCTGCTGGCGCGGTCGGACGCGGCGCGGGCGACGCTGCTGCAGGCGATCGAGACCTTTGCGCGCGACCAGGGGCTGTCGTCCGCCCACCTGCTCTTCCTCGACGACGCCGACCGCGCTGCCGCGCAGGCCCAAGGCTGGTTGATGCGCGAAGGCGTGCAGTTCCATTGGTCGAACCGCACGCCCGCGCCCTACGCCGACTTCGCCGACTTCCTCGCCAGCCTGACGCGCGACAAGCGCAAGAAGATCCAGCAGGAGCGGCGCTATGTGCGCGAAGCGGGCGTGACCTTCGAGGCGCTGCGTGGCGCGGATATCACCGAGGCCGACTGGGACTACTTCTACCAGTGCTACGACAACACCTACCGCGAACACCGCTCGACGCCGTATCTCACGCGGGCGTTCTGGGCCGAGGTGGCGCGCACGATGCCCGACCACTGGCTGCTGTTCGTCGCCCGCCGCGGCGGGGAACGGGTGGCGGCGTCGCTGGTGGCGCTCGACCCGGCGCAGCGCGTGGCCTATGGGCGCTACTGGGGCTGCACCGAAGCCATCCAGCACCTGCACTTCGCCGCCTGCTACCACGAGCCGCTGGACTGGTGCGTGCGCGAGCGCTTCGTGCGCTTCGAAGGGGGCGCGCAGGGCGAGCACAAGATGGCGCGCGGGCTGCTGCCGGTGAAGACCACCTCGGCGCACTGGCTGCGGCACCCGGGATTCGCCGATGCGGTGGCGCGGTTTCTGGATGAGGAGACCGCCGGCATCGCGGCCTATGTGGGCGAGTTGCGGGAGCGCAATCCGTTCAAGTCGGAGCCATGAGAGCCCGGATAATCGCCGCCCATGACACGCACCCTGCGCCTTGCCGCCCTCGCCCCCGTGATGGCCGGACTGGCCGCCTGCGGCACGCTGCCCAGCGACCGCCTGCCGCCCGCCCCCGCCCCGGCGCCCGTGATCACGCTGCCGACGACACCCGTTCCGGCGCCCACGCCGGGACCGGGATCGGCGCCGACGCCAGCGCCCGTCCCGGCACCCGTCCCCGTGCCACCCCCACCGCCGGCCCTGCCCCCGCTGCCCCCCGCGCCGCCACCGCCGCCGCCTCCTGCGCCGGTCAGCGCGGCCGAGGTGCGCGCTGTCGCGCTGCGCGTGCTGCCGCCGAACATCACCGACCGCAGCGCCTGGGCCGACGACATCGCCACCGCCTTCGCCGCGCTGTCGATCCCGGCACAGGCGCACAAGGTCTGCGCGCTGGCCGCCGTGATCGAGCAGGAATCGACCTGGCAGGCTGACCCACCAGTGGCCAATCTCTCGAAGATCGCCAAGGCCGAACTCGACAAGAAACGCGAGCGCTTCGGCATCCCGAAGGCGGTGATGGACCTCGCGCTGTCGAAGACCTCGCCGGACGGCCGCACCTACCAGCAGCGCCTGGACCGGCTGCGCACCGAGCGCGAACTCTCGCTGCTCTACGAGGACATGATCCGCGAGATCCCGATGGGCGCGCAGCTCGCGGGTGGCCAGAACCCGGTGCGCACGGGCGGCTCGACCCAGGTCAGCGTCGCCTTCGCCACCGAACAGATGCGCGACAGGCCCTACCCGTGGCGGCCGGCCGGCACACCGCGCGAAGAGGTGTTCAAACGGCGCGGCGGGCTGTACTTCGGCGCGGCGATGCTGCTGGACTACCCGGTCTCGTACAACCGGATGCTCTACCGCTTCGCCGACTACAACGCCGGCCGCTACAGCAGCCGCAACGCCGCCGTGCAGGCCCTGCTGGTGCAGCTGACCGGCCAGAAGATCGACCCGGATGGCGACCTGCTGCGCTACAAGGGCGGCGAGCCGGTATCGCCGCGCACCGAGCCGAGCCAGGCGTGGCGCGCCCTGCTGGCGCTGCAGGCCGAGCTGGGCGTGAACGCGGCACAGATCGAGCGCGACCTGAAGCTGGAGAAGCGCTTCGAGTTCGAGCAGTCGCCGACCTACCGGCGGCTGTACCAGCTGGCCGACAAGCGCGGGCTGAGGCCACCGCGCGAGCAGCTGCCCGACATCGACCTGAACAGCCCGAAGATCTCGCGCAAGCTGACGACCGCATGGTTCGCTGATCGCTGCGAGGCGCGGTATCGAACCTGTCTGGCACGGGACACGGTGGCGCCGCCGGTGCCGGCCGCCAGCGATCCGCGGCCCTGAGATGGAACTGCGGCAACTGCGCTACTTCGTGAAGGTGGTCGAGCTGGGGGGCATGGGCCGTGCTGCACGCGATCTGGGCGTGGTCACCTCCGCGCTGAGCCAGCAGATCAGCCGGCTGGAGAGCGAGCTGTCCACCCGCTTGCTGCAGCGCACCCGGGATGGCGCGGTGCCCACCGATGCGGGCGTGGCCTTCTGGCACCAGGCCCAGCTGGTGCTGCGCCACGCGGACGCCGCGATGATCGCCGCGCAGCAGGCCCGCCTGTCCGGCTCGGTCAGTGTCGGGCTCGCCCCGTCCACGGCGGCGGTGCTGGGCTTGCCGCTGATGCAGGCCATGCGGGCACGCTACCCGGAGGTGCGCCTGCACCTGGTCGAGAACCTGTCGGGCCACCTGACGGCGATGCTCAACGCCCGGCAGCTCGACCTGGCGGTGCTGTTCCAGGTGGACGCGATGCGGCGCTGGAGCGTGCTGCCGCTGCTGGACGAGCTGCTCTACCTCGTCGGTCGGGCAGACCAGCTCGACCGGCCCGAGGACGCCGCCCCGATCGGCCTCGACCAGCTCGGCGCGCTCGGGCTCGGCCTGGTCCTGCCCAGCGGGCCGCACGGGCTGCGGGCCTTGCTGAACACGGCGTTTGCGCGCGCGCGGGTCGAGCCGCTGATCGTCGCGGAGATCGACGGGCTGGCGATGCTGATGGATGCCGTGCAGGCCGGCCTGGGCGCGACGATCCAGCCGGGCGCGGCCACCGCGCGCCAGCCGCCGGGCTCGTTGCGGCTCATCCCCATCGCCGACGCACACGCCCGGCGCAGCAACCTGCTGGTGAGCCTGTCGGACGACGAGCTGTCGCCCGCGGCGCTGGCCGCGCGCGTCGTGCTGGCCGACGTGGCGGGGGAACTGGTCCGCCAGGGGCGCTGGATCGGCGCCCGGCTGCTGCCCGAGCGGCCCTGAGCAGCCCGATCAGTCGCCCGCGCCCGGGCGGCCGGACATGCGCTCCATCTCCATCAGGAAGGCGTGCAACTGCTGGGCCGCCGGCGAGAGCGAACGCCCCTTGCGCCGGATCACCCCCACCGTGCGCTTCACCACCGGGTCGGACAGCGGCACGCTGACCAGCAGCGGGTGGTCCTCGTCCGGCATCGCCATGGACGGCACGGCGGCGACCCCCAGCCCGGCCTCGACCAGACCGAGCGTGGTCGTGACGTGCTGCACCTCGTAGATGCTCTGCGGCCGCTCGCGCAGGCTGGCCAGCGCCTGGTCGAGCAGCACCCGGTTGCCCGAGGACTGGCTGACCGAGATGAAGTCGTAGCGCCGCAGGTCGCTCCACGCGACGCTGCGCTCGCGGGCCAGCGGGTGGTCGCGGCGGCAGGCGGCGACGAAGCGCTCCTCCAGCAGCGGCTGGAAGTCGATGTCCGGCTCCTGGCTGCCGATGAAGTTGAGCCCGAAATCGGCCTGCCCGCGCGAGACGGCCTCCAGCACCTCGTTGGCGCTGGCGTCGAGGATGCGCACGCGGATCTTCGGGTAGACCTCGTGGTAGCGGCGGATCACCTTGGACAGGAAGTAGTACACCGCCGACGGCACGCAGGCGATGCTCACCTCGCCCATGCGCGTGGCTGACACACCCCGGATGCCCAGCAGCGTTGCGTCCAGGTCGTCGAGCAAATCGTTCACCTTGCGCGCGAAGTCGCGGCCCACGGCGGTGAGCGTCACGCTGCGCGTCGTGCGGTCCAGCAGCCGCACGCCCAGGGCGTCCTCCAGCTTCTCGATGCGGCGGCTGAACGCCGGCTGCGACAGGTTGATCGACTCGGCCGCCTTGCGGAAATTCTGCAGCTCCGCCACCGCGCGGAAGGCCAGCAGGTCGTTGAGGTCGAAGTTGAGGGCCATGGCGAACGTTTCCGGGCAGTGAAACCATGCGGTTGATTGATGCACTCAGTCTATCAATTGATCCCAACAATGCAATTCACACGCATGGATCGGAACGGGATGATGCGGCCCATGCACCCGATCACCCTCCCCTGTGTCCTGATGCGCGCCGGCACCTCGCGCGGCCCGTTCTTCCTGCGCGACTGGCTGCCGGCCGACGAGACCGCGCGCGACGAAACCCTGATCGGCGCGATCGGCGCGTCGGACCTGCTGCAGGTGGACGGCGTCGGCGGCGGCAGCACGCTCACCAGCAAGGTCGCCATCGTCTCGCGCTCCAGCCAGCCGGACTGCGACGTGGACTACCTGTTCGCCCAGGTCGGCGTCGGCCAGCGCTCGGTGGACACGCGGCCCAACTGCGGGAACATGCTCTCGGGCGTGGCGCCGTTCGCCATCGAGCAGGGCCTGGTCGCCGCGCAGGACGGCCAGACCACGGTCCGCGTGTTCAACGTCAACACCCGGGCGCGCATCGACGTGACCGTGCTGACCCCGGGCCGGCGCGTCACCTATGACGGGCTGACCAGCATCGACGGCGTGGCCGGCACCGCCGCACCCATCCGGCTGAACTTCCTCGACGCCTGGGGCTCGGTGACCGGCTCGGTGTTCCCGACCGGGCAGCGCATCGACGTGATCGACGGGGTCGAGGTGACCTGCATCGACGCGGCAATGCCGCTGATGATCGTGCGCGCCGCCGACCTCGGTGTGGGCGGACGCGAACCGCCGATCGAACTGGACGCCAACCGCGCCCTGCTGGAACGGCTGGAGCGGCTGCGCCTGGTGGCCGGCGAGCGCATGGGGCTGGGCGATGTCTCGACCAGCGTGATCCCGAAGCCGGTGCTGGTCAGCCGCGGCCACGACGACGACAGCGTCACCTCGCGCTACTTCACGCCACGCCGCTGCCACGCCTCGCACGCGGTCACCGGCGCCATCGGCGTGGCCACCGCCTTCGCGCTGCCGGGCACGGTCGCCAGCGGCCCGACCTCGGTGGCCGGCGTGCGCAAGCTCTCGGTGCTGCACCCGCAGGGCCGCATCGATGTCGAGGTGGCCATCGACGGCGACGGTGCCGACGCCCGCATCCAGCGCGCCTCGCTCGTGCGCACCGCCCGAAAGATCCTGCAGGGGGAGCTGCACATCCCCGACTACGTCTTTTCCCGCCCGATCCAGATCCGTGACCAAAACCATGACCAGATTCATGAAGGAGACAACCCCATGCTGAAGCACCTGATCGCCCCGACCCTGGCCGCCACCCTGGCCGCCACCGCCCCGGCCGCCCACGCCTTCCCGGACAAGGCCATCACCATCGTCGTGCCGACCGCCGCCGGTGGCGGCAACGACGCGATGGCCCGCACCATCGCGCAGAAGCTCGGCACGCTGCTCGGCCAGACCATCGTCATCGACAACCGCGCCGGCGCCAACGGCTCGATCGCCAGCGAGTTCGTCGCCCGCGCCCCGGCCGACGGCCACACGCTGATGTTCGGCTACATCGCCACGCACAGCATGAACCCGGCGCTGCAGAAGCTGCGCTACGACCCGGTCAACGACTTCGAGCCGATCGGCCTGGTCGGCTACTCGGCCACGCTGATGGTCGCCAACGCCAATGTGCCGGTCAAGGACGTGAAAGACCTCGTCGCGCAGCTCAAGGCCAAGCCGGACAAGTACACCTACGCCAGCGCCGGCAACGGCACCGCACCGCACTTCGCCGCCGAGCTGTTCAAGATGAACGCGGGTGTGGTGATGCTGGGCGTTCCGTACAAGGGCTCGGCGCCGGCCGTCAGCGACACCATCGGCGGGCAGACGCAGTTCATGTTCCCGAGCCTGTTCACCGCGCTGCCGCACGTCAAGGCCGGCAAGCTCAAGGCGCTGGCCGTCGCGGGCCCGAAGCGCTCGGCCAGCCTGCCGGACGTGCCCACGCTGAAGGAGGCGGGGGTGGACGGCGTCGACGTGATGCAGTGGTACGGCCTGTTCGCACCGGCCAGGACCCCGAAGCCGATCGTGGAGCAGCTCAACAAGGCGCTCAACCAGATCCTCAACGACAAGGACATCATCAAGCGCATCGAGGACCACGGCGCCGACGTCGAGTCCAGCACGCCCGAGCAGCTCGGGGCGCTGGTCAAGTCCGAGCTGACGAAGTGGAAGGGTGTCGTGCAGAAGGCCAAGCTGACCGCCGATTGATCGCCCTGAGACACCCACCAAAACAACAGCAACAGCAACAACGACAGCGACAAGCCATGAGCACCTCCCTGCACCTCATTCGCGCCTGTGCGGCGACCAGCCTGGTCCTCGGCGCCCAGACGACCTTCGCCCAATCGGCGTCCACCAGCAGCGTGACGGTCGCTGGCGTGGCCGACGTCGGCGTCCGGCAAGTCCGCAACGAAGGCCAGACCGCCCGCAACACCGTGGTCAACGGCTCCAATTCGACCAGCCGCCTCATCGTGCGCGGCACCGAGGATCTGGGCGCCGGCTGGTCCGCCGGCTTCCATCTGGAGCACGGGATCCTGCTGGACACGGGCACCGCGGCGTCGTCCACCCAGTTCTGGGACCGCCGCGCCACCCTCAGCCTGGCCCACACCCGGGCGGGCGAGGTGCGCGCCGGCCGCGATTTCGTGCCGAGCTACGTGGCCTGGAGCCGGCACGATCCGTTCAGCTATGTGGGCGTCGGCAGTTCGAGCAGCCTGGTCTCGGCCACCCCGACCGGTCCGATCAAGTCGGCCTTCGGATCGACACCCGCGACGACCGTGCGGGCCAACAACGCGGTGCAGTGGCTGCTGCCGGCCGGACTGGGCGGCGTGGAAGGCGGTGTCCTGCTGGCACCCGGCGAGGGTCGGGCGTCGGCCAGCGGTCTGGCGCGGGTCATCGGCCTGCGGCTGGGGTACGCGGACAAGCAGCTCAACGTGTCGGCCGCCACCACCCGCACCGACAACGACCTGACCACCACCAGCGGCCACTTGCAGGACACCACCCTGGGCGGCGGCTACGACTTCGGCATCGTGCGCGTCTCGGGTGCGCTGCGCCGGTTTGAACAGGCCGCGGCGCAGCAGACCAACCTGCTGCTCGGCGTGCGCGTGCCCATGCGCAGCGGTGAAGTCAAGCTGTCCTACAACCGCGCCCGCTTCGGTGGCAAGGTGGGCAACACCAGCATCGATGGGCAAGCCTCGTCGCAACTGGCCCTGGGCTATGTCCATGACCTGTCCAGGCGAACGGCGCTTTATGGCACGGTGTCCCGCATCAGCAACAGCGCGGCGCTGAATGCCGCCCTCTCCGGCGGATCCGGCACCCTGGTCAAGGGCGGCAGCTCCACCGGGCTGGAGCTGGGCGTGCGCCACAACTTCTGAGCCAGCGTCTTTCGGGTTTCAGGTCGTTCCGCCGTGTCCTGTGTCCATCGTCTGTTCACGAATCGTGAACAGGTCTTCGCTGGCGCTCGTCTTGGCGCGGCACGAAGCGCTCCTTACAGTCGCGGCCATCAAGCACTGGATGACCTGTACGGAGAACAGATGGACCTGCAACTCACCGGGCGCACCGCCCTCGTCACCGGCGCCAGCGTCGGCATCGGCCGCGGCATCGCCAAAGCCTTGGCCGCCGAAGGCGTGCGCGTGGCGATCTCCGCGCGCCGCGTCGAGAAACTGCGTGAAGTCGCCGCCGAGATCGTGGCCGCCGGTGGCGCCGAGCCGGTGCTGATCGAACAGGACATGTACGCCGACGACGCCGCCCGCCGCATCGCCGACGCGGCGGTGGCCGGTCTCGGCCGCGTGGACATCCTGGTCAACAACGCGGGCGGCTCGCGCAGCTTCAAGGAGCTGCACGTCAGCGAGGAGCAGTGGCAGGAGGCGATCACGCTGAACTTCCACCGCCCGCGCCAGCTCGGCGACGCGCTGATCGACCAGATGATCGCCGGCCAGTGGGGCCGCATCATCAACATCACAGGCAAGAGCGAGCCGGAGCACATCAACGGCGCCTTCTGCGCGAAGGCCGGGATGCACAGCTGGGCCAAGGGCCTGAGCCGCATGGTGGGCAAGCACGGCATCACGGTGAACTGCATTCCGCCGGGGCGCATCCACTCCGAGCAGATCTTCCGCAACTACACGCCCGAGTACCGGCAGTGGCAGTGCGAACACGAGATCCCCGCCGGGCGCTACGGCGAACCGGAAGACCTGGCGAACCTGGTGTGCTTCCTGAGCAGCCCGCTGGCGAGCTACATCACCGGCACGGTGATCCCGGTCGATGGGGGCCTGCGCCGCTACCAGTTCTGAACCCAGCCGGGCGCCAGACGCTGGCACGCCCCACGACAACCAGGAGACAAGCCATGACCATCGACCGCCGCCACTTCCTGTCCGCCACCGCGGCACTCGCCCTGCCCGGACTCGCCACGGCGCAGGCCACCGCCTCGGGCTGGCCGAAGCAGTCCATCCGCTTCGTCGTGCCGTTCGCGCCGGGGGGCACGTCGGAGATCGTGGCGCGCACCGTCGCCCACGAGCTGACGAAACAGCTCGGCCAGACCGTGTTCGTGGACAACAAGGGCGGCGGCGCTGGCATCCCCGCGATGCAGGACGTCGCCAAGGCGGCGCCGGACGGCCACACCATCATCCTCGGCCACGTCGGCTCGCTGGCGGTGAACCCGTACATCTTCCCGAACCAGCCCTACGACGTGAACAAGGACTTCATCCCGGTCACGCTGCTGGCCAAGGTGCCCAACCTGTTCGTGGTCCACCCGGACGTGCCGGCGAAGGACTTCAAGGAATTCGTCGCCTACGTGAAGAAGAACCCTGGCAAGCTCAACTACGGCTCGGCCGGCAACGCCAGCGCGGGACACCTTGCGATGGAGTACCTGAAGCTGGTCACGGGCATGTTCATGACCCACATCCCCTACCGCGGCACCGGCCCGCAGCTCACCGACCTGCTCGCCGGGCGCACGCAGGCGAGTTCGGCCGGGCTGCCTGCGATGCTGCCGCACATCAGGTCGGGCAAGCTGCGCGCCATCGCCGTCGGCACGCCGCAGCGGCTGGCGGCGCTGCCGGACGTGCCGACCGTGGCCGAGATGGGCTTCAAGGACTTCGAGACCTCGCAGTGGTACGGCATCCTGGCGCCCGCCGGCACCCCCGCCGACGTCGTGAAGAAGCTCCAGGAGGAATCGCTGAAAGCGCTGAAATCGAACTCGGTGACCGAGCGCTTCGCCAGCGACAGCGCGGTGGGCGGGGGCGGGCCGTCGAGCGAATTCGCGGCCTACATCGCGCAGCAGCAGAAGATCTGGAAAGAGATCGTCAAGCGCGCCAGCATCAAGGCCGACTGAGGCGGAACGGATTCCCACGATGGTCGATGTGCTCGTGATCGGCGGCGGCAACGCCGCACTCTGTGCCGCGCTGATGGCACGCGAAGCCGGTGCTTCGGTGCTGCTGCTCGAAGCCGCGCCGCGCAACCTGCGCGGCGGCAATTCCAGCCACACCCGCAACCTGCGCTGCATGCACGATGCACCGCAGGACGTGCTGGTCGATGCCTACCCCGAAGAGGAGTTCTGGCAAGACCTGCTGAAGGTCACCGCCGGCAAGACCGACGAGCACCTGGCCCGTCTGGTGATCCGCGCCTCGTCCAACTGCCGCGACTGGATGCGCTCGCATGGCGTGCATTTCCAGCCCTCGCTGTCCGGCGCGCTGCACACGGCGCGCACCAACGCCTTCTTCATGGGCGGCGGCAAGGCGCTGGTGAACGCCTACTTCCGCAGCGCCGAGCGGCTGGGCGTGCAGATCCGCTACGAAGCGCCGGTGGACCGGATCGAACTGGACGGCGACCGCTTCGCCGCGGCCTGGATCGGCGGCGAGCGCATCACGGCGCGCTCGTGCGTGCTGGCCTGTGGCGGCTTCGAGTCGGACCGGGGCTGGCTGCGCGAGGCGTGGGGCCAGAACGCCCGCGGCGAATGGCCCGCCGACAACTTCCTGATCCGCGGCACCCGCTTCAACCTGGGTACGCTGCTGCGCGACCTGATCGCCTCCGGCGCCGACACCATCGGCGACGCCACGCAGGCGCACATGGTCGCCATCGACGCCCGCGCCCCGCTCTACGACGGCGGCATCTGCACCCGCATCGACTGCGTGTCCCTGGGCGTCGTCGTCAACCGCGAGGCGCGGCGCTTCTATGACGAGGGCGAGGACTTCTGGCCGAAGCGCTATGCGATCTGGGGCCGCCTCGTCGCCCAGCAGCCCGGCCAGATCGGCCACTGCGTGATCGACGCCAAGGCGCTCGGCCGCTTCATGCCCCCCGTGTTCCCCGGCAAGCAGGCCAATACCCTGCCCGAACTCGCCCGCCTGCTCGGCGTGGACGAAGCCACCTTCATGCAGACCATCGACGACTACAACCGCGCCTGCCGCCCCGGCACCTTCGACCACACCCGGCTCGACGACTGCCACACCGACGGCGTCACCCCCGCCAAGACCCACTGGGCGCGGCCGATCGACACCCCGCCCTTCTATGGCTACACGCTGCGCCCCGGCGTCACCTTCACCTACCTCGGGCTGAAGACGGACGACCAGGCCGCCGTGCGCTTCGGCGGGCGCCGCAGCGACAACCTGTTCGTGGCCGGCGAGATGATGGCCGGCAACGTGCTGGGCCAGGGCTACACGGCCGGTGTGGGCATGTCGATCGGAACGGCGTTCGGGCGCATCGCCGGCACGTCGGCCGCCCGCAGCGCGCTGGCCCAACGCCAGGGAGCCGCCCATGCAGACGCTTGAGGCGCTGACCCGCGACGCGCTGGCGCTCGGGCGCGGCGAGTTCGTCCCCGCCACGCCGCAGACCGACGAAGTCGCCCGCGTGATGGGCATCTGCAACGCCTGCCGCTACTGCGAGGGCTTCTGCGCGGTCTTCCCGGCGATGACGCGGCGGCTCGACTTCACCCCCACCGACGCGCACTACCTCGCCAACCTCTGCCACAACTGCGGCGCCTGCCTGCACGCCTGCCAGTACGCACCACCGCACGAATTCGCGCTGAACGTGCCGAAGGCAATGGCCGAGCTGCGCGTGCAGACCTACGCCGACCACGCCTGGCCGCCTGCGCTCGGCCGGCTCTACCAGCGCAGCGGGTTGACAGTGGCGCTCGCGCTGGCGGGCGGGCTGGCGCTGTTCCTGGTGATGGTGCTGGCGATGACCGGCAGCCTCTGGCACGCGCCGATGGCGGGCAACTTCTACGCCGTGTTCCCGCACAACCTGCTGGTCGGCATGTTCGCGCCGGTGTTCGGCTGGGCGGTGCTGGCGCTCGCCATGGGGGTGCGGCGCTTCTGGCGCGGCGTCTCGCCGGGGTCGGCCAGCGGCGCGGCCGTGGCCGAAGCGACCCACGATGCCCTGCGCCTGAAGTACCTCGGCGGTGGCCACGGCGAAGGCTGCAACGAGGCCGACGACCGCTTCACCCTGTGGCGCCGGCGCTGGCACCACGCCACGTTCTACGGTTTCCTGCTGTGCTTCGCCTCGACGAGCGTGGCCACGCTCTACCACTACCTGCTGGGGCTGCAGGCGCCCTACGCCGTGACGAGCCTGCCGGTGCTGCTGGGCACGTTCGGCGGGATCGGGTTGCTCGTCGGTCCGGCAGGGCTGCTCTGGCTGAACCTGCACCGCGCGCCGCTGCACGGCGACCCGGCGCAGCGTCCGATGGACCGCGGCTTCATCGCGCTGCTGCTGCTGACGAGCGGCACCGGGCTGGCGCTGCTGGCCGGGCGCGACACCGGGGCGATGGCCGCGCTGCTGGCCGTGCACCTCGGCGTCGTGATGGCCCTGTTCGCGACCCTGCCCTACGGCAAGTTCGCGCACGGCATCTACCGCTGTGCCGCCTTGCTCAAGTTCGCCATCGAGAAGCGCCAGCCGAACCGGCTGGGCGTCGGCGACGACTGAGCCCGGGACGCCCGCAGCACCCGGCGGTGCCGCAGGGCCGTTCACACCGATTCGAGCTTCCAGGCCCCGTCACGGCCCAGCGTGAGCGCCTGGTCGTGGAAGGCGGCCAGCGTCTCGCGGTGGCCGACGCTGACGAGCATGGCCTGCGGCAGCTGCGCCCGCAGCAGCGCGTAGAGGCCGTGCTCCAGACCGCTGTCGGTCGCCGAGGTCGCCTCGTCGAGGAAGACGATCGACGGCCGGTTGGCCAGCACGCGGCCGAAGGCCAGGCGCTGCTGCTCACCGGGCGAGAGGACCTGCGACCAGTCCTGCACCACGTCGAGCTGGTCGGCGAGGTGGCCGAGCTGCACCTGGGCGAGGATCTGGCGCGCCGCGTCGTCGCTGATCTGGTCACCCGGATAGGCCAGCGCTCCCCGCAGGCTGCCCATCGGCAAATACGGCCGCTGCGACAGGAACAGGCAGGCGTTGCCACCCGGACGTTCGGCCTGGCCAGTCGAGAACGGCCACAGGCCTGCCAGCGTGCGCAGCAGCGTCGTCTTGCCGGAGCCGGACGGGCCGCGGATCAGCAGCGCCTGACCGGGCGACAGCGTGAGGTGGAGGTCGCGGGTCAGCGGCTGGCCGTCCGGACGCATCACGCTCAGGCCGCGCAGCACCAGCGCGTCCGGGTTGTCCTTCAGTTGCGGCAGGGCCAGCGCCGACGACGCCTTCACGTTGGCCTCGAAGCCGCTGAGGCGGTCGAGCACGGCGCGGTAGCCCGCGAAGCTGTCGTACGAACTGCGGAAGAACGACAGCGCGTCCTCGACCTGCCCGAAGGCCTGGCTGGTCTGCATCACGTCGCCGAGCTTGATCGTGCCGGCGAAGAGCCGCGGCGCCTGGATGATGAAGGGGAAGATCACCGCGATCTGGCTGATGACGAGGTTGTAGCCGTCGAGCTTGAGCGAGCGCCACAGGGTGTCCCAGGCGTTGCCGATCACCGCCGAGAAGCTCTTCAGCAGGCCCCGGCGCTCCACCTCCTCGCCGCGGTACAGGGCAATGCTCTCGCCGTATTCGCGCATGCGCACCAGCAGGTAGCGGTAGTTGGCGGTGAACTTCTCGTTGAGGAAGTTCAGCTCGATCAGCGGCCGGCCGATCCGGAAGGCGAACACCGACGCGGCGATCACGTACACATAGACAAGGAACACCATCGCACGCGGCACCTCGGTACCGAACACCGTCATCGACGCCGACAGGTTCCACAGGATGCCGGTGAACTCGTACATCGACACCACGGCGCTGACCAGCCCGAGCGCCAGCGTCAGCGTGGTGGTGATGAGGGAGGTGACGTCCTGCTGGATGCGCTGGTCGGGGTTGTCCACCGACGGCTCGGCAAAACGGCCGAGGTAATAGGACTGCCCGCCGAGCCATTCCGACACCGTGCGGTCGTTGAGCCACTGGCGCCAGTGGATGGTGAAGGCGCTGCGGATGTAACTCGCGACCAGGGCGCGCACCACGTGGATCGCCGCGAGGATGCCGAACAGGTTGAGGCTGAACCAGAACTTGGGCTGGTCGAGCGCCTGCAGCGCGCTGTAGAAATCGTTGTACCAGTACGAGAACAGCACGTTCATGCGCACCGAGAACAGCGTGAACAGCAGCAGCAGCGCCACCCCGAGCAGCGGCCGCCAGCTGCGTTTCGGCGAGAAGTAGCCGCCGCTGAGCGACCAGAACTGCCGCCCCCACACCGTCGTGCGCGCCAGCACGGCCATCACGAGCACGAAGACCACCAGCGTGATGGCAAAGGTCTTGCCGAGCCAGACGGCGCTGTTGAGTAGCTCTTGGTTCCAGTTCATGCCCGTAGTCTACGGGCGAAAAAAAAGGAGCCCGACCGGACTCCCTTCCCTGCCGCAGCACGCCGGACAAGCCGGCGATGCAGTGACCGGCGATCAGGCCTGGCCGGCCTTCTCGTACGCGGCCATGCCGTTGACGATCTCGGCCTTGGCGGCGTCCGGGCCTTCCCAGCCCTTGACCTTGACCCACTTGTTCGGCTCCAGGTCCTTGTAGTGCTCGAAGAAGTGCTGGATGGCCTTCAGGCGCATCGGGTTGATGTCTTCCGGCTTCTGCCAGTGGGTGTAGATCGGCAGGATCTTGTCGATCGGCACGGCCAGCAGCTTGGCGTCGCCGCCGGCTTCGTCGTCCATCTGCAGCACGCCGATGGCGCGGCAGGTCACCACCACGCCCGGGGTCAGCGCGAACGGGGTGATCACCAGCACGTCGACCGGGTCTCCGTCGTCGGCCAGCGTGCGCGGGATGTAGCCGTAGTTGCACGGGTAGTGCATCGCGGTCGTCATGAAGCGGTCGACGAACAGCGCGCCGCTTTCCTTGTCCACTTCGTACTTGATCGGGTCGGCGTTCATCGGGATCTCGATGACGACGTTGAATTGCTCGGGGGCTTTCGCGCCGGGGGTGACGTTGTGCAGGCTCATGTGGGAGTTTTTCCGAGTGGGGACGAACAATGCCCGGGATTCTACGGGGTGCGCTTGCACCGACCTTGCACGGCCAGTCCCGCTTTCTGGCGAGGCCCCCGTCCGACGCACCGGGAATGTGCTTCCACTGCTGGAAAACACCATGCTGGCGTGATTGTTTTAACGCTTCTCTTCTTCTAGGATGGCCATCAACTAGAGAAACCGGATGCACGCAGGATTGATTTGAATCAATTTTCAGCGTGCAGTTTCTCACCCGGCGCCCCGGCGGCGCACGACATCATTGCCCGAGTTCGACGACCCACCCCACGAGGAAGGAGACTCCGATGTCCATGACCACCGCGCTGACGGCGGCGCTGCTCTGCGGCCTGGCCGCAGTGATCTACGGCTTCATCACCCGAAGCTGGATCCTCAAGCAGGACGCGGGCAACGCCCGCATGCAGGAGATCGCCACGGCGATCCAGCAGGGTGCCGCCGCCTACCTGGCCCGCCAGTACCGCACGATCGCCATCGTCGGCGTGGTGCTGGCCGTGCTGATCGCGCTGTTCATCGGGCTGCCCACGGCGGTGGCCTTCGTCATCGGTGCCGTGCTCTCGGGCGCCTGCGGCTTCATCGGCATGAACGTGTCGGTGCGGGCCAATGTCCGCACGGCGCAGGCGGCCACCCGCGGCATGAACGACGCGCTGAACATCGCCTTCAAGGGCGGCGCGATCACCGGCATGCTGGTGGTCGGCCTGGGCCTGCTCGGCGTGGGCATCGTGTTCTGGGTGCTGACCGGCGGCGGCACCACCCCGGGCGCGGACCTGTCGGTGGCGCTCAAGCCGCTGATGGGTCTGGCCTTCGGCTCCTCGCTGATCTCGATCTTCGCGCGGCTGGGCGGTGGCATCTTCACCAAGGGTGCCGACGTGGGTGCCGATCTGGTGGGCAAGGTCGAAGCCGGCATCCCCGAGGACGACCCGCGCAACCCGGCCGTGATCGCCGACAACGTCGGTGACAACGTCGGCGACTGCGCCGGCATGGCGGCCGACCTGTTCGAGACCTACGCGGTGACGCTGATCGCCACGATGGTGCTCGGCGCGCTGCTGATCACCACGGCGCCGATGGTGGCGGTGGTCTATCCGCTGCTGCTGGGCGGGGTGTCGATCCTCGCGTCGATCATCGGCTGCAGCGTCGTCAAGGCCAGCCCCGGCATGAAGAACGTGATGCCGGCGCTCTACAAGGGCCTGATCGTCGCGGGCGTGCTGTCGCTGGTGGCGTTCTACGTCGTCACGACGCTGTTCGTGCCGGACGACGTGCTGGGCAGCGCCGGCAGCCAGATGCGGCTGTTTGGCGCCTGTGCGGTCGGTCTGGTGCTGACCGCGGCGCTGGTCTGGATCACCGAGTACTACACCGGCACCCAGTACGCCCCGGTGCAGCACGTCGCGCAGGCCTCCACCACCGGCCACGGCACCAACGTCATCGCCGGCCTGGGGGTGTCGATGCGCTCGACCGCCTGGCCGGTGCTCTTCGTCTGTCTGGCGATCCTGGTGGCGTTCCAGCTGGGCGGCCTGTACGGGATCGCCATCGCCGCGACCTCGATGCTGAGCATGGCCGGCATCGTCGTGGCCCTCGACGCCTACGGCCCGATCACCGACAACGCCGGCGGCATCGCCGAGATGGCCGAGATGCCCAAGTCGGTGCGCGACATCACCGACCCGCTGGACGCCGTGGGCAACACGACCAAGGCGGTGACCAAGGGCTACGCGATCGGCTCGGCGGGACTGGCGGCGCTGGTGCTGTTCGCCGACTACACCCACGCGCTCGAAGCCCGGGGCCTGCACATCAGCTTCGACCTGTCGAACCACCTGGTGATCGTGGGCCTCTTCATCGGTGGCCTGATCCCCTACCTGTTCGGCGCGATGGCGATGGAGGCGGTCGGCCGCGCGGCCGGCAGCGTGGTCGTGGAAGTGCGGCGCCAGTTCCGGGACATCCCCGGCATCATGCAGGGCACGGCCAAGCCGGAATACGGCCGCGCGGTGGACATGCTGACCTCGGCGGCGATCAAGGAAATGGTCGTGCCCAGCCTGCTGCCGGTGGTCGTGCCGGTGCTGGTGGGTCTGCTGCTCGGGCCGGCCGCGCTGGGTGGCTTGCTGATGGGCACGATCGTGACCGGCCTGTTCGTCGCGATCTCGATGTGCACCGGCGGCGGCGCCTGGGACAACGCCAAGAAGTACATCGAGGACGGCCACCACGGCGGCAAGGGCAGCGAGGCGCACAAGGCCGCCGTCACGGGCGACACGGTGGGCGATCCCTACAAGGACACCGCCGGCCCGGCCATCAACCCGCTGATCAAGATCATCAACATCGTCGCGCTGCTGATCGTGCCGCTGCTGTCGGGTGGCTCGGCCCCGGCGCCAGCCGCCAAGGTGGATGCGGCCCCAGCGGCGGTGGTGGCGGCGCCGGCGGTCGATGCCGACGCGGCCTCCATCAAGGTCGAGAACGGCGTCGTCAAGTTCTACTTCGCCTCGGGTGCCGCCACGCTGGCCGATGGTGCTCCGGCCGCACTGGCGGACATCGTCAAGGCGGTCGGAGACGGCAAGACCGCGGTGATCAGCGGCTTCCATGACGCCAGCGGCGATCCGGCCAAGAACGCGGAACTGGCCAGGCTGCGGGCCTTCGCGGTGCGCGACGCGCTCAAGGCGCTCGGCGTTGCCGAGGACAAGGTGGAGCTGAGCAAGCCCGCCGAGTCCACCGGCAGCGGCTCCGCAGCCGAAGCACGCCGGGTGGAGGTGACCCTGAAATGAGGTCGGCATGACGTCGCATGGCCCAAAACCATGTAGTACCGAGGCAACAGGCCTGCCGCCATGGCGGGCCCGTTGCTTCCTTTTGGAACAGTTCCGGGAATGTTCCTGACACGGAGATTTCAGATCTCTGCGCAGCAGGCCACAGGTGGTTCCGATCTTGGGGATTTGCCTGCTTGATTCCCGGTCTCTTGCGATTCATCCTTCCGGAAAAGCAGCGCAGGCATACAATGCTGCACTGCAACATATTCGCCCGCCACCCCACCCGGTGACGCAGCTCTCCGGTAGTCCGAGGAATCGCAATGCTTTATCAACTCTACGAAACCCAACGCGCGTTGCTCAGTCCGTTTGCCGAATTCGCCAGCGCCACCGGCAAGCTGTACAGCCACCCGCTGTCGCCCTTCGCCCAGGCCCCCGGTTCGCAACGGATGGCTGCCGGCTTCGACCTGATGCACCGCCTGACGAAGGAGTATGAAAAGCCGGCCTTCGGCATCAACTCGGTCCGGGTCGATGGCATCGATGTGGCGGTGCAGGAGCAGGTGATCGAGTCCAAGCACTTCTGCCGTCTGCTGCGCTTCAAGCGCTACACCGACAACGCGCAGATGCTGGAGCGCATGCGCGCACAGCCGGTCGTGCTGGTGGTTGCGCCGCTGTCCGGTCACCACTCCACGCTGCTGCGCGATACCGTGCGCACGCTGCTGCAGGACCACAAGGTCTACATCACCGACTGGGTCGATGCGCGCATGGTGCCGCTGAGCGCTGGCGAGTTCCACCTGGCCGACTACATCGGCTACGTGCAGGACTTCATCCGCCTGCTCGGCCCGGAGGTCAACGTGATCTCGGTGTGCCAGCCGACGGTGCCGGTGCTGGCCGCCATCTCGCTGCTGGCGTCACGCGGCGAGTTCACGCCCCGCACGATGACGATGATGGGTGGCCCGATCGACGCCCGCAAGAGCCCCACGGCAGTGAACAATCTGGCGATGAACCGCACGCACGAGTGGTTCGAGCAGAACGTGATCTACCGGGTGCCGCAGAACTTCCCGGGCGCCGGTCGCCGTGTCTACCCCGGTTTCATGCAGCACACCGGTTTCGTCGCGATGAACCCGGACCGCCACGCCAACTCGCACTGGGACTACTTCCTGGATCTGGTGCGCGGCGATGACGACAGCGCCGAGTCGCACCGCCAGTTCTACGACGAGTACAACGCCGTGCTCGACATGGACGCGGACTACTACCTCGAGACCATCAAGACCGTGTTCCAGGACTTCTCGCTGGTCTACGGCACCTGGAACATCAAGGGCGAACTGGTCCGTCCGCAGGACATCACCACCACCGCGCTGCTGACGGTCGAGGGTGAGCTGGACGACATCTCCGGCGCCGGCCAGACCGAAGCCGCGCAAGGCCTGTGCAGCGGCATTCCGGCGGACCGACGCCAGCACTACCTGGTGCAGGGTGCCGGTCACTACGGCATCTTCTCCGGCCGCCGCTGGCGCGAGATGGCCTACCCGGAAGTGCGCAAGTTCATCCTGCAGCACCAGCAGCCTGCGCAGACCGCCGCGCCGGCGGTCGCCGCAGCAGCGGCCGCTGCACCTGCCACTGCCGCTCCGGCCAAGGGCAAGAAGTCCACGGCGACGAGCTGATCTCTCCGCGCGCGGTTTCCGCGCTGCGACACAATGCGGGGCCGGTGACCAACCGGCCCCGTTTTTCATTGCGTCTGCGACACCGGGCGCCCTTCACCTCACCATGCCCACTCTCGCCGACCAGATCGACGCCTTGCTGCCGCAGACCCAGTGCACCCGCTGCGGCTATCCCGACTGCCGCACCTATGCCGAGGCCATCGCCACGGGCCAGACCGAGATCAACCGCTGCCCTCCCGGCGGCACGGAAGGGGTGGTCCGGCTGGCGGCGGTGACGGGTCGTGCGGCTCTGCCGCTGGACACCTCCTGCGGCGTGGAAGGCCCGCTGACCGTGGCCGTGATCGACGAACGCTGGTGCATCGGCTGTACCCTGTGCATCAAGGCCTGTCCGGTCGACTGCATCGTCGGCACGCACAAGCAGATGCACACGGTCATCGAGTCCCGGTGCACGGGCTGCGAACTGTGCCTGCCGGCCTGCCCCGTGGACTGCATCTCGCTGGAAGTCACCACACCCGGCCGGACCGGCTGGCTGGCCTGGACCGATACCCAGGCCAAGGAGGCTCGCACCCGGTACCTAGATCGGAACGAACGCCGCAGCCGGACCGGACTCCAGCACGCAGCGCAGCTCGAAGCCAAGGCGGCCCACAAGCTGGAGCATCTGGAGACGCTGACAAAGCAGGCCGAGGTACCTGGTGAACTGGACCGCAAACGCCAGATCATCGAAGCCGCACTGGCCAAGGCCCGCGCGCAACGCGTCGCGAAGTCGTGATATAGTTTCTGTCGTTGTGTCGGGGGGGTAGCTCAGCTGGGAGAGCGTCGCGTTCGCAATGCGAAGGTCGGGAGTTCGATCCTCCTCCTCTCCACCACCACAACAAACCAGTCCAGTCCGCCCGAAAGAGGTGGCCGGCACCAGAAAAAAGCCCCTGAGAATCACGCTCAAGGGCTTTTTTGTTGCCTGTGGAAGGCTGCGGCCACTGCGGCAAGGACCAGCGGATCCTCGCCGTTCGGAGTCTGTGGTCGTCAGGCCGTGCAGGCCACGACACGGTCCGCGCGCCGGCGGCGCCAGGCAAGCAGACCAGCGCCAGCGCTCATCAGCAGGGCTGAAGCCGGCTCGGGAACCGGCGTCACGGCGGCTTCGAATGCAATGCTGTCGAAGTACGCACGGGTGGGCGTGCCGGCATAGGTGCCGAACAGGGGGGCGACACTCGGGCTGGCCGCCCAGACGTCGCTGACGATGTACCCGTCGGCCATCGGCAGCGAGCCGCTGGCCACGCTGAAGACTTCGCTGTTGTCGACATACCAGCGCAGCGCACCCGCACTCGTGTCGAATGCGTAGGTGTGCAGGCCGGCCGAGGCGTCAAACCCCAGGCTGATGGTCTGGTACTGCGCGCCGACGCCCGCCTGGACGTAGCTGACCTGCAGCCGGGTCGGATCCTGACCCTGGATGTGCATGCCGACCAGATCGGTCGGCGCACCCACCAGGGAGCCGGTGTACTTCATGAAGTCGGTGACCACGCCCTGTCCGGCCGCTGCCTGCAGCACCGCCGTGTAGCGGCCCAGACCGTAGGTGTCGGTACTGACCAACTGGCCAGACGCGGACGAACGACCCCCGCACTGCTCCGGCGCCATCGAACACGGGGCCGTGTTCAGACGCAATTGCATCTGGCCGCTCGCATAGGCGATGTGGTCCGCTCGCCAGCTGTTGCTCACCGGCTCGCCGGCAAACACATCATTCGAGCGGGTCCAGCGGCCCGCGTCCTGGCTGTCGAGTCCGTCAGCAAACGACGTGCCCGCAGCATGGACCAGACCGGAGATCGGCAGCAGCGCCAGTGCCAGTGTCAGCGACTTGAGAGGGCGGAGATAAGCGGACATGAGTGGGTGCAATCTGGGTTAATTCGACCAATCTGAAAAATCAGACCGTGTTCATGACCCGGAGACTAGGCATTGCAAGCCCGCTCCACACCCCCTCAAACGGGGACTTCAACACACTTGCCCGGCATCAGGCCAGCCTAATGTGAAAAATTCACCTGACGAACAGCCGACTCGGCGGCGTTCTCCCTCTCATCTCCCCACAACAGGGAGTCGCTGCGTGTGTTAGCGGCGTGCGCCGCCGTGCGACGGAGCAGGGCCGCGACGCTCGATGTGACGGAAGGTGATGCGGCCCTTCGTCATGTCGTAAGGCGACAGTTCCAGCGACACCGCGTCACCAGCCAGAATGCGGATGTGGTGCTTGCGCATCTTGCCGGAGGTGTAGGCGATCAGTTGATGGCCGTTCTCCAGCGTCACGCGGAAACGCGAGTCGGGGAGCACTTCAGTGACGCTGCCATTCATGGCGATCAGTTCTTCTTTGGCCAAACGGGGCCTCCTGTGAAATGGATGAAATTCAAGACGCGGACCCGCATGGCGAACCCGCTGCCGATGCGACTCGGCGGTAATGCAGCAATCGGCCGCTGTACGGACTGTCCTCCACCGACTGGGGCCGGCGGATCGGTGTCTCGTTCAGCGTGTAACCCATCGCCGCCATGCGGCGGTGAAACGGCGATCGGTTGCCACGGTTGGGATCAATGATCATCACCTCGCACACAGGAGCCCCGTGGCGGCCGATGAAGGACGACAACACCCCTGCATCGTCCCGCTCGTAGAGCACGTCGCTGCCGATGATCAGGTCGAACAGTCCCTTGACCTTCGGACCGAAGACTGCCTGGTGGGTATCCACCTGCAGGTCCTCCATCGACGCCTCCTGCGCGCCCCAATGCCCGTGGCAATACGGCATCGGTGGCAACTCGTTCAATCTCAGATTCTCGCGCAGAAAGCTGCCAGCCAGTGGATGACAGTCGCTTGCCGTGACATCAACGCCGCGCCGATGTGCCACCAGACTGGCCAGACCAAGGCCACAGCCGATTTCAAGAATGCGCTCGGCAACCCGCAACGGCCGGATCGCCATGGCCGCCGCCAGATGCAGCCCGGACGGCCAGACCAGCCCGAACAATGGCCACGCAGCCGACGAAATGCCCAGCCCTTGCGCATCTCCCAGCGGATCGGCGAATTGCTGGCGATCCAGCAACGACCGAATGTTGAGCGATGCAGCACCGATCACCTCGATGATCTCGTGCTTGAGCAGGTATCCGGGCATGCGAGGCGGGTCCTCTGGGGCCGCCGGAACCCGACCAGCAGGGACACGGCCAGTGAATGGGCGCTAGCGCGACGCAAAAACAAAACCGCTGCAAAGTCGAACCGACTTTGCAGCGCCTTTGTGCAGTTTACTCTTGCAACGCCATCTTGACAAATCGGCAGACCCGACGGTCACTTTGCCCGCGTGGCCAATTGCGCGCACACATTGCGCCCGGTGACGGTGAGACGCAGGCTGCCACCGTGCCACTCCATCCAGTTCAGCGCCACATAGTCCTCGATGAGCGCAGTGTCGATCAGGTCGGCGCGGCGGCGGTTCAGGAATTCGACCGTTGGCAGCAACGCCGCCCGCAGCGCGTCAGCGTGCGTTCCCTGCAGTTCCCGCCGCGTCTGGGCGGATGGGATGCGTGAACCGGTCATGGAGCTCTCCAGTCGTTGGAGAACAATAGCACCATTCATGCCCGACCAGTGCGGGCAAGGTCCCTATGGTGCGTCGAGGTACCGCTCGATCAGGCCGAAGAAGCGGTCGTAGAACGCCCCGGCCGGGATGGTCTCGCTGGCGACCTTGACCAGCGAATCGTCGCTGGAGGACACCGGCAGCGACAGCGAACCGATCGCGCTGACCCCCAGGCTGGCGGAGTTGGGGTTTTTCTTGAGGGAATAGCGGTCCTGCACCGCGTTGACGAAGGCGATCGTCGAGGGCGGATCACCCGCGGTGGCCGGACCGGGCGACACCTCCGGCACGCAGACGATGTGGAACTCGATCTGCACGTGGACTTCGGATTCCGGCTGGAAGCTCTTGCGGCCGTTGACCGCATCGGCCCGGACCGGCGAGGTGATGACATAGCCCTGGCTGAGCAGGGCCCGCCGGGCCGCTTCGCAGGTCGCCGCGACACCGGAAGTGAAGACGCGCGAGAACGTCTCGGTCGTGGCGAACGCCTCGTCCAGGTAGACCCGGTTCGCCGTCTTGCTCGATGTGCCGTTCGAACCGGCGCAACCACCCAGAAGCGCCGCGACCACCAGCAGCAGCGCCGAGGCCGGGCGGAAGCGGGCGGACACCGGCATGGGGCCAGGTGGCGTCAGCGGGCCGGGCGACGTCCGGCAGACTTGGCCTTGGGCGCCGGCTTCTCCGGCGCGGCGGACTCCGGTGCGGCACTGAACAGCTTGGCCGCACGGCTCTTGATCTCCAGCAACTCGCTCGGCGTGACCGAATAGCGCGCGGCCATCACGTCGACCGTGATGCTGAACTCGACATCCTTCTTGCCATTGGTCAGCAGACCAGACGTGAACTCGTAGTCCTCGTCATGGGCCGGGAAACCGTCGGCCTCCAGATCATGGTCCTCGTAGCGGACGTTGCCGATCTCGCCGCTGGCCATGTCCAGCAGTCCGGTGGACTTGATGATCGTGTCGGACAGCTCGTCGATGATGACGATGGGCAGTTTCAGGTCCATGTGCAGAGGATTCAATTGAGGGCGCCGGATGATGCCACAGCGTCGGGCCGTGCCTGCCCTCACAATGAAACCATGCACTGCTGCACGGAACGCTGTCCATGTCACGCCTGATCGTCGGCCCCTTCAACCGCGTCGAGGGCGACCTCGAAGTCCGGCTCGACCTCGCCGACGGCCGGGTGCGCTCGGCCGAGGTCTCGGCGCCGATGTACCGCGGCTTCGAGCAGATCCTGGTCGGCCGCCCGGCGCACGACGCGCTGGTGATCGTGCCGCGGATCTGCGGCATCTGCTCGGTGTCGCAGTCGGTGGCCGCGGCGCAGGCGCTGGCCGACCTCGCCGGAATCGAGCCGCCGCCGAACGGGCGGCTGGCGACGAACCTGATGCTCGCGTGCGAGAACCTGGCCGACCACCTGACGCACTTCTACCTGTTCTTCCTGCCGGACTTCACCCGCGAGGTCTACGCCGCGCGGCCCTGGTACGCCGAGGCCCGCCGCCGCTTCGCCGCGCTGTCGCCGAACGGCGCGGGCGACCACCACCGCCAGGCCACCGCCGCCCGCCAGCGCTGGTTCACGCTGCTCGGCACGCTCGGCGGCAAGTGGCCGCACACCGGCAGCATCGAGCCGGGCGGCTCGGCGCGGGCGATCGACGCGGCGGAGCGGCTGCGGCTGCTGGCGAAGGTGCGCGAGTTCCGCAGCTTCCTGGAGCGCACGCTGTTCGGCGCGCCGCTGGAAGCCGTGGCCGCGATGTCCAGCGAAGCCGAGCTGCAGCACTGGCACGCCCGCGACCCGATGGGCGGCGACCTGCGTGCGTTCCTGACGATTTCGGCGGACCTCGGGCTGGACACGCTCGGCGCCGGGCCGGGGCGGTACCTCAGCCATGGTGCGTATCGACGGCCGGACGGCGCGCTGACCTTTCCACGCGGGCTGTGGCGCGCCGACACGGGTCGGCTGGCACCGCTCGACCTGGCGGGCATCACCGAGGACGTGACCCGCGCCTGGCTGGACGGCGCGGGCGAGCCGGTGCGCCACCCGTCGCGCGGCCTGACGTTGCCGGACGCCGACAAGCTCGGCGCCTACACCTGGAACAAGGCGCCGCGGCTGGCCGGCGAGGTGGTCGAGACCGGCGCCCTCGCCCGCCAGCTCACCGACGGACAGCCGCTGGTGCGCGACGCCGTGGCGCGGGTCGGCGGCACGGTCCACACGCGCGTGCTGGCGCGGCTGGTGGAGCTGGCGCGGGTGGTGCCGATGATGGAGCGCTGGCTGGGGCAGATCGTGCCGCGCGAGCCGTTCTGCCACACGGCGCCGCTGCCGGACGACGGCGAGGGCGTCGGCCTGACCGAAGCAGCACGCGGCGCGCTCGGCCACTGGGTGCGGCTGCGCGGCGGGCGCATCGCCAGCTACCAGATCATCGCGCCGACCAGCTGGAACTTCTCGCCGCGCGACGCCGCCGGCACACCGGGAGCGCTGGAAGCCGCGCTCGAAGGCGCGCCGGTCCAGCCGGGGGAAACCTCGCCGGTGGCGGTGCAGCACATCGTGCGCTCCTTTGATCCCTGCATGGTCTGCACCGTGCACTGACCCTTCGCCATGCCAGACCGCCCCCGCACCCCACCTGCCCTGCCCGACTTCACCGCACACGGCGCCCCCGGCCCGGACGGCGTGGACGACAGCGCCTGGATGGACGTGATCCACAAGATGGACGAGGTCTACTCCCAGCTCGTCGCCGACGAGGTGGCGCTGGAGGAGAAGAACGCCCAGCTGGAGCAGTCGCAGCAGTTCATCTTCAGCCTGCTGACCGCGATGAGCGACGTGCTGGTCGCCTGCAACAGCGCGGGGGAGATCGAGGAGACCAACGCCGCCCTGTGCGAGCTGACCGGCCGCAGCGACGCGGCGCTGCGCGGCGCGCCGGTCACCTCGCTGATGGCAGACGAGGCCGGCGTCGCGCGCATCCGCCACGCGATGGGCACGCCAGCGCTGCAGCGCGGCGGCACGGTGATCGAGGTCGAGCTGCGCGACGCCGCCGGGCAGCCGGTGCCAGTGGACTTCAACTGCACGCCGCGGCTGGACGCGACCGGGCGGCGGGTCGGGCTGGTCTTTGTCGGGCGGCCGATGGGCGAACTCAAGCGCGCCTACCACCAGTTGCGCGAAGCCCACGAGGCGCTCAAGCGCACGCAGCAGCAGCTCCTGCACTCCGAGAAGATGGCCTCGCTCGGCCGGCTGGTGGCGGGGGTGGCGCACGAGCTGAACAACCCGATCAGCTTCGTGCTCGGCAACGTGCATGCGCTGCAGCGCTACACCGAGCGGCTGCGGCGCTACCTCGGCGAGATCCATGCCGGCACGCCCGTGGACAGCCTCGCGCCAATGCGGCGGCAACTGCGCATCGACCACCTGCTGGCCGACCTGCCCTCGCTGATGGAGGGCACGCTCGAAGGGGCGCAGCGCACCGCCGACATCGTGCAGGGCCTCAAGCGCTTCTCGGCAGCCGACCGGGGCGAGCGAGGGGCGGTCGCGCTCAACGAGGTGGTCGAGCAGGCGATCCACTGGGTGCGCAAGGGCACGGCGCCGAGCTTCGACGTGCGCTGGTCACCGGGCCCGGACGCGACGGTCCAGGGCAGCGCGGGCCAGTTGCTGCAGGTGATGCTCAACCTGATCCAGAACGCCTGGGACGCCGCCAGCAGCAGCGGGGCCTCGCCGCCGACGCTGTGGATCACCGGCACGCTCGACGGCACGACCGCGCGGCTGACCTTCCGCGACAACGGGCCGGGGATCGCGGACGAGCACCTGGGGCGGCTGTTCGACCCCTTCTTCACGACCAAGCCGGTCGGCAAGGGAACGGGGCTGGGGCTGTCGATCAGTTACGGGATCGTCGAGCAGCACGGGGGGCGGCTGCTCGCGGGGAACGGGCTCGATGGCGGGGCGGAGTTCGTGGTGGAACTGCCGGCGATGTGACCAGCAAGCGGATCTTCAACGCCCCACGGGTGCCGCGGGTTCAGGCTCGGCCGGCGCCGGCTCCTTCTCGAAGTCCAGCGACATGAAGGCCGAGGTCGGCGGCTCGCCGCGGTGGCTCTTGAGCTTGATCTGCAGGCGCAGCTCGTTCGCGGAATCGGCATTGCGCAGCGCGTCGTCGAAGCTGATCAGGCCCTCGTTGTACAGCTCGTACAGGGCCGCATCGAAGGTACACATGCCCAGTTCGCGCGAGCGGGCCATGACCGATTTGATCTCGTTGAACTCGCCCTTGAAGATGCGGTCGGCGATGTTCGGTGTGTTGAGCAGGATCTCGATGGCCGCGGCCCGGCCGTTGCCATCCTCGCGCCGCACCAGGCGCTGCGAGACGATGGCGCGCAGGTTGGCGGACAGGTCCATCAGCAGTTGCGCGCGCCGTTCCTCGGAGAAGAAGTTGATGATCCGCTCGATGGTCTGGCTGGCGCTGTTGGCGTGCAGCGTGCCGAGGCAGAGGTGGCCCGTTTCGGCGAAGGCGATCGCGTGTTCCATGGTTTCAGCGTCGCGGATCTCGCCGATCAGGATCACGTCGGGCGCCTGGCGCAGCGTGTTCTTCAGCGCGTGGTGCCACGACTTGGTGTCCACGCCCACCTCGCGGTGGGTGACCAGCGACTTGCGCGAGGCGTGGACGTACTCCACCGGGTCTTCGACGGTGATGATGTGGCCGGCGGACTCGCGGTTGCGGTGGTCGATCATCGCGGCCAGCGTGGTCGACTTGCCCGACCCGGTGGCGCCAACGACCAGCACCAGCCCGCGCTTGTCCATCACCACGTCCTTCAGCTTGGGCGGCAGCTTGAGCTTGTCGATGTTCGGGATTTCCGACGCGATGGTGCGGATCACCATGCCCACGCTCTGCTGCTGGACGTAGACGTTGACCCGGAAACGCGACACGCCAGGGATCGAGATGGCGAAGTTGCACTCCATCTCGCGCTCGAATTCCTGGCGCTGGGTGTCGTTCATCAGCGACTGGGCGAGGCGGCGCGTGGTGTCCGCGTTGAGCTTCTGCGCGGTCAGCGGCTGCATGCTGCCGTGCGACTTGATGCTCGGCGGGAAGTCGGTGGCGATGAACAGGTCCGATCCACCGGCGCGCACCATCGCGGCCAGCAGCTTGTGCATGTACGTGCGGGCTTGGTCTTCGGTCAGGGCGGACATGGTGCTCCATCACGTGAGGGGCTGGGGCACACCGCCGCAGCGCAGCCGGAAGGTTGCCAGCGGCGTCAGATCTGGGATCGGTGGATAAGGCGGTGGACAGCGGCGTGTTCCGGTGTCGGCGCCGAGTCACCTCAATGGACGGACTCGTGGAATGCCAAGGAATTGACGAGCTTCACAGTTCGTCAAAATCAACCTCGACCGCGCTCGATTTTTCTGCCAACCCGGTCAGGACATTTTTGTACGAATCCTGATCGGCGATTTCTTCCATGATCGCTTCGAAAAGCTCTGGCGAAATCACACAGAATATCGCTTTATCGGCACTCAACACGGCGACCGATTTTATTAGCATCCAGAAGAATTTTTGTCAGATTTCTCCTAAATTCTGATATACCAACTGCCTAATTTATTTGATTTTTTACTACACATTGAATCTACCCCTGAATTTATAGGTTTTATTTTATTAAACCACAACAAACCCACTCAAAAATTATTTATTTATAACCAACGACCCCACCCTTGGGGAACTTGAATTTGCAAAATTGCTTCCTGGAGGAAGGCCCAATATTTATAAAAATCCTCCGATAGCTTTACTTCCGGTCGAGATACAACCTCATCAACAATTTCACGCCAACTCAACATTTGTTCAATATATCGGATTTGACCAATCTCGGCCCAATATGGGTCATTACAATATTTATTTACACATTTCTTGCACCCGTATATCAAATGGATGATTTTTTCACTATCTTCATAGAAGCCAACAAGTGACCTAGGAACATTCTCTTTTTTCAAAATATCGAGCTTGCATTTCATGCAGAAGAGAGGCTTATATTCAAAATCAGTATGACTCAATAAATTGCGCCCCATCTCTTGGGGACGTTTAAAATATTTTTGAAGTATGTACCCCTGCATACTTGGTATTATATCCATTACATTGTCAAGATAAATCTCTATCACATCAATAGATGCTTTATCTTTCAGCGCAATTAGCTTTCTTTTTAGTCCGGAAGTCGCGCCAACTGAATAAAAAGTAATAAACCCAGTGCAATCATGCTGCACAACCCGATCTTGTATATCACACTCTTCACGAACCCCAACGTTTTTTCTCGTTTTGTAATTATGCTTACAACTCACTAAATACCGTTTACCATCTAGTTCAGCAATCATATCAGAACCATCGTCAACCCCTTCTGATGGTCCCACAGCAATTGAAAAACCAAGATGGAATAAAACATCTTGCGCAAACCACTCCCAATTATTAGGAGTTATCTCATAAATATCTTCTTTGTACATTTAATTCTCTTTTGATGGCTACAGACGCGCCAAAACAATACGTTAACAACACAAAATAAGCAACTTAAAAATAAATGCGAAATTATGCTTTTTGACACAAAAGCATTTCAACTGCTGATCAGTGTTGCCTCAGCAAAAAATTGCAGCTCAAGATAGATTTTTTGGTTACTTATTCTCATAAAACGTCGTGGAAATATAAATGTTTGCGTACCGGGTTAAGCTGACTTTTTCGGCGACAGCATACCAAATGCGCAATTTTTCGTCTACGGACCTGCCCCCGTCTTTTCCTTGCTCGCCATAGTGGAATACGGCCTTCCATCATGACCAGATCACCGGATACAGACCTTCCACCCCCTGAGCCATCCCTCCCTGACCCCCGTCAATCCATCACGAATAGTTCAACGCTGACAAGCACTTGCGTGCGCCTCCCGGACTTTCCCGGAGAAGCCGCCGCGCAGGCACGCGACTTGTGTCTGGTCTCCACCATCGATCCGAGGAGACCCCCACATGGAAACGTTCTACGAGGTGATGCGGCGCCAGGGCATCTCGCGCCGCAGCCTGCTGAAATACTGCTCGCTCACCGCCACGTCGCTCGGCCTCGGCCCCGCGTTCGTGCCGCAGATCGCGCATGCGATGGAAACCAAGCCGCGCACCCCCGTGCTGTGGCTGCACGGGCTGGAATGCACCTGCTGCTCGGAGTCGTTCATCCGCTCGGCGCATCCGCTGGCCAAGGATGTCGTGCTGTCGATGATCTCGCTCGACTACGACGACACGCTGATGGCCGCCGCCGGGCACCAGGCCGAGGCCATCCTCGACGAGATCATCGAGAAGTACAAAGGCAACTACATCCTGGCCGTCGAGGGCAACCCGCCGCTCAATGAAGACGGGATGTTCTGCATCCAGTCCGGCAAACCCTTCATCGAGAAGCTCAAGCGCGTCGCCAAAGACTGCAAGATGATCATCGCCTGGGGTTCGTGCGCGTCGTGGGGCTGCGTCCAGGCCGCCAAGCCGAACCCGACCCAGGCCACCCCGATCCACAAGGTCATCACCGACAAGCCCATCATCAAGGTGCCCGGCTGCCCGCCCATCGCCGAGGTGATGACCGGCGTGATCACCTACATGCTGACCTTCGACAAGATCCCCGAACTGGATCGCCAGGGCCGGCCGAAGATGTTCTACAGCCAGCGCATCCACGACAAGTGCTACCGCCGCCCGCACTTCGACGCCGGCCAGTTCGTCGAGAGCTTCGACGACGAGTACGCCCGCAAGGGGTATTGCCTCTACAAGGTCGGCTGCAAGGGCCCGACCACCTACAACGCCTGCTCCACCGTGCAGTGGAACGAGGGCACCAGCTTCCCGATCAAGGCCGGCCACGGCTGCATCGGCTGCAGCGAGGACGGCTTCTGGGACAAGGGCTCGTTCTACGACCGCCTGACCACGATCCACCAGTTCGGCGTCGAAGGCACGGCCGACCAGATCGGCGGCACGGCAGCCGGCGTCGTCGGCGCGGCGGTCGCGGCGCACGCGGCGGTGTCCGTGCTCAAGCGCGTGGCCAGCAAGCCCGACGACGCGGCACCCCGGGCCTGAACACACGCCCCTCCCCCACACACGAAGAGAGACACATCATGGGCGTCATCGAAACCCAAGGCTTCCAGCTCGACAACACCGGCCGGCGCATCGTCGTCGACCCGGTCACCCGCATCGAAGGCCACATGCGCTGCGAGGTGAACGTCGACAGCAACAACGTCATCCGCAACGCGGTGTCCACCGGCACGATGTGGCGCGGCCTCGAAGTCATCCTCAAGGGCCGCGACCCGCGCGACGCCTGGGCGTTTGTCGAGCGGATCTGCGGCGTCTGCACCGGCTGCCACGCGCTGGCCAGCGTGCGCGCCGTGGAAGACGCGCTCGGCATCAAGATCCCGCTGAACGCGCACCTGATCCGCGAAATGATGGCCAAGACGCTGCAGGTCCACGACCACGCGGTCCACTTCTACCACCTGCACGCGCTCGACTGGGTCGACATCGTCTCCGCGCTCAAGGCCGATCCGAAGCAGACCAGCGCGCTGCAGCAGATGGTCTCGCCGTCGCACCCGATGTCCTCGCCGGGCTATTTCCGCGACATCCAGACCCGGCTGAAAAAGTTCGTCGAAGCGGGCCAGCTCGGCCCGTTCATGAACGGCTACTGGGGTTCGAAGGCGTATGTGCTGCCGCCCGAGGCGAACCTGATGGCGGTGACGCACTACCTGGAAGCGCTCGACCTGCAGAAGGAGTGGGTCAAGGTCCACACCATCTTCGGCGGCAAGAACCCGCACCCGAACTACCTCGTCGGCGGCGTGCCCTGCGCGATCAACATCGACGGCAATGGTGCGGCCGGCGCTCCGATCAACATGGAGCGGCTGAACTTCGTCGAGGCGCGCATCAAGGAGATGATCGAGTTCAACAACAACGTCTACATCCCGGACGTGCTCGCCATCGGCACGATCTACAAGCAGGCCGGCTGGCTGCACGGCGGCGGCCTCTCGGCGACGAACGTGGCCGATTACGGCACCTACGAGAAAGTCCCCTACGACTTCAGCACGCACCAGTTGCCCGGCGGCGTGATCCTGAACGGCAACTGGGACGAGATCCTGCCGATCGACCCGCGCGACCCGGAGCAGGTGCAGGAGTTCGTCACCCACAGTTGGTACAAGTACGGCGACGAGACCAAGGGCCTGCACCCGTGGGACGGCGTGACCGAACCGAACTACCAGCTCGGCGCCAACACCAAGGGCACCCGCACCAACATCGAACACATCGACGAAGGCGCCAAGTATTCGTGGATCAAGGCCCCGCGCTGGCGCGGCCACGCGGTGGAGGTCGGGCCGCTGTCGCGCTACATCCTCGGCTACGCGCACGCCAGCAAGGGCAACAAGTTCTGCCAGCGCGTCAAGGAGCAGGTGGACAGCGCCGCGGTGGCGATCAACAGCGCGATCCCGAAGGCGCTGGGCATGCCGGAAACGAACTACACGCTCAAGCAACTGCTGCCCACCACCATCGGCCGCACGCTGGCCCGCGCGCTGGAAAGCCAGTACGCCGCCGAGATGATGTACGACGACTTCAAGCAGCTCATCGGCAACCTCAAGGCCGGCGACACCGCCACGGCGAACGTCGAGAAGTGGGATCCCGCCACGTGGCCGAAGGAGGCCAAGGGCGTGGGCACGGTCGCCGCCCCGCGCGGGATGCTGGGCCACTGGATCAAGATCAAGGACGGCAAGATCGAGAACTACCAGTGCGTCGTGCCGACCACCTGGAACGGCTCGCCGCGCGACGCCAAGGGCCAGATCGGCGCCTTCGAGGCCAGCCTGATGAACACGCCGATGGTCAACCCGGAGCAGCCGGTCGAGATCCTGCGCACGCTGCACTCGTTCGACCCCTGCCTGGCCTGCTCGACCCACGTCATGAGCCCGGACGGCCAGGAACTCACCACCGTCAAGGTGCGCTGAGCCTGCACTCCCCCACGCCAACAAGGAGACTTTCCATGAACAACACCCTCCGCACCCTGGGCACCATCGCGGCGCTCACCGCCAGCGCCAGCGTCAGCGCCCACACGGGGCACGGCACCGAGACGCTGCTCACCGGGCTGGCGCACCCGCTCGGCCTGGACCACCTGCTGGCGATGGTCGCCGTGGGCGTCTGGTCGGCGGCGGCGCTGCCGATCGGTCAGCGGATCACGGGGCCCGCCACCTTCATGGCCGCGCTGCTGGCCGGCGCACTGGCGGGCGCCGCCGGGCTGGTGCTGCCGGGCACCGAGGCGTTGATCGCGCTGAGCGTGGTCGTCTTCGGCGCGATGCTGGCGTTCGCCCAGCGGATTCCAGCCCGCGGCGGCCTGGTGCTGGTGGGCCTGGCGGCGTTGATGCACGGGCTGGCCCACGGCGCCGAACTGCCCGCCGGTGGTGGCTTCGTCGGCTACGCGCTCGGTTTCCTGGCCACGACCGCGCTGCTGCACAGCGCCGGCCTGGGCCTGGGGCACGCGATGCTGCGCCTGCACGGCGTGGCATGGCGGCTGCTCGGCGCGGGGGTCGGCGTGACCGGCCTGGTTCTGCTGACCCGCGTGTGAAGGGGCTCGCCATGAGCAACCACCACTCCGCCGTGACGGCCACCGGCATCGACACCGACGCCGTCGTCCACGGCCAGTCGATCCAGTCGGTCTACGTCTACGAAGCTCCGGTGCGCCTGTGGCACTGGGTCAACGCGCTGGCGATCACCGTGCTGGCCGTCACGGGCTACTTCATCGGCGCGCCGCTGCCGACGATGCCCGGCGAGGCCAGCGACCACTTCCTGATGGGCTACATCCGCTTCGCGCACTTCGCGGCGGGCTACGTGTTCGCGGTCGGGCTGCTGGGGCGGATCTACTGGGCGTTCGTCGGCAACCACCACGCCCGGGAGCTGTTCACGCTGCCGGTGTTCACGCCCGCGTACTGGCGCGAGGTGATCAGCATGCTCAAGTGGTACGCCTTTCTCTCCCCGCGCCCCAACCAGTACGTCGGCCACAACCCGATGGCGCGGCTGGCGATGTTCTGCGGCTTCTTCCTGTTCTCGGTGTTCATGGTCTGCACCGGCTTCGCGCTGTACGGCGAAGGCGCGCAGATGGGCTCGTGGCAGGAGCAGCTGTTCGGCTGGGTCATCCCGCTGATGGGCCAGTCGCAGGACGTCCACACCTGGCACCGCATGGGCATGTGGGGCATGGTGATCTTCGTGACGCTGCATGTGTACGCCGCGATCCGCGAGGACATCATGGGCCGCCAGAGCATCGTCAGCACGATGATCTCCGGCTACCGCACGTTCAAGGACTGACATGACCGTCTCCCTGAACGACACCACCAGCACCACCGACACCGCCGGTCCCATCGTCGTGCTCGGCATTGGCAACGTGCTGTGGGCGGACGAGGGCTTCGGCGTGCGCTGCGTCGAGGCGCTGCAGCAGCAGTGGTCCTTCGCGCCGCACGTCGACCTGATCGACGGCGGCACGCAGGGCCTGTACCTGATCCACCATGTGCAGGGCGCCGAGCGGCTGCTGATCTTCGACGCCATCGACTACGGGCTGGAGCCCGGCACGATGCGGCTGATCGAGGACGACGAGGTGCCGCGCTTCATGGGCGCCAAGAAGATGAGCCTGCACCAGACCGGTTTCCAGGAGGTGCTGATGCTGGCGCTGCTCACCGAGCGCTACCCGCGCCAGGTGCTGCTGATCGGCTGCCAGCCCGAGGAGCTGGAGGACTACGGCGGCAGCCTGCGCCCGCGCATCCGGCTGGCGGTGGACGACGCCGTGGCGCTGGCTGTCGAGCGGCTGCGTGAATGGGGTGCCGCGCCGCAGCCGCGCGAGGCACCGCTGGCGGGCGACGAGTCGGTGACGGTGCCGACGCTGTCGCTCGGCGCCTACGAGGCGGGGCGGCCGGCGGCGGAACAGGCCTGCCGTGTCGGCGACGAACGTTTCATGCCGAGGAGTGCCTGAGCATGTGCATGGGACTGCCGATGTGCATCACCGAGCGCCGCAACACGCCCGCCGGCCATGCCTGGGCGCACGGTCGGGGCGAGTCGCGGCTCGTCAACACCGCGCTGGTCGGCGACTGCGCGCCGGGTGAGTGGGTGCTGGTCTTCCTCGACAGCGCGCAGGAACGCCTCAGCCCCGAGCGTGCCGCCGAGATCGACGCCACGCTGGACCTGGTCGCCGCGGCGATGCAGGGCCATGAACTGACGAACACCGCGGCGGCCTTCGTGCTGCCGTCGGCCATGGATGCGGCCCAGCTGGCCGCGCTGACCGGACAGACCCCATGACGATGACGACGATGCCCACCACCACCCTGTCCCCGGACACCACCGACCTGCACCCGCTGGTGGCCCGCCTCGTCCGCGCGTTCGACGCCCGACTCGTCACCCCCGACAGCGTGGACGCCTGGTCCGCCGAAGGAGGCGACCGGGTGCTGCTGCTCGGCGGCGACCCGGTGCGGTTTCCGGAAGCGCTGGACGTGGCCGTCGTGCTGCCGGAGCTGCAGCGCGCCGTCGGCGGCCGCTTCCGGATCGCCGTCGCGGCCCGCGGGGACGAGGACGCGCTGGCCCGCCGCTACGGCGTGCTGCGCTGGCCGGCGCTGGTCTTCCTGCGCGAGGGCCGCTACGTCAGCGTCCTGCCCGGCATGCACGACTGGACCGACTACGTCGCCCAGGTGCAGGCCGCCCTGGCGACGGCGCCGTCGCGCGTGCCCGGCGTCGGCATTCCCGTCGTCAGCGCCACCGCTGGCGCCAGCGCATGCCACTGAACCTGGAACCGGAACCGATCGCCATGGCCCTGCCCTTCGACATCAAGCCCTTCCCCATCCCGGTCGTCGCCCTCGGCCCCGGCAGCCAGAGCGGCGACGAGGACGAGTCGCTGAACTACATCGCCATGCCCCAAGGCATGAGCACCTTCCGCGCCCCGCCACTGCCCGAGCCGGAGGAACTCGCCGGCCACGCGGGCGCCGTGTCCACGCTGCACGAGGTGCTGGCGCGGCTGCAGGCGGTGCTGCGCGGCGAGGCGGTCGCGCCGGTGCGGCTGGACGGGCTGGCAGCGGCCGATCTGGCGCTCATCAACCAGGTGCTCGGCGAGGGCGAGGTCAGCGCGCAGGTGCTGGCCGAGCCGGGCCGCGCACCCAGCGCGCCGCGGGCGCAGATCCAGGAGTCGGTCTTCGCCGGGGTCTGGCGGGTGATCGAGCGCTGCGACGACGGGCGCGTGCTCGACACCATCGAGGTCGGCGCGGTCCCGGCGCTGCTGCACCGCATCGCCGCCGAGGACACGCGGCCGGTGCCACCCGAGCCGGCGGTGCTGCCGCCGAACGTGCTCAACGCCGGCTCGATCCTGGTCGAGCTGGCCGCGCACCGCCAGCACTGGCGCGCGGGCGATGCGCCGCAGGTCGTCAACCTGACGCTGCTGCCGGTGACGCTGGAGGACATCGCCTGGATCGACCACCAGCTCGGCACCGGCCGCATCGTCATCCTCTCGCGCGGCTACGGCAACTGCCGCATCACCAACGCCTGCGCCGCCCACACCTGGCGCGTCGTCTACTACAACTCGCAGGACACGGTGATCCTGAACGCGGTCGAGGTCTGCGGGCTGCCGGAGGTGGCGTGCGCCGCGCCGGAGGACCTGGCGGATTCGGCCGAGCGGCTGGTCGAGGTGCTGCAGTGGGTGGAGCAGGCATGAGCACGGCGACCGGCGCCGCGGGCTTCCAGGGCTTCGAGGGCAGCTACCTCGGCGACGCGGCGCGGCTGCCAGCCGACGCGCGGCTCGAATGCAAGATCTGCTGGTGGGTCTACGACCCGGCAGTCGGCGACGAGGTCTGGCAGATCGCGCCCGGCACGGCCTTCACCGCCCTGCCTGCGCACTGGCGCTGCCCGCAGTGCGACGGCGAGGCCGAACAGTTCATGGTGCTCGGTGATGGCTGACCGGCTGGAGGTCTTGGAGGCCACCTTCCGCCGCATCGCCACGACGCGGATGCGCGGCGTGCCGGTGCTGCACGCGGGGCTGTCGGTGCAGGCGGTCGGGTTCGTGCGGGAACCGGTCGCGGTGGGATCGAAGTCCGCGTCGGTGGCGCTGCCCATGCTGATGGGCGTGCTGGTGACGCCGTGGTTCATGAACGTGCTGCGCCTGCCTGTCACCCCGGTGGCCGACGCGGCTGCGGCCGGGCTGCTGCCGGTCGGCGCCACCGCCGTGCGGCGCTACGGCGCACATCCGCTGGACTTCCTCGGCGCGCACGAGCCGTCGATCGGGGCCTTCGAGCAGGCCTCGCTGTTCTCGCCGATGTTCGGCTTCGCCGACCAGCCCGCCGCGGTGGCCACGGCGCGCGAGGTGCTGCGCCTGCTGCGCCAGCCGACCACGGCCGAGGCCTGCGCATGACACTCGCCCCGGAACCGCTGGCCGGTCGCATGCACCTGCGCCCCGGCGTGGCCCCGCCGGCGGCGATCCACAGCACCCGCCCGGACCTGCTGCCGCGCCTGGCGCCGGGCCGCCGCGCGGGCGAGATGCCGGCGCTGCTCGGCGCGGTGTTCACGCTGTGCGCCGCGGCCCACCGGCTGACCGCCATCGCCGCGATCCGCGCCGCCCGGGGCGAGCCGGCCGACGACCCGGCAGCGGCTGCCCAGACCCTGCGCCTGGCCACCGCCCGCGAGCAGATCCTGCGCATCGGCCACGACTGGCCGCGCCTGCTGCGCCAGGACGGCCGCAGCGACGAAGGCGCGCTGCTGCTGCGCACCTGCCCGCTGTGGCGCGACGACCTGCCCCCGGCCGACCGGCTGGAGGCCCTGCCCGTCTGGCTCGCCCACAAGTGGCTCGGCCACACCCCCGCCGACTGGCTGCAGCGCCACGACGCCGATCCGACCGGCTGGGCCACGCGCTGGGTGGAGCAGACGGTGCGCTTCGGCACGCCCGGCGCACTGGTCCGGCTGCTGCACCAGATCGGCCCGGCCGCGCGCACGCTGGCCACACCGGGCCGGTCGCTGCGGCCGGCCGCCAGCGACTGGGCGCTGCTCGGACAGGCGATGGCGGACGACCCGGCCTTCTGTGCCCGCCCGCACTGGCATGGCCAGCCCGCCGACACCGGACCGTGGAGCCGCCGCGCCGACGTCGACGCCAGCACCCCGCCGCTGGACGGCACGGTGTGGCTGCGGCTGGTCGCGCGGCTGGTCGAGGTGCTGCGGCTGGGTGCGCCGGACGGCGCGGACCGGCTGGACCACGGTGCCTGCGCGCTGGGCCGCGGCGCCGGGCTGGCCTGGTGCGAGACGGCACGCGGGCTGCTGGTCCACCGCGTGCAGCTCGACGCAGACGGCCAGCGCGTGCAGGCCTGGCAGGTGCTCGCGCCGACCGAATGGAACTTCCACCCCGCAGGCACACTGGCGCACGCGCTCGCGGCGCTGCGGGACACCGACCCGGCGCAGCGGGACGCGGCGGCGCGGCTGCTCGCGGTCGCCTTTGATCCCTGTGTCGAATTCGAGGTGCGCCATGCATGAACTCAGTCTGGCGGGCGGCGTCGTGCGGCTGGTCGAGGACGCGGCCGAGCGCGAAGGCTTTCGCCGCGTGTCGCAGTTGCGGCTGGAGGCGGGCGCGCTCAGCGGCGTAGAGGTGCGCGCGCTACGGTTCGCGCTGGACGCCAGCATCCCGGGCACCTGCCTGGAAGGCGCCGAGATCCTGATCGACGAGCCGCCCGGCACGGCGTGGTGCCTGCGCTGCTGCGAGACGGTCGAGATCACCTCGCGCGCCGACGCCTGCCCGCGCTGCGGCGGCTTTCAACTGCAGCCGACCGGCGGCACCGAACTGCGTGTCGTGGACCTGCTGGTGCACGACGACTGAACCCACGAAAGGAATTCCCCATGTGCGTCATCTGCGGCTGCTCCACCGGCACCCCCGGCGCGGTGCATGAACACCCGACCGCCCCGGTGGTCACGGCGACGACGGGCAACGACCTGCACTTCGGCGCCGGCCCGGCCCGCGTCTCGGTGCCCGGCATGAGCCAGGCACGCGCCATCAAGCTCGAAGCCGACGTGCTCGGCGCCAACCAGCGCATCGCCGACGCCAACCGCGCCCACTTCGCCGGCCACGGCGTCGTCGCCTACAACCTCGTCTCCAGCCCCGGTTCGGGCAAGACGACGCTGCTGTGCGCGACGATCGAGGCGCTGAAGGCCCGCGCGCCGGACCTGCCGCTGGGTGTCATCGAGGGCGACCAGCAGACCTCGAACGACGCCGACCGCATCCGCGCGACCGGCGCCCCCGCGATCCAGGTCAACACCGGCAAGGGCTGCCACCTTGACGCGCCGATGATCGCCGAGGCGTTCGCGCGACTGCCGCTGCACAGCCACCATGACCACGACCCTGCACACGATCACGGTCACACGCACGACCATGACCACGGTCACCACCATCACCACGCCCCGACCTCGCTGCTGATGATCGAGAACGTCGGCAACCTCGTCTGCCCGGCGATGTGGGATCTGGGCGAGCGCGCCAAGATCGCCATCCTCTCGGTCACCGAGGGCGAGGACAAGCCGATCAAGTACCCGGACATGTTCGCGGCGGCCAGGCTGATGGTGCTGACCAAGACCGACCTGCTGCCCTACCTCGATTTCGATGTGGCGCAGTGCATCGCCTACGCGCAGCGGGTGAACCCGGGCATCGAGGTGCTGCTGCTGTCGGCGCGCACCGGAGTCGGCATGGACGCCTGGCTGGACTGGCTGCTGGAAGCGCAGGAAGCGCAGGCGGCGTGAGCATGACCGCGATCACGCCGCCCCCGCTGCACCTGCCACGCCCCGCGGCGAGGCGGGTGCTGGCTGTCGGCGCGTGGCTGAAGAACACGGCGGGGCTGCTCGACGGGGATCGCTACACCGCGTCGGCGCTGCATGGCGACCTCGGTACGCCGGACGCCTGCGCGGCGCTGGAGGCGTCGGTCGAGGCGCTGGTGCGGGACGCGCGCGGGCCGATCGACGCCGTCGCGCACGACCTGCACCCGGACTTCCACAGCACGCGGCTGGCGCTGCACTGGGCCGATCGGCTCGGCGTGCCGGCGATCGGCGTGCAGCACCACCACGCGCACCTCGCGGTGGTGCAAGCCGAAAAGGGGCTGGACGGGCCGCTGCTCGGACTGGCGCTGGACGGCGTCGGGCTGGGCACGGACGGGACGGCGTGGGGCGGCGAGCTGCTGCGGCTGGACATGGACGGCGGGTTCGAGCGGCTCGCGCACCTGCCGCCGCTGGCGCTGCCCGGTGGCGATGTGGCGGCGCGGGAGCCGTGGCGGTTGGTCGCGGCGGTGCTGCATGCGCTGGGGCGCGGTGACGAGATCGGGCCACGGCTGGCGCCGGTGGTCGGGGCGGCGGCGGCGCAGGGCGTGAAAACGATGCTGGTGCGTAGCTTGAACTGTCCGGTCAGCACGGGCGCGGGGCGCTGGTTTGACGCGGCGGCTGGGGTGCTCGGCTTGTCGGTGCGGCAACGAGAAGAAGCCGAGGCGGCGGTCGCGCTGGAGCGGTGTGCGGCAGCGTGGCTGGAGTGGCATCCGGGGGTGGTTCCGGGGGTGGGTCCTCGCGTTCGCGAGGATGACGGGATGGGAATCTGGGCGCTGATGGAGGCGCTGCTGGCCCTGGATGTCCACGACGCTGACGCCCGCGGGCGGGGGGCGGCACTGTTCCACGTCGGGCTGGCCGATGCGCTGGCCGACGCCACGATTGCTGCGGCCACCCGCGACGGTCTGCACGCGGTCGCCCTCGGGGGCGGCTGTTTTTTCAACCGGCTGCTGAGCCAGCGGCTGACCGAGCGGCTGACGGCGGCTGGCTTGCGGGTGCATCGCCCGCAAGGCGTGTCCTGCGGCGACGCCGGGCTGGCGCTCGGGCAGGCCTGGGTGGCGGTGCAGCAGCTCCGTACGCGCCCCGCGGCCACCCAAGGCGCCACCGCCACCGCGACATCCACAACAACCACCATGACGGAGACCTGATCCATGTGCCTCGCCCTGCCTGCCCGTGTGGCGGCCCTGTTGCCCGACGAGATGGCCACGGTCGATCTCGGCGGCGTCCGCAAGGACATCTCGATCGCGCTGACGCCGGAAGCCCGGGTCGGCGACTACGTCATCGTCCACGTCGGCCACGCCATCGGCTTACTCGACACCGAGGAGGCTGAGCGCACGCTGGCCCTGTTCGCCGAGCTGAATGCCCACGACGCCGAGCAAGACACCCAGCAGGGAGCCGCGTCATGAAGTACATCGACGAGTTCCGCGACGGCGAGATCGCCAAGGCGCTGGCCACGAAGATCCGCGCCGAGGCCCAACCCGATCGCCGCTACCACTTCATGGAGTTCTGCGGCGGCCACACGCACGCGCTGTCGCGTTACGGCGTGCCGGCGCTGCTGCCGGACAACGTGCAGATGGTCCACGGCCCCGGCTGCCCGGTGTGCGTGCTGCCGATCGGGCGGATCGACCAGGCGATCGGGCTGGCGCTTGACCATGGCGCCATCGTTTGCACCTACGGCGACACCATGCGCGTGCCCGCGTCGGGCAGCCTGTCGATGCAGCGCGCCAAGGCCCGCGGCGCCGACATCCGCATGGTCTATTCGCCCGCCGACGCGCTGAAGATCGCCCGCGCCAACCCGACCCGCGAGGTGGTGTTCTTCGCCATCGGCTTCGAGACGACGACGCCGCCGACCGCGCTGGTGATCCGGCAGGCGGCCAAGGAGAACCTGCCCAACTTCAGCGTGCTGTGCTGCCACGTGCTGACGCCGAGCGCGATCACGCACATCCTCGAATCGCCCGAGGTGAAGCAGTGGGGCACGGTGCCGCTGGACGGTTTTGTCGGCCCGGCGCACGTCAGCATCCTGATTGGCTCGGCCCCCTACGAAGGCTTCGCCCGCGACTACCGCCAGCCGGTGGTGATCGCCGGCTTCGAGCCGCTGGACGTGATGCAGGCGATCCTGATGCTGATCCGTCAGGTCAACGAGGGCCGCCATGAGGTCGAGAACGAGTTCACCCGCGCCGTGAACCGCGAGGGCAATCTGGCGGCCCAGAAGCTGGTCGCCGAGGTGTTCGAGCTGCGCGAGAGTTTCGAGTGGCGCGGCCTGGGCGAAGTGGCGCACAGCGCGCTGCGCATCCGACCAGCGTTCGCGCAGTGGGACGCCGAGCAGCGCTTCGACCTCGCCTACCGCCCGGTGCCGGACCACAAGCAGTGCGACTGCGGCGCCATCCTGCGCGGCGTGAAGCGCCCGACCGACTGCAAGCTCTTCGCCACCGTCTGCACGCCGGAAAACCCGATGGGCTCGTGCATGGTGTCGAGTGAAGGCGCCTGTGCCGCGCACTACAGCTACGGCCGCTGGAAAGACATCGCCATCGTCCCCGCCTGAGCCTCCCCCCGCCCCGTCATGCCCCCTCCCCGTCATTCCCGCGAAAGCGGGAACCCACCCCCGCGCAGCCCACCATGTCCATCAAAAAAGACTACCTCCGCCCGATCGACTTCAAGACCGGCCGCATCGACATGAACCACGGCGCCGGGGGCCGCGCCGCCGCGCAACTGATCGAGGAACTGTTCGCCCGCGCCTTCGAGAACCCCGCGCTGCGCGAAGGCAACGACGGCGCCGTGCTGCCCGCGCCACCGCCCGGCCACCGGCTGGTGATGGCGACCGACGCGCACGTCATCTCACCGCTGTTCTTTCCCGGTGGCGACATCGGGGCCTTGAGCGTCCACGGCACGGTCAACGACGTGGCGATGATGGGCGCGCAGCCGCTCTACCTTGCCGCGAGCTTCATCCTGGAGGAAGGCTACCCGCTGGCGGACCTGAAGCGCCTCGTCGACTCGATGGCCGCCGCGGCCCGCGAAGCCGGCGTGGCCATCGTCACCGGCGACACCAAGGTCGTCGAGCAGGGCAAGGGCGACGGTGTGTTCATCAGCACGACCGGCGTCGGCTGGCTCCCGCCCGGGCGCCGCATCGCGGGTGACCAAGCCCAGCCCGGCGACGTGGTGCTGGTATCCGGCACGATCGGCGAGCATGGCGTGGCGGTGCTGTCGCTGCGCGAGTCGCTGGAATTCGAGACTGCGATCACTTCCGACACCGCCGCGCTCAACGGCCTGACAGCGGCGATGCTGGCCGCCGTGCCCGAAGGCAGCGTGCGCGTGCTGCGTGACCCCACGCGCGGCGGGCTGGCGACCACACTCAACGAGATCACGCGCCAGTCCGGCGTCGGCATCACGCTGGACGAGGCGGCGATTCCCGTGCTGCCGCAGGTCGAAGCCGCATGCGAGCTGCTCGGGCTCGATCCGCTCTATGTCGCCAACGAGGGCAAGCTGGTGGCGGTCTGCGCGCCGGATGTCGCCGACACGCTGCTGGCCACGATGCGCGAGCACCCGAACGGGCACGCGGCGGCGCGCATCGGCGTCGTCACCGAAGACCCGCACCGCTTCGTGCAGATGACGACGCGCTTTGGCGGGCGGCGGGTGGTGGACTGGCTCAGCGGCGAGCAGTTGCCGCGGATCTGCTGAACCAATCGGGCAGAGCGCGGATGGCGAAGGGCCGCGGGCGGACGAGACACACCCGATTACAAGGACACCCCGCAGCGCAGAACGAAACCGTACCAATGTCACGAACCACGCCCTACCATCGGCGCCGTCGTCGGACTTCTGGCCTGCCCCATGCCCTCTTCCCTGCCGCTGCACTGCGCATCGACCGCCGCGGCCTGCGCCGCACTGCTCGGCGCGCTGGCGCCACTGCACGCCACCGCCGCGGACGCCCCCGCCAGCGAACTCTCGCGCTACTGGGAACTCGACCCCGAGGACAAGCGCGGCGAGCTGCGCTTCGTCTCGTACCGACCGAACTACATCCTGCCGCTGCACGTCACCAGCCGCATCAACCGCGCGCCGCAGTCGCCGACCCAGGCCGCCGTGGCGATGCCGGCCTACAAGCGCACCGAGGCCAAGTTCCAGCTCTCGCTGCGGACCAAGCTGGTGCAGGACGCCTTCGACTCGGGTGCCGATCTCTGGGCTGGGTTCACGCAGCAGGCGCTGTGGCAGGTGTTCAACGGGCAGGATTCGGCACCGTTCCGCAACACCGACTACGAACCCGAGCTGATGCTGGTGCTGCCCACCCGGCCGGCATGGCGCGGGTTGCCGGGCGGCTGGCAGTGGCGCTACACGCAATTCGGGGTGGCGCACCAGTCGAACGGCCAATCCGATCCGCTGTCGCGGAGCTGGAACCGGGTCTACCTCGCCGGCGGCATCGAGCAGGGGCCGTGGTCCCTCACGGCAAAGGTGACCCAGCGCCTGAACGAACCGGTCGAGACCGACAACAACCCCGATCTGGCCAGCTACCGCGGCCGGGCCGAGCTGCGCCTGCGCTGGGGCGCCGGCACGTCGGTCGCCTCGCTGCAGTTCAATGGCTCGGTGCGCCGACCGGACAAGGGCGCGCTGCTGGCCGAGTGGAGCCGGCCGATCCGCCTGGACCAGCCAGAAAGCCTGCGCTGGTATGTGCAGGCGTTCTCGGGCTACGGCGAGACGCTGACCGACTACAACTTCCGGCAGACCAGCGTCGGCGCGGGCGTGATGTTCTCGCCGTTCTGAGATCATCGGCGGATGCCCGCCGCCGCCCACACCGCCACATCCAGCTCCCGCATCGCGGTCATCGACTTCGAGACCACCGGCATCTCGCCCCAGATGGGCGACCGCGCCACCGAGGTGGCCATCGTGCTGCTGGAGGCAGGTCAGGTGGTCGACCGCTTCCAGAGCCTGATGTTCACCGGCGCCTACATCCCCGCCTTCATCAGCCAGCTCACCGGCATCACCAACGAGATGGTGCGCAATGCACCGACCGCGGTGCAGGTCATGTCGGACGCGGCCCGCTTCGTCGCTGGCGCGCCGATGGTGGCGCACAACGCCGCCTTCGACCGCAAGTTCTGGCAGGCCGAGCTGGCGCAGGCCGGGCTGGCTGCGCCGCACCCCTTTGCCTGCACGGTGATGCTGTCGCGCCGGCTCTACCCGCAGGCACCCAACCACCAGCTCGGCACGCTGGTCGATTTCCACCGCCTGCCCCGCACCGGCCAGGCGCACCGGGCGCTGGCGGACGCCGAGATGGCCGCAGCGCTGCTGTGCCGCATCCAGCAGGATCTGCGCGGCCCGTCCGGCACCGGCCGCGCCGACCACGACTGGCTGATGCAGGTACAGGCCTGTCCCAAGGCGAAGATCGGGCGGCTGCTGGCCAGCGCCTGACCCGGCCCGCAGCGCACCGCGCCGACTCCCCATGACCGACGACGACCTGCTCCATCCGGACTACCTGCCGCTGGTGCTGCTCGTCGACGACGAGGTGCGCTCGCAGGACGCGATGCGCCGCACGCTGGACGAGGATTTCCGCATCCTGTGCGCCAGCTCCGCCGACGAGGCCCGCGCGCTGCTGGAGCGGCACGAGGCGGCCGTGATCCTGTGCGACCAGCGCATGCCGGGGCTGACCGGCGTGGCCTTCCTGCGCGAGGTGCGCGAGCGCTGGCCGGAGACGGTGCGCATCGTCATCTCGGGCTACACCGACAGCGAGGACATCATCGCCGGCATCAACGAGGCGGGGATCTACCAGTACATCCTCAAGCCGTGGGTGCCGGACCACCTGCTGCAGACCGTGCGCCAGGCGGTGGAGGCGCGCACGCTGCAGCGCGGGGTGCACCGGCTGGAGCTGGACCTGCGCGCTGGCACGACCGCGCTGCGCGCCCGGCGCGGCGACCGGCTGGCGCAGGCCCGCGCGGCTTTCGGATTCGACCGCATCGAGCGCGCGCCGGGCAGCCCGCTCGACGGCGTTTGCGAAATGGCGGCGCGGGTGGCGCGTTATGACCTGTCGGTGCTGGTCCTCGGCGAATCGGGCACCGGCAAGGAGCTGCTCGGCCGCGCGATCCACTACGGCAGCCCGCGCGCCGAGGGGCCGTTCGTGCTGGAGAACTGCGCCGCCATCCCCGACACGCTGCTGGAGTCGGAGCTGTTCGGCCACAAGCGCGGCGCGTTCACCGGCGCGTTCGAGGACCACATCGGCCTGTTCCAGCGCGCCCATGGCGGCACCGTCTTCCTCGACGAGATCGGCGAGACCTCACCGGCGTTCCAGGTCAAGCTGCTGCGCGTGCTGCAGGAAGGCGAGCTGCGGCCGGTCGGCTCGCCGCGGCCGATCCCGGTCGATGTACGCGTGATCGCAGCGACGCACCGCAACCTGGAGGACGAGGTGCGCGCGGGCCGGTTCCGCGAAGACCTGTACTACCGGCTCACCGGCATCACGCTGAACATGCCGCCGCTGCGCGAACGTGTCGGCGACATCCCGCCGCTGGCGCGAAGGCTGCTGCGCGAGGTCGGCGCTGAACTGGGGCGGCCGGGCGTCGTGTGGGCGGACGACGCGATGGGCGTGCTGATGGGCTACCCGTGGCCGGGCAACATCCGCGAGCTGCGCAACGAGATCGCCCGCGCCATCGCGCTCAGCGACGGCGAGCGCATCGAGGCCCGCGCCTTCTCGACCCGCGTGCTGCATGGCCAGGCCGGCCGGCACGCTGCGGCCCAAGGCCAGGACGGTGTCGCCACGCTGCCGCAGACCGGCACGCTGCAGGAGCGGCTCGACGCGATCGAGGCCGTGGTGCTGCGCGAGGTGATGCTGCGCCAGCGCTGGAACAAGACCCGCGCGGCGGCCGAGCTGGGGCTGTCGCGGGTGGGGCTGCGCGCCAAGCTGCAGCGCTTCGGACTGGAGGACCCCAAATGAACAGGCCCATGAACATGCTCTGGCTGCAGTCGGGTGGCTGCGGCGGCTGCTCGATGTCGCTGCTCTGCGCCGACACCACCGATTTCGCCGGCCAGCTCGAACAGGCCGGCATCCGACTGCTGTGGCATCCGTCGCTGTCGCTGGCCGGCGGCGCGGAGCTGGTCGCGCTGCTGGAGGACTGTCTGGCCGGCCGGGTCGCGCTGGACGCGCTGTGCATCGAAGGCGCGCTGCTGCGCGGGCCGAACGGCACTGGACGCTTCCACGTGCTGGCGGGCACCGGCGTGCCGATGGTCGACTGGGTGCGGCGTCTGTCGGCGGTCGCGCGCCACGTCGTGGCGGTGGGCAGTTGCGCGGCCTGGGGCGGCATCACGGCCGCGGGCGCCAACCCGACCGAGGCCTGCGGGCTGCAATACGAGGACGACCGGCCCGGCGGCCTGCTCGGCGCCGACTTCCGCAGTGCCAGCGGGTTGCCGGTGGTCAACGTGGCCGGCTGCCCGACACACCCCGGCTGGGTGCTCGACACGCTGATGGCGCTGGCGGCCGACCTGTTCGGCGCCGACGACCTCGACCCGCTCGGCCGCCCGCGTTTCTACGCCGACCAGTTGGTCCACCACGGCTGCACGCGCAACGAGTTCTACGAGTTCAAGGCCAGCGCCGAGAAGCCCTCGGACCTCGGCTGCATGATGGAACACATGGGTTGCAAGGGCACGCAGGCCCACGCCGACTGCAACACCCGGCTGTGGAACGGCGACGGCAGCTGCACACGCGGTGGCTACGCCTGCATCAGTTGCACCGAACCCGGCTTTCAGGATCCCGGCCACGCCTTCCACGCCACGCCCAAGATCGCCGGCATCCCGATCGGCCTGCCAACGGACATGCCAAAGGCCTGGTTTGTTGCCTTGGCGTCCCTTTCCAAGAGCGCGACGCCGAAGCGCGTGCGCCAGAACGCCACCGCCGACCACCTCGTCGTGGCGCCGCAGGTCAAGCGCACGCGGCTCAAGTAGCCGGCGGCGCGGCCGTGCTCGCCGAGAGGGGCATGTCCAGCAGCGCCAGCATCTCCTCGCACCAGCGCAGATTGCCCTCCTCGTAGCGCAGGCCCTTCTGCAGGATCATGTGCTGGATCGCGGCGGCCCGGCTGAGCGGGCGGTCGGGCGGGAAGTCGCGCTGCGCCAGGGCGCGGTAGAGGTCGAGCCGCTCGGCGTGGCTGGCGATGCGCTGGCGCAGTTCGGCGCGCAAGTCGATCTCGCCCAGCGCCGCCTCCGCCCGCAGCTTGACCGAGAGGTCGTCGCGCAGATCGGGCGGCGGTGTCGGCTCGGCCGCCCAGCGCGCCAGCTCCTCCCGACCGGCCGGGAGCACCTCGTACAGCCGCTTCCGGGTCAAGCCGGCATCGGGCGCTGGCTGTGAGGCAATCCAGCCCGCCGCCTCCATGCGCGCGAGTTCGCGGTAGATCTGCTGGTGCGTGGCGTGCCAGAAGTAGCCGATGGACTTGTCGAAGCGCCGCGCGAGGTCGTAGCCGGACGAGGCTTTCTCGATCAGCGAAGTGAGCACGGCGTGGGACAGGGACATGCGGCGCAGTCTACGGGCCTCGGGAAAACCATGCAACCCGTTGCATAGTCGCCGCCACCTGCCTACACTGCGCCATCCATGCAACTGGTTGCATAGCAAGGACACGCCATGACAACGACCACCGCCTATCCCCACCTGCTCGCCCCGCTCGACCTCGGCTTCACCACGCTGAAGAACCGCGTGCTCATGGGTTCCATGCACGTCGGGCTGGAGGAAGCGAAAGACGGCTTTGCCCGCATGGCCGCGTTCTACGCCGAGCGCGCCCGCGGCGGCGTCGGCCTGATCGTCACCGGCGGCATCGCGCCCAACGATGCGGGCCGCCCGATGCCCGGCGGCGCCTGCATGACGACGCAGGCCGAGGCCGACAAGCACAAGGTCGTGACGCAGGCCGTGCATGACGCGGGCGGCAAGATCGCGATGCAGATCCTGCATTTCGGCCGCTACGCTTACCACCCCGAGCTGGTCGCCCCCAGCGCGCTGAAGGCACCGATCAGCCCATTCCGCCCGCGTGCGTTGACCGGCGACGAGATCGAGCAGACCATCGAGGACTACGCCCGCGCCGCCGCCCTCGCGCAAAGCGCCGGCTACGACGGGGTAGAGATCATGGGCTCCGAGGGCTACCTGATCAACGAGTTCATCGCCGCGCAGACCAACCAGCGCGACGACGAATGGGGCGGCGCGTATGAAAACCGCATCCGTTTTGCGCTGGAGATCGTTCGCCGCACGCGGGCGCGGGTCGGCGCCGAGTTCATCCTCATCTTCCGGCTGTCGATGCTGGATCTGGTCGAAGGCGGCTCGACGCAGGAGGAAGTCATTCAGCTCGCACAGGCGCTGGAAGCCGCGGGCGTCACGATCCTCAACACCGGCATCGGCTGGCACGAGGCCCGCATCCCGACCATCGCCACCAAGGTGCCACGCGCCGCCTTCGCCTGGGTGACCCAAGGGCTCAAGGGCAAGGTCGGCATCCCGCTGATCACCACCAACCGCATCAACACACCCGAAGTCGCCGAGCAGATCCTGGCCGACGGCATGGCCGACATGGTCTCGATGGCGCGGCCCTTCCTCGCCGACGCCGATTTCGTGCGCAAGGCCGCCGAGGGCCGGGCCGACGAGATCAACACCTGCATCGGCTGCAACCAAGCCTGCCTCGACCACACCTTCGGCGGCAAGATCACCTCATGCCTGGTGAACCCGCGCGCCTGCCACGAGACGATCCTGATCGAGCGCCCCGCCACGACGAAGGCCCGTGTCGCCGTGGTCGGTGCTGGGCCGGCGGGGCTGGCGTTTGCGACGACGGCGGCGCGGCGCGGCTTCGACGTGACGCTGTTCGACGCGGGCAGCGAGATCGGCGGGCAGTTCAACATCGCCAAGCAGGTGCCGGGCAAGGAAGAGTTCTACGAAACCTTGCGCTACTTCGGCAAACAGATTGCGCTGACCGGCGTGACGCTGAAGCTGAACCACCGGGTTGCGGCGCAGGAACTGGTGGACGCCGGCTTCCAGCATGTCGTGCTCGCCACCGGCGTCACGCCGCGCACGCCCGACATCCCCGGCATCGACCACCCGAAAGTGGTCGGCTACCTCGACGTGCTGCGCGACAAGTGCGCCGTGGGGCGGAACGTGGCGCTGATCGGCGCGGGCGGCATCGGCTTCGACGTGGCGGAATACCTGCTGCATGAAGGCACCAGCCCGAGCCTCGACAAGGCCAAGTTCTTCGCCGAATGGGGCGTGGACACGGCCTACGCCCACCGCGGCGGCCTGACCCCGGCGCACATCGAACCGAACCCGCGCCAGGTGATGCTGCTGCAGCGCAAGGCGAGCAAGGTGGGCGACGGCCTGGGCAAGACCACGGGCTGGATCCACCGCACCTCGCTGAAGAACCGGCAGGTCGAGATGGTGCCCGGCGTGACCTACCGGCGCATCGACGACGACGGGCTGCACATCACGGTCGGCGAGCGCGAGATGACGCTGCCGGTGGACACGGTCGTGCTGTGCGCGGGGCAGGATCCGCAGCGCGAACTGCAGGCCGCGCTGCAGGCGGCGGGCTGCAGCGTCCACCTGATCGGCGGCGCGGACGTGGCCGCCGAGCTGGACGCCAAGCGCGCGATCAAGCAGGGCACCGAGCTGGCGCTGGGCTTCGACCCCGCGGCGGCCGAGGCGAGCGCGCAGGCCGCACCCGTCGCCACGCTGTCCGAGCGCCTGCCGGCCGCCGTCGCCAAAAGCCTCGCGCACTGGCACCGCATGGTTGCGCAGGGCGACCTGAGCGAACTCGGCGCGATCCTGCACCGCAAGGTGGTCTTCCGCTCGCCGATGGCCCACACGCCCTACCCCGGCGCGCAGGTGGTGCAACTGATCCTGTCCACCGTGGCCAAGGTGTTCGAGGACTTCACCTACCACCGCGAGATGGCCAGCGCCGACGGCCTGAGCGTGACGCTGGAGTTCAGCGCCAGCGTCAACGGCAAGTCGCTCAAGGGCGTGGACGTGATCCAGTTCGATGCGGAGGGCAAGATCACCGAGTTCGAGGTGATGGTGCGCCCGATGAGCGGGCTGCAGGCGCTCGGCGACGAGATGGGACAGCGGCTGGCGCCGTACCTGGCCGCTTACAAAGCCGCGAAACCGGCCGCCTGAAACGGCGAATCTGCGGTTAAACTGCACGCCGCCAGGAGAGAGCCGCGCCCCGAGCCGGCCGCCGAAGGCGCAGAGGCCCCCTTGAAACGGGGTTTCGAACGCTCAGGCAAAAGGACTGGCAAACGTCGCCCGCAGGGCGGCGTCACCTCACTGGAGAGAGACCGCGCGCTGCGTCGACCCACAGGTCGGCGGCGATCGCGGTCCACCGAAGGGGCAAGCGCGGCACCGGCCACACCGGGGCCGCGTCAATCTCTCAGGTAAAGCGGACAGCGAGGGCACCACCACCGACCATCGGTGGACCGATCCTTTCAAGATCAGTTGCCCTTCTAGAGCCTGTCCATGTCCGCCGACGCCACCTCCTCCTCGCCGCTGCTGCAGACGCCGCTGCACGAACTCCATCTGGAACTGGGCGCCCGCATGGTGCCCTTCGCCGGCTATGCAATGCCGGTCCAGTACCCCGCCGGCATCATCACCGAGCACCGCCAGTGCCGCGCATCGGCCGCGCTGTTCGACGTCTCGCACATGGGCCAGTTGCGCCTGGTCGGCCCGGACGCCGCCGCCGCGCTGGAGTCGCTGGTGCCGCAGGACGTGCTGGACCTGCCGGTCGGCAAGCAGCGCTACGCCTTCTTCACCAACGCCGCGGGCGGCCTGCTCGACGACCTGATGATCACCCGCCGCGCGGACGACCTCTTACTCGTCGTCAACGCCGGTTGCAAGGACGCCGACACGCGCCACCTCGTCACCGAGATCGGCCACCGCTGCCAGATCGTGCCGATGCCGGACCACGCGCTGCTGGCGCTGCAGGGACCGAAGGCGGTCGATGCGCTGGCGCGGATCAATGGCGGCGTCGCGGCGCTGACCTTCATGAGCGGCGGCCACTTCGCGCTCGCCGGCACCGACTGCTTCGTCACCCGCTCGGGCTACACCGGCGAGGACGGCTTCGAGATCTCCGTGCCCGCGACCCACGCCATCGCGCTGGCCCGCACGCTGCTGGCCCAGCCCGAAGTGGAAGCCGCCGGTCTGGGCGCGCGCGACACGCTGCGCCTGGAAGCCGGGCTGTGCCTCTACGGCCATGACATCGACACCGCGACCACCCCGGTGGAAGCCGGCCTGACCTGGGCGATCCAGAAGGTGCGCCGCCCCGGCGGTGCGCGCGCAGGCGGCTACCCGGGCCAGGACGCCCTCGGCGCGCAGCTCACCCAAGGTGTGGCCACCAGGCGCATCGGGCTGACCGGGCTGGAGCGCACACCCGTCCGCGAAGGCGCGCCGCTGGTCGACGGCCACGGCCACCCGGTCGGCCGCGTCACCAGCGGCACCGTCGGCCCCACGGTCGGCCAGCCGATCGCGATGGGCTACGTCGCCGCCAACCACGCCGGCATCGGCAGCGAGCTGTTCGCCGAGGTGCGCGGCAAGCGCGTGCCGATGCGGGTCACGGCCATGCCGTTCGCGCCTCACCGATACTTCCGCGGCTGAGGCGCTGGCGCTTCACCGTCCCCCGCTTTTGATTTTGATTGCCTTTCCCCAGGAGCCCGACCATGTCCCTCAAGTTCACCGCCGACCACGAATGGATCAACGCCGACGACACCGCTGCTGCCGTGGTCGGCATCACGGTCCATGCCCAGGACGCCCTCGGTGACGTGGTGTTCGTCGACCTGCCGGCCGTCGGCACCACCTTCGCGCAAGGCGACGTCGCCGGCGTGGTCGAGTCGGTCAAGGCCGCCGCCGACGTCTACGCCCCGCTGTCGGGCGAAGTCACCGAAGTCAACGAAGCCCTGCGCGACGATCCCTCGCTGGCCAACACCGACCCGCTGGGCGCCGGCTGGTTCTTCAAGATGAAGCTGTCGGACGCCTCGCAGCTCGACGCGCTGATGGACACCACCGCTTACGACGCCCTCACCCAGGGCTGATCCACCCGCCAACCACGCCGTCCGACCGCGCATCCCGCCTGGTCGAGGCCGCGCCTTTGCCTGAACCGCCGCCCCGAAGCCCCGCCGCCATGCCACACACCGCCCTGCCCCGCCTCGCCGATCTGGAAAACGCCAGCGAATTCACCGCCCGCCACATCGGCCCGGACGCGGCCGACGAGGCGCGCATGCTGGCGGCCATCGGCCCGGCCAGCCGCCGCGCGCTGATCGACGCGATCATTCCGCGCGCGATCGCCCGCCCCACGCCGATGGAGCTGCCCGCCCCGCTGAGCGAGGCGCAGGCGCTGGCCGAACTCAAGGCGCTCGCGGCGCAGAACCGCGTGCTGACCAGCCACCTCGGCTGCGGCTACTTCGGCACGCTCACGCCCGGCGTCATCCTGCGCAACGTGCTCGAAAACCCCGCCTGGTACACCGCCTACACGCCGTATCAAGCCGAGATCAGCCAGGGCCGCATGGAGGCGCTGGTCAACTTCCAGACCATGGTCACCGATCTGACCGGCATGGCGATCGCCAACGCCTCGATGCTCGACGAGGCCACCGCCGCCGCCGAAGCGATGACGCTGGCCGCCCGCGTGGGCAAGTCGAAGGCCACGCGCTTCGTCGTCGCGCACGACGTGCTGCCGCAGTCGCTCGAAGTCATCCGCACCCGCGCCAAGCCGCTGGGCATCACGGTCGACCAGGTCCACGCGACCGAGATCGCCGCCTCGCTGGCCGCCGCACCCGCGTTCGGCGTGCTGCTGCAATACCCCGGCGTCAACGGCCAACTGCGCGACCTGAAGCCGATCATCGACGCCGCGCACGCCGCAGGCGCCATGGCCATCGTCGGCGCGGACCTGCTGGCGCTGACGCTGCTGGTCTCGCCGGGTGAACTCGGCGCGGACATCGCGTTCGGTTCGACCCAGCGCTTCGGCATGCCGATGGGCGCCGGCGGCCCGCACGCCGCGTATCTGGCCACGCAAGACGCCTTCAAGCGCTCGCTGCCCGGCCGGCTGGTCGGCGTCAGCGTCGACAGCCACGGCGCGCCCGCCTACCGCCTCGCGCTGCAGACCCGCGAGCAGCACATCCGCCGCGAGAAGGCCACGTCGAACATCTGCACCGCGCAGGTGCTGCCCGCCGTCGTCGCGAGCCTCTACGCGGTCTACCACGGCCCGGCCGGCCTGAAGCGCATCGCGCAGCGCGTGGCCGTGCTGACCGCGATCCTGGCCGAAGGGCTGAAGGCAATGGGCTGGCGCCTGCTGCACGACACAGCCTTCGACACGCTGCACGTCGAAGCCGGTGAGCGCCGTGACGCGCTGATGGCCGCTGCCGTCGCGTCGGGCCGCAACCTGCGTGCCGCGAGCGCCGACACGCTCGGCATCAGCCTGGACGAGACCAGCACCCGCGCCGATGTCGAGGCGCTGTGGGCCGTCTTCGCCCAAGGCAACGTCACGCCGACCATCGCGCAGTACGCCGACACGGTGACGCCGATGATCCCCGCCGCGCTGCAGCGCACCAGCGACTACCTGACGCACCCGGTCTTCAACACGCACCACAGCGAGACCGAGATGCTGCGCTACATCCGCATGCTCTCGGACAAGGATCTGGCGCTGGATCGCAGCATGATCCCGCTGGGTTCCTGCACGATGAAGCTCAATGCGACCTCGGAGATGATCCCGATCACCTGGCCCGAGTTCGCGCACATCCACCCCTTCGCGCCCGCCGAACAGCTCGCCGGCTACGCCGCACTGAACACGCAGCTCACCGGCTGGCTCGCCCAAGCCACCGGCTACAGCGGCATCAGCCTGCAGCCGAACGCCGGCTCGCAAGGTGAATACGCCGGCCTGCTTGCCATCATGGGCTGGCACGCTTCGCGCGGCGACGCCCACCGCAAGGTCTGCCTGATCCCGGAAAGTGCCCACGGCACCAACCCGGCCTCGGCACAGATGGCCGGGATGCAGGTCGTCGTCGTCAAGTGCGAGGCGGGTGGCAACGTCGATCTGGACGACCTGCGCGCCAAGTGCGGCAAGCACGCCGCCGATCTGGCCGCGATCATGATCACCTACCCCTCGACCTACGGCGTGTTCGAGCCGCAGGTGCGCACGCTGTGCGAGATCGTGCATGCGCATGGCGGGCGGGTCTACGTGGACGGCGCGAACATGAACGCGCTGGTCGGGCTGGCCGCGCCGGGCGAGTTCGGCGGCGATGTGTCGCACCTGAACCTGCACAAGACCTTCTGCATCCCGCACGGCGGTGGCGGGCCGGGCGTCGGGCCGGTCTGCGTCGTGGAAGACCTCGTGCCGTTCCTGCCGGGCCATGCGACGGCCGGTGAAAAGCGCGCTGGGGGCGTCGGCGCCGTGTCGGCCGCGCCGCTGGGCAACGCAGCGGTGCTGCCGATCTCGTGGATGTACATCCGCATGATGGGCGCGGATGGCCTGAAGTCGGCGACCGAAATCGCGATCCTGAGTGCCAACTACATCGCCGCCCGACTGGCCGACCACTACGACATCCACTTCAGCGGCGGCATCGACGGCGTGAAGGGCGGCGGCGTGGCACACGAGTGCATCCTCGACCTGCGCCCGCTCAAGGACTCGTCCGGCGTCAGCGCCGAGGACGTGGCCAAGCGGCTGATCGACTATGGCTTCCACGCCCCGACGCTGAGCTTCCCCGTCGCCGGCACGCTGATGGTGGAGCCGACCGAGAGCGAGCCGCTGGCCGAGCTGGACCGTTTCTGCGACGCGATGATCGCCATCCGCGGCGAGATCGCGCAGGTCGAATCCGGCGCCTGGCCGCGCGAGGACAACCCGCTGAAAAACGCCCCGCACACGGCGGCCAGCCTGCTCGCCAACGACTGGACCCACGCCTACGCCCGTGAAACCGCCGCTTACCCGGTGGCGAGCCTGCGCCGCGGCAAGTACTGGTCGCCGGTCGGGCGCGTGGACAACGTCCACGGGGACCGGAACCTGTTCTGCTCGTGCCTGCCGGTGGGCGACTACGCCGGCGAATGAGGCACCGCGCGCCCGCTAGGGCGCCGAGGCTGCAGCGGGCGGGGCCGTGAGCTGGTGGTACACCGCTTCGGCCACGGCCTGCAGCTGCGGCCGCGCGACCCGGCCCGACAGCGCGTAGCCGAAGCCGTCCTCGACCCAGTAGAAGACCTCGACATCGCCTTCCCGGGCCACCTGGAAGGCGGTCAGCGTGTCCGCGGGCATGACCCCGGCCGGCGCGGCGCGGCGCACGTAGAGCGTCAGCCGGGCGCCTGCCGCGTTCTGGTACATGAACTGCGCGACCGGCCCTTCCCCTGCCGCGAGCAGGCGCCCGCCCAGCAGCTCGTAGCCCAGTGGCGCGAGTTGCGGCGCGTGCAGCGGCGTGCCGAGCCGCTTGGACAGCCAGGCGACAAGGTGGTCCACCTGCCGGGCATCGACCTCGACCGGATGGCGCTGCTCGGGTGTGTAGACGGCATGCGCCAGCGCGGCGTCGTGGACGAAGCGGCCAGAGGCGGCGGCCGTGACGCCGGCCGTCTGCCCACCTTGGCCAAGCCGGTAGCCCAGACCACCGCCCACGGCGAGTCCGACCAGCCCGCAGACCAGCGCGGCGGTGGCGGCGCGGCCCGAGCCAGCCCGCGACCACAGACGCCAGCGGCCAGCGTTGCCCGACTGCGGCGGCGACACCGACGTCGGCGCCCCCCCCTGCGCGGCGCGGACCAGTCGCAGCGGCAGCGGCTCGTTGAGCACGTCGTCGAACCCCAGGTGCAGCGCCTGGTTCAGCGACTGCCACTGGCGCACCTGCGCCGCCTCGTCCGGATGCGCGGCCAGCCAGGCCTGCACCGCCAGCCGGCGCTCGGGCGGCAGGCGGCCGTCGGCGTAGGCGTGCAGTTCGTCGGCTTGAACGTCAGCGGTCATGGTGTTCACTTGACTCCGTCACTTCACCACCTGCTTCACCACGTTCCAGCCCGCCGCCACGCCCTGCCGCGGCGTGGCCACCGGATGCGACAAGGCCACCCGCATCGCCGCCCGCGCCCGCGACAGCCGCGACATCACGGTGCCCACCGGCACATCGAGCACGGCCGCCGCCTCGGCATAGCTGAATTCCTCCAGCCCGACCAGCAGCAGCACCTCGCGCTGCGGCAGCGGCAGGCCCGCCAGCGCCGCGTGGATGTCGCGCAGCGCCAGCGTCTCCAGCTGCCCGCCGCTGACCACGGGCAGCGCCGGATCGTCCTGCAGCTCGTCCAGTGGATCGGTGGGCAGGCGGTGCTGGCGCAACTGGTTCACGTGGACGTTGTGCATCAACGTGAACAGCCAGGCCCGCAGCCGTTCGGACGGATCCGCCGGGTCGTCCTCCGCCGGCGCACGCCACTGGTGCAGCCGCGCCCAGGCGCGCTCCAGCGTGTCCTGCACCAGATCGTCGGCGCTGGCGGCGTCGCCCGTCAGTGCGCGCGCATACCGCCGCAGGCGCGGCAGGTGCACGATCAGGTCCGGCAGATCGGGTTCGGCCACAGCGGCGGCGGGCGGTCGCGTTCAGGGACGGGCGATGTGCCAGACGCTGTTGAAGCCGTCGCCAGTGGTGTCGCCGGCCTTCATGTCCTTGACCCAGGTGTAGAGCGGCTGGCCCTTGTAGGCCCACTGGCGCGAGCCGTCGTCGCGGGTGACGACGCTGTAGTCGCCGCGGGGCTTGGCATCGGCCGGGGCCATCAGCGGCGGCCAGTTCTTGGCGCAGGGGCCGTTGCAGGCACTGCGGCCGGCGGCGTCCTTGTCGAAGGTGTAGAGCGTCATGCCCGCCGCGTCGGTCAGCAGGCCGCCCGCGGTCATGGCCGGTGGCGGTGCCATCACCGCGCAGGCGCCCAGCACCAGCGTGGCCGAGACGGTGAGCGCGAGGCTGACACGGCGGATCGAGGAACGAATCGAGGTCATGGCGTTATCTCCAGGGTTGCGCAACGGCAGGGCCAGCAGCCGCAGAGATCGACACTGCACGCCTGCAACCCGGTGAACACAGGATGCGCCCGGTTCATTCCAGCGTTCATCAAATAAACAGCGCGACAATCCCGCCCCATGAGCACCCCGTACCCCGCCCCGGCCGAAACCACGCCCCCCCGCCAGCACTTCGCCAGCGACAACTACGCTGGCATGTGCCCCAACGCCGCGCGCTGGTTCATGGAAGCCCAGACCAGCGGCCACGAACCCGCCTACGGCGACGACCGCTGGACGCAGCAAGTCTCGGAATCCCTGCGCGAGCTGTTCCAGACCGACTGCGACGTCTACTTCGTCTTCAACGGCACGGCGGCCAACTCGCTGGCGCTGGCCTCGCTGTGCCAGAGCTACCACTCGGTGATCTGCACCCCGGTCGCGCACATCGAGACCGACGAGTGCGGCGGGCCGGAGTTCTTCTCCAACGGCTCCAAGCTGCTGACCGCCGAGGGCGAGAGCGCCTCTGCCAGGCTCGGCAAGCTGACGCCCGACGCCGTGGAGACGCTGGTCACCAAGCGCAACGACCTGCACTACCCCAAGCCCAAGGTGGTAAGCCTCACGCAGGCCACCGAACTCGGCACCGTCTACAGCGTCGAGGAAGTCCGCGCCATCGCCGCCATCGCCAAGCGGCGCCACCTCAAGGTGCACATGGACGGCGCGCGCTTCGCCAACGCGGTCGCCACGCTGGGCTGCCACCCGAGCGACATCACCTGGCGCGCCGGGGTCGATGTGCTGTGTTTCGGCGGCACCAAGAACGGGCTGCCGATCGGCGAGGCGGTGGTGTTCTTCGACCGGACACTCTCGGAAGACTTCGCCTACCGCGTCAAGCAGGCGGGGCAGCTCGCCTCGAAGATGCGCTTCATCTCGGCGCCCTGGCTCGGCCTGCTCGAAAACGACACCTGGCTGGCCAACGCCCGCCACGCCAACGCGATGGCACTGCGGCTGTACCGGGCGCTGGACGGTGTGGCCGGGGTCGAGCGCCTGCACGCTCCGCAGGCGAACGCCGTGTTCGCCCGGCTCTCGCCTGCGGCCATCGCCCGGGTGCAGGCCAAGGGCTGGCGCTTCTACCAGTTCATCGCGGGCGGCGGCTGCCGCTTCATGTGCTCGTGGGACACGACGCCTGAGTCGGTGGACGCCTTCGCCGCCGACATCGTGCAGGCCTGCGCCTGAGCGCCGGGCGCCCCCGCCTCCTCTGCTTCCGTTTCACCAAGGATTCCCCATGACCGCTCGCCTGATGCAGAGCCTGCCGGACTCCGGCGCCCCCGCCCAACTCTTCATCCTGCTGCACGGCGTTGGCGCCTCGGCCGACGACCTGGTGCCGCTGGCCAAGGTGCTGCGCCAGTCCTTCCCGCAGGCGGCGCTGCTGCTGCCGGACGGCTTCGAGCCCTTCGACGCCGCACCCGCCGCGCAGGGTCGCCAGTGGTTCTCCATCGTCGGCGTGACGGAGGAGAACCGTGCCGAGCGCGTGCAGGCCGTGGTGCCGACGCTGATCGACTGGGTGCGCGGCCACCAGCAGCGCCTCGGCGTGGGCCCGGCGGCGACCGCGCTGGTCGGCTTCTCGCAGGGCAGCATCGTGTCGCTCGAAGCGGCGGTGGCGGCGCCGGATCTGGTCGGGCGGGTGCTGGCGTTCTCGGGCCGCTTCGCGCAGCTGCCGGAAGCTGCCCCGCCGCTGACCACCTTCCACTTCTTCCACGGCGCGCAGGACAGCGTCATCCCGGCGCAACAGTCGACCACCGCCTTCGAGCACGTGGCCGCACTCGACGACGGCGATGCCACCCTCGACATCGCCGAGGAAGTGGGACATGCACTGCATCCGGCGCTGCTGGAGCGGGCCGTGTTTCGCCTGACGCACCACGTGCCGCCGCGCCTCTGGCGCGAGGCCATGAGCCTGGCTGGCGCCCCCACCGACGCAGCCTGAGGGCCGGCACCCGTTTGTTCACCTGGGCATCGATCCGGGCTGAACTGCCCTTCAATTGCTCCTGAATTTCGGGGATTGCGCAAGACGGACAAACGCGACAGTGCGGACTCTGCACTCCACTTCGCCTGTCATTCCCATGCCGCTGCATCCCCGGTCAGACTGCGATCCCGCCACACCGCTCGGCGAGGGTCCGCGCATGATGGTTGCCGAGGTCGTGCCCGTGTGGCAACGCCACGTCGAAGCGTCCCGGGCTGCCGTGGAGAGCAGCATCAGCGACCTGCTCGAAACGTTCTCCCGGCTGTGCGATGGCGTGCTGGCCGCCAGCCAGCACACACCCGGCACCCAGCAGGACCGCACCGACCCGTCGGTCACCGCGGTGCAGGCCTATCAGGACGCCGTGCTGACCCGCATGCTCGACGAGACGGGCATCATCCACCAGCGCCGCGAGCAACTGCTTGCGCAGCTGTCCGAATCCCTGCTGCAGCTGGATGCGATCGAGGCCGATCTGCGCGGCAGCCTGCCCCCCGATGCCAGGCCGCTGCTGCGACTGGACGACTCCCGCTCGGCGCTGGCCCTGCTGGCCCAGCAGGTGGCGGCGGACACGCGGGCAGACCATGAGCGCCAGGACCGGGCCTTCGTCGAAGCGCGGCAGGCGCTGATCCAGCTGACCCTGGAACGTGCGCCCGCCGAAACCGCGGCCCAGGCACTGCAGGCACTCAGCGCGCGCATCGAGAAGGACCTGGAGCGGATGCTGGTCAGCATGCAGTTCCAGGACCGCCTCAACCAGACGCTGGTCAGTGTCACCAGCGACATGCAGCGCTTCACGGAATGGATGCGCTGCAACGAGCACGCCAGCCACGCCGACGCGATGCGCTGGCTGGCCGAGCTGGAACGCTCCTACACGATGCAGGACCAGCGTGCCCGGCACCACGACCAGACCGACACCGCTGCGCCGGGTGGCAGCGTCGAGTTTTTCTGATTCAGACCGAGGACCTTTCCATGAACACGCCCCTTCCTGCCGGCAAGACCATTCTGGTGATCGACGATTCGAGCAGCTTCCGCACCGTCGTCAAGCTGGCACTGCAGAAGGCGGGCTACGCGGTGGTGGAGGCCGTGGATGGAGAAGATGCCGTGGCGCAGCTCGACACCCATCCGCCGGCCCTGATCGTCTGCGACGTCAACATGCCGCGCATGGACGGGCTGAGCTTCGCGCGCCACGTCAAGACCACCGCCGACCACCGGTTCACGCCCATCATCATGCTGACCACCGAGTCGCAGGACGCCAAGAAGGCGGAAGGGCGTGCGGCCGGCGTGCGGGCCTGGATCACCAAGCCTTTCCAGCCCTCGCAGCTGGTGGACGCCGTGGCCAGGCTGTGCCCGTGAGCAACCGATGAGCTGGCCGATCGACGGTGACCTGACCATCCGCCACGCCACCCGGCGGCGCGAACAGCTGCTCGCCTGGCTGGCCGAGGCCGGCCCGGACGACGCGCTGGACATGGCCCGCGTGGCCGCATGCGACTCGTCGGGACTGCAGCTGCTGCTGGCGCTGCGCCTCAGCCGTGCCGGGCAGGGCCGTGGTCTGGCGCTGTGCAACGTGACGCCAGCGCTGGCCGAGGTGCTGCAGCGCTGCGGTCTGGACAACACCCTGGCCCATGCCTGACCCGGCGCACCAGTACCTGCGCTTCGCACTGGGCCTGGGGCGCTACACGGTGGACCTGGCCCGGGTGAAGGAAATCCTGGAGATCGGTCCGCTGACGCCGGTGCCGATGATGCCGTCCTTCGTCCGCGGCGTGATGAACCTGCGCGGGGCGGTGGTACCGGTGATCGACCTCGGTGACCGCCTCGGCCTGGGCGTCGCCAGCATCGGGCGCCGGTCCTGCATCGTGATGGTCGATCTGGCCGTGCAGACGCGGGACGAACTGCCACCCATGGGCGTGCTGGTCGATGCGGTGGACGAGGTGGTCGATGCCAGGGCGGCCGACCACGAACCGGTCCCGCCCCTGGGCACCGAGGTGGATCCGCGCTATCTGCGCAGTCTGGTGCGGGTGCGCGGCGTGGCCACGCCGGAGCTGGACCTGCCCGCGGTGCTGGACCCGGCTGCGCTGGCACACGCCATGGTGGCCAGCACCTGCCGACGCTGAATCACGTCGAGAGCCCGTCAGCCCGCGTCCGGCAGGCTGCCCGGCAGCGGCGTCACCGGCAGTGCCACATCCCCGCACTGCGCACGGTGGCGCAGCACATGGTCCATCACCACCAGCGCCAGCATCGCCTCGGCGATCGGCGTCGCGCGGATGCCGACGCAGGGGTCGTGGCGGCCGAAGGTTTCCACCGTCGTCGGCTCGCCCGCGCGGTTGACCGAATCGCGCGGCGTGCGGATCGAGCTGGTCGGCTTGATGGCGATCGACACCACCAGATCCTGCCCGGTCGAGAGACCGCCGAGCACACCGCCGGCATTGTTGCTGCGGAAACCCTCTGGCGTCATTTCGTCGCCGTGCTCGGTGCCACGCTGAGCCACCGATGCGAAGCCCGCGCCGATCTCGACACCCTTGACTGCGTTGATGCCCATCATGGCGTAGGCCACGTCCGCGTCGAGCTTGTCGAACAGCGGGTCGCCCAGCCCGACCGGCATGCCGCGTGCGACCACCTGGATGCGCGCGCCGCAGGAGTCTCCCGCTCGACGCAGGTCGTCCATGTAGGTCTCCAGCGCCTCGATCTGCGACGTGCCGGGAGCAAAGAACGGATTCAGCGGGATTTGCGCCTCGTCCTCGAAGGGAATCGCGATCGGACCGAGCTGGCTCATCCAGCCCAGGAAGGTGGTGCCGTGGCGGGCCTGCAGCCACTTCTTGGCGACGGCACCGGCCGCCACCATCGGTGCAGTCAGCCGTGCCGACGAGCGCCCGCCGCCGCGCGGATCGCGCAGGCCGTACTTGCGCCAGTAGGTGTAGTCGGCGTGGCCCGGGCGGAAGGTGTCGAGGATGTTGCCGTAGTCCTTGCTGCGCTGGTCGGTGTTGCGGATCAGCAGGGCAATCGGCGTGCCGGTGGTCAGCCCCTCGTAGACGCCGGAGAGGATCTCGACCTGGTCGGGCTCGTTGCGCTGGGTGACGTGGCGGCTGGTGCCGGGGCGGCGGCGGTCGAGGTCGGGCTGGATGTCGGCCTCGGACAGCGCCAGCCCGGGCGGGCAGCCGTCGATGACGCAGCCGATGGCCGGGCCGTGGCTTTCGCCGAAATTGGTGACTCGAAACAGGAGACCGAAAGTGCTGCCGGACATGGTGCGGATGGGTGCTGCTTGCGCTGGAGAAGAACGCCCGATTGTAGGCGCCGACCTGTAGCGCGAACTGAGCCCCCTATCCCCTGCTGCTCCAGCCATTGGCATCGCCGCCGCCCATGAGAATTCAACCGAATCGCACATCAAGGATCAAGATGAGCACGGCCCTCAAGAACCCTACATCCCCCCGGTCATCGACTGGCGGCGGAACCCCCTCCGCACAGCGCAGCGGCAACGCTGCAGGCGCTGCCGGTGATACCAGCCACATGCGAGGCGAGTACCTGACGTTCCGCCTCGGCCATGAGGAATACGGCATCGACATCCTCAAGGTGCAGGAAATCCGCTCCTACGAGGCCCCGACGCGCATCGCCAATGCCGCCTCGTGCTTCAAGGGCGTGGTGAACCTGCGCGGCGTGATCGTGCCGATCGTCGATCTGCGCATCAAGTTCGGCTGCGAGAGCGTCGAGTACAACGGCTTCACGGTGGTGATCGTGCTGAACATCCGCGGGCGGGTGGTCGGTGCGGTGGTCGACTCGGTGTCGGACGTGCTGGAGTTGCCCGGCGAGGCCGTGCGCCCTGCCCCGGACATGGACACCAGCCAGGACACCAGTTTCATCACCGGCATTGCCAGCCTGCAGGACCGCATGCTGATCCTGCTCGACATCGAACGCCTGATGGGCAGCAACGACCTCGGCCTCAGTTCGGCCTCGTCCGACATGTGAACAGATGCTGAAGATTCCAGCCGCGAGTCCCCAGGGGCTCGTTTCAGGCACGGTGCGTTAAGGGCACCGTGCCTTTTTTATGGCATCCTGCGTTAATAACATTTAGTTACTTTTGTATCAGAAATTGATACGTAATCGATCCAGGAGGAAAAAACCATGGCTGATCGCTTCCGACACATGTCCATCCAGACTCGGCTGGTCCTGGGAACCATGGTTCCGCTGGGGTTTGCCGCTGCAGGCATGGGGATGGCCTGGGTGCCGGCCATCACCGGTTCGGCCAGCGCAGGCCGCTTCGAGCTGCTGTCCGTGGCGCTGCTGTTCGTGGCCATCGGAACGGGGCTGGTCCTGCTGCAGGTCAACACCCAGGCCGTCCAGCGCCCGCTGGAAGACGCCAGCGCGATGACAAAGGCACTGATGCAGGGGCAGTACGGGGTCCACGTGCGCGTGAACCGGCTGGACGAGACAGGCCAGTTGCTGGTCGCGCTGGAACAGCTCGGTGACTACCTGGCGGTGATGCTGCCGGAACCCGATGACGAGGCATCAGGCCGTTCGCGACACACGGGCCCGACGACCGGCGCGCTGGAGCGCATTGCCGAGCAGTTGCGCGGCGACGAAGACCGGTCTGCCGCACCGACTGCGGTCCTGCCGAAGGCATCGCCGACACCATCGCCAGCACACCTTCGTCTGCTGACCGCTCAGGCCTGACCGCGGACCGGGTCGGTCGTGGTCGGCTCGGTCGCGTCGGCCGGCCAGTCGCGGATATAGGCCTTGAGCATGCGGTTCTCGAAGTCCTGGCTGTCCACCACGGCCTTGGCGACGTCGTAGAACGAGATCACGCCCATCAGCATGCGCGCGCTCATCACGGGCATGTAGCGCGCATGGCGCTCCAGCATCATGCGGCGCACCTCGTCGATCTCGGTGCCGGGCGTGCAGGTCAGCGGATGGTCGTCCATCACGCCACGCACCAGCATCTTGCCGACCACGCCGCCATTGCGCACGATCGCCTGGATCACTTCGCGGAAGGTGAGCATGCCGGCCAGATCGCCGTGCTCCATCACCACGAGCGAGCCGATGTCGTTCTCGGCCATGGCCGTGATCGCTTCGGACAGCGGGTGGTCCGGGGTGACGGTGAACAGCGTGTTGCCCTTCACACGCAGGATGTCGCTGACTTTCATGGTGGCCTCTCGAAGACTGGAATACTGGAAACGCTGGAAACGCTGCAAACGGATGCGCGAACGACAGGCGCTGTTGCGCCAATATAGCCCACAATGCGCGCAAAAATCACCCTGAGGAGCCCCCGATGGCCGGATACGCCGCCCCCGGATTCGACACCCTCGCGCTGCACGCCGGCAGCGCGCCCGACCCGGTCACCGGGGCCCGCGCCGTCCCGCTGCACCTGAGCACGTCCTTCGTCTTCGAGTCGGCCGAGCATGCCGCCTCGCTGTTCAACCTGGAGCGCCCCGGTCACGTCTACAGCCGGCTGTCCAACCCGACCACCGCGGTACTGGAGGAGCGCATCGCCGCGCTGGAAGGCGGTGTCGGCGGTCTGGCCACGGCCAGCGGACAGGCCGGTCTGATGCTGGCCATCACCACGCTGGCCAGCGCGGGCGACCACATCGTGGCCAGCAGCGCGCTCTACGGCGGCTCGCACAACCTGCTGCACTACACGCTGCCACGCCTGGGCATCCAGACCACCTTCGTGCGCCCTGGTGACCACGACGCCTGGCGCGCCGCGATCCGGCCCGAGACCAGGCTGCTGTTCGGCGAGACGCTGGGCAGTCCGGGTCTGGACGTGCTCGACATCCCCGCCGTGGCGCAGATCGGCCACGACCACGGCCTGCCGCTGCTGGTGGACGCCACGCTGACCACGCCCTGGCTGCAGCGTCCGCTGGACCTTGGGGCGTCGCTGGTCCTGCATTCGGCGACCAAGTTTCTCTGCGGCCACGGCACGGTCGTCGGGGGGCTGCTGGTCGATGGGGGCAACTTCGACTGGGACGCCGCCCATGCCCGGCACGGCCGCGCCGCGACGCTGTGCGAGCCCTGCGACGGCTTCCACGGCATGGTGTTCACCGAGGAAAGCTCGGTCGGCGCCTTCGGGTTGCGGGCACGGCGCGAAGGTCTGCGCGATTTCGGGGCCTGCATGAGCCCGCACACGGCGTGGCTGATCCTGCAGGGCATCGAGACGCTGCCACTGCGCATGGCGCGCCATGTCGAGAACACGCAGCGCATCGTCGAGTTTCTCGCCACACAGCCGATGGTCGGTCGCATCCGCCATCCCTCGCGGCCCGACCATCCCGACCACGCCCTGGCCAGCCGCCTCCTGCCCAAGGGCTGTGGCGCGGTGTTCAGCTTCGACCTGCAAGGCTCGCGCCGGCAGGGCCAGGCCTTCATCGAGGCGCTGGAGCTGTTCTCGCACCTCGCCAATGTGGGCGATGCCCGCTCGCTGGTGATCCACCCGGCCTCGACCACCCACTTCCGCATGGACGACGCAGCGCTGGCCGCCGCCGGCATCGGCCCCGGCACGGTCCGGCTGTCGGTCGGCCTGGAAGACCCGGCCGACCTGATCGACGACCTCCAGCGCGCCCTCAAGGTGGCGCAGAAAGCCGCGTGATGGCCATGCCCATGTCCCTTTCCACCCGCTCTGCCATGTACGCCTACACCGGCGGCCGGCCGTTCGACGCAGCCCTGCCCTGCGTCGTGTTCATCCACGGCGCGCTCAACGACCACAGCGTCTGGACGCTGGCCGCGCGCTGGTGCGCACACCACGGCCACGGCGTGCTCGCCGTGGATCTGCCGGGGCATGGCCGCAGCGCGGGCCCTGCCCTGCCGGATGTCGAAGCGATGGCCGACGCCGTGCTCGCGCTGCTGGCCGAACACGGCGTGCAGCAGACGGCGCTGGTCGGGCACAGCATGGGCTCGCTGATCGCGCTGGAAGCCGCCAGTCGGGCCGCACCAGGGCTGGTCAGTCACCTCGTGATGGTCGGTACCGCCTATCCGATGCGTGTCTCGCCCGCGCTGCTGGCCACTGCGGCACAGGAGCCGCTGGCGGCGATCGACCAGGTGGTGACCTTCTCGCACGCGTCGATGGCAGCCAAGCCATCCTACCCCGGGCCAGGTGCGTGGCTGCATGGCGCCAGCCGCGCGCTGATGCGTCAGGTGCTCGCGCGGGGCACCGGGGTGGCAGGCATCGAACACAACCTGTTCCACCACGACTTCACGGCCTGCGACCGCTACGCCCATGGACTGGCCGCAGCGGAGCAGCTGCGCACCGCCGGAAACACCCGCTGCAGCCTCATCGTGGGCGGCCGGGACCGCATGACCATGCCGAAACAGGCCGCCACGATCGCCCAGGCCCTCGGTGCACAGGTGCACACGCTGCCGACCGCCGGCCACGCCCTCATGCAGGAAGACCCGGACGGCCTGCTCGCCGCGCTGCGCCTGTCGCTGCGCTGAGCGACTCAGCGCGACATCGCCGGCTTCATCTGGCGGCGCAGGGCAACCGCCGACGTGGCCGCTGCGGGTTGGGCCTGGGTGTCCAGCCGAAAGATGCGGACCGCTTCGGACACCATCTCGGCCTGCGCGCCCACCGAACTGGCCGCACGGCTCAGGTCCTGCACCAGCGTGGCGTTGTGCTGGGTGAGGGTTTCCATGTTGGCCACGGCCTCGTTGATCTGCGAGATGCCGACCAGTTGCTCGGTGGCGCCCGCGCCGATGCCGCCCACCAGCGTGCTCATCTGCCGCACGGCAGCGAGCGCCTCGTCCATGGAGCTGCAGGCCAGGTCGGTCTGCAGGGTCCCCGCCTCGACCTTGCTGGCGGCATCCTGGATCAGCTCCTTGATTTCCTGCGCCGCCACCGACGTGCTCTTGGCCAGCTGGCGCACCTCGCCCGCCACCACGGCAAAGCCGCGGCCCTGCTCACCCGCCCGGGCCGCCTCGACCGCTGCATTCAGCGCCAGCAGATTGGTCTGCAGCGCGATGCCATCGATGACCTGGACGATTTCCTGGATGCGGCGCGAGGCCTGGCTGATGGTCTGCATCGTCTCCGTCACGCGGTGGACGGCGTTCGTGCTGCGCGAGGTGATGTCCGACGTCTGCAAGGCCATGTCGGCCACGCCGCGGGCGCTTTCGGCGCTGTGGCGCACGGTGGCGGTGATCTGCGTCATCGACGCCGACGTCTGAACCAGACTGGACGCCTGGGACTCGGTGCGCTCGGACAGTTCGAGGTTGCCGCGGGCCATTTCACCCGCCGTGCCCTGCAGCGATTCCACCCCGGCACGGGTGTCCCCGACAATCGCCAGCAGGTTGACCGACAGCTGGTTGAGTGCCCGTTCGAGCCGCCCGGCCAGACCGGGTTGATCGGCTGGCAGGCGGCGGCTCAGATCACCCGCAGCCATGCGGTTGGCGAACTGGAGCAAGCGCTGCATCGGCTGCACGGTCGTGAAGCCGATGCGCCAGGCGGCCACTGCTGCCGCGCCCGCCACCAGCACCGCGGCCAGCACCCACGACAACACACCCAGGCCCCCAGCAGCCGCCTGGCCGACCTGTCCGGCGACCATCCCGGTCAGGCCACACCCGCAGCAGAGCAGAAACAGTCGCTTGGATGGACGGACTGCCAGCCGGCGGCCCAGCCTTGCTGACCAAGTGTGCAGTTCGACCCGTCCGCTGCGCAGCCGGTGACGGCCGGCACCGCCGGACGACTGCTCCGCCCGCATCGCGGCGTAGAGTTGCTCCGCAGCCTCGATTTGCGCGCGACTGGCCTGCGTGCGCACCGACATGTACCCCGCGGGCCGATCGCCCTCGAACAGTGGCGTGACATTGGCCATGACCCAGTAATGGTCGCCGTTCTTGCGCCGGTTCTTGACGATCCCGGACCAGGGCTCGCCACCAGCGATCGTGGTCCACATGTCGCGAAAGGCCTCCGCCGGCATGTCGGGATGGCGGATCAGGTTGTGCGGCTGCCCGAGCAGTTCCTCCCGGACAAAACCACTGACCTCGATGAACGCGGGATTGCAATAGAGGATGCGCCCCTGCGCATCCGTGGTTGACACCAGTGCTCGCCCGGTCGGAAATGGATATTCAGTCTGGGTGACTGGCAAGTTGCTGCGCATGGGATACCCCCCGGTAACACGCTCGGCCCGATTCCGTCAAATGACGGTCTGGCGAGAGGTTATGCAATGCACGCGCGCCAGAGATGCATAAAACAGGGACTAACGCGGGGTAGTTTCAGCGCGAGACAGGGACAGATGCCGGTACCGGTACCGATACCGACACCGATACCAGCATCAAGGCGAGAACGCCCCGCCCAGCGCGTCCGCCAGTCGCATCTCGGACAGACCGGCATGGCGCCAGAACGGCTCATCCTGCCAGCGTGCGGACAGCAGCAAGGCCTGCACCAGTGGCGCCACCGGCGTGCAGGCCGGATCGATCAGCAGCACGTGGCGCGCCAGCCCCGGCTCGGACAGGCTGCCGACCCAGTCCAGGCGCTGCAATTGCTCGACCACCGGATCGACCTGCAGCGGATCCAGATGCAGCCGCTCGCACAGCTCGACCAGCGCCACACCACGCACCGTGCTCTGCCGGGCCAGGGCCAGTTCGCGCAGCACGGTCAGCGCGAGCATGAACCGCCATCCCGGCGTCACCGCGTGGCGCACCACGCGCATCTGCAGGCTCGGCGCATAGGCCGCGATCACCGCGCCGAGCAGCACGATCACCCAGCCCAGGTAGATCCAGCTCAGCAGGATCGGCACCGTGGCGAATGCGCCGTAGATCGTGGTGTAGGTCGGTGCGAGGCCCAGGTACCAGGCCAGCCCGCGCTTGGCCAGCTCGAACCCCACGGCGACAAACACGCCCCCCAGCGCCGCATGGCTCCAGCGCACCTGGGTGTTGGGCACGAACTTGAACAGTGCCGACATGCCGGCGGCCATCAGTCCCAGCTCGATCAGCCCCAGCAAGAAGGAGACCCCGCCCGGCAAGGCCTCGACCAGTCCGCTGGAAGCGGACACGGCATACGAGGTCATCGACAGGCTGACACCCAGCACCAGTGGTGTCAGCGTGGCCGTGGCCCAGTACACCAGCACGCGCTGGGCGAGCGGTCGGGGCTGGCGCACCCGCCAGATGGCGTTGAGGGAGCGGTCGATGGTCAGCAGCAGCGCGAGGGCCGTGAAGACCAGCACCACCAGGCCGATCGTACCGACCTGGCTCGCCTTGCTGGCGAACAGCGTCAGCTGCTTCAGCACGGGGCGGGCGATGGCGTCCGGCACCAGGTTCTGCAGGAAATAGACCTCCAGCGCCTTGCGGAAATTCGCGAACATCGGGAAAGCCGTGAAGAGCGCGAAGGTCACCGTCGCCAGCGGCACCAGCGAGATCATGGTCGTGAAGGTCAGGCTGCCGGCCGTGACACCGAGCCGGTCTTCACGGAAACGCTGGCGCAGCGTGCGCAGCGTGTCGAGCCACGGCCAGTGCTGGAGGGCAGCCCAGCGACTGCTGAAGGGATTCATGATGGCTATCATGCCAAAGCTGAACCGATGACCCCCACGATGACCGAACCCGCCCTGTCCACACCCCACGCTGTCCCTGCGCCCGCCCATCCGGCCGGCATCCCCACCTCCGCGGTCCTGCGCAGCCGCTGGCTGGCCTTCGGGACCTGTCTGGCGCTCGTGGCGCTGGGGCTGCTCTGGGAACTGGCACTGGCACGCACCGGCAGCGGCACGCTCGCCATCAAGGTGCTGCCGCTGGTGCTGGCACTACCGGGCCTGTGGCGCATGAAGCTCTACACCTACCGCTGGCTGAGCCTGGCCGTCTGGCTCTACGCCGCCGAAGGCGCGGTGCGGATCAACAGCGCGCCAGGACGCGAGGTGCCGCTGGCCGCGGTCGAGATCGTGCTCTCGGTGCTGCTGTTCACCGCCTGTGCCTGGCATGTGCGTGAACGGCTGGCAGCCGGGCGGCTGGCCGCTGCGGTGGCCTGAACGGCAGGAGGACACCCATGCCGAACCAGGACCTTCCGCTGATCGCCGAACTCTGCACCGCTGTCGGAGCCGCCCACGTGCTGCGCGACGGTGATCTGGTGGCCTACGAACGCGACTGGCGCAAGCGCTGGCACGGCCGCGCGCTGGCGGTGGTGCGGCCCGGCAGCACGGCCGAAGTGGCCGCGGTGATGCGCCTGTGCGCCCGACACGGCGTGGCCGTGGTGCCGCAGGGCGGCAACACCAGCCTGGTTGGTGGCTCGGTGCCGGACGACAGCGGCACGCAAGTGCTGCTGAACCTGGGCCGGCTGCACCGGGTGCGCAGCATCGACGCGGCCAACCTGACGATGACGGTCGAGGCCGGCTGCGTGCTGCAGGCCGCACAGGCCGCGGCCGAGGCGGCAGGGCTGCTGCTGCCGCTGAGTCTGGCGGCGGAAGGCAGTTGCACCATCGGCGGCAACCTCTCGACCAATGCAGGGGGCACGCAGGTGCTGCGCTACGGCAATGCCCGCGAGCTCTGCCTCGGGCTGGAGGTGGTGACGCCATCCGGCGACATCTGGGAGGGTCTGAGCGGACTGCGCAAGGACAACACTGGCTACGACCTGCGCCACCTCTACATCGGCAGCGAAGGCACGCTGGGCGTGATCACCGCCGCGGTGATGCGCCTGTATCCGCAGCCGGCGGCCTCGATGACCGCGCTGGCCGCCTGTGCGTCGGTGGAACAGTGCGTGGCGCTGCTGCAACTGGCACAGGCCCGCGCGGCGGCATCACTGACCGGCTTCGAGGTGATGAGCGACTGCGCGCTGTCGCTGGTCCGCAAGCACTTCCCGCAGATCCCGCAGCCGCTGCCACCCGCCGCCTGGACCGTGCTGCTGGAAGTCTCCGACGCCGAAAGCGCCGACCACGCCCGGACCGTGTTCGAAGGGTTGCTGGAGGCCGCGCTGGAGGCCGGGGCCATCACCGATGCGGCCGTGGCGTCCTCGGTCGCACAGTCGCGGTCGATGTGGCACCTGCGCGAGTCGATCTCGATGGCGCAGGCCGAAGAAGGCCTCAACATCAAGCACGACATCGCCTTGCCTGTGTCGCGCATTCCGGCCTTCGTGGCCAGCACGGATGCGGCGCTGGAGCAGGCCTTCCCGGGCGCACGGCTGGTCAACTTCGGGCATCTCGGCGACGGCAACCTGCACTACAACGTGCAGGTGCCGGTCGGTGGATCCCCCGCGGAGTTCCTGGCACGGCACGAACACGCGGTCAACACGCTGGTCTATGACGCGGTGCAGGCGCACGGCGGTTCGATCTCGGCCGAGCACGGCATCGGGGCCCTGAAGCGGGATGAACTGGCGCAGCGCAAGTCACCGGTCGCGCTGACGCTGATGCGGTCGATCAAGCAGGCACTGGACCCCGGTCAGCGCATGAACCCTGGCCGGATGCTGGACACCGCCAGCATCACTGCAACGGACCCTTGAGTCCCTCGGGAATCGGCAGGTGAACGACGTCGATGCCCTCTTCGCGCAGGGCCTGCGCCTCAACAGGTGTCGCCTCGCCGCGGATGTTGCGGTGTTCGATCTCGCCGTGGTGGATGCGCCGGGCCTCCTCCGCGAAGTGCGCCCCGACGTCTTCGGTGTTGGCCAGGACATGGCGCATGGCCTGGAGCAGGATGGCCTCGGCCTGGGCACGCTCGGGGGTCTGGGCAATGCGTGAGCCCGGTTCAAGTCCGGACCTGGGCACATGGCCTGGTGCGGGACTGGCGGGAGCCGATGGGATGTCCGCAGGGGGTGTTCTGGCGCCGGACAGGTTGAGCCGCGGTGCAGAGGGCATGCGCAGGACCTCGGCCATCCCGCACATCGGACAGGTCAGCAATCCGCGGGACTGCTGCGACTGGTAATCCTCTTCCGAGCCGAACCAGCCCTCGAAGGCATGGCCGGACGCACATTGCAGATTGAGTACTTTCATGACCGAACGATTATCGGTCGCAGCCCCAGTCTTCGGCTTTTTTCCAGGTCAAAGCCCAGCGACCGGCACGCCATTGCTGCAACCAGAGCAGCGCGACCATGGTCTTGGCATCGGTGACGGAGCCATCGGCGATCCATCCGGCCAGATCGTCTTCGGTGGCCGCGAAGACATCGAGGAACTCCCCCGCATCCAGTTGCCGCTCGCCCGCCACCAGTCCGCGGGCGAACCAGACTTCGATCCGCTCGCTGGAGTAGGCAATGGCGTTGTGCAACTCTCCTGCATACGCCCATTCGGCCGCACGGTAGCCCGTTTCCTCGAACAGCTCGCGCACGCCGCAGACGATGCCGGGCTCGCCCGCTTCCAGCTTGCCGGCCGGAAATTCGAGGTAGGCACGGTGCATGGGGTAACGGTACTGCCGCTCCATCACCAGACGCCCGTCGTCCAGCACCGGCACGACCATCACGGCACCCGGGTGAACGATGTATTCGCGGTACGAGGTGCTGCCATCGGGCAGCGACACATCGTCCTGGCGCACCTGCAGGAAGCGTCCGCGGTAGGCCTCGCGCGATTGCACGCAGGTCTCGCGCAGGTGCGCGTCATCGGCGGGCAGTCCATCCAGTTCCAGCAATGCCATGGAGGGGTCTTGTCTCTCAGTGCTTGCGGCGAAGGTGGCGCCAGACGAACCCCGGGAAGGCCAGCGTCAGCATCACGCACACCAGAACTGCGTAGAACTGCCAGCCCTGTTCGGCCATCTGGCCGCCACGGCCTTCCAGCCAGCGGCCGACCCCCGTCACCACGGCGGTGTAGAGCATCAGCTCCAGCAGGCGCCACGACACGGTTCTGGTCGTCCTGCGGGGACCCACCGCAAAAAGCCGTTCACTGAAGAACGGCAGGTTGGCCAGCACGGCTGCGAGCAGCAGCACCAGCCAGATCGAGGCTGCCGGCGTCATCAGGTGGCCAGCGCCTTGACGATGGCCTGCGCACACATGGCCATCAGACTGCCCGGCAGGACGCCCAGCAGCAGCACCGCGGCACCATTCAGCGACAGCACCGCGCGTGCACCCGTGGGCGTGACGATCGGCGATGTGTCCTTCGGCTCATCGAAGTACATGACCTTGACGATGCGCAGGTAGTAGAAGGCACCGATCAGCGACATCACCACCGCGAAGAGCGCCAGCAGCAGGTGCACCGTGTCGTTGGTCGAAACCAAGGCCTGCAGCACGGCCAGCTTGGCATAGAAACCGACCATGGGCGGCACACCGGCCAGCGAGAACATGAAGATGCCCATCACCGCGGCCAGCGTCGGGCTGCGGCGGTGCAGTCCGGCCAGATCGGCAATCTCGTCCGCCTCGAAGCCGGCGCGTGCCATCAGCATGATCAGACCAAAGGTGCCCAGCGTCGTCACCACATAGGTGATGATGTAGAACATGGACGAGCTGTAGGCATTGGCCGCGGACAGCGTGTTGCCGTTGACCACGCCGGCCAGCAGGCCCAGCAGCAGGAAGCCCATCTGCGCAATGGTCGAGTAGGCCAGCATGCGCTTCAGGTTCGTCTGGGCAATGGCCGCCAGATTGCCGACCAGGAGCGAGCAGACCGCCAGCACCATCAGCATCTGTTGCCAGTCCACCGCAAGTCCCAGCATGCCATCGACCAGCAGACGCATCGTCATGCCGAAGGCCGCGATCTTGGGGGCACCAGCGATCAGCAGCGTGGCAGCCGTCGGAGCCCCTTGGTAGACGTCCGGCAGCCACATGTGGAACGGCACGGCACCCAGCTTGAATGCCAGACCGGAGACGATGAAGACCAGCCCGAACACCAGCAACTGGTGACTTTCGCCCCTGCCGATGAAGTCGAAGATCTGGCCCAGATCCAGCGAGCCGGTGGCACCGTACATCATCGACATGCCGTAGAGCAGGAAGCCCGAGGCCAGCGCGCCCAGCACGAAGTACTTCATGGCCGCTTCGGTGGACTGCGCATGGTCACGGCGCAACGCGACCAGCGAGTACAGCGACAGGCTCATCACTTCCAGGCCGAGGTACAGCGTCAGCAGGTTGTTGCCGGACACCATGATCGAGATGCCGAGCAGCGAGAACAGGCTCAGCGTGTACAACTCGCCCTTGAGCATCTCGCGGCTGGCGGCATAGGGACGCGCGTAGACCAGGGTCACGGCCACCGCGATCGTGGCGAACAGGGCCAGCAGGTGCCCCATCGGGTCGGTGACCACCATGCGGTTCATCGCATAGGAGGTCTGTCCCTCGTTGAACAGTACCCAGTGCATGCCGCCGACGCCGATCAGCGTCAGCAGGGTCAGCACATGGGTCGGCGTGCGCCGGGGGTCGGTGACGAACAGGTCGGCCAGCGCGACCACGCAGGCCATCACCAGCAGGAAGATCTCGGGATACACCGCGAGCCAATTCATTGCAGTCATGGGGTGCAGCGCTCCAGGATCACAGTTTCGACACGCCAACGTGGCGGATCAGCTCGGTCACCGACACATGCATGACGTCGGTGAAGGGCTTGGGGTACAGACCCATCGCGAGGGTGCAGATCGCCAGCACTGCCAGCAGCAGGTACTCGCGGGCATTGATGTCGGCGAGTTCACGCACATGGTCATTGGCAACTTCACCGAAGTAGACCCGCTTGACCATCCACAGCGTGTACGCAGCGCCAAAAATCAGCGCGGAAGCCGCCAGCATGCCGATCCAGAAGTTGAACTGCACGGCACCGAGGATCACCATCCACTCGCCGATGAACCCTGCCGTGCCAGGCAAGCCGGCGTTGGCCATGCCGAAGAACACCGCGAATGCCGCGAACTTGGGCATGGTGTTGGCCACGCCGCCGTACGAGGAAATTTCACGCGAATGCACACGGTCGTACAGCACCCCGATCGACAGGAACATCGCACCCGACACGAAGCCGTGCGAGATCATCTGCACCAGACCGCCGGAAATGCCCAGTTCGCTGAAGAAGAAGAAGCCCAGCGTGACGAAACCCATGTGCGCGATCGACGAGTAGGCGACCAGCTTCTTCATGTCGGTCTGCACCATCGCGACCAGGCCGATGTAGATCACCGCGACCAGCGACAGCGTGATCAGGAGACCCGACCACTCGTGCGAGGCATCCGGCGCGATCGGCAGCGAGAAACGCAGGAACCCGTAGGCGCCCAGCTTCAGCATGATCGCGGCCAGCACGATGGAGCCACCCGTGGGCGCTTCGACGTGGGCGTCCGGCAGCCAGGTGTGCACCGGCCACATCGGCACCTTCACCGCGAAGGCGGCCAGGAAGGCGAAGAAGAGCATCGTCTGGGCATCGGCCGGCAGCGGGAGCTTGTGCCAGGTCAGGATGTCGAAGCTGCCACCCGACTTGTAGTACAGGAAGATCAGGGCCAGCAGCAGCAGCAGCGATCCTGCCAGCGTGTACAGGAAGAACTTGATCGCGGCGTAGACACGGCGCGGTCCGCCCCAGATGCCGATGATGATGTACATCGGGATCAGGGTCGCTTCGAAGAACACGTAGAACAGCATGCCATCGGCCGCCGAGAACACGCCGACCGTCAGGCCGGACATGATCAGGAAGGCACCGATGTACTGGTGGGCACGGTCGGTGATGACTTCCCAGCCCGCCAGCACGACGATGATCGAGATGAAGGCCGTGAGCAGCACGAACCACACCGAGATGCCGTCGACACCCAGGTGGTAGCGGATATTGAACCGCGGAATCCAGGCGAAGTTTTCCTGGAACTGCAGGGCCGCCGTCGTGGTGTCGAAGCCGGTGATCAGCGGCAGCGTGACCGCGAAACCGATCAGCGCACCGATCAGGCCGATCCAGCGGGCGGCCTGGGGTTGGTCATCACGCCCGATCGCCAGCAGCAGCACGCCAAAGGCGATGGGGATCCAGATCGCAAGTGAGAGGTATGCCATGGTCCTTACCTCCGCTCAGCGATACTGCAGCACGAACCACGTCATCAGCGCGAAGACGCCGACGAGCATGACCAGTGCATAGTGGTAGATATAGCCAGTCTGGAACAGGCGCACGAGCGACCCGATCCAGCCCACCAGGCGAGCGGAACCATTGACGAACAGGCCGTCGATGATCGTCACGTCGCCGATCTTCCACAGGCCGCGGCCCAGCAGACGGGCGCCTGCAGCGAAGATGTTCTCGTTGATCCAGTCCATGTAGTACTTGTTTTCCATCACGGTCACCAGCGGTGCCAGTGTCCGGGCGAAGAACGCCGGGACAGCCGGAACCAGCATGTAGAACACGTACGCCGTCACGACGCCGCCCAGGGCCAGCATGAACGGCAGCGTACTGAACGCATGCATGGCCATCGCCGCCGCACCGTGGAACTCCTGCGCCAGTTCTTCCATTGCAGGATGCGCATGCAGATTCACGGAAATCGCATCCTTGAGGAAATCACCGTACAGCATCGGCTGGATGGTGAGGTAGCCGATCACCACCGAAGGGATCGCCAGCAGCAGCAGCGGCACGGTCACGACCCAGGGCGACTCGTGCGGCGTGTGTGCATGCGCATGGCCGTGGTCGTCTTCGTCATGGTGGTCGTGCTCGCCGGGGAACGGCTTGTGGTGGAAGTGCTCCTTGCCATGGAAGACGAGGAAGTACATGCGGAACGAGTAGAACGCCGTGACGAACACGCCGATCACGGCCGCCGCGTAGGCGATCGGGGCTGCGGACAGCGTGCTCGCGTGCAGCGCCTCGATGATCGAGTCCTTCGAGTAGAAGCCCGAGAAGAACGGCGTGCCGATCAGCGCAAGCGAACCCAGCAGCGACGTGATCCAGGTGATGGGCATGTACTTGCGCAGGCCGCCCATGTTGCGGATGTCCTGGTCGTGGTGCATGCCCATGATGACCGAGCCGGCACCGAGGAACAGCAGTGCCTTGAAGAAGGCGTGCGTCATCAGGTGGAACACGGCGACCGAGTAGGCCGAAGCGCCGAGCGCGATCGTCATGTAACCCAGCTGGGACAGCGTGGAATACGCGACCACCCGCTTGATGTCGTTCTGGATGATGCCCAGGAAACCCATGAACAGCGCCGTGATCGAACCGATGACCAGGATGAAGTTCAGTGCGGTGTCCGACAGCTCGAACAGCGGCGACATGCGCGCCACCATGAAGATGCCGGCCGTCACCATCGTCGCCGCGTGGATCAGCGCCGAGATCGGGGTCGGGCCTTCCATCGAGTCCGGCAGCCAGACGTGCAGCGGGAACTGCGCCGACTTGCCCATCGCGCCGATGAACAGGCAGATGCAGATCACGGTGATCAGCATCCAGTCGCCACCCCAGGTGTCGTACGGGAAGACGATCTTCGAGAGTTCATCCGCCTTGGCGAAGGTCTCGGTGTAGCTCAGCGTGCCCGCATAGGCGGCGATCAGGCCGATGCCGAGGATGAAGCCGAAGTCACCGACGCGGTTGACCAGGAAGGCCTTCATGTTGGCGAACACCGCGGTCGGCTTCTTGAACCAGAAACCGATCAGCAGGTAGGACACCAGACCCACCGCTTCCCAGCCGAAGAACAGTTGCAGGAAGTTGTTGCTCATGACGAGCATCAGCATCGAGAACGTGAACAGCGAGATGTAGGAGAAGAAGCGCTGGTAACCCGGATCCTCTTCCATGTAGCCGATGGTGTAGATGTGCACCATCAGCGACACGAAGGTCACCACGCACATCATCATCGCCGTGAGGCCGTCGATCATGAAACCGACTTCCATCTTCATGCCGCCCAGCACCATCCATTCATAGACGGTCTGGTTGTAGCGCGCCCCGTCCAGGGCAACGGCCTTGAGCGTGATGGCCGACAGGATGAAGGCGACCAGCACGCCCAGGATGGTGGCGACGTGTGAACCCGTCCGGCCGATGGACTTGCCGAAGAAACCGGCCAGCACGGCACCCGCGAGGGGCGCCAGCGGCACGGCCAACAGCATCGATTGCGAGAGCTGAGACATTTTCTGTTGTTCCCCTTGGCGTCAGCCCTTCAGCGAGTCGAGCTCATCGACATTGATCGTGGCGCGGTTGCGGAACAGCACGACCAGGATGGCCAGACCGATCGCGGACTCGGCCGCGGCCACCGTCAGGATGAAGAACACGAACACCTGGCCGGCCATGTCCCCCAGGTAGTGGGAGAAGGCCACGAAATTCAGATTGACCGCCAGCAGCATCAACTCGATGGCCATCAGCAGCACGATCAGGTTCTTGCGGTTCAGGAAGATGCCGACCACGGAGATCGCGAACAGGATCGCGCCCAGCGTCAGATAGTGTCCGAGCGAGATCATGCTTTTCCTTTCGGGGCGGCGTCGGCAGCGGGCGCGGCAGCAGGCACGGAGGCCACTTCGCGCACGGCATCCATCTTCACGATGCGCAGGCGGTCGGCCTTCTTCGCCTTGACCTGCTCGGACGGGTTCTGGCCGCGCACGTCCTTGCGGCGACGCAGCGTCAGCGCGATGGCGGAAATGATCGCCACCAGCAGCAGCACCGCAGCGATTTCCAGCGGATAGAGGTAGTCGGTGTACAGCTCGATGCCCAGCAGCTTGGTGTTGGGCATGCCGACCGGACCTTCCATCGGCTTGACCACGGAGGTGTTGAATCCCCGTTGAAGCACCCAGGCCATTTCCAGTGCGATCACGACACCCACGAGTGCCGCCACGGGAAAGTGTTTCCAGAAACCCTGCTTCAGCACCTCGATGTTGATGTCAAGCATCATCACGACGAACAGGAACAGCACCATGACGGCGCCGACATACACCAGCACCAGCGAAATCGCCAGGAACTCGGCATGCAGCAGCATCCAGATGCACGAAGCGCTGAAAAAAGACAGCACCAGGAACAGCGCGGAATGGACCGGGCTGTTGGCCGTGATGACTCGGAAGGCCGAGAGCAGCAGCACGGCGGAGAAGACGTAGAAGAGCGCGGTGGTCGTGTCCATGTCGTAGTCGGGTACGCGGTTGGTGCAAGCCCAGTCCCGCAGTGCAGTCATCAGGACCGCGGCCGCGAGTGTGGGCGCCTTGCCTTACCGGTACTTGGCGTCCGCCTCCTTGTTGGCTGCAATCTCTTTTTCGTAGCGATCGCCGACGGCCAGCAACATGTCCTTCGTGAAGTACAGGTCACCGCGTTTTTCGCCGTGGTATTCGAAGATGTGCGTCTCGACGATCGAGTCGACCGGACAGCTCTCTTCGCAGAAACCGCAGAAGATGCATTTGGTCAGATCGATGTCGTAGCGGGAGGTACGGCGGCTGCCATCGGCGCGGACGTCCGATTCGATGGTGATCGCCATCGCCGGACAGACCGCCTCGCACAGCTTGCAGGCGATGCAGCGCTCTTCGCCGTTTTCATAACGACGCAGCGCATGCAGACCGCGGAATCGCGGCGAAAGCGGCGTCTTCTCTTCCGGAAACTGCACAGTCACACTGCGCTGGAAGAAGTGACGCCCCGTCAGCTTCATGCCCTTGAGCAACTCAAGCAGCATGAAACTGGAGACAAAATCCTTGACACTGGCCACGGCGGACATGGTTGTTTTCCTCGCTCGCTCGGATTATTTCCAGATGTTCCAGGGCGACTGGATCCACAGACCCACCACCACCAGCCACACCAGCGTGATCGGGATGAAGATCTTCCAGCCCAGGCGCATGATCTGGTCATAGCGGTAGCGCGGGAAGGTGGCGCGCACCCACAGGAACATCGTCGCGACACAGAAGGTCTTCAGGCCCAGCCAGATCCAGCCCGGGATGAACCCCAGTGCGGTGAACGGAGTCGACCAGCCACCGAGGAACATCAGCACGGCCATCATCGACACCAGGATCATGTTGGCGTATTCGGCCAGGAAGAACATGGCGAACGACATGCCCGAATACTCGATCATGTGACCGGCCACGATTTCGGCTTCACCTTCGACCACATCGAAGGGGTGGCGGTTCGTCTCGGCCAGACCGGAGATGAAATACACGATGAACACGGGGAACAGCGGCAGCCAGTTCCACGACAGCAGGGGAACACCCATGTCGGCAAAATAGCCCTTGGTCTGGCTCATGACGATGTCCGTCATGTTCAGACTGCCAGCGACCATCAGCACGACGACAAAACAGAAGCCCATCGCGATTTCGTAGCTGACCATCTGGGCCGAGGCACGCATCGCACCCAGGAAGGCGTACTTCGAGTTCGAAGCCCAGCCGGCGATGATCACGCCATAGACTTCCATCGAGGTGATCGCCATCAGGAACAGCAGGCCGGCGTTGACGTTGGCCAGCGCCACTTCCGGACCGAACGGCACGACCGCCCAGGCAGCCAGCGCCGGCATGATGGTCATGATCGGGCCCAGGAAGAACAGGCCCTTGTTGGCGGCGGTCGGGGCAATGATCTCCTTGAAGATCAGCTTGACGGCGTCGGCGATCGGAGTCAGCAGACCCCACGGACCGACCCGGTTCGGGCCGGGACGGATCTGGGTCCAGCCGATGGCCTTGCGCTCCCAGAGCGTCAGATAGGCCACGCAGCCGAGCAGCGGCAGCAGCACGGCCACGATCTTGAGCAGCGTCCAGACCACGGTCCAGGCGGAGCCCAGCGTGGAAGCGCCGACGGTTTGCAGGGTGTCCAGCATCATCAGGTCCTTCTGCGGCTCAGGCGCGTTCGATGCTCAGGGTGCCGAACACGGCCCCCAGAACGGCGGTGGAGGGATGACCGGCGCTCACCCGTGCGGTGTTGGCAGCCAGCGTGGCATCCAGCGAGGCGGGCAGCACGACACTGCCGTCACCTTGCTTGACACGCACCTTGGCGCCTTCTTGCAGCCCCAGATGCGCCCAGAGCGCGGCGTTCAGGGCCACCAGCGGCGCGTTGGCGTCTGCGGTTTCCTGCAGCGACGGAGCACGACGGACGATGGAATCCGTGGCATAGACCGGCACGTTGGCAATGCGTTGCAGCCCGGCCGGGGCGGCCATGATCTGCGGCGTGGCGCTGCTCGCGTTGGACAGGCGGGCAGCAATCTTGCCGGCATCGTTCAGCCCGGCAGCCGCACGCACGTCCTCGACCGACTCCTGCGCGAAGCCGTTCAGGCCCAGCAGGTTGCCCAGCACACGCAGCACCTTCCAGCCCGGACGGGTGTCGCCCAGCGGACGCACCACACCGTGGAAGCTCTGCACGCGGCCATCGGCGTTGACGAAGCTGCCACCGGTTTCGGTGAACGGCGCGATCGGCAGCATCACGTCGGCGAACTCGGCATTCGCCTGGAACGGGCTGAAAGCGATGACCATCTCGGCCGCTTGCAGCGACTTGGCGGCTTGCGCTGCGTTGGCAGCGTCCAGCACCGGCTCGGTGTTGAACAGCAGGTAAGCCTTGAGCGGCTTGGCCAGCATCTGCCCGGCGTCCAGACCGCCCTGCCCCGGCTGCGCACCGACCAGCTGAGCGCCGACACCGTTGCCGGAGTCCCCCAGGTAGCCGCAGCGGGCACCGGCTTGCTCGGCAATCCAGTTGGCGATGGCCAGCAGTTCGGCCGCTTGCGGGTGTGCCGCGGCAGCGTTGCCCAGCAGCACGGCCTTGCGTTCACCCGACAGCAGCGCGTTGGCGATGGCTTGCGCCTGCTCGCCAGGCGTCACCGACAGCGGCGCGGTCACGCCCTTGGCGGTCGCGACAGCCGCGGCCACCTCGATCAGCACCGACAGCCAGTCCGACGGCGCCGCGACGATCTCGCCGGCGACGTTCATGGCCCAGTTGTCCGACTGTGCGCCGATGCGCATGACACGCGCACCGCGGCGGGTCGCCTGGCGCAGACGCTGCGCGAACAGCGGGTGGTCCTTGCGCAGGAAGGAGCCGATCACCAGCGCGCGGTCCAGCGTGGACAGCTCGGCAATCGGCAGCCCCAGCCAACGCACGGCACCGGCTTCGGTACGGAAATCGGCGTGGCGCAGGCGGTGGTCGATGTTCTGGCTGCCCAGACCGCGCATGAACTCGCCCAGCAGGAACAGCTCTTCGCTGGTGCTCATGGCCGAGGCCAGCGCACCGATCGAAGCCGCGCCGTGCTGCGTCTTGATCTGCTTCAGGCCATTGGCGACGTATTCGAGCGCCGTGGTCCAGTCCACCGGCTTCCACTGGCCGCCCTGCTTGAGCATCGGCTGCGTCAGGCGGGCATCGCTGTTGAGCGCCTCGTAGCTGAAGCGGTCGCGGTCGGCGATCCAGCACTCGTTGACGGCGTCGTTTTCCAGCGGCACCGCGCGCAGCACCTTGTGGTTCTTGACCTGCACGATCAGGTTGGCACCCGTCGAGTCGTGCGGGCTGACGCTCTTGCGGCGCGACAGTTCCCAGGTGCGGGCGCTGTAGCGGAATGGCTTGCTGGTGAGCGCGCCGACCGGGCAGATGTCGATCATGTTGCCCGACAGCTCGGAATCGATCGTCTGGCCGACAAAGGTCGTGATCTCGGAGTGCTCGCCACGCTGCAGCATGCCGAGTTCCATCTGGCCGGCGATTTCCTGGCCGAAACGGACACAGCGCGTGCAGTGGATACAGCGGCTCATCTCCTGCATGGAAATCAGCGGACCGACCTCCTTGTGGAAGACGACGCGCTTTTCTTCTTCGTAGCGCGAGGCCGACTTGCCGTAGCCCACGGCCAGATCCTGCAGCTGGCACTCGCCGCCCTGGTCACAGATGGGGCAGTCCAACGGGTGGTTGATGAGGAGAAACTCCATCACCGACTGCTGGGCCTTCAGCGCCTTGTCGCTCTTGGTACGCACGATCATGCCCTGCGTCACCGGCGTGGCGCAGGCAGGCATGGGCTTGGGCGCCTTCTCGACGTCCACGAGGCACATGCGACAGTTCGCGGCGATCGAGAGCTTCTTGTGGTAGCAGAAGTGCGGGATGTAGGTGCCCGCCGCTTCGGCAGCATGCATCACCATGCTGCCCTCAAGCACGGACACCTTCTTGCCGTCGAGTTCGATTTCAACCATGTTGGTTCGTCCCGGCCATGCAGGTCTTGTGTTCGATGTGGTGGACAAATTCGTGGCGGAAATGCTTGAGCATGCCGCGCACCGGCATCGCTGCCGCGTCCCCCAGCGCACAGATGGTGCGGCCCATGATGTTCTCGGCCACGTTGTCGAGCAGCGCCAGATCGTCCGGGCGACCGTGGCCGGTCTCGATGCGGTCGACCATCTTGGACAGCCAGCCAGTGCCTTCGCGGCACGGCGTGCATTGGCCGCAGGACTCGTGGGCGTAGAAGTAGGACAGGCGCTGCAGGCTCTTGACCATGCAGCGGGTCTCGTCCATCACGATGACGGCGCCCGAGCCGAGCATCGAGCCCGCCTTGCTGATGGAGTCATAGTCCATCGTGCAGGCCATCATCACGTCCGCGGGCAGCACCGGCGACGACGATCCACCCGGGATCACCGCCTTGAGCTTCTTGCCACCCTTGACGCCACCCGCGAGCTCCAGCAGCTTCGAGAACGGCGTGCCCATCGGGATCTCGTAGTTGCCGGGACGCTCCACGTCGCCGACCATCGAGAAGATCTTGGTGCCGCCGTTGTTCGGCTTGCCACATTCCAGATACGCCGGACCACCGTTGCGGATGATCCAGGGCACGGCCGCGAAGGTCTCGGTGTTGTTGATCGTCGTCGGACGACCATAAAGACCGAAGCTCGCGGGGAACGGCGGCTTGAAGCGGGGCTGGCCCTTCTTGCCTTCGAGCGACTCCAGCAGGGCGGTCTCTTCACCGCAGATATAGGCGCCAAAGCCGTGGAAGGCGTGGAGCTGGAAGCTGTGCTTGCTGCCGAGGATGTTGGCACCCAGGTAGCCAGCGGCACGGGCTTCTTCCAGAGCCTCTTCGAAGCGCTCGTAGGCCTCGAAGATTTCACCGTGGATGTAGTTGTAGCCGACCGAGATGCCCATCGCGTAGGCGGCGATGATCATGCCCTCGATGACGATGTGCGGGTTGAAGCGCAGGATCTCGCGGTCCTTGCACGTCCCCGGCTCGCCTTCGTCGGAATTGCAGACGAGGTACTTCTGCACCGGCAGCGCGCGCGGCATGAAGCTCCACTTCAGGCCGGTCGGGAAGCCCGCACCGCCACGGCCACGCAGACCCGAAGCCTTCACGTCCGCGATCACTTGGTCGGGGGTCATGCCCTCGCCCTCGGCCTGCGACAGGATCTTGCGCAGCGCCTGGTAACCACCACGCGCTTCGTAGTCCTGGAGGTGCCAGTTGCTGCCGTTCAGACCCGCATAGATCTGCGGATTGATGTGCCGGTCATGGAAACAGGTCTCGAAACCGGTCGCCTGGAATTTGGAGAGATCAAGAGTCATGTGCTTGTCCGCCCCTGGGGTCAGTTGGCCTTGGCCCTGGACTGCGCCTTGAGCGTGGCGACCAGGTCATCCAGCCGGTCGTTGCTCATGTAGCTGATCATCTGGCGGTCGTTGACCAGCATCACCGGCGCGTCGGCGCAAGCGCCCAGGCACTCGCACTTCTGCACGGTGAACAGACCGTCAGCGGTGGTGCCACCGTCTTCGACGCCGAGCTTCTCGCACAGGTAGTCCATCGCCTGCTGACCGTTGCGCAGCTGGCACGGCAGGTTGGTGCAGACGTTCAGCTTGAACTGACCCACCGGACGCTGGTTGTACATGTTGTAGAAGGTCGTGACCTCGCGCACCGCGACCGGCGCCATGCCGAGGACATCGGCGATGGCCTTCTCTGCCTCGGCCGAAACCCAGCCCAGTTCCTGCTGGGCAATCGACAGGCAGGCCATCACCGCCGACTGCTTCTGGTCGGCGGGGTACTTGGCAACTTCGCGCGCAAAGCGCGCCAGGGTGGCTTCACTGAACATGGAGGTGGTCGCTTCCGGAGAGCATCAGTCAATCAGCGGTCGATCTCGCCGAACACGACGTCCATCGTGCCGATGATGGCCACGGCGTCCGCGATCATGTGGCCGCGCGACATCTCGTCGAGCGCGGCCAGATGCACATAGCCGGGCGGGCGGATCTTCATGCGGTAGGGCTTGTTGGCACCGTCGCTGATCAGGTAAATGCCGAATTCGCCCTTCGGATGCTCGACAGCGGCGTAGGCCTCGCCTTCGGGCACGTGGAAACCTTCGGTGAAGAGCTTGAAGTGGTGGATCAGCTCTTCCATCGAGGTCTTCATCTCGACGCGCGACGGCGGTGCCACCTTGTGGTTGTCGGTGATGACCGGACCGGGGTTCTTGCGCAGCCAGTCGACGCACTGCTTGATGATGCGGTTGGACTGGCGCATTTCCTCGACACGCACCAGATAGCGGTCGTAGGTGTCGCCGTTGACGCCGACCGGGATGTCGAAATCCATGCGGTCGTAGACTTCATACGGCTGGTTCTTGCGCAGGTCCCAGGCAATGCCCGAACCCCGCAGCATCGCGCCCGTGAAACCGAGATTCAGCGCCCGCTCCGGCGACACGACACCGATGCCGACCGTGCGCTGCTTCCAGATGCGGTTGTCGGTGAGCAGGGTTTCGTACTCGTCGATCAGCGTCGGGAAGCGGGTCGCGAAGTCATCGATGAAGTCCAGCAGCGAGCCCTGGCGGTTCTCGTTCAGACGCGCCATCGCCTTGGCGTTGCGGATCTTGCTGTGCTTGTACTGCGGCATCGTGTCCGGCAGGTCGCGGTAGACGCCACCCGGACGGAAGTACGCCGCGTGCATGCGCGCACCCGACACCGCTTCGTACATGTCGAACAGGTCTTCCCGCTCGCGGAAGCAGTAGATCAGCATGTTCATCGCGCCGCAGTCCATGCCGTGGCAACCCAGCCACAGCAGGTGGTTCAGCAGGCGGGTGATCTCGCTGAACAGCACACGGATGTACTGTGCGCGGATCGGCACATCGACACCCAGCAGCTTCTCGATCGCGAGGCAGTAGGCATGCTCGTTGGCCATCATCGACACGTAGTCGAGGCGGTCCATGTAGGGCAGCGACTGGATGAAGGTCTTGCTCTCGGCCAGCTTCTCGGTGGCGCGGTGCAGCAGGCCGATGTGCGGGTCGGCGCGCTGGATGACTTCGCCGTCCAGCTCCAGCACCAGGCGCAGCACGCCGTGCGCGGCCGGGTGCTGCGGACCGAAGTTCAGGGTGTAGTTCTTGATTTCAGCCATGGATCAACCTCAGGTTGGGCGCTGCGCCAGCTCAGTGCAGGCCGCCGTAGTTGTCTTCGCGGATGATGCGCGGCGTGATCTCGCGCGGCTCGATCGTGACCGGCTGGTAGATGACACGCTTCTGCTCCGGGTCATAGCGCATCTCGACGTGCCCCGTGACCGGAAAATCCTTGCGCATCGGATGCCCGATGAAACCGTAGTCCGTCAGAATGCGGCGCAGGTCGTCGTGACCGTCGAACACGATGCCGAACATGTCGAACGCTTCGCGCTCGAACCAGTTGGCAGAGGACCACAGCGGCGTGAGTGCCGCCACGACCGGGAAGTCGTCATCGGTCGCGAACACCTTGAGACGCAGACGCCAGTTCAGGCGCACGGACAGCAGGTGGCTCACGACAGCATAGCGAGGCCCCTCGTGTGCGCCATCGCGGTAACCGCTGTAATCGACGCCGCAAAGGTCGATCAACTGCTCGAATCCGAGGTCCGGATGATCGCGCAGAGTCTTGGCAACGGACAGGTAGTCGGTCGCCTTGACCGTGATCGTGAGTTCCCCACGTGCACGCACCAGGCGCACGAGGCGGTCGGCCAGCACACGCTCCAGCGCAGCTTGCAGGGTATCGAGTTTCTGAGTCATGTCGGATGCACCTGCTCAGCGGGCGATGGTGTTTTCGCGCCGGATCTTGGCCTGCAACTGCAGGATGCCGTACAGCAGCGCCTCGGCCGTGGGCGGACAGCCCGGCACATAGACGTCCACCGGCACGACACGGTCACAACCCCGCACCACCGAATAGCTGTAGTGGTAATAGCCACCGCCGTTGGCACAGGAGCCCATGCTGAGCACCCAGCGCGGCTCGGCCATCTGGTCATAGACCTTGCGCAGGGCCGGCGCCATCTTGTTGCACAGCGTGCCGGCAACGATCATCAGATCGGACTGCCGGGGACTTGGCCGGAACAGCATGCCGAAGCGGTCGATGTCGTAGCGGGACGCTCCCGCGTGCATCATCTCGACCGCGCAGCAGGCCAGACCAAAGGTCATCGGCCAGAGCGAACCGGTCTTCGACCAGTTGATCAGGGTATCGACACTGGTCGTGACGAAACCTTCCTTGAGTACGCCTTCAATGCCCATGGTGTGCTTCCGTGGCTCTCGTGGTCTGGATCGAATTCATTCCCAATCGAGGGCGCCCTTTTTCCATTCGTACACGAATCCGACCACCAGGATGCCCAGGAAGATCATCATCGCCCAGAAACCTGTCGCCCCGATTTCACGCAGCGACACCGCCCACGGAAACAGGAACGCAATTTCCAGATCGAACAGAATGAAGAGAATCGCCACCAGGTAGTAGCGCACATCGAACTTCATGCGCGCATCCTCGAATGCCTCGAAACCGCATTCGTAGGGGGAGTTCTTGGCAGGATCCGGACGGTGCGGACCCAGCAGCGCACCCAGCAACTGGGGCGCAACGCCGACACCGACGCCGACAAGAATGAACAGAATGACGGGGAGGTATTGTTCCAGATTCATGTCAGCCTCTCATGCGGCAAAAATAAAGCGCGCCGCCCGGGAAAGCACTTGAGTGCTTAACCGCGTGCTTAGCGCGCCCACCTGTTCCCTGCGCCTAAGTATTGCCAGGGCGCCGAACCAAACCCTCGAAGAGAATCTGATTCACATGTCATTTCGTATGGTGCCGACGGCGAGACTCGAACTCGCACAGCTTTCGCCACTACCCCCTCAAGATAGCGTGTCTACCAATTTCACCACGTCGGCACGTGAAACCATCATTCTACAACCAGCATCGCCGCTGCATCTCTGCAATCAAGCGAATCCAGAACCTTGTCTGGCTGGCTGAACTGCAGGTAATCCCTTGCAGCGCAGCCTTGAATTCTAATGCCAACAAGGGTTTGCCTCAAGTACCCAGCCTGATTTTTCGCTCGATTCAGCGCGAGGCGGGCGCCGAAGCGGCCGCAGCAGAGGCTGCAGGAGCAGCCACCAGACCCGGAATCTGGGCCGCAACCGGGCCGCTGGCCGCCACTGGCGCAGGCGCAGAGGCCCTGTCCAGGATGCTGCCATCGGAGCCGCCAGCGCCGCGCAGGTTGCCGAAGTAGGCCAGCGCCAGAGTGCAGACAAAAAACAACGTTGCAGCCACCGCAGTCGAACGGGACAGGAAGTTGGCACTGCCTGTGGCGCCAAACAGACTGCCGGAGGATCCCCCACCAAAGGCGGCCCCCATGTCGGCGCCCTTGCCGTGCTGCATCAGCACCAGCCCGATCATGGCAATGGCCGTCACCAGCTGCAGCAGCAGCACCAGATTCATCATCACTTGCATGGAAAGAAACTCCGTATGAACTCGACAGGACCGACCGGCAATCGGTCAGCTCGCTGCGCGCGCCACGGCGACGAAATCCGCCGCCTTGAGTGCCGCGCCGCCGATCAGGCCGCCATCGATGTCGGCCTGGGAAAAGAGAATCGCGGCGTTGTCAGGCTTGACGCTGCCACCGTACAGCAGCTTCATGTCGCTGGCCCGCGGCGTTGCCGCAGCCAGCTGGGCACGCAGCACGGCATGCACGGCCTGCGCCTGCTCCGGGGAGGCGGTCCGGCCCGTGCCGATGGCCCACACCGGTTCGTAGGCCACGACCACTTCACCGATGCACTGCCCGAGCGCGTGGATGACCGCCGACAGCTGGCGCTTCACGACTGCCTCGGTCTCGCCGGCCTCGCGCTGCTCCAGCGTCTCGCCGACACACACGATGGGCGTGATGCCCTTGGCCAGCGCCGCCTTGGCCTTGTCCGCCACGAGCTGGTCCGACTCCCCATGGAAGGCGCGGCGCTCCGAGTGCCCGACGATGGCGTAGCGGCAGCCGAACTCGGCCAGCATCGTCGCCGACACTTCGCCGGTATAGGCGCCCTGCACATGGGCGGAACAATCCTGCGACCCCCAGGCCACGCTGCTGTTGGACAGCGTCACCGCCACTTCGGACAGGTAGGGAAACGGTACGCACACCGCCACCTCGGCCACGAAGGGCCGAGCGGCCAGAATGCCCTGCAGCAGTTCGGCGTTCGCCGCGTGGCTGCCGTGCATCTTCCAGTTGCCCACCACCAGCTTGTGACGTGTCGTCATGATGAATGCTCTTCGATCAAGTTGAAAAATGAGGTTCAGGCACCAGCCGCTTCAGGCGTCCAGCGCAGCACGATCTTGCCGACATGCTGGTTGGACTCCATCAGCGCGTGGGCCTGTGCGGCCGATGCGGCGGGCAGCACGCTGTACAGGACCGGACGGATCCGGCCTGCCGCGATCAACGGCCACACACGCTCGCGCAAGGCGCGGGCCACTGCGCCCTTGAAGTCCACGGAACGCGGCCGCAGGGTCGAGCCCGTGATGGTCAGACGACGCCGCAGCACCAGGCCAGCATCGAACTGCGCCTTCACGCCACCCTGCACGGCGATCACGACCAGCCGACCGTCCTCGGCGAGCGCTGCCACTTCGCGTGCGATGTAGTCGCCAGCCACCATGTCGAGGATGACGTCGACACCGCGCCCCGCAGTGAGTCGGCGCACCTCTTCGGCGAAGTCGGCCGTGCGGTAATTGATGGCGTGGTCGGCCCCCAGGTCCAGGCACGCCTGGCACTTGGCGTCGCTGCCGGCCGTGGCGATCACCGCCGCGCCCAGCGCCTTGGCCATCTGGATGGCTGTGACACCGATGCCGCTCGTGCCGCCCTGGATGAGCAGGGTTTCGCCCGCCTGCAGTCCGGCACGCATGAAGACGTTGGACCACACGGTGAAGCAGGTCTCGGGCAGGCTGGCGGCCTCGATGTCGCTCAGGCCGTCCGGCACCGGCAGGCACTGCACCGCCGGCGTCACGCACAACTCGGCGTAGCCACCACCCGGCGTCAGCGCGCAGACACGCTGCCCGACCGACAGACCGGCGGCGGCCATCGCCTCGGCATCACCCGACACGATGACCCCGGCCACTTCCAGCCCCGGCAGGTCCGACGCTCCCGGCGGCGGCGGATAGGCGCCCATCCGCTGCAGCACGTCCGGGCGGTTGATGCCGCTGGCGGTGACACGGATCAGCACCTCGCCAGCGCCGGGTACCGGATCCGCGCGATCGACCAGCGTCAGCACGTCCGGAGCACCCGGGCGAGAGATTTCAATGGCTTTCATGCGCGGACTCCTCCGGACGGACAGGGATCAGGACTGCGACGGCTCCGAACCGGCGTCCGGTGCAGCCACCGGAGCGGACGCTTCCGGCGCAGCAGCAGGCTGCTCGCTGCGCGGCGGGCGCTCGCTGCGCTCACGGCGCGGACCACGGTCGCCACGGTCATTGCGGTCCCCGAACTCGCGGCGCGGCGCACGCTCGAAGCGCTCTTCTTCCATGCCTTCCGGACGCTCCAGCAGCGCCTTCATCGACAGCTTGATGCGGCCCTTCTCGTCCGTCTCCAGCACCTTGACCTTGACGATCTGGCCTTCGGTCAGGAAATCGGTGACCTTCTCGACGCGCTGGTGGGCGATCTGGCTGATGTGCAGCAGGCCGTCCTTGCCCGGCAGCACGTTGACCAGTGCACCGAAGTCCAGGATCTTGACGACCGGGCCTTCGTAGACCTTGCCGATCTCGGCTTCGGCGGTGATGTCGGCGATGCGCTTCTTGGCGACGTCGGCCTTGGCGCTGTCGGTCGAGGCGATCGTGATCGTGCCGTCTTCGTCGATGTTGATCTGGCAGCCGGTCTCTTCGGTCAGCGCACGGATGACGGAGCCACCCTTGCCGATGACGTCACGGATCTTTTCCGGGTTGATCTTCATCGTGTACAGGCGCGGCGCGAAGTCGGAGACCTCGGTGTTGGCCGTGCCCATGGCTTCCACCATCTTGCCCAGGATGTGCAGACGCGCTTCCTTGGCCTGCGCCAGGGCGACCTGCATGATTTCCTTGGTGATGCCCTGGATCTTGATGTCCATCTGCAGGGCGGTCACGCCGGTGGTGGTGCCCGCGACCTTGAAGTCCATGTCGCCGAGGTGGTCCTCGTCACCCAGGATGTCGGTCAGCACCGCGAAGCGGTTGCCATCCTTGATCAGGCCCATGGCGATGCCGGCGACGTGCGCCTTCATCGGCACGCCGGCATCCATCAGCGCCAGGCAGCCGCCGCAGACGGAGGCCATCGACGAGGAGCCGTTGGACTCGGTGATCTCGGAGACGACGCGGATCGTGTAGGCGAAGTCTTCGCGGTTCGGCAGCAGCGGCACCAGGGCGCGCTTGGCCAGACGGCCGTGGCCGGTTTCGCGGCGCTTCGGCGTGCCCATGCGGCCGGCTTCGCCGGTGGCGAAGGGGGGCATGTTGTAGTGGAACAGGAAGGTGTCGCGGAAATCGCCGGCCAGCGCGTCGATGCGCTGCGCGTCCTGGTCGGTGCCGAGGGTGGCGACGACGAGGGCCTGCGTTTCACCACGGGTGAACAGCGCCGAGCCGTGGGTGCGCGGCAGCACGCCGTTGCGGATCTCGATCGGACGCACGGTGCGGGTGTCGCGGCCGTCGATGCGCGGCTCGCCGGCGAGGATCTGGCCACGCACGGTCCTGGCTTCGATCTCGAACAGCAGGTTGTCGATTTCGACACCGTCGAACTCGATGCCGTCGGCCTTCAGCGCGGCCTTGACTTCGGCGTAGGCGGCGCGGCAGGCGTCGGTACGGGCCTGCTTGGAGCGGATCTGGTAGGCAGCTTCGATCTTGGCCAGACCGAATTCGGCGACCTTGGCGATCAGCGGCTCGTTCTTGGCCGGAGCCTGCCACGTCCATTCCGGCTTGCCGGCGTCACGCACCAGCTCGTTGATCGCAGCGATGGCGACCTTGGCCTGCTCGTGGCCGTACACGATGCCGCCCAGCATCACTTCTTCGGTGAGCTGCTGCGCTTCGGATTCGACCATCAGCACGGCGGCTTCGGTGCCGGCGACCACCAGGTCCAGCTGCGACTGCTTGAGCTGCGTCGGGCCCGGATTCAGGACGTATTCACCGTTGATGTAACCCACGCGGGCTGCACCCACCGGGCCGTTGAACGGGATGCCGGAGATGGCCAGCGCAGCGCTTGATCCGATCAGCGCGGCGATGTCGGCCGAGGCTTCCGGGTTCAGCGACAGGACGTGGATGACGACCTGGACTTCGTTGTAGAAGCCTTCCGGGAACAGCGGGCGCAGCGGGCGGTCGATCAGGCGGCTGGTCAGCACTTCCAGCTCGCTCGGCTTGGCTTCGCGCTTGAAGAAGCTGCCCGGGATCTTGCCGGCAGCGTAGGTCTTCTCGATGTAGTCGACCGTCAGCGGGAAGAAGTCCTGGCCCGGCTTGGCTTCCTTGCGGGCGACCACGGTGGCGAGCACCACGGTGTCGTCCATGTTGACGATGACAGCGCCACTGGCCTGGCGGGCGATTTCGCCGGTTTCCAGGGTGACGGTGTGCTGACCCCATTGGAAGGTCTTGGTGACTTTGTTGAACAGGCTCATGGAATGCTTTCTTCTGGTAGGTGGCCGGTCACCGCGGCGGGATGCCATTCCATCCGGACCCGCCACCTGCACAGCAGGATCGGATCGGGATGGAATGACACAGCAGCGCCCACGCGTGGCCGTAAAAACAAAGAGCCTGTGCTGGAGGGTCCAGACAGGCTCTTCACATGCATGCAGCGATTACTTGCGCAGGCCCAGCTTCTGGATCAGCGAGGTGTAACGGTCAGCGTCACGGTCCTTCAGGTAGTCCAGCAGCTTGCGGCGGCGGCTGACCATGCGCAGCAGACCGCGACGACCGTGGTGGTCCTTCTTGTGGGTCTTGAAGTGCGGGGTCAGGTGGTTGATGCGGGCGGTCAGCAGGGCGACCTGGACTTCCGGCGATCCGGTGTCGGCGACGCCGCGGGCGTTGGCGGCAACAACTTCTGCCTTGTTGATTTCGGACATGTCAAATTTCCTTCGGTTTCGAGGTTCACTTGCGGCCGTGGGGGAAACCGCCCCGCGCCGTGCACGCGCCGATGCGCGTTCCTCCGCCACCAGAAACGGCAGCGAAGCCTGCGATTATAGCGCCAAGGCGCGCGCCAGCCGATCCACCCCCTGAAGCAGCCGCTGCGGCTGGCGCGAGGCAAAGCACCAGCGCAGCCAGCCCTCGGCCTCGTCACCGAAGGCGGTGCCCGGCGCCAGACCCAGACCGTGGTCGGTCACCAGCCGCCTGGCGAGCGAGAGTGCATCGCGCTCGCCATCGATGCGCAGGAAAGCGTACATCGCGCCGGGCGGTGTGGCCACCTCGACCCGCGGCAGGGTCTGCAGCGCGGCGACCAGCGTGTCGCGGCACACCCGCAGCCGCGCCTGCAAGGCCGGTACCGACACCGGCGCATCGGCCAGCGCCGCCAGCCCTGCGCGCTGCACGAACACCGGCGTGCAAGAGGTATTGAATTCGATCAGCTTGCCGAGCTGCTCGATGAGTGCGGCCGGCGCGACCAGATTGCCCAGCCGCCACCCTGTCATCAGGAAGGATTTCGAGAAGCTGTGTACGACGACCAGCCGGTCCTCCGGATCGGCCAGATCGAGAAAGCTCGGCGCACAGACCACCTGCCCGGGCCGGGGCACGGCGTCCGGGTAATAAAGACGCTCGTAGACCTCGTCCGACACGATCCAGGTGCCCGTGCGGCGGCAGTGGTCGAGGATGACCTGCTGCTCGGCGCGGGTCAGCGTCCAGCCGGTCGGGTTGTTCGGCGCATTGAGCACCAGCACGCGCGTGGCCGGCGTCACCGCCGCCAGCAGCTCGTCCAGGTCGAGTCGCCACGCACCGGCTTCGGCGCGCAGGCTCACCCGGCGCACACGGGCGCCCATGATCGCGGGCTGCGCCGTCAGGTTCGGCCACACCGGCACGACCACGACCACCTCGTCGCCCGGATCGACCAGCGCCTGCTGCGCCAGCATCAGCGCACTCACGCCGGACGACGTCACCGCGATGCGCTCCACGCCCACCGGCCGGTGCAGCGCCGAGATGTAGCCCGACAGCGCCTCGCGCAGCGCCGGCAGGCCGAGGTTGTGGGCATAGAAGGTCTCGCCCGCCTCGATCGACGTCACGGCCGCGTCGCGCACGCCCATGGGCGTGATCTCGTCGCTTTCGCCGAACCAGAAGGCCAGCACATCGCTGCGGCCCAGGCCGGCATTGGCCACTTCACGGATGCGAGAAGCCGGCAGATCGGCAATCACCTGACGCATGAACACCCCACTGTGGACACAGAGCAGATCCGCAAGGATCAGAGGGGAGCCATCTTGCACGAATGCGGCTGCGCCGTCTGCTCGGCGGTCAGGTAACGAACAGTGCGGAAGCCGTAGCCGGAGCCCTCGACATCGAAGCGCACGCCCTCGGTGCCAGCCTTCTGCATCGTGCTGACGTAGAGCGGCTGCAGGAACTGGTGGTCCCCGGCGCGCATCTGGCCGGCCCCCAGGCCACCCAGCGCCTTGCCATCGAAGCGCGCACCGGACAGCGCCTTGGCGACCGCCGCGGCATCGGTGGCGTGCGCACGCTCCATCGCCTGCGCGAGCATCTCGACCATGGCCTGCATGCGCACGTGCAGGTAGTCGTCCTCCGGCTTGGGGAAGCGCTGGTGGAAGCTGGTGACGAGCGCGTCGGATGCCTTGCCACCCGCGTTCGGATGCCACTCGGCCACGGCCACCACGCGCCCCACGCCGGCATCACCCAGCGCGCCCGGCACGCCCAGCGCGTTGCCGTAGAAGGTGTAGAACTTGCCCTCGAAGCCGACATCGCGCGCCGCCTTGACCAGCAGCGTCAGGTCGTTGCCCCAGTTGCCGGTGACGACGGCCTGCGCGCCACTGGCCTTGATCTTGGTCGCGTAGGGCAGGAAATCCTTGACGCGCCCGACCGGGTGCAGCTCTTCGCCGACGACCTGGATGTCCGGACGCTTGGCCACGATCATCGCCCTGCCCTGGCGCACGACGTGCTGGCCGAAGCTGTAGTCCTGGCCGATCAGGTAGACACGCTTGAGCGCGGTGTCCTGCTGCAGCACGTCGGTGAGCGCGGCCAGGCGCATGTCGGCGTGGGCATCGAAGCGGAAGTGCCACGGACTGCACTTCTCGTTGGTCAGCGAGGGCTCGACGGCGGAGTAGTTGAGGAACACGGCGCGGCGCTGGGGTTCGCGGTCGTTGTGCTTGTTGAGCGCGTCGATCAGCGCAGCGGCGGTGGCGGAGCTGTTGCCCTGCAGCACGACACCGATCTGCTGGTCGACCGCGCTCTTCAGCATGGTCAGCGCCTCCTCGGTGTTGCCCTTGCTGTCGAGACGGACCAGTTCAAGCGGCCGATTGCCACCGGGCAACTTCACGCCGCCACGGGCATTCACCCGCTCGATCGCCCAGTTGAGGTTGCGCGCCACCGCTTCGCCGGCGTTGGCAAACGGGCCGGACAGGCCTTCGATGAGACCCAGACGGATCGGATCGGCCGCCTGGGCCGCCGACGCACCCAGCGCCAGCGCGCCCGACAAGGCCAGGAAAGAAAGGGAGAACGGGGTATTTTTCATGGATTTTGAATTATGCATTACAAAATCCAGCCCAACGCCGCGTTCAGACCGTGGACAGATCCCAGCGCGGACGCACGTCGAAGGCGTACTCCCGGCTCGCCTGCGCCCGGCCGCTCTGCAGCCGCATGGCACCGGCCAGCGCGATCATGGCGCCGTTGTCGGTGCACAGGTGCAGCTCCGGGTAGTGCACGCGCACCCCGCGGCGGCGGCACTGCGCGTCAAGCTGCGCCCGCAGCCGCCGATTCGCCCCCACCCCGCCCGCGACCACCATCCGCTTCAGCCCGGTCTGCTTCAGCGCCAGCAGCGACTTGGCCACCAGCACATCGACGATCGCCGCCTGCGTCGAGGCGGCCAGATCGGCACGGGCCTGCGCGGCATCCTCCGCAGCGGGATCGAGCTTGTTCAGCTGCGTCCAGACGGCGGTCTTCAGGCCCGCGAACGAGAAGTCCAGCAGGTCACCGCGCATCAGCGGCCGCGGCAGCTTGAACGCGGCGTCATCGCCCTGCTCGGCCAGCTTCGCCAGCGCCGGCCCACCCGGATAGCCGAGCCCGAGCATCTTGGCCGTCTTGTCGAAGGCCTCGCCGGCCGCGTCATCGATGGTCTCGCCGAGCATCGTGTAGTGCCCGACCCCGTCGACCCGCATGAGCTGCGTGTGGCCACCCGACACCAGCAGCGCCACGAACGGGAACTGCGGCGGATCCACCGAGAGGAAGGGCGACAGCAGATGCCCTTCCAGGTGGTGCACGCCCAGCACCGGCCGGTCCAGCGCCATGCCCAGCGCACAGGCCATGCCGGTGCCCACCAGCAGCGCGCCGGCCAGCCCTGGCCCCTGCGTGTAGGCGACGACATCCACGGCGTCCAGACCGAGTCCGGCGCCGCTCAGCGTCTCGCGCAGCAGCGGCACGACGCGGCGGATGTGGTCGCGCGAGGCCAGCTCCGGCACCACGCCGCCATAGGCCTGGTGCATGTCGATCTGGCTGTGCAGCGCCTGGGCCAGCAGCCGCGGCGGCGCCGCTCCGCCCACCCCCTCGGGCAATTCGACCAGCGCGATGCCGGTCTCGTCGCACGAGGATTCGATGCCCAGCACCCTCAGCGGCCCGCTCACGCGCGTCTCCCCGCCCAGACCCAGATGCCCATGCCCGCGACCACCATCGGCACGCACAGCCACTGGCCCATGCTCAGGTTCAGCGCCAGCAGCCCGAGGAAGCTGTCTGGTTCGCGGAAGTATTCGGCGATGAAACGGAATGCGCCATACCCGATCAGGAACAGCCCCGACACCCGGCCCCAGACCACCGAGCCATCCGGCCGAGAATGTGCAGAGCGGGTGCGCCCGTAAAACCACAGGATCACGAACAGCAGCAACCCTTCGAGCAGGAACTGGTAGACCTGGGACGGATGGCGCGCGATCTCGCTGCCCGACTGCGGGAACACCATGGCCCACGGCACGCTGGCATCCGCAGCGCGGCCCCAGAGTTCGCCGTTGATGAAATTGCCGACACGCCCGCAGGCGAGCCCGGTCGGCACGCACGGCGCCACCAGATCCGTGACCTCGAAGAAACGCTTCTTGCGCACCCACGCGAACACGGCCATCGCTGCGATCACGCCCAGCAGCCCCCCGTGGAAGGCCATGCCCCCCTTCCAGACCGCGAAGATCTCGCCCGGGTTGGCCAGGTAGTACGCGGGCTTGTAGAACAGCACGTAGCCGAGACGCCCGCCCAGGATCACGCCCATGACACCGTAGAAGAGCAGATCTTCGACCTCGCGTGGCGTCCATCCGCCCGCGGCGTACGGTGGCTGGCGGATGCGGCGGGTGGCCAGCCAGTAGAACAGGCCGAAGGCGGCCAGATAGGTCAGGCCATACCAGTGGATCTGGAGGAAGCCCAGGTTCAGAGCGACTGGGTCGAATTGGGGATGCACCAGCATCGGCGGCACTCCATGAGTGGGAAACAGGTGCGGATTGTCGCTGCTGCGCCAGCCCGGCGCGGCAAGGGTGCGGGATCGGGGCCGACTTCAGCGGCGGCGCGGCAACGGCGTCTTGCGACCCAGCGCGTCGATGGTGTTGCGCCGGCGCTGGTCGCGGTGCGCATCCTCGCGCTTCTGGCGGGCGCGGGCCGTGAACCCGAGGGCATCGGACACCGACCACCAGACGATCGCCATCCCGAACGGCGCCAGCACCGTCCACCACGACCACTGGGCCACCGGACCGATCTCCAGCCACTTCAGCAGCAGCCCCACCACACCCAACCACACCAGCGCCATTCGACTACCCCTCGGCATCCGTCCATCACGAAATGCATGCCCGCCGAGGATACCCCGACGGCCTCTGCCTGGCGTTGCAGGCGGATCGACAAGGTCAACGCAGGCGCCTCTAGAATCGTTCTCCAGTGGGCATTCACACCACCACTTTCAACAGAAACGGAACCTTTCCACCATGAAGCCGCTGCTTGCACTCGCCGCCCTGGCCATCGCCACCTTGTCCGGCCCGGTCTTCGCCAACGCCGAACTGGCACAGAAGAAAAACTGCATGGCCTGCCACGCCATCGACAAGAAGGTCGTCGGTCCGGGCTACAAGGACATCGCGGCAAAGTATGCGGGCCAGAAGGACGCCGTCGCCAGGCTGGCCGAGAAGGTCATCAAGGGGGGATCGGGCGCCTGGGGGCAGATCCCGATGCCGGCAAATGCCGTGACGCCAGACGAGGCCAAGACGCTGGTGACCTGGGTACTGAGCCAGAAGTAAGTTCAGCGCAATCAGTCAGCGCAAAACAAAAAGCCCCGACGGATCGGGGCTTTTTTCATGGCCCGAAGGCCAGCATGGTCCGGTCAGGCCGGATCAGTACGCCTGGCCGAGCTGGCTCAGGATGGTCGGGTTTTCCAGCGTGCTGGTGTCCTGGGTGATCTCTTCGCCCTTGGCCAGCGAGCGCAGCAGGCGGCGCATGATCTTGCCCGAGCGGGTCTTGGGCAGGTTCTCGCCGAAGCGGATGTCCTTCGGCTTGGCGATCGGACCGATCTCCTTGCCGACGTGGTCACGCAGCTGCTTGGCGATGGCCTTGGCCTCGTCACCGACCGGCAGCGGACGCTTCAGCACGACGAACGCGCACACGGCCTCGCCGGTCGTGTCGTCCGGACGGCCGACCACGGCGGCTTCGGCCACCAGTTCGGTGCAACTCACCAGCGCGGACTCGATTTCCATCGTGCCCATGCGGTGGCCCGAGACATTCAGCACGTCGTCGATGCGGCCAGTGATGGTGAAGTAGCCGGTCTTGGCGTCGCGGATCGCGCCGTCGCCTGCCAGGTAGTACTTGCCCTGGAAGTCGGCCGGGTAGTAGCTCTTCACGAAGCGCTCGCCGTCACCCCAGATGGTGCGGATCATCGACGGCCACGGCTTCTTGACGACGAGGATGCCGCCCTGCCCGTTCGGCACGTCCTTGCCGGTCTCGTCCACGATCGCGGCCTGGATGCCCGGGAACGGCAGCGTGCAGGAACCCGGCACCATCGGCGTGACGCCCGGCAGCGGGGTGATCATGTGGCCGCCGGTCTCGGTCTGCCAGAAGGTGTCGGCGATCGGGCAACGGCTGCCGCCGACGTGCTTGTAGTACCACTCCCAGGCGGCCGGGTTGATCGGCTCGCCCACCGAACCCAGCAGGCGCAGGCTCGTCAGGTCATAGCTCTTCGGATGCACGGCGTCGTTGGCTTCGGCGGCCTTGATCAGCGAGCGGATCGCGGTCGGCGCGGTGTAGAAGATCGAGACCTTGTGGTCCTGGATCATCTTCCAGAAGCGGCCGGCGTCCGGGTAGGTCGGCACGCCTTCGAACACGATCTCGGTACCGCCGAGGGCGAGCGGGCCGTAGGTGATGTAGGTGTGGCCCGTGACCCAGCCGATGTCGGCCGTGCACCAGAACACGTCATCGGCCTTCAGGTCGAAGGTCCACTTGGTGGTCAGCGCAGCGTGCAGCAGATAGCCGCCGGTGGAGTGCTGGACACCCTTGGGCTTGCCGGTCGAGCCGGAGGTGTAGAGCAGGAACAGCGGGTGCTCGGCGCTGACCCATTCCGGCTCGCAGGTGGTGGCCTGACCGGCAGTGAGGTCGTTCATCCACACGTCGCGGCCTTCGACCATCGTGACCGGCGCATCGGCGCGGTTGACGACCAGCACCTTCTCGATCTTCTCGCAGCCGGGCATGGCCAGCGCTTCGTCGACGATCGACTTCAGCGCCAGCTTCTTGCCGCCGCGGACCTGGCAGTCGGCGGTGATGACGGCCTTGGCGCCGGTGTCCTCGATGCGATCGCGCAAGGACTGCGCCGAGAAGCCGCCGAACACCACCGAGTGCGTCGCACCGATGCGGGCGCAGGCCTGCATGGCAGCCACGCCTTCGATGGACATGGAGATGTAGATGACGACGCGGTCACCCTTGCCGATGCCGATCGAGCGCAGGCCGTTGGCGATCTGGCAGGTCTTGGCCAGCAGTTCGCTGTAGGTGATCTTGGTGACTTCGCCGCCGTCGGCTTCGAAGATGATCGCGGTCTTGTCGCCCAGGCCGCGCTCGACGTTGCGATCGAGGCAGTTGTAGGAGGCGTTCAGCGTGCCGTCGGCGAACCACTTGAAGAACGGGGCATTCGACTCGTCCAGCGCCGTGGTGAACGGGGTTTTCCAGCTGATCAGTTCGCGGGCGAGGTCGGCCCAGTAACCTTCGTAGTCGGCTTCGGCCTTGGCGCACAGGGCCTCGTAGGCGGCCATGCCGGAGACGGCGGCATTCGCGACGAAGGCGTCGGAAGGCAGATAGATCTTGGTTTCTGAGGTGGTTTCGGCTTGGGTCACGCTTGTCTCCTGCGGTGGAAAAGTGCTGTCCCCCACATTAGGGAGGGGCTCTTACGAACCCCTTACTTCGCAATTTTCATTCCTGTGGGAACCTGGTCGAGATCAGGAAATCGCGCGCCATCCTGACACGATCGGCCCACTAGAATCCTCTGGTTTTCCCGTGCTTTTTCCCACAGTTGTTCCGTTTCGAATCCGATCGCTGACACGCCCATGGCCCACACACCACTTGCACCCTCCTCGACCCTTTCGCCGCTGTCGAAACTCATCTTCGCCAGCCGCTGGCTGCAGTTGCCGCTGTACCTGGGGTTGATCCTGGCGCAGGGGGTCTATGTGCTGCAGTTCTGGAAGGAGCTGGTCCACCTGATCGAGGCCGCGCTGGGCAACCAGCATGCGCTGCAGATCCTCGTGTCCAGCATCGGCTACAAGAGCAACACGCCGATCGAAGCCCTCAACGAGACCGTGATCATGCTGGTGGTGCTCGGGCTGATCGACGTGGTGATGATCTCGAACCTGCTGATCATGGTGATCGTGGGCGGCTACGAGACCTTCGTGTCGCGGCTGAATCTGGACGGGCACCCGGACCAGCCGGAGTGGCTGAGCCATGTCAACGCGTCGGTGCTGAAGGTCAAGCTGGGCACGGCCATCATCGGCATCAGCTCGATCCACCTGCTCAAGACCTTCATCAACGCCGAAAACTACAGCGACAAGACGCTGATGTGGCAAACCATCATCCACGTGGCGTTCCTGGCCTCGGCCATCGCCATCGCGATGGCCGACCGCATCATGCATCCGCCGTCGGCAGGTGGCGCCGGAGAGCACTGACCCCGGGGATCAGGACGCCGGACACGCTGCGGCAGCAACGCCGGAGAGCACCGGCTTGAGCAGCGGCGCCATGTTCTTCAGGATCTGGGTCGGCAGGGCACTGGTGAACTTGTAGCCGCCGGCCTCCGGGCCGAGCACGAAGGCGGTGAGCGTGCCGAAGTGGCGCGGCCCCAGGTAGAACACGAAGGTCGCGGTCCGGCTGGTGACCTTGGACGCCAGCAGCCCGCCTCCACGGGTATAGGTGTTGAGCCGGTTGTCGCCGGTGCCGGTCTTGCCGCCGATGACCATGGGCGGCTGGCCAGGCTCGTCCAGCGTGCCCTTGATGCGCCGGGCGGTTCCATCGCTCACCACGAGCGCCAGCGCCTTGCGCGCCGTGGCCGCGACTTCCGGCCGCAGCACCTGCTCGCCCTCGACCGGCTTTTTCTTCAGCGTCACCTCGTAAGGCGATCCGGCGGCGAAATGCAGCGTGTCGAGCATCGCGGCAGGCAGGCGCCGGCCGTCGTTGACCAGGATGCCCATCAACTCGGCCAAGGCGGCAGGCCGGTCGCCAGAGCTGCCGATGGCCGTGGCATACGACGGCACGAGCGTCTCGAACGGAAACCCCACCTGCTTCCACTGGGCGTGGATCCTGGCGAAAGCCTCGATCTCCAGCAGCTGCAGGATGCGGCTGTTCTGTCCGCGCCGCGCCTTGTTGCGCAGCAGCCAGTTGTAGGACTCCTCGCGCTCGACCGCCCCGGCGTCGAGCACCTGCTCCAGCGTCGCGGCGGGGTTCTGGCGCAGGTAGTTGGCCACCCACAGCTCCAGCGGGTGCAGCCGCGCCAGATAGCCTCGGTCGGCCAGCGAGTAATTGCCGGGGGCATGCCGGTCGTAGAGCTTGCGCAGGTAGTCCGGCGGCAGCGGTGCGCCGGGCAGCTGGCGCACGATGTAGGCGCTGAAGTCCTCGAAGCTGCCGTCCGGATGGACCGAGCGGTAGATCACGGCCAGCCGCGGCGCCGTCTTGCTGACGCTGGCCGCCATGCGCTCCAGCATCCCCTCGACCGGCTTGTCGTGGTGGCGCTGGTAGAACTTGCGCATGAACTGGCGCCCCTCCTTGTTGATGAAGAGCTTGAGCAGTTCCATCCGGCGCGGATGGTCCTCGTCTTCGAGGATGTCGGCAGCAGGGTTCGCGGCGTTGTAGAGGTGGTGGTAGACGATGTCGCGCATTAGCCGGATGAAGGGCAGGTTGAGCGAGTCGCGCAGCGATTCGTAGAGCGTGGCCATGCGGCCGTTGTCGGAGGCGTTGAAGTTGGCGAACACGTGCGCGCCGCCCCCGGTGAAGAAGCTCTCGCCGGGGCTGGCCGAATACTTGCGCAGCATGGCCGCTTCGAGCATGGCCGACAGCGAGCGGTCCTTGGCCGTCACCAGCCAGTCGATGGCCCAGCGCGTCAGGCGGTCCTTGGGGCCGACCTCGACCGCGGCAAGCGCCTTCGGGTCCATCGCCGCATGCGCCTGGTGGAGCTTGGCGATGATCTCCAGATACGTCACCAGCGTGCGCAGCTTGGCGGTGGAGCCGAGTTCGAGCTTGGCGCTGCCGTTGATGTCGAAGGGCTGGTCGAGGTTGTCGGTCTGCACCCGCACACGGTTGACACCCTCGCCGCGTTCGTAGAGGGTGAAGCTGTAGAGCAGCTTCGAGGGATCGCCCTTCTCCAGCAGCTGGAAGCCGAGCAGGCCGGCCTCCTTGGCCACCTGCGGATCGCGCAGGCGGTTGAGCAGATTCGTGATCTCGCGCTGCAGGCGGCCGTCGAGGTGGCTGGTGGCACCCAGGTCGTAGCGGTCCAGCTCGTACAGCCGCGGCGTGTTGAGCATCGATGACAGCTGCACCCGCAGCAGCGTCGAGGCGTTGCGTTCGCCGAACTCGATGCCCGCGGCCGGGCCGGTATAGGCGCCGCGCACGTCCAGCGGCGCGGCCAGGGCGGCGTCTCGCAGCGCCGGACCGATGATGCCCTCCTGGGCCAGCAGCCGGATGTAGCTGGCGGTCATGTTCAGCAGCTGCGCATGGCCAGGGCCGAAATAGTGGGCCGGACGGCGCTGGGCGATCATCAGGCTGAGCACCTGCCGGAACGCCAGGCCACGCGCCTGCAAGCCGGACTCCTGCTCGCCCGGTTCGCGCAGGCGCCGGTTGGCCGCCTCGACATCGACTCCGTACCAGGCGGCCAGTCCGTCATTGACGCCATGCACTTCGCCCCAGCCTTTCTGGGCACCCAGCGGCAGGCTGTTGAGGTAGTCCTGGAGGATGCGGCGGCGTGCGGCCACGGTATTGTCGCCGTCACGGTAGGCGCGCACGGAGGCCGACACCATCTGGAGGTACTTGTCGCGGACCGAGGAGGTCCGGCCGTCGGGGGAATGGCGGAACTTTTCCGTCTGGGTGGCCAGCGTGCTGCCGCCAGCGGCGGCGTGGTCCTCGTGGGCGACGGCGACGGCCTGGTCCAGCACGGCCTTGCCGAGCCGGGTCCACTCGATGGCCGGGTTGTGCCGCGGCTCGCTGGTGTCGAGGACCTCGCGGTTCTCGATGAACCCGAGTGTCTGCGCCACCAGCGCCGGCATGTCCTGCTCGTGCTCGTAGGTGTGGAGCGGAAACCGCGAACGGAACAGCGGCTCGCCGCGGCAGTCCGTCAGCGTCAGCCCGGTCTGCACCTTTTCAGGATACGGCGGGAAGAAGCCCCGGGCCATGAAGTCCTGCAGGGCGGCAGACTGCCGGGCCTGCGACACGATCTGGTAGCTGCGGCCGGTCAGGCTCGCGAGAAAGTCCGGCAGACGCGTGTAGCCCATGCGCTCGTCGCTCGGGCCGGCCTGGGGATAGCGGCTGCCAGTGGCAGGCTGCGGCTGCAGTTCGTATCCGAGCCTGGCCGCCCAGTCGGAGAAGAAGCGGGATTGCAGCGTCGACGACTGCATCTCGACATGGACCAGAGACGACACCCCGGCAACCACTGCCAGACCGGTGGACCACTTGGCCAGCGTGACCGGCCAGCGGCGGGGTGACGACGGGGCTGCCACGGGAGGCGTCGCCGTCGGCGGCGGGGTGTCCGGCACCTCGGTGCCGGCAGTGGAAGTGGAGGCCGCGTCGGGGGCGCTTGCAGCCGACGGCTGGTTCCCGGTGTCGCCTGGAGTCATGGGCAGCACGTACCTGAATATTCTTGTGGGTCTCCCGGGGCAAGCACCCGGACTGCAAGGTTCCGCCGCATCGCCGGACCTCCTGGAAGCTTATCGTATCGACACCCCCCGGCTGAAACTGAAAAGCTGGTGAATGCGGCCTCTTGAAACGATTGACGCGCACCTGTTGCCACTGCCCTGCACCTGTGGCAAGACGGGACACCCGCTTGAGTAAACTCGCAGCAAGTCGAGGGGCGCAGCATCGCGGATCCGCTTCCGCCTGGGCCTGTCGCCTCCGCATTCACGTTCCATCCGCCCGCCGGGCGATCCGTCGAAAGTCCCGTCATGACCACCATCCGCCAAGCCGATCTGGTTGAAAGCGTCGCCGCCGCGCTGCAATACATCAGCTACTACCACCCGGCCGACTACATCGCCCACCTCGCCCGCGCCTACGAGCGCGAGGAATCACCCGCCGCCAAGGACGCGATCGCCCAGATCCTGACCAACAGCCGCATGTGCGCCGAAGGCCGCCGCCCGATCTGCCAGGACACCGGCATCGTCAACGTGTTCCTGAAGATCGGGATGGACGTGAAGTGGGAGGGCTTCACCGGCTCGATCGCCGACGCCGTGAACCAAGGCGTGCGCCAGGGCTACCTGAACCCGGACAACGTGCTGCGCGCCTCGGTGCTGGACGATCCGATCTTCGCCCGCAAGAACACCAAGGACAACACGCCGGCCGTCATCCACATGGAAGTGGTGCCCGGTGACAAGGTGGACGTCATCGTCGCGGCCAAGGGCGGCGGCAGCGAGAACAAGTCCAAGATGTACATGCTCAACCCGGGCGACAACATCGTCGACTGGGTGCTGAAGACCGTGCCGACGATGGGCGCGGGCTGGTGCCCGCCGGGCATGCTGGGCATCGGCGTCGGCGGTACCGCCGAGAAGGCCGTGATGATGGCCAAGGAAGCGCTGATGGAGGACATCGACATGTATGAACTCCTGGAGCGCGGCCCGCAGAACAAGCTCGAAGAGATGCGCATCGAGCTGTACGAGAAGGTCAACGCGCTGGGCATCGGCGCGCAGGGCCTGGGCGGGCTGACCACCGTGCTGGACGTGAAGATCAAGACCTTCCCCACGCACGCCGCCTCCAAGCCGATCGCGATGATCCCGAACTGCGCCGCGACGCGCCACGGCCACTTCGTGCTGGACGGCTCGGGCCCGTCCTACATGACCCCGCCGAGCCTCGACCTGTGGCCGGACGTCCACTGGGCACCCGACTACAACAAGAGCAAGCGCGTCGACCTGAACACGCTGACCAAGGCCGAAGTGGCGAGCTGGAAGCCGGGCGACACGTTGCTGCTGAACGGCAAGATGCTCACCGGCCGCGACGCCGCCCACAAGCGCATCGCCGACATGCTGGCCAAGGGCGAGACGCTGCCCGTAGACTTCACCAACCGTGTCATCTATTACGTCGGCCCGGTCGATCCGGTGCGTGACGAGGTGGTCGGCCCGGCTGGTCCGACGACGGCGACCCGCATGGACGGCTTCACCCGCATGATGCTGGAGAAGACCGGCCTGATCTCGATGGTGGGCAAGGCCGAGCGCGGCCCGGTCGCGATCCAGGCGATCAAGGACAACCAGTCGGCCTACCTGATGGCGGTCGGCGGCTCGGCCTACCTCGTCTCCAAGGCGATCAAGGCGGCCAAGGTCGTCGGCTTCGCCGATCTGGGCATGGAAGCGATCTACGAGTTCGACGTGGTCGACATGCCCGTGACGGTGGCGGTGGACGCAGGAGGCACCAGCGCCCACATCACCGGCCCGAAGATCTGGCAGGCCAAGATCGGCAAGATCCCGGTCGTCGAGGCCTGAGCCGCATGACTGATCCCGTGCGCGAACGGCTGCTCACCCCGCTGCCCGCCACGGGCTGCCCGCTGTGCGGCGGGCCGAACGGCTGCGCGCCAGCGGTGTCCGGCTCCTTCGACAGCCCCTGCTGGTGCACCACGGTGCAGATCCCGGCCGAGGTGCTGGCGCGGGTGCCCGCAGCGCAGCGCGGGCAGGCCTGCATCTGCCGCGCCTGCGCCGAAGCGGGTGCCCGCCAGGCTCAGGCGGACGCCGACAGCGGCTGCTGAGCCGAGAAGCGGCACAGCGCCGCGAACTCGGCCGCGGGCACCGCCTGGCTGAACAGGAAACCCTGGAACTCGTCGCAGCCGAGCTGGCGCAGGGTGTCCGCCTGGGCCTGGGTCTCGATGCCCTCGGCCACCGTGTGCTTGCCCAGCGCCTGGGCCAGCGTCAGGATGGCGCGGGTCACGGCCAGCGCGGACGGGTCCTCGCTCAGGTCCTGCACGAAGGCGCGGTCCACCTTCATCACGTCGATCGGCAGCGTGCGCAGCGTGGCCATCGACGAGTAGCCGGTGCCGAAATCGTCCAGTGCGATCAGCACGCCCCGCTCGCGCAGTCGCCCGAGCTGCTCGCTGGCAGAGCGCGCATCGCCGACCAGCAGGCTTTCGGTCACCTCCAGCTCCAGCATGTTCCACGGCACGCCGTGCCGCACCAGCGCCTCTTCGACATCGTCCATCAGCCGGCCGGACTGCAGCTGGCGCGGCGAGACGTTGACGGACAGGCGCTTCAGCGGCACGGCCTCGCGCCGCCAGCGGGCCAGCTGGGCGCAGGCGGCCTGGATCACCCACTGGCCGATCACCTCGATCAGCTCGGACTCCTCGGCCAGCGGGATGAACACCGACGGCCCCAGCAGCCCGCGGGTCGGGTGTCGCCAGCGGATCAGCGCCTCGGCGGACACGATGCTGCCATCGGCCACACAGATCCGGGGCTGGTAGAACAGCACCAGCTCCTTGCGCGCCACCGCCTGGCGCAGGTCCGCCAGCAGGGAGCTGCGCTCCAGCAGCCGGGCATCCAGCGGCTCCTCGAACATGGCGTGGCGCCCGCGCCCGGCGTCCTTGGCCGTGTACATCGCCATGTCGGCATGGCGCAGCAGGTCGATGCGCGTGTCGCCATGCACCGGCGCCAGCGCGATGCCGATGCTGGCGCCGAGGAAATGCTCCTTGCCACTCAACGTGAACGGCACCGCCATGCGCCGGCAGACCGCCGAGGCCACGGCGGTCGCGGCCTCGGCCCCGGCCCCCGGCAGCAGCAGGACGAACTCGTCCCCGCCCGGCCGCGCCACCACGGCGCGGGTCGGGGCACTCGCCTCCAGCCGCTCGGCGGCCTGGCGCAGCAGTTCATCCCCCAGCCCGTGGCCCAGGTTGTCGTTGACCGTCTTGAAATGGTCCAGGTCGATGAACAGCACTGCCAGCGCAGCGGCGCCTGGCTCGGACCCCTCGGCCCCCTCGGGCGTCACGAGCAGCGCATCCAGTTCCTGGTGCAGGCCATTGCGGTTGAGCAGGCCGGTCAGGTCGTCGTGCCGCGCCTGCCACGTCAGTTCGCGCTCGCGCTGGTGCGCCGCCAGTGCCACCGACAGCCGGTCACGCAGCTCACCCGCCTCGCGCACGCGCTGCGGTGACGAGGCGGCCGACCAGCCCAGCAGCAGCAGCCCGTGGGTGCGGCCCTGCCAGCGCAGCGGCAGGGCCTGCAGCGCCAGATCCTTGTCCTGACGCATCGGCGCGCACCACGACGACGCCGACGCCAGATCGCCGGGCGGCCACGCCATGTCGGTGATCACGGCGTCCAGCGCCTGCACCTCCGCCGGCACCAGTGCCCGCACGCTGCGCCGCACCTTGCGCGGAAAGGCCTCGTCGTTCCATTGCAGATGCAGGCGCGGCACCCGCTCGGACTCGACCCGCGCCAGCCCCATCACCGCCGCACCCAGCCCCGGCAGCGCCTGCACCAGCACGCGCCGGAACACCTCGTCGACATCGCGGTGGCCCACGATGTCCCGGTCGATCGAGGCCAGCAGCTCCAGCGAGCGGAACTGGCCGTCGATGGCCGCGGCCATCTGGTTGAAGTCCTGGGCCAGATCGCCGAATTCGTCGCCCCTGGCCACGTCCACCCGCACACCCGGCGCACGCTGCTCGATCCGGCGGGCACCCTCGCGCAGGCGCCGCAGCGGATCCAGCGTGCGCGTGATCAGCAGGCCGCTGACCAGCACCACCCCGAACAGCGCACAAAGTGCACCGCCCACCAGGGGTCCGGTCAGCGACAGGGTCGAAGCCGCTGCAGCCGTGCGCACCTGGACCATGTCGAACTGCCAGTGGCCTGCGCCGAAATCGGCATCGAGCGGCAAGGTCCAGCCGGTGTGGACCCGGTCGGCAATCGACGCATCGACGAGTGCCGGCGGATCGCTGCCCACGGCCTTGCGCGGCGTCGGGCAGTGCAGGCGCAGTCCTTGCGCGTTCTGCACGCACCAGTAGATCGATGCATCCGCTGCCGCCAGCGGCTGCCACAGCGCGTCGGGCGCGAGTTCGGCCAGCCAGCGGCTGCCATCGGACCGGGGCGCCTGGGCGAGCAGGAGCTGGAGCTGGCCGTTGCGCTCCTGCGCGAGCAGCTGGCTGCGGGTCGCCGGCGGCGGCAGCGCCATGGCGGCATCGGCGAGCGGGCCGGGCCAGCCGCCAGAGGACCAGCGCAGCTGCCCGCGGGCATCGACCAGTGCCGCCTGGCGAAAGCGCAGCCCCAGCCCGGGCAGCCGGGCGCGCAGGCTGGCGTCGGCCGGATCGACGCCGGGCTCCCCGGAGGGCGCAGCACCCGGCCAGGTCGCCATGAGGACGGCGGCATCTCCGAGATGGGCGCCCACCTGCCAGGCCACCCCGCGCACGAGCAGCATCCGTTCGCGCGCTTCATGGCGCTGCGCCAGCGATTCCAGCACCTGCCCGCCCAGCAGCGCCAGCACCACCAGCGGCAGCATCACGGCCAGCAGCACGGACACGCCGATGCGCCAGGCCAGCGGGCTGCGCAGCCACCGACGGGCCTTCGGAGCAGGCATGGGAGGCGAATCCACGGGGTGGGCAGACACTAGGAGGCGGCGCATTGGAACCAGTTGTTTTCAAATATCGGCGGCCGGACATCAGCCTTGAGTAATTGCCAAGTCACGGAGCCTGAGACAGACTGCAGCCGGGGGGCATGCGGCCCTGCCCGCCAGCGTTGCATGAGGCATTGCCCGGAGTCGTACTTGACCTTGACGTTTCCCGCTTCCCCTGCCGAGTCGACACCGGCACGGCCACACCACCCGGCCGACCCCTCCGAGCTGAAGGTTCTGACTGTCGATGACGACCCGGTCTTCCGCCGGTCGATGGCCTTCGCGCTGGAAGGCTACCGCTTCCAGGACCGCGACATCACCCTGCTCCAGGCTGGTAGCGCCGCCCAGGCCCGGGCGCTGCTGGTCGCCCACCCCGACATCGCCCTGCTGCTGCTCGACGTGGTGATGGAGGACAACGACGACGGCCTCCTGCTGGTGCGCCACGTGCGCGAGGTCATGGGCCGGCGCGACATCCGCATCGTGCTGCTGACCGGCCAGCCCGGCATGGCCCCGATGCGCGACGTGATGCGCAACCTCGACGTCAACGAGTACTGGCACAAGACCGAGCTGGGCAGCGACCGGCTGGAGGCCATCCTCAACGCCAACCTGCGCAGCCACCAGTTCATCCGCGAGGCCCTGCACACCCGGCGCCAGCTAGAACAGCTGCTGGCCGCGGTCGACGGTGCCAGCCACGTGCCCGACCTGACGAGCCTGAGCCAGCGGCTGCTGGTGGACGTGGCCCGGCTGCTGGGCATGCCCAGCGAGGGTCTGGTGGTGATGTGGCCCGCCCACACCACTGCAGCGCTGGTCATCGGCGCGACCGGCCGGTTCGCGGAACTGCAGGGCCGGCCGCTCGACGAACTGAACGACCCGGCCCAGGTCCTGCGCATCGAGCAGACCCTCACCAGCCACACCGAACCGGCGGCCGATCCCGAGGACGCCGCGGCCCATGCGCTGGACCTGCTGATCCCGCTGCACCCGTCATCGGCGCTGTCCACCGGCGCCGGCCGGCAGATCGATCTGGCCACGCTGTTCGCGCTGTGGATGCCACGCCAGCAGCCGCCCGGCACCAACGAGACCGAGATGGTGCAGCTGCTGGTGGCCAATGTCGGCGCCCAGATGCACCGGCTGGAGCTGATCGCCAAGCTCGACCGGCTGGCCTACCACGACCCGCTGACCGAACTGCCCAACCGCAACGGCCTGCTGCGCAGGATGCATGCGGCGGGCGAGCGCCTGTCGACCATGGTGCTGCAGTTCGAGGACGTGGACCAGTTCTCCGACCTGAACCTGATGCTCGGTTTCGAGACCACCAACCGGCTGCTGCAGGCGCTCGCCCAGCGGCTGCGCGACGAGGCTGGCCCGGAAGTGCTGGTCGCACGGGTGGACAACGACACCTTCGCCCTGCTCGGCCCGCGCGACCGGCTCGACACGCCGCTGCACCGCCACCGCAGCGAGGGCATCACGGTGAGCGACGGTCACTTCTCGGCCGTGCTGCACCTGACCGGCGCGCGGGTCGATCTGGCGCTGTTCAACGGCCCGCCCGAGGAGACCCTGTCCACCGCCCGCTACCTGCTCAACGACGCCAAGCGGCGCGGCTCCGGCCAGGAAGTGGCCTACCGCCCCGGCATGGAAGCCGCCGCGCGCGACAACTACCGGCTGGGACAGGCCCTGCACGAGGCCCTGCGTGCGGGCGAGATCCACATCGCGCTGCAGCCGCAGGTCTGGCTGAACGACGGCACCCTGAAGGGGTTCGAAGCCCTCGCACGCTGGACCGACCGGCGCGGACAGGAGGTGTCCCCGGTCACCTTCATCGCCCTGGCCGAGGCCTCCGGCCACATCACCGCCCTGTTCACGCAGGTGCTGCAGCAGTCCTGCCACGCCTGGCGGGTGCTGGAGGCGCTGGGGCTGGGCCACCTGCGCATCGCGGTCAACCTCTCGGCGCTGCAGCTCTCCGCGCCCACGCTGGCGCAGGACATCGCCAAACAGTGTGCCGATGCGGGCGTGCCGCCCGACGCGATCGAGCTGGAGGTGACGGAAAGCGCCGTGATGCTCGACCCGGACGGTGCCACGCTGCAGCTCACCCGCCTGCGCCAGATCGGCTTCGAGGTGGCGCTGGACGACTTCGGCACCGGGTTCTCGTCGCTGGCCCGCCTGCGCAGCTTCGATCTGGACTGGATCAAGATCGACCGGGCCTTCCTCGGCGAGATCGGCCAGCGGCCCGACCACGAAACCCTGCCGGGCATGATCGTCACGCTGTCGCGCCAGCTCGGCCTGAAGTCGCTGGCCGAAGGCGTCGAGACCGAAGCCCAGCGCCTGTGGTTGATGCGCAGCGGCTGTCTGGCCGCGCAGGGCCTGCTGATCGGCGCACCGATGCCGGTCTCGGCCCTGCCCGCCTGGCTGCACGCGCACGGCCACCTTCCGGTCCAGCCAGCCACGGCCGATTGAAACCCGACACGCCGCCCCCACCGCCCCGGGCCGCATGGAAACGCGAGTTCAGGGTGCTCGTCCTGCGGTTGCTGCCCTGGGTGGTGGTCGTGTGCGTGGCCGGGGCGCTGAGCTATCTGCGCCTGCTGGACCTGCGGCTGACCCCCTTGCGCAACGGCGCACGCCTGCTGATCGAGCAGAGCGTGGCACTCACCACCAGCGAGCTGTCCAACCTGTCCCGGGATGCGCTGGTGCTCGGCCAGAATCCGGCACTGACCACCGCCGTCAGCACCGACAACCTGCCCGCCACCGGCACGGCGCTGCTGACGTTCGCCCGCGCCTCTCGCCCGTATGCCCGCATCGCCTGGATCGACGAGACCGGCCGTGAACGCAGCCGCATCGACAACAGCGACGGCATGGCCACCCTGGTCGACCCCGCCCGGCTGCGGCGCATGGCACCAGGCCCCTGGCTCCAGTCGCTCTCCGACCTGCTGCCCACCGAGGCCCGCTTCACGCCGCTCGACGACCGTGACGGCGGGATCCGGTTGCATGCGGCCTCGCCGGTCTACGACGGGCGCGGCCGGCAGCGCGGCATGGTGGTGCTGACGCTGGATCTGCGCCGCCTGCTGACCCAGTTGCAGGCGCTCGACAGCGCAGGGGTCCAGCCCATCCAGCTCATCGGCCCCGATGGCCGCCTGGTCGCGGCGGGGACCCCCACCCCCGGGCTGCCGTTCACCGACCCCGGGCTGTGGCAGCTGATGCAGGAACAGGGACGCGGGCGCCGCGAAGGCGCCGAGGGCATGTGGCACTTCCAGGACTTCCTGCCCACCGAGCCCGGGCCGGGCCGGCTGGCATCGACGCCCTGGCATTTCATCGCCCACGTGCCGGCCGAGACGGTCGGACAGTTGCGCAGCACGAGCGCCTGGCAGAGCGGTGGCGCCAGTGCGGTGGTGCTGGTGCTGGCGGTCTGGGCCATTGGCCGGCGGCGCCAGATCGAGCGCGAACGCGAACGGCTGCTGGCCGACCTGCAGAGCAACCACCGCGCACTGGCGGCCGCCAAGGCCGAGGCCGAGGCCTCGCTGCAGCGGCTCCAGCAGTTGCAGACCGAGCTGGTGCAGGCCGAGAAGCTGGCCTCGCTGGGCCTGCTGGTGGCCGGCGTCGCCCACGAACTGAACACGCCGCTGGGCAGCGCCAAGGTCACTGCATCCACCATGTCGCGCCGGCTGGATGACGCCCTGCGCAGCGCAGCGACCGACACGCTGACACCGCAGCAGATGCGCACCGTGCTGAACAACCAGCGCGCCGGGCTCGACATCGTCGACCACAGCCTGGGCCGCGCCGGCCAGGTCATCCGCCTGTTCAAGCAGCTGGCGGTGGACCGGGGCGCCGTCGAGCGCCGGGTGTTCGCGCTCGACGACCTGCTGAGCGACGTGCAGCGGCTGCTCGCCGCGCGCCAGATGGCACCAGACGTCGCGCTGCACATCGAACCCGCCCCCGGTCTCGTGCTCGACAGCTATCCCGGCCCGCTCGGACAGGTGGTCGAGAACCTGGTCGGCAACGCCCAGCTGCACGCCTTCGAATCGGATCTCGGTTCGCCACCACCGCGCGCCTGTCCTGCGGAAATCCGCGTGCGCAGCCAGATCGATCCACACAGCGGTTGCCTGGAGATCGCGGTGATCGACAACGGGCGCGGCATCGACGCCAACGTGCTGCCACGCATCTTCGACCCGTTTTTCACCACCCGGCGCGGCCGCGGCGGCACCGGCATCGGCCTGCACCTGTGCCACCACTTCTGCACCCAGGTGCTGGGCGGACGGGTGACGGTGACCACCAGCCCGGGTCAGGGCAGCCGGTTCACGGTGCAGATTCCGCTGAAGGCGCCTTGAACGCGTTCACCGGGGGCTGGGCCGGCAGGTGCACGACCCGCTGCGGATACGGGATGCCGATCCCCTCGCGCCGCAGCAGGTCGAGGATGGCCAGATTGACTTCGGAGCGCACATTGCCCTGGCCGTTCTCGGGATCCGAGATCCAGAAATACAGTGACAACTCCAGCGCATCGGCGCCGAAACCCGTCAGCTGCGCCGCCGGACCGGGCTCCTGCAGAACACGTGGCACGGCGGCAATCGCCTCGATCAGCCGCTGCCGCAGCGCCGCGACATCGGTCGCATAGTCCACCCCGACCACCGTGCTGAGGAGCACGTTCCGATCGGCCAGCGACATCGTCTGCACGGCCGTGGTGACGAGGATCTCGTTGGGCACGATGGCCTCGCGCCCGGACGGGGCGCGGATCACCGTGTAGCGCGTGGTGATGTCGGTGATCACGCCCTCGAAATCGGCGACCTTCACCATGTCGCCGATGCGCAGCGCCCGCTCGGCCAGGATCACGAAGCCGCTGACGTAGTTGGCCGCGAGCTTCTGCAGGCCCAGGCCGATGCCCACGCCGAGCGCACCGCCCAGCACCGAGAGCGCCGTCAGATCGATGCCCACGCCCGACAGCGCCATCAGCAGCCCGATGGACAACAGCGCGGCGCGCAGCACATTGGCCGCCACCTTGCGCAGCGACAGCTGGGCCCCGACCGCCCCCGCCAGCAGCCGCGCCTCCAGCGCCGCCGAGATCCACAGCGCCACCACCAGCACGAAGCCCGCCGACAGCGTGCCCTCGATCACGTTGCGCAAGGTGATCGGGTGTGCACCGATCTTCCACTGGATGTCATCCATCTCGTCGAGCACGGCAGGCAGCAGCCCGGTCACCCAGAGCACCATGCCCAGCCAGGCGAACCACGAGATCGTGCGCTCCACCGCGCGCACCAGCGCCGACGCCGGGAACGCCAGCCGCAGCACCCGCACGCTCAGCCGGATCGCCACCAGCGACAGCAGCACCGGAATGGCGAGCCGGAACACGGCCAGCGGCTGCCCGAGATCCAGCAGCACACGGCGCGCCACATACGCCAGCGCCAGCGCCAGCACTGGAAACAGCACTCCATCGACCAGATGGGCACCGAACCAGATCGAGCGGTGGTCCGGCGGATCCTGCAGGCTGCGGCGCAGTCCCCACACCAGCAGCCAGCTCGCCAGCAGCACGCCCGCCAGGACGGCCAGCTCGATCAGTGACGAAGGCCGCGCCAGGGACGCCAGCAAGGTGGACAGATCGACAGCGGGAGGAATCGTCATGGCAGAGGCGAGGTCGGCAGTTCAGAGGGGCCTGATTCTGCCGGCCGGCCGGGTCTGCCCGGGTTTCGGGGTGTATGTGCAGGAACACGGGCACACAAGCCGCGACAATCCGGCCATGACCACGCCTGTCCGCGCCGACCCCTCCGACATCGACCTCCTTCACCTTGACGACGGCCTGGTGGTCGTGCGCAAGCCGGCCGGCCTGCTGTCCGTGCCCGGTCGGGGACCGGAGCGCGCCGATTGCGTGGCGGCACGCGTGCAACGGCGCGTGCCGGACGCGCTGGTCGTGCACCGGCTCGACATGGCCACGTCCGGACTGCTGCTGATGGCCCGCGGTCCGCAGGCACAGCGACTCCTGAGCGTGGCATTCGCCGAGCGGCGTGTGGCCAAGCGCTATGTCGCGGTCGTCGCCGGCATGCCGGACGGCGACTGCGGCGAGATCTCGCTGCCGCTGCGCTGCGACTGGCCGAACCGACCCCGCCAGATGGTCGACCACGCGCTCGGCAAGCCTGCGCTCACCCGCTGGCGGGTCCTGTCACGCCAGCCATCGGACGGCACGGCGCGGCTCGAACTCGAACCCGTCACCGGACGCTCGCACCAGCTGCGGGTCCACCTGCAGTCGATCGGGCATCCGATCGTCGGCGATGAACTGTACGCACCGGCCCACTGGCAACGCGCATCCCCACGGCTGCTGCTGCATGCCTGCCACCTTGCGTTCGTGCACCCTCTCGACGGATCCGCACTGGCCTTCAGCGACCCGGCCGACTTCTGATGCACAAGCGCATGCGTTCAGGCTGCACGGCCCTGGTGTGCCGCACGCTCGGCGGCCTCGCTGTCCTCGCGGATGTGCCGCAGGAAGTAACGCAGGAAAAATACGCCCATGCCAAGCATGAAGGCCAGACCCGCCGCACTCATCAGCCCGTAGTCGGTCGACAGGAAATCTTGTAAGGCGTGCATGGAAGGCTCCTTGTTGAATCAGGCCTCCATCACACTCCCGACCGGGACAGCACCGATTGCGGTGCATCAACCCCCACCCCTTCACCTTCTGGGCCAGATCAAACCGGACAAAAAAATGCCCCCAGGTTGCGGTAACCGGGGGGCAAATGCTCTGATGCGCCGACCACGAAGGCCGTGAAACCATCGATCGACAGGTCCTAGACTACCGCGACACCAGCGGCGGCGCACTAGGGAATGCGTTGATGCAGCCCGGGGAACTCTGGTCCGGGCGTGCAGCCTGAACGGTTTCAGCCATTCGAGGACACCGGGGACGGCGGGCGGTTGCGGGCCGGGATGCCCAGCGCGGTGTGGCCAGGCGGCACATCGTGCAGGACCACGGCATTGGCCCCGACCCGCGCCCCGTCGCCCACCTGCACGCCACCGATGATCTTCGCGCCCGAGCCGACGAAGATGTCGTCGCCCAGCCGGGGAAAGGCACCGCGGTTCTCGCCGATGACGACCCCGCTCTCCAGCCACACGTTGCGCCCGCCGCGCACGCTGGAGTTGATCACCACGCCCACCGGATGGATCAGCACGAACCCGGGCCCGAACTGCGCCTTCACCCCGATCACGCAGCCGTTGAGCCACTTGTTCAGGATGTGCGGCAGCAGCGCCAGCGGTGCCAGCCCGCAGCGGGCCAGCCAGGCCTGCAGCCGGTAGAGCGCATTGGCCAGCGTGCCGTCAGCCAGCAGGACCTTGAGCAGCGAGACGGGCGGGCCGCCATCGCCATAGAGCACCTGCTTGGCACGCAGGTCGGACAGCAGCAGTTTCATCGCCGGTGCGCCTCAGTTGTCCTTGACCTGGGTGCGGAAGTCGACCAGCGCCAGGATGTTGTTGCGCCACTGGCGCTCGCGGGCGATGTAGGCGCGCGCGGCCTGGCCGATCTTCTGCAGCGCGGGCAGGTCACGGCTGCGCTGCAGGACCATGCCGACCGCGCTCTCCAGGTCACCGGCCTTGAACAGCCAGCCCGTCTCGTTTTCCTTGACCACTTCCTTGATCGGGATGAAGTCCGGCGCGATCGGCGCGATGCCGCAGGCCATGAACTCGAACAGCTTGACCGGCGAGGTGTAGTCACCCGCACTCGGCAGCACCGCCATGTCCATCGCCGCCAGCAGGCCCGGCACCTCGTCGTGCGAGACGCGGCCGGTCAGGATCACCTGCTGCTCCAGGCCGTTCTTCGTCACGAACTCCTGCACGGTCGGGAAGGTCGCGCCGTCCCCGACCAGCAACAGCTTCAGGTGCGGGTTGGCCTTCAGGCGGTCGGCGATCTTGTAGACGAACTGGTCGATCGCGTGCCACGGCACGAAGGCGCCCAGGTAGCCGCACACCACTTCGCCGTCCTTCAGCCCCCACTTGACGCGGGTCTGGGCGCGCTGCTCGGGCGTGAAGCTGAACTTGTCGATGTTGGCCGCGTTGTGCGAGACCAGCGACGGCGCGATGTGGCCGTGCGCCTTGGTCACGCGGTCCCGGAAGGCTCCGGAGACGAACACCAGTCCGTTGGCACGCCGGAACACCCAGCGCTCGATCATCGTCGCCAGCTTCAGGAAGAACAGCGGGCGCACGCGGTAGACAGTGGCCGAGTCGTTGACCTCCAGGATCACCGGGATCTTGCGCGCCCGGCCGATCACCACGGCAACGAACATGTACAGGGAGTAGCGCTCGTAGATCAGGTCCACGTCCTTGTGGGCGCTCAGGTACTCGCGGATGCGCCAGCCGGACACCGCGTTGTAGGCCAGCTCGACCAGCTCGAACAGCGGCTCCGGCAGGCTGGTGACCCATTTCATCCACGGACGCGCCTGCTTGGTCGGGCTCAGCGCCTTGGGGCTCGCATACGGGTCGGCACCCGGCAGCGAGATGATGTCGACCGTCACCCCTTCGGCGCGCAACGCGTCGGTGATGCCGCGGATGTGGACGCCTTCGACGGCCTTGCCCTGGGTACGGTGGTGGTACAGCACACGGCGCAAGGGAGGGAGGACAGCAGGCTTGTTCATGGAGGGGGGTTGGTTTTCCGTATTCACGCGGCCGTGATGGTACGCGGGCCACACCCCGGCACGCAGTGCCGAACGACACGGCGTCGATGTTTGTGCAACAGCCCGCGGTACCAAGTAATTCCAGATTAAGGCGACTCCCCTGTCTGCCGGGGTGTTCGTCACGCGGATTGCATGCAGAAGCCGGTACGATCGAGCCTTTGCGCCAGAACATCGGTCATCGACAATGAGCTTCGCGGTATTCCTGCTGTATGTGTTCCTGAGCTTTTTCCGGCCGATCGAATTGTTCGTGCCCGAAATTGCGGAATTCCGGCCGATGCTGGTGCTCTGGACGCTCGGTTTTGTGCTGGCGGCCAGCCGCGCGATGGTGCGCAAGCAGGTGGCCGCCCGGGCCATCGACTTCAAGCTGCTGTTCGCCTTCATGGCCACGCTGGGCTTGTCGCTGCTGTTCAACGGCTGGGCGGGTGGCGCGGTCACCGCGATGAACGATTTCAGCACCTCGTCGATGCTGTTCGTGCTGGTGGCGCTGAACGTGACCACGCTGGAACGCCTGAAGAAGACCTGTGCTGCGGTGGTGCTGTCCATGCTGTTCGCGGCCGGCTTCGGCATCCAGGCCTTCCACACCGGCCAGTACGCCTCGCAACTGGTGCTGCGCCAGACCGCACCGAGCCACGAGGACGATGACCCGAGCCGTGCGCCGCCCTCCGCCGCATCGGAAATTCCTGCCCAGGACACCACGGGCTGGTACCTCTGGCGGGTGCGCGGGCAGGGTTTCCTGAGCGACCCGAACGACTTCTCGCAGGTGCTGGTGATGTGCCTGCCATTGCTGTGGGCCGCCTGGCAGGCCGGCAAGCACCTGCGCAATCTGCTCTTCGTGCTCGCGCCGGGCGCTGTCATGGGCTACGCCATCTTCCTCAGCCAGTCGCGCGGTGCGTTGCTGGGAGCCGCCTCGCTGCTGTTCTTCGTCGTGCGGGACTGGCTGGGCACGACCCGCACCACGGTGCTGATGGCGCTCGGCGGCACCGGTTTCATCGCGCTCAGCGCAGTCGGCGGGCGCGGCTTCTCGTCCAAGGAGCAGTCGGCGGGCGAGCGCATCGAGGCCTGGTCCGTGGGACTCGAACTGCTGAAATGGCGCCCCATATTCGGCGCCGGATACGGCAATTTCACCGACCACCACCATCTGACAGCCCACAATTCCTTCGTTCTCTGTTTTGCAGAATTGGGACTCGTGGGTTATTTCCTGTGGATCGCCATGATCGTGCTGACCTACAAGAGCTTGTCCACCGTCATCGACTGCATGCCAAGCCGCAATCCGAGCCGCCAGATGGTGGCATTGCTGCGCAATTCACTGGTCGGATTTCTGGTCTGCGCATGGTTCCTGTCACGCACCTACCAGCCGGTGCTGTACTTTCTGCTGGCACTGTGCGTTTCTGCCTGGTATTGCGCCTCGCAATCACCTGGCATGACCGACCGGGATTCACCCGCTTATCAGCGCGTGCACAACATCAAGTGGGTAAAAAGTACATTCCTGATGATGGCTTTCACACTTTTTGCAGTTAAAGCCTTTGTAGTTTCCCACTACCTCGGCAACGGCGGATGAGCTTGAGCCCGTGAGGATCTTTACGGGCCCGCAGGCGATGCTAGAGTTCGGCCGGTCCGTTTTTTTCGGGCAGTCCGGTTCCGGTTCTGGCACTGGGCGCCCGGGTTGCAACCCACGGACTGGCCAGAGTGCTGGCTGACTTCCACAATACCAAAAGGCTCCGATGAGTGTCGTGCTTGTCCTTCTCGTGCTGCTTGCGGCCACCGCTGGCGTCGTGGCGCTGTTCATCCGCCAGCGCAATATCCAGACCTGGCTGGCCAGTTACCTGAAGCAGGACTGGCGCGCCCCCGCCCCGGCCGGGGTGACGAAGCACGTGATGTTCTGCTTCGTCGACCATTACGAGCCGATGTGGAAGCAGCCGGACTACGCCACCGAATGCAAGCGCGTGGCCCGCTGGCGCCAGGAGTACCCCGCCCTGTGCGCCCCGTTCAAGGACGCGGACGGCCGCGGACCGATCCACAGCTTCTTCTACCCTGAAGAAGAGTACCGCCCCGAGCACCTCGACCCGCTGGTCGAGATCTGCCGCATGGGGCTGGGCGAGATCGAGATCCACCTGCACCACGACAAGGACACCGAGGCGGGCCTGCGCGAGAAGCTGCGCCGCTTCACACAACTGCTGGTCGATCGCCACGACGCGCTGCCGGTCGACCCGGTCACGAAGCAGCCACGCTGGGCCTTCATCCACGGCAACTGGGCGCTCGACAACTCGCACCCGGATGGCTATGGCTGCGGCGTCAACAACGAGCTGATCGTGCTGCGCGAAGAAGGCTGCTACGTCGACTACACCTTCCCGGCCTCGCCGGACCCGTGCCAGACCTCGACCATCAACAAGATCTACTACGCCAAGGACGACCCGCACGCCTGCAAGTCGCACGACACCGGCGTGCGCGTGAAGGTCGGCGGCCAGGCGTCGGGCGACCTGATGCTGATCCAGGGCCCGCTCGGCTTCAAGTGGACCGACCGCAAGTTCGGCATCATCCCGCGCATCGAGAACTCGGACATCCGCACCAGTTGCCCGCCGACACCGGACCGGGTGGACACCTGGATCGAGACCGGCATCCACGTCGAAGGCAAGCCGGAATGGATCTTCGTCAAGATCCACACCCACGGCACGCAAGAGCGCGACATGGACACGCTGCTGGGCGAGCCGATGCGCCAGTGCTACGAGCACCTGCACGCCAGGTACAACGACGGCAAGGACTGGAAGCTGCACTACGTCAGCGCCCGCGAGATGTATAACATCGTCAAGGCCGCCGAGCAGAACCTGCCGGGCGAGCCGGGACAGTACCGCGATCTGGTGATCCCGCGTCCGGGCTACCGGGACACCACGAACGCAGCGGCGAAGGGCTGAGCCGGTGCTGCACACGCTGCTGGCCGTCGTCGCCATCGGGGGTGTCGTCGCGGTCCTCTACTCCTACGCGCTCTACCCGGTGGTGCTGTTCGTCGTCGGATCGGTGGCCCAGGGGCTGCGCGATGTCGGCTTCGTCTTTCGCAAGCGCGACCGCCGCATCGACGCCGGCCACACCGAGGCCGAACCCGACTGGCCGCCGGTGGCCGTGGTGATCTCGGCGTACAACGAAGAGACGCACATCGTCTCGCGCATCGAGAACCTGCTGGCACTCGACTACCCGGCCGACAAGTTGCGCGCCTACATCGGCTCCGACGGCAGCCGCGACCGCACGGCCGAACTGATGGCGCAGTTCAAGGACGAGCCGCGCGTCGTCGCCCTGCCCTTCGAGGTCAACCGCGGCAAGGCCAGCGTGCTCAACGACCTGGTGTCGCGCACGGTCGAGCCGATCGTCGTGTTCTCGGACGCCAACACCTACTTCGAACGCAGCGCGCTGAAGCGGCTGGTGGCGCGTTTCCAGGACCCGAAGGTCGGTGGCGTCACCGGGGAGCTGCGCCTGCTGGGCAACGCCAGCGGCGACAACCAGGACAGCCTGTACTGGCGCATCGAGCAGTTCCTGAAGTTCTTCGAGGCCCGCATCGGCGCGCTGCTGGGCGCGAACGGTGCGATCTACGCCATCCGCCGCACCTTGTGGCAGCCGCTGCGCCCGGACACGATCTGCGACGACTTCTGCGTCGCGATGAACGTGTCGGCCGCCGGGCACCGCCTCGTCTACGAACCCAAAGCCTGGGCCGAGGAAGACACCCCCGAGCAGATCGGCGAAGAGGTCAAGCGCCGCATCCGGATCGGCATCGGCAACTTCCAGGCGCTCGCCCGCCACCCGCAGTACCTGACACGCACCTCGCTGGCCACCGCCTTCGCCTATGTCTCGCACAAGGTGCTGCGCTGGACCGCGCCGCACCTGCTGCTGCTGGCCCTGGCCGCCTCGGTCGTGCTGGCGGTGCAGCAGCAGTCGGCGGGCTGGGCGGTCTACGCGCTGGCGCAGGCAACGAGCTACGTGCTGGCCTGGGCGGGCTGGCGACTGACGAGCCGCGGCGTGAAGCTGCCGACGCTGGTCAAGCTGGCGGCCTTCCTGTTTGCGCTGAACTGGGCGTTCCTGGTGGCGTCCTGGCGCTTTTCGACCGGGCGGGCCAGCGGCAGCTGGGGCCGCACGAGCCGCTGAATCTGACGAATTGCGACAAATTGAAGAACCACCGGGAGTGCATGCCGTGTTGAGGGTAGGAATCATAGGCTGCGGCAAGATTGCCGACGGCCACGTCGAACAGATCCGCGCCATCGGGCGCGGCGAGGTGGTCGCCGTGTGCGACCGCGAACCGCTGATGGCCGAACAGCTGGCCGTGCGGCTGAAGATCCCCGGCCGTTACGACGACGCGGCGGAGATGTTCGCCAAGGAGCGGCTGGACGTCGTCCACATCGCCACGCCGCCGGACTCGCACCTGTTCCTGGCAAAGATGGCGTTTGCCGCCGGCTGCCACGTGTTCATGGAAAAACCGTTCGCGCTGACCGCGGCGCAGACGCGCGAGATCCTGGCGCTGGCGCAGCAGGCCGGACGCAAGGCGGGGGTCAACTACCTCTACAACTACGAGACGCCGGGGCTGGAGCTGGAGGAACTGGTGAAGAAGGGGACGCTCGGCGAGATCGTCCACCTCGACACCAACTACGGCTACAACCTCGCCGGCGACTACGGCCTGGCGGTGATGACCGACCCGGGCCACTGGGTGCACCGCCTGCCGGGCAAGCTGTTCCACAACGTGCTCGACCACGTGCTGGCCAAGGTCATCCCCTTCCTCGGCGACGAGATCGACACCCGCGTGCTGGCCTTCCGCCGCCGCGGCCCGACCGGCTCGGCCATCGTGGACGCGATGCCGGACGAGCTGCGCTTCATCCTGCGCAGCGGCGGCGTCACCGTCAGCGGCAACGTCAGCGCCCACGGCCGCCCTGTGCCACACACGCTGAAGGTGGTCGGCACGAACGATTCGGTCGAACTCGACTACACCGCGCGCACGCTGATCCAGGCCTCGCGCTGGTCGGCGCCGAGCGCGCTGGGCCGCCAGTTCATGGCGTGGACCCAGGCCAGGCAGCTCGCGGGCAATGGGCGCCGCAACATCACGCGCTTCCGCAAGTACGAATTTCACTACTTCCAGTGCATGCGCGTGCTGCTGGACCGCTTCTACGACGCCGTCGAAGGCAAGGGACCGGACCCGATCCCGCCCGAGCAGATCCTGCGCGTGTGCCGCGTGATCGACCAGATCGTCGAGGGCGTGGACGCCTGCATGGCACAACAGAACGGCAACGGCACCGCCAAGGAGGTCGCAGCATGAAGATCCTCGTCACCGGCGCCGGCGGTTTCCTCGGCAAGCAGATCGCGCGCAGCCTCCTGATGCAGGGTCAGTTCGACCTGCGGCTGCACTTCCGCAACAAGGCTCCGGCCGGCTTCATCGAGTCGCTGGTCAAGGAGTTCCCGCAGGCGCAGATCGAGACCGCCGCGGCCAACCTGCTCGCACGCGGCTCCTTCGACGCGATGCTGCAGGGCGTGGACTGCGTGATCCATGCGGCGGCCGGAATGAAGGGCGCGGCGGCCGACATGTTCGCCAACACCGTCATGGGCAGCCGCAACGTCTTCGAGGCGTGTGGCAAGACCGGCATCCAGCGCATCACGCTGATCAGCTCGTTCGCCGTCTACAAGACCGACGGGATGAAGCCAGGCGACACGCTGGGCGAGGACACCCCGATCGAGCCGGTCGGCGTGGACAAGGGCCCCTACGGCTACGCCAAGACACGCCAGGAACACATGTTCATGGAGTTCGCGGCGCAGTACGGCTTCGAGACCGTGATCCTGCGCCCCGGCGTGATCTACGGACCGGGCGGTGGCGCGCTGTCGCCGCGGGTCGGGCTGAAGGCGATGGGGCTGTTCGCGAGCCTGGGCAACGGCGCGCTGCTGCCGCTGACCTATGTCGAGAACTGCGCCGATGCGGTGGCGCGGGCGGCGGTCCATGCGCCGAGCGGCAGTGCGTTTGCCGTCACCGACGACAACATCCCGACTTGCCGCCAGTACCTTGATGGCTACCTGAAGAACGTGCAGAAGATGCGCGTCATCCCGCTGTCGTTCGGGCTGTTCCTGTGGCTGTCGAAGAAGCTGGTGGCGTACAACAAGGCGTCCAAGGGCCAGATGCCCGCGGTCTTCACGCCTTACGTCGTCCAGTCGATGTACACGCCGATCCGCTACAGCAACGAGGGCCTCAAGCGCATCGGCTGGACCCAGCGCGTGCCGACCCCCGAAGGCCTCAGCCGGACTTACGCCTGGTTGAAGGCGCAGCCACCACGCTGATCCGCTCCGGTTGGCTGGCACCGCTTCCGCAAGCGTTGCCAGCCCCGGATGAAGCGCTGCATCCCCCGCAGCCGCTCCCGCACCCACCCGCAGACGAAGACGCGGACGCCCCCGCGCGGCGCCCGAGCTTCAGCTTGAGCACGCGCGTGGCGGTGTGCCACAGCGCCCAGCCGCAGGCCGCGGCGATCACGGTGGCTTCGAAGGCGGCGTAGAGCGTCGTCGTCATGTCAGTGCCTTGGCGATGTGGAAGGTCAGGAAGGCCGCGCCGTAGGCCAGCGTGGTCAGGTAGGCCGCCGACAGCCACATCGTGCGCGCCGAGTTGGTCTCGCGGCGGATGACGGCCAGCGTCGAGATGCACTGTGGCGCGAACACGAACCAGGCCAGCAGCGACAGCGCCGTCGGCAGTCCCCACTGCGCGCCGATCAGGCCGGCGAGCTGCTGGGTGGCGGCGTCGCTGGTGTCGGACAGCGCGTACACCGTGGCCAGCGCCCCGACGACCACCTCGCGCGCCGCCATGCCCGGCACCAGCGCGATGCAGATCTGCCAGTTGAACCCGATCGGCGCGAACACGAACTCCAGCGCATGACCGATCGTGCCGGCCAGGCTGTAGGAGATTGCAGCGCCAGTGGCGCCTTCCGGGGGTGCGGGAAAGCTGCCCAGCCCCCACAGCAGCACGGTCAGCGACAGGATGATCGTGCCGACGCGGCGCACGAAGATGCGCGCCCGCTCCAGCAGGCCGATCGCCAGGTCGCGCGGATTCGGCAGCCGATACGCCGGCAGCTCCAGCAGCAGTGGCTGTTCGGTGTCGCCTTGACCAGAGACCGAGAACCAGCGCTTGAGCACCATCGACACGGCGACCGCGCTGACGATGCCCGCGACGTACAGCGTGAACAGCACCAGCCCCTGCAGGTTGAACACCCCGCCCACGGTCGTGTCCGGGATGAAGGCACCGATCAGCAGCGCATAGACCGGCAGCCGCGCCGAGCAGGTCATCAGCGGCGCGACCAGGATGGTGACCAGGCGGTCGCGCGGGTGCTGGATGCTGCGCGTGGCCATGATGCCCGGCACCGCACAGGCGAAGCTCGACAGCAGCGGGATGAACGAACGCCCCGACAGCCCCGCGCCGACCATCACCCGGTCGAGCAGGAAGGCCGCCCGCGGCAGGTAGCCCGATTCTTCGAGCGCCAGGATGAAGAGGAACAGGATCAGGATCTGCGGCAGGAACACCAGCACGCCCCCCGCCCCGGCGATCACGCCATCGGTCAGCAGACCGCGCAACGGGCCTTCGGGCATCACGCCGTTGACCAGCCCGGTCAGCCACTCCATGCCGGCCTTGATGCCCTCCATCAGCGGCCCCGCCCACGAGAACACCGCCTGGAACATCAGGAACAGCACCGCCGTCAGCACCAGCGGCCCCCAGACCGGGTGCAGCAGCACGGCGTCCAGCCGCTCGTCGCGCAGGCTCACCGTGTCGCTGAAGGTGACAGTCCGGGCGAGCAGGCGCGCGGTTTCGGCGTGCAGATCGACAGGGGTGGCCACGGTCGGGGCTGGCGGCACGCCCCGGTCCAGCAGCTCGACCAGCGCCTGCGCGCCATCGTGCTGGACGGCGATGGCCTCGACCACGGGCACGCCCAGCTCCCGCGCCAGGGCCTCGCGGTCGATCTGCATGCCGAGGCGGCGGGCCTCGTCCATCATGTTGAGCACCAGCACCATCGGCCGCCCGAGCGCGCGCACCTCCAGCGCGAAACGCAGGTGCAGCCGCAGGTTGGTGGCCGAGACGACGGCGATCAGCACGTCCGGCAGCGGCTCGCTGGCCAGTTCGCCCAGACACACGGCGCGCGTCACGGCCTCGTCCGGGCTCTTGGGCTGCAGGCTGTAGGCGCCGGGCAGGTCGAGGATGCGGAAATGCTGGCCGGACGGTCCGGTGAAGCGGCCCTCCTTGCGCTCGACGGTGACGCCGGTGTAGTTGGCGACCTTCTGCCGGCTGCCGGTCAGGCGGTTGAACAGCGCCGTCTTGCCGCAGTTGGGATTGCCGACCAGCGCCAGGTGGGCGGTGGGATGGCCTGCAGCGGCTGCGGCGCTCATGAATGGTCCGGAGCGGTGGCGGGCGGCTCGATCGACGCGGCACTGAGCATCACCCGCTCGGCCTCGGCCCGCCGCAGCGCGAACCGGGTGAAGCCGAGCTGCACCGCGATCGGCTCCGCCCCCAGCGGCCCGTGGGCGATGACGCGCACCCGCTCGCCCGGCACGAAGCCCAGCTCTTCCAGGCGCTGGGCGATGCGGTCATCGGCCGAACGCGGCACCACGGCCGCGATGCAGGCGCTGACCCGCAGAGGCAGATCGCGCAGGGACAGGAGGATGGGGGCGTGTGTCATGCACAAATTCTAAACAAGAATCGTTTTCAATACGCTTGCAACCACCCCCACACTGGCCCCGACTTGCACGGGAGATTGCCCCGATTTGATCCAGATCATCCAGGTCAGCGCCGCTGCGCCGTTTCGTAGAACGTCCGGAACGACGTGTACAGGGTGTCGAGCGAGCCATGCTGCCGCACCCAGTCGCAGGCGTTCTGGCCCAGCCGCTCGCGCATCGGCGCATCGGCCAGCAGCCGGTCGAGCGCCTGCAGCAGCGGCGGGCCTTCGCCGGGCGGCACGAGCAGGCCGCTCTCGCCGTCGCGCACCAGCTCCGGATTGCCGCCCACCGCCGTCGCGACGATGGCCAGCCGCGTCGCGCAGGCCTCCAGCAGCGCGATCGACAGGCCTTCCGTCAGCGAGGGCATCGCGAAGATGTCGAAGCCGGGGGTCAGGTCGGCGACGTCGCGGCGCTGGCCGGTCAGGATCACGCGGTCGCCGACGCCAGCCGCTTCGGCCTGTGCACGCAGATCGGCTTCGAGCGGCCCGCTGCCGACCAGTGCCAGCCGCAGCGAAGGATGCCGCGCCAGCAACGCCGGCATCAGCGCGATCAGCAGCGCGTGGTTCTTCAGCGCCACCTGCCGCCCGACCGCGCCGATCAGCAGCGCGTCCTGCGGCACGCCCAGGCGTTCGCGCGCGATCCGGCGGCGCTCGGACGTCCAGCGGAAGCGGTCGACCGGGATGCCGTTGAGCACGGTCGTCGCCCGCTCGGCGGCCACCATGCCGCTGCCGACGTAGCGGCCGTGGACCTGCGAGCCGACCATCGCATAGCCCTGCGTGCGGCCGATCGCCCAGGTGAAGAAGCGCTTGAGCCGCGGCTCGCGGTCGAGCCGGAAGCCCATGTCGTGCAGGCTGCAGACCAGCGTCGGGCGGCGCCAGCGGCCCCAGAGCGCGGCGGCGGCGTGGTAGTTCGGCACGAAGTTGTGGGCATGGACCACCTCGATGCCGCGCTCGGCAATCGCGCGGCGCAGGCGGCCGATCAGTGGCAGGTCCAGCCCGTCGCGCTTGCCGCCGACGATCACCTCGATGCCGGCGGCCTCGAGTTCGGGCTTCAGGCCCTCGGTGTGCAGCAGGCTGAACACGCAGACCGTGTCGCCTCGGCGTTTCTGCTCGATCGCCAGGTCGGTGGTCACCCGTTCGAGGCCTCCGAATTCAAGCGAATCAACAATGTGCATCAGTCTCATGGCGAGAATCGGGCTGTCTGGAATGGCGCGCATGCTAGCGCAGCCACCTTCCGTTTGAGAGACTGCCACCGTTCGGCAGCGCCGCCTGCCCAGGAGTCCACACCCATGTCCCCAAGCCGTCCGACCTCTTTCCGCCCGAACGCCCTGCCCCGGGTGCTTGCACTGGGCTTGTCCGCCAGCCTGTCGCTGCTGACACTGCCGGGCCACGCCCAGCGCGTGATCGTTCCCTCGTCGAACAGCGGCGTGCAGACCACCGGTGGCCCGAGCAGCGAATCCGGCCAGTTCCTCGGGGATCTGGCGGCCCCGGCGCCCGACACCGCGGCCAGCCCCGGCAAGCCTGGCGACGCCCCGCCGCCCGCTGCCGACACCGCCTGGCCCCCCGCACCGCGCGAGCCGGTCAGCGCCGATGGCTGCTCGAAGCCGCTGACCGGCTCCGGGACCACCTACCACGTCGGGCCGGGCCAGACCCTCACCGAACTGACCGACGTGCCGTGGCTGTCGCTGCGTGCCGGGGACGTGGTCAACATCTACCACCGCACCGAGCCCTACCGCACCAAGATCGGCCTCCGCGCCCAGGGCACGGCCGACGCGCCCGTGGTGATTCACGGCGTGACCGACGCGAAGTGCAACCGCCCGGTCCTCAGCGGCCAGAACGCCGTCACCGCCCGCGACGCCGCCGCCGCGGGCTTCTTCAGCAAGCAGTACAGCGAATCCCTCGGCCTGATCTTCATCTACAAGTCGCGCGACCAGGCCTGGGGCAGCCGGCCGAAACACATCCGCATCGAGAATCTCAAGATCACCGGCGCCCACAAGGACCACCGCTACACCGCGCAGGACGGCAGCACCGGCACCTTCTCCGGCGGCGCGGCGGGCATCTACGCCATCGTCGTGGAAGACCTGGCGGTCGAGAACTGCGAGATCACCCGCAACGGCAACGGCATCTTCGTCAACAGCAAGTCCGAGGACGAGGCCAGCCGCAACGTCTTCATCCGCCACAACCGCATCTGGGACAACGGCAACGTCGGCAGCTGGTTCGAGCACAACCTCTATGTGCAGACCGCCCGCGCGCTCTACGAGGGCAACTACATCGGCCAGCTCGTCCCCGGCGCCAAGGGCTCGTCGATGAAGGACCGCTCCAGCGCCACCGTCGTGCGCTTCAACCACATCGTCGCGGCGGCCCGTGCCATCGACCTGGTGGAGATCGAAGGCGGGGTGAAACAGATCCTGAAGGACCCGCTCTACCCGCAGGCCTGGGTCTACGGCAACCTGATCGTCAACGACTTCCGCAACCCCGGCCACGCCTCGGTCAAGCTGATCCACTGGGGCGGCGACAACGACGAACGCTACTTCCGCCAGGGCACGCTCCACTTCTACAACAACACCGTGCTGCACAACAGCACCCAGGCGCAGGCCTGGTACATGGCGCTGTTCGACATGCCGACCGCGCAGCAGAAGGTCGATGCCCGGTCCAACCTGTTCATCAACCAGGGCACGACGCAGATGCGCATCGGCCACGAAGCCGGCACCATCGAGTTCAACGGCAGCAACTGGATCAGCCGCGACTGGGCCGAAGCGGCGCCGACCTCCTCGGTCAAGGTCGCCGTCAAGGGCAAGCTGCCGAGCCAGCCCGCCGCGGGACTCGGCCCGGACCTGCGCCCCCGCCCGGGAGCCGCCGGCACGGACCTGGCGGACAGCCCCGCTGACCTGCCGCCCGTGGGCTACCAGTTCGCCGAGCCGGCCGGCATCGTGAAACGGCCGGTCGCCGGGCGTGGACCGGACCTCGGCGCCTTCGAGCTGAAATGAGCGGTTCGCACCGACTTGTTCGGGCTTTAGCAAATTGGCAAATCGAATCCACTGGTCGTCGATCCAGCGACCCGTGAATTCAGGCCAGAAACACCCCCCGCAAACAAGGGGACCAACGCTTGCCAACACCTCACGGGCCGTGATCCGGGCCAGTGCGTCGCTGTCTGACGCACGTCCGGATCGGGTGGATCACACCCGGCTCAGGAGGTTGTCCCATGCGTTTTATCCCCACCAACCGGACTTCGGTCCGCTTGCAGTGCAGTCTCGCCAGTGCAGGCGCCTTGATGCTGGCGGCCACCGCCAGTCCGGCACAGGGCATGCGCGGCACGGCCACGGTCACGCGACCTCCCATCACCCAGCGACCCGCCCCGGTCATCGTGCTGCGGACGGCAACGGCCCCCGCCGCGGCACTCGGCCTGACCGCCTGCGTGCCCTCCGGTCGCGGCACCGACTACCGCGTCGGCACCGGCCAGCCCTACACCAGCCTCGACGCCGTGCCGTGGGAGTCGCTGCGGGCCGGTGACACCGTGCGCGTCTTCCACCGCGACACGCCCTACCGCAGCAAGTTCCTGATCGCCGGCCAGGGCACCGCCGACGCACCGATCCGGGTCTGCGGCGTGCGCGGACCGAACGGCGAGCGTCCGGTGATCGACGGCAGCGGCGCCACCACCCGCGCCGCCCTCGGCCCGCTCTACAGCAACACCCTTGTCTACAGCCACGTCCACCAGGACCGCTCCGTCATCGTCCTCAAGTCGCTGGCCACCGAAGCCTGGACCGCCTACCCGCGCCACATCCAGATCGACGGGCTGAAGATCACCCGCGGCCACCCCGACTACCGCTACCGCACGGCGGCCGGCGTGGAGCGCCCGTACGCGCCGTTCGGCGCCTGCATCTGGATCGACCGCGGCCAGCACATCACCATCGCCGACAACGAGATCACCGACTGCCAGATGGGCGTCTTCAGCAAGTCCACCGACGACGGCGACTTCGCGGTGACGCGCAACCTGCGCATCGCCGGCAACCGCTTCGCCGGCCATGGCATCGTCGGCGACTGGCACGAGCACAGCACCTACCTGCAGAGCGTGGGCACGGTGGTCGAGTTCAACGACTACGGCCCGCTGCGCAGCGGCTCGCCCGGCAACGCGATCAAGGACCGCTCGGTCGGCACGGTCATCCGCTACAACCGGATCGAGGAAGGCGCCCACGCGATCGATCTGGTCGAGGCCGAGGACTTCCCCGGAACCGCCCTGGCACTGCCCGCCTACCGCACGACCCATGTCTACGGCAACCAGATCGTCAAGACCGGCGACACCGGCAGCGTCATCCACTACGGTGGCGACCACTTCGGCAGCGCACCAGGGGCCGGCTGGGGCGAGCCGCTGTTCCGCAAGGGCACGCTGCATTTCTGGAACAACACCCTGCTGCTCAAGGGCACGCAGGCCTGGGTGTTCCAGATCTCGACCACGCAGGAGACGGTCGAAGCCTGGAACAACGCCATCCACTTCGCCCCGACCGTGGTGCAGCGCAATCTGCGCATGAACCAGGAAGTGGCGGCGCCCTGGGTGGGCGGTGGCGTGCTGAACCTGGGCGTGAACTGGATCAGCACGGGCTGGCAGGACAGCGACCCGTGGCACACCGTGGGCGGTTCGGTCAGCGGCACGCAATGGCTGGTCACGGGCACCAGCCTGCCGTTCGACGCGGCGTCGATGCAGCCCGTGAGCGGCTCGGCACTGACCGATCGTGCCGCGGCGCAGCCCGCAGTGGTCTACGCACATCCGCTGGCCTACCAGCTGGACGCCCTGCGCCGTCCGGTCGCGCGCCGCGTCAACGGCACCGCCAGCGATCTGGGCGCGGTCGAACGCTGAGCGGGTCTGCAGCGCCTCGCGCGAGGCGCTGCAGACGATGCAAACACCCTTCGTCTGCAACGGGAGGTGTGGAGATGCGGCGATCCGGAGCGGATGCCCCACCGGATCACCGGCTACGCCTTGTGACCGGCGCTTGCAGCCTGCGCCACACCGGCCCCGGTCTGCGTGAAACAACACACGATCCAGACCGGAAAGCCGATTTTTTCTGTCCCGCGAATAAGTGGAAAAATTACAAAAACAGATCAAAAAGCGAATCTTTGTTGCGTCACTCTGGCCGTTACAGTAAAGAAAATTGCTTACTGGTGCCGCCGAGCCGCCCGCCTATCTTCGCTGCCATCCCTGCAGCAACCCAGAAGAAGGACCCGATGGACCAGATCAGAACAGCGCACGTACGCACCTTGTGGATGGCAACCTGCCTGACGCTGGCCGGTGGACTCACGGCCTGCGGCGGGGGGGAGTCAGGCACCGTGCTCAGTGTGAGCGGAGCACCCACCCCCGCTCCGACCCCCTCCCCTGTGGCATCGCCCAGCCCAGCGCCGGTGGCGTCGCCCACTCCGGTGGCATCGCCCAGCCCCACCCCGGTGGCATCGCCCGCACCCGCCCCCAGCCCTGTTGCAGCGCCCAGCCCAGCGCCCGTGGCCGCCCCGACACCGGCCCCGCCGGTCGAGGGTCTGGCGCTGACGGCCTGTGTCGCCTCAGGCAAGGGCGTCGACTACCAGGTCGGCCCCGGCAAGGCCTACACCTCGCTCGACACGGTGCCGTGGGAAGCGCTGAAGGCCGGTGACACGGTGCGCATCTTCTACACGGCCACCCCGTACAAGGGCAAGTTCATGGTGGCCGCCTCCGGCACGGAAGCGGCGCCGGTGCGGATCTGTGGCGTGCGCGGCCCGAACAACGAACGTCCGATCATCGAAGGCAACGGCGCCACCACCCGCGCCGCGCTGGGTACCGCCTATGGCAACACGACCGAAACGCGCGACATCCACCAGGGCCGCACCATCATCGCCATCAAGGCGAACGCGAGCGGCACCTACACGGATTACCCGAGCTGGATCTCGATCGACGGGCTGAACATCCGCGCCGGCCATCCCAGCTACACCTTCAAGAATGCAGCCGGCGCCACCAAGACCTACGACCCCTTCGGCGCCTGCATCTGGGTGGACCGCGGCCACAACATCCTGATCGCCGACAACGAGATCAGCGACTGCCAGATGGGGATCTTCACCAAGTCCAACGACGAGGGCCTCTTCGCGCAGACCCGCGACATCCGCATCGCCGGCAACTACATGTGGGGCCACGGCATCGTCGGCGATGACCACATGCACACCACCTACACGCAGAGCGTCGGCATGGTGATCGAGTTCAACCGCTACGGTCCGCTGCGTGCCGGCTCGCTGGGCAACTCGGCCAAGGACCGCTCGGCAGGCATGGTCGTGCGCTACAACCGCATCGAAGGCGGCGCCCGTGCCATCGACATGGTCGAAGCCGAGGACTTCCCCGTCACCGCGCTGGCCACCCCGGCCTACCGCACCAGCTTCGTCTACGGCAACCAGATCAAGAAGAACGGCGACGACGGCAGCTTCTTCCACTACGGCGGGGACCACTTCGGCGCGCCGGCGGGGGCCAACTGGGGCGAGTCGCTGTTCCGCAAGGGCACGCTGTACTTCTTCAACAACACGGTCCACGGCACCGGCAGCGGCGCGCGCATCTTCCAGATCTCGACCACCGCGGAGACGGTGGAGGCCTGGAACAACGTGTTCTGGTTCGACAGCACGGTGACGGAGCTGAACATGCGCCAGGCCGAGAACGACTCGCTGTCGCCGAGCTACACCCCGGACGGCATCCTGAACCTCGGCGTCAACTGGATCCGCACCGGCTGGACCGACACCACGCAGTGGAAGACGCTCAAGGGCCAGGTCAAGGGTGCTGCCAACCTGCTCACCGGCAGCGCCATGCCCTTCGACGCCGCGACGTTCTCGCCGCTGGCGGGCAGCGCCATCGTCGATGCCGGTCAGGCCGCTCCAGCCGCAGCCGCTGCGTACGGGGTGAACCACCAGCTCGGATCGAGCCTCACCCCGGTGGCCCGCACGGTCAAGGGCACCAAGATCGACCTGGGCGCCGTGGAGCGCTGAGCAGCCGGTCGGCCATCTGGGGCGCACTTCGTGGCTAGAATCCGCCCCCGATGCGCCTCGGTATCCGGATCCTCCTGCTGGTGTGCCTGCTATGGCAACAGTTGCTCGTCCCGCTGCTGCCTTCCGATCCTGGAAGGCCGTCCGGGGCCATCGAGCACGTCTGGGTGCATGCCGAAGCGGTGGGTCACCACCACCACACCGATGGTGACCTGCACATGGAGGACGGGCTGGACGCACCGACCTCGCATGGGCACCTCGACACCAGCAGCCTGTCGCAATGGGCGGTGCTGATCCCGCACCAGACGCCCCTCTGCCTGCCAGGCGCCGCCGTCCTGGTCCCCGGGACCGGCCTGTTCTGTCCCGGCCCCGTACTGGACAGCCCGCTGCGCCCTCCCCGACCCCTCGTCTGATCTCCGGTTCGGTTTCCCTGCCCCAGCGCCTGCACCACCGCAGGCCCAAGGCATCCGATTCGATCCCCATCTGACGAGGACTCTCCTTGAATTCCCTGCCTGCCTTCTGGCGGCGTCTGGCCGCCCATGCCCTTCCTGGGCTGGCGTTGTGCCTGACGCTGCTGACACCCCTCCTCGCCGACGCCCACGGCATCTCCGCCGAAGACCGCGAGCGCATGCTCAGCGGGGGCTACGTGCAATACATCGGGCTCGGTGCCACGCACATGCTCACCGGCCACGACCACCTGCTGTTCCTGTTCGGCGTGGTGTTCTTCCTCACCACGTTCAAGGACGTGGCGAAGTTCGTCACCGTGTTCACGCTCGGGCACTGCCTCACGCTGGTCTTCGCCACCTTCTACGGCATCACCTGGAACTACTACCTGATCGACGCCGTGATCGCGCTGAGCGTGATGTACAAGGCCTTCGACAACAACGGCGGCTTCCAGAAACACCTCGGCATGGCGTCGCCGAACCTGCTCGCGGCCGTCTTCGGCTTCGGGCTGCTGCACGGGTTCGGGCTGTCCACGCGCCTGCAGCAATTGCCGTTGGGGGATGACAGCACCGCGATGCTGCTGCGCATCCTGAGCTTCAACCTCGGGGTGGAGATCGGCCAGATCGCGGCGCTGACCGTGATGGTGGCGCTGCTGGCGGTCTGGCGGCAGCGGCCGTCGTTCGCACGGTTCAGCTTCGCGGCGAACCAGCTGCTGATGTATCTGGGCGCGCTGCTGCTCTTGATGCAATTGCACGGTTACTCGCACGACAGCGACCCGGACAGCTTCCGTTTCCCCGAGCAGGAACACCGCCATCTGCACGAGGACATGGACGTCGAGAAGACCGTGGACCCGGACCGCAACACCCTTTGAACCCGACCTTCCGCCGACACTTCACTCCATTCACCCAGGAACCTCACCATGAACCCCATCGCCATCGCACGCACTGCCACCCTTTCCGCCGCCGCCTTGTTGGCCATGCCGGCCGCATACGCTGGCGCTGACGCAAGCTGCCATTTCCACGGCAGCAAGCCGGCCACCGAAGCCACCGTCGTCGGCTGCGCCACGCAGTACAAGAACCAGCTCGTCAGCGGCAACAAGGTCGAGAAGTCCTGGCAGGCCATCACCAAGCCCGAGAAGATCGAGCAGATCGACGGCAAGAAGGGCAAGGAATGGCGCCTGACCTTCCGCAACCCGGCCGCCACCGACAAGGCCAAGGAGGCGCTCTACCTGTTCTACACGCCGATCGGCAACTTCATCGCGGCCAACCACACCGGGCAGTGAGGTGCGCGCAGCCCCCGACCGTCTTCGCCACGATCCGGTGTGGCGCGGGGCCGCGCTGGCGCTGCTGGCCTCGGCGCTGTTCGGACTGAGCACGCCGCTGGTGCAGCACTTCGGCCGCGGCCTCGGCCCCTTCGTCACGGCGGGTCTGCTGTACGCGGGAGCGGCGCTGCTCGGGGCGGTGCTGCGCCAGCCGGTCGAGCGCGAGGCCCAACTGCAGCGCGGCGATGCGCCACGCCTGCTGCTGATGGCGGCGTTCGGCGCGGTGCTCGGGCCGGTGGCGCTGGCCTGGGGCCTGCAGCGCACCAGCGGGGCGAGCGCCTCGCTGATGCTGACGCTGGAGGCGCTGTTCACGGCGCTGCTGGCGCGGCTGCTGTACCGGGAATCGCTGGACGGACGGGTGCTGGCCGCGATGGGCTTGATCCTGTGCGGCGGCGTGCTGCTGGTGTTCGACCAGGGGCTGGACGGGCGCGCTGGCCTGGCCGGGTTGCTGGCCGTGCTGGTGGCGACGGTCGCCTGGGGGGCGGACAACACCGTCTCGCGGGCACTGGCCGAGCGCGATCCGGGACAGGTCGTGATGGTCAAGGCGGCGCTCGGGGCGTCGGCGTCGGGGCTGCTCGCGGTGCTGGCGGGGGAGGCGGTGCCCGCGTGGACTGCGGTGGCGGCGCTGCTGGCGGTCGGCGCGTCCGGCTATGGGCTGAGCCTGCGCTTCTACCTGCTGGCGCAGCGCAGTTTCGGCGCCGCCCGCACCGGCTCGGTGTTCGCGCTGGCGCCGTTCCTCGGGGCGCTGACGGCTGTGGCGCTGGGCGATCGGGGCTGGGGGATCGCGATGCTGGTGGGCTGCGCGGCGATGCTGGGCGGCGTGCTGCTGCATCTGGCCGAGTCGCATGCCCATGAACATGCGCACGAGGCGCTGGAGCACGAACACGCCCACCGCCACGACGACGGCCACCACGACCACACCCACGACCCGGTACCGTCAGGCGAACACAGTCACCGGCACATCCACACGCCGATGCGCCACGCCCATGCGCACGCGCCCGACGCGCACCACACCCACGCCCACTGAGTCAGCCCATCAGGCTCCGCAGCAACCCCATCCCGGCGCAGACCGCGAGCACTTTCATGATGTCCTGCTTGTGGTGCCACAGCGCGACAAAGGCCACCACCGCCACGGCCGCCGAGAACACCTCGACCCCGCCGGAAAACGGCGCCGCGGCGGTCGCCCTCGGCCAGACGACATGCCAGCCGAAGAACACCGCGAGGTTCAGGATCACGCCGACCACCGCCGCCGTGATGCCGGTCAGCGGTGCGGTGAACTTCAGGTTGCCCCGGGTGGACTCGACCAGCGGTGCGCCCGCCAGGATGAAGACGAAGCTCGGCAGGAAGGTGAAGAACGTCGCCACCGCCGCCCCCGCCATGCCCGCCGCGGCCAGCGCGTCCGGCCCGAAAATCTCCTTGGTCCAGGCGCCGACAAAGCCGACGAAGGCCACCACCATGATCAGCGGTCCCGGCGTCGTCTCGCCCAGCGCCAGCCCGTCCATCATCTGCGGGCCGGTCAGCCAGCCGTGGGTCTCGACGCCGCCCTGGTAGACATAGGGCAGCACCGCGTAGGCACCGCCGAAGGTCAGCAGCGCCGCCTTGGTGAAGAAGACCCCCATGTCGTGCAGCACCGGCTGGCCGAGCAGCAGCGCCACCATGCCGACCCACAGCCCGAATGCCACGCCCACCAGCGCCAGCAGGTAGCCCCAGCGGAAGCGCGCATGGGGTGGTGCAGGGGTGTCGTCGTCGATCAGCGCGGGGGCGTGGCGGGCCTGCGCAGCGCCATGTCCGCCGCCACCCGTCTGGAAATGCTGCGGCGCAACCCGGCCCCCGACCAGCCCGATCAACCCCGCCGCCAGCACGATGGCGGGAAACGGCACGCCGAACCCGAACAGCGCGACGAAGGACAGCGCCGCCATCGCCTGCAGCACCCGGTTCTTCAAGGCCCGCGCGCCGATCCGCCAGGCCGCGAAGACGACGATGGCGACCACGGCAGGCTTGATGCCGTCGAAGATCCCCTTCACGGCCGGGACATCGCCGAACGCCAGGTAGACCCAGGTCAGCCCCGCCAGGATGAACAGCGAAGGGAGCACGAACAGCACCCCGGCCACGATCCCGCCCCAGGTGCGGTGCAGCAGCCAGCCGAGGTAGATGGCGAGTTGCTGCGCCTCGGGACCGGGCAGCACCATGCAGTAGTTCAGCGCGTGCAGGAAGCGCTGTTCGCTGATCCAGCGGCGTTTGTCCACCAGCTCGGCATGCATCACCGCGATCTGCCCAGCCGGACCGCCGAAGCTGATGAAACCGAGCCGCAGCCAGTAGAGGAAGGCTTCGCGGAAGGTCGGGTGGGCGGGGCGGTCGTGCGCAGGGACGGTACTCATGGCGGGCTGGAGAGGACAGGCGTGGCCGATGCGCCGGATGCACGGCAGTCTCGCTGCAGATGGGTCAGCAAGGCCCGGAACTGGATCGCATCTGGCCAGCTCCCCTGGTCATGCAGCAGGGTGAGCGCGTCCTGGGACTGCGCCTGCCCAGCCGCATCGCGCACGCCGATCACGCGGTACAGCTCTGGCTCCGTTTCCAGCGCCTCGATGCGGATCTCGGTCCCGAAGAGCGGAACACTCGCCACCTGGCTGCGGGCAAACAGCCGCCGCTCCTGGTGTTCAACCTGCAGCCGGCATCCCGTCGCCAGGGTGTAATTCCAACGCAGATGCGGGCTGGTGTCCGCGCCCATCTCGTTGAGACGCTGCAGGCGCTGCACCTGCGTCAGGTCGACGGAACTTGCGGGAAAGTCAGCGTCCTCGGGGTGGCTGGTCGGATACCCGTCAGGACAGCCGGCCAGGAAACACACCAATCCGAGCAGCACGGGGCTTCGCCAGCGGATCCAGTTCATGGCGCGGCTCTCCCGCTGGCGGCATCCAGCCCAGGGGCCTCGGGCACCAGCCGGCTCGCCAGCACCTTGTCGATGGCCTTGCCGTCCATGTCCACCACCTCGAAGCGCCAGCCCTCCCAGGTCACGACATCCGCCTCCGCCGGCAGGCGGCCGATCAGCAGCATGAACATGCCACCGAGCGTGTGGAAGCGGCCCTTGTGCTCCTCCGGCACGGCGCTCAGCTCCAGCCGATCCTTGAGTTCCTGCACGGGAATGTGCCCGTCCAGAAGCCACGAACCATCTTCGCGCTGCAAGGCCCAGGACGTCTCCGGGTCACGCGGACGGAATTCGCCCGTGATGGCCTCGATCAGATCCTGCAGCGTCACGATGCCCTGGATCTCGCCGTACTCGTCGATGACAAACGCCATCTGCATGTCGGACGAGCGGAAGTTGTCGAGCAACTCCATCCCCGTGATGGTTTCCGGGATGTACAGCGGGGTCTGGAACGGCTGTTCGGCCAGGACACCCGGGCCATCCACCAGCAGGGTGGACAGCCACTGGCGCGCGTTGACGACACCCAGCACCTGATCGAGCCCGCCCTTGACCACCGGGAACCGCGCGTGGTTGCTCTCGCGGATGCGCGTCAGGTTCTCCTGCACGTCCAGATCGGTGTCCAGCGTGATGATGTCGCTGCGCGGCACCATCAGCGAGCGGATCTGGCGGTCGTCCAGCCGGAAGACATTGCGCACCATCGTGTGCTCGTGCGATTCGATGACGCCGGCCGTGGTCCCTTCGGCCAGCATGGCATGGATCTCCTCCTCGGTCACGGCGCTCTGGCCGTTGTCGCGGACACCCAGCAGCCGCAGAAGCCCGTGGGTCGAGGCCGACAGCAGCAGCACGAAGGGCTTGGTCAGGATGGCCAGGCCATCGATCGGCCGCGCCACCAGCCGCGCGAACAACTCCGGCTGAGACTGCCCGATGCGCTTGGGCACGAGTTCGCCTACGACGATGGAGCAGTAGGTGATCAGCACCACGACGAGACCTGTCGCGCCGTAGGTGCTGTAAGGATCGGGCACCCCGGTCTGGCTGAGCCAGAGGGCCAGCGGAGCGGCCAGCGCAGCTTCGCCCACGATGCCGTTGAGCACACCGATCGAGGTGATGCCGATCTGGATGGTGGAAAGGAAACGGGTCGGGTCTTCACCCAGCTTGATGGCGGCAGCCGCAGCGGCGTCGCCACTGTCCAGCAGTTTCTGTAACCGAGCCTTGCGGGCGGTCACCAGGGCGATCTCCGACATCGCGAACAAGCCGTTGAGCAGGATCAGCCCAAAAAGTAATGCAATTTCCATGACAAGAGGTGGTTGGCACCAGACTTCCTCGCCGCAGGCAAGGAAACGGCGCGGCACTGGCCCGATCAGCCAGTGCACATCGACGTGGGAGGCATCTGCTGTACGGCTGTGCAGCGTCAGCAGATCGAGGAGAGACAGCGACGGCGCAAGCAAAGCGCTGCTGACCGCAGGGGGTGCGGTTCAGGCGTGTGCTGTCAGCCCCTTGGGAGGACGGCGCAGCGTCCCCAGAAATGGCGGCGGGCGTGGGTTCTCGGCCAGCGCCTGCGGGTGGCGCACCGGAATCGACACCTGGCGCAATGGCGTCAAGCAGAACGGCGGCGCGTGGTCTTGCAAGGCCGCTCCGGATGACAGGTGTTCCGGCGAGAGCGACCCTGGGCGCAGATCATCAAGGACACTTTCCTCGAACGACACGCCATCTTCGGTATTGATGGGGGTATGCAGACTGTCATGCGTGACCATGGCGGCGCTGCTGATCCAACTGCCGCACAGCAGGACAAAAATCCCCAGGATCACGATCAATTTCTGCCGCATGGTGGGGCGGAGTGTAAAGGCAGCGCGTGACTGGCCTCACAACCCCTCCGCCGCCAGCATTTCGCGCACCGCGACGAGCTGCCGCCGGGACACCGCCAGCCACTCGTCCGTCGGTGCGATCCGCACGGCCCAGCCCTCGGCCCCGTCGCTGTCGTCGCGACGCTCCAGCGCCACCACCGCATGCCGCGCCACCAGCGCATTGCGGTGGATGCGCAGGAAGCGGTCGCCCATGCGCTCCTCCAGCTCTGCCAGCGACTCGTCCAGCAGCAAGGCCTGCCGCGCGGTGCGCAGCGTCACGTACTTCTGCTCGGCCTTGAGATAGAGCACCTCGGCCAGCGGCACCCGCAGCAGTTCGCCGCGCTCGTGCACCACGATCACGGGGGTGGCCGGCAGTGCGTCCAGCGGCGCAGGGGCCGTGGCCACCGGTCCGGGCAGCCGCTGGGCCACCCGCAGCAGCGCCGCCTGCAGCCGCAGCCGCCGCACCGGCTTGGTCAGGTAGTCGACCGCCTCGACCTCGAACGCCGCCAGCGCGTGCTCGGCATGTGCCGTGACGAAAATGACCGCCGGCGCCCGCGGCAGGCCGCGCAGGCGCTCGGCGAGCTGCAGCCCGTCCATGCCGGGCATGTGGATGTCGAGCAGCACGACGTCCGCCTGGTGCAGCGTCAGCCAGTGCAAGGCCGCAGGTGCCGTGGCGGCCTCGCCGACCACGCTACAGACCGGATCGACGCAGTCGCCCAGCAGCGTGCGCAGGCGCAGGCGCGACAGCGCCTCGTCATCGACCAGCAGGACACGCAAGGTGCTCATGGTTGCTTCTCCTTGTCCTTCTGCCGCTGTGCCGATCCCCGGGCGGTTTCGGTGCCCTTCACCAGCGGCACCAGCAGCCGCACCCGGAACCGCCCGCCCTCGATCGGACCGGCTTCGAAACGCATGTCCAGATCGTGCAGCAGCTGCAGCCGGTCGCGCACGTTGTGCAGGGCCATGCCGTGTCCCTTGCGGGGCCGGCCTTCGGGCACCGTGTTGGTGATGGTGACCAGGGCGTGGCCGTGGCGGGCCTGCGCCCGGATGCGGATGGCGCCTCCCGTGGGCGAAGGCTCCACCCCGTGCTTGACGGCGTTCTCGACGAGCGGCTGCAGCAGCAGCGAAGGCACCCAGGCGTTCTCCACCAGCGGGTCGATCTTCCAGCGCACGTTCAGCCGGTCGCCGAAGCGCACCTGCTCGATCGCCAGGTAGCGCTGCGCCAGTTCCACCTCCTCGCCCAGCGTGACCCGCTCGCCCGAGCCGACCAGCGCGGCGCGGAACAGCTCCGACAGGTCTTCCAGCACGGCCTCGGCCTGGGCCGGATCGACCCGCACCAGCGCGATCGCGCTGTTGAGCGCGTTGAAGAGGAAATGCGGCCGGATGCGCGACTGCAGCTCCGCCAGCCGCGCCTGGGTGCCGGCCGGCAGGCGCATCCGGGTGCGCTGGCGCAGCCAGTGGAACACCGCGCCGGACAGCGCCGCCCCGCTGCCGACGGTGGCCAGGCCGGTCGGCCAGCCCTCGTCGATCTGGCCGAGCCAGACGAGCAGCGTCCACGCCATCGCCCCGCAGGCCGCGCCCAGGCCGCACAGCACCAGCCACGCCACCGCCGGCTGGGCACGCTGGGGCACCCGCAGCCGCGCCCGCCCCAGCGCACACGCCGCCAGCAGCCACACCAGCGTGGCCGGCAGCACGGCGGCCACCACCACCGACACGTCGACCAGCCACTGGCGGACCGACAGCGCCCGGAAACCCAGCCCCAGCGCCACCACCCCGTGCACGAACAGCACGGTGCGCAGCACGACGCCGCCCTGGCAAAGGTCGTCCGGCAGGTCGTTCGGATCGGATTCGGGGGGCATGAACATGGCGAACGCCGGGCGGGGTCAAGGCAGTGGACAGGCGCGCTCTCTACAATCCGCGCAGATTCTCCGATTGTCCCCTTCCCTGAGCCGCCCGCCGATGAGCACCCATCAACTCGACAAGAAGTCGCAAGCCTGGTCCGCCCTGTTCTCCGAACCGATGAGCGAGCTGGTCAAGCGCTACACCTCCAGCGTCACCTTCGACAAGCGCCTCTGGCGCGCCGACATCGAGGGCAGCCTGGCCCACGCCGAGATGCTGGCCGCCCAGGGCATCATCAGCGCGCAGGACCTGGAAGACATCCAGCGCGGCATGGCGCAGATCCATGCCGAGATCAAGGCCGGCACCTTCGAGTGGAAGCTCGACCTCGAAGACGTCCACCTCAACATCGAGGCCCGCCTGACCACGCTGGTGGGCGACGCCGGCAAGCGCCTGCACACCGGCCGCAGCCGCAATGACCAGGTGGCCACCGACGTGCGCCTGTGGCTGCGCGACGAGATCGACGCGACGGCCGCGCTGCTCGACGACATGCAGCGCGCGCTGGTCCACGTCGCGGCGCAGAACGTCGAGGTCATCCTGCCCGGCTTCACGCACCTGCAGGTTGCCCAGCCCGTGAGCTTCGCGCACCACCTGCTGGCCTACGTCGAGATGTTCTCGCGCGACGCTGAGCGGCTCGCCGACCTGAGGAAGCGCGTCAACCGCCTGCCGCTGGGCGCGGCAGCGCTGGCCGGCACCAGCTACCCGCTCGACCGCGAGCGCGTGGCGCGCACGCTGGGCTTCGAGGGCGTCTGCCAGAACAGCCTGGACGCCGTGAGCGACCGCGACTTCGCCATCGAGTTCACGTCCTTCGCCACGCTGGTGATGGTGCATGTGTCGCGGCTGGCCGAGGAGATCGTGGTCTGGATGAGCCAGAACTTCGGCTTCATCAACCTGTCGGACCGCTACTGCACCGGCTCGTCGATCATGCCGCAGAAGCGCAATCCGGACGTCGCCGAACTCGCGCGCGGCAAGTCCGGCCGCGTCGTCGGCCACCTGATGGGCCTGATCACGCTGATGAAGGGCCAGCCGCTGGCCTACAACAAGGACAACCAGGAAGACAAGGAGCCGCTGTTCGACACCGTCGACACGGTCAAGGACACGCTGCGCATCATGGCCGAGATGATCGGCGGCGAAGTGGCGGCCGATGGGTCGCGCGCCGGCGGCCTGTCGGTGAAGCAGGACGCGATGGAGCGTGCCGCCCGCCGCGGCTACGCCACCGCCACCGACCTGGCCGACTACCTGGTCAAGAAGGGCCTGCCCTTCCGCGACGCGCACGAAGTGGTGGCCCACGCGGTGAAGACCTCGATCGCGCTGGGCCAGGACCTGTCGGAGCTGCCGCTGGCCACGCTGCAGGGCTTCGATGCGCGGATCGCGTCCGACGTCTTCGAGGTACTGAGCCTCACCGGGTCGCTCAACGCCCGCAATGTGCTGGGCGGCACCGCCCCGGTGCAGGTGCGCGCGCAGATCGCGCGGCACCGCGCACGCCTGGGCTGACCCTCACTGCCCCCTGACGACGCGGCCCCTTGTGGCCGCGTTTTGCATCGCTTTTTCGAGTCTGGAGCTGGTACCGACACAGGCAGCATCGCCCCATCCTTTCTGATGGAGTGAATCCGCGTGTTCTCCTGGCTGCGACAACCTCGGCTGGATGGCTGGGTGGTGGTGGTGCCCCAGGGTGCCACCGCCCAGGCACTCTACCTGCGCTGGCCGGCCGATGGCCGGCCGCAGGTACGCTGGGCCTGCCCGCTCGACTGGTCCGCGCCGATGACCAGCCTGCGCGATCTGCGTCGCCAGCGCGCCCTGCAGCGCCACCACCGGCTGCTGGTGCTGCAGCGCCACCAGTACCTGCTGCTGCCCGCCGAAGCGCCGGAAGTGCCCCGCGAACAATGGGCGGACGCGGTGCGCTGGCAACTGCGCGACCTCGTGAGCTTCCCGGTCGCGGACGCGCAGATCGACCTGCTCGAAATCCCCGCAGAAACCAACCAGCGCGGGCGCCCGTCGGTGCTCGCGGCCATTGCCCCGCGACAGGAACTGGCCTCCGTCGCCGAAGACGCGCTGCGCGCCCGGGCACCGTGGAAGGTGATGGACCTGCCGGAAACCGCACTGCGCAATCTGGCCACGCTGCTCGAAGAACCCGGACGCGGCATCGCGCTGCTGCTCATCGACGAGACCCACAGCACGCTGGTGATCACCGCTGGCGGCGAGTTGCTGCAAGCCCGCCACATCGACGTGAGTGCCGCCCAGATCGCGGAGCCGGACGAGGCGCTGCGCCAGCAGGCCTTCGACCGCGCCGGGCTGGAGCTGCAGCGCACGCTCGACAGCTTCGAACGACTCTTCAGCCGGGTGACGCTGTCGCGGCTGGTGGTGTCCACGACCACGTCGGACGCCTTCACCGACTACGTGCGCGAGCTGCTCTACGTGCCGGTGGTGCGGCTGCGCATCGAGGACTGCATCGACTTCGACGGGGCCGATCTGGCCGGCACGCTGACAGCGGCGACCGTGTCCCCCATCGCGATCGGCGCCGCGCTGCGCCGCGCCTGACCCCATGCCACAGCAGCTCAACCTCTACGCCCGCAGCCTGTGCCAGAGCCGGCAGGCCAATGCACTCGGCCACATGCTGATGCTGCAGGGGGCGCTGGCGGCCCTGGCGGTGGTCGTCGGGGTCGGGCTGCAGTGGCACACCCGGCAGATCCACAGGGACACCCTGCAGCTCGCGGCCCAGGCCGAGATCCGCCGCAGCGCACTGCTGCCGTCCGCCACCAGCCGCACCGAACAGGCCGAACGCGACCAGGTGAAGCGCCTGCGCGACCACGAGGCCGCTGTCCAGCGCCTGCAAGGCCTGCTGGACAACGGCAGCGCCGGCCGCCGCGAAGGCTATGCCGCGCATCTGGAGGCCCTGGCCCGCCAGACCCACCCCGCCGTCTGGATCACCGGTCTGACCCTGCAGGGCAGCGACGATGCCATCGAGATCCGGGGCCGCATGACCGACCCGGCCGTGCTGCCCGACTACCTGCGCAGCCTGCAGTCCGAACCCCGCTTCAAGGGACGCGCCTTCGCCACGCTGCAGATCCGCCCCGGTGGCTCCGGCAGTCCGGCCACCGACGGACTGGAGCTGGAGCCGGCAAGCCAGCCGAACTACAGCGAGTTCACGCTGTCCAGCCAGGCCCCGCGCACGGAGCCCGCGAAGCCATGACACCGACCCCGTCTTCTCCCGGCCTGGCCGCACGGTGGCAAACGCTGAGTCGCCGCTATCAGGTGCTGAGCCCGCGCGAGCGCTTGCTGGTGACGATGTGCTGCACCGCCGTGGTGTTCATGGCCGTCGATCAGCTCTGGGTCACACCGTCGTGGAAGGCCTGGAACCAGGCCCGTCAGGCCCGTCAGACCTCGGCCCAGGTGCTGCAGACGCTGGACACGAGCATCACCGCCCTCCACCAGCGCAAGGACCTGGATCTGCGCCAGTTGCAGACCGAGCTGGCGGCGCTGCAAGCCCGCGTGGCCCAGGCCGATGCCCAGGGCCGCACGAGCGACCTTGTCAGCCCGGCCGACATGCTGCCGCTGCTGGAGCAGCTGCTCGCGCGCCACAGCGGGCTGAAGCTGCGCAGCCTGCAGTCGCTCGGCCGCACGGCACTCGACCAGGGCACCCCGACGCTGTACCGCCATGGCGTGGAGCTGAGCGTCGAGGGCCGCTACACCGACCTGCTGGACTACCTGAAGACGCTGGAAGCCTCGCCGCAGCGCCTGCTGTGGGGCAGCCTGCAGCTCCAGGTGCTCCAGCATCCCCAGGTGCGGCTCACGCTGCGCCTGCACACGCTGAGCACGGACGCCCGCTGGGTGGAAATCTGACCATGACTGTCCAGGCACGCCTGTTGATGATCGCCCCGCTGCTGTCGGCCTTGCTGTCGGCCGCACTGTGGGTGCTGCTGTCGGGCAGTGCCGCCCGCGCAGCCCTGCCGGATCCGACACGTCCGCCACCAGGCGTGGGCACCACACCGGCGACGGCCACGCTGTCCATGCAGCGTGCCGGACCGCTGGCAGCCGAGCCCGTGGCCCACGTGCGTTCGCTGCGCCCCGCCGCACCCGTGGTACCGCCCCGTGTGCAGGGGCTGCAACTGCATGCCGATGCGACCCCTGGCCGTGCCACGGCCCTGATCGACGGACAGCTGGTACGGGTTGGCGACCGGCTGGGCGATGCGACCGTGCAGGACATCCGCGCCGACGGTGTGTGGCTGCGTCTGCCCCGCGGCGGCACGCAGTGGCTGGGGCTCTACGCGCCGGTCGAGGCGCCCGCACCCGACCCCCTGACCGCCCCCACGCCCGGGCAGACCACCGCGCGCAAGGAACCCTGATGGCCCAGACCCTCTCTTTCCGCTCCGGCCTGACGCCCCTCGCCCGCGCCATGGTGTGCGGACTGCTGTTCGCACGGGCCGGCCTGGGTCTGGCCGCCAGCCTTCCGCTGGCGCCGCCCCTGCCCGCCACGGTGCCTGCGCCAGCCTCGGCCGAAGGCCGCTTCGATCTTTCGGTGAACCAGGCACCCGCGTCGCAGGTCTTCCTGCAGATCGCGGCCGGCTCCCCCTGGCAGGTGCTGCTGTCGCCCGAGGTGACGGGCACGGTGTCGCTGAGCCTGCGCGACACCACGGTGCTGGACGCGATGGACGCCATGCGCGAACTGTACGGCTACCACTACCGCATCAGTGGCCGGCGCATCTACGTGCAGCCCAACACGGTACAGACGCGGGTCTTCCGCATCAACTACCTGCCCGGCCGCCGCCAGGGCACCAGCGACATCCGCGTCACGTCCAGCTCGATCAGCCAGGTCGGGGGTGGCGGCAACGGCACGGTGGCCGGTGCGGGTGGGAACGGCGCCATGGGCAGCAATACCGGCAACGGCAACGGCTCGACGGTGCCCGGCAGCCGCCAGGACGACACCGCCCATGTCCGCACCACCTCGGACGCCGACTTCTGGCGCGACGTGCAGGGCTCGCTGTCGGCGATGCTGACCAGCGACACCCAGGGCAGCCAGCGCCGCAGCGTGATCGTCAACGCGTCGGCCGGCGTCATCGTCGTGCGGGCGACGCCGCTGGAGCTGCGCCAGATCGCGCAGTACCTCGAAGCGGTGCAGGTCAGCATCGAGCGCCAGGTGATGCTCGAAGCCAAGATCCTCGAAGTCGAGCTGAGCAAGGATGCGCAGACCGGCGTGAACTGGAGCGCCTTCGGCCGCTTCCTCGATGGCGCGCTCAGCATCGCGGCCCTCGCGCCAGGCATCACGCTGTCGGGCACCGGCCAGGTCGACATGGCCGCAGCCACGACCACCGCGGCCGCCTCGGGCAAGGCGTTCTATGGCGTGTCGTTCCAGAACGCCAATTTCTCGACGCTGCTGACCTTCCTCGAAACCCAGGGCCGGGTGCAGGTGCTGTCCAGCCCGCGCATCGCCACCATCAACAACCAGAAGGCCGTGCTCAAGGTCGGCTCGGACGAGCTGTACGTGACCGGCGTGTCCTCGACGATCAGCTCCACAGGCTCCTCCACCACCTCGGTGCCCTCGGTGACGCTGCAGCCCTTCTTCTCGGGCATCGCGCTCGACGTGACGCCGCAGATCGACAAGGACGGCATGGTGATGCTGCATGTCCACCCCTCGATCAGCACCGTCACCGAGAAGCAGAAGTCGATCAACCTCGGCTCGCTGGGCTCCTACAAGCTGCCGCTGGCGGCCAGCACGATCAGCGAGACGGACTCCATCGTGCGGGTCCGGGACGGCCAGATCGTCGCCATCGGCGGCCTGATGCAGCAGGAGCAGCGCGAGGAGAACAGCCAGGTGCCCGGTCTGGGCGATGCGCCCGTCGTCGGGGGCCTGTTCCGCCAGAAAGCCACCGTGATGCGCAAGCGCGAGCTGGTCATCCTGATGAAGACGACGGTGATCCACGAGGACAGCGCCTGGCCGGAAGCGGATGCCCGCATCCCGGACGCCAGCATCGCCCCATTCCCGGACGCCAAACGCGGACAGTGACAGGAGCCCCCCCGCATGGCCCGCCCAGAACGCATCCGACTCGGTGACCTGCTGGTCCAGCAGGGCCTGATCACCGCCGAACAGCTCGCCGAGGCGCTGCTCTCCCAGCGCACCACCGGGCGCAAGCTCGGCCGCGTCTTCATCGACAGCGGCTGGGTCAACGAGGTGCAGATCGCGCAGGCGCTGGCGCGGCAGTTGCGCGCGCCCTACCTCGATCTGGCCAAGCGCTCGGTGCGCCCGGAAGTTGCCCGGCTGCTGCCCGAAGTGCAGGCCCGCCGGCTGCGCGCCATGGTGCTGGACGAGACCACCACGGGTGTGCGCGTCGGCATGGCCGATCCGACCGACCTGAGCGCCTATGACGAGATCAGCCGCATCGTCAAGCGCGACATCGAGCTGATCGTCGTCGCCGAAAGCCAGCTGCTGGGGGCCATCGACCGCTCCTACCGCAACACCGAGGCCATCGCGGGTCTGGCGCAGGAGCTGACCAGCGAGCTGCGCAACGTCGAGGACAGCCTGGGCGACCTGCTCGGCCTGAACACCGCCAGCGCCGAGGACGCGCCAGTCGTGCGGCTGCTGTACTCGGTGTTCGAGGAAGCGCTGCGCGTGCGGGCCTCGGACATCCACATCGAGCCGCAGCAGAGTTCGCTGCGCATCCGCTTCCGCATCGACGGCGTGCTGCACGTGCAGACCGAGGCCGACGCCAAGATCGCCGCCGCGGTGGCGCTGCGGCTGAAGCTGATGTCGGGTCTGGACATTTCCGAGCGGCGCCTGCCGCAGGACGGCCGTTTCGCGGTCACGCTGCGCAGCGGCGCGATCGACGTGCGCATCTCGACGATGCCGACGCAGCACGGTGAGTCGATCGTGATGCGGCTGCTCAACCAGAGCTCGGGCCTGCTGTCGATCGACCACCTGAACCTGCCGCCGCGCGTGGCCGAGGCCCTGCGCCGCGCCATCGCCAAGCCCAACGGCATGGTGCTCGTCACCGGCCCGACCGGCAGCGGCAAGACCACCACACTCTACGCCGCGCTGAATGCCTTGAACAACAGCGAGCGCAAGATCATCACCGTCGAGGACCCGGTCGAATACCGGCTGCCGGGCCTGAACCAGGTGCAGGTCCACGACAAGATCGACCTCGACTTCGCCCGCGTGCTGCGCGCCGCGCTGCGGCAGGATCCGGACGTGATCCTCGTCGGCGAAATGCGCGACCAGGCCACCGCTGAGATCGGCCTGCGCGCCGCGCTGACCGGCCACCTCGTGCTGTCGACACTGCACACCAACGACGCCATGTCCACGCCAGCGCGGCTGATCGACATGGGCGTGCCGCGCTACATGGTGGCGATGTCGCTGCAGATGGTGCTGGCGCAGCGGCTGGTGCGGGTGATCTGTCCGCACTGCGCCGAGGTCCACCGGCCCGACGCCCACGAGCTGGCGTGGCTGGAGACGCAGTGCGGCCGCACGGTCGATGCCGCGCCGCTGCGCCGTGGCGCCGGTTGCAACGAATGCAGCCACACCGGTTTCAGTGGACGCACGGGCGTCTACGAGATCCTGGAAATGACACGCGAGCTGGTCGAGGCGATGAACCACGGCGATCCGCTCACCTTCGCGCAGGCAGCACGGCGGCAGATGGCCGGCCACCACCTCGGCCAGGACGCGGCGCGGCTCGTGCTGACCGGACGCACCACCGTGGCCGAGGCCATGCGCGTGAGCCACCAGATGGCCGAAGGGCCGGCGGGGTGAGGCGATGATGCAGCGCTACGCCTGGACCGGGCACTCTGCACAGGCAGGGGCCACCAGCGGCGTGATCGAGGCGGCCCACGCCTCGGCCGCCGCAGACGCCCTGATCGGCCGCGGCATCATCCCGCTGACCATCCGGGAATCCAGCGGGCCCGGCGCCGGCAGCGATGCGGGCGCCATGCTGCGCAGCCTGCTGCCCGAACACCTGTTCGAGCCCAAGGTGGCCCCCGTCGACCTGCTGATCTTCAGCCGGCAGCTGAACACGCTGCTGCGCGCGGGCGTGCCGATCCTGCGGGCGCTGATGGGGCTGCAGGAGACCGCCACCAGCGACAAGATGAAGACGACGCTGGCGGAGGTGCGCCGCAGCCTGGAGTCCGGCATCGCGCTGTCGATGTCGCTGGCGCAGCACCCGCGGGTGTTCGACAACTTCTACATTGCGCTGGTCCGCGTCGGCGAGATGACGGGCCGGCTCGACGAGATCTTCCTGCGCCTGTTCCACCACCAGGAGTTCGAGCTGTTCATGCGCCAGCAGGTCAAGTCGGCGCTGCGCTACCCGGGCTTCGTGGTCAGCGCCATGGTCGCGGCCATCGGCGTGATCAACGTGATGGTGATCCCGGCCTTCGCCACCGTGTTCCAGCAGGCCGGCGCCACGCTGCCGCTGGCCACGCGCATCCTGCTGGCCACCTCGCGCTTCACGATCGACTACGGCGGACTGCTCGTGCTGGCGGTCCTGGTCGGCGGGATGGTGCTGCGGGCCTGGATCGCGACACCAGGCGGGCGCCTGCGCTGGGATGGCTGGATGCTGCAGGTGCCGGTGGCCGGCAAGATCGTGCGCAAGGCGATGCTGGCGCGGTTCGCGCGCAGCTTCTCGCTGTCGCTGAAGAGTGGCGTGCCGATCTCGCAGGCGCTGTCGGTCGTCGCCCAGACGGTGGACAACCAGCACATCGCCCGCCGCATCGACGGCATGCGCGACAGCGTGGAACGCGGCGAGTCCGTGCTGCGGGCCGCCGCCGTGACGGGCATCTTCACGCCGGTCGTGCTGCAGATGCTGGCCGTGGGCGAGGAAACCGGCGCCATTGATGAACTGCTCGAAGAGGTCAGCGACCTCTACAACAACGAAGTCCAGTACGAGCTGAAGACCCTCAGCGCGCAGCTGGAGCCGATCCTGATCATCTTCCTCGGGGTGCTGGTGCTGATCCTGGCCCTCGGGGTGTTCCTGCCGGTCTGGGATCTGGGCCGCACGGCATTTGCCAAATGAGGACGCATCAAGCATGAAAAGCCCCTCAAGTCAAGGCCCTCCGAGGTCGACATCCCCGGTACAAGCGACCTCACCGCCCGCGCTGCCCGACATCCAACAGACCTGGAGCATTCCATGAAATCACGACAAGCCGGCTTCACGATGATCGAACTGATCGTCGTCATCGTCATCCTGGGCGTTCTCGCAGCCACTGCCCTGCCGAAGTTCATCGACATGAAGAGCGACGCGCAAGCGGCGAGCGTCGCGGGCGTGGCAGGTGCAGCGGCATCGGCCATGAACCTGAACTACGCCGGCTGCGCGCTGACCGGCAATGTCGTCACGGCCAACAAGTGCGTCAAGGTCAGCGCCTGCGCCGATGCGTCGGGCCTGCTGCAGGGTGGCCTGCCGACCGGCTACACGCTGGGCGGCACCGACCCGGGCACCACCAACGGCAGCACCTCGACCTGCACGGTGACCGGCGGCGGCCAGACCTCCAACTTCACCGCGATCGCCGCGGGCAACTGAGCCTGAAGGGCCGAGCGGGCGGCACACCGTGGCCGGACTACTGAATCGCCTGGTGAGGGCAGTGCTGTGGCTTGGCCTGCTGCCGGGCCTGGCACAGGCCGGCACCTATGCGCCGCGCAGCGACCTCTACGCCTGGGAGTCCGCCGCCAATACCGTGACCTGGGAACGCCTGTGCACGACCAACACGGTCACCCAGGTCGACGACGACCAGGCCACCATCAACTTCACCGGTGGCTTCAAGTTCAAGCTCGCGGGGACCAGCTACTCCAGCGTGCGGATCATGTCGAACGGCCTGCTGCAGTTCGGCACCGACAACGGTCTGTTCCGCGTCTATCCCAACACCAACATGCCCGTGGGCAATGTGCCAGCGATCTCCGGGTGCACCTCCTCGGGGGCGACGACCAACACCCTGATGCCCTACTGGACCGACCTGAATCCCGCCAAAGGCGGCACGGTCACCTGGGAACAGAAGGGCTCCGCACCTAACCGCTACTTCGTCGCATCCTGGACCAATGTTCCGCAATTCGGATTAACGACGCCGTACACCTTTCAGATCATCCTGTACGAGAACGGCGAGTTCAAGTACCAGTATGGCAACGCGAACGCCAGCGGATCCAACGCCACAATCGGCGTGCAGATCAACAGCACCAACTACACGCTCTACGCCTACAAGACCGGCTACAACGCCAGCGGCAGCGCCATCCGCTGGTACATCCCCAATGCCCTGCCCAACCGGGTCGCCGACTTCCGGTTCGACGAAATGAGCTGGAATGGCACGGTGGGCGAAGTGCTCGACAGTTCCGGCAACAACAACCACGGCGTGCGCGCCGGCTCCGCCGTCAATACCGCCAGCGGTCGCATCTGCCGGGCGCTGTCCGTGCCGTCGAACACCAACGCGACCATCTCCGGTGTCGAATCGTCCGTGCAGGTCAGCTCGGTGCTCGGATCCAAGGGCACGCTGTCGTTCTGGTACGCAGGCAACGCGACATGGGCCGGCACCACCGGCGTGCTGATGGACGCCACCACCACCGCTACGCGCCCCTTCCATCTTTCGGTACAGGCGGGGGTCTTGCGGCTGGTCGTGTCCGACAGCGCCGGCAACGCCCTCACCGTCAGCAGCCCCGTACAGAGCATCGCCGCGAACACCTGGGGTCACATCGCGGCCACCTGGTCACTCACCGGCATCGCGACACAGAGTGCGCTGAAGCTTTACATCAACGGAGCCCAAGTCGCCACGGCGTCGGGCACGACCAACGGTCTGATCGACTACTCGATTGGCTCGCTGATGATCGGCGACAACCACGGTTCAGTCACATCCACCGGTGGCACCCTGAACTCCGCGAACGGACGCCTCGACGAAGTGCGCCTCTACAACTACGACCTCACGCTGGCGCAGGTCGCGCTCGATTTCACCCAGACGCATGGCTGCACACCGACGCTGGACCACCTGGAAATCCGCCACGCCAGCGGCACCGGCCTGACCTGCACACCCTCGACCCTCACCATCGCCGCATGTGCGGATGCCAGCTGCAGCACGCCCTACACCCTGGGCGTCACCGCCACGCTGTCCTCCAGCGCCAGCGTCGTCTGGGCCGACACCGCGACGGTGACCATCCCGAGCGGCAGCAGCACGGTCGACCGCCGGGTGCAGCGCACCACCGCTGGCACGACCCTGCTCGGCGCCACCGCCAGCGCGCCGACCGCCAGCAACGCGACCACCTGCAACTTCGGCAGCCCCGCCTGCACCTACACCGCCAGCGCCAGCGGCCTGCTGCTCACCGCGTCGAACCAGCTGGCCGAGAGCAGCGGCAACACGCTGACCGTGCGCGCCGTGCGTTCCTCGGACAACAGCAGCCAGTGCGTGCCGGCCATCACCGGGGCGAAGTCGATCACGCTGAAGTGCGCTTACCTGAACCCGTCCAGCGGGACGCTGCCCATGCGCATCGACGGCACCGCGGTCAACGCCACCAGCAACGCGGCGGCCGCCTGCGACGCCACGGGCCGCGCCACCCCGCTGACCTTCGACGCCACCGGCACCGCCAGCGCCACCCTCGCCTACGCGGACGTCGGCCAGGTGCAGGTCACGGGCACCTACACCGGCAGCGCCGCCAGCAACGACACCGGCCTGACGATGACGGGCAGCACCAGCTTCATCGCCTCGCCTGCCTCGTTCGAGTTCACCGCGTACCCGACCGGCACGACCAAGGCCGGCAACGCCTTCTCCGCCACGCTGCGCGCCCGCAACAGCCTCGGCAACACGGCGCCCAACTTCGGCCGCGAGTCCCCCACCGCACAGATCCCGACGCTCAGCCACGTCAAGGCCTCGCCCACCGGCACGGGCAGCAGCAGCGGCACCTTCTCCGGCAGCCTCGGCGCCTTCGCCAGCGGCAGCGCCACCGCCAGCAACCTGGTCTGGAGCGAAGTCGGCCGCATCGACCTGAAGGCGGATCTGGCCAGCTACCTGGGCACCGGCACTGCCGTCACTGGCGGCACCGGCTCGGCCGGCACCACGCTCGGCCGCTTCATCCCGCACCACTTCGACGTGGTCGCCACACCCGCCTGTGGCAGCTTCAGCTACGCAGGCCAGCCGTTCACCGTGAGCCTCATGGCGATGAACGGCCTGGGCACACCGACCCGCACAGTCAACTACGACGGCAGCGGCGCCCTCAGCCCAGCCTTCGCGCAGACGGTGACGCTGTCGGACGCTGCCGCACTCGGCCTGGGCAGCTTCGGCAGTACCCCCACAGTCGCCGCCAGCCGGTTCACCACCGGCGTAGCCTCAGCCACCGGCGTGACCTACAGCTACACCAGCAAGACCAGCGCCCCCGGCAGCCTGACCCTGCGCGCCACCGACGCCGACGGCGTCAGCTCCAGCGGCGCGCTGGAGCCGGCCATGCCGCTGCGCAGCGGGCGGCTGTGGCTGTCGAACGTCTTCGGCTCGGAAAAGACCGCGCTGCAGCTGCCCGTGCAGGCCCAGTACTGGACCGGCAAGACCTGGGCGCTCAACAGCGCCGACAACTGCACCACGGTGCCGGCCGCCTCGGTCGTGCGCGCCGGCTACCTGAGCCACCAGGGCAGCGCCACCACGGCCTGGACCACCACGCCGGGGGCCCTGACCATCCTCGGCGGCAACGGCACGATCAGCCTGTCGGCACCGACGCCGACGGGCAGTACCGGCAGTGTCGACCTCGCGCTGAACCTGGGCAGCACGACCACCGACGCGAGCTGCCTGTCCAGCCACCCGGCCAGCACCGGCGCTGGCCTGCCCTGGCTGCGCGGCCGCAACGGCAGCTGCGCCAGCACCTGGGACCGCGACCCGGCCGCCCGCGCCAGCTTCGGCGTCGCCAGCCCCGAGACCCGCAAGACCGTGCATGTGCGCGAGCTGTACTGAATCCCGGATGTCCCTGCTCCGCCCTGCCCTCCTCCACCCCGGCGCCGGTCTGCGCGCCCGCGGCTTCACGCTGCCGGAGCTGCTCGGCGTGATCGTGCTGACCTCCGTGCTGGCCGTGTTCGCGATGCCGAGCCTGGACGGCGTCTTCGGCTTCCGCGACGAAGCCTGGCGTGGCGAGCTGATCGCCGCGCTGCGCAATGCCCGCCAGACCGCCGTCGCCCACCGCCGGCTGGTCTGCGTGAACATCGCCACCGGCGGCGTCAGCCTGCGCATCGCCGCGGCCAACCCGGCCAGCGCCTGCTCCGATCCGCTCGTCGGCCCCGATGGCCAGAGCGTCTACGCCACCGGCAGCGGCACGGCCACCGCGCTGAGTCCGGCCGGTACGATCTACTTCCAGCCCAGCGGCCGTGCCACCACCGACGCGGCCGGCGCCACCAGCGCCAGCTGGCAGATCACCATCACCGGCCAGACCGCCATCACCGTCCTCGGGGAAACCGGCCATGTCGAGTAGGCGGCGCGCACGCGGCATGACGCTGATCGAGCTGGTCATCGCGATCCTGATCCTCGGGGTCGGGCTGGCGGGCGTGCTGCTGGCCTATTCGACCGTCACCCGCGGCTCCTCCGACCCGGTGGTGCGCAAGCAGCTGCTGTCGATCGCCGAGGAAATGCTCGAAGAGATCCAGCTCAAGCCCTATGCCGCGGCCGCCAATGCCGCCGCCGGCGGCTGCGCCCGCACGACGTGGAACGACCTGATGGACTACCACGGCTACACCACGACCAACCAGGTCTGCACCATCGACGGCACGCCGGTCGCCACCCTCGCCGGCTACTCACTGCGGGTGACGGTGCAGGCCGCGACCTTCGGCGGCCTGTCGGCGGCCCGGCGCATCGACGTCACCGTCAGCCGCGGCAGCGACCAGCTCACCCTGACCGGCTGGCGGCTGGACTATGCGAGCTGACCGCATCCGCACCGCCCGGGGATTCACGCTGCTGGAGCTGGTGCTGGTGATCGTCATCGGCGGCGTGATGGCGGCGTCGCTCACGGTGTTCTTCCGCCCGGCCTTCGACAGCTACCTGGCGACCCGCAACCGCGCCGATCTCTCCGCACAGGCCGATGCCGCGCTGCGCCGGCTGGTGGGCGAGGTGCGGCTGGCGGTGCCGAATTCCGTGCGCAGCCCGGGCAGCCAGTGTGTCGAGCTGGTGCCGACGATGGCCGGCGGGCGGCTGCGCATGGCGGCGGACACGGTCAACGACAGCGGCGCGGGCTGCACGCCGTCCGCCACCTGCGCCGCGCCGCTGGACACCACCGCGCTGACCAGCACGCTCGACGTGCTCACCCCGCTGTCCACGGTCCCGGCGGTCGGCGACTGGCTGGTCGTCGGCAACCAGTCGCCCAACGACGTCTACAGCGGCAGCACCCGCGCCGCCATCACCTCGGTCACCACCCCGACCGCCGCCTTCGGCCAGCACCGTCTGGGCATCACCCCCACCCAGTTTCCGCTCGGCTACGACGGCGGCCGCTTCAGCGTGGTCAGCGCCAGCCAGCAGGCGGTGTTCTACGTCTGCAGCGGCGCGGACGGCACCCTCGACGCCAGCGGCACCGCCCGCGGCACGCTGGTGCGCCTGTCGGGCTACGGCTTCAACGCCAGCTACCCGAGCGCCTGCCCGTCGGTCGCAGGGGGCCAGACCGTGCTCACCGGCCTGAGCCGCTGCACCCTCACTTACGACCCCAACCAGGGCGCGACGCAGCAGAACGGCTTTGTCTACCTGCAACTCGAACTGACCCGCCGCAACGAAAGCGTGTCGCTGGTCGTCGGGGCCCATGTGTCGAACGTGCCATGAGACGCACCGATTCCCGTGCCTCTGCAGGCTTCGGCGCCATTGCGGCGATCTTCGTGCTGGTGGTGCTGGCGAGCCTGGCGGCGGCCATCGTGCGCCTGGGGCAATCGACCCAGACCGGCTCGGCCCAGGACATCCTCGGCGCGCGGGCCTGGGCGGCTGCGCGCGCCGGCACCGAGTGGGGTCTCTACCAGGCGCTCAAGGGCAGCTGGACCACGTGCAGCGGCGCCAGCCAGACGCTCGACCTGAGCGCCGACATCGGCATGCGGGTCACCGTGCGCTGCTCGTCGAACCTCTACAACGAGGGCGAGAACACCAGCGGAGCCGCCCAGACGCTGCGTGTCTACACGGTCAACGCCGTCGCCTGCAACAGCACCAGCGCCTGCCCGGACAACGCCCGCGCGGTGCAACCCGGCTACATCGAACGCCGGCGCCAGGTGCAGGCAACGCAGTGAGTGCGGCGCAGCGGCTGCCGGCCGGACGGCCGGCTGCGCTATCGTCACGCCCACCATGAGCGATGCCCCCAATCCCTGCCTGAGCTGCGGCGCCTGCTGCGCGAGTTTCCGTGTGGACTTTTCGACCCAGGAGCTGCAGTCCTGCGGCGGCTGCGTGCCCGACGGCCTCACCGTCGAGGTCAACGACGGCACGGCCCGCATGCGTGGCACCGACCACGCCCGCCCGCGCTGCGCCGCGCTGGTCGGCACGGTCGGCGTGCAAGCCGGCTGCGGGATCTACGAGTGGCGGCCGGGGCCGTGCCGCGAGTTCGGGATGCTGGCGCCACTCGGGCGCGGGGACGACGCCTGCGGACGGGCGCGGCGGCGGCACGGCATGGCGCCGCTGGATTGACCCCCGGCTCGGCCTGCCTGACATGCGCCTGCGCCTCGTCCACACCCTGTCCCTGACCCTGCTGGCGTTTGCCGGCGTGGCCGTGCTGGCCCTGGGTGGACTGACGGCCTGGCACCTGCGCAACGGCTTTGGCGAGTACCTGGCCTCGCGGGATGTCCTGCATTTCGAGCGCTTCGTGGGCATCCTCGAATCTCGCCTGGCCCGCGACGACGGTCTGTCGGCCCTGCGAGACGGGCGTCTGGGGTTGACCAGCCTGCTGGACGAGTTGAACCCGAGGCCGCGACCAGGGGAGCGAGGATCGCCGAGCATGCCGCCTCCGCCCCCTTCCGGCCGGTCGGACGGTTTTCCTCAGCGCATTCAGGTGGTCGCGCCGGACGGCACCGTGCTGCTCGGAGAACCCGGCTTCGCCCCGCCGAACGCAGTACCCCTGGTCGAGCGGTCAGTGCGGGTGAACGGCGAGGTGGTGGCCGTGGCGCGCATGCGGCCCGCGCCGATGGTGCGCACCGGGGCCGAAGCGCGCTTTCTGCGGGACCAGTACGCCCTGATCGCGGCCGGCGGGCTGGGGCTGATCGTGCTGGCCGTGCTCACGGCCACCTGGCTCGCGCGCCGCTGGACCCGCCCGCTGGCCGCCGTGCAGGAGGCGACGCAGCGGCTGGCCCAGGGCGAGCTGACGGTGCGCCTGCCGGACGGTGCGGACCTGGCCGGGCGCAGCGACGAGATCGGTGACGTGATGCGCAACGTCAACCGCATGGCCGAAGGCCTGCAGCAACTGGAAGGCATCCGGCGCCGCTGGCTGGCCGACATCTCGCACGAGTTGCGCACGCCGCTGACGGTGCTGCGCGGCGACATCGAGGCGCTGCAAGACGGGGTGCGGCCGCTGCGGCCCGAAGCGATCGCGGTGCTGCACGAGGAAGTGCTGCGGCTGAACAAGCTGGTGGACGACCTGCACCTGCTGGCCATCGCCGACCTGCAGACGCTGCCCTGCCACCTGGCCGAGGACGATGCGCTGGCCCTGGTGCGGCGCCTGCACCGCCGCTACGAGGCCCGCGCCTGCGCTGCCGGGCTGGACCTGCGTCTGGAGGTGCCGGACGAGCTGTCAGCGCTGAACGAGCTGACCGTGGAATGGGACGCCGGCCGCATCGAGCAGTTGCTGGACAACCTGATGGAAAACAGCCTGCGCTACACCGAGTCGCCCGGACAGGTGCGGGTGCGACTGAGCTGTGTCGATGACGGGGTGCGGGTGGTGGTGGACGACAGCGCGCCCGGGGTGCCGGCCGAGCAACGCGCACAGCTTTTCGAGCCGCTGTACCGCGGTGACGCCGCCCGCCGCAGTGGCACGGGCGGCAGCGGGCTGGGCCTGGCCATCTGCCAGACGATCGCCAAGGCGCATGGCGGCCGGCTGACGGCGTCGGCCTCGGCACTGGGCGGCCTGTGCCTCACGCTGGACCTGCCCCGGTCGACAGGCGGTGCCGCATGACCTCAGAACGCCGCGTGCTGGTGGTGGAGGACGACCCGCGCATCGCCTTGCTGCTGCTCGACTACCTGCGCAGCGAAGGGTTCGACGCCCGGACGCTGGCCGATGGGCACCTGGCGCTGGCCGAGGTCCGGCACGCCCCGCCGAGCCTGCTGATCCTGGACCTGAACCTGCCGGGGCTGGACGGGGTGAGCCTGTGCCGCGCCGTGCGCCAGTTCAGCGACGTGCCCATCCTGATGGTGACCGCCCGCATCGACGAGCTGGACCGGCTGCTGGGCCTGAACAGCGGCGCCGACGACTACGTCTGCAAGCCGTTCAGCCCGCGCGAGGTGATGGCCCGCGTGCAGGCGCTGCTGCGCCGCGCCGAGGGCCGGGTGACCCGATCGGCCAGCCTGTGGACCCTCGACGATGCGGGGCTGCGCATCGCGTGGCGCGGGCAGTGGCTGTCGCTGACGCCGCTGGAGTTCCGGATGCTGCGCCAGCTGCTCAGCCAGCCCGGCCGGGTGTTCTCGCGGTCGCAGCTGCTGGAGAGCGCGCACGGCGACCTGCGCGACGTGAGCGACCGCGCCATCGACACCCACGTGAAGAACCTCCGGCGCAAGCTGCAGGCGGTCTGCGCGGAGGACGACTGCATCGCCTCGGTCTACGGCGTGGGCTATCGTTTCGATGCCCCGGCCGAGCCAGTCAGCACCCGGCGCGCTTGACCTTCCAGCCCTTGGCGGCCAGCCAGGCGATGACCTTGTCGCAGTGGTCGCCCTGCACCTCGACCACGCCGTCCTTGACCGTGCCGCCGCTGCCGCAGGTGGCCTTGAGCGCCTTGGCCAGCGTGGTCAGCGCGTCGCCTTCCAGCCCCAGCCCCTTGACCAGCGTCACGCCCTTGCCGGCGCGCCCCTTGGTCTCGCGCGACACCCGCACGATGCCATCGGCCGAGACCGACACGACGGCCGCCGTGTTGCAGGCGCACTGCGCCATCGGCTGGCGGCACTGCGGGCACATGCGCCCGCTGTCGGTCGAATAGACCAGGCTGGAAGCGGGCGAAGGGGATGGGGATCGGGGCGGATGCATGGACGACGGACCGGCTCGGGTGGCAACAAGGTCGCCAGCATACGGGCAGCGGAAAAGTGCCCGGATCACACCGCGCAGCGGGTGCAACACTTTGCTCCGAAACTGAGGGGGGGCAAGCGGTCCGCTCCGGTCCACCCCGCTCCGCGCCAGGCCGATCCGGGTCGGTTCGGGCTGGCTGGACGGCCCTCGCAGGCTCGGTAGTTTCCCTGCTCCAGCGGTCTCCCTGACCCGCCGCAACCCCCATCCCTGGCACCCCGGAATGCCCGGTTCAGGGTTTCCACGCACGCTTTCGACCCATTCCGCCCACAGGCGCCGCACGCAGGCACCGCGCCTGTGCGAACGCGCTGCGACACGCCTCGAAATGGGCACGGTAGTTGCGAAAAAGAGGGTGTGTGACAGGTCGCGTCAGGTTCCGGTGGTTGCCGGCGACTCCATGTCCCCCCGTCAGAAGACCACCCGTGATCGTGAGCAAGGAGACATTCCATGAACGCATCCGTCGAACGGAGCAACTGGCTGGTACGTGGTGCCTGCGTGGCACTGATGAGTCTGCCCACCCTCGCCTTGGCCAACGCCGACGTCGAGAAAAACATCGCCAACTCCAAGAACTGGGCGATGCAGGCGGGCGACATGTTCAACCAGCGCTACAGCAAGCTCAACCAGATCCACAAGGGCAACGTCGGGAAGATGCAGGTCGCCTGGACCTTCTCGACCGGTGTGCTGCGCGGCCATGAAGGCTCGCCGCTGGTCATCGACGGCACGATGTACCTGCACTCGCCGTTCCCGAACAAGGTGTTCGCGATCGACCTCGAAACCCAGAAGATCCTCTGGAAGCACGAGCCCAAGCAGGATCCGGCCGTGATCCCGCAGATGTGCTGCGACACCGTCAACCGCGGGCTGGCCTACGCCGAAGGCAAGGTCTTCCTGCAGCAGGCCGACTCCAACCTCGTCGCCCTGGACGCCAAGTCCGGCAAGGTGCTCTGGACGGTCAAGAACGGCGACCCCAAGCTCGGCGCCGTCAACACCAACGCCCCCCACGTCTTCAAGGACAAGGTCATCACCGGCATCTCCGGCGGCGAATGGGGCGTGCGCGGCTTCCTGGCCGCCTACGACATCAACACCGGCAAGCAGGTCTGGAAGGGCTACTCGGTCGGCCCCGACAGCGAGATGCTGATGGACCCGGTCAAGTCCACCACCTGGGCAGACGGCAAGGTCACGCCGGTCGGCGCGAACTCCTCGCTCAAGACTTGGAAGGACGACCAGTGGAAGATCGGTGGCGGCACGACCTGGGGCTGGTACAGCTACGACAAGGCGACCAACGCCGTCTACTACGGCACCGGCAACCCGTCGACCTGGAACCCCTCGCAGCGCCCGGGCGACAACAAGTGGTCGATGTCGATCTGGTCGCGTGACGTGGACACGGGCAAGGTCAACTGGGTCTACCAGATGACGCCGTTCGACGAGTGGGACTTCGACGGCATCAACGAGATGATCCTGGCCGACATCCCGGTCAAGGGCAAGCCGACCAAGGCACTGGTCCACTTCGACCGCAACGGCTTCGGCTACACGCTCGACCGCGTGACCGGCGCGCTGCTGGTGGCCGAGAAGTACGACCCGAAGGTCAACTGGGCCACCCATGTGGACATGAAGACCGGCCGGCCGCAGGTGGTGTCCAAGTACTCGACGGCGCAGAACGGGCCGGACGTCAACACCAAGGGCATCTGCCCGGCGGCCCTCGGCTCGAAGGACCAGCAACCCGCCTCGTTCGACCCGAACACCGGCCTGTTCTACGTGCCGACGAACCACGTCTGCATGGACTACGAGCCGTTCAAGGTCGAGTACACCGCGGGCCAGCCGTATGTGGGCGCCACGCTGTCGATGTACCCCACGCCGGGCAGCCATGGCGGCATGGGCAACTACATCACCTGGGACGCCGGCACCGGCAAGATCGTGCAGAGCAAGGCCGAGAAGTTCTCGGTGTGGAGCGGCTCGCTCAACACCGCGGGCGGCCTGAGCTGCTACGGCACGCTGGAGGGCTACCTGAAGTGCGTCGATGCCAAGGACATCAACAAGGAGCTGTTCAAGTTCAAGACCCCGTCCGGGATCATCGGCAACGTGTTCACCTATGAGCACAAGGGCAAGCAGTACATGGGCGTGTTCTCCGGCATCGGCGGCTGGGCCGGCATCGGCATGGCCGCCGGTCTGGAGAAGGACACCGACGGCCTGGGCGCCGTGGGCGGCTACAAGGAGCTGAACCAGTACACCGAACTCGGTGGTTCGCTGACCATCTTCGCGCTGCCCAACTGAGCAAGGGAAATCACCAGTACCAGCGAGCGGTGAACGGCGTTGAAGGGTGGGAGAACCATGCGCCGTTCACCTTGTCCAAGGCCGGAGCGATCCTGGAACAGTCGCCCCGGCCCTTTTTGCACCACCGCATCCCACCCCTGGCCTTTGGAGACCATTCCCGTGAGAAGACCCGCCCTGATCCCGGCCCTCTGCGCCGCCCTCGTGCTGACCTGCACCGCCGTCTCGGCCCAGGACAAGCCCGCTGCCCCGCTCTACACCGTGCAGGAGGGCTACAAGGTCGATGCCGAAACCATGAAAGGCTTCCGTGCCTGGCGGGCCGCCGCCTGCGACCGCTGCCACGGTGCCAACCAGGAAGGCATGGTCGGCCCGTCGCTGGTCAACAGCCTCAAGACGCTGACCAAGGCGGAATTCATCACCACCGTCACCAGCGGCCGCCTCGACAAAGGCATGCAGAGCTTCGGCAACAGTCCCGTGGTGATGGACAACATCAACCAGCTCTACGCCTACCTGAAGGGCCGCTCCGACGGTGCCATCACGCGGGCCAAGGTCGAGGAGATCAAGTAGCCATGTCCGCCAAGACCGCCACCGCATCCGCCGCGGCCCTCTTGCTGGCCGCCTTGGCGGTGGCCCCCCTGAGCGCCAGCGCCCAGGACAGCGAGCGCAAGGCCCTGCGGGTCTGCCAGGACCCGAACAACCTGCCGTTCTCGAACGTGGCGGGCGAAGGCATCGAGAACAAGCTGGCCGAGCTGTTCGGCCGCGCGCTCGGCCTGCCGGTCACCTACTACGCCTTCCCCGCCCGGATGGCCTTCATCCGCAACACGCTGCGCTACAAGCTGCCGGGCGAGGACTTCCGCTGCGACATCGTGATGGGCGTGCCGGTCGGCTTCGACCAGGTCTCCGTCACCAAGCCCTACTACCGCTCGACCTACGCGCTGGTCTACCCGAAGGGCAAGGGGCTCGACGAGGTGCATTCGACGCTCGACTTCCTCGGCCTCGGCCCCGAACGGCTGAAGCAGTTGCGCATCGGCATCTACGACCGCTCGCCCGCCTCCGAGTGGCTGAACAAGCACCAGCTCGTCGAGCAGGGCGTGCCCTACCAGATGCTCAACGCCGATCCGGCCCAGTACCCCGGCGAGCTGCTGGAGAAGGAACTCGCCAGCGGCAAGATCGACGTGGCCATCGTCTGGGGCCCGATCGCCGGCTTCTTTGCCAAGCGCGTCAGCGCGCCGCAGCTCGTGGTGGTGCCGATGAAGTCCGAACCCGGCGTGCGCTTCGACTACGAGATGGCCATGGGCGTGCGCTACGGCGAGCGCGAATGGAAGCAGCAGATCGAGCAGGTGATCGACACGCACCGGCCCGAGATCCGGGCGATCCTGAACGACTTCGGGGTGCCGCTGGTCGACGAAGGCGGCGCCAGCACTGCCCAGCGCTGAGCCCGCCCAGTGCCTCCCCCGTGTTCCCCGGAGAAGCCCGCATGAACCGTCCGACCCTCCTGCACCGGCTGCTGGCGCCCCTCGGCCTGGTGGCCGCGCTCTCGACCCTGCCCGTGCTGGCCCAGACCGCGCCGCCACCGCCCGACTACTCGGCCGCCGAGCGCCTGCTGCTGATGGGGAACCAGCTGCAGCAGGTCCGCCCCCCGACCACCCTCACCTACCGCTTCCAGCGCAGCGGCACGCTCGAACCGCCGTTCGAGGACCAGGTCGGCATCCAGCTGACCCGGCAAGCCGACGGCCAGTGCTGCGCCGCCACCGGAGCGTTCCTCACCGGCGAGCGGCGCGTCACGCTGCCCGATCTCGAACAGGCCCAGGGCAACCCGGTCACGCTGTACTTCCTGGAGCACGACATCCGCGAGATGCAGCGCCTCACCAAGGGCCAGGCCCACTACTTCCGCAAGCGCATCCGCATGGCGCTCTACCAGGGCGCACAGGTCCGCGACGTCCGGTTCAGCTACCGCGGCCAGACCCTCGCCGGCCAGGAAATCGTGATCCAGCCCTACCTCGACGACCCGAACCGGGCGCGCTTCGAGCAGCTGGCGCGCAAGCAGTACGTGTTCCTGCTGTCGACCGCGGTCCCCGGCACCGTGGTCTCGATCCGCACCACGGCCGGCCCCGAAGGCGGCAGCAGCCCGCTGATCGAGGAGGCGCTCTGGATCGATGGCGCCACGCGACCCGCCTACACACCCGCGGCCTCGGCCGCGTTGACGCGGACCCCGCCTGTGCGTCCGTGAACGGGAGTTTCCATGCACCGTCCCCCTGCCAGTCTTGTCCTGTTCACGGCGGTCTTCGCCGGCCTGCTGGCCGGCGCGGCGCCCGCCACCGCCCGTGACAACGACTTCCCCACCGTCGACCGGGTGCTCTACGTCCAGGAGTGCATGCGCAGCCACCCGGGCGGCGGGCACTACGAGATGGTCAACAAGTGCGCCTGTGCCCAGGAGCACCTGGCCGCCGAGATCAGCTTCGACGACTACGTGAACATGTCCACTGCCGCCAACGCCACCACCATCAGCGGTGAGCGCGGCGGCTACATCCGCGACAACGAACCGCTCCAGGACCTGATCAAGCGCTACCGCGCGCTGCAGACCCGGGTGAAGAAAGCCTGCTTCGTGATCCCATGAACACCCCTGCCGACCGACTGCAGCTGACGCGCCGGGCGTTCCCGGCCGGGCTGCTGGGCCTGACCGCTGCGGCGCGGGCGCAGTTGCCGGCCGGGGACGATCCGGACGCGAGCCCGCGCTGGCAGACCGTCCGTGCGGCGCTGTTCGGCCACCGGCCGATCGACAGCGCGCCCGCCGCCGGGCAGATCGCACTCGCCGCGCCCCGCCGGGCGGACGATCCGGCCTTCGTGCCGATGGCGCTGCGCAGCACGCTGGCGCCAGACACGACACAGTCTGTGCAGCGCCTGACACTGGTGATCGACAACAACCCGTCGCCAGTGGCCGCCGTGGTCGAGCTGCCACCCGACGGCGCGCTGCCCGACATCGAGACCCGCACGCGGGTGGACGAGTACACCTTCGTCCGTGCCATCGCCGAAACCCGCGACGGCCGGCTGCTGATGGCCACCCGCTTCGTCAAGGCCTCCGGCGGCTGCTCGGCCCCGCCGGGCGGCGACGAGGCGGCGGTGCAGGCCGCCATGGGCCGCATGCTGTGGCGCGCCGATTCCGCCGAGGTCAGCGCCAGCCTCGCCAGCGGCACACCGCTGACCGTGCAGTGGATGGTCCACCACCCCAACCACTCCGGCCTGGCCATGAACCAGGCGACCCGCCAGTTCACCCCGGCGCAGTTCGTGCGCAGCGTGCGGCTGTGGCAGGGCGAGCGCCTGCTGCTGTCGGCGGAAGTCGACTTCGCGCTGAGCGAGAACCCGACGCTGCGCTTCCGCTTCGTCCCGCGCGGCACGGGCGCGCTGCGCGCCGAGGCGGTCGACACCTTCGACCGCCGCTTCAGCGGGTCGATCGCGCTGAAGGACCTGCGGTGACGCCGGGACGGTGGCAGCTACAGGCCGTAGCGCGGCTGGCGCGCGCGGCGCTCGACCATGTCGCGCAGCATGTAGTCCACGCCGCGGCGCCACGACTCGTCGGTGTCGCCGCGGATGTCCACCGACTTGGTCAGCGTCATGCGGTCCTGCGGCACATCCCACACCGCCAGGTTCAGGTTGAGGATCAGGTTGCTGACCCGCTGCACCCAGCCCACGCCGACCAGCCGCACCTGCGCCGCTTCGGCGATCGGGTCGAGGCAGCCGTTGCAGCGGTGCAGCAGATCGACGCTGCGGCGCACCTGTTCCACCGCCGCCGTGACGCCATCCGACGCGACCACCCGGTACAGGCCGCGCTCGTGCAGACCGCGGGCCATCTGCGCGCCGATGCGGGTCAGCCGGGGCGGCTGCAGTGCAGTGCGCGCCGGATCGGGCTGTTCGTCGATCAGCTCGAAGCCGGCGAAGGCCAGCCCCGGCCCCTCGGCCTGCGCCCGCACCCTCGCCACGGGCAGCACACAGGCCACCCCGAACAGCAGCGCGCGACGGCGCAGGACATCGGCGGTCTTTTCAGGCACGGCAGGCATGGCGGACTCCTTCTGGGCGTGGAACACCTGGGACAGGTTGCTCCACGGTGCAAGCCGCGTGCCTTGATCGCCGCCGCCTGTGCGCTGTTGCTCGCCGGCCCGGCAACCGCAGCGGCTGCGGCGGCGGGTCACGCCTGCACCTGCGCCTACATCACCAACCAGGGCAGCCACGACGTGACCGTGATCGACCTCGATGCGCTGCGCGTCGTCGCCACGGTGCCGGTCGGGAAGGCGCCGGCGGGCGTGGTCGCCGCCAGCCGGCGCGGCGAGGTGTTCGTCGCCAACGCCGAGGACCACAGCCTGTCGGTCATCGACGTGCAGCGCCAGCAGGTCACCGCCACCTTCCCCGGCGGCCAGGGCACGGTCGGCCTCGACGCCAGCGCCGACGGCCAGCGGCTCTTCGTCGTGGACTGGTACGGCGCCGCGCTGCAGGTGATCGACAGCGCCAGCCGCCAGACCCTCGCCCGCGTGCCGCTCGGCCGGGCACCCGCGGGCGTGGCCGCGCTTCCTGACGGCTCGCAGGCATGGGTGGCGGAGCGGGATGACAACCGCGTCGCGCTGGTCGATGTCGCGCGGGCCGAGGTGGTGGCGCGGGTGCCGGTCGGCGAGCACCCGTTCGCGCTGCTGCTCGACACCGCCCGCGCGCGGCTCTATGCGCTCAACGTGCTCAGCGACAACGTCTCGGTCATCGACACCCGCACCCACGCCGTGATCGCCACGCTGCCCGTCGGCAAGGCCCCCTATGGCGCGGCGCTCGCTGACCAGGGCCGGCGGCTCTACATCACCAACCAGCACGACGACACCGTCAGCGTCTACGACCCCGACACGCTGCGCCCGCTGCAGACCCTGACCGGCTTCGGCTACCCCGAGGGCATCGCCGCCCGGGGCGCACAGGTCGTCGTCGTGAACTGGATGGACGACAACGTCCAGGTGCTCGACGCCGCCAGCGGTCGCCTGATCACCACCCTCGCCACCGGCCGCAACCCGCGCGGCTTCGGCGCCTTCATCGGGACATCCGCGCCATGACACGACGCCCCTTCACCCGCCACCTCGTCGCCCTGCTCGGCGCGACCGCCCTCGCCACGGCCCTGCCGCTGACCACCCAGGCCCACGGCCCGACCCGCCAGAAAGTGACCGAGACCGTCACGATCGACGCCCCGGCCGCCACCGTCTGGGCGCGCATCCGCGACTTCGGCGCACTCAAGGACTGGCACCCCGCCGTTGCCGACAGCCCGGCCAGCCAGGGCAACACCGTCGGCTCGGTCCGCCTCGTCCAGCTCAAGGGTGGCGGCGCGCTGACCGAGACGCTGGAAGGCCACGACGAGGCGCAGAGGAAATACAACTACCGCCTCAAGGATGGCAGCCCCCTGCCCGTCACCAACTACACCTCGACGATCCGCGTCACCGACAGCGGCGGCAAGGCGCAGGTCGAGTGGCGCGGCGCCTTCTACCGCGGCTACCCGAACAACGACCCGCCGCCGGACCAGAACGACGAAGCCGCGGTCAAGGCCGTGACCGGCGTCTACCAGAGCGGGCTGGCGAACCTGAAGCGGCTGGTCGAAGGGAAATGAGCGATGCCGAGGCCCATGCCGCTACCGGACACGGACGCTCGCCGCCGCCGGCTGCTGCTGGGCATGGCCGCACTGCCACTCGGCTGCGCGACCCACCCGACCGCCAGCGGGGATGGCGCCGCGCTGGAGGTCGCTGACGGCGTCTTCCTGCTGCCGGGCGTGCGCGGCGAGATCGGTCCCGACACCCGCGGCCGGATAGGCAACGCCGGTTTCATCGTCGGCCCGACCGGCGTGATCGCCGTCGACAGTGGTGTGTCGCATCGGCACGGCGTCCAGCGACTGGCCGCGATCCGGCAGGTGACGCGGCAACCGGTGCGCGCGCTGGTGCTGACACACGCCCGGCAGGAGTTCCTCTTCGGCGCCACCGCGTTCCAGGCGGCCGGTGTCCCCGTCGTGATGCACCGTGACGCGGCGCGGCTGATGGCGTCGCGCTGCGAGGGGTGCCTGAAAACGCTGGTGTCGTTGCTCGGCGCCGACGAGCTGGCGGGGACGCGCGTGCCTCGGCCTGACATCGAGATCCTCGGCCCGGACACCGCCGACCGGCTGCCCGACATCGGCCGCCCGGTTCGACTGCTGATGGCCGCGCCCGACCACCCCGGCGTGAGCCCAGGCCACCTCGCCGTGCTGGACGAGCGCACCGGCACGCTGTTCGCGGGCGCGCTGCTCGACGCTGGCGCCATTCCCGACGTGCAGGACGCCGACCTCGCCGGTTGGCACGCGGCACTCGCCGACCTGCGCCGGCGGTCGCTGCAGCACGTCGTGCCGGGCCACGGACCCACCTCGTCCCCCGCGCTGATCGACCGGGTCGCGCGCTACCTCACGCAACTGGCTGCGCGCACCGCCGCCCTGCTCGCCGCGGGCATGCCGCTCAGCGAAGTCGCTGACGCTGCCGACCTGCCCGACTTCGCCACCGACGACCACTACGACACCACCCACCGCCGCAACGCCTCGATCGTGTTCCTGCGCCAGGAGCGGGCGCTGATGCTCGGCACCGGCACCCGCACCTCCCCGAACTGAACCCACCGAAGGACTCGCCATGCCGATCCGCCCTGCCCGCCGCCGCCTGCTCGCCCTGGCGCTGTGGCCGTTTGCCGCGCGCGCGGCCGAGGGTGGTCTGCCCTCCAACGTCGGCCACGGCGACAGCTCGAAACAGTGGGAACACCTGCGCAGCCAGCTCTTCGGCACGCGCCCGATCGCCAGCGGCGCAGACAGCGTGATGCAGCTCGTCGTGCCGCTGCGCGCAGCCTATGGCGCCTCGGTGCCCGTGAAGATCATCACCCGCGTGCCGCAGACGCCCGAGCGTTACCTCAAGCGCCTGACGCTGCTGGTGGACAAGAACCCGTCGCCGATCGCCGCCACGCTCGACCTGACCCCCGCGCTCGGGCAGGCCGATTTCGAGACCCGGCTGCGCGTGGACGAATACAGCCACCTGCGCGTCATCGGCGAACTCGACAACGGCGCGTTGCACATGGACTCGCGCTACGTGAAGGTCTCGGGCGGCTGCAGCGCGCCGCCCAACCGCTCGGCACTGCACCAGATCGGCAAGACGCAGTTCCGGCTCCCTGAAGGGCTGCATCCTGGCGCCGTCACGCCCGCCGAGGTCAGCGTGGTCCACCCGAACGACACCGGCTTCGAGCTGAACCAGGTGTCCCTGATGTACATCCCGCCGCATTTCGTGCGCCGCGTGCAGGTGGCCTACGCCGACCAGCGGCTCTTCGACGCCGAGACCGATTTCTCGGTCAGCGAGAACCCGAGCTGGCGCTTCAACTTCGTGCCGCGCGAGCGCGGCCTGCTGACCGCCGAGGTCGAGGACACGAAGGACGGGCGTTTCACCGGCTCGCTCGATCCGTGGGCCGCCCCATGAAGACGCTGCCTTCCGCTGTCCTGGCGCTGGCCGTCGCCGTGTCGTTCGCCGCGCAGGCGGCGTTTCCGGACGCCTATGCGCCGGTCGCGGTCCAGCCGCAGATCAGCGCCAGCGGGCAACACGAATTCGACCTGCGCCCCGCCCAGCAACGCGCCCGGCGCGAGGGCAAGGCGCTGTACGTCTACCTCGGCGCGAGCGACTGCGCCTACTGCCGCAAATACGAACAGTTCCTCTCGGCCAACCTGCGCGAGCTGGTGCCGCGCTTCGCCCCGAAGTACCTCGTCGTCGACCTGCGCAGCCAGCTCTCCGTCACCGCGAACCAGCTCATCCTGCGCACCGAGGCATGGCGCCTGCCCTACGCCGACTTCCAGCGCGCCATCGGCGACCAGCGGGCGCGGCTGCTGGTCTACCCGAGCGTGTGGTTGCTCGACGCCACGACGGGCAAGCCGCTGATGCAGATGCCGGCCGGCACGGGGACGTTCCAGACGGTGGCGGAGCAGATCGAGATCCTGGAGCTCGTCGAGTAAAGACGCACAAGGCTGGTCTAAACTGAAGTGATGAATGCCCCCGCCGCCGCTGCACTGCCTCGCCTCAAGCTGCCCGTCGGGCTGCAAAGCCTCGCCAAGCTGCGCAGCGAACATTGTTACTACGTGGACAAGACCGGGCTGATCCTGGACCTGATCGAGTCCGGGACACACTATTTCCTGAGCCGCCCGCGCCGCTTCGGCAAGAGCCTGCTCATCGACACGTTCAAGGAGCTGTTCGAAGGGAATCGGCCACTGTTCGAGGGCCTGGCGGCCGAGTCGCGCTGGGACTGGTCGCGCCGCTACCCGGTGATCCGCCTGAGCTTTTCGGGTGGGGTGTCGCCCGCGGGCACCGGGCTGGCCCAGCGCATCCGCGACAACCTGCGTGTCAACCGGGAGTCACTCGGCCTGCCGCTGCCTGCCGGGCTGCCCGACGATGACCTGCCCGGCAACTTCGCCGACCTGATCCGGCAGGCGCACCGCAGCCGCGGCGAGCGGGCGGTGGTGCTGATCGACGAGTACGACAAGCCCATCCTCGACAACATCACCGACCCGGTGGTGGCGCGCCAGATGCGCGAGGGGCTGAAGGACGTGTACGCGGTGCTCAAGGACACCGACGAGCACCTGAAGTTCGTGTTCCTGACGGGGGTGAGCAAGTTCAGCAAGGTCAGCCTGTTCTCGGGCCTGAACAACCTGACCGACCTGACGCTGGACCCCCGCTACAGCGCACTGTGCGGCTACACCGACGACGACGTGGACACCGTGTTCGCGCCGGAGCTGCCGGGGCTGGACCGCGAGGAGATCCGCCGCTGGTACAACGGCTACAACTGGCTCGGCACCTCGGTCTACAACCCCTTCGACCTGCTGCTGCTGTTCCGCAACCGGCAATTCCGCCCCTACTGGTTCGAGACCGGCACGCCCACGTTCCTGGTCGACCTGCTCGCCGCCCGGCGCCCGTTCACCCCGGACCTGGGCCGCATCGTCGCCACCGACACGCTGCTGTCCACCTTCGATGTCGAGACGCTGCAGCCCGAGGCGCTGCTGTTCCAGGCCGGCTACCTGACGATCGACAGCGTCTGGGAGATCCCGGGGCGGCGCGAGCTGACGCTGAAATACCCCAATCTGGAGGTCCAGGCCAGCTTGAACGACAGCCTGCTGCGCCACCTGTCGGGCAGTGCCGAGATCCCCGAGCCGCAGATCAGCCGCCTCTACCGCGTGCTGCTGGCGGGGGATGTGCCGGCGCTGCGCCCGCTGTTCCACGCCTTCTTCGCCAGCATCCCGCACGACTGGTACCGCCGCAACGCGCTGTCGGGCTTCGAAGGCTATTACGCGAGCATCTTCTACAGCCACTTCGCCGCGCTCGGGCTCGATGTCCGCGTGGAGGACACGACGAACAAGGGCCGCATCGACATGGCGGTGCTGTTCGGCGGCGTGGTCTGGCTGTTCGAGTTCAAGGTCGTCGAGCTGACACCCCAGGGCCACGCGCTGCAGCAGCTCAAGGACCGCGACTACGCCGGGAAATACCGTGACCGCGGCGAACCGATCCACCTGATCGGTGTCGAGTTCAGCCGCGAGGACCGGAACGTGGTCGGGTTCGAGGTGGAAACGATCCCGGCCACGCGCGACTCAGCCGCAGTGCGGTGACGGATCGATCACCGGCCAGCCCTGCGCCAGCGCATGCGCCCGCAGCCGCGCATCCGGCGCCACCGCCACCGGATCGCTGACCACCTGCAGCAGCGGCAGGTCATTCGCCGAATCCGAGTAGAACCAGCTCCGCCCCACCGTCTGCAGCGAGTGCCCGCGCGCGGCCAGCCAGCGCTGCACATGGTCGATCTTGTGGGCGCGGTAACAAGGCTCGCCCTCGACCTCGCCCGTCCGGTGACCGCGGGCATCGACGGCGGACTCGCTCGCCAGCAGGTGCGGCACCTCGAACAGCGCCGCCAGCGGCTCGGCCAGGAAGCGCGGCGTCGCGGTGACGATGGCGCAGAGGTCGCCGCGCGCGCAGTGGCCATCCACCAGCGCACGGGTCGCCGCGGGGACGCGCGGGCGGAGGTGTTCGCGGAAGTCGTCGATCCAGCGCGCCACGTCGGCCGGCGGCACCTCGCGCAACGCGCCGACGTTGGCGCGCTGCATCTCGCGGATGTCGAGCGTGCCGGCGGCGTACTGGCGGCAGTGGTCGAGGTAGGTCACGCGCACGGCGTCGTCGAACACACCTCGGGCGATCAGGAAATCGGTCCAGGCGAGTCCGGTGTCGAACGGGATCAGCGTGTGGTCGAGGTCGAAAAGGGCAATCTGCAGCATGGCGCCATCATGCCCCGAGCGCGCGACCCCGCCGTGTCAGCTCAGGTCCAGTCGTCCATGTCGTGCCGGATCGCATGCCGGTTGGCGATCAGCTCGTCGATCGTCGGCTCGTGGTTCAGCGCGCGCCGCAGCGCCAGCTTGGTCGCCTCGTAGTTGGTGCGGTACATGTCCCGCTTGTCGAGGCTCGGATCCTTGGCGCAGCGCGGGTCGATCCACACCAGGCTGATGATGCACAGCTCGTTGACCAGGTCCTTCGGGATCAGACCCTCGATCACGCAGTCGAGCACCGCATCGGCGGTCGCACTCTGGACCACGCCGCCGAACAGGTCGATGTTGGCCATGTCCTTGAGCGTGACCTTCGGAACGGTGATGGTCGCCGGGCGCACGAGCTGGTTGCAGGCGCGGATCGCGAACATCGCGGTGTGGCCCTTGCTCTGCGCCATCATGTTGGCGAAGGCCTGCCCGACCGGGCCGTCGACGCGGCCGATCAGGATCTCGGGCATCGCGTCGGTGAACTGGCCCTCGGCGGCCAGCACGGTGGCTTCGCCGGCATGGAAGGTGTACGGCAGTGACATCGGATGAATTTCCTTTCAGGTGCAGATCAGGTGACAAAGAGCAGCTCGCCCATGCCATCGACCGCCAGATCCCCGCGCAGGCGGTGAACGGCGCGGCGCGGCAGGTCGGCGAGCGCGGGGAAATCGGTGTGGCGCGCCAGGTCACGCGCCATCAGTTGCCACGCGACGGCCATCTCGCCCCCGCCAGTGACGAAGCCGGGCAGCGACATCGGCGCCACCGTCGGATCCGCGAACAGCACGCTGCCCCGGCGCATGCCCCAGGCCGGATGCACGCCACAGCGCCCGCCGAGCACGACCGTGCCCGCCACCAGCCGCGACGCCGCGAAATCACCGACCGCGCCGCCGACGAGGACCGTGCCGCGCCGCATCCGGTCGGCGAGCCGGTCGCCCGCACAGCCGCACACCGCCAGCAGCCCGCCGCGCATGCCGTCCATGCTGCCGGGCAGCGTCGACGCGGCGAAGTCGCCGATGTCGCCGTCGATGTGCAGCTCGCCGCCGCTCATCTCGCAGCCGACCTGATCGCGCGCCGAGCCGTGCAGCCGGATCACCCCGCCGCGCATCTGCACCCCCAGGCCATCGCCGACCGGACCGTCGATGCGCAGCCGTCCGGACGCCATCTGGTGGCCGATGTGATCGACCCGGGACAGGTCGCCGACGAGGTGCAGCGCCGCCACGGTGTCAGCGTCGGCGGTCGGAGTCGCCTCGACCGTGAACCACTCGGCCAGCGGCACGAGGTCGCGGCCACAGGCCAGCGGCAGGCGTTCGACCTCCGCGACGGACAGGCCCGCCAGCGTGTCGGGCAGCACGCCGCGCAGATCGAGCCGCAGCGCGGGCGTCTGGCGCAAGGTGAGTCGATGGCCGCTCATGGCGTCACCCGGTAGAGGTGGTGCAGGTGAAAGTGGAACGGCCCGAGCTTGCCGCCGTAGTTGCCAGCAGAGATCCTCAGCAGCCCGCCCGCGGTGCCGAGCGCCACACCGGCCTCGATGCCGACCCGCATGGCCTCCGCCACCGCCGCCTCGCTCAGCCCGTCGATGACGATTTCCATCACGCAGCCGATGCGCTCGTCGAGTTCGCTGCGCTTGGCCAGCCCGCGCAGCGTCGGACAGAAGGCGTCGTTGGTGGACGCCATCAGCACCGGATACCGACTGCCCACCTTCGAGCCCGAGCGCACCACACCACCCGGGAACGGCAGGATCACGTCCGGCAGCCGCCGCATCGCCGTGACCGCCGCCTCGGCCGCGGCGAGCGCGGCGTCGGTGTCACGCGCCAGGAACAGCAGGTTGCCGCCACCGACGCCCTTGACCACTGGTGTCGTCTCCTGCGCCACAAACTCGCCGTCCATCACCGGCACGCGCCAGTAGCGCACACCACCGATCACCTTCGACTGCTGCCAGCCGTCGCCGAAGAAGCGCAGGTTCTTGCCCAGCGCGATCGGCTCGCCCTCGCGCAGCCCGGCGAACACCGCCGTGGTCGGGCAGGTCAGCACACACTGCCCGACCCGGCGTTCGACCTGCTTGGCCAGCTCCTTCCCGCTCATCGCGAACAGCAGCACCGCCAGACCCGGCCGGCCGTCGGGCGTCTCGTCGGCGGACAGTTCACGCTCGATGCCCGCCTCGCAGCCGCAGGCGATCACCGAGGTGGCGAAGCCCGTGGCGGCGACGGCGGCGTGGCGCGCCCAGGTGAGGTTGTGCGCGGTGATCAGCAGCCGGGTCGCCTTCATCGGAAAGGCTTCGGCGAAGGTGTCGTCGATGAGGACCGTCATGGCGCGCCCCGATCCTGACCTTGCAGACACGCCACCGGCAGCAGCGCCCCGCCCCGCCCGCAGGCGCACAGCTCGTCGTGGCCAATGACCAGGTGGTCGGGATTGACCGAGCCGTGGCGGGCGTGGCGGCGGCGCAGCGTCTGGGCAAACGACAGGTCGTAGTCGGGCGCGACGAAGTGCGTGCCGCCGACTGGCTCGGCGGTGAGGCGGCCAGCGCGGGAGACGAGCACGCCGTCCTTGAAGACCAGCTCGGGCGCGGTGAACATGCGCTCGCGGTCGGCGTCGTCGCGGTAGACGGCGATGTCGGCCGCCGCGCCCTCGCCCAGGTGGCCGCGGTCGCGCAGGCCGAGCAGCTTCGCTGGCGCGGCGCGGGTCAGGATGGCGATTTCCTGCAGCGTCAGCTCGCGGGTGATCGACTTCAGCGCGCTGAACTGGGCGACCTCGGGGTGCAGCTTGGCCAATTGTTCCTCGCGGAAGGAGCGGTCCATCAGCAGCCGGATCAGGTGCGGGTAGCTGGTGAAGGGGCCGCCGTTCGGGTGGTCGGTGGTCAGCACGACCTGCCACGGGTTGCGCACCAGCAGGAAGATCTCCAGCCCGATCGCCCACTGCAGCGCATTCACATAGCTCGCCTCCCGGTAGCGGAACGGCACCACGCCGCAGCCGGCCTCGCACTCGATGTCCGAGAAGATCGCCTTGCGCGGGTTGGCCAGCCCGGCGTTGGCGAACTGGCGCATCGTGTCGCCGGAGGCGGTGACCGTGTGGCCGAAGATGATCTGGCCGACATCGACGCTGAGCTGTGGCCGCGCATTGACCGCCTCCGCCAGCGCCAGCGCAGCGGACGAGAACTTCTTCGGCCCCTCGTTGCCGTAGGCGTGGAACTGGACGTGGGTCAGGTGCGCGGGCAGCCCTTCGAGCGCGTCGATGGTCTCCAGCGTCGAGGCGATGTTGCCGGCCGCGCCGAGGTTGCTGCCGTGGATGTGCAGCGGGTGCGGCACACCGAGCGCGTGCAATCCGCGGGCGAGCGTGTGGACGACCTGGCGCGGCGTGACCTGCCAGTGGCGGTGGGGCTCGTCCACGTTCAGGCGGCGCTGGTTGAACTTGAAGGCCGAGATGCCGCCCGGGTTGACGACCTTGACGCCCATCGCCTTGGTCGCGTGCAAGGTCCAGCCGATCAGGTCGCGGAACTCGTCCGGGTGGGCGCCCTCGGCCAGCATCTGCAGGAACAGCTCGTCGTTGCCGAGCATCGCGTAGGCGCCGTGGTCGAGGATGGGGGTGTCGCCCATCTCCATGTGGGCGTGGCGGGCGTTGGTGGCGACCATCGCGGGCTCGAACGCCGCGGTGTAGCCCATCTGCACGTAGCGCCGGCCGGTGTCGCGCGTGCCGGGCGTGACGTGGCGACACGGGTCATCGCCGCCGCCGCGGTGGTGTTCGGGCAGCAGCAGCCGGGCCAGGTTCACCTTGCCGCCGCCGATGTGGGTGTGCAGGTCGATGCCGCCGGCCATGGCGACGCAGCCGCTGATGTCGATCGATTCATCCGCTGGCTCACCGGGCGCCAGCCGGTCGATGCGCCCGTCGCGGACGACGAGATCGCGCACGTCACCGTCGACGCCGTTGGTCGGGTCGTGCAGGCGGCCACCGTGCAACCGGATCGTGCTCATGCCGCCGCCCTCCCCGGCGCCAGGGACTGCGTCAAGGTGTCCACCACCGCCGCCACGCCGGGAAGTCCGTCGTGCTGCAGGGCGTGCAGCGGCATCAGCACAGCGCCGTCCACGCGGAACAGGTGCCCGTCGGCGTGAACGCCCGGCGTCGCCACCGGAATGAACACCGTGTGCCGGGCGTCACCCAGCTGCGCCGCCAGCGCCGGCAAACCCAGCACGATGCGCGGCAACCCGGCCGCGGCCGGCACCCCACCCACCACCTGCCCAGGAAAGCTTGCCACCCACAGCAGCAGATCCACCGCGCCGTCCGCCAGCAGCCGCGGGGCACCGAAGCGCAGCGGATCGTGTTCGAGCCCGCGCGGGCCGTGGCGGCTGCGCAGCGGCAGGCCGGTGCGCCAGGCGTGGACGTACTGCGCGGTCATCGCGCCGTCCGCGCCGCCGATCGGCAGGCCGGCGGCGCGGGTGGTCTGGTTCAGCCGCTGGAGGAGCTGCATCAGGCGCTCGATGCACAGCGCCGCGTGGGCACCGAGCTGCGCCGGTTCCCAGACCAGCACGGCGTAGCGCGCCGCCTTCAGCTGTGCGGCCAGCGTGGCCAGCGCCGGGGACGCCAGGGCCTCGGCCGCTGCGGGTGTCTTCTCGGCCACCAGCAGGTGCAGCCGCACGAGCGTGTCGGGCAGCTCCCCCGGCGCATCCAGGTGGACGATCTGCGGGGGCGTGGCCCGGCCGTCGAGCACCCGCTCCAGCAGCCGCGGCGCCCGTGTCAGCACTCCGCGCCCGACCATCACGATCAGGTCGGCGTGTTCGCGCACTTCGGCCAGCGTGGTGGTGTAGCCGCCGCGGTCCTGCTGCACGCGCAAGGTCTGGCTGAGCGCCTCGCCGGCCGCGGCGTCACAGAACGCACCCGTCGCCTCGGCCAGCGTGGTCAGCGCGCGGGCGCCAGCGACATCGGTGCCCCAGCCGCCGATCAGTGGCTGGCGGCTGCGGGCCAGGCGCTGCGCTGCCGCCGCGAGCGCCGCCTCCAGCGTGGCGGGCTGGCCGTCGATGCGCGCTGCCGGGCACGCGGCGCCCACCGGCCACCGACACGCCTGCAGGCCCGCCTCGGCGAGGGCGCAGCCGGGCGCACTCGCCGGCCGGTCATCGCACAGCAGCGGGCAGAAGGGACAGGTCCAGACAGGGCTCGGATCAAGGCGCATGCCGATCGCAAAGGCAATCGGCATGCCACCCCGACCGGGCTGCGGCAGCCCCTTCCACGGTCCGGACCCGCGACAGAGTGTGGCGTTTCAGCAGCAAGCTGCCCGCTGGAACAGGCTGGAACGCCGTGGCGGGCGTGGCATGAAACCTGATTGCGATGGCGCCATGCGCTCACGCTCCCGGTCCGCACCCTCCGCCGCCCTGCGCCCTGACGGGTGGCAGGCGGCCGTCGTGCAAGGCGCTGGCCACCAGCCAGGCCACCGCGCCCGCCTGCGCCGCCGCCTGCAGATCGTCGACACCGCGCACGCCGCCCGCGCCGATGAGCCGGGCGGCGGGCGCGCGGCGCTGCACCTCGGCCAGCGTGTCCAGGTCCGGCCCGGTGTGGGCGCCCACGCGCTCCAGCGTCATCACGATCACCCGGGCCGGCCACCGCGCGGGCTGCTCCCAGCACCCGGCCGGATCGAGCCGCTGCCCGTCGCGCCGGTCGAGCGACAGGATCGCGCGCAGGCCCGGCCGGTCGGCCGCGTCGATCCGCTCGGTCAGCGCCTGCGTGTCCCGCAGCGACTCGCTGGCATAGACCGGATCGATCCGTGCGGCCACCTCCGGCCCGACTTGCGCCAGCAGCGCCCGGACCGCCACGACGTCCGCGAAACCGGCGTCCAGCCAGAACCGCACACCGGGCAGCGCAGCACCCAGGGCGCGCAGCACGTCGGTCTGCACCGCGCCGCCCTGCAGCGCATCGAGATCCGCGATGTAGAGCACGGACGCCGCAGCGTGGCGGCACAGCGCCTGCGCGACGGTCACCGGGTCACTGCCCGCGCACAGCACCGACACGACCGGCTGGTAGGACCGGCGGTCACCACGCACGGCGCGTACCACACGGCCTTGCATCACATCGAGGACAGGGATCCATTCCATGGCTGACACGATACTGGTCTTCGAGTTCGTCAGCGCCGGCGGCATGCCGGGGCACCCGGACGAAGCCACCTTGCAACCGATCGGCGTGGCCATGCGCGATGCCGTGGCGGCGGACCTGCTGCAGCTCCCGGCCGACCGCATCGGCCAGGTCCGCGTCGCCGACAGCGCGGGCGCGCCGGCCCACCGCGACCCCGGCGGACGCCTGCACCCCGTGCGCGCCCGGCCCGGACAACCCGCACTCGATTTCCTGGCCGAGCAGGCCGCCCGGCACGACGGTGTCTGGGTGATCGCGCCGGAGAGCGACGGCCTGCTGTCGGCCTGCTGTGCCCTGGTCGCGCCGACCCGCTGGCTGGGCAGCACGGCCGCGGCGCTGCGCACCAGCGCCAGCAAGACACGCACCCTCGCCCGCCTGGCCAGCGCCGGCCTGCCCACGCCCTGGGACTTCGACGCGCCCGGACAGGCGCGGCGCTGGGTGGTCAAGCCGGATGTGGGCGCGGGCGCGGTCGACACCGTGGTGCTCGACGACCACGGCGCGGCGCAGGCGCTCGCCGCCCGCCGGACAGCCGCAGGCGCGTGCGTGACGCTGCAGCCCTGGGTCGAGGGCGAGGCGCTGAGCCTGTCGCTGCTGTGCGGCACCGGCGTGCGCCCCGCGCTGCTGAGCCTGAACCGACAGCACCTGCACTGCAGCGCCTCGGGCCGGCTCGACTACATCGGCGTCACGCACACCGGCGCCGATGCCCGGGACCCGCGCTGGCCGGCGCTGCAGGCCATGGCCGACGCCATCGCCGAAGCGCTGCCCGGTCTGCGCGGCTTCGTCGGCATCGATCTGGTCTGGCACGCACAGCACGGCCCGGTCCCGATCGAGGTCAACGCGCGGGTCACCAATGCCTACGCCGGACTGTCCGACGCCCTCGGGCGCAACCTGGCCAGCGAGGTGCTCCGTGCCTGCCGATGACCGGGGCACGGACATGCCCCAGGACGTGATCGGCTGGGACGTCGGCGGCGCGCACCTCAAGGCCTGCTGGCTGCACGGGGGCCGGGTGCGCGACGTGGCGCAGTGGGCCTGTCCGCTGTGGCAGGGGCTGGTGCATCTGGAGGACGCCCTGGCCCAGGCACGGGCGCGCTGGCCACAGGCGATGGACCGCGCCGTGCACGCCGTGACGATGAGCGGCGAGATGGTCGACCTGTTCGCCGACCGGGCCGACGGCGTGCACCGGATCAGCCAGACGCTGGTGGCCTGCCTGCCCGGCCCAGTGCACCTCTACGCCGGCCCGCAGCACTGGGTCGCGCCCGCGCAGGCCGCGGCGCACTGGCCCGCGATCGCCTCGGCCAACTGGCGCGCCTGCGCCCAGCACACGGCGGCCCGGCTCGGCCGCGGCCTGCTGATCGACATCGGCAGCACCACCACCGACGTGATCGCCTTCGACCAGGGCCGCGTGCTCGGCGACAGCCTCAGCGACCGGGACCGGCTGGCCAGCGGCGAGCTGGTCTATCAGGGCGTCGTGCGGACACCGCTGTGTGCGCTGGCACCGCGCACCGTGTTCCAGGGCCAGACGCTCAACGTGATGAACGAGTGGTTCGCCACCACCGCCGATGTCTACCGCCTCACCGGCGAACTCGACCCCGCCCACGACCAGCAGCCCACCGCCGATGGCGCCGACAAGTCGCTGCCCGCCACCCGGGCGCGGCTGGCGCGGCTGGTCGGCTGCGATGCGCGGGACGGCAGCGATGCGGACTGGCTGGCCTTCGCGCACACCTGGCGGGCGGCGCAGTGCACCGAGATCGCGGGGCAGGTCCGGCGCGTGCTGGACCGCCACGCCGGCACGCCAGCGCAGGCCGGTCACCTCGTCGCCGCGGGCTGCGGCGCCTTCCTCGTGCCGTCCGTGCTGGAGGCCTCCCTGCGCGGGCATCCGGTGCTCGACTACGGCCGCGATGTCGCCACGCTGGGCACAGACCCGCCCGCCACCCTCGCCGACTGGACACGGGTGGGTGCTCCCGGGGTTGCCGTCGCCGCCCTGTGGCGAGATGATCATTCCGGGAAACCGTTCGAGGCCGCGAGGGGGAACGTCTGATGTGGATCATCAAACTCGGTGGCAGTTTCTGCAGCGACCCACGGCTGCCGGACTGGCTCTCGCTGGTCACCCAGCTCGGCGGTGGGCGCATTGCACTGGTGTGTGGCGGCGGGCTTCTGGCCGACGAGGTGCGGCGCCTGCAGACCCGCTGGGCGCTGGACGACCTGCCGGCGCACAACATGGCCATCCTCGCGATGGTCCAGAACGCCTACATGCTGCACGGCCTGAGTCCGGCGCTGCAGCCGGTCAGCCGGGAGGCGGATGTGCCGCTGGTGCTGCGGCGCGGTGGCGTGGCGCTGTGGATGCCGCTGGAGCTGCTGCGCCACCAGCCGGACGCCGACACCAACTGGGACGTCACCTCGGACAGCATCGCGCTCGGGCTGGCCCAGCGGCTGAATGCCGAGCGGCTGGTGGTGCTGAAGGCCTGCGACATCGACGCCGACATGAGCGTGCGCCAGCTGGTCGAGGCCGAGGTGCTGGACCGGCGCTTCGCCGCGCTGGCGCAGCAGGGCGGGCTGCCGATCGATGTGCTGGGCGGCTACCAGCTCGACGATCTGCGGGCGCTGCTGCTGGGCCGCGCGCCCAGGCTGGCCGGCCGCCACGACCGCCCGGTGTCCTGATCCGGCACCAGCCCGGTCAGGCGCCGCAGGCGGGTGTCGTCGATGCCCAGACGGCGGTCCCCGGCGCACACGGCCGAGCGGAAGCCGGCGAAATCCGGCGACAGCGCATGCAGCGCGGGCAGATCCTCGCACTGCAGCGCACCGGCCAGCCCGGCCAGGCCACCGTGCCGGCGCACCTGGGCAACCATCCCCGCCAGCGCCGCCGCCGGCACCCGCTGCAGCAACGTGCCGCCGCGCTTGTCGGCCGTGTCGAGCATGACGGCGGCAAAGCGCTGCTGGCAGATCAGGTCGAGCAGATCCGCCTGCACGCCGTCGTCTGCAATGAGCACCGGCACCACCGGCACGCCGGACGACGCCATCCAGCCCAGCGCCCGCACCAGTGCCGCCGCCCCGATGCCCGGCACCACGCCCACCTTCACGTGGTCCACGCCACAGGCCTCCACCGCCAGCACACGCTGGCGGATCGCCGCCAGCGCATGCGCCGGCCAGTCGCCGATGGTCGCGGTCACCGGCACGCCGGGCGCCAGGTGGCGCAGGCGCCGCACAACCGGGCCGATGGTCTCGACCGGCAACCCGCCCAGCGCCCCGTCCGAGGGCTCCTTCAGGTCGATGAACCCCACCCCTGCGGCCGCCGCCAGTTCGGCCTCGGCCATGTCGCGCACGCTCACCAGGATCTTCATCGCGTCTGTTCCCCCGCCATCGGCGTCTTCAGCTCGTTCATCGCCTGCTGCAACCAGCCCCAGGCTTCGTGTTCCACCGCACTCGCGGTCTTGTCGATGGCGGTCTGCAGTTGCGCCAGCTCGCGCGCGATGCGCTCGCGCGGCAGCAGGTGGCGCCGGCTCACCAGGACCGCCCCCTCGATCACCGCCGCCTGCGCCCGGTTCAGCCCGGGGAACGGCGCGTGGGTCACGTCCTCGGCGATGTCGAGCGTCAGCACCGGCCGCTGCGCGTCATCGCTCACCCCCGCCAGCCGCAAGACCAGATGGCGCATCGCCACCGCCAGCCGCGCGCCCAGACCGTCCGCCACCGGACAGGTGGGCCACGCCTGCCGCCCGGTGACGCAGCCGGCGAAGACCCGCGTGTCGGTGACGATGTTGAGCACGGCCACGCGCTCGCGCAGCAGGTTGTCCAGCGTGGTGGACGGCCGGAACGGCATCAGCACCACCTGCGCGCCGCGGTAGCGCACGCCCATCGGCGCCGCGTGGACACGGCCATCGGTACAGCGCGTGGTCACCACGGTTTCATAGATCACGTCGTTCAGTGCCTGGGTCACGGCCGGGCTCCCTTCGTCGGCGCCGGCGCACACCAGGCCAGCTTGTCGTCCGGCGGCCGCTCCACCGCGCAGCCCCAGTCGAGCGGCTGGTCCTGCACATAGCGCTTGCCGAGCTGCCAGGCGATCTCGGCCCGCGCCAGCTCCGCGCCCATGTAGAACGCATGCCCGGCGTCGCCCTCCAGCCCGAGCTGGGGCCACAGCGCCATCACGTCGGTCGCGCGCCGCACGCCGTCGCGGTTGTAGACGTGCAGCCCCTCGGCCGAGACCTGGATGCGGAAGTTCGGGTCTTTCACCTGCGCGGCGGTGGTCGCGATCTCGTCGGCGCTGTCAGGCCACGGATGCTTGTCGTGCGCGGTCATCAGCGCGTCACCCAGCCCCTTGGGCAGCGTCTGGAGCTGCACCGCCGCGTGCATCATCCGCCGTGCCACATCGGCCTCGCGCACCGCCCGGCGCGCGTGGCCGCTGACCTGCGTGGTCAGGATCGCCGCCACGTCCAGCTCCGCACACAGGCCGAGCAGCACGGCGTGGATGCCGCTGGTGTCGGCTTCGGTCAGCTCGGACAGGTTGCCCGTGCCCATCAGGATCGCCACGTCGGGGAAGCGCTCGCGCAGCCGGTGGTAGCGCACGATCGAGCGCGTGAGGCCGAACGGGATCGGGTCGAGGATCGCGTCCGCCATGAACGGGCGATCTCTTCGCTGCATCGTCTCGATCGCCGCCCACAGCCCGGCCTCGTCGCCCGGCTCGGCACCGATGAGCACGGGCACGGATGCCACCTCGTCAGCGATCCACAGCGTCTGCGGCGTCAGGCTCAGCAGGTAGTCGGCCCCGGCCCGGCCGCCGCGCAGCAGCTCGTCGCTCGACTGCGAATCGACGCTGACGCGGTGCCCCGCCGACTTCAGCGCCTGCACGCAGTCTTCGAGGTGCGGGAACGGCGTGTCCGGCAGGCTCCCGAGGTCGATCACGTCGGCGCCATCCGCCCGCAGCGACTGCGCCCGGGCGACGACCTGCGCGATCGTCAGCCGCGGCGCGTCGGTGATCTCGGCAAAGATCTGCACCCGCCAGGCGCTCAGGTCGACCGGCTTCGCGGCGCGGCGGAAGAAGCGCGGCAAGTCCTTCAGCTCCTCCGGCCCGCGCTCCACCGGCACGCCCAGCGCCTGCGACAGCGCCGCCAGATCGCCCCGGCAGCGGCCCGGCACGATGACCCGGTCCGCCGCGACCGGCGTGGACAGGCGGCGGCGGACCATCTCGGCCGTCATCAGCGCCGCCACCTGCAGGCCGAGTTCGCGGATCTCCCAGGTGAACGGCAGCGCGCCCAGCTCGGTCAGCACGCGGGTCAGCGCCGGCAGCGCCAGCCGCCCGGTCAGGAAGAGGACGTGCTCGGGGCGTTCCATGCCAGGGCCAGTTGCTGCAGTCGTTGATCGAGCGCCTGTTCGAGTTCCGCCACCGAGGCCACGACGCGGCAGTGGTCGATCGCGCGCAGCCGCTCGACGTTGTCCAGCTCGATGCGGCGCGGGCGCAGCGTCACCCAGTCGTGCGGCGCGCGGGTGACGACCACCGGCTCGGTGTCGCAGGCGAAGACGAGGCTGGGAATGCCGAGCTTGCCGGCCTGCGCGAACATGTTGGTGGGCAGCGTGTCGCTCAGGCCGAGGGCGCACTTGGCGACCGTGTTGCTCGTGGCCGGCGCGATGACCACCGAGTGGTAGACGTCGCTGTAGAGCGTGCCGACCGGCGTGGCGCTGGCGCTCTTGTCGCGCAGCACGCGGAATCGGGTCTTGAGCGACGCCAGCGTGATGCCGTAGATCGCCAGCACCTCCTCGCCCGCGGCCGAGAGGAACAGATCGACCTGCGGCAGCCGCCCGGCCAGCGCCAGCGACTCGGACAGGCCGTGGCCCGAACCCGTCAGGCACCAGGCGAAGCGCGACCGAGGGCCCTCAGTCGGCGTGGGAGATCTGGATGTGCAGCTTGTGGAGCTTTCGGTACAGAGTGTTGCGGCTGACATCGAGCGCCTTGGCGACGTTGCTCACATTCCAGCGGTGGTGCTCCAGCAGCTTGATCAGCACCTGCCGCTCGTTGGCGAGGATGGGGTTGAGTCGGGACACGGCCTCCGCGGTGGCCGCTTCCTCGGCCGCGGCGGTGGCCGCCACACTCGCAGGCAAGATCGGTGCCGGCATCTCGGGCGCCGTCTCGGCCGCCGCGGGTGCCGGCAAGGCGCCCACCGTGGCGCCCCGCGTCAGGCTGGGCAGGTGCTCCGGCCGGACCTCGTCCCCATCCGCCAGCGCACAGGCCGAGCGCAGCACATGCCGCAGCTGCCGCACATTGCCCGGCCAGGGGTGCGCCATCAGCAGCCGTTCCGCCTCGGCGGACAGCGCCACCTCCACCCCGCCCTCGGCCACCAGCAGGCTGCGGATCAGCTCCCGGCGGTCGGTGCGCTCGCGCAGCGCGGGCAGGCGCAGCTCGACCCCCGCCAGCCGGTAGTACAGGTCCTCGCGGAAGCGGCCCTCGGCGATCAGCTCCTGCAGGTCGCGGTGGCTGGCGCTGAGGAGCTGGAAGTTGACCGACAGCGTCTCCTCGGCGCCGAGCGGCGTGACCTGGCGCTCTTCCAGCACGCGCAGCAGCCGCGCCTGCAGCTCCAGCGGCATGTCGCCGATCTCGTCGAGGAAGAGCGTGCCGCCATCGGCCTGCAGGATCTTGCCGCGCCGGCCGTTGCGCTGCGCCCCGGTGAAGGCCCCGGCGCGGTAGCCGAACAGCTCGGACTCGATCAGGCTCTCCGGCAGGCTCGCGCAGTTGATCGCGACGAAGGCGCCGTCGGCGTGCGGGCTGCCGTCGTGCACGGCGCGGGCGAACACTTCCTTGCCAGAGCCCGTCTCGCCGCACAGCAGCACCGGCGTCTGGCGCGCGATCACGCGGCGGGCCACCGCCAGGTTGCGGGCGAGTTGCGGATCGCCCATGGTGGCCACTGCGCCCGAGGAACGTGGCACGGGTGCAGCACGGGTCGACAGCACCCGACCAGGTCCGGGCACCTGGATGACCGGCGGGCTGGTCTGGGAGGTGCCCGCCTCCTGTGCGGGGCGGCGCATCACGGCGAAGAAGCGGTGCGACGCATGCGCCCGGTAGGTCACCACCGGGTGGAACGAGGACAGGTTGCTGCGCTGCAGCAGGTCGTCCTGCGAGGTCTGGAAGATGTCCTCGACCCGGCGCGCGCGGATCTCCGCGACCGACTGCAGGCCGAGCTGGAACAGCGCGCTGCGGTTGGCCGCCAGGATGCGACCGTCGTCCGACACCGCCAGGCGGCCCTCGTGCAGCGTGTAGACGAACTCGGGGCGGCTGTGGAAATGCAGCGGGTAGGCGTCGCGGAAGCACTGGTCGATCAGCCGGTTCTCGATCATGCGCGCCGTCATGCCGAGCAGCACGAGCAGGTGCTGCTGCATCAGCGACGAGCGGCTCGACACGTCCAGCACCGCCACCATCTCGCCCGACGGGTGGTAGACCGGCACCGCCGAGCAGGTCAGGCCGGTGAACTGCGTGTAGAAATGGTCCTCGCGCCGCACGGCCACCGGACACGCCGCGGCCAGGCAGGTGCCCATGCCATTGGTGCCCGCCTCGGTCTCGCTCCAGACCACGCCGGGGCGCAGGCCCATCGGCGCGATCTCCTCGGCGAAGGCGGACGCGGCCACCATGTGCAGGATCACGCCATCGGTGTCGGTCAGCACCACCGCCGACTCCTGGTCGGCGAGCTGCTGGAACAGCGTCGACATCTCGTGGCGGGCGCTGTCGAGCAGCGTCGCCATGCGTTGCAGGCGGTCTTCGAGGGCCTGCGCGTCCAGCGAGCGCAGGTCGCGCGGGCGGTCCGGGTGCAGCAGGTACTCGTCCAGGCAGCGCCGCCAGGAGCGGGCCACGACGTCGTTGCCACCATCCTCGAAGCCGCTGCGAACGACGTCGAAGACACGCTCCGCGTGTTGACCAGTGCTCAGCAGACTGATGCCCATGTTCTCGCTCCTGCGGGCTGGCAATGCGGATGTCATCGCCGGAACCCATCTGCATTCTTGTGTGAAATCCTGCACGGTACATCTGGGGTTTCACCAAGAAAACCCCCGATCGTGCACCCTGCTTCAGCGCGCGTTCAGCGGGCGCACATCTTGCTCAAATGGTCCCCCGCCACCCGATACAAGAGGAGACCACCCATGCCTGCCCAGCCCGCTTCCATGGCCCGCACCACCGCCCGCCCGCATGCCGCCACCCCACCGATGGACCTGGTCTTCATCGAGGGCTACACCGGCCAGACCATCATCGGCATCCACGAGTCCGAACTCCACCGGCCGCAGCCGCTGGTGATCGACATCGAGGCCGGTCTGCCGCGCGCGGGCGCCTGCCGCACCGACGACATCGCCGACACGATCGACTACGGCGTCGTGCGCGACCGGCTGGACGCGCTGATGCGGGACCACGGCGTGCAACTGCTCGAAGCGCTGGCCGAGCGCATCGCGCAGATGCTGCTGGTCGAGTTCGGCGCGGCGCGGGTGCGCGTGAAGGTGGTCAAGCCGCGCAAGTTCGACAACGTGGCCGCCGTGGGCGTGCAGATCGAGCGCCAGGCCGAGCCCGCCAATACCGAACCCGACAGCGGCCGTGGTGCCCAGGTGCTGCGCTGGATCGGCTCGGGGCTGGTGCCGCAAGCGACACCAGCCCCGAAGCGCTGAACCGCCCGACGGCGCCGTCACCCGGCGCCGTTCGTTCAACTCAGGCGTGCGCGGCGAACGGGTGGGTGGCCGAGGCCTTGCCCGCCACCACCTGGGCCGGCGTGGGCAGGCCGGCCACGGCCCGCTCCAGCGCTTCCTTGGTGGCCGCGTAGTTGTAGTCCTGGATCTTGGCGTCGTCAGCGGCCAGCCAGTGGATGAAGACCCCCACCGAGATGAAGAGGTTGTCGGCCTCGTCCATCGGGATCGTGCCGGCTTCCAGGCAATCGGCGACCGCCATCGCCACGCCGCGCTGGGCGGGGCCGAACATCTGCACGGCCTGCTTGGCGCCCTTGATCGTGACCTTGTTGAACATCACGGTCGCCGGCTTGGTCAGCAGGTTCGGCGCCACCACCGCCAGCAGCGAGGTGAAGCCGTCCTTGTTGTTGGTCAGCGCGTTGGCGAATGCGGTCTCGGCGGCGCTGCCGCGCGGGCCGATGATCAGGTCGATGTGCGCGACTTCGTTGCCGTCGCCCACCAGGGATTCGCCCACCATCATGCGATCGATCTTGGCCATGTTGTTTCGTCTCCTGAGTAGAACTGGGAAGGAACTGAACGGGTGCCGTGCTGCGCCGAAGCGGCAGCACCCCTGCTCTCTAAACACGTTCCGTGCCACCCCGGCCGGTGTCGGCCCGCACGGTCAGCGCCGCCAGCATCAGCGTCGCCACGGTGAGATCGGCGCTGGTGCCGGGGTTGATTCCCGCGGATTTCAGGGCCTCGTCCCACGCCAGGAAGGCCGGATCGGCGTCCAGGCGCTCGCCGGCAGCGGCACGCGCCGACCAGCGCTGCGCATCGTTCAGGACAATCTGTGCCAGTGCCGGGCCGTGCTTGCGGACAATGTGTGCATCGAGGTCCGAGGCCAGCCAGGCGAGGAAGACCCGCTGGACAGTCTGCGGCGACACGGCCCGCGCGGCGCCGCCGGCGTGGCCACGCCAGGCGGTCAGGCCGAGATCGAACAGCGCCGCACCGCCATCGCGGTACTGGGCAGCGATGCGGTCGCGCCCGGCGGCCAGGACCATGGCCTCGCGCAGCGTCACCGTGGGCGACTGCCGCACGTCCTGCGCCTCCGTCGCGCCGAGTCCGCCCGGATTCGCCTGCACGATGGCCCGGAACGCGGCGGCGGCGTCCTCGACTGTCAGCGTGGCCATCGTCTGCGCCAGCGCCTGCCGCAGACGGGCCTCGTCCACGGGCGCGGTCAGGCGCTCCGCCGCCGCCGCGATCGGCGCGCACAGCAGCAGGATGCCGAGGTTGGTGTTGCAGCCCACGCGGGCCCAGGTCGCCGCGACCGCCCGCTCGATGCGCACGCCGACCGGCGCCCCCGGCTGACACAGCGCACCGGCACAGGCCTCGGCACTGTCGAGGAAGGTCCGGGCATGCATGCCGTGGCCGGCAGAGTGGACGCTGACATTGCCCGGCTTGCGCACGGCCACGTCCCAGGCGCAGGCGTCGAGGAAGGCGCGCCGGAGGCTGCTCATGCGCGGCGCGCGGCCCGCCGCGGCACCGCGGCCGCCAGCTTGCGGTCGATCAGGTCGTCCACGAGGGCGCGGGCGATGTTGAACGGCGTCACCCGCTGCAGCCCGCGCCAGGCGGCCACGCCGTTGACTTCGAGCACCTGGACCGCGCCGCCACCCAGACCACGGCCCGGCGACGGGATCAGGTCGATGCCGGCGTAATCCATCTGCAGCGCCGCGCTCGCCGCCTCGGCGAGGCGGGCCAGGTCGGGTGTCAGCTCGGCGGCCTCGGTGCGGGCGCCCTGCGCGACGTTGTGGATCCAGTGCTCGCTCACCCGCCGCATCGCCGCCACCGCCCGCCCGCCGATCACCAGCACGCGCCAGTCGAACCCCGGCCCCGGATCCGCGGACGGCACGAAGCGCTGCAAATAGGCCAGCCGCCCGAAGTCCGCGAGGTCGGGCAGCAGGCGGTGTTCGCCGTGCGGCGTGCCGTCCACGGCGCCCACCTGCTGCAGCCCCTTGCCCTGCGAGCCGAACAGCGGCTTCATCACCAGCGCGTGGCCCGCCGCGCCCTCGCGCACCGCGGTGCGCCGGGCCCGTGCCGCCGACTCGGTCGCCCAGGTCGGCGGCGTGGGCACCCCGGCCGCGTGCAGCAGCAGGCTGGTCATCGACTTGTCCACGCTGCGCTCGATGGCGCGCGCCTCGTTGTAGACCGGCACGCCCAGCGCCTGCAGCGCGTGCAGCACCCCCAGCCGCTTGGTCACCTGCTCGAAGCTGCCACCGGCCACGCCGCGCACGATCGCCGCATCCGGCAAGCCGCGCCCGTAGCCGGGGATCACCAGGCCATGCGCGCTGGCCGTGGTGTCGATGTCGCAGTCGGCGAGGTCCACGCAGCGCCCGACCGCACCGCGCGCCCGCAGCGCCTGCTGCAACTGCCGGGTGTGCCAGCCGACCTCGTCGGTCAGGATCGCGACACGCATCGCCGCTCAGCCCGCCGGCTGGCGCCAGTCGGCCAGCAGCAGGTCCAGGTTCATCGCCCCGGCGTGGAAGGTCTGGCCGCTGTCCAGGTGGCTGACCCAGACCTCGGCGGGCGCGAACAGCGCCGGGTCGATCCGGTAGAAGTCGTGGTCGGCGCGCTGGAAGATGTCGGCGAACCGGGTGCCGTAGTCGCGCGAGCACGACGACGGCAGCTGCAGCGCCAGCGCACGCGCCGCCGCCAGCTCGCCCCGCACGCGCAGGTGCACCTGCCCGCCGTAGAGGATGGCGTCGTTCGTGCGCCCCATCGCCTGCACACCATCGGCCACCGGCGACGGCAGCGGCGCGCAGGCGGCCCCCTCGGCGATGTCGCCCAGGTCGAAGCCCAGCGTGTGCGCCTTGTGCAGCGCCACCTCCAGCACGCGGGCGACCACCTGCGCGGTGCCGGCGAGGCTGCGCGTCGGCGTGAGGATCAGCGTCAGCCCGTCGGGAGCCAGCCCGCAGTCGCGCAGCACCTTGTCGATGACGACCTGCGGCGGCGGCCGGTCCACCTCCAGCACCAGCACGCCGCGGTCGCTGTGGTCGCGGTAGCCGAGTTCGGCGAACAGCGGCTCCTTGACCGCCAGCGCCCGCGCCGGCCCGGAGCCCAGCGCGAAGAACTTGCGCCCGCCCGTCTCCTCCTTGCTCGCCGACAGGCTCCAGCCCGCGTACTGGCTGCCCAGGCAGGCCAGCACCGGCTGCGCGCTCGACACCTCGATCCAGCTCGGCCACGGCGAGACGCCGCCCGCGCGCTGGTGGACCGCTCCGAGCGCGCCCAGGCAGATCTCGCCGATCAGCAGGCCGGCGGCGGTGCTGCCCGGCGCCTCGATCCCGGCGTCGATGAGGGTCACGCCGGACGCGGTGCGTTCGACCCGAACGCCGAATTCCTGGACCCGCGCGGTCAATGCCGCCAGCGGCGCGGCAGCCAGTGCGTTCAGGCTCAGGGAACAGCCGGCCAGCGGCGGCGATGTCATCGTCATGTCCACGTCTCCAGAAACTCATCCAGCGCCGTCCGCTGGTCAACCAGTGCGCGCTGCACGGCGTCCGCGCTGTCGCCTTCGACCTCGATCGAACACAGCGGATCACCCGCCTCGAACCCCTGCGGCCCGGCGGGCAGGTCATGCAGCCCGAGCGCGGCGGCTCGCTGCTGCAGCGCCCGCACGCCGGATGCGCCGAGCACGCAGGGCCGCGCCAGCCGCACGATCTCGAATCCCCGGAGGTGCGGGCCACGCAGCCGCTGCACGGCTGGCTCGTCGGGCAGGCGCCCGTGGACACAGGCCGCGACCACCGCGCGCATCAGCCCGCCCGCAGCCCCATACAGCACCAGGCTGGCGGACAGCCGGGGGTTGATCTCCAGCACCAGCCATTCGTCTTCACCGGTGTCCGCCTCCGCGTCACCGCGCTGCAGCAGGTCCAGGCTCGCCAGCCCGCGCAGATCGAATTCGCTGGTCAGCCGGTCGGCAAGGCCCTGCAGCCGCGTCTGCTGCCGCCCGGTCATCGGCAGCGGCCCGATGAGGCCGCCGAAGCGCCACGGACAGTCGGCGTCCGGGTGCAGCAGGGGCTGGTTCAGGCCCAGCAGCGCCGCCCGCTCGCCATTGCCGAGGAAGGTGAGCGACACCGGCGCCGCGTCGGGCACGTGCCGCTGCCAATAGCGGCCGGGCGATGGCACGCAGGGCGCCTGGTCGGCGGGCCGGACCTGCTGGCCGCCACTGCTGGCGAAGTCCTTGCAGAGCCAGCCGGTGCCGGTCTGCGGCGCCAGGGACACGGCGGGATGGGCGATGCCGCGGGCGTCGAGGGCCGCGAAAAAGGTGCGCGGGTCACGCACGCGGGCCATGGCCGCCGGCGCGGTGCCCAGCAGCGGGCGGGTGTGCAGCGCCGTCAGCGCGTCGGGGGTGTCAAAGCCGCTCGTGACCAGCCACGGCGCGCCACCGCCGACGTCCGGCAGCGGCGCCAGCGCGTGCCACGCGGTCGCCGCAGCGCGGGTGTCGGCGTCCCCGAACTGGTCGACCGCCACCACGTCGAACCCGTCGCGCCGCGCCGCTTCGGCGGCAGCGCGCACCGACAGGCCCGCGATCACCAGCCGCGCGGGGAGCGTCATGCGGACGCCGCGAGGTGCGCCCGCGCCACCTCGAAGGCCTCGGTGAAGCTCAGCACCTGGGGTTCGGTGGCGCCGTGCATGCGGCGCAGCAGTTGCTGCTGGGTCTGGTACTTGACGTTGCCGATGGTCAGCGCGCCGATGCCGACCGCGCCGCGCCCCGGCACGCCCTCCAGCGGCCGTGCGTTGTCCATCACGCCGACACCGGCCACGCCCGCCGGGGGCACTGCGTTGACGTCGGCCACGACCCGCAGCACCTGCGCGCAAGCCAGGTCCTCGCCCGACACCACCTGCACGCCGGCTGCCGCGCACGCCAGCACCACGTCCGCCTCGGCGATCGAGGCCCGCACGGCGGCCCGGTCACCGCCGCTGACACCGTCGAGCGTGACGCCGAAACGTGCCCCCGTCTCGCGGGCGGCCGCGTCGGCCACGTCGATGCCGTTGCGGCTCGACAGGCCCACCCGGGCGCCGGCCTGCGCCGCGATCACGCCCGCGATGCGCCCGACTGGCCCGGTGCCGCCCAGGACAACCACCCGCCGGCCGGCCAGCCCCACCCCGGTCGTGTCGAGCAGCGCCGCCTCGACGCAGGCGACCATCGCCGCCGCCGTCGTGTAGGCGCCGCTCGGGTCGGCCATCATCGACACGACGAACGGCGGCACCAGCGCCTGCTGCGCCCGCGCGAGCATGTCGGACGCCAGCAGCGCGTCGCGCCCGCCGATGAAGATGCCGGTGCGGGCCAACCCCTTCGGGCTGCGCGAGAAGATGGTGTCCTGCGTCAGGCCCGCGACCGCCTGCAGCGTCACGCCGCAGCACGGCGCCAGGATCTGGTAGCCGGCGTCGGCGGCCATGTTGATGTCGAACGGGCTCATCTGGGCGCCGGGGGTGAACATGTGGAGGATGTAGGGGCGTTCCATCGTCAGGCCTGCGGGTCGGAGGAGTGCAAGGAGGGGGCGGCATCGGCGGGCAGCCGGTGCGCGGTGGTGATCCGGGCGCCGTGGCCGAGCGGGGTGGCGATGCGCCACTGCAGGCCGTCTGCGACCACGCCGGCGGCGCAGGCGGCGTCGATCAGCGCCTGCGCGCGCGCCGCCGAGGGCAGCAGCGCGAAGCCGGTCGGCCCCCACGAACTCTGGCCGATGCCGGCGCCGAGTGCATCGGCGGCCAGCCCGTCGGCGGGCTGCTGCGCCGCGTCGGCCAGCCAGCGCATCAGGCGACCGACGGCGGGGCTGGTGTAGGGCTCGCCCTGCTGCGCGGGGGCGAAGTGGTCGCCGAGCACGGTCTGGACCGCGCTCAGCCCGGCGGCGGCACACGCAAACCCCGCGCCGGCGGCACCAGGCAGCACGCGCATCAGCGTCTCGTGGCAGATCTGCGCCGCCTTCGCCTGACCGAGCGGCGGCAGGCTGGCCAGCGCCGCCAGCTCGGCCGCCCCACTCAGGCCGCGGCAACCCGGATCAGTGACGAGCAGCACCCGCCACGCCGCCGGCAGCACCACCCGCGCCAGCAGCGGCGCGGGCGCCCCGCTGGCGAGTGGTCCACCATCCAGCAGCAGGCCGCCCAGGTCGAAACCGGCGATGCCGACCCCCGAGCGCCGGCCGCGGGCCAGCCACTGCGCGAGCAGCGCCGTCGGCAGGTCGAGCCCGTGCCAGCAGGCGAAGGCGCGGCCCACCGCCAGCGCGAGCTGCGTGCCGGAGCCGAGCCCAGCGTGGCTGGGCAGGTGGGTGTGCAGGTGCAGGTGCAGCGGCGCGTCCCGGCCGGTGCGCCGCTGCAGGGTGTGGAGGTGGGCCAGCGCCCGGTCGAGTTCCGCCGCGGGGACCTCCGGGGCGCGGCTGGCCTGCTGGCGGTCGGCCACCCCGAGCGTGACGCGGGTCGACAGGCCATCGACCGTGAGACCGAGGCTGCCGAACGGACGCCCGAGCGTGCCGGCCGGGTCCATGAACCCCAGGTGGAGCCGGGCCGGCGCCTCGACGGTGACGTGCAGACCGGGCGCATGCAGCGACGCGTCGACGACGGGCGCAGGGGCGTTGGGAGTCATGGAGCACCTGGAGACAGTGGGATTGCCGGGGTTCCAAGCAATCGGTATTCCAAATGCGGATTACCCTGAGTCCACCTCTGCGGGGACAGCCCGCGCAGCCCGGTCCCCCTCGCCATGCCCCGCAGCCTGTGCCGCGGTCAGGACAGACTGTCACCCCGCCGGCCAGGGCCGACGCTCACGGCGCCGGATTCACGGCGCCAGGAACAGCGCCGGGTCCACCATCGCCCGGTTCAGGCTGACCGACCAGTGCAGGTGCGGCCCCGTGACGCGGCCGGTGGCGCCGACGTCGGCGATGCGGTCGCCGGTGCGCACGAGGTCGCCCACCTTCACGTGGGTGGCCGAGAGGTGGCAGAACATCGTCAGCAGGCCGCCGCCGTGGTCGAGCCAGACGGTGCCGCCATTGAAGAAATAGTCACCGACGTCGACCACCCGCCCCGCTGCGGGTGCCACGACCGGCGTGCCGGTGGGGGCGGCGATGTCCATGCCGCTGTGCGGGTTGCGGGACTGGCCGTTGAAGACGCGGCGCAGGCCGAAGGAGCTGGAGCGCGGCCCCGGCACCGGCTGGCGCAGACGCAGCGTGGCGGGCAGCGGCTCGCTGAAGGTGGCGATGACCTCGGCCTGGTGCGCGCGCTCGCGCTCGTGGCGGACGAGGTTCTCGGGGGTGAGTTCGACGTGCTTCGGCGCCACGCTCAGGCGCTGCTCGGCGTAGCGCATGGGCGCCACGGTGAAGGACAGCCGCGCCGGCGCGGCCCCCTCGCGCTGCACGGTGACCTCGTCCTGGCCCGCCCGGGCACCCAGCGGCAAGCCGAGCACCGCCGTCCACTCGATCGGATCACCCACCACCAGCACCGGCACGCCCGCGTGGCGCACCGTCGGCGGCAGGTTGGAGGGGCCGAGCGACAGCGTGGCGACACCGCCCGGCACCGGGCGGGCGACCGGCAGATCAGGGGACGCGGCCAGGGTCAGGGCGGGGGCCAGCAGCACGGCGGCCAGCACGGCCGCGGACAGGGTGGAAGTCATCGCGGCATCATGCCGCAGCGCCGGGCGCAGCACCGGTCCAGTCGGTGAGCACGTCGTCGACGCGGTCGTCGTGGCGGGCACGGGTCGAGCGCGTGGGGGTGCCGGCAAGGACCCAGGCCACCAGCACCTCGCCGGGCTGGCAGAACGCCTCGCACACCTCCGGGTCGCGCACCGACGAGCCGCTGACCACCTTGGCGCCGTAGCCCAGCAGGTGCAGCGCGTTGAGCAGGTTCATCACCCCGCCGCCGATGCAGACCCACTGCTCCTCCACCGGCACATCGTCCACGTCCCCGCGCAGCCGGCCGATCACCGCCAGCAGCGCCGGGCCGTTGTGCGCGCGGCGGCGGGCGGCGGCGATCTCGGTCTCGTCCAGCCCCCGACGGTGCGCCGCGCGGGCGAACAGCGTGCCCAGCCGGTCGCGCTGCGCCGGCGCCACGGCCACGAAGCGGAACGGGTGCAGCCCCTGGTGGTCCGGCGCGCGCAGCGCGATCTGGGCGGCCAGGCGCAGGTGCTCGGGCGTGGGGGCCGGCGCCTCCAGCTGCTTCGGGCCGACCGAGTAGCGGCTGGCCAGTGCGCCGAGCAGGTCGTCGGGCGTGAGGTCGTTCATCAGGGGGCTCCGGTGCGGCCGGTGGCGGGGGTGCGTCGACGGGCGCGCATCTCCTCGCCCATGTCGGCCAGCGTCGTGGCATCCAGCAAGGTCTGCGCCTGCGGATAGGCGTGCGCCTCCTCGCGGGCGAGGTGGCCGGCGTAGACCGCGATGAACTCGGCCAGCGCCTGCGGCAGCGGGAAGGTGGTCGAGGCCGGTGGCGCGTCGGCCCACTGCTGCAGCGGCTCGCGCAGCACGGCCCAGAGCGCCTCCATGCGCCGGTGTTCTGCCACCAGTTGCTCGGCCAGCGCGCGCAGGCCGGCATCGTCGCTGGCCAGCAGCGGCGGCAGGACATGGCGCTCCTCGTCGAGGTGGTGGTGCGGTGCGGCCAGGTCGAAGTAGCGCAGCACGTCGCGGGCGGCGCTGCGCGAGGCGGCGTCGTGGCCGTGGTCGCGCACATGGGCCACCAGCCGCTGCAGCAGCGCCAGGCTGCGCTCGACCCGCTCGTGGCAGGCCTGCAGCATCTCGAAGGGCTGGTCGAAACCGACCGCGGGCGAGGCGAATCCGGGGAGCGAGGCGTGGGTCATGGCGCGTACGGACCGTGCGGGTTCACAGCGGCCAGACCTGCTTGGTCATCGCCACCGCCACGATGTAGAGCAGCACCGCCAGCGCGGCCAGCCAGGCGCCCAGCCGGACACCGCGCGTGCGGCCCCGCTTGAGCGCCACGGTGCCCAGGCCGATGTAGACCAGCAGCGCGCCGATCTTGGCCAGCAGCCAGGGTGCGTCCAGCGGGTGGATTCGCCCGACCACCAGCATGCCGATCGCCGCCGACAGCAGCACGGTGTCGACGACGTGCGGCAGCACCCGCGCCCAGCGGGCCCGCAGCGCCTCGGGACGCCCCAGCATCAGCAGGCCGCGCACGAGGAACAGCGTGGCGCTCAGGCCGACGCAGGCGAGGTGGAGGTGCTTGAAGGCGAGGTAGTTCATCCGACCGGATGATAGGGGCCCGTGCCGGCGTGGGGCGCGGCGGAGGCCGGCAGGAAGCCGCCGCTGTGGACATCGAAGACATGGACCTCGCCCTCCTCGATGACGTAGTGCCAGCCATGCAGCGCGAGCCGGCCAGCCTCGACCTGCTCGCGCACCATGGGATAGCCCATCAGGCGTTCGAGCTGCAGCACCACCGCGCGCTGCTCGGTGCGGCGCAGCGCTTCGTCCGAGGGCTGCACCGGCAGCACCGCCTCGCGGCCGAGTTCGAGCCAGACCGCCAGGTTCGACGCCCGCGCCGGCCCGCCGAAATAGAGCGCCCGGATGCCGCCGCAGTGGCTGTGGCCGCAGACGATGATGCGGGACACCTGGAGCTGCAGGACCGCGTACTCGATGGCGGCGGCCGTGCCGTGGAAGCCGGTCGAGCCGTCGTGCGGCGGCACGAAGGCGCCGACATTGCGCACCATGAACAGGTCGCCCGGCCCGGTGCCGGTCAGCAGGTAAGGCACCAGCCGCGAGTCGGAGCAGCCGATGAAGAGCGTCGTCGGGTGCTGGCCGTGGGTGACGAGGTCCTGGAACTGGTCCTGCACACCGGGGAAGGTGTGCTCGTGGAAGCGGCGCAGGCGGGCCAGCAGTTCGTCCGGCATGTCAGCCCACCGACTCCGCCGAATGCTGCGCGTGGTTCAGCCCCTCGAACAGCAGGTTGTTTTCGAGGTGGATGTGCTCCATCAGGTCCTCGCGCAGCGTGCGCAGGCCCAGGACCAGCGCGCGCCAGGTGTTGCAGGCGCCGCGTGGCATCTCCAGCCCGTGGGCCAGCGCCACCAGACGGGCCAGTGCCACGCCATGGTCGTCGTGCTCCAGGCGCATCACGCCGATCGGCATGCGCACCATCGGTGAAAAACCGCGCAGCAGCATCGGGAACAGGATCTGCTCCTCCTTCTGCATGTGCGACTCCAGCGCTTCGGTCATCGTGGTCAGGTGGTCGGCGAGTCCGGTCGGGCATTCGGGGCGGTCGGCATGAACCGTCTCGACGCGGCGCGACAGGCGGATCAGCTCGGGCAGCTGCTCGCGGTGGCGGGCGTGGAAGCGGGTCAGCAGGTGCTCGATCAGCTCGGCAGGGGACGCCTGCTGCCAGTCGCGGCCGTCGCCCGCGGGCACGGCCTGCAGCGCCTGCAGGGCCGCCACGATCGGGGCGGTGTCGAGGCTGCGTTCGGCCGCCGCGGTGCGAAGCGACTTCTTGCCACCGCAGCAGAAATCGAGCTGGTGGGTGTGGAACAGCGCGGTGGCGCCGGGGATGGTGCGGGCCAGGGTGCCGAGGGCGTCGTCGAGCAAGGGGGTGTCGGGGGTGGTCATGGGCAGGGGGCGTTTTCTGGGGGCGTGGGTGCCCGCGTTCGCGGGCATGACGGGGGTTTGGCGTGGCAGGGGGCCTACTGGAGCAGCGGGGTGTCGCTGGCGTCGAGCGGCACGCCGACCAGCCGGGCCGCGCCGGCCAGCACTTGCAGGTATTGCCGCAGCGCCGTGGCCCAGGCTTGCTGCTGCAGCGACAGGCGCACGGCCTGCTGCACCGCCTCGAACGGCGGCGTCACGCCCTCTTCCCGTTCGAGCACCTCGACCACATGCAGCCCGAAGCGGCTGTGGACCAAGCGCGGCAGCACGCCGATCTCCTGCCCGCTGAAGACGTCGCGGGCGAATTCCGGTGCGCAGTCGGCGGCGTGCAGCCAGCCGAGGTCACCGCCGGTGGCGCCGCTCGGGCAGTTCGACAGCTCGGCCGCGCGGCGGGCGAACAGGTCGGCGTCGTCGCAGCGCACCTCCAGCATCGCGTGCTCGGCCCGGTCGCGCAGCCGCTTCACATCGACGCCCGGCGTCACCGCGAACAGAATGTGCCGCAGCCGGACACGGTCGCCCTGGCGGTGGCGGTCGAGGTGGGCGGCGTAGTGGCGGCGGCAGGCGTCCTCGCCCGGTTCGGGCTGGCGCAGTTCGCGCTCCAGCAGTTGCTCGATGGCGTCGCTGGCGGCGGCGCTGGGCACACCGTCGGTGTTCGCCGGGTCGTCGAGCGCGAGCAGGCCCGCCTGCTGCGCGGCCTGGCGCAGCAGTTCGGTGCAGGCCCGCTGGCGCAGCGCGGACTCGTCCAGCACTTCGTCGAGGCCGTGCAGCGCGGTGCCGTTGACGCTGGCGATCGGCATGGATGTTTGCATGGCGGTCATGGTCATGGTGCGTTCCTCACAGCACACGCCGCGGCGTGTTGTGGCCTTCCGGCAGGTTCAGGCGGCGGGCGCGCACCAGCTGGTACGGCCGCAGCACGTAGGTGATCGACGCGAAGCCGCTCCACACATGCACCAGCCGGCTGAACGGGAACAGCAGGAAGATCGTCATGCCCAGCACCATGTGGACCTTGTACGGCCAGGCCAGCCCGATCAGGTTCGCCGCCAGCGGGCGGAAGGTGACGATGCGCTGCGCCCAGTCGGCCAGGACCATCATCACGCTGCCATCGGCATGCGACAGCGAGAACGGCAGCGTGATCAGTCCGAGCGTGAGCTGCACCCACAGGATGACCAGGATCGCGATGTCCGTGCGGTGGCTGGTCAGGCGGATGCGCGGGTCGAACAGCCGGCGCCACAGCAGCATCGACAGCCCGATGAAGCAGATGAGCCCGGCCACGCCGCCTGCGACGATGGCCAGCAGTTGCTTCTGCGCCGGGGTGATGAAGGGCTCGTACAGCGCGTGCGGTGTCAGCATGCCGACCGAGTGCCCGAAGAACAGGAACAGGATGCCGACGTGGAACAGGTTGCTGCCCCAGCGCAAGAGGCCCGCGCGCAGCATCTGCGACGAATCGCTTTTCCAGGTGTACTGGTCGCGGTCGAAGCGGGCCAGGCTGCCCATGAAGAACACCGCCAGACAGATGTACGGGTAGACGGTGAAGAAGAAGTCGTGCAGGTAGGTGTTCATGCGGTGGCTCCCGGTGGGGTTGGTGCCTGGTGTCCGGCACGGCGGACGATGTGGACGGGTTGCGGCTGTCCCGGCGCCGTGCCCGCGCCGGCCGCCCCGCTGCTGCAGCCGTCAAAGGCCACCGGCTCGTCCCAGACGGCGTCGATGGCGTCCTCGTCGGCGATCTGCACGGCGCGCGGCGGCTCGCCCGCCAGGTCGAGCAGCGCGCCCATCAGGCTGGCGTAGCGGCTCTCGCGCTTTTCCAGCGCGTTGAAGACCACATTGATCAGGTGCGCGATCTCGCCGAGGAAGGCCACCGCCTCGCGCGGCGGCTGCGTCGAGGCGAACTCCAGCACCACCGGCAGGTGGTCCGGCATCTCGCCTTCGGCCAGGTAGAGGCCCGCTTTCTCGTAGGTCTGCGCCAGGTCGATCATGGCCGGGCCCCGCTCGCGCGAGTCACCGTGGACATGCTCGAACAGGTGCAGCGCGGTGCGCCGGCCGCTGTCGAAGAGCTGCACGTAGTCGGCCTCGGCGTCGAGGTCGCTCTGGCGCGTCAGGCTGGCGATCAGCGCATCGAGTTCGGCCAGCCGTGCAGCCGGCAGCGCGCCTTCGGCATGGAGCACCTCGCGGATCTGCGGCAGGTGGGCGCGCAGCTCGGCGTCGGGATAGCCGAGCAGCCGGGCCAGCGCGCGCAGCGTGCGCGGCGCGGGCTTCGGGCCGCTCGGAAAGGGTGTCGTGAACAGGCCCATGGTCAGATCTCCGCCTGGATCGGGATGGTCCGGCGCTTCTCGCTGCCGAACAGGCTGGTCTCGCCCGTGCCTTCGGAGCAGCCGTTGCCGAAGCTGAAGCCGCAGCCGCCGCGCACGTTGAAGGTGTTCTCGGCGTACTCGCGGTGCGTGCTCGGGATGACGAAGCGGTCCTCGTAGTTGGCGATCGCCATCGTGTGGTACATGTCCTCGACCATGTCCTGCGTGAGGCCGACCTGCTGCAACACGGCCAGATTCGTCTCGCCATCGACGTGCTTGCTGCGCTGGAAGGCGCGCATCGCCAGCATCCGCTCCAGCGCCCGCACGACCGGAATCGTGTCGCCCGCCGTCAGCAGGTTGGCCAGGTACTGCACCGGGATGCGCAGCTGGTTCACGTCCGGGAGCTGGCCGTTGTGGCCGACGTGGCCCGCCTGGGTCGCTGCCGTGATGGGCGACAGCGGCGGCACGTACCAGACCATCGGCAGCGTGCGGTATTCCGGATGCAGCGGCAGCGCGACCTTCCAGTCGATCGCCATCTTGTAGACGGGGCTCTTGCGGGCCGCCGCCATCCAGGCGTCGGGAATGCCGTCCTTGCGCGCCTGCTCGATCACCTTCGGGTCGTTCGGGTCGAGGAAGATGTCGAGCTGCGCCTGGTACAGGTCCTTGTCGCGCTCGACGCTGGCGGCTTCCTGGATGCGGTCGGCGTCATACAGCAGCACGCCGAGGTAGCGGATCCGGCCCACGCAGGTCTCCGAGCACACCGTCGGCTGGCCCGCCTCGATGCGCGGGTAGCAGAAGATGCACTTCTCGGCCTTGCCGCTCTTCCAGTTGTAATAGATCTTCTTGTACGGGCAGCCCGACACGCACATGCGCCAGCCCCGGCACTTGTCCTGGTCGATCAGCACGATGCCGTCTTCCTCGCGCTTGTAGATGCTGCCGCTGGGGCAGCTCGCCACGCACGCCGGGTTCAGGCAGTGCTCGCACAAGCGCGGCAGGTACATCATGAAGGTGTTCTCGAACTCGCCGACCATGGCCTTCTGCGCCGCGTCGAAGTTGTCGAGGTTGCTGTCCACGCTGCGCTTGGCGTACTCGCCGCCGAGGATCTCTTCCCAGTTCGGGCCCCAGACGATCTTGTCCATCTGCTGGCCGGTGATGAGGCTGCGCGGCCGGGCGGTCGGGCTGGCCTTCATCTCGGGCGCGCTCTGCAGGTGGTCGTAGTCGAAGGTGAAGGGCTCGTAGTAGTCGTCGATCTCCGGCAGGTTCGGGTTGGCGAAGATCTTCATCAAGAGCTTCCACTTGCCGCCCTGGCGCGGCTCGATCGAACCGTCCGCCTTGCGCACCCAGCCACCGTTCCACTTGCTCTGGTTCTCCCACTCCTTCGGGTAGCCGATGCCGGGCTTGGTCTCGACGTTGTTGAACCAGGCGTATTCCACCCCGGGGCGGCTGGTCCAGACGTTCTTGCAGGTCACCGAGCAGGTGTGGCAACCGATGCACTTGTCCAGGTTCAGCACCATGCCGATCTGTGCGCGGACTTTCATGCGTTTTCTCCTTGGGCCTGCACGCGGGTGACGCGCTCGGCGCCAACGGGGGTGTCCAGCCAGTCGATCTTGTCCATCTTGCGCACCACGACAAACTCGTCGCGGTTGGTGCCGATGGTTCCGTAGTAGTTGAAGCCGTAGCTGAGCTGGGCGTAGCCGCCGATCATGTGGGTCGGCTTCAGCACGATGCGGGTCACCGAGTTGTGGATGCCGCCGCGCACGTGGGTGATCTCGCTGCCGGGTGTGTTGATGATCTTTTCCTGGGCGTGGTACATCATCACCATCCCCGGTTTGACCCGCTGGCTCACCACCGCCCGCGCCGCGATCGCGCCGTTGACGTTGAACAGCTCCACCCAGTCGTTGTCGACGATGCCTGCGCTCTTCGCGTCGTCCTCGCTCAGCCAGACGATCGGGCCGCCCCGGCTGAGCGTGAGCATCAGCACGTTGTCGGTGTAGGTCGAGTGGATGCCCCACTTCTGGTGCGGCGTGATGAAGTTCAGCAGGATCTCGGGCTGGCCGTTGCTGCGCTGGTTGTGCATCAGCGCGGTGGCCTTCATGTCCACCGGCGGCCGGTAGCTGCCGAAGCCTTCGCCGAACGCCAGCATCCACGCGTGGTCCTGGTAGAACTGCTGGCGGCCGGTCAGGGTGCGCCAGGGGATCAGCTCGTGCACGTTGGTGTAGCCGGCGGTGTAGCTGACCGTCTCGCTCTCGATGCCGCTCCAGGTCGGCGAGCTGATGATCTTGCGCGGCTGCGCCTGGATGTCGCGGAAGCGGATCTTCTCGTCCTCGCGGTACAGCGCCAGGTGCTTGTGCGCGCGGCCGGTGGCCTTGGACAGCGCTTCCCACGCCTTCACCGCCACGTGGCCATTGGTTTCCGGCGCGAGCTGCAGCACGACCTCGCAGGCGTCGATGTCGGTGTCGATCTTCGGCATGCCCTTGGTCACGCCCTCTTCGCGCACCAGGCCGTTGAGCTGGCCGAGCTGCGTCACCTCGACCTGGGTGTTCCAGGCGATGCCCTTGCCGCCGTTGCCGATCTTGTTCATCAGCGGGCCGAGGGCGGTGAAGCGCTTGAACACGTTCGGGTAGTCGCGCTCGACCACCGTGATCTGCGGCGCCGTCTTGCCGGGGATGAGGTCGCAGTCGCCGCGCTTCCAGTCCTGCACGCCCATCGGCTGGCCGAGTTCGGCCGGCGAGTCGTGCATCAGCGGCGTGAGCACCACTTCCTGCTCCACGCCGAGGTGGCCGACGCAGACCTCGCTGAACTTCTTCGCGAAGCCCTTGTAGATCTCCCAGTCGCTGCGGCTCTGCCAGGCCGGGTCCACCGCCGCCGACAGCGGGTGGATGAAGGGGTGCATGTCGCTGGTGTTGAGGTCGTTCTTCTCGTACCAGGTCGCCGTCGGCAGCACGATGTCCGAGTACAGGCAGGTCGTGCTCATGCGGAAATCGAGCGTCACGAGCAGGTCGAGCTTGCCTTCGGGCGCCTTGTCGTGCCACTTGACCTCGGTGGGCTTGGCGTCCTGCGGGCCCAGGTCCTTGCCCTGCACGCCGTTGCTGGTGCCCAGCAGGTGCTTGAGGAAGTACTCGTGGCCCTTGCCGCTGGAGCCCAGGATGTTGGAGCGCCAGACGAACATGTTGCGCGGCCAGTTCTGCGGCGCATCCGGGTCGTGGCAGGCCAGGTCGATCGAGCCGTCCTTCAGGCCCTGCACGGTGTAGTCCTTCGGATCCACGCCAGCAGCGCGGGCCGCCTTGGCCACCTGGATCGGATTGACATTCAGTTGCGGCGCCGACGGCAGCCAGCCCATGCGCTCGGCGCGCACGTTGAAGTCGATCGCGCTGCCCTGGAACGCGGCCTTGTCCGCCAGCGGCGAGAGCACCTCGTCCATGCCGAGCTTCTCGTAGCGCCACTGGTCGGTGTGGGCGTAGAAGAAGCTGGTCGAGTTCTGCTGGCGCGGCGGGCGGATCCAGTCGAGCGCGAAGGCGAGTGCTGTCCAGCCGGTCTGCGGGCGCAGCTTCTCCTGGCCCACGTAATGCGCCCAGCCGCCGCCACTCTTGCCGATGCAGCCGCACATCATCAGCATGTTGATGACGCCGCGGTAGTTCATGTCGGCGTGGTACCAGTGGTTCATCGCCGCGCCGATGATGACCATCGAGCGGCCTTCGGTCTTCTCGGCGTTTTCGGCGAACTGGCGCGCCACCGCGATGACCTGCTCGCGCGGCACGCAGGTGATGGCCTCCTGCCACGCCGGGGTGTAGGGCGCGTCGTCGTCGAAGCTCTTCGCGCCGGTGCCCAGACCACGGTCGATGCCGTACTGGCCGGCCTGCAGGTCGAACACGGTGGCGACCAGCGCGTGGCGTTCTTCACCGGCCTTGCCCAGACGCAGGCGCACGGCCGGCACGTGGATGCGCCGCACGTCGCTGCCCTGGTCGTTGCCGGTGAAGTGCGGGTTGACCACGCCGCCGAAGTACGGGAAGCCGACCTCGACGATCTCGTGCGCCTGCGCGCCGCCTTCGCCGTGTGCATCCTCCAGTACCGAGAGCTTGAGCTTCACGTCCGTGTCCGTGCGGGCTTCCTTGTCTTCCAGGTTCCACTTGCCGGCATCCGCCCGGCCTTCCGGGCCCCAGCGGAAGCCGATCGAACCGTTCGGCAGCACGGCCTTGCCCGCCGTGTCGAACGCAACCGTCTTCCAGTCCGGGTTGTTGGCCTGGCCGAGCTTGCCGTTGAAGTCGCTGGCGCGCAGCAGCCGGTCCGGCACCAGCACCGTGCGGCCGTCGTCCAGCGCCTGCTCGCGCAGCATCACCAGCATCGGCAGGTCGGTGTAGCGGCGCGCGTAGTCGTCGAAGTACGCCGCGCGGCGGTCGAAGTAGAACTCCTTCAGGATCACGTGGCCCATCGCCATCGCGAGCGCGGCGTCGGTGCCCTGCTTCGGGTGCATCCACAGGTCGGCCAGCTTGGCGACCTCGGAGTAGTCGGGTGTCACCGCCACCGTCTTGCAGCCCTTGTAGCGGACCTCGGTGAAGAAGTGCGCGTCCGGCGTGCGCGTCTGCGGCACGTTGGAGCCCCAGGCGATGATGTAGCTGCTGTTGTACCAATCGGCCGATTCGGGCACGTCGGTCTGCTCGCCCCAGATCTGCGGGCTGGCCGGCGGCAGGTCGCAGTACCAGTCGTAGAAGCTCATGCACACCCCGCCGATCAGGCTGAGGTAGCGGCTGCCGGCGGCGTAGCTCACCATGCTCATCGCCGGGATGGGCGAAAAGCCGATGACACGGTCGGGGCCGTGCTGCTTGATGGTGTGGACGTTGGCGGCGGCGATGATCTCGTTGACCTCGTCCCAGCTTGACCGCACGAAGCCGCCCAGGCCGCGCACCTGCTGGTAGTCGCGCCGCTTGGTCTCGTTGGCCATGATCGACGCCCAGGCATCGACCGGGTCGTGGTGCAGCCGGGCCTCGCGCCAGTGCTTGAGCAGCCGGGCGCGCACCATCGGGTGCTTCACGCGGTTGGCGCTGTAGAGGTACCAGGAGTAGCTCGCGCCGCGCTGGCAGCCGCGCGGCTCGTGGTTGGGCATGTCCCAGCGGGTGCGCGGGTAGTCGGTCTGCTGGGTTTCCCAGGTGACGATGCCGCCCTTGACGTAGATCTTCCACGAGCACGAGCCCGTGCAGTTCACGCCGTGGGTGGAGCGCACGACCTTGTCGTGGGCCCAACGGTTGCGGTAGGCGTCTTCCCAGGTGCGGTCTTCGCCCGTGGTGCGGCCGTGGTCGCCGGAGAAGGCTTCCTTCGGTTGCGCGAAGTGATTCAGACGATCAAGAAAGTGACTCATGGGGTTGGTCCTCTTCGTTCTTCAGGCGTTCTTCAAGGGTTCTTCACGTAGGCGTTGGCGCGCAGGTAGAACCACCAGTTCAGCACCAGGCACAGGGCATAAAAGATGGCGAAACCGGTCATCGCGGTCTGCGGCGTGCCGGCCTTGATCTGGGCGCCGATCACGACGGGGGCGATGAAGGCGCCGTAGGCGGCGATCGCCGAGGTCCAGCCCAGCACGGGGCCGGCCTGCTGGCGGTCAAAGATCACGCCGATGGTGCGGAAGGTCGAGCCGTTGCCGATGCCGCTGGCGGTGAACAGCACGATGAACAGCCACATGAAGGTCGAAAAGTAGACCTCCGGCGTGGCGGACTGGTAGGCCTGCAGCATCACCTGCCCGACCCAGACCGAGGCGCCCACCATCACGGCCGAGATCACCTGCGTGACGATGGAGCCGCCGACCTTGTCCGAGATCCAGCCGCCCACCGGCCGCACCAGTGCGCCGACGAAGGGGCCGATCCAGGCGTAGGTCAGCGCGGATACGGCGTTCGGGTTCTTCAGCGTGTGCTGCAGCACGCCGTTGGCATCCGGCACGTGGCTGATGCCGAAGATCACCGTGATCGACAGCGGCAGCGCCATCGAGAAGCCGATGAACGAGCCGAAGGTGACGATGTAGAGCAGCGTCATCGACCAGGTGTGCTTGTTGCCGAAGATGGCGAACTGCCTGGCGATGTTGTCCTTCATCGTGCCGAAGGCGGTGAGCTTCATCACCATCAGCGTGCTGACGACGATCAGCGGCATCGCCAGCCACATGTTCAGCACGCCCAGCCCGGTCGGCTTCGGCAGGTAGAGGTACAGCCCGAGCCCGGCCGGCACGAAGGACAGCGTGTACAGCCAGATGATCTTCAGGAAGGCCGGGACCGTGCCGCCGATGGCCGGCGAGACGGTGGTCAGGTTGTTCATGCCGAACCAGCACAGCACCGACAGCGGCACCAGCGACAACACCCAGGCAAAGCCGGCGTTCTGGATCCAGGTCGGCGTGCCGGCCACGATCTTGCCGAGGATCCAGCCGCTGTCCTTCACCAGCGTCATCGGCTCGCCACCGACGCTGCCGAGCAGGCCCACCGTCATCACCAGCGGGATGACGATCTGCATCGTCGTCACGCCGAAGTTGCCCAGGCCGGCGTTCAGGCCGAGCGCGGTACCTTGCAGCCGCTTCGGGAAGAAGGTGCTGATGTTCGACATCGACGAGGCGAAGTTGCCGCCGCCCACCCCCGACCACAGCGCCATCAGCTGGAACGCCCACAGCGGCCAGTCCTTGTGCTGCAGCACGATGCCGGTGCCGATGGCCGGGGCCAGCAGCATCGCGGTCGTCAGGAAGATGGTGTTGCGTCCACCGGCCAGGCGAATCAGGAAGGATGCCGGGATGCGCATCGTGGCGCCGGACAGGCCGGCGATGGCGGTCAGCGTGAACAGCTCGGCCTGGGTGAACGGGAAACCCAGGTTGAGCATCTGCACCGTGATGATTCCCCACATGCCCCAGATCGCGAAGCCGCACAGCAGCGCGGGCACGGAGAGCCAGAGGTTGCGGTAGGCGATCTTCTTGCCGGTGCTGTTCCAGAAGGCGTCGTCTTCCGGACGCCAGTCGGTGAGGTCGGTCTTGTGCATGGGAAAGGGTTCTCCGGAAGAGCGGGTGTCCGCGTGATCAGCGTGATCAGCGTGCGAACGAACGCGACAGGGGCGAGGCGGGGGCGTCCTGGCCCATGACCGGGGTGCGGCGCACTTCGGTCCAGTACATCCAGATCAGCGAGACCCAGACCACGCCGTAGAGCAACATGAAGGCGCTGGAGCGGATGCCGGTGAAGTCCATCAGCACGCCGAACAGGATCGGCAGGATGAAGCCGCCCATGCCGCCGGCCAGGCCGACGATGCCGCTGACGGTGCCGATGTTGGTCGGGTAGTCGTCGGCGATGTACTTGAAGACCGAGGCCTTGCCGAACGCGAACGCGATGCCGAGCACGAACATCAGCGTGGTGAAGGCGTAGACGTTCAGGCCGAGGTGGAAGGTCTTCGGGCCGGTGACGGTGAGCACGGTGAAGTCGGTCTGCGGGTAGCTCAGCAGGAACAGGCAGACCCAGCTCACCCACATCACCCACCAGGTGACGCTGTGCGCGCCGTACTTGTCGCTCAGCCAGCCACCCACCGCACGCAGCACGCCACCGGGCAGCGAGAAACACGCCGCCAGCAGCGCCGCCGCACGGATGTCGAGGCCGAACTCGCCGATGTAGTACTGCACCATCCACAGGCTCAGGCCCACGTAGCCGCCGAACACGATGCTGTAGTACTGGCAGTACTTGATGACCTTCGGGTCCTTCAGCGCCCGCAACTGGTCCGAGAACCGGGTGTTGCTGGGCACGAGGTGCGCCGGATCGCTGGCGCTGAACAGCCAGAACAGCACCAGCGCGCCCAGCATGATGGCGGCGTAGACCTGCGGCACCATGGTCCAGCCGAAGGCGACCACCAGGGCCGGCGCGATGAACTTGTTGACCGCGGCACCCGAGTTGCCAGCGCCGTAGACGCCCATCGCGAAGCCCTGCCGGTTCTTCGGGAACCAGCGCGCGACATAGGGCGTGCCCACCGAGAACGAGCCGCCCGCCAGACCGACGAACAGGCCGATGACGAGGAAGTGCCAGTACGCGGTGGCATAGGCCATCAGCCAGATCGCCGGCACGGTGATGGCCATCAGCACCGTCATCACGATGCGGCCACCGTACTTGTCGGTCCAGATGCCCAGCGGCACGCGGATCAGCGAGCCCGTCAGCACGGGGGTGGCCGTCAGCAGGCCGAACTCGGTGGCGTTGAGCCCGAGCGTCTTCTTCAGCGGGATGCCGATGACGCCGAACATCATCCACACCATGAAACACACGGTGAACGCCAGCGTGCTGACCAGCAGCACCGACAGCGCCTGTCCCTTCTTGGTCATGTCCTGTCTCCACCCCGATCGATTTCGGGGGCTGGAGTGACTTTAGAAAGGACGGTGGTGGCGGGGCATCCTTCTGTGGAATGCGTCACGCGGTCCGGGAGAAGGATGCCACCACACGCGGCATCGTCCGGAAGAACTACCCGGCGCGCGGATCGCGGCGGGCTTGCCCCAGATCAAGGCAAGGCCGCGACGGATCAGGACAGTCCGTGTCCGCTGGCGAGCACGGCCGCCTGCACGCGGGAACTCATGCCGAGCTTGCGCAGGATGTGCTGGACATGGATCTTGACCGTCGTCTCGGCGATCGCCAGCTCGCGGGCGATCTCCTTGTTGCTGTCGCCCCGGGCGATGCCACGCAGGATGTCCAGCTCGCGCGGTGACAGCAGCGCCAGCGGGGAGACCGGCCCGTCGGCCAGCAGCAAGGGAGCGGGCCGGTCCGCCGACACCGGCTCGCCGGCCGAACGGGCATCGGCCCCGCGGAAGGCCGCCACCAGCTTGCCCGTCATCTCGGGCGACACGACGCTGTCGCCCCGCATGGCGCGCCGGATCGACGACGCCAGTTCGTCGCCCTCGATCGTCTTGAGCAGGTAGCCGCAGGCCCCGCCGCGCAGCGCTGCTGCCAGGTCGTCGCCGTCCTCGCTGACGGTCAGCATCAGCACCCGGGCCCGCGGCGCCGCCTCGCGCAGTGCCGGCAACGCATCGACACCGTTCACGCCGGGCAGGTGGTTGTCGAGCAGGACCACGTCCGGCTGCAGCTCCTGCGCGCGGCGCTGCGCCTGACCGGCGTCGGCGGCATCGCCGACCACCTGCAGCTGCGGATCGCGCGACAGCAGCGCCGTCAGGCCGCGGCGGAACAGCGTGTGGTCGTCGACGACCAGGATGCGGATCGGCAGGGTCGGTTCGGGGAGGGTCATGGACATCCTGGATCAGGCGGTGGGCACGGAGGCTGCGGCAGGCAGGCGCTCGGGCAGGGTCAGCACCACGGACGTGCCGCGGCCAGCGGTGGACAGCACCTCCAGCACCGCGCCGATCCGCTCGGCCCGCTCGCTCATGATGCGCAGGCCGACATGGGTCTCGTCGGGCGGGCCGCGCTCGGCGTCGAAGCCGGCCCCATCGTCGCGCACCTCGATGCGCCACTGCGGCTGCTTGGCCACGTCCAGCCAGACACGGCGCGCGCCAGCGTGCTTGCGCACGTTCGACAGCGCCTCCTGCACGATGTGCAGCACCTGGATCTGCACGTCCGGCAGCAGCGGCAGCGCCTGCCCGGTCACGTTGAAATGGGTGGACAGGCCGCTCTGGTGTTCGAGCTTGCGCAGCGTGGTCTGCAGCGCCGGCTCGATGTCCTCGGTGTTGGCCCGGGTGCGGAAATGCACCAGCAGCTCGCGCACGTCGCCATAGCACTCGCGCACGCCGACATCGATCTCGCCGATGACCTGCTGCATGCGCGCGGCCTCGCCGCTGGCCATCGCGTCGCGCATCAGCTGCACCTGGATCTTCATGAACGCCAGCGACTGCGCGATCGAGTCATGCAGCTCGCGGGCCAGGAAGGTGCGCTCCTGCGACACCGCCGCTTCCAGTTCCAGCGCGTTGAGCCGCAGGTTCTCGATCGCGCTGGCCAGGTGCGCCGTGAGCGCCTCCAGCAGCGAGCGCTCGGCCGCCGTGAGGTCGTAGCGGGCGTGGAAGAACAGGTCGACCTCGCCGATCAGGTGCTCCTTGAGCCGCACGGGAATCGACACCACCGTCTCGAACCCCGCTTCGCGGCAGTGGCCCAGCATCGGCGCGGCCATCTGGCGGATGGGGATCACCCGAACTTCGTGCTCCGCCGGCTGCACGCCGCAGTGGCAGTCGCCGGTGCGGATGCAGTGTTCGCCCTCGACCATCGACGCGGGCAGCCCCACATGGGCCAGCATCAGGTAGCGCTCGTTGGCCTCGTCCGACCAGCGCAGCGCGACGCCGTCGGCATGGGCCACCCGCCGGATGCGCTGCACGAAGCCCAGCGCCAGCTCGTCGAGGGTGCCGGCGCGGGCCACCAGGCTGGTCACGTCGTAGAGCGCCTCCAGCCGCTCGCGCTTGTCGGCGAGTTCGGAGGTCTTGGCGGCGACCTTGGCTTCGAGGTCGCGGTACATGGACTGCAGGTGCTCGGCCATGCCGTTGAAGCCCTCGGCCAGGGTGCCGAACTCGTCGCGGGTGACGCAGGCGACGCGGGCGTTGAAGTCACCGGTCTGGATCCTCTCGATCGCCTGCTTGAGCAGCGCCACCGGCTCCAGCACGAACAGGTAGCCCATGAACAGCAGCAGCGCCGAGCCCAGCACCGCCAGCGCCATCACCCCGATCTGCAGCAGGTGCAGCAGGGTGGTCCAGCGCGACAGGTGGGCCTCGATGGCACCGACCATGGCGTCGATGCGGTCCGTGAACTGCGCCGTGTCGGCCACGATGCCCGAGACGGCCGGTGGATCGCCGCGGGTCCAGCGGTCACGAAACCGCGTCCAGTGCGACTCGACGGTGGCGTAGCGTGCCCGCACGGTGTCGTCCCAGGGCATGAACAGCGGGCGCTCCGGATCCCCGTGGCGCAGCAGCGCCAGGCCGTGCTCGAATTCGCGGACCTCATGCGGCAGGGCAGCGACATCGCCCGTACCGATCGACAGCGACATGCGGTAAGCCTGCATGCGCATGCGCCCGGCCTCGTTGACCGCAGCCGCACCACCGTCCAGCTGCCACGACACCCACAGCGTCAGCCCGATCGACACCAGCGCCAACAGCAGCAGCGGTGCCGCGACCAGCGTCAGCTTGACGCCGAGCGTCCAGTGTCGTTTGCTTGTCTCCATCGGCGCACTCTAGGGGCCGATCGCACGATCAGATTGACGCAGCTCAAGCCCAGGCCGAAGCCAGACCGCCATTCGACCGGCTCGCCGGTGCCTGGAAGCCCTTCAACGCCGCCACCCACTGGTCGAACTGGTACGCGTCGACCACCCTGCCCTCGCGCGGATCCTCGCGCCCGCAGTCGATCACCACCTCGTCCGGCGCCCAGCGCAGCAGCTGCGGCAGATCGGCGCGGCGCGGTGCGGCCAGCAGTCCGACCGGCACGTCCATGCGCCGCAGGCCATCGAAGGCCCCGAGCAGGCGCTCCGGCGAGACGCGCTGCTGCCAGAGATCGCTGCCCTGCGCGTCCGTGCCGCGGGCGTCCAGCAGCACGCTGGCGAAGCCCTGCCGGGTTGCCAGGCTCAGGCGCTGCGCCCAGGCCGCGCCGTCGCCACGGTCCAGCGGCACGCGCAGCACCGGCGTCACCGGCACACCCTCGCGGGCGAGCTGTCCGAGCTGGGTCAGCAGCAGCACCGACGACGGCCGCGCCGGCACCGGCACCCGCACCCGGTCCACCCCGCAATCGGCGATCCGCAGCACCCGCTGGCGCACGGCGGACGGCGTCGGTGCCGCGAGCGGACCGATGCCGGCGCCGACCACCACGCCGTCGCGCAGCAGCCGCAGCCGCGTCACCACCGCCCGGATCACCTCCGGCGCGGCCGACATCACCTCGACCCCGGCAGCACCCGCGCGGACCGCCCAGGCCGCCTCGGCAGGGTCGCGCACACAAAGTTGAAGGTTCATGGTCTTGTTTTCCCCTGATTTCCCGGCCCGGATTGTCCACGACCCCAAGGCGCGTCGCCCCCCACCGCGCCGATATACTGATTCCGTCCGCCCCACCCACCCCGGCTGCACTGCTGCCCTTCCCGACCCGAGACCCGCATGAAATTCACCGGCTCCTCCCAGTACGTCGCCACCCAGGACCTGATGCTCGCGGTCAACGCCGCCATCACGCTGCAGCGCCCGCTGCTGGTCAAGGGCGAACCCGGCACCGGCAAGACCATGCTGGCCGAGGAAGTGGCCGCCGCGCTCGGCATGCCGCTGATGCAGTGGCACATCAAGAGCACGACCAAGGCGCAGCAGGGCCTCTACGAATACGACGCGGTGAGCCGCCTGCGCGACAGCCAGCTCAACGATGCCGAGAGCGCAGCCAAGGTGCGCGACATCCGCAACTACATCGTCCAGGGCACGCTGTGGCAGGCCTTCACGGCCGACCAGCCCGTGGCGCTGCTGATCGACGAGATCGACAAGGCCGACATCGAGTTTCCGAACGACCTGCTGCGCGAGATCGACCGGATGGAGTTCTATGTCTACGAGACGCGCGAACTCATCCGGGCCAAGCACCGGCCGCTGGTCTTCATCACCTCGAACAACGAGAAGGAGCTGCCCGACGCCTTCCTGCGCCGCTGCTTCTTCCACTACATCAAGTTCCCGGAAGCGGAGACGATGCGCCAGATCGTCGAGGTGCATTTCCCCGGTCTGAAGAAGGAGCTGCTGGCGGCGGCGCTGAAGAACTTCTACGACGTGCGCAACCTGCCGGGTCTGAAGAAGAAGCCGTCCACCTCGGAGCTGCTGGACTGGCTGAAACTGCTGGTGGCGGAAGACATCTCGGCCGAGGCGCTGCACAGCACGGACCAGAAGGTGGCCATCCCGCCGCTGGTGGGCGCACTGCTGAAGAACGAGCAGGACCTGACGCTGTTCGAGAAGCTCGTGTTCATGCAGAGCCGCAACCGCTGAGGCCCTCGGGCACAGGAGACAACGATGAACATCGAAACGAAGAACGCCCTCGGTGAAGGGCTGGTGGATGCGCTGGGGTTCGTGGCCGGCGCGATGGCGGGTGGCCTGATCGCCCGGGCCTTCGGGCTGGACTTCCTGACCGAGCAGGGCTGGGGCACCGGCTCGATCGGCGGCATCCTGCTGGTCGGCCTGGGTGCCGGTCTGGGCAAGACACTGGCGCGCAAGCTGCTGCGGCGGGAGCCCGTGGCGGTGACGGCGCCCGCACCGGTGGCACCCGCCAGACCGGCGACACCGTCCGGCAAGGCACGCAAGCGATGAGCGGCGCCTGGCCCATCCCGGTGGTGCTGAACGGCACGCACGTGCGGCTGGAACCGCTGCGCCCTGACCACGCCCTGGCGCTGGCCGACGCCGTGCGCGAAGGCGAACTCTGGACCACCTGGTACACCGTGGTGCCGTCGCCGGAGGGCATGGCCGCCGAGATCGAGCGCCGGCTCGGCCTGCAGGCAACCGGATCGATGCTGCCGTTCGCGGTGCTGGATGCCGATGGCGTGCCGGTCGGCATGACCACCTACATGCACATCGACGCGCGTTTCCGGCGCGTGGAGATCGGCTCGACCTGGCTGGCCAGGCGCGTGCAGCGCACGGCCTTGAACACCGAGGCCAAGTGGCTGCTGCTGCGCCACGCCTTCGAGACGCTGGACTGCATCGCGGTCGAGTTCCGCACCCACCGCTTCAACCTGCAGAGCCGCCGCGCCATCGAGCGGCTCGGCGCCCAGCTCGACGGCATCCTGCGCCACCACCAGCGCACCGCCGACGGCAGCCTGCGCGACACCTGCGTCTACAGCATCACCGCGCCGGAGTGGCCGACGGTGCACCAGCACCTGCGCGCCCGGCTCGATCTGCCGCCGCGTTGAACACCTGCACGGCGCAGGCTCACCAGCACTTCGCGGCGGTGTAGCCCGTCGAAGCCGAAGCAACGCCCTTGGTGCCGGCCTGGTCGTAGGTGTAGTTGCCGCACTTGTCGCCGACCTGGGCGCCGGCCCGGGTGGCACTCAGGCTGAACGCGCCGGCACTCTGACTGGCGATGGACAGCGTGTAGTAGCCCTGCGGCGAGGTCGCCGGATGGAGTCCGCCCGTACCCAGCGTGGCTCCGACATACGTGCCCCGCTCGGTGTAGTAGCGCTCCATCACCTGCGCGACACCCAGCAGCGCCGACCGGGCATCGGCGCGGCGCGAAGCCGCCACATGCTCGCGGTAGGAGGGCAAGGCCACGGCCGCCAGGATCCCGACCACCGCCACCGCGATGGTCAGCTCCACCAGCGTGAAACCACGCACCAGGCGATGACGGATACGGTGCGGGCGGTTCATGGCAGATCCTGGACGTAGACGGTCACGATGCGCAGCGTCGCAGGACGCGCGCCCATCGGCTCCAGTGCGTAGCGCACCCGCATCCCGCTGCGCAGCCGCGACAGGGGCACCGGCTGACCGGTCAGCTCGTGCAGCACCCGCAGGCGCTCCGGGTCCCACGACAGCGACTGGCCGCTGACCTGCAGCACCTGGCGCGCCACATCGATGCGGCCGATCACACCGCTGTGCTGGTCGATGTCCAGCCCGCGCGGAGGCGCTGCTTGCGCGGATACCGCCAGCACGCTGACCAGCAGCGCAAGGGCTGTCCGGCACCACGGTGCCGGGGAGGCGCTGGCGCTGAATCTGGTGCTGGATGAAGAGGGGTTCATGGAAGGCCTGCTCACTGAATCTGCTCCCAGCCGGCGCGGCCCGAGGGGCGCGACCCGCCCGTTTCCCGGACGCGGACCACCGTGCCGTCCGAGGTATTGACCAGCTTGTCGTCGAGTTTGCGGTCCTTGGTGCGGATGAACCCGGGCGCGGTCGGGATGGCGCCGATGCGCACCCCGGACACCGGCGTCCTGGCGGCCTGCAAGGTCAGCAGGTCCGCCGAATCGACCAGGTTGTCGGCATTGGTGTCGAGCGCCGGCAGGTCGGACCGGTTGCCGGTGACCGCATCGACTTCCATGATCCAGCCATCGCCCCCGCCCTTGCAGTTGACCGTGCCGGGCACCATGGTGGAGAAGATCGCCTTGCCGTAACGCACGGCCGCCTGCGTCACGACCCGCTCGCCCGAAGTCGGCAGCGCCAGCGTCCAGCCGCGCTTGTCGCTGCGGTAGAGGGCGGAGGTGACGGTGCTGTCCCCCGCGTACACCGTGGCTGGCGTGCCGACGGCGTAGGTGGTGAAGCGGTAGTCGCGCAGGTCCGGTCCGGTCGTCGTGCCGAGCACCGACTGCGTGACCAGCTGGCTGGCCGCCACGGTCTCCCCCTTGTCCCAGATGCCGTAGAGCGCCTGCGGCGCGGTGCTCGACGTGTCGGTGGTCGAGAGGTAGAGGCCGGTGCCGAAGGTGACCATGTAGCCCCCTTCGGGGTGCGGGGTGACATCGGGCCGGGCCGTGATCGACTGGCCGGATGCCGTGGTGAACAGGGGCGCCGGGGCTGCGCTCGTGCCATGGGCGACCTTCCAGCCCGCCGCGCTGGTGGACGAAAGGTCGAACTTCCAGAGCCTGCCCTGCAGGTCGCCGGCGTAGACGATGTCCACCACGCCGTTGTTGCTGCTGCTGACACCGACCAGACCGAGCAGTCCGTTGGGGGCGGCAGCCGTGCCGGTGCCGGTGCTGATCCGGGTGATCTGGCCGGTCTCGATGTCGATGGCCATCAGCATGGCGACGCCGTCGGTGCTGTTGTAGCCATTGCCGACGAGCGCCCGCCACTTGCCGTCGCGGGTACGGGCCAGCAGTGGCGGCTGGAGGATGTGGCCGACGCCAGCATCCGAGCCGTCGATCTCCCAGCGAGCGACCTTGGCCGCCTGGGCCTCGGTGAAGGTGGCCGGGTTGCTCACGTCCAGCGCATACAGGCCCTTGCCGCCGGCACCGAGGCTGCCCAGCAGCACGGTCTTCCAGCCGCCACCGTAGTAGACATCGCCGCCGACCAGGGGGCCGTCCACGCTGTACTGGTGCCCGTAGCCCTGCTCCGGCAAGGCGCTGAGCCGGTCGGCCACCATCGCCGGCACGTAGGCGAAGACTTCGTCGCCGGTGCTGGCATTGAAGCCGTGGAGCATGCCGTCGTTGGCCCCGACGTAGACCATCGGCGTCATCGCGGCCCGGGCCGTGCGGTAGGTCGCGTAGGCGGCGGCCTCGGCACCGTCGCGGACGTAGCGGCCTCCGCTGGCCAGGTAGAGCGGCGAGGAGTTGATGATGTCGCCGAGCACCGTGGTCGGCCGGTTGCGGAACGCGGTCGGTGCGGTGCAGGCCGCGCAGTTGCGCAGCTCCCGGCTCGTGTCGCCGCGCAGGTAGTTCAGCCGGAATGGCCCGTAAGTATCGGCTGTACCGGCGCCGTTGCGGTTCAGCGCAGTGGCCATCGCGGCGGGAATCTCGGTGGCGGTGGTGGCCGCCGGATTGGCGGGCCAGCGCCAGGCCACGCCGCGGCTGCCCAGCGCCGAGGAGCCGCGGTAGGTGAGGATCTGGCGACCGCTGTTCCAGTTCTGCAGGTTGACGCGCTGCGCGGCGTCCCACAGCGCGGTCGCGCTGGTGGCCCCGGAGGCCAGCAGCGTGTAGGCCTGCAACTGTCCCGACCAGTCGCCCGAGTTGAACCGTGACAGGTAGGCCACCGAGCCGTTGCTCCAGGCACCGGCATTCAGCGCCACGCCGGACGAGGACGCGGTCCGCGCCGTGATGTCGGCGTTGATGGCGGCGAAGGCGGCCGTGAGCGAGGCGCGGTCGTTGGCAAGGTAGGCCGCCTGGGTGCCCCCCACCTCGGCCATGCGGTTCATGCCGGCCACCGAACTTTCGTTCTCGAACGAGGAGCCCATGCCGACGATGTAGGTCTGCACGTCGTAGGTGCCGTTCATCGTGGCGTGGTTGTTCACCGTCACGGCCCGCAGGTTCCGGATCTCGTCGATGACCTCGGTCGTCGCGGGGCTGTAGGTCCAGGTGCCGTTGACCTTGGTGTTGCGCAGTTCGGTGTCGGTCGTGTAGCGGTGGGCGCCCTTGCTGTAGTTGGGGTCGCCGTCGGTGGCCAGCACGACGAACTGGCGCTGGCAGCTGTTGTCGGTGATCGGCGTCGGGGTGGCGCTGAACTTGTTGCCGAAGTACTTGCCGGCCGTCTCGATCGCGCCGGCCAGCGGCGTCGCCCAGGTCGAGTTCTTGATCTCGGTGGTCGCGGCATTGGCGGTCTGGTTGGCCAGCAGGCTGCTCAGCGCGGCCAGGTGGGTCGCCGAGGTCGTCTGCACCGGCTGCCGGATGGTGCCCAGACCCGTGACCTTGTCCGAGTAGTACAGGATCATCGGCGGCGGGTAGCCGTACTGGCTGTAGTCAAGGACGTAGGGTGCAGTCGCCGCGAAGGTGGCCAGGCCCCAGCGAAAACTGTTCTGGTAGGCCGCGATGCTCTCGCGCAGCACCTGGCGGGCGATGTTGCCGCGGGTGTTGACGTCGGTGAAGGTCGTGCGGTTGCCGCCCGGCATCACCGCTTCCATCGACTGCGAGTTGTCGTAGATGACCAGCAGGTTCGGCTGCACGCCGGTCGCCAGGTAGGGCGGCTTCTGCGCGAAGCTGACGGTCTGGGCCATGGCGCCGGGCAAGGCCCCCAGCAGCAGCAGGCACAGCCCGCCCAGACGCGCCCGCGGATCGGTGCAAGACACGGCCATGGCAGTGGGAGAGGTCATTGCTTGATGTAGGTGGACTGGAGAATGACGACGGTCGATGCCCGCACGCCGGTGCCGCGGGCCGTGATGCGAAATGCCTGGGGCGCGTCATCGAGGCTGCTGGCCAGGCTGGCCGACGTGCCGCTGGCCGGTGCCAGCGGAGGCAGCCGCTCGACGATGTAGCGCGGCTGGCTGCCCACACCCGGCAGTGCGGTCGCCCCGGTGACACTGCCGTAGGCGCGGCTCTTGCCAGCCGAGGCGCCCCAGTCGATCGTCTGCCACAGCGGCAGCGAGGTGGGACTGGCGGACGTCATCGATGGCGGCAGGCACAGCCCCCCGGTACAGGCCGACACGAAGGCGGACGCCACCGTGAGGTTGGCCTCGATGTCCGCTTCGGCGTCCCGCAGCGCGGCCTCGGCCGCCTGCAGCGCGGTGTTGCGGTCGCGGGCATTGCCAGCCATGCGCTCCTGCACGATGCCGGAGTTCATGCCCGCCAGCGCCAGCGACATCAGCACCACCAGCATCACCAGGATGGTGACGAGCGAAAACCCGCGGGTGCGACCACGGACCATGCGCCTCCCCTCAGCGCAGCGCATTGCGTACCTGCGCGGTCAGTGACACGACCGTGCGCAGCCGGCGGTCGGTCGGCGTCACGGTCGTGCCGTCGAAGGTGTAGGGCTGGACGCTGCTGGAGATGCCATCCTCGGTGCTGGCCAGCAGCAGCTCGGTCTGGACCGTCACCACCCGGGCCCAGTCGGTGACGGCGGCCGGTGCGGCATAGGCGTCGGCGGCACCGTCGCCGTTGCTGTCCAGGCCCAGCGTGACCCGGAACCTTTCGACACCGGTGACCAGCTCCTGCGGCTGCACCGTGCCGTCGTAGACCGGGCTGGTGAAGGACCACAGGGCCCGCTGCGTCGTCTTGCCGGTGCGCTGGCTGGGGGCCAGGTAATAGGTGACGGTGCCCAGACGGTAGACCACCGCATCCTGCAGGAAGGGACGCCCCAGGCTGTTCGTGCTGACCCCTGGCGTGGCCGTGACACTGGCGCTGTGCTCGATCGAGCCACTCACGCCGGGCGTGGCGTTGGTCGCCTGGAAGACGGCGGCGCCAGCGCAGTCGGACACCATCAGCAGGTCACCCGTCGTGATGCGCCCGGTCGACGTGACATTCAGCGCGGCGGTGGCGCTGCCCATCTCGGCCGTCAGCGACCAGCCCGTCCCCACGGCGCGGCGCACGGTCAGCACGTCGCCGGCGCTGTCCGGGGCCGGACTCAGGCTGGTGAGGGTCGACGCCAGCGCCGGCCCCCAGGCCGAGCCGTTGTGGCGCGACGCCCAGACACCCTGCGCGAAGTTGTAGAGGAACGCCGTGGGCGTGTTGAGCGTGTTCAGCATCGGGGTCGTGAGTCCCAGGCCGCGGCAGCCCTGGAACCCGGCCATGCGCAGGTCGGCGGAAAGGGTGTCCACGCTGAAGCGGGCGCTCTCCTGCAGGCGGGCGACATGGTTCTGCGACTGGAAGGTGCCCTTGCTGCCCAGGAAGATCGTGCCCATGACCCCCACCAGGAACAGCCCCAGCCCCATGGCCACCAGCAGCTCGACCAGCGTGACCCCTCGGACACGGCGCAGGCGGCGGGTTGACGTCATGGCCGCACCACGTTGACGAAGCGGGACTCCGTGCCCCGTTCGCTCCAGAAGACCTTGATGGCGATCTGGGACCCGGTTCCGTCGCAGGCTGGCGCGGCGGCCGTGCCGTCGTCGGCCGAGCTGTCCAGACAGATCGCACCGGAACCGCCGGGCAGCGCGTTCAGGACCGCGGTGCGCCACTGCACGAAATCGCGGGCCGCCATCTGGGTGGTGCTGCAGACATTGGTCAGCGTGCAGGCGGAGGTCGCGGTCGATGGCGTGACCAGGAGGCTGTACTGCCCTGCCGTCACACCGGGCAGGTTGGCACGTACGCGGTCGGCGGCCTCGTAGGCCAGCACGGTGGCCTTGCTGCGCCACATCGCGCTGGAGTTGGCGGACAGCCCGCGCAACTGCAATGCGGCGTAGCCCAGTGCCGCCACCGCCAGGATCACGACCGACACCAGCACCTCGATCATCGCGAACCCGTGCGGGGTCCGGGAGGCCCTGCGCACGCTCCGGCTCCGGCTCAGGCGCATGTGGAGATCCTCGTCACATCGGCCAGTCCGCTGGGCGGCACCGTGACCAGCACCCCATTCTTCAGGCCCGTGCTCGGACACAGCACGAAGGTCACGGTGGCGGCCGGCGTCAGGTAGCCGATGGCGCTGAAGCGCAGGGTGGACGAGCCCTGCATCTTCAGCGTGCCCGGCAGTGCCGCATAGGTGCGCACCAGCGTGTCACCGCTGTCCTGGGTGCCGCTGCTGTTGTTGTCGAGGTAAAGGTTCCACCCCTTGGCAAATTCGTTGCCGGTGACCCCTCCCGTGGCGGGCAGCACCAGCACCGGCAGACCAGCCCGGGCCGCTTCGGTGCGCGCCAGCATGAGCGAGGAGACCAGGTCCGACGACAGCGCCGAGAGCCGGTTGCTGGCCGTGAAGGCCGTCAGCGACGGCATGGCCACCGCCCCCAGGATGGCCAGCACGCTCACCGTCACCATCAGCTCGACCAGCGTGAAGCCCCGCACGGCAGCAGCCGTGGCAGCGGCAGGGAGGTTCGGCATCGGAACAATCGGCGACAGCATCGGACAGGCGCGGTTCAGGCGAATGAAGGTGATGCTGAATGTAAGGAAACGCTGCCCTGCCGCAGCCCCCGAAGAAACGGTCAATGCCCGCGCAATTCAGCCCGGGTCGGCGCCGGACTGCACCACGTGGCCTAGACTTGCAGGCACGACGTGGTTGCCGTGCGTCCGGAGACACCCCCATGCTGATCGACTTCTTCTACACCCTGCGGGCCGCCAAGCTGCCGGTCTCGATCCGCGAGTACCTGACCCTGCTCGAAGCCCTGCAGGCCGGCGTGATCGATGACGACGGCGGCCCCTCGGTCGACAAGTTCTACTACCTGGCCCGCACCACGCTGGTCAAGGACGAGGTCCAGTTCGACAAGTTCGACCGCGCCTTCTCGGCCTACTTCAAGGGCGTGGAGATGCTGACCGACTTCACGCAGGAGGTGCCGCTCGACTGGCTGCGCAAGACGCTGGAGGTGGAGCTGAGCCCCGAGGAGAAGGCGAAGATCGAGAAGATGGGCTGGGACGAGCTGATGGAGACGCTCAAGAAGCGCTTCGAGGAACAGAAGGAACGCCACGCCGGCGGCAGCAAGTGGATCGGCACCGGCGGCACCAGCCCCTTCGGCCACGGCGGCTACAACCCCCAAGGCATCCGGATTGGCGGTGCGGGCAAGAACAAGAGCGCCGTGAAGGTCTGGGACCAGCGCACGTTCCGTGACTACGACGACAACCTGGAACTCGGCACCCGCAACATCAAGGTCGCGCTGCGCCGCCTGCGCCGCTTCGCCCGCGAAGGGGCGGCGGAAGAGCTGGATCTGGACGACACCATCCACTGCACCGCGGCCAACGCCGGCCTGCTCGACATCAAGCTGGTCCCGGAGCGCCACAACAAGGTCAAGGTGCTGCTGCTGATGGACGTGGGCGGCACGATGGACGAGCACATCCACCGCGTGGAAGAACTCTTCAGCGCCGCGAAAACCGAGTTCAAGCACCTGGAGTTCTACTACTTCCACAACTGCGTCTACGACTTCGTGTGGAAGAACAACCGCCGCCGCTACGCCGAGAAGTTCCCGACCTGGGACATCATCCGCAAGTACAACCGCGACTACAAGCTGATCTTCATCGGCGACGCGACGATGAGCCCCTACGAGATCGTGCAGCGCGGCGGCAGCGTCGAATACAACAACGAGGAACCCGGCGCCGAGTGGCTGCAGCGCCTGACCCACGCCTTCCCGAAATTCGCCTGGATCAATCCGGAGCCGCCCGGCGTCTGGGAATACCGCCAGAGCATCGCGATGATCCAGCAACTGATGAGCCAGCGGATGTTTCCGCTGTCGCTGGCCGGGCTGGAACAGGCGATGCGGCTGCTGTCGAAATGACCGGACGCAGGAGAAGACACCCACCGCTGCTGCTGGCGGCTCTGGTCGTTCAGGCTGCTGCCACCGCACCCGCCATGGCCCAGGTCGCGGCGCCGCCAGTGGCGCAGGCGGCCTCCGCAGCCGAAGACGACGCCGACACCCGCGATGTCACCTGGACACTCGACATCGCCGCGCCACCCGCGCTGCGCACGCTGCTGGCGCGCTACCTCGACCTCTCGCGCTACCTCGCCACGCCGGACACCGCCCGGGTCCCGCGCGGCGAGCTGATGCGGCTGCGGCAGGCCGCCCCCGCCCAGGCCCGCGCGCTGCTGGAAACCGAGGGCTACTTCAACGCCAGCGTCAGCACCCAGGCGCGCGACAACGGCAGTGTCATCGCGCTGAAGCTGCTGGTCGAACCAGGCCCCCGCGCGCGCGTCAGCCAGGCCCGCGTGGAATTCGAAGGTCCCCTGTCGGTCGCCGCCGAAGCGGGCGAGCCCGCCGCGGTCGCGCTGGTCGATCGGGTGCGGAGCCGCTGGTCGCTGCCGGCCGGCGAGGCCTACACGCAGGACCGCTGGAGCAGCGCCAAGGGCGAGGTGCTCGCGCTGCTGCGCGCCGAGGGCTACGCCACCGCCGGCTGGAGCGGCACCGTGGCGCAGGTGCGCGCCGTCGAGGACCGTGCGGCGCTGTTCCTGGTCGCCGACAGCGGCCCGCTCTACCGCTTCGGCGCGGTGCAGGTCACCGGGCTGGACCACGTCGATGCCGAGGCAGTGCAGGCGCTGCAGACCTTCTCCGCCGGGCAGCCGCTGCGCGAGCAGGCGCTGCTCGACTACCAGGACCGGCTGGTCAAGTCGGCGCTGTTCGACAGCGTCGCGATCGAGATGGAGCCGGACCCGGCGCTGGCAGACGCCATGCCGGTGGTCGTCAAAGTGCGCGAGCGCTCGCTGCAGCAGGCCACGCTCGGTCTGGGCATCTCCGACAACACAGGGCCGCGGGTCACGCTCGAACACCTGCACCAGCGTGTCTTCGATTTTCCCTGGCAGGCCAAGAGCAAGCTGCAACTGGGCCGCACCGACCAGCAGGCGTCGATCGACCTCACCTCGCACCCCCTGCCCGGCCCGTATCGCAATCTCATTTCGGCCTCGATCGGCCAGACCGACGCCAGCGGGCTGGAGGTCACCTCGCAGCGCGCCCGGATCGGCCGCAGCAAGGACGACGAGCGGCTGGAGCGCCTGTACTACCTGGAGTGGCAGCGCTCCCTCACCCGCCAGCTCGACAACGGCCTGACCGTGGACGACACCTCGGCCCTCTCCGGCAACTACCAGTGGATCTGGCGCCAGCTCGACCACCCGCTGCTGCCGACGAAGGGCGTGAGCCTGTCGCTGGACACGGCGCTGGGCCGCTCGTTCACCACCACGGCGCAGCGCAGCGGCGTCTTCGGCCGCCTCAACGGCCGGCTGACCCACTACGCCACGCTCGGCCAGAACTGGTACAGCACCAGCCGGCTGCAGATCGGGCAGGTGCTGTCGGCGACGGATGTGGCGGTGCCCTACTCGCTGCTGTTCCGCACCGGCGGCGATGACTCGGTGCGCGGCTACGCCTACCAGAGCCTCGGCCCGAGCAACGCGGCCGGCACGGCGGTCGGCGGGCGGGTCACGGCCGTCGGCAGCGTCGAGCTGGCCCGGCCGATCCTGGCCCGGATGCCCGCACTGTGGGGCGCCACCTTCATCGACGCCGGCAACGCCGCGCCGGACTGGCCCTCCTACAAGGCCGCCCTCGGCTACGGCGTCGGCCTGCGCTGGCGCAGCCCCGTCGGCGCGCTGCGCCTGGACCTCGCCTACGGGCAGCAGGTGCGCAAGGTGCGCCTGCATTTCAGCGTGGGCATCACCTTCTGACGATGGCTGACGACACCCCCGACGCTCCGATCCGTTCCCCGCAGGCCCACCGGTCCTGGTGGCCAGTGCTCGCCGGACTGGCCGCGCTGCTGCTCCTCCTGGGCGCCGGCCTGTACGCCGCCCTCGCCACCGAGCCCGGCAGCCGCTGGCTGCTCGGGATGGTGCCGGGCCTGCAGTCCAGCGGGGTGCGCGGTCGGCTGCTGGGCGATTTCGACGCCGACCAGCTCCGCTACCGGCTCAATGACCGCCAAACACTGCAGATCGACCAGCTGCGCTGGCGCGGGCTGGCACTGGACTGGTCCGATGGCAAGGCGCCGGTGCTGAACCTCGCCCAGCTGCTGATCGGCCACCTCGACCTGCAAGGCGCGTCCGCCAGCGACCAGCCCCCCGTGCTGCCGACGGCGCTGGACCTGCCGCTCGGTGTCCAGATCGGCGAGGTGCGGATCGACCGCCTGAGCCTCGACGCGCTGCGCGATCGGCCGGTGCGCGCGCTGTCGGCGTCGCTGAGCCTGCAGGCCGGGCGTGGCGGTCTGCACCGCGTGGACGGGCTGCAGCTGCACTGGGACCGGCTCGTGCTGCACGGCCTGGTGACACTGGGGGCGGACGCGCCGATGCCGCTGGAGGCGCGGCTGGTGCTGACCCCCGGCGCAGCGGCCGCGCCGGACACGGCGGCGCCCGCCGGACTGCCGCAGGACTGGCGCGTCGATCTGCGCGCCCACGGACCGCTGCAGCAGATCGCGGTCGACACGCGCATGGTCGCGCGCGGCCAGTCGCTGGAAGTGCAGGCCGAGGTCCGGCCCGCCCAGCGCCAGCCCCTGAGCCACCTGCAGGCCCGGCTGCAGGCGCTCGACCTCGCCCCCTTCGCCAGCGGCCTGCCCACCACGGCGCTGTCCGGACAGATCGACGCCCTGCTCGACAACCGCACCCGCACCGGCACGGCCCAGCAGCGCCTGCAGGTGCAGGTCGATCTGCAGAATCTGCGGCCCGGCCCCTGGACGCAGCACCTGGTGCCTGTCGAGACCGTCCAGCTCACCGCCAGCGGCGACCTGCGCAACCCGGACACCGGCACGCTCGACACCCTGCGCATCCACCTGAACGACGGCACCGACGACGCCGGCACCGTGCTCGGCAGCGGCCGCTGGACGCTCAGCGGCACCGGCGCCCAGCGCCGCCTGGACACGGCCCTCAGCAGCACCTGGCAGGACCTGCACCCGGCGCGGCTCGATCCGCGGGCACCCGCCGTGCAGGTCAGCGGCCCGCTCACGCTGACCTATGGCCAGTCGCTGGGCGAGAACAGCGCGGCCAGCCGGCGCATCACGCTGCACACCGACCTGCGCGGCCTGCTCGTCGGCGCCGGACTGCCCGAAGTCCGGCTGCTGCTGCAGGCCCAGGCCACGCCGCAACGCATCGACCTGGAACAGCTCCAGGCCCGCAGCGGCACCGCCCGGCTGGAGGCCAGCGGCCACGCCGAACAGGCCGACGCACACTGGCAGGTGCGCCTCCAGGGCGATCTGGAGGCCTTCGACCCCGGCGTGTGGTGGCCGGGCGCGGCCCAGGAGGCGGCTCCGGGGCCGCGCAGCGTCCACCGCCTGGACGGCAGGCTCGACACCGACCTGCGCATCCCCGTGCCGCTGGCCACGGGGCTGGCGGGACTGGCCGAGATCACGGGCCACGCCGACCTGCACCTCGACCCCAGCCTGATCGCCGGTGTGCCGCTGGCGGGCCAGCTCAAGTTGCAGACCCGCGCAGGTGCGGGCACCACCGGCGCGCCCCGCTGGAATCTCGACCTGAAGGCCACCGCCGGCGCCCCGGTCGGCGCCGCCGACGCCACCGATCTGCACCTGACCGGCGACCTCGCCCCGTCCGGCAGCGAGGACCGCTGGACCCTCCAGTGGAAAAGCAGCGCCCCCGAACGCCTGAATCCCTGGATGAAGCTCGCCGGCTCGCCCGCCCGGATCAGCGGCGACACCGAAGGCCAGCTCGACCTCGCCGGCCGCTGGCCCCGCGTGCGCAGCACCGGCCAGCTGCGCAGCGGCCAGCTGCACCTGGGCGCGTCCGATCTGCAGGCCCTCGACCTGCACTGGAAGGCCGGCACCTTTCCCGCCGACCCGATCGACGTCAGCGCCACGGTCGGCACCCTGCGCGCGGGTGGCCAGAACCTGAGCGGCCTGACGCTGCGCACCCAGGGCACGGCCGCCAGCCACCAGCTGCAGCTGCGCAGCCAGATCGACGTGCCCGCCCGCACCGACCTCCCGGCCCGCAAGCTGCAGGCGCTGCTGTCGCTGAACGGCGGCCTGGCCGAAGAGATCGGGCCGTCGCTGGCGCACCGGGAAGCCGGCCTGCGCTGGAACGGCCGGGTCGGGCAGCTGGAGCTTCGGGACGTCGCGGTGGTGCCGGCCGGCGGTCCGGTCACGGCCGCCGTCCCGCCGCCGCTGCTGCAGCTGGAGCCGGCCACCCTGGCCATCGTGCAGGACAGCAGCGGTCTGGCCGTGAAGCTCGGTGCCAGCCGGCTGTCGCTGATGGACGTGCAACTGCTGATCGACCACCTCGACTGGCAGAGCGGTGCGGCGGCGGGTCTGAGCCTGCGCGCCCAGCTCGCACCGCTGCGGGTGGCCCCGCTGCTGGCGCGCGCCCAGCCCGACTTCGGCTGGGGCGGTGACCTCACGCTCGGCGGACGCATCGAGCTGCAGTCCACCCCCGAGCAGTTCACCGCTGCCGTCACGCTGCAACGTGACAGCGGCGATCTCAGCGTCGAGGACGCGGAGCTTGGCACCGGCCCGCGCCGCCTCGGCCTCGCCGACCTGCGGCTGCGGCTCGACGCGGCCGACGGCGTCTGGCGCCTGACCCAGCTGGTCTCGGGCGGCAACCTCGGCAGCCTGAACGGCCAGCAGACCGTGCGCACCGACCGCCACGCCCTCTGGCCCGCGGCGGACGCGGCGGTGGGCGGCCAGATCGATCTGCAGATCGCCCAGCTCGGCAACTGGGGCCGCTGGCTGCCGGCGGGCTGGCGCCTGTCGGGCCAGCTCGCCACCGAAGCCCGCGTCGGCGGCACCTTCGGCGCGCCGGCCTTCGCCGGCGAGCTGAACGGCAGCCAGATCGCCGTGCGCAACACGCTGCAGGGCGTGGACTGGACCGACGCCCAGCTCAAGGTGCAGCTGGCCGGCGACACGGCCCGCATCGACACCTTCAGCGTGCGCGCCGGGGCCGGCACGCTGGTCGCCCGCGGCGAGGCCACGCTGGGGGCTGCGCCGCGCCTGGCGGTGAAGGTCACGGCCGACCGCTTCGCCGCGCTGCAGCGGGTCGACCGCAAGCTCGTCGTCAGCGGCGAATCCGATCTGGTGCTCGACGCCCAGAGCACCCAGCTCAAGGGCCGGCTGCGCGCCGACGAAGGCCGCTTCGACTTCACGCAGAGCGACGCGCCCGCGCTGGCCGACGATGTGGATGTCGACCGCGGCACCGGCGAGCCCCGGACCCGCGAGACCGGCCCCGCCAGCCGCCGCACCACCACGCTCGACCTGCGGGCCGATCTGGGCGACGCCTTCGTGCTGCGCGGGCGCGGCCTGAACACCCGGCTGGCCGGCGAGCTGCGCCTGACCAGCCCGGCCAACCGGCTGGCGATCCACGGCAACATCCGCGCGGTGGACGGCACCTACGCGGCCTACGGCCAGAAGCTGCGCATCGAGCGCTCGGTCATCGCCTTCACCGGCGTGGCCGACAACCCGCGGCTGGACGTCGAGGCGATCCGCCCGGACCTGGAGGACGTGCGGGTCGGTGTCACCGTCACGGGCACGGCCCAGAACCCGCGCATCCGCCTGTTCAGCGAGCCGAGCATGACCGACACCGACCGCCTGTCCTGGCTCATCCTCGGCCGCGCCTCCGACGGCCTGGGCCGCACCGACCTCGCGCTGCTGCAGCGCGCCGCCTACGCGCTCATCGCCGGCGAGAGCGACAGCCCGAGCCTGGTCGAGCGCATCGGCCTCGACCAGCTCTCGGTGCGGCAGGCCGGCGACGGCGACACGCGCGAGACGGTGGTCACCCTCGGCAAGCAGATCAGCCGGCGCTGGTACGTCGGCTACGAGCGCAGCCTGAACGCCGCCAGCGGCACCTGGCAGCTCATCTACCGCGCCGCCCAGCGCTTCACGCTGCGCGCGCAATCCGGTGCGGAAAACGCGCTGGACCTGATCTGGACGTGGAAGTGGGGGCCGCAGGCTACAATTCCGAGCTCTACCGCGCGTCCTGCAGCGCAGTCCTCCCCGTAGTTCAATGGATAGAACGGGCGCCTCCTAAGCGCCAGATACAGGTTCGATTCCTGTCGGGGGGACCACTTCGGCGAGACCCGCTTCAGGCCACCCAGGCCTCGCCCAGCGCCCTCGCCTGCTCCAGCACCAGCTCCACCGCCGCGACCTCCAGGTCCGGCGGGTACTTGTACTTGCGCAGGATGCGCTTGACCATCAGCCGCAGCTTGGCCTGCACGCTCTCGCGTTCGGACCAGTCCACGGTGAGGTTCCTGCGCAGGTTCTCGGTCAGCTCGTGGGCGATCTTCTTCAGCGTCTCGTCGGCGAGTTCCTGCACCGCGGAGGCGTTGTTCGCCAGCGCGTCGTAGAACCGCACCTCGTCCTCGCTCAGCCCGAGCTGGTCCCCGCGGCCGGCGGCGACCCGGAACTTCTTCGCCATCTCGACCAGCTCGCGCATCACCTGGGCGGCCTCGATCGAGCGGTTCTGGTAGCGCTTGACCACGTCGGCCAGCAGGTCCGAGAACTTCCGGTGCTGCACCACGTTGCCGGCGAAGCGGGCCTTGATCTCGCCTTCCAGCAGCCGCTCCAGCAGCTCCACCGCCAGATTGCGCTCGGGCAGGTTGCAGACCTCGGCGAGAAACGCATCGTCGAGGATGCCGATGTTCGGCTTGTCCAGCCCCACGGCGTCGAAGATGTCCACCACCTCGTCGGACACCACCGCCGCGCTGATGATCTGGTGGATCGCCAGCTCGCGCGCCTCGTCGGTCTTCTTCTGCTGGCTGATGTCGCGCTTGGTCAGCAGCACCTTCACCGCCTGAAAAAACGCCACCTCCTCCCGCACCGCCCGGGCCTCGTCGAGCGTGCAGCACAGCGTGAACGCCTTGCTCATCGCCAGCGCGGTGTCGGCGAAGCGCTTCTTGCCGTCCTTCAGGCCGAGCACGAAGTTGGCCGCGCCCGCCAGCGCCTTGTGGCCGGCGGTGAGGAAGTCGCTGTGGTCGAAGCCGTGGCCGTTCGTGCCCGCCAGCATGCCGCGCAGGATGTCGAGCTTCTCGGCCAGCACGCTGTACGCCTCGTGCGCGTCCACGGTCGGCCGCCCCCGGCCCTTGCTGCTGGTGTATTCCTTCAGCGCCGCCTTCAGCTCGTTGGAGATGCCGATGTAGTCCACCACCAGCCCGCCTTGCTTGTCCTTGAACACGCGGTTCACGCGGGCGATGGCCTGCATCAGGTTGTGGCCCTTCATCGGCTTGTCGATGTAGAGCGTGTGCAGGCACGGCGCGTCGAAGCCGGTCAGCCACATGTCGCGCACGATCACCAGCCGCAGCGGGTCGGCCGGATCCTTGAAGCGCTTCTCCAGCCGTTTCTTGACCTGCGCGCTGTAGAGGTGGGGCCGCAGCAGCGCCTTGTCGCTGGCCGAGCCGGTCATCACGATCTTGACGGCGCCGCGCTCGGGGTCGGCGTCGTGCCAGTCGGGGCGCAGCTTGACGATCTCGTCGTAGAGGTGGACGCAGATGTCCCGGCTCATCGCCACCACCATCGCCTTGCCGGATTGCGCCTTGGCGCGCTCCTCGAAGTGCGCCACCAGATCGGCCGCCACGCGGGCCACGCGTGGCTCGGCGCCGACCACCTTTTCCAGCGCGGCCCAGCGGCTCTTCAGCTTGGCCTGCTGGCTCTCCTCCTCGTCTTCGGCGAGTTCGTCCACCTCGGCGTCGACGGTGGCCATCTCGTCTGACTTGAGGCCCAGCTTGGCGAGGCGGCTCTCGTAGTAGATCGCCACCGTCGCACCGTCCTCCTTGGCCTGCTGCATGTCGTAGACGCTGATGTAGTCGCCGAAGACTGCGCGGGTGTCGCGGTCCTCGCTGGACACGGGCGTGCCGGTGAAGGCGACGAAGGTGGCGTTGGGCAGCGCGTCGCGCAGGTGCTGGGCGTAGCCGACTTGATACCGTTCCTGGGGCCGCTCGGGCGGTACGAACTCGGCCTTGTACGGCGCCGGCTCGCCCGTGCCGGTGGTCAGCACGGTGGTGGCGCGGCTGGGTTTCACCGGCTTGAACGTCTTCAGCTTGGCCTCGAAGCCGTACTGCGTGCGGTGCGCCTCGTCGGCGATGACGACGATGTTGCGGCGCGCGGAGAGCGTCGGGAACACGTCCTCGTCCTCGCCGGGCATGAACTTCTGGACCGTGGCGAAGACGATGCCGCCCGAGGGCCGGTTCGCCAGCAATGTGCGCAGTGCCTGCCGGGTGGTCGCCTGCACCGGCTGTTCGCGCAGCAGATCCTGCGCCAGCGAGAACACGCCGAAGAGCTGGCCATCGAGGTCGTTGCGGTCGGTGATGACGACGATGGTGGGGTTTTCCATCTGCGGCGCCTGCATCACGCGGGCGGCGAAGCACGTCATGGTGATGCTTTTTCCGCTCCCCTGGGTGTGCCAGACCACGCCGCCCTTGCCGCGGGTGCGCTCCTCGCCGTCCGGGCGCGAGGCGGCGATCACCTGCGTGATGGAGGCGCGCACCGCGTGGAACTGGTGGTAGCCGGCGATCTTCTTCACCAGCCGGCCGTCGTCCTCGAAGAGCACGAAGTAGCGCAGGTAGTCGAGCAGGTACGCCGGGGCGAGCACACCGCGCACCAGCGTCTGCAGCTCGTTGAACTGGCCGAGCGGGTCGAGCGTGACGCCGTCGATGGTGCGCCAGGCCATGAAGCGCTCGGCGTTGGCGGAGAGCGCGCCGAGCAGCGCCTCGGTGCCGTCGGAGATGACCAGCACCTCGTTGTACTGGAAGGCGTCGGGGATCTGGTCCTGGTAGGTCTGGAGCTGGTGGAAGGCTTTCCACACGTCGGCGTTCAGGTCGGCCGGATTCTTCAGCTCGATGATCACCAGCGGCAGGCCGTTGACGAACAGGACGATGTCGGGGCGGCGGGTGTGGCGCGGGCCGGTGATCGAGAACTGGTTGACCGCGAGCCACTCGTTGCGCTTCGGGTCGGACCAGTCGATGAGCCGCACGAAGTCGCCGCGGGTGTCGCCGTCGCGCTGGTACTGGACGGGCACGCCGGTGACGAGCAGGCGGTGGAAGTGGCGGTTGGCGGCGAGCAGCGACGGGGTGCCGAGGTCGAGCACTTGCCGGACGGCGTCGTCGCGGGCGGCGGGCGGGACGGTCGGGTTCAGCGTGTCGATGGCGCGGCGAAGGCGGCCCAGCAGCAGCACCTGTCGAAGGTTGTCGCGCTCAGGGTTCAAGCCTTCCGGCGCGATGACGTGGCCGTAGGCGTGCGTGTAGCCCACGTCCACCAGCCAGCCGAGGGTTTCCTGTTCAAGTTGGTCTTCGGTCATGCCCATCCCCTTGTCGTTTCTGTATTGATGGCAAGACTGCGATTGTCTGGAGCGGCAGGCACCTTCAGATATTCGACTGTGTGGCGCATTTCACAGTGCCACAGCCTCTTCAGTGTCAGGCGATGGCCGCTTCGATCTGCTCCTCGGCTTCGGGCAGGCGCAGTTGGCCGGAGATCAGGCGCGGGAGCAGGGTGTCGCGCAGGGTGGCAAGGGTGCGAATTTTTTGATGGTTCAGGGCTTTGCCTGCATCGACTTGTTCCATACCCGTCCGGTAAAGCTGGCAAGTTATTTCTGCAGACGGCAGTGCAATTTTTAGGTCTGACAATGTGCCCAAACTCAAATTAGCCTGCACGGCCTGAACTACTCGTTCACTCATCAGTTGCCTCGATTCGTCTCTTTGCAGGAATCGACTTATCAATCCACTCGGAAAACGGGTTTGCATCGGTCGTATTAAGGCTACGGCCTGATTAGTATTGGCAGGCAAAAAATCCTCGGGCATGATAGCAACTCGTCCGATGGTTCCGGCAATTGAAATCAAGACATCGCCTGCCTTCAGTTGAGATCGCCCCAGCAAATCGTGCGTTTCACGATCAATAAAGGCAAACTTTTCTACAATAAATCCACCATCATCCGTCATGGATTCAGCTTTGACAAAATTGATGCCTGCCTCAACAAATGGCCTTTTTAATGTGGTCGGTGTTGTGCCTTTTGTTATCCGCATAACAACATCTCCCAGTCGATGTACCAGCCACCCTTTCGGCACCAACCCCAACGCCGACTCCTCGAACCCATCCGGAAAAAACGCCGCCGTGGCGTCGTCCATCCCCGCAGGCGCGATGCCTTGCTGCTTTGCATACACGGGATCAAAATCGACGAACCACGACTTGAACAACGCTTGGGCGATGGATTCAAGGGTAGCGTTGGTTTCGCGCAGTAGGGCAATGCGGTAGTCGAGCGCATCAAGAATTCCCGCCATTTCACGCTGATCTTTCAGCGGAGGCAGGTGAATTGGAACAGCAGAAAGAATGCCAGTATTAAGGTTCGGCATGGTCGCACCAACAGCATGTCGCACCAACCAGTCTTTAGTATCAGGCAATCGCAAGCAGTGCGAGATAAATTTTGCACTGGCAATTGACTCAGTTCCCAACCGAACTTTCAGGCACCCCGTTCCACAAAACCAGCCGACTTCACGATTCCGAATCAGTGCATTTTTGGTGACATCTCCACGCCGGCTGAAAACAATGTCACCTAATCGAAGTACGTGCTGGCTCAATCGATCAACATCTATTTGCCCAATTCTCGCTATCCCATCTTCAATGATGCCACTGTCACCAATATTGGTCGGCATCACAACAGGAATACCAACCTCTTTATAGTCAGACGTGTGAAGTTGACTGCCAAAAGGTCCGGTCTGAATCGCTCCTCCTTGTATGTCACATATCGCACCAAGCGTGGTGCTCCGCCACTCAGAACTCATATCCCAGCCCCCCCAGCTTGGCGCGAATCACCAGATCCAGCTCCGCCCCCTTCGCCATCTGCTCCCCGAGCTTCTCCGTCAGCGCCCGCATCTTGGCCTCGAAGTCCTCGTCGTCGTCCTCCACCGCCTCCGCGCCCACATAGCGCCCCGGCGTCAGCACATGCCCGTGTTCGGCGATCTCGGCCAGCGGCACGCTGCGGCAATATCCCGCCACGTCGGCATACACCCCCGCGCCAGACTCCCCGCGCCACGCCGCCACGGTCCCAGCGATGCGCTCGATCACCGCGTCGGTCAGCTCGCACTGCACGCGGCTGATCATCGTCGCCAGCTTGCGCGCATCGATGAACAGCACCTCGCCCCGCCGCGCCCGCTTGGACTTGGCCAGGAACCACAGACACGCCGGGATCTGCGTGTTGAAGAACAACTGCCCCGGCAGCGCCACCATCACCTCCACCACGTCCGCCTCGACCATCGCCGCGCGGATCTGCCCCTCGCTGTTCTGGCTCGAACTCATCGACCCGTTCGCCAGCACGATGCCCGCCCGGCCGTTCGGCGCCAAGTGGTGGAGCATGTGCTGCAGCCACGCAGTGTTGGCGTTGCCGGCCGGCGGGTCGCCGTACTGCCAGCGCGCGTCGCCCATCAGGCTCGCGTGCCACCAGTCGCTGATGTTGAACGGCGGGTTCGCCAGGATGAAGTCAGCGCGCAGGTCCGGGAACTGGTTGCGCGAGAAGGTGTCGGCCGGCTCCCGCCCGAGGTTGAAGTCGATGCCGCGGATCGCCAGGTTCATCGCCGCCAGCCGCCACGTCGTCGGGTTGGCCTCCTGCCCGAAGATCGCCACGTCGCCCACCTTGCCGCCGTGCGCCTCGATGAACTCCTCGCTCTGCACGAACATGCCACCCGAGCCGCAGCACGGGTCGTACACCTTGCCGTGGTGCGGCGCGAGCACGGCGACCAGCGTCTTGACGATGCTGCGCGGCGTGTAGAACTGGCCGCCCCGCTTGCCCTCGGCGTTGGCGAACAGGCCGAGGAAGTATTCGTAGACCTGCCCGAGCACATCCCGCGCCTCGCCCGCCGTCGCCCCGAACCCGATCGTGGACACCAGATCGACCAGCTCGCCCAGCTTCCCGTCCGGCAACTGCGCCCGGGCATAACGCTTGTCGAGGATGCCCTTCAGCCTGGTGTTCTCGACCTCGATCAGCGCCAGCGCCTCGTCGATGCGCTTGCCGATGTCAGGCTGCTTGGCCGCCGCACGCAAGGCCTCCCAGCGCGCCGCCTCCGGCACCCAGAACACATTGGCCTCGCGGTAGTAGTCGCGGTCTTCGAGTTCGGCGGCGATGTCTTCGGGCGCGGCCTCGCCGTAGAAATACGCGTCGTCCGGATCCGCCAGCCGCAGCGTCAATTCCGCGTGCTTGGCCTGGAAGGTGTCGGAGACGTACTTGACGAAGATGAGGCCAAGCACGAGGTGCTTGTACTCCGCCGCGTCCATGTTGGCGCGCAGCTTGTCGGCGGTGGCCCAGAGGGTCTTTTTGAGGTCATCGAGCATGGTGCGCGGGATTCTGCCCGGCAATGGCGCCGGAATTGCAGATCCGCACCCTGCTGGACACCGCAGCGGTCGCCCGCCACGACATCGGCACCGCCTCAGCGCGCGAGACAGACCCGGTTGCGCCCCGTCTGCTTGGCCTCGTAGAGCGCACGGTCCGCGCGGCGCAGCAGGTGGATCTCGTCGTCCGGATCCCGGGCCCCGAAGGCCGTGATGCCGAAGCTGGCCGTCACCACCGCAGCCACCGGCGAGGCCGGGTGCGGCAGCGCCTCGCGCTGCAGCCGCTGCAGCAGCCGCTCGGTCAGGTTGAACGCCCCCTCGACACCGGTGCCGGGCAGCAGGATCGCGAACTCCTCGCCGCCGTAGCGGGCCACCACGTCGAGTTCACGGGCGAAGACCGATTTCATGGCGAGCGCGAACTGGCGCAGGCAGTCGTCGCCGGCCGCGTGGCCGCAGTGGTCGTTGTAGGCCTTGAAGGCGTCGATGTCGGCCATCACCAGCGCCAGCGGCTCGCCCGAGCGGCGCGCGCGCTGCACTTCGAGGTGCAGCTGTTCGTCGAACTCGCGCCGGTTGGCCAGCCCGGTCAGCGCATCGGTGGTGGCCAGGTGGCGCAGGCGCTTCTGGGCCTCGTGCAGGTCGGTGGCATCGGTCAGGCTGACGACGACCCCGTCCTTGAGCGGGCGGATCTGGATGTCAAGGTAGCGCAGCAGGTTCTGGCTGGTCAGCAGCACCCGCGTCACGGCCCGGGGCGTCGCCGAGGCCATCGTCAGCAGGCACTCGGCCTCGACATTGAGCGCCGCCCAGTCCGCCAGCGCCTCGTGCACCAGATGCCCGACCAGCGCCCGGGACACGAGCCCGAACATCTCCGTGAACGCCGGGTTGATCACCAGCACCATCCAGCCGAGATCGACACCCTGCGCATCGTGCACGCGGCGCAGCGCCAGCAGGGCGTCGCTGGTCGCGTCCAGCACGGACTCCAGCAGCTGGTGGCGCATCTGCAGGGGATGGCCGTAGACCAGCAGCCAGTCCGCGCCGTCCTGGCTGTCCAGCGGCAGGATCAGGCGCTCCCAGGTGAAGACGGAGAGCGAGCGGTCCGAGACGTGGACCGTGTAGATCGGCTGGTCGTGCGCGAGGGCGTCCTGGTAGGTCGCCAGGAAGAACGCCGACAGGCGTCCACCGAAGTCCGACACCTTGCGCCCCGTCATGTCGCCCTGCGAGTGGCGGGCGATCTCGGCGCCGTAGTGGCCGTAGACGAACTCGTCGCCCTCCCGGCGCAGCAGCATCAGGCGTGGGTACAGCTCGGGCCAGCGCCCGGCGTGGAACATCGCCACCGATGGCCGACGCTGCGCCATGCGCGCGGTCTGCCAGTGCTGCAGCAACTCGAGGACGTGCGGGTTGTTCGCGACGTTCTCGATGCCGTGTCGAATTACCTGGTGCCAGATCTGGGTCGTCATAAACCGCTGCTTCAGCGCGTCGAAGTTGGTACTCGATCGTTCTGAAGCATAACTGCATTCACGACGCTACCGGCACCCGTATCCGGGGCGTCTTCAGAAAACCGGCCGCACGCGCCTCAGCGCGGCACGCCCGTGATGCTGATCTCGACGCGGCGGTTCGGTTGCAGGCACTTCGCCAGGGCGGTCTGGGTGCGCTGCGCGCAGGTGAGGTTCGGCAGCGGCTCGGCGGCACCACGCCCCGCCGCCACGATGTCCGCCTTCACGCCCTGCTGCTGCAGGTAGGCCTTGATCGTGTCGGCACGGTCGGTCGACAACCTGGCGTTGTAGGCCTCGGTGCCGAGGCGGTCGGTGTGGCCCGTCAGCTCCAGCCGGTCGATGCGGGCATACATCCGGTCCAGACGGGCGACGAGCTGGTCGAGCTGCCCGCGGCCTTCGGGCAGCAGATCGGCCAGACCACGGCGGTCGAAGGCGAACAGCACGTTCGCGCTCAGCACGATGCGCTCGTGCACCACCGGCGGCGGCGCCACGGGAACCACCGCCGGCGGCTGCGGCGCCTCCACCGGGCTGGCCACCACCGGCGCCACCGGCACGGGCAGCGCCGGGCAGGCCTCGGCCGCCAGACGGGCGTCGCTGATCAGGTCCTCGGCGATCTGCACATACGGCTTGGCGTGGCGCCAGCCTTGCTGGCGGTGCTCGTTGCCGGCGTGCACGAGTTCGACCTCGCCGCAGGCGACCAGCTTCTCGGCACAGCGCCAGCCGGTGTGGGTCTTCAGCGCAGCGGTCTGCGCCCACAGGTCGTCGCGCAGCTTCAGCGCGTCGTTGACCAGCGGGGTCTGCTGCGCGGGGTTCTCGGCCGCACCGGGGGCGCCGCCGCGGGCCAGGTAGTCGGTGATCTGCCGCGAGGCGTCGAGCGCGCCCTGCGGGAAGGCCGAACGGTCGTTGCGCGTGTACTCGTGGAAGCTCACGTCGAGCCAGCACTGCGCCTTGGCCAGCGGGTAGCTGGCCAGGCGGTGGCGGCCGGTGTCGTTGAGGGCCTGGATCGCGTCCTGCTGGACCTTGTAGCCCTGGTGGTCGGCGGCGAGCGCGCCGTCGGTGGCCGCATCCGCGTGGACCAGCGGCGCAGCGGCCAGCAGGCCGAGGGCCAGCACGAGGGGACGCAGTGCCATGCGGGGGGAGGAAGTGGTGTAGTTCATCGCGGCAGGCTGCGGTTGATGTCGGGGTTGCTGCCGGCCCAGAGGTCGGCGTCGAACTTGTAGCGCAGGCGCAGGTAGACCCCGCGCGCGGTGTAGTCGCTCGACAGGTCGCGGTCGCTGAAACCGGCCCAGTTGAAGCCGGCGGAGAGCCAGAGGTTGGTCTTGACCAGATACCCCGCCTCGACGCCGATGGACTTCTGCAGCGACGCGCCGGTCTGGCCATCGGCCTTGCCGTGCATGACGCTGGCCTGCAGGCCCAGGTCCCAGTCCTCGGTGAGGTCGTAGACCAGCCGGCCGCCGAGCAGCCACGCCTGGTAGCGGTCGTCGCCGCCGCCCTGCGTGTTCGGGAAGCGCTCGCGCACGTCCTTGGCAGCGACACGGGCCGAGGTCCACCAGACCCGGCTCGGGTGAAAGTTCGCCTGCAGCGCGCCGACGTGGACACGGCGCGACTCGTCGGTGGCGTTGATGTTGTCCTCGGTCTTGTATTCGTATTTGCCGAGCACATCGAGCCGGTTGTGGTCCACCGGCCGGTAGGCGAAACCGATCTGGAAGCGGTCCTGCCAGCCGTCCGGGCGGGCGCCGTGGTTGTCGGTGGAGAGGTAGTAGTTGCGGGCCAGCGCGGTCCAGTCGCGGTCGAGCTTGCGCACCACGGTCACGGTGGAGAGCCAGCTGTCCTGCGTCACGCTGGTGGACACGGCGTCCAGCCGGCGCCATTCCAGCCGGCCCGACGCCTTCCACCATTCGCTGGCGGTGTAGTCGGCACCCAGCGCCGCGGCGGTGGCGTTCTGGCCGGTGCCGTCGAGGATCTTCAGGCGCTCCAGCCCGGTGGTCAGCGCCAGGCCTTCGCGGACATGCCAGACATTGCGCACGCCGGTGGCGACCTGCGAAGCGCGGCCGTCGCTGGCATCGCGCAGCCGGTATTCGCTGAAGACGTTGCCGCCTTCCATGTAGCTGCCGTCGATGCCGAGCGCGATGGCGTTGCTGTGCGCGGCGCTGTCGAGCGCGTACTGCGAGGACAGGCCAGTCTGCGACTCGCCGCGCAGGTAGAGCCGGGTGCGCTCGGCGAGCTGGTAGCTGGCGCCAACCTCGACCCGGTGGCGGTCGTCGCCGGTCACGTCGGCCTCGGCCAGCGCGCGCAGCGTGAGCCGGTCGGTGGCCTTGAACGCGGCGCTGACGAAGGCGGTGGTCGCCTCCAGATCGGGCACGGTGCCGGGGGCGGCGCCGGTGGTGGCGAGCGCATTGTTGACGTTGAACAGCGTGCTGCTGCCCGCACCGCTGAAGCCGCCTTCCGAGCCGGGGGTGAAGTAGCTGCCCGCGCTGGGATTCGCGCCGAGCGTGGCGAGCGCGCCGCGGATCCGGCCACGCTCGTCGATGCGGCGCAGGCCGCCGCCGAGCGTCAGCGCGGGTGTCACCGCCACCTCGGCGCCGACGGTCAGGCCGGTGCGGCGGGCGTCGTTGCCGGTGTCGTCGGTGCGCTGGGCGTCGGCCTTCAGGGTCACGGTGTCGGTGGCCTTGAGTGCCGCCGACGCGCCGACCTGCTGGCTGCCGGGCTGCACGCCAGCGGCCGTGTTGGCGAAACCGGCGCCGGTGCGGCTGGCGTAGACCTTGGCGGTCAGCGTCTCGCTGCGGTGGGCCAGCTCGATGCGGCCGGCGCGGCCGATCGCCGTGTCGCCGCCGGGCAGCGGCGTTTGTCCAGCCGCGGTGAGGGTCGGGCGCAGCGCGGCAAGGTCGGCGTCGGTGAAGGCGAGTTCGGCGACCAGGCTGGTCTGCTCGTTCAGCTTGACGCCGGTGTTGACGCTGGCCAGGCGGAAGCGCGCGTTCGGGTTGCGGTCCTCCACGGCGCTGCCGCCGACGGTGAGGCGCTCGCCGAGGTTGAGCTGCGCATCGGCGCCCGCCAGCCAGAAGGCCGCCCCGCCCTGGTCGATCTCGTAGCTGATGCGCAGCGAGACGGGGTTGCCGTCGGCGTCCTGGCTGGGCACCGGGCGGGTCAGCAGGATGCGGCCGCTGAAGGGCTCGAAGCTGTAGTCGTTGAGCCGCACCAGCGTCGTCACCGAGAGCACGGTGTCGCGGTGGTTGCGGTCGCGCACGACGAGCTGCACCTGCTCGCTGTTCTCCAGCGCCTGCGTGCCACTGACGGCGAAGGGGCCGCTGGTGCCGTTGGCCTGGACCTCCTCGACGACGTGGCGCAGCGTGTCGCGGCTGGCGTAGGCGTTGGCCACGCCGGTCGGTGTTTCCCAGTGGCCGCGCACGCCGGTCATCACCCGGTTGTAGGCGCCGAGCTGGCGCATCCGGGTGCCAGCCACGACCCCACCGCCGGCGGATGCGGTGTAGGCGTCGCCGGTCGAGAAGTCGCCGTAGAGCAGGAAATGGCGGTCCTTGTCGACCCGCACGAAGAGCTTGGACGAACTCTTCGCCTCGAAGCCCTTGACGCTCGAATCGCCGTAGACGGGGTAGAACTCCTCCGGCTTGATGTCGTTGAGCAAGCGGGCGCGGGTCTCCTTGTCGCTGTCGTAGGCCATGGTCAGCAGCATGTCGCCGCGGATCTTGCCCTTCAGGAACAGCGCCGCCCGTGCCGCCACCTGGCCGCGGCCGTTGTCGAAGCCGCGGCTCCACTGGCGCAGCTCGGCCTCGAAACCGTCGTCGATGCGGGCCGGGGTGATGGCGCTGTCGTAGCGGCGGCGGGTGCTGCCGATCACGCCTTCGACCAGACCGGCGGCGATCATCTCGCGCAGGTCGGGCGAGAAGCCGATCAGGCCGGACACCTCGGCCTCGCCCGCCGTGAGGCGCAGCCGCACGTCCTCGGGCTGGCTCGGGGCGATCAGGCTGAAGGTGGCGCTGCCGCCGACGACCTTCAGCTGCGTGCCGGGCACGCGGCGGTCGGCGTCCTTGCGGCTCGGGCCGAACTCGTCGGTGGCCGTGCCCTGCATCTGCAGGCGGGCGGTGCCGCTGTGCTCGATGGTGACGAGCACGGCGTCCTTCAGCAGCGCGCCGTCGCGGTCGTGCACCGTCACGGTGATGCTGACCGGCGTGACGCCGTCGGCCGTGGCGCCAGCCCCGCGCACCTCGACCTTGAGCTGCCCGACCCGGGCGTTGGCGGCGTACTGGCCGTCGAGCACGATCGCGGGAGCGGTCGTGCCGGGGACCGGGGCGAACAGCGGCTGGTAGCGGGAGGCGTCGCCCGGCTCGGCATGCGCCGCGCTGGCGCCTAGCAACACCACCGCCGCCGCAACGGCGTGGAGGGCACGGGTCTGAACTGGCATCGTGGTCGGTCTCATTGCGCAGCTCCGGTGGTGGAGCCGCTGTCTGGCTGGCGCGGCTTGACCGTGCCGCCCCGCTGGCGGGCGCTGTCGGTGGCCTGGGCCGGTGCGGTGACCGGCTTGCCGTCGAAGCGCAGCACCTGGCCGCGCTGCTCGGTGTCCACGCCCTGCGTCTCGCCGCGGGCGCGGCGGGCCTTGACCTGCTCCAGCACGCGGTTCGAGCAACTGCCCTCGACCACGTCGGCCCGGTGCAGCTCACCGTTCTTCAGGTCGAGGAACAGGCTGCCGGCGTCGCCCGCGTTGCGGCTGGACGTGGTCGTCAGGCGGCTGCCGCGCGGCAGCGTCGTCTGGTCGACCACCAGCACCTGCGTGCGCGGCGCCAGGCCACAGAGGCTGTACTTGCCTTCGACATCGCTGATGAGGCTGGTGCCGTCGGTGAGGTACATGCGCACACCGGGGATGCCCAGCTCCTCGTCGTCCTGCACGTGGTTGTGGTTGCAGTCGACGAAGACCTTGCCGACGACGCAGGCCTCGGCCGCGAACACGCCCCCGGTGACCCGGACGCGGAACTGGCTGACGTTGGAGCACAGCGCGTTCGGCGTCGTGCCGCAGGTGGCGCCGGGGGTGCCGGTGGCCTGCGCGCTGTTGATGCCGGTGCCCTGCATCGCGCCGACGCCGAGGCGGACGCGGTAGGTCAGCGTGACCGTGCTGCCCGAGGCCATCGCGCCAAGCGAGAAGCGCAGCGCCGGGCCGGGCTTGCCGACCGGATCGGCGATGCTGACGCCGTTGACCTGCGCCGTGCCGTCGATGTAGCGGAAGCCGGCGGGCAGCATGTCCACCACTTCCAGCGCCGGCAGCAGCGCGTTGCCGCTGTCCGAGCGCTTGATGACCACGGTGTAGCGCACCGAGTCGCCGAGTTCCGCCTGGGCACGGTCGCCAGTCTTGATGACCAGCAACGCCGGCACCACGGACGGGTCGAGCGGGATGTGGTTGTTCACCACGTCCGGACCGGCGGCGGGATCCAGGCGCAGCGCGGTGTACCAGGTGGTGGGCTCGGTGCCGGTCGGCGCCACGTTCTGCGCCTGCACGGTGCAGATGCCACCGGCCGCGCCGTTGGTGCAGCCCACCGGCGGGGTCAGCGTGCCGGCCTGCGCGGGCAGCGTGCGGCTGACCACGTAGTCGCTGGTCGGCGTGGTGCGCAGCTGGTAGGTGGCCGCGCCCGGGCAGCCCGCGGGTGCCGGGTTGTTCAGCAGGAAGCTGTAGACCCCTGCCAGCGTGCCGGCCGCCGAGGTGACGACGCTGTTCGCGCCGCCGACCAGACAGCCGGCCGGAACGACCGCGCCGGCCGCGTCCAGCAGTTCGACCCGCACACCGCCCACGGGGGCGCGGGAGTCGGTGCCGTAGACGACCCCGCTCGGGTCCAGCGGCAAGCTCTGGTTGATGCGGGCGCGCTGGCCAGAAGGCACGGTCAGGTTGCGGATCGTGCCGCTGGTGACCACGCCCGTGCCGGTGGCAGCGGTCGGGTCGTTGCCGCCGGCCGGGTCGTTGGAGACCGGGCGGCCGAAGTAGGCGCCGCTGACCGGATCGCGGAAGCGCACAGCAAAGCCGGTGCCCGGGACCAGTCCGTCGACACGGTAGTCACCCAGCGCATCGGTGGTGGAGGTGCCGACGACCGCGCCGCCGGCATCCAGCACCTCGACCGCCATGCCGGCCACCCCCGACTCGCTGCCGGACTGCACGCGGTCGTGGTTGGTGTCGCCCCAGACCCGGCCGGAGATGGCGCCGGCCTGCTGGACCGGGGTCGGGTCGGTGGCGGTGTTGTTGTCGCCCGTGCCGCCGGCACCGGACTCGCCACCGCCGCTGATGCGGACGTGGTTGACCAGCGCGGTGCCGTTGGCCACCGAGCACAGCCCGTTGGCATCCGGCGCCGCGCAGGCGCCCGCTGCGACGTTCACGACGAGCGTGATCGGCGCGGCGGACGCGCCGGCCGCGATCGGCGTCGACGCGGTGCAGGTGGCGCTGGTGGCGCCGAGGGCGGTCGTGCTGCAGTCCCAGCCGCTGCCGGTGGGCACCGCGGCGACCGTCATGCCGGCCGGCAGCGTGTCCACCACCGTGTACGGCAGGCTGGTCGCAAAACCACCCGTGTTGCGCGCGGCGATGGTGTAGGTGCCGGTGTGGCGCTCGGTGAAGACCGCCGGGCTGTGGATCTTGCTGACCTGCAGGTCCGGCTGGCCCAGCACGTTGACCGTCACGGTGGCCGTGTCGCAGGCCGCCGGGGTGGTGGCCGGGTTGACGCAGATCTGGTAGGTCAGCGTGTAGGGGCCGGGGGTCGTGTTGGCCGGCACCGTGAGGCGGCCTTGCGGATCGACCGTGGCGCCGGTGAGGCCGCCCGGGCTGGTCAGCGTGAGCGTCAGCTGGGCCGGCACCACCGGGGAGCCGCCGAGCGTGTCGTTGGTCAGCAGCGCGATGGTGCTGCCGGTCGCGGGCACCGCCACCGGGCCGTCGTTGACCGCGTCGATCACCGGCAATGCCGTGGTGGTGCTGTTGTTGCCGCCGGGGCCGGTGCCACCCTGGGTGTCGTTGGTGGCGCCGGTCAGGCCGGTCAGGTTGACCACGCCGCTGGCAGGCGCCGTGGCCGTGAGGGCGCAGACGATGGCGCTGCCCGCCGGCAGGCTCGCCACCGGCAGGGCCACCGCCACGCCGCCGACCGTGCAGGCGCCGACCGTGGCGCCGGTGGCGGCACAGGTGGCCTGCGTGGCGGCGGACGGGCCGCTGTTGGCGCAGGTCAGCGTGCCCGTGACGGTGCTGCCCGGCGAGGCGGCACCGGGCAGGCCGGTGAAGGTCGGGACCATGTCGGCGCCCTGCACGGTGACCAGCACCGTGGCGCGGTCGCACACGGTGGTCGAGCCGGCGGCACAGATCTGGTAGGTCAGCGTGTAGCTGCCCGGAGCGGCACCGGCCGGGACGACGAGTTCGCCGGTGGCGGCGTCCACGGTCGCGCCGATCAGGCTGCTGGTGTCGACCAGCGTCGGCACGACCTGCACCGCGGCCACGGTGCTGCCGCCGAGCGTGTCATTGCCATACAGCGGCACGCGCGCGCCGGTGCTCGGCACGGTGGCCGGGCCGTCGCTGACCGCATCGATCAGCGTGGCGCTGCTGCTGACGCTGTTGTTGCCGCCGGTGGTCAGACCGCCGTTGCTGTCGTTGGCCGCGCCGGTCGTGCCGGTGAAGACCACCGCCGTGGCCGTTTCGCGGCTGCCGCCCAGGGCGCCGGGCGCGGTGTAGTCGAAGGTGCAGGCGATGGCCGCGCCCGCGGCGACCGTGCTGCCGCTGGCCGGCGTGCACTGCAGGCTGGTGATGGTGCCGACCGAGACGCTCGGCTGGCACAGCGCGCCGGTGGCGGCCGCCACGCCGGTGGCGTTGCGGCAGCTCAGGCCCAGGCCGGTGAGCTGCTGGCCCGGGAAGACCGCGGTCGGCAGGCCCGAGAAGGCCGGGACCATGTCGGACGAGTTCACCGTGGCGGTGAGCGTGGCGGTGTCGCAGGACGCCGTGTCCGGCGCCGGGGCGCAGACCTGGTAGACGACGGTGCAGGCGCCGGTGGCCGGCATGTCGTAGGTGGCCAGGCCGGTCGGGGCCATGCTGGCGAAGGTGCAGGTGCCGCCCGTGCGGGTGAAGGTGCTGCCGGCCGGGAACTGGTCGTTCTCGGCCACGTTGGTGGTCTGTCCGGTCAGGCCGGCGGGGTGGAAGTCGGTGTCGTCGAGGGCATCGATCAGCACGGCCGAGGCCAGCGTCAGGTTGTTGCCGTTGGCACTGGTGCCGCCGTCGCTGTCGTTGAGCGCGCCGGTCAGGCCGCGGAAGACGACGTTCTCGGCGGGTTCGTTCACGCCGCCGCGGGTGCCGGGCGCCGTGTACGAGAAGGTGCAGGCGATCGCCGCACCGGCCGCCAGTTCGGCACCCGGTGCCGGCGTGCAGACCAGATCGGCGACGCTGCCGACCGAGGCCTCGGGGGCACAGGTCGGCGAGGTCGCCACGGCGCCGCCGGCGACGTTGGTGCAGGTGAGCGCCAGCCCGGTGTAGCGCTGGCCGGGGCCGACCACGCGCGGCAGGTTGCTGAACGCGGGCGACAGGTCGGCTGCACCGGCCGTGACCGTGAGGGTGGCGAAGTCGCAGGTGGTCTGGGCCGGCGCCGGGGCGCAGACCTGGTAGGTGACGGTGCAGTTGCCGCTGGCCGGCACGTCGTAGGTGGCGATGCCGGTGCTGCCGACGCTGGCGCGGGCGCAGGTGCCGCCGGTGCCGGTGAAGCTGCTGCCGGTCGGGACCTGGTCGTTGGGGGCCAGCGGCGTGGTGCGGCCGGTGCTGCCGCCGGGCTGGCCGATGCGGTCGTCGACGGCGTCGATCACGGTGGCCGGCGACTGGACCACGTTGTTGGCGGCGTTGCTGTCGTTGCTGGCGCTGGTCGTGCCGGTGAAGACGACCGAGAGCACGGGCTCGTCCGCCCCGCCCTGCACGCCGGGGGCCGTGTAGCTGAAGGTGCAGGCGATCGCGGCACCCGCCGCCACCGCACCACCGACCGGCGGGCTGCAGCTCAGGGCGGAGACGGTGCCGGCACTGACCGTCGGCGCACAGGTCGCTGCCGTGGCCGCCCCCGTGGCAGCGACGTTGGTGCAGCTCAGGCCGAGGCCGGTGAGCGTCTGGCCCGGGTGGACCACCGTCGGCAGGCCGCTGAAGGCCGCGGCCATGTCGGCGCTGGTGGCGGTGACGGTGAGCGTCGCGGTGTCGCAGGCGGTCGCGTTCGGCGCCGGGGCACAGACCTGGTAGGGCACGGTGCAGGTGCCGGCAGCCGGCACGTCGTAGGTGGCCAGGCCGGTGGTGGACACGCTGGCATTGGCGCAGGTGCCGCCAGCGCGCAGGGTGTAGACGCTGCCCGTGGGGATCTGGTCGTTGGGGTCGAGCGGCGAGGTCTGGCCGGTCAGGCCGCCCGCGCGGGTGGCCGTGTCGTCCAGCGCGTCGATCACCACGGCGGCGGCCGTGACCAGGTTGTTGCCGCCGGTGGTCAGGCCGCCGTTGAGGTCGTTGGCCGCGCCGGTCGTGCCGGTGAAGGTCACGGCGGTGGTCGGCTCGTCGGTGCCGCCCTGCGTGCCCGGGGCCTGGTAGGAGAAGCTGCAGGTCTGCACCGCGCCGCTGGCGACATCGGCGCCGACCAGCGGCGTGCAGACCACGTTGCTGACCGTGCCGACGCTGGCCTGCGGCTGGCAGAGCGTGCCGCGGGCGGTGGCCGCGCTGGCACCGCCGGCGACGTTGGTGCAATTGAGCGTCAGGCCGGTGTAGAGCTGGCCGGGGTGCACGGCGCCCGGCAGTGCGCCGAAGGTGGGCACCATGTCCGCGCCGGGGCCGACGACGATGGTCGCGGTGGCGGTGTCGCAGACGGCCGGTGTCAGCGCCGGGTTGGCGCAGAGCTGGTAGGTGACCGTGTAGGTGCCGGGCAGTGTCGCCGCGGTGGTGCTGAAGGCGCCACTGGAGGGATCGATCGTGGAGCCGGGCGTGGGCGCCACGAGCACGGTCAGCGACACGCTGCCGAAGCTGGCCGGCGTCGCGCCGCGGGTGTCGTTGGTCAGCACGCCCAGCAAGGCGGCGGTGCCGTAGGGCGTGGTGGTGGATTCGTCGACGGCGTCGAGCAGCGGCACCGGCGCGGTGGCCGTGTTGTTGGTGGCCACCGCGTCGTTGGTGGCGCCGGTGGTGCCCGTGAACACCACCGCCGTGTCGGCCGTGTCGCTGCCGCCGGCGTTGCCCGGTGCGGTGTAGCTGAAGGTGCAGGCGATGCTGGCACCGGCCGCCACAGGGCTGCCGGAAACCGGCAGGCAGTTCACTGCACTGACCACACCGGCCGAAGCGGTCGGCACACAGGTCGCCGCCAGCGCGGCTGCACCGCCGACCGCGTTCGAGCAGGTCAGGGTCAGACCGGAATGGCTGGCCCCCGGGCTGAGCAGCGCGGGCAGGTTGCCGAACACCGGGCTCATGTCCGCGGTGGTCGGGGCGGTCACGACGACCGAGCCGGTGCTCGGGTTGTTGCCGGCGGTCACCACCGCACCGCCGTTGGTGTCGTTGGCCGCACCCGTCCCGCCGGTCAGGTTGAGCGTGCCGCCGACCGTGGGCGTGAAGGTGATGCTGCAGGCACGGCTGCTGCCGCTGGTGAGCAGGCCGGTCAGCGTGCCGCAGCCGGCACTGCGCACCGCGCCGGCGGGCAGCGTGCCGGTGAAATCGCAGGAGGGATTGATGGCCACGTCCGGGCCGTTGTTGGTGCAGGTCAGCGCGCAGGTCGTCGCTGCGCCAGCGGCCACCGGATCGGGCGTGCACTGGATCAGTGTCGGCACCATGTCGGCATCCGGCACACCACCGGCGATGCCGTACTGGCGGAAGCTTTCCTGCACGCTGCCCGGGCCCGCGGCCGAGACCTCCAGACCGAACGCGAAGTCGATGTTGCCGACCATGCCGGTGTAGACCGCCGTCGCGGCGACGTTGGGCGTGGTGCTCAGCAGCGGGTAGAAGACGTAGTTGCCGGTCCCGCCGTAGCTCGAGTCGTTGCAGCCGACCGTGGTGCCGTTCGCGCAGATGATCGGCGAATAGGCGACGCCGCCGGGCACCAGGGCCGAGGTGCTTTCCAGCTGCGGACCGATCGCGACGGTGGACGTCGGCGTGATGATCTCGAAGCGCTCGCGGTAGCCGCCCGAGACAGCACTCTGCATGCCGTCGGTGTCAAGGCTGGTGAAATAGACCGGACCCGGCAGCGGGTTGTCGGTCGTGGTGCCCGGATTGACGAAGCGCAGCCGGAAGCGCACCTGCGACACGGCGCTCGGTGCCAGGTTCGTGCCCACCTTGCCGTCGATGTAGGACGCCCCACCGTTCACCGTGCCAATGGCCGCCGCGTAGACGGATGCGCCATTGGTGGTCTCGATCACCTCCAGCAGGATGTCGCGCGCATTGACGCCGACGACCGCGTTGCTGAAGCGGGTGATGCTGCCCACCGTGGTGCAGTTGCCTGCCGTGATGCAGCTGGCAGCAGACCAGTTGAACGACGCGGCCTGCGCCACCGAGGCCATCACGCTGCCCAGCAGCAGCACGGCCAACCATCGAACCAGCGCATGGAAGGTGGAAAAACGGTGAGCGCGTGTGGCGTGCGAGGACATATCCTGCCTTGAATGTTCTTGTTGGCGAGCGAGCGTGCGTGCATGCGACCGGTGCCGCACGGCGGCCGGTGCAAGCACCAATGCCGTCTGCAACGGTCCGCAGCCTCATGAAACGAGCCACCGGACCGCTTTTTCGATGGATCAAAGGCTAACCGCATGTGGTAACACAGCGCACCCGCTTGTTAACTTTAGCTAACTTTAGCGAAGAATTCGTCTAGAAAATCACAGCACAAACGCGACAATTTGATACGTTTTGTGACAATAAATTCGTTTTTATCACTTTCGTGCGCGGTGTTTCGACCGGGCAGCCATCCGGTGCGGTGCGTGCGGAATCACGTCCGGCTCTGGCGCAACGCCTGAGCCACCGCATCGGCCGAGGCCAGTTCGGCACAGCGGAAGACCAGGCGACCCGCCGTGTCAAGAAGGAACACCTGGGTGCTGTGGCGATCCGCACCCGCCGTGCGCCCGCGCAGGGTGTCCAGCAGCCGGTCGACACCGGCCACATCCGGCACGGCGGCCCGCCAGTCGGGCCCGGCCCCGAACCGGGCACGCCAGGCGGCGAGCGCGCGTGCGTCATCGCCCAGTGCATCGATGCTGATCGAGAGCAGCTGGACCGCCGGTCCGCGGCCTGCACCGTCCCGCCGCAACGCCGCCTGCAACTCGGCGAACACGGCGCCCTGCACCGGGCAGATCGCGCTGCAGCCGGTGAACATCAGCTGCAGCGCGGTCGGCCGCCCCCGCAGCACGGCGGCCAGCGGCAGGCGCCGGCCATCATGCAGGGTCACCTCGACGGCTGGCAGGGCCAGCGCCGGCAAGACCGGCCCGAGCAGGCCGTGGGCCCGGAGCCCGGGCGCGGGCCAGCACAGTGCCGCACCCGCCGCGCCCAGGAACGTCCGCCGCGCCCTGTTCATGCGGGCATCCCGGTCAGATGGATCCACAGCGCGTCGCAATCCGCCGCGGTGATCTCGTAGCGCGGCATGTGGCGGGGCAGCAGCACCGAGGCCGGATCGACCCCGGTCCGCAGCAGCGTGCAGAACGCGGCCGCGTCATAGCGGGAAGGCGGTCCGCCGCGCCGGGCCGTCGGCTCGCGCAGATGGCGGGCTGTCAGCACGGGCGCGGCCCCGTCCAGCGGATCACGGCCCGCGGCCGACGCGGACGCGGAGGCACCAGACTCGCCGCCGTGGCAGTTGATGCAACGCGCCGCCACGGGTGGCAGCGCGTGCGCATGACCGGCGATGCGGGCGGTCAGCGGCAGCGTGCCACGCCACAGCGCAGCCCCCTGCAGCCCGGCTTGCGCCGGCCCGGCCCGCTCCCCTGACCAGAACAACGCGCCAGCGACGACCAGGGCCGCCAGGCCGGCGCCGGCGAGCGACACGCGCTGCCGCGGCCTCACGGCAGGTACAGCCGGTTCGCAGGCACCGCGGTGAACACGCTCGCGGCCGGCCAGCGCCAGCGCAGCGCGATCTCGGCACGACCGCCGCGCTCGTAGTATTCGACGACGATGCGCAGCCGCTGTCCGGCCACCATGCTGACCGCGGCGCTGGTGTTGTCGGTCACGCCGTGGTCGGTCCAGTTGCTGATGACCTGCACGCCATTGACCCAGACACGCACGCCGTCGTCCGAGCGCGTCTGGAACACCACGGTGCCCGTCTCCGGCGCCTCGACCCAGCCGCTCCAGCGCACCGAGAAGTTGTCGACCGGCACCCCCGCGGCCGGCGCGCCCCGGTCCCAGTTGAAGTCGACCGCCTCGGCGGTGGTGCGCAGCGGCGTGCCGGCCAGCGCGGTGCCGGCAAAGTACTCGCCGCGCAGGCCGGTGCCGGCGCCGGTCGGGGTCGGCGCCGTGGGTTCCTCGCGGCCGATCTGGCGCACATAGGCGCTGACCTGCGCCAGCTCGGCGGCGGTGAGCGCGGGCGACAGCGTGGTGTGCGCCTGCACGGCGGCCTCGATGGTGGCGGCCGCGCCATCGTGCAGGTAAGGTGCGGTTGACCAGACATCCCGCAGCGTCGGGGTGTCCAGCCCCGTCAGCGTGGCGCCGAGGCGCTGGCCGCTGGAGGCTTTCAGCGTGCCGACGTTGCGCAACGGACTGGAGGCGCTGTCGGTGAAATCGGCGCCGCCGTGGCAGCTCGCGCACTTGCCGGCGAACACCGCGCGGCCCGCCACCGCGTCGGGGGTCAGCGTGCCATCGGCCTGCCGGTACGGCGTCGGCGCGTGGGTGCTCAGCGAGGCGACATAGGCCGCCAGCGCGTCCAGGTCGGTGCTGACGCCGGCCTTGGCATCGCCCAGCGGCTGGCTGCGCGTGCCGGTGGCGAACTGGGCGTCGCTCATCAGGCCGGTGCCCTGTTGCAGGCCGCGGATCTGGCCCTCGAAGTCCTGCACCTCGTCGAAGTTGGCGCTCCAGTGCAGCCGGCCCTGTGCACCGGCCCGTCCGCGCAGGCTGATGGTGTTGCGCAGGCCCTCGCCCTGGCCGGTGAAGTCCCAGGTGCGGCCGTCGTGGCCACCGTCGTGGTGGCAGGCGGCGCAGCTCATGTAGCCGTCGCGCGCCAGCCGCGGGTCGCGGGCGTCGTAGAACAGCTGCTTGCCGCGCAGCACCGCCGCCGGCAGCACTTCGCTGGCCGTGGCCGCCAGCGTCGCCGTGGCGGGCACCACCGCTTCCCCGCGCTGCAGCAGCGGGCGCAGGTCGAACACGCCGATGCTGCGGTCCATGAAGTGGTGGACATAGAGCGTGAACCCGTCCGCCGACACCGCCACGCCCTGCGGCGCGCGGCCCGTGTCGAAGCGGAACAGCTCGCGCCGCCCGACCGGATCGACCACTGCGATGTGGCGGCTGGCCTCCAGCGCGACGAACAGGAAGGCCCCCGTCGGGTGGAACGCCGCCGCGCTGGCCACGCCGGCGTTGTCGTGGTCCACGCGCGCGGCGGTCGCTTCGGTGAGCGTGCCGAGGTCGATGACCGAGCTGACGGCGCGCACCGTCGTCTCGAAGGTCAGGCCGAGGCCATCGCGCAGCGCGCCGCGCCGGACGTTGTCCTGCTTGGACGGCACCCAGGCGCTGCGGCCGTCGGGCGCGATCACCGGCGCACCGAGGTAATTGGGGATGCCGCGGCTGCTGACGGTCGTGTCCGGGCGTTCGCTGTGCTGCAGCACCACGGTCGACTGGCGCGCCAGCGTGGCCGGGTCGAGCACCAGCAGCTCGCCGCCCTTCGGCGCGCCGCCGACGCTGGTCTGCACCGCCGCCGTGCCTTCGCCGGGCAGTGGCGGCGTGATGAAGCGGGTCGCCAGCAGGCGCGTGCCCGCCGCGTTCAGCGCCAGATGCCGCACGTTCGGGCCGACGTCGACGCTGTTGCCGACCACACCCGCCGCCGACACCTGGGCGATCCGTCCGCTGGCCTCCAGCGACACCAGCGCCGTGCCGTCCGCGCGGACCAGCACGCCGTAGGGCTGCGAGGCCCGCGGCAGCAGCACCGTCTGCACCACCGCCAGCGTCGTCGGCGAGACGATGCTCAGCGAGGCGCTCTCCTGGTTCGCCACCCAGATGCGACCGTCCGGCGCCAGCGCCAGCGTGCGCGGCTGGGCGCCGACCGGGAGGATCGCCACGCGGGTGTTCATCGCCAGATCGAAGACGCTGACGCTGCCGTGGTCCGGGTTGACGCTCCACAGCCGCGGCGTGGCGCCGGTGCGGTTTTCCACCAGCACCGGCGAGGTCGAGCGACCGCCCTGCCCCGTCGTGCCCTGCACCACCTGCCAGAACGAGCGGGTCGTCGTGCGGCCATCGGTGGTGCGCAGCGTGGCGGTGACGGTGTAGACGCCGGCTGCCGCAAAGGCGTGGCTGGCGCTCGGCGACGCGGACCAGGCGCTCACGGGCGTGCCATCGCCAAAATCCCACTGGTAGGTGTAGGTGCCGGCCAGCGAGGGCGCCGCGGTCCACGACACGGTGCCGCCCGCCGCGACCGGCGCCACGGTCACGGGCTGCAGCGTCGGCAGCGTGACCGGTGGCGGCGTGTCGGCCGCAGGTCGGCCATGGACCTCGACCTCGGCGAGCTGCAGGAAGCTGGTGCCGGCCAGCTGCACCCGCACGTGGCGGCCGCGGGCGCCGAGCGCGTCCAGGCGCAGGGCGCGCGGCGCGGTGGTCGTGACGCTGCGGCGCCAGACGGTGGTGTCGGCCAGCAGCGCGGCCAGCGTGCGGCCGGTCATCGGCGTGTCGGAGGCGAAGACGTGGAAGTTCGTCAGCCGGTCGGCGCAGCAGTCGGTGCGGTTCCAGAGCCGGATGGCGTGCAGGTCGTGCGCGCGGCCGAGATCGACCGCCCACCACGCGTTCGCCTCGGACTGGGTGTGGGACACCGAGTTGCCCGCCCAGTTGCCATCGGTGTTGCCATCGACCGCGCGACCGGCGGCGCCCACGTCGAACTGCGAGGACTGGCCCGCGGCGCGGCCACGGGCGACGTTCTCGAAGTGGACGGTCTTCTCGGCCGTCGCGCTGGCATCCAGCTGCGTGAAATCGCCGCTGGCCACCGGCGGGCCCCAGTTGACGCCATCGGCGCTGAGCAGGACCCGGAACTGGCGGATGGTGCCGTTGGGCATGTTGCTGCGCGGCAGGTAGCGCAGGCCGGTGACCTCGGTGCCGCGCTGCAGGTCGAGCACGATCCAGTGCGGCATCGGCGCGGTCGACGCACTCCAGGTGGTGTGCCAGATCGTGGCCGGGTTGCCATCGAGGACGTTGGCGGCGCGGCCATCCTCGCCGGCCGTCTCGGCGCTGTCGGCGGTGGCGGTCCAGCCGGTGCGGGGCAGCGGGCGGCCGTCGGCGCCGAGCAGCTCGATCTCGGCCGCGGACGACCACGGGTTGCCATTGACCTCGGACAGCGCCTCCAGCCGCACGTAGCGGGTGGCGGCCGGGTGGCTGATGGTCCAGACGAAGTCGGTCGAGACGGTGCGCCCGCCGGCGCTGGCGAAGACCGTGACGCGGAAGGTGCCGGCGGTGGTGGGCGTGCCGCTGATGCGGCCGGTGACCGGATCGATGGTGGTGCCGGCCGGCAAGCCGGTGGCGCGCCAGCTGGCGACCGTGCCCGCGGGCAGCGTGACCTGCGGCGTGAAGCCGACCGGGCCGGCGGTGGTCGACGCCTGGTCGGTGACGGGCGCGAGCTGCGGGCTGCCGTCCAGCGTCAGGCGCAGCAGCGTGGACACCGAGGGCGTGCCGGCCGCGTTCAGCGCGAACAGCATCCACTGGCCCGGCAGTGCCAGGCCGCCATTGGTCGGCACGTCCACCGCGTAGCGGTTGCCGCCCAGCGCGCGGAAGGCCAGCGGCAAGCGGCGCTGGTCGTTGTTGACGGTGTGGGTGGTCGACGACTGGCGCACCAGCGCGAACGCGCTCACCGCGCTGTCGGTCGTGACCTCGATGGTCTGGCCATGGCCGGCCACGGTCGGCGCGGCGGTGATGACCGGGCGGACGGCAGGCGTGCCGTCGGCATTGGACAGGTAGGGCGGACTGAGAATCTGCAGGTCCGGGTGGTTGGCCGCGCAGCCTGCGCCGCACAGCCCGCCCCCCGCCGACAGCACGCGGCCATCGGGCAGCAGCAGCGCGACGCTGTGGTAGTTGCGCGGCACGGCCATCGCGGGCAGCGTCGTGAACGCCTCGGTCTCGGGATCCCAGAGTTCGGGCGCGAGCACCGAGTTGGCGTCCGAGAAGCCGACCGCGAAGGTCTGGCCGCCGAGGATGACCACCTGCCCGTTCGGCAGCACCACGCTGTTGTGGAAGGCCCGCCGGTAGGCCATCGGCGGCAGCTTGCGCACCGTGACGCCGCCGTTCAGGTCGATCACGTAGCTGTTGGCATTGGCCTGGACGCTGTCGTAGCCGGGGCCGCCGCCGGTCTTGAGCACCTTGCCGGCGTCGTACATCACCGTGTTGCCGCTGACGCTGAACTCGTCGTCGCCACGCCGTCCGGCGGGGGTGACCGAGCCGGTGCCGCGGGCGTCGATCCAGTGCATGTTGACGCCGGGACCGGCGTGGAAGACACGGCCGTTGCCGGCAGGGATCAGCCAGAAATGCGAGTCACCACCGAAGTTGCGCGACGGGTCGGGCGAGAGGAAGGAGTCGATCGGCACCCCGCTCAGGCGCCGCCAGCCACCCGCCTCGGTCCAGACCTCCCCATGCTTGTTGCCGACGCCACCGCTCCACGAGCCGCCCAGCGTCAGCACGCCACCGTCCGGCAGCAGCGTGTTGGCCTGGTAGCCGCGCGGGATGTTCATCAGCGCGCCGGCCGTCCACATGCCGGTGGCAGGGTTGAAGATCGAGGTCTTGGCGGAATCCAGCCCGCCGTTGACCAGGATCCGCCCGTCGGCGAGGTTGGTCGTGCCGGGGCAGAACATGTCGTGGCCGGTCTCGGACACCAGCCGCTCCGACACCGCCTCACTGCGTGGATCGAAGGTCAGGCTGTAGGTGCGGCCCGACCCGCCGAAGCTGAACTTCTCCTCGGCCGACCACATCAGCAGCCGCCCGTCCGGCAGGTTGGCCGCCGACACCGGCACCAGCGGCAAGGTCTTGACCGCCGACCAGCGCGCCAGATTCGGCTGCACGGCGGCCAGCGCCTGGCGGCGGACCAGCGGTGCGGTGGTCGATGCCGTCCCGGTCGCGTTGGTCGCGTCAGGCTCCTCGCTGTTGCACGCCAGCAGTGCCGCCGTGGCGGTCAGCAGCAGCATGCGCCTCGGCAGGCGCCAGGAAGAGCACGGAAGGTTCATGGTGGCGGAGCCGGCGGCGGCGCGGCTATTTGTTTCTAATTGTGTTTAATGGTACGAAATGAACACCCTGCCGGCGGCGCCGTGCGCACCCGCATTCGCAGGTGTCCGCCACACCGGAACCGCCCGTGTCCGCCCGACTTGTGCAGTTGCGGGCCATCGGCCGCCCGATGACCGGGCCATTCAGACCCGCCACGTAGAATTTCCCGATGCACGAATCCCCGGACTCCCCGATGCCCCACGACCCCGCCGCGCCGGTGTCGTCCCGCCTGCTCGCCAACCTCAACCCCGAACAGCTCGCCGCGGTCACGCTGCCGCCCGAGCCGGGGCTCATCCTGGCGGGCGCCGGATCGGGCAAGACCCGTGTGCTGACCACCCGCATCGCCTGGCTGCTGCAGACCGGCCAGGTCTCGCCGGGCGGGCTGATGGCGGTGACCTTCACGAACAAGGCCGCCAAGGAGATGCTCACGCGGCTCGGCGCGATGCTCCCGTTCAATGTGCGCGGCATGTGGATCGGCACCTTCCACGGCCTGTGCAACCGCTTCCTGCGCGCGCACTGGAAACAGGCCGGCCTGCCGCAGTCGTTCCAGATCCTCGACAGCGGCGACTCGCTCAGCGCGGTCAAGCGGGTCATCAAGGGCATGAAGCTCGACGAGGAGCGGTTTGTCCCGAAGCAGGTCGCCTGGTTCATCGCCGGCGCCAAGGAAGAAGGCAAGCGCCCGAAGGACGTGGACGTGCACGACCCGCACAGCCAGAAGCTCGCCGAGATCTACCAGGCCTACGAGGACCAGTGCCAGCGCGAGGGCGTGGTCGACTTCGCCGAGCTGATGCTGCGCAGTTACGAGCTGATGCGCGACGATGCCGCGCTGCGCCAGCACTACCGCCACCGCTTCCAGCACATCCTGGTCGACGAGTTCCAGGACACCAACCGGCTGCAGTACGCCTGGCTGAAGATGTTCGCGGGCGATCCGGCGCAGGGGGATGTGCCATGCGCGGTGTTCGCCGTCGGCGATGACGACCAGAGCATCTACGCCTTCCGCGGCGCCCGCGTGGGCAACATGGCCGACTTCGAGCGCGAGTTCCGGGTCGCCAGGCTGATCAAGCTGGAACGCAATTACCGCAGCTTCGGCAACATCCTCGACTCCGCCAACGCGCTGATCTCGCGCAACACCGGGCGGCTGGGCAAGAACCTGCGCACCGAGGCCGGGCCGGGCGAGCCGGTGCGGATCTACGAAGCGACGAGCGATTTCGCGGAAGCGGCGTGGCTGCTGGAGGAGCTGCAGCAGTTGCACCGGGGTGGCATGGCGCGCTCGGAATGCGCCCTGCTCTACCGCAGCAATGCGCAGTCGCGGGTGATCGAATCGGCGCTGTTCAATGCGGGCGTGCCCTACCGCGTGTATGGCGGCCTGCGCTTCTTCGAGCGCGCCGAGGTGAAACACGCGCTGGCCTACCTGCGCCTGATCGAGAACCCGAACGACGACACCAGCTTCCTGCGTGTCGTCAACTTCCCCGCCCGCGGCATCGGCACGCGCTCGGTCGAGCAGTTGCAGGAGGTCGCCCGCGCCAGCGGCCGCAGCCTGTACCAGGGCGTCAGCGGCCTGGGTGGCACGGCGGGCGCCAAGGTCGCCGCCTTCAACCGCCTGATCGACGGCCTGCGCGCCAGCACCCAGGGCCAGACGCTGCGCGTGATCATCGAGCAGGTGCTCGCCGCCAGCGGGCTGATCGACTTCTACCGCACCGAGAAGGAAGGCCAGGACCGCATCGAGAACCTGGAGGAACTCGTCAACGCGGCGGAAGCGTTTGTCACGATCGAGGGCTTCGGCAAGGACGCGGTGGCGCTGCCGGTGGACGAGATGGGCCAGACCGGACCGACGGCCAGCGAGCTGCTGCCGGACGCGGAGACGGGCGAGATCCTGTCACCGCTGGCCGCCTTCCTGACCCACGCCGCGCTGGAAGCCGGTGACAACCAGGCGCAGGCCGGGCAGGACGCCGTGCAGATGATGACGGTCCACGCCGCCAAGGGGCTGGAGTTCGACGCGGTCTTCATCACCGGGCTGGAAGAAGGCTTGTTCCCGCACGAGAACTCGGTCACCGAGGCCGACGGGCTGGAGGAAGAGCGCCGGCTGATGTACGTCGCGATCACCCGCGCCCGCCAGCGGCTCTACATCAGCCACAGCCAGACGCGCATGCTGCACGGCCAGACGCGCTACAACGTGAAGAGCCGCTTCCTGGACGAGCTGCCCGAGGAAGCGCTGAAGTGGCTCACGCCGAAGCGGCAGGCCTTCGGGTCGGGTGCGGGCTTTGGTGGCGGCTACGGCGCGCCGTCACGGCCGGCGTGGACACCGGCACCGGCACCACCGCCCTCGTGGGCATCTCCCGTGCCGGCGGCGATGGCGCGCAGTGCGGCCGAGTCCTCCGGCCATGGTCTGCGGCCGAAACAGGCGGTCTTCCACAACAAGTTCGGCGAGGGCGTGGTGCTGGCGCTGGAAGGCAAGGGAGCCGACGCCCGCGCCCAGGTCAATTTCGGCCGCCACGGCACCAAGTGGCTGGCGCTCAGCGTCGCCAAGCTGACGCCGATCGACTGATCGGCCTCTGGCGGCGAGATCAGTCGCCGCTGGACGGCGTCACCACATCGATCGTCTTCTCGATCACCTTGCCGGTGACCTTGACGCCGGTGGAGACGACCGCCCCCGTGATGGAGATCGCGGCCCCGGCGGTGGCACCGGCCACGGCCATCACGCCGCAGCCGCCCAGGGCGAACGTGGCCGCCAGCACGGCGGCACCGGCCAGACGTCGGCCTGGCAAGGAAGAGGTGGAAGCAGCAGTGCGCGCGTCGACAGTCATGGCAGTGGTGGCCCGGGGCAGCAGTGGAACAGGCGTCCATTGTCCGGCGGACAGGCTGTCACCGATCTGCCTTGATGCTGTCATGCGGATTTCACAGTGGCCGCAGAGGATGCGGAAAGTCACAATTTCTGCCACGCGCCACGGAGCACCCATGCAACAGCCCATCGACCTCAGCCACCTCGCCGCCCGCGCCGAAGAAGACAGCAACACCAGCGCCAACCCGCATTTCTCCTCGGTGCTCGACGCACGGCTGAGCCGCCGTGGCCTGCTGCGCAGTGGCGTGGGCACGGCCGCCACCGCCGTCTTCGGCAGCCTCGGTCTGGCCGCTTGCGGCGGTGGTGATGACGCCGTGGCGACGCCTGTGGTCGACACCGGCGCGCTGTCCAAGCTCGGCTTCACCGCCGTGCCCAAGGGCATGGCCGACAAGGTCACGCTGGCCGCCGGCTACACCGCCACTGTCGTCTACGCGCTCGGCGATCCGCTGACCGCCTCGACCGCTGCCTACAAGAACGACGGCACCGACACCGACTACGGCAACCGCGCCGGCGACCACCACGACGGCATGGAGTGGTTCAGCCTGGGCAGCGATGGCTCGGCCTCGACCACCGCCTCGGACCGTGGCCTGATCGCCATGAACCACGAAGCCACGACCGACGAGACGCTGTCGTCGTTCTTCCTGCACGCCAACGGTGGCACCAAGACCCTGCCGCGTCCGGCCACCGAAGTGGACAAGGAAGTCGCCATCCACGGCGTCTCGGTCGTCGAGATGAAGAAGACCGGCAGCGCCTGGGCCTATGTCCAGAACTCGGCCTTCAACCGCCGCATCACCGCGCTGACCGAAGTCGACATCAGCGGCCCGGCCAAAGGCCACACGCTGCTGAAGACCAAGTACTCGATCGACGGCACCCGCACCCGCGGCACGCTGAACAACTGCGGCACCGGCAAGACGCCGTGGGGCAGCTTCCTGTCCGGCGAAGAGAACTGGTTCGGCTACTTCACCCGTCCGGCCGGCGACAACCTGGCCCGCGGCAACGACAAGTCGGTCGTCGCGCTGAACCGCTATGGCCGCGCCGAAGGCGCCGCGTCGCGCCACGGCTGGGAAACCGCCGGCACCGCCGACATCTACGCCCGCTGGATCAATGCCAAGACCGGCACCTCGGCCGACGGCACCGACGACTACCGCAACGAGCTGAACGGCATGGGCTACATCGTCGAGATGGACCCCTACAAGGCGACGAGCCGCATGGTCAAGCGCACCGGCCTGGGCCGCTTTGCGCACGAAAGCGCCGCATTCTCGCTGCCGAAGGCGGGCGAGAAGCTGGCCGTCTACATGGGCGACGACGCGCGCAACGAGTACATCTACAAGTTCGTCTCCGACACCGCCTGGTCCGCCGCCGACGCCAACCCGACCGACCGCCTGGCCACCGGCGCCAAGTACCTGGACAACGGCAAGCTCTATGTCGCCAAGTTCGCCGCCGACGGCACCGGCCAGTGGATCGAGCTGAGCAAGGCCACCATCCCGACCACCTACACCGCCTACGCCTTCGCCGACGAAGCCGACATCCGCGTCAACAGCCGCCTGGCCGGTGACGCCGTCGGCGCCACGAAGATGGACCGCCCGGAGTGGTGCGCAACGCACCCGACGTCCGGCGAGGTCTACTTCACGCTGACCAACAACAGCAACCGCCGCGTCGCCCCGACCGCCGGCAGCAGCACCCAGCTCGCCCCGGACAGCGCCAACCCGCGCGCCTACACGGACATGAAGGGCACGACCTCGCAGCAAGGCAACCCGAACGGCCACATCCTGCGCCTCAAGGATGCCGGTGGCAGCGCCGCCGCCCTGACCTTCACCTGGGACGTGTACGTGTTCGGCGCCCAGTCGGACGCGGACACCGGCCTGGTGAACCTGTCGAACCTGACTGCTGACCAGGACTTCTCCAGCCCGGACGGCCTGGTGTTCAGCAAGTCGACCGGCATCTGCTGGATCCAGACCGACGACGGCGCCTACACCGACGTGACCAACTGCATGATGCTGGCCGGCATTCCCGGCACGGTCGGCGATGGCACGAAGAAGACGCTGCCGCACAGCTCCGCGCTGAGCGTCGACACCTTCATCGGCAAGGCGCCGACCGCCGACACGCTCAAGCGCTTCCTGGTCGGCCCGAAGGACTGCGAGATCACCGGTCTGGTCGAGACACCGGACGGCAAGACGATGTTCATCAACATCCAGCACCCGGGTGAAGGCACGAAGATGGCCGACATCGCCGACCCGACGAAGTACACCAGCCAGTGGCCGTCGAACGCCGGCTACGGCGCTGGCAAGCGTCCCCGCTCGGCCACCATCGTCATCACGAAGAACGACGGCGGACGCATCGGCACCTGAGTGTCGGGAATCGGGCGGCCAGCCTGCGAAACGGTTCTTTCCCGTTTCGCAAGGCAATGCAAAGGTTGTGATGTATTTCACACCTTTAGAATGGGTTGGCCCGATTTTTCGCACTTCTCAACCGCCGGGTCCTGCCCGGCGGTTTGCCATGACGCGTTCCCTGTCCGACCACCGCACCACCACGGCACGTGATCCCGCGAACACCAATGGCCCGCCCGCGCTGACGCAGCTCGTCGCCTGGCAAGCCAGCCTGATGTCGCAGGACCGCTTCGGTCCGGCAGGAATACAACTTGTTTCAGACCTGGCCGCCAGCTTCGGCTGTGCCCAGGTGGCGCTGGGCTGGTGGCAGCGGCAGCGCAGCCACCTGCGGGCCGTCTCCAACCCTGGCGCGCTGGGGGACGAGGCCGGCGCGGTGCGGGCGACACGCGCGTTCGAGGCCGCGATGGACGAGTGCATCGACCAGGGGGGGCTGGTGCGCTGTCCGGAGCCTGCTGGCAGCCCGCCCCGCATCACGCTGGCCCATGCCGCGCTGGTCCAGCCCGCAGGCGGTGACCTGGGCGCGGTCGCCAGCCTGCCGCTGCACGCCTGCGGCCGCGTCGTCGGCGCCCTCACGCTGTGCTGGCGCGACCCGCAGGCACTCGCCCGCTTCGACCCCGAGACCCTGGCGCACCAGCTCGCGCTGATGGCGCCGTGGCTCGACCTGCTGCACCGCCACGAACAGCCACTGTGGCAACGCGCCACCCAGCACGTGTCGCAGCGCTGGCAGCGGTCGTCCCGGCTGCGCCGCGGGCTGGGCGGCGGTCTGGCCATGCTCGCGGCCGGGTGGCTGCTGTGGCCGGTCACGCACGAACTCGGGGGCCGGGCACGGCTGGATGGCCAGCAGGAGCGCAGTCTCACGGCGCCCGCCGACGGCTTCCTGCAGGCGGTCCACGCCCGACCGGGCGACCAGGTACGCGCCGGGCAGCCGCTGCTGGAACTGGCACCGCAGGACCTGGAAGTCGATGCCCGCCGCCTGGAAAGCGAGATCGCCCGGCACCAGAACGCCTACATGGCCGCCCTCGCCCGCTCGGACCGGGCGCAGATGGGCGTGCAGCTCGCCCGCAGCGACGAGGTCGGCGCGCAGCTGCAGCAGGTGCGGCGCGAACTCGGCCGCACGCGCATCGAGGCCCCGATGGATGCACTGGTGCTGGAGGGCGACCTGACGCGCTCGGTCGGCATGCCGGTGCGGCGCGGCGACACGCTCATGCGCCTGATGCCGGACCAGGCGCCGCGGGTGGTGATCGAGATCGACGAACGCGACATCGACGCCGTGCGGCCCGGACAGCCGGCGCGGCTGGCGCTGTCGGCACTGCCGTGGGACACGCTGGCGCTGCAGGTGGAGCGGGTGCAGCCGGCAGCACACGTGGTGGAGGGCGCGAACGTGTTCGAGGTCGAGGCCCGGCTGCAGCCCGGCGCACAGGCTGGCGCGTCGGTCCTGCGCCCCGGACTGACGGGGGTCGCCCGCATCGAAGTCGGGCGGCAGAGCCGGCTGGTGGCGCTGGGCAGCCGGGTGGCCGACTGGCTGCGCCTGCAGTGGTGGCGCTGGAATGGCTGACTTCCCCTCCGATGCCCTGCTGCACCCGCACTGGTACCGTGTCGCGCCACTGAAGCCACGGCTGCGTGGCCACGTCCGCCTGCAGCGCCAGACCACGCGGGGCGAGCGCTGGATGCTGCTCACCGATGGCGTGTCGCAGCGCACCCACCGGCTGGACGCCGCCGCCTGGGCCCTGGTCGGGCGCTGCAACGGCGAACGCACGGTGCAGCGGCTGTGGGAGACGCTGCTCGATGAACAGGGCGACGACGCGCCGACCCAGGCCGAGGTGATCGACCTGCTCGCGCACCTGCAGCAGGCGGGTCTGCTGCAGGCGCCGATCGATGCCGCGGCGGCGGGTCCGTCCCGCCCCGACCACGACTGGCAGCCACCGCGGCCGCGGTCGCTCGTCAGCGCGGCCAATCCGCTGGCTTTCCAGGTGACGCTGGGCGATCCGTCGCGGCTGGTGCGGTGGCTGGAACACGGGCTGCACCCGGTGCTCCAGCCCGCGCTGCTGGTGCTGTGGGCGCTGGCGGTGGCCGCGGCCGGGCTGGCGGCGCTGGCCGACTGGCCGGCCCTGTCCGCCCACGGGCGCCACTGGCTGAGCAGCCCGCACCACCTCGGCCTGCTCTGGGCCGTCTACCCGGTGATGAAGCTGCTGCACGAGACCGCGCACGCGCTGGCCATCCACCGCTTCGGCGGCGAGGTGCGCGCCTTCGGGCTGACGATGGTGCTGTTCACGCCGGTGCCCCATGTGGACGCCCGCGCCGCCAGCGCGCTGGCGAGCCGGGGCCAGCGGCTGCTGGTCAGCCTGGCGGGGATCATGGCGGAGCTGGCGATGGCCGCCGGCGCGCTGGTGGTCTGGCAGCACACGCAGAACGGCCTGCTGCACGACCTGGCCTTTGTCGTGCTTTTCCTGGGCGCGGTGTCGAGCCTGCTGGTCAATGGCAACCCGCTGCTGCGCATGGACGGCTACCACGCCCTGTGCGACGCGCTGGACCTGCCGAATCTGGCGGCGCGCTCGCGGCGCTGGTGGCTGCGTGTCGGCAGCCGGCTGGTCAACGGCCCCGGACACGCCGCCCCCGCACCGGCCTGCGCGCCGGGCGAGCGGGGCTGGCTGATCGCCTATGCACCGCTGTCGTGGCTCTACCGCGCCGGGCTCGGCCTGCTGATCGTGCGCTGGCTGGGGAGCGTGCACGCGGGGCTGGGGCTGGCGGCGGCCGCCGTGCTGGGCGGGCTGGTGGTGGGCGCACCGCTGCTGGAGCTGTGGCGGCAGCTCCAGGCGCCGATGCTGGCGGCGTCGGTGCGCCGGGTCGCCATGGGGCGGGTGGCGCTGATCGCGGCGGCCATGCTGGCGCTGTTCTTCTTCTGGCCGCTGCCGCACGCCACCACCGCGCAGGGCGTGGTCTGGCTGCCGGAGTCGGCCTGGATCCGGCCGCAGACCGCCGGCTTCGTCACCACCCCGCCGGCGTCGGCCAGCCGCCGCGTGGCCGCGGGCGACGTGGTGCTCCCGCTCGCCGACGACCGCCTGACCAGCCGCCGCGCCGCGCTGGACGAACAGCTCGCCGGGCTGGACGCGCGCCGATTCGATGCCCTCGCCCGCGACCCGGGCCAGGCCGCCGCGCTGCAGCAGCAGGCCGGCGCCCTGCGCGCCCAGCGCCAGCAGCTCGACACGGAGATCGCCGGACTGGCCGTGCGCGCGCCGCGCGCCGGCACGCTGGTGCTGGACGACGCGCCCCGGCTCGGCGGGCGCTGGCTGGAACGCGGCGACACGCTCGGCCATGTCCGCCCGGACGACAACCGGACGCTGCAGGTGGTGCTGCCACACGAGGATGCGCTGCTGGTGCAGGACAGCCTGCAGGGCATCACGCTGCGCCGCAGCGACCGGCCGGCCGACCGGCTCGGCGCCCGTCTGCGCACCACCACCCTGCCGTCGGCCACCCGGCGCCTGCCGACCCGCAGCCTCGGCGACACCGGCGGCGGTCAGGTCGTCACCGATCCGACCGACCCGCAGGGGCTGACCAGCCGCGACCCGGTGTCGGTGCTCGAACTCGCCAGCGACCAGCCGCTGGGCGAGCGGGTCGGCAGCCGCGTGTGGGTGCGCTTCGCGTTCGCGCCGCGCTCGGCCGCGTGGCAACTGGGGCGCTGGCTGCGGCAGACCTTCCTCGGCCAGTTCCAGGCGCGCGACTGACGATGGACACCAACGCCGCGCTGAAGACCCGCCTCGACGCCACCTGCCGCGAGGCGCTCGGGCTGGTGCCGCGCCCGAACCAGTGGCTCGCGGCACAGGCGCTGGTCGAGGGCCGCCTGGCCGAACTCGCCACCGGCGAAGGCAAGACCCTCGCGCTCGCGCTGGCCGCGGCGCTGCTGGCCCTGCGCGGCCGCAGCGTGCACCTGCTCACCGCCAACGACTACCTCGCCACGCGGGATGCCCGGCAGCTGCACGGCTGGTACGCGCGGCTCGGCCTGCGCGTGGCGGCCGTCAGCGCCGAGCACACCGCGGCCGAACGCGCCGCGGCCTACCGCGCCGACGTGGTGTACGTCAGCGCGCGGGAGCTGGTCTTCGACAGCCTGCGCGACCAGGTGGCCGGCCGCTCGGCCTGGTCCGCCTCGGCGCGGGACGCCCGCCTGAGCGCACACGCCCGCGCGCTCACCCAGACCCCCGACGACGATGCCGCCGCGACCGTGTCCGCGTTCGACGCGGCCCTGATCGACGAGGCCGACAGCATCCTGCTCGACGAGGCCGTGATGCCCCTGGTGCTGGCCCGCCACGGCGAGGCCGGCGAGCGCCTGTCGCAGCTGGGCACCGCGCTTGATCTGGCCGCCCGGCTGCAGCCCGGACGCGACTTCGAGCTGCAGCCGGTCGCCCGCGATGCCGCGCTGACCCCCGCCGGTGCGCAGCGGCTGGACACGCTCTGCACTGGCCTCGCGCGGCTGTGGCGCCACCGGCTGCACCGCGAGGAACTCGTGCGCCTGGCGCTGGTCGCCACGCACCTGCTGCAGCCGCAGCGCGACTACCTGGTGCGCCATGGCCAGCTCCGCCTGATCGATCCCGTGACCGGCCGCATCGCCACCGGGCGGATGTGGTCGAACGGCCTGCACGAGCTGGTCTGCCTGAAAGAAGGCTGCCCGCCACCGCCGCCCACCGAAAGCGCCGCCCGCACCACCTACAGCCACTTCCTGCGCCGCTACCGCCTGATCGGCGGCACCAGCGCCACACTGCACGACCAGCGCCACGAGCTGCACCGGCTCTACGGCCTGCGGGTCACGCGCATTCCGCCGCATGCGCCGCCCCGCCGCGAACGCGGCCCGAACCGCTGGTTCGCCGACGAGGCGGCCCGCGACCGGGCGGTGGTCGAACGGGCGCTGGCGCTGGCCCGGCTCGGCCGCCCCGTGCTGATCGGCACCGATGGCGTGCCGCAGTCGCTGCAGCTGGTCGCGGCCTTCGAGGCAGCGTTCGCGGCCGGCGCGGCGCCGATGCCGCTGCAATGCCTGGACGCGCGGCAGGATGCCCTCGAAGCGACGCTGATTTCCGAGGCGGGCCAGCCCGGCCGCATCACCGTGGCCACCCGCATGGCGGGCCGCGGCGTGGACATCCGCCTGCACCCGCGCGCCGCCCAGGCCGGCGGTCTGCACGTGCTGAACTGCCAGGACAACCCGGCACGCCGCCTGGACGAGCAGCTCTTCGGCCGCTGCGCCCGGCAGGGCGATCCCGGCAGCGTCGAACACTGGCGGGTCGGTGCGCCCCGCTCGCTGTACACCGTCAGTGCGCTCGGGGCCTGGCGCGATGTGGCCTGGCGCCTGCGCCAGCGCGCCCGCGAGGCCCGGGCGGCCGACGAACGCCGCCGCCTGCGCCTGGGCGACGACCTCGTCCGCCAGCGTCTCGACCGGCTCGCCCCGGGCGACTGACCTCCCTCCACCCCTGTCCGATGACACCACGACCCATGCCCTGCGACCGCCACCCGCCCCGCCCCGCCCTGCTGCTCGGCCTGTCGCTCTGGCTGCTGCTGCCCGCCTGCGCGTCCGCGCTCACGCTGGGTTGCCTGATCACGCCGGCCCGGGTGGCCGAGATCGGCACCCCGGTGGCGGGCGTGGTCGAGCGCATGCTGGTCGACCGCGGCGACAGCGTGCGCCAGGGCCAGCCGCTGGCGGTGCTGCACGCGGCCGGCGAGCGGGCCTCGGTCCGCACCGCCGAAGCCCGGGCCCGGGCACAGGCCGCCGTCAGCGCCGCCCAGGCCACGCTGTCGCTGGCGCGGCAGAAGACCCAGCGCGCCGAATCGCTGCACGCCGAGCAGTTCATCTCCGACATCGCCCTCGACCAGGCCCGCACCGAGCTGACCGTGGCGGCGCAAAGCCTGAAGCAGGCCGAGGACCAGCGCGCCATCTACCAGGCCGAATCAGCGCAGGCGCTGGCCCAACTGCACCAGCGGGCGCTGCGCAGCCCCTTCGATGGGGTCGTGGTCGACCGCATGGCGCAGCCCGGCGAGCGGGTCGAGCTGCTGCCGCTGCTGCGCGTGGCCGATGTGGCGCGGCTGCGGGTCGAGGTGGTCGTGCCGGCCAGCCAGTTCGGGCAGGTGCGCGCCGGCGCCCGGCACCCGGTGAAGGCCGACGTGCCGGGCGTGGCCGCGCGCGAGGCCACGGTCACGCAGGTCGACCAGGTGATCGACGCGGCCAGCAACACCTTCCGGGTCCGGCTGGCGATGGACAACGCCGACCGCGCCGTGCCGGCCGGCGCGCGCTGCCAGGTGGACCTGGGTCTGGCCACGGTCGCCGGATCGGCGGGATCCGCCGGGACGAAGACACCATGACGCGCCCGCCCCGCCGCCGCTGGCAGTACGAGGAACTGGAGCCGCGCATCCTGTACGCCGCCGACACCGCCGCGCTGGCCAGCCTGGGCGACATCGGCAGCACCTTCGTCGTCAGCACCACCGCCGACAGCGGCACCGGCTCGCTGCGCGACGCCATCACCCAGGCCAACCTGCACCCCGGCGCCGACACGATCCGCTTCGACCTCCCGGCGCCGCTGGTCGACGGCGCCCACACCATCACCCCGCGCTCGGCGCTGCCCATCCTCACCGACACCGTCTGGCTCGACGCCAGCCGCGAGCCGGACGCGCTGGCGCTGAGCCGGCCGGTGGTGGAGCTGGTCGGCACGGACGCGGGCGGCAGCGCCTCGGCGCTGGTGCTGGCCGACGGCAGCGACGGCAGCCTCGTGCGCGGGCTGGTCATCAGCCAGTTCGGCGGGGCCGCCATCCAGGTCCGCGCCGGTGCCGATGGCGTGACGCTGGCGGGCCTGCGCATCGGCACCGACGTCACCGGCCAGTCCGCACCGGGCAATGGCAGCAACGCCATCGAGATCAGCGCCGCCCAGGCCCTGGTCGGCGGACCGACGGCGGCCGACCGCAACCTGCTGTCCGGGAACAACGCCGGCGTCCAGGTGACGGGCCCGGCCGCGGTCGGCGCCCGCATCGAGGGCAACTACATCGGCACCGACGCACTCGGCCAGTCCGCGCTCGGCAACCGCACGGTCGGGGTCTACCTCGACGCCCCGTCGGCGACCGTGGTCCACAACCTGGTCAGCGGCAACGGCTACGAGGGCGTCTACCTGCTGGCGGGCGCCAGCGGCAGCACCGTGCAGGGCAACCTGATCGGCACCGACGTGAGCGGCACCCGCGCCGTCGGCAACGGTGCGTTCGGCATCTACGTGGAAAACACGCGCGACGTGCTGATCGGCGGCACCACCGCCGGCACCGGCAACCTGATCGCCTGGCAGAAGGCCGGCGCGGGCATCTCCATCGTCGGTACCGCAGGGGGCGTGTCGGTGCTCGGCAACGCGGTCCACGACAACGCCGGGCTGGGCATCGACCTCGGCGCCGAGGGCGTCAGCGGCAACCGCGAGGCCGACACCGATGGGGGTCCCAACAACCTGCTGAACTACCCCGTGCTGGGCAGCGCCACGAGCGCGGCCGGTGTGACGCGGCTGGTCGGCGACGTGACCGGAGCCGCCGGCACGACGCTGCGCATCGAGTTCTTCGCCAGCGACCAGGCCGATCCGCTCGGCTTCGGCGAAGGCGCGGTCTTCCTCGGCAGCACCCGCGTGACGGTCGGCGCGAACGGCCTCGCGCCCATCGACGCCACGCTGGCCGGTGTGCTGCTGCAGACCGGTCAGGTGGTGTCGGCGACCGCCACCGTGCAGTCCGCCACCACGGCGGCCCGGCCCTGGGGCGACAGCTCCGAGTTCGGCAACGCGGTGCCGGTGCAGGTGGTGCCCAGCGCCCCGGTGGTCGATGCCGCGCAGACCCTGCACGTCCTGGAAAACAGCCCGGCCGGCACCGTGGTCGGCACGCTGCGCGCCACCGACGCCGACCCCGGTACCACCCTGTCCGGCTGGACACTCGCCGGCAGCCCCGCGCTGGCGGTCGATGCGGCCACCGGCACCATCCGGGTGGTCGACCCCGCCACGCTCGACCACGAACAGCGGGCCTCGGTCGTCCTCACGGCCACCGTGCGCGATGGCGTCCTGAGCAGCGCCCCGCAGACCCTCACGGTCTTCATCGACAACGTCAACGAGCCGCCGGCGCTGACGCTCGCGCCCTGGAAGATCCAGAGCGACCAGCCGCTGACACTCGGCCCCGCCGTGCTGAACGCGCAGGACCCGGACGGCAGCACCACGTCCCTGCGGGTGGAGGTCGGCACGGTCACCGGCGGGCGCTTCGAGGCCGTGAACGCACCGGGCACCGCGCTCGCACAGTTCAGCCTGGACGCGCTGCAGTCCGGCCAGATCCGCTTCGTCGCGACCGCGGCGGACCAGGCGCCCACCGTCCAGTTGCGTGTCAGCGACGGCAGCACCTTCAGCGCCTGGACCACGGTCGGCGTGGAGTGGAGCCCCGCACCGGCGCCAGGTCCTGCGCCAGCGCCAGCGCCGGCGACGGTGCAGATGCCACCGCTGGAACCGACCCCGCTGCTCACGGTCAGCAGGCCGACCGTGCGGGATGCCGAGGAGATGCAACGCCAGTCCATGGACCTGCCCGCGCTGTCCGGCGACCGGCTGCCGCTGTCGCGCGAGGTGCGCGCCGTCACGGCGGAGCAGTGGCTGGCGCAGGTCCAGGCCGACAGTTCAGCCGACATCGCCGCGCTCAGCGCGCACAGCCGCACGGCGTACGCCGGTTCCAGCGCCGCAGCGCATGCCACCGACCCGGTTCCCCCTCCCGACTTGCTGGCACTGGTGCTGCCCGACACGGCGCTCGCGGCGCTGCAGGCCGGGTATGCACTGCCGAACGTGCTGTCGCACGGTGTCGAGCTGCCGGCACTGGCCGGCGACGGCCTGGGCCAGTTGCGCACGGACCTGCAGGACGCCGCCGGGCAGCTGCAGTCGGCCATCGACCCGATCGAGGCCTCGGGGCTGGCGCTGACCGCGGGGCTGGTGTGGTGGACGGTGCGGCTGGGCGGCGTGGCCGGCTCGCTGCTGGTGTCGGTGCCGACCTGGCAGTTCTTCGATCCGCTGCCGGTGCTGACCCGGGCGCCGCTGCCGGTGCGCATCCGGCCGGGCGACGCTGGCGCAGCGGGGCAGGACCCGCAGAACGAGGAAGCCTCGGCCGCCGAGGTGCTCGGCCGGGACAGCCCCCACGCGCCCAGCGAGGACGGCGACCAGGACGACGGCATCGACACCACCACAGGCAAGCCCGGAACCCCGGGCCAGGGAGCCGCACGGTGAGCCGGGCCACGCTGCCCGCCTGGTGGCCGCGGCCGGGGGTCGAGGTGCGCCTGACGCTGGGGCTGGTGGCGATCTTCCTGGCGGTGATCTTCCTGCTCGATGTGCTGTTCGGCCTGATCCCGGACCGGGCGCGCACCGAACTCGTCGCCCGCCAGACCACCAGCACGGCGCTGGCGCTGCTGGTCACGCAAGGCATCGAGCAGGGCGGGCGCCTGCCGCAGGCGGCCATCCGGCAGCTGGCCGAACAGGACCGCGAGGTGCTGTCGGTGGCGCTGCAGCAGCAGGGCCGCCCGCGCACGACACTGATCGGCAACCATGCGGCGCACTGGACCCTGCCACCCGGCGAGCGCTCGACGCTCACGCAGGTGCGCGTGGCCATCCGCGACGCGCAGTCGCAGCCCTGGGGCACGCTGGAAATCGCCTTCCGGCCGATCTACCCGACCTCGCTGGCCGAGGTGCTGGCCGCACCCGTCGTGCGGGCGCTGCTGGGCATCGTGGTGCTGAGTTCGGTGGCGATCTGGCTCTACCTGCGCCGGGTGCTGCAGCACCTCGACCCGGGCCAGGTGATCCCGGAGCGGGTGCGCGACGCCTTCGACGTGCTCGACGAAGGCATCGTGATCCTCGACCCGCAGGCCCGCGTCATGATGGCCAACGAGGCCTTCCGCCGCCTGGCGCCCCTGCAGCAGCCGCGGCGCGCGGTGACCATCGGCCAGCCGGTCACCCAGCTCGACTGGCTGTGCCGCGCGCTGGATGGCGAGGAGCCGGAGCCCGCCGAGGCCCCATGGACCAGCGCGGTGCGCACGGCGGCCCCTTCCGAGGAACGCGAGGTGCGCATCGGCCCGGCGGACGACCCGGCGCAGGTGCGCGAGGTGCTGGTGAAGTGCACGCCGGTGCTCGACCCCGGCGGTCAGGTGCGCGGCAGCATGCTGCGGCTGCGCGACGTCAGTGCGCTGCACCAGCTCAACCGGGCGCTGCAGACCTCGCAGCAGGCCCTGCGCGAGCGCAACGAGGAACTCGGCCGGCTCGCCACCCGCGACCCGATGACGGGTTGCCTGAACCGGCGCGCCTTCTTCGAGCAGGCCAGCCGGCTGTTCGAGCTGGCCGACCAGCGCGGCGAGGGCCTCGTCTGCGTGATGGCCGACATCGACCACTTCAAGCAGTTCAACGACCGCCACGGCCACGCCACCGGCGACCAGGTCATCAAGGCGGTGGCGGCCATCCTCGCGGGTGGTGTGCGCAGCACGGATCTGGTGTGCCGCTACGGCGGCGAGGAGTTCTGCCTGCTGCTGCCGCAGCGCGAGGCGGCCGACGTGCTGATGCTGGCCGAGCGGCTGCGGCGCGAGATCGAGGACACCGCGGGCAGCCAGGTCGAGTCCGTGGCCGGCCTGCGGGTCACGTCCAGCTTCGGCATGGCGCTGTTCGAGCCGGGGCTGGCCGGACTGGCCGCGCTGGTGGATCGGGCCGACCAGGCGCTCTACGACGCCAAGCGCACTGGTCGCAACCGCGTCAGCCGCTGGCCCGTGTCAGAACCGGAAACTGCCTGAGGCCGCGGGCAGCACCGGGGCGGGCAATGGCACCGCCGGACGCCGGGGCGACGCATCCGCCTCGCGCGAAGCCGGCCTGTCCACCTCGACCGGCACCAGCGGCCGGGCCGCAGCGGCCCGCCAGGTCGGCGGCAGCTGCGAGGTGCGCGGGTAGCCGGCGGCGTCGAGCGTGCCGTGCCAGTCCCCGGCCTCGAAGCCCTGCAGGCGCTGGGCGCCCAGGCGCAGGATGGGCAGCTCGATCCGGCCCTCGCGGCGCTGCAGTTCGGCCACGTCCTCGGCGCGCTCGATGGTGAACTCGCGCACGGGAATGCCACGTTGCCGCAGCAGCGCACGCGCGCTGTCGCAGGGCGCGCAGTCCGGCGCGGCGTAGAGCGTGGCCGGGTAACGCGCGGCCGCCTGCCGCAGCGTGTAAGGCAATTCCGCGGCGGGCGTCGACGGGCTGGCCGCACCCAGCGGGCGGGCCACGGCGCCTGCGGGCGGGCGGTCGGTGTAGGTGATCCGGCCATCCGGGCCGACCACCTTGTATTGCGCCGAGGCCGAAGCGGCCAGCCAGAGCAGCAGCCAGCCGCCGCACCGTGTCGCCAGGGTTGTCATCGCTGCACTCCTCGTGTCCTGGATCCGGCCCATGGTAGCGCCAGCGGCGTCACGGTGTCAGCGAGAGGCGGCCCTGCTCCCACTGCAGCCGGAAGCCCTGCAGGAAGCTGTTGCCGTAGAGCACATAGGGCATGTCGCTGTCGATGACCACCGCCTCGACATCGCGCGCCTGCAGCGGGCCGAGGCGGACCTGCGCCAGCCGCACGCGCCGCCCGGCACTGCGCCCGGACGCCGTCTGTACCTGCGCGGAGGTGCCGGCCTGCCAGTCCACACCCAGCCGGCGTGCCAGTTGCGTGGACAGCACGACCAGCGAGGCACCGGTATCGACCACGCCCTGCACCGCCTGGCCATTGATCTCTCCGCCGGCATGGAACAGGCGATCGCTGCCGGCCTCCAGCACCAGCCGCTGCGCCGCGCCGGCCGCTGTCCCGCCGACCGTCACCGGCGCGGCACCCACCACCAGCTCCCGCTGCACGCCACCGCTGGTCGCCACCACCACCGACTGGCCCGCCGCACCACGCTGCACGCGCAGGCCATCGGCCGTCTCGCCGACCGTCATGACCCGGGTGCGGCCGTCGATGACCAGCACCACCTTGTCACCCATCGTGCCAGCCAGAACGACCGTCGGTGCACCGGCAGCACGGCCCGGCCCCGGCACGGCCAGAGCGCCCAGCGCCAGCGCCGCAGCCCCACCCCGGGCACAGACCCGCTGAAATCGACCGATCGGCCAGGAACCAGACATCCAACACTCCGTTACAAGCTGGTTCGCAGACTACGGCCGGGCAGGACCGGGCAGGACCGGAATAAGCGCGCCATTCGGGCGGCACATCGGCCCCGAGGTCGAGGTCCTCGGACCGCTGCAGATGGACGTGACACTGAACGCTCACGGCATCAATGTCTGGCTATCCCAAGGTACTGCGCGCAAAAATGAAACGAAGGGTTAAATCACAGCCATGTTTCCGGCATGTTTCCAACGGTTGTGCATTGCGCCCTTGAAGCTCGGGAAAGTACCAATCAGGATGGCGGTCATGCATACCCTCAACACCTCCTCCCTGCGCCGATGTCTCAGCGTGCTCGTGCTGGCTGGCGCTCCCCTGGGCACGGCCTGGGCCGGCTACGACGACGGAGTGGTGGCCTACCAGCGTGGCCGACATGACGTGGCGCTCAAGGAATTTGCCGATGCGGCGGCCCGCGGCGACGCCCGCGCCCAGCGCAGCCTCGGGCTGATGCATGAGCGTGGAGAGGGCGTTCCCCGAGACCCGGCACAGGCCGCCGAGTGCTACCGCAAGGCCATCGCACAAGGGCTCGCAAGCGCGCAGTACAACCTCGCTTTCGTGACCCAGGCGCCCCAGTCTGGTGCACCCGTTGCCGTCCATCTGGCCACCTCGCGCCCCTGAGCGGGTTCAGAGCTTGACCGGCCCTCCCGTGGCCAAGCCCACCGACGCCGCCTCGCGCGCCTGCTGCTGGCGGGTGCGATCGACATAGTTGTCGGCCCGGGCCAGCTGGTCCCGGATCATCGCGTTGTTCTGGCCCATCACCTCGATCGCCTTGGTGCGGAAGTTGTCCATCGTGTCCATGGCCTGGAAGGTCTGGTCGAACATCTCCTTCATCTTCTCGATGCCGAGCATCGGGTTCTGCGCGAACTGGGTAGTCTGGTCGACGTGCTGGTTGAGCTGGCGGCCGGTCTCGCTGATGAGGTTGCCGATCGTGGCGTTCACCCCCTGCAGCATCTCCATCACCCGGATCTGGTTGCCCGTCGCGCGCGCCACCGTCTGCGCCACCGCCAGCGCGCTCATGCCCGTGGTCGCCACGCGGGTGCAGCCATTGATCATCTCGCGGCCGGTCTTCTTCAGCACATCCAGCGCGAGGTAGCCGTTGACGCACACCGCCTGCTGGGTCTGGATGTCCTGCAGGTTCTGGCGGGCGTAGAACAGCACCTCCTGCCGCAGCGCCTGCGCCCGCTGCGGGTCGGTCGGCTCCAGCGCACGCACACGCTCGTCGAGCTGGGTGTCCAGTTGCGTGGCGAAGCGTGAGGCCGCGGCCAGCTTGGTCATCGCCTCCCACAGCTTGCCGCGGGTGGACTCGATGGCGATCACGTCCTTCTGCATGTCGTCGCGGGCGGCGTAGAGCTGGCCCATCGAGGTCTTGAGCTGCTCGGCGGCGCTCTGGTACTTGCGGAAATACGCCTCCAGCTTGTTGCCGAACGGGATCAGGCCCAGCAGCTTGCGCGGCTGCATCAGGTCGCCGTCGTTGCCGGGGTTGAGGTCGTCGAGCTGGGCGCGGATGTCCTGCAGCGCCTTGTAGGCGGGGCTGCTTTCCACGCCGACGAAGTTGGACTGCATGAAGCGGCCCTGCATCAGGCTCGACGCGTTGGAGATCTCTTCCTTGCCCAAGGCAAACGCGCTGTCGAGCCGCGCCTTGAAGGTGTCGGAGTGGATGTCCTCGGTCGCCAGCGCGTCGATGAAGCGCAGCACCTGGTCGTCGACCTGCTTGCGCAGTTCCGGCTGCAGCGGCACCGCCTCGCGGGCGGCTTCGACCGGCACCGGGGCCAGCACTTCGGGTGGCGTCAGCGTGAAAGCCGGGGTAGCGGGTTGGTTCATGTCGAAGCGTCCTTCCGTGGGATCGGGGAAATCGAGGGATTCGGGGGGAGGTTGAGCGCGGGAGCGTCCAGCCCCTGCGGCGCGAACTTCTGGTTCAGGAAACGGGAGTGTTCGAGGAAGGCCTGCGCGTCCTGTCCAGCCAGATCGCTGCGCAGCTGGCGAACCTTCCCTTCCAGCTCAGCCAGCGTGGCCTGGAAGGTGTCCACCGCCGTCTTGCCGTTGTCCAGCCGCTGCGTGGCGGCAAACTCGGCCGGGATCGACAGGTAGGTGTTGAGCATCTCGGGCAGGTAGCGGATCGCGATGTGGCGCGCGTGGAAGCTGTCCTGCAGCGACAGCGTGCCCTTCGAGCCTTCCCACTGCGTCAGCAGCGCGTCCAGCGACTGGCACAGCGCCAGCACCCGCGTCCGCAGCGCCGTCGGGATGCGCTGACCCGGGTTCTGATCGACCAGCCGCCGCACGCCGGTCAGCGCACGCTCCATCGCCTCGCGCGTATCCCCTTCGTCGCTGAATTCGAGCGCCTCCCACGCCGGTTCCCGGTTCGACGGAAACCCGAACCACAGCCCGCCGACCACAAACCCCGCGCCATAGCCGACCACCGCCATCCCGAGCCCCAGCGTGCCAAGCAACCCGGCGCCCTTCAACCCGAGCACGACACTCGCCAGCCCCAGCCCGCACCAGTTCGCTGGCGAGGCCAGCCACCGCATCAGCACCTTCATTGATAAGCCCGGATGTCCTTGAACACGCTGTACAGCGGCGTCTTGCGGGCGTCGAACACGCGCCCGCCGGTGAGCTGCGCGAGTTCCTTCAGCGCCGCCTCGTTGGCCTCGCCGAACAGCACCCAGAACACCGGGATGCCGCGCACGTCCTCGGGCAGCGCCGCGTAGTCGCGCTTGAAGTCCTCCAGCGAGCGGCCCTTGTTGTTCTCGCCGTCGGTGAGGGCGACGACCGAATACTGGAACTTCGGGTTCTTCTGGCGCTCGGCGAGCATGTGGGTGAGTGCGTCAAACACGGCGTCGTACACCGCCGTACCGCCCTGCATCTGCAACTGGTCCGCCGCGCCGCGCACGTCGGCCAGCACCTGCCGCTTGGCGTCACTGTCCGCCTGTTCCGCCACGCCCTTGGCCGTCGCCGCGCCGGCCGGCACCTCGAACGCCTTCAGCCCGTAAGGTGTCTCCGAAAACGGCTGCAGCCAGATCCGCTCCCGGTTGGTCAGCTTGGCGATGCGGCCGGTCAGCGAGGTGTCGGCGCCGGCGATGTAGTCGATGGCCTGGATGAGCTGGCGGCGGCGCTCGCCCTGCATGCTGCCGCTGGTGTCGAGCACGAAGGTGCTCGCGATCGGCGTGCGGAACTCGTTCAGGTAGGCGGCGATCAGGCCGTCCGCCAATGCCCGGTCTGGCGAGAACGGCAGTTCCACCTGCAGGCCCTGCTTCGGCAACAGGTCGTCGACCCGCGCCGCCACGTCCTGCTTGATCGGCCGGCGCAGCGTCTGACGCGCGAGCCACGTCTGCGCCTCGTCGCCCTTCAGGTACTCGACCACCTTCAGGTAGTCGGCGCGCTTGCCCTCGTCGAGCAGCATGAACGGGTAGTCCGCCGTGCTCACACCCTCAAAGGGGTAGATCAGCCGCAGCTTCTCGCGCAACTTGCCGCTGGCGTTCAGGCTCAGCAGCCAGCTCTCGTAGTTGATGAAGGCGTTGACGCGCGTGCCCTGCTGCAGGATGAACTGCTCGGACAGGTAGGTCGAGTTGTCGCCCGGCAGCTTGTAGCCCTTGAGGAAATCGGCGATAGCGCCGCGGTCCACGTCCGCCGCCGACAGCGCTTCCGCCTTGCCACTGGCGGCGGCCACCACGCCCATCAGCGCCATGAAGCCCTGGTTCGACGTGGCCGGGTTGGACAGCGCGTAGTTCAGCTTGCCGGCCTTGGCGGCGGCGGCGATGTCCTTCCAGGTCAGCTTCAGGTCGGGCTTGTCCCAGCCGTGGCGCTGCGCGTCCGACTCGCTCACGCCGATCGCGATCGGCGACAGCATGATCTTCTCCTGCAGCTTCACCCGCGCCTGCCCCTGCGGGTTCGACAGCAGGTAGCGCGCGTTCGCGAACCACGCCGCGTCCGCCTTCGCCTCGCCGTTCAGCACCGCCTCCGTGCTCTCCATCGTGCCGCCGAAGCGGAACTTCAGCTTCACGCCGGTGGCCTTGTCCACCATCTGCTCCAGCGGCTGGATGTCGCGCAGGTCGCTGGTGGCGAGCACGGTGAACTCGGGCGCGGCGGCGACCTGGGGTATCGGGGCGGAGGCTGCGATCGGCGCGGGCTCGTCCGCCTTCTTGCCGCAAGCGGCCACCAGCAGCACCAGCGCCGTGGCCGCCAGGCGGCGAAACGTCATCATCGTGCGGTTCATTGCGTCATCTCCCTGGCAACGGTGTCGATCATCTCGGTCATGACCTCGGGGGACGGCGGATCGACGAGCTGCGTCACCCGCGGCTCCACCGCCAGCCCGGTCGGCTTCACGGCGGCCACGAAGCGCTCCGTGTCGGCGATGCGGAAGCCGTATTCGACCGCGATGCCCTGCAGCTCGGTGTCACTGGCCAGCAGCTCGCCCAGCGCCTTCGCCCGCTCGTTCAGCGAGACGAAGACTTCCTTGTTGACGATGGTCGGCTGCGGGTACATCAGGACCATGTCGGCACCGATGCCCTTCTTCTGCAGCGCGTGGCGCACGATCTGGAATTCGTAGAGGAAGGCCATCGGGGTCTTGCCGATGCCGATGGACACGTAGTCGTCGAAGTTGCCGTCGACGTAGTTCTCCTGGTAGCCCTGGCGCTTGAAGAGTTCGGTGAGCTGCAGCGCGAGCTTCTGGCCGGTCGCGCGGTCGGTGACCACGTCGCCGTTCAGCGCCGCGCTGGTCAGCGCCAGGTACAGCGCGCCGGAGTTGCTGCGCCGCAGGTCGGTGGTCGAGACCAGCACGCTGCGCGAGACGTCGTAGCCGCTGCTGTCCTGCAGGTCCTTCCAGCGCTTGCGGGCGAGCATCAGCTTGGTCAGCCGCTCGGTGTCGACGCCGTAGACCTTGGGTGACACGGCCTTGGCGAGCCCGTTGGCGACGAGGATCTTGGCGATCGGCTCCCACGAGGCGATGACCAGCGGGGAGTTGAACGGCGCGACCTGGACGGCGGGCAGGTTCGCCTTGCGCGCCGCCTCGACGATCTGGTTGGCGGAGACGACGCCCGAGGTGAAGAAGAAATCCGGTGCCGATCCGGCCACCACCCGGGACGCCATCTCGCGGCTGCCCACCCGCACCACCTCGACCGGCAGCCGCCGCGCCGCCAGCACCTTCTGCACCCGCGGATCCTTGAAATAGCCCTCGACATCGAGCGAGATCACGCCGCGCAGCACGGTGGCCGCGGCGACTTCCTGCTGCTCGATCTGCGCGGCCTGCTCCTGCTGCTGGCCGCGCAGGGCGAAGTAGAGCGCGCCGCCGAACGCGGCCGTGACCAGCGCGGTGATCGCGGCGCGCCTGCCGGGTGAAAGGGCCATCAAGGTGCTCCTGGGTGTATCGATTGCCAAGGATGGCAGTCTGCTGCGCCAAGATAGCGCTGATCGGCGGAATTCTCTACCGAGGGCAGCCCATAGGGTCTGCGCGTCGTCATCCACAACGCTGTGGGAGGCGTGCGTGGGTCCTCGCATTCGCGAGGATGACGTCCGGCAGTTCAGCCCGGCAGTTGCGGCAGCGGCACGACCGCGATCCCTGCCGCCACCAGTCCGGCGCGGATCGCCCGCGCGGTCGCCACCGCCCCGGCGCCATCGCCATGCACGCAGACGCTGTCGATCGTGGTCGGCAGATGCCGGCCGGTGACGCTGACCAGCGCCCGTGCCTCCAGCATCCGCTGCACGTGCGGCCAGCAGGCCTCGGCGCCATGCAGCACCGCGCCGGGCTGCGAACGCGGCACGAGCTGGCCGTCGTCCTGGTACGCCCGGTCCGCGAACACCTCCAGCGCCACCCGCAGACCAGCGCGCTCGCCAGCCCGGGCCAATGCCGAGTGGGCCGGGGCCAGCAGGATCAGGTCCCGGTCCAAGGCCCGCACCGCCCGCGCCACGGTTTCCGCCAGCGCCGCATCCGCGCAAGCCATGTTGCTCAGCGCGCCATGGGGCTTCACGTGCGTCACCCGGCCCCCTTCCGCCGCCGCCACGCCCTGCAACGCGCCGATCTGGTAGACCAGCCCTGCCTCCAGTTCCGGCGGCGACAGGTCCATGCGGCGCCGGCCAAAGCCCTGCAGATCGGGAAACGACGGGTGCGCGCCGAGGCTGACCCCGCGCGCCAGCGCCGCACGCACGGTCTGGCGCATCACCAGCGGGTCACCGGCATGGAAGCCACAGGCGATGTTCGCGCTGGCCACCACGTCGAGCATGGCCGGGTCGTCGCCCATCGACCAGGCGCCGAAGCTTTCGCCGAGATCGGCGTTGAGGTTGATCTTGTCCAGGGGGTGCACAGCGCTCTCCAGCGTCCAGCGGGTTCAGGATCAGGGTTCGGCACGCAGCATGCCGCTGACCAGGTTGTCATGGTAAAGAGCGCCCTCGTCCAGCCAGCCTGCCGGTCGATGCGGCACGAGCGACGCCACCCAGGCCTGCCAGTCGGCCTGGGTGGCCCGCAGCGCCTGGCGCGCGGTCGGCGCGTCCACGGCCTCGAAGCGCAGCGTGCGGCCGGCCGGCATCAGCGCCAGCCGTGGCAGGTCCGCCCGGATGACCGTGGCGATCTTCGGATAGCCGCCCACCGTCTGGCCATCGGCCAGCAGCACGACCGGCAGGCCGTTCGCCGGCACCTGGACCGCACCGGGCACCACGGCGTCCGAGACGATGTCGGCCGCCGCCGCGTGGGCATGCGCCAGCGGCGGGCCGGCCAGCCGCATCCCCATGCGGTCCTGCTCGGCGGTGACCTGCCAGTCGGTGTCGAGCAGCCGGGCGCGGGCCGGTGCCGTGAAGTGGTCGTCCTGCGGCCCCCAGAGGACGCGGATCGGCCCGGTGGGCAGGGCCAGAGGCGCCGGCGCCCGGTGCTCCCCCGTGCCGACATCCCCGCGCCGGAGACAGGACAGACGGTCGCCCGGCGCCAGCATGCGGCCGTCCAGTCCGCCGAAGCGCGTGCGGACATGGGTGGACCGGCTGCCCAGCACCGGCGGTACCTGCACGCCACCGCCCAGCGCCAGACAGGCCCAGCCCTCGGCTGCGGCACCAAGGTGCAGGCGATCGCCCTCGGCCAGCGTCGCGCTGCACCAGGCGCCCAGCGACCGGACCGGCCCGCCCCCCCGCGACACCTCGACCCGCACCGCGCCGGCGACCGCCATCCGGACCGGCCCGCGGACGACCAGCAGCACCAGCCCCGGTCCGCGCCACTCCAGACCCGCGGCGTCCACCGGATTGCCGACCAGCGCGTTGGCCGCGTCGGCCCAGGGCGGCACCAGCCAGCCAGCCTGCGCAACGCCCTCGTGGCGGTGTCCGAAGCGCCCGGGGTCCTGCACCGTGCAACCCGGTCCGCCGGACACGATCTCGATCAGACCACCGGACACGGCACCCCCTCGGCAGGCACGAGAAACGCCTCGCGCGAGCCGGAGCCCCGCGCCCAGTCCGCCGCCAGCCGGTCGTGCGTGGCGCGGTCGACCGCCTGCCAGTGCACCTCGTCGCCCGCGGCCAGCCAGGCCGGCTCGTCCGCCCGCTGCAGGTCGAAGAGCGGCAGCGGCGTGCGCCCGAGCAACCGCCAGCCGCCCGGGCTCTCCCAGGGATACACACAGCACATCGCCCCGGCCACCGCCAGCGACCGCGCGGGCACCGCCTTGCGTGGCGTCGCCAGCCGAGGCAGGGCCAGCGCGGGAGGCAGGCCGGTCATGTAGGGAAATCCGGGCATGAACCCGATCATGCCGACCCGGAACGGTGTACTGGTGAGCCGTTGCACGACCGCCGCCTCCGCCAGCCCGCAGGCGGCGGACAGCGCAGCCAGGTCCGGCGCATATTCGGCGGCGAAGCACACCGGCAGCCTCCAGCGGCGCCCCGCGTGCACGGACGACCCGCCTGCAGCGCTCAGGTCCAGCAGCCGACGACCCAGCGCATCCGCATCGGTGTGCAACGGATCGAACAGCACGGTGAGCGAGCGGAACGTGGGCACCACGTCGCGCACGCTGGCCAGCACGGGCTCCACGTCCCGCCGCGCGCGCACCCGCTCGGCCAGCGCCAGCACACGCGCATGCAGCACCGGATCGATCCCGGCACCGAACTCCACCGTCCAGGCCGCATCGCCCTGGGGCAACAGGCTCGCCTGCGGGCGATGGTTCTCCTGGCCAGTGTTCATAGCGTCGCCTCCATGCGCGATTTTCCATACGCACCCCTGGCGGGCACGTCAGGCGCCACATTCCTGTGACATTTACTCCACGAACATGTAAGCACATCGAACGGCACACCCTGTCTCATGCCATTGCTTGATTTCATATTTATTAAATATATCAAACAGAGCAAGGAACACTCGCCTGAAAGTAAATATATGCTCCTCGCCGATTTAATGCGGTATTTGAAAATATCATGCGCAAATAGCACTTCTGCATTCTTCATTTGTCAAAATCTATCTTCTTCGTTCATTTTTTTTACAAAATGAACAGCAGACACCCTTACCAGAGAAAAGATCTTCAATACACCATACTTTCGAAGGGGATCAGCCATACCCCAAGAACCAGACCTGCAATCAGCGTCGAACGGCCATAGAATCATTTTTACCCGCTGCGACAGCGGGGGAATTCCAAATAAATTGAAGGAGTGGATCATGGCCATTCAACGCAGCGCGCGGCACCTGCCCGCACAGTTCATCCGCACCGCGGTCGCCATTGGTGCAGTCTTCCTGGCCTGTCAGGCCCAGGCGGTCGCACCGCGTCACATGGCACCAGCGGTTCCGCAGCAACCGCTGTTCGACAACGGCGGTCAAAAGCACAACGACAACAAGGGCCCGGCCAAGCACGACCAGCACGCGCAGAACGGGCACGGCGGTCATGGTGACTGGCATGGCGACGGGCGCGGTCCGCGCGGTCGTCCGCCTGTCGTGCGCCCGCCCATCCACCCGCATCCGCCGCGTCCGGTCATCGTGGTGCCTCCGTGCAAGCGCGGCGGCCCGGGCATCACGCCCTGCTGATTCGCAAGGTCGAGGCGCCTTCCGGCGTCTCACCATTAAAAAAGCCCGCCGGGGCATCCCGGCGGGCTTTTTGCATTGCAGCGGGTCAGAACCCTCAGGCGGTCACGCCCTTGGCCACGTCCGCGTACTCTTCGATCTGGTCGAAGTTCAGGTACGTGTAGATCTTGCTGCTGTCCTTGTTGATCACACCCATGTCGGCGGCGTATTCGGCCACCGTCGGGATGCGGCCCAGCTTGGATGCGATCGCTGCCAGTTCGGCCGAGGCCAGGTACACGAAGGTGTTCTTGCCCAGGCGGTTCGGGAAGTTGCGGGTCGAGGTCGAGACCACGGTCGCACCTTCACGCACCTGTGCCTGGTTGCCCATGCACAGCGAGCAGCCCGGCATTTCGGTGCGGGCACCGGCCGCGCCGAACACGCCGTAGTGGCCTTCCTTGGTCAGCTCGCTGGCGTCCATCTTGGTCGGCGGCGCAATCCACAGCTTGACCGGGATGTCGCGCTTGCCTTCGAGCAGCTTGGAGGCCGCACGGAAGTGACCGATGTTGGTCATGCAGGAGCCGATGAACACTTCGTCGATCTTGGCACCAGCGACTTCGCTCAGCAGCTTGGCATCGTCCGGATCGTTCGGGCAGCACAGCACCGGCTCGGTCAGCTCGTTCAGGTCGATCTCGATCACGGCCGCGTATTCGGCGTCCTTGTCGGCTTCGAGCAGGTTCGGGTTGGCGAGCCAGGCTTCGACCTTCTCGATGCGGCGCTGCAGGGTGCGGGCGTCGGCGTAACCGTCGGCGATCATGTTCTTCATCAGCACGATGTTGCTGGTGAGGTATTCCTTGACCGGCGCGGGGTTCAGCTTGACCGTGCAGCCAGCGGCCGAGCGCTCGGCCGAAGCATCGCTCAGCTCGAACGCTTGCTCGACCTTCAGATCAGGCAGACCTTCGATTTCCAGGATGCGGCCCGAGAACACGTTGATCTTGCCGGCCTTGGCAACCGTCAGCAGACCAGCCTTGATGGCGTACAGCGGGATCGCATGGACGAGGTCGCGCAGGGTGATGCCGGGCTGCATCTGGCCCTTGAAGCGCACCAGCACCGATTCCGGCATGTCCAGCGGCATCACGCCGGTGGCGGCACCGAAGGCGACCAGACCGGAGCCGGCCGGGAAGGAGATGCCGATCGGGAACCGGGTGTGCGAGTCGCCACCGGTGCCGACGGTGTCGGGCAGCAGCAGGCGGTTCAGCCACGAGTGGATCACGCCGTCGCCCGGACGCAGGGCCACGCCGCCACGGCTGGAGATGAACTTGGGCAGTTCGCGGTGGGTCTTGACATCGACCGGCTTCGGATAGGCAGCGGTGTGGCAGAACGACTGCATCACCAGATCGGCCGAGAAGCCCAGGCAAGCCAGGTCCTTCAGCTCGTCGCGGGTCATCGGGCCGGTGGTGTCCTGCGAACCCACGGTGGTCATCTTCGGCTCGCAGTAGGTGCCGGGACGCACGCCCTGGCCTTCCGGCAGACCGACGGCACGGCCGACCATCTTCTGCGCCAGCGTGAAGCCGGCGTTGGTGGCGGTCGGGACCGACGGCAGGCGGAACAGCGTGGACGCGGGCAGGCCCAGGAACTCGCGGGCCTTGGCGGTCAGCGAGCGGCCGATGATCAGGTTGATGCGGCCACCGGCGCGCACTTCGTCGAACAGCACGTCGCTCTTGAGCTTGAACTCGACGACGGTCTCGCCGTTGCGCACGATCTTGCCGTCATACGGACGCACATCGACCACGTCGCCCATTTCGAGCTTGGTGACATCGACTTCGATCGGCAGCGAGCCGGAGTCTTCCTGCGTGTTGAAGAAGATCGGGGCGATCTTGCCGCCCAGCGTGACGCCACCGAAGCGCTTGTTCGGCACGAACGGGATGTCCTGGCCAGTGGCCCAGATCACCGAGTTGGTGGCCGACTTGCGGCTCGAACCCGTGCCGACCACGTCGCCGACGTAGGCCACGAGGTTGCCCTTCTTCTTCAGGTCCTCGATGAACTGCATCGGGCCGCGCTTGCCATCTTCCTCGGGCTTGAACGCCGCGCCTTCGCGGGTGTTCTTCAGCATGGCGAGGTAGTGCAGCGGGATGTCCGGGCGGCTCCACGCATCCGGGGCCGGGGACAGGTCGTCGGTGTTGGTCTCGCCGGGCACCTTGAACACGGTCACGGTGATCGACTGCGGCACTTCCGGACGGGTCGTGAACCACTCGGCCTCGGCCCACGACTGCATGACTTCCTGCGCCTTGGCGTTGCCGGCCTTGGCTTTCTCGGCGACGTCGTTGAAGAAGTCGAACATCAGCAGGGTCTTCTTCAGACCTTCGGCTGCGACAGCCGCGACATCGGCGTCGGCATCCAGCAGCTCGATCAGCGGGTGCACGTTGTAGCCGCCCACCATGGTGCCGAGCAGTTCGGTGGCCTTGGCCTTGGAGATCAGGCCGACGGCGATGTCACCATGGGCCACTGCTGCCAGGAACGAGGCCTTGACCTTGGCCGCATCGTCCACGCCCGGGGGCACACGGTGCGTCAGCAGGTCCAGCAGGAACGCGTCCTCGCCTGCGGGCGGGTTCTTGATCAGCTCGATCAGGTCGGCGACCTGCTTGGCGTCCAGCGGCAGCGGCGGGATGCCGAGGGCGGCGCGTTCGGCGGCGTGTTCACGATAGGCTTGCAGCATGAGGGGCTCCGTGCGGGTAACTGGGCTTGAGGGCCTGGGGGTAGTCCAGTATTTTATGTCTTATATAAGACTTGCCAAGGGAAAGTACGCACTGGCCGTGGTGATCTCGCCATGCTGGCACCTCGCGGCCACCGTGCGCCTGTCCCGCATCAGGGCTGCGTCAGATCTGTTGTGTCGGATGGATGCACTCGTCGACCATGCGCTGTCCGATCTTGGCATTCATCAGCATCGACTTGTTGGCAATCTGCAGCCAGACGACACCGGCCTTCTTGTCCTCCAGGCGCACGGCGCCGGTCGTGGTCGGCTCCGGTGCGAGCAAGTACTTCTTGCCCTTGAAGTTGATGCGGAAGTAGCCCGCCTTTTCAGGCGCGCTCTCGACATTGACGGTCTGCTTGAACTCGCACTGCTGCGCGCCGGTGAGGACGCGCTCGGCGTTGGCGAGTTGCTCCTCGCTCAGATCGGCCAGCGGTGCAGGGGGGGCCGGCTGCGCCTTCTTGGCGGCCAGGGCCGGTCCGGCGTTCAGGGCACAGGCCGCACCGATCAGGGTGGCCATCAGGGAACGGACAGCAGTTCTGGAAATTGAGGACATCAAGGACTCCGAAGGAAAAACAGGCGGAAGCGAACCATATAGGCACAGCCCAGGGTCTTTCTCGACCGTGGAGGTACCCGGGCAGTCCTGCCGCGCGAGGTCGTGAGTTTGTCGCACGACCTTGAAGCGCCTGTTGCAGGGCGTAGCCGCCGGTGTCTCAGTGTGCAGGAAAAAAGGCCAGTCGCACCTCGCCCGGGAGCTGCCCCGCACCCGCCACGGACGTGCGATGCGCCCGCTCCAGCACGTGCCAGAAATAGCGGTAGCTGGCCCGGTCGTGCAGCGTGTCCTGCCCGTGGTGGCGGTGGCGGATCGGGCCCCAGTCGGCGGCCTGCGCGGCCAGCAGGATCTCAGCCGCCTGGTCCACTTCGGCGGTCGTCGGCGAGAACGCGTCGACGATCGGGCGGATCTGGTCCGGGTGGATGCTCCACATGCGCGTGTAGCCCAGTTGCCGGCATGCCTTGGTCGCCGCCTCTTGCAACGCTGACAAATGCTTGAACTCGGTCACCACGCAGTGCGACGGCACCTTGCCCCAGCCGTGGCAGGCCGCGGCGATCTCCAGCTTGGCGCGCATCACCAGCGGGTGCTCGAACTGGCCCTTGACCGACATGCCGCTCTGCGGAATCGCGCCGCGGTGGTCGGAGACAAAGTCCATCAGGCCGAACGAGAGCGACTCGATGCGCGGGTGCGCCGCCAGTGCCTGCACGTCGCGCAAGGCGCCGTGCGTCTCGACCAGCGCGTGCACGGGGATCTGGCGCGACACGCCGTGGCGGGCGATCGCCTCGTCGATGACACCGACCGCGCGCGTCAGATCGGCCAGACCCCGCGGCTTGGGCACCATGAGGTAGGCGACGCGCTCACCCGCCTGGCCCACCACGACATCGACCATGCGCTCGAACGCCGGGTGATCGACGGTCTGGACCCGGGCGCCGACGCGGCCGAAGCGGTTCTGCGGCGCATTGACGAGTTCGGCGATCAGGTGGGCGTGTTCGACCTCGCCACCGACGGGGGAGCCATCTTCGCCGTCGAGCGTGATGTCGAAGACCGGGCCGAGTTCGCCCTGCATCTCCAGGCTCTTGCGCATGCGGACCTCGACACCCGCGTAGTGGTCGCACACCGGCAGCTCGGGCACGGGCGCGTCGGCGGCGTCGAACAGGGCGTCGCGGGGATGGACTTTGTCTTTGTTCATGGGGTCTGACCTCGAACGAACCTAGAACGGACCAAGAAAAAAGGCCGGCGCTTGTGGCGACCGGCCTTCCATTGTGGACCCGCTGGATCAGCTGGTCCGCACTGTCATCTCAATGAGAGATCACAGCAGATGCTTGACGCCGTCCTTCTCGCCTTCGAGCTCGGCCAGGGTCTTGTTGATGCATTCCTGCGAGAACGCGTCGATGGCCAGGCCTTCGACGATCTTGTACTCGCCACCTTCGCAGGTGACCGGATAGCCGAACATCGTTTCAGCCGGGATGCCGTATTCGCCGTTCGACGGGATGCCCATCGTGACCCAGGCGCCGTTGGTGCCCAGGGCCCAGTCGCGCATGTGGTCGATGGCGGCATTGGCAGCCGAAGCAGCCGACGACAGGCCACGGGCAGCGATGATCGCGGCGCCACGCTTGCCGACGGTCGGCAGGAACACGTCGCGGTTCCAGGCTTCGTCGTTGATCATGTCCTTGACCGACTCGCCGCCGATGGTGGCGAAGCGGTAGTCGGCGTACATCGTCGGCGAGTGGTTGCCCCACACGGCCAGCTTCTCGATGGCAGCGACCGGCTTGCCCGTCTTGGCAGCGATCTGCGAGGCAGCGCGGTTGTGGTCCAGGCGCAGCATGGCGGTGAAGTTCTTGGCCGGCAGGTCCGGCGCGGCCTTCATCGCGATGTAGGCGTTGGTGTTGGCGGGGTTGCCGACCACCAGCACGCGAACGTCACGCGAAGCGACCGCGTTCAGGGCCTTGCCCTGCGCGGTGAAGATGGCGCCGTTGATCGACAGCAGCTCGGCACGCTCCATGCCCGGACCGCGAGGACGCGAACCGACCAGCAGCGCGTAGTCGGTGTCCTTGAACGCGGTCATCGGGTCGCTGTGGGCTTCGATGCCGACCAGCAGCGGGAACGCGCAGTCTTCCAGCTCCATGATCACGCCCTTGAGCGCTTCCTGGGCCTTCTCCATCGGCACTTCGAGCAGTTGCAGGATGACCGGCTGGTCCTTGCCGAGCATTTCGCCCGAGGCAATGCGGAACAGCAGGGCGTAACCGATCTGACCAGCAGCGCCGGTAACGGCAACACGGACGGGCTTCTTGCTCATGGGCGAGGCTCCTGAAATAAGTGCAGCGAGGTGGGGTCAACGAAAAACCAGAAATCGGCGGCCAGTCTAGGGATCGACCCCAATGCTGTCAATCATCTTATGTCTTATATAAGACATCTTGTAGAACAGCGTTGCAGCACGGCACAGCGATGTGCTGCAATCTCGCCCATGTGCCCTCCCGCGTCCTCGTCCGCGCCCTCCCCGCCTGCCGATCCGGCCGGCGACAGCACGCCCGCCTTCAGCCCGCTCTACCAGCAGATCAAGACGCTGATCATGCGCGGCATGCAGTCGGGCGAGTGGAAACCGGGCGAGGCGATCCCGAGCGAGCTGGAGCTGGCGGCGCGTTTCCGGGTCAGCCAGGGCACCGTGCGTAAGGCTATCGACGAGTTGGCAGCCGAGAATCTGCTGGTTCGACGCCAAGGCAAGGGCACCTTCGTGGCCACCCACAGCGAAGAGAAGATCCAGTATCGATTTCTGCGACTGCAGCCGGAAGGTGGCTCAGATCCGGTGCCGATGCAGCGCCAGTTCCTGGACTGCCGACGCATTCCCGCGCCAGCCGATGTGGCGAAAGCCCTGTCGCTGCGGGCGGGCGAGATGGCGGTGGAAATCCGCCGCACGCTCTCGCAGAGCGGTTGCCCGATCGTGCTGGACGACATCTGGCTGCCGGCCCAGCTCTTCACCGGGCTGACCGCACAGCGCATGGGTGACTACAAGGGGCCGCTGTACGGCCTGTTCGAATCCGAGTTCGGAGTACGCATGATCCGGGCCGAGGAGAAGATCAGGGCAGTGGCAGCCGACGCGGAAGTGGCCGGTGTGCTGGGCATCGAGGCAGGCAGTCCGCTGCTGAGCGTCGAGCGCCTGTCGTTCACCTACGGCGACAAGCCGGTGGAGTTGCGCCGAGGCTTCTACAACACCTCGACACACCACTACCGCAACGAGCTGAGTTGAAAAGATGTGGGCCGGACCTCCCGCGAGGGTGTTTGGCCTGCTGCATTGCAATAAAATTCGACGGTTTCTTCGTCATTACAAAGGCATCTCATGGCAGACACCATCAAGCAGCGGCCAGGCCCGATGCGTCTGATCGACGCGACCCAGTACCGACTTCCCGTCGCGGCACAGTTGTCCATCCTGCACCGCGCCAGCGGCATCGTGATGTTCCTGCTGCTGCCGTTCATCGTCTGGATGTTCGACACCAGCGTCAGCTCGGAAGTCTCGTACGGCACCTTCACGTCGGTCTTCACGGCCGGCTGGGGGTTCCTGCCGGACTGGTTCGTCAAGCTGGTGGTGCTGGCCCTGATCTGGTCGTACCTGCACCACTTCTGCGCCGGTGTCCGCCACCTGTGGATGGACGCCACCCACAGCGTCTCCAAGGAACAGGGCCGCTCGTCCGCCGTCGTCAGCTTCGCGCTGAGCCTGACGCTGACCGCAGCCCTCGGTGCCAAGCTGTTCGGCCTGTATTGACCTGACAAGACAAGAGACCACAAGGCGAATTCCCACCATGTCCATTAATTACGGTTCGAAGCGCATCGTCACCGGTGCGCACTACGGTCTGCGCGACTGGCTCGCGCAGCGCATCACCGCGGTGCTGATGGCGCTGTTCACCATCGCCCTGCTCGCGCAGGTCCTCTTCGGCGGCCCGCTGGGCTATGACCGCTGGTCGGCGATCTTCTCGTCGCAGTGGATGAAGACGCTGACCTTCGTGCTGATCGTCTCGCTGGCGTGGCACGCCTGGGTCGGCATGCGCGACATCTTCATGGACTACGTGACCCGCTCGCTCGGGCTGCGGCTCGCGCTGCAGGTGTTCACGCTGGTCTGGCTCGTCGGCTGTGCCGGCTGGGCGGTGCAAGTTCTCTGGAGACTCTGATGGCGTCCATCGCTACTTCTGCCGGTTACACCGGCTCCCTGCCGCGCCGCAAGTTCGACGTGGTCATCGTCGGCGCCGGTGGTTCGGGCATGCGTGCCTCGCTGCAGCTGGCGCGCGCCGGCCTGAACGTGGCCGTGCTGTCCAAGGTCTTCCCGACCCGCTCGCACACCGTCGCCGCACAGGGTGGCGTCGGTGCGTCGCTGGGCAACATGTCGGAAGACAACTGGCACTACCACTTCTACGACACCGTCAAGGGCTCCGACTGGCTGGGCGACCAGGACGCGATCGAGTTCATGTGCCGCGAAGCACCGAAGGTCGTGTACGAGCTGGAACACTTCGGCATGCCGTTCGACCGCAACGCCGACGGCACCATCTACCAGCGCCCGTTCGGCGGCCACACGGCGAACTATGGTGAAAAGCCCGTCCAGCGCGCCTGCGCCGCCGCCGACCGCACTGGTCACGCGATGCTGCACACGCTCTACCAGCAGAACGTCAAGTCGCGCACCCAGTTCTTCGTCGAATGGATGGCACTTGACCTGATCCGCGACGCCGAAGGCGACGTGGTCGGCGTGACCGCACTGGAAATGGAAACCGGTGACGTCTACATCATGGAGGCCAAGAGCGTGCTGCTGGCCACCGGTGGTGCCGGCCGCATCTTCCAGGCCTCGACGAATGCCTTCATCAACACCGGCGACGGCCTCGGCATGGCGGCCCGCTCGGGCATCCCGCTGCAGGACATGGAGTTCTGGCAGTTCCACCCGACCGGCGTGTCCGGCGCGGGCGTGCTGCTGACCGAAGGCTGCCGCGGCGAAGGCGCGATCCTGCGCAACTCGAACGGCGAGCGCTTCATGGAGCGCTATGCCCCGACGCTGAAGGATCTGGCACCGCGTGACTTCGTCTCGCGCTGCATGGACCAGGAAATCAAGGAAGGTCGCGGCTGCGGTCCGAACAAGGACTACATCAACCTCGACATGACCCACCTGGGTGGCGACACCATCCTGAAGCGCCTGCCCTCGGTGTTCGAGATCGGCCACAACTTCGCCAACGTCGACATCACCAAGGAGCCGATCCCCGTGGTGCCGACCATCCATTACCAGATGGGTGGCATCCCGACCGGCATCACCGGTCAGGTCGTGACGACGAAGAACAACGTCAACACCGTCGTCAACGGCCTGTACGCGGTGGGCGAATGCTCGTGCGTCTCGGTGCACGGCGCCAACCGCCTGGGCACCAACTCGCTGCTGGACCTGCTGGTCTTCGGCAAGGCCGCCGGCAACCACATCATCGAGTCGTTCAAGGCGGCGCCGAAGTCGCACAAGGAACTGCCGAAGGACGCCGCCGACCGCTCGCTGGCCCGTCTGGCCCGCCTCGACAGCAGCACCACCGGCGAGTACGCGCAGGACGTCGCCAACGACATGCGCGCCGCGATGCAGCAGCACGCCAGCGTGTTCCGCACGCAGCAGATCATGGACGCGGGTGTCGTCAAGATCAACGCGCTGCGCGAGCGTGTGGCCCGTATCACGCTGAAGGACAAGTCCAAGGTCTTCAACACCGCCCGCATCGAAGCGCTGGAAGTCGACAACCTGATGGAAGCCGCGCAGGCCACGATGACCTCGGCCGCGGCCCGCAAGGAATGCCGCGGCGCGCACACGGTCAAGGACTACGAGCGCAGCGCCGATGACGCGCAGTTCCCGCTGGGCCGCAACGACAAGGAATGGATGAAGCACACCCTCTGGGACAGTGCCACCAACTCGCTGTCGTACAAGCCTGTCAACCTCAAGCCGCTGACGGTGGATTCGGTTCCGCCCAAGGTCCGCACCTTCTAAGACGCCCAGCGAAGTCAGCAGACAAGAGAACACACCATGGCCAAGCGCACATTCCAGATCTACCGCTACGACCCCGACAAGGATGCCAAGCCCTACATGCAGTCGATCGACGTCGAACTCGACGGCAACGAGCGCATGCTGCTGGACGCCCTGAACAAGCTCAAGGCGGTCGATCCTTCGCTGAGCTTCCGCCGTTCGTGCCGCGAAGGCGTGTGCGGCTCGGACGCGATGAACATCAACGGCAAGAACGGTCTGGCTTGTCTCACCAACATGCGTGACCTGCCGGGCGTCGTCGTCCTGAAGCCGCTGCCGGGACTGCCGGTCATCCGCGACCTGATCGTGGACATGACCCAGTTCTTCAAGCAGTACAACTCGATCAAGCCCTATCTGGTCAACGACGATCCGCCGCCGGACAAGGAGCGTCTGCAGTCGCCCGAAGAGCGCGACGAGCTGAACGGTCTGTACGAGTGCATCCTGTGCGCGAGCTGCTCGACCAGCTGCCCGAGCTTCTGGTGGAACCCGGACAAGTTCGTCGGCCCGGCCGGTCTGCTGCAGGCCTACCGTTTCATCGCCGACAGCCGCGACCAGGACACCAGCGCCCGCCTGGACAACTTGGAAGACCCGTACCGTCTGTTCCGCTGCCACACGATCATGAACTGTGTGGATGTCTGTCCGAAGGGCCTGAATCCGACCAAGGCCATCGGCAAGATCAAGGAATTGATGATCCGCCGGGCCGTCTGACTCCCTGGTGCGCCATCCCGGTGCACCCTGGTCAGACCACTGAAAGTTGCGCAATGGACACTTTGCTTGATGAGCGAGCCCTCAGCAAGCTGCACTGGCGCTGCCGGCGCGGCCTGCTGGAAAACGATCTGTTCATCGAACGGTTCTTCGCCCGCCATGAATCCAGCCTGACTGTCCGACAGGCCCGGGGCCTGGAAGTTTTGATGGATCTTGCCGATAACGACCTGCTGGACCTGCTGTTGTGCCGGCGCGAGCCTGAAGGCGATCTGGATCAGCCAGACGTCAGGACCGTGCTGGACATGCTTCGGCAACGTCCTTGAGATCCGGGCAGGATCGAACCGATACAGACACTACTGACCTACCGAGGAAACAGCCATGATGACCCCCTCCGACGTGAAGGCCACCCTATCGTTCTCCGATGGCAGTGCCTCGATGGACCTGCCGCTCTACAAGGGAACGATCGGCCCGGACGTCATCGACATCCGCAAGCTCTACGCGCAGACCGGCAAGTTCACCTACGACCCGGGCTTCCTGTCGACGGCGTCGTGCAACTCGACCATCACCTACATCGACGGTGACAAGGGCGAGTTGCTGTACCGCGGCTACCCGATCGAGCAGCTCGCCGTCAACTGCGACTTCCTCGACACCTGCCACCTGCTGCTGTACGGGGATCTGCCGAACGCGGACCAGCGCACGGACTTCCACGGCCGCGTGACCAACCACACGATGGTCAACGAGCAGATGCAGTTCTTCCTGCGCGGCTTCCGTCGTGACGCGCACCCGATGGCCATCCTGACCGGTCTGGTCGGCGCGCTGTCGGCCTTCTACCACGACAGCACGGACATCAACAATCCGCAGCACCGTGACATCGCCGCGATCCGCCTGATCGCCAAGATGCCGACGCTGGTCGCGATGGCCTACAAGTACACGGTGGGCCAGCCCTACATGTACCCGCAGAACGACCTGTCCTATGCAGGCAACTTCATGCGGATGATGTTCGCCACGCCGTGCGAGACGTACAAGGTGAACCCGGTGATCGAGCGCGCGCTCGACCGCATCTTCATCCTGCACGCCGACCACGAGCAGAACGCCTCGACCTCCACCGTGCGCCTGTGCGGCTCGTCGGGCACCAACCCGTTCGCCGCCATCGCCGCGGGCGTGGCCTGTCTGTGGGGCCCGTCGCACGGCGGCGCCAACGAAGCCTGCCTGAACATGCTGGGCGACATCCAGAAGATGGGTGGCGTGGCCAAGGTCGGCGAGTTCATGAACCAGGTGAAGGACAAGAACTCCGGCGTCAAGCTGATGGGCTTCGGTCACCGCGTCTACAAGAACTACGATCCGCGTGCCAAGCTGATGCGCGAGACCTGCCACGAAGTGCTGGGCGAGCTCGGTCTGCAGAACGACCCGCTGTTCAAGCTGGCGATGGAACTCGAGAAGATCGCGCTGGAAGACGACTACTTCGTCGCCCGCAAGCTCTACCCGAACGTCGATTTCTACTCCGGCATCGTGCAGCGCGCCATCGGCATCCCGGTGCCGCTGTTCACCGCGATCTTCGCGCTGGCCCGCACGGTCGGCTGGATCGCGCAGCTCAACGAAATGATCGCCGACCCCGAGTACAAGATCGGCCGTCCGCGCCAGCTGTTCGTCGGCGCCGCACCCCGCGACGTGCCGCCGCTGTCGGCACGCTGATCCGGATCAGGCACCTCCGGGTGCCTTCCCTGCAGCACATGAGGCCCCGGACAGGGGCCTCTTCCGTTTTCACGGTCTGCCCGCAGCGGTGGATCAGAAACGGTAGCCGATGCGCAGGGCTCCCCAGTGGCGGCCCTGGATCACGATCGGTGCCGCCACTTCCTTGAGCAGCACGAAGTTGCCGCCGCCCATGTCACGGCGGTAGGTCTGCACGAGGAACGGTCGGCGGTTGCGGGCCGAGGCCAGTCCGGTGCGGTCGTTGAAGATGCGCCGGAAGCGGCTGTTGGCGGTGTTCCAGACCACGTCACCGGGGCGTTGCGGCTGACAGTAGATGCGGTTGTGGGTGGCCACATATCCGTTGCGGTCCACCGCGATGCAGTAGGCGACCTTGTCGCCCGCAGACAGCACCTGCTCCTGCACCTCGGGGAACAGCCGATCGGCCAGCGGCACGAACCGGGTCAGGAACTGGGGGGGAGCCGTCTGCGCGATCGGCTGGTACTGCTCGTCGAACAACGCCGGCAGATCGATCTGCCCGGCCGCCAGCGCCTTGTCCAGCATGCCCGTGATGCGCTGCGCAGCAGCCTGGGCCGAGCGGATCAGCGGCGTGTCCTCGGTCTCGACCCCGCAGCCGGCCAGCTCGTCGATGAGGCGCTCCGAGACCGAGAGGAAACGGTCGCTGCAATGCATGGCCGTGTCGAGCCCGCCGATCGCGCCCTGGATCTCCTTGCCCAGCGTCTCGGTCCTGTCGATCACCTCCTGGGCGATCGAACGGCTGGCTTCTGCCGCACCGTCGATGCGGTGCACCGCGGTCTCCACATCGGCGAAGGCCCGGTGGATCTGGCCTTGCCGGTCGGCCTGGGGATCGATGCGGATGTCGCGAGAAAACGCCTCGATGCGGCGATCAAGATCGTCCAGCGTGCTCATGATGGTGCGGGAAGACGACTCGACACGTCCCGCCAGATCCTTCACGGCATCGGCCACCACGCCGAAACCACGGCCCGCTTCCCCGGCCCGCTTGGCCTCGACCGAGGCGTTGAAGGCGACCAGCCGGGTCTGCAGCGCGATCTGGCCGATGTCGCCAGCAGCGCTGGCCACCTGGTGCAGCACCTCGACGATGCCCGTGACTTCGCGGGCGACCTGCTCGACCTGCTGCCGGGCACGGACCACCGCATCGCGGCTCTCCTGCGTGGCTTCGCCGATGGCTTGCTGGGTCTGCTGGACCCGGGCCAGATCGACGTTCAGGTGGGTCATCGCCTCCAGCTGGGCCGTGACAATCTTCTGCGTGTCCTCGATCACGCCGCGGGTCTCCGCGGCATCGCGGCCGATGTGCGAGACCTGCCGTGACAGCCGCTGAACGACATCGGACGGGCTGGTCGCCGCAGGGCCGGCATCGACCACCGGTGTCACTGCGGCAGGCCCTCGAGATCGGAGCAGGTTCAGCATGGCGGGTTCCTTGACACGAATTACCAGGTGCGCAGCTTGGCACGCAGGCGGGCGATGGACTGGCTGTGCAGCTGGCAGACACGGGACTCGGTGACCCCCAGGACGGCCGCGATTTCCTTGAGATTCATGTCCTCTTCGTAGTACATGCTCATCACGTACTGCTCACGCTCCGGCAGGTGCTTGATCGCCTCCACCAGGGCCTCGCGCATGCGCCGGTCGTTGAGCCGGGCCAGCGGATCGGCATCGCTGTCGACAACATGGCGATCGAGGTAGTCGCTCTCGCCTTCGTCGCCGCTCATGTCCTCAAGGTAGACCAGCTGCGTGCCGCGCACGCGGTTCAGCAGGTCCTGGTAATCCGTGAGCGACAGGCCCATCTCGACCGCGATTTCGCTCTCGTGCGGCGCGCGGCCCAGGCGCTGTTCCAGCCGGTGCACGGCCGCCTCGATGTCGCGCTGGTGCTTGCGGTTGCTGCGGCTCATCCAGTCGCCGCCTCGCAACTCGTCCAGCATGGCCCCGCGGATGCGCTGTGTCGCGAAGGTCTCGAACTGGACCCCCTGCTTCACGTCGAAGCGCGTGAGGGCATCGGTCAAGCCGATCATGCCGACCTGGATCAGATCGTCCAGTTCGACATTGGCCGGCAGCCGGGCAATCATCTGGTGCGCCAGACGCCGAACCAGCGAGCTGTATTGTTCCAGCATCTTGTTGGCTTCGAGTTGGCCCTTGGAGGTGTACATCAGGTGGCTCCGGATCGGTTCAGACCATCGGCTGCAAAAGGGGTGACGACGTCACCAGCGCCGGTCCACGGCGCCCCATCTCGGGCAGGACAAACGCCGCCGCTGCGCCCATGGAGGCCTCCATGAAGGCCATGAGCGAGGCCGGGGCCATCGCCGGCAGTGCCACGGTACGCGGATCGATGTCGACCGAATCGTGGCGGACCCCGCCGAAGAACAGCGCCGCACACTGGGCCAGCCGGTCCTTGACCAGCCGGATGCCGGCCGAGCCAGTCGCCGCACTCACCAGCAGGTCGTGCGACAGCCAGTCCACGCGCTGGGACAGCACTTTCAGGGCGGCATAGGCATGTGTCATCGAATCGGGCTGCTCGTCGCAGATGACGATGGGCCGTGGCCGGCTCAGCTGCAGCTCGCCGCGCCCGAACATCCGGGCCAGCTCGCTCGCAGAACCGTGCACGACCACCGCCTGGGACAGTGGTGCCGCATCGATCAGCGCCTGCAGGAAGGCCTGGGTGGAGCCGCTGGCATCGCTCCAGCGTGCGGGCAGTCCGCGGGCCGTCAGACTCGCGGTGCGGTCGGTCAGCACCTGGAGGCGGTCGGACAGATCCAGGCCCTGGTCGGGCAGATCAGCCTTCTGTCGCAGGGTGTCACGGACACCGGGGCGGGGGTCGCAGACATCGACCACCAGCGTGTAGAGACCGAGCTGATCCAGCGCAGCACAGATCTGGCGGATCAGCACCCCCTCGTGCGCGACGAACGGATTCGACACCACGGGAATGAAGCGCACGGTCCGGGTCGAGAACAGGCGACGCAGTCCATCGGCCTGGTCACCAGGTTGAGCACGACGTCCATCAGAAGGAAATGCCATCAGCGACTCCGTCGGCCGGTCCGGGCTCATGCGCCCAGTTCTCGCGAGGTGTAGCCACTGCGACGCAGCACCGTGCCCGTCGCCGTGCCGGAGCGCGCGAAGGTCATGCTCACGTCGCCGGGGCTCATGCGCCAGGCCTGGGAAGCGCTGCCGCGCAGGGCGCGCTGGACCAGCGTCTGGCTGTTCAGGTGGTGCCAGTCTTCCGGCACGCGCTGACCGGTGGAGACGGCCAGCACCTTGAGCCGGTGGCGGATCATGGCGTCCAGTGCCGGTCCGAGCTTCACCGCCTCGTCGAGCTTCGACAGGATGATGCCCTTGGCCTGGCTCGCCTTGTAGGCGGTGATCACGTCCTCGATCGTCTCGGCCTGCTGTGCGGCGTTGACCACCAGCACACGGTTGATGCTGCGGTGGGTCAGCATGTCCAGCAGGTCACGGGTGCGGGCATCGCGCTGGGCCAGGCCCGCGGTGTCGATGAGCACCATCTTCTTGCCGGAGAGCAGGTCGAGCAGGTCCTCCATCGCCGCGCGGTCGTGTGCCGTGTGGACCGGCACGCCGAGGATGCGGCCATAGGCACGCAGCTGCTCGTGGGCGCCGACGCGGTAGGCATCCAGCGTGATCAGACCCAGCTGCGACGGGCCGTGGCGGGTGGCAAAGGCCGTGGCGAGCTTGGCGGTGGAGGTGGTCTTGCCGACCCCGGTCGATCCGATCAGCGCGTAGACGCCGCCCTCGTCTTCCAGATCGGCCTCGTCCTCGCTGGTGAGCAGGTTGCGCTGCAGCACGTCGGTGACAGCGCCCAGCTCGTCGCCTTCTTCCGCCGGCATGCCATCGACGATTTCGCGCACCAGCGCTGGCGAGAAGCCGCACTCCAGCAGGCGGGTGCTCAGCTGGACCTGGCGCGGACTCTTCTGCAGCCGGTCCATGAACGCCATCATGGTGAAACGCTCCTCGATCAGGCTCTTCATCGAGCGGATCTCGGCCAGCATGTCCGCATCCGCCGAGGGGGACGAGGTGAGGTCGGGCTCGTCATCGAAGCCGTCGTCCGCTGGCGCTGCCGGGGCCGCACGCGCAGCCGGGCTCTCGACCGCAGTCGCCCGGCTGGCGGTCGGCAGGGTCGCCTTGGCCGGCGCCGAGGGATTCAGCAGGAACGGACGGATCGACGCTTCGTCCGCGGCCGCGGCAACTGGCGCAGACGCTTCGGTGCGGCCACTGTCGGGTGGCAACGACCAGTCGCCATAGGTGGGCTCGGCCGCAGAAGCGGCACGCCCGGTCAGTGGCGCACGCCGCTGGTCGTTGCGGGCCTCGGGGCGGACCGCTGGCGTGCGGGAATCGGGTTCGGGCTCGGGGGCACTGGTCCCGTCACGGGCACTCAGCTCGGCCTTGCGCTTCTTGAGCATGCGCTCGCGGACATAGTCCTGGAACGACAGCGTGCTCATGGCCAGCGTGCCCACGTCCTCCTGCACCGGCGTGGCCGACGGTTCTGGCGCTGCGGGCACGGGCACGGGAGCGGCACGGGCGGGTGCCGGGGCCGGCGCCTTCGGTGCGGCGGGCGCGACCATCGAACGGGGCGCTGTTCTGGCAGCGGCCTGGGGAGCAGGCGCCAGGGGAGCTGCAGGAGCTGCGGGGGCCGCAGGCGCATCGTGCCGGTCCAGGGCGTCGATGCTTTCGGAGGGCATCGCCACGACTTCGACCCCATCGCTGCTGGGCTTGGTCGACAGGATCACCGCATTGTCGCCGAAGGTCTGACGCACTTTCTGCATCGCTTCGCGCGAGTTGCGCCCGAAAAAGCGCTTCACATTCATGAGTGTGCTCCGATGATCGAACCGATGCGGATCGAGTGGGTGTCAGGTATTTCGCTGTGCGCCAGCACCTTCAGGCGTGGCGCGGCACGGCGCAGCAGGCGGGACAGGGACGGGCGCAGGGGGTCTGGGACCAGCAGGCAGGCGGCCTGCCCGAGGTCTTCCTGGCGACGGGCCGCGTCGAAGGCACCGCGGCTGAGCTGGTCGGCGACGCTCGGATCGAGCACGGGACCGTTCACCGCAGTCAGCGCCTGCGTCAGCAGCCGCTCCAGCTCGGGCTCCAGCGCGATCACGTCCAGCTCGCGCTGCGTGCCGTAGATCTGCTGCACGATGGCCGGCGCCAGGGCCACCCGCAGACGGCGGGACAGCTCGACCGGATCGGTCACGCCAGCGGCCGACTGTTCGGCCAGCGATTCGACGATCGAGCGCATGTCGCGGATGTGCACGCCTTCTTCCAGCAGCGACTGGAGGATTTTCTGCAGAGGGACGATGCCAATCATCTTGGGGATCACGTCTTCGATGAGTTTGGGTGCCAGCTTGGTCACGTGCTCGACCAGCGCCTGGGTTTCGGTGCGGCCCAGCAAACGGGCCGCGTGTTGTTGCATCAAGTGTGAAAGATGGGTCGCCACGACGGTCGAGGAATCAACAACGGTGTACCCGGCCATTTGGGCGGTTTCTCGCTGGCGCTCGTCCACCCACACCGCGGGCAACCCGAAGGCCGGATCGACGGTGGTCTGGCCCTGCAGGGCCAGCTGCACATTGCCGGGATTGATGGCCAGGAACATGCCCGGATAGGCCTCGCCCTCGCCCATGACGGCCCCGCGCAGCGTCAGGCGGTACATGCTGGGCTTGAGTTCGAGGTTGTCGCGGATGTGCACGGAAGGCGGCAGGAACCCCACCTCCTGCGCAAACTTCTTGCGCACGCCCTTGATGCGGTTGAGCAGATCGCCGCCCCGCTCCTTGTCCACCAGCGCGATCAGGCGGTAGCCGACCTCCATGCCGAGCGTGTCGACCGGCTGCAGGTCGTCCCAGCTGGCCTCGTCGCCGAGCGCACGGCTGGCCGGGGCCTCCGCATCCGCGAGACTGGCCGCCTCGGCCGCCGCCAGCACCGCACCGCGGCCCCGCATGGTGTAGGCCAGATAGCCCAGCCCGCCCGCCACCGACAGGAACACCAGGTGCGGCATGCCCGGCACCAGGCCCAGCATGCCGATGACCGCTGCCGTCATGCCCACGGCCTGCGGCGTGCGGAACATCTGGCCGATGATCTGGGTGCCGACGTCCTGCTCCTTGCCCACGCGGGACACCACCATGGCCGCCGCCACCGAGATCAGCAGGCTGGGGATCTGCGCCACCAGCGCGTCGCCCACCGCCAGCAGCACGTAGGTGCTCGCCGCGGCCGATGCCGTCAGATCGTGCTGCGCCACGCCGATGATGAAGCCGCCGATGATGTTGATGACCAGGATCAGGATGCCGGCGATGGCGTCGCCGCGCACGAACTTGGACGCACCGTCCATCGAGCCGAAGAACTCCGCCTCGTTGCCGACCTCGATGCGGCGGCGCTTGGCCTCCTTCTCGTCGATCAGGCCGGCGTTCAGGTCGGCGTCGATCGCCATCTGCTTGCCGGGCATGGCGTCCAGCGTGAAGCGCGCACCGACCTCGGCGATCCGCTCGGCCCCCTTGGTCACCACGACGAAGTTGATGACCACCAGGATCGCGAAGACGATGAAGCCGACCGCGAAGTTGCCGCCGATCAGGAAGTGCCCGAAGGACTCGATCACCGCACCGGCCGCCCCCGGGCCGGTGTGGCCTTCGAGCAGCACGACCCGGCTCGACGCCACGTTCAGCGACAGCCGCATCAGCGTCGTCAGCAGCAGCACCGACGGGAAGGCCGCGAAGTCCAGCGGCCGCACCATGTAGGAGGCCACCACCATCACCATCAGCGCCGTGGCGATGTTGAAGGTGAACAGCAGGTCCAGCAGGAAGGTGGGCAGCGGCAGCACCATCATGGCCAGGACCATGATGATCATCACCGGGGCGGCCATGCCCTGGATCAGGGCCGAATTGGCGCCGAAGAGGCGCTGCAGGTTCTGGAGCTGGGCGTTCATGGCGTGGGCGCGGAGGCGCCGCCCTTGCGGGCGACATGCCGGTTGTGGCGGGGATCGGCCGGATCAAGCTCCGGCGGCACGGGGACCAGATCCAGCGAATTCGGGTAGGGGGCACGGCCGGCCATCGCCTCGCGCAGGCGGAACACGTGGGCCAGCACCTGCGCCACGGCGCTGTAGAGCGCCACGGGGATCTCGCGGTCCAGTTCGGTCGTGGCGTAGAGCGCACGGGCCAGCGGCGGCGCTTCCAGCACCGGCACCCGCGAGGCGGTCGCCAGTTCGCGGATCTTCATCGCCACCTGGTCCGTGCCCTTGGCGACGACCTTGGGCGCGCCGCCGCCGTCCTCGCTGTACTGGATGGCCACGGCATAGTGGGTCGGGTTCATCACGACCAGGTCGGCCGTCGGCACCGCGGCCATCATCCGGCGGCGCGAGGCCTCGCGCATGCGCTGGCGCAGGCGGCCCTTGATCTCCGGGTTGCCCTCCTGCTGCTTGTGTTCGTCCTTGACGTCCTGGTGGCTCATCTTGAGCTTCGAGGCGTGCAGGAAGCGCTGCAGCGGCAGGTCGATCACCGCGAACAGCGCCAGCACCAGCACCAGCTGCCACAGGCCGGACAGGATCTGGCTGCCCGCCTCGTTGAACGCCGCGCTCAGCTCGACCGACTGGCTGCGCACGAAATCATCCCGGTGCCCCCACATCCACAGCGCCCCCACCACCGCCAGCAGCAGCGCCAGCACGCAGGACTTGAGCGTGTCGCTCAGCTTGTCCTTGGAGAACAGATTGACCAGGCCCGTGAGCGGGTTGAGCTTGCCGAAGTTCGGCGCCATCACCTTCATCGTGAACACCCAGCCACCCGACACCATGGAAGCGACCACCGACACGACACAGACCACGCTGCCCAGGAACAGGCTGAGCAGCAGCAGATCGGGCACCACCGAGGACAGCCGCTCGGCCATGAAGGCCGGGCTGGCCACCGTCGCCGCGTCGAAGCGCAAGGCCGCGGCCAGCAGGTCGCGCAGGCGCTGCGTGACCGAAGGCGCCACCGACGAGATCACGCCCAGGCAGGCCGCCACCACCACGAAATGCCCGAGGTCCCGCGAGCGCACCACCTGGCCTTCGGCACGCGCCTTCTTCAGGCGCTGCTCGGTGGCGGGTAGTTGCTTGTCTTGGGAACTGTCGCCGGACATCGGAAGGAGGACTCTGGAAAGGGGGCGTCGGAGGAAGGGGTTCGCCGCCATTCTTCCGCCCGAGGTCCGGAACTGGAGACCGATAAGCGCGCCCTTTCTCGGCGTATTCCCCCCAGGCAGCCCCCACCCACAACCCTGGACGCGTCAAGCAGGAAAAAGGCGGCCAGAGGCCGCCTTGATCCGATCTTGGGCGCGTTCAGCGCCCTCCCCGCTGCATCAGCGCGGTGCCACGCTCACCCACTGCCATTCCAGCCAGTTGTCCGCGCGGTGCACCACGGTCACGTTCTGCCGCGCCGCCCAGGGCACGAACTGGCGGTGCAGCGGGATGTGGTGGACCTGCGCGTTGTGCTCGGCGAAGACCTGCCGGATCAGGGCCTGGCGCTTGCCCACATCGGCTTCCTTGCTGGAGGCCGCGGCCAGCGCGTCAAGCTTGTCGTTCTTCACGTTGCCGAAGTTCCAGTCGCCCACGCCCTTGTCGGCGCGGCGGCGGTAGATCGGGGTGAAGGTGGTTTCAGGGTCGGTGATCGAGCCGCCCCAGCCGAGCAGGTAGAGGCTCGTGTCCAGCTTCTGCAGCTTGGGGAAATAGGTCGCGCGCGGCATGGCGTTGACCCGCACCTTGACCTTGAGCTGCGACCACATGCCCGCCAGCGCGACGCAGAGTTCTTCATCGTTGACGTAGCGGTTGTTCGGGCAGTCCATGCCGACCTCGAAGCCGTCGGCGTAGCCCGCATCCGCCATCAGCTTGCGGGCAGCGGCCAGGTCGAACGGCAGGCGGCGCTCGATCTCCGGATCGTTCAGGCTGCCCAGCGGGCTCGGCACCACGGCGCCGGTCGGGATCGCCTGCCCGTTCATCAGCTTGGTCTTGATCGCCTCGATGTCGATCGCCTGGTAGAGCGCGCGGCGCACGCGCACGTCCTTGAACGGATTGGTATCACCCGGCACCTGGCCGTAGAGCAGCTTGTCGCGCGCCTGGTCCATGCCGATGAAGAGCACGCGGTTCTCCACGCCCTCGACCACCTTGACGCCGGCCGTGCTCTTCAGACGCGCCACATCGCGGGGCGCCGGGTCCAGCACGAAGTCCACCTCGCCCGAGACCAGCGCGGCGAGCCGGGTCGCGTCGCTCTTGATCGGGGTGTAGACGACCTCCTGCAGATTGCCCTCGAACTTGCCCCACCACGCCGGGTTGCGCTTGTAGGTGGTCTTGATGTCGGGCTGGCGGCTGACAAGGACGAAGGGGCCGGTGCCGTTGGCATTCATCGCCGCGAAGCTTTCTTCCTTGTTCTTGAAGTCCTGTGGCTTGGTGACCCGGTGCTTCTCGGCCCAGGCCTTGCTCATGATGAAGAGCGTGTTCATGTGCTGCAGGAAGACCGGGTTCGGCTCGGCGAGGCGGAACTCCACCGTCAGTGCATCGATCTTGCGCGGCTCGCCGACCTGGTTGGCGTAGGCGATCAGGTTGGAACTGGGCTCGCGGGCGCGCAGGATGGAGAAGACCACATCGTCCGCGGTGAAGGGCGAGCCGTCGTGGAACTTCACGTTCGGCCGCAGCTTGAAGCGCCACGTCAGCGGCCCGGTCTGCTGCCACTCGGTGGCGAGCTGCGGAACGATGCCGAGCTGCTTGTCGCGGCCGACCAGGGTCTCGTGGACCTGGGCGTTCATCTGGTTGGTCAGCGACTCGTTCTGCGAGTGCGGGTCCATGGTCTGCGGATCACCCTGGGTCGCCCAGCGCAGCGTCTGGGCCGAGGCAGGCAAGCCCAGCGCGGCGGCCAGCACGGCAGCAGCGACGGTGGGCAACAGCGAACGGACGGTGGACATGGGGCAGGCTCCTTCAAACAGCGATGGGGGCAGTGTAGGCGGATCGTCCGTGCAATGTTCCCGCACAGGCGGTCTTGACTGGCATCAAGACGGGGCGAGGGAATACGGGCACAGTCCCGCCATGGACACCTCCGTCACCACCGCCGACCCGGCCCATCCCGCCGATCCCGCCCTGTGCGAATGGACCTTGCCCATCGACGGCATGACCTGCGCCTCGTGCGTGGCGCGGGTCGAGAAGGCACTGAAGAAGGTGCCGGGCGTGGTCGAGGCGGAGGTGAATCTGGCGATCGAGCAGGCCCACGTCGTGGCCCGCGCCGACACCGCCACCCGCGAGGCACTGCAGGCGGCCGTGAAGCGCACGGGCTTCAGCGTGCCGGACGAGGTCGCGGAGGGTGCGCCGCCCCCCGTCGTCGCCGAGCCCTGGCTGGGTGAAGGCCGCCGCGTGGCGATCGCGGCGCTGCTGTCGGCGCCGCTGGTGCTGCCGATGCTGGCGGAACTCTTCGGCGGGCACTGGATGCTGCCGGGCTGGCTGCAATGGGTGCTGGCCACGCCCGTGCAGTTCTGGCTCGGCGCGCGCTTCTACCGCGCCGGCTGGGCCGCGCTGCGCAGTGGCAGCGGCAACATGGACCTGCTGGTCGCGCTGGGCACGAGCGCGGCCTATGCGCTGTCGGTGTGGCTGCTGCTGAGCGACACCTCCGGGATGCCGCACCTGTACTTCGAGAGTGCCGCCGTGGTCGTCACGCTGGTGATGCTGGGCAAGTGGCTGGAGTCGCGCGCCAAGCACCGCACGGTGGACGCCATCCGCGCGCTGCAGGCGCTGACGCCGGCGTCGGCCCACGTGATCGGCCCCGACGGCACCGAAGCCGACCGGCCGCTCGGCCGGCTGCGGGTCGGCGACCGGGTGGTGGTGCGGCCCGGCGAGCGCATCCCGGTCGACGGCGAGGTGCTCGAAGGCGCGAGCCATGTCGATGAATCGCTGCTGACCGGCGAGAGCCTGCCGGTGGCCCGCGAACCCGGGCAGCGCGTGACGGGTGGCGCCGTCAATGGCGAAGGCCGGCTGGTCGTGCGCACGCTGGCCATCGGCGCCGAGACCACGCTGTCGCGCATCGTGCGGCTGGTCGAGTCGGCGCAGGCGAAGAAGGCGCCGATCCAGCGGCTGGTCGACCAGGTGAGCGCGGTATTCGTGCCGGCGGTAGTCGTGATCGCCGTCATCACGCTGCTGGGCTGGGGCCTGACAAGCGGCGACTGGACGATGGCCGTGCTGCGGGCAGTGGCGGTGCTGGTGATTGCCTGTCCGTGCGCGCTGGGGCTGGCCACGCCGGCGGCGATCATGGTCGGCACCGGCGCGGCGGCGCGCCACGGCATCCTCATCAAGGACGCGCAGGCGCTCGAACTCGCCCACGCCGTGCGCATCGTCGCCTTCGACAAGACCGGCACGCTCACGGCCGGCAAGCCGGCGCTGGTCGGCCATGTGGCGGCGCCGGGCCAGTCGGACGAGGACGTGCTCGCCTGGGCGGCGGCACTGCAGTCGGGCAGCGAGCATCCCCTGGCCCGCGCCGTCGTTGCAGCGGCTGCCGGCCGGACCATCGCGACCGCCGAGCAGATGTCCGCGCAGGCTGGCCGCGGCGTGATGGGCATGGTGCAGAGCCGTGCGCTGCGGCTGGGCAGCCGGCGCTGGATGGATGAACTGGGTGTGCCGGTCGCACCGCTACAGGGCACGGCCGACCAGTGGCAGTCACAAGGTCAGACCCTGGCCTGGCTGGCACAGGTTCCCGCGGACAGCGCCACCGGTCAGCCCATGCTGCTCGGGCTGCTGGCCTTCGGTGACACGGTCAAGCCCGGCGCCCGCGAAGCGATCGCGCAGTTGCACGCGCTGGGCGTGCGCACGCTGCTGGTCAGCGGCGACAACCGCGATGCGGCAGGCGCCGTGGGCCGGGAACTCGGCATCGACGAAGTGCGCGCCGAGGTGCTGCCGGGCGACAAGGCCGGCGTCATCGCCGCCTTGCGGGCCGATGGCACCCGGGTGGCGATGGTAGGCGACGGCCTGAACGACGCTCCGGCGCTGGCCGCGGCCGATGTCGGCATGGCCATCACGCACAGCGACGGCACGGGCACCGACGTGGCCATGCACGCAGCCGGCATCACGCTGATGCGTGGTGACCCCCGTGCGGTGGCGGAAGCCATCGACATTTCGCGCCGCACGACGGCCAAGATCCGCCAGAACCTGTTCTGGGCGTTTGCCTACAACGTGGTGGGCATTCCGCTGGCGGCATTCGGCCTGCTGAGCCCGGTGGTGGCAGGTGCCGCGATGGCCGCCAGCAGTGTCAGCGTGATCAGCAACGCCTTGCTGCTGGCGCGGTGGTCACCACGCGGGCGGTGAGCCACCGGGACAGACCGTTCAGCGGAACTTGGCGTTCGGAACGACCTGCAGGTCGCTCGGCAGCGAGCCGATGTAGCTGGCCATCGACTGCAGTTCGGCGTTGGAGAACGGCTTGGCCATGCCGCCCATGATCGCGTTGCCGCGACCGACGTTGGCGTTGTTCTCGGTCTTGTAGGCCTTGAGCGCCACGTACAGGTAGTCCGCGTGCTGACCAGCCAGCTTGGGGTAGGTCCCGTCGATCGGCTTGTTCAGGCCTTCGCCGTGGCAGGACGCGCAGTTGCCCTTCTTGAGCAGCTCGGCCACGGCCGCGCTCGGTGCAGGAGCAACCGCCGTCGAAGCCGGCGCCTGGTGGCTGGCGTAGAACGCCGCCACATCGGCCATGTCCTGGTCCGACAGCGAGATGGCGATGCCGCGCATCGTCGGGTGCTTGCGCTCGCCCTTCTTGTAGGCGTTGAGCGCCGACACGATGTACTTCGCGCCCTGGCCCGAGATCATCGGCACCTGGTGGATTTCGGGGAAGCTGGCCCGGTAGCCCGGGATGCCGTGGCAGCCGATGCACATGGCGGCCTTCTTCTGCCCGTTGACTGGATCGCCCGCCGGGTTGTCCTGAGCATGCACGGAAGACACACCGGCTGCGAGTGCGAAAGCGACCGTGGCTATTATCTGTTTGCTCATATGGTGGTGTTGATGTCGATCAAGCAAAAACGCCGCGAATTATAGATTCGCATCAATGACAGGCGGACCGTTTTCGGAATGGCCGAAATTCGGTCGATGCCCTGACACCACATTCTCCGGCCCGCCCGCGCTGCTGTCATCCGGACTGTCACCATGACACTGCCATCCGTTTTGAGCACAATCCGGGCATGCGGCGCCGTTGCCGCGCGTTCCGGGACCAGCGATGACCCTCACCGAACTGCGTTACATCGTGGCCGTGGCACGCGAACGGCACTTCGGCCGGGCCGCCGAGGCCTGCTTCGTGTCCCAGCCCACGCTGTCGGTGGCCATCAAGAAGCTGGAGGAGGAGCTGGAGGTCAAGCTCTTCGAACGCGGCGGCAGCGAGGTCAGCGTCACGCCGCTGGGCGAGGAGATCATCCGCCAGGCCCAGGCGACGCTGGAAAGTGCAGCGTCCATCAAGGAAATCGCGCGCCGCGGCAAGGATCCGCTGGCCGGGCCGCTGCGGTTGGGCGTGATCTACACCATCGGTCCCTACCTGCTGCCCGATCTGGTGCGCAACGCCATCGACCACGTGCCGCAGATGCCGCTGATGCTGCACGAGAACTTCACCGTGCGGCTGCTGGAAATGCTGCGCACGGGCGAACTGGACTGCACCATCCTGGCCGAGCCCTTCCCCGACACCGGGCTGGCCATCGCCCCGCTCTACGACGAGCCCTTCATGGTGGCCGTGCCGCGGCACCATCCGCTGGCCTCGCGGGCCTCGATCTCCTCGGCCGAACTCAAGCAGCAGACGATGCTCCTGCTCGGCACCGGCCACTGCTTCCGCGACCATGTGCTGGAGGTCTGTCCCGAATTCGCCCGTTTCTCCAGCGACACCGAAGGCATCCGCAAGAGCTTCGAGGGCTCGTCGCTGGAGACCATCAAGCACATGGTGGCCTCGGGGATGGGCATCACCGTGGTGCCGCAACTGTCGGTGCCGGCGGACCACGGCACGCCGGACCACCCCTCGCTGCTGCGCTACATCCCGTTCAGCGACCCGGTGCCGACCCGCCGGGTGGTGCTGGCCTGGCGGCGCTCCTTCACGCGCTACGAGGCGATCGCGGCGCTGCGCAATGCCGTTTACCAGTGTCCCTTGCCGGGGGTACGCCGCGTGACCGACTGAGCCGGCGGGCGCATTCCGGGCCGACGAAGCGCATCACCGGCTCAAGCTGACGGCATCGATGCCGAAACCTGCAATGGGGACATGGTCCGTCATGTCCGGTTGCGAGTTTCCCGATGCCCTCCTCCCCGAAAACGAACCGATCCTCCTCGACGGCGCTGCGGCGTCGCGAGGCGGAGCGCCGCCGGACCGATCGGCGGAGTTCGGTCCAGTCTTCCGAGGCTGCCGTCGATGCGCGGGTGCGGCTGCGCCAGCATGCGGCGGTTCTGCGCACGCTGCCATGGATGGCCGGCATGTCGCTGGTGAACGCGCTGCTGCTGAGCTTCAGCGCATCCGCCCGGATCCCGCAGACACTGCTGCTGGTGTGGCTGACGGGGATCGTGGCACTCACGCTGGCACAGCTGCAGTTCTGGTTCAGCCACCGCCGGCAGCGGGTCACGTCGGTCTCGACCCGGCGCATCACCAGCTACGACCTGCATGCGGCACTCATCGGCGCGGTCTGGAGCCTGGCACCGGTCTCGCTGGCCTTCGACGGACAACCCGCCCACCAGCTCACCATCGGCCTGTCGATGGTCGCGATGCTGAGCGCCGGCACCTTCACGCTGCTGTCGATGCCGCGGGCCATGTACGCCTTCACCGGCGCGCTGAGCCTGGGCACGCTGGCCAGCTACGTCGGCTGGGGCTCCGGCCTCCAGACCTACGGGGTGGTGCAGTGGCTGGTGCTGGCGGGGCTGGCCGTCGGTGCCTCGCGGGGGGTGCGCCGCAATCTGCAGGCACGGGTGAGCGCCGAGGTCAAGGCCGAGCACCAGAACCAGCTCATCGGCCTGCTGCTGCGCGACTTCGAGGAACACGGCAGCGACGTGCTGTGGGAAATCGACTCGGCCGGCCGCCTCAAGCATGTCTCCAAGCAGTTCGCGGGTGCGCTGGGCCTGACGGTGGAAGACCTCAACGACCATTCGCTGCTCGCGCTGCTGGCCGATCTGCAGAAGAAGCTCAGCGAGGCCGACCGCGAATCCGCCAACACCCTGCACGAGCGGCTCACCCAGGGCCACCCGTTCCGCGACGTGCTGCTGCCGATGGTCATCCAGGGCAAGCAGCGCTGGTGGTCGATGACCGCCAAGCCGCTGGTGGACGAACGCGGCAGCGCCATCGGCTGGCGCGGCGTGGCCCGTGACGTGACCCAGGCGCGCATCGCCGACCGCCGCCTGGCCTGGCTGGCGCACTACGACACCCTCACCGGCCTGACCAACCGAGCGCACTTCCGCGTGCTGCTCGAAGGCGCCTTGCAGAACAGCCGCACGCGCCTCAGCCAGGGCGCCGTGATGTGCCTGGACCTGGACGGCTTCAAGAACGTCAACGACACCCTCGGCCACGCCACGGGCGACGCGCTGCTGGTCGAGGTATCCCGCCGCCTGAAGGAAGTCGTCGGGCGCAGCAATGTCGTGGCGCGACTGGGCGGCGACGAGTTCGCCGTGCTGCTGCGTTCGGTGCGCGAAGATGCCGAGATCGGCACCACCGCCCAGCGCATCGTGGACGCCATGCGTGCGCCTTGCGAAGTGATGGGGGCGGCCGTGCCGGTGCGGGTGAGCATCGGCATCGCGCGCTTCCCGCAGGACGGCACGACGGTCGACGAGATGATGCAGAACGGCGACCTGGCGCTCTACGATGCCAAGGCCTATGCCACCGGCTCGATGCGTTTCTTCGTCGCCCGGCTCGGCGAGCAGATCCGCCGCCGGCTGGTGCTGGAGCGCGACCTGCGCGAGGCGATGGAGAAGAAACAGCTCTCGCTGCACTACCAGCCCAAGGTCAGCCTGCACGACTGGGAAGTCATCGGCTTCGAGGCCCTGCTGCGCTGGAACCACCCGGAACACGGCGCGATCACGCCCGCCGAATTCATCCCGGTGGCCGAGGAAAGCGGCCTGATCCTGCCGATGGGCGAATGGGCGCTGACCGAGGCCTGCTGCCAGGCGGCGCGCTGGCCGGATCCGCTGCAGGTGGCGGTCAACATCTCGCCGGTGCAGGTCATGACGCACAACCTGCCCGAGGCCGTGCAGCGTGCGCTGCGGACCAGCGGTCTCGCGCCGGGCCGTCTGGAGCTGGAGATCACCGAATCGGTCTTCATCAACGACAACCGCGGCACGGTGGAGCGGCTGCACGCGCTGCGCCGGCTGGGCGTGCAGATCGCGCTGGACGACTTCGGCACCGGCTACTCCTCGCTGGCCTACCTGCGCCGCTTCCCCTTCGACACGCTGAAGATCGACCGCGCCTTCGTGCGCGAGTTGCTCATCAGCCGGGACGCGCGCTCCATCGTGCGCAACATCCTGGCGCTGGCCAAGTCGCTGCGCATGTCGACCGTGGCCGAGGGCGTGGAGGAGCCGCTGCAGGTCAATGTGCTGGAGGCCGAGGGCTGCAACATGGTGCAGGGCTACTTCGCCTCGCGCCCGATGCCGGCCGACCAGGTGCTGGAGTTCGTCCTCAAGTGGCGCGAGCGCGACCGGCCGCAGCGCCCGCGCGAGCTGGAACTCGAGGACACCCGCACCGCCGATCTGATGCCCTCGCTGCCCGAGACCATGCTCTGAACCGGGGAACGCGGTGCGGTGACGCGAGACAATCGCGGCCATGAATGCCACCGCCTCCCGCCCCGCCGACCGGCTCGCCCTCTACCTCGACCTGATCCGCTGGAGCCGGCCCGCCGGCTGGCTGCTGCTGCTGTGGCCCACGCTGACCGCGCTGTGGCTGGCGGCGAACGGGTTTCCGGGGCTGCACCTGCTGGCCGTGTTCACGCTCGGCACCATCCTGATGCGCAGCGCCGGCTGCTGCATCAACGACGTGGCCGACCGCGACTTCGACCGCCACGTCAAGCGCACCGCGCAGCGCCCGGTCACCAGCGGTGCGGTGTCGGTCAAGGAAGCGCTGGCGGTGGGCGCCGCGCTCGCCCTGGCCGCGTTTGCGCTGGTGCTGACCACCAATGCGCTGACGATCGCCTGGTCCTTCGGTGCGCTGGCGGTGACGCTGGTCTACCCCTACGCCAAGCGCTTCGTGTCGATGCCGCAGGCCGTGCTGGGCGTGGCCTTCAGCTTCGGCATTCCGATGGCCTTCGCGGCGACACGCGGCGAGATCCCGCTGCTGGCCTGGGGGCTGCTGCTGGGCAACCTGTTCTGGGTGCTGGCCTACGACACCGAATACGCCATGGTCGACCGCGACGATGACCTGAAGATCGGCATGAAGACCTCGGCCATCACGCTCGGCCGCTGGGACGTGGCGGCGATCATGGCGTTCTACGCGGTCTACCTGGCGGTCTGGACGTGGCTGGGCCTGCAAGCGGGGCTGGGTGCGCTGTTCCTCGCCGGCATCGCGGTCGCCGCCGCACAGGCGCTGTGGCACTGGACGCTGATCCGCGACCGCTCGCGCGACGGCTGTTTCCGCGCCTTCCGCGAGAACCACTGGGTGGGCGCGGCGGTCTTCGCCGGCGCCCTGCTCGACTACGCGCTGCGCTGAGCCAGCCGGCGCGCCATCGCCAGCGCGGCGACCAGACTCGACGCATCCGCCACGCCGCGCCCGGCCACGTCGAAGGCCGTGCCGTGGTCCGGACTGGTGCGCACGAAGGGCAGGCCGAGCGTGACATTGACGCCCTGCTCCACCCCCAGGTACTTCACCGGGATCAGCCCCTGGTCGTGGTACATCGCCAGCACTACGTCGAACTCGCCGGTGCGGGCGCGCATGAAGACCGTGTCGGGCGCATAGGGGCCGCGGGCGTCGATGCCTTCGGCACGGGCAGCCGCAATGGCCGGCGCGATGACCTCGATCTCCTCGCGGCCGAACAGCCCGCCCTCGCCGGCGTGCGGGTTCAGCCCGGCCACGGCGATGCGCGGCGTCGGCTGGCCCCAGCGCGCCGCACTCGCGTGCGCGATGCGCAGCGTGGACAGCACGGCGTCGAAGGTCACCCGCTCGATGGCCTCGCGCAGCGCGCAGTGCACCGTCACCAGCACGGTCTTGAGTTCCTCGTTGGCCAACATCATGCGGACGTCCGCCGGCTGGCCGTGGAGCGCGCTTTCGGCGGCGAGCATCTCGGTGTGGCCAGGATACGGCTCGCCCGCGGCGAACAGCGCTTCCTTGTGGATCGGCGCCGTGACGATGGCCGAGACCTCGCCGCGGCTGGCCAGCGCCACCGCGTCGCGGATGCAGGCCGCCGCGAGCCGGCCGCAGCGGGCGTCCACGGTGCCCCACGGCGCCTGCGCCAGTTCCGGGCAGCGCCAGCTCGGCAGCAGCACCGGCAGCGCGCCGGGCGGCACCAGCGGCAGATCGGCCACCGAATCGATCACGGCAATGGGCAGCTCCGGCACATCGGCCCGCTGGCGCCAGACTGCCGCCGCACGCCGCAGCACCGCCGGCTCGCCGATCACCAGCGTCTGGCCGGCCGGACCGGTGCGGCCATCGAGGAAGGCGCGGACGATGATTTCCGGGCCGATGCCCAGCGCATCGCCGAGCGTGACCACCACCGGAGGCGTGGCGGGAGATTGAACAGGGTCAAGGTGTGCCATGGGGCAATTGTCACGGAACGCGCGGAGCGGTCATGTCCGGTTGCTACACTCCCCCGCATGAACTGGCTGGACAAGATCACATGGACTGCGGAGGGCCTGGTGCCCGTGATCGCGCAGGAAGCGGGCACGAACGACGTGCTGATGTTCGCGTGGATGAACCGCGAGGCGCTGGCGCTCACCGCCGAGCGCGGCGAAGCCGTGTACTGGAGCCGCTCGCGCAACCGGCTCTGGCACAAGGGCGAGGAGTCCGGCCATGTCCAGCAGGTGCACGAGATCCGCATCGACTGCGACCAGGACGTCGTGCTGCTCAAGGTGACGCAGCGCGGCCACGAGCCCGGCATCGCCTGCCACACCGGGCGCCATTCCTGCTTCTACGAACGCCTGCTGCCGGGTGAAGACGGACAGCCCGCGTGGCAGCCGGTCGAGCCCGTGCTCAAGGATCCCCACACCATCTACGCCAAGCCATGACGACGCAGACGCCCCCGACCTCCCAGGACAGCCTGGCCCGCCTCGCCGAGGTCATCGCCTCGCGCCGCGGCGGTGATCCAGACAAGAGCTATGTCGCGCGCCTGTTCCACAAGGGCACCGACACCATCCTGAAAAAGATCGGCGAGGAGGCCACCGAGGTCGTGATCGCCGCCAAGGACGGCGACGCGCAGAAGATCGTCTACGAAGTGGCCGACCTGTGGTTCCACAGCGTCGTGGCGCTGACCCAGTTCGGGCTGACGCCGGCCGACGTGATCGCCGAGCTGGAGCGCCGCGAAGGCCTGTCCGGGCTGGCCGAGTTCGCCAGCCGGCCGAAGACCTGATCCCGATTCCGATCCGAATCCACCGACACCCAACCCCTGCTGTGCCATGAGCCACGATCCGAACTGCCTGTTCTGCCGCATCGCCGCCGGAGAGATCCCCGCCCAGAAGGTCTACGAGGACGATGAACTGATCGCGTTCAAGGACATCCGACCGGCCGCGCCCGTGCACCTGCTGATCATTCCGCGCCAGCACATCACCGGCCTCGGTGACGTGACGGCCGAGCACGAAGCGCTGCTGGGCCGCATGATGACGCTGGCCCCGCGGCTGGCGGTCGAACAGGGCGCCACCAACGGTTTTCGCACAGTGATCAATACCGGACCGGACGGCGGGCAGGAGGTCTACCACCTGCACCTCCACGTGATGGGCGGACCCCGGCCATGGAAACACGGCTGACCTAGAATTCCACGCACTGTCGACCAACTTCACGGTCAACCCCATACACCACCGCACCGGAGCACACCGCCATGGGCCTGTCCACCACCCACCTGATCATCTTCCTCGTCATCATCGTGCTGGTCTTCGGCACCAAGAAGCTCAAGAACATCGGCTCGGACCTGGGTTCCGCCGTCAAGGGCTTCAAGGATGGCGTGAAAGATGGCGACAAGACCGATGCCGCAGCCTCTGCCGCCGCGCCGGCCGCCCAGGTCGCCACGGAAAAGCGCCTCGACAGCCAGACCATCGACGTCGAAGTCAAGACCAAGTCGTGATCCCCGCAGTCCACGGCGCCTGACCCATGTTCGATATCGGCATTGCCAAGATCATGCTCGTGGCGGGCATCGCGCTGGTCGTGATCGGCCCCGAGCGCCTGCCGCGGGTGGCTCGCATGGCCGGCACGCTGATCGGCCGGGCGCAGCGCTACGTCGCCGACGTCAAGTCCGAGGTCAACCGCTCGATCGAACTGGAGGAGCTGTCCAAGGTCCGCGAGCAGTTCGAGACGGCGGCCCGCGACGTGAGCCAGTCGGTGTCCAGCGGTCTGAACGACGCCACCCGCGACGTCAATGCGGCCCTGGGCCAGCACGTCGACAGCGACACGCCGACCTACGAGCCCTACAACTGGGACAGCACGCCGGCCCCGGCCTACAAGCCCCCGAAGAAGAACTGGCGCATCAAGCGTTCTGCGGTGCCCCAGTGGTACAAGAAGAGCGAAAACGTGCGCCGCCATGTGCAGTCGGGCGCCGCCCGGGTGGCACGATTCCGCCCTGCGCGCTCGACGCGTTCGCTCTGATCCATGTCCACACCACCCGATGAGCTGCAAGGCACCGAAGCGCCTTTCGTCAGCCACCTGATCGAGCTGCGCGACCGCCTGCTCAAGACCGTCTACGGCGTCGGCGCGATCTTCGCGCTGCTGTGCCTGTTCCCGGGCCCGTCACGGATGTACGACCTGCTGGCACTGCCGCTGGTCAAGGCACTGCCCGAAGGGTCGAAGATGATCGCCGTCGGCGTGGTCTCGCCGTTCCTGATCCCGATCAAGGTGACGCTGCTGGTGGCGTTCGGCGCCGCGCTGCCCTGGGTGCTGTACCAGATCTGGGCCTTCATCGCACCAGGCCTGTACCGGCATGAGCGCCGGCTGGTCCTGCCGCTGGTGACCAGCAGCACGGTCCTGTTCTACCTGGGCGTGTCGTTCTGCTACTTCTTCGTGTTCGGTCAGGCGTTCCCGGCCATCCAGTCGATGGCCCCGGCCTCGGTGGCCGTGAGCCCGGACATCGAGGCCTACCTGGACTTTGTCATCACGATGTTCATCGCCTTCGGCGTGGCGTTCGAGGTGCCCGTGGCGGTGGTGGTGCTGACGCGGCTCGGCGTGATCACGGTCGAGCAGCTGCGAGAGTTCCGCCGCTACTTCTGGGTGGCTGCCGCCGCCGCCGCCGGGCTGGTCACCCCACCGGACGCCGTGTCGATGGTGGCCCTGCTGATCCCGATGGGGCTGCTGTACGAAGTGGGCATCGTCGCGTCGCAGTTCTTCCTCAAGCACACGCAGCCGCCGGCAGAAGAAACCACGGGCTGACGCTCACTCGGCCGGCTTGCGGCTCGCCACCTTCGCCTTGGGCCGCTGAGCCACCTTGACGGTCAGGTCCAGCGCCTGCTCGCCACGCTGGACCGTGATGACGGCGGGTGACTGCGGCTTGAGTGCGGCCACCGCGTTGAGCAGCTGTGCGGTGCTGCCCACCGGCACGGCCCCCACCTTCAGTACCACGTCGCCGGGCTGCATGCCCGCGGCACTGGCCGGACCACCCTGCAGCACACCGGTGATCAGCACGCCATGGTCCACCTTGAGCTTGAAGGATTCGGCCATGTCGGCGGTCAGGTCGCTCGGCTGCACGCCGATCCAGCCCCGCATCACCACGCCCTCGGTGATCAGCCCCTCCATCACCTGCCGCGCCGTGGACACGGGGATCGCGAAGCCGATGCCCATGCTGCCGCCGGAGCGCGAATAGATCGCGGTGTTGATGCCGAGCAGCTGTCCGGTGGCATCGACCAGCGCCCCGCCCGAGTTCCCCGGGTTGATGGCCGCGTCGGTCTGGATGAAGTTCTCGAAGGTGTTCAGCCCCAGCCCGGTGCGGCCGACGGCGCTGACGATGCCCGAGGTCACCGTCTGCCCCACGTTGAACGGATTGCCGATGGCCAGCACGACGTCGCCGACCTGCAAGCCATCTGCGTCCCCGAAGGTGATCGCCGGCAGCCCGTCGAGCGCCACCTTCAGCACCGCGAGGTCGCTGTCCGGATCGGTGCCGACCACCTTGGCCGCCACCCGCCGACCGTCGGCGAGTCCGATCTCGATCTGGCCGGCGTTCTCGACCACGTGGTTGTTGGTGAGCAGGTAGCCATCGGCCGAGACGATCACGGCCGAGCCGGTGCCGCTGGTCGGGCCCTCCTGGTCACCGAAGTAGCGGTGGAACCAGGGTTCGGCCGGATTGCCCTTGCGCTTGGGGTCGACCGCCACGCTGGTCACCACGCTGACGACGGACGGCGAGGCCCGCCGCGCCGCAGGAGCGAAACTGCCGGGACTCGACGAAGCGCCCGCAGCCACCGCCGCCGGGGCCTGAGAGATGTTCAACTGCACCGGAGCACCGCCTGCCGGCGAAGCGATCCACTGCGGCTTGAGCGTGGCCAGCACGAAGACCACGGCCAGCGCGACCGTGACCGCTTGAGAGAATACGAGCCAGAGCCTGCGCATGGACAAGGAGCAAAGAATGACTGAGAACGTGGCACACAGAACCGGTCTGGCCAACCATCTGGAGCAGTGTCTGGAGGTGGCCCGGTTTGCAGATTATGGTCCCAACGGGTTGCAGGTGGAGGGCCGCGCCGAGGTGCGCCGCCTCGTCAGCGGCGTGACCGCCAGCCTGGCGCTGATCGAGGCCGCGGCTGCGGTCGGCGCCGACGCCCTCCTGGTTCACCACGGCCTGTTCTGGCGCGGACAGGACGGCCGCGTCACCGGCTGGATGAAACAGCGGCTGGCTGCGCTGCTGCGCCACGACATCAACCTCTACGCCTACCACCTGCCGCTGGACGCCCACCCCACGCTGGGCAACAACGCGCAGCTTGGCGCCCACCTCGGTCTGGTCACGGAAGGCACCTTCGGCGACAAGGCCCTGGGCGTGATCGGCCGGCCGGTCGACGGCGCCTGCACGCTGGAGGCCTTCGCGGCCCGGGTCGGCACGCGGCTCGGCCGCACGCCAGTGGTCGCGCCAGGCGATGGGCGCACGGTGCAGCGCGTGGCCTGGTGCACCGGCGGCGCGCAGGGCTGGTTCGACTCTGCGATCGCGGCCGGAGCCGATGTCTACCTGACCGGCGAGATCTCCGAGCCGCAGGCCCACATCGCCCGCGAGACCGGCGTGGCCTTCATGGCCTGCGGGCACCACGCCACCGAACGCTACGGCGTGCAAGCCCTCGGCGCGCATCTGGCCACGCAGTTCGGTCTCGCGCACCAGTTCATCGACATCGACAACCCGGGCTGAGCCACGCCACGCCGGACGGCGCGGCGGTCCTCAGGCCAGCGCCGCCGCCAGCGCGCCGGCGTGCGGGCCGAAGGCGAAGCTGTCCATCGCCAGCACACCCGCATCGACGCTGCGGTGGATGGCCACGGCCGGCGACACCTCGCCCCCCGCCCCTGCGGCGATGTAGAACGGCAGCCAGTGCTCGTCCGTCGGGTGCTGCAGCGCGGCGCCGGGGGCCTGCTGGCGGTAGTCGAGCAGTGCGGGCCAGTCGCGCGCCGTGCCGCGGGCGTGCACCCAGTCCTGGAAGGCGGCCACGTCCGGCTCGATCTGCCCTTCCGGTACCGAGCGCGGACCGAAGAAGCGCCGCAGGTTGTGCGTCATCGCGCCGCTGCCGATGACGAGCACGCCGTCCTCGGCCAGTGCCGACAGCGCGCGGCCCGCGGCCCAGAGCTGTGCCGGGGTCCAGGTCGGCACCAGCGTCAGCGGCACGACCGGCACCTCGGCCCCTGGCCAGGCGCGTTTCATCACCGTCCAGATGCCGTGGTCGAGGCCGCTGGCGTCCACCGCCTGCGTCGGGATGCCCGCCTCGCCCAGCTGGCGCGCCACGGCATGGGCCAGCAGCGTGTCGCCGCGGGCGTCGTAGCGCTGGGCGTACAGCTCGGCCGGGAAACCGCCGAAGTCGTGGATCGCCTCGTGGCGGGCGCCCGCCAGCGCCATCGGCTGCCGCGTCGACGAGTGCGGCGACACCACCACCGCCGCCCGCGGCCGGCCGAAGGTGCAGTCGATGGCCGGGCCGAGCCGGTCGAGGAACTGCGCAGCCGGCGAGGTCTCGATGGCGATCATCGGCGAGCCGTGCGACAGGTAGAGCGGAGGCAAGGAGTGTGTTTGCATGGTGCCCTCATTGAAGCGCAGCGTTCGGCCTCCGCCATTCTGTGCCTTTGCACACAGCATTCGGCCGGTACGGGCGCGGTGGTGTACCTTGGCGGCATGAACACCCACGCCGCCGCCCAACCCTCCGCCCCGAACAAGCCGCCCTCGGTGCTGCAACTGGCCTGGCGGCAGCTGCTGCGCGACTTCCGGGCTGGCGAGTTGCGGCTGATGCTGGTGGCCGTGGCACTGGCGGTAGCGGCGATCTGCAGCGTGGGCTTCTTTGCCGACCGCCTGCAGGCCGGACTGGCCCGGGATGCGCTGACACTGCTCGGCGGCGACGCCGTGGTCGCCAGCGACCAGCCGCTGCCCGCCAGTTTCGAGACCACCGCCCGGGAGATGGGCCTGAAGACCGCCCGCAACGTGCGCTTTCCCAGCATGGCCCGCGCGCCGGATGCGCGCGGCGGGGCCTCGAAACTGGTGTCGGTGAAAGCGGTGTCGGCCGGCTACCCGCTGCGCGGCACGCTGGGCGTCAGCGACAGCGCCACCGGTCCGGTGCGCGAGCAGACCACCGGACCGGCCCCCGGCACCGTCTGGGTCGATGCGTCGGTGCTGGACGCACTGGCCGTGCAGGTCGGCGACCCGCTGCTGCTCGGGGACGCCACGCTGCGCATCGCGCAGGTGCTGCGGGTCGAACCGGACCGGGACGCCGGCTTCATGAGCTTCGCACCCCGCGTGCTGCTGGCAGAAGCCGATCTGGCGGCCACGGGTCTGGTCCAGCCCGCGAGCCGGGTGAACTGGCGCCTTGCGGTGATCCCGACAGACACCAGCCGGCGTGCCGCCGCCCAGGCGGCCGTGCGGGGCTACGTTGCCTGGGTGGACGCCACGGTCGAGCGCGAGCGCCTGCGTGGCACGCGGGTCGAGTCGATCGACAACGCCCGCCCCGAGATGCGCCAGACGCTGGACCGCGCCGGACAGTTCCTGCAACTGGTGGCCGTGCTGGCGGCGCTGCTGGCCGCAGTCGCGGTGGGCATCGCGGCCCGGGGTTTTGCGGCACGGCACCTGGACGCCTGCGCGATGCTGCGCGTGCTCGGGCTGCCGCAGCGCCGCATCGCGGCGATCTACGGGCTGGAGCTGGGGCTGGTCGGCGTGGCCGCCAGTGCGCTGGGCGTGCTGATCGGACTGGCGGTGCACCAGGTGTTCGTCGTGCTGCTGGCGGGTCTGGTCGAGGCCAACCTGCCCGCGCCGAGCGTGTGGCCGGGGGTGTTCGGGCTGGCCGTGGGCATGGTGCTGGTGGCGGCGTTCGGGCTGCCGCCGGTGCTGCAACTCGCCCAGGTGCCGCCGCTGCGGGTGATCCGGCGCGACCTGGGCGAGTTGCGGACCGCCTCGCTGGCTGTGCTGCTGGCCGGGCTGGCGGGCTACGCCGCGCTGCTGATGGTGGTGGCACAGGACCCGAAGCTCGGCGCCATCGCGGTCGGTGGCTTCGCGGCCGCCTGGGCGGTGTTCGCGGGGGCCGCGTGGCTGGCGGTGCAGGCGCTGCGGCGTGCCGTGCCGGAGGTGGGCGCGCCGCGCTGGCTCACGCTGGCCACGCGCAGCCTGAGTGCGCGGCCGGCGCTGGCCGTGCTGCAGGTCAGCGCCCTGGCCCTGGGGCTGATGGCGCTGATGCTGCTGGTGCTGCTGCGCACCGACCTGATCTCCAGCTGGCGCGCGGCCACGCCGGCCGATGCACCGAACCGCTTCGTCATCAACATCCTGCCCGAGCAGGGCCAGGCCTTCCGGCAGTCGCTGGCCACCGCGGGCGTGGCGCGCTATGACTGGTACCCGATGATCCGCGGCCGGCTGCTGGCGGTGAATGGCCGCGAAGTCGGCCCGTCCAGTTACCCGGATGCGCGCGCGCAGCGGCTGGTCGAGCGTGAATTCAACCTCAGCCACAGCGCCGCGCTGCCCGGACACAACGCGGTGGTCGCCGGCCAGTGGACAGCCGACGAGGCCGACGGGCTGAGCGTCGAGGAAGGGCTGGCGAAGACGCTGGGGCTCCAGCTTGGCGACCAGCTGCGCTTCGACATCGCCGGCACGCCGATCGAGGGCCGCATCAGCAGCCTGCGCAAGGTGGACTGGGGCTCGATGCGGGTGAACTTCTTCGTGATGTTTTCGCGCAGCGCCATGCCGGACCTGCCCGCGACCTACATCGCCGCCCTGCGGGCACCCGCCACACCGGGCTTCGACGCCGCGCTGGCGCACGACTACCCGAACATCACCAACGTGGACGTCTCGGCCCAGATCGGTCAGGTGCAGCGGGTGCTGGACCAGGTGATCCAGGCGGTGGAGTTCCTGTTCGGCTTCACGCTGTGCGCAGGCCTGCTGGTGCTGTTCGCCGCGGTGAGCGCCACCCGGGAAGCACGGGCCCGCGAGTTCGCGCTGCTGCGGGCGATGGGCGCCAGCAGCGCGCTGCTGCGGCAGGTGCAGCGGGCGGAATTGCTGGGCGTGGGAGCACTGGCCGGGGCACTGGCCTCGGCTGCAGCGCTCGCCGTGGGCTGGGCGCTGGCGCGGGAGGTGTTCGGTTTCCAGTGGAACCCGCCACTGTGGGTGCCGCTGTTCGGCTCGGCCGCGGGTGCCCTGCTGGCGCAGGGTGCAGGCTGGTGGAGCCTGCGCGAAGTGCTGCGCCGCCCGGTGAGCGAGACGCTGCGGCAGGCCACCAGCTGAGGATGGCGGCCTGCCGTCTGCCGGCTCAACGCCGGCTGACCAGCGAGCCCACGTCCAGGATCAGCGCCACCTTGCCATTGCCCAGGATGGTGGCACCCGATACATCGGGAATGCGCCGGAAGTGGGTCTCCAGGTTCTTCACCACCACCTGCTGCTGCCCCACCAGCTCGTCGACCAGCAGCGCCGCACGCATGCCCTCCGACTCGACGATGACCATGATGCCGGGCGCCGCCTGGCCTTCGGTCGCTGGCGAGCCGAGCAGTTCGGCCAGATCGACCACCGGCAGGTAGTCCTCGCGCACCTTGGCGACGCGGCTGCCCGCTCCCAGGGAGCGGATCGTGTCGGGACCGACCAGGTCGCTCTCGACCACCGACCCCATCGGGAGGATGTAGACCTCGTCGCGCACGGCCACGCTCATGCCGTCCATGATGGCCAGCGTCAGCGGCAGGCGCACCTTGACGCTCATGCCGCAGCCCGGCGCCGAGTCGATATCGACGCGGCCGCCCAGTCCGGTGATGTTCTTCTTCACCACATCCATGCCGACGCCGCGGCCGGACACGTCGGTGACGACCTCCGCGGTCGAGAAGCCCGGCTCGAAGATCAGGTTCCAGACCTGGGTGTCGGTCAGCGAATCCGGCGCCGACAAGCCCCGCTCGCGCGCCTTGGACAGCAGCTTCTCGCGCGACAGCCCCTTGCCATCGTCGCGCACCTCGATCACGACCGAGCCGCCCTGGTGCCAGGCCGACAGCGTGATGGTGCCGTGCGCCGTCTTGCCGCTCTGGGTGCGGACCTGGGGCAGCTCGATGCCGTGGTCGCAGGAGTTGCGCACCAGGTGGGTCAGCGGGTCGGTGATCTTCTCGACCAGGCCCTTGTCCAGCTCGGTCGCCTCGCCGATGGTGACGAGCTCGACCTGCTTGCCCAGCTTGCCCGACAGGTCGCGCAGCATGCGCGGGAAGCGGCTGAAGACGGCCGACATCGGAATCATGCGGATCGACATCACGGCGTCCTGCAGATCCCGCGAATTGCGCTCCACCAGACTGATCGACGACAGCAGCGCCTGGTGCGCCACCGGATCGAGTGCACGGCTGCTCTGGATCAGCATGGCCTGCGTGATCACCAGTTCGCCCACCAGATTGATGAGCTGATCGACCTTGTCGACCGACACGCGCAAGGTCGTCGCGTCCACCGATGCCCCGGCACCGCCACCCGACCGAGGCGCAGCCGCCCCAGGAGCCGGGGTCGGGGCTGCGCTGGCCACCGCGGCGGTCACCGGCGACACGGCGGCAGCGGCCACGGCCGCATTGACCTCCTCCTGCGTCGGCGCACCCGGGTTGCCTTCGTGGAACCCGTAGCCCAGTCCCAGCCCGCTCAGATGCACCAGTCTGCGCTCGACATGGAAACTGAACAGATCCAGCAGCTCCGAGTCGGTACAGGTCGTTGTCACGCTGAAACGGCGCATGCCATCCACCGGCTCACCGAAATCGAGCGGACGCATTTCGCCGAGACCCGGGATCTCGTCGAACAGTTCATGCAGGTGGTTCGCGGCGTTGGCCTGCTCCAGCGGTCCGATGCGCACCTCCAGCTCGCGCTGGCCCGGACCCAGCAGTTTCCTGGCGGCCGCTGGAGCCTCGACCGGAGCCGAGCCCCCCGCCGCAGCCACCGCCACCGCGCCCGCCGGCTGGCTCGACAGGCGCGCGAGTTGCCGGATGTCGGCGACCAGGGTCTCGGTGGCGGGCGTTTCGGGCGTCAGTCCCTGACGGAACGAGAGCTGCCCCCAGAGCGCATCCCCGCCGCGCAGCAGGACATCGACCATCGGTGGCGTCGGCGAGAGTTCGTGGCGGCGCAGCCGGTCCAGCAGCGTCTCCATCTCGTGCGCCAGCTCGGCCACTTCCGTGAAACCGAAGGTCGCCGCCCCCCCCTTGATGGAGTGGGCGACACGGAAGATCGCATTGAGCGTCTCGTCATCGACGGCCGCGGGGTCCAGCGCGAGCAGCAGCTGCTCCATGCGCTGGAGATTTTCAGCCGCCTCCTCGAAGAAGGTCTGGTGAAACTGTTGCAGATCGAGACCTGTCTCGCTGGAGCGGGAGGAGTCTCGTTGGTCGTGGGTGGAATCGGTCATGGGGTGCGCCTGGAGAGGAAGGCCGTATTCAGCGGATGACCATTCGAAGGACTTCGAGCAGCTTGATCGCGTCGAACGGCTTGACCAGCCAGCCGGTCGCACCGGCATCCCGTCCGGCCTGCTTCATCTCGTCACTGGACTCGGTGGTCAGGATGAGAATGGGCGTGTCTTGGTACTGCGATGTTTCGCGCAGTTTGCGGGTCAGCGAGATCCCGTCCAGCTTGGGCATGTTCTGGTCCGTCAGGATCAGGTCGAACGCCTGGCGACCCGCCTTGTCCCAGGCGTCGGTCCCGTCAACCGCCTCCACCACCTGGTAACCGGCGCTCTTGAGGGTGAAGGAAACCATCTGCCGCATGGAGGCGGAGTCGTCGACAGCGAGGATCAAAGGCATGAATCACTACTCCGGCAGAGACAAGACGCGCCCCAATGCCAGGGTATGCGTCAACTGCCTCAATTTTTCTCACTACCAGCCTGCTTCGGTGCCGGGATCACGCCTCAAAATCCAGCCCAGTTTCCAGGAGACGACCCCATGTTCCGCCCGCCTCCACCGCGCCGCCTGCGCATCCTGCACCTCGAAGACTCGGAAATGGACCACCAGCTGGTCCTGGTCCACCTGCGCCGAGGAGGCATCGAGGCCACGATGCACCGTGTCGACACCGAAAACGCCTTCCTGGCCGCCCTCGGCCAGAGCTGGGATGCCGTGCTGTCCGACTACAACCTGCCCGGCTTCTCCGGGCTGATCGCACTGGAGCTGCTGCGCGACCGCGACACCCTGCTGCCCTTCATCCTCGTCTCGGGCGAGATCGGCGAGGACACGGCGGTCGAGGCCATGCGCAATGGCGCCTCCGACTACCTGCTCAAGAGCAACCTGAACCGGCTGGTGCCGGCGCTGCTGCACGCCGTCGATGTCTGCGAAGGCCAGCGGGCCCGACAGCGCACCGACGAGGAGCTGGCGCGCTCGCGCAAGCGGCTGTCGGAGCTGGCCCAGCACCTGCAGACCAGCATCGAGATGGAGCGCGCGGCCATCGCCCGAGAGATCCACGACGACGTCGGGGGCTCGCTCACCGCGGTGAAATTCGATCTGGCATGGATCGCACGCCATGCCCCGAACGGGCCGATGGCGGAACGCGCACAGCAGGCGCTGGAGTCCGTCAACCACGCCATCGAGGCGAGCCAGCGGATCATGCACAACCTGCGTCCCGCCATCCTGGAGCAGGGCCTGGTGGCCGCGCTGCAGTGGATGACGCAGCGCTTCGAGCGCCGCACCGGCATGCGCACCACCTTCCGCACCAGCCACGACCACCTCAGCCTGTCACCCGGCGTGCCGCTGGTGGCCTACCGCACGGCGCAGGAGGCGCTCACCAACATCTCCAAGCACGCCCAGGCCAACCGGGTGCAGGTGGACCTGACCGTGGCGGCGGGCGTGCTCTCGCTGGAGATCAGCGACAACGGCCGCGGGCTGGCCAATGGCGACCTGGGCAAGGACCATTCGTTCGGAATCCGCGGCTTGCATGAACGAGCGGACACCGTCGGCGGCTGGATTGACCTGAGCAGCTCGCCGACCGGCACGACCCTGATACTCTCCGTGCCTCTCGACCTGAGCGATGTGGCATCCCGTCCCGGCGACACCGAGATCGACCTGCCACTGACCAGCAGCAGCCCGCATGATCCTTCTACCTGGGGCGCCCTATGACACGCGTGATTCTCTGTGACGACCATGCCCTGATCCGCCGGGGCATCCGCGATACGCTGGCCGAACAACCCGACATGCAGATCGTCGGCGAGGCCGGCGAATATGGCGAGTTGCGCAACCTGCTGCGCACCACCACCTGCGACGTGCTGGTGCTCGACATCAACATGCCCGGCCGCAGCGGGCTGGACGTGCTGCACGCCCTCAAGGACGAAGGCTCGCCGATCCGGGTGCTGATCGTCTCGATGTACCCCGAGGACCAGTACGCGCTGCGTGCGCTGCGCGGCGGCGCCTATGGCTACGTCAACAAGGGTGGCGACACGGCGCAGATCGTCACCGCCGTGCGCATGGTCGCGCAGGGCCGCAAGTACATCACCGCCGAGATGGCGCAGATGCTGGTCGAGAGCCTGACCACGCCCGCGCCGGAAGCCGCGCACGACAAGCTCTCCGACCGCGAACTGCAGACGCTGACGATGATCGCCTCCGGCAAGCGGTTGAGCGACATCGCCGAGCAGCTCTCGCTCAGCCCCAAGACGGTGAGCGTCTACCGGGCGCGGGTGCTGGAGAAGCTCGGGCTGACGAACAACTCGGAGCTGACGGTCTACGCGATCCGCAACGAGCTGGTGTGACCGGTCGCAAAGTCGTTCAATCCGCAGGCATCGTGTCCTTTCAGCAGCCAAAGTGACCGCTGGGAGAAATCCACGGGCACTCCGCTCTGACCGGCAACCGGTCGCAGGCTCCGGTCAAAGTGTGAACTCGCCGGCATGTAGCGCAGCGCCACCCCCGTACGCCTCAATGGGCTGGTGTTGGCGCCGGCCCCGTGGATCATGTGGACATCGTGCAGGCTCATCTGGCCCGGCGCCAGTTCCACATCCACGGCAGCATCTTCGCTGAAGGCGCCCGCGGCCAGCCGCTGGTTCAGCGTCAGGTCCTGCCGGTCTTCGTGGAGGTGCGGGTGCAGCGTCCGGCCCGCATGTGAGCCGGGAATTACGCGCAGGCAGCCGTTGGCGCGCGTGCTCGGCTCCAGCGCCACCCAGACCGTGCAGGTGGCCAGCGGGCGGATCGGCCAGTAATGCCCGTCCTGGTGCCACGGCGTCTCGAAGCCCTCGCCGGCCGGCTTGCAGAACACATGGCAGCCCCACAGGATCACGTCGTCCCCGATGACCCCGGATACCAGCTCGACGATCTCCGGGTCGCGCGCCAGATCGAGGAAATCGGCCACGCCGCGTACCCCCTCGCCGTTGTCACCCGCCCCGCGGTCCACATGCGCCGACACCAGCTTTTCGGGCCGTACGCCCGGGTTTCGCCGCAGCAGTTCATCCAAGGCCGCGCGCATCGTGGCGACCCGCGCCTCCGGCAAACGCCATTGCGGCACGACCCAGCCGTCGCGCTGGTAGCGATCGATCTCGTCGGGGAGAAGATGCAACATGGTGGCGGTCTCCAGGGAATCAGCCAACGATTCTGTCGCGATCCCCACTCCGCCAGGCCGTGGGCGAACCCTCAGATCCGCACCGGAATCCCGCGCGCCGCCATCAACTGCTTGGCCTCGCCGACCGTGTGCTCGCCGTAGTGGAAGATGCTGGCGGCCAGCACCGCGTCCGCCCCGCCCTGCTGCACGCCGTCGGCCAGATGGTCGAGGTTGCCGACACCGCCCGAGGCGATCACCGGCACCGGCACCGCGTCCGCCACCGCGCGCGTGAGCGCCAGGTCGAAGCCGATCTTGGTGCCGTCGCGGTCCATGCTGGTCAGCAGGATCTCGCCCGCGCCCATCTCGGCCATCTGGCGCGCCCAGGCCACCGCGTCGAGGTGCATGTTCTTGCGCCCGCCGTGGGTGTAGACGTCCCAGCCCGGGCCCTTGCTCGCCAGATCCTCGCCAACCCGCCGCTTGGCGTCGATGGCCACGACGATGCACTGCGCGCCGTACTTGTCCGAGGCGTCGCGGATGATCTGCGGGTTGGCGACGGCCGCCGAGTTGAAGCTGACCTTGTCGGCACCGGCGTTGAGCAGCCGGCGCACATCGGCCACCGTGCGCACGCCGCCGCCGACCGTCAGCGGGATGAAGACCTGCGACGCCACCGCCTCGATGATGTGCAGGATCAGGTCGCGACCGTCGCTGGTGGCGGTGATGTCGAGGAAGGTCAGCTCGTCGGCGCCCTGGTCGTTGTAGCGGGCGGCGATGTCCACCGGGTCGCCCGCGTCGCGCAGGCCGACGAAGTTGACACCCTTGACGACCCGGCCGCCGGTCACGTCGAGGCAGGGAATGATGCGTTTGGCGAGCATGGCGTTCCGTTCCGGCTCAGGCCGTGGTGCCGTTGCGCTCATCAGCCAGGCGCTGGCCAGCGGCAAAGTCGAGGTCGCCGGTGTAGATCGAACGACCGCAGATCACGCCCTGCACGCCTTCCTTCTCCACCGCGCACAGCGCCTCGATGTCGGCGATGTTCGACAGCCCGCCCGACGCGATCACGGGGATCGTCAGCGCCTGCGCGAGCTTCACGGTGGCGTCGATGTTGATGCCGGTGAGCATGCCGTCGCGGCCGATGTCGGTGTAGATGATGCTTTCCACCCCGTAGCCCTCGAACTTCTTGGCCAGATCGACGACCTCGTGGCCGCTGAGCTTGCTCCAGCCGTCGGTGGCGACCAGGCCGTCCTTGGCGTCGAGGCCGACGATGATGTGGCCGGGGAAGGCGGTGCAGGCGTCGCGCAGGAAGCCGGGGTTCTTCACCGCGGCCGTGCCGATGATCACGTAGGTGATGCCGGCATCAAGGTAGCGCTCGATGGTGTCGAGGTCACGGATGCCGCCGCCGAGCTGCACGGGGATCTTGCCGTCCACCTCCGCCAGGATCGACTGGATCGCCCCGGCGTTGACCGGCTTGCCAGCAAACGCACCGTTCAGGTCCACCAGGTGCAGGCGTCGGCCGCCCGCGTCGAGCCAGCGGCGGGCGACCACCGAGGGGTCCGCGCCAAAGGTGGTGGAGTCGTTCATGTCGCCTTGCTTGAGGCGCACGCATTGACCGTCTTTGAGGTCGATCGCCGGGATCAGCAGCATGGTGTCAGGGCTTTCAGGGCTTCCAGCCAAGGAAATTGCGGTACAGCGCCAGACCGTGGTCGGCGCTCTTCTCGGGGTGAAACTGGGTGGCGAAAATGTTGTCGCGGGCCACCGCACAGGTGAACGGTGCGCCGTAATCGGTCTCGCCAGCGGTGTGGCGCGGATCGTCAGGCGTCGTGAAGTAGCTGTGGACGAAGTAGAACCACGCGCCATCCGGCACACCCGCCCAGACGGGATGCACTGCGCCGTCATGCGCGATCTGGCGCACGCGGTTCCAGCCCATCTGCGGCACCTTGTAGCGGCTGCCGTCGGGCTGCAGGCGACCTTCCAGCTGGAAGCGCTTCACGCGGCCGGCGATCAGGCCGAGGCCGGGCGTGTCCTGCTCTTCCGAGTGGTCGAGCAGCATCTGCATCCCGACGCACACGCCCATCAGCGGCTTGGTCGCGGCGGCTTCGAGCACGGCTTCCTTCAGCCCGGAGTCGTGCAGCTCGCGCATGCAGTCGCGCATCGCACCCTGCCCCGGCAGCACGACACGTTCCGCGGCGCGCACCTCGTCGGGCTGTGAGGTCACGACAACTTCCAGGCCCGAGCCTTGCGCGACGTGCAGCACCGCCTGCGACACCGAGCGCAGGTTGCCCATGCCGTAATCGACGACAGCGACAGTCCGCGACATCACAGGCACCCCTTGGTGGACGGGATCACGCCGGCCGAGCGCGGATCGGGCGTGATCGCCATCCGCACCGCGCGGCCGAACGCCTTGAACATCGTCTCGCACTGGTGGTGGGCGTTGTGGCCCTTGAGGTTGTCGATGTGCAGGCTGACCAGCGCGTGGTTGACGAAGCCCTGGAAGAATTCAAAGACGAGCTGCGTGTCGAGCGCGCCGATCATCCCGGAAGTGAACTTAACGTCCATCTCCAGCCCCGGACGGCCCGAAAAATCGATGACGACACGCGACAGCGCTTCATCCAGCGGCACGTAGCTGTGCCCGTAGCGCGTCAGGCCCTTCTTGTCGCCCACCGCCTTGGCCACCGCCATGCCCAGCGTGATGCCGACGTCTTCGACCGTGTGGTGGCCGTCGATGTGCAGGTCGCCGTCGGCCTCGATCTCCAGGTCGATCAGGCCATGGCGGGCGATCTGGTCGAGCATGTGGTCGAAGAAGCCGATGCCGGTGGCGAGCTTCGAGACGCCGGTGCCGTCGAGGTTGACCCGCACGCGGATCTTGGTCTCGTTGGTGTTGCGCTGGATCTCGGCGATCCGGGGGGTGAAGTCAGTGCTGGCGCTTGGAGTGCTCATGCTGTTCATGGTGCTCATCTTCAGACCGACGCCCGCAGCGCGTCGACCATGCGGGTATTTTCTTCCGGCGTGCCCACCGTCAGGCGCAGGCAGTTGGCCAGCAGCGGGTGCAGTGCCGCGACATGCTTGATCAGCACACCGCGCTGCTTCATCCCGTCGAACGTCGCCTTCGAATCGGGCACGCGCACGAGGATCATGTTCGCCTCGCTCGGCCACGCCTGCACGCCCGGCATGTCACTCAGCGCCGCCTGCAGCCGCTCGCGCTCGCTGCGCAGCACCGTGGCCTGCCGGGCGTATTCGTCGGCATGCTCCAGGGCGAACAGCGCGGCCTCGGCGTTCAGCACGCTGACGTTGTACGGCGGGCGCACCTTGTCGATCTCGGCGATCAGCGCCGCCGGCCCGACCATGTAGCCCAGCCGGATGCCCGCGAGGCCGAACTTGCTCAGCGTGCGCATCACCAGCACGTGGTCGTGCTCGCCGGCCCGCGGCAGCCAGGTGCGCGACGAAAACGGCTGATACGCCTCGTCGAACACGACCAGCCCGTTCTGCGCGCCGACGGCGGCCACGATCTTCTCGATCACGGCGTCGTCGAACAGGTTGGCGGTCGGGTTGTTCGGGTAGGCGATGTAGGTGATGGCCGGGCGGTGCTGCTCGATCGCGGCCAGCATCGCGGCCTCGTCCAGCTCGAAATCCGCGGTCAGCGGCACGCCGACGAAGTTCAGCCCCTGCAACTGCGCCGACATCGCGTACATCACGAAGCCGGGCACCGGCGCCAGGATCGTCGCGCCCGGCACATCACAGGCCAGCGCCAGCAGCGAGATCAACTCGTCCGAGCCATTGCCCAGCATCAGCGCGCAGCCTTCGGGCAGGGCGATGTGCTCGGCCAACGCAGTCTTCAGCTCGTCGATGCGGCCACCCGGATAGCGGTTGATCGCGACCGCGCCGAGGCGCTGCCCCAGTTCGGCTTGGAGCGCGGGCGGCAGCGTGAAGGGGTTTTCCATCGCGTCCAGCTTGAGGAAGCCGGCGCTGGGCTGGACGGCGTAGGCGTGCATGCCCTGGACATCGGCGCGGAGGGTCTGGGACAGTCGATTGCTCATGAGGTCGCTCCGATGGGGGTCAGTCAGCACGTTTCAGGCGGAACTCGGCCGCCTGCGCATGCGCCTGCAAGCCTTCGCCATAGGCCAGTTCCGCGGCGATCACACCCAGCGTCTGCGCGCCCTGCTCGCTCACTTCGATCAGGCTGGAGCGCTTCTGGAAGTCGTAGACGCCCAGCGGCGACGAGAAGCGCGCGGTGCCCGAGGTCGGCAGCACGTGGTTCGGACCAGCGCAGTAATCGCCCAAGCTTTCGCTGGTGTAGGCGCCGAGGAAGATCGCCCCGGCGTGGCGCAGCAGCGGCTCCCAGCGGTGCGGGTCGGACGAGCTGACCTCCAGATGCTCCGGCGCGATGCGGTTGCTGATCGCGCAGGCTTCGTCCATGTCCCGCGTCAGGATCAGCGCGCCGCGGCCTTCCAGCGAGGCGCGGATCACGTCGCGGCGCGGCATGCCGTCGATCAGGCGGTCGATCTCGGCCTGTACCTTGGCGATGTAGTCCGCGTCCGGGCTGAGCAGGATGGACTGCGCGAGTTCGTCATGCTCGGCCTGCGAGAAGAGGTCCATCGCGACCCAGTCGGGCGGCGTCGTGCCGTCGGCCAGCACGAGGATCTCGCTCGGGCCGGCGATCATGTCGATGCCCACCTGGCCGAAGACGCGGCGCTTGGCGCTGGCGACGTAGGCATTGCCGGGGCCGGTGACCTTGTCGACACGCGGCACGGTCGCCGTCCCGTAGGCCAGCGCGCCGACCGCCTGCGCGCCACCGATCGTGAACGCACGGCTGACACCGGCGACATAGGCGGCGGCCAGCACCAGCGCGTTCTTCTCGCCCTTCGGCGTCGGCACGACCATGATGATTTCGCCGACCCCCGCGACATGCGCCGGGATCGCGTTCATCAGCACCGACGACGGGTACGCCGCCTTGCCGCCCGGGACGTAGATGCCCACGCGGTCGAGCGGCGTGACCTTCTGGCCGAGCAGCGTGCCGTCTTCATCGCGGTAGCTCCAGCTCAGACCGCACGCCTGCAACTGGCGCTCGTGGTAGCTGCGCACGCGCTTCGCTGCGGCTTCGAGGGCGCTGCGCTGCGCGGGCGTGATGGCCTCGAACGCGGCTTTCAGCTCCTCGCGGGTCAGCTCCAGCGCCGCCATCGACTCGGCCTGCATGCCGTCGAAGCGGTTCGTGTATTCGATCACCGCCGCGTCGCCGCGCTGCTGCACGTCCTGCAGGATGGCCGCAACCCGCTCCTCGATCGCATGGTCCGTCTCCGCCGACCAGTGCAGCACGCGCTGGAACTCGGCTTCGAAGTCCGGGGCGGCGGTGTTCAGGTGGCGGATGGCGACGGAGGACATGGCGGGTCTTTCTTGGGCTTCGGGAAAGTCAGTCTTTGGGAATGGCGGAGGCGAAGGCGTCGATCAGCGGGCGAAGCTGGTCGCGCTTGAGCTTGAGCGCGGCCTGGTTGACGACGAGGCGCGACGAGATCTGCATGAAGGGCTCGACCTCGACGAGGTGGTTCGCCAGCAGCGTCTTGCCGGTGGAGACCAGGTCGACGATGGCGTCGGCGAGGCCGGTCAGCGGTGCCAGCTCCATCGAGCCGTACAGCTTGATCAGGTCGACGTGGACACCCTTGTCGGCGAAGTGCTGGCGGGCGATGGCGGTGTACTTGGTCGCCACGCGGATGCGCGAGCCCTGCTTCACCGCGGCGGCGTAGTCGAAACCTTCACGCACGGCCACGCTCATGCGGCACTTCGCGATGTTCAGGTCCAGCGGCTGGTAGAGGCCCTGGCCGCCGTGCTCGATGAGGATGTCCTTGCCGGCCACGCCGAGGTCGGCGCCGCCGTACTGGACATAGGTCGGCACGTCGGTGGCGCGCACCAGCACGACCTGCACATCCGGTCGGTTCGTCGGCAGGATCAGCTTGCGCGACTTCTCGGGGTCTTCCAGCACCTCGATGCCGGCAGCCGCCAGCAGCGGCAGCGTCTCCTCGAAGATGCGGCCCTTGGACAGCGCCAGCGTGACCATGCCGTTGGATTGCGTGCTCATGCGGGAACCCTTTCGATGTCGGCCCCGATACCGCGCAGCTTGACTTCCATGGCGTCGTAGCCGCGGTCGAGGTGGTAGATGCGGTCGACCGTGGTGGTGCCGTCGGCGACGAGCCCGGCGATCACCAGCGACGCCGAGGCGCGCAGGTCGGTGGCCATCACGGTGGCACCCGACAGCTTCGGGATGCCTTCGACGATGGCGGTGTGGCCGTCCACGGCGATGTGGGCGCCCAGGCGCACCAGCTCGTTGACATGCATGAAGCGGTTCTCGAAGATCGTCTCGGTCACGCGCGCCACGCCCTCGGCGATGCAGTTCACGGCCATGAACTGCGCCTGCATGTCGGTCGGGAACAGCGGGTGCTCGCTGGTGCGGAAGCTCACCGCCTTCGGGCGGGCGTTCATCTGCACGCGGATCCAGTCGTCGCCGGACTCGACCGTGACACCGGCCTCGCGCAGCTTGCTGATCACGGCATCCAGATGGCTGGCGTCGGCGCGGCGCAGCGTCACGTCGCCACCAGCCGCCGCCACCGCGCACAGGAAAGTGCCGGCCTCGATGCGGTCCGGGATGATCTGGTGCGGCACCTTGGGGGCGTGCAAACGCTCGACACCGGTGAGGCGCAGGCGGCTCGTGCCGCGGCCTTCGATCTGCGCGCCCATGGAGATGAGCAGGTCGACGAGGTCGGTGATCTCGGGCTCTTGTGCGGCGTTTTCCAGCACCGTCTCGCCCTCGGCCAGCGTCGCGGCCATCAGCAGGTTCTCGGTGCCGGTGACGGTGACCATGTCGGTGGTGATGCGCGCACCCTTCAGGCGCGGCGACGCGGTGGCGTGGATGTAGCCGTGCTCGACGCGGATCTCGGCGCCCATCGCCAGCAGGCCCTTGATGTGCTGGTCCACCGGCCGCGAGCCGATCGCGCAGCCACCGGGCAGCGACACACGCGCCACGCCGAAGCGCGCCAGCAGCGGGCCGAGCACGAGGATGGAGGCGCGCATCGTCTTCACCAGCTCGTAGGTCGCCTCGGTGGAGGTGATGTTCGAGGCGTCGACGGTGACGATGCCGGGCGTGGCCGGATCGCGCGTGGAGGTCGCGCCGAGCTGCGCGAGCACCTTCAGCGTGGTCGAGACGTCCTTCAGACCCGGCACATTGGCCAGCGTGACCGGCTCGGCCGTCAGCAGCGCCGCGCACAGCTCGGGCAGGGCGGCGTTCTTGGCGCCGGAGATCGTGACCTCACCCTGGAGGGTGCGGCCGCCGCGAATCAGGAGCTTGTCCATGGAGGTGTGCGTGTGCTTGCGAGGGGCTCATGCCGCGTTGCGGGCTGGCCTGTCGCACACCGGGGCCGGCATGCACACGCCCGCGCCGCAGCCTGGGGCCGCGCGCGGTGGTCAATGGTGGTGGGTGACGGGGCTGGTCGGTGCAGTACCGGCCTTGGCCCATTCGGCGGGGGTGAGCGTCTTCATCGACAGCGCGTGGACCTCTTCGCGCATGCGCTCGCCCAGTGCAGCGTAGACGAGCTGGTGGCGGGCCACGCGCAGCTTGCCGGTGAACTGGCTGGAGACGATGGTGGCAAAGAAGTGACGGCCGTCGCCTTCGACTTCGAGATGCTCGCAGGCGAGGCCGGCGGCGATGAAGTCGCGGACTTGGGCAGGGGTGGGATCGGCCATGGTGCGTGCGATTGTAGCGGTTGCGAGGTCGCAGGCCTCAGTGCCGCAGCTTGTAGCCGCTCGCGAGCAGGCGCAGCGCGATCGCCGCGATCACCAGGAAACTCGCCGAGACGACCCCCAGGCTCATCCACGGCGAGACGTCGCTGACGCCGAAGAAGCCGCGCCGGAAGCCGTCGATCATGTAGAAGAACGGGTTCAGGTGGCTGACCTGCTGCCAGATGCCGGGCAGCGAATGGACCGAATAGAACACGCCCGACAGGAAGGTCATGGGCATGATGATGAAGTTCTGGAACGCCGCCATCTGGTCGAACTTGTCGGCCCACAGCCCCGCGATCAGGCCCAGGCTGCCCATCATCGCCGCCCCCAGCACCGCAAACGTCAGCGCCCACCACGGCTCGGCCATCTGCAGCGGCGCGAACCACACCGTCACCGCGAACACCCCGAAACCGACGACCACGCCCCGCACCAGCGACGCACCGACATAGGCGACAAACCACGCCCAGTGCGACAGCGGAGACACCAGCAGGAAGACGAGGTTGCCGGTGATCTTGCTCTGGATCAGGCTCGACGAGCTGTTGGCAAACGCGTTCTGCAGCACGCTCATCATCACCAGCCCGGGAATCAGGAAGCTGGTGTAGCCCACGTCGTCGTAGACCTTGACGTGGTCCGACAGCACGTGGCCGAAGATCATCAGGTAGAGCACCGCGGTGAGCACCGGCGCCGCCACCGTCTGGAAGCCGACCTTCCAGAAGCGCAGCACCTCCTTGTAGAACAGCGTGCCGGCGCCGGCAAACAGCGGGTTGGCGGCAGTCGCGGACGTGCTCATGCGCGGCCTCCTTGCATGATGTCGAGGAACACGTCCTCCAGGTCGGCGCGGCCGATCTCGAGGTCTTCGATGCGCACGCCGGCCGTGCGCAGCGTCGCCAGCGTCTGCTCGACATCGGCGGCGTCGCGGGCCTTGACCTGCGCGATGCGGCCGGTGACGCGGGCGTGGGCGGCGATGGCGGCGGGCAGCGGGTCGTCGGTCTTGAAGCGCAGCATCGTGCTCGACGTGCCCGCAAGCAGGTTGCTGGTGCGGTCCAGCGCCACGATGCGCCCTTGCTTGAGCATCGCGATCCGGCCGCACAGCGCCTCGGCCTCTTCGAGGTAGTGCGTCGTCAGCAGCACGGTGTGGCCTTCCTTGTTCAGCCGGGCGATGAACTGCCACAGCGTCTGGCGCAGTTCCACGTCCACGCCCGCCGTCGGCTCATCCAGCACGATGACCGGCGGCCGGTGCACCAGCGCCTGCGCGACCAGCACGCGGCGCTTCATCCCGCCCGACAGTTGCCGCATGTTGGCGCCGGCCTTGTCCGCGAGGCCGAGGCCGGACAGCAGCTCGTCGATCCAGGCGTCGTTGCCCTTCACGCCGAAGTAGCCGCTCTGGATGCGCAGCGTCTCGCGCACCGAGAAGAAGGGGTCGAACACCAGTTCCTGCGGCACGATGCCGAGCGACCGGCGGGCCGCCGCGTAGTCGTCCACCACGTCGTGGCCCATGACCCGCACGCGGCCGGTCGTCGCCCGCGACAGGCCCGCCAGGATGCTGATCAGGGTGGTCTTGCCCGCGCCGTTGGGGCCGAGCAGACCGAAGAATTCACCAGGGGCGATGTCGAGGCTGACAGCGTCGAGGGCCTGCAATGCACCGCGCGGGGTGCTGAAGGTCTTGCTGACCTGCTGGAAGGAGATGGCCGGGATCATTGCGGGGCATTGTAGGGAGGCCGCGTCGATTCCTCACGCGGGCGGCGACAGTCCCCTCGATACAGTCGGCCCAACGTCCATTCAGCGGCGGCGCCACCTCACTCGGCTTCGATGCCGGCGGCCTTGATGGCCTTGCCCCACTTCTGCGTCTCGGCCGTCTGGAACCTGGCCAGCGCATCGGGCGTGGTGGTGAAGGGCTCGGAGCCGCTGGCCTCGAAGAAGGCCTTGGCTGCGGGGCTCCTCGTGCCCGCGCTCAGCAAGGCGTTCAGCTTCTCGATCACCTCGGGCGGCGTCTTCGCCGGTACGTAGGCTGCGAACCAGTAGCCCATGTCGTAGCCCTTGACACCGGCTTCGTCGATGGTCGGCACGTCGGGCAGCAGCGACGAGCGCTTCAGCGTGGATACGCCCAGCGCGCGCAGCTTGCCACCCTTGATCTGCGGCACGCCAGTGGACATGTCGGTGATCATCAGGTCGATCTGCCCGCCCAGCAGGTCGGTGATCGCCATCGGGTTGCTCTTGTACGGCACATGCAGGATCTCGGTGCCGCTCATCTGCTGGAACAGCTCGCCCGCGACGCGGCTGGAACTGCTGCCGCTGCCGAAGCTGAGCTTGCCGGGTTTCTGGCGCGCGGCAGCCAGCAGTTCGGTGACGGTCCTGTAGGGCGCGTCGGCCTTGACCACCAGCACCTGGCTGCCCTTGCCCAGGCCGGTGACGGGCGCGAAGTCCTTCACCGGGTCGTAGGGCAGCTTCTTGTACAGGTGCTCGTTGGCGGCGTGCGTGGTGTTGGTGGTGATGAGCACGGTGTAGCCGTCGGGCGTGGCGCGTGCCGCGGCCTGCGCGGCGAGCATGCCGCTGGCGCCGGCCTTGTTGTCGACGACGACCGTCTGCCGGGTATCGGTGGTGATCGACTGGCCGAGCGCACGCGCCAGCTGGTCGGTGGCACTGCCGGCCGCAAAGGGCACGATCAGCGTGATCGGCTTGTTCGGGTAGGTCTGCGCCTGCACGCCGAAGCTGGAGGCCAGGGCCAGGGCCAGGCAGGTGCGGCGGGTGATCGTCAGGGTGTGCATGGTGCGGTCTCCGGTAGGGTGCAGTTGTTGTCGGACGTTCAGTCGGTGGTGTCGCTGCCCGCGAGATGGCTGGCCAGATCGGCGTCGATCTGGACGGGCATGTCCATCAGCAGGAATGACAGGGCCTTGCCGTGGCTGTCGAGGTTGAGCGCATCGTTGACGCCGCCATCGAGCACCTCGTCCAGCACGAAGTTCATCGCCTGCAGTTGCGGCAGCAGGTAGCGCCTCACGCTGCCGGGCTGGCGGTGTGCGAACTGGCGCGCCACCGCGTCTTCCGTCAGCTGCTCGACCAGCGTGTCCCAGAGCGCGGGATGCCAGGCGATGACGCTGATGTTCGAGCGGTTGCCCTTGTCGCCGGTGCGGCCGTGGGCGGCGCGGTACAGCGGCACCGTCAGCGAGCGGGTCTTCCGTGCGCTGGTCATGCGCAGGCTCCTTCGCAGGCCGGGTCGATGAAGCGGTAGCCGCCCGCGATGTGCTCGCGCGGCACCAGGCAGGACACCGTGCCCAGGCGCGGGCGCAACGCAGTGCGCACACCGCCACCGCCAGCCGGACCGCAGGTGTAGAGCGCGTTGACCTCACGCCCCACGCGTTCGGCGGCCTGGCGTTCCGGGTGGTTCAGCGCCACGCGCAGGCGCACGTCACGTGCGCCGCCGGCCGCTTGTGCCCCCAGCCAGCGGCCCGCGTCATCGCCCAGCACGCTGCCCACGCCGATCAGGTCGACGCGCAGCGGCCCCAGGCCGTGCAGCCGTTCGCGCAGCACCTCGGCGGCCAGCCGCGCACGCGCCTCGGCACGCGGCCCGGCGTAGGAGATCTCGCCTTCGGCGAGCCAGCCGTTCTCGTGGCAGACATTGACCTTCAGCGACGCCGGTCGTGCATGCCCGCGCACACCACGCAGCTGCACGCGGTCGGGGCCCAGCTGCTGCACCGTGGCGCGGGAGATGTCGGCCACCACGTCGGGCGTCAGGTAGGCCGCCGGATCGTGCACCTCGTACAGCAGCTGCTCCTTGACGGTGTGTTCGTCGATGCGGCCGCCGGTGCCGGACGGCTTGGTGATGACGCAGTGGCCATCGGCATCGATCTCGGCGATCGGGTAGCCCAGGTGCGCCAGACCGGGGATGTCCTTGTAGCCGGGGTCGGCGTAGTAGCCGCCGCTGACCTGCGCGCCACATTCGAGCAGGTGCCCGGCCATCGTGGCACGCGCCAGCCGGTCCCAGTCGTCGCGGGCCCAGCCGAAATGGGCCAGGGCCGGGCCCACCGTCAACGAGGGGTCGGCGACACGGCCGCAGACCACGATCTCGGCGCCGGCCAGGAGGGCGTCGGCAATGGCCTCCGCACCCAGGTAGGCGTTGGCACTGACGATCTTCAGCGCATGCACGCCAGGGCCGATCGCGCCAACCAGCACCGGGCGCTGCGACGGGTGGCTGAGGTCATCGCCATGCACCACCGCGATGCGCGGTGTGCGCAGGCCCAGTTCGCTGGCCAGGGCGCCGATGCGCCGCGCGGCGCCGGCCGGATTGGCGGCGCCGAAGTTGCTGACGATGCGCACGCCGTGCTGCAGGCACAGGCCCAGCACCGGGCGCAGCAGATCGTCGAGCAGCGGCTCGTAGCCGCCCTCGGGGTCGCTGCGGCGTGCCAGCTGGGCCAGCGCCAGGGTGCGCTCGGCCAGCGTCTCGAAAATCAGCACCGCCGGGCCGCCGCTGGCGATCAGCGCATTCACCACCGGCAGCGCCGCATCGGTGCGGTCACCGGAGAAGCCGGCCGCGCAGCCGACGCGCAAGGTCGTGTCCGTGTTCATCTGTGTCCGTTCGAAGGCCTGCGCCTGCAGGTCTGGCGCCGACTGTAGGCAGGCGCTGCTATGCTGTGAATTCGAAAATTCGGATTGATTGATCTGTAATCCAGATGAATATCTCGACCCGCCAGCTGCGCGCCTTCCTGGCGCTGGCCGAAGAACGCAGCTTCACGCGTGCGGCTGCGCAGACGCACCTGTCACAACCGGCCTTCAGTGCGCTGATCCGCGCGCTGGAAGACACGCTGGGACTGCGGCTGTTCCACCGCAGCACACGCCATGTCGAACCCACCGCCGAAGGCCTGGCGTTCGAGGTCTCGGCGCGGCGCGTGCTGGCGGAATTCGATGACGCCGTTCTCGGCGTGCACGACCAGGTGGCGCGCCGACGCGGGCGGGTGTCGGTCGCGCTGCTGCCGTCCCTGGCAGCGGGCTGGCTGCCGCAGGTGCTGGCCAGTTTCCGGGCCGAGTTTCCCGGCATCGAGCTGGAAGTCCGCGATGTGCTGTCCGAGCCCTGCATCGAGGCCGTGCGCGCCGGCCACGCCGACCTGGCGCTGGCCGCGACACGGGCCGACACGCCCGAGCTGCGCGCGGCGCTGTTCTGCAGCGATGGCTTTCACCTGGTCTGCCCGGCCGGGCACCCGCTGGCGTCGGTGGCCACCGTTCGGCCGCGCGACGTGGCGGTCTGGCCGTTCGTGCACCTGTCGCGCACGAGCAGCGTGCGCCAGTACCTCGACGCCGCGCTGCACCCGTTGCAGATGCGCACGCTGATGGAGGTGGACCAGCTGGCGACGGTGATGGGCATGGTGCGCGCCGGGCTGGGCATCAGCATCGTGCCCTCGCTGACCTTGTTCCATTTCCAGCAGCCCGAGGTGGTCACGCGGCCGCTGTCATGGACCGGGCTGACGCGCCACATCTACCTGGTGCAGCGGCGTGACCGTGACCTGTCACTGGCCGCGCAAAGCCTGCACGACTGGATGCTTCAGCGCCGGCCCGAGGTCGAGACGACTGCAGGCCGGGTCGAGCACGCGCCGCCGGGGCACTTGCCGGTCGGTGCAAGGGCGGAAAAGCCAGCGTCTTGAACGCCTCCGTGGACGGCACCAGCCCGCACGGTGGAGGTGGCCATCAGCCCGCCCGCGCCGCCGACACCGCCGCCCGCAGCCCCAGCAGGTAGCTGTCCACCCCAAACCCCGCGATCTGCCCCCGCGCGATCTCGGCGATCACCGAGTGGTGCCGGAACGCCTCGCGGGCGTGGATGTTGGACATGTGCACCTCGATGATCGGGCACTTCAGGATCGCCAGCGCGTCGCGGATGCCGTAGCTGTAGTGCGTCCACGCGCCGGCGTTGATCAGCACGCCGTCCACGCCCTCGCCATGCGCACGGTGGATGCGCTCGGCCATCTCGCCTTCGAAATTGGTCTGGAAGCACTCGACCTCGACGCCCAGCTCGGCGCCCAGCGCCAGCAACTGCTCGTCGATCTGCGCCAGCGTGGTCGTGCCGTACTGCTTCGGGTCGCGCTTGCCGAACATGTTGAGGTTGATGCCGTTGAGGACGAGGAACTTCATGGGGGGACTCCCGGAGGGGTTCAGGTAAGGGTGACCGGTGGGGCCAATGGAAAACCGGTGCGAAGGATAGCGGCAGCCCCCCCATCTCCCTACACTCCACCGGAACTGGCCACCGGCGCACTGCATGAACCTGAACCCGATTCCTGTCCTGAAACGCCTGCTGGCGAAGGTCAAGCAGCAGCTGCATCGTCTCGGCAACGCCGACACCAGCGCCACCGGCCCGTCCGCTCCGGCGAGTGAACAGGGCATCGGCATCGCCGCCATCGACGAACGCTTCATCGACGGTCGGTTCGAGCACCGGTTCGGCACGCGGGACTACAAGCTCTACCTCCCGCCGTCCGGAGCCGGCCAGCGCCCCGCTCCGCGCCCGCTGCTGCTGATGCTGCACGGCTGCACCCAGACACCCGACGACTTCGCCACCGGCACCCGGATGAACGACGCCGCGCGCGCGGGCGGTTTCCTGGTGCTCTACCCGGCACAGAGCGCGTTCGCCAACCTGCACCGCTGCTGGAACTGGTTCAAGCACAACCACCAGCAGCGCGACCGCGGCGAGGCGGCGCTGCTGGCCGATCTGACCCGCGCGGTGCTGGCCACCCACGGCGCCGATCCGGCGCGGATCTACGTGGCCGGGCTGTCGGCCGGCGGCGCGATGGCGGCGGTGCTGGGCGAGGTCTATCCAGAGCTGTTCGCGGCCGTGGGCCTGCACTCGGGCGTGCCGACCGGGCTGGCCAGCGACATGCTCTCGGCGATGGCCGTCATGAAATCCGGGCCGATCACCCCCGCCCTGCGCGCGTCAGCGCCGCCACCCACCATCGTCTTCCACGGCGACCAGGACACCGTGGTCCACCCCGCCAACGCGGACGAGGCGATGCGGCCCTTCACGTCGCTGGGGACCCGTGAAACCAGCCAGGGCCTGACCGGCCAGGGTGCGGCGTACACCGTGCACCGGATCAGGGAGCGCACAGGGCGCGTGCTCGCCGAACAGTGGATGGTGCGCGGCACCGGCCACGCATGGTCGGGCGGCCACGCAACCGGAACCTTCACCGAACCGGACGGGCCGGACGCCACGGTGGCGATGGTGGCGTTCTTCGCGGAACAGCGGCTGGCCACGGTCGGGTGACTGCCGCACGGGCTCAGCCCCGACCGGGCGTGGCAAGTGCGGGTTCGGCAGCCTCCACCCGGTTCCGGCCCTTGTGCTTGGCCTGGTAGAGCGCCAGATCCGCACGGCCCAGCACGTCAGCCAGCGCTTCCCCAGGCGCCCATTGCGCCACACCAATCGAGACCGTGATGGGCAGGTCCCCCGCCTCCGTCTCCATGCGCGTCGCGGCCACACTTTCCCGCAGCAGATCGGCCAGGCGTCGACCGGCGTGCAGGTCACACCCGCGCAGCAGGGCAACGAACTCTTCGCCGCCAAGCCGTGCCACGCAGTCCCCGTCCCGGAGGCGTTCGGTCATGCCCCTGGCCAGCTGGCGCAGGACGGCATCGCCAACCGCGTGCCCGTAGCCGTCGTTGACGGACTTGAAATGGTCGATGTCGATCATGCAGACCACGACCTGCGCGTGCCGAGTCGCCACGAGTTCGGCCATGGCAGGCGCCTGCGCCAGCAGGTGCCGGCGATTGAACAGCCCTGTCAGCGCATCCCGGCTGGCCGCCTGGCTGGCATCTCGCAGCGACAGGCCCAGCAACCGGTTCTCCGTCTCCAGCTGTTGCCGGAGTCTTTCCAGTTCCTTGACGAGCAAGGCGTTCTGCCGGTCTGCGGCCAGGGCCTTCAGCAGGGTGCGGTGGTTGTCGCTCATGCGCGACTGGAGGGCAAAGGTCAGCGTGACCGTGGACAGCGCCATCATGGCCGACATGAGCGTGCCCTGGTGCAGATGGAAGGTCACCAGCGCCACCATGCTGAAGAGACTCGCCAGCAGGCTGGCCGGCTGGGCCGCCACATGGCTGACGGCCAGGACGGTCAGGGACAACTGCGCGGCGTAGACCACCACGGCCAGATTGGACGCCGGAATCCGGCCTTCCAGCGCAAACGGTGCCGAGTTCCAGAGCCCCATGGCCAGGATGACCAGCAGATCGTGGCGCCGGTCGAATCGTGGCGCCTGGGCTTGCGCACTCGACCGCCAGCGCCGGACCAGGGCATGGCGGGCAATGGCAATGGCGAACATCACGGCAAAGGCCAGGACCCGCGGCCACCACGGCGCCGCGTCTGCCGCGACAAACAGCACCAGTCCGAACGACAGGAGCGACAGTCCTGCGTTGCGCTGGGAGACATCGACATACCGCTGCAGCAACTGGCAGCGCACGTCCTCGGGCACATCCAGCACGACCGGTGACCCCTGGCGCAACGCCGCGAGCACGGCACGCAATTCGGACAGGGTCGTGGGATCGAAGAGGCTCATCGGGAGAAGGAGAAGCGGCACCTGCCGGTACAACACACAGGACTTGCAACTGACCTCGGATATCGGCCCGCCCGCCCGTGGCTTGAACCGATGCTGCCCAGCAGCCTTCTGGCATTTCCCGTAGAGTCATCCGCACCTCTGGCCGCCCGCGCCACCTGCAGCCACACCACCCTCTGGAGTCCCCATGGCCGAACCGACCCCCTACACGCCCCCCAAGATCTGGACCTGGCACCAGGCCAACGGCGGCCAGTTCGCCAACATCAACCGCCCCATCGCCGGCCCGACCCACGAGAAGGCGCTGCCGGTCGGCCGCCACCCGCTGCAGCTCTACTCGCTGGCGACGCCCAACGGGGTGAAGGTCACGGTGATGCTGGAAGAGCTGCTCGCCCTCGGCCACACGGGCGCCGAGTACGACGCCTGGCTCATCAAGATCGGCGACGGCGACCAGTTCGGCAGCGGTTTCGTCGACGTCAACCCGAATTCCAAGATCCCCGCGCTGGTGGACCGCAGCGGCCCCACACCGATCCGCGTGTTCGAGTCCGGCGCGATCCTGGTGTACCTCGCGGAAAAATTCGGTGCCTTCCTGCCAACCGAGCCGGCCAGGCGCGCCGAGTGCCTGTCGTGGCTGTTCTGGCAGATGGGCAGCGCGCCCTTCCTCGGCGGCGGCTTCGGGCATTTCTACGCCTACGCGCCGATCAAGATCGAATACGCCATCGACCGCTACGCGATGGAGGTCAAGCGCCAGCTTGACGTGCTGGACCGCCGCTTGGCCGAAGTGCCCTACATCGCGGGCGAGGACTACACGGTCGCGGACATGGCGATCTGGCCGTGGTACGGCGCGCTGGTGAAGGGCCTGGTCTACGGCGCGGGCGAGTTCCTGCAGGTGCAGGACTACACGCACGTCCAGCGCTGGGCCGACCAGGTGGCAGCACGGCCGGCGGTACAGCGCGGCCGCAAGGTCAACCGCACCTTCGGCGAGCCGTCGAGCCAGCTGCACGAGCGGCACGAGGCCAGCGACTTCGAGACGAAGACGCAGGACCAGATCAGCGGCGCCTGACATCCCGGCACAGGGAAACCCGTGGCATCGGCGCACCGCGCTGGTGCCAGAATCGCCGCATGACCACTCCCGATCGGGCCAAGAAAACGCCGCGCCGCACCGCCGAGCGCATCCTCGACCACTCGCTGGCCCTGTTCAACCGCTACGGCGAGCCCAATGTCTCGACCAACGCGATCTCGGCCGACCTGAACATCAGCCCGGGCAATCTGTACTACCACTACCCCGCCAAGGAAGTGCTGGTCAACGCGCTGGTCAGCCGCTACGAACAGGCCCTGACCGAAGCCCTCGTCGCTGCCGGCCCGGCCGATGACGCCGAAGGGGCCTGGAACCTCGTGCCCGGCCTGCTGCGGCTGGCCTGGGACTACCGCTTCCTCTTCCGCGACCTGAACGATCTGCTGACCCGCAACCGCCAGCTCGAAACCCGCTGCCAGGCGGCACTGGCGCTGCAGCAGGCGGCAGTGCGCGAACGGGTGGTGCGGCTGTGCGTGATCGACGGCCTGCCGCTCACCAGCGAGGAGGCCAGCGCGCTGTCGGTGTCCGTCGTCGTGCTGCTGACCTACTGGCTGAGCTACGAGTACGTGCGCGATCCGCGCCGCGCACTGGAGCCGGACAACGCCGACGCCGCCGTGCGCCACGGCACGCGGCAGGTGATGGCGCTGCTGTGGCCTTACCTGAGCGCCGAATTGCGGCGGCAGCTGCGGCCGGGTGGCCCCGCCATCAGGCCTTCAGAAACTCCATCTTCCCTCCCAGCCACCGGCTGATGTGCGCCCGCGCCGCGTCCGGATGCGCGTCCAGCAGCCCCGGCGCCGCGGCCTTGGCGCGCTCCAGCAAGACCTCGTCCTGCGCCAGATCCGCGAACTTCAGCAGCGCATCGCCCGACTGCTTGGCCCCCATGAACTCGCCCGGCCCGCGGATCTCCAGATCCCGCCGTGCGATCTCGAACCCGTCCGTCGTCTCGGCCATCGCCTTCAGCCGCTCGCGGCCGGTCTGCGACAAGGGCGAGGTGTAGATCAGCACGCACACACTCGCCACCGCGCCCCGCCCCACCCGCCCGCGCAACTGGTGCAACTGCGCCAGACCAAACCGCTCGGCGTGTTCGATCACCATCACGCTGGCGTTCGGCACGTCCACGCCGACCTCGATCACCGTCGTCGCCACCAGCACGCTCATCCGCCCCGCCGTGAACTCGGCCATCACCGCCGCCTTGTCCGCCGACGACATCCTCCCGTGCAGCAGGCCGACCGCCACGCCGTCGAAGATGGCCGAGAGCTGCGCGTGCGTCTCGGTGGCGTTCTGCAGGTCGAGCGCCTCGGACTCCTCGATCAGCGGCACGACCCAGTACACCTGCCGCCCCTTGTTCACCTCGTCGCGCACGCGGGCGATCACGTCATCGCGGCGGTTGTCGGCGAAGACGCGGGTGACGATGGGCGTGCGGCCCGGGGGCAGCTCGTCGATGGTGCTGACGTCGAGGTCGGCGAAGTAGGTCATCGCCAGCGTGCGCGGGATGGGCGTGGCGCTCATCATCAGCAGGTGCGGCTCCAGCTTCTGCTCGGCCAGCTTGTGGCGCAGCTCCAGCCGCTGCGCGACGCCGAAGCGGTGCTGCTCGTCGATCACCGCCAGCCCGAGCTTCGCAAAATGCACATCGCCCTGGATCACCGCGTGCGTGCCGACGATCAGCTTGGCCTCGCCGGACGCGATGCGCTCGACCATCGCGGTGCGCGCCTTGCCCTTGCGGCTGCCGGTGAGCCAGGCGACGCCGATGCCCAGCGGCTCCAGCCACTGCAGCAGCTTGCGGAAATGCTGCTCGGCCAGGATCTCGGTCGGGGCCATCAGTGCGCACTGCCAGCCCGCGTCGATCGCCACCGCCGCCGCGAGCGCGGCCACCACGGTCTTGCCGGAGCCGACATCGCCTTGCAGCAGGCGGTGCATCGGCTGCGGGCGGCGCAGGTCGGCGGCGATCTCGTTGGAGACGCGGTGCTGCGCCGCCGTGAGCGTGAACGGCAGCGCGGCGAGCAGTTGTTCGTGCAGGCCGCCAGGCCTGGCCTTCAGCGACGGGGCGCGCAAGCGGGCGCGTTCGCGCTGCGCGGTGAGCTGCGAGAGCTGCTGGGCGAGCAGTTCCTCGAACTTGATACGCTGCCAGGCGGGGTGCGTGCGCTCTTCCAGCGCGGCCAGGCTGGCGGCCGAGGACGGGTGGTGCAGAAAGTTCAGCGCCTCGCGCAGACCCGGCAAGCCACGCGGCACGACACCCCTGGGCAGCACCTCGTCCAGCGGCGCACGCCTCAGCCCGGCCGCGACCGCCTTGCGCAGATAGGCCTGCGGCAGTTGTGCGCTCGTCGGGTAGACCGGCGTGAGCGCGTCGGACAACGGCGCGCCGGGCTGCACGACCTTGAACGCCGGATGCACCATCTCGCGCCCGAGGAAGCCGCCGCGCACCTCGCCCCGCGCCCGCACCAGCGCGCCGGGCACCAGCGACTTCTGGTGCGACGGAAAGAAGTGCACGAAGCGCAGGAGCAGCTCGTGGCGCCCCTCGACCAGCCACACGACCAGCTGCCGCCGCCCACCCTGGATCAACGCCTCGCGCACGACCGCCTCGACCTGCACCGTGTCGCCGTCGCGCAGCGCGGACATCGGTGTCAGGCGCGTCTCGTCCTCGTAGCGCAGCGGCAGGTGCAGCGCGAGGTCGATGTCGCGGACGAGGCCGAGTTTTTCCATCGCCCGCTGGGGGGCGGATTTCTGGGCAGGAGCCGGTGCGGCGACGGCGGGAGCGTCCTTAACCGCCACGGGGCACCATGTGCTTGCGCAGCCAGGCGGCGAATTCGTCTTCGCCGATCTCGTCGCCGGCCAGGGACACCACCGCCACGGTGGCCTCGGCAGGCGATGCGCTCAGGCGCCAGCCGTTCAGCCCCAGACAGAGGCCGACACCGAGAAACGCCGCGCGCTTGTTGCCGTCCGCGAACGGATGGTTGCGCACCAGTCCGAAGGCGTAGGCAGCGGCCAGTGCGGCCAGGTCCGGATCGCCGTAGGCGGCCTGGTTCACCGGCCGGGCGAGCGCGGAATCCAGCAAGCCCTCGTCCCGCATCCCGGACAGTCCGCCGTGCTGGGCCAGACTCTCGTCGTGCAGCAGCAGCAGCATGCGCTTGTCCACCCAGCGCCAGGGTCGGTTGGCGGGCGGACTCACTTGGCCAGTGCCCGGAAGGTGTCGCGGTATTCGCGCATGAACTCGCGCCCGAGTTCGAGCTGGTCTTCGAAGGTCGGATCGAAGGCGGTCAGGGCCACGCCATCCGGCGTCTCGGTCACATAGACCATGTCGCCCTTTTCGAGCTTGAGCCGCGCCAGCATCTCCTTCGGCAGGATCACACCAACCGAGTTCCCGATCTGGGTAAGCTTCAATGCATGCATGGCAGGCTCCGAGTTATAACCGCTGTTATATTCTGCGCCGCTCCGATTCCGACCGCAAGCCACCGCACACCGCCCCACCGTGACCCACACCGTCGCCGACTTCGATTTCGATCTCCCGCCCGAGTTGATCGCCCAGCACCCCGCCGCCGAGCGCAGCGCCTCGCGCCTGCTGGACGGCCGCACGCTGCCCGCGGTGGAGCGGGTGTTCCGCGAACTGCCAGCGCTGCTGTCGCCGGGCGACCTGCTCGTCTTCAACGACACCAAGGTGATCCGCGCCCGGCTCTATGGCGCCAAGGACACCGGCGGCGGCGTCGAGGCGCTGGTCGAGCGGGTGCTGCCGGGCGCAGCGGACGGGCGGCACGAGGTCTGGGCCCACCTGCGCGCCAGCAAGTCGCCCAAGGCGGGGCAGACGGTGCATTTCCGCGATGCCGCCGGGGCCACCTTCGCCGCGGAAGTGCTCGGGCGCTGCGGGCCGGAAAACGGGCTGTTCCACCTGCGCCTGCCCGGCGACGCGCTCGCGCTGCTGGAGCAGTTCGGCCATGTGCCGCTGCCGCCCTACATCACCCACGCGGACGACGCCGACGACGAGCGGCGCTACCAGACCGTGTTCGCGCGCCACCCCGGCGCCGTGGCGGCCCCGACCGCGGCGCTGCATTTCGACGAAGGCGTGCTCGCAGCGCTGGACGCCCGCGGCATCGGGCGCGCCAGCGTCACGCTGCACGTCGGTGCCGGCACCTTCCAGCCGGTGCGCGTGGACACGATCGCCGAGCACCGGATGCACAGCGAGTGGTTCGAGGTGCCGCAGACCACCGTGGACGCCATCGCCGCGACCCGCGCCCGTGGCGGTCAGGTCGTCGCGGTCGGCACCACCACGCTGCGCTCGCTCGAATCCGCAGCCCTTGGCGGCACGCTGCAGGCTGGTGCGCGCGAGACCGACATCTTCATCACGCCGGGCTTCCAGTTCCGCGTCGTCGATCGGCTGGTGACCAACTTCCACCTGCCGCGCAGCACGCTGATGATGCTGGTCAGCGCCTTCGCCGGCCACGACACCATCCGCACGCTGTATGCCGACGCCATCGCGCGCCAGATGCGCTTCTTCAGCTACGGCGACGCGATGTTGCTCCAGCGTGCAGCAATGTCGGCCAACCACACAGATCCAGCCGGAAACAGCGCTGTTCCAGGCTGACAAAAGCACGTCCCGATTTGATCTCGCGCAAGCTGGTGCCGGCATCGTGCTCTAACTTGGAGGCATCCGATTGCAACGCGGCCTCTGCCGCCTCAGGAGCTTCCATGAACAACACCCTCCAGACTTCGCTCGCCCTGCTGGTGCTGGCGCTCGCCACGACCGCGGCACAAGCCGACCAGGCCAAGGACGACGCCATGCTCGCCCTGGCCACCAAGAGCGGCTGCATGACCTGCCACCACGTCGATCCGGGTGCCAAGGGACCCGACGGCCTGGCACCGATCGGGCCGGCCTGGAAGGACGTGTCGGCCAAGTACAAGGGCGACAAGAAGGCCCTCGACGCCCTGACGCAGACGGTGCTCAAGGGCTCCAACCCCTACGAGAGCCACTGGAAGGGCAAGGCCTCCGGGCTGGCGATGCCGCCGAACGCCGTGGCGATCAAGGAAGCCGACGCGCGCAACCTCGTCAAGTGGATCCTGGGCCTGCAGTCGAGCTGACCCGGTCTGTCTGGCGGGCGGGCGGGTCTGCGATGATCCTGTCCGCCGATGAACCACACCGCCGCCCGCCTGTTCGCCACCCTCCTGCACCTGCTGGCCCTGTGCGGTCTGCTGGGGTCGCTGGCCCCCGGAACTGTCCGCGCAAAGGATGCAGACACGCCGGGTGACGGCCATGGAGCAGCGGTGATCGAGGTGAAGGAAGCCGTGTTCGCGCAGGATCTGCGCGTGGCACCGATGCCAGTGCCCCTGCCCGACACCTGGAGCGCCCGCGCTCTGGACAACACGGGCATCGGCCACTACCGGGCCCGCATCGCACTGCGGACAGCGCCCACCGAGATGTGGGCCCTGTGCATGCTGCGGCTCAGCGACGTGCACGAGATCCGCCTGAACGGCTGGCTGGTGAGCGGTTCCGCGCTGGACCGCCTGGACCCGGTCACCGCGGGTGGCTATCCGACGCTGCAATGGATCAGCCTGCCACCGCACCTGCTGCGGGTCGGTGTCAACCACCTGGAGCTGTCGGTGGCGCACAGCAGCCGCGGCGGTCTGTCCACCATCGTGGTCGGCCCGGCCGCCGCGATGGCCGACCACCATCTGACGGGCCTGCGCCTGTCGGTGATGCTGCCGACCTGGCTCAACGTCGCGGGGGCGGCGCTGGCGGTGGTCATGCTGCTCATCTGGTGGCGACGGCGCAGCGAACGCCTGCTCGGCAGCTTCGGCGCCCTGTGGGTGCTGATCGCGGCGAGCAACATCGCCCACTACAACATCGCGACTGCCGCATCGCCGCTGCTCGTCGCCGCCTTCTTCGCGCTGCAGCTGCTCGCGTCGGCAACGCTGTGCCGGACGGCCATGGTGCTCTCCGGCCGCCCGCATCCCGTGGCCCTGGGCATCCTGCAGATCAGCACCGCCGTGCTGCTGGCGATGGCGGCCTACGGGTGGTTCACCGACTCGCTCGAAGCCGTGCGTGCAGGCAGCTACCCGATGATGTTCACCGGCATGGTGCTGGCCATGGTGCCGCTGTGGCAGGAAACCCGGCGACTGCCGCTGCCCCTGCCCCTGCGCTGTGCACTGGTGGCGGCCGTGGCGGTGTCGATGCTGGCCGCGCTGCACGACTACGTGTACTGGCGCGGCCTGACCTCGGTGATGGACACCTTCTGGCTGCCGTATGCGCTGCCGGTGTCGCTGTCCATCGTCGGCGGCGTGCTGATCAAGCGGCTCGTCGGGGCGCTGCACCAGGTGGAGCAGCTCAACGCCGACCTGGAGCGCCGCGTCGTCGAGCGCACCCAGGCGCTGCAGCAGGCCAACCAGGCCAAGACGCGCTTCCTCACCGCCGCCAGCCACGACCTGCGCCAGCCGGTGGTGACGATCGGGCTGCTGATCGACCTGCTGCGCGAGCAGGTACCGATCGCGCTGCGGCCGATGACCGACCGGGTCAACGAGGCCGTGTCGTCGATGGAGGACCTGCTCAAGGGCCTGCTCGACCTGTCACGGCTGGAGGCGGGCACGGTGCGTCCGCGCCCGCAGACGGTGGCGCTGCAGGCACTGTTCGACGCGATCGCCACGCACGAGGGCGAGACGGCCCGCCGCAAGGGCATCACGCTGCGCTTTCGGCCGACCCGCGGTGCCGTGGTCTCCGATCCGGTGATGCTGGAGCAGATCCTGCGCAACCTGGTCAGCAACGCGGTGCGCTACACCGAAACCGGCGGCGTGCTGGTGGCCGCGCGGCGCCGGAGCGAGACGCTGCACATCGAGGTCTGGGACACCGGGCTCGGGATTCCGGAGGCGCTGCAGCAGACCATCTTCGAGGAATTCGTGCAGATCGCCGGCCAGCGCGGCGCCCGCCCGGTCGCCCGGCACTCCGACGGCAGCGGGGATGGCAGCCGCGGACTCGGCCTCGGCCTGTCGATCGTGCAGCGCAGCGCTGCGCTGCTGGGTCACCGCCTGCACCTGCGCTCGCGGCTGGACCGTGGCAGCTGCTTTTCGGTCGTGGTGCCGCGCACGCCCACACCACCGAAAGTGCCCCTCGGCCCGGAAAGCGATCCCTCTCCACTGCGCGGCCTGCGCCTGACCGTCGTCGAGGACGAACCGGCCGTCCAGGCCGCGATGCGGGCACGGCTGGAAGCCTGGGGCGCCACCGTCCGGACCCACGACGGTCTGACACCGCTGCGGCATCATCTGGCGCACCTGCCACGCGGCCATGTCGGCATCGATCTGCTGATCACCGACCACCGGTTGCGCGGGGCCACTGGCGTGGACGTGATCAGGACCGTGCGGCACTATGGCGGCCCGGTGCCGGTGCTGGTGGTCACGGGCGACACGGCCCCGGACGATCTGGCCTTGCTGGCCGCGAGCGGGCTGCAGGTGCTGCACAAGCCCTTCCGGGCCGACGCGCTGCTGGCCGCGATCATGCAGGCGCTGCACTGACGCCCGGGCGCGGGCGGGCCCGGCTGTTCAGAACTGCGCCAGCAAGCCCACCGACACCGTGCCGACACGGCGGCTGGCCGTGCTGGTCGAGCGGGCATTGAACAGCATCGGCACCTCGCCCAGCAACTGCCGGTGCTGGTACTGCCCGCGCAGCAGCACCGATACCGACGGCGTGAGCGCGCGCTGCACCTCGGCGACGAGGATCGCGTTGCGCGTCTGGAGTTCGTCTGCCGTGCTGCGCTGCCACTGCTGCAGTTCGCCGCCCAGCGCCAGGTGCCAGCCAGCGCGGCGCCAGTGCACGGCGCCACCGGCATGCCCGTAGAGCGAGCGGTAGCGGGTTTCCTGCAGCACATCGAACTGCAGCAGCTGGTTGGGCACGCTGACGATGAGTGCCTTGGGGCAGTCCGCCAGCGGCAGCGCATTGAGACGGGCTTCTCCGAACTGGAGCCGGTAGGTGCAACCCGAGATCGTGGCCTTGCCGCTGACGACCGACCGCGTGACCTCGCTGGTGCCGACCCCGGCGAATCCGCTGAAGGCCCAGTCGCTGACCGGCGCGGTGTAGCGGCCGACCAGATCGAACTGCAACTGCAGGTCCCGGGGCCGGACCAGTTCCATCTCGACCAGGCGCGCCTTCAGGCCGCTGACTTTCAGCACCGAGTTGCTGCTCTGCACCAGCTGGTCGGCCCGGTTGCCCCAGGCACTCAGGCGCAGCGCCCAGCGCATGGGGCTGCCAGTGGCCGGGGCACCGGACACGAGCCCGGGCTCGAACTGCGCAGCGGCGTGCCAGCTCTGCACCTGGTGGTCATCGGACTTGTTGTGGATGGCCCGCTGGTGGCCGCCCAGCGTGAACGACCAGGGGCCGGACACCAGCCCCAGCCGGACCGACTCGGTGTGACCAGCCTGCCGGTCGACCCCTGCGGCGTCGAAGACAGGCTGGGTTCCATCGCCCATGGCCTGGACACTCCAGCGGGCACGCGCCCCTGGTGCGTCGCTGACGTCCAGCAACGCATCCAGAGGCGCGGCGCCCGCCAGACCGGCCGCACCTCCCAGCAAGACAGCCATGGCCATGGCCAGGCGGGTGCGGCGCGGCATCACCGGCTCAGAACGTGACGAGACCGGACACGGCGATGCCGCTCACCTTCTTGGCCACGGCATCACTGCCCGGCACCTTGACCGCCACCTTGCCCACACCGAGGCGTGAGCCGTCGGCGTGGCGGAAGTCCATCTCGTTCACGATGACCTTCATCGCGAAGGTGCCCTGCTCGGTCAGCACCTTCTTGATCAGCGAGGTGTTGTCCGGGAACTGCTTGTACATGCCATCGGCGAGCTTCTGCAGGTCGATGCCCAGACCGCTGGCGCCATTGGTCAGCAGCGGCGTGCCGACACCTTCCAGCGGTGTCGTGCCGGTGCCGATCTGGATGCCGGATGCGGTCTGCAGGTACAGGTGCACCTTCGAATCGCTGCGGATGGTCGCGCTGACGGTGCCGTCCGTGTTGCGCTTGAGCACGACCTTGTCGATGGCGCCCTGCATCAGGCCGCCAGTGGTCTGGTTCTCGATTTCCAGCGCCAGCGACACGACAGCACCGCCACGGGGCAGTGCCAGCGCCGAGGCCTTGAGCGGCAGGGTCACATGGCTCAGCGTCGACAGGGTCTGGCCGGTCAGGCTCATGCCAGTGGCGAACTGCGACAGCGTGTAGTCCATGGCAGCGCCCGCCATCGGCGCCACCGTGACGACATCCCCGCTGACGGAGACATACTGCGGCTTGCCCAGCGCGACCGTGTCGGTGGCCCTGCCACGGCTTTCGGCGACCTGCGCGTCGTCTTCCAGGTCGTCCGTGTCGCCCACGATGTTCACGGCGGCACCGCTGCTCAGGTCATCAAGGGCGTCGGCCAGCGAGGCCCGACTCTTGATGATGCCAGCCAGGGTGGCGATGCCGGTCGTGGCCAGCGACTTGGCATTGGCCAGCGCCTTGTCGCTCCAGACCGGATCCCCGTTGCTCTTCTTGTTGCCCGCCGTCAGACCCGCTCCGGCGGCAGCGCCGACGAGGTCGCTCAGCGCAGCGGCATCGCCGAAGACGGTGCCGCTGCTGGCCTTCGCATGTGTGACCATGGCGCTGGCGGCAGCCTTGAAGGCGAGCGCCGGGTCGCCGCCAGCGGCCGAAACGATTTCCGAGATGTCGTTGAGGATCTTGGCAAGAGCGGCAGCTGTCGTGGCGTAGGCAGTATTCTTGGGATTGGTCGGATCGAAGTTCGCGACGTCCACGCCCTCCAGGCCCAGCTTGGTCAGCACGGCCTTGAATTCGTCGTCGGTCAGGCCGCTGACGGCGCGCATGGTCGTGAACGGCGACACCACGGCGCTGCCGGCCAGCGCCTTGTACTGGCCCTTCGGCGCCTTCAGCGTGGACTTGTCATAGCCCGTTCCGGCGGTGGACACGATGGGCGCGAAACAGAGCTTGTCGAAGACGTACTTGCCACCGGCGTCGGTGGTCGCGCTGGACTCGCCATCGTCGAGGGCACCGTTGTCATTGGCGTCACAGAAGATGGTGGCTCCGACGATCAGGTCGTCGACCAGCACGCCTTCCTGTGCGCTGGCGGAAACGGGGGGCGTGGTGGTTTCCGGCGTTGCTGTCGGGGAGTCCCCGCCACCGCCGCACGCTGACAGGCCCAGCGCAAGAAGGATGGAAGCGGAAAGCAGACGAAGTTGCGGCATGGCGAGATCCAGGGTGAAGGGATGGTCTCCACTATCACCGCCACGCGGCCGACCCTTTCGGCGCAGAAGCAGCAGACTTCGCCCACAGTTCCGGACTTCAACATGGCGGGCGCCTACTGTCCGTCCAGACTGGCCGACTGCACCGCCGCCTCCGCCTCCGCCAGAACCGGGCCATGTTCCAGCGTCCGTGAACGGCTGGTGACCAGCCCGACCAGATCCGCCAGCGTGGCCCCCGCACCCCGCATGGACTCGGCCAGCGCGTCCAGCACCTTGTCGTGGGCATTGCCACGCTGCACGGCAGAGGCCGCCACCAGCGGCTGCGCCAGCACATCGGTGATCGGCGCCGGATCCACGCCCATCAGCTTCAGCGTGCTGCCGACCGTCCCCTGGGCGCTGGCGATGTTGGTCGGCGTGATCGTGGCACCCAGCATGCGGGCGCTCGCCCTGGCCATGAAGCTGGACGGCGGCGTGCCGGCCAGCTGCGCCACCAGCAGCTCGGTCAGCGTGGTGATGTGCGCGGTCACGGCCGATGTGCCGGCGCGGCCGAGGGCCACCGAGTGCAGCGTCCAGACGCCGTCCGCCGACACCGCTTCCAGCACGCAGGGCAAGGCACTGGCATCCACCTCCAGCGTGTAGGCGCCGCTGGAGCCGCTGATCGCCGACCCGACCGGCCCGGAGGCGCAGCGGGCGCTCACCCTGGCCTCCACCAGCGCCGCGCCGCGCGCCACCACGCCGCTGATCCGCACCGGCGCGGCACGCTCTGCCACGCTGCTGTCCGCTTCCGCTGTATCCGAGGACCCGCCACCACACGCCACCAGCACCATCAGGCCACCTGCCGCCGCTACCCACCCGATCGTCTTCATCACTGCTCCTGGTTCTGCTCGCGAACCGCCCGCCGGGGCAACCGTGCACCCAATCACGGTCATAGTTCACGAATCAGAACGCAGGATGCAGAGCCTGCTCAGGGACAACAATCGTTCATTCGGTAGGTGGCAGGACGCGGCTTTGCCGATTGCGCCGGTGATTTCCGGATCGGGGGCGCAGAGCGTGGGTGGTGCCCCGGGACTGGGGGCCGCAGGCGCGGCGTTTTCGCTAGCGTGTCACCCAACCGCCGCACACCGGGAACACCTGCCCGACAAAACACGCCGCGGGGGCGCTGCACAGGTAGACAGCGAACTCGGCATCCTCTTCCGCGCCGACCAGCCGCCCCAGCGGCACCTCGCGTTTCAGGCGCTCCTGGAAGCGCGGATTGGCCTGCACCTCCGCCGGGAAGTAGGTCGGGTTGTCGACGAAGTTCTGCGCGATGGCGTTGACCTGGACGTTGTGGGGCGCCAGCTCCACGCCCACCGCCTGCACATAGGCGAGCTGTGCGCCCCGGGCGGCGCTGTAGGTCGAGGCGCGCTTCATGCCGCGCAAGGCCGAGGCGCTGCCCATGACGAGGATCCGGCCGCTGCGCCGCGCGGTCATCGCGGGCAGCACCGCGCGGAACAGCCGCGGCAGCGGGTCCACGAGCGCGGCGAAGGTGTCGCGCCACTCCGCGTCGGTCACGTCCGCGGCGGGCGTCGTCGGCGCCGGCACTCCGAGGTTGGCCAGCAGGATGTCGATCGGCCCGGCCGCGGCCACGGCGGCAGCGGGCGCGTCTGGGTGGACCAGCGGGTCGGTGCTGGCGATCACGGTGGCGCCGTGCCGGGCGAAGACGTCGCACAGGACGGGACCCATGAAGACATCGGCCTGGGTGATCAGGACGCGCTGGCCTGCGAGGCGTTGGTCTGCTGACATGGCGGGAGGCTCCTGAAATGCTGCATGAGCGACCACCTTAGCGGCGGGGCTTCAGGCTGCGCAGAGATGGAACCCGAAGCCCGCAACGCCCCCCGCCACAAACCCGACCACGACTTCCGCCAGCGTGTGCCGACGCAGCACCAGCCGGGACCAGCACACCCCCACCGCCAGCGCCAGCAACCCGAAGGCCACCGGACCCGGCCACGACAAGCCCGCGGCGAACACGGCGAAGCCGGCGTGCAGCGACACCTTGAGCCACCGGCGCAGCAGGTGTCCGGCCACCACGAGTCCGCCACCCAGCACCAGCCCCAGGAACACGGGCCGGGGCTGGCCGCTCCACCACAGCGCGCCCGCGGTGCCGAAGAGCAGCAACGCCAGGAACAGGTTGAGCTGGCCGCGCTCGCGGGGAACGGACGCATCCACATGGGCCCAGCGCCCGGCGCGGACCTGCACCGCGCTGTAGACACCCACACAGAGCGCCACGAACACCGACGCGCTCGCCGCGGTGAACAGCACGGACGGTGGCGCGTTCCGGGCGATCGACGCCCAGACCACCGCGCCGGGCATCAGCAGCGCGGGGTGGCCGAGGATGGACAGCGCCCGGGCCACCCGCACGTCCGAACCCGAACCCGAGCCCGAACTCAAGCGGCGGGCGGAAGAAAGAAGCGGTCCGCCGCCGCGATCGCCACGTCGTCGGACTGCACCGCCCCCGGCGGCCCGCCCTTGCCCCACAGCGCACCCGCGAAGGTCATCGACAGGAACTCCGCGCACAGCTTGGTCGAGTCGATCATCGGCTGCGCCTTCGCGCGGTTGCCGCTGGTGGTGATCAGGTGCAGGCGCTTGCGGGCCATCGCCTCCTTGAACGGCAGGCCCTCGATGCGCATCCAGGCGCTCCAGTGGTCGAGGTAGGTCTTGAGCGCGCTGGGGAAGCTGTACCAGTACACCGGCGACACAAGGACCAGATCGGTGCAGGCCATCGTGGCGTCAAGCAGCGGGCGCACGCGATCGTCGGGCCAGGGATAGGTGCCGGTCGTGTGGCGCTGGTCGACGAAGGCCGGCAGCGGGATGTCGGACAGGTGCAGCCACGTCTGCTGCGCGTCGGGCGCTAGCTGGGCGGCGGCGCGGCGGGCGAGCCATTCGGTGTTGCCGACGTGGCCGGGTTCGCGGGCGGAGGCGATGAGGAAGAGGTAATGGGCAGCGTGGTCCATGGCGTCGAGGGGTGAGAACGGCGGAGCGGATTCCATCACAGCAGCGCCAGCAGCGCATCGAAGCCGGGCCACCCCACTCGCTCGATCGCAAACTTCCGCGTCCCGCCCTTGAGCGCCTCGCCATGCATCAGCGCCGACAGGCACGCCGCCGGGTCCGTCACCCAGGTGCCACCCACCATCGTCACGCCGCGGGCGAACAGCGCGTCCGGCAAGCAGCCCGCGCTCGGCCCGACCATCGCGAACCAGCGGGCGTCGCGGCAGTGGGCCAGCGTCGCGTCCAGCGTGTCGTTGATCAGGACCGTGCTCGTGCAGAGCACCTTGGTGCAGCCTTCAAGCTCCGCCGGGTCGTTCGTCAGGCGCAGGCCGGGCCGGGCGTCCTGCAGGTCCGTGCGCAGCTCGACCACCGTCAGCCGCGCGCCCGCCGCCAGCACGCGGTCGATCAGCGGCGTGAAGAAGCCGACCATCCCGATGCGCTCGCCGGGCACGATCGGCAACTGGCCGAAGGAGTCGCGGCTCTCAGGCGGCACGTAGCCAGCACGGTCGTACAGCCAGCGTGTCATCGCGTTGACCGCTGCCCAGCCGAGCACGCGGTTCACGCCCTGCGGCTCGAGCAGCCCGCGTGCGATGTCCAGCGCCGAAGCGCCGACCAGCCCGTCCAGCCCCTGCCCTTCGCGCAGCGCGTCGCTGTGGTCGTCGAGCAGCACATAGGCCAGGCCAAGCGTGCCGTCGGTCAACTCCAGCGCGCAGAACTCGCCACGCCCTGCGATGCGCGACGCGGCCACGGCGTGCGGCGGCGGCAGGTGCAGCGCCTTCACGCGCGGCACGTTGGCGCAGGCGTCCAGGCGGGCGAGCTGCGCAAGGATGTCGGGGATGACGGTCATGGGGGCCTCGTCGGAATCGGGACAGCGGTGGACTGGGAGTGCAAGTTTCCACGAATACCCGCCCGCCGGGCCGCTGCTACAGTCGCCCGCGACACCGAGACCCCCATGCACGACACCCATTGGCCCCACGGCGCAGCACTCATCGTCGACGACGAACCCGGCATGCGCAACTTCCTCGAAAAGGCGCTCGCCCCGCGCTTCGGCCAGGTCCACGCCGCCGGCAGCGCCGAGGACGGCCAGGTCCTCGTCAGCGCCCACCGCTACGACCTCGTCATCCTCGACATCACGCTGCCCGGCAAGAGCGGGCTGGTCTGGCTGCGCGAACTGCGGGAACAGGGGTATGCCGGCGAGGTGGTGCTGATCACCGCCTTCGCCGACCTGGACGTGGCGATCGAGGCGTTGCGGGCCGGCGCGTCCGACTTCATCCTCAAGCCGTTCCGGCTGGCGCAGATCCTCAACGCCGTGCAGCAAGGCATGGAGCGCTCGCGCCTGACCCGCGAGAACTACCTGCTGCGCCGCTCGCTGCAGTCGCTCCAGTCGCAGCAACCAGCCGAGCTGCCACTGGTCGGCCACTCGCTGGCGATGCGCCGGCTCGGCGACGCGCTCGGGCGGGTGGCACAGGTGAACAGCCCCGTGCTGCTGCTGGGCGAATCCGGCACCGGCAAGGAACTGGCCGCCCAGACCATCCACGACCGCAGCGCCCGCGCCGCCGGACCGTTTGTCCACATGCACTGCAGCGGTCTGCCCCCGGAGCTGCTGGAAAGCGAGCTGTTCGGCCATGCCCCCGGCGCCTTCCCGGGGGCGGCGCAGGCCCGCGACGGCCTGTTCCATTACGCGCAGGGCGGCACGCTCTTCCTCGACGAAGTGGCGGAGCTGCCGCTGTCGGTGCAGGCCAGCCTGCTGCGGGTGCTGGAGGAACGCCAGGTGCGGCCGATGGGCAGCCAGCAGAAGAGCCCGGTGGACGTGCGCATCGTCGCCGCCAGCGCACGCGACCTGTCGCAGGAGGTCGCGGCAGGCCGCTTCCGCAAGGATCTGTACTACCGGCTGCAGGTGGTGGAAATCGCCCTGCCCCCGCTGCGCGAGCACAAGCACGACCTCGGGCTGCTGTTCGCGCATTTCGTGCAGCTGCTCGCACCGCAGCTCGGTGCCCCACCGCTGGCCCTGAGCGACGAGGACCTCGCCTACCTGCGCCAGTACGACTGGCCGGGCAATGTGCGCGAGCTGCGCAACTTCGTCGAGCGCTCGCTGATCCTCGGCAAGCTCAATGTCACGGCGCTGTACCAGGCGCCCGAACCCGTCGAGCGCACGGAACCGGCCCGGGGCATCACCACGCAGCCCCCGGCCACCACCGACCTGCAGACGCTGGAGAAGCAGCACATCCTGAGCGTGCTCGCCTCGGTGGACGGCGACAAGGGCCGCGCAGCGGCGCTGCTGGGCATCTCGCGGCGCACGCTGGAGCGGCGGGTCGCCGAGTGGGCGGCGGCCTGACGGACGGGGGAGTGTCCGCGTGACCCGCTCGATCCGCCACCGGCTGCTTGCGCTCACGCTGGTGCCGCTGCTGGGCGTGCTGCCGCTGCTGGGGCTGATCCTGCTGCTGTGGGGGAACACGGCGATCGACGGACTGCTGATCGGCAAGATCCGCAGCGACCTGGCCGTAGCGCAGGGCTATTTCGACCGCGTGCTGGCCGAGGTCGGCAGCGGCACGCAGGCGGTGGCCGAGTCCGCCCGGCTGCAGCGCGCCCTGGCCATCGCGCCGCCCGAACGGGCCGCCGCGCTCGACGGCCTGCTGACCCGGGTGCGCCGCGAGCGCGGGCTGGATTTCCTCCAGTGGCGACCTGCCACGGCCAGTGCTGCGGCCGACACCGACGCCGCGGGCCTGGCCGGTCTGCCGGACCACAGCACCTCGGTGGCCGTGCTGACCGCGGCACAACTGGACGCGCTGGCACAAGGGCTGTCCGAGCAGTCGCGCATCGCACTGGTTGCCACCGACGGCGCCGCCCCCACCGACCGCACCACCGAGGACCGCGGCCTCGTCCTCGTCGCCCACGCCCGCGTCACCGGCGCGGCGGGCGAGACGCTCGGCTGGCTGCGCGGTGGCGTGCTGCTGAACCGCAACCTCGGCTTCATCGACCACATCAACGAGATCGTCTACCCCGAAGGCTCGCTCGCCTTCGGCAGCCAGGGCACGGCCACGCTCTTCCTCGACGACGTGCGCGTCAGCACCAACGTGCGGCTGTTCGGCGATCCGGCGGCGGAGCGGGCCATCGGCACCCGCGTGTCGGCGATCGTGCGCGAGGCGGTGCTCGGGCGCGGCGACACCTGGCTGGGCCGGGCGTTTGTCGTCAAGGACTGGTACGTCTCGGGCTACCTGCCACTGGCGGACGCGGGCGGGCGGCGGGTCGGGATGCTCTACGTCGGGTTTCTGGAGCGGCCGTTCGTCGCGGTGAAATACGCCGTGCTGGCGGGCATCGGGGTGGTGTTCTTCGCGGTGATGCTGCTCGCGGCGTGGTGGTCGCTGCGGGCGGCGGGGCGCATCTTCCGCCCGCTGGAAGCGATGACCGCCACGATGCGCCGTGTCGAATCGGGCGAAGCCACCGCCCGTGTCGGCCCGGTCACCCCGCCCGACGAGATCGGCCGCCTGGCGGCAACGCTGGACCACCTGCTCGACACCGTGGACGACAAGACCCGCGCCCTGCAGCACTGGGGCGACGCACTGGACCACAAGGTCGCCGAGCGCACCGCCGCGCTGGAGGCCGCGCAGCAGCAGCTCGTGCGCAGCGAGAAACTCGCCGCCATCGGCCAGCTCACCGCCAGCATCGCCCACGAGATCAACAACCCGATCGCGGTGATCCAGGGCAACCTGGACCTGATGCGCCTGACGCTGGGCGCGCACGCCACGCCGGTGCAGGACGAGATCCGCCTGATCGACGCGCAGGTCGAGCGGATGCGGCTGATCGTCACGCAGCTGCTGCAGTATGCGCGGCCGAACGAGTACGCCGGCTATGTCGAGCGGCTGGACGTGGCCGAGGTGGTGCAGGACAGCCTGGTGCTGGTGCGGCATCTGCTGGAGCGGGAGCGGGTGCGGCTGGACAACCAGTGCGTGGCGGGGAGCGCGCCGGCGGTGGCGATCAACCGGCAGGAGCTGCAGCAGGTGCTGATCAACCTGATGGTGAACGCGGTGCAGGCGATGGCCGGCGATACCGGGCCGCAGGGGCGGGAGCGGGTGCTGACGCTGTCGGTGCGCGAGGCCGCGGACGGCGCGGTCTGCATCGACGTGGCCGACACCGGGCCGGGGCTGGACGAGGCGACGCGGGCGGCGCTGTTCCAGCCGTTCTTCACGACCAAGCGGGACGGGAACGGGCTCGGGCTGTGGATCAGCCGGGGGTTGCTGGAGCGGTACGGTGGCGAGCTGCTGGCCACAAACCGACCGCAGCACGACACCCAGGGACGGCCGCCGGCAGGTGCGGTGTTCACGCTGGTGCTGGGGACCGGTGAAGTCAGTCCGGGCCCTCCCCGCTGAGGGAGGCCGCCACACGGTTGATGCGCATGACCCAGGTCAGGTCGCAATCGCTGGTCAGGGCACTACGCTGTGCTGCCGTGCTGGACTGGAACACTGAAAGGAAGCGCCCATGCACCATTCTTGCCTCGCTCCAGCCCTTGCGCTTGCCCTGCTGCCCGCCGCGCTGACGCTGGTCGGCCCGGCCGACGCCGCCGCTGCCACACCGACACGCCGCCAGGCGGCGCCACCCGCCGCCGATCCATTGGCCGTGCGCTGGAATGCCGCATTGCTCGATGCCATCAAGGAGGCCAAGCCCTCGCCGCCGGTGGTGTCGCGGATGCTGGCGGTGGCCCACACCTGCATGTATGACGCCTGGAGTGCATTCGACCGGCGCGCCACAGGGGTGCATTTCAACCTGCGGGGCGAACAGCGCCGGCCGCCGGACCAGCGCAGCGAGCCCGCCAAGACGCTGGCGGTGAGCCACGCTGCGCACCGCTGCGCGCTCGACCTGCTGCCCAAGGGGCGCAGTGGCTTCGATTCGCTGCTCGCCGAGTTCGACCCCGCGCCGCAGGCCACAGAGTCCTGGCAGTCAGACGCCCGACAACTCGGCCAGGCGGCCGCCGAGGCCGTGCTCGCCGCACGCGCCGACGATGGCGCCAACGACAAGGGGCAGATCCCTTGCCAGCCCGCCAGCACCGTCAAGGCCTATTGCGACTACACCGGCTACGCGCCAGTCAACGCCGGGAACACGCCCATCGACCGCGTGGACCCGAACCGTTGGCAGCCCTTGCCCAATGGCGCTGCGGCGCAGGTGCCGCTGGCGCCGCACTGGGGGCGCGTGCGGCCGTTCTCCTTCGACAGCGCCGACGCCTTCCTGCGCGAGTTCCCGATCCCGGCCGCCCGCCTGCCCAAGCTGCACGGATCCGCGGACTACCGGGCGCAGGTCGAGACCGCGCTGCGGGAAAGCCGCCGGATCGGGACCGAACGGCATGGCAACCGCAAGGCCATCGTCGAGTTCTGGGCCGATGGGCCGTTCTCCTACCTGCCACCCGGGCATTTCGGTGAACTGGCGCACTTCGTGGTCCGGCGCGACCGCCTGTCGCTGGACGCATCGGTCAAGTTGTTCTTCGTGCTGCACAACGCCTCCTTCGATGCCGGCATCGTGATCTGGCACCTGAAGTACGTGCACGACTATGTGCGGCCGATCACCGCCGTGCGCCACGTGATGCGTGGGCGCACCGTGCTGGCCTGGGGTGGGCCGGACACTCCCTGGGATGACCGTCCGCACCCGGTCACCGGCCAGCCCTGGGGCTACAACCGCGAACTTCCAGGAGAGGAATGGCTGCCCTACAACCCGACGAACAACCCAAACCACCCGCTCACGCCGGCCTTTCCCGAATATGTGTCGGGGCACAGCGGGTTCAGTGCAGCCAGCGCACAAGCGCTCAAGATGGTGACCGGCTCGTCCCGCTTCGGATATGAAGCGACCTACGACCCCTTTGCCGCAGCCTGGAAACCCACCCTCGTCGAAGCACCGGAACTCATCGGCGTGCACCGCTGGCGCTACCCCAGCTTCGTGTCTGCAGCGAACCAGGCCGGCTGGTCACGCCGCTATGGCGGCATCCATTTCGAGGACGGGGATGTGGTCGCCCGGTCGCTGGGCAAGCGCATCGGGCACCGGACCTGGGAGAAGGCGCGCTACTACTTCGAGGGAGGCGATGCCAACCCGCGTTGCCGCGCCCTGCAGCGCTGCCAGACACGTGACCGCATTCCCGACGGCACCGCCGCCTGGACCGATCTCCGCTGAACCGTCACCCCGTGACCGCGGCTGCGCTGGCCGCCGCCTTCGCCTGCCGCTTCGCGCTCGACCCCACCTTGATCAGCGCCTCCCCGTCGATCACGACTATCCCGCGCACCGTGCAGGTCGTCTCCAGCAGCACCCGCCCGCGCTCGGGCATGACCTCCTTCACGCGCACGGTCGCATGCACCGTGTCGCCCGGCCGCACCGGCGCCTTGAAGCTCAGGCGCTGGTCGAGGTAGATCGCCCCCGGGCCGGGCAGCTTGTTGGCAACCGCGGCCGAGATGACGCTGGCCGTGAGGAAGCCGTGGGCGATGCGGCCCTTGAACGGGGTCTGCGACGCGAACTCCTCGTTGGTGTGGATCGCGTTGCCATCGCCGGACACGCCGGCGAAGAGCACGATGTCGGCTTCGGTGATGGTCTTGGAGAAGGTCGCGGTCATGCCGACCGAGAGGTCTTCGACGTCATGGCCATTGAGATCGTTCATGGGGATGCTCCGGATCGGATCAGTTGATGCGCTCGCGCAGCGCCTTGAGTTCGCCCACGATGCCGCGCCGGAAGGCCAGCACGCAGATCACGAAGATCGAGCCCATGATCACCGTGACCCAGGAGCCGACCTTGTCCGCCAGCTCGTTCTCCAGCGCGACGATGACCGCTGCGCCGACACCCGGGCCGAGGATGGTGCCCAGGCCGCCCAGCAGCGTCATCAGGACCACCTCGCCGGACATGTGCCAGTGCACGTCGGTGAGCGAGGCCAGCTGGAACACCAGCGCCTTCATCGAGCCCGCCAGCCCGGCCATCGCGGCCGAGATCACGAAGGCGACCAGCTTGTAGCGCTCGACCTGGTAGCCCAGCGAGATGGCGCGGGGCTCGTTCTCGCGGATCGCCTTGAGCACCTGCCCGAAGGGCGAATGCACCGTGCGGTAGATCAGCGCGAAGCCGGCGAAGAACACCGCGAAGACGAAGTAGTACATCGCCGTGTTGTCGCTCAGGTCGACGAGACCGAAGAGCTTGCCGCGCGGCACGCCCTGCAGGCCGTCTTCGCCGCCGGTGAACGGCAGCTGCAGCGCCAGGAAGAACACCAGCTGCGCCAGCGCCAGCGTGATCATCGCGAAGTAGATGCCGGCGCGGCGGATCGCCACCCAGCCGAAGATGGCGCCCAGGCCACCGCCGACCAGCGTGCCGGCGACCAGCCCCAGCTCCGGCGACCAGCCCGCTTCCTTCACCAGCCAGGCGCAGACGTAGGCCGCGCCGCCGAAGAAGGCCGCGTGGCCGAACGACAGCAGGCCGGCAAAGCCCAGCAGCAGGTTGAACGCGCTGGCGAACAGCGCGAAGCAGAGCAGCTTCATCAGGAAGGTCGGGTAGGCCACGAAGGGCGCGACCAGACCAGCCACCAGCAGCAGGCCGAACATCAGACCAGCCTGGGATTTCGAGGATGCAACAACGGGTTTCATGGGGTTGGTACCTTTGTGCCTTTGCGGCGTCACGCCTGCTTGCCGAACAGACCCGCCGGGCGCAGCAGCAGCACCACGACCATGATCACGAAGATCACCACCGCCGACGCCTCGGGGTAGACCACCTTGGTCAGCCCCTCGACGATGCCCAGGCCCAGCCCGGTGACGATGGAGCCGAGGATCGAGCCCATGCCGCCGATCACCACCACCGCGAACACGACGATGATCAGGTTGGAGCCCATCAGCGGATTGACCTGCACCACCGGCGCGGCCAGCACGCCGGCAAACGCCGCCAGCGCGACCCCGGCGCCGTAGGTCACGGTGACCAGCACCGGCACGTTGATGCCGAGCGCCTGCACCAGCTCGGGCCGCTCGGTCGCGGCGCGCAGCGTGGCGCCGAGCCGGGTGCGCTCGATCAGGTACCAGGTGATGGCGCAGACGCTCAAGGCGGCGACCACGACCCAGCCGCGGTACAGCGGCATGAACATGAAGCCCAGGTCCACGCCGCCCTGCAGGATTTCCGGCACCGGGTAGCTCTGGCCCGAACTGCCGTAGAGGTTGCGGAACACGCCCTCGCCGATCAGCGCCAGACCGAAGGTCAGCAGCAGGCCGTAGAGGTGGTCGAGCTTGTAGAGGTGCTTGAGCAGCAGCCGCTCGATGACGATGCCGAGCACGCCAACGACCAGCGGCGACAGGATCAGCGCCGCCCAGTAGTTGATGCCGAAGTACTCCAGACCCAGCCACGCGACGAACGCGCCGATCATGTAGAGCGCACCGTGCGAGAAATTGATGATGTTGAGCAGGCCGAAGATGACCGCGAGCCCGAGGCTCAGCACGGCGTAGAACGAGCCGTTGATGAGCCCGAGCAAGAGCTGGCCGAACAGCGCCTGGGACGAAATACCGAAGATTTCCATGACGACTTTCCGTGGTGATGGAAGAAAGGAATGCCGTCCCCGGCCCCACCCGTCATGCCCGCGCGAACGGGCACCCACGCAGACAGCAGACAGCGGCCGGCAGTGGCGGGCGTGGGTTCCCGCTTGCGCGGGAATGACGGGGCGGGGAGGGCCGCTTGCGCGTGGGCTCTGTTACTTCTTGGCCACCAGCGGGCACTTCGACGCCGACAGCGGCTGGAAGGCCTCGGCCGCCGGGATGGTGGCGCGCACGTGGTAGTAGTCCCAGGGCGTGCTCGACTCGGCCGGCTTCTTGACCTGCAGCAGGTACATGTCGTGGACCATGCGGCCGTCGTCGCGGATGGTGCCGTTCTTGGCGAAGAAGTCGTTGACCGGCGTCTTCTTCATCTGGGTCATCACCTTGGCGGTGTCATCCGTGCCCGCGGCCTTGACCGCCTTCAGGTAGTGCATGACGGACGAGTACTGTCCCGCCTGGACCATCGTCGGCATGCGCTTGTGCAGGTCGAAGAAGCGCTTGGACCAGGCGCGCGTGTCGTCGTTGAGGTTCCAGTAGAACCCTTCCGTCAGGTACATCGACTGCGTGGTCTTCAGGCCGAGCGAGTGCACGTCGGTGATGAACATCAGCAGGCCGGCGAGCTGCTGCTTCGGGGTGACGCCGAACTCGGCGGCCTGCTTGATCGAGTTGATCGTGTCGCCGCCGGCGTTGGCGAGACCAATGATCTGCGCGCCGGAGGACTGCGCCTTCAGAAGGAAGGACGAGAAGTCCGAGCCCGGGAACGGGTGACGCACGGCGCCGACGACTTCACCGCCGTTGGCCTTGACCACGTCGCCCGCGTCCTTTTCCAGCGAGTGACCGAAGGCGTAGTCAGCGGTCAGGAAGAACCACTTCTTGCCACCGGCCTTGGTGACGGCCTTGGCGGTGCCGTTGGCGACCGCGTAGGTGTCATAGGTCCAGTGGACGGTGACGTCGTTGCAGTCCTCGTTGGTCACGCGGGTCGAGGCGGCGCCCGAGATCAGCGCGATGCGGTTCTTTTCCTTGGCGATCTTCTGCACGGCCAGCGCGACCGAGGTCGTCACCAGTTCGGAGACGGTGTCGACCTTGCCTTGCTCGAACCACTCGCGGGCCTTGTTGGCGGCGATGTCGCCCTTGTTCTGGTGGTCGGCGGAGACGACCTCGATCTTGAAGGACGGCTTTTCCTTGGCGTTGAAGTCGTCGATGGCCATCTGGGTGGCGACGACGGTGCCCTTGCCGGCCACGTCCGAGTAGACGCCCGAGAGGTCGGTCAGCACGCCGATCTTGACGACGCCGTCCGACACCTGGGCCGAAGCGGCGCCGATGGTGGCGAGGGCGAGGCCGACGGCCTGGAACAGGGTCTTGAGTGCGGGTTTCGAGGTCATGGTTGTCTCCTGAGAAAAAACAGATCGTCTTCAACAGATCGTCATTCCCGCTTGCGCAGGAATGACGGTGTGTGGGTGCGGGTGGACGGACTCAGACGCCGAGCATCTGGTGCAGCATCTCGGTCTGCGAGGGCAGCGCTTCCTTGGTCACGGTCGCGACGATGGAGCCGTGCTCCAGCACGATGTGGCGGTCGGCCAGCGGCGCGGCGAAGCGGAAGTTCTGCTCGATCAGCAGGATCGTGTAGCCGCGGGTCTTGAGCAGGCGCAGCACCTCGCCGAGCTTCTTGACGATCACGGGCGCCAGGCCTTCGGTGATCTCGTCGAGCAGCAGCAGCTTGGCGCCCGTGCGGAGGATCCGCGCCATCGCCAGCATCTGCTGCTCGCCACCCGACAGGCGCGTGCCGGGGCTGTGGCGGCGCTCGTGCAGGTTGGGGAACAGCGTGTAGATCTCGTCCAGCGTCATGCCGCCCGAGGCGACCTGCGGCGGCAGCATCAGGTTCTCTTCGGTGGTGAGGCCCGAGAAGATGCCCCGCTCTTCCGGGCAGAAGCCGATGCCGAGCCGCGCGATGCGGTGCGGCGCCATCGCGGTGATGTCGGTGCCGTTGAACATGATCTTGCCGGTGCGGCGGCCGACCAGTCCGAGGATCGACTTCATCGTCGTGCTGCGGCCCGCGCCGTTGCGGCCGAGCAGCGTGACGAGTTCGCCCTTGTTCACGGTCAGGTCGATGCCGTGCAGGATGTGCGACTCGCCGTAGAAGGCGTGCAGATCGGTGATGCGCAGCAGCTCGCCGCCGGGCTTGAAGGCGCTGGCGCCCGAGGGAATGGCGGTCGCGCTCATGCTTCGACTCCGACGTAGGCTTCGAGGACGCGGGGATCCTTGGACACGACCGCGTACGGCCCTTCCGCCAGGATCTGCCCGCGCTGCAGCACGGTGATGCGGTCGCACAGCGTCTCGACCACCGACAGGTTGTGCTCCACCATCAGGATGGTGCGGCTCTTGGACACCTTGCGGATCAGCTCGGCGACACGGTCCACGTCCTCGTGGCCCATGCCCTGCGTCGGCTCGTCCAGCAGCATCAGCTCCGGGTCCAGCGCCAGCGTGGTGGCGATCTCCAGCGCGCGCTTGCGGCCGTAGGGCATCTCGGCGGTGACGGTGTTGACGTACTCGCCCAGGTCCACCGACTCCAGCAGCTCGACCGCCCGGTCGTTGAGCGAGTTCAGCGTCTTCTCGGACTTCCAGAAATGGAAGGAGTTGCCCACCTTGCGCTGCAGCGCCACGCGCACGTTCTCCAGCACGGTCAGGTGCGGGAACGTCGCCGAGATCTGGAACGAGCGGATCACGCCGCGGCGGGCGATCTGCGCCGGCTCCTCGCGGGAGATGTCGATGCCGTTGAAGGTGATGGTGCCGCGGGTCGGCTGCAGGAACTTGGTCAGCAGGTTGAAGACCGTCGTCTTGCCGGCGCCGTTCGGGCCGATCAGCGCGTGGATGTGGCCGCGCTGCACGTTCAGGTTCACGTCCTGCACGGCGGCGAAGCCCTTGAATTCCTTGGTCAGACCGACGGTCTGCAGGATGAAATCCGACTTGGCGGACTGGGAGGCAGTGTTCGACATGCGCGCGTCCTCAACCGATGGCCGAAGCCGATTGCATCTGCTGGCGCAGCAGGAACTTCTGGATCTTGCCGGTCGAGGTCTTGGGCAGCACACCGAAGACCACGCGCTTGGGCACCTTGAAGCGCGCCATGCCGAGGCGGCAGTGCTCGATGATGTCGGCCTCGGTCACCTCCGACCCCTCGCGCACTTCCAGGAAGGCGCACGGCACCTCGCCCCACTTCGGATCCGGCGCTGCGACGACGGCGGCCACCAGCACGGCCGGGTGGCGGTACAGCACCTCTTCCACCTCGACGCTGGAGATGTTCTCGCCGCCGGAGATGATGATGTCCTTGCTGCGGTCCTTGATCTTCACGTAGCCGTCCGGGTCCATCACGGCCAGGTCGCCGGTGTGGAACCAGCCGCCGCGGAAGGCCTCGGCCGTGGCGTCGGGGTTCTTCAGGTAGCCCTTCATCACGACGTTGCCGCGGAAGAAGATCTCGCCCATCGTCTCGCCGTCGGCCGGCACGGGCTGCAGCGTCTCGGGGTCGAGCACGGCAATGGCTTCCTGCATCGAGTGCGTGACACCCTGGCGTGCGTTCAGCCGGGCGCGCTCGCCGATCGGCAGGCTGGCCCATTCTTCCTGCTTGGCGCAGACCGCCGCCGGGCCGTAGACCTCGGTCAGGCCGTAGACGTGGGTGATGTCGAAGCCGATGCGCTCGCAGCCTTCGATGATCGCGGCCGGCGGCGCGGCCCCGGCGATCAGGCCGTTCACGGTGTGCTCGATGCCGGCGCGCAGCGACTCGGACGCATTGATCAGCAGCCCGTAGACGATGGGCGCGCCGCACAGGTGGGTGACGTGGTGCTCGCGGATCAGCGGGAAGATCAGCGTCGGATCGACCCGGCGCAGGCAGACGCTGGTGCCGGCCTGCAGCGCCATCGTCCAGGGGAAGCACCAGCCGTTGCAGTGGAACATCGGCAGCGTCCACAGGTAGACCGAGTGGCGCGGCATGGCCCAGGTGACGACGTTGGAGGTCGCGTTCAGGTAGGCGCCGCGGTGGTGCGTGACGACGCCCTTGGGGTTGCCGGTCGTGCCGCTGGTGTAGTTCAGCGCGATGGCGTTCCACTCGTCGCTCGGCAGCGACCAGGCGAAGGCGGGATCACCCTCTTTCAGGAAGTCGTCGTATTCCTTCTCGCCGAGGAAGACGCCGGCCTCGTACTCGGCGTCCGCCACGTCGATCACCAGCGGCTGCGGGCCGGTCATCAGCGCCAGCGCGCGCTTGATGGTGGAGGAGAACTCGCGGTCGGTGAACAGGACCTTGGCTTCGCCGTGGTCGAGCTGGAAGGCGATCGCTTCCGCGTCGAGCCGGGTGTTGAGCGTGTTCAGCACGGCGCCCGACATCGGCACGCCGAAGTGGCACTCGTACATCGCCGGCGTGTTCGGCAGCATCGCGGCCACCGTGTCGCCGACCTGGATGCCGCGCCGCTGCAGGGCGCTGGCCAGCTGGCGGCAGCGGGTGTAGGTCTCGGCCCAGGTCTGCTTCAGTGCGCCGTGGACGACAGCGACCCGGTTCGGGTAGATGTGCGCCGTGCGTTCCAGAAAACTCAGCGGGCTCAGGGCGACATGGTTGGCGCTGTTGCGCTCCAGTCCCTGGTCATAGGCAGTCACTCGCATGTCGGCGTCTCCATCGAACTCGGGTCGGCTGGTGGTCCAGCCGTTGGAGCGCGATGATCGGACGTGACTTTTGCATCACCTCGGAGCGAATGTATCGAATGTTTGCGTCCTGACGCCGGGCTTGCGCCCCCTCCTAGAATGGCCCGGATGCACCCCGCCCACACCCCCGCCGATCCCTTGCGCGAACAGCAGCGCCACGAGTTGCTGCAGGCCGGGCTGGACCTGCTCGACCAGGGCATCACCGTGTTCGACGCCGACCTGCGGCTGGTGGCGTGGAACCAGGCGCTGCTGCAGCTGCTGGAGTTCCCGGACAACCTGACCTTCGTGGGCGCGCCGTTCGAGAGCTTCATGCGCTACAACGCCGAGCGCGGCGAGTACGGGCCGGGGGACGTGGAGACGCTGGTGGCCGAGCGGGTGCGCATGGCCCGCACCTTCCAGCCGCACCGCACCGAACGCGAGCGCCCGAACGGCCAGATCATCTCGGTGCGCGGCGAGCCGCTGCCGCACCACGGCTTCATCACGCTGTTCACCGACATCACCGCCCAGCGCCGCTACGAGCGCATGATCCGCGAGCAGAACGCCGAGCTGGAACGCCGCGTCGCCCAGCGCACCGCCGAGCTGCAGTCCAGCAACCGCCAGCTGCGCAATGCCCACGAGGCCAACCAGCAGATCACCGCCGCGCTGCGCCGCAGCGAGGAGCGGCTGCGGCTGATCACCGACACGGTGCCGGCCATGATCGGCTACTTCGACCGCGACGAGGTCTACCGCTACGTCAACAAGGGCTACGCCGACTGGTTCGGCCACAGCAAGGACCGGGTGCTCGGCCGCTCGATCGCGGAGGTGGTCAGCCCCGAGGTCTACGCCGCCGTCTCGCCGCACGTGCGCGTGGCGCTGCAGGGCCAGCGCGTCAGCTACGAATACGCCACGCCCGGGCTGCAGGGCCGCACCATGCACGCCCGCAGCGAACTCGTGCCCGAGATCGGCCCGGACGGCGAGGTGCTCGGCTGCTTCGTGCTCTCGGTGGACATCACGCAGCTCAAGGACGCGCAGGCCGCCGTCGTGCAGGCGCAGAAGATGGAAGCCGTGGTGCAGCTCACCGGCGGGCTGGCGCACGACTTCAACAACATGCTGGCCGTGATGATCGGCAACCTCGCCGCGCTGCGCGACCGCCACCCGGGCGACCCGGACATGGCCGAGTTCCTGGCCCCTGCGCTCAAGGCCGCGCACAGCGGCGCCGAGCTGATCCGCCGCCTGCTGACCTTCGCCCGACAGCAGCCGCTGGCACCGCAGCCGGTCGATGTGGCCGAGCTGATCGACGACGCGGTGCACCTGCTGCGGCGCTCGCTGCCGGATGCCGTGCGGGTGGTGGTCGTGCCGCCCGAGCCGGGCACGCCGGTGCATGCACTCACGGACGCGCACCAGCTGGAAAGCGCGCTGGTCAACCTGGCCATCAACGCCCGCGACGCCATGCCCGAAGGCGGCGAGCTGCGCATCGAGGCCCACCCGGTCCACCTGGGCCGTCTCGCGGCGGCGGCGGTCGATGTGCCGCCCGGCGACTACGTGCGCATCACCGTCTCCGACACCGGCATCGGCATGGACGCCGCGACCCAGGCCCGCGTCTTCGAGCCCTTCTTCACCACCAAGCGCTTCGGCAGTGGCAGCGGGCTGGGGCTGTCGATGGTCTACGGCTTCGCCAAGCAGAGCGGCGGCAGCGTGATCCTGCACAGCCGCCCCAGTGAAGGCACGCAGGTCAGCCTGCTGCTGCCGCAGTCCGGCCGCCCAGATCTGGGCGACGACCACCTGGACGGCGCCCCTGCCCTGCTCCAGCCCGCGGCCCTGCCCGGCTCTGCCGCGGCGCAGGCCGAACGGCCGCTGGTGCTGCTGGTGGAAGACAACGACGAGCTGCGCCGCGTCATCCGCCGCCAGCTGGTCGGCATGGGCTACCCGGTGATCGAGGCCGCCCACGCCGAGGAAGCCCTCGACCTGCTGCAGACCGTGCCCGACATCGGCCTGCTGATCAGCGACATCGTCATGCCCGGCCGGCTCGATGGCCGCGCGCTCAGCCGGCAGGCCCGCCTGCGCCACCCGGACATGCGCATCCTGCTGATCAGCGGCTATGCGGACGCGATGAACCTGCCCCCCGAGGACGGCGGCCCGCCCCTGCTGCGCAAGCCGTTTTCCAGCAGCGAGCTGGGCGACGCGCTCGAACAGCTCGACACGCCGTGACCTGACATGAGCGCCCGCATCTTCATCGTCGAGGACAACCCGGAAGTCGCCCGGCTGCTGAACACCGTGCTGCGCGACTTCGGCTTCGACACCGACGTCTGCCGCAACGCCGCCGAGCTGCGCCAGCAGCTGCGCGTGGGCAAGCCGGACCTGTGCATCATCGACCTCGGCCTGCCCGACGCCGACGGCATGGACCTGGTGCAGGAACTCCAGCGCCGCCACGACTGCGGCCTGCTCATCCTCACCGGCCGCGCCTACCTGGGCGACCGGGTGATGGGGCTGGAGCTGGGCGCGGACGACTATGTGACCAAACCGTTCGAGCCGCGCGAACTGGTGGCGCGCGTGCGCAGCATCCTGCGGCGGCGCAGCGGGGGCTCCGGCCACATGCCGCTGGACGAACGCCGCCCGGCCGAGGCGCATTTCAGCGGCTGGATCTTCCACCCCGACACCAACACCCTGCGCGGCAGCGACCAGCAGGAATGGACCCTCAGCTCGGGCGAGGCCAAGCTGCTCTGCACCTTCCTGCAGCGCCCGAACCGCATCCTGGCCCGCGAGCAGATCTGCGGCGACCCGGACCTCTCGCCGCTGGACCGCAGCATCGACGTGCGCATCTCGCGCCTGCGCCGCAAGCTCGAAGTCGATGCGCAGAACCCGAAGCTGATCCGCACGGTCTATGGCGCGGGGTATCTGTTCGCCAGCGAGGTCACCTGGGCCTGAGCTGGCTCCTCCCCCCAGCGGGGGGAGGCTGGGAGGGGGGCTTCGGGGTCAGCGGGCATCTCGGTGTCGGTGGCCCCCCTCCCCGGCCCTCCCCCCGCTGGGGGGAGGGAGTCATGCAAGGGGATCGGTCACCGCACCCGCTCCGGGTGGGTATAGACCGTCGCCCGATCGCCCCGCACGAACCCCGCCAGCACCAGCCCGGCCGACTCCGCCGTGCGCACCGCCAGCCCGGTCGGCGCGGATACCGCCGCCAGCAGGCCCACGCCCGCGCTCGCCGTCTTGTAGACCATCTCGTAGCTCGCCCGGCTCGTCACGGCGATGAAGCCGTCGGCCGGATCGACCTCGGCCAGCGCCATCGCGCCGATGAGCTTGTCGAGCGCGTTGTGGCGGCCGACGTCCTCGCGGACCAGCCGCACGGCGCCGTCCAGCCCGCACCAGGCCGCGGCGTGGGTGGCGCCCGTCGCCTGCGACAGCGTCTGGTGCGCCGGCATCTCGGCCATCGCGCGGGCCAGTGCCGCCGTGGCCACGACCACCGGCGCCACTTCGCGCCGCACGGGGCGGATCGCCTCGGCCAGGCTCTCGGTGCCGCACAGGCCGCAGCCGGTGCGGCCGGCCAGCGTGCGGCGGCGCTCCTTGAGGCGCATGAAGCAGCGCAGCGTGACCTTCAGCTCCAGCGAGATCCCCTGCTCCGGCACACCCGCCAGCGACTCGGACACGCTCAGGTCGCTGGGCGTGGTCTCGCAGTCGAGCAGATCGTCCGCGCGGTCGATGATGCCCTCGGACAGCGAGAAGCCGAGCGCGAAGTCCTCCAGGTCCTGCGGCGAGGCCAGCATCACGGCGTGGGAGATGCCGTTGTAGACCAGCGCGACCGGGACTTCCTCGGCCAGGCCGGCGGACTCGTCCCGCGCCGCCTCGGTGCCCAGGCGACGCACCACGCGGTGGATCAGAGGCGCCATACGCGCAGCCCCGCAGCCACCAGCGCCGGCGCGTCGAACGCCGATTTCACGTCGATCACGCAGCCGCCCTTGACCAGCTTGCGCACCAGGTCCTCCGCGCCCAGCGTGCGGAAGCGCCGGTGTGCGACAGCCGCGACCACGGCATCCGCGCGCGGCAGGTCGTCCCAGCCCAGCAGGCGCACGCCGTATTCGTGCATCGCCTCGTCCGGGTCCGCCTCCGGGTCGTGCACGAAGACCTCGACGCCGTAGCTGCGCAGCTCCTGGATGATGTCGACCACCTTGCTGTTGCGCAGGTCGGCGCAGTTCTCCTTGAAGGTCAGCCCCAGCACGTTGACGCGCGCGCCCTTGATGTAGCTGCCCGCGGCGATCATCTGCTTGACCGTCTGCTCGGCGATGTACTTGCCCATGCCGTCGTTGATGCGCCGCCCGGCCAGGATCACCTGCGGGTGGTAGCCGAGCATCTCGGCCTTGTGCGTCAGGTAATAGGGATCGACGCCGATGCAGTGCCCGCCCACCAGCCCCGGGCGGAAGGGCAGGAAGTTCCACTTCGTCCCCGCCGCCTCCAGCACCTCGGTGGTGTCGATGCCGATCTTGTCGAAGATGATCGACAGCTCGTTCATCAGCGCGATGTTCAGGTCGCGCTGGGTGTTCTCGATCACCTTGCAGGCCTCCGCCGCCTTGATGCTGCTGCAGCGGTGCACGCCCGGCTCCACCACGGTCAGGTAGAGCGCGGCCACCTTCTCCAGCGTGGCCGGCGAGTCGCCCGCCACCACCTTGATGACGTTGGTCAGGCGGTGTTCGCGGTCACCCGGGTTGATGCGCTCGGGGCTGTAGCCGACGAAGAAGTCGCGCTGCCAGACCAGCCCCGACACCCGCTCCAGCTCCGGGATGCAGATCTCCTCGGTCGCGCCCGGGTAGACCGTCGACTCGAACACCACCACCGCGCCCGGTTTCAGGTTCGGCCCGATGGTGCGGCAGGCGCCGAGCAGCGGGCCGAAATCGGGGATGCGGGCCTCGTCCACCGGGGTCGGCACGGCCACGACGATGAAATCCGCCTCGCGCAGCGCGGCCGGGTCGCAGGTGTAGCGGGCGTGGGTGGCCTGCGCCATGTCCGCGTCGGAGATCTCGCGCGACGGGTCGGTGCCCGCCTGGCAGCGGGCGATCTTGTCGGCGGAGATGTCGAAGCCGATGGTCGGCAGGTGCTGGCCGAACTCGACGACCAGCGGCAGGCCGACATAGCCGACGCCAAGGACCGCGACAGTGGGAGAAGACAAGGTGGGGTGCATGCGGGGACGGAAGAGGATTCGGTTCAGCCGGGATTGTGTCCGACCGGCGTGAAAACCGATCGGTACCGGTGATTTGCCGCGGCCCCCCGCATTCGCGGCTGGCGCGCAGGCGCGCCCCTTGCTTACGATGCCACCGTGTTCGGGATGTGGTCTGCGGGCTCACAGGTGGAGCCTGACCACCACCGATTACGCGAAAAAATGCAACAAACACCCCCGGTGTGGGGAAGTGGGTACCGCCGAGCGCCCAACGTCAAGCACACTTCCGGGCGCGTGAGTCAGTGAAATAACAGGGGAAACAACCGATGCCAGCCGACGTACAGATCCATAACATCCTTCGCCCGGTGCAGTACGGTCCGGAAGGGTTGCATCTGAACAGCCCGGCCAACGCGCTGCCCTTCTCGGCGCCGCCCCCCTCCATCCCCGTCTTTGCAGCCGCGCTGCTGGAGCCGCTGCTGGCCGTCGCCGCGCTGCTGACGGTGCATTTTGCGCACGGGCATGTGCTCGACCGGGCGTCGATGCTGCTCTCCATCATGGTGATGCTGCTGGTGTTCCCCGGCACCAACCGCTTCTACGAGAACCGCCTGAACGCGCTGGTCGACATCGTCGTGGCCTGGGCGACCGTGCTCGCCATCCTGCTGCTGTGCGGGTTCGCGACCCGGAGCTTCCGCTTCTTCGATACCTCGGTGCTGATCTGGTGGTCCGTCGCCACGCCACTGGCGCAATACGCCAGCGTGCTCATCGGCGGTGCGCTGATGCGCCAGCACGCCCGCCGTGCGGACGCCCGCCGACCGGCCCTGGTGATCGGCGCCGGCACCCTGGGCGCCAAGGTGGCCAAGATCCTGCAAGACCGCCGCGCCTACGGCCACGACTTCGTCGGCCACCTGGAAGACCGCGACGCCGCCCGCTGCGCGCCGGAGACGAGCGAGCACATCGTCGGCAAGATCGGCGACGCGCTCGACTGCATCCAGCGCCACCACGTCAAGGACGTCTACATCACGCTGCCGCTCAGCGCGCAGCCGCGCATGGACCAGCTGATCGCCAACCTGCACGACAGCGCCGTCTCGATCTACTTCGTGCCCGACGTGGCCGGCGTCAGCATCATCCAGGGCCGCATGCGCAACATGGACGGCGTGCCCGTGGTCAGCCTGCTGGAAAGCCCGTTCGTCGGCATCAACGGCCTGTTCAAGCGCGCCTCCGACATCGTGCTGGCCAGCCTCATCCTGGTGCTGATCTCGCCCATCCTGCTGGCGGTGGCCATCGGCGTGAAGCGCAGCTCGCCCGGCCCCATCGTCTTCAAGCAGCGCCGCAATGGCGTGGACGGCAAGGAGATCATGGTCTACAAGTTCCGCTCGATGCGCGTGATGGAAAACGGCGCCAAGGTCACCCAGGCCACCAAGGGCGATCCGCGGGTCACCCCGTTCGGCGCCTTCATCCGCCGCACGTCGCTGGACGAGCTGCCCCAATTCATCAACGTGCTGCAAGGCCGCATGAGCATCGTCGGCCCACGCCCGCACGCCGTCGCGCACAACGAGCAATACCGCGAGCTGGTGCAGTCCTACATGCTGCGGCACAAGGTCAAGCCCGGCATCACCGGCTGGGCGCAGGTGAATGGTTACCGCGGCGAGACCGACACGCTGGACAAGATGATCGGGCGGGTGCAGTACGACATCGACTACCTGCGCAACTGGTCGCTGACGATGGATCTGCGGATCATCGCGAAGACGGTCAAGCTGACGTTCTGGGACAAGAACGCGTACTAATCACAGCTGGCAGATAAATAAAAATTTACGCAATAGATACCGTAGTCACATCAACTATTAGCAAAAGCGCAAATAAGAATTTTTAAAGCAGCCCTGCTGTAGCTCAATTACCGCATATTCAGCAGGAATAATTTTAAATACAAACATTACAAACAATGGCACTAGATCTAACAGCAATCATTTTAACAAAGAATGAATCCATTCATATTGAGCGCGCCTTAAAAAATATTCAAGGCTTAGCCAAACATGTGGTAGTAGTCGATTCATTCTCCTCAGACAACACTGCAGAAATCGCCAAGGCCCACGGCGCAACAGTCCTGCAAAACAAGTTCATTAACTATGCAAAACAATTTCAATGGGCACTCGACAATGCAAATATCCAGACTGCGTGGATACTTAGGCTAGATGCAGATGAACTAATAGAATCTGACCTGCGAGCAGAACTTGAAAAAAAACTCCCGGTTCTACCCGCCGATGTAGTGGGAATCAATCTCAAGCGCAAACATATTTTTATGGGCAGATGGGTTCGCCACGGCGGCCGGTACCCATTAGTTCTACTCCGAATCTGGCGCCATGGTCATGGCCGCATCGAAGACAGGTGGATGGACGAACACATGGTGATCTGGGGTGGCAAAGCCATCACACTGGAAGGTGGTTTTGCAGACCATAACCTGAATGATCTTACCTTCTTCACCACCAAGCATAACGGATACGCGACTAGAGAAGCAATCGACGTACTTATCCAGCGGAGAAATATATATAAACGTGACGACGCGCTTAATACTAAAAGCGCCTCGATTCAAGCCGCCGTCAAAAGAATGATGAAGGAATCAATTTACAATAAACTACCTTTTACCATCAGTGCTCTTTTATATTTTATCTGGCGATATTTTTTTCAAATGGGATTTCTAGATGGCAGAACTGGTTTAGTCTATCATTTCTTGCAAGGGTACTGGTACAGATTCTTGGTAGGTGCCAAGCTAATGGAGTTAGAAAACGCACTAGATGGAATAACAGACACAGAAGAAATAAAAACTCGACTACTAGAAATCACGGGACACAATTTAAATGCGTAAACAAAATTATGTATGAAATTTATCGGTGAAAATTTTGCTGTAGAATAAAAATACGTCGCCAGACAGAACCTGACGCAAAAATTATTCTAACGCGAGGATGGCAAAAATTATTAGCATATCCACATCAATATTTATGGAAATCATCCTCGCCGCACAACAATTTCCGCAGTCTACAACATTTTAAAACACTACAAACTACTTCAATGACTTTCGCTCTCCGTCAGTTTTAAATAATTAAATTCTTTTATATGCGATATTTTTATAGAGATATTTGAGTAAGTTGCCTGTAATGTGGCGGCTTCAGGACTGTAGACGACAGATTTAGGTGCATTTACCAAATCGTGACCGACCCATACAATGATATTTTGCTCATCACCTACATTCCAAAATTTTTGCTCGCCAAAGCCTTGCTGAATTGAATTCCATTTCGGCCAAACAGACGGTTGAATCCTCTGTTCTGGTTCAATTGCACTCCCCCCAAAAGAGCTGAAAAATTTTACAATTAGTTCACCTGATTTATACGTATCGGTACTTGGATCATAAATTATTTGATCCGGACCTAGCGTTGTACTAATTAAACTCAATTCTGTTTCCATTGCTCTAGCCGCACTGATACTTACTACGCCAGTAATGCCGTCACTTTTTGCGTACCATATTTGTTGAGCCATGAATGGCGTATCAATGGATTTTGGCTTTGGTGTACTATTTATTACAGCCGGATGAATTTTATATTTTATTGCGTATGCTACTCCGTGAAGGCCTTCTTTAAAGGCACCATCATCCTCAGGGGCCGACAAAAAAAGTGTTTTTGAGGTTTTTTCAGTGGTTTTTATTTTTGGCGTTACAGCTCTCATTGTGGAACAGAATGTCGCGCTCTTCAGATTGCAGTAACGAATACCAACAAAGGTGTTGCGAAGGCCACGACCTTCGACGAGGTCCGTGTAAATACTATTCTCTTCGGAAAAATATCTTTTAGCATCGGCATCAAAGAAAAATCCGTGCGGAGATTTTAAGAAATTTACTTCTTCAAAGCTTGGATTTATCCACTCTGATATGTATGCGCTAGATACTCCAGATTCTTTTGAAAAATATTTATTATCTATTTTCAATATTGCAGATAATTTTTTACTTTTACTGATACGCTCTGCCAACTGAACTGCCGATTTAGGTATTGGTTGCCAGAACTGCTTCCACCAAGGATCTGCAGTATAACTTGGTTGGCCATTATCAGACAAAATCTGATCCCAGTACTTAACTGATGACTTCAGTATAGCGAGCGCCCGCGCACTTTTTGTTATTTCGTAGTATCTTGACAATATAATTTCTGTTATATAATGATAAACTGGAGACTCCGTCTCTTCACCAACATAATGCCATCCGCCACTTGGCATTAGTTGGTTTTCAAGTCCTTCCAAGGCTTCTTGCTCATCGTGCTGAAATTTTTCACTCTGGCTGATGTTTTTTGCTAGCGCGCATATCAACAAATAGTAAACATCTTGATTTGGATATTTCTTAAAAATTGCTGCGCCCAAATCCCATGGCACTCTTCCGTGATATGCCTCATATTGAAATTCAGCCGCTATCAAAGCTTGCGATTTCCAGTATAAAATTTCTCTTGGATAATCTTCAATGCGTTCCGCAATGGTGATAGCATCAAGCAGTGGTGCGAGTACGAATCGATTTACATTTGGGTCCCCATCTATTTTTCGAGATGGGTTCCACCAAGTTCCATCTGGCTCCATGCTGTCTATTAGATATCTAATCTGTTCGGCAGATTTTTTAATTAATTCCCGCTTATTTTCACCTTGCGCTTTACTTGCTGCACTTGTTAAAAACACTGTATTTTCTGCAATTACTCTATACATCCACGACGATTTTACTATTTTTTTATCAAAGCCAGCAGCAATTGGCTCCACCTGTTGAGCGCAGACCGTCGCCGATAGTGCAAATAAGAAATTTACAGCAGCAGCCAAAATTAAATTTTTATATGCCACACTCATAATTTGGATAAATTTCAGCGCTGAAAATTTAAAAAATAAAAGCGGATAATAATCCGCTTTTATTTTATCGAATGGGTGATTATCGCCCGATGGAGAGATAGGTCAGCCCGAACGAGCGGATGAGCTCCGGCTCGTAGAGGTTGCGCCCGTCGAAGACGATCTTGTCCTGGAGGCTGTCGCGGATGGCCTCGAAGTCGGGCGTGCGGAACTCCTTCCACTCGGTGACGATGAGCAGCGCATCGGCGCCTTCCAGGGCCTGCTTCTGCCCGTCGGCATAGCTCAGGCCGTCCCAGCCGGTCATGACACGTTGCGCTTCGGCGGCCGACACGGGGTCATAGGCCTGCACCTTCGCGCCACGCTTGAGCAGCTCGCCGATGATGACCCGGCTCGGTGCCTCGCGCATGTCGTCGGTGTTGGGCTTGAACGCCAGGCCCCACATCGCGAAGGTCTTGCCCGACAGGTCTTCGCCGTACCTGGCGACCACCTTGTCGACGAGGACCATCTTCTGCTCCTCGTTGACCTCCTCGACCGCCTTGAGCATCTTCGAGGGGATGCCCATCTCGGCCGAGGTCATGGCCAGCGCCTTCACGTCCTTGGGGAAGCACGAGCCGCCGTAGCCCGCGCCCGCGTACAGGAAGTGCGTGCCGATGCGCGGATCGCTGCCGATGCCCACGCGCACCAGTTCGATGTCCGCGCCCACCTTCTCGGCCAGCCGTGACAGCTCGTTCATGAAGCTGATGCGGGTGGCCAGCATCGCGTTGGCGGCGTACTTGGTGAACTCGGCGCTCTTGACGTCCATGATGAACAGGCGGTCGCGGTTGCGCACGAAGGGCTGGTAGAGCGCGCGCATCAGCAGGATGGCGCGCTCGTCCTCGGCGCCGACCACGACGCGGTCCGGGCGCATGAAGTCGGCGACGGCCGCGCCTTCCTTCAGGAATTCCGGGTTCGAGCAGACGGCGAACTCCATCTCCGGCAGGCCGCGCTTGGCCAGCTCGTCGGCGACGGCGGCGCGCACCTTGTCGCCCGTGCCCACCGGCACGGTGCTCTTGTCGACGATGACCTTGAAGTCGGTCATCGAGCGGCCGATGTTGCGCGCGGCGGCGGTGACGTACTGCAGGTCGGCCGAGCCGTCCTCGTCGGGCGGGGTGCCGACCGCGATGAACTGGATGGTGCCGTGGGCGACCGAGCGTTCGATGTCGGTGGTGAACTCCAGGCGGCCGGCGGCGACGTTGCGGCGCACGACTTCGAGCAGGCCGGGTTCATGGATCGGGATGCCGCCGTCGTTGAGGATCTTGATCTTGGCCGGATCCACGTCCAGGCACACCACGTGGTTGCCCATCTCCGACAGGCACGCGCCTGTCACCAATCCGACGTAGCCGGTGCCAATGACGGTAACTTTCATGTAGTTGGTTCCTATGTTTTTAAGAGTGCCGGCAAAAAGCCAGTTCAAAGAATGCAGGGGTTAGCCCTGATTGGCGAGTGTCGGACGCACGAACAATGCCAGAAGGGCGCTGTTGGTAGCAGGGTCGGCAGTCCGCATCGGGAAGGTGAAGAGCCGAAATCGATGGTGTACGGGCGGGAGAAGTCAGACTCGGCCACAGGAGTGAGGACGCCTGCGAACAGGATCGGGGTACAGACTGCGGAGCACGGCATCTACTGATACACCCAGCATATTTACTTTCACAAAACACCCTCAATGCAATCCACATGCTTGTGCAGCGACATAGTATTGTCGAAACATTTCACAGAATTATCCCTAAACTCCTGATACAAATCAGGGTTTGTAATCCAGCAGTGCATCGCCGCATAAAATTCATCAAATGTCCGACCAGAGACGATTCCCGCAGAGTAGGCACTAACCCGTTTGTGCACATTTACATGTTCGGACAGGAGAACAGGCGTCCCAACTGAAAGTGATTCAGCCACCGCCAATCCAAAATTCTCTTGAAAAGATGGCAAAACAAATAATCCAATAGATGTGAGCATATGGTGTTTTGTCACACCATGAACATTACCCAACCACTCTACTTTTTTTGATATATTTAAAATTTGGCACTTATTTTTCAAAAAATCCACATAATCTTTTGCACCGGTACCAGCAATACGAAGTCTAGCCTCTGGAAATTCATTGACAACTTTAGCAAAAACATCCAACAACAACTCTATACCTTTTTTTTCATGTATCCGCCCCATATAACCAAATGTATAACGGTCAGATAAAAGAATATTTTTCCTGGGAGCACCTACGCTGACAGCACCATACGGAACAACACGCCCAGAAACACCAGAGAATGTAAATTGTGATTGAGCCGCAATTAATTCATCTTCAGCGGTAAAAAAAGCATTCTGAGCAGTCCTATAAAGGGGCAACTCGACAAATCGCCAATACAATTTCTTTGCGATAAATTTAGCCTTTTTTACATCGCGGTCCCAAACGTCTAAAGATCCATGAGGCATGACGATAAACTTATCCGCGGATTTTCGCGCCAAGCGATAGGCCAAGCTGGGCCATTGCCATATTCCATGAATGATGGTCAAGTCAAAGCGGGAGCGATTAGAAACGAGCCAAAAAAAATATTTAATATTAAACGAGAATCCACCAATACCCTTTCCTATCGGGATATATAGGAAATTCAACGAGCGGGGATCAATGGGTGGATGAGCGGCATCGTCCAGAGTCAGCACAGTAACGTCGTGACCACGGGCCGCCAAAATAGAAGAGCTTTCTCGTACGCTGTAGGCTGGCCCACCTTTGGATGGATCCAAGCTTTCGATGATGCGTAATATTTTTGCCATTATAAAACTTTCAATGCTGCTTTTAATCTACGAACAAATGCCGGGTGATTAAACTTATCAGAAATTTTACGCCGGCCATTCTCCACCATCTTGCGTGCAAGTACTGGATCATCGATTAACTTAGCCAAGGCTCGACACAGCACAGCAGGCTCAACAGGATAAATCACTAATCCATCCACACCGTCATCGACAACTTCAGGTATCGCTGTCGCCTTTGCTGCTATCACAGGAAGACCATTCTTCCACGCCTCCAGATAAACGATACCAAAGCCTTCTTTCTCCGAAGGCAGAACAAATATCGAAGCAGATCGATAAAGTAAATTCAATTGATCGTCAGAAACTTTTCCATGGAAAACAACCTGCGTATCTACTGCCAAATCAGCAGCCAACGCCTTCAGTTCTCCCAACAATTCTCCATCTCCAACCACGTGCAGGGTCGCCACAATACCAATTTTCTTCAACTCGGCTATTGCTGAAATTACAATATTCACATTCTTTTTTCGCTCACTCCCACTCAACCGAGTCACAGTCAGAATAGTTGCGGAAGACCGCACCGCGGCATCGACGGGAACGTCACTAACATCGACATCAATAACATTAGGGAAATTTATTATTTTTTCAGCTTTATAACCCGTGTGGTCAACTATTTTCTTGGCAGTAAATTCACTGACCGACAATATGTGATCAACACACTTTCGAAGAGCCAAAGGCTCCCACCAGCGATACGCCCTGAACTCAGCCCCCCCCCACACCTCTATGCCATGCGCGATCATGTACACAGACGCACGTGGATTCAATAATCTAAACAGAACAGCCAATGGAAGAAAATTAATATGCCCAAGAATTATTCGTTGCGCACGGACCGCCGATAACAATGATCGCCAAGCAAATCCAGCTGCGGCACCAGAGAATGACTCCATCACAACACCAGGCATGTTATTCGGAAGATCCCGCGTCGAATCCGAACGAATCATAACCTCAACTTCACACTCAACATCATCACATGATATCTGACTCAAAGATTGGATCAAGCGGGTATTAAATCTTTGTATACCCCCGATTGAGGAAAATGCACCCTGCGCAAGAAACACGACTTTCATAGCCAAATCCTCTCGAATGATACAGCGGTCAGATTTATAACAAAATAAGCCACAATAAATACAAAACCAGCTGCACCTACACTTCGCACGACACGATAACGCACAGGATAGAATTTTATAGATAAATAGTATGAGACCGAAAACGCCATGAGATTAGCTAACAAAAATGCCCCAGCAACCCCGATACCCATCCACCGCAGAAGTCCGACACATCCAATAGAAACCGTCACCAAACTCAGCGACTGAACCACTATCTGATACTTTGTCACGCCTTGCCGCATCAAGCCTGCGTTCGTCAAATGCACCAACATTTGTGTAAACGGTACGGCAAGCAGCAATGAAGCCAAGAGCATGCTGCTTTGCATTCCTGGGCTAAAAATATTGATAGTCCAAGGCAAAACCACAAGAAAAATTGCACTCAAAAAAGCGTACAGAGCGCAACTTTTAATCATGACACTATTAGCCCGTTCATTAAAATGGGCATCCCCCTTTGCCATTGCACGGTAGCGCTCGGCACCCCACCAAATTGCCAATGGTGAAACCACAAAATTCCCAACCAAGGCGACAGCCTTCAAGTGAACGTAATATTCGAGCAAAATATCTTGTCGGACAAAATTTGCAAGTAGATATCTGACAAGAAAATCTTGGAACGCAACAAGAGCGCTCGCAATTGTCAAAGGAATTCCGAACTTGATGGCATCAAATACAAGATTTTTTTCAAAAACAGCACGAGCATCTTGTTTTTTTGAATCAAAAACTGCTGTACCCCAAATAATTACAGCGAAGATAAAAGCAGCGATGCAAAATCTAATCAACAAAAAATTTTCAATTGACTCATTATTATTTTGTTGCCAACCACTCGCGGAAATATATGAAACCGTCATCCAGGCAATGACAATCAACAACGGCCTAGCAACCGATGCAGAGTAATAAATTTTTAAATCATTGGAAGCGCGCGCATAGTAAATCACATAACCCAACATAACCTCTGTAATTACATTGAGTAGAAACAATAAAACAGTATTTTTATCAAAAATAAATAATGCCGCCGCACCGAAAATCAAACACCCAAGCGAGACTAAAGACAGTGCGCTGATATGCGAGTAAAAAACATTTTTCCGATCAAGCTTTGCCTCGCAAAGCTGCTGAAGTACAGCATGTCCAAGGCCAAGCATCAGCAACTGGCCAAGCAAAACCAGCGCAGGCTCCATGACGATCCATGAAGCCATCCCGTCGTCACTCAGAGTGCGAGTCAATAGCGGAACCAAAACAAAGCCGCTAGCAGCAGAAAACAGATTAGCAATAGCATAACCAAAAGGCCCTAAAAATATTTTCAAGATATCCTCATATTAATATGAAATTAATCAACAAAACAACAAGACGCAATAATTAAATGCGCTGTAAAATATTATTTTACAGATTGCCACAATATCAGTAAAAATTATCGAATTTTTGTTTTATTAAGAAAAGGTATCGCGACTCAAGGGTCGCCCAAAAATATGCCGAAATCAATATCAATGAAACAACAAAGAAAGACAGCAGCAACATAAAAAAATCACTCCCGTACCCCATTGAGTTCAAATACAAGAGCCCTCCTGCATAAACACTTACAATTATAGGAAAATGCAGCACATACATCGCAAAAGAAATTTTTCCAAGAAACACAGAAAAATTACCGCAGAAAAATATTCGAATAGGATCAATGACGTATATACAATACACAAAAAATGAAGCAAGTACTGCATGCCCGAAATTACCTTCGATTATTTTTCTCAAATAACCAAAGAATCCATCAAATTCACGCGCTTGTAATACCGAAACAAATAAACATGAACATAACAATCCAACAGACAACCAAGAGCGAAAGCGCTTATTTTTCAAATACCCAGCAGACCTAAGAAAACCCAACAGCACTCCATATACAAACAACGCATAAGTTGCCGACAAGAAAAACATTAAAATAGTAAGCCCAACAAGAAAAGTTACTCTGTGTTTTTTATTTATTTCAGATATTACCAATAAAACAGAAAACACCAACAAAGACCCTAACATCTCGACTGACATAGTCCACAAAAACGGATTATAAGATATATTTTTATCATACTCAAAATACACATCCCGCAAAGAAAATTTAATACACGCGTATAGAGATGGTTCAAAATTTAAAAACCTACCATACCAATCTTGCCTACCCAGTAATTCCGCAACATCAGATGTAAAAGTCAAGCCCAAACTCATAAGACAAAAAACCATCAAACATGAGACTAGTATTGGAATTGTTAGCCTAACGTATCTTTGCAAAATTATTTTTGACGTAGGTCGCAATGAATTTGAGCCAAAAAAAGAAACAGATAAAGCATCACCTGAAAGAATAAAAAAAATAAATACCATTAGGTGCCCATCAAGAACAATGGAAAGCCACGGTGAACTCACCAACGGCCAAACATTTACCATACTCTCTCGAAACACATGAAACAATACAACAAACAAAGCAGCCCAACCACGCACACCATCAATATAACTTAGGCGAATTACGGGATTTGTTTCAGTCATTTAAAATAAGTTTAAACTGTGCAAAATTGAGTCAAATAATTAAAATTTAATCCACACCCAGCAATTATTTACCTAACCCTAGCAAAACTAGATGACACATTAATCACAAAAACATATAAATAGAGTACAGCCAAAAAAGATACAGTGTTTCTTATCGCATAGATAATTGTAGTATCGAGAGTCTGTTCCGGAAATGGCAAAAAATATACGATCGCCACCACAGGAACAACACCACCATTCAATCCACCAAAAACCATATCACCAATCATTATAAATACGCCAACAAATATCGCGCAATAAAAAACAGCCCCCAAAATACCTCCGATAACATACCCATTAACAACTTGACCCATAACCGGTCTCGCTATATTACTGGAATTCCTCAAACCATAAGCCCACGCAATCAAATCCCCATTGGTATATGGATCTTTCGACACAAGCGGCAAAGAAGCATTAACACCCTTTTGAAATGTGTCACTTATTGAGTATAATCCCTGCAAATTATCCACTCTAGCAACTTGGTCAACCACCGAAATCAAAGAATACCTATCTGCATTTATTGTATTTGGATAGAAATATGCATAATCAGGTCTAAATGATATTTCAAACCCTTCGGCAATTGAATTTTGCAATTTAGAAAGCTTCTCAATTGAAAAATTATTCTCTACCACTAACTGAACAGCCCCCGCCACGCGATCGATCACACTCAAATTAGCGGCGTCTTGTCTCATTATGTGCACCACTGGACCCATATAAGCTAACAATAAAACCATACCAAGCGATCCAGGCAATATATATTTATATTTTATTTTAATATTAAAAACATACGCGCTAAACAATATTGTAAGCATCACGTCAAATAGTATTTTTTTTACGTTGCCGACAACACTTAAAATCACTGCAGAAACCATCGCAACAACAAGCCATTGCACAGCCCATAATCTGCGAGGGCCATTAATTGACCTAACCAATACTGAGACCGACAACAAATAAACCGGATGAAATACACTAAACCCCCCGAACCCCTCCCCCTTCTCCATTCCAGACTGCGCAGCTGATGTGTAATACAAATGCAGAAATTGCGTAAAAATTCCAATCAGCAGAAGATATGGAATAACAGGATGAGAATGATAGTTAACCAACGCCAGATTAATCTTATTTGTAAAAATCGCCTTATTTGTCAGAATATTTGATGCAGTAGCCACAAGAAAGACCGCCCCAGTACATAAAAACACTATCAGGGCACTATACTCAGGAACAATCAAATTATCTTGCAATGGCTGAAATAAAAATGCTTTTAAAATCATCGACCCCCAACCATAGTAAATAGTCCACAACACTACTACGCAGCCACCGAACGACATTCCATTAATTGACAAGGAGAATATCCCCATCGCACAAACCGCCAGCAATAAAAATATTACCAAAATGCTAGATCCAATTATCAAATGAATCACAGCAAGAAGTGTCAAAATTACCCAAGCAGCAGAATATTTCATAGTTTATTTTTAGGTATTTGCTCGGCAAGTATTTTCATAGGTGCAAACTTGATTTTTGACGACTTGAATATGAACTGTGTAGAAAATTTTGCCAGTATTAATGCCAATATGGCTCATTAAATTAATCTCAATCGCATCTATTTAACAAAAAATTTAAATGCACTTATTTTTAATATTTATCGCAAGCACTGCATTATAAATAATTAACACACAACACAAAAATAAAATGCGGAAAATTACAGGGGACTTACCTCGGCCAATAAAACGAATGACAAAGATTGATTTTTGCCCATATAAACAGCAATTTTGAATTGTGTTTTTCCAATACAAAATATCGCATTGCATAAAATTTGCAGCTCTTTAGTCGCAAAGACCACTGCTTTTTAATTATGTGCAACGCGATACTCTTAAGCTGTGGCAAAAAACCACATCACCTACTCATCGAGATTATTCGTGATGATCAAATGCTTGGAAACCAGCCATCTTGACTAAGCTATCCTTGCGCGCTGCCGTGTAATCCGCCTCGATCATTTCCTTGACCAGTTCCTCGAACGTCGTCGTCGGCGTCCAGCCCAGCTTGGCCTTGGCCTTGCTCGGATCCCCCAGCAGCGTTTCCACTTCCGTCGGCCGGTAATAACGCGGATCCACCTTCACGATCACGTCGCCCACCTTGACCTTGGCCTTGTCGCCGGTCACGGCCGCCACGACGCCAATTTCCTTCTCGCCTTCGCCTTCGAACTTGATCGTGACGCCCAGTTCAGCCGCCGCGCGCTCGACAAACTGCCGCACGCTGTATTGCACGCCGGTGGCGATGACAAAGTCTTCGGCCGTGTCCTGCTGCAGCATCATCCACTGCATCTCGACATAGTCACGGGCGTGGCCCCAGTCGCGCAGCGCGCTCATGTTGCCGAGGTACAGGCAGTCCTGCAGGCCCAGCGAAATACGGGCGATGGCGCGGGTGATCTTGCGAGTCACGAAGGTTTCGCCGCGCAGCGGGCTTTCGTGGTTGAACAGGATGCCGTTGCAGGCGTACATGCCATAGGCCTCGCGGTAGTTCACCGTGATCCAGTAGGCGTACATCTTGGCCACGGCATACGGGCTGCGCGGGTAGAAGGGCGTGGTTTCCTTCTGCGGGATTTCCTGCACCAGGCCATACAGCTCGGAGGTGCTGGCCTGGTAGAAGCGGGTCTTCTTTTCCAGGCCCAGGATGCGGATGGCTTCCAGGATGCGCAGGGTGCCGATGCCGTCGGCGTTGGCGGTGTATTCCGGCGTCTCGAAGGAGACGGCCACGTGGCTCATGGCGGCCAGGTTGTAGATCTCGTCGGGCTGCACCTGCTGGATGATGCGCACCAGGCTGGTGGAATCGGTCAGGTCGCCGTAGTGGAGCGTGAACTGGCGGTTGTCGACGTGCGGATCCTGGTACAGGTGGTCGATGCGGTCGGTGTTGAACAGGCTGCTGCGGCGCTTGATGCCGTGGACCTCGTAGCCCTTCTTCAGGAGCAGTTCCGCCAGATACGCGCCGTCCTGGCCCGTCACGCCCGAGATCAGGGCAACCTTCTTGTTCGTCGACATAGCTTCGTTACTTCCGTTGAAAAATTTGAGTGGAATGGAGAGATGGATCAGGCGTTGTGAAACGGCGCTGACTCGTAAGCAAGGCGGATACCGTCGCGCAGACCGGTCCTGGCCGTCCAGCCCAGGCCCGCCAGGCGGCTGACGTCGAGCAGCTTGCGGGGGGTGCCATCCGGCTTGGTGGCGTCGAAGGTGATGCGCCCGCGGAAGCCGACCACGTCCATGACGGTCTCGGCCAGCTCGCGGATGGTGACGTCGGTGCCCGTACCGATGTTGACCAGCGGGCCGTCGTAGCCACGCTCCATCAGGTGGACGCAGGCGTCGGCCAGATCGTCCACGTACAGGAACTCGCGCATGGGGGTGCCGCTGCCCCAGACGACGTATTCATCGTCACCGCGCAGCTTGGCCTCGTGCGCCTTGCGCATCAGTGCGGGCAGCACGTGGCTGTTGGCGAGGTCGTAGTTGTCGTTCGGGCCGTAGAGGTTGGTGGGCATGGCGCTCACGTACTGGCGGCCGTACTGGTGGTTGTAGGCCTCGGCGAGCTTGATGCCAGCGATCTTGGCGATGGCATATGGCTCGTTGGTCGGCTCCAGCGGGCCGGTGAGCAGGTAGTCTTCCCGGATCGGCTGCGGGCAGTCGCGCGGGTAGATGCAGCTGGAGCCCAGGAACATCAGGCGCTGCACACCGGCGAGGTGGGCGCCGTGGATCAGGTTGGCCTCGATCAGCAGGTTCTGATAGAGGAAGTCGGCGCGGTAGAGGTTGTTGGCGTTGATGCCCCCGACCTTGGCTGCGGCGATGAAGAGGTAGTCGGGCCGTTCCTGCTCCAGGAACGACAACACCGCGCGCTGGTCCAGCAGATCCAGCTCCGCGCGGCTGCGGGTGATGACCTGGGTGTAGCCGCCGGCCTGCAGGCGGCGCACCAGCGCGCTGCCGACCATGCCACGGTGTCCGGTCACGAAGATCTTGGAGTGCAAGTCGATAGTGTTCATTGGAGATGCGGGTGGATGCGTCCGTGCCTCTGGACACCGGCACGCACTCAAAAGTGATTCAAGAAGTAACTTTTGCGATCGACCGCGCAAGCCACCTGACGACAAGATCTGTCGGATCTTCGCCCGGAGGGCGGTGCTGCAGGGATGGCGCACAGCGGGAGCAGATTGCGTGCCGGATCTTAGTAGATCGGATCCGGATCACCGGTGTCCAGCGCGCGCTTCGGGATAAGAACTGGAAACGAGTCGTTTTTCTCACGGTCAATGAGTAATCACCCGTGTTCACGGTGCGGCGTGTGTTCTGACCCATGAAGGGACAAAGTGGTGTACTAAACTGCGGCGTCGTTTGGGTGCGACATCGGGCGCAGATCTTGCTCGGTCCACCCCGGCACACAACAACACCGCGGGAGAACAGCAGCGATGCGGATTCTGATCCATGGGATCAACTTTCACCCAGAGCCGACTGGCATCGGCAAGTACTCTGGGGACATGGCCGCCGGCTTGGTGGCGATGGGACATCAGGTCCGCGTGGTCGCCGCCCCGCCGTACTACCCCGACTGGCGCATCAGCGACGGCTGGGCCAACCGCTATGCACGCCATGCCTGGAGCGGTGTCGATGTGTGGCGCGTTCCGCTGTGGGTGCCGGCCGCGCCGTCCGGCCTCAAGCGCATCGTTCACTTACTGAGTTTTTCAATTGCGGCGCTGCCTGTGTTGGCGATGCAACTGTTCTGGCGCCCTCAGGTGGTGATGGTGGTGGCACCGGCACTGACCTCCGCGCCCGGCGGCTGGCTGACGGCGCGCCTGTCTGGCGCACGCGCCTGGCTGCACGTGCAGGACTTCGAGGTGGACGCCGCCTTCGAGCTGGGCCTGATCAACGACACCGGCCTGGTGCGCAAGGTGGTGACGGGCATCGAGCGCTGGCTGCTGAAGCGCTTCGACCGCGTCTCGACCATCTCGTGGCGCATGCTGGACCGCACGAAGGCCAAGGGCGTGGGCCAGGAGCGGCTGGTCTTCCTGCCGAACTGGGTCGGTGACCAGGCGGTCGATGACTTTGTCGGCCAGAGCCGCTACCGGGAAGAGCTGGGCATTCCGGCGGACGCCGTGGTCGCCCTGTTTTCGGGCACGCTGGGGGGCAAGCAGGGTCTGGACCTGCTGCCGGAGGCCGCACGGCTGATCACGGACCACCCGCAGCTGGTGGTGGTGATCTGCGGTGACGGCGTGATGAAGCCGCAACTGGAAGCCGCCTGCGAAGGTCTGGCGAACGTGCGCATGCTGCCGCTGCAGCCGGCGGAGCGGCTGGCCGAGCTGCTGCACATGGCCGACATCCACCTGCTGCCCCAGAACCCGGGGGCGGCGGATCTGGTGATGCCCTCGAAGCTGTCCGGCATGCTGGGCAGCGGGCGCCCGGTCGTGACCACGGCAGAGGCCGGTACCGAACTTGCACACGTCGTCATGGAGTGCGGCCGCGTCGTGCCGCCCGGTGACGCAAAGAGTCTGGCGCAAGCGCTGGTCGATCTGGCAGAACAGCCACGCCTGCGGGCAGAACTGGGCGCCAAGGCCAACGAGTACGCGAGAAAGCACCTGGTTCGTTCCGTGGTGCTGGGCCGGCTCAACATGTGCCTGCAAGCGTGTACGGACCACACGATTGCGGGGGTTGAGCTTCCCTTGGAAACCACTCAAACTTCTGGTAGGAGTGGATAATTTCACTTCAGTTGTTTATTTCAATTTAAGGAGCGGAAGCATGTCTTCTCAGTTCAAGATTCAGGGATCGCTGAAAGCACTCATGGCAGCAGCGACGATGGCGGTTCTGTCGCTGCCCGCGATGGACGCCAGCGCACAGCGCGCACCGACCATCAGCGGTGGCCGTGGCACGCCGACCGTCGTGCGCCCGGCTCGCCCGATGGTGCCGCCCCGGCCGGTGGTGGTAGTCCCGCCGTGCAAGCGCGGCGGCCCCGGCATCACCCCGTGCTGATGCAGATTGGCTGACACACAGGAGCTTCCTTGAAGAAGTTCTCATGGGCCCAGCAGGCCGAACGCGGTCTGCTGGGCTTTTTCATGGTCGCGCTGGTGTGGCTGCCGTTGCCGCTGGCCAGCAACCGCCAGTGGGCGGTGGCGCTGTTCGCCGCCATCGTGTGGCTGCTGCTGGCCGCGGGCGGGCTGTTGCGGCTGAACGCAAGCACCGCACGGGCCGACGCACCCCGCACCAGCTGGGGCGGGCACCTCGTGCTGGCCCTGCTGGTGCTGCTCACCGCGTGGACCAGCCTGCAGCTGACCCGCTTCGGCTACACCGAAGATGCGCACGAGACACGGATCTACGCCCTGCGCTGCATCGGCTATGTCGGCGCCTTCTGGCTGGTGCAGTTGCTGGTGACGTCCGATCGGCGGCGCATGGCGCTGCTCGCCGGCCTGCTGGGCGCGGGGGTGGTCCAGGCGCTCATCGCCATGGTGCTGTTCTCGGGGTCGGCCCAGTACGAATACCTCGGCTCCAGTTTCGCGCAGGGCACCCGCGCCACCGGCACGTTCCCACAGGCGGATGCGCTGGCGAACTACATGCTGCTGACCTTCTCCGCCGGCCTGGCCGTCATGCTGATGCAGATGGGCGCGGCACGGACCGGCCCGCCGGGCAGAGCGCGGCAGCACCGGTTGCATGCGGCGATCGAGTTCATGATGTCCGGCAAGATGGTGGTGCGCCTGATGCTGATCACGCTGGTGATCGCGCTGGTGCTGACCCGCTCGCGCATGGGCAACGGCGCCTTCTTCCTCGGCCTGCTGCTGGTCGCGGCCTGGGTGATGGCCCGATCGCCGGACCTGCGCAAGTCGGCCGCCATCCTGGTGGTGAGCCTGCTGGTGGTCGATCTCGTCGTGATCGGCCAGTGGGTCGGGCTGTCCAAGGTGCTGAACCGCATGGAAGCCACCGAGATCGCCGCGGAGGCTGCCTCGGCCGTGCCACTGGAGCCCGCCACGGCGACCACGGCGCCACCCGTGCGACGGGAAGAAACGCTGGAAGAACGCACCCGCCCGGTGCGCGACACCCTGGCAATGATCCGGGAACGGCCCTGGACCGGCTTTGGCGGGGGGGCGTTCTACAACGCGTTCACCCGCTACAAGGTCGAATCACTGCCCCTGCCCTACAACCACGCGCACAACGACTACGTGGAGATCGCCGCGGATGTCGGACTCCCGGGGCTGCTGCTGCTGGGGGGGGTCGCCCTGCTGACCGCCCTGCGCGCCATTCAGCTGATGCAGGACCGCAGTTCACCCCACGCACGGGGTGTCGCAGCGGGTGTCGGCATGGGATTGATCTGCGCCCTCTTGCACGCCTTGGTGGATTTAAATCTCCAGATAAACGCCAATGCAATGGTGCTCACCGTACTATTGGCCGTGGTCTGGAGCGTACCGACAAAGCGCACAACCACGTCACTTCGGTCTAGGTAGTCCACTTCATGAATCAAATCCAAGTTGCTGCGCCGGCTTCACCGGTGCAGATGGCTCCTCCTTTTGCGCCGGTACAGTTGGGCTTGTCCGAGGAAAGCAAGCTCGCACTGCTGGACCACTGGCGCAGCATCAAGAAGCGCAAGTGGCCGGTGCTGGGCCTGGCGACCGCGCTGGCTGCACTGGGCGCGGCGGTGGCGTTCTCGATGACACCGGTCTACCGGTCAACCGCCACCGTGCTGATCGAGCCGGGCAAGCCGAAGTTCCTCTCGATGGAGGACATGCTCGGCGGGGCGATGCAGACCAAGGAGCACTACCAGACGCAGGTGGAGATCCTGAAGTCCCGCGAGGTGGCGCTGCGCACCGTGAACTCGATGAAGCTGTGGACGAATCCGGAGTTCGACCCGCGCAAGGCGGACGCCAGCGTCACGGCCAAGATCAAGTCGATGGTCGGCCTGTCTGCGGCACAGACGGACTGGACGGAGGAAACACTGGCGGACTCCACCGTGAAGCCGCTCATGTCGAATCTGAGCATCGAGCCTGTGCGGTTGAGCCAGCTGGTCAAGGTCAGCTTCGACTCGCCGGACGCCAAGCTCGCAGCCCGCGTGGCCAACGACATCTCGGCCAACTACATCGAATCCGACCGTGACGCCAAGTTCAAGCTGGCCCAGGGCCTCAACGGCTGGCTGGAAAAGCGCGCCACGACGCTGCGCGAAAACCTGCTGGAATCGGAAAAGGCACTGCAGGCTTACCGCGAAGAAAAGGGCCTGATCAATTTGAGCGGCTCGGCGCAAGGCCTGGCAGGCATGCAGATCGGCGAAGTCAGCCAGCGGCTGGCGGAAGCGCGCGCCCGGCGGATGCAGCTGGAAGGCACCTACAACATGGTCGCCAACACCAGCAACAGCGACTACAGCAACGTGCCGTCCGTCGCCAACAACCCGACGGTGCAAGAGGCGCTGCGCCAGGAAGCGGCCGCACAGAAGCTGGTCGCCGAGCTGTCGGAGAACCTGGGGCCCAACCACATCAAGATGCAGGAAGCGCAGTCGTCGCTGGCGTCGGCCCAGCGCTATCTGGCGCAGCAGCGCCGCTCGGTGGCGCGCAGCATGGTGCAGGAATACAACCTGGCCCGGCAAGCCGAGAAGTCGCTGGAAACAGCCCTCACCTCGGCCACGGGCGGCGTGCAGGACGTGAACCGCAAGGAGTTCCAGCTGCAGGTGCTGGAGCGTGAAGTCAGCTCCAACAAGCAGCTGTATGACCTGTTCATGAGCCGCGCCAAGGAGATGGACGCCGGCAGCGACCTGCAGGCCGCCGTGGCCCGGATCGTCGATCCGGCCGTGGTGACGACCATTCCGGTGCGCCCCAACAAGGGGCAGATCATCCTGGTGGCCTTCGTGCTGGGCCTGATGATCGGCGCCATGGGTGCAGTCCTGCTGGAGCGCATGGACAACACCATCAAGGGCAGCGAATCGGCCGAACTCAAGCTGCAGCAGCCGGTGCTGGCGGTGCTGCCGGCCCTGAGCGGCGAGGCGCTGGAGAACGTGGCCACGATGTTCATCCGCGAGCCGAATTCGCACCACGCGGAGGCGATCCGGACCGCGCGCACGGGCATCCAGCTCTCGGACGTGGACCAGCGGCACCGCCTGATCATGGTGACGTCGAGCGTGCCGTCCGAGGGCAAGACCTCGACCTCGATCAACCTGGCCCTGGCCCTGGCACAGACCAAGCGCACGCTGCTGATCGACGCCGACATGCGCCGCCCGCAGGTGGGCGTGCGGCTCGGCATGGCCGCCAACGCCAAGGGGCTGTCCAACCTGGTGACCGGCTCGTCCACGCTGAAGGATTGTGTGCACCAGATCGAGGGCAGCTCGCTGCTCGTGATGCCCTCGGGCGATGTGCCGCCGAACCCGCTGGATCTGCTGGTGTCCCAGCGCTTCAAGGACGTGCTGCGCCACCTGCAGCCGCAGCTGGATTTCATCATCATCGACACCCCGCCGGTGGAGCTGGTGAGTGACGCCATGGCCGTGGCGCCGATGGCCACCAGCACGATCTATGTGGTGCGCGCCACCGAAACGCCGGTGCCGGTGATCCGCAAGGGCCTGAACCGGCTGCAGCGCTCGGGGGCCAACATCATGGGCGTGATCGTCAACGGCCTGGACTTCGACGAGGCACAGCGCTACTACGGCGAGTCTGTCAACGGTGGTTACGGCAATACCTACTACCACGGCTATTCTCAGCAATCCAAAGCCTGAGACCGACCGAACCCATGTTAGATCTGCACGTACACGTCCTGCCGGGCATCGATGACGGCCCGCGCACGATGGAAGACGCTCTGGCGCTGGCACGGGCGCTGGCCGAAGACGGCATCGAGCACATCGTCGCCACGCCCCACATCTACCTCGGGGTGTTCGACAACACCGCGGCGCGGATCAGCGCGGTGTTTGACGAGTTCCAGGCCGCGGTGTCGGACGCCGGCATCGATCTGACGATGACCTGGGCGGCCGAAGTGCGGATCTGCCCGGAGATCCTCGACTGGATCGAGTCGCGCCGGCTGCCGATGCTGAATGGCAGTCTGGTCGGGCCGTCCACATCGTTGATCGAGTTGCCGGATGGCCAGATTCCCGTCGGCACCGACAAGCTGATGGGGATGATGATGGACCGCGGCATCACGCCGCTGATGGCCCACCCGGAGCGCAACAAGGCGGTGATGGAGCAGCCGACGCGGCTGGAAGCCTTGCGCCGCCTCGGCTGCAAGTTCCAGGTCACGGCGGGATCGCTGCTCGGCGATTTCGGCACCCGGGCGCAGGCGACGGCACGGACCCTGCTCGACGCCGGGTGGGTCGACGTGATCGCCACCGATGCCCACAACCGGTCGAGCCGGCGGCCCCGCATGGGCGCTGCACGCGACTGGCTGGTGGAGCACTTCGACGAGGCACTGGCGCTGCGACTCACCAGGACGCAGCCGACGGAGATCGCAGGCGTGTCCTCGTTCGCCGTCCAGTCGGGCGGACAGCGGCTCGTGTTCAGGGACCTGCCCACCCTGTCGCCACTGGAGGCGGACGCGCAGTGGTCGGTGGACCTGATGCTGGGCGGGGCCACCGAGCCCGCGCCGACCGCTGCGCCAGGCCAGAGCAGCACGGAGCAGCAGGCGTGGTCACTGATCGATTTCCGCATCGACGCGGTGCTCGATGATCTGAACAGCGTCTCGCTGCTGCACGAGGCCAGCAGCCCGGGCCGCGACACCGCGTCACCGCAGCAACCCCGGCCCCGGGAAGAGCCTTCGGAAGACTGGCTGCTGCCGGTGTTCGGGCAGGCGCCCGCTGCCCCGCCGGCGCCCCGTCAGAAGGCCCAGCCCCCTGCGGAGTTCGCCATGCCCGCGGTCAGGACAGTCGCAGTGGCAGCAGCATTCGCACCAGTGGTCGTACCAGTGGTGGTGGAAGCAGCACCTCCCGCGCCCGCGCCCGCACCGGCACCCGCACCCGCACCAGCCCCCGCGGTACTGCTGCGTGCAGAACCTGTGCTGATCGCGGCGGCGGTGACAGCACCAGCTCCCGCACCTGTGGCCGAACCGGCGTGGCCCCCGGCCGCACGGGGGCTGCGTCTGAACGAGGTGGCGCCGCGTCCGATCGTGCCCAGCCCCGTCGAGATTGCACGCATCCACCAGGCCCCTCCCCGGCCCGTGCCGCTGGCCCAGGCCGGACACCAGCGCGACCGCCAGGACAGCAGCATCGCGGCAGTGTCGAGATCGCTGGGCCAGGCGGTGCGGGACCAGGTCGAACCAGCACCGAACCTGCTGCCCGTGACCACACCGGATGGCAAGCGACAGGGCTTTCGCCTGAGCGACCTGAATCCCCTGCCGACACGTCGGCGCTGACCGGAGATCCGTGCAGGCATGGCCGTTTCAACGCGACACCGCTGGCTGAATCGATTGCTGGCAGGCACGCTGTGCGTGGTCACGGCATGTGTCGTGCAGCAGGCTGCCGTGCTGATGGCGGCGGACTGGACCTCGTCCGTCACCCGCCATGACGTGAGCAAATGGGCCGCCGGCAAGATGACCCATACCCCGGAGCAGTGGGAGCAGGCGCGCCAGTCGCTGCAGGACGCCATCGCCCTCACGCCCCGAGATGCGACGCTGCACGATGCCCTCGCCCAGCTCCATGGCATCCGGGGCCGGGAACTCTGGACCACCGGGGCGGCGGATTCTCCGGAAGTCGCGGCCTACCGGGAAGCGCTGGTTCACCAGGAGGCCTCGATCCGGCTGCGCCCCACCCACGCCATGGCCTGGGCCAACCTCGCGCTGATGCAGTACGCGGTCAACGAGACGACGGAAGTGCTGTTCAAGTCGTGGCGCGAGGCCGCGCGGCTGGGTCCGCGCGAGGGCGAGGTGACCGAGACGCTGGTGTACATCGCTTCCCAGGTCTGGCCATTCGCGCCAGACGACATCCGCGAGTGGGTCGAGGCCCGCAAGCCAGGTCTGTCCGCCAAGCTGGACGAATCCACCGCCAGACCATGAAAAAACCGCCTGCACATGCAGGCGGTTTTGCTTGAGCAGCCAGAAGGCTGCTCGGTGCTTACTTCGCCGTGCGGTTGCGGCGGCGAGCCACCAGACCGAGCACGCCCAGGCCGGCCAGCATCATGGCGGTCACGTCCGCTTCCGGCACCGGTGCAGCAAACTGGTAGTCCAGTGCGGCAACCGGGCGGTTGTAGACATCACCGACATTGACCAGCGAGATCTGCAGGCTCTGGGTACCGACCGGCACGCCGAAACCCTGCCAGCCAGAATCCACCGGCGACATCGTCGAAGCAGAAATCGTGTCGGTCGCCAGGGCGGTCGTGGAGCCCGCTCCGAAGTAGGACACGCTGACGTAGTCGTCGTGATTGGCTTCCCAGTCCTGCGTCAGCAGGCGCATCCACATGATGTCGCCGTAGGTCGACACCGGACCAGCGAGGTTGAACGAGTAGACCGCCGAAAAATTGCAGGCAGTGGCTGCCGTGGTCACCGGGCAGGTCTCCAGCAGACCGAAGTGGTTGCCCGCCATGGCCGCGATGCCACCAGCACCGTCATCGGCGGTGTAGTCCGGGTAGTACAGATACCCATCGTCAATGACCGTCGCGGGCGTGTTGCTGACGACAGCCGTCAGGCTGCCCGTCGTCGCAGGGGCGCCCATCGGAACAGTGATCCAACCCGTCGGGTTGGCACCCAGAGAATCCTCGAAACCCGGGTTGGTCAACGCCAGAGCGGGGGTGGCAGCGCAAGCCGCCAGCGAGGCCGAAACAACAAACTTCCTGATCATTTATGACTCCTTGGACTGAAAAGTGGCGCGGTTGGCAGCAACTGCAGCCAAGCTTCCCACGCCAAGTCATCGTATCGACCAGATTGGTACAAGCAAGGACCAACCTTGGACCAAGGGGTACCGCAAATGAAAAAGGCACCTACCGAAGTAGGTGCCTTTTTGCTGAATAACGACTCTGGACTTTATTTCATGCCAGAAGTCACACAGCCATCCGGCTGGATTCAGGCAGCGCGCTTGGTGCGGCGGCGCGAGACCATGCCCAGCACGCCAAGACCGGCCAGCATCATGGCCGTGACGTCGGCTTCCGGCACGGGCGACACGGCCACCGCAGCAGCGTAGTCGATGGCGACGACGGGACGGTTGTAGAGGTTGTAGCCTGCCGGCTGACCCAGCGCCGCAACGTTTTCCACCTGAACCTGGATCGCATTGGTGCCGACCGGAACGCCAAAGGCTGCCCAGTTGGAGTCAGGGTAGCCTTGGGTTTCAATCCAGTACGGATCGGCCGGATTTTCGGAGAACACCGACACATGGTCCGTGCCCAGGACGCCAGCCGTACCGTAGTAGGTGACCGTGACCTTGTCGTTGAAGTCACGCTCGTAGTCGGCCGTCATGAGGCGCACGAGAAAGAAGTCGCCGTAAGTGGAAACCGGGCCACCGAGGTTGAAGCTGAACGCCATGCCGGCGGCACTGCAATTACCTATCTGGATGTTGGCCGCACAGGTTTCGATCAGGCCAAAGCTGGAACCCACGCCTACGGAGCCCGGAAGCGATGCAGTCGGAACGGCATCCACAGTGATGTCGCCGATGGCCGTTCCGTCAGGAGCCGTCACGACGCCACCGAAACCATCGGCTTGCATGTCGTATGCGTCATCGCGCACGAGGACGCGGGCTTGCGGCGAACCATAGTCCACGCGGGTCAGGCCGCCGATCGGGGTCACCCAGTTGTTGGCGTTTTCGAAGCCGGCATCGGTCAGCGCGAACGCCTGGCCGCTGGCCAGACCGGTCAGAGCGAGTGCATAAACGAGTTTCTTGAGCATGAGAATTCTCCTGAATTTCGACGTGCCAGCGTCGGTAGTGGCTGTGGCAAATTTCATTTTTACTATAACGATCATTTTGGAAATTTCACAGCACACCCCCCTGACCCGGGGGAAGTCTCGATCAGAAAACCCGCCTATCTCACACGATTGCAATGCAATTCCTTGTGTTAGACGCCTCGACACGCCCTGGACCCAGATATCTCCTGATATGGCCGATCCGGATTGAGTCGTGACTTTTGCATCTGCATAAATAGGCATAACCCCCACGTTCAAGGGGTTGCACAATAAAATCAAATCAAAATAAAAGGCGCATCGCAAACCATCGGCAGATGGTTGCAATACGCCTTGTCACATCTTGAGGCCGCCCCGCGGCCCAGGTCCGTACCAGCCACCCAACAGCGCAGCGCTTACCAGCTCACCTCGCGGTCCGGCGTGGAACCAATCTTGTGGATCGACAGGTCGGCGCCCTCGAATTCCTCTTCCTGGCTCAGCCGGATCCCGATCAGCGCCTTGATGCCGCCGTAGACCACGAAGCCACCGGCCAGGGCCCAGACCACCGCCATCACCGTGCCGATGGTCTGGCTGGCCAGGCTGACCCCGCCGAGGCCGCCCAGCGCCGTCTGGCCGAAGAGGCCGCAGGCAATGCCGCCCCAGGCGCCACACAGCCCGTGCAGCGGCCAGACGCCGAGCACGTCGTCGATCTTCCAGCGGTTCTGCGTCAGGGTGAACATCTGCACGAAGATCGCCCCGGCGATGCCGCCCACCACCAGCGCGCCCGCCGGGTGCATCAGGTCGGATCCGGCGCACACGGCGACCAGCCCGGCGAGCGGGCCGTTGTAGGCAAAGCCCGGGTCGTTGCGGCCCATCAGCACGGCCACCAGCGTGCCGCCGACCATCGCCATCAGCGAGTTGACGGCCACCAGCCCGGAGATCTTGTCCAGCGTCTGCGCGCTCATCACGTTGAAGCCGAACCAGCCCACCGCCAGGATCCACGCCCCCAGTGCGAGGAAAGGGATGCTCGACGGCGGGTGGGCGCTCATCGCGCCATCCTTGCGGTAGCGGTTGCTGCGCGCGCCCAGCAGCAGGACCGCCGCCAGCCCGATCCAGCCACCCACCGCGTGGACCACCACGCTGCCCGCGAAGTCATGGAACTCCGCGCCGAACGTGCCCTTCAGCCAGGCCTGCACGCCGAACCGCTGGTTCCATGCCACCCCTTCCGACAGCGGGTAGATCAGCCCGACGATGATGGCCGTGGCCAGCAGTTGCGGGTTGAAGCGCGCCCGCTCGGCAATGCCGCCCGAGACGATCGCCGGAATGGCCGCGGCAAAGGTCAGCAGGAAGAAGAACTTGACCAGCTCGTAGCCGTTCTTCGCCGCGAGCGCCTCGGCGCCGGTGAAGAAGTCGACGCCGTACGCGACGGTGTAGCCCACGAAGAAATAGGCAATGGTCGACACGGCGAAATCGACCAGGATCTTGACCAGCGCATTGACCTGGTTCTTCTTGCGCACCGTGCCCAGTTCCAGAAAGGCAAATCCGGCATGCATGGCCAGCACCATGATGGCGCCCAGCAGGATGAAGAGCGCATCGGCGCCCTGTTTCAAGGTATCCATGGAGTCTCGAAGGGGGAGGGGTTGATATGCACCGCAGGGAGGCGCCCGCAGCCTGCAAAAGCACCAAACAAGCACGTTTTGTGCCGAGTTGGTGCGTTTATTCCCTCGCCCGAATGCACCACAACTGCACCGATCCCACCACCGCCGAGACAGAACGGCCCCGCAGCCGCCCACACATTGGGCATGCGCGCACCATGTCAGTGCATCCAATCGACAGCGCCATGACAAGCCCTCAGGAACAGGGCCAGATCTTCTGCGGCCGCTCACCGGCCCCACCGCTACAATCGCACTGCAGCATTCGCACCAGTCAGAACGCTGCAGTCGCCTCCGACGCCCTCTCCAATCCCGCGCCACCCTCGACTGGCCGCCTCGCCCGAGGCGCTGCAGGCGGCGCGACAAGCACCCCGACACGGGTGCCACTCCATGACGTTTGATGATCTGGGCCTGGCCCAGCCGATCCTTCGCGCCATCCGCGAACAAGGCTACGAAATCCCCACCCCCATTCAAGCGCAAGCCATCCCGGCGGTTCTCGCCGGTGGTGACCTGCTCGCCGGCGCGCAGACCGGCACCGGCAAGACGGCCGGCTTCACGCTGCCGCTGCTGCACCGCCTGGCCGCCGGCCAGCCCGCCAAGGACAGCCGTGGCCGCTACGCCATCCGCGCGCTGATCCTGACCCCCACCCGCGAACTCGCCGCCCAGGTCGAGGAAAGCGTGCGCACCTACGGCAAGCACCTGAGCCTGAAGAGCATGGTGATGTTCGGCGGCGTCGGCATGGGCCCGCAGATCGCGCAGCTCAAGCGCGGCGTGGACATCCTGGTCGCCACCCCCGGCCGCCTGCTCGACCACCACCAGCAAGGCATGCTCGACCTGACCCAGGTGGAGTTCTTCGTGCTGGACGAGGCCGACCGCATGCTGGACATGGGCTTCGTCCATGACATCAAGAAGGTGCTGGCGATGCTGCCGCCGAAGAAGCAGAGCCTGCTGTTCTCGGCCACCTTCAGCCCGGAAATCAAGGCCCTGGCCGACCGCCTGCTGAACGCGCCGCAGGTGATCGAGGTCGCCCGCAGCAACGCCACCGCCGAGAACATCGCCCAGCGCGTGATCAAGGTCGGTCGCGAGAAGAAGAAGGATCTGCTGATCCACCTGATCAAGACGCACGACTGGCACCAGGTGCTGGTGTTCACGCGCATGAAGCACGGCGCGAACCGCCTGTGCGAGCACCTGAACAAGGCCGGCATCACCGCGATGGCGATCCACGGCAACAAGAGCCAGGGCGCGCGCACCAAGGCGCTGGCCGAGTTCAAGACGGGCGAGCTGTGCGTGCTGGTGGCGACCGACATCGCGGCCCGCGGCATCGACATCGACCAGCTGCCGCACGTCATCAACTTCGAGCTGCCGAACGTGTCGGAAGACTACGTGCACCGCATCGGCCGCACCGGCCGCGCCGGCGCGCAGGGCGAAGCCCTGTCGCTGGTGTGTCTGGACGAGGAAGCCTTCCTCGCCGACATCGAGAAGCTGATCAAGCGCAGCATCCCGCGCGAGTCGGTGGCCGGTTTCGAAGCCGATCCGGGCGAGCGCGCCGAGCCGATCCAGATCGGTCGCCGCACGCTGGGTGGTGCCGGCGGCGGCGGTGGCAATGGCCGCGGTGCGGGTGGCGGCGGTGGACGCGGTGGCGAACAGCGCCGCCCGGCCGCCCCCGGTGGCCAGCCGCGTGGCAATGCACCGGCACGCCCGGGCAGCGCCCCGCAGCGTCCGGCCGCCCCGCGCGGTGGACGTCCGCAAGGCGCCGGCAGCGGCTCGGGCACGGGCGCAGGCCCCAAGCGCCCGGCCCTGACCTCCGGTCGCCGCGGCGGCTGACCGGCCGCCGGTCAACCTGCTTGATCTGGATCAAGTCCGGATCGGGCGCCCTGGGCGTCTCCTGATGCCTTGCAGGGCGGGTCGTGCCAAGCTGGTGCGACCCCTGCTGCAAGGAGCCTGTCATGGAGATCCAGTTCCTGGGCGCCGCCGACTGCGTCACCGGCTCACGCCATCTGGTGACCAGCGGCCCACACCGTGTCCTGCTCGACTGCGGCCTGTTCCAGGGCTGGAAGATGCTGCGCGAGCGCAACTGGGCCCCCCTGGCGGTGCCGCCGCACGAGATTGATGCGGTCATCCTCAGCCACGCCCACCTTGACCACAGCGGCTGGCTGCCCGCGCTCGTGCAGCAAGGCTTCCGCGGCCGCATCTGGTGCAGTGCCGCCACCCGCGATCTGGCCGAAGTGCTGTTGCTGGACGCCGCCAAGCTCCAGGAAGAGGACGCCCGCCGCGCCAACAAGGGGGGCTGGTCGCGCCACGACCCGGCCAGGCCGCTCTACACGACCAAGGATGCCCGCCGCGCCATCGAACGGCTGCGGCCCGTGGCGACGGGCAAACCGTTCGATCCCCTGCCCGGCCTGCGCGCCGAACTCACGCCGGTCGGCCACCTGCTCGGCGCCTGCGCCGTGACGCTGCGCGATGCCGACCATGCGCTGGTGTTCTCGGGTGACGTCGGACGCACCGACGACCTGATGATGCCGCCCCCGCTGCCCATCACCGCACCGCTCAGCCTGGCGCCGGATCTGCTGGTGGTCGAGAGTACTTATGGCAACCGGCAGCACCCTGCAGACCACACGGTCGCACACCTCGGCGAGATCATCCGGCAGACGGCACGGCGCGGCGGCAAGGTGCTGATCCCGACGTTCGCCGTCGGGCGGGCGCAGGCGCTGATGCTGGTGCTGCACCGCCTGCGCGATGAAGGGGCGATCCCGGACGACCTGCCGGTCTTCCTCGACAGCCCGATGGCGCAGGAAGCCACCGCCATCTACACCGCCCACCGCGACCTGCTGCGCCTGTCGAAGGCCGAGGCCCGCGGGTTCAGCGAAGGGGTCAAGCCCGTGCACAAGCCGCAGGACTCGGCGAAGCTGTCGCGCCTGCGCGGGCCGGCGGTGATCCTGTCATCGAGCGGCATGGCCACGGGCGGCCGGGTGCTGGGACACCTCGCGGCGCTGGCACCCGATCCGCGCCATGCGATCGTGTTTCCCGGCTTCCAGGTGCCCGGCAGCCGTGGCGCCAGGCTGGTCAGCGGGGCCACGGAGATCAAGGTGATGGGCCGGTACGTGGCCGTCAAGGCACAGGTGCACCACCTCGAAGGCCTGTCCGGCCACGCCGATGCGGACGGCCTGCTCGCGTGGATGCGCCAGATGCCGACCGCGCCGAAGCAGGTGATGGTGGTGCATGGCGAGCCGGAAGCCTCGGACGCGCTGCGCATCCGCATCGAGGACACGCTGGGCTGGCCGGCCCGCGTGCCTCAGGCGGGTGAATGCCTGAGGCTGCAGGACCTCGGCACGCTCAGGGTCGCGAACCGTCGTTGAGAATCCTGGCCGCGGCCTTGGTCGAGGCGGCTTCCTTGCGGGCCTTGCGCTCGGCGAGACGGGCAGCGGCAGCGGCCTTCTTTTCAGCCAGCAGTGCGGCCTTGTCGGCCTTGGGCTTCTTCGCCGCGGCGAGCTTGTCCGCCTTGTCTGCCTTGGCCGACTTCGCCTTGCGGGCCTCCGCCGCCGCCTCGCGTGCCGCCTTGCGGGCAGCCAGACGCTCGGCCTTGCGCGCCGCGCGTCGTTCGGCAGCCGTGCGCGCCGACGCGTCGACCGCCTTCACTGCAGCCTTGTCGGTCCTGGGCGCCTTCTCGGCCTTGGCCGCCTTGGCGGCTTCGGCCGACTTGTGGGCCTCGGCCTGGCGAGCCCGGCGGGCTTCCAGCGCCTTGTCGAGCTGCTCGACCTTGCGCTCGGCGGCGGACATGGCCGGATCGCGCAGGGTGGCCGGATCAGGCACGGCCGGCACGGCAGCCGGTGCCGCAGGCATCGTGATGGGCTTGGGGGTCTGGCCGGTGCTGGTCTGGGCCTGCGCAGCAGCGCCGGCGGTGAGCATCACGGCCGCGAGGGCGGCAATCAGCAGTTGCATGGGAGGAGGTCTCCAGGTTGAGTGCAAGGAATGTAGCGGCAGCGGCGTCGATCGTCGATTTTTTCAGCCTTGGAACACTCAGTCGAAGCGCCGCTCGCGCAGCCACTTGGTGGCCACCCACTTCTCGCCGGCGATCACCGGAGCCCCCCCGTGCAGCGAGCGGGTGTCCGGATGGGCCCGCTCGTAGCTGAAGAACACCGCGTGGCCCTTGATGGGCACCACTTCGAGGTGCACATCGGGGAAGGTCGTTCCACCCCCGGCCTCGGGCGTGTTCAGGTACATCACCACCGTGCCGACCCGCTGGCCACCACGCTTGAGGATGGTGGCCGAGCCGGGCTGCGCCGGATCGAAGTAGTCGTAGTGCGGCTTGTACTCGGCACCGGGCCGGTAGTGCAGCACCTGCAGGCCTTCGCCGTTCTCGACCGGCCAGCGCAGCAGCGCGGCGATGCGCTGCTCGATGCGCTCGATCAGCGCCGTCTCGCCGCGGCCGAAGAACATGCCGGCACTGGTGCGGGCTTCGTTGACCTCGCTGCCGCCGGTGGAGTTGTCGACGGTCTCGGAGCGGGCCAGACGCGGCGCGGCGAGCTGGCGCAGCGCATCACACTCCTCGTCGGACAGGAACCCCGCCAGCACCACGACGCGCGGCTCGCGCATCGACACCACGACCCGTGCCACCTGCCCGTCCGGCAGGCACAGCGCGCATGGCGACTGCGTCAGATCGGGCTCGGGCACCGGCACCGCGGGCGGGCGCTCCTGCAGGCGGGCCTGCTCGGCGAGAAAGCCCTCCAGCGTCTGCTCCAGCGCGACCAGCGCGACCTCCTCGTCCCAGCCGGACTGTTTCATGGCCTGCAGGACGGCATCGGGCGAGTGCCCGGCCTGGGCCTGCTCCAGGATCCAAAGCCGCAGTTCCGGGGTGGCTGTCTGGGTGCTCATGGTCGTGCTCATGCAGTGTTGCCTTGATGTGAAACCGGGAGTCGGACTCAGCCCGCACGGCGGCGGAACACCCAGCGGTCGCGCGACGAGGCGGCCGCATCGAGGCCGTAGCCGCCCAGGTCGAAGCCCTGCAGCGCTTCAGGGTGGTCCGCCCGGTGGGTGATGGCGTAGCGGGCCATCAGTCCGCGCGCCTGCTTGGCGTAGAAGCTGATGATCTTGTAGCCGCTGTCCTTCCAGTCCTCGAACACGCACTCGATCACGCGGGCGCGCTGCAGGAGCGCCGGACGCAGCGCGGCCCTGGCGTACTCCTGCGAGGCGAGGTTGACGATCACCGGCATGGTGGACGTGGTGGACGCGGTCTTGCGCGCCGACAGGCGGTGCAGCAGTTCCTCGGCGATGCGGTCGCCCCACCAGGCGTAGAGGTCCTTGCCGCGCGGGTTGGCCCAGCGCGTGCCCATTTCGAGCCGGTAGGGCTGCAGCGCGTCGAGCGGCCGCAGGACGCCGTACAGCCCGGAGAGAATGGCGACATGGTCCTGCGCCCAGGCCAGGTCGTCCGCGTCCAGCGTCGTGGCGGAGAGGCCGTCATAGACATCACCGTCGAACGCCAGCACGGCCGGCTTGCTGTTGGCCGCCGTGTTGCGCGGGCGCCAGGCACCGTAGCGGGCGACATTCAGCGCCGCGAGCTTGTCCGACAGCGCCATCAGCGACGCGATCTGCGCCGGAGACTGGGTGCGCAGCTGCTCGACCAGTGCCGCGGCATCGGCCATGAACACCGGGCGGGTCGGCTCGACCGTGGTCGGTGTCTCGAAATCCAGGGACTTGGCAGGCGATAGCAGCAGGAGCATGTCGACGGGGGAAATCGGAGGCAGCAATCCTGCAAGCGTACCAGCGCCGCGCCGTGCCTGAAAATGGGCGGATGACAACGCCCCCCGACTTCGCCTGCCCGTGCGGCAGCGGACACCGCCTGTCGGCCTGCTGCGGCCGCTACCACGCTGGCGCACCCGCGGTGCCCGCACCCACGGCCGAAGCGCTGATGCGCGCGCGCTACAGCGCCTTCGTGCTCGACCGGCTGGACTACCTGCTCGCCACCTGGCACCCGACGACACGCCCGGCGGCGCTGGAGCCGAACGAGCCGGGCCTGCGCTGGCTTGGCCTGACCGTGCGCCACCACCGGGTGCTGGCCGCGGACCGTGCGGAGGTGTCGTTCGTGGCCCGCAGCAAGCTGGGCGGGCGGGCACACCGGCTGGAAGAGGTCAGCCGCTTCGTGCGCGAGGACGGACGCTGGTTCTACGTGGACGGCGATCTCAGTGGTCGTCCTTGACATCCCTGTCCGGCAGGGGCGGCAGGCTGGCACGGACCGCGTCCAGGTCCGACAGCGCGAAGGCGCGCCGCACGGGTGGCGACATCAGCCACAGCAGCAGCACCGAGGCCACCAGAGCCCCACCGACCGTGGGATGCAGACCCGTGTGGCGCTCCAGGCCGGCGGCTGTCCATGGATCCAGCAGCAGCGCGCGCACGGGCGGGAAGTCGGCTCCACCGGGCCAGGCCATGGCCGCCAGCAGCCCGGTCAGCACGCCCATGGCCAACATGCGGGCCCAGCCCTGCGCACGCCAGAGCCCGACGGCGATGCCCAGCAGCAGCCAGGGCAGCGGCTGCTGCCACAGGATCCCGTCTGGACTGTCGAACGATGCCATCGACAACCCCAGGAACAGCAATGCGCTGAGGGGGGGTTCGATCCGGCACGGTTGCACTTCTTCGCTCATGCCCGGGATTCTGCGCAGTCCGGGCATGTTTTTCGAGTGTGTTCTTGGCCGGATCCCCGAGTCCCGGGATGCCTGGTCTGATTGCAATGACACCTGAATCCACCAAACGTTTCTTTGTCACACTTCGTGACGCCAATCCCTACCCTGCGTCCGAGCTGGAATACAGCTCGGTGTTCGAGTTGCTGGCCGCCGTGCTGCTGTCAGCACAGGCGACCGACGTCAGCGTGAACAAGGTCACACGGCGACTGTTCCCGGTCGCCAACACGCCGAGCAGGATCGTCGCGCTGGGCGTGGCCGGATTGGAGCACCATATCCGCACCATCGGGCTGTATCGCAACAAGGCGAAACATCTGTACGAGACGAGCCAGATCCTGCTGGCGCAGCACGGCGGGCAGGTGCCGCACAGCCGCGAGGCGCTGGAGGCGCTGCCGGGGGTCGGACGCAAGACGGCCAACGTGGTGCTGAACGTGGCCTGGGGCGAGCCGACCTGCGCGGTGGACACGCACCTGTTCCGGGTCGGCAACCGCACGGGGCTGGCGCCGGGCAAGACGCCGTACGCGGTGGAGATGCAGCTGCTCAGGCGCATCCCGCCCGAGTTCCGGGTCGATGCGCACCACTGGCTGATCCTGCACGGGCGCTACGTCTGCCAGGCGCGCAAGCCGCGCTGCTGGGAATGCGCAGTGGCGGACTGCTGCGACTTCCAGCCGAAGACACCGGCGCCCTGAGGTAGCGGCGGGTCAGGCGTGCAGCGCGGCCCAGCCGAGCAGGCGCTTCTGGATCTGGCGCACGCCGTCGGTCAGGCACGCCGGGCCGGGCTGCAGGATCTCGCTCGACTTGATCTCGAACACCTGCCCGTTCACGACCGCCGGCACCGCCTCCCAGCCGGGGCGCGCCATCACCTGCTCCGGCCGGAACTTGCGCCCGCACCACGAACCGAGGACCACGTCCGGCGCGCGCCGCACCACCTCCAGCGGGTCGGCGACGATGCGGTTCTTGCCGAGCGACTGGCCCGCCAGCTCCGGGAAACACTCCTCACCGCCGGCCAGCACGCTCAGCTCGCTGACCCAGCCGATGCCGGTGATGATCGGGTCCATCCATTCCTCGAAGTAGACCCGCGGACGCCGCGGCAGCGTCCGGCCGATGGCGGCCACCTCGTCCAGCCCGGCCTGCAGTTCAGCCAGGAGCGCCGCCGTCTTGTCCTGTGCGCCAACCATGGCCCCGACCATCGCGACCATCTGCAGGATCTCGGCGACGCTGCGCTGGTTGAACACATGCACCGACACGCCAGCGCGGATGAGCTGGCTGGCGATGTCGGCCTGCAGGTCCGAGAAGCCGAGCACCAGGTCCGGCTCCAGGTCGAGGATCTTGTCGATTTTCGCGGTCAGGTAGGCCGACACCCGCGGCTTCTCCTGCCGGGCCCGCGGCGGGCGCACCGTGTAGCCGGAGATGCCAACGATGCGCTGCTCCTCGCCCAGCAGGTACAGCGTCTCGGTCGTCTCCTCGGTGAGACAGACGATGCGTTTCGGAAACAGGTCGGTGGCCATGGACGGGTATCGCCGGATCAGGCCGTCGTGCGCATGCCGAGCTTGCCCAGCAGCGCGCGGTCGCGCTCGGACTGCGGATTGCCGGTGGTCAGCAGCTTGTCGCCGTAGAAGATCGAGTTCGCGCCGGCCAGGAAACACAGCGCCTGGATCGCCTCGCCCATCTGCTCGCGGCCGGCGGACAGGCGCACACGCGCCGTCGGCATCGTGATGCGCGCCACCGCGATGGTGCGCACGAACTCGAACGGATCGAGCTTGTCGGCGTCGGCCAGCGGCGTGCCTTCGACCTTGACCAGCTCGTTGATCGGCACCGACTCCGGGTACGGCGTCAGGTTGGCGAGCTGCGCGACCAGCCCGGCGCGCTCGGCGCGGCTCTCGCCCATGCCGACGATGCCACCGCAGCAGACCGACATGCCGGCCTTGCGGACATGCTCCAGCGTGTCGAGGCGGTCCTGGTAGTCGCGGGTGGTGATGATGCGGCCGTAGGCTTCCGGGGCGGTGTCGAGGTTGTGGTTGTAGTAGTCGAGGCCGGCTTCTTTCAGCGACTGCGCCTGCGTCTCGGACAGCATCCCGAGCGTGCAGCAGGTCTCCATGCCGAGGTCTTTCACGCCAGCGACCAGTTCGGCCACCTTCTCGATGTCGCGGTCCTTCGGCGCGCGCCAGGCCGCGCCCATGCAGAAACGGGTCGCACCCTGCCCTTTGGCATCACGGGCAGCGGACAACACGGCGTCGATGTCGAGCATCTTGCTGGCCTCGACGCCGGTGTCGTAGTGGACGGACTGAGGGCAATAACCGCAGTCCTCCGGGCAGCCGCCGGTCTTGATCGACAGCAGCGTGGAGAGCTGCACCTCGTTGGCGTCGAAGTGCTGGCGGTGGACCTGCTGGGCCTGCCAGAGCAGGTCGTTGAAGGGCAGGTCGAACAGCGCCTCGATCTGCGCGACGCTCCAGCGGGCGTCGGCGGCCGGGGTGGCGGGCTTGGCGGGGCGGATCAGGGTGATCGGCTGGGCAGTGGCGAGGCTCATGCGGTGGGCTCCTGGGGGTTCTGGGAAGGTCGGGGAGACAGTGCGAGGATCGTGTCGGCGAGGCGCTCGACATCGGCCACGCTGTGCGCAGCGGACAGCGCGATGCGCAGCCGCGCGGTGCCGGCCGGCACGGTGGGCGGGCGGATGGCGGGCACCCACAGGCCGTGCTGGCGCAGGCCGTCCATCAGCGCCAGCGCCGTGGCGTTGTCGCCGACGATCAGGGGCTGGATCGGCGTGGGCGAATCGAGCAGGCGCCAGCCGGTGCCGGCCAGCCCGGCGTGCAGGCGCTGGCGCAGCACGCCGACCAGCTCGGCCAGCCGCGCACGGCGCCAGTCGTCGCGCTCGACGCAACGCAGGCTGGCCCGCAGCGCCTCGGCCAGCAGCGCGGGCGCGGCGGTGGCGAAGGTGTAGCTGCGCGTCTTCTGCAGCAGCCACTCGACCAGCGTGGCGTCACCGGCGACGAAGGCGCCCGCGACACCCAGCGCCTTGCCAAGCGTGGCCATGTAGAGCACGCGCCGCGACGCCGTCGCCCCGACCAGCCCGAACTGCGCCAGCGTGCCCCGCCCCTGCGGACCGAGCACGCCGAAGCCGTGGGCGTCGTCGATCAGCAGCAGCGCGTCGTGCTGCTCGCACAGATGGAGCAGGCGCGGCACGTCGGCCACGTCGCCGTCCATGCTGAAGACAGCGTCGCTCAGCACCAGCTTGCGCCGGGCGGTGCAGGCGGCGAGCTGCCGGCCGAGCTGGTCCAGGTCGGCGTGGGCGAAACGGTGGATCGTCGCCTTCGACAGCCGGGCGCCGTCGATCAGGCAGGCGTGGTTCAGCGCGTCGGAGAACAGCGCGTCGCCCTCGCCGACCAGCGCCGGGATGACCGAGGCGTTGGTGGCAAAGCCGGCGTAGAAGTACAGCGCCCGCGGCAGGCCGACGAAGCGCGCCAGTTCCTCTTCGAGCGCCGCGTTCGCCACGCTGTGGCCGCTGACCATTGGCGAAGCGCCGGAGCCGACGCCGTAGTGCCGAGCGCCCTCACAGGCGGCGGCGACCAGCGCCGGATCGCCCGCGAGGCCTAGGTAGTCGTTGCTGCAGAAGGCCAGCAGGCGCTCGCCATCGACGCTCAGGTAGCCGTCGCCGAGCGGGCGCACGACGCGGCGGCGGCGCAGCAGGTGGGCCGCGTCCAGCGCCTGCAGGTGGGCGGGCAGCTCGTCGAGCCAGGAGGGTGCGGGTTCAGTCATGCGGGGTCGGGGAGTACGGCAGGTCCGCCCACAGCGGGGCGGGCAGGTGTCGGCGCAGAAAGGCCACGTTGTCGTCGGCGCAGGCCATGTCCGGATCGACGCGGTTGGCGATCCAGCCGGCCAGCGTCAGGCCGCGGGCGCGCACAGCCTCGGCCGTCAGCAGCGCGTGGTTCAGGCAGCCGAGCCGGATGCCGACCACCAGCACCACCGGCAGACCCAGCGCCTCGGCCAGACCGGCCCCAGTCAGCAGCCCGCCGCCCGCCGGTTCGTCCAGCGGGACGAGAAAGCCGCCCGCACCCTCCACCACGACCACCTCGGCGCGCTGCTGCAGGGCGCGAAACGCCGCGACGATCGGCGCCAGCGTGATGGCCACGCCCGCCCGCTGCGCCGAGAGGTGCGGCGACAGTGGCTCGGGCAGGCGCACGGGGTTGTCGAGCGCGGCCGGTACCGCGACGTTCGACGCCGCCCGCAGCCGCAACGCATCGTCGTCGTCCGGCGCCGTACCGGCCGCGACCGGCTTCATGCCGACCGCCCGGTGCCCGCTGGCCGCCCAGCCACGCAGCAGATGGGCCGCCGCGTGGGTCTTGCCGACGCCGGTGTCGGTGCCGATGACGAACACCGAGGTCGGGGACGGCAGCGAGGGGATGTTCGGCTCAGACGGCATCGATCGCTCCCGCCGCCGGAGACACGAACCCGGCAGCCCCTTCCTCGGCCAGCGTGTCGTTCAGCGCCGCCAGCGCACCCTGCGCCAGCCAGGCGCCCGCGCCATCGTCGGTCGCGGCGTCGATCGCATACGGCGGCATCGCGTACAGCGTGTGGCCGATCGGGCGCAGCAGCAGCCCGCGGGCCAGCGCATGGCGGCTATAGCGGCGGGCGAAGTCGGGCAGCGTCGTCTCGATGTCCCAGGCCCAGACCATGCCGAGCTGGCGCGCGTGGCGCACACGCGGATGCGCGGTCAGCGGCGCGAGGCGCGCGCTCAGCTGGGCGGCGGTCACCCGGTTGCGCGCCAGCACGTCGTCCTGCGCGAACAGGTCGAGCGTGGCCAGCGCCGCGCGGCAGGCCAGCGGATTGCCGGTGTACGAGTGCGAGTGCAGGAAGCCGCGCGCGACCGTGTCGTCGTAGAAGGCGTCGTAGACCGTGTCCGTCGTCAGCACCGCCGACAGCGGCAGCATCCCGCCCGTCAAGCCCTTGGACAGGCAGAGGAAGTCGGGACGGATGCCGGCCTGGGTGTGCGCGAACAGCGTCCCGGTGCGGCCGAAGCCGACCGCGATCTCGTCCACGACGAGGTGGACCTGGTACTGGTCGCACAGCTGCCGCACGCGCCGCAGGTAGTGCGCGTCGTGCATCGCCATGCCGGCAGCGCACTGGATCAGCGGCTCGACGACCACGGCCGCGGTCTCGGCGTGGTGCCCGGCCAGCCAGTGTTCCAGCGACTGCGCGGCGCGCTCGGCCACGTCCACCGCCGATTCGCCGTCGCAGGCGCCGCGGGCATCGGGACTGTCCACCGTGGCCGCCAGACGCACCAGCGGCGCATACGCCTCGCGGAAGATGGCGATGTCGGTGACGGCCAGCGCGCCCACCGTCTCGCCGTGGTAGCCACCGGCCAGCCCGACGAAGCGCGACTTCTCCGGCGCGCCGTGGTTGCGCCAGTAGTGGGCGCTCATCTTCAGCGCGATCTCGGTCGCCGAGGCGCCGTCGCTGCCGTAGAACGCATGGCCCAGCCCGGTCAGCGCTGCCAGCCGCTCGGAGAGTTCGACCACCGGCGCGTGGGTGAAGCCCGCCAGCATGACGTGGTCGAGCCGGCCGAGCTGGTCGACCAGCGCCGCCACCAGCGCCGGGTGGTTGTGGCCGAAGAGGTTGACCCACCAGGAGCTGATGCCGTCGAGGTAGCGCCGACCGTCGTGGTCGTGCAGCCACACGCCGTCGGCGCGGGCGACGGGGATCAGCGGCACGCCGGGGTGGCCGGGCGTGCCGTCGTGCAGCTTCATCTGGGTGCAGGGGTGCCACACCGCGCGCAGGCTGCGTGCGCGCCAGTCGTCGTTCAGGCTCACGGGTGGGGTGCGGCGGCTCAACGCAGCGGCGAGGTCTGCGGCGGATTTTCGGGGTGGGCGCGCAGTTCCTTGATGCGGTTCTGCTCGTCCATGAACACCAGCTTCGGCGCGTGCGTCTGCACCTGGTCCTCGTGGACCTGCGCGAAGGCGGCCAGGATGACCAGGTCGCCCGTGCTGGCGCGGCGCGCGGCCGAGCCGTTGAGCGAGATGATCCCGCTGCCCCGCGGCGCCTTGATCACGTAGGTGACGAAGCGCTCGCCGTTGTTGATGTTCCAGACGTGGATCTGCTCGTTCTCGCAGAGGTTGGCGGCGTCGAGCAGGTCCTCGTCGATGCCGCAGGAGCCTTCGTAGTGCAGCTCGCAGTGGGTCACGGCGGCGCGGTGGATCTTGGACTTGAGCAGGGTGCGGAACATGGCGTCGGTGGTCCTTGGACGTCGTAATTCAAAATTCAAAAAGCAGCGGATGGTACCGGCAGTCGGCCCGGCGGGCGAATCTAACCTGTCCGCCCTTCAATCAGCGTGGCGAATGCGTTGACCGTACCGCGGCGGAGCAGGCCAAGCGGACGCGCTCAGCCGGTCCTGCGCCACCCCGTCCAGACAGCCGAGCAGCGTGATCCAGCCAGCGTGTCCGACGACCAGCCGAGGCAGCTGCCCGGCCCGGACGGCGCCCAGCGCGTCCACCAGCCGCGTGTGGAGTTGCCGCAACGATTCGCCGCCGCCGGGGGCGTGGTGCAGGAACGCCGCCTCCCAGGCCAGCACCTCGGCATGGGCGATCGCGGACCAGCGCCGGCCGTCCCAGGCGCCGAAATCCAGCTCGATCAGGCGCGCGTCGATCTGGTGCCGCCAGCCCCAGCGCCGCAGCCAGCGGCCGACATCGGACCCACGGCGCAGCGGCGAGGTGGCGACCACGTGCGGCAGGCCCTCGCGGCGCGCGGTCTGGCGGATGCGGTGCGCCAGGCGCTTGGCGCGGCGCGGGTCGACCGGCAGGTCGGTCTGGCCGATGCAGCGCCCGGCCGCGCCGATCGGCTTCGGGTGGCGCCAGACGGAGAGTTCCAGCCGCCCTTCAGCCATGCAGCACCGCCAGCCAGCCCAGCAGCGCCGCCAGTTCGCTCAGCTGCTGCGAGGCGCCCAGCGTGTCGCCCGTGTAGCCGCCCAGCCGGCCATGGAACCAGCGCCCGCACCACAGCACCATGCCCGCCAGCCCGAGCAACCCCGCCAGCACCGGCCGCGGATCACCCAGCACAGCGACTGCGGCGACGCTCACCACGACCGCCCAGCCGATCACGACGAGCAGCCCGCGGCCGGAAATCTGCTGCGCCATCGGCTTGGCCTTGGCGTGCTCCAGATCACCGGCATAGGGCAGCACCCACAGCAGCACGACCGGCGCGACCCGCGACAGCGCGTGTGCCCAGACGGTGGCGACGGCGGCGGGCAGCAGGTCCACGGTGACGAGGCCGTGCAGCGTCACCGCCTTCAGCCCGAGCACGCCGACCAGCCCGAGCGCGCCGTAGCTGCCCAGGCGTGAGTCCTTCATGATCGTCAGCGCCCGTTCGCGGCTGACCGTGCCGCCGAGGCCGTCACAGGTGTCGGCCAGGCCGTCCTCGTGGAAGCCGCCGGTCATCCAGACGGTGGCCGCCATCGACAGCCCGACCGCGACCGAGAAGGGCCAGACCTGCGCCGCCAGCGCCAGCACCGCCGCGCCAGCTGCGCCGATGCACAGCCCGACCGCCGGGTAGTGGCGGGCGCTGGCGTGCATCCACTCGGGGGTCCAGCCGACCCAGGCCGGCACGGGGATGCGGGTGAAGAACTGGAGCGCGATGCAGAACAGGCGGAGTTCGTGGACCAGCCAGCGCATCACCCGATCAGCCCGCGCGGTCGCTCACGCCGGCCGAGGCGAAGCTCGCCATCTCCGCCAGGATGCGGCAGGCCGAGTCCAGCAGCGGCCAGGCCAGCGCCGCGCCGGAGCCTTCGCCCAGCCGCAGGCCGAGGCTCAGCAGCGGCTCGGCTTCCAGACGCGCCAGCATCAGCCGGTGGCCGGATTCGTCCGACTGGTGCGCGAACACGCAGCGCTGCAGCACGTGCGGCGCGAGGCGCGACGCCACCAGCACCGCGCTGCTCACGATGAAGCCATCGACGACGATGACCCGCCGCTGCGCCGCCGCCTCCAGCACCGCACCGACCAGCATCGCGATCTCGAAACCGCCGAAAGCCGCCAGCGCATCCAGCGGCGCGGTCGCCGCGGCGTGGCGGGCCAGCACCTTGCGCAGGATCTCGGTCTTGCGCACCAGCGCCGGGCCGTCCACGCCGGTGCCGCGGCCGGTGCAGCGGTCAATGGCCTCGCCGGTCAGCCGCGCCATCAGCAGCGAGGCCGACGAGGTGTTGCCGATGCCCATCTCGCCGAACAGCAGTACGTTGCCCGGCAGGCTGCGCACGACCCCCGCGCCGGTCTCGATCGCCGCGGCGCACTCGGCCGCGCTCATCGCCGGACCGTCCAGCGCATCCGCCGTGCCCCAGCCGATCTTGCGCTGCAACAGGCCCGGACGCGGCGCGAACTCGTGCTTCACGCCGGCATCGACCACCGTCAGCGCCAGCCCGTGCTGGCGCGCCAGCACGCTGACCGCAGCGCCGCCGGCCAGGAAGTTCTCGACCATCTGCCAGGTCACGTCGCTCGGGAAGGCCGAGACACCGCGCGCCGCCAGCCCGTGGTCGCCAGCGAACACGACCATCTGCGGATGCTCCAGCGCCGGCAGGTCGCGGCCCTGGATCTGCGCCAGCTTGAGCGCCAGCGCTTCGAGGCGGCCGAGCGAGCCCTGCGGCTTGGTCTTCTGGTCGAGCGCGGTCTGGACGCGCGCGGTCAGCGCCTCGTCCTGCAGATCGTCGATCGGGGGAACGGTGAAGGTGGGTGCAGTCATCGGGAGTCCTTGTCGTTGTGGAGCAGGGACAGCAGCACGCCTTCGGGCACGTGCCGGTCCAGAAAGTCGGCGAGGCCGTCGAACACGGCATCCAGCGTGCGCACCTCGGCGCCGAACAGCGCGCGCAGCACGGCCGGCGACTCGAACAGGCCATGCGCATACAGCCCGAGCACGGCGCCCTGCTGCCAGCCCAGCACCTCGCCCGCGGCGTTGTGCACCGCCACGGTGGCCGCGGGCAGGTCTGGATGCTGCGCGGTGCGGCCGTGGTGGATCTCGTAGCCGTCGAAGGCGACGCCGGACAGCGCCGACCACGGCCCGCACGGTGCGGCCAGCGTGGCGAAGCGGGCCTGCGTCGGCTGCAGCAGCTTGTCCGGATCGAAGGCGGTCACCAGCGGCAGCAGGCCCAGGCCGGGCGCGTTGCCGCCGAGCGGGTCGTCGACCGCGTGCAGGTCGATCAGCGCCTCGCCCAGCATCTGCAGCCCGCCGCAGATGCCCAGCACCGCCCCGCCCTGCCCCGCGTGGCGCGCGACCGCCAGGTCCAGCCCCTGCGCGCGCAGCCAGGCCAGATCCGCGGTGGTGTGTTTCGAGCCGGGCAGGATGACCCAGTCAGCGCCGTCCAGATCGGCCGGGCCCCGCGCCCAGACCAGCCGCACGCCGGGCAGGTTGCGCAGCGGCTGGAACTCGTCGAGGTTGCTGATGCGCGGGTAGGCGATCACCGCCACGCGCAGCGGGCGCACCGCCGAGGCGCCCCCGCTGGAGCGGTCGTCGAACACGCCGTCCTCTTCCGGCAGGCCGTGCTCGCGCCACATCGGCAGCACGGCGACCGTGGGCACGCCGGTGAGCGCTTCGAGCTGCTCGGGGCCGGGCGCCAGCAGCGCCGCGTCGCCGCGGAAGCGGTTGAGCACGAAGCCGCGGATCAGCGCGCGCTCCTCGGCCGGCAGCAGCTGGTGCGTGCCGTAGAGGTGGGCGAAGGCGCCGCCGCGGTCGATGTCGGTGACCAGCAGGCAGGCGGCGTCCACGGCCAGCGCGGTGCGCATGTTGACGTAGTCGCTGGCGTGCAGGTTGATCTCGGCGGGCGAGCCGGCGCCCTCGATGACGACCACGTCGTTCTCGGCCATCAGCGCGTGCAGCGCGTCGCGGGCAAACGGCCACAGCGCCTCGCTGCGTTCGCGCCACGGCACGGCGCCCAGATCGCGCCGCACGGCACCCAGCACGACGACCTGGCTGCGCGTGTCCGCCTCGGGCTTGAGCAGCACCGGGTTCTGGCGCACCTCGGGCACGGCGCAGGCGGCCAGCGCCTGGAAGTACTGCGCGCTGCCGATCTCGCCCATGCACCCGTCCGGGCCGGGCACGACACGGGCGTTGTTGCTCATGTTCTGCGCCTTGAAGGGCGCGACCTTGAAGCCGCGGCGTGCATACCAGCGGCACAGCGCCGTGGCCAGCCAGCTCTTGCCGGCGCCACTCGTGGTGCCCAGGACCATCACTGCGCGTGCCATGTGTTTCCTTGCTCTTCGGTTCTGTTGACGGTTCGGTTTCAGTACGTGGACAGGCTCTGGAACCCCGACTGGAAGCCGGACTGGCGCACCGTCGGCACGAAGCCGCCGTCGCCCACCGTCTGGCGCCACAGCAGCGCCAGCGCCTGCTGGGTCGGCGGCGCCTGCACGCTCACGCGCACCCAGCCCGGGAGGCCCATCGAGGTGCAGTCGCGCAGCTTGATGCCCACCGCGCGCAGCTCGGGCAGCACCTGCGCCGGGTGCAGCGGATCGGATTCGGCGCCCTCGCCCGCCGTCCACTGGCCCCAGCGGGCGATGTAGAACGGCGTGACGCTGGTCAGGCAGGTCCAGCCCAGGCGCTTCTGGCACAGATCGATCTGCTGGCGGCGCCAGCTGCGCAGGATGTGCAGGCTGGAGCGCACCCAGCTCTGCGCCTCGTCGCTGGCCCAGCACTGCAGCATCGCCACCCCGTGCGCACCGAGCGGCCACGAGGGCGCCAGGGCCGCCAGCCGCCCGGTCAGCCAGTCGGTGAGCACGGCCGATTCGGGCGTGCGGACCGGGGCGATCGCGTAGGCGCCGCGCACGCCGGTCAGCCCGAGTGCCTTGTTCGGCGACCAGAGCTGCCAGGCGCCGTCCGGCACCGGCGGAGCCTCGCCGTCCAGCCGCAGCGGCGTGTAGGCGCGGTCGACCACCAGCACCGACTCGCCCGGGTTGAACGGCGGCGCCGCGCGGGCATCGCCGATCGGGCTGCCCGGCTCGGTGTGCCAGATCAGCCAGGCCGGGTCCTTGGCGTCCAGGTCGTCGATCTCGCGCACGACACGCAGGCCGAGCGCATCGGCCGCCGCGGCGTATTCCCCGTAGGCGTAGTCCGGCACGCGCACCCGCGCCCCCGGATGCAGCAGCGCGATCGCCAGCGTCATGCGCCGGATGAACTCGCTGGCACTGCCGGCCACGATGATGCGCGCCGGCTCGACGCCGTGCAGCCGCGCGAGCTGCTGCCGCAGGGCCGTGTGGCTCGGGTCCGGGTAGCGCCGGACATCGACTTGCCGGACCTGCTCCAGCGCCATCGGCGCCGGCCCGCAGGCATTGGCATTGGTGGAGAAATCCCAGCGCGGCACGCCCAGGGCGTCCGGCCCGCCGTGCGTGCGCACGAGGTCATTGCGGTCGTGGATCGACGTCATGTTCTGTTCAGGCGAGCCCCCCGGCCGCCCCCATCAACGCCCACCCCAGCCAGCCACCCGCGAGCATGGTCATCCACCACCGGACGGCCGACTGGGCGTGCCGCAGCGCGGTGTCCACGTCTGCAGCCTCGGGTGCTCGACCACGGGGATGCAGAGCATAGACCCCCGGCTTGCCCAGACAGATGTCCAGACGTAACGCCATGGCGCCCATCGGCCAGCCGCCATTGGGGGAAGGCGTGCGTGCGGCCTCGCCGCGCAGCTGCACCCAGTCCGCCCTGCGCCACGCCGGGCGCAGCAGCAGCGCCGTCACGCGCGCGGTCGGCCAGGACAGCGCATCGTCCGCCCGCGCCGCCCACTTGCCGGCCCATTCCCAGGCGCCGCGGTAGCCCCACATCGCGTCCGCCGTGTTGGCAAACCGGTACAGCACAGCGCCCGGCAACCCGGCCACGGCAAACCACGCCAGCGGCGCGATCACCGAGTCGTTGAGGTTCTCGGCCAGCGTCTCGATCGCCGACTCGCGCACCTGCGCGGCGGTGAGCTGGCGCACGTCGCGGCTGACCAGCCAGGCCAGGCGCGCGCGGCCGGCGTCCAGCCCCTGCTGCAAGGCTGCTTCGACCGCCCGCACCTCGTCGCAGAGCATCCGCGCCGCGAACAGCGGCTTGAGCAGCAGCGCCAGCAGCGGCACGGCCAGCCACGCTGGCAGCGTGCGCAGCCAGTCCTGCAGCGCCCAGGCGCCCGCCACCAGCCCGGCGGCCAGCGCGCACCAGACCAGCGCCCCGCCCACGAACGCCGCCCGCGGCGGCCAGGCGCGCACCCGCCGTCCGACCGGCCCCAGCACCGATCCCAGCCACGCCACCGGATGCCAAGCGTTCGGCGGCTCGCCGAAGCAGCGGTCCAGCGCCCAGGCGAGCAGCAGCGCCCCCGCCTGCAGCACAGGCCATGGCGCCGGGTCGGTGGCGAGCGCGGTCAGCGTCACGGTGCGTCGGCCAGCCGCAGTTCATCGAACACCAGCGTGGTCGGGCGCATCGGCGGGCGGGCGAAGACGGTGCGGGTGCCGCCGCTGACCAGTGCCAGCGGCGCGGCCATGCCCGGCGCATCGACGACGACGGTGTGGAACTCGCCGTCCTCGCCGCAGACGCACACGCCCTGCGGCAGCTCGGCCAGCAGCGCAGCGTCGTAGTCGCGGCCGCAGAAGCGCGCGTCCAGCCGGCCCGTGTCGACGCAGACCAGCCGCGCCCGGATGCCACGGTCGAGGATCTCGCGGGCCAGCGCCGCGCGCGACAGCCCCCACAGCGGAAACACCGCCTGCAGACCGGCCCGTTCGCAGGCCGGCTCCAGCCAGTCGCGGTGCGCCTGCAGGTCGATGTCGCCGAAGACGACGTGGGTGTGGCCGCTGTCGTGCAGCGACTGCAGCGCGGCGTCGAAGCACATGGCGTACGCCCCCGGCACGCCCTCAGGCACGGCCACCGCCCGCCACACGCCGCCGAAGGCTGCGACCTGCGCGGCGACCACCTCGGGCGCCAGCGCGTGCGACTTGCTGAAGCCATCGGCCTCGCACATCGTCAGGAAGGTCTGCACGTCGTGCCCGGCCTCGCGGGCGCGCAGCAGCGCCAGGCACGAGTCCTTGCCGGCGCTCCAGCTGATGGCGGTTTTCATCATCGCGTCAGTCCTCGATGCCGCGCTGCGCCGGCACACCCGCCTTGAAGTGGTGCTTCACCAGCGTCATCTCGGTTACGGTGTCGGCGAGTGCGACGAGTTCCTCCGGCGCGTTGCGGCCCGTGAGCACGACATGGACATGCGCCGGCCGCTCGCGCAGCGCCTGCAGCACCGGCTCCAGCGGCACCCAGCCGTAGCGCAGCGGGTACATGATCTCGTCGAGCACCACAAGGAAGTGCTCCCCGGCGCGGATGGTCGCCTCGGCCTTGGCCCAGCCGTCGCGGGCGAGCTGGGCGGAGTGCTCCAGATCCTTGCTCTTCCACGAGAAGCCGTCGCCCAGCCCTTCGATGGGAATGCCGATCTGCTCGAACAGCCGGTGTTCGCCGAAGCGCGCGCTGGGCACCTTCATGAACTGGTAGACCTTGACCGCCTTGCCGCGGCCGTGGGCGCGGATCGCCAGCCCGAAGGCCGCCGTGCTCTTGCCCTTGCCGTCGCCGGTGTGGACGAGAACGAGGCCGCGGCGCTCGCCGTCGGGGACGATGCGCTGGCGGTCGACGGGCGGTTGTTCGATGTTCATGGTGGGGTTCCTTGGAAACCGTGAAAGCCTTGAAAGAGCTGGGGCAGCGCGACCCACTGGGCGCCGACACGCTCGATGCGGATCGCGCCGCCAAACACCTCGACCAGCGCGGCGTGCACGGCCGGATCGTCGCAGCCGCCGACCGCCCGCACGGCACCCGCCGCCAGCACGACCAGCCGGTCCGCGGCCAGCGCGAGGCTCAGGTCGTGCAGCACGCTGATGACCACCTGCGTGCGGCCGAGGCGGGCCATCTGGCGGACCAGCGCGACCTGGTGCGGCGGGTCGAGGTGGGTGGTCGGCTCGTCGAGCAGCAGCACCGGCGCCTGCACGGCCAGCGCCCGCGCGAGGAACACCCGCTGGCGCTCGCCGCCCGAGAGTTCGGACAGGCGGCGGTGCTGCCAGGCCTGGCATTCGGTGTCGCGCATGGCCTGCTGGACGATGGCCTCGTCCTGCGGGCCGGGCGTGGCGAACAGGCCGAGCTGCGGCAGGCGGCCGAGGTGGACGACGTCGCGCACGGTGAGTTCGCCGCTGGATTCGGCCTGCTGCGCGAGCCAGGCGAGCTGGCGGGCGCGGTCGCGGGCAGACCAGGCGGCGAGCGGGCGGCCGGCCAGCGTGACCTCGCCCGCGTGGAGCGGCTGCAGGCCAGCGAGTACGCGCAGCAGCGTGGACTTGCCGGCGCCATTCGGGCCGACGATGGCGGTCCAGCCGCGGTCGAACGCGAGGGTGATGCCGTGGAGGATGGGGCGGGCGCCGAGGCAGACCTGCACGTCGCGGGCCGCGATCATCCGGCGATCTCCCGGCGGCGCAGCAGCCACAGCAGGTAGAAGCCGCCGAGCACGGCGGTCAGCACGCCGACCGGCAGCTCCTGCGGCGCGATCAGCGTGCGCGCCAGCACGTCGGCCAGCAGCAGCAGCGCACCGCCCATCGCCGCACTGGCAACGAGCCGGTAGCCGTGCGTCGCGTGGACAAAGCGCCGGACCAGGTGCGGCGCGACCAGCCCGACGAAGGCGACCATGCCGGCCTGCGACACCGCCGTGCCGGTGGCCAGCGCCATCAGCACGACCAGCACCAGCCGCAATGTCGGCAGCGGCAGGCCGAGGCTGGCGGCGCTGTCCTCGCCGAGCGTCAGCGCGTCCAGCACCCGCGACAGCCGCCAGCCCGGTGGCAGCACCAGCAGCAGCACGGCGCCCAGCACCGCGCAGCTCGACCAGCCGAGAAAGCCCGTCGTGCCGAGCAGGAAGGCCTGCTTGCCGCGCAGCGCGTCGGGCGCGAGCGTGGTCAGCAGATCGTTGAGCGCGCCCAGCACCACGCCGACCACGACGCCGGCCAGCAGCAGCCGCGTCGTGTGCTGCGCGCCGCGGGCCAGCGACAAGGTCAGGCCGACCCCGACCAGCGCACCCACGAACGCCGCCGCGACCAGCCCGAAGCGCGACAGCCACTCGGCCGTCGCCAGACTCAGCCCCACCCCGGCGAGCGACCCCGCCGCCAGCACCAGCACCACGCCCAGCGAGGCACCCGCCGCCGAGCCGAGCAGATAGGGATCGGCCAGCGGGTTGCGGAACAGGCCCTGCGCGATCGCCCCGGCGAGGCCGAACAGCGCGCCGGTCAGCCACGCGCCCAGCGTGCGCGGGGCGCGGATCTGCCACAGGATCAGGTCGGCCGAGCCATCGGCCAGCAGGGTGCGGAACGCTGCGAGGCTCCAGCCTTCGCTGCCCGCCACCAGCCCGGCCGCGCCGCCCAGCAGCGCGACCAGCGCCAGCGCCCAGGCCAGGCGGGTGCGGCGGCGCTGCTCGTGCTCGCTCATGCGGGCCGACTTTCGGCCGTGCTCACGGCAGCGCCTGCAGGCAGTCGGCGACCAGCTCGGCCGCTTCTCCCAGCCGCGGGCCGGGGCGCACCAGCATCTCGTAGCGCGTGGCGTCGAAGGCGCAGGTGCGGCCGGTCTGCAATGCCTTCAGCGTGGACCAGCCGGGGCGGCGTGGCATGTCGCGCAGGTTGCGGTCAACCGCCATGACCAGATCGGGCTGCGCCTTGACGATGAATTCGGGATTGAGTTTCGGGAAGGGGCCGAGCGCGGGCGGGACGATGTTGCCCAGCCCGAGCTGGGTCAGCAGTTCGCCCAGGAAGGACGTGCTGCCGGCCGCGTAGGGCGCCGAGTCCACCTCGAAATACACCTTCCGACCCCGCAGCGCCGCCGGCACGCGGGCCGCGGCGCGCTGCACCTGCTGGTCGATGCGCGCCCACAGCACGGCGCCCTGCTCCGGCCGGCCCATCAGCGTGGCGATGGTGGCGACCGTGCGTCTGGCTTCGGCCTGGCTGCGCGGCTCCAGCACGACGACCGTCAGCCCGAGCGACTCCAGCCGCTCCACCGCCCGCGTCGAGCGCGCCGCCAGCACGACATCCGGCCGCAGCGCGACGACGCGCTCGACCTGCGTGTCGTCCATGCCGCCGAGCTTGGGCAGCGCGGGCACGCTGGCAGGCCAGTTGGAATAGCGGTCGGTGCCGACCAGCCGCTCGCAGAAGCCGAGCGCGCAGACGGTTTCGGTCAGCGAGGGCAGCAGCGTGACGATGCGCTGCGGCGGCGCAGCGAGCTTGACCGTCGCGCCACGGTCGTCCCGCACGCTCACCTCGGCGCGGGCGAACCCGACCGCCAATGCCAGCCACAGCACCAGCCACCAGCGCCCGCGCCCGCGGTTCATCGCTTCACCGCCATTTCGATCCCCGCCACCAGCAGCGTCACGCGCGGGCAGCGTGCGGCGACCTGCTGGTGCAAGCGACCGAGTTCGTCGACAAAGCGCCGTGCTTCACGCGACATCGGCGACAGACCCAGCCCGATCTCGTTCGAGACGAGCACGACCGGGCCGGGCGCGGCCAGCAGCGCCGCATCCAGATCGGCCAGCACGGCGAGCCAGCGGGTGTCATCGACCGGCGCACCGTCCAGCGGCATCAGCCACTGCGTCAGCCACAGCGTCAGGCAGTCCACCAGCACGAGGCAGTCCGGCGCACTGTGACGGCGGACGGCATCGGCGAGGTCGCGCGGCACCTCGTCGAGCGCCATCGCCGGCACCCGCTCGGCGCGGTCGGCCTGGTGGCGCCGGATGCGCGCGCGCATCTCGTCGTCACCGCCGAGCGCGGTGGCCAGCAGCACGGCGCGGTGGCCGGGCTGCGCCAGCCAGTCGGCCGCGCGCCGCTCGCCGCAGCGCGACTTGCCGCTGCGCTGGCCGCCTAGGAGGAACTCGCTGTGCGGGTGCATGGCGAACGTCGCCCCGCTCAGCGCGGCGTGTAGCGCAGCGTCACGTACAGCTCGCGACCCGGCTGGTTGTAGCCCAGCGCGGTCTCGTACGGCCGGTTGGCGACGTTGTTCAGCCGTGCGCCCACTGCCCAGTCGGGCGCGTATTGCCACTGCGCGTGCAGGTCGACCGTGGCGTAGCCGGCCAGGCGCTGCTTGTTGGCGGTGTCGTTGAAGCGGTGGCTGTAGGCCTGCAGGCCGGCGCCCACCGTCCAGGCGCCCAGGTCGACATCGGCGCTCAGCTTGGCGGCGTTGCGTGCACGGCGCGGCAGCAGATTGCCCTGGTTGGCGCTGCCGTCGGTGTCGTTCTTCGGCGTCAGGTGGTCCACCGCCGCGCCGACCTTGACCGGGCCGAGCTGGCCGTCGTAGCCCAGGCTCACGCCGTTGCTCTGCGCGTACGGCAGGTTCACCGGGTTGGCGCCCTGCGTGATGTAGCCGCGGATGCGGTTGCCGAACACGGTGGCGCTGAACTGCTGCTCGCCGGTCGTGTAGCGCAGGCCGACTTCGGCGTGCTTGCCCTTCTCCGGCTCCAGCTTCGGGTTGCCGTAGGACGGCCAGTAGAGCTGGTTGAAGCTGGGTGCGACGAAGCTGGTGCCGATCTGTGCCGTGGCGCGCAGGCCTTCCATCAGTGCGAGGCCGTAGCCAATGGTGCCGGTGGTCGGGTTGCCGTACTGCGAGTTGCGGTCGTGGCGCAGGCTGGCCTGCACGGTGTGGATGCCGATCGTGGCGTTGTAGCCCAGGGCCAGGCTGTTGATCGTGCGGTTCGTGGTGTCGTAGTTGCCGGCGGGCTTGGTGACCTTCTGCTTGAGGTGTTCGGCGACCACCAGCAGCGTGCCGACGGGCAGGCTGACGGTGTTGTCCCAGCTCAGCTGCTGCTGCACGGTGGCGATGGTGCCCAGATCCGCATACGGCGATGCGGAGGCGATCGTCTCGTAGTCGTTGGCGCTGCGGGCCAGACGCAGCTGGGTGCGCCAGCCGGACGTGACTTCACCCGAGGTGTCGACCGACAGGACGCGGGTGCGCAGGCCGGACTTGGCGTCGGCGCCCGGGCCGTCGTCGTAGGCGGAGAGGGCGTCGGCGCTCAGCAGGTGCGCGCCGACCTGCCAGCCTTGCGAGAGCTTCAGGCCGACATGGGCGCTGGCGGCGTTCTGGCGGAAACCATCGGGATCGGCGTTGTAGTTGCCGAACTCGGCGCGCGGGCTGGTGGCCGAGAAGCCGCCGTTTTCGGTGTGCAGCAGTTGCAGGGCGCCGCTCCACTGGCCGTCGTTGAAGCTCGTGCCGGCGCTGGCCTGGCCGTAGCGGCGGGTGCCGGCGGTGACGGATCCGTTGTAGCGCGTGCCTTCGCTCGCACTGGCGCGGCGGGTGAAGACCTGCACCACGCCGCCGACCGCGTCACTGCCGTAGAGGCTGGACAGCGGGCCGCGCACGATCTCGATGCGGTCGATGTCGCCAAGCGGCAGGTTGTCGAGTTCGGGCATGCCGGTCGTGGCCGAGCCGTAGCGCACGCCATCGACCAGCAGCAGCACGTGGCGCGCTTCCAGCCCGCGGATGAAGACGGAGCTGGTCTTGCCCAGGCCGCCGTTGGACGAGAGCTGGATGCCGCCCTGCTGGCTCAGCACTTCGCTCAGGGTGCGGCCGCTGGCGCGCTCCAGGTCGTCGCGGGTCAGGACGGTGACATCGGCCACGGTCTGGTCGGCGCGCACCGGCGTGCGGGTGGCCGTGATGACGACGGAGGGCAGAGACGCCGCAGCCGCCGTGGTGCTGGCGGCGCTGGATTGCGCGGAAGCGGCGGTCGGGAGAAGGGAGAACGCGCACAGCGCGGCGGCCAGTGCAACGGGGCGCACGGACAGGCTGGGCAGCGAGGCGGCCCGGAATTCGGAGGTCATAGGAGAACACAACGCGGAAAGATCGTGGCGCCAGCTTCCCCGCAGGCGCACACCTCAATGGCGAACGACCAGTGTCGTCCACCCCCCGTTGGCCGGTATCCGGGCTGACGGACGAACCCCGAGCGACCTTCCCGGTATCCCAATGACACCAGTGGCATGTGCGCCGAGGCAGAGAGCGCGAGGCTCCCGTCCGCTTACCGTTGCGGGGGCAGCGCAGGTTGAGTGGGGCCCGAAAGGGCGTGAACTTTCCTGCTTCCCGTTTAACCGTGCTGGCGTGAAGGCCGGCACGAGCACCAACAGCGTGAATTGTAAACGCTGCATGCCCGCACCACTACAATCATCCCGAACAGGGAGCGCGGACTGTCGCGCCCATCACTACGCAACCGCCACCGCGCAATGTCCACACTCGAAGACCTCGCCGAACGGGTAGAACGGCTGCTTCTGCGCCACGAAGAGCTCCAGCACGTGAATGCCCAGCTCGAACAGCAACTCACCGCCACCGCGGCCGAACGCGACAACCTGCGCTCCCGGCTGGCGGCGGCGCGGGCCCGCATCGACGCCCTGATCGAGCGTCTGCCGGCGGGAGATGTCGATACCCACGACCGCGGCGCATCGGGAGGCGGCGTATGAAACAGCTCGAAGTCAGCATCATGGGCCAGAGCTACATCCTGGCCTGCCCGGATGGGGGCGAAGCCGTCCTGACCGCCGCCGTGCGCCAGGTCGACCGCGAGATGTGCACCATCCGCGACGCCGGCCGGGTCAAGGCCCGCGAGCGCATCGCCGTGCTGGCGGCGCTGAACCTGGCGTATTCGCTCATCGAGCACCGCACGATGGACGGCCACGCCGCACCGGCGCAGATCACCGAATCCGCACCGGTTCTCGCTCCGAGCACGCCGCTGATCACCATCGACGTCGACAGCCTGGTGCGCAGGATCGACGCTGCACTCGGTGACCAGGATCACACTTCGACCTGAGCCACCGGGCCTGGATCGTCATAGAATTGACCCGTCCGCTGCGTTCGCGGGGGTTTTATTTCCTTGAACCGATGCTCTCGCGAGCCTGGGCTTGGAACATCGACCAGCTGGTGTGATCGTCTCGCGTCAGATGAACCCGAAGCCGGTCTGACCTCGCCCACCTGAATCCCCTGGGTTCAGGAATGCGGCCTTCGGTTCGCAGCGGACACCTTGCATGCACCTCGATCTCACCCTGGTCGCCGAGCTTCTCGCGCTCGGCACCTGCACCGGTTTCCTGGCCGGCCTGCTCGGCATCGGCGGCGGCATGCTGATGGTGCCGTTCATGACGCTGATCCTCTCCGCGCGCGGCGTGGACGCGGCCCTGGCGGTCAAGATGGCCATCGCCACCTCCATGGCCACCATCCTGTTCACTTCGGTTTCCAGCGTGCGCGCGCACCACAAGCGCGGCGCCGTCCGCTGGGACATCGTGCGCACGCTCGCACCCGGCATCGTGCTGGGCGGGCTGGTGGCAGGCGCCGGGGTGTTCTCGCTGCTCAAGGGCACGACGCTCGCGCTGGTGTTCGCGGTCTTCGTCGCCTTTTCCGCCACCCAGATGCTGCTGGACCGCAAGCCGGCCCCGATGCGCCAGATGCCCGGCACGGCAGGCAGCCTCGGTGCCGGCGGCGTGATCGGATTCATCTCGGGTCTGGTGGGTGCCGGCGGCGGCTTCATCTCCGTGCCGTTCATGAGCTGGTGCAATGTCGCCATGCACAACGCGGTGGCAACCTCGGCGGCACTCGGTTTCCCGATCGCGCTGGCGAACACGGTCGGCTATGTGGTGGGCGGCTGGTCGATGCCCAGTCCGCTGCCCGGCGCGCTCGGTTACCTGTGGCTGCCGGGACTCGCCATCATCGCGACGGCCAGCGTCACGACCGCTCCGCTGGGCGCCCGCACCGCGCACGCGATGAACATCAAGCAGCTGAAGAAGGCCTTCGCCTGCACCCTGTACGGGCTGGCGGCCTACATGTTCTACAAGTCGCTGGGCTGACCCGGCGTCAGTGCACCGGCAGCAGCTCGCCCAGCCGGATCGAGGCCAGTGCCACCCGGTTGCCGCCCCGCTGACGGGCATCGGCCAGCGCGCGCACGGCGGCCTGGCTCAGATCGGCCAGCGTCGCCGCCGTGTGCGGGAAGCTGGCCACGCCGATCGAGACCTCGAAGTTGAAGCCCTGCCCGTTCACCACCACCACCTCCGTGGCACAGGCGCGGCGCAGGTGCTCCATGCGCGAATGGGCCGTCGCCAGCCCGACCCCGGACAGCAGGATCGCGAACCGCCCGTCGCCAAGCTGCGACAGCACGTCCATCGCACGGGTGTTGGTGCGCATCAGGAGGCCCATCGACTGCGTGACCGCCTGCACCGCCGGATCGCCCAGCGTCTGGCGCATCGACTCGACCCGGTCCAGCGCCAGCAGCACCAGCGCGAACTCGCGGTGTTCGCGCTGCGACAGCGCGGCCTCGCGGCGCAGGTGCTCCTCGAAGTGCTCGCGGCGGAACAGCTCGCTCGGCCGGTCCAGCCCCTGCGCATGCTGGCGGCGCAGCACTTCGACCGCATGCTGCTGGCGCTCGATCTGGTCGAGCGCCGATTGCAGCCGGCCCGCGTCGCGCCGGCTCTGGGTCACGTCGCGCCAGAGACTCAGGATCTGGCGCGTGCCATCCGCCGGGGCAAGGACGTGGCGCACCACGTGGAATTCGGTGCGCACCCCGGCGCGCTCGAACCGGTGGTCCTCGGTGACCACCGCTTGTCCGGCGGCCAGCGCACGGGCGTCTGCCGCCTGCAGCGCATTGGCCTCGGTCTGCGGCAGCAACTCCAGGTCCGTGGCGCCCACCACGCGCTGCGCGTCAGCGCCCAGCCAGGCCAGGCATGGCGCATTGGCCCACAGGTAGCACCCGCTGTCAGCGTCCTTGAGTGCCAGCAGCGCACCCTCGACCTGCAGCAGATCGAGCAGGCCGCCAGCCAGCTGAGCAGGCGGCGCCACGGAGACAGGCAGTTCGAGGTGGTTCATCCGGCCATGATAGGCAGGCCGCCCGCTCACCGGCTGCGACCGAACTCACACAAGGTAACCGGTCGTCTACCGGGCGTGAACTCTTTCACCACCCGCCCCCCCCGGACCGGGCGGTCGCGCGGTCCGGCCTCAGCCCATGAGCAGCTGCATGCTCTGTTCGTACTCGCGCGTCAGGCGGTCGAAGAGTTCGAGCAGTGCTTCGCTGGCCGCAGCCAGCGTCACCCGCGCAGCCGGTGTGCCCCCGCCGCGCACGGCGGAGAGCAGGTCCTGCCAGCGCAGATCGGCGGCCGCGGTGGCCTCGCGGATGGCGGCCGTCGACAGCGGGATGTCCTTCAGGTAAGTCAGACCTCGCTCGAAGGCCTCGGCCGTCGGCGCCAGCTCCACCGGCAGCGGCTCCGTCGCCGAGAGTGCCCCCCCTTGGCGCAGCAGCGCCAGCTTGGCCAGCCGCTGCGCCAGCATGCGCTGGCGGCCAGAGACATTGATGACGTGCAACGTCGGCGCCAGGCCGGCATTCTCGAGTGCCTGCGTCAGACGGTCAGACAGTTCCAGCAGGTGCTCGGCCTCCTGGTCGACCGCCGCGAGCCGGCTGGCCACCGGCGCGCTGCCCAGGTGGGCCTGCACCTGCGTCCAGGTGTGCTGCACCGCGTCGATCAGATCGCCGAAGGTCGGGCGCGACAGCGTGCGGTCCAGCAGCTGCAGGCTCTGGTCGATCTGCGCGCCCGAATCGGCCAGCAGCGCGCGCGAGCCGGCCGTCTCCACCCCCATCGCCGCCAGCGCATAGAGCTTGACGATGCGCTGCGACAGCATGCGCAGACGCCCTGCGCGGTTGATGGCGTCGGCGTAGTGCGCGGCGTCGATCACCTGCTGCGAGACCTGGCCGATGCGCTGCTTGGCGTGCATCGAGGCCGAGCGCAGCAGCCGAAAGGCCTCGTCCTCGCTGACCTGGCGGGCGGTCATCAGGATGCCCTTGGCGCGGTCGACCAGCTTGCGCTCCTCGAAGCGCCGCTTCAGGTCACCGAGTTCCTCGCGCATCTGGCGCATCTGGCGGTGGCGCGCCACCGTGAACTGGATCAGCGGACGCAGCCGGCCGGCCGCATAGCCATTGACGACCCAGCCGTCGATGCCCGCCGCCAGCGCCGTCTCCATCGTCTCGGCGCGCACATCGCTGGTGAACACCAGCACAGGCACCGGCATCGACGCCTCCAGCAGGCGCACGGCCTCGAACAGGTCCTCTCCGGGATGCGGCTCCCAGACAATGACCAGATCCGGTGCATGGCGCACCGCCTCTCGCACCAGATTGGCGCATTGGGTACGGCAGCAGACGAGCAGCCCGTTCGATTCGAGATCGGCGACCAGGGTGGGGGCGTCGGGGGGCGCAGGAGCGATGGCGAGGATGTTGATCACGTCGGGGCGGGCCAGGTGGGGGCCATGTTTCTTGTCATTGCACCAGCTGAAGCACACCGCAGGCCAGCCCGTGTGGCGCACCAGCGCCGATCAGGGTGGCATGATCAATGCTTCATCGATGGCTGGTTGCGCAGCAGCGACCACGCCGATCCACCGCACCATCGGCTCCGGACACACCGCCGCGTCCGGTCCGCGCCCTCCCCGGCGCGCGCGCCACCCCTGCACAGGCTGACGCCCCCCCATGTCCAACTTCAAGACGTTCCTTCAATCGGGACACTGGCCCACGCTGGCCGCCTCCTTCCTCTATTTCGATTTCTGTTTCGCGATCTGGGTGCTCAACGGCGCGATGGGTCCGTTCATCAGCGAATCGTTCGGACTGAATGCGGCCCAGAAGGGTTTCATGGTCTCCGTGCCGATCCTGGCGGGCGCGCTGATGCGCTTTCCGCTGGGCGTGCTGGCGCAGTACATCGGCCGCAAGAACGCGGCGATGGTCGAGATGGGCCTGATCATCTGCGCGCTGGTGTTCGGCTACACCATGGTCGACACCTACGACGAGGTGCTGGCGATGGGCGTGCTGCTGGGCATCGCCGGCGCGAGCTTTGGCGTGGCGCTGTCGCTGGGCTCGGGCTGGTTCCCGCCGAAGTACAAGGGCCTGGCGATGGGCATTGCCGGTGCCGGCAACTCGGGCACGGTGCTGGCCGTGCTGTTCGCGCCGCCGCTGGCCACGCAGTTCGGCTGGCAGACGGTCTACGGGCTGGCAGCCTGCACGATGCTGCTGCCCATGCTGGTGATGTGGTTCGCCGCGAAGGAGCCGCCGGATGTCGAGCACCAGACCTTCCGCGAGCACATCTCCTGCCTGTTCGAGAAGGACGGCTGGTCCTTCAGCCTGATCTACATCGTCACCTTCGGCGGCTTCATCGGCCTCGCCAGCTTCCTGCCGACCTACTTCCACGACCAGTTCAAGGTCACCAAGGTCGAGGCCGGCCAGCTCACCATGCTGGCCACGCTGATGGGCTCCGGGGTGCGCGTGCTGGGCGGCTACATCTCCGACCGCATCGGCGGCATCCACACGCTGTCGGGCGTGCTGGTGCTGGTGGCGATCACGCTGCTGATGTGCGGTTTCGCCGGCTCGTCGCTGGTGGTGACGACGCTGCTGTTCATGCTGTGCTTCGCGGCCCTCGGCGCGGGCAACGGCGCCCTGTTCCAGCTGGTCCCGCTGCGCTGGCCGCTCGCGACGGCCGTGGCCGGCTCGATGATCGGCGAGGTCGGCGCGCTCGGCGGCGGCTTCCTGCCGAACGCCATGGGCCTGTCCAAGCAGTATTCGGGCTCCTACCTGTGGGGCTTTGTTGCCTTCACCGTGCTGGCGCTGGGCATGCTGGCCATGCTGCGCATCGTGCAGATCCGCTGGACGCGCACCTGGGCCGAGAAGGGTGGCCGCGCCCGCAGCACGCCGACCACCGTCGGCTCCTCCGGCACCGGCTCCCGCGCCTTCGGCCGCTGAACGGGTTCACCCCTTCGGCAGGAAGAGCAGCCAGACCACCAGCAGGGCATTGAAGCCCAGCGAGATCAGGCAGGCCACCTTCCACAGCAGCGCCGGGTCGCGCACCGCCAGCGGCGTGCTGCCCGGCGCATTCAGCGGCCGGGACGCCCCCCGCTCCAGCGCCAGCGCGAACTCCTCGGCCGTCTCGAAGCGCTGCCGCGGATCGCGCGACACCGCCTTGAGCACGACATGGTCGAGCCAGATCGGCACCGCCGGATGCACCCGGGACGGCGGCACCGGATCGCGCCGGAAACGCCCGGTCTGCCAGGGTTCGACCTCGCCATAGGGCAGCTTGCCGGTGAGCCACTGGTAGAGCGTCACCCCCAGCGCGAAGAGGTCGCTGCCGGCATCGGCGGGGTGGCCGTGGTCGCCTTCCCACTGCTCGGGGTTCATGTAGCTCGGGGTGCCGGCGTGCAGGCTCCGGGTCGACGCCGGTTCGCGCCCCGACACCGCCACCCCCAGGTCCAGCACCCGCCACTGGCCGTCGTCGCCCCGGTGCAGGTTGCCGGGCTTGATGTCGCGGTGCACCACACCAAGTCGGTGCATGCGACCCAGCGCACGCGCCACCGACAGGCCGGCATGCACCACTTCCGCCACGTCCAGCGGACGCTCGGCCGCGAGCAGTTGCTCCAGCGTGTGGCCGCTGTGCCAGTCGAACACCGTGTAGAAGGCGCTCGGATCACGCACTTCGCGCACACGCACGAAGCCCTGCCCTTCGCGCTCGGTGACACGCAGGCCGAGCCACGCCTCGTGCGCGAGCATGGCGCGCTCCTCGCGGTCGCTCGCCCGGGACTCGTGCAGCGTCTTCAGGGCCACCAGCGCGCGGCTGGCGGTGTCGCGCGCCTGGTAGAGGCGGTGCACGCCGGTGTCGGCCACCAGCGCGGTGATGGTGTAGCCGTCCAGCACATCGCCCACCTTCATGCGCGGCGGCACGGGCAGCTGGCGGGCGCGGACCTGACTGTCCTCCAGCCGCATCGGGGCCAGGCCCGCAACTTGCATGACTACCGCTGTGACGTTGTCCTGACTGCCCGCAGCCAGTGCCGCTTCCACCAGCGCCTCACTGGCGATCTGGGCGGGTGCGGCGGCCAGCAGGGTCCGCAGGCGATCGGCCTGGAGCACACCATGCACACCATCGGAGGTGAGCACGAAGGTGTCGCCGAGGTGCAGTTCGCCCTGCAGGTAGTCCACGCGCACGGTGTGATCGAGGCCGATCGCCCGGGTGAGCTGGCTGCGGAAGTCGGGATGGTCGAGTGCATGGTCCTGGGTGAGCTGCTGCAGCTCCCCGCGGCGCAGCAGCCAGGCCCGGGTATCGCCAACGTGGGCGAGTGTCCAGGTCTGACCCTGCAGCGCCAGCGCCGTGAGGGTGGTGAGCGCCGCGCGGCGTTCGTTGCCCGCACCGCGGCGACGTTGGTTGTGGTCGGCGAGCCAGGCGTTCTGGGCGCCGATCAGACGGTCAAGGACGACCGTCGTTTCCCAGGTGGCCGGTGCGGCATGGAAGTCCTGCACCAGGCTCATCACCGTGGTCTGCGCGGCTTCGCGTCCCAGGCCGCCTGTCGACACACCGTCGGCGACGGCGGCGATCAGACCCCGGCCCGGCTCGTGCGCATCGGCGCGCATGACTGCCGCGAAATCCTCGTTGTGTTCCCGCAATCCGCAGGCGCTGGTGTGGCCAATGTCGACATCGAAGCTCATCGCTCGGCATTGTGGTCCCGGACAGCACACGACGCCCTTCCATCCGAATACCTGGTTTAACCGGTTCAACTGATTCCTGAGGAGCCCGCGATGCAGAAGATGAAACTCGTGATGGTCGGCAACGGCATGGCCGGCGTGCGCACGCTGGAAGAGCTGCTGAAGATCGCCCCCGATCTCTACGACATCACCGTGTTCGGCGCCGAGCCGCACCCCAACTACAACCGCATCCTGCTCAGCCCCGTGCTGGCCGGCGAGCAGACGATCGACGAGATCATCCTCAACCCGCTGAGCTGGTACGCGGACCACGGCATCACGCTGCACCTGGCCACCAAGGTCACCGACGTACACCGCGCCCGCCGTGTCGTCACCGGCGTCAACGCCCAGGGCGAGACGGTCGAGGCCGAGTACGACCGCCTGCTGATCGCCACCGGCTCGAACCCCTTCATCCTGCCCGTGCCCGGCAAGGACCTCGAAGGGGTGATCGCCTACCGCGACATCGCCGACACGAACACCATGATCGAGACGGCCAGGACGCACCAGCACGCGGTCGTGATCGGCGGCGGCCTGCTCGGGCTGGAAGCGGCCAACGGGCTGATGCTGCGCGGAATGCAGGTCACCGTCGTCCACATCAGCGACTGGCTGATGGAGCGCCAGCTCGACAGCGTCGCCGGCAAGCTGCTGCAGAAGTCGCTGCAGGACCGGGGCCTGAAGTTCGAGATGGGCGCGCAGACCGCCGCGCTGATCGGCGACAAGGACAACGGCACCGGCGGACGCGTGCTGGCGGTGCAGTTCAAGGACGGCCGCGAGATCCCCGCCGACCTGGTGGTGATGGCCGCCGGCATCCGCCCCAACACCGATCTGGCCAAGCAGATGGGCCTGCTGTGCGACCACGGCGGGCGCGGCGGCATCGTCGTCACCGACACGCTGCAGACCGTCACCGACGCGCGCATCTACTCGATCGGCGAATGCGCCAGCCACCGCGGCATCGCCTACGGGCTGGTCGCGCCGCTGTTCGAGCAGGGCAAGGTCTGCGCCACGCACCTGGCCGAGTTCGGCATCGGCCGCTACACCGGCAGCCAGACCAGCACCAAGCTCAAGGTCACCGGCATCGACCTGTTCTCGGCCGGCAACTTCACCGGCGGCGAAGGCTGCGAGGAGATCCTGCTGTCGGACCCGGTCGGCGGCGTCTACAAGAAGCTGGTCATCAAGGACGACAAACTCGTCGGCGCCTGCCTGTACGGCGACACGGTCGACGGCAGCTGGTACTTCAAGCTGCTGCGCGAAGGCCGCAAGGTCCACGACATCCGCGACCGGCTGATGTTCGGCGAGTCGAACATCGGCGACGTGGGCCACGAAGGCCACAACAAGGCTGCCGCGATGGCCGACACGGACGAGGTCTGCGGCTGCAACGGCGTGACCAAGGGCGCCATCTGCAAGGCGATCAAGGACAAGGGCCTGTTCACGCTGGACGAGGTGCGCAAGCACACCAAGGCCAGCGCGTCCTGCGGATCGTGCACGGGGCTGGTCGAGCAGCTGCTGATGTTCACGGCGGGCGGCGACTACAGCGCCACGCCGAAGAAGAAGGCACTGTGCGGCTGCACCGAGCTGAGCCACCAGGACGTGCGCGACGCGGTCCGCAAGGAGCACCTCGTCAGCCTCGCCGGCGAGGACGGTGTCTACCGGCGCCTGGGCTGGAAAACGCCGAACGGCTGCACCTCCTGCCGCCCTGCGCTGAACTACTACCTGCTCAGCACCTGGCCCAAGGAAGCACAGGACGATCCGCAGAGCCGCTTCATCAACGAGCGCAGCCACGCCAACATCCAGAAGAACGGCACCTACTCGGTGATCCCGCGCATGTGGGGCGGCGAGACGACGGCGGCCGACCTGCGGCGCATCGCCGACGTGGCGGACAAGTACCAGATCCCGACCGTCAAGGTCACCGGCGGTCAGCGCATCGACCTGCTCGGCGTGAAGAAGGAAGACCTGCAGGGCGTGTGGGCCGACCTGGGCATGCCGTCCGGCTTCGCCTATGCCAAGTCGCTGCGCACGGTGAAGACCTGCGTCGGCAGCGAGTGGTGCCGCTTCGGCACGCAGGACTCCACCCAGATGGGCAAGGACCTGGAGCGTGCGCTGTGGGCGATGTACTCGCCGCACAAGGTGAAGCTGGCCGTCTCGGGCTGCCCGCGCAACTGCGCGGAAGCCGGCACCAAGGACGTCGGCATCATCGGCGTGGACTCCGGCTGGGAGCTGTACGTCGGCGGCAACGGCGGCATCAAGACCGAAGTCGCACAGTTCTTCGTCAAGGTGAAGACACCGGCCGAGGTGCTGGAGTACGCCGGCGCCTTCCTGCAGCTCTACCGCGAGGAAGGCTGGTACCTGGAGCGCACCGTGCACTACATCGACCGCGTGGGTCTCGACTACGTCAAGGCCAAGGTGATCGACAACGCGGAGCTGCGCAAGGAGCTGTGGGAGCGGCTGCAGTTCGCGCTGGATGGGGCGGCGGATCCGTGGCTGGAATCGGCCAAGGCCAGCGTGGACACGCGGCAGTTCACGCCGCTGGCCGTGTCCTGAAGACATTTTGCATTCGAGGTTTTGACATGACTGACTGGACATCCATCTGCACCGTTGACGACATCCCCGTGCTCGGCGCCCGCCGTGTAGCGCGCCCGGGTTCCTGTGATGTCGCCGTGTTCCGCAACAGCGAGGACAAGGTCTTCGCGCTGCTCGACCGCTGCCCGCACAAGGGCGGCCCGCTGAGCCAGGGCATCGTCTTCGGCGAGAGCGTGGCCTGCCCGCTGCACAACTGGACCATCGGCCTGGACAGCGGCTGCGCCAAGGCGCCGGACGAGGGCTGCACGCCGCGCTTCGCGGTGCAGGTGGTCGACGGGCAGGTCTTCCTCGACGCGGCGGAGCTGAACAGCATCGCCATCGGCGCCATCGCCTGAGACGGCCGCACCGCAACGCATGAAGGCCTGTCGATGACCCTGCCCCTGCCCACGACCGACACCCGGTCCACCTGCCCCTACTGCGGCGTCGGCTGCGGCGTGATCATCGAGTCCGACGGGACGCAGATCACCGGCGTGCGCGGCGACCCGGACCACCCGGCCAACTTCGGCCGGCTCTGCACCAAGGGCAGCACGCTGCACCTGACCGCCAGCGCGCCGGTGACGATGGCGACCCGGCTGCTGCAACCCCGCCTGCGCCGCGGCCGCGGCGCGAACGGTCAGCGCGGCGGGCCGACCGAGGTAATCGACTGGACCTCCGCGCTCGACCTCGCCGCTGACCGGCTGGCCGAGATCGTGCGCCGCGACGGGCCGGACGCGCTGGGGATCTACCTCTCCGGCCAGCTGCTGACCGAGGACTACTACGTCTTCAACAAGCTCGCCAAGGGCCTGCTCGGCACCAACAACGTCGACACCAACTCGCGGCTGTGCATGTCCAGCGCAGTGGCCGGCTACAAGCGCACGCTCGGTGCCGACGCCCCGCCCTGCAGCTACGAGGACTTTGCCCACGCCGACACCGTCTTCATCAGCGGCAGCAACACGGCCTGGGCGCACCCGGTGCTGTTCCGCCGGCTGGAAGACGCCCGCAAGGCCCGGCCGGACCAGCGCTGGATCGTCGTCGACGTGCGCCGCACCGAGACGGCGGAGACGGCGGACCTGTTCCTGCAGATCCAGCCCGGCACCGACGTGGCGCTCTACCACGGCATGCTGCACGTCATGCTGTGGGAGGGGCTGACCGACCCGGCGTACATCGCCGCCCACACCACCGGCTTCGACGCCCTGCGCGACACCGTGCGGGCGTGGACGCCGAAGGAAGCCGCCCGCGTCTGCGGCATCCAGGAGGTCGACCTGGTGCAGGCGGCCCGCTGGTTCGCGCAGGGCGCCGGCCGCACACCCGGCGAACGTGGCCGGACGCTGTCGCTGTACTGCCAGGGCCTCAACCAGAGCGCCGCCGGCACCGACAAGAACGCCGCGCTGATCAACCTGCACCTCGCCACCGGCCAGATCGGCAAGGCGGGCGCCGGGCCCTTCTCGCTCACCGGCCAGCCCAACGCGATGGGCGGGCGCGAGGTGGGCGGCCTGTCCAACCTGCTCAGCGGCCACCGCGACCTGGGCAACGCCACGCACCGCGCCGAAGTCGCCAGCCTCTGGGGCGTGGCCGATGTGCCGGCCAATCCGGGCAAGAGCGCCATCGAGATGTTCCAAGCCGCGGCCGACGGGCAGATCAAGGCGCTGTGGATCGTCTGCACCAACCCCGCGCAGTCCATTCCGGATCAGGCGATGGTGCGCCGCGCGCTGGAGCGGGCCGAGTTCGTCATCGTGCAGGAGGCCTTCTCCACCACCGCGACCGCCGCGTACGCCGACCTGCTGCTGCCCGCCACCACCTGGGGCGAGAAGGTCGGCTCGGTCACCAACTCCGAGCGCCGCATCAGCCTCGTGCGCCCCGCGGTGAAGGCGCCGGGCAGCACGCGCCACGACTGGCAGATCGCCGTCGACATCGCCCGCCGGCTGGAGACGCGCCTGCCCGAACGGCTGAACGGTCAAACCGGCCAGACCACCCTCTTCCCCTACGACAGCGCCGAATCGGTGTGGAACGAACACCGCGAATCCACCCGCGGCCGCGACCTCGACATCACCGGCCTGAGCTTCGACCTGATCGAACGCCAGGGTCCGCAGCAGTGGCCGATGCCCGAAGGTGCGGCGACCGGCAAGGCGCGCCTGTACGAAGACGGCGTCTTCCCGACCGAGGATGGCCGCGCCCGCTTCAGCGCCGCCGAGTTCCGCCCGGTGGCCGAGCCGCGCGATGCCCGCTACCCGTTCTCGCTGACCACCGGCCGCCTGCGCGACCAGTGGCACGGCATGAGCCGCACCGGCACGCTCGGCCGCCTGTTCGGCCACATCGCGGAACCCGTGGTCGAGATGCACCCGACCGACGTGGCGCGGCGTGGCCTGCAGGACGGCGCGCTGGTCGAGGTCCGCTCGCGGCGCGGCAGTCTGGTGCTGCCGATCCAGAGCACCGACAAGGTCGCGCCGACGCAGGTCGCGATCCCGATGCACTGGGGCGAGGAAGTGCTCGGCGGCACCGACGACAAGGGGGTCGCGCGCCTGGGCATCAACGGCGTGACGCTGCCGACGTACTGCCCGACGTCGAAGCAGCCCGAGCTGAAACACGCCGCCGTGCGCATCGAGGCGGTGAAGCTGCCATGGCGGATGCTGGGGCTGGCGTGGCTGCCGCAAGCAGAAGCCTTGAAGGCCCGCGAGGCGCTCAAGGCGCTGATGCCGCAGTTCGGCTACGCGATGGTGCTGCCCTTCGGTCGCGAGCCGCACGCCGACGGGCTGGCCGGGCTGGTCTGGCGCGCGGCCGCCGCGGCGCCGATGCAGGAAGCGCTGGTCAAGCAGATCGAGGCGCTGCTCGGCCTGTCCGGCCGCGACACACTGGTCTACCACGACCGCCAGCGCGGCCAGTACCGCGCCGTGCTCATGCAGAACGTGAGCGTCGACCGGCTGCTGCGCGGCGTGCTGCTGGCGGGCGACACGCGGGCGGAGTCGTGGATCAAGACGCTGCTGCAGGACGAGTTGCCGGCGCAGTCCTATGGCCGCGCGCTGCTCGCCGGCAGCCCGACCGCGCCCGTGCCGGTGCAGGACAAGGGCCCGCAGGTCTGCACCTGCTTCAACGTCACCGAGCCGCAGATCGTGCAGGTGCTCGGGCGTTGCAGCGGTAGCGTAGAGGAGCGCATGGCGCAGTTGCAGGGTGAGCTGAAATGCGGCACCAACTGCGGCTCCTGCCTGCCGGTGCTGCGGGGTCTGGCCAAGGCGTCGGCGGGCACGGCCACCGCCTTGTGAAGCGGGGGCCATGGCGAGGGCGTCGGTTACAGTGACCGCCTCCCACCATGGCCTTCCAGTTCCTCCAGCGCCTGACCGGCCGCGACCGCACCCGCACTGCCAACCGGCAGCTGGGCGGCGTGCTGGCCTTCGTCGCCGGAGCGGTCAATGCGGGCGGCTTTCTGGCCGTGGCCCGCTACACCTCGCACATGAGCGGGATCATCTCCGGCATCGCCGACGACCTCGCGCTGGGCAGCATCGGGCTAGCGCTGGCGGGGCTGGTGGCCCTGGGCGCCTTCGTCTCGGGCGCCGCCTGCACCTCCCTGCTGATCAACTGGGGCCGCCACCGCCAGCTCCAGGGCAAGTACGCGCTGGCGCTGCTGCTGGAGGCCGGCCTGCTGCTGCTGTTCGGCCTGCTCGGCGCCAACCTGCACGACTTCAAGGCCCTGCTGGTGCCGACCACGGTGCTGCTGCTGTGTTTCATCATGGGCCTGCAGAACGCCATCATCACCAAGATCTCGAACGCCGAGATCCGCACCACGCACATGACCGGCGTGGTCACCGACCTGGGCATCGAGCTGGGCCGCCTGCTCTACTGGAACGGCCAGCGCGACGCGGACGATCCGATGTACGTGCGCGCCAACCGCGACAAGCTGTGGATCCATGCGACCGTGCTGGCGCTGTTCTTCAGCGGCGGCATCGTCGGTGCGCTGGCCTTCCGGTCGCTGGGCTTCTCGGCGACGATTCCGCTGGCAGCACTGCTGGCGGTGATGGCCCTGCCAGCGCTGGCCAGGGACCTGCACCGCATCGCCCCGGCCCGTTTCCCTCCTTGAACCCCATGCCCGACACCCCCGAACCCACCGGTGAAACCGCGGACGACCACGTCCGTCCCTACGTCTACCAGGACCAGGCGCGCACCGTCCGCGCCCTGCACTTCTCGCTCAGCGAGATCCAGAGCCGCATGCGCATGGACGACCCCGACGGGCTGGACCTGGCCTACACGCAGCGCATGATGGGCTTCCTGCTGTGGCAGCCGCGGCCCGCCAGCATCGCGCTGATCGGCCTGGGTGGCGGCTCGCTGGTGAAGTTCTGCCACCGGCACCTGCCGGACAGCACGCTGCAGGTCGCCGAGATCAACCCGCACGTGATCGCGCTGCGCGGCGACTTCGGCATTCCGCCGGACAGCGCGCGCCTGCGGGTGGTCTGCCAGGACGGCGCGGTGCTGGTGCGCGATCCGCCGCAGCGTTTCGACGTGCTGCTGGTGGACGGCTTCGACTGGGAAGGCCTGCCCGACGCGCTGTGTTCGCAGGCGTTCTACGACGACTGTGCGCAGGCCCTGACCGACACCGGCTGGCTGGTGGCGAACCTGCCCAGCGGCGCCAGCCAGCCGCTGTTCGCCGTGCATGTGGCGCGCATCCGGCAGACCTTCGGCGCGGACGCGGTGCTGGTGGTCGGCGACGGGGAGCGGGGCACGAACAGCGTGGTGCTGGCCTGCCGCGACGCGCAGGCACTGCGGCGGCGCGACATCACCACGCGCGGCCCCGCGGGCTTCGATGCCGCCGCCTGGCGCGCGCTGCAGCCCGCCATGGCCGCGGTGCGGCGCGCACTGCTGCAGCAACAGGCCGACACGGGCACCGCTTGAAGCCGACGACGACAATCCCCCCATGACCATCGCCCCCTATCTCAAGACCATCGGCCGCGGCAAGGACGGTGCCCGCTCGCTGGACCACGCCCAGGCGCTCGACCTGATGACCCGCATCCTCGATGGCCGTGTCAGCGACCTCGAACTCGGCGGCTTCGCGCTGGCGATGCGCATCAAGGGCGAATCGGCGGACGAACTCGCGGCCTTTGTCGAGGCCGCCATGGTGCACACGCTGCCGCTGGTGGCGCCCTCGCCCGCCGTGCTGCTGCCGTCCTACAACGGCGCGCGCAAGCTGCCGAACTTCACGCCGCTGCTGGCGCTGCTGCTGGCGCGCGAAGGGGTGCCGGTGCTGGTCCACGGCCCGATCGACGACCCCGGTCGCGTCACCAGCGCGGCGATCTTCACCGCGCTCGGCCTGCCGCCCGCCGCCGACGCTGCCCAGGCCGCGGCGCAATGGGCGCGCGGCGAGCCGGTGTTCATGTCGCTCGAAACGCTGAACCGGCCGCTGGCGCAGTTGCTGGCGCTGCGCCGCGTGCTCGGCCTGCGCAACAGCGGGCACACCATCGCCAAGCTGCTGCCGGCCCTTCCCGGCGCGCTGCGGGTGGTCAACCACACCCACCCGGAGTACGCGGTGAGCCTGTCGCAGTACCTGCGCGACAGCGGCGCCGACGCGGTGCTGATGCGCGGCACCGAAGGCGAGCCGGTGGCCGATGCCCGCCGGCAGCCGCGGCTGGATGTCTACCGGGCGGGCGTGCTGGACACCACGCTGTCGGTGGCGCCACAGGAAGGCGTGCTGGTGGAACTGCCGGCATTGCCCGCCACCATCGATGCCGACACCACCGCAGCGCACATCCACGCGGTGCTGGACGGTCAGATCCCGCTGCCGACCTCGATCGCCCGCCAGGTGCAGTGCCTGCGCGACGCGCTGCCGCGTTGAAGCGTCAGCGCACTGGCCGGGGGAGCGGATGCACGTTGCTCGTCGGCCGCTCGGCGCGCAGGTCGTAGCTCTCGGCCCCGGACTCGCGCAGGATGCGGCCGTCCTTGACGATGATCACGTCGGTGCCGGTGAGGAAGGCCATCTGCCGCGAGATCTCGGCGGACCGCTTCAGCGCCGCGTAGGCGCCCAGCACCTCGGGTGCAATGTAGGTCTGCTGGGTCAGGGAACCGTTCTTCATGCGCCGCTCCAGTCCACCAGTTTCGGGACAGGTCCCGCGTTGTCGAAATGCACCCAGAGGTCCACGAGGTCCTTGTAGACGGCGTGGAAGTTGTGCAGGCCGGTGTCATAACGGCGCTGCACCACATCGCTCGCCATGCGCAGGCCACCCTGGCGCGCACGCTCGTTGACCCGGTGCTGCGCCACCTCCCACGACGGCAGCGACAGGAACACCATCTGCACCACATACCCCTTGGCGCGCCAGTCGGGGATCAGGCTGGCGTAGTCCCGGCTGCGCAGCGAGGTCTCGAAGCCGAAGGTCTCGCGCAGCCGCAGCATGTCCTGGATCGTCATCTGCATCAGCTTGCTGGCCCGCTGGGCCATGCGCTCCGGCGCGAAGGGCGACAGGCCCTGGGCGATCAGATCGGCGTCGATGAAGTTCCGGCAGGCCGCCTCCTGCGGCAGATATTCCTTGGCAAACGTGGTCTTTCCTGCGCCCGGCGGGCCGGCAATGATGTGGATGCGGGGCATGTCCAGTTCGCTCCAGGAGGCGGTGCAATCGAAAGAATTTCAAATCATTATGTAACTCGCCGTGACATTTTTCTCTTGATATTCTGAAGAGGAACTGATGGGTGGACGAAAAAAAGCCCCGCTCGCATGAGCGGGGCGGCGGTCCGGAATCACCATCCGGAGGCAGCAGATTCCGAAGATCCGGCAGGTCAGCCCGTGACCAGGTCCTTGATCTGCATCAGCGCGGCCGGGTCTTCCATCGTCGTCAGGTCACCCGCATCGCGGCCTTCGCAGACGGCCTGGATCGCGCGGCGCAGCACCTTGCCCGAGCGGGTCTTGGGCAGCGTGGTCACGAAGCGCACCGAGGCCGGACGCGCCACGGCGCCGAGCTGGTTGTCCACGACCTTCATGTCTCGGCTTCCAGCGCCTTGGCATCGGCCACATTCGTGATCTTGCTCGGGTCCTTCAGCACGGCAAACGCCACCGCGACCTGGCCCTTGAGCTGGTCGGCCACGCCCACCACGGCCACTTCGGCGACGTTGGCGTGGCTGGAGATGCTTTCCTCGATCTCGCGGGTGCCCAGGCGGTGGCCGGCGACGTTGATCACGTCATCGGTACGGCCCAGGATGAAGAAGTAGCCGTCGGCGTCCTTCACGCCCCAGTCGAAGGTGGAGTACATCACCTTGTTGTGGATGCTGGTCCAGTAGGTGCTGACGTAGCGCTTGTCGTCGCCCCAGACGGTCTGCAGGCAGCCGGGGGGCAGCGGGCCGTTGACGGCGATCACGCCCTTCTTGTTCGGCTCGGTGATCTCCTCGCCGGTGGTCTCGTCGATCAGCTGGACGTCGTAGCCGTAGACCGCCTTGCCCGGCGAGCCGAACTTGGTCGGTGCCGGCTCGACGCCGTTGCAGATCGCCATGATCGGCCAGCCGGTCTCGGTCTGCCAGTAGTTGTCGATGATGGGCTTGTTCAGCGCGCCGCCGATCCAGGTCGCCGTCGGCTCGTCGAGCGGCTCGCCAGCCAGGAACAGCGCCTTCAGACTGCTCAGGTCGTACTTGGTCAGGTAGGCCGGATCCTGCTTCTTCAGCACGCGCGCGGCGGTCGGGGCCGAGAACATCACGGTGACCTTGTACTTCTCGACCAGGCTCCACCAGATGCCGGCGTCCGGGCGGGTCGGCAGGCCCTCGTACATGATCGTGGCCATGCCGTTGATCAGCGGGCCGTAGATGATGTAGCTGTGGCCGACGACCCAGCCGATGTCAGACGTGCTGAAGTACGTCTCGCCGGGGTTGCCCATGTAGATGTGCTTCATCGACGCGGCCAGCGCCACCGTGTAGCCAGCGGTGTCACGCTGCACGCCCTTGGGCTTGCCGGTCGTGCCCGAGGTGTAGAGGATGTAGGACGGATGGGTGGACTCGACCCAGACGCACGGCACGACGGTGTCCATCTGCAGGGCGCGCTGTTCGGCGTAGTCGACGTCACGGCCATCGACCTTGGCGTAGTCGGCCAGACCGCGGTTGACCATCAGCACCTTGGCCGGCTTGTGGGCCGAGAGGTTGATCGCCTCGTCGAGCAGGTGCTTGTAGGGCACCGACTTGCCACCACGCATCCCGGCGTCGGCGCTGACGATGACGGTGGGCTGGGCGTCGTCGATGCGGCTGGCCAGCGAGTGGCTGGCGAAGCCGCCGAACACCACCGAGTGGATCGCGCCGATGCGCACGCAGGCCAGCATCGCGAACGCGGCCTCGGCAATCATCGGCATGTAGATCAGCACGCGGTCGCCCTTCTTGACGCCGAGCGACTGGTAGATCGCGGCCATGCGCTGCACTTCGGCGTGCAGTTCGCGGTAGCTGTAGGCCTTCTCGGTGTTCGTCTCGGTCGAGACGAAGATCAGCGCGTTCTGGTCGGCGCGGGCCGCGAGGTGGCGGTCGACGGCGTTGTGGCAGAGGTTGGTCTCGCCGCCGGCGAACCACTTGGCGAACGGGGGGTTGGTGTAGTCGCAGACCTGGTCGAAGGGCTTGTGCCAGTCGATCAGTTGCGCCTGCTCGCCCCAGAAGCCCTCGCGGTCTTCAATGGAGCGGCGGTGGAATTCGGCGTAGTTGGTGCTCATGGAACGGTCTCCTCTGACCCCGCCGACCGAGCGCGGCGAGTATAGCTTTTCATTTCACCCGGAGCGGCTGACGCTGTCCTGTCTCGGACAGTCGCCAGCCGGGTGTTGCCGCACATCGCAGGGTGCGGCAGACGCTCAGGACAGGGCCGCGACGACCTCGGCCGGCGCCTGCACCAGCTCGATCAGCACCCCTTCACCCCCGATCGGGAACTCGTCGTTCGCCTTCGGGTGGATGAAGCAGATGTCGAACCCGGCCGCGCCCTTGCGGATGCCGCCCGGCGCGAAACGCACGCCGTTGGCCGTCATCCACTCGACCGCCTTGGCCAGGTCATCCACCCACAGGCCGACATGGTTCAGCGGCGTGGCGTGCACGGCCGGCTTCTTGTCGATGTCCAGCGGCTGCATCAGGTCAACTTCGACCGCGGTCGGGCCGCTGCCGAGGGCGCAGATGTCCTCGTCCACGTTCTCGCGTTCGCTGACGAAGGTGCTCTTGACTTGCAGGCCGAAGATGTCGACCCACAGCGACTTGAGCCGCTGCTTGTCGGTGCCGCCGATGGCGATCTGCTGGATGCCGAGGATCTTGAATGGCTTGGGTGTGCTCATGGTGTTCCCCGTGCTGTCACTCGAACCGCAGGATCGGCTGGTCCACGCTCAGGCTCTCGCCCTTCTTCGCGAGGATCTCGGCGACGACGCAATCCTGCACGGCGACGAGGATGTTCTCCATCTTCATCGCCTCGATGACCGCGAGCTTCTCACCGGCCTGCACCTTCTGCCCGACCGCCACCGACACGTCGGCCAGCAGGCCCGGCATCGGCGACAGCAGCGACTTGCTGGTGTCGGGCGGTGCCTTGTAGGGCATCAGCTTCATCAGCTCGGCGGCACGCGGGTTCAGCACCAGCGCGTCGATCTGCGTGCCGTTGTGGGCGACGCGGATGGCGAGCGGGTTCTTGTTGGCGCTGCGCTCGACCTGCGCGGTGAACGGCAGGCCGTTGCACACGCCGGTCATCAGCAGGTCACCGAGCTTGGTGTGGCTGCGGATCGCGTAGATCTTGTCGCCCAGCAGCACGTTGGCGGTGCCGAGCGCGCTGTCGTAGCCACTGACCTTGACCGGGTGGTAGACGTGGTCACCCTGGGCGCCGAGCACCGCGACGACCAGATCCGGCGCGTCCTTGTTGACGCCGTGGCCGGGCAGCTGGCCGCTGATGCCGGCGGCACGCTCGCGGGCCTTGCGGCGCACGAAGGCGGCGAGTGCCACCAGGAACAGCGGGTCGTCGTGCGGCACGTCCTCGGCCTTGAAGCCGTGGCTGTAGTGCTCGGCGATGAAGCCGGTGTTGAACTCGCCGGTGACGAACTTCGGGTGCGCCAGCAGCGCGGCCTGGAAGGGGATGTTCGAGCTGATGCCGCGGATCACGAAGCCGTTGAGGGCCTCGCGCATCTTGGCGATCGCTTCCGTGCGGTCACGGCCGTGCACGATGAGCTTGGCGATCATCGAGTCGTAGAACATCGGGATCTCGCCGCCCTCGTAGACGCCGGTGTCCACGCGCACGCCGCCGAAACGGCCCTTCTCGTAGGCGGGGCCTTGCAGCGTCTCGGTGCCTTGCACAAGATCGGCAGCCGGCGGCGCGTAACGCACCAGGCGGCCGGTCGAGGGCAGGAAGTTGCGGAACGGGTCTTCCGCGTTGATGCGGCACTCGATCGCCCAGCCTTCGCGCTTGACGTCTTCCTGCTGGAAGGTCAGCGCCTCGCCAGCGGCGACGCGGATCATCTGCTCGACCAGGTCCAGCCCGGTGATGCACTCGGTGACCGGGTGCTCCACCTGCAGGCGGGTGTTCATCTCCAGGAAGTAGAAGTCCTGGTCCTTGCCGACCACGAACTCGACCGTGCCGGCGGACTGGTACTTGACCGCCTTGGCCAGCGCCACGGCCTGCTCGCCCATGGCCTTGCGGGTCGCGTCGCTGATGAAGGGCGACGGCGCTTCCTCGATGACCTTCTGGTGGCGGCGCTGGATCGAGCACTCGCGCTCGTTCAGGTACAGCACGTTGCCGTGGCTGTCGCCGAGCACCTGGATCTCGATGTGGCGCGGCTCCAGCACGTATTTCTCGATGAAGACGCGGTCGTCGCCGAAGCTGTTGCGCGCTTCGTTGCGGCACGACGAGAAACCTTCGAACGCTTCCTTGTCGTTGAACGCGACGCGCAGGCCCTTGCCGCCGCCGCCCGCCGAGGCCTTGATCATCACCGGGTAGCCGATGCCCTTGGCGATCTCGACCGCCTGCTCGGGCGTGTCGATGGCGTTGTTGTAGCCGGGGATGGTGTTGACCTTGGCTTCCAGCGCGAGCTTCTTCGAGGCGATCTTGTCGCCCATGGCCGCGATGGAATAGTGCTTCGGGCCGATGAAGGCGATGCCCTCCTCTTCGAGCCGCTGCGCGAACGCGGCGTTCTCGGACAGGAAGCCGTAGCCGGGGTGAACCGCCTGCGCGCCCGTGGCCTTGCACGCGGCGATGATCTTGTCCGCGACGAGGTAGGACTCGCGCGACGGCGCCGGGCCGAGCAGCACGGCCTCGTCGGCCAGCTCGACGTGGCGCGCTTCCTTGTCGGCCTCGGAGTAGACGGCGACCGTCTTGCGGGCGGTCTGGATGACGCGGCAGGCGATTTCGCCGCGGTTGGCGATCAGGATCTTGGTGAACATGTGCGTATCTCCTTGCCGACTCAGAGCGGGATGTTCCCGTGCTTGCGCCACGGGTTGTCGAGCTTCTTGTCCTTGAGCATCACGAGCGAGCGGCAGATGCGCTTGCGGGTCTCGTGCGGCTGGATGACGTCGTCGATGAAGCCACGCGCGCCAGCCACGAACGGGTTGGCGAAGCGGGCCTTGTATTCGGCTTCCTTGGCGGCGAGCTTCTCGGGATCGCCCTTGTCCTCGCGGAAGATGATCTCCACCGCGCCCTTGGCGCCCATCACGGCGATCTCGGCGTTCGGCCACGAGAAGTTCACGTCGCCGCGCAGGTGTTTGGACGACATCACGTCATACGCGCCGCCGTAGGCCTTGCGGGTGATGACGGTGACCTTCGGCACGGTGCATTCGGCATACGCGTAGAGCAGCTTGGCGCCGTGCTTGATGATGCCGCTCCACTCCTGCGAGGTGCCGGGCATGAAGCCGGGCACGTCCACGAAGGTGACCACGGGGATGTTGAACGCATCGCAGAAGCGCACGAAACGCGCCGCCTTGATCGACGACTTGATGTCGAGGCAGCCGGCCAGCACCTGCGGGTTGTTGGCCACGAGGCCGATCGTCTGGCCTTCCATGCGGGCGAAGCCGATGACGATGTTCTTGGCGTAGTCAGGCTGGATCTCGAAGAAGTCGCCGTCGTCGACGACCTTCAGGATCAGCTCCTTCATGTCGTAGGGCTTGTTCGGGTTCTCCGGCACCAGCGTGTCGAGCGAGTAGTCCAGCCGCGTGCCCGGGTCACCGCTCGGGCGCACCGGCGGCTTTTCCTTGTTGTTCAGCGGCAGGTAGTTGAAGAAGCGGCGCAGCATCAGCAGCGCTTCCACGTCGTTGTCGAACGCCACATCCGCCACGCCACTCTTGGTCGTGTGCGTGATCGCGCCGCCCAGTTCTTCAGCGGTGACTTCCTCGTGCGTCACGGTCTTCACCACCTCGGGGCCGGTGACGAACATGTAGGACGAGTCCTTCACCATGAAGATGAAGTCGGTCATCGACGGCGAGTACACCGCGCCACCCGCGCACGGGCCCATGATCATCGAGATCTGCGGCACCACGCCCGAGGCCATCACGTTGCGCTGGAACACTTCCGCGTAACCGCCGAGCGACGCGACCCCTTCCTGGATGCGCGCGCCGCCCGAGTCGTTCAGGCCGATCACCGGGGCGCCGACCTTCATCGCCTGGTCCATCACCTTGCAGATCTTCTCGGCGTGGGCTTCCGACAGCGCACCGCCGAACACGGTGAAGTCCTGGCTGAACGAGAAGGCCAGACGGCCGTTGATCATGCCGTAGCCGATCACGACGCCGTCGCCGGGGATCTTGTTATCGGCCATGCCGAAGTCCGAGCAACGGTGCTCGACGAACATGTCCCATTCTTCGAAGGTGCCTTCGTCGAACAGCAGTTCGAGCCGCTCGCGGGCGGTCAGCTTGCCCTTGGCGTGCTGGGCGTCGATGCGCTTTTGCCCACCGCCGAGGCGGGCCTTCGCGCGCTTGGCTTCGAGCATCTGTTGGATGTCATGCATGGAGCATCTCCTCGGTGATCAGGTCGGAAATCGGTTGGAAATTGGCTGGAAATCAGTTCAGCAGGTCGAGCAGGCGGCGCGCCGCGACGGACGCGGCCAGCCGGCCCGCGCGCACCTGTTCGGTGGTGTCGGCCAATTGGCCGCGCACCTCGGGATGGGCACGGAAGCGCGCACGCAGGCCCGCCTCGATGCGCTCCCACATCCACGCCAGGCTCTGCTGCTGGCGGCGCTGGTCGAGCCGGCCGCTGGCGGCCTGCAGTTCGCGGAAGCGGGTGACGGCCGCCCAGAACTCGGGCAGCCCGGCACCCTTGAGCGCGCTGAGCTGGAGCACCTGCGGCTGCCACAGCAGGTCACCGCCATGACCGTGTGCATCGCCATGGCCGCCGCCGTGGTGCTGGTGCATGCCGAGCAGGCGCAGCGCGCTGGTGATCTGGGCGCGGGCGCGGGTGGCGGCGTTCGGGTCGATGTCGGCCTTGTTGATGACGACCAGATCGGCCAGCTCCATCACGCCCTTCTTGATCGCCTGCAGGTCATCGCCGGCGTTGGGCAACTGCAGCAGGCAGAACATGTCGGTCATGCCGGACACCGCCGTCTCGCTCTGGCCGACGCCGACCGTCTCGATGACGACGACGTCGTAGCCGGCAGCCTCGGCGATCAGCATGGCTTCGCGGGTCTTCTCGGCCACGCCGCCCAGCGTGCCGGACGAGGGGCTCGGGCGGATGTAGGCATTCGGGTGCACCGACAGGTGTTCCATCCGGGTCTTGTCGCCCAGGATCGAGCCGCCGGAGACACTCGACGACGGATCGACCGCCAGCACCGCGACCCGGTGGCCTTGGCCGATCAGGTACAGGCCCAGCGCCTCGATGAAGGTCGACTTGCCCACGCCCGGCACACCCGAGATGCCCAGACGGAAGGCGTGGCCCGTGTGCGGCAGCAGCGCGTTCAGCAGCGCGTCGGCGCGCAGGCGGTGGTCCGGCCGGGTCGATTCGAGCAGCGTGATGGCCTTGGCCATCGCGCGCCGCTGCACGGTGGGCTGGTCGCCGACGATGCCCGCGGCCAGTGCCTGCTCGGCAGCCGGCAGGTGGGAAAAGTCTTCAGTCATCGCCACTAGTGGCCGGTCAGGGCCTGCGTCGTCAGTCGGAGTCGCTCGGCGGGTGGGCCGGGCGGCGGAAGTAGAGATCCCATTCGCCTTCGGCTTCCAGGATGAAGCCGTGGCGCTGGTAGAAACGGGTCGCGTCGGTGTGTTTCAGTGCCGTGACCGACATCGGCATGGCCTGCACATCGGCCTCGGCCAGCACCTGGCGCATCACCCAGGCACCGATGCCCTCGCCCTGCGCACTGGGGTGGATGTAGAGGTGGTCCAGCAGCAGGTCATGCGGCCGGGGAATCACCACCACGAAGCCCACCAGTTCCCCGTCACGCAGGATGTGCCGGGTGTGCGCCGGGTTGTAGCCGCGGCTCAGGCGCTCGCGCGCCCGTTGTGGATCGAAATGCCCCAGCCGGGTCAGACTCTCCCGCATCGCCGCCATCCGCAACGCCAGCAAGGCTTCGAAATCGCCTTCGCTGGCGGGAGTGAGTTGCAGTCGTGGTCGTGCAGCAGCAGGAGTGTTCATGGTCACCGAGGTGTCTGAGGGGGTACCTCAGGCCGCGGACACATGGGCGCGTATCTGCTCCAGAACATCCTTGGCCGAGGCCGGAATCGGCGTGCCGGGACCGTAGATCCCCTTCACGCCGGCTTCGAACAGGGCATCGTAATCCTGTTGCGGGATTACCCCACCCACGAAGACGATGATGTCGTCGGCGCCCTGCTTCTTCAGCTCGGCGATGATGGCCGGCACCAGGGTCTTGTGCCCGGCGGCCAGCGTCGAGACACCGACCGCGTGCACATCGTTCTCGATCGCCTGGCGCGCGCATTCTTCCGGCGTCTGGAACAGCGGGCCCATGTCCACGTCGAAGCCGAGGTCGGCGTAGGCGGTGGCCACGACCTTGGCGCCGCGGTCATGGCCGTCCTGGCCGAGCTTGGCGATCATCACGCGGGGGCGGCGGCCGTAGGTCTCGGCGAAATCGGCGATCTCGGTCTGCAGCTTTTCCCAGCCTTCGGCCGAGTCGTAGGCCGCGGCATAGACGCCGGTGACCTTCTGGATGTCGGCGCGGTGGCGGCCGTAGACGGCTTCGAGCGCATCGCTGACCTCGCCCACCGTGGCGCGCAGGCGCACGGCCTGGATCGCCAGGTCGAGCAGGTTGCCGGTGCCAGCGCGGGCGGCGTCGGTCATCGCGGCCAGCGCGGCCTGCACCGCCGCGGTGTCGCGGGTGGCGCGGATCTGCTGCAACCGGGCGACCTGACCATCGCGCACCATGACGTTGTCCACGTCGAGGGTGTCGATCGGGTCTTCCTTGGCCAGCTTGTACTTGTTGACGCCGACGATGACGTCCTTGCCGGAGTCGATGCGGGCCTGCTTCTCGGCGGCGCTGGCTTCGATCTTCAGCTTGGCCCAGCCGGAATCGACCGCCTTGGTCATGCCGCCCATCGCCTCGACTTCCTCGATGATGGCCCAGGCCTTGTCGACCATCTCCTGCGTCAGCGACTCCATCATGTAGGAGCCGGCCCACGGATCGACCACGCTGGTGATGTGGGTCTCTTCCTGGATGATGAGCTGCGTGTTGCGGGCGATGCGCGAGGAGAACGCCGTCGGCAGCGCGATGGCTTCGTCAAGCGCGTTGGTGTGCAGCGACTGCGTGCCGCCGAAGACCGCGGCCATCGCCTCGACCGTCGTGCGCACGATGTTGTTGTACGGGTCCTGCTCGGTCAGCGACCAGCCCGAGGTCTGGCAGTGCGTGCGCAGCATCAGGCTCTTGGGGTTCTTCGCGTCGAAGCCCTTCATGATCCGGCACCACAGCAGACGCGCCGCGCGCATCTTGGCGATCTCCAGATAGAAGTTCATGCCGATCGCCCAGAAGAACGACAGGCGGCCGGCGAAGGCATCCACGTCCATGCCCTTGGCGATGGCGGTCTTGACGTATTCCTTGCCGTCGGCGAGCGTGAAGGCGAGTTCCAGCGCCTGGTTCGCGCCCGCTTCCTGCATGTGGTAGCCGGAAATCGAGATCGAGTTGAACTTCGGCATGTGCTTGGCCGTGTACTCGATGATGTCGCCGATGATCCGCATCGATGGTTCGGGACCATAGATGTAGGTGTTGCGGACCATGAACTCCTTGAGGATGTCGTTCTGGATGGTGCCGCTGAGCTTGTCCTGCGAGACACCCTGCTCTTCCGCCGCGACGACATAGCCCGCCAGCACCGGCAGCACGGCGCCGTTCATCGTCATCGAGACCGAGACCTTGTCGAGCGGGATCTCGTTGAAGAGGATCTTCATGTCCTCGACCGAGTCGATCGCGACACCGGCCTTGCCCACGTCGCCGGTCACGCGCGGGTGGTCGGAGTCATAGCCGCGGTGCGTGGCCAAGTCGAACGCGACCGAGACGCCCTGACCGCCGGCGGCCAGCGCCTTGCGGTAGAAGGCGTTCGATTCCTCGGCAGTCGAGAAGCCGGCGTATTGGCGGATGGTCCACGGGCGCACCGCGTACATCGTCGCCTGCGGGCCGCGCAGGAAGGGCTCGAAGCCGGGCAGCGTGTTGGTGTTCGGCAAGCCCTGCACGTCTTCGGCGGTGTAGAGCGGCTTGACGGTGATGCCGTCCGGCGTGACCCAGTTCAGCGCGTCGACCTGGCCACCAGGGGCGGACTTGGCGGCGGCCTTGGTCCACTGGGCGAGCGAGGCGGGCTGGAATTCGGGGTTGTTCGAGGTGCTGTTCGACATGTTGTGTTCCTGGCGCTGGTTCGCTCATGATACATGATGCATAATTATGAATTCAATGTTGACGTTGCCCTGACACTCTTCTGACACACCGCCCGTGAACACTCCCGCCCTCGACACGGCTCTGGCCCCACGCGCCCTTTACCAGGACGTGGCCGAGCGCCTGCGCGAACAGATCTTCAACCGCGAGCTGGAGCCCGGCAGCTGGATCGACGAGCAGAAGCTCACCGCCGAACTCGGCATCAGCCGCACGCCGCTGCGCGAGGCGCTGAAGGTGCTGGCGGTCGAGGGGCTGGTGACGATGAAGGTGCGCCGCGGCGCCTACGTCACCGAGGTGTCCACCGACGATGTGCGCCAGGTCTACCACCTGCTCGCCCTGCTGGAGAGCGACGCGGCCGGTGACGTCGCCCGCAACGCCTCGCCCGAAGAGCTGGCCCAGTTGCGCAGCCTGCACAACCGGCTGGAGCTGGAGGTGCACCAGCGCGAGTTCTTCTTCGCCACCAACGAGGCCTTCCACATCCAGTTGCTGTCGATCGCCGGCAACCGCTGGCGCCAGCAGATCGTGGCCGACCTGCGCAAGGTGATGAAGCTCAACCGCCACCACTCGCTGTTCAAGCAAGGGCGGCCCGAAGAATCCCTCAACGAACACCGCGCCCTGATGGACGCGCTGGAGCGGCGCGACGGCGCGCTGGCCACGCGGCTCATGCGCGCCCATTTCGACAACGGCCTCGCCGCTGCTGCAGGCTGAGACAGGCTGTCGCAGCAGAACGGTGTGACATGTCTCAGCTTGAGGTCAGTTTGAAGTCGCAGAGTCCGCCCGCGCGTCACACTCCGCATCCCCAGTCCCCCGGTTTCAACACCCCGAAACTCTCCGCCATCCCGAGGAGCAAACCCCGATGAAGATCCACGAATACCAAGGCAAGGAAGTCCTGCGCCAGTTCGACGTGCCGGTGCCGCGCGGCTACCCGGCGTTCACGGTGCAGGAGGCGGTGGAAGCCGCACAGAAGCTGGGCGGCCCGGTGTGGGTCGTGAAGGCGCAGATCCACGCGGGTGGCCGCGGCAAGGGCGGCGGCGTGAAGGTCGCCAAGAGCCTGGACGACGTGCGTCGTCTGGCCGAGCAGATCCTGGGCATGCAGCTCGTGACGCACCAGACCGGCCCGGAAGGCCAGAAGGTGCGCCGCCTGTACATCGAGGACGGTGCGGACATCCAGAAGGAGTTCTACGTCTCGCTGGTGACCGACCGCCAGTCGCAGAAGGTGGCGTTCATCGCGTCTTCTGAAGGCGGCATGGACATCGAAGAGGTTGCGCATTCGACGCCCGAGAAGATCATCACCGAGGTGATCGATCCGCTGACAGGTCTGGGTGCCGAGCAGGCCGAGAAGATCGCCCGCGCGATCGGGCTGGAAGACGTGTCGATGGCGCAAGCCGTGGGTCTGTTCCAGAACCTGTACCGCTGCTACATGGACACGGACGCCTCGCTGGTCGAGATCAACCCGCTGAACCGCGACGGCAAGGGCAACCTGATCGCGCTGGACGCGAAGTTCAACTTCGACGCCAACGCGCTGTTCCGCCATCCGGAGATCGTGGCCTACCGCGATCTGGACGAAGAGGATCCGGCGGAAGTCGAGGCTTCGAAGTTCGATCTGGCCTACATCAGCCTGGACGGCAACATCGGCTGCCTGGTGAACGGCGCCGGTCTGGCAATGGCGACGATGGACACCATCAAGCTGTTCGGCGGCGAGCCGGCGAACTTCCTGGACGTGGGCGGTGGCGCCACGGCCGAGAAGGTCACGGAAGCGTTCAAGATCATGCTGAAGAACCCGGAGGTCAAGGGCATCCTGGTGAACATCTTCGGCGGCATCATGAAGTGCGACACCATCGCCGAAGGCGTGATCACGGCGTGCAAGGCGGTGAACCTGTCGGTGCCGCTGGTGGTGCGCATGAAGGGCACGAACGAGGACCTGGGCAAGAAGATGCTGGCCGAGAGCGGTCTGCCGATCATCGCCGCCGACACGATGGCCGAAGCGGCCACCGCCATCGTTGCAGCCGTCAAGTAAGGAACACAAGACATGAGCATCCTGATCAACAAGGACACCCGCGTCATCACCCAGGGCATCACGGGCAAGACGGGCCAGTTCCACACGCTGGGCTGCCAGGCGTACGCGAATGGCAAGAACGCGTTCGTGGCGGGTGTGAACCCGAAGAAGGCGGGCGAGAAGTTCTCGGACATCCCCATCTACGCCAGCGTCAAGGAAGCCGCGCAGCAGCAAGGCGCCACCGTCAGCGTGATCTACGTGCCGCCGGCCGGCGCCGCTGCGGCGATCTGGGAAGCGGTGGAAGCCGACCTGGATCTGGCGATCTGCATCACCGAAGGCATCCCCGTGCGGGACATGCTGATGGTGCGCAACAAGATGAAGGCCAAGGAAGCGGCCGGCGGCAAGAAGACGCTGCTGCTGGGCCCGAACTGCCCCGGCCTGATCACGCCGGAAGAGATCAAGATCGGCATCATGCCGGGTCACATCCACCGCAAGGGCCGCATCGGCGTGGTGTCCCGTTCGGGCACGCTGACGTACGAAGCCGTGGCGCAACTGACCGAGATCGGTCTGGGCCAATCCAGCGCGGTCGGCATTGGCGGCGACCCGATCAACGGGCTGAAGCACATCGACGTGATGCGCGCGTTCAACGACGATCCGGACACGGACGCCGTGATCATGATCGGCGAGATCGGTGGTCCGGACGAGGCCGAAGCGGCGATGTGGTGCAAGGTGAACATGACCAAGCCGATCGTGGGCTTCATCGCCGGCGTGACGGCGCCGGCCGGCAAGCGCATGGGCCACGCCGGTGCGCTGATCTCGGGTGGTGCGGACACGGCCGACGCCAAGCTCGCCATCATGGAAGAGTGTGGCTTCACCGTCACGCGCAATCCGTCCGAGATGGGCAAGCTGCTCAAGGCGCTGCTGAAGTGATCTGATCTGATGCCGTCACCGTCACGCCCGTCGGCGTGACGCCGCGACGAAGAAGGCCACCCGCGAGGTGGCCTTTTTTCATCCGTGCTCAAGGCGGATCCCGGACGGTCGATAGACCGGATCATGCCGCTCGCTCAACTGCTCAGAACCTTCACCATCCGCACACGGATGAACGCGGCCATCGCGCTCGTCGTGCTGCTGTTCATGTTCGTCGGCGCCATCGGCACCCTCGGAGGACGCCAGTTGCAGCAGCTCAACAGCGCGTTCACGGCGACCACGCTGCGCGATGTGCACCGGCTCGGCGACATCCACACCGCCATCGGCGCGCTGCTGCCCCACGAGAAGCAGGCCATCATCGACTACGAGGACGGTGTGTCCGTGCTCAAGGAACGCGAAGCCTGGAACGCGGCTGTCGCGACGACACGCAGCGCCCTGGTCGCACTGCAGGCGGATGCCTCCCCCGACATGGCACGCCTGTGCGGTCAGGCCCTTGAGCAGCTGGACCAGTACGCCCGGCTGACCAGGTCGGTGCTCGACCAGATCCAGGACGGCGGTTTCCAGACCGCCCGGGACGCCGACAAGGCCATGGCCCCGGCCAAGACCGCCATCCAGGCCATCGACCGGCACCTGGGCGACATCAGCCGGCTGGTCGACGACGAAGCCAGTCAGGGCAAGCTGAACTTCGACACCGCCATGCAGCACACGCTGTGGCTGTACCTGGGCACACTCGGCCTCATCATTGCCCTGCTGGCCCCGCTGACCTGGCTCAACGCGCGCTCCATCGTGCTGCCGATCGAGCAGGCACGGGCCGTTGCCGAGTCCATCACCCGCGGCGATCTGACACACCCGGTTCCTGTGCAGGGACGCGACGAAGCCTCGGCACTGACCGGCTCGCTGCGCGACATGCAGCAGTCCCTGCGGAACCTGGTGGGTCAGGTCCGCGGGACGGCTGACGACATCCGTCTGGCCAGCCACGAGATCGCCACCGGCAACCAGCACCTGAGCACACGCACCGAGCAGACCGCAGGCAACCTGCAGCAGACGGCCTCCTCCATGGAGGAACTCACCACCACTGTCACGCACTCTGCCGAATCGGCGCGGCACGCCAGCCAGCTGGCGGCCTCCGCGGGCGAAGTGGCCGGACGTGGCGGCAGCGTGGTGGCCCACGTGGTCACCACCATGGACGAGATCCAGGCCTCGTCCCGGAAGATCGCCGAGATCACGGGCGTGATCGACGACATCGCCTTGCAGACCAACATCCTCGCCCTGAATGCTGCTGTCGAGGCGGCACGTGCGGGCGAACAGGGCCGCGGCTTTGCCGTCGTGGCCAGCGAGGTGCGCAACCTGGCCAAGCGCTCGGCGGATGCGGCAAAGCAGATCAAGGGACTCATCGACCACAGCGTGGAGCAGGTCCGCGCCGGCTCGCGCCTCGTCGGGGACGCAGGCCGCACCATGACCGAGATCGTGACGTCGGTCCAGCGCGTCACCGAGATCGTCGACGCCATCACCGTGACCAGCACCCAGCAGGCCGGCGGCATCGCGCTGGTGAACGCGGCCGTGGTGGAGCTGGACCAGATGACGCAGCAGAACGCGGCCATGGTCGAGCAGTCCGCCGCCGCCGCCCAGGGCCTCCAGGAACAGTCGGAGCGGCTGGCCCAGGTCGTCGGAACCTTCCGGATCGATGCGGCGACTTGATCGGACTCAGCGGCCGTAGGTCGCCGTGAACGAGGCCTTGCCGAGCAGCTTGTCGCCCAGGCCCTTGTTCAGCACGAAGCCGTGCAACGCGGCGGTGCCGGTCTTCGGGATGCCCGCGGCCGCGTGCAGGTTGTCCACGCCCAGCGCGAAGACGGTGAAGATGTAGCGGTGCGGCTTGTCGCCCACCGGCGGGCACGGGCCACCCCAGTTGCCGTTGGCACCGGTCGCGCCGGTGTCGTGGAAATCCGTCATGCCGCCGCTGGCTCCGCCCGGCAGCCGCGACAACGAATTGCCCGCGCCCTGTGCCAGCGAGGTCACCGCGGCCGGGATGTTGTAGACGCCCCAGTGCCAGAAGCCGCTGCCGGTCGGTGCATCCGGATCGTAGACCTGGACCGCATAGGACTTGGTGCCTGCTGGCGGATTGGTCCAGACCAGCGCCGGGGACACGTTCTCGCCCTTGCAGCCGAAGCCGTTGAGCACGAACTTGTTGGCGATGGTGCTGCCCTCGGCGATGTCGGGGCTGGACAGCGTGAAGCTGCTGGCCGGCCTGGCCAGTGGCGAGAGCGACGGCATCGAACCCGAGCAGCCGGCCAGCAGCGCAGCAGCGGCGGCGGTGGCAAGCAGGACGGGCGAGAAATGGGTGCGTTGGCGTTGCATCGTGCAGAGTCTCCAGAGGCTGAAATCGGTTGCCGCGCATGGGCGTGGACATTCTGTCAGTCCCTGGCCGCCTGGCTCACCCCATGAACCCGAGGTCCTGCAGGGAGATTGATCAGGCACGGCCTGGCACGGAGGCATGGCAGGACAATGCAGCGCATGCATTACCTCCACACCATGGTCCGCATCACCGATGTCGATGCCTCGCTCCGCTTCTACCGCGACGCCCTCGGGCTGGAAGTGCTCTCGCGCCGCGACGTGCCGCAGGGGCGCTTCACGCTGATTTTCCTGGCCGCGCCGGGCAACGAGACGGCGCAGGTCGAACTCACCCACAACTGGGATCCCGAGGCCTACACCGGCGGGCGCAACTTCGGGCACCTCGCCTATGCGGTGGACGACATCTACGCCACCTGCCAGCGCCTGATGGACCACGGCGTGACGATCAACCGGCCGCCGCGGGATGGGCGGATGGCGTTCGTGCGCTCGCCGGACGGGATCTCGGTCGAGCTGCTGCAGCATGGGGCGGCGCTGGCGGTGGAGGAGCCCTGGGCGTCGATGCCGAATGTGGGGGTGTGGTGACCGGCTGATCGACAAGGGATTTGACTTTTGCTCGGTGATCAGACTGACGCACTACGCGTGGCCAACCACTCGCCATAGACAAACGCCACCCGAGCATCCGCCGCCAGCGCATCCAGCCGTGCCGCGTCCTCCATCACCGGACGCGCAGCTGCCCTCAGCATCGGCTCCCAGTGGTCCGCCACCAGAGCCGCCGTGTCCCGCAGCCAGACCCGCGCCGCGTCCGGCTCCAACCCCAGATGACCGGCCGCCGCCAGCAACTGCACGACGCTGGTACGCGCCGACCCATCCACACCTGTGGCCATCGACAACAGCGGCCCGTCCTCCGTCGGACCGGACAGGGTGGCCACAGCGGGCGTGATGTCGAACGCAGGCGCCAGCCGCCAGACCTCGCGCAGTTGCCCCGGCAGATCACCGCTTTCACGCGCCCAGATCCGCAGACGGTCGCCCAGGTTCAGATAGGAGCGTTGCGGATCGCCTCGAACTGCCTGCGGAGCCAATCGGAGCACGGTGTGCGCGCTTGCATAGAGGCGGCGCTGCGGCTGTTGGGGGTCACCCGCCCGGTCGAATCGCTCGACCAGCAGCACCTGGTGCGCGCCAAAAGTGTGCAGTTCCACCTCGGCCACCGACAGCCCGGCCATGCGCGCCAGCCGCATGGTGACGAACTCGCGTGCGGGCAGCGCAGGCCGGTCACCGCGTGACTGGATCTTGGCCAGCCACAGGCGCCCGTCATGCACGAGCGTGGCTTTCGGGCGCTCGCCGCCAGCGCTGGTGTCGAGATCCTCGTCGAGCCGGCGCAAAGCCCGGCTGGCCGGGGCCGCCGCGTCCAGTTCCTGCGCCAGCGATTGCAACTGGTCCAGCGCCTTGGGTTGCCAGTCCAGCTTCGCCGTGATGTCGGTGCAGACCTCGATGGCGCCCACACCGTCCGGCACACCGCGCTCCAGCAGTTCCAGCGGCGTGAGTGCCCTGCCAGCCTGGGCCTCCAGCCGATCGGCGCCATAGCCCGCCGGCTTGGCATCCCGGACGACGCCCGGCAATCCATCCGACGCCCCGAGCACCATGCCCCGCTTCTTGCGCGTCAGGCGCAGTTCGACCGGATCGAGCGCCACGGCATCGGGGCGCCCGAGGTAGTCCGGCAGATAGGCGAAGCGCGCACCGGGCCCGACGCCCGCCAGCTCGCCCGCCTGCACCGGCTCAGCGCGGCCCGGCAGCCAGACCCAGACCGGCACCGCGCCCATCACCCGCCCCCGAGCCGGCGCTCGACGAAGTTCACCGTTTCCGGATCACGCCGAGGGTCCAGCCAGTCCTCGACCTGATCGAGCAGGTTCAAGCCCTGCAGCACCTTGAGGAAGTTGCCCAACGCCACCCCGTCAGCGCCGGCTTCCAGCGCCCGCAGCGTGGACAGCGACACATCGGACAGGTGCGCCAGATCCTCCTGCGTCAGCTCGCGCAGCTTGCGGGCGCGGACCAGGCGCTTGCCCAGGCGATCAAGGCTGGCTTGAACCAGGATCGGGTGGGCTTCGGGGTGCGGGCTCGCGGGGTTGTCATGCCGACAATCTAAGGCAGGATGTGTGTCATCACAACGATTCAATGCATCAAACAGCTTGGATTCACCACATAAGAGAAGCCCGACCGGCTTGCGCTGATCGGGCTTCCTGTCGCAGGCGTTGACGCGCTGCGTGGGTACCCGCTTTCGCGGGTATGACGGGAATCGCCTTACTTCTTGCCCGGCGGCAGGTCCGTGTCCTCGGTCAGCCCGGCCCACGCCAGTTCCTTGTTGCCCTGCAGCGTGCCGGCGATGACTTCTGCCGCAACGTGTGCCTGTCGAATGATTATTCCCATTTAGGTATAGTTGTCCGATGATGACAATCCCCCGACGACTGCGATGGGTCGGCTCCGCGCACAAGGATCTGTGCGCCATGCCGGCCGATGTGCAGGACACCTTCGGCTTCGCGCTACATCTGGCGCAAGCGGGCGGCAAGCACACGCAGTCGAAGCCGATGAAAGGGTTCGGCGGCGGCGCCGGGGTGCTGGAGGTGGTCGAGGATCATCAGGGCGACACCTACCGGGCGGTCTACACGGTTCGATTCGCCTCCGCTGTCTACGTTCTGCACTGTTTCCAGAAGAAATCCGTGTCCGGCATCGCCACCCCGAAGCCGGATCTGGCGCTGATCGAAGCGCGACTGAAGGCCGTCATGGCTGCTGAAAAGGATGCCAAGCGATGAGCATGAACACCACACCCACTGAGACACACCCCATCATCGCCGACGATCTCGCCATCCAGGACGGCAGCACCAACGTGTACGCCGACCTCGGCTATCCCGACGACAAGGACATGCTCGTCAAGGCCGGTCTGGCGCAGGAGATCGCCCAGATCATCCGCAGCCGCCACCTGACCCAGCAACGCGCCGCCGACCTGCTGGGCATGACGCAGCCCAAGCTCTCGGACATGCTCAGAGGTCGGTTTCGCGGCATCAGTCAGGCCAAGATGATGGACTGCCTGAACCGGCTTGGGCGGGATGTGGACATCGTGGTCCGAAAATCGCCCCAGCGCGGGGTGCTGGGGCAGACGCACGTCGTGGTCGGTTGATGGGGTAAGCCGTGAAGCCCTGAGCTGTCGTTCACGTCAGCCATTCGCAGTCGCCACAGGACGGCCGTCGCTAGAGGGCACTTCTAGAAACCGGCCCGGCAGCCCTGAACCTGGTCTGAGCCTGCACAAATCCAGCTCAGACGAGCAGTGGATGACGGCGGCGAGCCCCTGTCCCCACCGTCGCGGTACCCCGCGACGGGGTTTTTCCCCTCACGCGGGCTGTGCGGACGCACCTGCGCTCTTGACCAGCCACACCAGCCTGCGCGCGTTGTAGGCCGCGCACTGCAGCGTGATCGCCAGCGCATTGCGCGCCAGCGTCATCGCCCGCACGCACTTGCCGCCCTGCTGGCTCAGCGCCGCAAAGACGTGCTCGACCCGTGCCCGCGTGCGGTTGATCGTCTTGTTGCGCTGCTTGAGCCGAACCTTGGCCGTCTGCCCTGGCTTGGCGCGACGTGCGATGCCGTCGGCCAGTCCGTGCTGCTGCAGCGTCTGACGGTTGGCCGCGCTGTCGTAGCCCCGGTCGGCCAGCAGCCGCTTGCGCGTGTTCGCCACCTGCAGCACGTCGGGCAGTTGCTGTCCGTCGTCCGCGTTGGCCGCCGTGATCTTCATCTGGCGGATCAGCTTGTAGCGTGCGTCCACGTTGCCGTGCAGCTTGTAGCCGTAGTACGCCTTGCCGTGCTTTTGCGTCCAGCGCGCGTCCCGGTCGGTGTGCGCCAGGCGCTTCTTGCTCCAGCCCTCGGGCGCCTCCCCCTTGTTCAGCGCCTCGCGCTCCCGGGCGTTGGCCTGCGTGATCGGCGCCTGCACGATGCTGGCGTCCACGATCTGCCCGCCCCTCGGGATGAAGCCGTGCCGCTGCAACTGCTGGCTCAACGCCTCGAAAATCGCCCGGCCTCCCAGCCCGCCTTCGGCCAGCCGCTGCCGGAAGTTCCACAGCGTGCGCGCGTCCGGAATGTTCAGCGCGCCGTCCAGCCGGCAGAACCGCTGGAAGCTCAGCCTGTCCAGCACCTGGTGCTCGCACTGCTCGTCCGACAGGTTGTACAGCCCTTGCAGGAACACCATGCGCACCAGCGCCTCGGTCGGGTACGGCGGGCGTCCGCCCTTGCTGCGGTCAGCGCGAGGGCAAGCCTTGTCCACCGCCGAGGCCATCGCCGCGAAGTCGATCAGTTCGTCCATCGCCGCCAGCGTCTGCACGTAGCCCTCCAGCTTGGCCTTGCGCTGCTGCACCACGAACAGGTCGTCCGCGGCCTCCTCAGGAAAGAAGCTCGATGGCTTGGTGCGGGGCGTGATCATGGGGCGGCATCTTGCCGCAGCGCGCGGCTCAGGTGGCGGTCAGGGTCGGTTTCTAGAAGTGCCCCATTGGCTGGTCCATGGGCAGTCGAATAGATACAGACTTGGTGCTCAATGCACTCTTGATGGCGCTGTGGCGCAGACAACCCCACGAATCAGTACTGGTGCATTCGGATCAGGGGTGCCAGTTCACGGGACATGCCTGGCAAACCTTTTCCTGATTAGCAACGATCCTCAGCATTCCCCCGAACGACCCGCTGAGCCCGAGGCTTGCACCGCGCGACATCGATGATGAGCCGAGCCACCAGCCCGCGCAGGTCGAACCGGCGGTTGAAGCGGTAGGCGAACGCTGCCAGATAGCTGCTGGCGTACTTGGGGTACTTGAACGCATGGAACGCACCCGACAACGTCGTCTTCAGGTTGCCCAGCACCGTGTTGACCCAGGTGAACTCGGGCAGCTCGCGCGGCTTGCGCTGGCCCACCACGATCGGCGTGTGCAGGCAGCCCGCGCTGGTGACCGCGGCGAAGCACCCCAGCCCGTCGCTGACCACCCGCGTTCCCGGCATCAGCGCCGCCTGCGCCCACTGGCCCACCGCCTCCAGCGTGAAGCCGCTCACCGGCGCGAGCTTGACGTACTGCGGATGCCCCTGGTCATCGACCGAGACCGCCGCCACGAACGGCACCTTGTTCTCCGAACCCCGGCCCGCCTTGCCGCCGCTGCGCTCTCCGCCAAGGTAGGCATCGTCGAGCTGCACCGTGCCGTCGAGTCGGTACTGGTCCACCCGCTCGGCCATCGCGTGCATGATCTTCTGGTGCATCAGCCACGCCGTCGGGTAGCTCACGCCCACCTGCCGCTTGAGCGCCAGCGCCGACAGTCCCGTCTTGGCCTGGCTGAGCAGGTAGATCGCCAGGAACCACGTCTTCAGTGGCAGCTTGGTGCTGGCGAACAGGCTGCCCGCGGTCAGCGATGTCTGGTGGCGGCAGCCGTTGCACTGGAACAGCTTGCGCGCCCCGTGGCCCACCACGTAGTGCGCCGCACTGCCGCAGCGCGGGCACTCGAAGCCCTGCGGCCAGCGCGCCTGCTTGACCGCCTCGGCGCATTGCTCTTCCGTGCCGAAGCTGGCCATGAACTCTGGCAGCGACATCCCCTGCTGGAACTGGATTCGGTTCATCGGCATGTGCTCGCTCCTGCGCTTGGTCTGTCTTCTACGCTACGCCTGATCGTCAGTTGGCACCTTGCTGAGAATCATTGCTAATCAGGTTGTTCCTTGCGGCAACGCGTTTATGAAGATTTTTTCACGGAGCAACATGCACAAACGCTCGTAAAGTGGTCCAGGACCCTCTGGCAGGCGCCACTCCATTAAGTCCGTCCAATTTTGGTCAGGGAAGTAAGCAGTCTGTGTAAGGACCCCGAGGTCAGTTTTACGATTGCGGCGTAACAACTTGCTCATGGCTCGGATTTACTGTGAAGAGTTCGTTTAGCTGGGCTCCCGACGGGATATTCGCGAAACCGTCAAATCGACCATTCTCCGCTATCAATCTTGCAGCTTCTAGAAGCCCGCCCCACGCTACACGTGACAACGCACCACCCAAGCTGATACGCCTCACGCCCAAATCAGCCAGTTCCTGAACCGAAAGATCGCTGTTCCATCCGACAAGCACATTTACAGGTTTGGGAGCTACCGCTGCGACAACAGCTCTAATTTCCGCACGTGTTTTGATACCCGGAGCATATAGACAGTCGGCACCAGCTTCTGAGTAGGCCCTTAGTCGGGCGATGGTGTCCTCCAAGTCAGGTTTACCGACGAAGAATTTTTCAGCTCGTCCGATGAGCATTGTCTGTCCCCCAGTCTCATCAATCGTTGCGCGAGCGACCATCATTCGCTGAACAGCTTCATTGAGATCTAGGACCGGCGTCGCAGCTTCACCGGTAGAGTCCTCTATTGATATCGCAGCTACTCCCGTCTGGACAGCCATACGAATATTCTCTGCCAACTTATCTAGCGTCTCAGCAAAACCGCTTTCGAAGTCAGCATTAACTGGCAAATTTGTGCTCTCAGCCATGTGACGCATGTGCCGTAGAACATCACTCAACTCTAACTGCCCATCGGTTAGGCCTTGTGACCACGCATAGCCCGCGCTGGTGGTTGCTATGGCTTTGAATCCAATCCTTTCGAGAGCTTTGGCTCCCCCGACATCCCAAGGGTTAGGCACTACAAAGCATCCTGACTTATGCATCTCGCGGAACAGTGTCCGCTTTTCTGAAGTGGTACGCGAAATCATCAAAGCTCCTTTTTGCGGTTTATTGATCTCGGCAGCCAGCGATCACGGAGTCTTGACGTCCAGCCGCTGGCTCCAATACACAGCGCAATTCCAACAAGTCGTGGATTCCGCGCAAGGTGATCGGCTTTACAACATAGCCTCGGCGCGATCATGCGGGGATTGTGGATCCGGATTCGGCGGGCGGTACCAGCGCGCCTCAAGACCAGAAGCACTTAGCACATGTTTGCTCAACCTGCCATCTGGCATCGACAGCGCGTCGCCCTGATCAGGGGTCATCCGTGTGGGAATAGGCGGCGTGTTCATATCAGCTTTCGGTACTGGACAAAGCCGCTCTTGTCGGCGATCTTGTCGTAGAGGTGCATGGCATCGGTGTTGGTCTCGTGCGTAAGCCAATGCACGCGGCTTGCTCCTTTCGCCTCGGCTGCGGCATAAACATAATCAATCAGAGCCCGTCCCACGCCCTTACCACGCAGTTCTGGCGAAGCAAACAGGTCTTGTAGGTATACGTAATCTCCCGCTGTCCAGCAACTACGGTGAAAGATGTAATGGACCATGCCGACCAGCACACAGTCTTGCTCGGCCACGGCGCAGTGCATGGGTTCTGCGGGATCGAGAAACCGGGCCCAAGTTGTCTGAGTCACAGCCTCAGTGAGGCTCGTCTTGTAAAAGGTTTGGTAACCCTGCCACAAGGGAAGCCACTGCGCATAGTCTTGTTCTGTTGCAATACGGATGTTCATGGTTTTCGTTCAGAGTAGGTCGAGTGGACTTACTGCCGTGCTGTCGGAAGGCCAGTGGGAACGCGAGATACCAGCCTCTGGCGGATGTCTACCAATGACATACATTGCATGCCATCCGGCTCAAAATTGTCTTCCGAGAGCCAGGTTTCCAATGCGGCTTTGATGACGGGCCACTCACTATCAATGATGGAGAACCACGCCGTGTCGCGTGAACGGCTCTTGTAGATCACTGCTTGACGGAAGATGCCCTCAAACGTGAAACCGAGACGCAGTGCTGCGCTGCGCGAAGGTGCGTTGAAGCTGTCGCACTTCCACTCAAAACGGCGGTAGCCGAGTGTCTCGAACACATGCTTCATCAACATGTATTGCACTTCAGTGGCGGCTGGAGTCCGTTGCAACAGGGGCGAGTAATAGACGTTGCCAACTTCCACCACGCCAGAGTTTGGATCGACACGCATCAAGGTGAGGTAACCCACGGCAGACTGGGTCTTACTGTCAACGATGGCAAAGAACAGAGGGTCTCGGCTTGATTGTATGGATTCCAGATATGCCATTAGAGCCCCCATTGTGGCGAAGGGTTCACTGAAGAGGTACGTCCAGTCGCGATCATCAGGAGCGGTCGAGAGGGCGGCAAACAGTTCGGGACCATGGCGCTTGGCGTTGATAGGCTCAAGGTGGCAGAACTGCCCTTGCAGGGTGGTGGGTGTTGGTGCCTGACGGGGCGTCCATTGGAGTAATGGATCACCGATCGACTGGTTGAATTCATTGAGGCGTGGCATGGTTTGGAAGCTTTGCAGAAGTGAGAAGAACATACTATAAGCACATCATGGCATGATATAAAGTGCCATAAACAATGCTTTTTATAGCGCCACGAACCATGAACTCTCAGCCTTCGCTGTTGGAAGCGCCTCTCGAGAAAAGCAGCACCGAGCCTTTGCAGCGACAACTATGTGCTCGCATCAAGAGTGCCATCGTGGATGGGCGCCTACCTGCGGGTGTGCGCTTGCCGGCCACACGGGTTCTCGCACAAACTCTAGCCATATCTCGCAATACTGTCAGCATTGCATATGAACAGTTACTGACTGAAGGCTATGTGTTGTCCGATCGCCAAGGCACGGTAGTCGCAACGCTACGCCCTTCTGTGTTCCCACACGCGCGTCGTCATGACCTGCCCCGCAGCGAGGCACTACTTTCCCATCCAAATCTGGCCGATCGTCTTAAGAGCCTGCGTCCCACAGCATCAGTGGCGGCCGACCTGACCGCCATGCGCCCGGGCGTGCCTGCACTCAACCAGTTTCCGCTGGCGCAATGGCGCAAGGCTTTGGACAACGTCACCCGCACTGACACACCCTACATGCTCAATTACGGTGACCCGTTGGGGCAAAGTGCACTGCGCTCTGCGATTGCCGAACATTTGGCGCTTACTCGGGGCGTGCACTGTGAAGCAGCGCAGGTGGTCATAACCGAAGGCGCGCAAGAAGCACTGGCGTTGTGCGTGCGCTTGCTTACCAATCCGGGTGACACGGTTTGGATGGAGGACCCTGGCTATCGGGGTGCTAAGTCCGCTTTCTACGCTGGTGATGTTCGCGTACGTCCCATGCGACTGGACACTGAGGGCTTGCAGTTCACCAGCAGTGACTGGCGCAATCACACGCCGCGGGTGGTCTACACAACGCCATCGCATCAATACCCTCTGGGCAACGTGATGTCGGTGGCGCGCAGACTTGCACTGATAGCAGCAGCGCAAGCGCACAACGCATGGATTATTGAAGACGACTACGACAGCGAGTTTCGGTTGGAGGGCGCACCCATAGGTGCCATGCAAGGTCTGGTGGATGACGCCCCAGTGCTATACGTGGGCACGTTTTCGAAAACTATGTTCCCCGCCTTGCGCTTAGGATTTTTGGTCTTACCCACCCGATTGCTCGCAAGGTTGGAATCGCCTTTGCGCGAACTGCTTCGTGGTGGCCACAACCACGAACAGTTAGCGATGGCGCAGTTCATCACATCCGGCCAATTTGCGCGCCATCTGGCCCGCATGCGCCGCTTGTACAGAGAGCGCCAGCAAGTCCTTCGGCATGCGCTTACACAACACTTGAGTGCGCCGCACAGTCTAGAGGGAGGACGTTGCGGATTGCATCTTTGCGTACGATTTGATGCGAAGTACCCTGATACAGCTGTCGCTGAAGCCGCTCGGCGCTACGGTATGGCGCCGCAAGCTCTGTCTGCCTTCGCGCTCTCAGCCACACCAGAAGACAACGGGCTGGTTTTAGGCTACGGCAACACGCCGATTGAGACCATGGGCTCGTTGGTATCTTGCTTGCGACGAATTCTTCACAGTGTCGAATTGAAGCCAAATTTCACTGGCTAGAAGCACGCAACCACACTGGAATTGAGCCGTCATCGTCCTCAAACACGTCCCAGATGCTGCTCTGCGGGGCCGATTTCGCAGCGGCCACCAACGTCTTCGCGAGTTCGCGCCGGGCAATGGTTCGCTTCATGTCTAGACGGTGCGTTGCCGGGGTGACTGCGATTGCACGTGCCTGACCCGTGGTGTCATCCGCGTTGACCAGCCGTGCCGCTCTCACAATGACGTAAGGCAGTCCACTTTGAGCCAGCGCGGCTTCGCGATCCACCACGTTTTTCTGCATTCCTCGCTTGGCAAGGTTGAGCAAATGCCAGACCCATGAAGGCTTGTTCGGTCCAATGACGGACAGCAGCACGATCTTGGGATGTTTGGTGTGTTGTTTGGCTGCATGGATTGAATTCATGAATCCGTCGAACATCAAGGATCGAACTTCCTGCCGGGATGCAAACCGCTTGTGAATGTCCGCCGTAAAGAAGACAGCATCGAAGTCTCCATCCAACGCTCGTGCTATAGCATTTGGATCGGTCACATCGGCGCTGTACGGTTCGATAATTTCTGTTGCGGGTAGCGGCTGTTGACGCCGACCGAAATTTGACAGTCTAGAACCGGAAGTGCCGATCCAAAATTGACAGGGGTGTTCCACTGTCCTGCTGAAACTTTCAGCAGGGGTTTTACAGGTGATCACCATGGACATGATTGGCAAGGTGCGGCGCATGAAGTTGCGCGACCAACTCTCTGACGGAGAGATTTGCAGACGAACGGGACTGGCCAGAAACACGATCAAGAAGTGGCTGAAGGCTCCCGGCGACATAACTCCGAAATACGAACGCAAGAAGGCTCAAGGCAAGCTCACACCGTTTGAGCCAGTGCTGGACCAAGCCTTGCGCACGGACGCGCACAGGGCCAAGCATGCGCGGCGCAGTGGCAAGGCGCTGTTTGCGCAAATTCAGGCGCAGGGATACCGGGGTGGCTACAGCGCCGTTACCGATTTCATCCGTGCATGGCGAGAAGAACGTGTCAAGGACCCCACCAAGGCTTTTGTGCCGCTGAGCTTCGAGCTCGGCGAGGCATTCCAGTTCGATTGGAGTGAGGAGGGCCTGTTGGTTGGTGGGGTGTTTTACAAGAGTATCCGTCCGGCCAAGTCACATTGAATGGTGAGGGCCGTGCGAGGATGCTTGTGTCCACGAACAAATGCGTGGACACATGGACACTTCTCAAATCGGAACCCAAGACGTTGCTGCAGCGGCCAAGCGACGCTGGCGGCGGCATTCTCCGGAATTCAAGGCGCGAGTGATCGAGCTGGCGCGGCAGCCTGGCGCATCGGTGGCGGCCGTAGCGCTGGCCAACGGCCTGAACGCCAACATGCTGCGCCGCTGGGTCCATGAAGCGGCGGCCGGCGGTGGCGCCTCGAAGGCCACAGCCACCAGCGTTGCGCCGGCGTTGGCGGGCTTCGTGCAGTTGCCGATGCGCGAAGCCGAGCATCACGCCGTGCTCGATGCCCAGCCGGTGCCGCCGACGGTACCCCGGCCCCCCGACATCACGGTGGAGATCCACCGCGGGGGCACCACGGTGAACGCCAGGCTGCCCATGGATGAGCGCAGCGCCGCGTGGCTGCGCGAGGTGCTGGGATGATCCGCGTCGATGCGGTGTGGCTGGCCGTGCAACCCCTGGACATGCGCCTGGGCACTGAAGCCGCGCTGGCCCGTGTGGTCGGCGTCTTCGGCGCCGCACACCCGAACCATGCCTACCTCTTCGCCAACCGGCGCGCCAACCGCATGAAGGTGCTGGTACACGATGGCATCGGGGTGTGGCTGGCGGCCCGGCGGCTGAACGCCGGCAAGTTCGTCTGGCCTGCCGACGCCGCGAGTACGCTGCAACTGACGCGTCCGCAGCTCGATGCCCTGGTGCTGGGTCTGCCTTGGCAGCGCCTGGGCGATGCGGGAATCATCCGCGTGATCTGAGCGGTTGCTGGCGTCATCGGCAATTGCCGAATGTGCCGATGCGCGAGGCACTCGGGCGCGGCAAGATGGCCGCCCATGATCAGCGCACAGCAACTGGACGCACTGGACCCGCCCACGCGGCAGGCGATGCTGTCGCTGTTGTCCGAACTGAAGGCCGAACTCAGCGCCAAGGACGCCCTGATCGCGCAACGCGACCGCGAAGCCGCCTTCAAGCAGGCGCTGATCGACAAGCTCACGCACGAGATGGCGGTGCTCAAGCGGCTGAAGTTCGCCGCCACCAGCGAGCGCTTCGCCAGCACCCTGGCGCCCGAGCAGAAGAGCCTGCTGGAGGAGACGCTGGACACCGACCTGGCCGAACTCGAACGGGAGATCGAGCGCGAGCAAGGCCTGGGTGACGACAAGGCCAAGGACAAGACCGGGAAGAAGACCCCCAAGCGCACCCCTCTGCCACCGCACCTGCCGCGCCACGACGTGCCGCACGAGCCGGCCGACACCCACTGTGGCTGCGGCCAGCCGATGCAGCGCTTCGGCGAGGACGTGGCCGAACGGCTGGACTACCAGCCCGGCGTGTTCAGCGTGGAGCGCCATGTGCGCGGCAAGTGGGCGTGCCGCTGCTGCGAGAAGATCGTGCAGGCGCCAGTGCCGGCCCACGTCATCGACAAGGGCATCCCCACGGCCGGTCTGCTGGCACACCTGCTGGTGGCCAAGTTCATGGACCATCTCCCGCTGTACCGGCAAGAGCACATCTTCGAGCGCGCCGGCCACCTGATCTCGCGCTCGACCCTGGCGCAGTGGATCGGCGAGTGCGGCGCGCAACTGCAGCCGCTGGTGCAGGCACTGGCCGACGAACTGCGCCGCCATGTCGTGCTGCACGCTGACGAGACGCCGGTGGCGATGCTCAAGCCGGCGCACCTGCGCGACGGCAAGACCCATCGTGCCTACATCTGGTCGTACTGCACCACGAGCGCGAACCCGACCAAGGCGGTGGTGTTCGAGTTCAGCGAGGGCCGCGGCGGCGAGAACGTGCGCGCATTCCTCCAGCTCGATACCCCGCAGGCCTGGCAGGGCACGCTGGTCACCGACGGCTTCAGCGGCTACACCGCCTGCTTCGACAAAGGAGTGACCTCGGCGCAATGCATGGCGCACGCCCGCAGGAAGTTCAACGACCTGTGGGCCAACCACCGCAGCCAGGTGGGCCGCAAGGCGTTGCGCTACTACCAGTGCCTGTTCAGGATCGAGCGCGAGATCGAAGCCCTGCCCAGCGGCGAGCGGCGACGCATCCGGCAACGCAAGTCACGCCGGGTGTTGGCCCTTTTCCACCGCTGGCTGCTGGCGCAGCGGCAACTGGTGCCGCCCGGTTCGGCCACGATGAAGGCCATCGACTACAGCCTCAAGCGCTGGAAGGAACTCACCCGCTTCGTCGAGGACGGCGACGTGCCGATCTCGAACAACTGGGTGGAGAACCACATCCGGCCGATTGCCATCGGCAGGTCGAACTGGTTGTTCGCCGGCAGCCTGCGGGCGGGCAAGCGGGCCGCGGCCATCATGAGCCTGCTGCACTCGGCGCGCATCAACGGGCATGAGCCCTATGCGTACTTCAAGGATGTGCTCGAACGGCTGCCAACGCATCCGGCCAGCCGGATCCGGGAGCTGCTGCCACATCGCTGGTCGCCTGCTTCCTGAACGGGGGTGTCGCTTCGTGTTGGCTGTCAGGGATGACTTGGCCGGACGGATACTTACAAGATGCAGGTGGCGCATCTAAAGCTGTGTGCCAGTCGTGCCTTCTGGCTGGTGGCCTACCCCGGTCAGGGGCACGAGATGCTGTTCGATGCGCACACCCGGTCATTCCATGCATTGGGCGGGGTTGCCAGGCGTGGCATCTACGACAACATGAAGACAGCAGTGGACAAGGTAAAGAAGGGCAAGGGCCGCATTGTCAACGCGCGCTTCTCGGCCATGTGCAGCCACTACCTGTTTGACCCGGATTTCTGCAACGTTGCTTCCGGCTGGGAGAAGGGCGTGGTGGAGAAGAACGTTCAGGACAGTCGCAGGCGAATCTGGATTGAGGCGGGCACCAGACGCTTTGGATCATTCGCCGAACTCAACGCCTGGCTTGGGGAGCGGTGCCACTCCATCTGGGCGGATACGGTACATCCGATCCACAAGCAGTTCACGGTGGCGGAGATGCTGGAACTGGAGCGGCCGCACCTCATGTCGATGCCTGTTCTGTTCGATGGCTATGTGGAGAAGCCTGCGCGAGTCAGTAGCACCTGCTTGGTCGCGGTGGCACGTAACCGTTACTCAGTCCCTTGTGAATGGGCCGGACACCTGGTGAGCACGCGGCTGTATCCAAACCGTGTAGATGTTGCCTGCGCAGAAACCATCATCGTATCCGTCCGGCCAAGTCATCCCTGACAGCCGACACGAAGCGGATGCTCCCGTTCAGGAAGCAGGCGACCAGCGATGCGGCAGCAACTCCCGGATCCGGCTGGCCGGATGCGTTGGCAGCCGTTCGAGCACATCCTTGAAGTACGCATAGGGCTCATGCCCGTTGATGCGCGCCGAGTGCAGCAGGCTCATGATGGCCGCGGCCCGCTTGCCCGCCCGCAGGCTGCCGGCGAACAACCAGTTCGACCTGCCGATGGCAATCGGCCGGATGTGGTTCTCCACCCAGTTGTTCGAGATCGGCACGTCGCCGTCCTCGACGAAGCGGGTGAGTTCCTTCCAGCGCTTGAGGCTGTAGTCGATGGCCTTCATCGTGGCCGAACCGGGCGGCACCAGTTGCCGCTGCGCCAGCAGCCAGCGGTGGAAAAGGGCCAACACCCGGCGTGACTTGCGTTGCCGGATGCGTCGCCGCTCGCCGCTGGGCAGGGCTTCGATCTCGCGCTCGATCCTGAACAGGCACTGGTAGTAGCGCAACGCCTTGCGGCCCACCTGGCTGCGGTGGTTGGCCCACAGGTCGTTGAACTTCCTGCGGGCGTGCGCCATGCATTGCGCCGAGGTCACTCCTTTGTCGAAGCAGGCGGTGTAGCCGCTGAAGCCGTCGGTGACCAGCGTGCCCTGCCAGGCCTGCGGGGTATCGAGCTGGAGGAATGCGCGCACGTTCTCGCCGCCGCGGCCCTCGCTGAACTCGAACACCACCGCCTTGGTCGGGTTCGCGCTCGTGGTGCAGTACGACCAGATGTAGGCACGATGGGTCTTGCCGTCGCGCAGGTGCGCCGGCTTGAGCATCGCCACCGGCGTCTCGTCAGCGTGCAGCACGACATGGCGGCGCAGTTCGTCGGCCAGTGCCTGCACCAGCGGCTGCAGTTGCGCGCCGCACTCGCCGATCCACTGCGCCAGGGTCGAGCGCGAGATCAGGTGGCCGGCGCGCTCGAAGATGTGCTCTTGCCGGTACAGCGGGAGATGGTCCATGAACTTGGCCACCAGCAGGTGTGCCAGCAGACCGGCCGTGGGGATGCCCTTGTCGATGACGTGGGCCGGCACTGGCGCCTGCACGATCTTCTCGCAGCAGCGGCACGCCCACTTGCCGCGCACATGGCGCTCCACGCTGAACACGCCGGGCTGGTAGTCCAGCCGTTCGGCCACGTCCTCGCCGAAGCGCTGCATCGGCTGGCCGCAGCCACAGTGGGTGTCGGCCGGCTCGTGCGGCACGTCGTGGCGCGGCAGGTGCGGTGGCAGAGGGGTGCGCTTGGGGGTCTTCTTCCCGGTCTTGTCCTTGGCCTTGTCGTCACCCAGGCCTTGCTCGCGCTCGATCTCCCGTTCGAGTTCGGCCAGGTCGGTGTCCAGCGTCTCCTCCAGCAGGCTCTTCTGCTCGGGCGCCAGGGTGCTGGCGAAGCGCTCGCTGGTGGCGGCGAACTTCAGCCGCTTGAGCACCGCCATCTCGTGCGTGAGCTTGTCGATCAGCGCCTGCTTGAAGGCGGCTTCGCGGTCGCGTTGCGCGATCAGGGCGTCCTTGGCGCTGAGTTCGGCCTTCAGTTCGGACAACAGCGACAGCATCGCCTGCCGCGTGGGCGGGTCCAGTGCGTCCAGTTGCTGTGCGCTGATCATGGGCGGCCATCTTGCCGCGCCCGAGTGCCTCGCGCATCGGCACATTCGGCAATTGCCGATGACGCCAGCAACCGCTCAGATCACGCGGATGATTCCCGCATCGCCCAGGCGCTGCCAAGGCAGACCCAGCACCAGGGCATCGAGCTGCGGACGCGTCAGTTGCAGCGTACTCGCGGCGTCGGCAGGCCAGACGAACTTGCCGGCGTTCAGCCGCCGGGCCGCCAGCCACACCCCGATGCCATCGTGTACCAGCACCTTCATGCGGTTGGCGCGCCGGTTGGCGAAGAGGTAGGCATGGTTCGGGTGTGCGGCGCCGAAGACGCCGACCACACGGGCCAGCGCGGCTTCAGTGCCCAGGCGCATGTCCAGGGGTTGCACGGCCAGCCACACCGCATCGACGCGGATCATCCCAGCACCTCGCGCAGCCACGCGGCGCTGCGCTCATCCATGGGCAGCCTGGCGTTCACCGTGGTGCCCCCGCGGTGGATCTCCACCGTGATGTCGGGGGGCCGGGGTACCGTCGGCGGCACCGGCTGGGCATCGAGCACGGCGTGATGCTCGGCTTCGCGCATCGGCAACTGCACGAAGCCCGCCAACGCCGGCGCAACGCTGGTGGCTGTGGCCTTCGAGGCGCCACCGCCGGCCGCCGCTTCATGGACCCAGCGGCGCAGCATGTTGGCGTTCAGGCCGTTGGCCAGCGCTACGGCCGCCACCGATGCGCCAGGCTGCCGCGCCAGCTCGATCACTCGCGCCTTGAATTCCGGAGAATGCCGCCGCCAGCGTCGCTTGGCCGCTGCAGCAACGTCTTGGGTTCCGATTTGAGAAGTGTCCATGTGTCCACGCATTTGTTCGTGGACACAAGCATCCTCGCACGGCCCTCACCATTCAATGTGACTTGGCCGGACGGATACGTTTCGAAGGCTATTTGTTCGTTCACAGGATCTCCCTTGGTGTTGCGGCGGCTGATGCAGAAAAGTGTACCTACGCACGATCTTGGCTCTGCACGCCGATTCAGTACAGAAATGGCAAAAAGCCCGACCGGCTCACACCGATCGGGCTTTTCTTCGCAGACGTTGAAGCGCTGCGTGGGTACCCGCTTTCGCGGGTATGACGGATCGCCTTACTTCTTGCTCGGCGGCAGATCCGTACAACTGCCGTGCGCGACCTCAGCCGCCATCCCGATCGACTCACCCAGCGTCGGATGCGGATGAATCGTCTTCCCGATGTCCACCGCGTCCGCGCCCATCTCGATCGCCAGCGCGATCTCGCCGATCATGTCGCCCGCGTGCGTGCCGACGATGCCGCCGCCGAGGATCTTGCCGTGGCCGTGGGCCTCGGGTGAATCGTCGAACAGCAGCTTCGTGAAGCCTTCGTCGCGGCCGTTGGCGATCGCGCGACCGGACGCCGTCCACGGGAACAGGCCCTTCTTGACCTTGATCCCCTGCGCCTTCGCCTGGTCCTCGGTCAGCCCGACCCACGCCACTTCCGGATCGGTGTAGGCCACGCTCGGGATCACGCGGGCGTTGAACGCAGCCGAGGCCAGTTCCTTGTTGCCCTGCAGCGTGCCGGCGATGACTTCCGCCGCGACGTGCGCCTCATGCACCGCCTTGTGCGCCAGCATCGGCTGCCCGACGATGTCGCCGATGGCGAAGATGTGCGGCACGTTGGTGCGCATCTGGATGTCGACGTTGATGAAGCCGCGATCGGTCACGGCCACACCCGCCTTGTCAGCCGCGAGCTTCTTGCCATTGGGCGTGCGGCCCACAGCTTGCAGCACCAGGTCGTAGACGCCTTCCGACTTCGTGCCGTCCAGCCCCTCGAACTGCACCTTGATGCCTTCGGGGGAGGCTTCGGCGCCGACGGTCTTCGTCTTCAACAGGATGTTGTCGAAGCGCTTGGCGTTCATCTTCTGCCAGACCTTGACGAGGTCGCGGTCCGCGCCCTGCATCAGCCCGTCGAGCATCTCCACCACGTCCAGGCGGGCGCCCAGCGTGCTGTAGACGGTGCCCATTTCGAGGCCGATGATGCCGCCGCCGACGATGAGCATCTTCTTCGGCACGGCCTTGAGCGCGAGCGCCCCGGTCGAGTCGACGATGCGCTCATCCTGCGGGAAGAACGGCAGGCGCACGGCTTGCGAGCCCGCCGCGATGATGGCGTGCTTGAACTTGACGACCTTGGCACCGCCCGCGCGCTCCGTGCCCGCGCCCGTGGTCTCTTCGACCTGGACGTGGTACGGGTCGAGGAACTGGCCGACGCCGCGCACGGTGGTGACCTTGCGCATCTTGGCCATCGCGGCGAGGCCGCCGGTCAGCTTGCCGATGACCTTGTCCTTGTGGCCACGCAGCTTGTCGATGTTCAGGCTCGGGGCACCGAACTCGACGCCCAGGTCACCCAGGTGCGACACCTCGTCCATCACGGCCGCGACGTGCAGCAGCGCCTTCGACGGGATGCAGCCGACGTTCAGGCAGACACCACCCAGCGTCGCATAACGCTCGACGATGACGACCTTCAGGCCCAGGTCGGCCGCGCGGAACGCCGCCGAGTAGCCGCCGGGGCCGGCGCCGAGCACGAGCAAATCGCACTCGACATCGGCCGCGCCGCTGTAGCTGCCGGCAGGACCAGCGGCGACCGCCACCGGAGCCGGCGCCGCGACCGGAGCCGCTGCAGCAGGTGCCGGGGCCGGCGCTGCGGCAGCAGCCGCCGCATCCGCGCTGTCCAGCACCAGGATCACGCTGCCCTGGTTCATCTTGTCGCCGATGGCAACCTTCAGCTCCTTGACCACGCCCGCATGGCTCGACGGAATTTCCATCGACGCCTTGTCGGATTCGACCGTGATCAGGCTCTGCTCGGCCTTCACCGTGTCGCCGGGTTTCACCAGCAGCTCGATGATCGCCACGTCCTTGAAGTCGCCGATGTCGGGGACTTGTACTTCGATCAATGCCATGTCAGTTCCTTCCGATCACAGCACGATGCGGCGGAAGTCCGCCAGCAGCGATGCGAAGTAGACGTTGAAGCGGGCGGCAGACGCGCCGTCGATGACACGGTGGTCCCATGACAGCGACAGCGGGAGCATCAGGCGCGGCTGGAACTGCTTGCCGTCCCACTTCGGCTCGATCTGGCTCTTGCAGACGCCCATGATCGCGACTTCCGGCGCGTTGATGATCGGCGTGAAGTACCGGCCACCGATGCCGCCCAGCGACGAGATCGTGAAGCAGGCGCCGCTCATGTCGGCCGGACCCAGCTTGCCGTCGCGTGCCTTCTTGGCCAGGTCGCCCATCTCCTGGCTGATCTGGACAATGCCCTTCTTGTCGCAGTCCTTGATGACCGGGACCACCAGGCCGTTGGGCGTGTCCGCCGCGAAGCCGATGTGGAAGTAGTTCTTCAGCACCAGCTGCTCGCCGTCGAGCGAGGAGTTGAACTCGGGGAACTTCTTCAGTGCCGCGACCGCCGCCTTGATCATGAAGGCCAGCATCGTGACCTTGACGCCGGACTTCTCGTTTTCCTTGTTCGTCGCCACGCGGAAGGCTTCGAGGTCGGTGATGTCCGCGTCGTCGTGGTTGGTGACGTGCGGGATGACGACCCAGTTGCGGTGCAGGTTGGCGCCCGAGATCTTCTTGATGCGCGAGAGGTCCTTGCGCTCGACCGGGCCGAACTTGGCGAAGTCCACCTTCGGCCAGGCCAGCAGGCCCGGGAAGGCGCCACCAGCCGCCGCGGCCGGAGCCGGTGCGGGCGCTGCAGCCTTCTGGGCCGCCGTCTGCACGGCACCCGCCATCACGCCCTTCACGAAGCCCTGGATGTCGGCCTCGGTGATGCGGCCCTTCGGACCGGAGCCCTTGACCTCGGCCAGCGGCACGCCCAGTTCGCGGGCGAACTTGCGCATCGACGGCGAGGCGTGCGGGAGGTCGAACTTCTGCACGGTCGGGTCGTGCGCCGGCACCGCCGCCACGGCAGCAGCGGGAGCCGCCACCGGTGCGGCAGCGGGCACGGCCGCGGCAACCGCCGGCGCGGCCACCGGCGCCGGCGCCGCCGCCGGAGCGGCCGGTGCAGCCGCACCCGCCACGCCGTCGAGCACGACGATCAGCGAGCCCTTCTTCACCTTGTCGCCCAGCGCGACCTTCAGTGCGCGCACCACGCCCGCGTGGCTCGACGGAATCTCCATCGACGCCTTGTCGGACTCGACCGTGATCAGGCTCTGCTCGGCCTTGACCGTGTCGCCGACCTTGACCATCAGCTCGATGACCGCGACTTCGTCGAAGTCACCGATGTCGGGCACGAACACCTCGACCGGACCCGCGGCAGCCACCGCCGCCACGGCCGGAGCCGGTGCGGGTGCTGCCACCGGAGCGGCGGCAGGCGCTGCCACCGGCGCAGCAGCGGGAGCGGGCGCCGCAGCGGCCGCGCCGGCCACCTCCAGCATCACCACCACGCTGCCTTCGTTCACCTTGTCGCCCAGCGCGACCTTGAGTTCCTTCACCACGCCGGCGTGCGACGAGGGAATCTCCATCGAGGCCTTGTCCGACTCCACCGTCAGCAGGCTCTGCTCCGCCTTGATGGTGTCACCCACCTTGACGAGCACCTCGATGATCGCCACGTCCTTGAAGTCGCCGATGTCCGGGACTTTCACTTCGATCAATGCCATGTCGTGTCTCCGTGTACTGGAAATGCTGGCGTACGGTCAGGCGTACAGCGGGTTGATCTTGTCGGCCTTGATGCCGTACTTGGCAATCGCTTCGGCGACCTTGGCGACCGGCACCGTGCCTTCATCGGCCAGCGCACGCAGGGCAGCGACGACGATGTAGTGGCGGTTGATCTCGAAGTGCTCGCGCAGCTTGGAGCGGAAGTCGCTGCGACCGAAACCGTCGGTGCCCAGCACCTTGTAGGCGCGGCCCTTCGGGACGAAGGCGCGGATCTGCTCGGCGTAGGCCTTCATGTAGTCGGTCGAGGCGATGACCGGACCGGCGTGCGGCTGCAGCTGCTGCGTGACGAAGGGCACCTGCGCCGGCTCCATCGGGTGCAGCAGGTTGTAGCGCTCGGCGGCCTGGCCGTCGCGGCCCAGCTCGTTGAAGCTCGGGCAGCTCCAGACGTTGGCGGCCACGCCCCACTCTTCTTCCAGCAGCTTCTTCGCGGCGATCGATTCACGCAGGATCGTGCCCGAGCCCAGCAGGTTGACACGCGGCGTCACCGCCTCGGCACCCTCTTCGAGCAGGTACATGCCCTTGATGATCTGCGCCTCGGTGCCGGCGGTCAGGCCGGGCATCGGGTAGTTCTCGTTCAGCAGCGTCAGGTAGTAGAAGACGTTTTCCTGCTTCTCGACCATGCGCTTCAGGCCGTCCTGCATGATCACCGCGACTTCGTGGGCGAAGGTCGGGTCGTAGCTGATGCAGTTCGGGATGGTGCCGGCGAGGATGTGGCTGTGGCCGTCCTCGTGCTGCAGGCCTTCGCCGTTCAGCGTGGTCCGACCGGACGTGCCGCCCAGCAGGAAGCCGCGCGCCTGCATGTCGCCCGCCGCCCAGGCCAGGTCGCCGATGCGCTGGAAGCCGAACATCGAGTAGTAGACGTAGAACGGGACCATGATCCGGTTCGACGTGCTGTAGCTGGTGGCCGCGGCGATCCAGCTCGACATGCCGCCGGCCTCGTTGATGCCTTCCTGCAGGATCTGGCCGGCCTTGTCCTCGCGGTAGTACATCACCTGGTCCTTGTCGACCGGGGTGTAGTTCTGACCAGCGGGGTTGTAGATGCCGACCTGGCGGAACAGGCCTTCCATGCCGAAGGTGCGCGCCTCGTCGACGAGGATCGGCACCACGCGCGGGCCGAGGGCCTTGTCGCGCAGCAGCTGCGTCAGGAAGCGGACATAGGCCTGGGTCGTCGAGATCTCGCGGCCTTCGGCGGTCGGCTCGATCACGGCCTTGAAGGTCTCCAGCGAGGGCACGGTGAAGCTCTCGTCGGCCTTGGTGCGGCGGTGCGGCAGGTAGCCGCCCAGCGCCTTGCGGCGGGCGTGCAGGTACTGCATCTCCGGGGTGTCGTCGGCGGGCTTGTAGAACGGGATGTTCGCCAGCTCGCTGTCCGGCACGGGGATGTTGAAGCGGTCGCGGAAGGCCTTGATGTCCTCGTCGATCAGCTTCTTGGTCTGGTGGACGGTGTTCTTGCCCTCGCCGACCTTGCCCATGCCGAAGCCCTTGACGGTCTTGATCAGCAGCACCGTCGGCTGGCCCTTGTGGTGGACCGCAGCGTGGTAGGCCGCGTAGACCTTCTGCGGATCATGGCCGCCGCGCTTGAGGTTCCAGATGTCGTCGTCGGACATCTTGGCGACCATTTCCAGCGTGCGCGGGTCCTTGCCGAAGAAGTTCTTGCGCACGTAGGCGCCGTCGTTGGCCTTGAAGGACTGGTAGTCGCCGTCCAGCGTGTCCATCATCAGCTTGCGCAGCGCGCCGTCCTTGTCACGGGCCAGCAGCGCGTCCCACTCCTTGCCCCACAGCAGCTTGATGACGTTCCAGCCGGCGCCTCGGAACTCGCCTTCGAGTTCCTGGACGATCTTGCCGTTGCCGCGCACCGGGCCGTCCAGGCGCTGCAGGTTGCAGTTGATGACGAACACCAGGTTGTCGAGGTTCTCGCGGGCCGCCAGGCCGATCGCGCCGAGCGACTCGACCTCGTCCATTTCGCCGTCGCCGCAGAAGACCCAGACCTTGCGGTTCTCGGTGTTGGCGATGCCGCGGGCGTGCAGGTACTTCAGGAAGCGGGCCTGGTAGATCGCCATCAGCGGGCCCAGGCCCATCGAGACGGTCGGGAACTGCCAGAACTCGGGCATCAGCTTCGGGTGCGGGTAGCTGGAGAGGCCCTTGCCGTCGACTTCCTGGCGGAAGTTGAGCAGCTGCTCTTCGGTCAGGCGGCCTTCCAGGTAGGCGCGGGCGTAGACGCCGGGCGACACATGGCCCTGGATGTAGAGGCAGTCACCGCCGTGGTTCTCGCTCTCGGCGTGCCAGAAGTGGTTGAAGCCGGCACCGAACATGTGGGCCAGCGACGCGAACGAGCCAATGTGGCCGCCGAGGTCGCCGCCGTCTTCCGGGTTGTGGCGGTTGGCCTTCACGACCATCGCCATCGCGTTCCAGCGCATGTAGGCGCGCAGACGCTCCTCGATCTCGATGTTGCCGGGGCAGCGCTCTTCCTGGTCCGCCTCGATGGTGTTCACGTAGCCGGTGTTGGCCGAGAACGGCATGTCGATGCTGCTCTCTCGCGCGTGTTCCAGCAGCTGCTCCAGCAGCTGGTGGGCGCGCTCGCCACCTTCGGCCTGGATGACCGCGGACAGGGCATCCAGCCACTCGCGGGTTTCCTGGGGATCGGAGTCGGGGTTGGCTGCACCGGGCAGGCCTTGGGGAATTGCAGACATGGTGTCTCCTCGTTCTGCAGCGTCAGGGGGTTGAGCGTCGATTCCCATCTGAATCGGCGTCCAGTTGCACCCCTCCATCGGGGTATGGGGCGGAAGTCTCGCACATTGGGCGACAGATTTCAAATGGCGCGCAACGTTTTCATTATGTGAAATACGCAGGGGCATTTACGGCAATTCAGCCGCAGGCTGGCCGCAACGATAATTCCCGGATGCCTCTGTCTCTTCCCAACCGTCCGCCCGCGCTGGGCGGCCGAACCCGACCGCTGCGGCGCCTGTGGTCCTGGTGGCGCCGCCAGTCACCTTCGCGTCAGGATCGCATGGCCACGCTGGGGCCCCTGCTGTCGGTGCTGCTCTTTCTCGCGGCCATCATCGCGGCATTCTGGTATTTGCGGACTGAAGAAATCGACCGGGAGGTCGAGTCCGTCAAGCGCGATGCCGAACTGGTGCAGCAGCAGATCCGCCTGCGCCTGATCGACAACCAGGAGCAGCTCGTGCGGCTGGCGCGCGAGGTGGTCACGCACACGATCGACCGGGATCAGCTGCTCGGTCAGGCCGAGGCCCTCGTGCGCGAGCGCCCGGAAATGGTCAGCCTGACCTGGCTGTCGCAGAACCGGCAGGTCGTGGCCCGCCACGTCTCGCCCGATCTGGTGGCAGCCATGCCGCGCCTGGGCACACCCGGCACCAGCGACCAGACCGAGGAGCCGCGCCAGCGCGCCACGCTGGACGCCTTCACCGACGCCAGAGAAACGCGCCTGCCGGTGTATTCGCGCCCCTTCCGGCACGCGGACCGCCTGATCGTCTTCCAGGTGCACGTGCCGCTGATCGACCACGGCAACTTCGCCGGCACGCTGGTGGCCGAATACGCCATCGATTCGCTGCTGCGCTACTTCGTGCCGGCCGAGGTGTCGCGCCGCCGGGTCATCTCGCTGCTGGATGCCGAGGACGAGGTGATGGTCAGCACCGTGAGCGGCCGGCCCGGCCGACCCAGCCCGGGCCTGACCTACACCGTGCCCTTCGCCCCGGTGGACCACGGCGTGACGCTGCGTGGCGAGGGCTACCGGACCTCGGTGGGCCTGGTCGGCAACACGCTGTTCTGGATGGTGCTGGCCCTGTCGGCGCTGACCTTGTGGATGCTGTTCGGCACCTGGCGCCACATGCGCCGGCGGCTGCAGATCCAGGGCGCGCTGGTGCAGGAGACCAACTTCCGCCGGGCGATGGAGAACTCCATGCTCACCGGCATGCGCGCGATGGACAAGGACGGCCGCATCACCTATGTCAACCCCGCCTTCTGCGCCATGACCGGCTTCACCGAGGCGGAGCTGATCGGCCGGATGCCCCCCTATCCGCACTGGCCGCCCGAGCGCATGGAAGAAAGCTCGCGCCTGCTCCAGCAGGAACTGGCCGGCCGCAGCCCCGCGGGCGGCATCGAGGTGCGGGTGCAGCGCAAGGACGGCACGCAGTTCGATTCGCGCATGTACGTCTCGCCGCTGATCGACTCGCGCGGCCACCAGACCGGCTGGATGACCTCGATGACCAACATCACCGAGGCCAAGCGCATCCGCGACCAGCTCACCGCCTCGCACGAGCGCTTCACCACCGTGCTCGAAGGGCTGGACGCGGCCGTGTCGGTGCTGTCGGTGCAGACCGGCGAGCTGCTGTTCGCCAACCGCACCTACCGGCTCTGGTTCGGCGGCGACGCCCACTGGCACACCCTGCTGGCCGGACGCCCGCCCAAGTCCGTGGACGAGCTCGGCGACGCCATCGACGGCATGACCGGCCTGCCCACCGCCGACCTGGAAGATGCGGGCGCCGATGCGCGCGAGGTCTTCATCGACCTGCAGCAGAAGTGGTTCGACGTGCGCGCCCGCTACCTGCAATGGACCGACGGCCGGCTGGCGCAGATGCTCATCGCCACCGACATCACCGCGCGCCGGCGCATGGAAGAGCAGACCGCCCACCAGATCGAGCGCGCCCAGGCCACCAGCCGGCTGGTGACGATGGGCGAGATGGCCTCCTCGGTGGCCCACGAGCTGAACCAGCCGCTGGCCGCCATCAACAACTACTGCAGCGGCATGCTGACGCGGCTGCGCGCCGGAACGCTGAAAGAGGAAGACCTCGTCTCCGCGCTGGAAAAGACCTCGAAGCAGGCCCAGCGCGCCGGCCAGATCATCCACCGCATCCGGCAGTTCGTGAAACGCAGCGAGCCCCAGCGCCAGGCCACCCGCGCCGCCGACATCGTCGACGACACGCTGGAGCTGGCCGGGCTGGAGCTGCGCCGGCGCAACGTGGCGATCCACAGCTATGTGGCGCAGCGCCTGCCGGTGCTGCAGGTCGATCCGATCCTGATCGAGCAGGTGCTGCTGAACCTGCTGAAGAACGCCGCCGAGGCCATCGACAACGCCCAGATGCCGCCCAAGCGGCGCACGATCGAGCTGCGTGTCGTGCCGCGGCACACCCCGGAAATGGGGGGCGTGATCGAGTTCAGCGTGACCGATGCGGGCCCGGGTCTGAAAGACGACGTCAACCACCGGCTCTACGAGGCCTTCTTCTCCACCAAGGCCGATGGCATGGGCATCGGGCTGTCGCTGTGCCGCGCGATCATCGAGTCCCACCAGGGCAGGATCAAGGCGGAGAACCTCTACAATGCCGAGAGCATCACAGGGTGTCGTTTCTCCTTCATGCTGCCCGTCGGCACCGCCGGCGATCCCTCCAAAACCTCAGAAATCCACTGAACCCGCATGAGCCTGATCCCCAAAAAAGGCACCGTCTACGTCGTTGACGACGATGAAGCAGTGCGCGATTCGCTGCAGTGGTTGCTCGAAGGCAAGGACTACCGCGTCAAGTGCTTCGACTCCGCCGAAGCCTTCCTGTCGCGCTTCGATCCCCGCGAAGTGGCCTGTCTGGTCGCTGACATCCGCATGGACGGCATGAGCGGCCTGGAGCTGCAGGACCGCCTGCTGGAGCGCCGCAGCCCGCTGCCCATCGTCTTCATCACCGGCCACGGCGACGTGCCGATGGCAGTGACGACGATGAAGAAAGGGGCTGAAGACTTCATCGAGAAGCCCTTCAAGGAAGACGAGCTGGTCGGCCTCGTCGAGCGCATGCTCGACCGCGCCCGCAGCGCCTTCTCGACGCACCAGGAGCAAGCCAGCCGCGACGCCCTGCTCGCCCGCCTGACGACCCGCGAAGCGCAGGTGCTGGAGCGCATCGTCGCCGGCCGCCTGAACAAGCAGATCGCCGACGACCTGGGCATCAGCATCAAGACGGTGGAGGCGCACCGCGCCAACATCATGGAAAAGCTCAACGCCAACACCGTGGCCGATCTGCTGAAGATCGCCCTCGGCGCCACGGCCGCGGCAGCCAAGGCCTGACCCGGCCGATCCCGCGTCGCACCACCCCGCACTGCAAGGCCGCTGTCCAGCGGCCTTTTTCATTCCAAGGAAACTTGTGCCCATGACCGCCCCCGCCCAGCTCATCGACGGCAACGCGCTGTCCAAGCAACTCCGCGCCGAAGTGGCGCAACGCGCCGCCGCCCTGACGGCCCGCGGCACGACGCCCGGCCTGGCCGTGGTCCTCGTCGGCGAGAACCCGGCCAGCGCCGTCTACGTGCGCAACAAGGTCAAGGCCTGCGCCGACAGCGGCCTGCACTCGGTGCTGGAGAAGTACGACGCGACGATGACCGAGGCCGAGCTGCTCGCCCGCATCGACGCGCTGAACAACGACCCGAGCATCCACGGCATCCTCGTCCAGCTGCCCCTGCCGAAGCACATCGACGACCACAAGGTCATCGAGGCCATCTCGCCGCTGAAGGACGTGGACGGTTTCCACATCGCCTCGGCCGGCGCGCTGATGGTGGGCGAGGTCGGCTTCAAGGCCTGCACGCCCTACGGCTGCATGAAGATGCTGGAGTCGATCGGCATGAAGGACCTGCGCGGCCAGCACGCGGTGGTGATCGGCCGCTCGAACATCGTCGGCAAGCCGATGGCCATGATGCTGCTGGCCGCCAACGCCACCGTCACCGTCACCCACAGCGGGACCAAGGATCTGGCCTTCCACACGCGCCAGGCCGACATCGTGGTCGCCGCGGTCGGCAAGCGCAATGTGCTGACGGCCGACATGGTCAAGCCGGGCGCGGTGGTGATCGACGTGGGCATGAACCGCAACGACGAAGGCAAGCTCTGCGGCGACGTGGACTTCGACGGCGTTCGGCAAGTGGCGGGCTGGATCACCCCGGTGCCGGGTGGGGTCGGGCCGATGACCATTACGATGCTGCTGGTCAACACGATCGAAGCCGCGGAACGCGCTGCTGCCAGCGCCGCCTGAGGCACACCGCCCAACGCACTCCATAACCATGACCGACACGACCTCCACGAACCCCCTGCTCTGCGCCCAACCGCTGCCCCTGTTCGACGCCATCCGGCCCGAGCACGTCACGCCGGCCCTCGATGTGCTGCTGACCGACGCCGAGGCGGCGCTCGAAACCGCCGTGGCACCCGACACCCTGGCCGACTACGACACGCTGTCGAAGGTGCTGTCGGTGGCGACCGAGCGGCTGGGCTGTGCGTGGGGGGCGGTCGGTCACCTGAAGGGGGTCGCGGACACGCCAGAACTGCGCGCCGCGTTCAACGAGAACCTGCCGCGCATCACCGAGTTCTATACGCGCCAGGGCGCGGACGAGCGGCTCTACGCCAAGTACAAGGCGATCGCCGCCAGCCCGTCGGCCGCGACGCTGAGCGCCCCGCGCCAGCAGGCGCTGTCGCACTGGCTGCGCGACTTCGTGCTGTCCGGTGCCGAGCTGCAGGGCGAAGCCAAGGCCCGCTTCGCCGCGCTCCAGGAGCAGATGGCCGACCTGGGCCAGAAGTTCTCCGAGCATGTGCTGGACGCGACCGACAGCTTCACGCACTACGCCACGACCGACGAGCTGGCCGGCGTGCCCGACGACGTGAAGGCCGCCACCCGCGCCGCCGCTGAAGCCGAAGGCAAGGACGGCCACAAGCTGACGCTGCACATGCCGGTCTACCTGCCGGTGATGCAGTACGCCGACAACCGGCTCTTGCGCGAACAGCTCTACACCGCCTACGTCACCCGCGCCTGCGAAGCCGGCCCCGCCGAGCGCGACAACGGCCCGGTGATGGCCGAACTCCTGCGCCTGCGCCAGGAAGAGGCGACGCTGCTGGGCTACCCGAGCTACGCCGACGTGTCGCTGGTGCCCAAGATGGCCGAAAGCCCGGCGCAGGTGCTGACCTTCCTGCGCGACCTCGCCCGCCGTGCCCGTCCGTATGCCGAGCGCGATCTGGCCGAGCTGCGCGAGTTCGCGGCGACCGAGCTGGGGCTGACGGACCTGCAATCCTGGGATTCCGCCTACGCCAGCGAGAAGCTCAAGGAAGCCCGCTACGCCTTCAGCGACCAGGAAGTGAAGCAGTACTTCACCGAGCCGAAGGTGCTCGACGGCCTGTTCCGCATCATCGAGACGCTGTTCGAGGTGGCGATCCGCCCGGACACGGCGCCGGTCTGGCACCCGTCGGTGCGCTTCTACCGCATCGAGCGCGCTGGGCAACTCATCGGCCAGTTCTACCTCGACCCGTATGCCCGCCCCGGCAAGCGCCCGGGCGCCTGGATGGACGACGTCAAGGGCCGCTGGCTGCGCCCGGACACCGGTGTGCTGCAGACGCCGGTCGCGCACCTCGTCTGCAACTTCTCGACGCCGGTCGGCGACAAGCCCGCGCTGCTCACGCACGACGAGGTGCAGACCCTGTTCCACGAGTTCGGCCACGGCCTGCACCACCTGCTGACGCAGGTCAGCGAGCTGGGCGTGTCGGGCATCTCGGGCGTGGAGTGGGACGCGGTCGAGCTGCCGAGCCAGTTCATGGAGAACTTCTGCTGGGAGTGGGAGGTGCTCAAGCACATGACCGCCCATGTGGAGACGGGCGAGCCGCTGCCGCGCGTGCTGTTCGACAAGATGACGGCGGCCAAGAACTTCCAGAGCGGGATGATGACGCTGCGCCAGGTGGAGTTCTCGCTGCTCGACATGCGCCTGCACGCCGAACCGGGCAGCGACGCGCGTGTCCAGCAGATCGTGGACGAGGTGCGCGGCGAGGTGGCGGTGATGAAGCCGCCCGCGTTCAACCGTTTCCAGCACACCTTCTCGCACATCTTCGCGGGCGGCTACTCGGCCGGCTACTACAGCTACAAGTGGGCCGAGCTGCTGAGCGCGGACGCCTGGAGCGCGTTCGAGGAAGAAGGCGTACTGAACCCGGAAACGGGCCGCCGCTACCGGCGCGAGATCCTGGAAGCAGGCGGCGCGCGGGATGCGATCGACAACTTCAAGGCGTTCCGTGGGCGCGAGCCGAACATCGACGCCTTGCTCCGACACCAAGGGATGGCAGGATGAACCAGCACATGAAGCGCTTCGCTGCACTGACCGCCGGGGTGGCACTGGCCACGCTGGCCAGTTGCGCCTCAACCCCCAGCACCCCGCTGCCCACCGTCCCCGCCGTCGATCTGGCCCGCTACGCCGGCGCCTGGTACGAAGTCGCTTCGCTGCCCAACCGCTTCCAGAAGCAGTGCGTGGCCGACACCCAGGCCCGCTACCGCCAGACCGGCGCCGACATCGAGGTCGTCAACCGCTGCCGCACCGCCGATGGCAAGGTCGACGACATCACCGGCGTCGCCAAAGTCGTCCCCGACAGTGGCAACGCCAAGCTGCGGGTGAGCTTCTTCCGGCCGTTCTACGGCGACTACTGGATCCTCGCGCTGGGCGGGGGTGCGGACTACGGCTGGGTGCTGGTGGGCGAGCCGACGCGCAAGTTCGGCTGGGTGCTCTCGCGCACACCCACCATCGCGCCGGCCGATCTGGAAGCCGCCCTGGCCCGCGCCGAAGCACTCGGCTACGCGCGGTCGGCGTTCAAGAACACGCCGCAGACCCGTCCGCTGGATTGACGTGGACGGCGGTACCAGGCAGTTCGAACTTACGATGGCGGCAGCCTGCGTTTCACGCACGACACGCACTTCACGAGGATCGACATGTCTGCCTTGATGCACCTGATCTACAGCAGCGCCGCCACCCAGGTCTTCACCCCGGAAGACCTCGCGGCGCTGCTCGCGCTGGCCCGAAAGAAGAACGCCTCGCTGGCCGTCACCGGCATGCTGCTGCACATCGACGGCAGCTTCCTGCAGGTGCTGGAAGGTGAGCCGGAGGCCGTGGACGGCATCTTCCGCACCATCTCGGCCGACCCGCGCCACACCCAGATCGTCACCATCATCCGCGAGCCCATCCCGCGCCGCGCCTTCAGCGACTGGAGCATGGGCTTCGCCGAGGTCACGGCCGAGGAGCTGGCCGATCTGGACGGCGCCAACGACTTCTTCACCGGTGGCGCCTGCCTGACCCGGCTCAACTCGGGCCGCACCAAGAAGCTGCTGGGCGCGTTCAAGGAGGGCCGCTGGCGCAGTCGCCTGTCGAGCGCCTCGATGGCGGCATCGGCCGCCCGCCGCGAGCCGGCCCTGCGCGAGCGCCCACCGATCTCGTTCGCCTTCCAGCCCGTCTACGACGCCAGCGAGCACACCATCGTCTCGCACGAGGCCATCGTCTGCGGACCGGATGGCGGCCCACCCGACGCTGCCCTGAACCAGTGCCACACCGCCCAGGACCGCGCGCGGCTCGACATGGAAGCCCGCGTGCTCGCCATCGGTCTGGCGGCCCGGCTGGCCCTGCCCACCGGCCTGACGCTGAGCCTGCGCGCCCACCACGCCGACCAGGCGGCCCAGGCGCTGCGCTCGGTGCTCGACACCGCCACGCAGTGCGGCATCGAGGCCGACCGCATCACCATCGCCATCGACCAGGACCAGCTGATCGGCGATCCGATCGCCTTCGCGTCGATCATCCAGCAGTACCGCGGTGCCGGCCTGAAGATCTGCGTCGACCACTTCGGCGCCGGCCGCTCGGGCCTGAGCCAGGTCGAGACCTACCAGCCCGACAGCATCGCGCTGGACGAGAACCTGGTGCGCGACATCGCCTCGAACGGACCGCGCCAGGCCATTGCGCGGGGCATCATCCAGACCTGCGACGACCTGGGCATCGACGTGATTGCCCGGCACGTGTGCATCCCGGCCGAATACGACTGGTTCCGGCAGGAAGGCGTGTCGCTCTTCCAGGGGCCGCTGATCGGCGCGCCGAAGTTCGAGACACTGACGCGCGATCTGCCCTCGCCGGCACAGTGGCTGCCATGACCCGCCTGCCGCAGTTCACGTTTGCCTTCCAGCCGATCGTCAACGTGGTCAGCGGCGAGATCGCGTCCTACGAGGCCCTTGTGCGCGGCCCGAATGGCGAGCCGGCGTGGCAGGTGCTGACCCAGGTGGGGCCGCTGGACCTGCATGTGCTCGACCTGCAGCTGCGCATCGAGGCCATCCGGCTGGCGTCGATGCTCGGTGGTCCGTGCAACCTGAACCTGAACCTCATGCCGCGCAGCCTGGACCTGTCGGCAGAAGCCATCACCTCCACGCTGGAGATGGCCGAACGCTGCGGCATGCGCGCCGACCACATCACGCTGGAGATCACCGAGGGCGAGATAATCGACGACCTGAAGCGGTTCGCCGAGATGGTCAACAACCACCGCAGCTCCGGCGTCCACTTCGCGATCGACGACTTCGGGGCCGGCTACGCGGGCCTGAACCTGCTGGCCGAGTTCCAGCCGGACTCGATCAAGCTGGACATGTCGCTGGTGCGCGGCATCGAGAGCCGCGGCCCGCGCCAGGCCATCGTGCGCGGCATCCACCGCACCTGCACCGACCTGGGCATCGACGTCATCGCCGAAGGCGTGGAAACCGAGGCCGAGTACTGGTGGTTCCGCCAGGAAGGCATCGAGCTGTTCCAGGGCTACCTGTTCGCCCGGCCGGGCCTGCGGCAGATGCCCCTGGCCTTCTACCCGCCGTCGGCCTGAGCCACTCAGCGCCTGCGCGCGCCGCGGGCCACCTGCTCGCACACCGCCAGCGTCTCCACCGCCACATCGTCCCAGGTGCGGCTCATCGCCGCGGCGATCGCCGGGCGGTCCCACGGCTGGTCGAGCGCCTGCCGCAGCGCCTTGGCCAGCGCCTCGGCGTTCTTCGGCGGGATCAGGATGCCGTTGTCCGCATGCAGGATCTCGCGCGTGCCGCCCACGTCGGTCGCCACCACGGGACGCCCGCACGCCACGCCCTCCACCACCACGTTCGGATAGCCCTCGCTCCAGCTCGGCAGCGTCAGCACGTCGGCAGCGTTGATCCACTCGGCGACCTGCTCGGGCGCCTGACCACCCGGCAGATGGACGCGCTCGGTCAGCCCGGTCGACGCCACCAGCGCCATCAGCTCCGCCTTCATCACGCCGTCGCCGACGAGGGCGAGCGTCACCTTCGGGTCGTCCTTGGCGAGTTGCTGGAAGGCGGTGATCAGCTCGCGCATGCCCTTGGCTTCGACGAAGCGGCCGACGTAGACGATCATCTTCTCGTCCGGCTTCACGCCCCACTTCGCGCGCAGCGACGGCTGGTCGAGCGGCTTGAAGACGGCGGTGTTGAAGCCGTTGATGATGGTGTGGACCCGCTCGGCTGGCGCGCCGAACTCGCGGATCGCGTACTGGCGCATCGCCTCGCTCACCGTCAGCAGCGCGTCGATGCCGCCGATGGTGCGGCGTGTCATCTTCTCGTTCACGCCCGAGCGGACATGGATGTCCGAGCCCAGCGCGCCGACGATGCACGGCACCCCCAGCGCCCGCGCCGTGCGCATCGCAGCGAATCCGTCCGGATAGACCCAATAGGCCAGCACCAGATCCGGCTTGAAGCGGCGCACCCGCGGCGTCAGCGCCAGGCTGGCGATGTGGCCGTTGTAGCCGCGGCTGACCACCGGCACGCCGGGAAAGGTGAAGGCCTCGACATCGCAGCCGTCCAGCGTGTAGTCCGGGCCGACCGAGCCGTAGATGAAGCTGCGCGGCTTGAACCCGGGGATGCGCGGGTACTGCATCGTCTGGAAGAAGGTCTTCACCGTGGCGAGCTTGCCCAGCGAGCGGGCGGTTTCGTGGATGTAGCGGCCCCGCGTCTGGTCGTGCGGAACGGGCAGCATGGGAGTGACGAGGGCTATGCGCAGCATCTTGGGCTCAGGCAGCAGAGGAATCGGACAGGCGGAGATTGTCGGGGCAAACCATGACAGCGCTCGCCGGACACGCTCAGCGGCGCAGCGTCGGACTGTCGAGGACCAGGGCGGAGGCCTCCAGCCGGACGGCACCCGGGGGCGGCGCCGTCGCCGCGAACACGCGATCGAGGGGGCCGACGATGACCGTGCGCAGGCGCTCCGGCGTCCAGTGCCGCCGGGCAAACGCCTGGACCTGGACCGGAGTGACCGCCTCCAGCCGCTGCGACCAGCGGGCGAGGTGGCCGGAGGCGACGCCCAGGGCCCAGTCGTCGCCGATGCGGGCGACCATGCCGCTGGTGGTGTCGAGCTGCCGGGCGAACTCCCCGATCAGCGCGGCCCGGCGTGCCGCCAGTTCGGCCGGGGTGACCGGCTGCTGCGCCAGACCGAGGAGCTGGCGCTGCATCAGCGCGGCCACTGCGGCGGCATGGACGTGCCCGGTCTGTGCCGCCGCGATGAACAGGCCCGTCAGGCGCTGCTGCTCGACCCGCCCGCTCACCCCGTAGGACAGGCCGCGCCGGATGCGCACCTCCTGGTTGAGCCGGGCCGAGTAGCCGGCGCCCATCACGGCGACCGCCAGGGTTCCGATGGCGTGGTCGGGCGCCTCGGTGCCGACGAACGGGGTGCACAGCAGCACGCTGCTCTGGGCCGCAGCAGGCAGGTGGACCAGCAGGGTCGGTGCCAGTACCGGGGCCGGCGCCTCCGATGGGGCCTCGCGGGGTTCGGCCGGCGGTGGCTCCGTGCCCAGGCGCCAGTCCTCCAGCACCGGTCCGACCACCGCCCGCGCGCCGGCCAGATCAATGTCCCCCGCCAGCACCACGGCCACCCGGTCCGGCCGCACCCAGCGGCGGTGCAGCGCCACGACATCCTCGCGCCGGACGGCCATCACGCTGTCCGCCGTGGTGACCTCGCCCCGGGCATCGGGCCCCCAGGCCGTGCGGTGCGCGACCATCGCCGCGAGTGCCGCCGGATCCTGCCGCCGCAGGGCCAGCGCATCGCGCATCTGCGACCGCACGCTCTGCAGGTCCGCCGCGGCCAGCAGCGGGTGGCGCAGCAGATCGGCCAGCAGCGCCAGCGCGGCCGGGATCCGGGGCGTGAGCACCGTCATCTCCAGCGCGATCAGCCGTTCCTCGACGCGCACGGAGACAGCCCCGCCCAGCGCCTCGGCCTGCCGGGACAGCCCCACGCCATCGACCGCGCGGCCGTGCCGCAGCGCCCCCCGGGTCAGCAGTTGCGCCAGCAGCTCGGCACAACCCCGGCGACCGGGTGGATCGAACGCCGGTCCGCAGCGCACCAGCAGCGCCACGCTGGCCAGCGGCAAGCCTGGCCGTGGCGAGACGATCAGCGTCAGACCGTTGTCGCCCGCCACCTCCTCGAAACGCGCAGGCACCTGCAGCGACAAGGCCGGGCCGGGCTCCGGCAGCGGTGGCGGCGGCGGGGCAGCCGGCCGGTCGATGGCCCGTGTGGCCGGCGGTCCGGCCGCAGCCGTCGGACGGGGACGCGCCACCGGTGCAGCGCATCCGCTGGCAGCCGAACCCAGTGCCACCGCGCCACCACGCACCAGCCAGCCCCCGAAGGTGCGCCGCTTCATGCCGGACCGCCGGACACGGCCGCAGACGGCCCCTGCACGTAGCGCAGCGCCACCGCGTGCGCGGCCAGCACGTGGGTGCGCAGCACGCGCTGCACGTCCTCGGCACGGACCGCCTGCAGCTGCGCCAGCTCCACATCCACCGCACCCGCGTCCTGCCGCCGCACGATGGACCAGCCGACCGCCAGCGCACGGCCCTCGGCCGTCTGCCTCGCCACCAGCGCCTCAGTGAGCAACTGCGTGCGCACCTTGTCGAGTTCGCCGATCGGGATGCTGCCGTGGGCCAGCCGGTGCACCGCCCGCAGCAGCGCGGCTTCCAGCTGCGGCAGCCGGGGATCGCTGCGCGCATCGCCACCGACCACGGACGGGCCCGCGGCGATCGCCCAGGCGCTGAGCATGCCGGCGTCGGCGTGGAGATCGACACCGAAGCCCGCACTCTGCGCCAGCCGGCCCTGCTCGACCAGCCCGACCGAGAGGCGGGACGAATCCCCCTGCCCCAGCAAGGCGCCCGCCACGCGCAGCGGCGCGGCATCCGGATGCGCCGCGGCCGGGGCCTGCCACAGCAGCGCCAGCGCCGGCGCGGGCACCTGGGGCGCGGACAGGGTGAGCCCCTGCCCGCGCTCGCGGCGCGGCTCCCGCAGCGACACCCGCGGCACGGGGGTGTCCGGTGCGGTGAGCGGGCCGAAGTACCGGTCCACCCAGGCGTGGATCCGGGACGGGTCGATGTCGCCCGCCACGATCAGCGTGGCGTTGTCGGGCCGGTAGTAGGTGGCGTGGAAGCGCTGCACATCGCCGAGGGTGGCCGCGTTCAGGTCCTCGACCCGGCCGATCACCGGGTTGCGGTAGGGATGGACCCGCCACAGCGCGGGCGCCATGGCGTTGAAGAGCCGGCCGTAGGGATCGACCAGCACCCGCTGGCGGAACTCCGACGCCACCACCGCCCGCTCGCTGAGGAACTGCGGCTCGGTGACCAGCAGCTGCGCCATGCGCTCGGCCTCGGCCCAGAGCAGGCGCTCGACGTGGTTGGCCGGCACGACGTTGAGGTAGGCGGTCGCGTCCTCGGTGGTGAAGGCGTTGTTCTGGCCGCCCACATCCTCGGTCAGGCGGTCGAACGCCTCGTCCGCGAGGTGGCGGGTGCGCTTGAACATCATGTGCTCGAACAGGTGCGCGAAGCCCGAGCGGCCGGGCGGGTCGTCCTTGCCCCCGACCCGGTACCAGACCTGGAGCGCGGCTGTGCCCGACCCGGCGCGCCCGGCGACCGGCTCGTCCGGCAGCAGCACCACCTGCAACCCGTTGCGCAGCACCCGCACCTGCGGCGACAGCGGCGGCACCCGCACCGTGGCCAGCGGCGCCTGCGCCTGCACACCCGCCAGCCCGCCACTGGCCAGCAGGACTGCCCCCTGCCGCAGCAGGCGACGCCGCCCCGCCGGCCGGGCGTCAGGGTGCGCCAAGACCGGTGTCCAGTGCATGGTGGAAACGCAGCCCGTTGCGGCCATCGCGCTTGGCCTGGTACATGGCGGTGTCAGCGCGGCGCATCAGCGTGGCCTCGTCCTCGCCATCGTCGGGGAAGACGGCGATGCCGATGCTGAAGGAGACGTGCAGACTCGCCCCACCGATCCGGTACGGCTGCGCCACCCCCCCCAGGATGTGGCGCGCCACCTCGGCCGCGTCTTCGGCCGTGCCGATCTGCGGCAGCAGCACCACGAACTCGTCGCCACCCAGCCGGCAGACCGTGTCGCTGGCCCGCACGGCACCCAGCACGCTGCCGGCGACCTGGCGCAGCAGCTCGTCGCCCACGTCATGGCCCTGCCGGTCGTTGATCTGCTTGAAGTGGTCGAGGTCCAGGAACATCAGCGCCAGACAGCCCCCGCTGCGCCGGGCGAGTTGCAGCGCCTGCTGCAGGCGGTCCTGCAGCAGCAGGCGGTTGGGCAGACCGGTCAGCGCGTCGTGCTGGGCCTGGCGCGCCAGCGTGCGGGCGAGTTCGTGCGCGGTGGTCGTGTCCTGGAAGGTCGCGACCGCGCCGATCAGGGCGCCGCTGTCCGGATCCCGCATCGGGGTGATCGTCTCGCGAATGACGCGGCTGCTGCCGTCCCGGTGCTGCAGCCGGGCGGCCTGGCCATTGACGCAGTGCCCGTCACTCAGACAGGACAGCACCGGATCAAGCAGCGGCTCCCCGCTGTCCAGATCGCGCCGGTGCACGACCGTGCCATAGAACTGGCCCACCACCTGCGTGGCGGACCAGCCGGTCATCGCCACCGCGGCGGGGTTGAAGCTGACGATGCAGCCCCGCTCGTCGGTACCGATCACCGCGTCCCCGATGCTGGCCAGCATCACCGACATGCGCTGGAACTGCACCGCCAGCTGCTCGGCGAGCCGCTTGCGGGTGACGTCCTCGACGATGGCCAGCGAGCGGACCACGCGCCCGCGCGCGTCGCGCTCGCCGGTCGAGGACAGCAGCACATCGACCAGCTGGCCGTCCCGGCACACCATGCGCAACTCGATGTCGCGGATCTCGCCGGTGCGCATCAGGACCGGCCAGGCCTGCTGCAGCATCCGCTGGCGCGACGGTCCATCCAGGAATTCGGTGGCCTGGCGCCCCACCACCTCGTCGACCGGATAGCCCAGGCGCTCCAGCCAGCGCTGGCTGACGGCCACGATGCGGCCCTCCGTGTCGATCGAATGCAGCATCGCGGGCGTGTGCTCGTAGAGCTGTCGCAGGCGCTCGCGTTCACGTTCCAGCGCGCGCTGGCGTCCGCGGGCCGACTCCATCGCCGCGGCCAGCAGCAGCGGCGGCAGCAGCGCGGCGAGCAGGGGCACGTGCAGCAGCAGGGTCTGCCAGTCGCCATGGACCGGGGGCAGCGTCAGACCACCGCGGGCAATGGTGGCCCCGACGGTCAGCGAGACCAGCCAGACCTGCAGCACGACGTCCAGATAGCGCAGGCGCATGGCCGCCCCCAGCATCGGCAGCCCCAGGTAGACAAACGGGAACGGCAGATGCGGCAGGGCCAGCACCACGGTACCGACGGACAGTCCCATCAGGGCCACCGTCTCCCCGGTCACCAGATGCCTGGCCAGCGACCGCACGCCCTCGCCGCCTTCCCGGTGCACGAGCAGCGACAGCCCCAGCGGCAGCAGTGCCGTGGTACCGATCAGGCTGCCCTCGAACCAGGTCAGCCAGAGCTGCGTGGCGGACTGCGGAGTCACCCCGGTGCCCCCCAGCAGCAGCACGGCCAGCGTCGCACCGGACAGCGCCGGCAGCAGCACGGCCCGCCACCAGACCCGCCAGCCCGCCAGCGGGCTGCGGTGGATCTGGCGCCAGTCCGGGCTGCGGGTCAGCAGCCAGCCACCAAGCACCATCTCGCCCAGATTGGGTGCGGCATACAGCACGGCCGCGCGCAGGTCCGCCCCGGCCAGGCCATTGGCGAAGAGCAGTCCACCGGTCAGTGCAGCCAGCGTCGCCCACCAGCCCCGGCGGCCCGACTGCAGCAGGCAGCACGCCCCGAAGGCATTCGCATACCAGAGCGTGGCCATGCCGACCTCCCGGCACGACAGCGCGATCGACAGGCCCGCCAGCGCCGCACAGCCAGCCGCCACCACCAGCCCGCGCCACCAAGGCTGCAGTCCAGTGTCGCGATCTGCCGTGATCTGCGGCTCTTCTTTCCATTCCGACATGACCCGACGCCCCCCGACGCGTGCACGATTCAGCGACGAACCCGGCCGCGCCGGTCGGGCAGCCGCGTCGGCGGCCCCTCGACTGGTGCGGCAGGGGCCGGTGATTCTGGCGCCTGCGGCGTGTGTCCGGCGGCATCGCGCAACGCCAATGCGTGTTCATACAACGCATTGCGCGCACTGCCCGTCACCTGGGCCGTCAGCGACACCGCCTGTTTGAGGGGCAACTCGGCCATCAGCGTGCGCAGCAGGTGGTCGGTGGAGACGGCGCTGGCGTCGTCCGGGGCCGCCTCGGTGGCTCCACGCGCGTGCAGCACCAGCACGAACTCGCCGCGCCGGTGGTCCGCGTCCGCCGCCAGCCAGGCCGGGAACGCGGCGCAGTCCAGCGTGTGGATGTCCTCGAACTGCTTGGTGAGTTCGCGGCAGACGGTCAGGCGGCGGGTCGGCAGCACCTCGGCCAGCGCATCGGCCAGGGCTTCGATGCGGTGCGGCGCCTCGAACAGCACGCAGGTCCCCGGATCACCGCCGAGCGCGCGCAGTTCCTGCACGCGTGCCGCGGCCTTGGGCGACACGAAGCCGACAAAGCGGAACCCGCCGCCCGCCACATCGCCCGCCGCGCTGAGCGCCGTCACCACGCTGCTCGCACCCGGCAGCGGCACCACGCGGAATCCCGCCGCCCGCACCGCAGCCACCAGCCGCGCGCCCGGATCGGAGATGGCCGGCGTGCCCGCATCGCTGACATAGGCCACGCGCTCGCCGCGGGCCAGGCGCTCGATGACCTGCGGTGCGGCCGACTCCTCGTTGTGCTCGTGCAGCGCGATCAGCGGCCGGTGCAGCCCCAGGCGCTGCAGCAGCCCGGCGCTGACGCGCGTGTCCTCGCAGGCGACGGCATCCACGAGCGACAGCACGTGGATGGCGCGCAGGCTCATGTCGGCCATGTTGCCGATGGGGGTGGCGACGACATACAGTGCCGAGGCAGGGTGCTGCTGGTGCCCCGCGGCCGCGCTGGCAGCTTGCAGGATCAGGGGGGAAACGATGGTGTCGAGACTCACGGGCAGCAATCGCGAAGAACGCAGGGACAGGAAGGACGTCGGCGATGCCGGCGAGGACCGCGCCTTGGCGCATCTGCAACAGCAGGGACTCGTGCTGTTGCAGCGCAATTATCGGGTCGCCGCCGGGCCATCTGCCCGTGCCGGTGAAGTGGACCTGATCATGCGTGACCGGGACCGTGACGGCACGCTGGTGTTCGTCGAGGTCCGTCGGCGCGGCAGCTTCGACCACGGCGGCGCGGCCGCCAGCGTGACACGGTCCAAGCAGATGCGGATCATCTTTGCCGCACGCCACTACCTGCAGCGCCATTGCCGGGTCTGGCCGCCGTGCCGGTTCGACGTGGTCGCCATCGACGGCGACACGCTGACGTGGCTGATCGCGGCCTTCGATGCCGGTTGATGGCGGTTGATGCACATGGATCAGACGCTGAAATCGAACGTGCATCCGGCTGGAATATCATCGGCCATGCTTGAGCAACGCATACAGCAACAGTTTTTCGACAGCGCCGACCTGAAATACGCCGCCGCGGAGGTGCTCACGCGCCCCGTGAGCGATGCGGCCCAGGTCCTGCTGAACGCCATCACCTCGGGGGGCAAGGTCCTCGCGTGCGGCAACGGCGGCTCCGCGGGGGATGCACAGCATTTCGCCGCCGAGTTCGTCGGCCGCTTCGAGCGCGAGCGCCCGGGGCTGGCCGCACTGTCGATGTCCACCGACACCTCCATCCTGACGGCGATCGGCAACGACTACGCCTTCGACCAGATCTACGCCAAGCAGGTGCAGGCGCTGGGCCAGCCGGGGGACGTGCTGCTGGCCATCACCACCAGCGGCAATTCGGCCAACATCCTCGAAGCCATCGACGCGGCGCACCAGAAGGACATGGTCGTCGTGGCCCTCACGGGCAAGGGCGGCGGCAAGGTGCCCGGCGCGCTGAACGAAGGGGACATCCACATCTGCGTCCCGCACGACCGCACGGCCCGCATCCAGGAGGTGCACCTGCTGGTGATCCACTGCCTGTGCGATGCGGTCGATGTTTCACTGCTTGGAGAATGACCTGATGGCATTGCCGCTGAACCACACCCGCCTGTCCCGCCCCCTGTCGACGCTGATCGCCGCAGCAGCCCTGTGCACCTCGCTGGCCGGCTGCGCGCCGCTGCTGGTCGGGGGCGCGGCCGTCGGCGGGGCGATGGTGGTGACCGATCGGCGCAGCTCGGGCGTGCAGCTGGAAGACGAGACGATCGAGCTCAAGGCCGGACAGCGCATCCGTTCCGTGGCCGGGGAACGCTCGCACGTCAATGTGACCAGCTACCAGCGCCAGGTGCTGCTGACCGGCGAGGTCTACAACGAAGCCGACAAGGCTGCCATCGAGGCCGCCATCGGCAAGATCGACGGCGTGAAGTCGGTGGTCAACGATCTGGCCGTGATGTGGCCCAGCTCCACCAGCGAGCGCTCGCGCGACCTGCTGCTCGTCGGCAAGATCAAGGCCACCTTCGTCGACGCGGCCGGGCTGGCATCGAACGCCTTCACGGTGGTCGCCGAGCGGGGAGTCGTCTACCTGATGGGCCGCGTGACCGAGGAAGAGGCCACCCGGGCCATCGAACTGGCCCGCGCCGTGCCCGGCACCGTGAAAGTGGTGCGGCTGGTCGACGTGATCACGCCCGAGCAGCTCAGGAACATCAAGGGCCGCTGAACAGCGACCCGAAGCGCCCGCTCAGCGCAGGCGCCGGACCAGGCTGGAGGTGTCCCAGCGCCGGCCGCCCATGGCCTGCACCTCGGCGTAGAACTGGTCGACCAGCGCCGTCACCGGCAGGCGTGATCCATTGCGGCGCGCCTCGTCCAGCACCAGACCCAGGTCCTTGCGCATCCAGTCGACGGCAAAGCCGAAGTCGAACTGGTCGTCGACCATGGTCTTGCCGCGGTTGTCCATCTGCCAGCTCTGTGCCGCGCCCTTGCCGATGACGTCGAGCACCTGCTTCATGTCGAGGCCGGCGTTCTGGCCGAAGGCGATGGCTTCCGACAGGCCCTGCACCAGCCCGGCGATGCAGATCTGGTTGACCATCTTGGCGAGCTGGCCGGCACCACTCTCGCCCAGCAGCGCGATGGCGCGCGAAAACGCCATCGCCACCGGCCGCATCGTCTCGAACGCTGCTGCGTCACCGCCGCACATGACGGTCAGCACGCCATTGACCGCGCCCGCCTGGCCACCAGACACCGGCGCGTCGATGAACTGCCCGCCCTGTGCCACCGCCAGTGCCGACAGCTCGCGCGCCACATCCGCCGAGGCGGTGGTGTGGTCGACCAGCAGTCCGCCCGGGCGCAGGCCCGCCAGCGCGCCGTCCGCACCCAGGACGACCGAGCGCAGATCGTCGTCGTTGCCGACACACAGGAAGACGATGTCCGCCTGCTGCGCCGCTTCGCGCGGCGTCAGAGCCATCGCGGCGGACAGGCCTTCGCCGGCGTGCTGCGCCACCCAGACTTCGGCGCGGGCCGCGGTGCGGTTGTAGACGGTCACGCGGTGGCCAGCGCGGGCGAGGTGGCCGGCCATCGGGCCACCCATCACGCCCAGGCCGATGAAGGCCACGGTCTGGGGAGGGACAGAGTCGTAGAGTTTGGTCATGTCGGGTCAATAGCGGCGTTCTTCAGCGATGCTCAGGCCGCCGGTGTCGGTGGACTTGCCGGCGCGGGCACGCATGCTGTTGAGCTTGATCTGCAGCCGCAGGTCATTGACCGAGTCGGCGTTGCGCAGGGCATCTGCCTCGGTAATGTAATAGCCTTCGTAGAGGTCGAAGAGGGCCTGGTCGAAGGTCTGCATGCCGTGCTCGCGGCCCTTCTTCATCACCTCCTTGATCGCCGAGACCTCGCCCTTGAAGATCAGGTCGGAAATGAAGGGCGTGTTGAGCAGGATCTCGACCGCAGCGATGCGCCCGGCTCCGTCCTCGCGCGGGATCAGGCGCTGCGAGACCATCGCCTTCAGGTTCAGCGACAGGTCCATCAGCAGCTGGTCGCGGCGCTCTTCGGGAAAGAAGTTGACGATGCGGTCGAGCGCCTGGTTGGCGCTGTTGGCGTGCAGCGTGGCCATGCAGAGGTGACCGGTCTCGGCGAAGGCGACGGCATGCTGCATCGTCTCGCGGTCGCGGATCTCGCCCATCAGGATCACGTCGGGGGCCTGGCGCAGCGTGTTCTTCAGCGCGGCGTCCCAGGTCAGCGTGTCGATGCCGACCTCGCGCTGCGTGATGATGCAGTTCTTGTGCGGGTGCACGAACTCGACCGGGTCCTCGATGGTGATGATGTGGTCGCAGGCCGCCTCGTTGCGGTGGTCGACCATCGAGGCCAGCGTCGTGCTCTTGCCCGAGCCGGTGGCGCCGACCAGGATGACCAGCCCGCGCTTGACCATCGTGATGTCCTTCAGGATGCTGGGCAGCCCGAGCTTGTCGATGCTGGGCAGGTCTTTCGGGATGGTCCGCAGCACCATGCCGACCTGCCCCTGCTGGACAAACGCATTGACGCGGAAGCGCCCGATGCCCTGTGGCGAGATCGCGAAGTTGCATTCCTTGGTGCGCTCGAACTCGGCCGACTGCTTGTCGTTCATGACCGAGCGGGCCAGCGCCATCGTGTGCTGGCTCGACAGCGGCTGCGGCGAGACCTTGACGACCTTGCCGTCGACCTTGACGGCCGGCGGAAAGTCGCAGGTGAGGAACAGATCCGATCCGCCGCGCGAAACGAGCAGACGCAGCAGATCATTGATGAATTTGGAGGCCTGGTCGCGTTCCATGGTGGAGTTCGTCGGGGGGGGTGGAACGGCGTCAGCCGGGGAAGTTCTCGGGCGAACGGGCCTTGGCACGCGCTTCGGCAGGCAGGATCTGGCCGCGCCGCAGCAGGTCGGCGAGGTTCTGGTCGAGCGTCTGCATGCCCTGGCCCTGGCCGGTCTGGATGACGGAGTACATCTGCGCCACCTTGGCCTCGCGGATCAGGTTGCGGATGGCGGGGGTGCCCAGCATGATCTCGTGGGCCGCGATCCGGCCGGTGCCATCGCGGTTCTTGCACAGGGTCTGCGAGATCACCGCCATCAGCGACTCCGACAGCATCGCGCGCACCATGTCCTTCTCGTCGCCAGGGAAGACGTCGATGATCCGGTCGATGGTCTTGGCCGCACTCGACGTGTGCAGCGTGCCGAAGACCAGGTGGCCGGTTTCCGCGGCGGTGAGCGCCAGACGGATCGTCTCCAGGTCGCGCAACTCGCCCACCAGGATCGCGTCGGGATCTTCACGCAAGGCCGAGCGCAGCGCCGCGGCGAACGACTTGGTCTGCGTGAACACCTCGCGCTGGTTCACCAGACATTTCTTGGATTCGTGGACAAACTCGATCGGATCCTCGACCGTCAGAATATGGCCATACTCCGATTCGTTGAGGTGATTCACCATCGCCGCCAGCGTCGTGGACTTGCCGGAACCCGTCGGACCCGTCACCAGCACCAGCCCGCGGGGTTTCAGCGCCAGCTCGCCAAACACCTTGGGCGCATTGAGGTCTTCCAGCGTCAGAATCTTGCTCGGGATGGTCCGGAACACCGCTCCAGCCCCGCGGTTCTGGTTGAACGCATTGACCCGGAAGCGCGAAAGGCCTTGAATCTCAAAGGAAAAATCGCACTCCATGCTCTCCTCGTAGCTCTTGCGCTGCGAGTCGTTCATGACGTCGTAGACCATCTCGTGGATGCGCTTGTGCGGCAGCGGATCGACGTTGAGCCGGCGCACGTCGCCATGAACGCGGATCATGGGCGGCATGCCGGCCGACAGATGCAAGTCTGACGCCTTGTTACGAACCGCGAACGTCAGCAGCTGTGTGATATCCATGCATTTGCTCCTACGGACCAGACGGCCAGTTTGCCGACTTTTCCGAAGGGAAAAGTGACGAAAAATGAAAACTTCGATCCGGACGATTATGACGACCATCACGAGCAACGTACAAGCCACACAAGTGCGGCTAAATCAGGCTTGTTTCACGGCCGGGCGACACCCTGAAACAGTACACCTTCTGGCCGTGAGCAAGTTGCATCCGGCCGAGGCGGTCCGCCAGGCCCACGCGGCCGGACTCTGCGCCTTCGGCGAGAACTACGTCCAGGAAGGCCTCGACAAGATCGCCGTGCTGGCGGACCTGCGCCCCGTGCTGGCGTGGCACCTGATCGGGCCGCTGCAGAGCAACAAGACCCGCGCCGTGGCCGAGGCCTTCGACTGGGTCCACAGCATCGACCGCCTGAAGACCGCCCAGCGCCTGAGCGAGCAGCGCCCCGACCACATGCCACCGCTGAACGTGTGCCTGCAGGTCAACATCAGCGGCGAGGACAGCAAGAGCGGCGCCGCACCGGCCGAGGTACCCGCGCTGGCCCGCGCCGTGGCCGCCCTGCCCCGGCTGCGGCTGCGCGGACTGATGTCGATCCCCGAACCCGAGCGCGACCTGGAAGCGCAGCGCCGCCCGCACCGGGCGCTGCGGGAGCTGTTCGACCAGCTCAACGCCGAAGGCCTCGGCCTGGACACGCTGTCGATGGGCATGAGCGCCGATCTGGAGGCCGCCATCCTCGAAGGCGCCACGCTGGTGCGCATCGGCACGGCGATCTTCGGTGCCCGCACGCCTTGAGCGGCTCTTGAACTTGGCGTGAACGACCGCACGTTCGAGCGGCCGGGAGGTACTGTATCCGCCTCTGCGGCGTTCGCAGCGCCTGCTGCCTTGCAGTCTGGAAAGGAAGGTTGTCCATGATCAAGATCGATGAACTGCGCGAGGGCTTCGGCTCGTTCTGGGGCTCGGTGTCCGAGGGCTGGGACCGGCTGCGCCACACGGCGGCCGGCGCGCTGACCCGCTTCAAGCCGGGCGAGCAGACCGCCCTGCCCGACCGCGGCCAGATCGACGACCCGCTGCACTTCCCGGCGCAATCGTGGTCGATGCTCGGCGGCGACGTGTTCGAGGACGAGCAGCGACTGGTCGTGCGCATCGAGGCGCCGGGCATGGAGAAGGACAACTTCGCCATCGAGATCAGCGGTGACACGCTGGTGGTGCGCGGCGAGAAGCGTTTCGAGGGCGAGACGACCGAGGGCCGCTGGCGCGTGCTGCAGTGCGCCTACGGGGCGTTCCAGCGCACCGTGCCGCTGCCGGCCGCGGTGCGCGGCGACGAGGCCAAGGCCAGCTACCGCAACGGGGTGCTGAAGATCGACCTGCCCAAGGTGCAACCCGGCAAGCCGACCTCGGTGAACATCAAGGTCGACTGAGCCCCACCACGACCCGACACGGCGGCGCTCACACCGCGATCGCCGCCGTGTTCTTCACCTCTTCCATCACCACACCTGATTAGCAATGATCTTCAGCAAGGCCCTAGCCGACGATCAGGCGTAGCGTAGAAGGCAGACAAAGCGCAGGAGCGAGCACATGCCGATGAACCGAATCCAGTTCCAGCAAGGGATGTCGCTGCCGGAGTTCATGAGCAGCTTCGGCACGGAAGAGCAATGCGCCGAGGCGGTCAAGCAGGCACGCTGGCCCCAGGGCTTCGAGTGCCCGCGCTGCGGCACTGCGGCGCACTACGTGGTGGGCCAGGGCGCACGCAAGCTGTATCAATGCAACGGCTGCCGCCACCAGACTTCGCTGACCGCGGGCAGCCTGTTCGCGAGCACCAAGCTGCCGCTGAGAACGTGGTTCCTGGCGATCTACCTGCTCAGCCAGGCCAAGACGGGGCTGTCGGCGCTGGCGCTCAAGCGGCAGGTGGGCGTGAGCTACCCGACGGCGTGGCTGATGCACCAGAAGATCATGCACGCGATGGCCGAGCGGGAGAGCCAGCACCGGCTCGACGGCACGGTGCAGCTCGACGATGCCTACCTCGGCGGGGAGCGCAGCGGCGGCAAGGCGGGTCGGGGTTCGGAGAACAAGGTGCCGTTCGTGGCGGCGGTCTCGGTCAATGACCAGGGGCATCCGCAGTACGTCAAGCTCGCGCCGGTGAGCGGCTTCACGCTGGAGGCGGTGGGCCAGTGGGCGCAGGCGGCGCTGATGCCGGGAGCGCGGGTGGTCAGCGACGGGCTGGGGTGCTTCGCCGCGGTCACCAGCGCGGGCTGTCTGCACACGCCGATCGTGGTGGGGCAGCGCAAGCCGCGCGAGCTGCCCGAGTTCACCTGGGTCAACACGGTGCTGGGCAACCTGAAGACGACGTTGTCGGGTGCGTTCCATGCGTTCAAGTACCCCAAGTACGCCAGCAGCTACCTGGCAGCGTTCGCCTACCGCTTCAACCGTCGGTTCGACCTGCGCGAGTTGGTGGCTCGGCTCATCATCGATGTCTCGCGGTGCAAGCCTCGGGCTCAGCGGGTCGTTCGGGGGAATGCTGAGGATCGTTGCTAATCAGGTCACCACATAGGTCCGCGTCTCGCGCACGCCGGGCAGGGCCCAGATCACCGAGCCGATGAACGCGCGGTACGCGGCCATGTCGGCCACGCGGGTCTTGAGCAGGTAGTCGAAGCCGCCCGCGACCAGGTGGCACTCCAGGATCTCGGGCCGCACCTGCACGGCCGCACGGAAGGTGTCCATCACGTCCTGCACCGTGCGGTCGAGCAGCACCTCGACGAACACCATCAGTCCGGCACCGAGCCGGGCCGGATCAAGCCGGGCCTCGTAGCCGAGGATGTAGCCGTCGCGCGTGAGGCGGCGCACGCGCTCCAGCACCGCCGTCGGCGACAGGTGCACGGCCTCGGCCAGCTTCAGGTTGGAGATGCGTCCATCGGCCTGGAGCAGTGCGAGGATGCGGCGGTCGATCTTGTCGATGTCGGTGCTCATGGAAAAATATTATCCAATCAATGGCCATTTGATTGGTGAGTTATTCATCTTCATGGCGAATAAGCTGGAGATCTGCGCAACACCACGCCGAGACCTCGCACCATGACCACCGCCCCAGCCAACAGTTTCTCCGACCGCCTGCCCGTCCCCGTGCGCGACGAAACCGCACAAGTCTCCCGCCTGCTGGGCGAGTTGCAGGGCCACGTGGACTGGTCCGCCGTGATCGCCACCGGCACGCCGTGGGTGGACGCCGTGCGCCGCCAGCCCGCGCCGTTCTGGGCGATGGAGTCGCTGCTGCGCGAGTACCCGATCTCCAGCGCGGAGGGGTTGGCGCTGATGCGGCTGGCCGAGGCGCTGCTGCGGGTGCCGGACACCGAAACGGCGCTCGCGCTGACCGCGGACCAGCTCGGCCGCGCCGATTTCTCGGGCCACGCTGCGGACGGGCAGGCGCACCCGATGCTGTCCGGGCTGGCGTCGCAGGCGATCCACCTGTCCAAGAAGCTGCTGCCCGAGGATGGCGATGCGCCGAACGGCGGCGGGTTGCTGCAACGGCTGGGCGCCAAGACGGTGGTGGCCGCGACCGTGCGGGCGATCCAGCTGCTCGGGCGGCAGTTCGTGCTCGGCCAGTCGATCGGCGAGGCGCTGACCCGCGCCGACGCCAACCGCCGCGAACACGCGCTGATCCGCCACAGCTTCGACATGCTCGGCGAAGGCGCCCGCACCGACGCCGACGCGCTGCACTACGGCCGCGCCTACGCCGACGCGATCCGCGCCATCGCCAGCAAGGGCCGCCCGGCCCGGCCCGAGGATGGTGACGGCATCTCGATCAAGCTCTCCGCGCTCGACGCTCGCTACGAGCCGGCGCAGTTCGCCACCGTGACCGAGCGGCTGATGCCCCGCCTGCTCGACCTCGTGAACGCCGCCGCCGCCGCGAACATCAACCTCACCATCGACGCCGAGGAGTCCGAGCGGCTGGAGCTGTCGCTGGTCGTGCTGGACCTGCTGGCGGCCCATGTCGCGGCCACGTTCCCGCAATGGCAGGGGCTGGGCCTGGCGGTGCAGGCGTACCAGACCCGCGCCCCCGAAGTCATCGACGAAGTGACCGCCATCGCCCGCCGCCACGGGCTGCGCTTCATGGTGCGGCTGGTCAAGGGCGCGTACTGGGACGGCGAGATCAAGCGCGCACAGGAACTCGGCCTGCCCGGCTACCCGGTCTGGACCGACAAGCGCCACACCGACCTGAGCTATCTCGCCTGTGCGCAACGCCTGCTGGCCGCGCCCGAGATCTACCCACAGTTCGCCACCCACAACGCCGGCACCATCGCCGCGATCCTGGAGATGGCCAAGGCGCACGGCACGCCCTTCGAGCTGCAGCGCCTGCACGGCATGGGCGAAGGCATCTACCGCGAGGTGATGAAGCGCCCGGACGCGCCGCCGCTGCGCATCTACGCCCCGGTGGGCGAACACCGCGACCTGCTGGCCTACCTCGTGCGGCGGCTGCTGGAGAACGGCGCGAACTCGTCGTTCGTGCATCAACTGGCGGACGAGGCCGTGACGCCGCAGATGCTGCTGGCCTCGCCGCTGCGGGCGCCGTCGCGCTCGGTGCTGCCGATGCCGCTGCAACTGTTCGGCGCGGCGCGGGCGAATTCGAAGGGCGTGGATCTGGCCGCCGAACGTGAGCGGCTGCCGTTGCTAGCGTCGCTGGCGGTGCCGATGCCCGCGGCGCCGAATGACACGAGCGTCGCAGGCGCCGCCGCCGCGATGGACGCGCTGCACGCCGCCCAGCGCGGCTGGAACGCGACACCACTGACCGAGCGCTGCGCCGTGCTGCTGCGCGCGGCCGATGCGCTGGAGCGGCGCACGAGCGAATTCGCCGGCCTGCTCGCTCAGGAAGGCGGCAAGACGCTGGGCGACGCGGTGGCGGAAATCCGCGAGGCGGTCGATTTCTGCCGCTACTACGCCGAGCAGGCCGCCGCCCGGCTCGCCCCGCAGACGCTGCCCGGCCCGACTGGTGAGCGCAACGAACTGCGGCTGCACGGCCGGGGCGTGTTCGTCTGCATCAGTCCGTGGAACTTCCCGCTGGCGATCTTCGCGGGCCAGGTGGTCGCGGCGCTGGTCGCCGGCAACACGGTCGCCGCCAAGCCTGCCGAGCAGACGCCGCGGGTCGCGCAGCGCTTCGTCGAACTGCTACACGACGCCGGCCTGCCGCGCGCGGCGCTGGCGCTGGTCTGCGGCCCCGGCGAGACGGTGGGCGCGACGCTGGTGGCGCATCGGCGCCGTGCGGGCGTGTGCTTCACCGGCTCGACGCAGGTGGCCAAGGCGATCAACCGCACGCTCGCGCAGAGCGCCGGCCCGATCGTGCCGCTGATCGCCGAGACGGGCGGGCTGAACGCGATGCTGGTGGACTCCAGCGCGCTGCCGGAGCAGGTGGTGGACGCGGTGGTCCAGAGTGCGTTCCGCTCGGCGGGCCAGCGGTGTTCGGCGCTGCGGCTGCTGTGCCTGCACGAGAGCGTGGCGGACAAGGTGCTGGAGATGGTCGCGGGCGCGATGGCAGAGCTGGTCTGCGGCGATCCGGCGGAGGCGGCGCAAAGCTGGGCGGTCGATGTCGGCCCGGTGATCGACGCCGAGGCGCACGCTGCTCTGAGCCGAAACATCGCCCGGCTGGAGCGCGAGGCACGGCTGATCGCCCGCACGCCGCTGCCCGAGCGGCTGGCCGGCACGCACATCGCGCCGGTCGCGTTCGAGCTGAAGTCGATCGGCGAGATGCGCGAGGAGCTGTTCGGGCCGGTGCTGCACGTCGTGCGCTGGCGCGGCGCGGTCGATGCGCTGGTGGACGAGGTAAACGCGCTCGGCTATGGGCTGACGCTAGGCGTCCACACGCGCATCGACGACCGGGCGATGCGGATCGCCGAGCGGGCGCGGGTCGGGAATGTCTATGTGAACCGCAACATGATCGGGGCGGTGGTGGGCGTGCAGCCGTTTGGCGGGGAAGGTCTGTCCGGGACGGGGCCGAAGGCAGGCGGACCGCACTATCTCTATCGGTTCTGCGGGGAGCAGACGGTGACGGTCAATACGGCGGCTGCCGGGGGGAACGCGACGTTGCTTGCTGGCTTGTGAACTGACCCACCCCCACTGGACGCCGAGATCCGGATCAGACGAGCCCGCCGAGGCGCAGCGAGGCGCGCAGCATGTCGTTGATGCGCGTCTGCCACCCGTCGCCGCTGGCGCGCAGCGCGGCCAGCACATCGGCATCCAGGCGCAACTTCACCGGCTCCTTGGTGATGGCCTGCGTGGTGCCAGCAGGCCGTCCACGGCGGCGCGCCACGATCTGCTCGGGCGTGTGGGCCAGCCCATGCCCGTCCCGCGCCTCCTTCAGCGACTCGCGCAGCCCCGGGAGCGTCTGCCCCGCGTCAGCCTCGATGGCGGCCGCCACCTTGTCGATGTCCAGTGTCTTCAGCGTTTTCATGTTCAGCTCCTCGTCAAGATGTCTTTGGGCTTGACGTTCGTGCGCTCGGCCTTGGCGTAGACCATGACCAGCAGCACCACCTCGTCACCCACCAAGTGGAAGTAGATGACCCGCGCCCCGCCGCGCTTGCCCATGCCGGGACGGTCCCAGCGTACCTTGCGTGCCCCGTCGGCACCTGGGATCACGTCGCCTGCGTCGGGGTGTTCCGCGATCCAGTCAATGAACGCCTCGCGATCTGCCGCACGCCACACGGCGGCGGCCTGTTTCTGGAAGGTCGGCGTTTCGATGACAGTACGCATGCATTAAATGTACACCCAAATAATATGTACTCAAATCTTGATGTTCAGTTCAGATCAGGAGAGAGCTTGCACCGAAAAGACTCAGCGGCAGCAGCGCGCCACATCATCGGCTCCGAGACCGAGACGCTCCCCTCGCTAAACTGATTCCATGACACACCCCACCGCCTCCACCCACCCCACCCTCGCCTTCATCGGCGGCGGCAACATGGCCACCGCCATCCTCGGCGGCCTCGTCCGCAGCGGCACCCCTGGCGCGAACCTGATCGTCCTCGACCCCAACGCCGAGCAGCGCGTCCGCCTGGAGCGCGACTTCGGCGTCCGCACCCTCGCCGCAGCCGACGCGACGCTGGCCGAAGCCGACGCCGTCGTCTGGGCCGTCAAGCCGCAGAGCTTCAAGGACGCCGCCGCCCCGTGCGCGCCCTTCGTCGGCGGCGCGATGCACCTGTCCGTGATGGCCGGTATCCGCAGCGACGCCATCGCGCAGGCCACCGGCTCCGACCGCGTCGTGCGCTCCATGCCGAACACGCCCGCGCTGATCGGCCAGGGCATCTCGGGCCTCTACGCCCGCCCCGCCGTCAGCGCCGCCGAGCGCGCCCAGGTCGAGTCGCTGCTGGCCCCGACCGGCGACGTGGTGTGGGTCGAGCGCGAGGTCGATCTGGACGCCGTGACCGCGCTGTCCGGCTCCGGCCCGGCCTATGTGTTCTATTTCATCGAGGCGATGGTCGCCGCCGCCGAGCGCATGGGCCTGACCGCCGAACAAGGCAAGCAGCTCGCACTCGCCACCTTCGGCGGTGCGACGGAACTGGCGCGCCGCTCGGACGACACGCCGGCCACACTGCGTGAGCGCGTCACGTCCAAGGGCGGCACGACCTACGCCGCGCTGACGACGCTGCAGGCGCGGGGCGTGCAGGACAGCTTCATCGCCGCGATGCTCGCCGCGCAAGCCCGAGCGCGCGAACTGGGCGACGAGTTCGGGCGCTGAACACCGGGGAGCCCGCGCTCACCAGTCGACGCTGCGCGGCCACAGCCGTCGCCGCAGCGCCGCCAGATCCTCGGGTGTGTCGACGTCGGTGACATGGGCCACCCGGTCGGTGACCAGGCGCTGCACGGCATCACCGGCACCGGCCAGCCAGTCGCGGACACCCTGCGCAGGGGGCAGGCGGTCCACCGCTGACGCGGCCTCCCAGGACAGACACACCGGGTGCCCGCGCACACCGTCGACCACCGGCACCAGCGCCTGCACGGCGGGCGGTCGTGCGCGCCAGGCGTGCAGCAGGAGCACGATGTCCGCGTCCGTCAGGAGGGGTAGATCGGCCACCAGCAGCAGCAGGTCACGCCGCAGCCGGGGCATCTGGCGAGCGCGGTGGTCCTGCACCGCCAGCCGCTGCGAGCACGCCAGCGGCGCGCCCGGCACGCCCTGCCAGACGACACGTACACCACAGCGCTGCGCCAGCGGCAGCAGCCGGTCGGCGTAGGGGCCGATGACGGCGCCGATGTCGTCGATGCCCGACTGGCGCAGCGCGTCCACCAGCCGCTCGAACAGGCTCAGCCCGTCGATGCGCAGCGCGAACTTGGGCACCCCACCCAGCCGCCGCCCCAGACCTGCGGCCAGCAGGATGGCCGCCGGTGTCGGCGCCGGATCGGGAACGCGCTCCTCCCCCACGCTCACCCGCCCACCGCGCAGACCGACGTCCCGTGGCCAGACTCGCCTTCGGACGCGGCCTTGCCCTCGGCCACCGCGCGGGGTGCGGGTTGCCGGACACCGTTTTTCACCGCCACCACCTCGGCCATGATGGACAGCGCGATCTCGGACGGCGTCTTGCTGCCGATGTACAGGCCGGCTGGCCCGTGCAGCGTGTCCAGCGCCGCCTCGTCCAGGCCGAAGTGCGTGCGCAGTCGCTCGCGCCGCAGCAGGGTGGTGCGCCGCGAGCCAATGGCGCCGACGTAGAAGGCCTCGGACTGCAGCGCGTCGATCAGCGCCAGGTCGTCGAGCTTCGGGTCGTGTGTCAGGGCGACGACGGCGGTGCGGGCGTCGGGCTGCAGCCGCAGGATCAGGTCGTCGGGCATCTCGTGGCTGAGCATGGCACCTTCCAGCGACCAGCCCGCGCGCTGCGCCTCGCGCGGATCGCAGACGATGACCTCGAAGTTCAGGCCCAGCGCCATCTGGCCCATGCAGCGCGCCAGGTCACCCGCCCCGATGAGGATCAGCCGGTGGCGCGGGCCGAAATGGGTCACCAGCACCCCGTCGGCGCAGTGCGGCAGGCCGTCGCGGCGACCGGGCTGCAACGTGACCGCGCCGGTGCGCAGGTCGAGTCGCCGCTCCGTGCTGCGCCGCTGCTGGCAGGCCAGCAGCAGTTCAGACAACTGGCTGTGCGCAGCCACCGGCTCCAGCACCAGCTCCACCGTGCCGCCGCAAGGCAGGCCGAAGCGGTGCGCCTGGTCGGCCGAGATGCCGTAGCGCAGCGTGGCGGGGCGACCACCCGCGCAGACGGCGGCCAGCCCCTCTTCGCGGACGCGCCGGACCAGGTCGTCCTCGATGCAGCCGCCCGAGACCGAGCCCGCCATCTCGCCGTGGCCGCTGATGGCCATCAGCGAGCCGGGCGGTCGGGGGGACGAGCCCCAGGTGCGCGTCACCGTCACCAGCACGACCAGCTGGCTTGCCGCGTGCCAGTCCCGGGCGGTGCGCAGGACCAGGGTATCGAGGTCTTCCATGCCTGCGCCCCTCAAGTCAGCCGGAAGGGCAGTTCGCGCAGCGGCTTGCCGGTCAGGCGGCTCACCGCGTTGGCGAAGGCGGGCGCCAGCGGCGGCAGGCCCGGCTCGCCCATGCCGGTGGGCGGCTCGGCGCTGGGCACGGTGTGGACCGCGATGGTGGGCATGTCGGCGATGCGCGCCACCGTGTAGTCGCCGAAGTTCTGCTGCTCGACCACGCCATCCTTGAGCGTGATGGCCGCCCCCGGCAGGCACATGCCCAGCCCCATCAGCGCAGCGCCCTGCACCTGCGCTTCGACCGTGCGCGGGTTGATGACCAGGTTGCAATGCACCCCGGCCGTGACCTGGTGCAGCACCGGCTGGCCGTCCTTCATCGACGCCTCGACCACATAGGCCACGACGGAATCGAAGGATTCGTGGACCGCCACGCCCCAGGCACGGCCGGCCGCCAGGCGTTTCTGGCCGTAGCCGCTCCGGTCCACCGCGAGCTGCAGCGCGGCGCGGTGGCGCGGGTGCGTGCTGCCGAAGAGCTTCATCCGGTAGGCGACCGGATCCTGCCCGGTCTCGCGGGCGATCTGGTCGATCAGCGTCTCCATGACGAAGGCGGTGTGGGTGCTGCCCACGCTGCGCCACCACAGCACCGGCACGTTCACCTTCGGGTGGTGCACCGTCAGCCGCATCGGCAGCGGATACGGCGCCCGCATGCCTTCCACGGCGGTGTGGTCGATGCCGTTCTTGACCATGCCCGCCTCGAAGGGACTGCCGGTGAGGATGGACTGGCCGACGATGACATGGTCCCAGGCCAGCACCTGGCCGGCCGCGTCGAAGCCGATGCGCGCGCGGTGCAGGTGCATCGGGCGGTAGTAGCCGCCGCGGATGTCGTCCTCGCGGCTCCAGAGGGTCTGGATCGGCGCACGCACCCCGGCCGACTGCGCCGCTTTCGCGATGGTGCAAGCCTCGACCACATAGTCGCTGCTGGGGATGGCGCGTCGCCCGAAGCCTCCACCGGCGGACTGCACCTGCACACGCACCTGCTCCGGCTTCAGTCCGAGCGTGCGGGCAGCCGCCATGCCGTCCAGACCGGGCATCTGCGAGCCGACCCAGAGCGTGGCGCCTTGGGCGGTGAACTCGACGGTGCAGTTCAGCGGCTCCATCGGCGCATGGGCCAGGTACGGGAAGACGAACTCGGCCTCGATCGTCTTCGGGGCCTGGGCCAGCGGCGCCATGTCGGCGTCGAAGTGGCGCGGGCCGGGCTGGGCCGCCAGCGCGCGGTACTGGGCGAGCTGGCGGGTGCTGTCCACCTTCTCGACCGCGCTGGTGTCCCAGTCGAGCTGCAGCGCCTGGCGGGCCTGCTGGGCCGGCCAGTAGCCGTCGGCGATGACCGCCACGCCCTCGGCACCACGGTCCAGCGGCACCCGCAGCACCGCCTTCACGCCCTGGATAGCCCGCGCGGCGCGGTCGTCCACCGAGCGCAGCCGGGCGCCGAACACGGGTGGCCGCGCGACCACGGCCGTCAGCTGGCCGGGCCGGCGCACGTCGATGCCGAAGTCCTGCCGGCCGCTGCTCTTGGCGACGGCGTCCAGCCGCGTGGTGGGCTGGCCGATGAGGCGGAACTGCTTCGGGTCCTTGAGCGTGACGCTGGCGGGCACCGGCAGCGCCATCGCCGCCTCGGCCAGCGCGCCGTAGCCCAGGCGCTGCCCCGCTGCGCCCAGCACCGCGCCGTTCTGCGTGCGCAGGCTGGCGGCATCGACACCCCAGCGCGCCGCGGCGGCTTGCACCAGCATCGCCCGGGCCCGCGCGCCCAGCTCGCGGTACTGGGTGAAGCTGTGCTTGATGGCCGTGGAGCCGCCGGTCAGGTGCATGCCCCACAGCGGGTCGGCGTAGGCCGGGTCGTTGGTGCCCAGCTGGCTGCGCACCAAGGACCAGTCGGCATCCAGCTCCTCGGCCAGGACCATCGGCAGCGCGGTCTGCACGCCCTGGCCAAATTCCAGCCGGTTGACCGTGACGGTGACCGTGCCATCGGGCGCGATGGCCACGAAGGCGCCGGGCTGCTGCACCGGCTTGAGCGCGGCCTCCGCCGCCGTGCCCTGGGCCTGCGCCAGCAGCGGGAACATGCCCAGCGCGAAGCCACTCGCAGCCCCCAGCTTCAGGAAGGCGCGGCGCGGCAGACCCTCGGCGGACGCGGCGTCGTGGTCACGCGCCAGCAGGTGCTGCAGGGCGCGCGGGAGTTCGTGCATCGGGTGGGTCGCATGGTTCAGCATGGCGGGATCTCCTTCAGGCCAGGGCACGTGCGGCGTCGGCCACGGCGGCGCGGATGCGGGCATAGGTGCCGCAGCGGCAGACATTGCCGGCCATCGCGGCATCGATCTCGGCGGCGTCGGGCTGCCGACCACGCGGCAGCGACTTCAGAAATGCGGTGGCGCTCATGATCTGGCCGCTCTGGCAGTAGCCGCACTGGGCGACGTCGTGCTGCACCCAGGCATCGCGCACGGCGCGGCCCACGCGGTCGTCCCCGGCGGTGACCGCCTCGATCGTGGTGACGGCACGGCCGGCCACGCTGGACACCGGCGTGATGCAGGAGCGCACGGCCTGCCCGTCGACATGCACGGTGCAGGCCCCGCACTGGGCCACGCCGCAGCCGAACTTGGTGCCGGTCAGGCCGAGGCTGTCGCGCAGCGCCCAGAGCACCGGGGTGGAGGGATCGACATCCAGCTGCTGGGCGCGGCCGTTGACTTGCAGGGGGATCATCAGGTTCTCCTGGACACGGGAGGGCAAAGCCGAAAGCCGCAGTGTCGGCCCGGACACGGTCCCTGCGTTAGCCTGAATGTGCGCGATGCTTGCCTGATCCTCCGAGGGCCCTGCATGGACAGACCCGCCTCGCTACCATCGTGCTCAGCGCCGTTTGCACCTCTCCGCTGTCCTGACATGCCTGATCCTTCATCCCTGCCACCGCTCACCGACACCCGGGCCTCGCTGGCCCGACGCATCCTGGCGCAGACCACGGCCGGTGTCCTGCACCAGCCACCGGCCCTGCCCGGGCTGCTGATGTTCCGCGTCGACCAGCCGCACCTCGACGCCTGCAGCGTCTACGAGCCGTGCGTGGCGCTGATCGTGCAAGGCAGCAAGCGCCTGCTGCTGGGCGACGAGACCCTGTACTACGGCGAAGACCGCTACCTGATCGCGACGATGGATCTGCCGGTGCGGACGGCGGTGCTGGAGGCCAGCCGCGCCCAGCCCTATCTCGCGGTGGCGCTGCGGCTGGACTGGCGCGAGATCGCCTCGCTGATGCAGGAGCTGCCGCCGGCGCCCGCACAGACCCTGGCCAGCGACGGCCGGGCGATGAGCACCGGCGCCGTCACCGCACCGCTGCTGGACGCCTTCGACCGCCTGCTCGCGCTGCTGGACCACCCGGACGACCTGGCCGCGCTGGCACCGCTGGTCCGGCGCGAGATCCACTACCGGCTGCTGACCGGCGAGGCCGGCGCCCGGCTGCGCCAGATGGCCACCGTCGACACCCAGAGCCACCAGGTCGCACGGGCCATCGCGATCCTGAACACCCGTTTCGCGGAGGCCCTGCCGGTGGAGACCCTGGCACGGGAAGCGGGCATGGGCCTGTCGACCTTCCACCAGCATTTCAAGGCGCTGACCGCCATGAGCCCGCTGCAGTACCAGAAGCAGCTGCGCCTGACGGAAGCGCGGCGACTGATGCTGTCCGAGCGCCTGGACGCCTCGACAGCGGCCTTCCGCGTCGGCTACGAGAGCCCGTCCCAGTTCAGCCGCGAATACCGGCGCCTCTTCGGTACGCCGCCATCGAAGGACATCGCCGACAGGCGCGGACAGCCGCTGGTGTCCACCTCGGCGCTCGCCTGAATCAGCGCTCTGCCGCCACCTCCGCCGCCACCCGCGCCGCCTGACTCAGCAGGTGCGCGCGGAACACCCGCGCCACCGGACTGAGCGCCCGGCCCTGGCGGTGCACCACATGCCACTGGCCCGAAATCGGGAAACCCGCCACTGGCAGCACCTGCACGCCATGTTCGCGCGCCCGCCCGTGCAGCGTGTGCGCCGACAGCACCGACAGCCCCAGCCCGCCCGCCACCGCCTCCTTGATCGCCTCGTTGCTGCCCAGCTCCAGCCGCAGATTCGGGCGGAAGCCGGCAGCACGGAAATGGGCATCCGCAGCCATGCGCGTGCCCGAGCCCCGCTCGCGCAGGATGAAGCGCTCCTCGCGCAAGTCGTCCAGCGTCAGCGCCCCCCGCTGCGTCAGCGCATGGCCGGCGGACGCGATCAGCACCAGCGGATTCGACAGAAACACCGCGTCATCGAGCGCCAGATCGGCCGGCGGCATCGACATGATCGCCAGATCGTCGCGCTGCTCGCGCAGGCGCTGCACCACACCGTCGCGGTTGAGCACCTCCAGCCGGATGTCGATGTCCGGGTACTGCGCACAGAAGCCGCCGAGCAGCCGCGGCACGAAGTACTTCGCCGTGCTGACCACCGCCACCCGCAGCCGCCCGCTCGCCAGGCCCTTCCAAGCGGCGAGCTGCTGCTCCCAGTCGACCCACTCGTCGAGCATGCGCCGGGCGGTGGCGGCCAGCGCCTCGCCCGCCTCGGTGAGCTGCACGCGCCGACCGACCAGCGTGTAGAGCGGCAGCCCGGCTGCGTCCTGGATCTCGCGCAGCTGCATCGACGCGGTCGGCTGCGTCACGTGCAGCGCGCGCGCGGCGGCGCTGACACTGCCCTGCTCGGCCAGCGCGAGGAAGAGGCGGAGTTGCCGGAAAGTGGTGTTCATAGAAAAAACTCTATGTTGTGACGCACAAGAATCGATTTTTACTGATGCCATGTCCTCCCTAGCATCGGGGTCATGACCACCACCCTCCGGAACACCCTGATGAACACCCCGCGCGATGTGCTCGACCACTGGATGCAGGCCGTCAACCGCGGCGATGTCGACGCCCTGCTCGGCCTGTACGACCCGCAGGCCGTGCTGATCCCGACCTTCTCGAACCGGCTGCTCGACACGCCCGAGAAGCTGCGCGACTATTTCGAGAAGCTGGGCGCCCGCGAGGAACTCAGCATCGCGCTGCATGAGAAGACGCTGCTGGTGCAGGAACTGCCGGGGCGGCTCTTCACGCTGGGCGGCATCTACAACTGGCGCTTCCTGGTCGATGGCGAACTGCTGAACTTCGAGGCACGCTTCAGCTACGTCGTCGATCTGGCCCGGCCGCGGCCGATCCTGCACCACCACTCGTCGCAGATCCCGCGCATGTTGTGAGCGGCAGCGGGGGTGCGCGGCGGGGGGTGCTGACAGCCCGCACCTGCGGGGGTCTCGTGCTTACCCGGATGGTCAACGCTGACCCGACGTGCAAGCCCGGCGTCAGGTCCAGCGACCTCCATGCACAAAACGCATGAAATCCCCTGAAACCACCCCCCAGCCTTGACTACAGTGGCACCGATGACGCGCCACCCGGGCTCCACCAGATCCCGACCGTGGCGCGATCTTCATCCAACTCGCATCAACGAGGCCACAACATGCAAGAACCCCTGTCCTACGTCACACCCGGTCCGCACAGCGCCTGGGGCACCTACCTCCTCCAGGTCGACCGCGTCCTGCCCTACCTCGGCGCGCTGGCCCGCTGGTCGGAGACGCTCAAGCACCCGAAGCGGGCGCTGATCGTCGACGTGCCGATCGAGATGGACAACGGCACGGTGCGCCACTTCGAGGGCTACCGCGTGCAGCACAACCTCAGCCGCGGACCCGGCAAGGGCGGCGTGCGCTACCACCCGGACGTGACGCTGGAGGAGGTGATGGCGCTGTCGGCGTGGATGACGGTGAAGAACGCCGCGGTCAACCTGCCCTATGGCGGCGCAAAAGGCGGCATCCGGGTCGATCCGCGGCAGCTCTCGCACAAGGAGCTGGAGCGCCTGACGCGCCGCTACACCAGCGAGATCGGCTTCATCATCGGCCCGCAGCAGGACATCCCCGCGCCGGACGTGGGCACCAACCCGCAGATCATGGCGTGGATGATGGACACCTACTCGATGAACATCGGCGCCACCGCCAGCGGCGTCGTGACGGGCAAGCCGATCCACCTCGGCGGCTCGCTGGGTCGGGTCAAGGCCACGGGGCGCGGCGTGTTCGTGACCGGCCGCGAAGCGGCGCGGCGCATCGGGCTGAACCTGGATGGCGCGCGCGTCGCGGTGCAGGGCTTCGGCAACGTCGGCTCGGCGGCGGCGGAGCTGTTCACCAGTGCGGGCGCCAAGGTCGTCGCCGTGCAGGACCACACCGGCACCATCGCCAACCCGAACGGCATGGACATGGCCGACCTGATGGCGGTCGTGCGGCGTGACGGGGGTGCCGGGGCCTACACCGGCGCCGAGCGCATCGACGACGAAGCGTTCTGGGACACGGACTGCGACATCCTGATCCCGGCCGCGCTCGAAGGCCAGATCACCGTCGCCCGCGCCAACCGCCTGAAGGCCAAGCTCGTGCTCGAAGGCGCGAACGGCCCGACGATGTTCGACGCGGACGACGTGCTGACCGAGCGGGGCATCCTGGTCGTGCCGGACGTGATCTGCAACGCGGGCGGTGTCACGGTGTCCTACTTCGAGTGGGTGCAGGACTTCTCGTCGTTCTTCTGGACCGAGGACGAGATCAACGTGCGCCTGGACAAGATCATGGTCGAGGCCCTGCGCAAGATCTGGGACATGGCCGACCGGCACCGCATCACGCTGCGCACCGCGACGTTTGCCGTGGCCTGCGAGCGCATCCTGATGGCACGGCAGGAGCGCGGGCTCTATCCGTGAGCCCGCGGTACCGCGTGCGCCGATACGTCTGAAACTTGCGTTTACGCCATCTTCACATCTGAAAAATTCGTACCGGCACGAGAATTTCCCGGGTCCGTTCCAACCACTCCACCCCTCAGGAACGGACCCGGGAGACCTCGCATGCACACCCTTCGCCTCGCCGCCACAGCCGCCAGCCTGCTGCTGGTCACCGCCTCTGTCCACGCCGCCGTCGTCGATGGCATCGACGTCCGGCTGACCACGGCCAGCCCGGTGGTGCAGGGCGATGTGGACGTGGTGGTGCGGGTCACGATCACCAACACCAACGCGCGGCCGGTCGTGCTGCACCCCTGGCAACTGCCCGGCAGCGAACACGACGGCTCGCTCTTCGAGGTCACCCGCGACGGGCAGCCCGTCCCCTACACCGGCGCGCTGGTCAAGCGGGCAGCACCCGGCCCCCGCGACATGCTGCGGCTGAATCCCGGCACCACGGTGAGCTATGACATCGAGCTGACCGCTGTCTACGAACTGGAGCAGAACGGCCGCTACGACATCACCTACCGCAGTGGCGGTGTCCATGCCAGCCAGGCCACGCCGGCGCTGCAGTCGGACACGCTGTACCTCTGGCTGGAAGGCCGGACGCCGCAGCCCTCGGCCTCCGCGGCGCTGGCGTCTCAGGCGCTCGCCGCCGCCGCGGGCAGCATCAGCTTCACCGGCAGTTGCTCGGCGACCCGCAAGACCACCCTGCAGAACACCGTCACCGCCGCCAGAAGCTACGCCGCCAACGCCGTCACCTACCTGAACGGCACGCCGTCCACGGCCCGCAAGCGCTACGTCAAGTGGTTCGGCACACCGACGACCGCGAACTGGGCGGTGGTCAAGAAGAACTTAACGGCCACCCAGGACGCCTTGAACAACAAGCCCCTGGTGCTGGACTGCTCCTGCAAGCAGACCGGCGTCTACGCCTATGTCTACCCGTCGCAGCCGTACAAGGTCTACCTCTGCGGCGCGTTCTGGGGCGCGGCGATGACCGGCACCGACTCGAAGGCTGGCACACTGATCCACGAACTGACCCACTTCACCGTGGTGGCTGGCACCAGCGATTACGCTTACGGCCAGTCCGCCGCCGCCTCGCTGGCCATCAGCAGCCCGGCCAAGGCGATCAAGAACGCCGACAGCCATGAATACTTTGCGGAGAACACCCCTGCCCTGCCATGACGACACGCCCGTGGCCTTGCCCGCACCGCTCCAGCGTGGCCGTGCCCGCTGCATGGCGGTCGCACTGGTGGCGGCCATGAGCGTGGGCGCCCCACCATCGGCGGCGGCGGATGTGTCCACCGCCGCATCCGATCCACTGGCGGCCTTGCACTGCACGCTGGCGGTGGAGACAGCGGCCACCGGCGGGCCGGCACTGAAGGCGACCGTGCACAACGCCGGCACCCGCAGCCTGCGGCTGCTGCGCTGGGGCACGCCGTTCGAAGGCACGTGGCGCGCACCGATCGTCCGGATCGAGCGCGATGGTCAGCCGCTCGACTACCAGGGCCCGATGGTCAAGCGCCGCGCCCCGCAACTGCGCGACCACCTGACGCTCAAGCCGGGTCAGACCGTGCAGGCCGTGCTGCCGCTGGCCCCCGCCTGGGTCATCGACACCCCGGGGCAATATCGGCTGTCCGCCGCCTGGATGTGGCAAGGCCAGGTGCTCGCCAGCGGACCAGGCCACGCCACCACCACACTGGCGCCGACCGACGCCGTGTGCACGCAGGTGCAGTTCAGCCGTCCCTGAGCAGGCGCGGGTCGAAGCTGAAAGGCTGGTCGTCGGTGATGCGCACCTGCGCGATCGCCGGATGCAGCGGGTTCAGCAGCAGATTGCGCTCGATCGGGATCACGGCCGAGGGCACGCTCAAGGCGGCCGTGCGTCGGCTCGCCAGCCACTCGGCGCCGAGCAAGGCCAGTTCGTCCGGTGCCGGCACCGCCAGCCAGCGGACCGGCAGCGCCGCGGTCTCGGCCCGCTCGATCAGCAAGTCGTCCGGCAGCTCCAGCGTCAGCAGGCGCAGGTCATCAGGCGCATCGAGCGGATCGACGTGGACCAGCACTTCCAGCGCGGCCAGTGCAGCCGAACTCGCCGTGTAGACGATGGGCCGCCCGCGCCGATGCCAGCGCCCGCCCACGTACAGACCGCCGACGCCGTCCAGCGCCGTCGTGGCAAACGGCTGGCGGCAGATACGCCAGACCTTCACGGACACGCCGGCATCAGCTGAAGATGCCGTGGTTCAGGCGCAGCAGCACGTCCTCGATCTGGTGGGCGCCGATGTCCGTGTCGAGCAGGTCGAAGGGCACTTCGCCGCCCAGCGCCCGGTTCGGCGACTTGAGCCAGCGGCGCGCCTTGTCGGCATCGCCCAGCACCTCGGTGGCCATCTCCACGGCGCGCGTCAGGCGGTAGAGCCGGTCGGACTCCTGCGGCGTGAAGCGAAGTTCGGTCTTGCGGCGGGCCAGCGTGCGCAGCGGGATGCCGAGCACCTGCGTCATCTGCTGCGGGGCCATGTCCAGCTGAGACGCCACCGACTCGAAGACCGAGAACGGCAGCCCCTGGCGCACGGCGTTGCGGGCATCGAGGAGCGTGTTTGCCATCTGGCCATCCTACCACTGCCAAACGGCAAAATGGTGTCGCTGCATGCCATTTGCGCCGGGTCAACTGCGCGCACCAGCCAGTCTGATAGGGTGCGCGCCTCGGCGCGGTCCGCGCGCCCCGTGTCCCCGAAGAACGACGAGGAAACCACCATGTCCGCCACGCCTGCCACCCCCGCGATCGCCTGGAACGACGAACTGCTCACCCGCCAGCCCCAGATGGACGCCACCCACCGGGAGTTCGTCGAGCACCTGGTCCAGGTCGAATCGGCACTGGGTCAGTCGGACACGGTGCTGCTGCCGCGCTATGACGCGCTTGTGGCGCACACCGTCGAGCACTTCGCGCAGGAGGACCGCTGGATGGCCGCACTCGGTTTCGCGCCGCAGAACTGCCACTCGATGCAGCACACGCAGGTGCTGGCGGTGCTGCAGGACGTGCGTCGCCAGCATGTGGACGAGGGCAAGACCGACCTGATCGGGCGCCTGCTGCCGGAGCTGATGCAGTGGTTCGAGAACCATGCCCAGGCGGCGGATGCCGGGCTGGCCGGCTACATGGAGGAAGTGGGCTTCGACACGGTGACCGGCGCCATGGCCCGGCCACCGGTTGCCGCCGAGACGGCCGATGCGGGCTGTGGCAGCGCGACCTGCTGACCCGCGCCACGCCCCCCGCACCGTATCCGCTCAGGACGCCACGGAGCCGCTCGGTACCGACGCGCGGGCCGACGCCGAACGCTGGCCCGGTTGCACCAGGCGGATCCAGTTCGGGCGGTTGTAGAGGAAGGCCAGCCCGATCCGGTTGGCGAGGTGGAAGGCCCCCATCGCGATGCCGATCACCGAGACCATCGAGATGGTGGCGACCAGACTCGGGCTGCGGCCGATCGGCGAGGCCTGCAATGCCGGCACGATGACGATCATCGGCAGGTAGAAGCCGAGGTAGATCGCGATCGAGTTCTTGCCCAGGGTGTTGAGCCAACCCGCCCACGGGTGCGACGACACCAGCGACGCGATCACCACCACCGCGCTGATGCCCATGAAGCCGGCCAGCAGGTTCACCGACAGGTACTCGGTCAGCGCCAGCTTGACCAGCACGGCATTGACCACGGCCCAGACCAGCAGCCCGGCGATGGCCGGACGGCGGTGTTCGCGCGCCCAGTCGGCCAGCGCGAAGAAGCGGCCGGAGAAGACGTGCCCGACGTAGAAGAACAGGAAGAACATGCCGAAGCGGTCGACGTGGTAGATGCCCGTGTGCAGCGGGAACACGAACATCAGCACCGCCGCCGGCAACATGATCCAGACCGGCACGTGGCGCAGCAGACGCGTCGCCACGAAGTACACCGACAGCATCATGATGAACCACAGCATGCCGAACGGGTCGTACAGGTGGTAGAGCAGCGCACTCACGGCGTCGGCCAGATTGGCCGGTGCTTCATGGCCGAGCAGCCAGGTGATCGGCAGCACGATCACGGTCCAGAGCACGAAGAAATACAGGTAGTGCACGACCTTGGTGTCGAGGTAGTGCTTCCAGGGACGGTCGATCACCTGCGACAGGAACAGCCCCGAGATCAGGAAGAAGTCCGGCATCCGGAACGGCTTGGCGAACACGACGAAGTAGCCGAGCCAGCCGGCCTGCCCTTTCGCCACATGCCCCTGCATCGTCCCGGCAATCCACATGGCGACCACGGCGACGATGCAGAACCCCTTGGCGAAATCGACCCAGTCGTACCGGCTTCGGGGATCGGAAGGACGTGCTTGGCTCATGGCGTGGATCCTGGCTGAATGTGCAGGGCGCCAGTCTAGAAGGCCGGCAAGGGGGGATGCCCCCCCGCATTTGCACACCTGAACGCACCATGATGCGAAGCTGAATGCAATATTTACAAATCAGTCGTGACTTACGCCCTGGACACCATCCTCATCGCCGGATGTTGAAAATTCGTCATCCGGATCCTCGGATTCAGCCTCGCCGGCCAGCGGTGTCGCACCACGGCGGCCCTTGCGCGCCTTGCGTTCCTGCCGCGCCGCTTCGGCAATCGCCGCCTCGGCCGCCCAGACCAGGAACTCCTCCGGGGTTTCGAGCGTGATGCGCCCGAGGATGCCGTTGCGGTAGTCGTGGATGACGATCTCTGCCGCTTTCTGCAGATTGATCTTGCCGCCACCCAGCACGGCGCCCCGCTTGCGGCCGATGGCGGCCAGCAGTTCCTCGTCGTTGAGCGCCGTGGTGTCGGTCAGCTTGTAGCGGGCCTCGACCTGCCCGGCGTAGTCGCGACGCAGGGTCGCCAGCAACTCGACCGCCACCAGTTCTTCGTCCAGTGCGTTGCGACCGACCGCACCGGTGGCCGCCAGGTTGTAGCCGCCCTTCTCGATCGTGATCTTCGGCCAGAGCATGCCGGGCGTGTCGTAGAGGTAGAAGTCGCTCGCCAGCGCGATGCGCTGCTCCAGCTTGGTGATGCCGGGCTCGTCGCCGGTCTTGGCCGCGCGCTTGCCGACCAGCGTGTTGATGAGGGTGGACTTGCCGACGTTGGGGATGCCGCAGATCAGCACGCGCATCGGCTTGGCCATGCCGCCCCGCAGCGGCGCCAGGGCGCGGCAGGCGGTGATCAGGCGCTGGGCGGGCGCGGTGATGCTGGCGTCCAGGCCGAGCGCCTGCGTCTCGGGCAGGCTGTTGTAATGCGCCAGCCACAGCTCGGTGCGCGCCGGGTCGGCCAGGTCCTGCTTGTTGAGCACCTTGAGCGCCGGCTTGCCCTGCGTCAGTTGCGCCAGCAGCGGATTGGCGCTGGAGCCGGGTGCACGCGCGTCGAGCAATTCGATCACCACGTCGATGCCGTCCTTGACACGCGCGGTGATGGCCTTCTTGGTCAGGTGCATGTGACCGGGAAACCACTGGATGGACATCTGCAAAATCTTTCTGTGTCGAGGAACGGGGGGATGAACGGGATGCGGAACAACGGGAGAATAACGGGATGAAAACCTACACCCTAGAAGTCCAGCGCTACAAGGCCGCTGCCAGCCACCACGGGCTGGTCAACATCAAGTTCGACGGCCTGCTGGTGCCGCGCCCGACCCCGGAGGGCCAGGAGCCCGCCCATGTGCTGAGCATGAGCGAAGCGGATGCGCGCTCGCTCATGCTGCTGCTGAAGTCACAGTTCACGGAAATCGACAAGCGCAAGGCGCGCAGCCAGCGCTGAACCCGGCGCGGGCGGCCTTGGCAGCGGCACGCAGACCTCAGCCGCGGGTCGGCGTGATCTGCTCGGCGTAGTCGTAGAGCGCGCCGAGGATCTCCTGGGCCCGCTCGTCGTCCTCGTGCGCCTGGCCGAGGGTGTCGATGCGCTCGAAGAACTGCGCCACCGTCTGGGCACCGCCCTGCCCGTCCAGCAACCGCGCGGCGCAGTGGGCCTGCCAGCGCTGGCGTTCGGTGTCGGTCAGGGTCTCGGGGAAATTCCGGGCCCGGTAGCGCCAGAACAGCTCGTCCAGCCGCGGATCGTCAAAGGCTGGCGCACGGCCCGCGGGCAACTGGTCCGGCTTCAGCCCGCGCAGGCGCACAAGGCGGCGGCGGTCCTCGTTGTCGAGAAAGCCGCCGTAGAGGTCTTCATCCACATCGGGCGCCGGCGCACCCTCCACCACCGGCCGGGCATAGACCTCCTGCCAGATCCCGCCCAGCGTGCGCACCTGCGCCGCAGCGGTGTCCGCGTGGCGCAGGCACTGGGCCATGTCGATGCCCCAGTGGGCTGCACGCTCGGGAGACAGCGTCTTGAGGTTGGCGATCACGACCGGCGACTTGTTGAGGTGGATGGTCTTGATCGGCAGCCGCGTGAGACCTTCGGGCAGCGCGTCGGCGCGGGTGAACAGGCGCTCGCGGATCTGCGCCGCGCTCAGGCCCAGCAGTTCGGCCGGGTCGTGCGCCAGATCCCAGACGATCAGCTCGTTCTTGTTGGTCGGGTGCGTGGACAGCGGCCAGACCACCGCCAGGTTGCCACGCTCGGCACCGTACATGCCCGAGACGTGCAGGAAGGGCTGCCCCTGGCGCTGTGCACGGTCGATCTCGGCGGCCACGGCGTCCTTCTTGCGCAGCGCGAGGCAGAAGTCGAACAGCCGCGGCTGCCGGTCGCGGATCAGGCGGGCCAGCGCGAGCGTGGCGCGCACGTCGGACAGCGCGTCGTGCGCCGCTTCGTGGGCGATGCCATTGGCGGCGGTCAGGTGTTCGAGCTTGAAGGACGGGCGGCCGTCTTCATGGCGCGGCCAGACGATGCCCTCGGGGCGCAGGGCCCAGGCACAGCGCACGAGATCGACCAGGTCCCAGCGCCCGCAGCCGTTCTGCCACTCGCGCGCGTACGGATCGATCAGGTTGCGCCAGAACAGGTGGCGGGTGACCTCGTCGTCGAAGCGGATCGAGTTGTAGCCCAGGCCGATGGTGCCGGGCTGGGCGAGCTGCTCCTCGATGGCGCGGGCGAAGGCGTGTTCGGGCAGGCCCTGCTCCAGACAGTGCTGGGGGAGGATGCCCGTCAGGAGACAACTCTCGGGATCGGGCAGATAGTCCGGCGCGGGCTGGCAGTGGAACATGACCGGCGCACCGATCTCCTGCAGCTGCGCATCGGTGCGGATGCCAGCGAACTGGGCGGGGCGATCGCGTCGGGGCACACGCCCGAAGGTTTCGTAGTCGTGCCAGAGGAATGTGGAATCAGCCATGGGCGGCACCTTAACCGATCAGGAAAACGCCGCAGATCAGAGCCCGTCGGCGCGGCGCACGAAACTGGCGAAGCGCGGCACGCCGTGGCTGGTCTGGCCGCGGAACCGGTACACGATGAGGGAGCCGATGGGAGGTGGCGTGCGCCGCTCCTCGTCCGTGAAGCCGGAGCCGACCAGGAAGACGACACCATCGGCGTTGCGCACCTGCAAGGCACCGAGCATCCCCGCCAGACGGCCCTGCCCCGGCGTATAGCCGATCACCTGCGCATCGTCATCGTGCACCGGCTTGAGCTTGAGCAGCACCTCGCTGCGCCCGCCAAGGTTGGGCGCATCGGCCCGGTGCAGCATCAGGCCTTCGCCACCGACGTCGAGCACTTCCCGCAGACGCTCCCGCAGTTCCGCCCGGTCGGCCACCACGACCTGATCGACCGCATGCAACTGCGGCCACTGCGCCAGTTCGACCACCTGCCGGATGCGGGCGGCCCGTTCATCGAACCGTCCTCCGGCGCGCTGCATCTCGAACACCATGTAGTGCACCTGGCTCCAGGCCCCGTGTTCGGGCCTGCGCTTGCGCACCAGCGACGACACCTCGTCGAAGCGGCCACGACCGAGCCAGAGTTCTCCGTCCAGGGCCTCGTTCGGCAGGCGCGCCAGAAAATCCTTCGGCGCATCCAGCACCTGGCCAGTGCGGGTGCGCAGCGCCCGTCCATCCCACAGGGCACGGACCCCGTCGAATTTCTCGCTCACGAGGAATCCATCCGGATCGACATCGGGATCTGCCGTTCGCGCCAGCAGCACACCCGAGGACTGCCCGATGCGCTCCGGCACCACCGGCTGGGTCTGGGCAACCACCTCCCAGATGGCCCCCAGCCAGGTCACCAGCCCACCAAGACCTGCCACCAGCAGCCCCCGACGACGACGCATTTCGCCCATGATCGACATGTTCAAGCTCCCCTGCTCCGTGAAAGTTCAGTCCTGCGCATTTTTCATTTTTCTCTCTGCCATGCATCATGAATCGAACCATTCCGTACCACACCAGTTCCGAGGGGGGAGAAATGGGGGACAGGGAAAACACGCAGTGACAGGGCTTCAGGCTCCACGTCATGCAGGGCATCTACACTCGGCAGAGTGAGCCGGAAGAACACACCAGATCGTGACCTTGGAACGCTCCGGGCCACGCATGCAGCACGCCCTCGAATCGACGGGGTCGTGCAGGCGACTCGATCGGCTACAACACCAGATTGATCCAGCAACCTTGAGGGTAGAGAAGCAATGAAAGTCACCGTCATTGGCACCGGCTACGTCGGATTGGTGACAGGCGCGTGCCTGTCGGAGATGGGCAACCACGTGGTGTGCCTGGACGTGGATCCGGCCAAGATCAAGATCCTCAACGACGGCGGCATCCCGATCCATGAACCCGGCCTGCTCGAAGTCGTGCGCCGCAACGTCGCCGCCGGCCGCCTGGAGTTCACCACCGACATCGAACGCTCGGTCGCCCACGGCACCATCCAGTTCATCGCGGTCGGCACCCCGCCCGACGAGGACGGCTCGGCCGACCTGCAGTACGTCACCGCCGCCGCGCGCAACATCGGCCGCTCGATGACCGACTTCAAGGTCATCGTCGACAAGAGCACCGTGCCGGTGGGCACGGGCGACAAGGTGCACGCCGCCGTCGCCGACGAGTTGGCCAAGCGCGGCCTGCCGGAGATGGAGTTCGCCGTCTGCTCGAACCCGGAATTCCTGAAGGAAGGCGCGGCCGTCGCCGACTTCATGCGCCCGGACCGCGTCGTGGTCGGCGCCGAGGACGAGCGCGCCATCCTGCTGATGCGCGCGCTCTACCAGCCCTTCGTGCGCAACCGCGACCGCCTGTTCATCATGGACGTCAAGAGCGCCGAGTTCACCAAGTACGCCGCCAACGCGATGCTGGCCACCCGCATCAGCTTCATGAACGAGCTGTCGCGCCTAGCCGAGAAGGTGGGCGCGGACATCGAACTGGTGCGCGTGGGCATCGGCAGCGATCCGCGCATCGGCACGCACTTCCTGTACGCGGGTGCGGGCTACGGCGGCTCGTGCTTCCCCAAGGACGTGAAGGCGCTGGCCATGACCTCGGCCGAGATGGGCATCCCCTCGAAGATGCTCAAGGCGGTCGAGGAGGTCAACGAGGAGCAGAAGATGGTCCTCGTCGACAAGGTGGTCGCCAGGTACGGCGAAGACCTGTCGGGCAAGACCTTCGCGATGTGGGGCCTGGCGTTCAAGCCCAACACCGACGACATGCGCGAGGCACCGAGCCGGGTCATCATCGGCGAGCTGCTCAAGCGTGGCGCGAAGGTGCAGGCCTATGACCCCGTGTCGGCCGCCGAAGCGCAACGTGTCATGACCGGCTGGGACGGCCTGAGCTATGCCGACGGGCAGAAGCAGGCCCTGGAAGGCGCCGATGCGCTGCTCATCGTCACCGAGTGGAAGGAGTTCCGCACGCCCGACTTCGAGGCCATCCGCGACAGCCTCCAGGACAAGATCGTCTTCGACGGCCGCAACCTCTACGAGCCGGAGCTCATCCGTTCGTTCGGGCTGACCTATCTCTCCATCGGCCGGAACTGACGCGCCCGATGGCGGGACGAGAAACGGGCGCCGAGGCGCCCGTTTCTTCATCGCAGCAGCGCCTGACCGAAGCAGGTGTACGTCGTGACGCTGTAGGGCACCGTGAGCGTGGAGCTGCCGCTCATCGACGGCACGCTGCGCTCGCTCCAGTGCACCCCGCAGCCCACATCCACATTGCGCAGCACGGCGTACTGCACGTTCAGCCCCAGGCTGCTGGTGCGGTCGCTGGCGGAGGAAGGCAACACGCCGTTGCCGATGGTCAGCGAGTTGTCCAGGGAGCGGCGGGCATGCGAGAGACTGCCGGTCATGGCGACCTTGGACGTGACCTCCCATTGCGTGGTCAGCCCGAGCGTCGTGGTGATCGCGCTGTTGGAAGCGGCGACGTTGATGGCGCCGGTCGTGAAGTCGTAGGCGCCATTGCTGGCGTCGCGCGTCAGGTTCAGGCTGGTCGAGAGCTTGCCGGTGGGCTTCCAGTTCCAGCCCAGCGCACCAGTCCAGCTGTTCGTGCTGCGATCCGCGAGCGACTGGTGTTCCTTCGTCAGGCTCACACGGCCATTGAACACGCTGGCACCACCAGGGTTGATGATGGCCGAAAAGTCCAGGTCGTTGCGACGGACCTCGTTGCCGGTGTTCGGGTAGTCGACATTGGCGTGCCGCAGACCGGTCCGCAGGGTCAGGCCGCTGGCTGGCGTGACGCGCACACCGGCATTGAGCGACGCCTGGTTGACGTTGTTGCGGGCGTAGGTGGTTTCGGAATAGCGTGCACGCGACAGGGCCGCACCCGCATCGAAGCTCCACATGGTGACCAGCCCGAGGGTGGCCTGGGCACTGGCACTGTGGACGGTCAGCAGATTGCGCAGTCCGCTGGACAGCGCGGCCGCATCCGTCGGCAGGCTCTGGCGCGAGGAGAGCGCCACATTGCCCGACAGCCGCTCGACAGTCTCCCAGTCCAGGCGCGTGTCGAGGGCGTAGTCGGTGTTGTTGAGCGTGCTCAGCTTGCTGTAGCGGTTCGCATTGGCACTCAGGGTGGCCGTCAGTCGCTGGCGGCTGATGGGCTGGTCGAGGCCCAGGCGCACGCCGGTCGAGGAGATCGTGTCGGACTTGGCCAGTGCGTCCGTGTTCAGGAACACGTTGCTGTTGTGCGTGAACCGCTGCGAGACACCGAGGTAGTACGGGCTGGTCTCCGCACGGGCACTGCCGGCGACCAGGCAGGCCAAGCCGGCCAGTGTCAGCGCCAGCGGGCGCACGGAAAACTGCTGCGGTAGAGTCATCTTGAACATGGTCCGGCCTGTCATGTGGGTGGGATAGTGGGAGGGATGAAATCGGAAGTCAGTAGGCACTGCGATCGAAGAGCATTTGCCGGACCGTCCGCGCGATGATGCGCAGATCCAGTCCAAGCGACCAGTTGCGCAGGTACTCCAGATCGTAGTGCACCCGGGCGGCCATCTTCTCGACCACATCCGTCTCGCCGCGGCAGCCGTTGACCTGGGCCCAGCCCGTGATGCCGGGCTTGACCTTGTGGCGCACCATGTAGGAGCGGATGATCGGCCGGTACTGTTCGTTGTGGGCCACCGCGTGCGGCCTGGGGCCGACGATGCTCATGCGGCCCTGCAGCACATTGACGAACTGGGGCAACTCGTCCAGAGAGGTGCGGCGGATGAAGGCACCGAACGGGGTGACCCGCGGATCACCCTTGGTGGCCTGGGTGACCTGGGGGCCGTTTTCCATCACGCGCATCGAGCGGAACTTGTAGACCACGATCTCGTCGCCATCGAGACCGTTGCGCCGCTGCCGGAAGATGACCGGTCCGGGCGAACCAAGCTTCACGCCGATCGCCACCACCAGCAGCACCGGCGCGATCAGGACCAGGATCAGGCTCGCCAGCACGATGTCCGTCAGGCGCTTGACGAGTCCGTTCAGCCCCACGAACGGGCTTTCCAGCAGGCTCACCACCGGCACGCCATCCATGTTGCGCATGCGGCCCTGGATCACGTTGACACCGAACACATCCGGCACCAGGTAGATCGACACGGCCGCGTCCTGCAGCACCGAGATCATCTGGCGGATGCGGGGCTGGTTGCTGAGCGCGAAGGTGATGTAGGCATCCCGGATGTGGTGCGCGCGGATGAGCGCCGGGAGGTCCTCGAGTCCGCCGAGCAGCCGCTCGCGGACCCGCTCGTCACAGCGGTCCGGATGCCGGTCCTCCACATGGCCGACCAGGTCGTGCCCGTACGGCGCCCGCGCCAGGATTGCCTCGGCGATCCTGGCTCCCAGCGGACCGCCACCGATGACCAGCGCCGGACGCCGGTGGGCCGGTTGCGCCGCGAACCGGCGCATGAGCCAGCGGCCCGCCAGCACGAACGCCAGTTGCGCCACGGGTGTGCTGACGACCCAGACCACCGCCACATCCAGGCGGAAAAACTGCAGGCTGTCGGACGCATGGCCACACAGGAAGAGGATGGCCACCACGGCCGCCCAGGCCGTGACGATGTCGACGGCCGAATTCGAGGGTCGCTCGTAGAAGCGGTTGGTGCCCGGAAACATCAGCGTCATGGTGAACACGCCAAGCAGCAGCACCGGGCGGTCCACCGACTGGCTCAGCCACAGCGACGACAGCAGCAGGCACAGCACCGCCAGCAGCGGCTCGGCCAGCGCCGCCACGAAGACCGGCACCGATTGCGGCGCCCTGGGGAACACGCTGCCGGAGTCGGCAGGACCCGCGGTCATGGCAGGCCCCATGCCCGCCTCGAACGCACGGAGCCCGCGAAGCCGCTCGGGCACCCGGGTGTCAACGGCATCGGGAACGGACTGGTCGAGGTACATCGGACGGCATGGCAGACAGCCCGCAGAGTGGAGCTTCTATTGTCCACAGAGAAAATGTCCGCTTTTTTCAGCCTGGCAAGCAGTATCGGCACTAGTGCCGTGAACCCCCCCTCATGTCAGGGGATCAGGGGATGGCTCCACCGCGGCGCCCAGGCGTGCAGCCACCGGATCAGCTCCTCCGGTGTCATGGCGCAGGCGAACAGGTTGCCCTGCATCTCGTCGCAGCCCAGGCGCAACAGCACATCCCGCTGCTGCGCCGTCTCGACCCCCTCGGCCACCACCTTCAGATCCAGCGAGCGCGCCAGGGCGATGACGGCCGTGACGACCGCCGCACTCTGTCGTTTCACGCCCAGATCGCACACGAAGGACCGGTCGATCTTCAGCTCGCTGATCGGCAGCTGGGTCAGGTAGGCCAGCGAGGAGTAGCCGGTGCCGAAGTCGTCGATGGCAATTTCCACGCCGATCTGGGTCAGGCGGTGCAGGTCCGGAATGACGCGGTCCAGGTTCTGCATCAGGCCCGTCTCGGTGATCTCCAGCGCCAGTGCGCGCGGCGCCAGCCCGTGGCGCTCGGTGGCGGTGCGCACCAGATCGATCAGGTCCGAGCGCTCGAAGGCCCGGCTCGGCAGATTCACCGCCACGCTCAGCTCCACGTCGTGCACATCGCGCCAGACGCCGATCTGGCGGGCCACCTCGCCGATGGCCCATTCGCTCATGGACACGATCAGGCCGGTCTCCTCGGCCAGCGGGATGAACTCGCCGGGCTGCACCAGCACGCCGTCGCGCCGCCAGCGCATCAGCGCCTCCACGGCCACCACGGTGGAGGTACCGACACGGACCTTGGGCTGGTAATGCAGCACCAGCTCGTTGCGCTCGATCGCCTTGTGCAGCGCGCTTTCCAGCTCCAGCCGCTCGCGGCCCTGTCCCGCCAGATGCGGCCGGTAGACCTGCATTGCGTTGCGACCGCCGGACTTGGCCGCATACATCGCCACGTCCGCGTTGCGCAGCAGGTCGACCACGCTGATCCCGTCGCGCGGAAACAGGCCGATGCCCACGCTCGCGGTGACGAAGTACTCGCGCCCGCCCAGCACCACCGGCTCGCGCATCGCCTGCAGGATGCCCTGCGCCACATGCACGGCCTGGGCCTCGTCGATCACTTCGGGCAACAGCGCGACAAACTCGTCACCGCCCAGCCGTCCCACGGCTTCCAGCGAGCGGTGCGAGCGCAGCACGGTCGCATCGATGCTCATGTCGGCGATCTGGTCGCAGTGGTGGACACAGGTACGCAGGCGCCGGCTGATCTCCACCAGCAGCTCGTCACCCTGCCCGTGGCCGAGCGTGTCGTTGATGTTCTTGAAACGGTCGAGGTCGATCAGCAGCAGCGCGAAGTCGTGGCCCATCCGGCGCGCCTGCTCCAGGGCGCGCTCGGCGCGCCAGATCAGCTGGCGCCGGTTGGGCAGCCCGGTGAGCGCATCGAAGTTGGCCAGATGCCGGATCTTGTCCTCGATGAGACGCCGGTCGGTCACGTCCTGGATGATGCCGGCGTAGGCACACAGCCCGCCCTGGTCGTCGAACTCGGGCTCGGCCTCGACGTGCACGATGCGCTCGCGCCCGTCCGGCAGGCGGATCGTCACATCGCTGTCGAGCACCGTGCCATGCCGCACGACATCGCGCAGCAGCGGCGCCATCGCTCGGCGGGCGCCCGGCACCAGCAGCCGCATCATCTCCGGCACCGACAGCGGCGCGCGCGGTCCGTGGCCGATCACGCGCAGCGCCTCGGGTTCCAGCTGCATGCCACCGCCGAGGCGCCAGTCGAAGCTGCCCATGCGGGCCAGATCCTGGGCACGGGCCAGCTTGGCGCGGCTGCGCAGCAGCTCCATCTGGATGTGCGAGGTGCGCAGCAGATAGCGCAGGCGCCCTGCCAGCAGGCTCCAGTGGTGCGACTTGACGAAGAAGTCGGTCGCGCCCGCGTCGAAGGCCCGCTCGATCGAGGCCTCGTCGTCGAGCCCGGTGAGCATGAGCACCGGCATCAGCTCGAAGCCGGGCAGGTCACGCAGCGCCTCGCAGGTCCGGAACCCGTCCATGCCGGGCATGACCGCGTCGAGCACCATGACATCGGGGGACCAGTCGGCCAGCATGCGCATCGCCGCCAGTCCGCCGGTGGCCTCGTGCACCGTGAACCCGCGCTCGCGCAGCGCTGCACCGGTCAGCAGCAGGTTCACCTCGTCGTCGTCGACCAGCAGGATGCGCGGCTGGCGGTCGGCGCCGGGCGCCATGGCGGGATGCTCTTGGTTCAATCGTGGATCCTGCTCAGTCGGTCTGCATGGACAGGCGGTGTCGCACACCCTCCTGCACACGCTGCATCTCGTTGCGCAAGGCCTCAAGGCGCGGCAACAGTCCGGTCATGCCGGTGCCGCGCCGCAGCGCCTGCTCCATGTCCGCGCACAGTGCGGACAACTGCAGCGCCCCCAGGCTGTTCGCCGACGACCGCAGCGTGTGGGCCACGTGCAGCACCGACGCCGGGTCCAGCCCGAGCGGACCGGCCCCGAGCATCGGCATCAGCCGGCTGATCGACGCGTCGAACGCCTGCATCACCCGGCGCACCAGCTGGTTGCGTCCACCGGGATCGAGATCGTGCAGGCGCTGCAGGGCAACCGCATCCAGCAGCGGCGGGGCTGGCGACAGCGGCGGATCGTCTTCCAGCGCCAGAAAGAGGGTGGGCTCGGGCGGAGTCTGCAGACCGTCGGAGAAGTGGCCCCGCTCGCCGAACCCGGTCAGCGCGCCGGGCGCGGTGCGGGCGGCGGCTTCGATGTCGCGCTGTCCGCGCCGGCCCAGCCGGTTGCCGACATAGCGCCCGAGCACCGCCAGCAGCTGGCCTTGCCGGTAGGGCTTGGACAGGTAGGCATCGAAGCCGAGCGACAGGAACCGCTCCTCGTCCCCCTCCAGGGCATTCGCCGTGACGGCCACGACCGGGGTCTGCGCCGGCGTGAGGAAGGTGAAGCGGGGCGTCGGGCCGCGCCGCAGCCACTGCAGCGCCTCCACACCGTCCATGCCCGGCATCTGGATGTCCATCAGCACGAGATCGAACAGGTCCTCGCACAGGGCACCCAGGCCCTCCAGTGCCGACCCCGCCACCCGCACGCTGCAGCCCATGCGCTGCAGCATCTGGTTCATGACTTCCTGGTTGACCGGGTTGTCCTCGACCACCAGCACCGAGGCACCGAGCTGCGGCATGCGGACCTCGCCCTCCTGGCGGGCGGCGGCGATACCGAGGATGGCCTGGCGCAGCTCGGCCTTGCGCACGGGCTTGTGGATGAAGCGGACAAACCCGGCCTCCTGCGCGACCCGCACATCGTCGGGCGCGGCCACCGAGGACAGCAGCACCAGCTGCGTCCGGCCGATCAGCCCCTCTGCGCGCAGGCGCTGCGCCAGCTCGATGCCGTCCATGCCCGGCATGTGCCAGTCGATCAGCGCCAGATCGAAGGGCGACTCGTCCAGTGGCAGCGTGCGCAACAGCTGCAGCGCCTGCGCGCCATCACCGACCAGCGTCACGCGCAGGCCCCAGGCGGTCAGCATGTTCTCCAGCACGGTGCGGTTGGTGGGATGGTCATCGACCACGAGCACGCGGATGCTGGGCATGGTGGTCGCGTCCCCCAGCCCCTGGGTCAGCGACGAATCGCCACTGCCGGCGCTCACCGGCAGCGTGAAGCTGAAGGCCGAACCGACACCCGGCTGGCTGCGCACGGTGATCGCCCCGCCCATCAGCTCGACCAGCTGGCGCGAGATCGCCAGGCCGAGCCCCGTGCCGCCATAGCGCCGCGACAGGCCGACGTGGACCTGCGTGAAGGCGTTGAACAGGCGCGGCAGCATGTCCGTCGCGATGCCGATGCCGGTGTCCTGCACCGTGAACACCAGCAGCACGTTGCCCGCAGCCGACGCGGGCGCGTGGTTCAGATCGACGGTGATCTCGCCGTGCTCGGTGAACTTGATCGCGTTGGACACCAGGTTGGTGAGCACCTGGCGCAGACGCAGCGGATCGGCCAGCACCGTCGCCGGCAGGCCGGTCGCTTCGCGGAAGCTCAGCTCCAGACCCTTCTCGTGCGCGCGCGGCGCCAGCAACTCCAGCGTGTCCTCGACCACGCTGCGCAGCGAGAACTCCGACGGCGCCAGTTCCAGCTTGCCGGCCTCGATCTTGGCGAAGTCCAGCACGTCGTTGATGATCTCCAGCAGGCTCTCGCCGGAGCGGTAGACCGCCTGCGCGAAGCGGCGCTGGCGGTCGTTGAGCGCCGTGCCCAGCAGCAGCTCGGTCATGCCGAGGATGCCGTTCATGGGGGTGCGGATCTCGTGGCTCATCGTCGCCATGAACTGGCTCTTGGCGCGCGAGGCCGCCTCGGCCGCGTCGCGCGCCGCCTGCAGCTGCAGCTCGCGCTCGCGCTCCTCGGAGACATCGTCGATCAGCCCGTAGACCCGGATCTCGCCGTCCTGCAGCACGCGGGTGCGCGTGCGCTGGCGCAGCCACCGCACGCCGCGCTGCGGATGGCGGATGCGCACGGTGACGTCGGTGCTGACCGAGTGCGGCTCGTCCAGCCGCTGCTGCTCCAGCAGGGGCGTGTCTTCCGGCAGCACCCGCAGCGGCAGCAGTTCCGCATGCGGCAGCACCTGGGACGCCACCAGCCCGAGCATGTCGTACACGCGGGCGCCGATGTAGAAGTAGCTGTCCCGGTGCGGATCGGTGACGAACACGCCCTCGTCGATCGACTCCACCAGCTCGCGGTAACGCTCCTCGGACTCGCGCAGCTGCTGGGCATCGCGGCGCTGCTGGGTCACGTCGCGCAGCTGGCAGATCACCACCGTCGGGCGCCCCAGCCGGTTGCGCACGGCAACGTAGCGGGCGCTGATGACGCGGTCCCCGTCGGCGGCGGGTCGCTCGAACTCGTGCTCGATGGCATCGTGGCTGTCCACCGCCCGCGTCAGGCAGGCCTGCACCCGCTGCTGCACGCCGTGCCCGAGCAGCTCGTCCAGATCCCAGCCGCCGACCTGCGCGCTGTGGGCCGAGAACTCCAGCTCCGCGTGCCGGTTCAGCGAGACGACCCGGAACCGCTCCGCGTCCAGCACCACCAGGCTGATCGGGATGTGCTCGGTCAGCACCGCCAGCAGCGCCCGCCCCTCGTCGATGCCGAACTCGCGCTCCTTGCGGTCGCTGATGTCGCGGCAGACGCAGACCACCTGCGGCCGCCCGGAGGTTTCATCGACAACGACCTGGGCGTCGATTTCCAGCCAGTAGGGATCGCCCGGCAGCATGTCGTCGCGGCCACGCCGGGCAACGAATTCACGCACGAAGTCGTCGCCGCGCACCAGGCAATCGCGCAGCAGCAGCGCCAGCCGGGTGTCGTCGGCGTCCCCGAGCAGCACGTCCCAGAGGGTGCGGCCGCAGATCTTGCCGGGCGAGTGGCCAGTCGCCTGCACGAAGGCCGGATGCGCCCACTCGATGATCCCCTCCGCATCCGTGATGACCGCGCCACGGCCAACCCGTGCCGCCAGCAGGGCCACCCGCGCCAGCCGCTGGGCCGAGAGTTCCGCATCGCGCACCTGTTCGTCCCGGGCCGCCAGATGCCCGAGGTGCAGGCCGACCAGTTCGAGCAGCTGCCGCAGCGCGGGCGTCGACTCGGCAGGGTTGTGGAACTCGATGGCGGCGACGGCGCATTGCCGGTGCACCACCGGCAGCGCCAGCACCTCGCGCACTCCGTCCGGGCGCCAGGGCAGCTTCGGCTGTGCCGGCGCCAGCACGGCCAGCACCGGCCGCAGCAGCGCCAGCGCCGTGCCCAGCGGGGCCTCGCTGGCATGGGTGGTGGCCATCTGGCCGAGATCGATCAGCTCTTCGGTGGCGCTGTCGCGCAGCACCCAGGGCTGCACCAGTGCGCCCTCCTCGCTCCAGTCGCTCACGCGCAGCAGGCAGGATCCGCTTGCCCGCAGCCACAGGCGCAGCACGGGCGCCACGAGGCACAGGCCCTCCTGCAAGGTCACCGCCAGATGCAGGCGGCGCGACAGCAGGAGGGCCTGGGTCTGGGCCTGCGCGTCCGAGATGCGCGGGAGGACATCGGCATCGGTGTCGCCCGAGACCGTGATCAGCCCGTCCGGCGCCTCCAGCGCACCAGGGGTGCTCACGCAGATGTCGAGCGCCCACGGGTGGTCGGTCGTGCGGGCATCGTCGGTCGGCGGCAGCATCAGCGCCGCGTGCACCGCGGGCGCCAATGTCACGTCGGTGGAGGGCATGGCAGGCTTGGGCAGGGTTGGTCAGATCGGAGGCGCAAGCATAGGTGCAGCCCGGCCTGTGCCCGACGCACCGGTCGACTCAACCGCGCAATTTCGCCGAAGTCTCGCGCAGGGTGTCCGACTCGTTGCAACGGTGCCGGCTCGTCAGGAAACCAGTCCCTACAATCCTTGACATGTCGTCACCCCCCGAGTCCGGATGGCGCCCTGCGACACGGGCCATCCTGTTGTGTCTGGCTGCACTGGCCCTGCTGGTATCGACGCAGTGGCTGGCCCAGTCGCTGAGCCCGTCCACCGCGCAAGCGCGGCTCGGCTGGGCGATGGCCCTGCTGGGCATCGGCCTGGCGACCATGGGCTGGGTCGTGCACCGCAGCGCCCGAACGTCCACGCTCTCCGCTGCGCACCTTGCCGCACCCGCCGCCGCGCCCGACGGGCTGCGGCTCACCACCGCGCAGTCGCTCGCGCTGCAGACCCGGCTGCTGCGCGGCCTGCCCGGACCGGCGCTGCTCGTGCGCACGGGCGATGCCGCACCGCAGGTGCTGGCCTCCAACAACGCGGCCCAGGCCACCTTGCCTGCCGCCGATTCACCCGCGCTCGGGCGGATGGTGAGCGAGTGGCTGGCGCAGAGCCTGACCCAGACACACGACGCCGGCGTGCAGCGCCTGGACCTGCCGGGCCACTGCTGCATCCTGTGGATGCCGCCCTCCACGCCGGCCGTGGAGCCTCCTGCGATCGACGCTCCACCCACGCCAGCCCCGCCCCCCATGCGCGATCCTGCGGACGACGACCGCTCGGCCATCGTCTACACCGTCTCGCACGACCTGCGCGCGCCCATCCGCGTGATCGAGGGCTTCACCCGCATCGTGCGCGAGGACTACGGCCACCTGCTCGACCGCGTCGGCAACGACCACCTGGAGCGCGTGCTCGGCGCCGCGGCGCGCATGAACAGCATGATCGATTCGCTGCTGGCGCTGTCGCGGCTGTCCACGCAGGCGATCGAGCCGGTCCCGGTCGACCTGACCGACCTCGCCACCCAGGTGATGGCGGAGCTGCGCCAGCAGGCACCCGAACGCCAGGCCGAGATCCGCATCGAAGCCGGACTGGCCACGCGGGGAGACCCGGTCCTGCTGCGCGCGATGCTGGACAACCTGCTGGGCAATGCCTGGAAATACGCCTCCCGCCGCGAAGTCACCCGCATCGAGTTCGGCACCACGCACGGGGCAGGTCGCCCGGAATTCTTCGTCCGCGACAACGGCGCCGGTTTCGACATGCGCTTCGCCGGCAAGCTGTTCGGCGCTTTCCAGCGGCTGCACGGCGCCACCGAGTTCCCCGGCACGGGCGTCGGTCTGGCATCGGTGCGCCGCATCATCCGCCGCCACGGGGGCGAGATCCGGGCCGAAGCCGCCGTCAATGAAGGCGCGACCTTCTACTTCACGCTCGGCGGAGCAACGCGCTCAGAGTGAGCCCGGCAGTGCCAGCTGCTCCAGCGCCTCGACCATCGCGGTGCAGGTCCGCTCCAGCGCACGCCCTTCCTGGAGAGACAGTCGCTGCAGCCGCTCCAGCGCCGGCCCGCGTGCCAGCGAAAAGCGGTGCATCACGATGCCGACAGCCATCGCCACCACCGTCGGCAGCGCAGGCGCGTCGGGCGTCGCCTCGACCTCTGCGCGCACGCCGGTCTCCGGCTGCGGCACCACCGCCGCCTCGGCCTCCAGTGCTGGCGCACCGCTGCGCTGGCGCACCTCGTCCAGCGCCGACGCCACCGCCGGCACCAGCTGCGCGATGTCCAGCGGCTTGACCAGCAGCGCCAGCGCCCCGAGTGCCTGGATGCGCGCCAGCGTCGCCTCGTCCGAGAACGCCGACAGGAACATGAACGGGATCTGCAGCGCCTCGCGCAGGTAGTGCGCCACGTCGTAGCCGCTCATGCCGTCCATGCGGATGTCGAGCAGCGCCAGGTCGGGCCGGTGCTGGCGGGCCAGCAGGATGGCGTCGTCGCCGTTGTCGGCGTCGAGGATGTCGAAGCCGGCGTGCTTCAGGCCATGCACGACCGTGGCCAGCACGAGCCGGTCGTCGTCCACCACCAGAATCCGCCCGCGCGGGGAAGTTGCCGACTTGTCTGACACCATGAACATCCTGGGTGGATTGAAGGGAAAACCAGAACAGGATTGTCGCGCAGGTCGCCTCTGGCGGTACCGCCCCGCCTCAAGGGGTTGCGCTTTCGGGCCGGACCACCGGCGGCGCCAGCCGCACCGCCGCGACCACCTGGTCCTGCTGCTGCGTCAGTGACAGCGTGGCGCTGCGCCGCGGCAGCAAGGCACTCACCAGCCCCAGACCCGAGACGGTGTCCGGCCGGCGGTCGAGCCGGAATTCCGCCGGCAGCCGTCCCTGGTTGCCGATCTCGACCCGCACCGCCTGCGGCTCCAGCAGCAAGCGGCACACCACCACCGAACCGGCCGGGCTGTGCTTGACCGCGTTGGTGAAGAGTTCGTTGAGGGCCAGCGCGATCGGGATCGATTCGCCCTCGGGCAGCAGCCAGCGCCAGCCGGGCTCGCCTTCGACCGTCAGCGCGATCGTGCGGCCGAAGGTGCGCTGCACCGACTGCGCGATCGCCTCGATGACGCTGCGCACCGCCAGCAGCCCGGTGTTGCCGACCTGCAGCCCGTAGACCTGGGCGATCGCCTGCACCTGCCCGACCACCTCGGCGATGATGGGCTGCACCTGCGGATAGCGCACCACCGCCTGCTGCATCAGGCCCGCCACGCCCTGCAGGTTGTTCTTGATGCGGTGGTGGACCTCCTGCACCAGCATGTCGCGCCGCGCGATCGCCGCTTCCAGCTCGGCCCGCTGCGCCTCGCGCTGCGTGGTGACGTCGGTGGCCACCATCAGGAGCTGGTCGACACGGTCTTCGGAACGCGCCAGCGGCAGGAAGCGGGCGTCCCAGATCTCCACGCGCCCGTCGCGTTCGATGCGGTATTCGCGCGGCGTGACCACCTGCGGATGCGCCAGTGCCTCGTCGATGTCGGACTGCAGGCTGGCGCCGGCCACGGGCGGATGGATCTGGACCAGCGAACGCCCGACCGCGGCGGGCGCCGGCAGGCCGCACAGTGCCGCCGCTGCGCGGTTGATCTGCAGCACCCGCAGCGTGGCCGCGTCGCAGACCGTGATGGCCATCGGCGCCGCCTCGATGATGCGTTGCAGCGAAGCCTGCGCCTCGGCGATGCGTGACTCGGCCTGGCGGCGCTGGTCGATGTCCATCAGCGCGAAGGTCATCTCGCGTCCCCCCTGCAGCCCCAGCGTCGCCACCGCGTTGCCGACCACCCAGAAGGTGCGCGCATCCCGCGCCTGGACCCGGCACTCGAACTGCAGCGCCTCCCCGTCGCGCAGCTCGCCGAACAGCGGCACCGTGCGCCGGAAGGGATGCCCAGCCTCGTCGGTGGCCACGATGTGCAGCGGCTGGCCCATGAAGTCGCCCAGGTCGCCGCCGAACATGCGGCGCGCCGATCGGTTGAGCCAGGAGATGCGGCCCTGCTCGTCCGCGGTGACGATGCCGACCAGCACCGAATCGAGCACGGCGCGTGTGCGGTCCGCCTGCTGGCCGAGCACGCCGGCCATGCGCTCGTGCTCGCCGGCCAGGTGCGCGAGTTCGGCCTGCTGCGTCTTCAGCCGCGTGATCTCGGACAGCACGACGATCGCCAGCGGCTGGCGCCCGGCCGGGCCGGTGCGGCGGATGGTGACGGCGTACCAGTGGCGTGCGCCGTCCTCGTCCTCCACGACCACCTCGGTCTCGTACTGCTCGCCCCGGTCGAGCACCGCGTCCAGCTGGTCGAGCGCGCCCTGCGCCCCGCCCGCCAGCAGCCGGCGGATGGTGCCGCCGACCGCCGTCCCCGGCGCCAGACCCAGCATGCGCTCGAAGCGGCTGTTGCACTGGAAGAGCACCTCGCCGTGCAGCGAGGCGATGCCGGCCGGCGAGCTTTCCAGGATCGTCGACAGCTCGCCGAGCAGCTGCTCCGCCCGCGCCTGGGCCAGATCGCGCTCGTCCTCGGCCGAGCGGTCTTCGAGCATGCACATGTAGCGCCGGCGCCCAGCCCGGACCTCGTCACAGCGCAGCAGCGCCCGCACCCAGCGCGTCTGGCCATCCGCATGCGGCAATGCGCCTTCGCTGCTGACCCAGGCACCGCCCGGCGCCATCGGCTGCGCCATCGCGCCCTGCGTCCAGCTCAGCAGCGCCCGCAGCGGCGCCGAGGCCTCGCTCAGGTCCACCAGCGGCCCGCCGGCCAGCGCCTCGAAACCCTGGTTCGCACGCAGGACCAGCCCGCGGTCATCGAACAGCGCCATGCCCATCGGGCTCAGGTCGAACCAATGGTCCAGTTCGCGCGAGAAGCGCTCGGCCTGCTCGCGCGCCGCGTGCTCGGACGTGGTGTCCTGCAGCACCGTCATCAGCAGCCGGCGCCCGCCCATCACCCCGCCTCCCGTGGCGTACCGCGTCGACCGGACCCAGCGGGCGCGGCCATCGCTGTCGATCAGGCGCGACTCGCGCAGTGCCGGGCCGATGGACTCGGCCGCCTCGCGGTCAAGCCGGTCGCGGTCCTGGCGGGTGATGTCGCGTTCGTCGGACGGGCTCAGCGCGATCGGGTCGGTGCCGATCAGCGCCTCGCGCGTGCGGCCCGTGAGGGCGAGGAACGCGTCATTGACGTCCAGCAGGCGGAAGTCCTCGTCCTGGAGCATCGCGGGAAACGGCGCAGCCCACAGCATCGCGCGCAACTCGCGCAATGGCCGCTCGATCAGCGTCAGCGGCATGCGGGACGGCGCCGAGGCGGTACTTTCCGGCGGCAGGCACAGCACCCAGGGACCACTGTCCAGACGCGACAGCACCGGGCCGGATCCGGCGCCGCTGCCGGGCGGAAAGTAGGCATCGATCCGCCCGCCGGCCAGCACGGCGCGCAGGCGGTCCTGCAGCGGCTGGCCCAGCGCAGGGCCGAGATCCGCGAGGTTCATGCCGGGTTCGCAGGGCAGGTGGCGCAGGGCGGCCTGGTTGGCGTGGACCAGCCGGGCCGAGTCATCGAAGACCAGCACGGACTCGACCAGGGCATCCAGCAGGGCAAGGGGCAGCTTCATGCCGCCAGTGTAAGCAGCGCACCGAGGCGCGCAGGAGTGCCGGACGCTCAGCCGAGCTGGAAGGCGCTGGCCAGTGCGTGCAGCAATGCGCGGTTGACGTGGCGCATCTGGAAACCATGCCGCGACACCGTCTCGCGCACATCGTGGCCGCTGCCACCTTCGAGCGTGCGCACGAGGTCGAGTGCGGCGTGGTACGGCCCGCGCTCCTCGGCCAGCGCCTGGTAGACACCATCCGGCACCGGCAGCGTGCGCAGCAGCTCGTTGAACGGACGCTGGAACATGCGGTCCAGCAGCGAGAACACGCCGCAGATGAACATCTCGTTGCGGAACTCCGGGCTGCAGTCCTCGCCCGCCAGCGCCTCCATCAGCAGGCCGCGGCGCACCGCGGCGTACATCACCGGGCGCTGGTTCTTGTCGCTGCCGGCCGTCACCAGCAGCAGCGACAGCCAGCGCTTGAGCCGCTGGTAGCCCAGCAGCATCACGGCGTGCGAGAACGAGGTGACCTCCACCGTGAGGCCGAACACCGGCGAGTTGATGTAGCGCATCAGCTTGAAGGCCAGCGCCGGATCGAACTTGAGCGTCGCCTCCAGCTGCGCCAGCGGCGCCTGCTCATGGACCAGGTGGATCAGCTGCAGCGTGACCTGCAGGTCTGGCCGCGGCGCACCGCCGGACCGGGGCACCATGACCGTCTCTTCGACCGGCCAGCCCAGCACGGCCACCGCGCCGCGCCGGAACGCGCCTTCCATCTGCTCGATGGTCTGGACTCCTTCCTGGAAGAAGCCGATCGAGCGCGTGACCCCGGCAGGCACCGGGCCGCCGTCCAGACGCCGTTCGTCGGCGAGGTCGATGATCGCGTACTTGAACGCGCCGAGCAGTGCACGCGGCAGCGGCTGGTCCGGCCGGCCGGACAGCAGCAGCGTGTTGCCGTTGTCGGCGAGTTGCAGGATGGAGTCGCGGTGCACTGGATCGCAGGCCATGAACTTCGGCACTTCGATCATCACGTTCGCGGAGGGCTGCACCATCAGCAGATCGGCCAGCAGGCCCTCGCAGCGCACCGACAGCACGACCTGCGGCCCGTCAGCCGGCCAGACCTGGCTGACCGCCGTGAGCAGTTCGCCCACCGGCAGCCAGCGGGCATGCCCGAGCGGGAACACCGACAGCCGCGTGGCCATCACGTTGCGCTGGCTGTCGATGATCGGGCAGTAACTCAGGGCCACCTGCCCGAGGATGGGAGCGTCCGGGGACTGCATGGTGGTGGGGGACACGCGCCGTGTCAGTTGCTGATGTAGTCGAACAGGGAGATCTTGCGCACCATGGAGTACGACTGGAGCGCCGCCTGGTAGGCCGTCTGCTTGGTGGAGAAATCCGAGATGCCCTGGACCATGTCGAGATCCTCGGCGTCCGAGCGCAAGCCCTTGTCCGACAGCACGCGCGCCTGCGTGCGCTCGTCAAGTCCGTCCATCTGGTTCAGCGTCTCGCCAGCATGGGAGCGCCCGACCTGCAGGTTGGCCAGCACCTGGTCGAGGTCCCGCAGACCGCGGTTGACCGCCTGTGCACGGTCACCGGCATTCGGCGGCACAGTGGCAGTCGACCCCAGCACGTCGATGACCCGGTCCAGCGCGTCGAAGACACTCAGGCCCGGACTGGACGGCTCGATGGTGAACTTGTCCCCGGCCACCGCCGCGCCCGTGATGTTCACGCTCATGCCGGGCAGACCGGCGATCGGCGTGCCAGACGCATAGCCATGGCTGTTGCTGGCCGCATCCGGAACCGGCGTGCTGAGGCCATCGCTGCCGATGAGGTTCACGCTGTAGCGCGTCGGCGTGTCGAACGTGATTTCGTAGCGCTGCCCGTCGGTCAGCGTGAGCGCGGCAGGATCGCTGACCTGGCCCGCGCTGACCCAGGCGGTGCTGCTCGGGTCCACCTGGCGGTCGGTCTCGAACACGCCGTTGCCGGTGCGGGCCTTCAGCCAGAGCGCCTCGCCATCGACCGACATCGGGAGGTCCTCGGACAAGGAGCCGGCCGCCTGGCCCGGCGTGCCCTGGTACTCGACACCGATGCCCGCGTTGGCGAACGGAACATGGTCATTGCCCTGGCCCCCGAACACGTGATGGCCGGTACCGTCTTCGGTATTCGCCACCGACAGCAGTTGCCCCTTGAGCTGCTTCAGGCGGTCAGCCAGCAGCGCACGGTCGGAGTCGTTCATGGCGCCATTGCCGGCCTCGACCAGCGTTTCGCGGGCGGTCTGCACCAGGTCGATGGCGTTTCCGATCGACGACTCGGCCACCGACATCGCGTTGCGGCTGGCACCCAGCGTACGCAGCAGGCCTTCGCTGCGGGTCTGGTCGGCCAGCGCACGTTCGGCGCGGGCGGCCCCGGCGGGATCGTCGCTGGCGCGGCTGATGCGCTTGCCGCTGACCATGCGTTCCTGGGCCTTGGTCAGGTCTTCCTGGCGGCGCATCAGGGACGAGAGGCCGAGCTGCTGGTTCAGGGCCGAAGCGATGCGAGACATGTCGATCTCCGATTCAATGCAGATTCAAGCGCAAGCGCAAGCACGATGGGCATTCATGCGCTCAGTTCATGATCGACAGCATGGTGTCGAACAGCTTCTGCGCCGTGCCCAGCACCTTCGCGGCGGCCTGGTAGCTCTGCTGGTACTGCAGCAGATGGGCGGCTTCTTCTTCGAGGTTGACCCCGGTTTCCGAGCCGAACTGGGCCTTGTTCAGCTCCGCCAGACTGCTGGAGGACGCCGAGTCCGCGGTGGCCCGCTGCACCCGCACCCCCAGATCCGAAATCAGATGGGCATTGGCATTGCTGAAGGTCTTGCCATCGATGTTGGCGGCCTTGGCCAGGTTCTGCATCACCAGGGCGTTGGCATTGCCCGAGCCGGAAGCCGTCGCTCCGGCTCCCGCGAGCTGGCGCGGATCGGTGATGGCGACCGTGGTGGAACTGGAGGCCGCGCTGACCGGTTCGAGCAGGAACCGGTCCTGCGCAGACATCGGTGCACCGCTGACATCGAAGGTGAATCCGTCCACCTGCGCGCCACTGTCCAGGCCACTGAAGACGGTCCCGTCCGACTGGCGCGTCACCTGGTAGCGCGTGTTGTCCGCCGGGTCGAGGCGCAGGCTGTAGTCACTGGCCTGCAGCTGGCTGCCCTGCCCGGCCACCCGGTTGATCGACACCCTGGAAGCGGGCTCGCCACTGCCGTCGCGCGCATTGAAGGCCGAGGCCCAGACCTTGGGTTCACCGACGCTCAGCAGGGATTGGCCGACCGCACCATCGAGGTCGGTGCCCTGGGCATGCTGGGTGTTGACGCTGTCGGCCAGCGACGTCGCCAGCAGGCCAAGTTGTGCGCGGGCATCGACCAGATCCTCGTTCTGGAACTGGAGCAGGCCGGACATCGATCCCCCGCCGATCGAGCGGCTCGTCAGTTCGCGATCGTGTCCGTTCAGATCGACCACCAGGCGCGTGCGCTCCGGCGCGCTGGCGTCCGGCACCGCCTTCAGGTCGTGGCTGGTGGTGCCCATCACCAGCGGCTGGCCACCACCGACGAACAGGCTGACCGAACCGTCCGGCTTGCCGTCCTGGCCGCGGTTGTCCACACGGTTCACTTCGATGTGCTGGCTGATCTGCGCGATCAGCTGGTCGCGCTGGTCCAGCAGATCGTTCGGCTGGTCCTTGGCGTTGCCTGTGCCGGTGAGCTGGCCATTGAGCTTGGCGATCTGCTCGGTCAGGCCGTTCACCACCGAGACCTCGTCGCCGAGCTGCTCGGTGACCGAGGTCTGCAGGGCATCGAGGTGCTCGCCGGTGCTGCGAAACCGCGAAGTCAGGTTCTCGGCTGCCGACAGCACGACCTGGCGCACCGATTCGTCCTTCGGTGCCGCCGCCATGTCACCAAACGAGGCGAACAGCCTGGACGCCGCCTGCCCCAGACCCTGCTCGCCCAGGGCGTAGCCGTCTTCGAGCTGGGTCAGCATGTCCACGCGGGTGCTGTCGGCCGAGGCCTGGGCCTGGGTCTGGTTGTTGCGGGCGGTGAGAAAGCGGTTCGCGGCCCGCTCGATCGTGTCGACGCTGACACCGCCACCGATGTAGCCGACGCCGGTGCTGCGTCCGGCCACCGTCGTGAGCCTGGTGGACTGGCGCGAATAGCCCTCGACGGCGGCATTGACGATGTTGTGGCTGGTCGTGCTCAGCTGGGTCTGTGCGGCGAACATGGCCTGCACACCCACCGTCATCAAGGAGTTCGTGCTCATGGTGGTCGGCTCGGAGATTGGTTAGGCCTGGATATCGGCAGCCAGGCCGGTTCGCCCAAGGCTGCGTTGCAGGCGTTGCGTGGTCTGGATCACGCGGGAGAGCTTGGCAGCGTAGTTCGGGTCGGTCGCGTAGCCCGCCCGCTGCAGTTCGCGGGCAAAGGCACTCGGGTCGTCGGTGGCCCGGCGGGCCGCGGCGTAGCGCGGGCTGGTGCCGATCAGCTTCGCGTAGTCGCGGAAGCTGTCCTCGTACGAGCTGTAGGCGCGGAACTGCGCCTGCACCTTGCGCGGCTCGCCGTCGATGACCTCGGTGGTCGTGATGGTGACGGACGGACCATTCCAGCCGGGCCCCGCCTTGATGCCGAACAGGTTGTACGAATTGCTGCCATCGCGGCCGCGGATCTCGCGCCGGCCCCAGCCCGTCTCGTGCGCGGCCTGGGCGATCATGAAATCGGCCGGGATGCCGCTTTCGGCGGACACGCGGGCCGCAGACTGCGCCTGGGCGCTGACAAACTGCTGCGCGTTGCTGCCGTAGGGCGTGACGGCCTGGACCGCATCGGACTCGGTCGCACCGGACAGGGCCGACACGGCGTTGCCGGTGGCCGCACCCGGCGTACTGGCACGCAGGCCGGGCAACGGCAGGAAGCGCGGATGGCCAGGCGCAGGGTCGGCCGCCGAGGCCACCCCCATCTGACGCTCCAGCTGCCGGGCGATCGCCGCGGCCAGTCCACCCGGCTGGCCGGACAGCTGCATCGCGTACTGCTGGTCGAGCATGTCGCCGCCCATCGCGGTGGCCGAGTTGGAGAGCATGCCGCTGTCCATCGTGGTCGCGCGCATGCTCTTCATCAGCTCCTGCATGAACAGGGCCTCGAACTGGCGCGAGACTTCCTTGATCGTATCGGCCGGGTTGCGGGCCGCCGCGCCGCGCAATGCGTCGAGCGAGGCGCCGCCGGCGGCAAGTTGCTGGGTGGAAGACGGGCGTTGCATGTCGATCTACCTTCTGTCGCCTCAGATGACTTCGATTTCTGCGCTCAGCGCACCAGCGGCCTTGATGGCCTGCAAGATGGCCAGCAGATCCGCGGGTGACGCACCCAGCGAGTTGAGTGCCTTGACCACCTCGGTCAGCTTCGTGCCGGCAGGCAACTGCACCAGCGCCCCGCCGTCCTGCTGCATGCGGATGTCGGTGCGCTCGGTCACGGTGGTCTGCCCGCCGGACAGCGGCCCGGGCTGGCTGACCACCGGCGTCGAGCTGATGGACACCGACAGGTTGCCGTGGGCCACGGCGCAGGCCCCCAGCGTGACGGCCTGGTTCATCACCACCGAGCCGGTCCGGGCATTGACGATGACCTTGGCCGCTGGGGCCGCCTGCTCCAGCGACAGGTTCTCGACGTCGGCCATGAAGCTCACGCGCTGGTCCGGCGTCGGCGGCATCCTGACGCGGATCACGCGACCGTCCATGGCCGACGCCGTTCCTGCGCCGAAGCGGGCATTGATGACCTTGGCCACTTCGCGGGCGGTGTTGAAGTCGCTGCTGTTGAGGTCGAGCTGCAGGAACTCGCCCTGGGCCAGCGGATTGCCGACGGCACGCTCCACCGTCGCGCCACCCGGGATGCGCCCGGCCAGCAGGTGGTTGACCTGCACCTTGGAGCCCCCCGCGGAGGCACCGGCGCCGGCCACGATCAGGTTGCCCTGGGCCAGCGCGTAGATCTGGTTGTCGGCGCCGCGCAGCGGCGTGCCGATCAGGGTGCCGCCACGCAGGCTCTTGGCATTGCCCAGCGACGACACCGTCACGTCCAGCGGCTGGCCGGGCTGCGCGAAGGCCGGCAGCGTGGCGGTCACCAGCACGGAAGCGACGTTCTTGAGCTGCATCCCGGTGCCCTGCGGGATGGTGACGCCGAGCTGCTGCAGCATCGCGTTCAGGCTCTGCGTGGTGAACGGGGTCTGGGTGGTCTGGTCACCCGTGCCATCCAGGCCGACGACCAGCCCGTAGCCCACCAGCTGGTTGGGGCGCACCCCCTGCACGCTGGCGACCTCCTTGATGCGCACGGCAGCCTGCGCCTGCGCCGGCGCCATGGCACCCAGCAGCACCACCGCGACACAGCCGAGGCGGAGCCGCAGCCAGCGCAGCGATCGGAGGTTCAGAAAGGGCATGGACATGGGTCAGATCGGCATCAGGTTGAGGAAGTACCGCGACAGCCAGCCGATCTGCTGGGCATCGGCCTGGCCGCCCCGGCTTTTCTGCTCGACGCGGACATTGGCGATCTGGGCCGAGGCCACGGTGTTGCCCGGCTGGATGGAGCGCGGATCGATCTGGCCCGAAAAACGCAGCACGTCGACGTTGTCGTTGACGCCGATCTGCTTCTCGCCCGTCACGATCATGTGGCCGTTGGGCAGGACCTCGACCACGACGGCCGTGATGGTGCCGCTGAAGTTGTTGGTGTTCTCGGTGCCCCCCTTGCCGCTGAAGGTATTGGCGCTCTCGCCCCCCACGCCGAGCTTGCCCAGCGCCGAGGCAGGCAGCAGCGGCACGGCACTGATCGATCCCGACAGCCCGCCCTTCTTCTCGATGCTGCTGGTCGAGCGTGCACTGGCACTGACACGCTCGACGATCTGCACCAGCAGCGTGTCGCCGACCAGGCGGGCGCGGTGGTCCTCGAACAGCGGGCGGTACTGGGCGTGCTGGAAGATGGCCCCGTTGTTGAGCACCGGCCGCACGGTCGGGTAGGGATGGACCGGCTCCGCTGGCACCAGATCGACCTTGGCGACGGTGGGCATGAGCTGGCAGCCGGACAGGCCACCGGCCAGGACCAGCGCCGCCAACATCCCGCGGCTGGTCACAGCTGCGTCAGACGCTGGAGCATCTGGTCCGAAGTGGTGATGGCCTTGGAATTGATCTCGTAGGCGCGCTGGGTCTGGATCATCGCCACCAGCTCCTCCACCACGTTGACGTTGGAGGTCTCGATGAAGCCCTGCGAGAGGGCGCCCATGCCGTCCGAGCCGGGCGCTGCGGCCACGGGCGTGCCGGACGCAGCGGTTTCCGTGAAGAGGTTCTGACCGCGCGGCTCCAGGCCCGCCGGATTGACGAAAGAGGCCAGCGTGAGCTGCCCCACCGCCTGCGGTGCCGCCTGGCCAGGCATGGCCACCGACACCTTGCCGTCCTGCGCGATGGTGACCGACTGCGCATTCGGCGGAATCGTCACGCCGGGCTGCACGAGCTGGCCGTTGTTGGTGACGAGCTGGCCGGTGGCGTTGAGCTGGAAGGCGCCGTCGCGGGTGTAGCCGGTCGTGCCGTCGGGCATCTGGATCTGGAAGAAGCCGTTGCCCTTGATCGCCACGTCCAGCGAGTTGGTCGTCTGCTGCAGCCCGCCCTGGCTGAACTGGCGCGAGGTGGCGACCGTGCGCACGCCCAGGCCGACCTGCAGGCCGGTCGGCAGCTGCGTCTGCTCGCTGCTGGCAGCCCCCGTCTGGCGCAGGTTCTGGTACATCAGGTCCTCGAACACCGCGTGCGATTTCTTGTAGCCGTTGGTGGCGACGTTGGCGAGGTTGTGCGAGATGACGTCCAGCTGGGTCTGCTGGGCTTCCATCCCGGTCTTCGAAGTCCACAGGGAGCGCATCATGGTGGGGGTCCTTGGTTCAGTTCAGGGACAGCAGCTGCTGGGCCTGCTGCTCGTCTTTTTCGGCGGTCTGCATCGACTTCATCTGGGCCTCGAACTGCCGGGCCGCGGCGATCATCGCGACCATCGTGCTGACCGCGGAGACGTTGGAGCTTTCGAGCGCGCTGTCCTGCACCTGGGCGGCGGGGTCGGCATCCAGATCACCGGCCGGGCCACGGAACAGGCCGTCCTCGCGGCGCTGGAGCGGCGTCTCCGGAGTGACCAGCTTGAGCCGGCCGACCGGCGCGGGCACGCCACCCGGCACACGGGCGCTGACCGTGCCGTCGCCCGCGATGCTGACATCGGCGTTTGGCGGCACGCTGATCGGGCCACCACCGCCGATCACGGTCAGGCCGGTGCGGGTGACCAGCGTGCCCTCGGCGCTGACTTCGAGCGATCCGGCGCGGGTGTAGGCCTCGGTGCCGTCCAGGCCCTGCACGGTCAGCCAGGCGTTGCCCTTGGTGGCGACGTCCAGGCTGCGGCCGGTGGCCACCACATTGCCCGGCGCCGGGTTGTAGCCGGTGGTGGTTTCCAGCGCGTAGGCACGGGTCGAGGCACCGTCGCCCAGCACCGGCACGGCACGGAACGACTGCAGCTCCTCGCGGAAGCCGTTGGTGGACACGTTGGCGAGGTTGTTGGCCAGGACGTCCTGGCGCTGCATCGTCGCCTTGGCGCCCGACATCGAGAGGTAGATGCGGCGGTCCATGGTGGTTCAGCCCGTGTTCAGCGCAGGTTGACCAGGGTCTGCAGGACCTGGTCCTGGGCCTTGATCGTCTGCGCGTTGGCCTGGTAGAGGCGCTGCGCGGTGATCATGTTGACCAGCTCGCCCGTCATGTCGACGTTCGACTCCTCCAGCGCGCCGGACTGCAGCACCCCCAGCGTTCCTGAACCGGGGGCGCCTGACAGGGCCGCGCCCGATTCAGGCGTGCCCATCCAGGCATTGCCACCCACAGCCCGCAAACCCTGCGCATTGCGGAAGCTGGCCAGTTCCAGTTGACCGGCGCCACGGGTCAACCCATTGGAATAGCGTGCGTTGATGACACCATCGGCGTCGATCGTCAATCCAGTCAGCTGCCCCGGTGCATTGCCGTTCTGGCTCGATTCCGAGATGGTGAATCCAGTACCGAACTGCGTCACGTCGCTCATGTCGAACTTGATGCCAGCAATCGCGGCATGGCTGGTATCCATGGGTATGTCAGGAAGCGTAATCGACCCCAATGCTGTCCCATCGGACAACTTGGGATGAAGCCCTGCCGAATCGAACGTCAGACCTTCGATGATCGGCTTGGCCGGGATTGCATCCCCGAGAACCTTTCCACCAACCGCAGCATAGATATTCCATTGGTCCTTGCTCCCCACAGTCGCCGCAGCCGACTTCTGAAAATAGAATTCCACAGTCGCCGGCTGGCCCTTCGCGTCATAGGCCTGCACTGAAGTAGCGTTGTTGTAGGTGGTCGCGTCATCCAGCTTGATGCTGTCGGTCGCTGGCACAGTCGGGGTCGGCATGGTGACCTTGCTGCGTGAATCCAAATTGAGCGCCATGGAAATTTTGCCCGTTTCCTTGGGGTCCAGCCCTCCGGTCGGAAACTGCAGATCGGTCCGCACACCCGTCTGGATAGCACCCTGCGGATCGACACCATAGCCCTGCACACGCTGGTTCTGCCCATTGACGACAAAGCCTTGATTGTCGACCTTGAATTGGCCATTGCGCGAATAGAGCAGGTCACCGGAGCTGGATTTGAGCTGGAAGAATCCATCGCCATTGATCGCCACATCCATGGAGTTGCTGGTCGACACCAGGCTGCCCTGGGAAAACTGTTGGGCAATGTTCGCCACGCGTACACCGATGCCCACATTGCCCGACCCACCGACAGAATTGGCGTACACGTCGGCAAACTCTGCACGGGATGATTTGCTGCCGTAGGTACCGGCATTGGCAATATTGTTGCCGATCACCTCCAGATTCTTGCTGGAGGAATTCAGACCGGAAAGTCCTTGCTGGAAACTCATGGGGATGCTCCTGGAACAGAATGTGACGCAGAGACGCGAGGAGGGTTGTCGGAATCAGCCGCCGAAGGCGCGCACGTCGCGGTAGGCGACGGTGCCGCCGCTCTTGAGCTGCAGGCTGAGACCGCCGGTGGCGGTCGAGCTGACGGCGCTGACCTGGTCGCGCATCAGGGTGGTGGCCGCGACACTGGCCGTGCCGGAGGTCGCGGTCACGCGGAAGCGGAAGCCCCCAGCGTCGGTCACGCCCTCGGCCGGCGTCCAGTCGAAGCTGTGGCGGCCGCCTGTCTCGGCGCCCATGTCCAGCGTGTCGACCACCCGGCCGGCACTGGAGAGCACCTCGACCTTGACCGCATCGGCCGCACCACCCAGCTCGAAATGCCCCGTGCCGCTGCCGCTGCTGACGTCGATCGTGTTGCCGGGCACCACGACCGAGTTGCCGACCAGCGACGCCCCCTGCATCGCCTGCATCTGCAGCAGCTGCGCCGACATCGCCTTGATGCTCTCGTTGACAGTCCCGAGGCCCGACACCGTGTTGATCTGCGCCATCTGGCTGGTGACCTGGGCGTTGTCCATCGGGTTGAGCGGATCCTGGCTCTGCATCTGCGTGACCAGCAGCTTCAGGAACTGGTCGGAGGCCTCCTGCATCTTGGAGGCCGTGGTGCTGGCGGTGCTGCTGTTGAGCTGGCTGTAGGCGGTCGAGGCGTCGGTCGCCTTGGTCGCGGTGGAGGTCGTGGTGGCCATGGTGTGGAAGATCCTTGCGGCGGTGATCAGCCCTGGCCCATCTGCAGCGTCTTGAGCAGCAGGGTCTTGGCGGTGTTCATCACTTCGATGTTGTTCTGGTACGAGCGCGAGGCCGAGATCATGTTGACCATCTCCTCGACCGGGTTGACGTTGCTGTAGGTGACGTAGCCGTTGCCGTCGGCGTTCGGATTGCCGGGATCGTGGACACGGCGTCCGTCCGCGGTGTCTTCGCGGACCTGCGCCACCTTGACGCCTGCTGCGCCGTTGTCGCCCATCGGCACGGTCTGGAAGACCACCTGGCGCGCCTTGAAGCTCTTGCCATCCGGGCCGGCCGCCGTGTCGGCGTTGGCCAGGTTGGTGGCCACCGTGTTGAGCCGCTGGCTCTGTGCGCTGACGGCGCTGCCGGCGATGTGGAAGATGTTGAACATCGACATGGTTGCCCCTTTCACTGGCCCTTGATGGCGTCGAGCATGGTGCGCAGGCCGCTGTTGATGAACTGCAGCGTGGCCTGGTACTTGACCGCGTTGTCGGCGAAGCTGGCCCGCTCGCGGTCCATGTCCACCGTGTTGGCGTCCAGGTTGGTCTGGCTCGGTGCGGCGTAGAGCATCTGGCTGTCGCGCATGGCGGCGGACGCGCCCCCCGTGGCGAGGTGACGCGCGTTGGTGCCGGCCAGCAGGGCCGGTGCACCGATCGTGGCGCCCGAGCCTGTCATCTGCTGCAGCGTCTTGGCAAAGTCGATCTCGCGGGCCTGGTAACCCGGCGTATCGGCATTGGCGATGTTGCTGGCGATCAGGCGCTGGCGCTCCGAGCGCAAGGTCAGCGCCTGGGTCTGGAATTCGAGTGAAGCGGATAGGCGGTTCAGCATGGCAGTGTCGGCAGCAGCGGCAGCGGGTTCGACCACGGGGACCCGGTGTCGATGCAGACCCGCACCGGGGGCTCGGAGCCGATTCTTGATGCGCGGTGCTGCGCTCGCTCCCACGAATAGGGCAACCAGCGCGGCCCATCTTGCAGGCTAGCGGCGGTCAGGTGACTCCTACAGTGGACAGCACCATGATCAGCCTGCCTCTGCTCCGCCAATCCTCTGCCCCCGGCTCTGCCCAGGCACCCGAGCCCCTGGGTGCCGATCGACACCGACGACCATCGCGTCTGGTGGTGGCCCTGGCCTTGACGGCGGGACTGGCCATGGTCGCCGCGACCGCATGGGCCGACACGGTGCCGGACGGCACCCTGCCGTCCGCGCTGTCCCTGCGGGTTGTCGAGGTGACACGCTCGGCCATGGCGGATGCGGGGGACGCCCGCATCGAGGTGCTCCCCGGCCAGCTCGATCCGCGGCTGCGTCTGGCACCGTGCCAGCAGATCGACGCCTACCTGCCACCCGGCAGCACGCCCTGGGGACGCACCCGCGTGGGGCTGCGCTGCACGAGCGGGCCGGTCGCCTGGAACGTCTACCTGCCGGTGACCGTGAAGGTCTGGCGCAAGGCGATCGTCAGCACGACCGCCCTGCCCGCCGGCACGGCACTGTCGGCCTCCGACCTGCAGCTCGCCGAAGTGGATGTGGCCGGTAGCAGCAGCCCGGTCTACACCGAAACGTCACGGCTGCTCGGTCGCCGCCTGATCAACCCGGTCGGGCCGGGCCTGCCTGTCCGCGGTGACAACCTGCGGGTGCGCCAGTGGTTTGCTGCCGGGGACAAGGTGACACTGGTCTACAAGGGCGACGGCTTCGAGGCGTCGACCGACGGACAGGCGATCAACTCGGGCCTGGAAGGCCAGTCGGTGCGGGTCCGTGTGGGCTCGGGTCAGGTCATCACGGGAATGCCGACCGGAGAAAACCGCGTCGAGGTGCGCTCATGAGCCGCAAGGTCCGACGCGACGCCGCCCGGTCATCAAAAGTGGAAATAGACGCACCGGAACCCGTCAATTCAACCCGCATCTGCACAAATCTGCTCGAAAACCGCTCGTACGGGGGAGGATTTCCCGAAGCTGCACTCCATCCCGCTAAAGTGGCTGGCGCGACCACCGATATCAGACTCAACGCCCGTCAACCGGGCCTGATTCGGCTCGAAGGAGTACGTGATGAAGATCGGCAATATCGCCCAGACCTCGGCGACGGCCCCCGTCAGCCTCGGCACCCCCCCCCGTGCGGCTGAAACGCCACATGAGGCCCCGGAAGTTTCGGCGCCCGAAGACACCGCCAGCACCAAGGTGGAAGTGTCTGAAACCGCCTCGACCCTGCTCGAACGCGCCCCGGACGACTTTGACAGCGAAAAAGTCGATCGCATCCGGCAAGCCATCTCCAATGGCACCTACAAGGTCAATGCCGAAGCGATCGCCGACCAGTTGCTCACCAACGCACAGGATCTGCTGGGCCACCTCGGCCAGAAGCCCTGAGACCGCTGTCCGGCCTGACCGGGCAGCGTGTCGCATCGATCCATCGACCTGACACACCTGCCCATGAACACCCTGAATCTGCGCCCTGCCCCCGTGCATTGCCCCGACGCCGCCGATCTGGAGCGTCTGCTCTCGGCGGTCGAGGGCGATCTGGATGCCCTCGGAGATTCGCTGCGCCTTCGGGACAGCACGCGCATCGAGCGCCATTCCGGCGATCTGCGCGAGGCGCTCACCCGGGCCCTCGACGGCTTCACGCGTGCCTCCCGGTCCGGCCAGATCCCCGCCGCGCTGCGCGCCAGGCTCGTGAAGGCCAGTGGTCAGGTGGCCGTGCAGCGCGAGTCGCTCCTGCGCGCGACCGTGGCGCTGGACGGTGCCCTGGAAGCACTGCTGCCGCGCGAGGATGCCGTGGTCTACGGCCGGCTCGACAGCCGCAGTTCAGCGCTGTTCACGCACTGACGGCACCTGCAGTGCCGCGACGATGATGCGCCGCACCAGATCCACATCCACCGACTGGCTGTAGCGGAACTTGAGGATGCGCATGCCCTTGCCGGCGCCCTCCAGTTGAGGAAATTGCTCGACCAGCAGCGCACCCTGGAAGAACTGCAGGTGCGCCTGGCCCTTGTGCGGCAGCAGCGTCACCAGGGGACTGCCCCGGACCAGGAACATCAGACTGCCCCAGCGCACCGCCTGGTCAATGTCCGGTGCCGCCGCCAGCACGGCCTTGTGCAGCGCCATGGCCGTGGCCACCTGGCCCGGTGGCAGCGAATCGAAGAAGCTGGCCACCATGGCTGCCGGTCGCGCGAGATGTCGCATGTCGGGACGGGGTCTGTCGCGCTCAGGTCCTGGGCAGGGTCACCCCCGTCTGGCCCTGGTACTTGCCGCCGCGGTCGCGGTAGCTGGTCTCGCAGACCTCGTCGCTCTCGAAGAACACCACCTGCGCGCAGCCCTCGCCCGCGTAGATCTTGGCCGGCAGCGGCGTGGTGTTCGAGAACTCCAGCGTCACATAGCCTTCCCACTCTGGCTCGAACGGCGTCACGTTGACGATGATCCCGCAGCGGGCATAGGTCGACTTGCCCAGGCACACCGTCAGCACGCTACGCGGGATGCGGAAGTACTCGACCGTGCGCGCCAATGCGAAGCTGTTCGGCGGAATGATGCAGACGTCGCCCTTGAAGTCCACGAAGCTGCGCTCGTCGAAGTTCTTGGGATCGACCACCGTGGAATGCACGTTGGTGAAGATCTTGAATTCGTCCGAGCAGCGGATGTCGTAGCCATAGCTGGACGTTCCGTAGCTGACGAGCTTGCGGCCATCGGGCGCGTAACGCACCTGAGCGGGCTCGAACGGCTCGATCATGGCGTGCTGCTCGGCCATCCGCCGGATCCACTTGTCGCTCTTGATGCTCATGTCGTTGTCAATTTCGGGGTACGCAGGGCGGGGGCGTGATTTTATGGGTATCTGGTGCCAGTGCCGACCTGTATCAGAGGAGATTCACGCGAAGTGGTTCCTTCTGACCCAAGCCGACAGCGCATCCACCAGCGCCACCAGCCCGATCATCGCCAGCAGCACCGTGCAGGCCTCGCGCATCTGGAACAGGCTGAGGTGGAAACTGAGTATCTGGCCCAGCCCCCCTGCGCCGACCACGCCGAGCACGGCCGCGGCGCGGATGTTGTTCTCCCAGCGGTAGAGGCTGTAGGCCAGCCACTGCGCCGAGACCTGCGGCAGCGTGGCGAACAGGAACACCTGCACCACGCCCGCGCCGCGGCTGCGCAGCACCTGCGCCGGCTCGGGCGGCACGTTCTCCAGCGCCTCGGCCAGCAGCCGACCCAGCACGCCGGTCGTGTGCAGCGCCAATGCCAGCGTGCCCGGGAGCGGCCCCAGTCCGGCCGACACCAGCAGCAGCGCCGCCCAGACCAGCTCCGGCACCGCACGCAGCAGGTTGAGCACCGCGCGTGCCGCCCCATGGACCAGCGCCGCCGACACCCCGCCCGCCAGACTCGCCGGCACCGCCAGCAGCAGCCCGAAGAGTGCCGCCAGCCCGGTGCCGAGCAGCGACATGGCCAGGGTTTCCAGCGTCGCCCAGCCGGTCTTGCGCAGGAAGGCCGCGCCGGTCTCCGGCGGAAAGAAGCTGGCGAGGAAATGCCCCATCTGCCCGAGCGCCTGCGGACCGAGGAAGTCCGACCAGCGCAGCGACAGGCTCCAGAAGCTCGCGCCCACCAGGGCCAGCAGCGCCAGACCCAGCACGGGCAAGGCGCGGCTGCGCAGCGGACGCGGCGGCAAGGGCAGCGACTCCCGGCTCATGCCAAGCCCCGGCGGATCCACGCGCTCACCCGGTCCGACAGCGCCACCAGCGCCATGAAGACCAGCAGGATCGCACTCACCTCGCCGCCCGCGAACATCTTGGCCGCGTTGTCGAGCTGCTGCCCGAGCCCGCCCGCACCGACGAAGCCCAGTACCACCGACGAGCGGATCGCACATTCCCAGCGGTAGACCGTGTAGCTCGCCAGCTCGTTGGCGGAGGCCGGCAGCGCCGCGTACAGCCAGGTCTGCAGCCGCCCGGCGCCGTGGCCCAGCAGCGCCTGCGCGGGAGCGGCATCGGCGCTTTCCAGGATCTCGGCCCAGACCTTGGCCAGCATCCCCCCGTAGGCGATGGCGATGGCCAGCACGCCCGCCGTCGGCCCCAAGCCCACGACCCGCACGAACACCAGCGCCCAGACCAGCTCCGGCACCGAGCGCAGCACCACGGTGAACGCGCGCACGCCCTGCCGCAGCCACGCCGGCCCGCGCGCCATGCGCCCGCCGACGGCGCTGACGGACAGCCGCTCGGTCATCGCCAGCGCCAGCGGCAGCGCGATCAGGCCGGCCAGCGCCATGCCCGCCGTCGCGATCGCCACCGTGCGCCAGGTCTCGCGGGCCAGCAGCGCGAGGAACTCCGCGTCGTGGCGCGGCGGCACGAACTCGGCCAGAAAGCGCCCGGTCACGCGCAGGCTGCGGGCGTCGAACAGCGTCCACGGCTGGAACTCGGCCAGCACCAGCAGCGGCCACAGCACCACCGCCGCCGCCAGCAGCCCCAGCCAGCGCCGCTGCAGCGCCGGATCGCGCGCGGCCACCGCACTCGCCACCGCGGCAGCGTTCATCGGCACATCGCCTGCGGCAGCAGCGCAGTGAGCGGAGCCAGCTCGACCAGCGGCGGGGCCTGCGGCGCGAACACCGCCCCGCCGTACAGCGCCTGCAGCCGCGCGTCGTCCAGCCCGTCGGACGGTCCGTCGTAGACCACCCGCCCCTCGCGCAGCGCCACCGTGCGCGGAAAACAGCGCCGCGCCACCTCCACCTGGTGCAGCGAGCACACCAGCGTGCGGCCCTCGGCGCGCGCCGTCTCGGTCAGCCGGCGCATCACCAGCTCGGCCCGGGCCGGGTCGAGCGCCGACAGCGGCTCGTCGACCAGCCACAGGTTCGCATCCGCCACCAGCAGCCGCGCCAGCCCGACCCGCTGCCGCTCGCCGCCGGAGAGCCGGTCGACACGCAGCCAGAGCTTGTCCGGCAGGTCGAGCGCCACCAGCGCCCGTTGCACGCGCTCGGCGTCCGCCAGCCGCGGCGTCCACAGCGTGCGCAGGCTGGCCCACAGCGACATCTGCGGCAGCCGCGCCGCCAGCACCGCCGTCACCACCCGCTGACGCGGCGGCAGCGGCGGCACCTGCGGCGCGAGCAGCGCCCGCGCCCGCTGCCGCTGCCGGGCAGCCGTGCCCAGCGTCCACGGCTCCTGGCCGAACAGCGCCAGCCGCCCCGCCGAAGGACGCAGCATCCCGGCCAGCGCCAGCAGCAGTGTCGTCTTGCCGGCACCTGACGCACCGATCACCGCGACCTGCTCGCCCGCCGCCAGCTGCAGATCGATGCCTTTCAGCACCGGCGCAGCCCCCGGCATCGGCGCGACCTGCAGTCCGCCCAGATCGACCACCGCTGGCCCCAACCGACTCACGCCCGGCTCACTTCAGCAGTCCGGCCTGCTCGGCAGCGCCCTTGATGCCGTTGTAGTTGTCGGCCTTGGTCGGGATGAAGCGGCTGGCGCGCTGCAATGCCAGGATCTCCTTGCCACCAGGCGCCGACTCCAGCGCCAGGAAGGCCGCAGCGATCTTCTCGCGCAGCGCAGCGGGCATGTCGGCGTGCACGCTCCAGTTGTAGTCGTAGTAGCCGGGGGTCGTGTAGAACACCTTGACCACGGCCGGATCGACCTTCTTGTCGGCGACGAACTTCTCCCAGACGGAGATGTTCAGCGCGCCGGCATCGACCTTGCCGCTGGCGACGGCCGCGATGGTCGCGTCGTGTGCGCCGGAGAAGCTCACGCGCTTCAGGTCCGCATCCGGGTTGATCTTCGCGGCCAGCAGGTAGCTGCGCGGCATCAGGTGGCCCGAGGTACTGGAGGCCGAGCCGAAGCTCAGCGTCTTGCCCTTGAGGTCGTCGAGCTTGGTGATGCCCGAGGCCGCGTCGGTGATGAAGACCGAGCGGAACTTCTCGTCCTCGGCCCGCTGCACCAGCGGGATCACCTTGCCGCCCGAGCGCACATTCGCCTGCACGAAGGTGAAGCCGCCGAACCAGGCGAGGTCCACCTTCTTGTTCACCAGCGTCTCGACCGCCGCGGCGTAGTCGGTCACCGGCGTCCACTCGACCTTCATGCCGAGCTTCGCTTCCAGGTACTTGCCCAGCGGCTCGAACTTGCGCGCCAGTTCGGTCGGGGATTCGTCGGGGATCGCGGTCACGCGCAGCACGGCCTGGGCCTGCGCGGTCAGTGCGGCACCCGCCAGCGCGGCCCCCAGTGCGAGCAGTCGGACGCTGCGGGCAGCGGTCATCGGGATTCTGGTCATGTTCACGCCTCGGTCAGTCGACAGCGCCCCGCTCTGCAGGGCGCCGAAAGGCGTGAATTGTGCCGTGCCCGCCAGAGGCGGCCGCTCAGGGCCTCATTGCAGCTGGCCGGTCTGCTCGGCAGCGGCGCGCACGGCGGCGTAGCCCGCATCCTTGGTTTCGGTGTAGCGGTGGGCGCGCTGGGCTTTCAGGATCTCGCGCCCGCCCTTGACCGCCTCCAGCACCAGCATCCCGCCGGTGATCGCCTTGCGGCTGCCTTCGGGCAGGTCGGCGAGCACCGCCCAGGTGTGGTCGGTGTAGACCGGCGTGGTGAAGAAGACCTTGAGCGCCGCGGGATCGACCTGCTTGTCGGCCACCAGCCGCTCCCAGGTCGCCAGTCCCAGCGCACCGGCCTCGGCCTGGCCGGCGACCACCGCGGCCACCACCGCAGCCGCGTTCGCGGCAGGCACGGCGGTGAGGTCCGCGTCCGGGCGCAGCTTGGCCGCGATCAGGGCGCTGCGGGGCATCAGGTTTTCTGCGGTGCTGGCGCTGGGGCCGAGGCTGAGCGTGCGGCCCTTGAGGTCGGGCAGCTTCTTGATGCTGGAACTGGCCTTGGTGATGAAGACGGAGCGGGCCTTCTGGTCTTCCTCGCGCTGCACCAGCGGCACGACGCGGTCACCCGCGCGCACGACGGCCTGCACATAGGACAACCCGTTCAGCCACACCAGATCGGCCTCGCGGTTGAGCAGCGCCCGCACCGCAAAGGCCTCGCTGGCCACGGGCACCCACTTCACGCGCATCTTGAAACGCGTCTCCAGGAACTGCCCCAGCGGCTCGAAGCGCACCGCCTGCTCGGCCGGCGTCGTCTCGGGCGCCATCGCCACCCGCAGCACGGACTGCGCCTGTGCCGCCAGCGCGGTGCCGGTCAGCAGCAGTGCCGTGCCCAGACTGCGCGCCACGGGCGCGATCCGTCGAATCCATGTGCTCATCGTTCACCCCCGGTACCAGATGGCCCGATTGTGCCGCGGGTGCACCTTTTTCAGATCAGCGCGACAGGCTGCGCAACTCATCCAGGGTGTTGGCATTGAAAAACCCGGCCGCGTCCCCCTCCCGGTCGAACAGGACCTGGGCGCAGCGGTGCTGGCCGGTCCAGCGGTCGATGCGGCGCTGGCCGCCCGCCATGAAGGCCACCAGGCTCTCCATCAGCCCGGTCTTCATCAGGCAGAAGACCGGGTGGGTCTGCAGCGTGCCGTCCGCCTCGCGGGTGACGGCCATCGCCAGATCGGCGTCCTCCGCCTGCAGCGCGGCCGACAGTCGCACCACCAGATCGGCCGGAAACTGCGGCGAGTCGCAAGGCACGGTGACGAGGTAGGCCGTCTCGCAGCGCTCCAGCCCGGCGAGGAACCCCGCCAGCGGCCCCGGAAAATCGGTCGTCGCGTCCGGCCAGACCGGCACGCCCATCGACTCGTAGGCGGCCAGGTTCCGGTTGGCATTGACCATCAGGCTGCCGACCTGCGGCCCGAGGCGCAGCACGGCGTGCAGCGCCAGTGGCATGCCCTGGAAGTTCTGCAGGCCCTTGTCCACCCCGCCCATGCGGCTGCCGCGGCCACCGGCCAGGACCAGGCCGGTGATCTCCTGCGGATCGATCGCGCTGCGCACGTTCATGGCCACGGTCATGCTCAGGCCTCCAGCAGGTCGAAGCCCTGCGTCTCGATGTCGAGGAACACCCGGGTGAGCTGCGCCACCGCGCGCCAGATCTGCGCCCGCGGATGGGCGTCGACGGCGTCACACAGGTCGCCGACCCAGGTCTGCAGATGGCCGCGGAAGAAGCGCCGCTGCTGCTCCAGGTTGCACACCGCGATGTCGTCGCCCGCGATCAGGAAGCGCATCACCTCGCAGCCGTAGGCGATGTGGTCCTCGGTCTCGCCACGGCCCGGATCACGGGTCAGGCCGAGCGCGGCCAGGTCGGTGCGCAGCGCGGCCAGCGGCTTCTCGTTGAGGAAACCCGCCAGGTAGAACGAGCCGTAGAGGAACACCTCCGGCTTGCCCACCCCGCCGAACAGCGCGTCGTACTCGTCGGCGGCGGTCTCCGGTGTGGTGGCACGCAGCGCCGAGACCAGCGCCTGCCACGGCGCTTCGAGCAGGCCGCCCTCCGGCGTCTCGGTGACCACCACGCGGAACCGCGCGAGCAACTCGGCATCGGGTGGCGCCATCCACAGCCGCGCGAGCAGGCCGTACAGCTCGGCGCGGGCAAGTTCCTCGCTGTGGTCGGCGCTGGCGAAGCTCAGGGCGCGGAGGTCGTCGTTGTTCATGGGGCTCGGCTCAGGCTCAGTAACGGGGCGTGCCGCGCGGCACGTCGGTGATGCGGACTTCGCTGGCATTGCTGTGCAGGTCGATCACCCGGCAGTCGCCGCACATCTTCAGCCGCTCGGCCGCCGCGCCCTGGAAGGCCGGGTGCGCGGACAGCTTGGCCATCATGTTCTCGATCACCTTCAGCGTGCCAAACGGCTTGCTGCAGCGGATGCAGCGGAAGGGCTCGACCTCGTGCAGCACCCGCGGCTGGCGGCGCGCCCGGCCCTCGTCGGCCAGCAGCAGGCGCGGCACCAGCGTGATCGCGCCTTCCGGGCACGTCGTCTCGCACAGCCCGCACTGCACGCAGTTCTTCTCGGTGAACCGGAGCTGCGGGCGCTCGGGGTTGTCGGCCAGCGCGTTCTCGGGACAGGCGCCAACGCAACTCAGGCAGAGCGTGCATTTGGCGGTGTCCACCAGCACCGCACCGAACGGCGCACCGGCCTTCGGCAAGGCGACCACATCGGCCGGCGCAGGCGCGTGGGCGCTCAGGTGGTCGATCGTCAGGTCGAGTGTCGCGCGCTTGTCGGCCTGGGCGACGATGGGCGTGGGCTGCGCGACAACCTGGGCGGGTGCGCTGCGCAGCGCGGCGTCGAGCGCGGCCAGGTCGCGGGCGTCCCGTGCCTCGATCAGCTTGAAGTGCTCGCCCGCGTAGCCCAGCCCGGTCAGCAGCGCCTGCGCCACCGCCATCTGCTCGGCCAGCGCGGCGCGGTACTCGGGCGCTTCTTCGGCGGTCAGCAGCACGAAGACCTGGCTGGCGCCCTGCGCGATCGCGGACAGCCACAGGTCGATCCCGACACTCGCCGTGTGCCACACCGCCACCGGCAACACCCGCGCCGGCACGCCGTGCACGGAGCGGTCGACCCGCGCCGCGCGGCCGAGATCGTCGATCAGCTTGGCGCCCGCCTGCTCGCTGTGCAGCAGCAGCGCCGCATTCTGTCCACCCGCGCGGGCGTAGGTCGTGATCAGCCGGTGCAGCCGCTTGCCCTGGTCGACCGGGCCGGGATAGGCGAAGGTGAGCGCCCCGCTAGGGCACACCGTCGTGCAGGCGCCGCAGCCCGCGCACAGGTGCGGCTCGACGACGATGCCACCCGCCAGCTCGGTCTTCGCCTTGCCCTTGCGCGAGGCGTCGCTGGAAATCGCGCTCGTCGAGCAGACGTCGATGCACGCGGTGCAGCCGATCTGCTCGTTGCGGCTGTGGGCGCACAGGCGGTGCTGGTAGTGGAAGAACTTCGGCTTGTCGAAGGTGCCGACCAGCTCGCGCAATTGCAGCACGGCGTCGAACAGGCGCTTCGGCTCGGCGGCGCCACGCACGCCCTGCGGCACATGGAAGTAGCCCTGCGGCGGCTGGTGCTGCGAGAACGCCGGGGTGTCGCGCAGGTCGAGCACGAGGTCGAAGCGCTCGTCGGTGACCAGCGGCGCGCGGTTGAAGTCGATCGCGCCGGCCGCGTCGCAGACCTGCACGCAGTCACGGTGGCTCTTGCAGCGGCTCAGGTCGATCTGGTAGCGGAAGTCGATCGCGCCTTCCGGGCAGGCGTCGAGGCAGGCGTTGCAGCGGGTGCAGAGATCGAGGTCGATCGGGTTCGACGACGACCACTGCACCTCGAACGCCCCCAGCCAGCCGCGCAGCCGCGTCACCCGCCCGGCGAACACCGGCAGGTCGCGGCGCTGCGCCAGCGCGCCGTCCACGCCCGCCGCCTCGTCCACCAGCAGCGTCACCGCCAGCCGGTCGCGCAGCATCGCTGCCGCCGACTGCGCCGCGTCCGCCCCGCCGATCACGAGGCAGCGCCCGGCCGAGTGGAACGGCACCGTCGTCACCGGCTGCACATCCGGCATCTGCGCCGCGGCGATCAGCGCGGCGAGCTTCGGCGTGGCCGCCTTGGCGTCGCGGGACCAGCCGCCCGTCTCGCGCAGGTTGACGAAGTGGATCGGGCGCTCGTCGGTGCTGGGGGCGCCCGCGGTCTCGGCGTTCAGGTCGAGAAAGAGCTGGCTCTCCTGCGTGCAGGCCACCAGCAGCGCCTCGCCCGGACCGGTGGACTTGGCCGCGCGCTGGAAGGCGCCCGCCTCACGTCGGCACAGCAGGGTGTGCGTCGTCTCCAGCCCGTCCGCGCTCGCCCCCGGCGTGCGCATCAGCGTCCGGGCAATCGCCCCCGAGTCCAGCGGCATCGTCCGGTTGCAGTCGCACAGCAGTGTTTTCATCGGCGGGGTTCTCGTCGTCGTCTTTGTCTTCGTCGGCAAACAGGCCGAGCACCTTGGACTGCGTCATCTGCCGCAGCATCGCCAGCGGGATCGGGTCCGGCAGGCCGTAGTCCTCGATGTAGGTGTCGAGGCCGTCCATCACATTGAAATGCGGATCGGTGAACAGCGTCTTCAGCGCCGCGTTCTTCACCGAGGGATCGACGCCGCGGGCGACGAAGCGGGTGAAGTCGGAGGCGGGGGTGAGCTGCGCGACATCGGCCAGCGTCGGGGCGGGCTGGGCGGGCGGCGGGGGCACGGCGGCCGGCGCTGGCGCGACGGGGACAGGGGCCACCGGCGCCACGGGCCTGGCGGCCACGGCCGGCATCGGCGGCACCTCCGCCACCGGCGCGCCCTGCCGCACCTGCACCTTGCGCCGCGACCAGCGCGACAGGAAGCCGCCGTCGGGTTCCGGATCGGTCGCCATCGTCAATCCCGCTGGTCCGGCGCGACGAAGGACACCGGCCGGCGGCGCTTCTTCGGCTCGGGCCGGTAGTGCGCGTCGGTGTAGGCCTGCAGCCAGTCGCGCACCTCGGCGGGCAGCGGCCGGTTGTCGACCCGCTCCTGCGCGTCCAGCAGGCGCCCGGCTTCGTTGTAGGACAGCGTGACCCGCTCGGGCCAGGCGCGCGACGGGTCTTCCTCGTCGATGCGCCACATCACGAACCAGACCGGCGCGCCCGAGGTCAGGTTGAGGAAGTAGCCCTCGCCCTCGTCGCGGCGCAACTCGACCGGCAGGCCGGGGAACAGGAACTGCGCCGCCTTGCCGTCGTCACGCAGCAGGCGCGGCGTGTCGCCGTATTGCCCGTCGTCCAGCGCCACGTCGGCCAGCGTGAAGCGCCAGTCTTCCCAGCGGCTGGGCTGGTGCTGCCGGTCGATCACCACGGCCACCCGGATCTGCGTCGGTGGCGTCGGCGGCAGCGCCGTATGTTCTGGGTCGGTCCGCATGAATATGTCGACAAGGGCTCGGTAATTCACGCGCAGTCTACAGGCCACCCCCGAGAAAACATCAGCGTTGCCCCTGAGCGACGAGGGAGTTTCCGGGGCTGCACCCTGCGCAGGAACCCGGTTTCCCCTCTGCGCCCCGCACGCGCGACAGATTGTCCGCACCCTCCCCGCAGGGTTTTCAAACCCGCACGACAAATTGACGAACAGCGCGCGACAAACTGTCGCGAACCCCTAAGGATTGACCCTTATTGTTCGCCTTGCATAACCGCAACCTAATCACTGCAGTCCACGCTGCCGGAGCCCGTTCGATGAGCCAGTCCCCCACCCCCGAGCGTCCCACGCTGACCCGTCGGCGCGTGTTTGCCGGCGTCGGCACCGCCGGTGCACTGGCCGCGGTCGCTGCCGTGCTGCCGGGCCAGCACCCCGCGCCCGCGCCCGTCGCCGCCCTGCCCAAGCCCGCCCCGGACACCGGTGGCGGCTACCAGTTGACCGAGCACGTCCGGCGCTACTACCAGACCGCCAAGGTCTGAGGATCCCAGGAGACACCCCCCATGCTGCTCACCCGCCGCGCCACCCCGTCCACGCCCGGATCGTCCCCTTCCCCGCTGGTGTCCAGCCTGGCCCGCGGCATCGGCCGGGCGATCCCGACGCTGGACCGACGCACCTTCCTGCGCCGCTCCGGCCTGGGGGTCGGCGCCGGGCTGGCCGCGTCGCAGCTGACGCTGGTCAAGCGCGTCGAGGCGGCCGATGCCGCGTCCACGGCCACCGGTGGCGCGAAGAAGGTCGAGGTCAAGCGCACCGTCTGCGGCCACTGCTCGGTGGGCTGCGCGGTGGACGCCGTGGTGGAAAACGGCGTCTGGGTGCGGCAGGAGCCGGTGTTCGACTCACCCATCAACATGGGCGCCCACTGCGCGAAGGGCGCGGCGCTGCGCGAGCACGGCCACGGCGAATACCGGCTGAAATACCCGATGAAGCTGGTGGACGGCAAGTACAAGCGCATCTCCTGGGACGAGGCGCTGAACGAGATCAGCGCGAAGATGCTGGAGCTGAAGAAGCAGAGCGGGCCGGACTCGCTCTTCGTCGTCGGCTCGTCGAAGCACAACAACGAGCAGGCCTACCTGCTGCGCAAGTGGATCAGCTTCTGGGGCTCGAACAACACCGACCACCAGGCGCGCATCTGCCACTCCACGACCGTCGCGGGCGTGGCCAACACGTGGGGGTATGGCGCGATGACCAACTCCTACAACGACATGCAGAATTCGCGCTCGGCGATCTACATCGGCTCGAACGCGGCAGAAGCGCACCCGGTGTCGATGCTGCACATGCTCCACGCCAAGGAGACGGGCTGCAAGATGATCGTGGTCGATCCGCGCTTCACCCGCACCGCGGCGAAGGCGGACCAGTACGTGCGCATCCGCTCGGGCTCGGACATTCCCTTCCTGTTCGGCGTGATGCACCACATCTTCAAGAACGGCTGGGAGGACAAGAAGTACCTCGAAGACCGAGTCTGGGGCATGGACAAGGTGCGCGAGGAGTGCCTGACCAAGTGGACGCCGGACAAGGTGCAGGAGGCGTGCGGCGTCGATGAGGCGACCTGCTTCCAGGTGGCCAAGACGCTGGCCGACAACCGCCCCGGCACCATCGTCTGGTGCATGGGCCAGACGCAGCACACCATCGGCAACGCGATCGTGCGGGCGTCGTGCCTGCTGCAACTGGCGCTCGGCAACGTCGGCAAGTCCGGCGGCGGCACCAACATCTTCCGCGGCCACGACAACGTGCAGGGCGCCACCGACGTCGGCCCGAACCCCGACTCGCTGCCCGGTTACTACGGTCTGGCGGAAGGCGCGTGGAAGCACTTCGCCAAGACCTGGGGCGTCGACTTCGAGTGGATCAAGAAGCAGTACGCGCCCGGCATGATGACCAAGTCCGGCATGACGGTCTCGCGCTGGATCGACGGCGTGCTGGAGAAGAACGAGCTGATCGACCAGGACAGCAACCTGCGCGGCCTCGTCTTCTGGGGCCATGCACCGAACTCGCAGACCCGCGGTCTGGAGATGAAGAAGGCGATGGACAAGCTCGACCTGCTGGTCGTGATCGATCCCTTCCCGAGCGCCACCGCCGCGATGGCCGCGATGCCGGGCAGCAAGGACGATCTGAACGCCAACCGCGCCGTCTACCTGCTGCCGGCCTGCACGCAGTTCGAGACCAGCGGCTCCTGCACGGCCTCGAACCGCTCGCTGCAGTGGCGCGAGAAGGTGATCGAGCCGCTGTGGGAATCGCGCACCGACCACATGATCATGTACCAGCTGGCCGAGAAGCTCGGCTTCGGCGCGGAGCTGGTCAAGAACTTCAAGATGGTCCCGGGCAAGGGCGGCCTGATGGAGCCGGAGACCGAATCCATCCTGCGCGAGATCAACCGCAGCGTCTGGACCATCGGCTACACCGGCCAGAGCCCGGAGCGCCTGAAGGCCCACATGCGCAACATGCAGGTCTTCGACGTGAAGACGCTCAAGGCCAAGGGCGGCATCGACAAGGAAACCGGGCTGAACCTGGACGGCGAATACTTCGGCCTGCCGTGGCCATGCTGGGGCACGCCGGAGATGAAGCACCCCGGCTCGCCCAACCTCTACGACACCAGCAAGCACGTCATGGACGGCGGCGGCAACTTCCGCGCGAACTTCGGTGTGGAACGTGACGGCACCTCGCTGCTGGCCGCCGACGGCTCGCACTCGCTGGGTGCGGACCTGACCACCGGCTACCCGGAGTTCGACCACCTGCTGCTGAAAAAGCTCGGCTGGTGGGACGACCTGACCGAATCCGAGAAGACCGCGGCGGAAGGCAAGAACTGGAAGACGGACTCGTCGGGCGGCATCATCCGCGTGGCGATGAAGGTCCACGGCTGCCACCCCTTCGGCAACGCCAAGGCACGCGCCGTGGTCTGGAACTTCCCCGACCCGATCCCGCAGCACCGCGAGCCGCTGTACTCGACCCGCCCGGACCTCGTCGCCCAGTACCCGACCCACGACGACAAGAAGGCGTTCTGGCGCCTGCCGACGCTCTACAAGTCGGTGCAGGAGAAGAACAAGGACATCGGCAAGACCTTCCCGCTGATCATGACCTCGGGCCGGCTGGTCGAGTACGAAGGCGGCGGCGAGGAGACCCGCTCGAACCCCTGGCTGGCCGAGCTGCAGCAGGAGATGTTCATCGAGATCAATCCCAGGGCGGCCAACGACCGGGGCATCCGCAACGGCGAGGACGTCTGGGTCAAGACACCGCCGATGGCTGCAGTGCCGGAGTTCAAGGGCCTGCGCGTGAAGGCGCTCGTCACGGAACGGGTCGATGAAGGCACGGTCTGGATGCCCTTCCACTTCTCGGGCCGCTGGGGCGGGGCTGATCTGGCCGCGTATTACCCCGAAGGCGCGATGCCCGTGGTGCGCGGCGAGGCGATCAACACCGCCACGACCTACGGCTACGACAGCGTGACGATGATGCAAGAGACCAAGACCACGGTCTGCCAGGTCGAAAAAGCCTGAACGGAGCACCCACATGGCCCGAATGAAATTCATCTGCGACTCGGAGCGCTGCATCGAGTGCAACGGCTGCGTCACCGCCTGCAAGGCCGAGCATGACGTGCCCTGGGGCGTGAACCGCCGCCGCGTCGTCACGCTCAACGACGGCATCCCCGGCGAGAAGTCGATCTCGGTGGCCTGCATGCACTGCAGCGATGCGCCGTGCATGGCGGTCTGCCCGGTGGACTGCTTCTACCGCACCGACGAAGGCGTGGTGCTGCACGACAAGGACGTCTGCATCGGCTGCGGCTACTGCTCCTACGCCTGCCCGTTCGGCGCGCCGCAGTTCCCGAGCAACGGCACCTTCGGCCTGCGCGGCAAGATGGACAAGTGCACCTTCTGCGCCGGCGGGCCGGAGGAGAACACCAGCCAGGCCGAGTACGAGAAGTACGGCCGCAACCGCCTGGCCGAGGGCAAGCTGCCGGCCTGCGCCGAACAATGTTCGACCAAGGCGCTGCTGGGCGGCGACGGCGACGTGGTGGCCGACATCTTCCGCACCCGCGTGATCCAGCGCGGCAAGGGCAGCGAAGTCTGGGGCTGGGGCACCGCCTATGGCAAGCCGGCCGGTGGCGCCACCCCCGCCGCACCGGAGGCCGCCAAGTCATGAACACCGCACCGATCACCCGTGGCGCGCTGACGCTGGTCGCCGCACTGACCGCCGTGGCCGCGCTGGCGGGCTGCAGCGAGCGCACGCAAGAACTGCAAGCCAAGAAGCCCGATCAGGCGCCCTATGCCGGCGGCGACAAGACCGCGTGGGAGTCGCAGATCAAGACGCGCAACCAGAACCAGAACGAGTACGTCCGCGCCCCCGCGCGGCCGTGAGGAGCAGCGATGTCCAAGCTGATCCGTCCCCTCGGCGCCCTGCTGGTCGCCGCTGCGCTGCTGGCCGGTGGCACGGCGGGCGCACAAGCGGGTGATGCGGCGTCGGCCCCGGCGCTGTCCGGCGCGCCAGCCGGCTATGTCGCCCCCGCCGAGCCACGCCCCGGCGACACCGCCGCCGAGCGCCGCACCAGCCAGCCCGGCAACAATGCCCCCGTCTGGCGCGCAGCGCGCGAATCCGGCACGCAGCCGGGCTACACCTCGCTGCCCGGCGCCGAGAAGGGTGTGCTGATCCAGCCGCTCGTGCAGTACCCCGGCGCCCGCATGACCACGGCTGGCGAGGCGTGGCGGCAGGTGCGCAACCAGTGGATCCTTCCGTATGGCGGCTCGCTGCTGCTGATCGTCGCGCTGGCGATCGGGCTGTTCTACTGGCGCAAGGGCGCGCTGGGCGGCCACGAGCCCGACACCGGCCGCATGATCGAGCGCTTCACGCCGCTGGAGCGCGCCGCACACTGGACCAACGCCGCGGCGTTCGTCGTGCTGGCGCTCTCGGGCATCGTGATGGCGTTCGGCAAGTTCTTCCTGCTGCCAGTGCTGGGCCACACGCTGTTCGGCTGGCTCACCTACGTGCTGAAGAACGCCCACAACTTCGCCGGGCCGCTGTTCGCGGTGTCGCTGACGGTGGTGATCCTGATCTTCGTGAAGGACAACATCGCGAGCAAGGCGGATTTCGTCTGGCTGTCGAAAGCGGGGGGCATGTTCAGCGACCAGCAGATCCCGTCACACCGCTTCAACGCCGGGGAAAAGGGCATGTTCTGGTGGGGCGTGACGATTCCGGGCCTGGTCATCGCCGCCTCCGGGCTGGTGCTGGACCAGCTGGTGCCCGGCTTCGGCGCGCTGCGCGGCGAGATGCAGATCGCGCACATGGTGCATGCCACTGCGGCCGTGGTGATGATGGCCATCCTGACGGGCCACATCTACATGGGCACCCTCGGCATGAAGGGCGCCTACTCGGCGATGCGCACCGGCTACGTCGACGAAGGCTGGGCCAAGGAACACCACGAACTCTGGTACGACGACGTGAAGGCCGGCAAGATCCCCGCCCAGCGTTCCACCCCGGTCGCCTCGTCGGTGGCGCCCCAACCCCACGCGAGTCGACCCGCATGAAGCGCACCCCTCCCCGCACCACCACGTTCGCCTTGCTGCTGGCCGCGCTCGTCGGCGCCGCCGTCGCCAAGCTGCCCGCGCCGAGCGACGAAGCCAAGGCCAAGGCCGCCGAAGCCGCTGCCAAGACCGCCCACGCCGGCAAGGTCGACGCCTACAAGCTCTGCCTGTCGATGGACAAGGTGGCGGCCGACTACCACGCCAAGGCCAAGGCGGCCGGCAAGGACGTCAGGCCCGCCGCCGAGACCCCCGCCTGTGCGGACCCGGGCGCCTTCGTCTACACGCCGCCCGGTGCTGCGTCCGCTCCGGCGGCAGCCACCTCCGCACCACCCGCCGCGGCCTCCAAGGGCTGAGGACCGACGCCATGGCCCACGCAGCGCCTTCGCTCGACCGGCTCCCCGACGTGCCCCGCATGACCGCGGCACGCGACACGCTGCTGCGCGAGATCGAGGTGATGGACGAGTACGGCGAGCGCCGCACGATCTCCATCCCCGCCGAGCGCCCGCTGACCATCTTCGTGGACAAGCGCGAGGTGGTCACGCTGATGACGCTGGGCGCGAGTCCGGAACTGCTCGTGCTGGGCTGGCTGCGCAACCAGCGTCTGGTGCAGGATCTGGCCGACATCGCCTCGATCACGGTGGACTGGGACGTGGGCGCCGCAGCGGTCTACACCCGCTCGGGCATTCCGGACCTCGACACCCGCACTGGCCGGCGCGTCGTCACCACCGGCTGCGGCCAGGGCACCGTCTTCGGTGACGTGATGGAGCAGGTCGACGCCATCCGCCTGCCCGACGCCCGCGCGGCGCGCATCCGCCAGGGCACGCTCAACGGCCTGCTCGACGTGATGCGCCAGCAGGACAGCATCCACCGCAAGGCCGGCTCGGTCCACGGCTGCGCGCTGTTCCAGGGCACGCAACTGCTGATGTTCATCGAGGACGTCGGCCGCCACAACGCGATCGACACCATCGCCGGCTGGATGTGGCTGCACGGCGTGGACGGCGGCGACAAGACCTTCTACACCACCGGCCGGCTCACCAGCGAGATGGTGATGAAGGCTGCGCACATGGGCGTGCCGATCGTCGTCTCGCGCAATGGTGTCACGCAGATGGGGCATGACCTCGCGACCCGGCTCGGCATGGCGCTGTTCGGCCGGGCGGCAAACCGGCATTTCCTCTGCTACACCGGGTTCGACCGCTTCGACTCGGAGCCCGAGGTGCACCGGGCCGCCGTGCGCGTCGTGGCGGGCTGACGCCCCGGCCGGTCAGGCGTTCGGGAACTTCAGACCGATCCGCGCCGCCGCCACCACGGCCTCGGTGCGCGAACCCACGCCGAGCTTGCGGAACAGGCCGAGCAGGTGGGTCTTGATGGTGGACTCGGCCAGGTCCAGCTCGCGGCAGATCACCTTGTTGGACTGCCCCGCCGTCAGCAGGCGCAGCACGTCGACCTGTCGCGGCGAGAGCCCCAGGCGGTCGATGGCTTCCTCGGAGCGGTCCTCGTCAGACTGCGTCAGTTCGGGCAAGGGTGCCACGGCCCGGTAGACCGCGGGCGGCAGGTAGATGCCGCCACCCAGGACCACGCGCAGGGCCTGCTCGACCGCCTGGCCGCGGGTCGTCTTGGGAATGAAGCCGGCGGCGCCCTCGTTGAGCGCGGCGATCATGGTCTCGACATCGTCGCTGGCGGAGAGCACCACGATGGTCAGCTCGTCCGACACCGCGCGCAACTGGCGCAGGGTCGGCAGGCCCTGGCTGTCGCGCAGGCCGAGGTCGAGCAGGACCAGTTCGATGTCGGGCTGGGCCGACAGATGCGCCAGCGCGGCAGTCAGGCCATCCGCCTCGCACATGGTCACCTCCGGAAAACGGGCAGCCAGCAGCAGCATCAGTCCGGACCGGAACAGCGCGTGGTCGTCGACAAGCAGGGCCTTCATCGGGAGCGGCAATCGTGATCGTGCGTCGAATGGACGATCACTATAGCCAGCCCGATGGCATTCAGCTTGCCCCGTGTCAAGTCAGAGACATTCTGTCTACCGTTTGTTTAATGTGATGCGCCCGGTCAGCGCCATCGCGATCTCCAGCTCGTCGCGCAGCAGCCGCAGCACGTGGGCCACGCCGTGCGCGCCGTTCACCGCCAGCGCCTGCACGACCGGCCGCCCGATCAGCACCGCCCGTGCGCCCAGCGCCAGCGCCTTCAGCACATCGGTCCCGCGCCGGATGCCGCCATCGACCAGCAGCGGCAGCTCCGCGCCCACCGCGTCGGCGATGGGCGGCAGCAGCGTGGCGGTGGCGGGCAGCGTGTCCAGCGTGCGCCCGCCGTGGTTGGAGACGACCAGCCCGTCCGCGCCGACCGACAGCGCCAGCCGCGCGTCCTCGGGATGCGTCACGCCCTTGAGCAGCAGCGGCAGCCGGGTCTGCGCGCGCAGCCAGGCGACATCGTCCCAGGTGGGCGTGTCGGCGAGCAGGCCGTCGAACAGCGCGCTCTGCCCCGCCGCCAGCGTCCGCGCCGGGCGCGGGGGCAGACCGTCGAGATGCACCGCCCGCACGCCCGGCGGCAGCCGGAAGCCCGCGCGCCGCTCGCGGTCACGGGCGCCCTGCACGGGTGCATCGACCGTCAACACCAGCGCCGAGCAGCCGGCCGCCTCGGCGCGCCGCACCAGATCGAGCGTGAAGCCACGGTCGTGCTGGAGGTAGAGCTGGAACCACAGCGGGCCGGCGTCCGGGTCGGTGCAGACGATGCGGGCGACGTCCTCGACTGGCACGGACGACTGCGTGCTCAGCACCATGCCAGCCTGCAGCGCCGCGGCGGCCTGCGCGGTGGCCAGTTCGCCATCCGGGTGCGCCAGCCGCTGGTAGGCGACCGGCGCCAGCAGGATCGGGTGCGCCAGCGTGCGGCCGAACAGCGTGACCCGCGTGTGCGCGCCCGCCATCGGCCGCAGCACCCGCGCCGACAAGGGAATCTCGCGCCACGCCTGCACATTGGCGGCCAGCGTCAGCTCGTCCGCCGCGCCGCCCTCGAAGTAGGCGCGGGCGTTGTCGTCCAGCCGGTCGCGGGCGAGCGCGGCGTAGTCGGCCAGACAGACCGGCGCAGCGGGCGGGCTGGCGGGGTTCATGGCGCCTCGGGCTGGCTCACGAAGCCGACCTTGGTGAGCCCGGCCTTCGAGGCGTCGGCCAGCGTCTGCGCCACGTGGCGATACGCCACGGCCTGGTCGGCGCGCAGGTGGATCTCGGGCTGCACCGGCTGACTCCCCTCGGCGAGGAAGCGCGTAGCCGCCTCTTCGCGGGTGACGCGCTCGCCGTTCCAGTAGCGCTGGCCCTCGGCGTCGATCGCGAACTCGATCTTCACCGGCACGGGCGGGTTCACCTGGCTGCTCGCCTGCGGCAGCTCCAGCTGGACGGAATGGGTCAGCAGCGGCGCCGTGACGATGAAGATGACCAGCAGCACCAGCAGCACATCGATGAGCGGCACCATGTTGATCTCGGACACCGGGGCGCCGGACTGCTGGCGGTCGAAACTGGCGAAGGCCATGGGAGGGGCTCCTTCAGGCGGCGACGGTGGTGGTGGATGTGGCCGCCGGGACCACGCTCAGGGTCGATGACGGGCGCAGCGTCGAGCCGGTGGACAGGAAGGTCAGCAGTTCGAACGCGAAAGCGTCGAGCCGGGCGTTGAGCACGCGGTTGCTGCGGTGGATCGTGTTGTAGGCGACCACCGCCGGAATCGCCACCGCCAGTCCGATGCCCGTCATGATCAGCGCCTCGCCGACCGGGCCGGCCACCTTGTCCAGCGTGCCCGCCCCGCTCATGCCGATGGCCAGCAGCGCGTGGTAGACGCCCCAGACCGTGCCGAACAGGCCGACGAACGGGGCGGTCGATCCGATGGTGGCGAGCGTGGTCAGGCCGTTCTCCAGCCGGGTGGTCTCCTCGTCGAGCACCTTCTTGATGGTGCGGGTGACGAACTCCTGCGACGTGCCGGCCTCCTGCAGCTTGGCGGCACCGTACCGGGCGTGGTGCGCCTGGGCGTGGATGGCGTGGGCCGCGAGGTGCCCGAAAGGATCGGTGGCGCCATGGACGCGGATCTCGGCATCGACCTCGTCGAGCGAGCGGGCGTTCCAGAAGAAGGTCAGGAACTGGTCGCTGCGGCGTCGGCGCAGCACCTGTGTCACGCCCTTGATGGCGATCAGCGCCCACGAGGCGACCGACATCAGCACGAGGATCGCCAGCAGCGTCTTGCCGACCGCGTCGGACTGGGTAATGAAATGGCCAAAGCCCATGGGGTTCTCCTGTGAATCTCGGGAATCGGTGAAATCAGTCTTCCAGCTCGAATGCCAGCGGCATCGCGATCCAGAACTCGAACGGCACCCCGTTTTCAGTGCGCGGCTTGACGCGGGCGGTCATCGCCGCGCGCAGCGCCTGCTGGTCCAGCCGGGTGTGGCCGGACGAACGCTGCAGCACGGCCTGCTTCGGCACGCCACGGGTGTCGATCAGCGCCCGCACGACGACGGTGCCCTCCTCCTTCAACCGGCGCGAGGCGAGCGGGTACTCGACCTCGGGCAACCGCACCCAGTCGCTGTCGGTCAGCACGACCTGGCGCGGGGCGGCCGGTGCGGGTGCGGGCGGCACCGGGGGCGCGGTTGGTGCGGGCGGTGCAGGAGGAACCGGCGGCGCTGGTGGCGCAGGCGGCGTGGGCGGGGCTTCCGGCGGGCGCGCAGGCGGCGGCTCGGGCGGTGGTGGCGGCGCGGTGAAGGCCGGAACGGGCGATGGCAACGGGGGCGGTGTGGCCGCGATGACGGGCGTTGGTGGCGGGGGTGGCAACTTCGGTTGCACCTTCGGCACAGGTGGCGGCGGCGGCGGGGCCTGGGGCGTCGGGGCGATCAGGTCGACCATCATCGGCGCCACCTCGGCCGCTGCCTCCCGCACGGCGGGCACCTGCAGCAGCGCCCAGCCCGCCAGCAGGTGCGCGCCCAGCATGGTGCCGAGCAGCACCCGCTTGGCACCGGGGCCGAGCGCGTCGGGAGAAACAGCGGAATGCAAGGTCGTGTCCATCGGGATGAGGCTCAGGTGTCCGCCCACTGGCGCAGCAGGTTGTGGTACGTCCCGGTCAAGCCGACGACGCCGGGGTCGGTCTCGCCTACCGTGCTGCGCAGGTGGACGAGGAAGCGGTCCATGTCGTGCAGCAGGCGGCGCTGCTCGTCGCTGCGCACCAGGCTCTCGATCCAGAAGAAGCTCGCCACCCGGACACCGCGCGTGACCGGCTCGACCCGGTGCACGCTGGTGCCCGGGTAGAGCACCAGGTCGCCAGCGGCCAGCTTCACCCGCTGCTCGCCATAGGTGTCGTCGATCACAAGTTCACCGCCGTCGTAGTCCGACGGGTCGGCCAGGAACAGCGTGGCGCTCAGGTCGGTGCGCACCCGCTCGCCGCGGCCGGGCGTGTAGCGGATGGCGTTGTCCACGTGGGCACCGTAGGTGTTGGCCGCGCCGCCGTAGCGGTTGAACATCGGCGGGAACACCCGCTTGGGCAGCGCCGCCGAGAAGAACACCGGGTGCCGCTCCAGCGCCCCGAGCACCATCGACTGCAGCGCCTGCGCGGGGGCGCAGGTGACGGGCAGTTGCTGGTTGTGCTTGACCTGCAGGGCCTGGGTGCCCGCGGTGGTCGCGCCGTCGGTCCACGGCGCATCCTCCAGCAGCGCACGGGCGCGGGCCAGGGCGTCGGCGTCGAACACGCCAGGAATGCGGATCAGCATCGCGGTGTGCCCCGGGTCAGAACTTCAGCGAGCCGGTGACCTGCACCAGCCGCCCGGCGCCCGGCACGTAGTGGCCGGTGTAGAGCGACTCGGCGTACAGCTTGTTGGTCACGTTGGACACGTTGGCCTTGAGGGTGAAGTCCTCGCTGACCGCGTACTCGGCCATCACGTCGCCGGTGATGTACTTCGGCGCGGCCCAGCCAGGGTTGCGGTTCGGGGACATGCTGCTGCGGGCGTTGAGGCCACCGCCGATCCGCAGCTTGGGCGTGAGCTGGTAGGTGGTCCAGACCGTGCCGCTGTGGCGCGGCGTCAGCGACGGGCGCGAACCCTGGGCCTCGGTCTGCACGCAGGTGACGGTGGCGCTGGCGGTACACGGCACGGCCACGTCGATCTTCGCCGACGGCAGCCACATGTACGAGCCGAACACCTCCCACGCCGACGTCAAGCGCCCGGCCAGGTCCAGCTCGACCCCCGCCACATGGCGCTTGCCGGACAGGGTGACGAGGTTGACGTCCGGGTCGGTGTTGCGCTCGTTGAGCTTGGTGGAGCGGAACACGGCGAAACGGGCGTTGAACTTGCCGTCTTCGGAGGCGAGGTTGCCGCCGAACTCCAGGTTGATCGCCTTCTCCGGCGGGGTGTTGACGTTCTGCGCACTCAGCGAATAGGCATCACCCGAGGTGTTGAACGAGGTCGCGCCGGAGACGTGGAACGACAGCCGGTCCGACGGCTGGAAGATCACGCCCGTGCGGTGACTCCACTCGGAGATCTCCATGCGGTAACTGGTCGTGGTGACCGGGCTGACTGCAGCCGTCGGGATCGCGTGGGTGTCGTATTCACCGACCAGCCGGTCGTAGCGCGTGCCGGCCAGCACCTTCCACATCGGCGCGATCTGCACCAGATCCTGCGCATAGAAACCCAGGCCGCGCGAAACGTATTCGTTGGCCAGGCGCAGGCTGCGCACGCTCTCGTCGATCCCGACGCCATCGTTCGGGGTGCCGACCGTCGTCGTTGCCTTGGCGGGCACGACACCCCCCTGCGCCGCGGTGAGCTGCGCGTAGACCTTCTTCTGCTCCACCGCCACGTCGGCCCCGGCCATGACCTCGTGCTTCACGCCCAGTGCGTCAAAGCGGCCGGCGTAGTCGGTCTGCGCATACAGGTTGCGCACGTTCTGGATCTTGAGCTGCGTGCCGCGGGTGAAGATGGTCGCGTCACCGAAGTTCGCCAGCGAGTTCGACGTCGGGCATTGCGGGTTGGTGACGACACCGGTGGTGGCATTGACCGTCCGGGTGCACAGACGCACGGTCGACGCGCGCTGGTCGCGGTCGAACTCGCCCAGCCGCACCTTGGTCGTCAGCGTCGATGTCGCCGAGAAGCGGTGGACATGGCCGAAGCCCGCCATCGTCGCTTCGCCGCGGTTCTTGTCGCTGGCCATGCCGTAGTAGGCGCTCGGGTCCAGCGGCAGCAGCGTCGTCTCGGCCACGCCCGAGGTCGCGGTCGGGCGGATCCACGGCATGCCGTAGTTCATGCCGTTGTCGTTGTCGAGGTGGGAGATGGACAGCGAGAACTCGTCGCGCTCGCCCATGCCCCAGCGGTAGGTGCCCGCCAGACCCGTCTTGTCGATCGACGACCCCGCGCCGTTGTTGTCGGCCGTGGTGTTCATCACGCCCAGGCGCAGCGCCGAACTCTCGCCGGTGCGGAGGTTGAAGTCCCCGACGACGCGCTGGTAGCCGTGGTTGCCCACGGTCACATCGATCTGGTGTTCGTTGATCAGGCGGGGCGCCTTCGTGACCTGGTTGACCGCGCCGCCAGTGGAGCCGCGCCCGAACAGCATCGACGCCGAGCCGCGCAGCACCTCGACGCGGTCGAGGAAGAAGGTGTCGCGGTCGTAGAACGCCGGGTCGCGCATGCCGTCGATGAAGACGTCGCCGGTCGACTGCAGCGGCAGACCGCGCAGGCGGATGTCTTCTTCACCGCCCTCGGCGGCCAGGAAGCTGATGCCGGCCGTGTTCTTGAGCACGTCCTTCATGGTGTCGAGGTTGCGGTCGTCGATCAGCTTCTCGGTGACCACGGTGACCGACTGCGCCACGTCACGCAGCTCCTGCGTGCCCTTGCCGATCGTGGTGGTCACGGCGCGCACGCTGGTCTTGCCGCCGTCCTCGGCCTCCTTCTTGCCCTTGACGGTGATCTTGCGCAGCGTCGAGACCTCGGCCACGGGCTCCGGGGCTGCAGGCATGGCGGTCTGGGCGTGGGCAAGACCGGCCATGCCGAAGCCGGCGGCGAGTGCGCCCAGGGGCAAGGCCGTGGCGAGCAGGCGGCGTCCTTGCGGCGCAGAAGACGAGACAGACGGAGTGGAGCAGCGGGACATGGCAGACGGATCCAGGAAGTTCGGAGGTGGACTCAAGGGGGGTGCGGTTCCTGGCGTCTGCTGGGGGCACTGTTTTTAAATGATATTCATTCTCATTAACATTGCAAAACAAGGGCTTGATTTCGTCGTGGACATGCAACATCAGATACCCCTTGATGTATAGCAACCTGCACCAGGAAGCTCCACGGCTCAATCGACTCCATCTCTTGCCGCTGCCCCCGCACCAGAAAGAACCTCGACCATGGCCACCACCAGCTACCGCGACCTGACGCAGACCGTTTCCCGCCAGCTCGGCACCCTGCGCACCAGCACCCCGGACGTCATGAAGGCGTTCAGCGACCTCGGCCGCGCCGCCACCGCCGACGGCGTGCTCGACAAGAAGACGAAGGAGTTGATCGCACTGGCACTGAGCGTGGCCGTGCGCTGTGACCCCTGCATCGGTTTCCACACGCAGGCGCTGGTCAAGCTCGGCGCCACCCGCCAAGAACTTGACGAGACGCTGGGCGTGGCGACCTACATGGGCGGTGGACCGTCGCTGATGTACGCGGCGGCGGCCGTGGCGGCGTTCGACGAGTTTGCCGCGGCCGCCAAGACGGCCTGATCCACTCAGTCCGTCCGACCCGGCGTGTCGGACTCCAGACTGCGCAGCAGCCCGGCCGCGCTGGGCCGGTCGACGAAGACACAGCGCTTGCCGGTGCGCTTGCAGTGCGACTTGACGCGCCAGTAGGCGCCGTGGCTGATGCAGCCGGTCTGGCAGATCACCAGATCAGCGGCCTCCAGATGGGCCTCCAGCCGGGCAGCGCTCTCCTCCTCGCCACCGTCATGGTGCAGAAAACGCGCCCCCCGGACCTCGATCTCCTGGCGGTAGATCGGCACGCTCGCCGGGCGACCGCCGACGCAGAGCACGGCCTTGTCCTGCAGGTCCAGCGCAAGCCCTGGCATCGACGCCGAAGCAGGTGCCGACACCAGCTCCAGCCCTGCCGCACAGTGCACCAGCCGACGCTCCAGGCGGCGCACCTGCTGCTGGCTGCTGTCCAGTGCTTCGGACAGGGACTGCAGACGCTGCTGCTGCCACTCCAGCCGGTACGCCAGATTCAGCCGCGCCTGCGCCACCGAGGCGGATCCCTGCAGTGCGGCCAGATCGTCCTGCAAGCAGGCGATCCGGGTGTCGCGCGCCAACAGTTGCGCACGCAGCCGGACCAGCTCGGCCTGCTGGCGCTCGATCTCCGCCGCCTTCTCGGCCATCTGACGGGTGACACGCGCCTGAATGGCGGCCAGCTCGCGGGTCAGCACCCCGTTCTCGCTGGCCAGTTCGTGCAATCGGCGGGCATCGACCCGCACGCCCGTCCCCACCTGGTGCTGCAGCATGTGGATGTCCCGCTGCACCTGCTCCTCCAGCGCAGCATCGCAGCTGGGATGGGTCAGCGTCACCCACAGTGCTGCGCCGACCTCGCTGCCGAACGTGGCCTCGCGCCAATACACTTGCAGCGCCTCGACAGTGCGCAGCGTGCGGGCCTGCCGGATCGCCGCGGCATAGCGGGTGTCCAGCTCGCGCTGCAGACGCTCCGCCAGTTCGCCACGGCTGGCGCAGGCATTGATCGCCCCGCAGTGCAGTTCGTAGTCATCGGCCAGCACACGCTGCCCGAGCACCTTGTCGGCCAGACGACGCAACTGCTCGATCGGCACACAAGTCCCCAGGACCGGGCAGAAGACCGCCCTTGGCAATTCCCAGAGCCGGCGACGGCGCGAGGACTGGGCACCCGGCGACAGATCGACGGGCTCACCCGCCACCGCAGGCACCCTGGCCGCCAGTCGGCTGGCCACGGCAAACGCCGGATCCGATTCGGTTTCGGGCGCGTGACGGGACGACGCCACGAGCGACACCAGATTCAAGCCGCGTTTTGGTCGGTCTGCAGAACACATCGTCGGGAACCTCCTTGGTTGCGTCTGGGGCTACTTCGTCAGGATGAGCTTGCCCAGCGCGGTCACGCGCAGGCGATAGACCGCCCCGCCGTGGTCGATCTCGACCTCACGCTGTCCACCCAGCAGCGACTGGCTGGACAGGCGCACAGCGACGGGCGGGGATGCACGGTCCTGCACGGGGGCGTCCAGGTCGGGTGTAGCGCCGAGGACATCGGCGGTCAACGGCGCAGGGAAATGGGGAATGGATGCGGAAGACATGCCATCATGTTAATGAGAATCACTATCATCCGCAATGAATGGTTGCACAGCCATCGATAGCATTCAACTATCGGAGGACCAAGATCAAACAATTGGAACGATCTCGCCGCAGCCCCTAAGATTTCATCCAGCGCGGCGCACACTGCCACCCGTTCCTCCCAACCCGCGAACCAAGGAGTTCTCGCATGTCCCTGATCAACACCCAAGTCCAGCCGTTCAAGACCACCGCCTTCCACAACGGCAACTTCGTCGAAGTCTCGAACGAGAGCCTCAAGGGCCACTGGTCGGTCCTGATCTTCATGCCGGCCGCGTTCACCTTCAACTGCCCGACCGAGATCGAAGACGCTGCCGACAACTACGCCGCCTTCCAGGCCGCCGGCACCGAGGTCTACATCGTCACGACCGACACCCACTTCTCGCACAAGGTGTGGCACGAGACCTCGCCGGCCGTCGGCAAGGCCACCTTCCCGCTGGTGGGCGACCCGACCCACACGCTGACCAACGCCTTCGGCGTGCACATCCCGGAAGAAGGTCTGGCGCTGCGCGGCACCTTCGTGATCAACCCGGACGGTGTCATCAAGACCGCCGAGATCCACTCGAACGAGATCGCCCGTGACGTCAAGGAAACGCTGCGCAAGCTGAAGGCCGCCCAGTTCACCGCCGCCAATCCCGGCCAGGTCTGCCCGGCCAAGTGGAACGAAGGCGCAGCCACGCTGACGCCGTCGATCGACCTCGTCGGCAAGATCTGATCGCACGCTGACCGTCACCGTCTTTCTCCCTCCCCCAGCGGGGGAGGGTTGGGATGGGGGCTGGCGCAGGCAACAACGTCTGCGCAGGCCGAGCCCCCCTCCCGACCTCCCCCCGCTGGGGGGAGGAGCCAACGCGCATGACACCCCTGTTTCGGACCCGAAGGATTGCAGTACCTGCAGCCCTTCCGGCCTGACACGCCCCGACCTCACCCGCAAGGAGCACCGACCATGTTGGACAGCAACCTCAAGACCCAGTTGAAGGGCTACCTCGAACGCCTCGTGCAGCCGATCGAGATCGTCACCTTCGCCGACGACAGCGCCAACAGCCGCCAGATGCTCGAACTGGTGGCCGACGTGGCCTCGGTCGCCCCGGTCGGCAAGCTCAGCGTGCGCACCGGCGCCCCGGCCGGCGAGCGCACGCCCTCGTTCCAGATCACCCGTGCCGGCGCTGACACCGGCGTGCGCTTCGCTGGCCTCCCGATGGGCCACGAGTTCACGTCGCTGGTGCTGGCGCTGCTGCAGACCAGCGGCTACCCGCCCAAGGTGGACGCCGACCTGGTCGCGCAGATCAAGGCGCTGGACCCGGGACAGGACCTCGTCTTCGAGACCTACATGTCCCTGACCTGCCACAACTGCCCGGACGTGGTGCAGGCGTTCAACCTGCTGGCTGCGCTGAACCCGAAGATCCGCCACACCGCGATCGAAGGCTCGATGTTCCAGGCCGAGATCGACGCACGCCAGATCATGGGCGTGCCGCATGTTTACCTGAACGGCCAGGTGTTCGCGACCGGGCGGATGGAACTGGCCGAGATCCTCGCCAAGATCGACACCGGCGCCGCCGACCGCGAAGCCAAGAAGATCGCCGCCAAGGACGCCTACGACGTGCTGATCGTCGGCGGTGGTCCGGCCGGTGCGGCCGCAGCGATCTACGCGGCGCGCAAGGGCATCCGCACCGGCGTCGCCGCCGAGCGTTTCGGCGGCCAGGTGCTCGACACCATGGGCATCGAGAACTTCATCTCGGTGAAGGAAACCGACGGCCCGAAGCTGGCCGCTGCGCTGGAGCAGCACGTCAAGCAGTACGAAGTGGACGTGATGAACCTGCAGCGTGCCGTGTCGCTGGTGCCGGCGAGCACGCCGGGCGGGCTGATCGAGGTGAAGCTGGAGAACGGCGCGAGCCTGCGCAGCAAGACGGTCATCCTGTCGACCGGCGCGCGCTGGCGCCAGATGAACGTGCCCGGCGAAGCCGAGTACCGCAACAAGGGCGTGGCCTACTGCCCGCACTGCGACGGGCCGCTGTTCAAGGGCAAGCGTGTGGCGGTGATCGGCGGCGGCAACTCGGGCGTGGAAGCCGCGATCGACCTGGCCGGCATCGTCCGCCACGTCACGCTGATCGAGTTCGACTCCAAGCTGCGCGCCGACGCCGTGCTGCAGAAGAAGCTCTTCAGCTTGTCCAACGTGACGGTCATCGTCTCGGCGCTGTCCACCGAAGTCCACGGCGACGGCCAGAAGGTCAGCGGCCTGAGCTACAAGGACCGCACCAACGACACGATGCACCGCGTCGAGCTGGAAGGCATCTTCGTGCAGATCGGCCTGCTGCCCAACAGTGACTGGCTCAAGGGCACGGTCGAGCTGAGCCCGCGCGGCGAGGTCATCATCGACGACCGCGGCCAGACCTCGGTGCCGGGCGTGTTCGCCGCGGGGGATGTGACGACCGTGCCGTACAAGCAGATCATCATCGCGATGGGGGCGGGATCGACCGCGGCACTGAGTGCCTTCGATCACCTGATCCGCACCAGCACGCTGGCCTGACCGGACACCCGGGGCGCGACAATGCCCGCATTGAAACTTCTGCAGGAATCACCCATGCAAGGCGACACCAAGGTCATCGCGTACCTGAACGCACAACTCCGCAACGAACTCACCGCCATCAACCAGTATTTCCTGCACGCACGCATGCTGAAGAACTGGGGCCTACTGAAGCTGGCCAAGCACGAGTACGAGGAGTCGATCGAGGAGATGAAGCACGCCGACAAGCTGATAGAGCGCATCCTCATGCTGGAAGGCCTGCCGAATCTTCAGGATCTGGGCAAGCTCTACATCGGCGAAAACGCAGTGGAGACGCTGCACTGCGACCTGAAGATCGAGATGGCCTCGCACCCGCTGCTGAAGGAAGCCATCGCCCACTGCGAGAGCGTGCGGGACTACGTCTCGCGCGACCTGCTGCTGTCCATCCTCGATGACACCGAGGAGCACATCGACCATCTGGAGACCGAGATCGGGCTCGTGGCGCAGGTCGGTGAACAGAACTGGCTGCAGAGCCAGATCGGCACCGGAGCATCCTGATCCAGCAGATTCGTGGCCGCACCCGCGGTCCACCCACATCCAGAGGGCCTTCGGCCCTTTTTTTGATTCTCATTTGAGAATCAATCTCATTTCGTTTAGCATTCATCCATTCACTTTCGATTCAGCCCATCCCCCTGGGCTCTACAGCAGGTTTTCCATGATCGTCTGCATTTGCAACCGGGTCAGTGACCGAGACATCCGCCAAGCCGTCGTGGCCGGCGGTATTCGCAACTTCGAAGTGCTGAAGGACGTGACTCGCGCGGCGTCGTGCTGTGGTTGCTGTCAGGACTGCGCCCGCGAGGTCTTCGACGAGGCCTGCCTGCGCCTGACCCAGCAGACCCAGCCCTGCTGAAGCCTGACCGGCGAGCCGAGAGGTTGCCTCGCTGATCCCACAGATATCCGTTCGATGACCAATCCACACACGCTGTCCGCTCGGCTGCACCGAGGGGTGTCGGCATTCGATGCCCTCCAGCAGTCCTGGCAAGACGCCGTCGACCGTGCCGATGGCCCCAGCTTGTTCATGACGCCCGTCTTCATCCGGCAGTCCTGGGATCACTTCCACAAGCCGGGCGACGAACCCTGGCTGGTCAGCGTTGAGGACACCCGAGGCCGCATGGTCGGACTGCTACCCCTGGTGCTGCGAACCGAGGTCAGACGGCTGGTCCGGATCCGCACGCTGATGCACATGGGCCTCTGGGCTGGAGATCGACCAGGGGTGCTCCACACCCGGGACACCAGCGCGGGACAGATCTGGTGCGTGGCGCTGTCGGCACTGCTGGAACGGCGCGCGGCCTGGCACCACCTGGATCTGCGCGAGGTGGAAGAAGTGGTACTGCCTGACCTGCAGGCTCAGCTCCAGCAGGAGGCGCGGCTGTCCGTCAGCATCCGGCCGGACACCTATGCAGGGCTACTGCCCACCACCGGCACCTGGGAACACTATTTCGACAGCCGATCCCGACACACCCGACAGGCCTACCGCCGCAGCCACCGCCTGCTGACCGAGGCATGTCCCGGCCTTCGTGTGGAAACTATCGACCAGCCGGCGGACATGCCGGCCGCGTTCGAGCGTTACCTCGCTATCGAACAACTCGGCTGGAAACACAGCGCGCGGGTCGGACTGTGGGCAGACGACCGGCAGGTGGCCTTTCACCGGGCGCTGCTCCCTTGGCTGGCGCGGACCGGCCAAGCCAGCATCTGGTTCCTCTGCGACGGCGAACACGACATCGCCGGGCTGGTCCGCCTGCGACAGGGAACCGTCACCTACGAACGCTTCAAGGCCTTCGATCCCGCGCACGCACGGAGCTCCCCCGGCACCTGGCTCTGCGCCCAGGCGCTGCAGCAGTCGTTCGAGAGCCGCTGCACGCTGTCCGATGTGCTGGGCATGCACACGCCGCTGGCCGAGCGACAGGCCGTCAACGCCTGGTACGACCGCGAACTGCGCACCGTTCGCCTGGTCGTGACACGCGCAGGCACCGGCCAGCACCTGTTGCGCAGGACACGGCAGGCACTCCGGGCGGTACGCCGACTGCATCCGCAGCACTGGCGCCACGGTGCACAAACCGACCGCACCGAAGCAGCCAGCCCCGATCAGGCGGTGGCGCTGGCCTTGCGCAGGATGGCGTAGAGCTGGTCCTTCAGCACCAGCTTTTCCTTCTTGGCCGCCTCGATCTCCTCGTGCGTGGCGCCGACGATGCGCGCCTCCATGTTCTTGATCTGCTGGTCCAGTTCGTTGTGCTTGTCGAACAGGTGCTGGAAGTGGTGGTCGGTGGTCTTGAGCTGGCTGATCAGGTCACGGTATTCGGGGAACATGGGACAGATCCTTGTGGTCGTGGTGGAGAGATTCCACTCTAGGCCAGCCTTCCCCGACGAGACTTTACCCAGATCAAGGAAGCATCCCCTGCATTTGCGGATGAGAATGGTTATTGATAACATTCATCCAGTCCATTCCCATCCAGCCACTCCGTTCCCGGATTCGACCCCCATGACGCACCTGACCCGCCGCCCCTTCGTCGCCACCGCTGCCGCACTGGCCGTCTCGCTGCTCGGCCTGCCTGCGCTCGCGCAGGAGCAGGTGCTCAACATCTACTCCGCCCGCCACTACCAGACCGACGAGGCGCTCTACAGCAACTTCACCAAGACCACCGGCATCAAGATCAACCGCATCGACGGCAAGGAAGACGAGCTGGTCGAGCGCATCCGCAACGAAGGCACGGCCAGCCCCGCCGACCTGCTGATCACGGTCGACGCCACGCGGCTGGAGATCGCCGACAAGCTCGGCTTGTTCCAGCCGATCAAGTCCGCCACGCTGGAAGCGCGTGTGCCGGCCGCGCTGCGCACGCCGAACTGGTACTCGTTCTCGACCCGCGCCCGCGTCATCGTCTACAACAAGGTCGCCCTCAAGCGCGAGCAGGTCCTGAACTACGAGGACCTCGCCAACCCGGCGCTGAAGGGCCAGGTCTGCGTGCGCTCGGGCTCGCATCCGTACAACCTGTCGCTCGGCGGCGCGCTGATCGCCCACGACGGCGAAGCGAAGACCGAAGCCTGGGCGCGTGGCCTGGTCGCCAACTTCGCCCGCGCGCCCAAGGGCGGCGACACCGACCAGATCATGGCCGTGGCGGCCGGTGAATGTGGCGTGACGCTGTCGAACAGCTACTACGTCGCCCGGATGCTGCGCTCGACCAAGCCGGCGGACCAGGAAGCGATGCGCGCTGTCGGCGTGGTGTGGCCGAACCAGTCGAGCTGGGGCACGCATGTGAACGTGTCCGGCGCGGGCGTGCTGAAGCATTCGCCGAACAAGGCGGCGGCCGTCAAGTTCCTGGAGTACCTCGCCAGCGACGCCGCGCAGCTCTACTTCGCCGACGGCAACAACGAGTGGCCGGTGGTGGCCTCGGTCAAGACGAACAACCGCGCGCTCGAATCGCTCGGCATGTTCAAGGCCGACGCACTGCCGGTCGGCGACCTGGCGAAGAACACGGTCAACGCGCAGAAGGTGTTCGACCGCGCCGGCTGGCGCTGAAACCGCGCCACGTCCATCAAGGGTGGCAGGGCGTTGTCGCCGAGACGATCTTGTCCCAGATCTCGTACTTCGTGTGCAGCACGGTAGCAGGGCCACTGGCTGGCAGCGTCACGACGTAGGCGTTGTCGAATTCGTTGCCGATGGCCGGCACCGGTGGTGCGCCAAGCAAGGCGACGAGCTCTTCGGCCATTCCGGAGTGGCTGGCGACAAGGACCTTGCGGCCCCGGAATCCGGTACGGATGCGCTCGGCCAGGGTTGTGGCGCTGTCATAGGTCTCGATTGACAGCGCTGGCATGCGCGACTGCGCATAAGGGGTGACCGTCTGCCGAGTGCGCAGCAACGCAGTCGCAAAGACCGCCGAAATGCCCGAGGGCGCGAGCATGCGGGACAGTGTCTCGGCCCGACACTGTCCCGCCTCGGTCAGCGGCGGGTTGGCCGATTCGTCCAGCTTCTCGGCATGGCGCACGATGACGACCGTGGTGGGCTGGGCGCGGCTGACGAAGTAGGTCATCGACGGATTGGGTCGGCCGATGTAGCAGATGTGGTCGTATCCGTACTGCCGGATCACCCGTTGCGCCTGTTCTGCCTCGGTTCTCCGGCCAGCGAAGTCCATGATCCAGTGGCTCTGTTCAACGAGCTTCCAGCGTGACCCGATCCGCTGCACCTCGATGCGCCGAGGATCGAAGGCGACGCAGTCTTCCTGCTGTGCAAGCGCAGGGTGCGCCGCCGCCAGCAGCAGCGCGGCGCCCGCCAGTGATGCCAGACCACGGGCCACGGGGGAGCGGAATGCCATCATGGTGTTGTCCTCCTGGAAGCCATTCCAGCAGCTGGCAGGGCGCACCGCAATGTCCGACATCCTGCATCTTGATGAGGCCTCGCGGAGGCATCAAGCCGCCTCAGGAAACTGCCACGCTCGACTGCAGGCTGCGTACAGTAGCCCCCACCACCCGCGGCCTCACCAGGATTGCCCCATGCCCACCGTACCCGCCGACGACAAGCTGCACCTCCACCCCCTCGGCTTCCCCTGGCCCACCCAGGATCCCTTCCTGTTCTGCGTCCACCACGATGACCGCTACCCGAAGGGCAACGGCCAGTACGGGCCGGCCGCCTCGCTGGCGGGGCGGCAGATCGGCAGTGACTTCTCGTACCGCGACGGCTGGAGCCTGTACCACGGCGAGTCCGTGCCCGGCTTCCCCGCGCACCCGCACCGCGGCTTCGAGACAGTCACGCTGGTGCGCACCGGCCGCATCGACCACGCCGACTCGCTCGGTGCTGCTGCCCGTTACGGCGATGGCGACGTGCAGTGGCTGACCGCCGGCCGCGGTATCCAGCATGCCGAGATGTTCCCGCTGCTGTCCACCACGGCGCCGAACCCGCTCGACCTGTTCCAGATCTGGCTGAACCTGCCCGCCCGCGGCAAGTTCGCCGCGCCGCATTTCAAGATGCTCTGGGCTGGCGACATCCCGCGCCGCACGGACACCGACGCCGCGGGGGCGACCACCGAGCTGGTCTGCGTGGCTGGCGCGCCTGACGGCATGGCCACGCCGCCCAGCCCGCCGCCGGATTCCTGGGCCAGCGACCCGGGCGCCGATGTGGCGATCTGGACGCTGAAGATGGCACCGGGCGCGCGCTGGACCTTGCCCGCCGCCCGCGCCGGAGCGGCCACGCGCCGCAGGCTCTACTTCTACAGCGGAGCCACGCTCACGGTGGACGGCCAGCCGGTGCCCGGCCACGCGGCGATCGACGTGCCAACGGAGCGGGCGGTCGAGATCGTCAACAGCACGTCCGCGGTCGCCGAGCTGCTCATGCTGCAGGGCCGCCCGATCGGCGAGCCCGTGGCGCAGTACGGGCCGTTCGTGATGAACACCGAGGCCGAGATCCGGCAAGCGTTCATGGACTACCAGCGCACGCAGTTCGGCGGCTGGCCCTGGCCGGACTCGGCGCCGGTGCATGGCGGCGACGCGGCCCGCTTCGCCCGCCACGCCGACGGGTACACCGAGCAGCCCCCGCGCTGACCGGGTCGATCAGGTGCCGATCAGCCCGCCGTCGTCCCGGGTGATCACCACGGTCGCCGAACGCGGGCGCTGCCCGGCCTCGGGCCAGCCGGCGTCCGGGTGCTGGAGATTGACGAACAGCGTGCGGCAATCCGGCGCCACCACCGGCCCGGTGACTTCGCTGCCTTCGGGTGCCACCAGGAAGCGGCGCATCTGTGGCCCGCCCGGCGCCGTCGGGTCGCAGGCGAGCAACTGGTTGCGCGGCAGCCACAGGCGATCGCCGGGCGCGGCCTGGGTCATCGGTGTGGCGTCGGTGGCGATCCACATCACGCCGCGCGCGTCGATCGTCAGGCCGTCCGGGCTGCTGAAGGCGTCGCCCGGCGTCTCGCCACCGCCGAGCGCAAAAACGTCCCAGGCGAAGGCCTCCGCCGCCAGGTCGCCGCCATGGCGCCAGCGCAGCAGGTGCCCCGTCGGGTTCGGGGCGCGCGGGTTGGCCGCATCGGCACCGGGCTGGCCGGGGCGGCCGCGGGCGCTGTTGTTGGTCAGGGTGACGTAGACCTCGCCGGTGGCCGCATCCACCGCGGTCCACTCCGGGCGGTCCATCTGCGTGGCACCCAGCGCGTCGGCGGCCTCGCGGGTGCGCACCACCACCTCGGCCTGGTCGGCAAACCCGCGGTCGGCCGTCAGCGGCCCCTGCCCGTGGACCAGCGGCAGCCAGCGCCCGCGTCCGCCGGCATCGAAGCGTGCCACCGACAGCGTGCCGTGGTCGAGCAGGTCGCGGTTGGCCGCGGCACCACCGGGGCGGATCGGGTCGCGGCTGACAAAGCGGAAGATCGACTCGAAGCGCGCGTCCTCCCCCATGAACACCACCGCGCGCCCGTCCTTCGACACGCCAACCGCTGCACCCTCGTGGACGGCCCGACCGAGTGCCGTGCGCTTGACCGGGGTGCTGGTCGGATCGTGCGGGTCGATCTCGACCACCCAGCCGAAGCGGTGGAACTCGTTCGGATGTCGGCGCAGGTCGAAGCGCTCGTCGTGCAGGTGCCAGCGCGCCCAGTTGCCGTTGCTGGCACTGCCACCGCTGCGCAGACTCCAGCGCCGGTGGTGGTCGTCCAGTGCCGTCGGCGGCTCGAAATAGCCCTGGAAGTTCTCCTCGCAGGTCAGGTAGGTGCCCCAGGGCGTGGCGTTGGCGGCGCAGTTGGCGAAGGTGCCGAGCACGCGGCGGGCCTCGGGATCGGCGGCGGTCTTCAGCAGCGCGTGGCCGGCGGCAGGGCCGGCCAGCCGCATCGGGGTCGCCGCCGTGATGCGCCGCGCATGGCGCGACGGCCGCACCACCGACCAGCGCCCGGCCGCATCCGCCTGCACCTCGACGACCGACACGCCGTGCGCGGCCATGGACTTGGCGACCTGCTCGGCCGTGCGCGCCCCGCCGGCGAGCGAGGCGGCATCGGCATGCAGCACCCGCTCGTCGGTGTACTCGTGGTTCAGCGCCAGCAGGCCGTGGCGGGCCGAACCAGCGAGCGGAAAGTAGGCCATGCCGTCGTGGTGCATGCCGGCCTGCTGCGCCTGCTCGGCGGCGGTGTTGCCGGCATCGGGGCGCCACATGGGCTGTGCCTGGGCCAGACCGACCGGATCACCCCAGGCACAGAGCACGCGCGCGGTGTAGCCGGGCGGCACGGCCAGCGGCTCGGTCACGGTCATCGGCACCGACCGGAAACCGATGCCGCGCCCGAGCAAGGCCGGCGTGGTGGCGGCCCCGGCGACGGACCAGGGCATTGCCCCCGCCAGCAAGGTGGCCAGACCGGCGCCGAGCGACTGACGGCGGGTGATCGGGAGGGCCCGCGAGGCAAGCCATGGTTCAAGGCGAGGGGGATTCGGCATGGTGCCGACATCTTGCCACCCGACCCCCATCCCGGCGCACACACGGGGAATGCAGGCGCTGTGCCAGCCAAATCAGAAAGAATACGAACCCACTCAGCCATCCGACCGCCTGACACAGGGAGACAACATGGGATTCAGACACGGGGACACAACGGCCCGGAGGAGCGCCCGCTGAAGCCAGACACGCCCCGCCCCCTGCGCCTGCTCGCCACGCTGCTCGTCGCCTGGCTGGCAGCCCAGGCCTGCGTCCACCTGAACACCCCGCTGCCCTGGATGATCGGCCCGCTGCTGTCCACGGCAGCGCTGTCGATCGCCGGGGCGCCGCTGCTGTCCTCGCGGCGGTTGCGCAATGGCGGGCAGTGGATCGTGGGCACGGTGCTCGGGCTGTACTTCACGCCGGCCGTCGCGGCGCAGTCGCTCGCACTGGCGCCGTGGATGCTGCTCGGCGCCTTGTGGGCGCTGCTGATGGGCTTCCTGTTCGGGCGCTGGCTGCTGTGGTCGCAACCGGCGGGCACGGTGGATGCCACGACCGCCTACTTCGCCTCCGTCATCGGCGGCGCGTCCGAGATGGCGGCGTTTGCCGAGCGGGTCGGCGCCCGGGTCGATCTGGTCGCGGCAGCGCACTCGCTGCGGGTGATGCTGGTGGTGCTCGTCATCCCCTTCGGCTACCAGGGACTGGGGCTGCACGGGCACGATCCGGCAGCCATTTCTCGCGTCGGTGTCCAGCCGATGGGGCTGGTGCTGCTCGGACTGGCGACGGCGGCCGGCGCGCTGGCGATGCACGCGCTGCGGCAACCCAATCCGTGGGTGCTGGGCTCGCTGCTGGTCGCGCTGGGGCTGACCGCCAGCGGCGTCGAGCTGAGCGCCATGCCCGGCTGGCTGTCCGCCACGGCGCAGCTCTCGATCGGCATCTCGCTGGGCACGCGCTTCACGCCCGCCTTCCTGCACACCGCCCCGCGCTGGCTCGCCGCCACGGCCATCGGCACGCTGGGGATGATCGCCGCGTCAGCCGGCTATGCGTGGCTCGTCGCGCAGGCCACGGGGCTGGTGCCGGCCACGGTGCTGCTGGGCAACTCGCCGGGCGGGATCGCGGAGATGTGCATCACGGCCAAGGTGCTGGACCTGGGGGTGGCGGTGGTGACGGGGTTCCACGTGGTGCGCTACGTGATCGTGCTGGTGCTGACGGGGCCGGTCTATGCACGCTTCGTTCGGCCACGCTAGAAAGTCTGCAGATCTGGCTGCGACAGAGGGCCAGCCGCCTGGAACAGGGCATGGAGCAAATCAAGCTTCTCCCGAACCTCGGGTACCAGGGTGGCGGGATCGACCAGTTCGACCAGCCGGTGCAACTCGCCCTTGGTCAACAGCATTCCACCGCCGATCTTCTGTGCCAGCCGTCTGAAGAATTCCTCGGCCAGAGCGCTGAGCTTCGTGCTCTGCGTTTTGGCATCCCAGATCAGGCGCCGTGCAGCCTCTGAAGAATCGGCCCACAGCTGGAAATCGGCCACTTGGCCCTCGAACACGGTCTCGAGCACCAAGGCATCCAGCACTTCGTCGATGTCTGGTTCGTGGCTGTCAAACAGCGGCAATCCCGCGTAGCAGGACAAGGCATAGCGTCGCAGCACGTCGGGTGTCACGAAATAGTTCTCGGCCTCGTAACGACGCCAGTACGCCAAGGTCAGGCGGCCCTCCACGCTGGACGCGCGGGATCGCCCGTCGTTGTCGAGGATGGCCAGACCTTTGAGACTGGGCAGCATTTCCTGGAGTCCCTTGAAGTGCTCGCGCGGCGTGATCCCGAAACCGCCTTCGACACGTTCCAGTTCGCTGTCCTGCGATCGGCCAGGGAAGTTGTTCTGCACGTAGAAGGAGTTGATGCGCTCATCCCAGACTGCTGCCACCGGGTGTTCCATCCGCTCGGCAAATGCCCGCAGCATGTCCACGTCGGTGCCGCCTTCCACGTAGAGCACATAGCCACGCTCCCGCGCCTTGATGTAGTGATCGGCACCGAAGTGCTTGAGGCTGTTGCGAATGGCAGGCTTGCGCGCCAGGTCATCGGCGCGGCCGTCCAGCAACAGGGTCAGATTGATGTCGAGCGCCTCATCCAGGATGACCTCCGAGTGCGTCACCATGACCACTTGGGAGTGGTTCTCCGAGGCGATGTCACGCAGCAGGACATACACCTGCTTCTGCCTCAGGATTTCCAGGTGGGCATCCGGCTCATCCACCAGCAGCACGCTGCCTTTGTGCGAGTACAGGTACGCGAAGATCAGCAGCATCTGCTGAAAGCCTCGTCCGGACGAGGACACGTCCAGCGCCTCGCGCACTCCCGGCTGCTTGTACCGGAGATCAATGGCCCCGCGGGAGGTTTCCCTCGGCTGGTCCAGCGTCACATTGAACAGCCGCTGCATCAGCTTCACGATGCGCTGCCAGTCCTCGGGGGCACTCTTCTCGACCATGAGGCACAGGTTGCGAAGCACTTGCGCCGTCTGGCCCTGGCCGAGCAGCACGTCGATTCGACCGGGCTGCAGGATGGGCTCCTCCGTCTCCAGCCCGGACATCGGGTAGAGCAACTCCACCCGGATATCCGAGGCGAACTTCAAGAGCGCCGTATCGGCTGCAGCCTTTTCATCGGGCGAGCAATAGACCAAGTCGTTGCCCTGATTTCGAAACCGCATCGACAGCGGAACGATCTGCCCATGGAACTCGATGCCGACCGTGATCGTCATCGAAATGTCCTTGTTGCCCGTGCGGACCTCCGTGTTGTGCCAGAAAAACCGGGTGCGTTGCACCGGCACTGCAACGATGCTGAGTCGATTCAGCGCAGTGGCGGGTCGCTCGGTAGCGGATGTGGCCTTGCGAACATCGAACCAGGTCCGCACCGCTTGTGACCACAGAGCCAACGCCTGGATCGCGCTCGTCTTGCCGCAGTTGTTCGGGCCGATGAGGACCGCAGGATGTTCCAGTTCAATGCGCTGCCTGTTGCCAAACCGCTTGAAGTTTTCGATTTCCAGGTAGTGCAGCAGACGCATGGGACTCAGCTCCGTCAAAGTGGATCGATTTTGACGGACAGAAGATCCCGCACGACGAAAAACGGCGACCGATCGCTCGGTCGCCGTGGTGCAGCGGGTGGTTCCGCGTCAGGCCGGGATGCGCAGCACCTGGCCCGGATAGATCTTGTCCGGGTGGCTCAGCATCGGCTTGTTGGCCTCGAAGATCTTCATGTAGGCGTTGGCGTTGCCGTACTCGGCCTTGGCGATGCCCGACAGGGTGTCGCCGCGCACGACGGTGTGGTAGCGCGACTCGTCGGCCGGCGCGGTAACGGTCAGCATGTCGTTGACGGCGGTGACGCCGGCGACGTTGCCGCAGCACAGCAGGACCTTTTCCTTCGTGGCCTGGTCGGGCGCGCAGCCAGAGACGGTGGCCTGGCAGGTGGTGCCGTCAAAGGCGACCTGCAGGCCATCGACGTTCAGGCCCTGGGCGCCGATGTACTTCTCGATCGCAGCGGCTGCGCCAGCGTTGGCCGCGGCGAGCTTTTCCTGCGCGGCCACCGGATCTGCAGCGGTCGCGGCTTCAGCGGCGGCCTTTTCCGGGTTGTTGCTGCCGAAGAGCTTCTCGCCGGCTTCCTTGATGAAACTCATCAATCCCATGGTCTTGATTCCTTCTGCTTCTGCATCGGTGGAAACACAACGTGCCTTCGCGGCGCGTCCATGCGGGTTATAGACGCACTGCGCTCACCTGACAAGCGTGACTTGTTTCACTTTAATGAGCCCCATACCGCGGTATAGGGTCCGCAAATCACGCCAGACGCCGCGGTGCAGAGAAGCGTCCGTCATCGGACAGCGGGAATCTCGGTCAGGGGCTGGCCGCGGCCGAACACGTCGGTGATCGGGCGCAGGTTGGCGTGTTCGCGCGCACAGGTGGCGCGGTCCTCGGTGCAGGTGGCCAGGAAGTCGCGGCGGAACGACTCCAGCAGACCCTGGTCGTGCAGCACGGTGGCCAGCACGTTGAGCGCGTCGATGCGCTCGCCGTAGACCCCCGGGCGCACGCCCGCACCGTGGAACAGCGTGGCGACGGTGTGCCGGCCGGTGCGGTAGCCATCGCCCTGCGAGGTGTCGGTGGAGCCGTCCTCGTCGAAGGTGACGATGAGCAGGCTGTTGTGCGTGCGCGCCCAGGTGGCGTAGGGGCCGATGTGGCGGCGCAGCCAGTCGTCGGCGTCGGCCAGGGAGGCGCTGTGGGCGTCGTGCTGCTCGTCGGGGACAACGATGGAGACGCTGGGCAGCGCCGAGAAATCGAGCGGCCGGCCGTGGTCGTCCTCGGCGAAGCCGCGCCAGCGGCGACCGCTCGGGTCCTGCGTGGCCCGGAAACCGAGGTTCACCTCGACCGGCAGCAGGAAGCGGCGCTGCGCCTCGGGCACGGCACGCGGCGTCTGCGCCGGGCCGAAGTCGATCCAGTTGATCGCCGGGTTGTGCTTGCGGCGGTAGTGGTCGGTGAGCGGGTTGGTGTCGCCCTCGCCGTCCCACAGCGGGTGCGGCAGGCTCTCGGAGAAGCTCAGGAAGGTCTTGCCCGTCTGGCGCAGCGCAGCGCCGAGGTTGGCGGTGCTGAAGGGACGGCGCTCGGCAGGAATCAGGCGGTTGCCGATACCGGCCGGCTGGTCGTCGCGCTTGCCCGGCAGCGCATCGCCATTGCTGGCCATGCGCACGTCCGCGCGGTAGGGCGAGGTCGGATCGGCAAACCAGGCCGGCAGCACGCCCTGGTGGCTGGCCGAGAACAGGTAGAGGTAGTTCGGCTGGCTAGGACGCGCCGAGAGCGGGCCCTTGAAACCGGCGGGAATGCGGCGGTACGGGGTCTCGGCCGCGTAGGCGCTGGAAAAGCGCGCCCCGTGCTGCGGGTCGTTGGCGAGGCCGTTGAGGAAGGGCATCGCCGGATTGCCCCAGATGCGCTGCTCGCCACCGGCGTCGGCCGAGCGGTTCTCGAGCACGACGACCACGATGTGGTCGTGCGGCGCTGCGCGGGCCGCCGCGGTCCACCCCGCCAGTGCAGCCGCCAGAACGGCGCCCCAGGCAAGTCGCTTTGCTGCTGTCACAGGCATCACAGGCACTCCGGCATTCCATCCATCGCAGGAACCACCGCCCCACAAGCAAAAACGCCAACCGGCGGCGGTTGGCGTTTCACGGGTGTCACGAATCGGGTGGTGCGCCCGGCTGGGATCGAACCAGCAACCCTTGGCTTCGGAGGCCAATACTCTATCCATTGAGCTACGGGCGCAGCGAATGCGATTCTAGCAGTGATCGGAACGCAGCATGCACGCAACACGGGCGAAACGCATCCGGCCCTTATAATTCGACGGTTTTGCGCACCCTGCCTGCCCTGCACGCGAACAGTGCCCACACCGCGTTCACCAGCCCCGAGGAACCCATGAGCCAAGCCCACGACGAGCACGAAACCCCGATCAAGACCCCCAAGCAACTCATCCTGGCGGTGATCTTTGCGTTTCTGGTGCCGATCTTCGCGATTGTCCTGCTGGTGAAGAACGTGGGCAGCGACACCCGCTCCGGCGCCGGTGCCGACGCACTGAGCGAGGAAGCCACCGCTGCACGCATCCAGCCCATCGGCGCGGTGACCATCAAGCTCGAAGGCGGTCCGCTGAAGAGCGGCGAGGAAGTGTTCAAGGGCCAGTGCACGGCCTGCCACACCGCAGGCCTGGCCGGTGCACCGAAGTTCGGAGACGCCGCTGCCTGGGGCCCGCGTGTCGGCCAGGGCTATGAAGCGCTGCTGACCTCGGCGCTCAAGGGCAAGGGAGCCATGGGCGCACAGGGCGGTGGTGATTTCAGCGATCTGGAAATCGGTCGTGCCGTGGTCTACATGGCCAACGCCGCTGGTGCCAAGCTCGAAGAGCCGAAGGCCGCTGCGGTCCCGGCAGACGCTGCGTCGAAGTAAGTCGACCCCGCGCCCGACAGGAAGCCGGTCACTGACCGGCTTTTTTCATGCCCGCGCCACAGCGATCGATCCGCGGCGCTGCGGGCTCAGGTCGTAGCCGAAGCGCACCGGCAGTTCGGCAAACGCCACCTCCTGCGGCACCCACAGACCCCCGACGACGGCATCCGCGGCAGTGTCCATGTCCGCGGAGCGCACGAGGCCGAGGCCCAGCGGCGTGTGCAGGAACAGCCGACCGTGCTCGTCGACCAGCACCGCGTCCACCGAGGGCACCGGGCGCCCGGTGTGGGTCTCGACCCGGAAGACGCCGTCCAGCCACTGCACGCCGAACACCCAGGGCGCGGCCTCCAGCTCGACAAACACCTTCTGCGGGCCGTTCTGGAAGAACCAGCAGCCGTCGGCATCGGCCTCGTAGTTGCGGCCGATGAACTCGCGCAGCTTGTCGTGGAGGATCCGGCTGCCTTTGGCCTGCGGAAACGGCCCCGTCGCCTGCGTACGGTCGTCGCGCATGTACCAGTCACCGCGCGCATCGAGCGCGAGCCAGCCCCGGCAGTCGGGCACGTTGGGCCACTTCTTCAGGGCCGCCTTGACGATGTCATCCATGCCGCCGATCTTGCCTCAGCGCAGCGGCGCCGGCCAGCGGGATCCGAGTTGACCCTGCATCCAGCCCATCACGGCCCGCGGCAAGCCACGCACATCCCCAGGCGGGGGCCCGGACGCAAACCCGACATGGCCCCCATGGTCGGGTTGCCACAAGGTGACATGGCGGCCAACCTCATGGGCACCCGGCAGGCTGTCGGCAGGCACGAAGGGATCGTTGCGCGCATTGATGACCAGCGCGGGAATACGGATCTCGGCCAGATGCGGCTTGGCGGAGGCGCGGCGCCAGTAGTCCTCGGTGTCGCGGTAGCCGTGCAGCGGCGCGGTGAAGAGGTTGTCGAATTCGTAGAGGTCACGCGCCTGGCGCATCCGGTCGGCGTCGAAGAGGCCGGGATGCTGCGCGAGCTTGGCCAGCGCCTTGGGCTTCATGGTGCGCAGGAACATCGGCGTGTAGAGGTGGCGGTTCAGGCCGCGCCCGATCGCGTGGCCAGCCGCGGCCAGATCGATCGGCGAACACACCGACGCCACCGCCTGCACCACGCGCTCAGCCTGCGCGCCCGACTCCTGCGCCCAGCGCAGCAGCGCATTGCCGCCCAGCGAGACGCCGACCGCCACGACCGGGCCGCTGCCGCCGTGCGACGCGCGGATCTTGTCCAGCATCCAGCCGATCTCGACGTGGTCGCCCGAGTGGTAGGCCCGCGGGGCCAGGTTCAGCTCACCCGAGCAGCCGCGGAAATGCGGCACCGCGAAGCGCCAGCCATGGCGGCGCGCCCAGTCGGCAAACGCCAACGCGTAGTGGCTGCGGGAGGAACCTTCCAGTCCGTGGAACAGCACCAGCAGGCCCGCGCTCGGCCCCACCGGATCCAGCCAGTCGATGTCGACGAAGTCGGCGTCCGGCGTGGTGTGGCGCTCGCGGCGGTAGACGATGGGCTCGGCCGTGTCGTGGCTGCGCGAGAACAGCGCCGGCCAGACAGTCTGCGCCTGGCCGCCGGGCAGCCAGGCCGGAGCGGGATCGAGCGTCAATGCCGTGCAGCGTCAGTGCAGCATCGACGGTTCGTCGCTGAATTCCTGCACCTGGCGCGGACTGCCGGGGCTGGCATGGTGGGCCAGCAGGCGCCAGCCCTGGGGCGTCTTCACGAAGATGTTGGTGGCCAGCACATAGGCGCGCTGCGGCCCCTCGGGCGTGGCCACGCGGAGTTCTTCGAGGACATGGTGCACGGCAAATCCCCCCGCCACGATGCGGCGCACCTGCGAGATGCGGGCATCGACGCTGCCGTTGGCGAACAGGCTCTCGAAGGCCGAACGGATCGCCTGCGCCCCGACCAGCCGCGGCCCGCCCGGGTGGATGCAGGCGATGTCCTCGTCGTCGGACCAGACGGACATCACCCGGTCGAGGTCTGCGTGCTGCAGGGCCTCGTAGAACTGGGCTTCGGTCTCGTCGGGCGTGGCCATCAGGGCGGCCTGCAGGGGCTTGACGCGGGGCATGGAAATCCTGGTTGCGGGCTGGAATGCGGGCCGGAAATTACCGGAAGACGACGGTCTTGCGGCCATTGAGCAGCACACGGTGCTCGACGTGCCAGCGCACGGCACGCGCCAGCACCACGCACTCGACATCGCGCCCGACGGCGGTGAAGTCCTCGGGACTGAGCGTGTGGTCGACGCGCTCGACGTCCTGCTCGATGATCGGACCTTCGTCCAGATCGGCGGTGACGTAGTGCGCGGTGGCGCCGATCAGCTTCACGCCACGTTCGTGCGCCTGGTAATAAGGCTTGGCGCCCTTGAAGCTGGGCAGGAAGCTGTGGTGGATGTTGATCGCCCGGCCCTGCAGGAAGGCGCAGAAGTCGGGACTGAGGATCTGCATGTAGCGCGCCAGCACCACGAGGTCGATGTCTTCGCGGGTGAAGAGCGCTTCGATCTGCTGTTCCTGCTCGCGCTTGGCGGCCGCGCTGCTGCCGGTGGGCAGCGGCAGGTGGTGGAAGGCGATGCCGTAGCTGGCGGCCAGCTCGGCGAAATCGGGGTGGTTCGAGACAATGGCCGGGATGTCCACGCCGAGCTGCCCGCTCTTCCAGCGGAACAGCAGATCGTTGAGGCAGTGGCCGTGCTTGCTGACCATCAGCATCACGCGCGGCTTGCGCGCCAGGCTGCGGACCTGCGCGGTCATGCCGAACTGCTGGCGGGTGTGGCTGAACAGGCGGTCGAGGGTCGCGGCGTCGCCCAGGTGTTCGGGCGCATCGAAGTGGACGCGCATGAAGAACAGCCCGGTCGCGTCCTCGCCGAGGACGTCGCCGAACTGCTGGGAGTCGATGATGTTGCAGCCCGCCTGGTAGAGCAGGCCGGAGACGGCGTGGACGATGCCCTTGGCATCGGGGCACGAGAGGGTGAGGACAAAGTCGCGTTGCATCGGCATGGTGGGCCGGATTCTACGCAGCCACCATGGTGCACGTGTGGCCTCTAGAATCCGCCGACTTCGACGAAGGCCCGTGAATGGCAGCAACTTCCCCAGAACGTGCGCAGGAATTGGCAGATCTCCTCGCCAGAACGGGTCTGGGCGACCGGAGCGCCTTTTCCACCCTCTACCAGCGCACCAGTGCGCATCTGCTCGGGGTGATCCTGCGTATTCAACGGCAGAGAGATCTCGCCGAAGATCTCCTCCAGGAGGTCTACGTGAACGTCTGGCGCAGTGCATCGAGCTTCGATGCCAGCCGCGCCCAGGCGCTGACCTGGCTGTCGAGCGTGGCGCGCAACCGCGCCATCGACAGCCTGCGCCGGCGCCAGACCGAACCGGAGACCGTCAGCACCCACCGCCCAGGGAGGGAGGACGAGGAAGACCACGACATGTTGCAGGATTTTGTCTCCGATGATCCGGACCCCCAGACGCTGTTCAGCAACGCCGTCGAAGCCCGTGCCGTGCGGATCTGCATGGACGCACTGAGCGCCGACCAGAAGCAGAGCTTGGCGCTGGCCTTCTACCAGGGCCTGTCGCACGCCGAGGTGGCCGAACAGATGACACAGCCGCTGGGCAGCGTGAAGAGCTGGGTGCGCCGCGGCCTGCTGGCGCTGCGCAGCTGCCTGGAACGTGCCGGCTTCGGGGGCGACACCGGGCCGGCTGTCGTCACCGTCCACGGACCGCGGGGTTGAACCATGGACTACAGCCGCCGTGAACTGAGCGATCGCCTGGCCGCCGAATATGTGCTGGGCACCCTGCAGGGCGGCGCGCGGCGCCGCTTCGAGACCCTGTTGCCGGCGCATCCGCGGCTGCGGGATGCCGTCTGGCGCTGGCAGGACCGGCTGATGCCCCTGACCGAGAGTGTCCCGCCGGTGATGCCCTCGTCCAAGGTATGGCAAGGCATCGAGCAGCGCCTGTTCAACGAGGCCACCCCGGTGTCCACGCTGGCCGTGGCCCAGCAGAGCCTGACCCGCTGGTGGCAGCGCCTGGGCCTGTGGCAGGGACTGGCCGGGGCAACCAGCCTGGCCACGCTGGCCCTGGCCGTGGCGCTGACCCTGCCCGGCCCGGTGCAGCCGCCGGTCGTCGTGGTGATGGGCACCGAGCAGGGGCCGGCGAGCTTCGTCGCCAGCGTCGGCGCCGATGGCCGCAGTCTGGTGCTCAAGCCGCTGGCCGGCGTGACGGTGACGGCCGCGCAGGCGCTGGAGCTGTGGGCCGTGCCGCCGCAGGGCGCGCCGCGCTCGCTGGGGCTGGTGTCGAACAAGGGCGCCACCACCGTGCTGCGCGAGCACCTGCTGCAGGGCACCGCCGCGTTTGCCGTCAGCGTGGAGCCGACCGGCGGATCACCGACCGGCGCACCGACCGGGCCGGTGGTCTCGGTGGGTCACCTGGAACTCTGAGGCGCAGCGGCCGCCGCCTCGACCCGCGCCCACAGCGCCCGGCGGACCCGCTCGGGCGCCACTTCGGCGAGGCAGCGCGTGTGGCCGAGCGGACAGACCCGCTCGAAGCACGGCGCACAGTCCAGCTTCAGTTCTTCCTTCAGCCAGATCACCTCGGCGCGGGCGTTCAGCGGCGGGGTGTGTTCGGGGCTGGTCGAGCCGAAGACGGCGACCTGCGGCAGACCGAAGGCCGCCCCGACGTGCATCAGGCCGGAGTCGTTGCTGACCAACCCGCGGGCACCAGCAATCAGCGCCATCGCGGCATCAAGCGAGGTCTTGCCGGCCAGCACGCGGCAGCCGGCACCGGCCTGGCGGGCGATGTCCTCGGCCAGCGCCGCTTCCTTGCCCGAGCCGAGCAGGACGACCGGCTGGCCGCTGTCCGCGTGCAGCGCGCGGGCCAGATCGGCGTAGTGCGCGGCGGGCCAGCACTTGGCGGGGCCGTATTCCGCACCGGGCGCCAGCACCCAGTAGGCGCCAGTCTGCAGGCCGTGGGTCTGCAGGACCGCCGCGACCCGCTCGACCGGCAGGTGCATCACCGGATCCGCCGTGGCCTGCGCCGACGCCGCGCCATCTCCCGCCAGCGCACGGTAGAACGCCACCATCGGCGGGCGCTGTTCCGTGGGCGCCGGCCGGCGGTCGTTGAGCAGCAGGTAGCGCCCCTCGCCGTGGTAGCCGACGCGGTGCGGGATGCGGGCAAACCACGGCAGCAGCGCCGACTTGAGCGAGTTGGGCAGCACGTAGGCGTGCTCGAAACGCCCGCGCCACGCCCGGCCCAGCGCGCGCCGGGCTTTCCAGTCGAGACGACCGTGCGCGAACGGCAGGTCGATCACCTCGGCCACCTCCGGCATCGCCCGGTAGACCGGCGACACCCAGGGCAGCGCGGCCACGCTCAGCACCTCGCCACGCGCGGCCAGTGCAGCGACCAGCGGCTGGCTCATCACCGCGTCGCCGATCCACTGCGGCGCGATGAGCAGCGACCGGTTCATGTCGGACAGGAGGACCGGCTCAGTGGTGCGCGTGGATCTTCTCGCCGGCCTTCAGGCGGTAGACGGTGCCGCAATACGGACACTTGCCTTCGCCGTCATGGCTCAGGTCGATGTAGACCTTGGGGTGGCCGCTCCAGAGGGCCTGCTTCGGATTCGGGCAGAACACGACGCCCGGACCATGCAGGTCCGAGGCGAGCACTTCCACGACGGCGGTGGCTTTGGTATCACTCATGTCTTGATGCTCCTGATCGGCGCTGTCCGGCTCAGACCGGGGTCAGCCACTCGGCGTACTTGGGATTGCGGCCGCCGACGATGTCGAAGAAGGCGGCCTGGATCTTCTCGGTGATCGGGCCGCGCGAGCCGCAGCCCAGCTCGATCCGGTCGAGTTCGCGGATGGGGGTGACTTCCGCGGCGGTGCCGGTGAAGAAGGCCTCGTCACAGATGTAGACCTCGTCGCGGGTGATGCGCTTTTCCACCACCTTCAGGCCCAGGTCGGCGCAGATCGAGAAGATCGTGTTGCGCGTGATGCCGTTGAGGGCGCCCGCGGACAGGTCGGGTGTGTAGACGACGCCGTTCTTGATGACGAACAGGTTCTCGCCGGCGCCTTCCGAGACGAAGCCGGACGCATCCAGCAGCATCGCCTCGTCGTAGCCGTCCTCGGTCGCTTCCATGTTGGCCAGGATCGAGTTGGTGTAGTTGCTCACCGCCTTGGCCTGCGTCATCGTGATGTTGACGTGGTGGCGGGTGTAGCTGCTGATCTTGACGCGGATGCCGCGCTTCAGACCTTCTTCACCCAGGTACGCACCCCACGGCCAGGCGGCGACCATCAGGTGCACGGTGTTGCCCTTGGGGCTGACGCCGAGCTTTTCCGAGCCGATCCAGGTCAGCGGGCGCAGGTAGCAGCTCTCCAGCTGGTTCTCGCGCACGACGGCCTTCTGCGCTTCCATCACCTCCTCGAACGAGAAGGGGATCTTCATGCGCAGGATCTTGGCCGAGTTGAACAGGCGCTCGGTGTGCTCGCGCAGGCGGAAGATCGCCGTGCCGTCCGGCGTCTTGTAGGCGCGCACGCCTTCGAACGCGCCGCAGCCGTAATGCAGCGTGTGGGACAGGACGTGGATCTTGGCATCGCGCCAGTCCACCAGTTGTCCGTCCATCCAGATCTTTCCGTCTCGGTCGTGCATCGACATGGTGATTTTTGGCCTACGTGGGCTACAGGTCGGGGTGCGAGATTGTACGGGTCGAGAGCTTGAAGTTGACCATCGCGCGCAGCCGGTTGGGCGCCACCGGCCGGGCCAGCAGGTGGATGCCCGTCTCGGTGGCGGGTGGCCCGTCGCCGTCGCCGTCGCTCAGCAGCACGGCCGGCAGCGTCACGCCGAAAACCTGCCGCAGGGCCCGGACGAGATCGACCCCGCCGCGCTCGTGCGCAGGGGTGCGCCCGACCAGCACCAGATCCGGCAGGCGACCCTGGCTGGTGGACCAGTCGAGCACCTGGGCCGCGTTGCAGAAGGCGCTGACCTGCGCCCCCCAGGCCTGCAGCATGGCGCCGGGGCCATCCGGGCCGGTCTCCAGCTCGGCGCCGACCAGCACCACGTGCCGTCCCGCCAGCGTCGGGCCCGTCCAGGCCGGCGTGGCAGCCAGCGGTGCAGCGGCCAGTTCACCGGGCTGCGCAGCGCTGCCGAGCGGCAGCAGCAGGCTGAACACCGTGCCATGCCCCGGGCGCGACCGCACGCTCAGCGGCGCATCCAGCAACTCCGCCAGCCGCCGCCCGATGGCCAGCCCGAGGCCAAGCCCCTTGCGCGACGACGGGTCCGGCCCGGCAGGCGCCCGGACCTGGTAGAACTCGTCGAAGATCCTCGGCAGCAGGCGCTCGTCGATGCCCAGACCCGTGTCCCAGACCTGGATCAGCAGCCGACCGGAACGGGCGCGGCAGCTGACCAGCACGCCGCCGTCCTCGGTGCAGCGGATGGCGTTGGACACCAGATTGCGCAGGATGCGCTCCACCAGCAGCGGATCCGCCCGCACCGCGTGGCGTCCACCGACAAAATCGAGTCCCAGCCCCTTGTCGAAGGCCTGCGGCTCGAAGTGCAGCTTCAGCCGCGCATACAGCTCGCGCATGTGGAACAGCCTGGGCTCGACCACGATGGCGCCGCTGTCGATGCTGGTCAGGTCGAGCAGCTTGTCGAACAGCGCCTCCAGCGCATCGACCGACTCGCCGATGCTGGCGATGGTCGGTACCAGCACCGCGTCCTTGTTGCGCAGGCGCAGCGACTCGGTGAACAGCACCAGCGCGTGCAGGGGCTGGCGCAGGTCGTGGCTCGCGGCGATGAAGAACTGCGTGCGCGCCCGGGTGGCGGCCTCGGCTTCGAGGCGGGCCTCCTCCGCGATGTCCTTCTCGGCCGCCAGTTGCGCGGCCAGCAACCCGGAGTGCTGCTGGGCCGACAGCAGCCGGAGAAAGAACTTGCGCTGGTGGTACCCCACCAGCGCAATGCCGAGGACCACGCCCGCCATCACCAGCACACCCGCCCAGGGCGAGGGCGACAGGGCCGACCGGCCGTCGGCATCCGGCAGGACCACCAGTTGCCAGACCGCAGCCACCACCATGCAGCCGACGCCGAACAGCGTGACCCGGTGACCGGCCGTGGCCGAGCCGATGGCCAGGCAGGCCAGCAGCGCCAGCAGCCCGGCACGCTGCAGTTCGTTGCCCAGGGGGTAGAGCCAGAACAGGGACAGCGTCCAGACCCCTGCGCAGGACAGGGTCGACCACGCCCAGCGGCGGTGCCACACCGGCCAGTCGGTCAGGGGCGGCTCGGGCTGGGCCACATGGGCCCGGTGCAGCCGCCAGCGCCAGCCCCAGGCCAGCGCTGCCAGCAGCAGCCAGCCCGACAGGGCGTTCAGCCGGCGCACGTCCGGCAGCGCCAGGAACAGCACGGCGGCCCCTCCCACCGCAGCCGCCTGCCCGATCAGGCTCGCGGACAGCTGGGCATACAGGCAGCGGACGCCGTCCGGCAGCGCATGCGAATCGGCGGGCAGAGACGCCATCGGCTCAACGCAGCAGGGCACGGCGCGGCGCCGCTGCACTGCCCGACGCCAGGGGCATCCTGCTGACGACCGCCACGGCCTGCGTGCGCGAATTGACCCCGAGCGTGCGCAGCACGGCCGCCACATGGTCCTTGACCGTCTCGACCGAGATGGCCAGGTCCCGCGCGATGGTCTTGTTCGACTTGCCGTCCAGCAGCAGCGCCAGCACCTCGCGCGGCCGGGGCGTGAGACCCAGACGTTCCAGCATGGCGTCGCGCTCGGCCGCCTCGCTGGCGAGGCGGCCGGGATCGCTGCTGCGGCGGCTGTCGGATGCGGGCCGATCGTCCCTGAGGTTATTCGACAGGGCCATGGGCAGGGTCGAATCCCCCAGGTTGAGCGTCATCGGCGGCACGTAGATGCCCCCCGACATCACCAGGTGCAGGGCCTCGAACAGCAGTTCGTTGCTGGCCCGCTTGGGCACGAACCCCATCGCCCCGGAGTCGATGGCCCGGATCACGTCCCCCGCCCGGTCCGACGCGGAGACCACCACGACCGGCAGTGCCGGATAGCCCATGCGCAATTCCCCGAGCACGTCGAAGCCGCTGGCGTCGTCCAGGTGCAGATCGAGCAGCACCAGATCGAAATCGGAATCGTGCCGCAGCAGTTCGCGGCATTCGGCGGCCGTTTCGACACCGATGGCCTCCACGTTGGCGCCCAGACCCAGGATCACGCTCTGCATCGCCGACAGGATCAGCGGATGGTCATCGATCAGCAGCACCTTCATCGAACACTCCACGGGCAACTTCGTTCTGGGTGATTCGATGGTAGCGCCGTGCAGAGTGCTCGAATGGGTGGATCAGATCCCCCAGAAGAGGGAGTGCCCACCACAGCAATGTTCACCCTTCATTCAGACATCACCACAATCTGTGACGGAATGAAAAATTTTGCAATACCTCAATATTCAACATGGTACCATCCCCAGAATAAGTGTAATTTTGCACAACTTTGTTAACTTTAAACGGTTTTTGCAGATTTATAGCCGATGAACCGCCCGCTTTCCGACCATGACTACCACCTCCGATACCGGTGCTCGCCGCAGTGGCGCCCCTTTCTGGGTGCACTCGCGCAGGAACTGAGCAGCCGGATCGAGCCGGACCAGGCCCGCGCGCTCATGCGGCGCCTGGGCACCTCGATGGCCCGCAACGCCCCGCTGCCGGCCATGGAACTGCTGCCGGATCTGGAAGATGCCATGAATGGCGTGTGGTCCGGCATGAACTGGGGCTGGGTGGAGCTCAGCGATACCGATGATGCCCTGAAGATCATCCACCACTGCGCGCCGATCGAGGCCGCATTCGGCGCAGGCAGCCGGCACTGGTCGCCGGCCGTCCTGGAAGGCGCCTACGAGCAATGGCTCCGGGCCGCGGGTGCAGGCGACCGCCTGCGGGTGCAGCAGCTCGCCACCGACACCACCAGCATCGAGCCCCTGTACGTTTTTGCCCTGGCCGCCTGATCCGGCGCACCGGGGTCCAGTTGTCCTGTCGCAGCAAGAGCCTTCCACATGAACAACGGTGACGACATCAACAACCTGCTGAGAACGCTGGGCCACGACGCCGGCATCTACCAGGACCTGGCGAAGTACAACGCCTCTCGGGCGGCGTCGCGACGGGCGGCGATGGTGCGACCGGTCGAACCGGCGGCCCCGGTGCCCCAGGCGCCAGCGGCGGTACCCGCCGTGTCGCCAGCCACGCCCCCGGTGCTGCGCGTGGTACAGACGTCACCACCGGCCGGGTCGTCCTCGCTGTCGTCCATCCTGAACCGGCTGGCCAGTCCGCAGGAGCCAGCCCCTGGGGACTGGCGCGGCGCTGGGGCCCCGACCAGCTCCCAGCACGCCCCGGGCCAGCCCTCGGCCCAGCCTGCACGGCTGGACCGGCTGTTCGGTCGCCTGGCGACCCGCAGCGCCGGTTCACCGGACCGCTGATCCCCGCTCTCCCCTGCCGACTGCATGGCTCGCTGCGAGCCATGCCGGTGACAGGGCCTGTCTGCCCGTCCGTCTGTCCTCACCGCCATGGCCGCATTGCCGGATTCCTCCACGCCCGCCCGCCCGCCGACACCGGCCGGTGGTCTGCTGATCTCGCCGGTCGGCGCCCGTCGCACCGCCGGCTGGCACTGGGACACCTGGGAGTACCGGGCGCTGCAGCTGGCGATGCTGCTCAGCGGCGGGCTGCTGATGGTCACCGTCATCTCGGTGCCGCTCGACCTCTGGGAACAGGTGGTCTTCGGCCTGCTGTGCCTGCTCTGCGCGGTGCTGCTGAACCGGCGACCGGGCCGGTTCGTGACCCTGCTGCTGACCTTCATCTCGCTGACCGTCTCCAGCCGCTACCTCTACTGGCGCCTGACCGAGACGCTGCTGATGGACGACGGCTTCGACATCTTCTTCGGCAGCGGCCTGATCGCCGCCGAGATCTACGCCTGGCTGGTGCTGGTGCTGGGCTTCTTCCAGACCATCTGGCCGCTGGAGCGCCGCCCCGTGGCGCTGACGATGCCGATCGAGGACTGGCCGACGGTCGACATCTTCATCCCGACCTACAACGAGCCGCTGAAGGTGGTGAAGCCGACCGTGCTGGCCGCGATGGCGATGGACTGGCCGCTCGACAAGCTGCGCATCCACCTGCTCGACGACGGCCGGCGCGAGGAGTTCCGCGACTTCGCCGAAGAGGTCGGCATCGAGTGGGTGATCCGCAGCGACAACCGCCACGCCAAGGCCGGCAACATCAACGCCGCGCTCTCGCACACCGACGGTGAATTCGTCGCCATCTTCGACTGCGACCACATCCCGACACGCTCCTTCCTGCAGATGACGCTGGGCTGGTTCTACAAGGACCCCAAGCTGGCGATGCTGCAGACGCCGCACCACTTCTTCTCGCCCGACCCCTTCGAGCGCAACCTCGACACCTTCGGCAACGTGCCCAACGAGGGCGAGCTGTTCTACGGTCTGGTGCAGGACGGCAACGACTTCTGGAACGCCACCTTCTTCTGCGGCTCGTGTGCCGTGCTGCGCCGGGAGATGCTGGTGGAAGTCGGCGGCGTGGCCGTCGAGACCGTGACCGAGGACGCCCACACCGCGCTGAAGCTGCACCGCAAGGGCTGGAACACCGCCTACATCGGCATCCCGCAGGCGGCCGGACTGGCCACCGAGAGCCTGTCCGCCCACGTCGGCCAGCGCATCCGCTGGGCGCGTGGCATGGCACAGATCTTCCGCACCGACTGCCCGCTGCTGGGCAAGGGCCTGACCTGGGCGCAGCGGCTGTGCTACTCGAACGCGATGCTGCACTTCTTCTACGGCCTGCCGCGGCTGGTGTTCCTGACCGCGCCGCTGGCCTACCTGTTCTTCGCCGCCCACGTCATCCACGCCTCGGCGGTGACGATCGCCGCGATGGCCCTGCCCCACCTGGTGCACGCCAACCTCGTCAACTCGCGCACGCAGGGCAAGTTCCGGCACTCGTTCTGGGCCGAGGTGTATGAAGCCGTGCTGGCCTGGTACATCTTCCGCCCGACCATGGTGGCGCTGATCGACCCCAAGGCCGGCAGCTTCAACGTCACCGCCAAGGGCGGCTACATCGAGCGTGACTTCTTCGACTGGGGCATCGCGCGGCCCTATGTCGTGCTGCTGTCGCTGAACCTGCTCGGCTTCGTGGTGGGCATCGCGCGGCTGTTCTGGTGGAACACGCACGAACTCGACACGGTGCTGCTGAACATGCTGTGGACGCTCTACAACCTGGTGATCCTGGGCGCTGCAGCGGCGGCCGCATCCGAAACCCGCCAGGTGCGCAAGTCGCACCGGGTCCAGTTCGGCATCCCGGCGCGCATGGAAACCGCCGATGGCCGGGTCTGGCACGTCGAGACCGAGGACTTCTCCGAAGGTGGCCTGCGCGTGCGCCTGCCCCCCGGCGTGATGCTGCCGGAGCAGACCCCCGTCACGCTGGCGCTGCTGCGCGGTGACCATGCGGCGCTGTTCTCGGCGCTGATCGTGTTCCGCCAGGGCGAGCACCACGGCCTGCGCTTCGACCCGATGACGCTGCAGCAGCAGATGGATCTGGTGGAAATCACCTTCGCCCGCGCCGACGCCTGGATCGACCACGCCGCGCGCCACGCGCCGGACCGGCCCGCCCATGCGCTGCGGCAGATCGTGGGTCTCGGCGTGCGCGGCTGCGCCAAGGTGTTCGGCTGGAAATCGAAACAGGCGGCCCAGGCCCGCAGGCCGGCGTCGATCCGCGCATGACACGACAAGGACCGCAGGGGATGACGAAGAAGAACGACACGACACCACCGGCCACGCCGGTGTGCCGGCTGGTCCGGCAGGCGGTGCGCCTGCTGCTCGCGCTGGCCACGGGCCTGGGCAGTGCAGGTGTGGGTGCAGGTGTGGGTACCGGTGCGGCCAGTGCCGGCCGTGACCTGGTGATGCCCTTCTCGCAGCTCGGCCAGCGCGAGGCCGTCATGCTCAAGCGCGGCCACCAGCGCCAGCGGCTGCCGTTCGCGCTGCGGGCCGACGAGGTGGTCTCGTCCGCGGTGCTCCAGCTCGATCTGGCCCAGTCGCCGATGCTGGCGGCACGCACGGGGGCACTGGAAGTCCGGCTGAACGGCGAGGTCGTGGCCCGTCTGGGTGCCCCGGGCACCCGCGGCAAGACCGGTTCCAGCCACACGGTGCCGCTCGACCCGCGCCTGATGCTCGACCAGAACGAGCTGACGCTGCAGCTGGCCGAGCCGGTGGAGTGCGACGATCCGGACGGCGCCGGCCTCTGGGCCCAGATCCGCCCGACCTCGTCACTGCATCTGGTGATGTCGCCGCTGCCGCTGGCCGACGACCTCTCGCTGCTGCCTGCCCCCTTCTTCGACCCGCGCGACCCGCGCCGCACCGAACTGACGCTGGTGCTCTCGCCGCGCGCCAGTGCCGCCACGCTGCAGGCCGCCGGCCATGTCGCGTCCTGGTTCGGCGCGCTCTCCGCCTACCGGGGCGTGCGCGTCCAGGCGCGCGACCGTCTGCCCGGGGGCAACGCGATCGTGCTCGCCACACCGGAAGATGCGCCCGCCGGCATGGCGCTGCCCCCGATGGCCGGCGCCACCGTGACCATCGCGCCCCACCCGGAGCAGCCGCAGCGCAAGGTGCTCTATCTGCTCGGCCGCAACGGCGAGGAGCTGCACCGCGCCGCCGACGCCCTGGTGCGCGGCCAGTTGCCGGGCCACGGCAGCACCGCCCTGATCGACACCCTGACCACACCCGCACCGCGCCAGGCCTGGGATGCCCCCAACTGGACCCCGACCCACCGCCCCGTGCGACTGGACGAGCTGGTCCCCGCCGCCGCGATGAGCGCACGCGATGCACGACCGCTCGACGTGGACGTGGCCATGCGCCTGCCGCCCGACCTGTTCCCGTGGCGCGAGCGCAAGGTGCCGGTCGATCTGCGGGTGCGCTACGAGGCGCGGCCCGACGACGCCGGGGCCACGCTGCGCGTGCGGTTCAACGACGTGCACCAGTTCGAGGAGCGGCTCGACCCGGGCCTCGCCGGACGCTGGCTCGACAACCTGCAGCGCAGCATCCGCGGCGAACGCGACGAGGCGCTGACACATGCCGCACGCCGCAACCTGCGCATCCCCGTGGCGACGCTCGGCACGCAGTCCTACGCCCACCTCGCCCTGACGCTGGAGCACAGCGTCGGCGACGAAGCCGCCGAGTGCGCGCGCGCGAGCCGCACCGACACCGCACTCGACCGGCCGCGCAGCGTGATCGACGGCGCCTCGACCATCGACTTCTCCGGCGCGCCCCACTTCCTGCCCATGCCGGACCTGGCGGCCTTCGCCAACACCACCCACCCCTACACCCGGCTGGCGGATCTGGCCGAGACCGCGGTGGTGCTGCCCGACCAGCCTTCGCGCGAAGACCTCGACACCTACCTCACGCTGATGGGCCGGGCGGGCGAGGCCACCGGCCTGTCGGCGCGGCTGGTCCGGGTGGTGCATGCCCGCAGCGTGGCCCAGGTGGCCGGCCGCGACCTGATCGTCATCGGCAGCGCCGGCAACCAGCGCCTGTTCGCCGACTGGGCCGCCGACATGCCCTTCCGGGACCTCGCGGCCGTCCGCGCGGCGGAGGCGGCACCGGCCAGCCCGCCCCGCGCCGGCAGGAACCTGCTCCCCGCCGACATCGCCCTGCCGGACTGGCTGCGCTGGGTCGGCAAGGTCTGGCAGCGCGAGGAATACCCGGCGCTGGAAGCCCTGGCCTTCCGCGGCACCGACCCGCAGGCCGCGCTGGTGGGGTTCGAGTCCCCGCTGTCCTCCAGCCGCAGCGTGGTCGGCCTGATGGCGACCACCCCGGCCAGCCTGTCCTTCATCACCGAGGCGCTGCTCGATGGCAGCCGCCTGTCGCAGATCCACGGCCACGTCACGCTGTTCGACGAATCCGGCCGCATCACCGCCTACAGCGCCGATGCGACCTACGCCAGTGGCGACCTGCCCTGGCTGAGCTGGATCCGCTGGAAGCTCTCGGACCGGCCGGTGCTGCTCTGGGCGGTCCTGATGCTGGCGATCCTGGTGCTGTCCGGGGTGATCTATCTGCTGCTCCAGCGCCATGCCATGCGCCGCCATGCCGGTGCATCGACCTGAGCCGCCGTGCAATCCGCAGCGCAGGCGCCTGCTGCTGCGGATCGGCGCCCTGACCGGCGGCGCAGGGATGCTCGCGAGCACGGCCTGCGCCGCACCCCCGGCAGCCACGCGCCGGACGGCCTGTGACGACTTCGATGCGCTCTGGGCGGGCTTCGTGGCCACCTTCGTGCAACCGGACGGCCGCGTGCTCGACCCCGACACCGAGGCCCGCATCAGCACCTCCGAAGGCCAGGCCTACGGGCTGTTCTTCGCGCTGGTGGCCGACGACCGCCCGCGCTTCGACGCCCTGCTGCACTGGACCCGCCAGAACCTCTGCGGCGGCGACATGACCGCGCGCCTGCCCGCCTGGCAATGGGGCCGCCAGCGCGACGGCCGCTGGGGCGTGCTCGACGCCAACGCCGCCAGCGACGCCGACCTCTGGCTGGCCTGGACGCTGATCGAGGCCGCTCGCCTGTGGAACACCCCCGCGCTGGCCACCGAAGGCCGGGCGCTGCTGGCACGCATCCGGACCGAGGAGGTGGTGGAGGTGCCGGGACTGGGCACCATGCTGCTGCCGGGGCCGCAGGGGTTCATCAGCGCCGACCGCCGCCAGTGGCGCTTCAACCCGAGCTACACGCCGCTGCACCTGCTGCGCGGTCTGGCCAGCGCCGATCCGGGCGGGCCGTGGACCGTGCTGGCCGAGCAGTCCGTGCGCACGCTGCCCGCGGTCGCACCCAACGGACTGGCCCCCGACTGGGCCACCTGGACCGTGCAGCACAGCGCGCCACTGCGCGGCCACTGGATCGCCGACACGCAGCACGGCGACACCGGCAGCTACGACGCGATCCGCTGCTACCTCTGGGCCGGTGTCGCCCCGGCGGACGATCCGCTGCGCCCCGCCCTGCTGCAGGGGCTGTCCGGCATCCAGCGCCACACCCGCACCGCAACGCTGCCCGAGCGCTTCGCCACCCGCGCGGCAGCCGGGGCCGATCCGGCGACCGTCGCCCGCGGCACGGCACCACCCGGCTTCATCGCCGCGCTGCAGCCCTACCTCGCGGCCCTGGGCGACTGCCCCGGCGCCCGGCTGCTGGCCGAGCGACTCGCCACCGTCTGCGCCCACCCGACCACCCGACTGCGCTACTACGACCACGCCCTGGCGCTCTTCAGCGCCGGCTGGCTGCAGCAGCGCTGGCGCTGCGACCGCCACGGCCGGCTGCAGCGCGCCCCCTCTTCTTCGGCTCCCCGCTGCCCGACCCCATGACGCATCCGTCCACTCCGTCTTCCGCTCCCTCCTTCCCGCGCCCGGCGCCGACCCGGGTGGCCCTGGCGTGCCTGGGCCTGGTGACCGGCCTGGCCACGACCGCCGTGCAGGCCGCCACGGCGACAGCGCCAGCGGCGGCATCGACCCCCGCCCCGGACAACACGCGCGCCTCGACCGTGCAGCAGCTCGTCGAGCAGGCGCGCCACTGGCAACAGCGCGGCCGGGCCGATCTGGCCGGACAGACCTGGCAGAAGCTGCTTGGCGTCGATCCCCGGCAGCCGGACGCGCTGCATGGCCTCGCCACGCAGCGGGTCGAGGCCGGACGGTTCGACGAGGCCGGCGCCTACCTGGCGCGGCTGCGTCAGGTGAACCCCAGCCACCCGGGTCTGGCCGCGCTGGCCACGCAGATCCAGTCCCAGACGTCCAGCCAGTCGCTGATCGCCACCGCCCGCCAGTACGCGCAGGCCGGCCAGACCGAAGCGGCAGCCCGCACCTACAAGCAGGCGCTCGGCGCCCAGCCCCCGGGCGATGACCTCGCGGTCGAGTACTACCAGACGCTCGGCGGCACCCGCGAAGGCTGGGACGAGGCCCGCCGCGGCCTGGAGCGCCTCAGCCAGTCGGCCCCCGGCCAGCCCGGTCCCGCACTCGCCCATGCCAAGCACCTGAGCTACCGCGAGCCGACGCGACGCGATGCGATCCAGCGCCTGGCCGCCCTGTCCACCCAGGCCGACGCACCGCCGCAGGTCCGCAAGGACGCCCGCGTGGCGTGGCGCCAGGCGCTGGTGTGGCTGGACGCACGCGGCCCGGACGCGCCGCTGTTCCGCCAGTACCTCGCTGGCGCCGGAGACGACGCGGAGCTGAACACCAAGCTCGCCGAACTCGGTCAGCCGGGCAAGGCGCGGGCGACCGCCAGCACGGCCGCCGACGCGGTTGCCACGGCTCCCCGCAAGGCGGCCGCAACCGCAACCGCAACCGCAACCGCAACCGCAACCGCAGCCGCCGCCCCGCGCACGGCAGTGGCCGCCCCCTTGCCCACCGTCCGCCAAGGCTTCGCCGCCATCGACAGCGGCGACCTGAAGACCGCCACCGAACGCTTCGAATCCGTGCTGCGCCAGCGCCCGGACGAGACCGACGCGCTGGCCGGCCTGGGCATCGTCCGCATGCGCGAGGACCGCTTCGCCGACGCTGGCGAACTGCTCGCCCGTGCCAGCGCCGCCCCCAATGGCACGCGCTGGAAACCCGTCTACCGCTCGGCCATGCACTGGCAGGCAGTCCACGACGGCCAGGCCGCGCGCCAGGTCGGCGACCTCGACCGCGCCACCCGCCTCGCCAAGGGCGCCGTCGAGACCGACCCGAAGGAGCCTGAAGGCCAGGTCCTGCTGGGCGAGCTGCTGGCCGAGCAGGGCCAGTTCCTCGGCGCCGACGCCGCCTACCGGGAAGCGCTGCGCACCGATGCCCGCCACCCGCGCGCCAACGCCGGTCTGTACCAGGTGCTGGGCGCCGCGGGACGGACCGAGCCGCAGCGCACGCTGCTGCAGCGCATGGACGCCGACGTGCTCGCCCGCCTTGGTGGCGAAACCGGCCTCAAGGCCGGCCAGATGCGCCTGCAGGCGGATCTGGCGCAGCAGCGCGGTGATCTGGCCGGGGCACAGGCGCTGCTGGAGCAGGCCGTGGCGCTGGCTCCAGCGTCCCCGTGGGTGCGGCTGTCGCTGGGCCAGTTGCTCATGCGCCAGAACCGGATCGATGCCGCGCGGACACAGATCGACGCCTTCGTCCTCCCGGCGGCACATCCGGGCGAGGCCCTGCAGGCACGCGCGCTGCTGCAGACCGAGCTGAAGGACTGGGCCGGCGCGCTGCAGAGCCTGGAGCAGGTCCCGGCCCGCGAGCGCACGACCGAGATGGGCCGGCTGCAGCGCCGCCTCGCCGTGCAGGCCCAGGCCGCCGACGCCGTGGCCCAGGCCCGCGCCGGTCAGCGCTGGCAGGCCGAAGCGCTGCTGGTCGAAGCGGAAGCCGCCGCCGGACAGGACCCCGACCTGGTCGGCGCGGTGGCCGGTGCACGGCTGGACCTGGGCGACGAGGCCCGCGCCGGCCAGCTCATCCGTGCCACCTTGGCCGCGCAGCCGCAGGCCGGCGCCGGCCTGCGGCTGCGCCACGCCGCGCTGCTGCTGCAGACCCGGCAGGACGCGGAACTCGCCGGTGTGCTGCGCCAGCTCGCCGCACAGCCGCTGACCGCTGGCCAGCGGCGCGATGTCGACGACCTGCGCGTGGCGCTGGCCCTGCGCCAGGCCGACCAGCTGCGCGACGGTGGCGACCTCTTCAACGCCTACGAGGCCCTGGCCCCGGTGCTGCAGGACCGCCCGCAGGAGCCGCGGCTGCAGATGGCGCTCGCACGCCTCTACACCGCCGGTGGTGACGACACCCAGGCCCGCGCGCTGTACGAGGCCGTGCTGCAGAAGCAGCCGGACACGCTGGACGCCTGGCTCGGGCTGGCCGGCGCCGCCGATGCGCAGAAGGACCCCGACTCCGCCGTGATGGCCCTGCAGGAAGCCGGGCGGCTCGCGCCGAACAGCCCCGCCGTGCTGGCCCAGTACGCCCGCCACCACCGCGCGCGGGGCCAGTTCGGCAAGGCGGCCGAGTACCTGCGCGCGGCCATCGCCGCCGAGCAGCCCCGGCCGACGCAGTGGGGACAGGCCCGGCTCGCCGGCAACCCCTTCGCGGCCCATGCGGCGGACGGGCGCTCCCGCACGCTGCTGGCGGGCGGCGTGCCGGCACCGGTGCCCCCGTCCGGCGCCTCGCCGGGCTTCTCGTCGGGCGTGGTGCCGCTTGCACTGGTCCATCTGGACCAGCTGCCGCCCACCGGTGCCGGTGTACCGACGGCCCGACCGGGTGCCGACAGTGCAGTCAGCCGCTCGCTGCGCTGGCGGGAACCGGCGCCCATGGCGGCAGCTGCTTCACCGACCGCCCCGCTTCAGATGACCACCACCGTGGCGCAAGTCCAGGCGCCGGGCGCAACCGGACTGCCCGCCAGCCCGCCGAAGCGGGTCAAGACCCTGGGCGACGAACTCTCCGAGGTGCAGGTCGAACGCGGCCGCACCAGCCTCGAAGTCGCGGGCACCCTCCGCGCGCGCAGCGGCGACGCCGGCCTCGGCCGACTCGATCTGGTGCAGACGCCGATCGAGGGCCGCAAGACCATCGAGGACATTGGCCAGGTCAGCGTCAAGGTGACGCCGGTCGTCGCCAGCGCGGGACAGGTCAGCCAGTCGGCCCGCGCGCGCAGCGGCACGCTGGGGCTGGACGCGACCGGTGTGGTGGTCGCGCCGTCGCAGAGCGACGCGGGGGTGGGTGTCGCGGTCGGGCTGAAAACACGCACCCTGACGGTCGATGTCGGTGCCACGCCCGTCGGCTTCGCGGTGGTGGATGTCGTGGGCGGACTGCGCTACATCGACGAGTTCGCGCAGGGCCTGACGCTGACGGTGGACGCCTCGCGGCGCGCCGTCACCGACAGCCTGCTGTCCTTCGCCGGCACGACCGACGCCCGCACCGGCCGCGTCTGGGGCGGCGTGCGCGCCACCGGGGTGCGCGGTCAGGTGGCCTGGGAACAGGCCGATGTCGGTGTCTACAGCTACGGCGGTCTGCACGCCCTGACCGGCCAGCAAGTGGCGAGCAACAGCCGCTTCGAGCTGGGCGCGGGCAGCTTCTGGCAGGCCCGGCGCCTGGCCGACACGCAGGTCGAGATCGGCATGAACCTCGGCTACCAGCACTACCGGCGCAACCTGAGCGGCTACACCTGGGGCCACGGCGGCTACTTCAGCCCGCAGCACCTGCTGGCGCTGACCGTGCCGGTGAACTGGCTGGGCCGCAGCGGCCGGCTGAGCTGGGGGCTGCAGGGCTCGGCCGGCCTGCAGGCCTACCGCGAGGACGCCGCGCCCTACTTCCCGACCGATGGCGCAGCACAGGCCTCGCTGGAGAGTCTCGCCGCGCAGCAGCGCGTGCCCTCGGCGGTCTACGCCTCGCGCACCGACTCGGGCATGGTGCTGAACCTGGGCGGCGCGATGGAATACCAGCTCACCCGAAACCTGGACATCGGCACCCGGCTCGGGCTGGAGCGCGCCGCGCAGTACACGCAGAGCAGCGGATCGATCTACCTGCGGCTGAGCCTGGAGCCGCGCAGCGGGTTGGGTGGGGTCGGGCTGCAGATGCCGGGTGGGCCGACGGGGTACTGACCGGGGAGTGCCCGGTCGCGGCAGTCACACCGCCTCGGGCATCCCCGACTGCAGCGAGCGCGTGATGGCCAGCCCGATGCGGGTGGCCTCCATCGCGTCCGACAGCGTGAGCGACAGCGGCGCCACCCCGCGGCAGGCGGCGACAAACGCCGCCATCTCGTGCGCGAACGCCGCCTCGAAGCGCTCGTGGAAATCGCCGAGCACCGCGTGGCCGACACCCGACGCGTCACTGCGGATCACCCGGTCCCGCGCCGCGTGCTCGCCCACCAGCAGCTTGCCCGCCGTGCCGATCACCTCGGTCGTCGTCTCGTGTCCGTGCGCCAGCGTGCGCGAGGCGTAGAACACCGCCCGCGCGCCGCCCTCGAACTCGACGATCGCCAGCCCGTTGTCCACGTCGCCGCACGCGGCCAGGCCGGGGTGCAGCACGATGGTGCCGGTGGCGAACGCCCGCAGCGCCTTCGGCCGGCCGAGCAGCCAGCGCGCCAGGTCGATGTCGTGGACGCTGCAGTCCATGAAGATGCCGCCCGAGGTGGGCGCGAACCGCACGAAGAAGCCGTCCGGGTCGTTCTTGTCGCAGGTCTGCGAGCGCACGAGGAAGGGCCGGCCGATCTCGCCCGCCTCGACCGCCGCCGCTGCGTTGCGGTAGCTCGGATCGAAGCGGCGCACGAAACCGACCATCGCCACCTGCTGCGGATGCTCGGCCGCGACCGCCAGCACGCGCGCGCAGTCCGGCAGGTTCAGCGCCAGCGGCTTCTCGATGAAGACGTGCTTGCCGGCCTTCAGCACCGCGATCGCCTGGTCGGCGTGCAGCGAGGTCGGCGTGACCAGCACGATGGCGTCCAGGTTCGGGTCGGCGACGAAGGCGTCGAAGTCGCTGTACAGCCGATCCGCGGCGATGCCCAGCTCGCGGCCGGCGAAGTCGCGCTCGGCCTCGACGGGGCTGCAGGCCGCCACGAGATCGACGTGGCGGGTGGAAAACGCCAGCGCTTCGGCGTGGCGGCGCCCCAGGCGACCGAGGCCGGCGATGCCGATGCGCAAGCGGCCGTCAACAGTCGAATGCGTGGAAAACACTTCGGTGACCATGTGCGATGCTTTCAGTGGTGGACGGTGGGGCCGGTGCGTGTGCCACGGCGGGTGGAGAACTGGTCCGAACCTAAAATGGAACCGCACCTCCGGGCATCCCGGAGTGCGTGTCTCCTGATCACTGGGCAACCCATGCTGACTTCCATCCGGCTCAGAAACTTCAAGAGTTACCAGGACGCCACGCTGCCGCTGGCCGCATTGACCTTCCTGATCGGCTCGAATGCCTCGGGCAAGAGCAACGTGCTCGAAGCCATCCGATTGCTGAACTGGCTGGCCAAGGGAAGCCGCCTGGATGACATCGCCCGCTCGATCCAGAGCGGGGACGCGGTGCTGCGCGGCCAGGCACGTGACCTGTTCCGGGATCCGCAGCACAGCCTGAGCCTGGGGGGGCATTTCAGCGCGGCACCGGAAGGCTGGAGCGACTTCGAAATCGCGATCGGCATGCCAGCCGACCAGTTGGCGATCACGGCGGAACGGGTCAGCCAGGCCGCTCAGACGGTACCGCTGTACCAGGTGGATGGCGTCCCCAACTTGCACAGCGACGAGATCAGCATCGCTTACAACAACTTCAAGCGGGGACGGGTCAAGCCGCACATCCCCTGCTCGAATCGGCAGGCGATCTTCTACCAGCTCGAAACACCCGGACGTTTCGAAGCGAGCCACTCCGAATCCCAGCGTGTCATCCCGCTGGTGACACGGGCGCTGCGGGAAACCTTGCGCAACATGGTCTTCCTTGACCCGCGCCCTTCCGTGATGCGCGACTACGCCTACACCAAGGACGACCAGATCAAGGAGGACGGCCGCAACCTCTCGGCCGTGCTGTTCCAGATCTGCCAGACGGACAGCAAGAAGGCGCGCCTGCTCGATTTCATCCGCTCGCTGCCCGAGCAGGACATCAGCGACGTGCAGTTCATCAAGACCGAGCGCAGTGACGTGATGGTGCGGCTGGTCGAGACCTTCGGCCACCAGAGCCGGACTGTGGATGCGCCGTTGCTGTCGGACGGCACGCTGCGGGTGCTGGCGATTGGCGCAGCGCTGCTCACCGCCCCCATCGGAGCCTTGGTCGTGATCGAGGAAATCGACAACGGCGTCCACCCAAGCCGCGCCGAAACACTGGTGCGCCAGATTCAGGCCATCGCTGCCGAGCGGCAGTTGCGTGTGCTGCTGACCTCGCACAACCCGGCCCTGCTGGATGCCTTGCCAGACGCCGCGCTGGGGGATGTGGTGTGCTGCTACCGGGACACGACGGAGGGAGACAGCCGACTGGTGCGCCTGGGTGACCTGGAGCGGTACCCGGAACTGGTGGCGCAGGGGCCACTCGGCCAGTTGATGACCCGGCGCATCCTCGACCGCTTTCTGAAGGACCAGCGGACCGAGGCGCAACGCCGGCAAGCAGCGCTCGACTGGCTCAAGGCACTCGACGCGGAGGAACCGCTGTGAACGCGGTCTGCCTGCTCGACACCTCGGTCCTGGTCGAGATCCTGGATGTGCCGGGCAAGTCACAGCACTGTGCCGTAACCCGGTCCGCGCTCGCCACGCGGATCGAAGAGGGGCAGACCTTGTTCCTGCCAATGACCACGGTGCTGGAGACGGGCAACCACATCGGTCAGGTCGGTGACGGCACGCTGCGCCGACGCTGCGCGCAGCGGTTCGTCGCACAGGTCGGACAGGCACTGGAGGGCAAGTCCCCGTTCAAGCCCATCAGCTTCTTGCGCACCGACGACTTGCGCCAGTGGCTGGCCGAGTTTCCAGACCACGCCGGGCGAGGCAGTGGTCTGGGCGACTTGTCGATCATCCACGACTGGAAGCGACTGTGTGCCCAGAACGCAGCACGCCGGGTCTACATCTGGTCACGCGACCAGCACCTCCAGGCATACGACCGCGCTGCTGTGATCTGAATCCGGCCAACCGCCTGCGGCCGCTCAGAAGCGCACCGGCTGGCCGCTGTGCGCGCTCTCGGACGCCGCATCGGCGAGGATCTGCGCCTTCACCCCATCGGCCACCGTCGTGCGGAACGGCGCGCCGCTCTGCAGGCACTCGAAGAAGTGCGCGATCTCCAGCTTGTAGGCCGCCGCGTAGCGCTGCAGGAAGAAGGCTTCGGGCTTGTCCGCGGTGATGCCGTTGGCGTCCCACTGCACGACCTGGCTGGGCGTGTGGTTGCCACACTGCAGCATGCCGGCCGAGCCCAGCACCTCGAAGCGCTGGTCGTAGCCATACGCGGCGCGGCGGGTGGTGTTGATCTGGCAGAGGCGGCCCTGCTTCGTGCGGATCGTCACCGCCGTGCTGTCGAAGTCGCCCAGATCAGCGATCGCCGGGTCCGTCAGCACCGAGCCGGTCGCGCTCAGCCACTCGGCCTCGTCGCCATCCGCGCACAGGATCCAGCGGAACACGTCCAGGTCGTGGATCAGCATGTCGCGGAAGATGCCGCCCGAGGCCTTGATGTACTCGGCCGGCGGGGCGCCCGGATCACGGCTGGTGATGATCAGCATCTCGGGGTTGCCGATGTCGCCGCGGTCCATGCGGGTGCGGGCTTCGTTGAAGGTGGGGTCGAAGCGGCGCTGGAAGCCGATCATGCAGGCGACCCCCGCGGCCTTGACCGCCTCACCGCAGGCGATGGCGCGCGGCACCGACAGGTCCACCGGCTTCTCGCAGAAGATGTGCTTGCCGGCAGCGGCGGCGCGGGTGATCAGGTCGGAGTGGGTGGAGGTGGGCGAGGTGATGGCGACCACGTCGATCGACGGATCGGCCAGCACGGCCTCGATGGTGGAGACCTGGGCGCCGAGCTGCTGGGCGAGCTGGGCGGCGCTGTCGCCGACCGGGTCGCAGATGGACTTGAGCGTCACGCCGGGCTGGCTGGCGAGGTTGGCAGCGTGGATGCGGCCGATGCGACCGGCGCCAAAGACGGCTACGTTGTTCATGGAGTTTCCTGGGGACTTGGGAGTGGGAGCGTGGACGAAACTATAGCGAGCGACCCGGATATTGGAAATATTTTTCTATTGGTGTTTTCCATGGAACATATTTTTGAACAGTGACCCATCCCTGCCCTGCGGCACACTGACCGCATGAAACATCTTGTCACCACACTGCTGCTGGCCATCGGATGGCCCTTCGCGCATGCCGGCGCAACGGAGGCGGGCGATCCTGTGCGGGGACAGGCCATTCACCTCGAAGGCCGGCTGCCGGATGGCAGCCGCTTGCGTGCACGTCGCACGGATCTGCCGGACATGACCGGCCCGGCCGCCGCGTGTGCGCAGTGCCACCGGCGCAGCGGCATGGGCGACCAGGAGGGCCGGCTGCGCGTGCCGCCGATCACCGCAGCGAGCCTGCTGGCGCCCGGCCGGACGGCGGCGGTCGGACGTGCCGCGCCGGGAATCGAGATCGCCGGGACACGGACCGAGCGCCGGCCCGCCTACACGGCGGACAGTTTCGCGCGGGCACTGCGCACCGGCGTCGATCCGGCGGGAGGGGTGCTGGCACCGTGGATGCCACGTTACGCGCTGGACGATGCGGCGGTCGCCGATCTCTTCGCCTGGCTGGAGCGGCTCGGCCCGGTCGGTGGGGCCTCGCTGCGGGGGCTGGTGGACCACACGCTGCACCTCGCCACCATCGTCACGCCCGACGCACCGGCGGCGCGCCGCGAAGCGGTCGAGACCACGCTGTCGGCCTGGGCGCGCCAGCAGCGCTTTGGCGACGTGCGCGTGGCGCTGCACGTCTGGCGGCTGACGGGCGATGCCGCGGGCTGGACCGCGCAGCTGCAGCAGCGGCTGGCCGAGCAGCCGGTGTACGCCGTGGTCTCCGGCGCCGGGGCGGCACAGTGGACGCCAGTCGAGGCCTTCTGCGAGGCCGCCTCGCTGCCCTGTGTCTTCCCGCTCGTCGATGCTGCACCGGCGCCGCCACCGGCCGGACGGCACCATGCGCTCTACCTGTCCGAGGGACTGTCCGCCGAAGCACGGGTCGCGGCACGCGCCGTCGCCGCACTGGGCACGGTGCCTGCGCGGGTGCAGGTCTGGTTCGATTCGGATGCCGGGCACGGTGCCGCGCAGATCTTCCAGTCGGCGCTGGCCGCTGGCAGCCCGGACGTGCAACTGCGGGATCTGCGCGTGCAGCCGATCGCTGCGGGTCAGCCCCTGGGCGCAGCGAACGAGCTGGTGGTCGCCTGGCTGCCGACGCCGCAGGTCCAGGCACTGCTCGCGCCACCAGCCGCCCTTCGGCAGGCCGATGCGCTGCCCGCAGTCTGGCTGTCAGGGCAGCTCGCGCCCGCCGAGGCGCTGGATCTGGCTCCGGCGTGGCGGGCGCGGGTGCGCTGGGCGTCGCTGCGGTCCACGCCGGAGCGCTGGCGTGCCACCGCCGTCACCAGCCTGCAGCCGTGGCTGCGCACCCTCGGCCTGGACCCGCTGCAGGCCACGCCACTGCAGGGCGAGGTCTACGCCGCGGCCTACTTCTTCACCGACGCGCTGCAGCGCAGCCGCGGCGCCTGGTCGGTCGAGCATGTGCTGGAGCGCCTGGAAGCCGGCGTCAACAACCGCGCCGCAGCCGGCACCTACCTGCGGCTGTCGCTGGGCCAGGGCCAGCGTGTGGCTGCACAAGTCGGACAGATCCAGGGCTGGGCGCCCCCGGATCACCGCACGCTGGTGCCGATGTCGCCAGTGCTCAACGCCAACCGCTGATCAGGCGACCTGGTACCACCGCATCATGTCGTGGTCCTCGTGCGACAGGATGTGGCAGTGGTAGACGAACTTGCCGGGGCGGTCGAAGGCCATGACGATGCGCGTGACCTGGCCCGGCGGGCACAGGACGGTGTCCTTCCAGCCGCGCTCGGTGGCGGCCGGCGCCACGGCCGCACCGCTCAGGGTCGCGCCGGGCTGGAGCTGCACCCCCGTCCAGCCATTGCGCATCGCGGTGGACTGGATGGTGCCGGTGAAGGCCTGGCGGTTCTTGATGCGGAACTTGACCAGGTGCAGGTGGACCGGGTGGGCATCGACCGTGGTGTTCCAGAACTCCCAGACCTCCGTGCTGCCGAGCTTCGGCGTCTCGGTGGCCGGGTCGTTGAAGCCCTGGGTGCCGAGGTTCTTCGCGCCGGTCGGGTCGTAGACGCCCAGCATCGGGTTGATGCGGCCGTACTCGTCGGTGCCTTCACCCAGCAGGATGCGGCGCACCGGCGTCGCGGCCGTGTCGCCGGCCGAAGCGGCCAGCACCGGCGTGCCGTTGCTGCCGCGCAGCGTGTGCAGCGTGCTCATGAGCGACTTCGGCACCAGCAGGTTGGCCAGCAGGCCGACGTTGAAGCGCATCACCGTGGCCGTGCCTGCCGAGGGCGGTCCGCCCAGCGGGAATGGCGTCGGCGCCGAGTTGAGCAGATCGACCTTCAGCCCCACCAGCAGCGCCCATGAAAAATCGATCACCACGTCGTAGCGCTCGCCCGGTGCGATGGTCAGCCCGGCAGCGCCCACCGCGACCGGGTTGTTAAGAAACCCGAGGTCGTTACCGATCACGTGCATCGGCACCCAGGTCGGCGCCGAGTTCTTCAGCGTGAAGAAGCGCGAGTCGGACCCGTTCAGGATGCGGAACCGGTAGGGCCGCGGCTCCACCGACAGGCTCGGCCAGGCCTTGCCGTTGACCAGGATGACGTCGCCGAACACCTCCGGCATGTGGCTCGGGCTGTTGGCGGGGAAGTTGCCCGGCAGCGGCGTGGGCGAGTTGGCCGGGTTGGCCGAGTAGACGAACTGGCCCTGGGCGTCGAAGGTGCGGTCCTGCAGCACCAGCGCGACCTCGTGCTTGGCGGCCGGGATCTTCCAGCCTGTCTGCAACGCCTTCTCGTTGGCATCGCGCACGACATAGAGCCCGGCCAGACCCGCCTGCACGTTCACCCCGGTGAGGCTTTCCGCGTGGTCGTGGTACCAGTGCAGCGAGGCTTCCTGGTTGTTGTCGTAGACGTAGGTGATGGCCTCGGCCGTGCCGACCTGCACCGCGTTGCCGTTGATGCCCGGCCCGGTCTGGCGGCGCAGCGGCGTAGCCCACTGGTCGGGGCCGCCGTCGAACTCGGCGGCCGAGTTGCTGCCGTGGTGGTGCACCGCCAGCGGCACGCCGGTGGTCGGCGTCTGGATCGTCATCGTCTGGTCGACGGGCAGGAGGTGCGGCAGCGCCTGGCCGCTGGCGTTGACGAGGCGGTTCACCCAGTGCACGGTGATCGGCACACCCTTGCTGGCCTGCAGCGTGCGGCCCGGGAAGGTGGGGCCGGTTTCCTGGTTGGCATAACCCCAGATGGTGGTGGTGATGCCGGGCACGCCGAGCACGTCCGCAGTGGCCTGGCCGGCACCGATGGTGTAGTCAGACGCGCCGACGGTGGGCTTGTAGAGGCCGGCCGCGGCCAGCGGGTTGGGCAGCACGTTGGTGAAGCGACGCGCCCAGGCCTGTTGCCACAGCGCCGGATCGGAGGTCACCGCCCAGCGGGAATTGGTGCCCTGCACCGCCGCCAGCGCACGGCCTGGCGCGAAGGACAGCGAGGCCGTCACCGCGGCGGTGCCGGCAGTGCAGCGGAGGAAATGGCGGCGGCTGGTGCGGGGCGTGTCGGCGTGGTCGGGCATGGCGGTCTCGCTGGTCTCGGGGATGCGGGGGAAGGCAGGGTCACGCGGGCTTGAGCCGGCGGTATTCGTCCAGCAGGCGGCGCGGGCTGACGAGTCCGTCCAGCCGGACCCAGACCGGACTGGCCGGCGCGCGCAGGAAGATCACCGCGTCGTGGTTCATCTTGTCGCCGCGCCAGGCATCGAAGGCACGCTGCACGGTCTCCGAAGACTGCGGATCACCCGTGACGAAGGTGCCCCGGGCACCCCGGCTGCGGGCGTGTTCGGCGAGGCGGGCGACGGTGTCGTGGTCCGGGTCGATCGACACCGACACGACGTTGACCTGTAGTGCCTCGGGGCCGAGGGCGCGCACGAATTCGTCGATCACGTGGCTGGTCACGGGACAGACCGTGGTGCAGGACGTGTAGAGGAAGGTCAGCACCACGGGCCGACCGTCGTCGATCAAGGGCCGCAGTGCCTGCGCCCGGCCGTCGGCGGTGAGCACCTTCACCGCAGGGATCTGGTAGCGCTGCTCGCTGCGCCGCACCGCGGCCGTGGCATCGGAGCCCGCGGCGGGCAGGTGCCCGTGCGCCGGGGCAGCCAGGAATGCCACCGCCAGCAACAAGGCTGGAACAAGCCGCACGAACCAATCCGGGGAAGCCATGAAATAGTTTTCTTTTGTTTACAAATTTACATCCTGATTCATCTTAACAAAGCACGAGGCCAAGGTTGCGTTCATCGAAACACATCCCCCGCACCTTCATCATGCGTTCAGGTGGGCCGGATCGGCACCAAAGTCGGCCATTCGCATGAAAATTGCCAAAAGGAAAATGACTCTTGTCAAGAGACAGCGGGATACCCATGCAAGCAAGAAAACCATCCGTTCCGGCCCGGCCGGCATCGCCCGCACGGCGGCTTGTCGCCCTGCTGGCGACACTGGTTGCGGTGGGGGGAGTCGGCGTCTGTCTGCGCGATCTGTACGCGCCGGGCGATGCGCCGGCGGTTGCGCAAGGCGCTGCCGCCAGCGCGGACCTGGCGGTCCGGCCCCTTGCGGCGTCAGCCTCGACCGACCGACCTGCGCCGACGCCAGCAGCGGTCGGTCAGTTGCCGGCCACGCTGCCACCGGGCATCGTGCTGGTATCGACCCAGCCGGACGCCTGGCCACCGCAGGCGACGCTGTTGCTGGATGGTCAGTTGCAGGCCCAGACCGAAGGCACGGCCGTGGCCGGATCGGCGCTGCGGCTGCGTGGGGTCACCGCGGAGGCGGTCACGCTGGGCCTGGCCGAAGGGCCGGTGCTCTACACGCTACCGGTGAGCCCGGCAGAAGAGGTCCGCCAGCGCATGGCGGATGCCCGCTCGGCGCGACTGGCCGAGCGGGCAGCGGTGCCCGCGGCGGCGGCCTCGGGCGAACGGGTGGTGCAGCACGATGCTGGCCAGACCACGCCGCTGCCGGACGAGATGAAGGTCACGGTCAACCGCCGCCACCCTGGTGTACCTGGGCCGGTCGGCGGATTCTGACGCCGGCCCAGGTCGCGCAGGTCAGGCGGAGGCGGTCGCCGCGTCCCGGGCCGCTGCCTCGCGGATGCGCTGGCGCTTGGCACGGGCGCGGATGTTGAGGGCCTCCACACCGAGCGAGAAGGCCATCGCGGCGTACAGGTAACCCTTCGGAATGTGCAGGTCCAGCGCCTCGCCGGTCAGCGCCATGCCCACCATCACGAGGAAGGCCAGCGCCAGCACCTTGACCGACGGGTGGGCATCCACGAAGTCGCCGATCGGCTTGGCTGCGAACAGCATCACACCGACCGCCGCGATCACGGCCGCCACCATCACGCCGAGCTGGTCGACCATGCCGACCGCGGTGATCACCGAGTCCAGCGAGAAGACGATGTCGATCACACCGATCTGGCCGATCGTCGCCCACAGCGCGCGCTGGCCAGCCGCCTTCATCGCGGCAGCGTCTGCCGGTGGCGGGCCATCTTCCTCGCGGGCCTCGACCTCGACGAAGATCTCGTGCGTGGCCTTGTAGAGCAGGAACAGGCCACCGCCGAGCAGCACGAGGTCACGGCCGCTGATGCCGGTGCCCAGCACGGTGAAGAGGTCTTCCTTCAGGCCCATCACCCAGCTCAGCGAGAACAGCAGCAGCAGCCGCGACACCATCGCGAAGCCCAGGCCGAGTCGCCGTGCGAAGTCCCGCTGCTCGGGTGGCAGCCGGCCGACGAGGATGGAGATGAAGATGATGTTGTCGATGCCCAGGACGATTTCCAGGGTGGTCAACATCGCGAAAGCGATCCAGAGATTGGGGTCGAAGAGGAATTCCATGGTCGGAATCTAGGGGTTCCGACACTTCGCGTATAGTCGAATAAATAGAATATTCACTTCCTTTAAACAGAAGTGTCTCTCCAGAAACCACCGCCACTTCCAGCTGGTCCGCACCCCCAGGTGCCACCGGACCCGCCGACTGGGCCAGAATCACACCCCCGCCCGTTCGGCCCCCCATCCCGAGAGCTGCCCATGCCCGCCTACCGTTCCAAGACCTCCACCGCCGGCCGCAACATGGCCGGTGCCCGTGCCCTGTGGCGCGCCACCGGCATGAAGGATGGCGATTTCAGCAAGCCGATCATCGCCATCGCCAACTCCTTCACCCAGTTCGTGCCCGGCCACGTGCACCTGAAGGACCTGGGGCAGCTGGTGGCCCGCGAGATCGAAGCGGTGGGCGGCGTCGCCAAGGAATTCAACACCATCGCCGTCGATGACGGCATCGCGATGGGCCACGACGGCATGCTGTACTCGCTGCCCAGCCGCGAGCTGATCGCCGACTCGGTGGAGTTCATGGTCAATGCCCACTGCGCCGACGCGCTGGTGTGCATCTCCAACTGCGACAAGATCACGCCGGGGATGCTGATGGCCGCGATGCGCCTGAACATTCCCGTGGTCTTCGTCTCCGGTGGCCCGATGGAAGCGGGCAAGACCAAGCTGGCGAATCCCACGACACACATCATGGAGTTCAAGAAGCTCGACCTCGTCGATGCCATGGTGATGGCCGCCGACTCCAGCGTCTCGGACGAGACCGTCGCGCAGGTCGAGCGTTCGGCCTGCCCGACCTGCGGCTCCTGCTCGGGCATGTTCACCGCCAACTCGATGAACTGCCTGGCCGAGGCACTGGGCCTGGCGCTGCCGGGCAATGGCACCGTGCTCGCCACGCACGCCGACCGGGAACAGCTCTTCAAGCGCGCCGGCCGCATGGCGGTGGACCTGTGCAAGCGGTATTACGAAGAGGAAGATGCCTCGGTGCTGCCGCGCGCGATGGGCTTCAAGGCCTTCGAGAACGCGATCACGCTCGACATCGCGATGGGCGGCTCGACCAACACCATCCTGCACCTGCTGGCCATCGCCCAGGAGGCCGAGATCGACTTCACGATGGCCGACATCGACCGCCTCTCGCGCGTCGTGCCGCAGCTCTGCAAGGTCGCACCGAACACGCAGAAGTACCACATCGAGGACGTGCACCGCGCGGGCGGCATCATGGCCATCCTCGGTGAACTCGACCGCGCCGGCCGCCTGCACACCGACGTGCCGACCATCCACGCACCGACGATGAAGGACGCGCTCGACCAGTGGGACATCGCCCGCAACCCGAGCGACGCGGTGAAGCATTTCTACCTGGCGGGTCCGGCCGGCATCCCGACCCAGGTCGCCTTCAGCCAGGACACCCGCTGGCCGAGCCTGGACCTCGACCGCGCCGAAGGCTGCATCCGCTCCGGCGAACACGCCTTCTCGCAGGAAGGCGGCCTCGCCGTGCTGCACGGCAACATCGCGCTCGACGGCTGCGTGGTGAAGACGGCCGGTGTCGATGACGCCCTGATGGTGTTCGAAGGCTCGGCCTACGTGACCGAGTCGCAGGACGAGGCCGTCGCCGACATCCTGGCCGACAAGGTCCAGGCCGGCGACATCGTGATCGTGCGCTACGAAGGCCCGAAGGGCGGCCCGGGCATGCAGGAAATGCTCTACCCGACCAGCTACATCAAGTCGAAGGGGCTGGGCAAGGCGTGTGCGCTGCTGACCGACGGCCGCTTCTCGGGCGGCACCTCGGGCCTGTCGATCGGCCACTGCTCGCCGGAAGCGGCGGCCGGCGGCGCGATCGGTCTGGTGCGCCAGGGCGACCGCATCCGCATCGACATCAAGAACCGCTCGATCAACGTGCTGGTGTCGGACGAGGAACTCGCCGTCCGCCGCGCCGAGCAGGATGCCAAGGGCTGGAAGCCGGCCCTGCCGCGTCCGCGCAAGGTCTCGGCGGCGCTGAAGGCCTATGCGCTGCTGGCCACCTCGGCGGACAAGGGCGCCGTGCGCAACCTGTCGCTGCTGGGCGACTGAGCTGAACTACAGGCACCTGTACTACTTCTGGGCCACGGCCAAGGCCGGCGGCGTGATGCGTGCCAGCGAGCAGATCCACACCACGCCGCAGACCCTGTCCACCCAGATCAAGCTGCTGGAGGACAGCCTCGGCTGCGCGCTGTTCCGCAAGCGCGGACGCGGGCTGGAGCTGACCGATGACGGCCGGACCGCGCTCGGCTACGCCGACCAGATCTTCACGCTCGGCGCGGAACTGGAGGCGGCGATCGGGTCGGCACGCCGCGCCCGGACGCTGCCCGAGTTCCGTGTGGGCATCGCCGACCAGGTGCACAAGTCCATCGCCTACCGCCTGCTGGAGCCCGCGCTCGACGGCCCCGAGCCGGTGCGGCTGATCTGCCACGAAGGCACGCTCGCGGACCTGCTGGCACAGCTGGCCGTGCACCGGCTGGACCTGGTGATCGCCGACGAGCCGATGGGGCCGAACCTGAGCGTCAAGGCCTACAGCCACCCGCTGGGCACGACCGCCATGAGCTTCTTCGCCACGTCCGCGCTGAAGGCAACGCTGCAGGGGACGTTTCCGCAGTGCCTGGACGGCGCGCCGATGCTGATCCAGGGCGCAGCCTCGGCGATGCGCCAGCGGCTCGATGGCTGGCTGGGCGAACAGGGCGTGCGTCCCAGGCGGGTGGGCGAATTCGACGACGCGGCGCTGCTGAAGGCCTTCGGTGCCGAGGGCCGGGGCGTGTTCATGTCGCCGACGGTGCTGGAGGCGCAGACCTGCGCGCAATACGGCGTCGAGGTGGTGGGACGCTCGCCGACGCTGGTGGAGGCGTTCTACGCGATCTCGGTCGAGCGGCGCATCACGCATCCCTGTGTCATGGCCATCACTGCGGCAGCACGGGGACAGTTTCTGGCGCAATCAGGCGCGGAAATCGAAGGATTGCGTTAAAGTTTTCACATCCCATCGGACCCTCACCAGCATCGGAGGCTGCGGCCATGAACGACGTGATCATCCAGGACGACGGGCTGAACAGCTCGACGCGCATGCTGCACATCATTTACGGGCTGCACGCGCTGGGTCTGGGCCTCGGGGCGTTCGGTGCAGCCACCGTGCTCGGCTCCTTCCTGTTCGGCTGGCCGTCGATCATCGCGGTGGTGCTGAGCTACATCGAACGCAGCAAGGTCGAGAACACCTGGCTGTCGTCCCACATCGACTGGGTGATCCGCACCTTCTGGATCGCGCTGATCTGGTCGCTCGTGGTGCTGGTGGTGTCGATTCCGCTGATGGCCCTGCTGGTCGGGTTCGCGACACTGCCGCTGGGCATGTTCCTGCTCGGCGTGTGGGCGATCTACCGGATCGCGCGTGGCTGGCTGCGCCTCAAGGACGGGCAGCCGATGCCGGCGGAGTGACGCCGCATCAGGTCGAGGAAGCGTACCCGGCACGCGTGGCGGCCTGGGTCGGCCGGTACGGCAGCTCCAGCCGGTAAGCCAGCGCGATGAACAGGCTCTGCGCCAGGCCCATGGTCGCCGTCAGTGAACGGAAACCGAAGGTGGCGCTGTCCTGCACGATGAGCGCCACCTGGGCGTCGCGCGCCAGCGGGCTCATGCGGCTGTCGGTGATGGCGACGAGCCGCGCCCCGCGCTGCACCGCCTGCTGCGCGACCGTGACGGTCTCCTCGGCATAGGGCGCGAACGAGATCGCGATGATCACGTCCCCCGCGCGCACCGAGCGCATCTGGCCCTCGTGCATGCTGCCCATCGCGGTGACCAGTCCGATGCGCTTGTCGGTGTGCTGCAAGGCGTAGTCGAGGTAGACCGCGACCGGAAACGAGCGCCGTGAGCCCGCGATCCAGACCGCCTGCGTCTCGGCCAGCAGGTCGACCGCCTGCCCGAAGGCGGCCTCGTCCAGCGTGTTCTGCAGCTCCTGCATCCCGGCCAGGCTGCCGCCGAGGAACTCGTGCGCGATCTGTGCGGCGTTCAGGTTGGGCGCACCGGACTCGATCACGTCACGGATGCGGGCGCTGTAGTTGCGGCCCGGGGCGATCTGCTGCGACAGGCCGTCGCGGAAGACCCGCTGCAGCTCGGTGAAGCCGGTGAAGCCGAAGTGCTTGGCGAAGCGCACCACGGCCGAGGGCTGCACGCCGCAGTGCGCCGCGACGTCCTGGATGCCCTCCAGTCCGAGGTGGTCGCGGTGCTGCTCGACATAGCGGCCGATCAGCTTGAGCTGGCGGCTGAGCGACTCGTAGTCGTCGGAGATCCGCTTGAGCAGCAGATCGACAGTCATCCTGGGGGCATTGGCGTTCATCGGAGGCCATTCTAGGCAGCCCGGCCACGCCTGGGCGTTCGGGTATCCCTGGGCACCGGGCACGCCGACCGTACACTGCCCGATCGCTCGCGATGAGCGTTGCGCCGGCTCTTCGACTCCGTCACCTGCTCGGAGAGGCGGGCGTCTCAGCCCCGCCGATTGCGCTGCCGATACTGATCCGCCACCACCGCCGCCACGATGATCGCCCCCTTCACCATCTCCTGGTAATACGCATCGATGCGGATGAAGGTGAAGCCCGAGGTCATCACGCCCAGGATCAGCACACCGATCAGCGTCCCGGTGATCCGGCCGATGCCGCCCGACAGCGAGGTGCCGCCGATGACGACCGCGGCGATCGCGTCCAGCTCGTACATCACGCCCATGCCGGACTGGCCCGAGATCGCCCGCGCCGCCGTCACGCTGCCGGCGATGCCGCTGAGCAGGCCGGCGATCGTGTAGACCCAGATCAGGTGCCGGTTGACGTTGATGCCCGAGACGATCGCGGCCTGGCGGTTCGCGCCGATCGCGTAGGTGAACTTGCCGAAGCGGGTGTAGCGCAGCACGACATGGAAGATCGCCGCGAGCGTCAGGAAGATGAAGACCGGCACCGCACCGGAGCCGATCCAGGCGAAGTCGTCGGTCAGCATCGACACCGGCATGCCGCCCGTGAACCACTTGGCGAAGCCACGTGCGGCCACCATCGTGCCCAGCGTGGCGATGAACGGCGGGATCATGGTGAAGGCGATCAGCGAGCCGTTGAGCAGGCCGATCAGCAGACCGATCGTGGTCCCCGCCAGCAGCGGCCAGACCATCGGCAGGTCGGTCAGGTGCGGGAAGACGGCACGCGGAAAGTCCGACACCTGCGCCAGACTGGCCGACACCACCGCCGCCGCCGCCACCACCGAGCCTGAAGACAGGTCGATGCCGCTGGTGATGATGACCAGGTTCACGCCGATGGCGATGATGCCGATCACCGCCATCTGCAGGATGATGATCTGCAGCCGCTCCGGGTTCATCAGGAAGCTCTGGCCATTGACCCACCAGCCCAGCGCCTCGAAGAACAGGCTGATGCCGACCAGCACCAGGAAGATGCCCAGCTCGGGCGGCCACTTGCGCCTGGACGGCTTGAAGGTCATGGACTGCGCGCCCACGCTCGGATTACCAACGGACATGGCTCTTCTCCAACTTGTCGAATCTGTCGAACTTGTCTTGTTCGGTGGGTTTGTTCACTGCGAGGCCAGTTCCATGATGCGGACCTGATCGGCCTCGGCGCGGTCGACGATGCCGGTCATGCGGCCCTCGTGCATCACCATCACCCGGTCGCTCATGCCCAGCACCTCGGGCAGCTCCGACGAGATCATCAGCACGGCCACGCCCTGCCCCGCCAGCTCGCTGACCAGGCGGTGGATCTCGGCCTTGGCGCCGACGTCGATGCCGCGCGTCGGCTCGTCGAGGATCAGGATCTTCGGTTTCGTCAGCAGCCAGCGGCCGATCAGCACCTTCTGCTGGTTGCCGCCGGAGAGGTTCTGGATCACCTCGTGCATGCCGGGGGTCTTCACGCGCAGGGTCTGGCTCATCGCCTCGCAGTCGCGCTGCAACGCGCCCTGCTGCACGAAGCCGTGCTTCACATAGCGCTGGCTCAGCACGGCCGCCTCCATGTTCGACAGGATGTCGAGGATCAGGAAGCAGCCCGAGTCCTTGCGGTCCTCGGTCAGGAAGGCCATGCCATGGCGCATCGCTGCCGCCGGCGAGCCGATGGTGGCCGTCTTGCCGCCGATGCGGATCTCGCCCGTCATCGCCGGCACCACCCCGAACAGCGCCTCGGCCACGTTCGAGCGGCCCGAGCCGACCAGCCCGGCCAGCCCCAGGATCTCGCCCGCCCGCAGGTCGAAGGTGACGCCGCCGAAGATGCCCTCGACACCGAGGTTCTTCACCGACAGCACGACCTCGCCGATCGGCACGGTCACCTTGGGGAACATCTGCGTCACCTCGCGCCCGACCATCATCTTGATGATGTCGTCGCGGGTGACCTCGGCGGACCGCCGGGTGTCGATGTACTTGCCATCCCGGAACACCGACACCTCGTCGGCGATCTCGAACAGCTCGTTCATCTTGTGCGTGATGTAGACGATGCCTTTGCCCTGGGCGCGCAGCTGCCGGATGATGCGGAACAGGTGCCCCACCTCGGTCTCGGTCAGCGCGGACGTGGGCTCGTCCATGATCAGCACATCGGAGTTGAACGACACCGCCTTGGCGATCTCGACCATCTGCCGGCTGGCGATGGACAGGCTGCGGACCTCGGCCTCGGGGTCGAGGTCGATGGCCAGGCGGTCGAACAGCGCCTGCGTCTGCCGGCGCAGCGCGGCGTGGTCGACGAAGCCGAAGCGGTTGAGCGGCTCGCGGCGGATCCAGATGTTCTCCGCCACCGTCATGAAGGGCATCAGGTTGAGTTCCTGATGGATCATCGCGATGCCCTGGTTCAGCGCGTCGAGCGGACCGCGCAGCGTCACCGGCCGCCCTTTCAGGCGGATCTCGCCCTGGTCGGGCGTGTAGATGCCGGCAATGATCTTCATCAGGGTCGACTTGCCGGCACCGTTCTCGCCCATCAGCGCGTGAACGGTGCCGGCGCGCAGGCGCAGGCGCACGTTGTCCAGTGCGACCACGCCCGGGAAGGCCTTGCGGATGCCCTCGATTTCCAGCAATACAGTCTCAGACATCCTCAACCTCAAGTACCTTCAACCTTCAGACCTTCAGGTGGGGTTCCGGCTCAGTTCTTGCCGCTGTACTTGGCCAGATTCGCAGGCGTCACCAGCTCGAACGGCACGTTCACGAAGCGCTCGACCGGCTGCTTCTTGATCAGCTTCAGCGCGGCGTCCACGGCGCCCGAACCCTGGCCGGCGGCGTTCTGGAACACCGTCACCTTCAGGTCACCGGCCTTCATCGAGGCCAGCGCATCCGGGGTGGCATCAATGCCAGCGACGATGCTGTTCGGGGTCCACTTCTTGCCAGCCTTCAGGGCGTTGATCGCGCCGATGGCCATTTCGTCGTTGTTGGCGATGATGGCGTCGAACTTCACACCCGAGGACAGCCAGTTGGTCGTGATGTCCTGGCCCTTGGTGCGGTCCCAGGCGCCTTCGCGCTTGTCCACGATCTTCAGACCGGAACACGCCTTCGTGGCGACCACGTCCTCGATGTCCTTGGTGCGGGTGCGTGCGGCCTCGTTGGACAGCTCGCCCATCAGCACCAGCACATGGCCCTGGCCCTTGAGCAGGCGGCAGACTTCCTGCGTCTGCACGGTGCCCGAGACCTTCTCGTCGGAGGCGACGAACGCGACACCGGCCGGCAGCTTGTCGAAGTCGACCGGCTTGCGGTTGACGTAGACCAGCGGGATCTTGGCGTCGGTCACCATCTTGGTGATCTTCGGGGTCGCGTCGGTGTCGACCGGGTTGACGATGATCGCGTCCACCTTCTGGGCGATCAGGTTCTGGATCTGGCTGAGCTGCTTGCCCACGTCGTTGCCGGCGTCTTCGACCTGCACCGTGGCGCCAGCCTTCTTGCCCGCGTCCAGCGTGCCGTTCTTCAGGATGGTCAGGAAGGTGTCGAGCTGGGCCATGGCCAGGCCGATCTTCTGGGCGTGGGCCATGGGGGATGCCAGCGAACCCGCGACAGCGGCGGCAATCAGCAGTTTCTTCATGATCTCGGTCTCCTCTATGTATGACAGACAGGGCGACTGGACGCCACCCGGGTGGAGTGGTTGATCGCACCGTGCAGCACGGCTCAACACGCCGCCACTGTAGCGGCGGGCCTCAAAATAATGGAAAATTATTTCTAAGTAGATACACCTAAGGAATTCAATTTCCGAAGACTCTAGACTCGACGCCAACCTTGGCACACCTCTGCACATGCCCCTTGCGGGCAGGACGTCCCCGATGAGCACCTTGAATTTCCCCTCCGATCGCCCGATCGACCTGGCCTGCCTGGGCCGGGTCGCGGTCGATTTCTACGCCCAGCAGTTCGGCAGCCGCCTCGAAGAGGCCCGCAGCATGGCGATGTACCTCGGTGGCTCGTCCGGCAATCTGGCCTTCGGCGTGGCGCGGCTCGGACTGCGCAGCGCGATGGTCTCGCGCGTCGGCAACGAGCAGATGGGCCACTTCCTGCGCGAGACGCTGCAGCGCGAAGGCTGTGACGTCAGCCAGCTGCAGACCGACCCCGAGCGCCTGACCGCGCTGGTGATCCTCGGCCTGAAGGACCGCGACACCTTCCCCCTGCTGTTCGTGCGCGAGAACTGCGCCGACATGGCGATCCGCGCCGACGAGATTTCCGAGGACTTCATCAAGGGCTGCCGCGCGCTGGCCATCACCGGCACGCACCTGTCCACGCCCACCACCCGCGAAGCCGCCCTCACCACGCTGACCTTCGCCCGACGCCATGGCGCGATGCGCGTGCTCGACATCGACTACCGGCCGGTGCTGTGGGGCCTGACCTCCCGCGGCGCGGGCGAGAACCGCTTCGTGGACAACGCCAACGTGACGCGCCAGCTCCAGCAGGTGCTCGGCGAGTTCGACCTGCTGGTCGGCACCGAAGAAGAGTTCTTCATCGCGGGCGGCCACCCGGACGACCTGATGGCCTCGCTGCGGGCGGTGCGCTCTGTGTCGGCGGCCAAGCTGGTGGTCAAGCGTGGTGCGGCGGGCTGCTGCGTCATCGAGGGCGACATTCCCGCGGCGATCGAGGACGCGCCGACCTTCCGCGGCGAGCGGGTCGAGGTGCTGAACGTGCTGGGCGCGGGCGACGCCTTCCTGTCAGGGCTGATGACCGGGCTGCTGCAGGGCAAGGACTGGGCCGAATCGACGCGCATCGCCAACGCCTGCGGCGCCATCGTGGTCTCGCGCCACGCCTGCTCGGCCGCGATGCCGACACCCGCCGAGCTGGCGCACTGGTTCAGCGGCAGCCGCAATCCCAAGGTCGATGCCGACGCCCAGCTCGCCCACCTGCACCGCGTCACCGCCCCCGCGCGCCCGGTGTGGAACGAACTCTGCGTGATGGCGTTTGACCACCGCAGCCAGTTCCACGACCTCGCCCGCGAAGCCGGCGCCGACGAACGCCGCATCCCCGCGCTGAAGAAGCTGCTGGTGCGCGCCGCCGAGCAGGTCGAGCGCAGCCACCAGCTGCAGGGCCACGTCGGCGTGCTGATCGACGGCGGCGACTACGGCCGCGACGCGCTGGCGAGTGCCACGGGGCGCGGCTGGTGGGTCGGGCGGCCGGTGGAGCTGCCGGGGTCGCGCCCGCTGCGCTTCGACGGCACGCGCTCGATCGGCACGTCGCTGATCCATTGGCCAACCGAGCAGGTGGTCAAGTGCCTCGTCCACTACCACCCGGACGACGACACCGCGCTGCGCCTGGAGCAGGAGCAGCGCGTGCTCGAACTCTGGGAAGCCACCCGCGAGAGCGGCAACGAGTTGCTGCTGGAGATCATCCCGCCGAAGGCCATGACGCCGGCCGGCACCGAGGACGCGGCCGTGCTGCGCGCCGTCAAGCGCTTCTACAACCTGGGCGTGAAGCCCGAGTGGTGGAAGCTCGCGCCGATGAGCGCCGACGGCTGGACACAGCTCGCCGCGCTGGTCGCCGAGCGCGATCCGCATTGCCGCGGCGCGGTGATCCTCGGCCTGAACCAGCCGCTGCAGTACCTCGCCGACAGCTTCGCCCACGCCACCAACCCCATCGTCAAGGGCTTCATGGTCGGCCGCACACTGTGGGTCGAAGCCTCGCAGCAGTGGCTGCGCGGCGAGATCGACGACGCGGGCTTCATCGACACGGTGGCCCGGAATTTCGCCACCCTCGTGGACGCCTGGAAGCGCCGCCAGGCCGTCTGAACACCATGTCCAAGCCCATGTCCAACACCATCCGACTCACCGTCAGCCAGGCGCTGGTGCGCTACCTCGCTGCGCTGCGCGTGGAATTCACCCACGTGGACGGCCGTACCGAGGTCGTCCCCTACGTCGGCGGCGCCTTCGCGATCTTCGGCCACGGCAACGTGACCGGCCTGGGCGAATCGCTGCACCAGGTGCGCGCGCAGTTGCCCACCTACCGCGCCCACAACGAACAAGGCATGGCCAACGCGGCGATTGCCTACGCCAAGGCGAACTTCCGCCAGCGCATCATGGCCGTCACTTCCAGCATCGGCCCCGGCGCCACCAACATGGTGACCTCGGCGGCGCTGGCGCACGTCGGGCGGCTGCCGGTGCTGCTGCTGCCGGGCGATGTGTTCGTCACAAGGCTGCCGGACCCGGTGCTGCAGCAGGTCGAGGACTTCGAGCAGGGCGACATCAGCGCCAACGACTGCTTCCGCCCGGTGACCCGCTACTTCGACCGCATCACGCGACCCGAGCAGTTGCTGGTGGCGCTGCCGCGGGCGATCCAGGTGCTGACCGATCCGGCGCAGTGCGGGCCGGTGTGCCTGGCGCTGCCGCAGGATGTGCAGACCTTCGCGTTTGACTGGCCGGCGGAGTTCTTCGAGCCGGCCGTGATCCGCTTCCGGCGCCCGCCCGCGGAGCAGCGCGAGCTGGACGACGCGGTCGCGCTGCTGAAGACCGCACGCAAGCCGATGCTGGTGGCCGGCGGCGGCGTGCTCTACAGCCAGGCGTGGGCCGCGCTGCGCGATTTCGCGGACGCACACGGCATCCCGGTCGTCGAGTCGCAGGCCGGCAAGGGCAGCCTCGCCTGGGACCACCCGCTCAACCTCGGCGCGATCGGCGTCACCGGCTCGCCCGCGGCCAACGCGGCGGCGGCCGAGTGCGACGTGGTCTTCGCGGTGGGGACGCGGCTGCAGGACTTCACCACCGGCTCGCATTCGCTGTTCAGCCACGCGAAGCTGCTGAGCCTGAACGTGCAGCCCTTCGACGCCGGCAAGAAGCGCGGGCAAGCCTTGGTCGCCGACGCATGCGCTGGGCTCGCGCAGTTGTCGGCCGCGCTGGGCGACTGGCGCGCGGACGCCGCGTGGACCGACATGAGCCGCGCCCGCGCCGCCGCCTGGGTCGCGCGCGTGACCGAGCTGACGCTGAACGTACCGACCGACACACTGCCCTACGACGCCGAGGTGATCGGCGCGGTGCGCGAGTCAGCGGCGGACATGGGGCTGGACAGCGGCACGAACGACCTCGTGGTCTGCGCCGCCGGCACGCTGCCCGCAGAGCTGCACAAGCTCTGGCGCAGCGGCCTGCCCGGCAACTACCACATGGACTACGCCTACTCGACCATGGGCTATGAGGTCGCGGGCGGGCTCGGCGCGAAGCTGGCGCGGCCGGAGCGCGAGGTCTTCGTGCTGGTCGGCGACGGCTCCTACATGATGCTCAACGCCGAACTCGCCACCTCGGTGATGCTCGGCCGGAAGATCATCGTCGTGATCCTCGACAACCGCGGCTACGGCTGCATCGAGCGGCTGCAGGTCAACTCCGGCGGCGCGAGCTTCAACAACATGCTCGACGACTGCATCCCGGAAGGTGGGCAACCGTCATCGATCGACTTCGCGATGCACGGCCGCTCGATGGGCGCCGAGGCGGTCCACGTCCAGGATGTCGCCGAGCTGCGCCGCGAGCTGGTGCGCGCCCGCGCGGCCACGAAGTCGCAGGTGCTCGTCATCGACACGACGCATCGCCGCACGACGGACGACGGCGGGACGTGGTGGGAGGTCGCGCTGCCGGAAGTCTCGCCGCGCCCCGACGCGATGGCCGCTCAGGCTCGCTACGTCGAAGCCAAGAAAAAACAATTTCACTGAACCCGATCGTCATCGATTGAACCCGAATCACTGGAACCGCACATGACCTGGAACGTCCGCATCGGCATCAACCCCATCTCCTGGATGAACGATGACCTGCCCGCCCTCGGCGGCGAAACACCGCTCGAAACCGCCCTCTCGGAAGGTGCCGAGATCGGCTACGAAGGCTTCGAACTCGGCAACAAGTTCCCCAAGGACGGCCCCGGCCTGAAGGCCAAGCTGGACGAATTCGGCGTGGCCTGCGTCTCGGGCTGGTACTCGGGTTTCCTGGCCGAGGACACGGTCGAGGCCGAGGTCGCCCGCTGCGTCGCGCACATGGAGAAGCTCCAGTACAACGGCGCCAAGGTCGTCGTCTACGGCGAGTGCGCCGGCACCGTGCAGGGCCAGATCGACACGCCCGTGGGCAAGCGCCCGACCTTCCGCGACGCCGCCGCGTGGCAGGCCTACGCCGAGCGCCTGAACGCCTTCGGCCAGCACCTGATCGACACCTATGGCATCCGGCTCGCCTACCACCACCACATGGGCGCGTATGTGGAGTCCCCCGCCGACATCGACCAGCTCATGGCGCTGACTGATCCGGCCAAGGTCTTCCTGCTCTACGACACCGGCCACGCCTACTTCGGCGGCGCCACCGACCCGCTCGTGCCGCTGAAGAAGCACCTGGCACGTGTCGTGCATGTGCATTGCAAGGATGTGCGGCCCGCCGTCATCACGCAAGCGCGCAACGACGGCTGGAGCTTCCTCCACGGCGTCATCAACGGCACCTTCACGGTGCCGGGCGACGGCGTGATCGACTACGACGCCGTGCTGACCACGCTGAAGGAGGCCGGCTACGAGGGCTGGCTGGTGGTGGAAGCCGAGCAGGATCCGGCCGTCGCCCCCAGCTACGCCTATGCAAAGAAGGGCCACGACACGCTGCGCGCGATCGTGGACCGTCTGAGCGCCTGACCCGCCGAACCTCCGACCGCACCCCCAGGACACCCCATGAGCTTGTTAGTCAAGGCCGCCGCAGGCCGGGAAATCTGCGAGATCACGCCTGAACGTGCCGGCTGGACGCACGTGGGCTTCCGCGCGCTGCGCCTGGCCGCGGGCGACCAGGAAACGATCACCACCGGCGCACGCGAACTGTGCCTCGTGGTGCTGACCGGCACCGTGGAAGTGCAGGTCGGCGACACCGTGTTCGCGGGGCTGGGCTCGCGCGACAGCGTGTTCGCCGAGCAGTCGCCGGACGCGCTGTACGTGCCCGGAGGCCAGACGCTGACCGTCACCGCCTCGCGGGACAGCGAGGTCGCGCTGTGCACGGCGCCGTCGAAGGGCGGCAAGGCGGTGCGCCGGATCGACGGCAGCACGATGCGCCGCAGCGTGCGCGGCAAGGGCTCGAACACGCGCCACGTCTGCGACATCCTGCCCCAGGACGACCCGACGGCCGACCACCTGCTGGTGGTGGAAGTGATCACGCCAGCCGGCCACTCCAGCAGTTACCCACCGCACAAGCACGACCGCGACGCCGCCCCCGAGGAAACCCTGCTGGAGGAAACTTATTACCACCGCCTGAATCCGCCCCAAGGCTTTGCATTTCAGCGTGTCTATACCGACGACCGCAGTATCGACGAGGCCTGCGCGGTGGAAAACCACGACGTCGTGATGGTTCCCCGCGGGTATCACCCCTGTGTGGCGCCACATGGGTACGACCTGTACTACCTGAATGTCATGGCCGGCCCCGGACGCCTCTGGCATTTCAAGAACGACCCGGCCCATGAATGGATGGTGGCGCTGTAACGTCGCGTAATCGCGACAAGGATGTTCCCTAGGTTTCCAGCTAAATCAACTTGATGTAAAAACGCAAACGTTTACGTCGCCCCTGTAAAACCCTGTCAAGGCACGGTGGCACGGGCAAGAAACCCGACGTAACCCGACTGTTGCTTGAACGTGCCCCGCTTTCATGCCCTGACCGCACGGCACACAATTCAGGCACCGATCGGATGTTGCACTGAAGCTACAAGTTTGACGAACCAAGGGTCAACCTTAGGTAAACCAAATTTGATTAGTTGCTAATGTTCGTCACCCAAGGTCGAGTATTCGACCATCTTCCCGCAACGAAAGAGGAGTCTGACCATGATCCGCAAAACCCAATTCGCCGTGGCCATTGCCGCCCTGATCTCCGCTCCGGCTTTCGCCGCTGTCGGCTGGGATGCCAACATCGAACTGGACACCACGTACCAGAACAATGGCCGTGGTGCCAGCCAAAGCGGCCGCGTTGAACTCAACGCCTTCTCGAAGACCGACAAGGGCGGTGGTTTCGTTGCTGGCCGCGCCAGCCTGATCGCCGGCAAGGGCGGCGCCACCACGGTGGACGACATGTGGGTCCAGATGGGCAATGCCTCTGGCGACATCAAGCTGGGCCGCTTCGAAGCTGCTGACCTGTTCCCGGCTGGCAAGGACGTCATCGTCGAAGACGGCGGCGCTGCGGCCGGCTACAAGACCAACGCCTTCCGTGGCCGCACCAGCGATGCACACGCTGCGCTGACCCTGAACGCCGGCAACGGCATCGGCTTCGAACTGGGCGTCATGGCTGCTGCCAAGAACACCGGCATCCGCCCGGTCGTCAGCTTCGGCATGAACGGCTTCTCGGCCAAGGTCGGCCTGGAAAACGGCAAGAACGCTGCGGGCCAGAAGGTCAGCGGCGCAGGCATCACCATCGGCACCACCATGGCTGGTGTTGGCCTGAACGCCAGCTACGGTTCGGGCAAGGTCAATGACGTCAAGGGTTCCAGCTTCGGCCTGAACGGCACGTTCGGCCCGGCCGGCGTTGGCTACATCATGGACAAGAACGGCTCCAAGAAGGACAACACGTTCTACGCAGCCTACAGCCTGCCGCTGTTCGACACGGGCGCCACGATCACCCCTGCGGCTTCGTACGCCAAGGGCACGGACATGGCCAAGAACATCGGCCTGCGCGTCCGCGTCAACTACGCTTTCTGATCCCGGCTGCCCCTGCGGCAGCGGAATCAACGTTTTCGGGGTCCACGGTTCTAGTGGTCCTGAGGGGGTGGCATAGAGTGCTGCCACCCTTTCTTGGTGAGCGCCCGCAGGGTGCTCACCTTTTTTTATGCCTGAACGAACCATGCCGTCCATGTTGAATGTCGCCCTGATCGGATTCGGCTATGTCGGCCAGACCTTCCATGCCCCGCTGATCGACAGCGTCGAGGGCCTCTCGCTCGCGCTGGTCGCCTCCAGCGACGCCGGCAAGGTCCGCGCCCGCTGGCCGCAGGTGCGCGTCACCGCCAACTACCTGGCCGCCGCCACCGACCCCGCAATCGACCTCGTCGTCATCGCCAGCCCCAACGACAGCCACTACCCGCTGGCCTGCGCCGCGCTGCTGGCCGGCAAGCATGTGGTGATCGACAAGCCCTTCACCGTCGCGGTGGACGAAGCACGCGACCTGGTGGAACTGGCTGAGACGCGCGGGCGCCTGCTGTCCGTGTTCCACAACCGGCGCTGGGACGGCGACTTCCTGGGCGCACGGGCGGCCCTGCGCAGTGGCGCGCTGGGCGATGTGCGCGAGTGCATTTCCCGCTTCGACCGCTTTGCGCCGGTGCCGCGCGACCGCTGGCGCGAGCGGCCCGGGCCGGGCGCGGGCCTGTGGTTCGACCTGGGGCCGCATGTGGTCGACCAGGCGCTGTGCCTGTTCGGCCTGCCGCAGACGGTGATGGCCGACATGGCCGGTCTGCGCGATGGCGCCGCAGGCGTGGTGGACTGGGCGCAGGTCGTGCTCGGCTACGACGCGGGTGGCGTGCAGCGCCGGGTGACGCTGCACGTGACACGGCTGGCGGCCTGGGCGGCGCCACGCTTCGAGTTGCATGGCACGGCGGGGAGTTGGCTCTCCAACGGGCTGGACAACCAGGAAGACCAGCTGAAGGCCGGCATGCGGCCGGGTGCGCCGGGTTGGGGCGACGACCCACGGCCAGCGCTGCAGGTGCTCGGCACGGCCATGCCCGCCGAGGTACCGCGTCCGCCGGGTGATTACCGCCAGTACTACCTCGGCATCCGGGACGCGCTGCGCGGCGCCGGCCCGAACCCGGTGCCGGCCACCGAAGCGCTGCAGGTCATGGCGGTGATGGACTGCGCGATGCGCAGCGCCAGCGAGGGTCGCACGCTGCGCTTCGCACCCGCCTGAGCCAGCCGGAGCCTCACTCCACCTCGACCGGCTCCGGCGTCATCAGGAAGGCCAGCGCCGCCATCACGCACTGGGCCACCGCATGCGGCGGGCTCGCATAGAACGCCGACCACGCCGTGCCACGGTGCTCGTTGTAGTCCGGCGCCGGCTCATCCGCCTCGCGCGCGGGCAAGGACTGCTCCCAGCCCAGCCGGACCGCCACGCCCACCAGCACGTCCATCACCAGCAGCCCCTCGCCCTGCAACTGCGGATTCGCCCGGCAGATGTCGGAGACCGCCACCAGCGCCTCGATCGTGAGCTGGCGGTACTCGGGCGCCTGGATCTTGTTGAGCAGATCCTCGACCTGCAGCGCAAAGCCCCGCTCCGACGGCGTCATGTCGGCGCGCGCCACGCGGCTGTCGACGCGGTTGCGGCTGTCGAGCTGGTCGCCGATGACGAGGCCCGGGAAATGCCGCAGCACCTGCCAGACGCGGGTGTAGAAATCCTCCGGCAGCCGGGTGATGACGCCCTGCACTTCCCGCCACGCCAGCCAGCCGCCGACGCTCTGGTCAAGCACCGGATCGGCCGAGGCCGGGAAATGCACCGTCGCCAGTCCCGCCGCGCTGCCGCTGCCGTCCCGGCTGATGCGGCCGTGCAGCGACTGCAGGCGCAGCAGGTTGCGGTTCATGTCCTGCTCGTGCGCGATGACCTCGCGCAGGCGGGTCAGGATGGCGTGCGGGCTCAGGCTGAGCAGGAAGTCGAACGCCTCGGCCTGCGTCAGCGCGTGTTCGCGGGCCAGCCAGCCGGTGATGAGCAGGATCAGGTACCACGCGCGCAGCGTCAGCGTGCCCTTGAACAGCGCCGCATCCGCCTTGATCAGCATGCCCAGCAGCAGCACGATCTCCTGCAGCAGCACCCGCGCCCGCGGGTCGTCGCCGCCGTAGCGGCAGATGCGCTCGTGGATCTCGGCGCTGCCCATCGGCCGGCCGATCACCGCGCCTTCACCATAGGCCCGGCCGACCGCCACCCGCTTCTGGCGCACGACGATCTGGGCCACCGCCTCTTCGAGCGCATCGTCGTGCAGCCCCAGCACGCCGGCCGAACGGCGGATCAGCCCCCATTTGCGGCCATGGCAGGCGCGGGCATGGAAGTCCAGCACCATCTGTCCGACCGAGCAACCCCGGTCGGTGCCCCACTGCGCGCCACCCCGCCGCACCAGCAGGCCGAGGATCTCGATCTGCTCGTACGGATTGCGGCTGCGGTCCAGCCGGTGCAGCAGCACCTGGGGATCGGCCTCGTGCTCCAGCGCCGCCGCCCGGGCGGGGGTCAGCGGCCGGGTCGCGCCCTCCTCCCAGCGCAGATCCGGCGGCAGGCGGGTGTCCGCGGTGGCCGGCAGCTCGGCCGTGGCGGCCCAAGGGGCGGCGTCGAGCCAGTCCATGCGCGTGGTGCGGGCCCGCGGCAGCAGCGAGGCCAGTGGCCCGACCTCGACCCCGGCCGTGTCATCACGCCCGAGTTCCTTCAGGAAATTCAGCAGCACCTCGGCGCTGTTGGCCCCGAGCATGGCCTCGCCGATCAGCAGCAGCAGCAGCGGCTGGCCCTGCTGGTCGCGCACCTGCCAGTGGCGGCGCAGCGCGGCGATCTCGGCGCGGATCTCGTCCACCAGCAGCCGGTTGTCCAGCGTCAGGTAGAAGCCCTGGCGGCTGTAGAAGGCCGGCAGGAAGACGATCGTCTGCGCCTGGCTGCCCGCGGCGGACGGTAGCGTGAACACCTGGCTGGTGACGAGGCTGTCCAGCCGCTCGACCGGCCGGCCCGTCAAGCCCAGGCGATCCACCCGACCCAGCTCGGCCAGCGCCAGCGCCAGATCGTCGGCATAGCGCACCTGCAGCGGCTGGACCTGCTCGGGCGTCTCGCAGGCGATGCCGTGCGAGGCCAGCCGGGCCTGCACCAGCCGGTCCGCACCCAGCACGGCCACCTGTACCCGCACCTGTTCGCGTGCCGCCTCGATCATGGCCTTGGAGGCGGCGTCACTCGGACCGCGCCCGCGCGGCAGCAACTCGCGCGCCGTCACATGGCGGTCGTGCACCAGCACGCCGACGAGGTAGAGGCTCTGCGCCCACACCAGCGGCACGTTGTCGTTGGGTTCGCGGCGCTGGCTGCGGGGCTCCAGGCGCTCGGCGTCCACCAGTTCGGCCGGCACGACGTACAGCTCGGGCAGCAGGCGCACGCCGTCCTGCTCGACCATCAGCGCCTCCAGCCGCAGACGGTAGTCGCGCGCCGCCGTCTGATCGCCGCGCAGGGCAGCGTCCAGCAGCAGGTAGCAGAAGAACAGCGGCCACTCGGACTCGATGTGCGCGAAGCGCTCCAGCTCGCCCGGCTCGTAGTGCAGGCGGCTGTGGTCCTCGGTCACCGTCTGGTGGCCATCACGCAGGAAGCGCTTGCAGCCGTAGCGCCCCTGCAGCTTGCCGACGATCTCGGCCCGGGTGCGCTCGACCAGCGTGGCATCGCCCACCGCGAACGCCGGGAAGCCGATGATCGACAGCAGTGCCGCGTCCGTCTCCTTGGACTCGGATTCGCGCGGCAGCAGGCTCTCCAGCGTGTGGCGGGCCTGCGCGATGGCGTCGGCCGGCACGTGGATGCGCGGGCTGTCGGCACCGGGCAGCAGCTGCGCGCCGTTGACCACCTCCAGCGCCGCCTTGGCCATGCCGACCGAGCTGGCGTTGACCTCGGCCTGGCCGTCGTTGCGCTTGTGGCCGCGCTCCCAGATGCCGTAGTCGGGCGTGCGCCAGGCGTGGGCCAGGTACCAGACCAGGTTCTGCACGAAGTTCAGCTCGTCGCGGTCGCGCACGATCGACAGGCCGCCCGCGCTCATCTGCGCAAGCATCAGCAGGAAGATCGCGGTCGCGTCGATCTGCAGGTGGCCCCATTCGGTGTCGCCGACCACCGGCTCGCCGGACTGGGTCGAGTACTTGGCGTGCAGCGCGTCGTGCGGGTGCTGGGTGCGCTTGAAGCGCTCGACCTTGTGCGCCTGCCGCATCATCGCCGCCAGCAGGCCGCGCATCAGGCGGGTGGTCGCCGCGTCCAGATCGTCCGCCTGGGCCGGATCGTCCGTGCGCCAGACGCGGCCCAGCGCCCAGACCGCCAGGATGCTGTAGACGTTGTCGCGCACCCAGGCGTGGGTGTAATCGCCGTGGACCGTGATGGCGGTGCTGGCGGGCAGCAGGCCGGTGGTCGGATCCTGCCGGGACAGGATGATGGTGCGCGCCTGCTGCGTGAGGGCCTGGAGGGCCTCCAGGCGCGGTGCGGTGGTGGAATCTGCGTGTGTGCTCATGTGGTCCGTCATCCCCGCGCAGGCGGGGATCCACCCGGACGGTCAGTTCACTTCACTTTAGCAAGTCACATGCCGCGCGGCACCAGCCACACCATCTGGTACGGCGCCAGCGTGACAGGCGAACGGGCCTCGAACGCCGACTGGCCGATCAGGTCCACCATGCGCGCCGGCATGGCCGAGAAGACCTCGGCAGCGATGGTCTGCGGGTGTTCGCTGAAGTTGCCGAGCACCAGCACATGGCCGGCTCCGCCCTGCGCACCATCGCGCAGGTAGCCCAGCACCGACGGGTTCTTGGTATAGAACGGCACCAGATGCCCGCCGGCGAGGGCTGGCAGGTGCCGACGCAGCGCGATCAGGTGGCGCAGTCCGGCGTGGAGACGGCCAGCGTCGGTGCTCGGGTCGCGCCGGTCGGCGTAACGCTGCTCGTCGCGGGCCGGGCGGTGCACCCAGCGGCTGTCGCCCGCCTTGCCGGGATCGTTGACGTAGCCGTGGTCGTCGAGCGTGCCGACTTCGTCACCGAGGTAGATCAGCGGAATGCCGCCCGAGGACAGCGCCACGCCGTACAGCAGCAGCATGCGCGCCACCGCGTGTGCATCGCCCTGCTCCAGCCCGCACAGCGAGGCGGCCGTGCCCGAGATGCGGCAATCGCCGGTGGCCGGGTTGTCCTGGAAGGGCACGCCGCGCGCGAAGCTGCCGGGGAAGCGGTTGACGTAGAAGCGGTTGAGGAACTGGCGGTGGTCGAAGCCGTTGATGCCGAGCTGCAGCGCGTCCTCGTCGGCGAAGGTCCAGCCGATGTCGTCGTGGCTGCGCACGTAGTTGACCCAGGCGGTGCCGGGGGCGATGTGGTGGCGCTCGGCCAAGGCTTTCTGCAGCATGTCCACCTGCCGGGTCGCCAGCGTGTTCCACAGCAGCGCCATCTGCAGCGGGTTGTACGAGATCTGGCACTCGGCGGGCGAGATGTAGGCCACGACATCATCCGGGTGGACGATGGCCTCCGACTTGAACAGCAGCGCGGGCGCGGCGATGCGGGCAAGCGCGTTGTAGGCGCGCAGCAGGTGGTGCGCCTCGGGCAGGTTCTCGCAGGAGGTGCCCAGGCGCTTCCAGATGAAGGCCACCGCGTCCATGCGCAGGAACTCGACGCCCAGGTTGGCGATGAACAGCATCTCGCCGGCCATCGCGCGGAAGACTTCGGGGTTGCTGTAGTTCAGATCCCACTGGTAGCTGTGGAACGTGGTCCAGACCCAGCGGCCGTCGTCGAGCTGCGAGAAGGCGCCCGGGTGCTCGTCGGGGAAGATCTCGCGCACCGTGCGCTCGTAGGCGTCGGGCTGGGTGCGGTCCGGGAAGAGGTAGAAATAGTCCTGGTACGCCGGGTCGTTCGCCCGCGCGCCGACCGCCCAGTCGTGTTCGTCCGAGGTGTGGTTGAACACGAAGTCCAGCACCAGCGAGATGCCGGCCTCGCGCAGCTTCTCCGACAGATGGCGCAGCTCGTCGATGCTGCCCAGCGAGGGCTTGGTCGCCCGGTAGCTGCTGACCGCGTAGCCGCCGTCGCTGTGCGGCTCGGGGCACAGGAAGGGCGGCATCAGGTGCAGGTAGGTCAGGCCGAGTTCCTGGAAATACGGGATCTGCGCCTCGATGCCGCGGAAGTTGCCCGCGAACAGGTCGACGTAGCAGACGCCACCGAGCATGCGCTGCGACTGGAACCAGTCCGGGTCGTGCTCGCGCTGGGCGTCGAGCGCCTTCAGGTCGGGGGCACGGTCGCGCCAGGCGTCGAAGGCGGTCTGCAGCAGGCGCGCGAGGAAGGCCTCGAAGTCGGCGCGCGCGCCGTAGAGCGGCTGCAGCTCGCTGCGCAGCGTGGCCAGGTGGGCGCGCACGCGTTCGTCGAAGGCGGGCCAGTGGGGCTCGCGGCCCAGGGCCTGGTGCAGGGTCTGCCAGACGCGGCCGAGCTGGGCATCGGGCGTGGCCCAGGCGGGAACGGGGCGTCCGGTCACCCGCGGGCCGGAAATCGTGTCGGTGGCCACGGCGGCCTCCTTGTCAGTGGTCGTTGTGTTGGGGGACAAGCGTGTCGTGGTGGGTCAGGCGTGCAGGCGCAGCATCCGCGCCTCCCAGGGTCGCAGCGGCGAACCGTGCAACGCATCGCCCTCGCACGGCGGGTAGTTGCCGAGCATCCAGTCGCAGCCGCTCGCGGGAACATCGGCGGGCAGGTCGAAGACCGGCGTGTCGCCGCTGAAATTGCAGACGACCAGCCAGCATTCAGCCGGCTCGCCCGCACCCTTGGACAGCGTGCGGGTATAGGCGTAGAGCTGCGGGTGGTCGGGCACCAGCAAGGCGTAGCGGCCATGCACCAGCACCGGGTGCACCCGGCGCATCGCGATCAGGCGCCGGTAGTACTGGAACACCGAGGCCGGATCGGCCACCGCCTGCGCGGCGTTGATCTGCGGGTAGTTCGGGTTCAGCTTCAGCCAGGGCGTGCCGGTGGTGAAGCCGGCGTTGGCGCTGGTGTCCCACGGCATGGGCGTGCGCGCGTTGTCGCGGCCCTTGGCGTGGATGGACGCCATCACCTCGGCCGGGTCCATGCCGCGTTCCTCGGTGGCGACGCGGTACATGTTGCGGATCTCGATGTCCTGGTAGTCGTCGATCGACGGGAAGGCGACATTGGTCATGCCGAGTTCCTCCCCCTGGTAGACGTAGGGCGTGCCCTGCATCCCGTGCAGGAAGGTCGCCAGCATCTTGGCCGACGCGACCCGGTAGCGCCCGTCATCTCCGAAGCGCGACACCGGCCGCGGCTGGTCATGGTTGTTCAGGTAGAGGCTGTTCCACCCCTGCTGGTAGAGGGCGTCCTGCCAGCGCGTCATCGTCGCCTTCAGGTCGCGCAGGTCCAGCGGCTTCAGCGCCCACTTGCCGTTCACGTGGCCGCCGACGCTGTCGAGGTCCATGTGCTCGAACTGGAACAGCATGTTCAGCGCGCCGGTCTCGGGGTTCGTCAGCTCGCGGCCTTGCGTGATGGTGGCCAGCGGTGCCTCGCCGACGGTGATGGTGTCGTAGTGGTCCAGCACCTGCTCGCGCATCTCGCGCAGGAACTCCAGCAGACGCGGGCCGTTGCAGGTCAGCGCGAAACCGGGCTGCAGAAAGCCCCCGCGCACGACCGGCGCATCCGGCAGGCTGCCGTCGGCGTTCCACGGCTTCGAGACCATGTTGATCACGTCCATGCGGAAGCCGTCGACACCCTTGTCGAGCCAGAAGCGCATGACGTCATACACCTCGGCCCGCAGCGCCGGGTTCTCCCAGTTCAGGTCCGGCTGCTTGCGGCTGAACATGTGCAGGTAGTACTCGCCGGTGGCCTCGTTCCACTCCCAGACCGAGCCGTTGAAGGCCGCTTCCCAGTTGGTCGGCGGCGAACCATCGGCCTTGGGGTCACGCCAGAGGTAGTAGCCGTGGTACGGGTTGTCGCGGCTCTTGCGCGCCTCCTGGAACCAGGCGTGTTCGTCCGAGCTGTGGTTGACGACGAGGTCCATCATCAACCGGATGCCACGCGCGTGCATCTGCGCCAGCATCTCGTCGAACTCGGCCATCGTGCCGAACTCGGGCGCGATGGCGCGGTAGTCGCTGATGTCGTAGCCGTTGTCGTCCTGCGGCGAGGCGTAGACCGGCGACAGCCAGACCACGTCGACGCCGAGCAGCTTCAGGTGGTCCAGCTTCGAGGTGATGCCGGGCAGGTCACCGATGCCATCGCCGTTGCTGTCGCAGAAGCTGCGCGGGTAGATCTGGTAGACGACGGACTGTTTCCACCAGTCGCGGTCGGGGCGTGCGGTCATGGTCGAAGGGCGTGTGGTCAGCGGAGTCAGGGGATCAGGACGGCAACTGCACGGTGCGCTCGAACGCGAGACCCGCGGCATCGAAGAGGTAGCCGTGTTCCGGGCGGACCCGCAGCGTGATGCGCTCACCCGCCGAGTGACCGGCATAGCCTTCGAGGCGCAGCGTCACCATCGGCGCGTCGGGTGCGATGTCGAGGTAGAGCATCGACGAATCGCCCAGCCGCTCCATCTGGCGCACCTTGGCGTGCAGCGGCGAGCCCGCACCGGCGTCGCCGGCCAGCAGGTGCTCCGGGCGGATGCCCAGCGAAATCTTGTCACCCGCCTTGGCGCGGCGGGCATCCACCGCGACGGTGATCTGCGCGCCATGCACCTCGACCACCGCGTGGTCCGCCTCGGCGCGCACGAGGCGCCCCGGCAGGATGTTCATCTTCGGGCTGCCGATGAACTCGGCGACGAAGAGGTTTTCCGGGCGGTGGTACAGGTCCATCGGCGAGCCGAACTGCGCCACGCTGCCGTGGTCCTGCACGCCCTGCCCCGAGCGCAGCAGCACGATCTTGTCGGCCAGCGTCATGGCTTCCACCTGGTCGTGCGTCACGTAGATCATGCTGGCGGTGCCGATGTCGTGGTGCAGCTTGGCGATCTCCAGCCGGGTCTGCACGCGCAGCGCGGCGTCCAGGTTGGACAGCGGCTCGTCGAACAGGAACACGTCCGGTTCCTTGACGATGGCGCGGCCGATCGCGACCCGCTGGCGCTGGCCACCGGACAGGGCTTTCGGCAGACGGTCCAGCAGCGGCGTGAGCTGCAGGATCTCGGCGGCCTTCTTCACCTTCTGCTCGATCGCGGCCTTGTCGGCGCCCAGCACGCGCAGCCCGAAGGCCATGTTCTCGGCCACCGTCATGTGCGGGTAGAGCGCGTAGCTCTGGAACACCATCGCGACACCGCGCTTGGCCGGCGGCAGGTCGTTGACACGCACGCCGCCGATCGACAGGTCACCGGAGGTGATGTCCTCCAGCCCCGCGACCATGCGCAGCAGCGTGGACTTGCCGCAGCCCGACGGGCCGACGAAGACGCAGAACTCGCCCTTGCCGATGCTGATGTTGGCGTTGTTGATCGTCAGCGGCAGGCCGGGGGCGTAGCGCTTGCAGATGTTCTTGAAGTCGATGCGTGACATGGCGGGTCCCTTGCGAAGGAAGAGCGTCGTGGGGATTCAGACTCGGGTCAGACGCGCGAAGCGCACGCCGTAGGGGTCGAAGGACAGGGTCGACTGCGCATCGACCTGGTCCCCGGCGGGCAGCGCGAGCGTCGCCGGCTCCGTGCTGAGGTTGAAGGCGCACAGCAGCCGCTCGTCGCCATGCGTGCGCACGAAGGCGAGCACCTGCGCGTCGACGGGCAACAGCGTCAGGTCGCCATCCACCAGCGCCGGCTGGGTGCGGCGCCACTGCAGCAGGTGGCGGTAGTGGTGCAGCAGCGCGCCGGGGTCGGCTTCCTGTGCGTCGACGGCCAGTGCGCGGTGCGACTCGGCCACCGGCAGCCAGGGCTTGGTGGTACTGGCCGGCGCGCCAAAGCCGAGGTCCGGCGCCGCCGAGTCCCAGGGGAACGGCGTGCGGCAACCGTCGCGGCCCTTGAACTCGGGCCACATCGTGATGCCGTAGGGATCCTGCAGATCTTCAAAGGCGATGTCCGCTTCGGGCAGGCCGAGTTCTTCACCTTGGTACAGGCAGACCGCGCCGCGCAGGCTGAGCTGCAGCGCCGGGGCCAGCCGCAGCAAGGCGGGATCGGGGTGGTCACCGCCCCAGCGCGTGGCGAGGCGCTTGCAGTCGTGGTTGGACAGTGCCCAGCAGGCCCAGCCACCGCCCGCTTCCGCCGCGACACGCTCGAACTTGGCGATCACGCCGTGCAGGTACGGCGCGTCGTGCCGATCGGCCAGCAGGTCGAAGCAGTAACCCATGTGCAGCCGCTCGGCGCCCTCGGCGGACGGGCTGCTGTACTGCGCCACCATCGCCATGCCGGACTCGTCGCCGATCTCGCCGACCATCATCGTGTCGGGGTACTGGTCAGTCAGGGCGCGCAGGCGTTCGAGGAAACCCAGTGCGTCCGGGCGGCTGCGGTCGTAGACGTGGTGCTGCCACGCATACGGGTTGCTGGCGGCCACGGTCGGGTTGCTGCCGTCGGGCATGCCGGCGCCGGGATTGCTGCGCAGCTCGGCATCGTGGAAGCAGAAGTTGATCGCGTCCAGCCGGTAGCCGTCCACGCCGAAGTCGAGCCAGAACTGCACCGACGCCAGCAGCGCGTCCTGCACCGCAGGGTTGTGGAAGTTCAGGTCCGGCTGGCTGGTCAGGAAGTTGTGCAGGTAGTACTGCCGGCGGCGCGTGTCCCATTGCCAGGACGAGCCGCCGAACACGCTCAGCCAGTTGTTGGGCGGATTGCCGTCGTCCTTGGCGTCGGCCCAGACGTACCAGTCGGCTTTCGGGTTGTCGCGGCTCTGGCGGCTTTCCTTGAACCAGGGATGCTGGTCCGACGAGTGCGACAGCACCTGGTCGATGATGACCTTCAGGCCGAGCGCGTGGGCGCGGTCGACCAGCGCCCGGAAGTCCGCCAGCGTGCCGAACATCGGGTCGATGTCGTTGTAGTCGCTGACGTCGTAGCCGAAGTCCTTCATCGGCGAGGTGAAGATCGGCGACAACCAGACCGCGTCGGCGCCGAGGCGGGCGATGTGGTCGAGGCGGCGCGTGATGCCGGCCAGGTCGCCGATGCCGTCGCCGTTGCTGTCCTGGTAGCTGCGCGGGTAGATCTGGTAGATCACGGCGCTGCGCCACCAGCCGTTGTTGGGAGCTTTCATGGCGGAATGCATGTCGGGATTCATGTCGGAGCGAACAGCACGCCCCAGGGGTCGAACTGCACCGTGCCCGCCCCGTCCAGCGCGACCTCGGCCGGCGCGACGCTGAGGTTGAAGGCACACAGCATCCGCTGACCTTCATGTTCGCGCACGAAGGCCAGCACCTGCGGATGCACCGGCAGCAGCGTCATGTCGCCGTGGATCAGCGCTGGCACGCCACGCCGCCACGCCAGCAACTGCCGGTAGTGCGACAGCAGCGAGGCCGGGTCGCCGGCTTGCTGGTCGGCGGCCAGCGCGCGGTGGCTTTCCGACACCGGCAGCCACGGCTTGACGTTCGAACCCGCTGCGCCGAACCCGAGGTCGGGCGCCGCGGCTTCCCACGCCATCGGGGTGCGGCAACCGTCGCGGCCCTTGTAGTCCGGCCACATCGTGATGCCGTAGGGATCCTGCAGATCCTCGAACGCGACCTGCGCTTCCGGCAGGCCGAGTTCATCGCCCTGGTAGAGGCACGCCGTGCCGCGCAGGCTGAGCTGCAGCGCCGCTGCGGCGCGCAGCAGGCCCATCGGCGGATTCGCGCCACCCCAGCGCGTCGCCACGCGGGGAATGTCGTGGTTCGTGATCGCCCAGCACGGCCAGCCGCTGCCGACCACCTGGTTGAAGCGGGTGAACACGCCGTGCAGGTACGGCGCGCTGTGCGGCTCGCCGAGCAGGTCGAAGCAATAGGCCATGTGCAGCTTGTCGCCGCCCGAGGTGTACTCGGCCACGCGGGCCAGGCCGTCGTCGTCGCCGATCTCGCCGACCATGGTCGTGTCGGGATACTGGTCCACGAGCGCGCGCAGGCGCTGCAGGAAGACGAGGTTCTCCGGCTGGCTCTTGTCGAAGTGGTGCCACTGCCAGGCATACGGATTCACCGGGCTGACCGCCGGATCGCTGCCGTCGGGCATGCCGCGGCCTGGGTTGTCGCGCAGCAGCCGGTCGTGGAAATAGAAGTTCACCACGTCCAGCCGGTAGCCATCGACGCCGAAGTCGAGCCAGAACTTCACGCAGCCCAGCACCGCGTCCTGGACTTCCGGGCAATGGAAGTTCAGGTCGGGCTGGCTGGTCAGGAAGTTGTGCAGGTAGTACTGGCGCCGCCGCGTGTCCCACTGCCAGGCCGAGCCGCCGAAGATCGACAGCCAGTTGTTGGGCGGGTTGCCGTCGTCCTTGGCATCGGCCCAGACGTACCAGTCGGCCTTCGGGTTGTCGCGGCTGGCGCGGCTCTCCTGGAACCACGGATGCTGGTCGGCGGTGTGCGAATACACCTGGTCGATCATCACCTTCAGGCCGAGCGCGTGCGCCCGGTCGACCAGCGCGCGGAAGTCCGCCAGCGTGCCGAACAGCGGGTCGACATCGCAGTAGTCGCTGATGTCGTAGCCGAAGTCCTTCATCGGCGACTTGAAGAACGGGGACAGCCAGATGCCGTCCGCGCCGAGGGCGGCGATGTGGTCGAGTCGGCGCGTGATGCCGGGCAGGTCGCCCACGCCATCGCCGTTGCTGTCCTGGAAGCTGCGCGGGTAGATCTGGTAGATCACCCCGCCACGCCACCAGTTGCTGTTCGGAGCCGTCATGGTGGTCACCGCATCAGCCCTTGACGGCGCCTGCCGTGAGGCCGGAGACGATCTTCTTCTGGAACACCAGCACGAGGAGCACGAGCGGCACGGTCACGATCACCGAGGCGGCCATGATGCTGCCCCAGGGAATCTCGTAGGCGGTGGCGCCCGAGATCATCGAGATGCCGACCGGCACGGTGCGCTGGAAGTCGTCGGTCATGAAGGTCAGCGCGAACAGGAACTCGTTCCACGCGCCGATGAAGGCCAGCAGCCCGGTGGAGACCAGTGCCGGCGCCAGCAGCGGCATGAAGACCTCGAAGATGATGCGCAGCGGGCCGCAGCCGTCCATGATCGCGGCCTCTTCCAGCTCCTTGGGCAGGCCGCGCATGAAGGTGGTCAGCATCCACACCGTGAAGGGCAGCGTGAACACCGTGTAGGGCAGCACCAGCCCGATCGAGCGGTTGTACAGCCCCAGCGCCTGCATCAGCTCGAACATGCCCGACAGCACCGCCACCTGCGGGAACATCGACACGGCCAGGATCGCCAGCAGCAGCGTGCTCTTGCCCTTGAAGTCGATCCGGCCGAGGGCGTAGGCGCCCGTGATGGCCATCAGCATCGAGATCGTCACGGTGACGGTGGCCACCATGATGGAGTTGCCGAGCTGGGTGCCGAAGGGCTGCTTGCCGTTGAACAGCGCGACGTAGTTGCTCAGCGTCGGCGCGTCGGGCAGCAAGCTGGTGCTGAACAGCGCGGTGCCGGTCTTCAGCGAGGTGGTGACGGTGTAGAGGAAGGGGTAGACCGAGACGATCACGACCAGCGCCGCGAAGGCGTACAGGACGACCGAGCCCCAGAGAGGACGCTGGTTCATCAGTTGGACTCCTCGTTGAGCTTGACACGGGCAGCGCGCATGAAGAGCAGCGCGGCCAGGAAGATGATGATCGTCAGCGAGGTGGAGGCCGCCGAGCCGGAGCCCAGGTTGCCGTTGTCCACCATGTCGCGGCGCACGAAGCCGGACATGCTGATGGTGGAGCCGCTGTTGGACGTCAGCACGAAGATCAGGTCGAACACGCGCAGTGCATCGAGCAGGCGGAAGATCACCGCGACCATCAGCGGGTGCTTGATCAGCGGCAGCGTCACCTTCCAGAACAGGCGCAGCGGATGCACGCCGTCGACACGGGCCGCCTCGTAGCAGTCCTTGGGCAATGTCTGCAGCGCGGCCAGGATCAGCAGGGCCATGAAGGGCGTGGTCTTCCACACGTCCACGGCCACCACCGTCCACAGCGCATAGGCGGGGTCGGCGGTGAAGGCGATCTTGTTGGCAACCAGGCCCCAGTCGACCAGCAGCTGGTTGATCAGCCCGAACTGGTCATGCAGGATCCAGCCCCACATCTTGGCCGACACGATGGTCGGGATGGCCCAGGGCACCAGCACGGCGGTGCGCACCAGCGTGCGGCCCTTGAACTCCTGGTTCAGCAGCATGGCGACACCCAGGCCGGCCAGCGTTTCCAGGATCACCGAGAAGAAGGAGAACTGGAAGGTGTTCTTGATCGACACGCCCCAGTCGGTTTCCCAGAACTCGGCGGAAAAGACCGAGAAGCCGAACAGGCCGTACTCGGAGAAGTAGTTGTCGAAGCCGACGTAGTTGTACTCGGCGATGTTGTTGATGTTCGTGTCCGTGAAACTGAACCAGATCGACCGCGCCAGCGGCCAGCCGGCCACCAGCACCATCAGGATCAGCATCGGTGCCAGGAAGGTCCAGGCTATGCGGGTGCGGTTTTTCATGGGGTGTCCAGTTGCATCCAGACGGAGAAACAGGAACGGGGCGCCGGCAGCCATAGGCAGACGCCCCGTCGGAAGCTGTGCCCTGGGCAGGGCACGGGGACCCGCTGGTCCCGGGTCACCGGATCAGCAGATCAGCAGATCACCACTTGGCCTTCTTGATCTGCTTGAGCTTGCCTTCGAGCTTCTTGACGGCTTCGGCGCCGGTGGACTTCTTCTCCAGCACGTCGTGCGCGGCGTCCCAGAAGGCGTTGGAGACTTCCGGGTACTTCAGGCCGGTGGCGGTGGCCGGACGGGCTGCCGCGTTGGTGAACACGTCGAGCAGCTCGACCATGAACGGGTTCGCCTTGGCGATGTCGCCGTCCTTGTACAGGGCCGGGATCGTCGGGTTGTACGAACCGCCCACGGCGCGCTTCTTCTGGATGTCGGCGCTGGTCATGTAGAGCGCCAGCGACGCGGCAGCGTCCACGTTCTTGGAGTACTTGTTGACCGCCAGCTGCCAGCCACCCAGGGTGGCGGCCTTCTTGGCGCCCGGACCAGTGCCGGCCGGCAGTGCGGCGACGCCGATCTTGTCCTTGATCGGGCTGTCGGCGGCCTGGCCCAGCGACCAGGCGTACGGCCAGTTGCGCATGAACGCGGCCTTGCCGTTCTGCCACACGCCACGGGCGTCTTCCTCGCCATAGTTCATCACGCCTTGCGGAGCGATGGTGCCGATCCAGGAAGCTGCGGCGTCCAGCGCCTTGGCCGCCTGCGGGTTGTTGATGGTGATGTTGCCCTTGTCGTCGACGATGGTGCCGCCGCCGTAGCTGTAGACCCATTCCAGCGCGTCGCAGGTCAGGCCTTCATACGCCTTGGCCTGGAACACGAAGCCCTGGAAGTCCTTGTCGGTGGCGCGCTCGCCGTCCTGGATCTTCTTGGCCGCAGCGGCCAGTTCGTCCCACGTCTGGGGCACCTTCAGGCCGTTCTTGGCCAGCAGGTCCTTGCGGTAGAACAGCAGGCCGGCGTCGGTGAACCAGGGCATGCCCAGCAGCTTGCCGTCCACGGTGTTGTTGGCGACGATGGCCGGGAAGTGGTCCTTCTCGACGCCCTTGGAATACTTCTTCAGGTCGACCAGGTGGTCCTTGATGACGCCAGGCCACACCACGTCGATCATGATCACGTCGAGGTCGGACGACTTGGCGGCGAACTGCTGGCGCAGCAGGGCCAGGTTGTCGGTCGTGCTGGCCGGCGGGGTGTACATCTTGACCGTGTGGCCGTTCTTCTTGCCCCACTCTTCGGCGAACTTGCCGCAGAACTCGACGTCGGCGGCGTTGTTGCCGCACGAGATGGTGATGGTGGCAGCGTGCGCGCTGACCAGCCCGCCGAACGCCAGGGCGACGCCCGCGGCAACTTGCTTGTAAGTGATGGACATGATGGCCTGTCTCCTGTTGTTTGTGGCAATCCACGCCACAGGCAACAATGTAATTTTCTTACAGCATCTCCAAAACTGGTGAAAACCCTCAGATTCAGTGCTTAAAAATAAGGCAACTCAATCGTTTCCGACCGCACCGGTATCGTTTGCGTTCCGTTGCGCTCTCCAGAACAAGCCCCAGGAACGTGCACAACGTGCGTTGCAGGGCACTTGAGTTTCAATGTAATTTCATTACCATTCATCACCATGAGCCCGAATCCAGCCGCCCTGCCCTATCCCGACGGACCGCGCCTGCTGGCCGATGTCGGCGCCAGCAACATCCGCTTCGCGCTGGAGACGGCGCCCGCCTGTTTCGGCAGCACCGCCGTGCTGGCCTGCGCGGCGCACGACAGCCTGGAATCGGCGATCCGCACCTTCCTTCAGAGTCAGAACCTCGCGGGCGTGCGCCACGCCGCGCTGTCGCTGCCCAACCCGATCTCGGGCGACCGCATCAAGCTGACCAACCACCCCTGGGAGTTCTCGGTCGAGGCCCTGCGGCGCACGTTCGGCCTGCAGACCCTGCTGGCGATCAACGACTACACCGCGCTCGCGATGGGTCTGACCCGGCTCGATCCGCACGAGCGCATCCAGATCGGCGGCGGGGATCCGCTGCCCGGCGCCGTGGTTGGCGTGATCGGGCCGGGCACGGGCCTGGGCGTGTCGGCGCTGGTGCCGTTCCAGGACCGCAACGTCAGCCTCACCACCGAGGGTGGGCACGCCAGCTACGCCGCGCAGGACGACGACGAGGCCCTGGTCGTCGCCCATGCCCGCGCGCGTTACGGCCATGTTTCGGGCGAGCGGCTGATCTCGGCCTCGGGGCTGGAGCTGACCTACGAGGCCCTCGCCCTGCGCAGCGGCCACCAGCCCGCGCACCGCGCCGCGCCGGACATCTCCGCCGCCGCGCTGGCGGCCGAGCCCGATCCGGTCGCACACCAGGCGCTGTCGATGTTCTGCGCGATGCTGGGCACCGCCGCCGGCAACCTCGCGCTGACGCTGGGCGCGCAGGGCGGCGTCTACATCGGCGGCGGCATCGTGCCGCAGATCGCCGGCTTCTTCGCGCAATCGGCCTTCCGCGCCCGCTTCGAGGCCAAGGGGCGCTTCCAGCCCTGGCTGGCCCGCGTGCCGACCTGGATCGTCGCGGCGCCACGCGCCGGCCTGCGCGGTGCGTCGGCCATGCTGGACGACCACCTCACCGCCGACCACGGCGCCGGCCCGCTGCTGGTGGACATCCGGGCCTCGATGGACAAGCTCTCGGCGTCCGAGCGCATCGTCGCGCAGGACCTGCTGTCGGCGCCGCGGGCCTGGATGAGCGACTCGATCGCCCGCATCGCCGAACGCTGCGGCGTGAGCACGCCCACCGTGATGCGCTTCTGCCGCTCGCTGGGCTTCAAGGGGCTGGTGGACTTCAAGCTGCGGCTCGGCTCGGGCCTGTCGGGCACCACCAAGGTCGCCCACCGCGAGGTCAGCGCCGAGGACCCGACCGCCGAGCGCATCGGCAAGATCTTCGACAACTCGATCTCGGCGCTGATCGGCCTGCGCGACCGGCTGCACCCGGACGTGTTCGAGCGCGCGGTGACCGCCCTCGCGAACGCACGCCGCATCGAGGTCTACGGCACCGGCAGCGCCGCCCTCGCGGCCGAGGACGCGCAGCACAAGCTCGGCCGGCTCGGCCTGGCCGCCCTCGCCCGCACCGACGCGCAGCAACAGAACCTGACCTCGATCTACCTCGGCGCCGAGGACGTGCTGCTGGTGCTGTCGAACTCGGGCGAACTCGACTCGATCAACGAGGCCGTGGCCCGCGCCCGCCACGCCGGCACCGCCGTGATCGCCGTCTGTCCGCAGCGCAGCGAGCTGGCGCGGCTGGCCGACATCGTGCTGCCGGTGGACCACCCGGACGACGTGCAGGCGCTGGTGCCGATGGTGTCGCGGCTGATGCAGACGGTGATGATCGACGCGCTGGTCAGTGACCTCGCGCTGCAGCGGCGCCCGCTGATCCACCGCGCGCTGGCGCACCAGGACGACCAGCGCTTCGACGCGCTCAGCTCGCACAGCCGCTAAGCTGCGCGGCATGCCGGCTTCCCCCCCTTCCCCGCCCGCAGCGCAGGCGGCCACCCCGCGGCGCCTGCGCCCCACCCGCGTCACCATGCAGGACGTCGCCCGCGCGGCGCAGGTCTCGCAGACGACGGTATCCTTCGTGCTGAACAACCGCGCCGAGGCCAGCATCCCGCAGGAGACACGCGACCGCATCTGGCAGGCCGTGGCCGACCTCGGCTACCGCCCCAATGCCATGGCCCGCGCGCTGCGCCAGGGGACCTCGGGCCTGATCGGCTTCGTCACCGACGAGATCGCCACCACGCCGTTTGCCGGCCAGATCGTGCGCGGTGCGCAGGACGTGGCCTGGCAACACCGGCGCATCCTGATGATGATCAACACCGACCACCAGAGCGACCTGGAGCAGGAGGCCCTCGGCGCGTTGCTGCAGCACCAGGTGGACGCCATCATCCTGGCCGCGATGTCGCACAAGGCGGTCACGCTGCCGCCGCTGCTGGACGGTTTCCCGGTGGTGCTGGTCAATGCCTACAGCGAGGACGACAGCGTGCCCGCGGTCGTGCCCGACGAGCGCCGCGGCGGCCTGGAGGCCACCGCGCACCTGCTGGCCCACGGCCACCGGCGCATCGGCGTGATCGACAACCTCGACGACTCGGTCGCGGCCCCCCTGCGCATCCAGGGCTGGCGCGACGCGCACGTTCAGGCCGGGCTGGCCGCGGACCCTGCGCTGCTGGTGAAGATCAATGGCTGGCAGGAAGCGGGTTTCGTCGGCGCGATGGACCTGCTCCAGCGCCCGGACCGGCCGACCGCCCTGTTCTGCCTGAACGACCGTGCCGCGATGGGCGCGTACGAAGCCGCCCGGGAACTCGGCCTGCGCATCCCCGAGGACGTGTCCATCGTCGGCTTCGACAACCAGGAGGTCATCGCCGCGCACCTGCGCCCGACGCTGACCACCATGCAGCTGCCGCACCACGAGATGGGCCGGCGCGGCATGCAGGCGCTGCTGGGCCTCGATCCCCTGCCGCGCGGGCGCACGCTGCTGCACTGCCCGCTGGTCGAGCGGGCGTCGGTGGCACGCTGCGCGGCGCCTTGAGCCGGATTCAGACCGCGCCGGTGCGGCGGCCTTGCGCGTCGAACAGGTGCAGCGCGCCCGGCTTCGGGGTCAGCGTCACCACCATGCCGGCCTGCCAGGGACCGGCCTCTTCCGCGGACAGCTTCAGGCTGACCGGCTGCTCGACCCCATCCACCCGCGCGTAGACCAGCACCGTGTCACCGAGGTGCTCGGTCAGGTCGATGCGCGCCGACCAGCCGCGCTGGCCCGAGGCCGGATCGGTCGGCAGCAGCGACTCCGGCCGGATGCCGACCTGCGACGCGCCGGCCGCGGCCGGGTGCCACGCCGCGGTCGACGCCGGCAGCACGTTCATCTTCGGGCTGCCCATGAACTGCGCGACGAAGACGTTGGCGGGCCGCTGGTACAGCTCCAGGGGAGTGCCGACCTGCTCGATGATGCCGCCGTTGAACACGGCGATGCGGTCGCCCATGGTCATCGCCTCGACCTGGTCGTGGGTCACGTAGACCATCGTCGAGCCGAGTTCACGGTGCAGCTTGGTCAGCTCGACGCGCATCTGCACGCGCAGGCCGGCGTCCAGGTTGGACAGCGGCTCGTCGAACAGGAAGACCGCCGGCTTGCGCACGATCGCGCGGCCGATCGCCACGCGCTGCCGCTGGCCACCGGACAGGGCCTTGGGCGTGCGGTCCAGCAGGTGGGTGATCTGCAGCACCTTGGCGGCCTGCTCGACCTGCTCTCTGGCCTGCGCCTTCGGGACCTTGGCCATCTTCAGGCTGAAGCCCATGTTCTCGGCGACGGTCATGTGCGGGTAGAGCGCGTAGCTCTGGAACACCATGGCCACGCCGCGCATGGGCGCCGGCAGGTCGTTGGCCACCTGGTCGCCGATCTTCAGCTCGCCGGCCGTGATGCTTTCCAGCCCGGCGATCATGCGCATCATGGTGCTCTTGCCGCAGCCCGACGGGCCGACGAAGACCATGAACTCGCCGTCGCGGACGTCCAGGTCCACGCCCTTGATGACCTCGACGCTGTTGTCGTAGGACTTGCGGATGCCCCGCAGTGTGACGCTGGCCATGTCGGCCTCCTCGGAAATCGAATGTCGAAAGTCGACTGTGCTCAGGGGGACGGGCGCAGCGAGAGCGCACCCGTGTCCGGATCGACGCCCAGCGGCATCGGGTCGCAGACCGTGCCGGCGAAGGTGCCGTCGGTCTGCCAGTAGTTGAAGGCCATCAGCGCGGGGCCTTGGTCGGTCTCGACGATGCGCCCGGCGTAGCGGCGACACGGCAAGTCGCCATCCAGGAACGGCGCCGGCCCGACCTGCCACGGCCCAAGCGGATGCTCGGCCATCAGGTAGTGCGTGCCCCAGACCGGCGACTGGCCGCTGGCGGCGAGGTGCCGCGCGGCGTAGTCCTGCGACCAGTGCTCGCCCGCGTTGCAGAAGAAGCAGTACCAGCGCCCGCCGATCTGCAATATCTGCGGCACTTCGAGCTGGCCGAACTCACCCGCGAACACCGGCGGGCACAGCGTCCAGGTCTGCAGGTCCGGCGAACGCGCCAGACCGATCGCACCGCGGGTGTTCAGCTCCTCGCCGCCCGGCACGCGGGCGGTGAAGACCATCAGCCAGCCCTCGCCGTCCGGGTCGCGCATCACCCACGGGTCGCGCATGGCGCGGCCGTCCCACGGGCCGCCGTCCGGCAGCACGTATTCCTCGTACAGCGCGCTGACCGGATCGCCGTCCACCAGATCCAGCACAAGGCCATCGCCAACCCGCTGCCAGTGGTGGCCGTCCACGCTGGTGGCGTGGCCGATGCGCTGGCGGCGGCCGTTTTCGGCGGCGCAGGTGCCGGTGTAGAACTGGTGCCAGCCGCCCGCGTCGTCGCGCACGACGGAGCCGGTCCACACCGTCTTGTCGTCCCAGGACGGCGAGGCGGCCGGGGTGAAGCTGGTGCCCAGGTGGGTCCAGTTCACCAGGTCGGTGCTGACGGCGTGGCCCTGCGTCACGTTCCAGTGGCGCAAGGACTCGTCACCGAGCGCCTTGTCCGCCTTCAGGAACCAGATGTGCCAGCAGGTCTCCCCGCTGTCGCTGGCCTCGCCGACGCGGTGCGTCCAGAAGTCCCAGATCCATTGGTCTTGCAGTGCAAGCATTGTCGAAATCCCCCGGCCTCAGCCCTTGACCCCGCTGCCCATGGCGGACTGGATGAACCAGCGCTGGAACAGCAGATACACCCCCAGCACCGGCGCCGACATCAGCACCGAGAAGGCCATCACGTCGCCCCAGATCGGGGGCGGTGTGCCGAAGAACTGCGCGAGCGCCAGCGCCACCGGCCGCACCTCGGCCCCGCGTGTGACCATCAGCGGCCACAGGAAGGCGTTCCAGTACTCCAGGCTCTGCAGGATCGCGACGGTCGCGATCGCCGGCAGCGACAGCGGCATGATGATCTGCCAGTAGATCTTCAGGTGCGAGGCGCCGTCGAGGAACGCGGCCTCGTCATAGTCCTTCGGGATCTTGGCGAAGAACTGGTAGAACAGGAAGATCGAGAACGGGTGGGCAATGAACGGCACGATCTGCGCCTGGTAGGTATCGACCCAGCCGACCTGGTTCATCATCAGCAGCATCGGCACCGCCAGCGCCTCCATCGGGATGATGATCAGCGAGATCACCGCCATCACGATCCAGTTGCGCCCCGGAAAGCTGATCCGCGCCAGCGCATACGCCGCCAGCGAGTTCACGAACACGCCGAAGACGACGATGCACACGACGATCAGCGCCGAGTTCATCAGGTAGCGCGGCACCGGCGAGGTGGTGTCGTTCAGCACCTGCCGGAAGTTCTCCAGCGAGATCTGCGACGGGTCGACCCAGAAGGCGCGCCAGTTGCCGAAGTCGAGCAGGATCTGCTGCTCGTCGGCCTTGAGCGAGGTGGCGACCATCAGCATCAGCGGCGCCAGCACGAAGGCCAGCAGCGCAAGCGCGATGATCATCAGGAACAGTCGTTCGACACGGGTGCTCATTCGACAGCCCTTTCTTCCTTGACGAGGCGGCGCTGGACCAGGCTGATCGCCAGCACGATCAGGAAGAACACCACCGCCGCCGCCGCCGCGATGCCGACCTTGCCCTGGCGGAAGCCGGTGAGGTAGATGAAGCGCACCAGCGTGTCGGTGACGCCGGACGGGCCGCCCTTGGTCAGCAGCTCGACCTGGGTGAACAGCTTGAACGCCAGGATGGTCGTCGTCATCACCACCAGGATGTGCGTGTTCAGCAGGCCCGGGATGGTGATGTGCCAGAACTCGTTCCAGCGGTTGGCGCCGTCGAGCCGCGCGGCTTCGTAGAGGTCGGTGTTGATGCTCTGCAGCCCCGCCAGATAGACCACCATCTGGAACGGAAAGCCCTGCCACGCCGACATCAGCACCAGCGCGGGCATGGCGGTCGCCGGGTTGCCGAGCCAGTCCACCGGATCGACCAGGCCGAAGGTGAGCGCGTTCAGCAGCGTGTTGAAGAAGCCGCTCATCTGGAACAGCGAGAACCAGATCACCGAGACCACGACCATCGAGATCACGGTCGGCAGGAAGTAGATGCCGCGGAACAGCTGCCGCATCGGCAACTTGGTGTTGATCAGCATCGCCACCGCGAGGCCGAGGCCGCACTGCAGCGGCACCACCAGCACGGTGAAATACGCCGTGTTGAGCAGCGTGCGCACGAAGTCCTCGTTCTCGAAGACCCGGGCGTAGTTGCGCCAGCCGATCCACTCGGTCGGCACATTGGGATTGGGGACCAGACGCTGGTCGGTGAAGGAGAAGGCCACCGTCAACAAGAACGGCAGCACGATGAAAAGCAGAATCAGCGCCAGCGCCGGACTGAGAAACAGCCACGGGCGCAGCGTGGTCTGCTGTCGCACGGCAAGCATGGGGAATCCTTCAAAAAAACCGGGCCGGCGGCACCACCACCGCCGGCCCGGTACAGCAGGGGGTTTACTTGCCGAACGGCTTGTAGCCCTTGTTGTCCTCGATGTCCTGGTCGACCTTCTTGGCCGCCGAGTCGAGCGCCTTCTTCACGTCGCCGCCGTCCACTGCATCAGCCACGGCCTTGGCGAAGGCCGCCGTGATCGTCGGGTAGGCCGGGTGGGCCGGACGCGCGACGCTGACCTTGGCGAGCTGGTCGATGTAGAGCGACAGCGGGCCGCCGGCCTTGTACAGCTCGACCTTCGGGGCCGCCGACTTCACGCCGGGGACGCCGCCCATCGCGGTCGACAGCTCGGCCACGTTGTCCGTGCTCAGCAGGAACTCCAGCAGCTTGCCAGTGGCTTCCTTCTGCTTGCTCTTGCTGTTGATCGACCAGGCCCAGCCGCCGTTGCCGGTGACCGCCTTGGCGCCGAACTTGGGCATCGGCAGCAGCACGAGGTCGTTGCCGAAGGCCTTGCTGTGCGCCGGCCACATCCAGTGACCAACGAAGGACAGCGCGGTGATCTTCTTGCCGTAGAAGCTGTCGTCGCCTTCGCTGGCCGGGGCGACGTAACCCTTCTTGACGAAGCTCTGCAGCAGCGACAGCGCCTTGACGGCGGCCGGGCCGTTCATCGTGCCGTCGGCCTTCCAGCTCGTGCGGTTGATCAGGTCACCGCCCATCGACTGCACCCAGGGGCTGAAGCCGTAGGTGTACCACTCGCCCTGGCCGTAGTTGAGCTTGACGTCCAGCGCGTACTTCATGCCCGGCAGCTTGGACAGCTTGGCCAGCGCGTCCTCGAATTCGGCGGCCGTCCAGGCGTCATCGACGCCCTTCGGGATGCGGACCTTGGCGGCCTCCAGCAGCGACTTGCGGCCCCAGATCGACAGACCCGAGTCGCCCTGGCCCAGGCAGTAGACCTTGCCGTCCGGCGGGTAGGTGCCCTGGTTGATCAGCGAGGGCAGCATGTCGCTCAGCGTCTTGGCCGAGACCAGGCCGTTCAGCGGCGCGATGTAGCCCGACCAGGCGTAGTTGGCGTAGTTCGGGCCGTCCAGGTCCAGCAGATCCGGCAGGTTGCCCGACAGGGCTGCGGCCTGCACCTGCTCGTTGTAGGAGCCTTCCGGCTGGATCTCCAGCTTGGCCGGCGTGGACGGATTGGCCTTGTTCCACTTCTCGATGAGCTGCGCCATGCGCTCGCGCTCGTTGTCGGCACGACCGCCGTGGTGCCAGACACGCAGCACGTCGGCGGCCAGGGCGGCCTGCGAGGCGGCCAGCAGGGCGGCCACGGCCAGAAGCTTGGGGCTGAACTTCATCGTCTCACTCCGGGGAGGGTTGTTGCTTGGGGGCGCAATGGGGGCGAAAGGCGCTAGTAAATCGTATTACTTGCGGCAGGAGGCAATTTAGCGCAATCGATTTCGGACTGTCAACGCGGTCTCCCCGGGTACAGGCCCCTAACGAGGGAAAACACGGGGGAGGCAGGCGGGAAACGGGAGCCGCAGCGCAACAGGCCGTCAGCCCATCAAGGCGACACCCTTGATCTGGGCGTGGAGCCGGTCGCCGGCCTGCAGCGCCAGCGTGTCGGCGCTGCGGCGGGTGATGCGGGCCAGCAGCGTGGTCGCCGCCGAGGCATCCCCCTCCCCCAGGCGCAGGCGCAGGCGCAGCAGCACCGTGCGCCCCTCGGCCTCCAGCCGCTCCAGCGTCACCGGCAGCACGTTCAGGATGCTGCTGTGCTGCGGCGCCTCGCGGGCGATGCTGACGTCGCGGGCCAGCACGCGGGCCCGCACCGGCGTGCCTGGCGGCTGCTCGACCGCGCCGAGCCACAGGCTGCCGCCGGGCACGGCGATGCGCGTCAGGCCGTAGGGAAGGTCGTGCGCCGCAACGGTCGCCTCCAGCACGACGCCCACCTCGTCCTGCCGGCCCAGCGGCAGGTCGGTGCGGGCGAACAGGTCCGCCACGCCGCCCTCGGCCAGCACACGCCCGGACTGCAGCAGCACGAGGTAGTCAGCCAGCCGCGCCACCTCGTCGAGCGCATGGGTGACGTAGACGATGGGCAGCGCCATCGCGCGGTGCAGGCGTTCGAGGTAGGGCAGGATCTCGGCCTTGCGCGCCGCGTCCAGCGCGGCCAGCGGCTCGTCCATCAGCAGCAGCCGCGGGCTGGTCGCCAAGGCGCGGGCGATGGCCACGCGCTGGCGCTCGCCGCCGGAGAGCGTGGCGGGACGGCGGTCCATCAGCGCGCCGATGCCGAGCAGGTCCACCGCCTGGTCCAGCGCGATGCGGCGCTCGGCGGGGGCGATGCGGCGCTGGCCGTAGTCGAGGTTGCGGCGCACGTCGAGGTGCGGGAACAGCGCCGCCTCCTGGATCACGTAGCCGATCGGGCGCTGGTGGGTCGGCACGAAGACGGCGCCGGCCGTGTCGTCCTGCCAGGTCTGGTCGTTCAACGCGACCCGTCCGGTCGCCCGCTCCAGTCCGGCCAGCGCGCGCAGCAGCGTCGTCTTGCCGCAGCCAGACGGACCGAACAGCGCGCTCACGCCCTGCGACGGCAAGGCCAGCGCCACCTCCAGCGCGAAGTCGCGCCGCGCCAGCGTCAGCCGCGCCTCGATCACCGCCGCGTCTCCGCGGCGCGCGCCGAGCGCTGGATCGCGTAGAGCGTCACCAGCACCACCAGCGCAAAGGCCACCATGCCCGCCGCGAGCCGGTGCGCGTCGGCGAACTCGGCTGCCTCGACATGGTCGTAGATCGCCACCGACAGCACGCGGGTCTCGCCGGGGATGTTGCCGCCGATCATCAGCACCACGCCGAACTCGCCCACCGTGTGCGCGAAGCCGAGCACCGCGCCGGTCAGCAGCCCCGGCCGGGCCAGCGGCAATGCGACCGAGACGAAGCGGTCCCACGGCCCGGCGCGCAATGTCGCCGCGGCTTCGAGCAAGGCTTCGGGGATCGCCTCGAAAGCCTGCTGCAACGGCTGCACGACAAACGGCATCGAATACAGCACCGACGCCACCACCAGCCCGCCGAACGTGAACGGCAGCCGACCCAGCCCGAAGGCCTCGGTCATCTGCCCGACCGCGCCCTGCGGGCCGGTGAGCAGCAGCAGGTAGAAGCCCAGCACCGTCGGCGGCAGCACCAGCGGCAGCGTCACGACGGCGCCAATGACGGGTTTCAGCCGCGAGCGGGTGCGCGCCAGCCACCACGCCAGTGGTGTGCCGACCAGCAGCAGCAGCGCGGTCGTCACCGCCGCCAGCGTGGCGGTCAGGCGGATGGCGCTCCAGTCAGCATCGCTCATCCGCGTTCATCCTCGCTCATCCGCGCGCATAGCCATACGACTGGATCACCGCCTGCGCCGGTTCGCTGCGCAGCCACTGCAGCAGCGCGGCCGCTGCCGGCTTGCCCGCCCCTGCCTTCAGCAGCACGGCGTCCTGGCGCATCGGCGCGTGCAGCGAGGCTGGCACGCGCCACATCGACCCCACCAGCGCCTTGCCCGGCACGCTCACCTGCGACAGCGCGACGAAGCCGAGTTCGGCGTTGCCGGTGGCGACGAACTGGTAGGCCTGCGCGACCGACTCACCCGTGACCAGCTTCAGCGACAGCGGCCCCTCCAGTCCCCGTGCGACCAGCACCTCCATCGCGGCACGGCCGTACGGCGCCGTCTTCGGGCTGGCAATGGCGATCTTCCGGAAACGACCGGAGGCGAGCACTGCGCCTTGTGCATCGACCAGCCCGGGCGTGGCGCTCCACAGCACCAGCTGCCCGACTGCGTAGGTGAACGCGCTGCCGGCCACCGCGTGCCCTTCGGCGATCAGGCGCCGCGGCGTCGTGTCGTCCGCGGACAGCAGCACCTCGAACGGCGCCCCGGACACGATCTGGCTGTAGAACTTGCCGGTGGCGCCGCTGGCGAGCTTGAGCGTGTGTCCGGTCGCGGCGGTGAACGCCTCGGCGAGACGGGTCATCGGGGCGGCAAAGTTGGCGGCAACGGCCACGAGGACTTCGTCGGCTTGTGCAGGCACAGCCCCCAGTGCCAGCGCGAGCGCCGTGGCCATTCGGACAACAGGATCGGTCATGCCGGGAGTCTACGGGCAGCCTCATCGCTGGCATTCGGCGGCAGGGGAATGCGGTACTCGACAAGGTCGAGTTCAACCCCGCTGCCGCTGATCGCCCTGAACTCCTTGACGATCACGCCGCCATGGCACGCCGGGATTTTTCGGCTGGCAAGGTTGCGCCGGTGCACCGGATACCGGATGCACGTGAACCGGTTCTGCGCCCGCGCCCAGGTGATGAGCGCGCTGGCCGCCTCCCGCCCCAGGCCGTGGCCCTGTGCTGCCTCCTTCAGCCAGAGCCCCATCTCGGGGTCAGGCCGGTCGAGTTCATGCAGCCCGATGCAGCCGAGGAACTGCTCGTCCGGTCGGGACAGGATCACCATCTGCAGGTTGGTCCCCGCCGCCAGCTCGGCCACCGAGTCGCGGACAAACCGCCCCATCTCCTCGACCGTGTCGGACGGCTTCGGGTGCATGTACCGGGTGACCCGGGCGTTGAAGGTTTCGAACATCGCGGCCGTGAAACCGGCGTGGATCGGGACCAGCTGCACACGCTCGGACTCGATCCGGACACTCGGCAGCGCCAGGGTCATGCCGCCGCCGCGATCAACCGCGCGTACACGCCCAGGTCCGCCGCCGAAAAGCAGCAGAACACGACCTCCCGGATCGGGTCATCGTCCCGCAAGGCCGCGCGGACGGTCTGCACTGCGATCGGCGCCGCCTGCTCGATCGGGTAGCCGTAGATGCCGGTGCTGATGCTCGGGAACGCGATGGACGTGGCACCCGCCGCACGCGCCAGTTCGAGCGAGCGGCGGTAGCAGGACACCAGCAGTGCCAGCTCGCCCTGCTCCCCACCGCGCCAGACCGGGCCGACCGTGTGGACGATGAACCGGGCCGGCAGGCGGTAGCCCCGGGTCAGCTTCGCGTCGCCCGTCTTGCAGCCACCGAGCAGGCGGCATTCGTGCAGCAGGTCGGGGCCGGCCGCCCGGTGGATGGCGCCGTCCACGCCGCCGCCGCCGAGCAAGGAGGAGTTGGCGGCGTTCACGATCGCGTCCACGGAAAGCGTCGTGATGTCGGCACGCACCGCGCGCAGCAAGGTCGTCGTGTTCATGCCCGCATCTCCCGTTCGGCGCCACACGACGCCCGCACCACCAGCGCCGCCCCGATCTCCCGGTGCGTGACCTCCCCGCCCTGCCCCGCCATCAGCGCCAGCAGCATCTCCATCGCCTCGCGCCCGTGCCGGATCGGGTCGGTGCGGACTGTCGTCAGCGGCGGCGCGGCGAACGGCGCCAGCGGCAGGTCGTCGTAGCCGACCACCGCCACATCGTCCGGCACGCGCCGTCCGGCCTCGCGCAACGCCCGCAGCGCGCCGAAGGCCACCGTGTCGTTGCCGACGAACAGCGCCGTGAACGGCACACCACGCGCCAGCAGCGCGCGCGTGGCGTGCCAGCCGCTCTCGGCGCTGATGTCGGCATGCGCGACCCAGGACGGCTCCGGCGTGATGCCGCGCGCGACCAGCGCATCACGCCAGCCGCTTTCACGCCCGCTGACCGAATGGAACTCCGACGGCGCGAAGCCGACGTGCGCGATGCAGCGGTGGCCGAGGTCGAGCAGGTGGTTCACGGCGAGCATGGCGCCGCGGTGGTTGTCGGTGCCGAGGGTGTGGAAGTCGCCCGTGCCGTCGCGGCCGCTGCCGAGCACGACCAGCGGGATGCCGGCCGCGGCCAGCTGGCGCAGGTGGTCGTGTTCGCTGCGGCGCAGGTTGACGACGACCAGCCCGTCGATGCGCCGGCTGCGCACCAGGTCGACGAAGCCGCCCGGCTCGCGGCCCTCGCCGTCGGTGGACTCGATCAGCATCTTCAGGCCGGCCCGGTGGCAGGCCTCGTTGATCGAGCCGACGAGGTGGGCCAGGAAGACGTCGTCGTAGAGGTGTGCCGCCTGCGGCATCACCAGACCGACCGTGGCCGAGGCACCGCCGGCCAGCGTGCGCGCCGCGATGTTGGGGCGGTAACCGAGTTCCTCCGCGACGGCGAGCACGCGGACGCGGGTGGCCTCGCTGATGCCGCGGTCGCGCACGTCGTTGAGCACGAAAGACACCGTCGTGCGCGACACCCCCGCCTTTCTGGCCACCTCGGCACTGGTGGGCGACGTGGTCAGGAGCGGGGCTGGCGGCATGGCGGGATCGGATCGTCAGGGGTGAAGGAACTCCGGCAGCACCGCGCGGTGGGCCGTCAGCAGCTCATCGACCATCGCGCGGATCTGCGACAGGTCGAGCGTCGCCGCAGTGTGCGGGTCGAGCATCGCGGCATGGTACACATGGTCCCCACGCTGGCCGAGGATGGCCTCCACGACCAGTTCCTGCACGTTCACGTTCGTGCGCATCAATGCCGCCAATTGCACCGGCAAGCGTCCGATGCGCGTCGGCTGCACGCCGTTGTGGTCGACCAGGCACGGCACCTCGACGGCACAACCCTCCGGCAGGTTGTCGATCAGCCGGTCGTTGAGCACGTTGCCGTTGATGACCCGCGGCTGGCCGGTGACGATGGAATGGATGATCGCGCTGCCGTATTCGACGCTGCGCGTGATCTGGCGCAGGCCGTCGATCATCTGGCCGGCACCGTCGATCTCGCGCGGCATGACGTGGATGTCCGCCGCGCGCAGTTGCGCCAGCAGCGCGGCGCTGTCCTGCGAACCGGGGGTCTGCAGCTCGCGCTCGATGTAGGGCCAGGCGTGTTCGAACACCTGGCAGCGACCGGGGTATTCGTCGAGCGGGATGTTGAACTTCTTCAGCAGATCCTCGCGGCCCTGCTTGATGAACCAGGGCACGTACTCGCTGAAGTGCTCGCTCGACTCGGTCGGGAAGTGGCCGAGCTGGTGCAGCATCTCGTAGCGCACGCGGTTCCAGTCGGGCATGCGGCCTTCGCGCTGGATCTCGCGCAGGCGCGGGTACAGGTCCTGCCCGCGGTGCTCGAAGCGCAGGTAGAACGACATGTGGTTGATGCCGGCGCAGTGGTAGTCGATCTCCTCCACCGGAATGCCGAGGTCACGGGCCAGCTCGGCCGCGGTGTGCTGCACGCTGTGGCACAGGCCGATGGTCGGGATGCGCGTGGACGCGCGGTTCAGCGCCCAGGTGATCATCGCCATCGGGTTGACGTAGTTCAGGTGGACGGCGCCGTCCGCACAGACCTCCTCCATGTCGCGCAGCATGTCGAGTATCACGGGGATGGTGCGCAGCCCGCGCATGATCCCGCCGATGCCCAGCGTGTCACCGATGGTCTGCTCCAGGCCGTACTTCTTCGGGATCTCGAAGTCGGTGACGGTGGAGGGCTTGTAGCCGCCGACCTGGATCGTGTTCAGCACGAAGCGGGCGCCGTCGAGCGCGGCGCGGCGGTCGGTGCTGGCGGTGATGACGGGCGAGACACCGAGCGCGCCCGCGATGCGGCGTGCGACCTGCTCGGACAGGCCGAGGCGGTGGGCGTCGATGTCGTGCAGCGCGATCTCGGCCCCGGCGAGTTCCGGGTACGACAGCAGGTCACCCAGCAGGTTGCGGGTGAACACGGTGCTGCCGGCACCGATGAGCGTGATCTTCAGGCGGCGGTTCGGGGCGGTCATGAAAACGGTGTCCTTGAAGACTTGAAAGAAAAAACCGGCCCGGACTGGACGTGACGGGCCGGTGAACCTGGGCCGGCGAAGGCCCGAGGAGACAGAATGCAGAGGGACGGACTTACTGCTTGACGGCAGCGTTGGCCTTGGCGCCCGCGTCCTTCAGGATCGTCGCGGCCTCACCCTTGCCGCGCAGGATGGCCTGCATGGCGTTGTCCATGATGTCGTTGACCTGCGAGCCGTTGTCGGCGATCGGGGCCAGGAAGGTCTTGCCCTTGGTCATTTCCAGGAAGGCGGACGAGTCGACGCCCTTGGCCTTCTGGGCGGCGATGGCCTTCTCCGGCATGCCCTTCACCGCCGGGAACACGACGCCCGCGCTGGCGACAATGTCCTGGCAGGCGGCCGAGCCGAGGAACTTGACCCACTTCCACGCCTCTTCCTTGTTCTTCGAGCCGACCCAGATCGAGTCCGCGAGGCCGTTGAACATGGTGGCGCGCTGGCCGATCGGGCCCTTGGGCAGCGGCACCCAGGCGTAGGGGAACTTCGCGTTGCTGGCGAAGTGGGTGATCATCCAGGAGCCCTGCGGCACGATCGCGGCCTTGCCGGCGATGAACATCGCGTCGGAGCCGAGCTTGCTCACGTCCTCGGCGGTGGCCGACAGGCCCTTGCCCGGCAGACCCGCCAGCCAGCCCATCGTTTCGGCCAGCTTCGGGTCGTCGTAGTAGTACTTCGCGTCCCACGGCTTGTCCTGGAACTTGAAGCCGTTCGACACCGCGAAGTGGCTCCACTCGGTCTGGCCCATCATGCCGCCCGAGCCCGGGTTCTGGTAGCCGTAGACCGCGACCTTGCTCTTGTCGAACTTGGCCGAGGCGGCGCTGTTGCCGGCGGCGTCGGTGGTGAGCTTCTTGACGACCTGCTCGAAGCTGCCGCCGTCCTTCGGGTTCCAGGTCATGTTCTGCAGATCGGCGGCCGACACGCCCGCCTTCTTGGCCAGGTCCATGTTGACGATCATGCCGATGGTGTCCCAGTCTTTGGGCAGGCCGAACTGCTTGCCGCCACGGCCCCAGATGTCGTAGAGGCCGGCGGCGTAGAGGCCGATGTCGACCTTGTCGCGCTGGATGAAGGGCGCCAGATCCACCAGCTGGTTGTTCTTGGCGAACTCGGGGTACTTGGCGAGGTGGTTGGTGAACACGTCCGGGGCGGTGCCGGAGATGAAGCCGGTGGAGATGCCGGTCCAGTAGTCGTCCCAGCCCTGCTGGGTGATCTTGACGGTGATGTCCTTGTTCGCCTTCTGGAACTCGTTGGCGCAGCTCTGGTAAGCCGGGCGCTGGTTCGAGTCCCACAGGACGTACTTGATCTCGACGGCGTGCGCGCTGCCGGCAGCGGCGAGCAGGGTGGCCACGGCCAGGGTGATGTGGGGGTTCTTCATCGGCTTGTCTCCATCTTCGGTGGGTGAGGTGCGGGGGCGGGGGCGGGGGAATGGCGACTCATTTGCTGCCGCTGAACTGCACCGACTCGACCACCTTGCGGCCGAACAGGAACAGCAGCACCAGCACGGGGACCACGGCCAGCGCGGTGGCAGCCATCAGGCCGCTCCAGTCGGGCGAGCCTTGCGGGGTCTGGGACTTGAAGGACTGCAGCGCGACGGTCAGCACCTGCATGGTTTCGTCCTTGGCCACGAGAAACGGCCAGAAGAACTCGTTCCACATGTTGATCGAGGTGAGCATGGCCAGCGTGGCCAGCGGCGCGGTGGACAGCGGCAGCACGATGCGCCAGAACACCCGCAGCGGCGAGGCGCCTTCCAGGATCGCGGCCTCCTCCAGGTCCCGCGGGATCGACAGGAAGAACTGGCGCAGGAAGAAGATCCCGAAGCCCGACATCAGGCAGAACGGCGCCACCATGCCGGCCATGGTGTTGAGCCAGCCGAGGTCCTTGATGAGGATGAAGTTCGGGATGAAGGTCACCACGCCCGGCACCATCATCGACGCGACGAACAGCCCGAACAGCAGCTCGCGCCCCGGGAACCGCAGCCGCGCGAAGGCATAGGCCGCCATCGAGCTGGTCAGCACCTGCAGCGTGACGATGATCCCGGTGAACAGCAGCGAGTTGCCCACCGCGCGCAGGAAATGCACTTCGGCGCCCGAGCCGCCCATCGCCAGGCTCTCCTCGTGCGAGACGAGACCGAGCACGCGGGTGAAGTTGCGCAGCGTCGGCGTGTCGGGCCAGAGCTGGGCGGCCTGGCTGAACACGTCCTGCGAGGGCGTGAGCGCGGTTTTCACCACCACCCACAGCGGCACCACGGTGAGCGCCAGCATCGCCAGCAGACAGGCCCAGGCAAAGGCGCGGGAAGGATCGAGTTTCATGCCGCGGTTCATGGTGTCAGGCCAGGTCGTTTTCGTTGGCGCGCAGGATGCGCATCTGCAGCACCGTGTAGAGCACCATCACCAGGCACAGCGTCATCGACATCGCCGACGCGTAGCCCATCTTGTAGAAGCTGAAGGCGTTCTGGACGATGTAGTGGACGATCACGCGGGTCGACTCCAGCGGCCCGCCGTTGGTCGCCACCGCCACCGTGTCGAAGATCTGGAACGAGCCCGTGACGCTGGTCACCAGCACGAACACCATCACCGGGCGCAGCAGCGGCAGCGTGATGCGCCAGAACATCTGCCACTCGGTGGCGCCTTCGAGCGCGCCGGCCTCGTAGAGGTAGCGCGGAATGTTCTGCAGCCCGGCCAGGAACAGCAGCGCCACCAGCCCCATGTGGCGCCAGATGTTGACCGCCGCCACCGTGGCGAGCGCTTGTGTTTCGCCAGCGAAGAACGGCTGGTGACCGATGCCACTCCACGTCAGCAGCGCGTTGACACCGCCCAGCAGCGGGTCCAGCAGCCACAGCCACATCAGCGCCACCAGCACGTTCGACAGCAGATAGGGCAGCAGCACCACCGCCTTGATGAACAGCGAGCGCGCCAGCCGGTCCATCACCACCGCCAGGAACAGCCCGAGCACCGTCTGCATGGGGATGTTGAAGGCCACGTACCAGGCCGAGAGCTGCATGCCGCGCCAGAAACGCTCGTCGCCCCAGAGCTTCACGTAGTTGTCCAGCCCGACCCAGTTGGGCTCGCGCAGCAGGTTCCAGTCGGTCAGGCTGATCTCCACCGCCCGCCATGCCGGCCATGCATAGAACAGCACGAAGCCGATCAGCGCCGGCAGCACCAGCCCGAACGCCGTCAGCGTCTCGCGCCGGCGATTCGGTCCGAACGCCGAGGGCGGACGGGGGACAGCGGACATGGCAACTCCTCGGGTGGCGGCGGCGACCAGACCATCTGGCAACGCAACTAACTCGCGTTAGTTTTCAGTGAAGCGGACTCTAAGGACCGGGGAGGCACTCCGGCAATGGGGGTTATCACCAATTATTAGCACGCCATCATCGGCGACGATTACCAGGTCGGGCTGCCGGCTTGGGTACCATCGGGAATCCAGACCACGCCCGCGCCACCCCACCCGCCGTGACCACCCGCAAACCCGCCCCGATGCCCACCCGCCGACCGACGATGACCGACGTGGCCCAGGCCGCCGGTGTGTCGCAATCGACCGTGTCGATGGTGCTGAACAACATGACCGGCGCGCGGCTGTCGGCCGAGACCCGCAGCAAGGTGCTGGGCGTGGCGATGGAGCTGGGCTACCGGCTGCCGCGGCGGGAAGCGCCGGCGCCCGCTGCGGCCATTCCCGCCGCCCCGGGCGTGCCGGGCGTGCGCCGCAACCTGATCGGCTACCTGGTCGACGAGATCTCGACCAGCCCGCACCCGGTCGTCAGCGTCGATGGCGCGCGGGACGCAGCCTGGACGCACGACTGCGTGGTCAGCGTGGCCGTCACCCGCGGCAATGCCGAGCAGGAGGCCGCCGCCATCGAGATGCTGGCGATGCACCCGGCGCTGCTGGGCATCGTCTACTCGACCATCTTCACCCGGGAAGTGGCGCTGCCGCCCGCCCTGGTGCACCGGCTGGGCACCGTGCCCGTGGTGCTGCTGAACTGCCACGACGAGCAGCACAAGCTGCCCACCATCGTGCCCGGCGAGGTCGGCGGCGGCCACGCGGCGACCGAACACCTGATCGCGATGGGCCACACCCGCATCGGCTTCATCAACGGCGAGCCGTGGATGGAGGCCGCCAAGGACCGCATCAAGGGCTACCGCCGCGCGCTGGCCACCGCCGACCTGCCCTTCGACCCCGCGCTGGTGCGCGACGGCGACTGGATGTCGGGCACCGGCTTCGAGGCCACCCGCTCGCTGATGGCCGGACCGCGCCCGCCGACCGCCCTCTTCTGCGCCAACGACCTGATGGCGCTCGGCGCGATGGAGGCGCTGGCGCAGCTCGGCCTGAAGGTGCCGGACGACGTGTCGGTCATGGGCTACGACGACCAGGAAATCTCGCGCCACACCCATCCGCCGCTGACCACGATGGTGCTGCCCAACTACGAGATGGGGCGTGCGGCGGTCGAGGCCCTGCTGGTGGCGGCCGACACGCCAGCCGCACAGCGCGCCAGCCGGCGCCACCTGATCAAGATCGACTGCCCGCTGGTCGAGCGCCAGACGGTGCGCCGCCACGCCTGACCCAGAACCCCGGGGGCGGGTTCGTCTCGGGGTTTTCACCGATTATCGCTAATATTATTAGCAGCAGAATCGGTGCATGGCGAACATCGAACTGAAATCTGTCTTCAAGGCCTATGGCGACCACGCCCCCGTCATCCGGGACGTGAACCTGCACATCGCGCAGGGCGAGTTCTGCGTCTTCGTCGGGCCCTCGGGCTGCGGCAAGTCGACGCTGCTGCGCATGATCGCGGGGCTGGAGGACATCACCGGCGGCGAGCTGCAGATCGGCGGGGTGACGATGAACGACGTGCCGCCCGCGCACCGCGGCGTGGCGATGGTGTTCCAGACCTACGCGCTGTTCCCGCACATGTCGGTGTACGAGAACATGTCCTTCGGGCTGGGGCTGGCCAAGGTCGACAAGGCGGTGATCCGCGAGAAGGTGATGGCGGCGGCCAAGGTGCTGCAGCTCGACCACCTGCTCGACCGCAAGCCCAAGGCGCTCTCCGGCGGCCAGCGCCAGCGCGTGGCGATCGGCCGGGCCATCGTGCGCGAGCCGGGGGTGTTCCTGTTCGACGAGCCGCTGTCCAACCTGGACGCCGCGCTGCGGGTGCAGACCCGCTTCGAGATCGCCAAGCTGCACCGCGACTTCGGCAAGGCGAGCACCGTCTACGTCACCCACGACCAGGTCGAGGCGATGACGCTGGCCGACCGCATCCTGCTGCTCAACACCGGCGAAGCGGTGGCGCGTGACGGCTCGGTCGCCCAGTGCGGCACGCCGCTGGAGCTGTACCACCGCCCGCGCAACCTGTTCGTGGCCGGCTTCATCGGCTCGCCCAAGATGAACTTCCTGCCCGGCACGCTGGTCAGCAGCGCCCCGGACCACGCCATGGTGCGCCTGAGCAGCGGCGAGACGCTGCGCGCGGCGGTCGATGCGCGGCGGCTGCAGCCCGGTGCGCCGGTCACGCTCGGCGTGCGTCCGGAGCACACGCAGCTTGGAACCGCGGTGCAGCACATCGTGCGCCCGCTGCAGTGGCAGGAGCGGCTGGGTGAGTCGACCTTCCTCTACATGGAAGGCGCGGATGGCAGCATCGAGTCGCTGGTCGCCAAGGCCCCCGGCCACGCGCACGCCTCCACCGGCCACCGCCTGGCGATCGGCCTGCCGGCGGACACGCTGCACCTGTTCGACGCGCAGGGCCTGGCGCTCACCCGCTGCATCCCCGACCAGGACCAGTCGCTGCCGCAGGCCGCCTGATCACCGCCGATCCCCGCTGATTCCGCCGAGAGACCGACATGCAACTGGGTGTCTGCTATTACCCCGAACACTGGCCACGCGCGCAATGGGCCGAGGACGCGCGCCGCATGCACGCGATGGGCATCCGCGTCGTGCGGATCGCGGAATTCGCGTGGAGCGTGATCGAAGCCGAGCCGGGTGTCTTCACCTGGGACTGGCTGGACGAGGCGGTCGAGACGCTGCACGCGGCCGGGCTCGGCGTCGTGATGTGCACGCCGACCGCCACGCCGCCGAAGTGGCTGGTCGACCGGATGCCGGACATGGTGGCGATCGACCTGCAGGGCCGCCCGCGCGGCTTCGGCTCGCGGCGGCACTACTGCTTCTCGCACGCCGGCTACCGCGCCGAGTCGCGCCGCATCAGCCGCGCAGTCGCGGAGCGCTACGGCCAGCACCCCGCCGTGGTCGCCTGGCAGACCGACAACGAGTACGGCTGCCATGACACCGTGCTGAGCCTGTCCGAGTCGGCGCGGCAGGGCTTCCGGCGCTGGCTGGCCGCGCGCTATACGACGATCGACGCGCTCAACGACGCCTGGGGCACGGTGTTCTGGAGCCAGGTCTACCGCAGCTTCGACGAGATCGACCTGCCTGCGCTGACCGTGACGGAGGCGCACCCGGCGCACCGGCTCGACTGGCGCCGCTTCGCCTCCGACGAGGTGGTGGCATTCAACCGGGAGCAGGTGGCGATCCTGCGCGCGCTGTCGCCGGGGCGGCCGGTGTCGCACAACTTCATGGGCTTCTTCACCGAGTTCGACCACCACGACGTGGCGGCGGACCTCGACATCGCCACCTGGGACAGCTACCCGCTCGGCTTCACGCAGATGTTCTTCCTCAGCGCCGAGGAAAAGGCGCGCTGGGCACGGACCGGGCACCCGGACATCCCGTCGTTCCACCACGACCTGTACCGCGGCATGTGCCGGGGTGCGGACGGTCGCAGCGACGGCCGCTGGTGGGTGATGGAGCAGCAGCCCGGCCCGGTGAACTGGGCGCACTGGAACCCGGCGCCGCACGACGGCACGGTGCGGCTGTGGACCTGGCAGGCCTTCGCGCACGGCGCCGAGGTAGTGAGCTACTTCCGCTGGCGGCAGGCGCCGTTTGCACAGGAGCAGATGCACACGGGCCTGCTGCGCCCGGACTCGTCCGAAGACCAAGGGGCGCTCGAAGCGGCGCAGGTCGGCGCGGAGCTGGCGGCGCTGACCGGGCGGGGCGTGCTCACGAACGCGCCGCGCTTGCCGGTGCGGCCTGATGTGGCACTGGTGTTCGACTACGACGCGCTGTGGATGGCGCAGATCCAGCCGCAGGGCGCCGACTACAACCCGCTGGAGCTGAGCTTCCGCGCCTACAGCGGGCTGCGGCAGCTCGGGCTGGACGTGGACATCGTCGGGCCGCGGGCGGGCACGGGCGGGGCGCCGGACCTGTCGGGCTACCGGCTGATCGTGCTGCCGGCGGCGCTGCATGTCGGTGCGGCGCTGCAAGCCGCACTCACCACGGCGGCGGCCAGCGGCGCGCAGATCGTGCTCGGACCGCGGGCGGGCAGCAAGTCGGTGAACCTGTCGTTCCCCACTCCCCACCGTCATGCCCGCGAAAGCGGGCACCCACGGTTCGAGACGTCGGTGGCGGGGGTGGGTCCCCGCGTGCGCGGGGATGACGGCGATGTTGGCGATGACGGCTGGGGGGCACTGCTGCCGCCGGGGCCGCTCGCCGCGCTGGCGGGGGTGCAGGTGACGCGGGTCGCGTCGCTGCCGCCGGGCGTGGTCGAGCCGGTGGCGCTGGACGACGCCGCAGCCACTGTCACGGTCACCCGCTGGCGCGAAGACCTCGCGCTGCACGGCGCCGAAGCACTGGCCTCGTTCGCTGATGGCCGCCCCGCCCTCACCCGCAACGGCCCGGTGCGCTACCTCGCCGGCTGGCTGGACGCGGCGGGCTGGCAGGCCGTGTTCGCCGGCGCCGCCGCTGACGCGGGACTCGCCGTGGCACCGCTGCCTGACGGCCTGCGCATCAGCCGCGCCGGCGGGTTGACGCTGGCCTTCAATTTCTCGGATCTGGCGCTGGACTGGACGCCCACGCCGATCGCGACGCCCGTGCTGGGCGGCGCGCACCTGCCCCCCAGAGCGATGGCGATCTGGCAGGCATGACTTCACCACAGGACTCCCCAGGAGACAGACAGATGCACAAGAACCTCACCACGCTCGCCGCCCGCTTCAGCGTGCTGGCACTGGCAGCCGCTGCCTGCGCCGCGCAGGCCGGCACGCTCGTCATCAACACCGACGCCTCCGACCCGGCACCCAAGGCCGCGTGGGAAGCGATGGCCAAGGGCTTCATGGCCGCCAACCCGGACGTGACCGTCAAGATCAACACCTTCGACCACGAAGGCTTCAAGACCTCGATCCGCAACTTCCTGAGCGCCGAGGCACCGGACATCGTCACCTGGTACGCCGGCAACCGCATGGCCCCGTTCGTCAACGCCGGCCTGTTCGAAGACGTCTCCGACGTCTGGACCAAGGAAAACCTCGGCACCCAGCTCAAGAGCGCCGCCGCGTCGATGACCCAGAAGGGCAAGCAGTGGGGCGTGCCCTACACCTACTACCAGTGGGGCATCTACTACCGCAAGGACATCTTCGCGAAGAACAACATCGCCGTGCCCAAGGACTGGAAGGAGCTGATCGCAGCCAGCGCCAAGCTCAAGGCCGCGGGTGTCACGCCGTTCGCCATCGGCACCAAGGCGCTGTGGCCCACGGGCGGCTGGTTCGACTACCTGAACATGCGCGTCAACGGCTACGAGTTCCACATGGACCTCACCGCCGGCAAGGTGCCCTACACCGACAAGCGCGTGCAGGAAGTGTTCGACCGCTGGGACGACCTGACCAAGCCGGGCTACTTCCTGGCCAACCACGCCTCCTACGACTGGCAGGACGCGCTGCCCGCCTTCGTCAAGGGCGAGGCTGCGATGTACCTGATGGGCAACTTCGCCGTCGATCCGATGAAGAAGGGCGGCCTGACCGAAGCCCAGCTCGGCTTCATGCAGTTCCCGAAGATCAACAACGTCCCGATGGCCGAGGACGCCCCGACCGACACCATCCACATCCCCGCCAAGGCGAAGAACAAGGTCGACGCCAGGCGCTTCCTGGCCTATGCCGCCAGCGCCAAGGTGCAGGGCGAGGTCAACGCCATCCTCGGCCAGCTCCCGGTCAACAAGGACGCCACCAAGCCGACCGACGTCTACCTGAAGGACGGCTTCGCGATGCTGTCGAACGCCTACGCGCTCGGCCAGTTCTATGACCGCGACGCGCCCGCCGAGATGGCCAAGGCCGGCATGGAAGGCTTCCAGCGCTACATGGTCAAGCCGGAAACGCGCAAGGAAGTGCTGGAGCGGCTGGAGCAGGTCCGCCAGCGCGTCTACAAGTAAGCCCGTCCGGGCCACGCGGGGGGCTGGCCAGACCGCCCCCCCGCCACCACCCGCCACCGCGACCACCCCCACCGCCGTCATTCCCGCGCAAGCGGGAACCCACCTCCGCTCCCCCCTCGCCGATGTCCTCCCCCGCTCCCCCACCGCAGTTCTCCTGGTGGACCCGCCACCAGCGCCAGCTCGCCCCCTGGCTGTTCCTGCTGCCAGCGCTGCTGATGTTCGGCACCTACGTGATCGTGCCGATCTTCGAGTCGATCGCGATCAGCTTCCACGACTGGGACGGGCTGGGCGAGGCGAAGTACATCGGCATCGCCAACTACGTCGAGCTGTACAGCGACCCCGACTTCCGCACCGCGCTGAAGAACAACCTGGTCTGGCTCGTCCTGTTCCTGCTGTCGGTGCCGATCGGCCTGGGGCTGGCGCTGTTCCTGAACCAGACCGTGACGGGCATCCGCCTCGTCAAGTCGATGTTCTTCTTCCCCTTCGTGATCTCGCAGGTCGTCATCGGCCTGGTGTTCACCTGGTTCTACAACCCGACCAACGGGCTGTTCACGCAGATCCTGGCGGCCCTGGGCATGCCGGGGGTGGCCGTGCTGTCGGACGAGCACCTGGTCACCTACGGCATCATCGCCGCGGGCCTGTACCCGCAGATCGCCTACTGCATGATCCTGTACCTCACGGGCCTGAACAACGTCCGCCCCGACCTGATCGAGGCGGCGCGGCTCGAAGGCGCCAAGGGCTGGTCGATGCTGTGGCACATCGTGCTGCCGCAGCTGCGCCCCGCCACCTTCATCGCCGTCGTCGTCACCATCATCGGCTCGCTGCGCAGCTTCGACATGGTGTCGATCATGACCTCCGGCGGCCCCTACGGCTCCTCGCGCGTGCTGGCGTACTACATGTACGAGCAGGCCCTGAGCGAGTACGGCTACCGCATGGGCTACGGCACCGCCATCGCCACCGTGCTGTTCTCGATCATGCTGGTCTACATCACCTTCGTGCTCTGGCGCATCTACCAGCAAGAGAAGGAACTCGGCTGATGTTTCCCACCCCGCTCGCCAAGACCTCGCCGGTCACCCAGGCGCTCTACAAGCTCGGTCTGCCCGTCGCGCTCGTCGTCTGGCTGCTGCCCATCATCGCGGTAGCGCTGACCTCCATCCGCGGCCAGGGCGACATCGCCGGCGGCAACTACTGGGGCTGGCCGACCGAGTGGCAGGTGATCGAGAACTACTCGGCCGTCTTCCGCAACACGCCGATCGCCCGCTACATCGTCAACAGCCTGCTGGTGGCCATCCCGACCGTGCTCGGCGCCGTCGCGCTGAGCTGTCTGGCCGGTTTCGCCCTGGGCACCTACCGCTTCAAGGCCAACCTGGCGGTGTTCTTCCTGTTCGTCGGCGGCAACTTCATCCCGTTCCAGATCCTGATGGTGCCGGTGCGCGACCTGAGCCTGCGCATGGGGCTGTACGACTCGATCGGCGGGCTGGTGCTGTTCCACATCGCCTTCCAGACGGGCTTCTGCACCTTCTTCATGCGCAACTTCATCCGCGACCTGCCGCACGAGCTGATCGAGGCGGCGCGCATCGAGGGTGCGAGCGAGTGGCAGATCTTCTGGAAGGTCGTGCTGCCGCTGGTGCGCCCGGCGCTGGCGGCGCTGTCGGTGCTGGTCTTCACCTTCATCTGGAACGACTACTTCTGGTCCACCGTGCTGATCCAGGGCGACCACGCGATGCCGGTCACCGGCGGGCTGAAGTCGCTCAACGGCATCTGGGTGGCGCAGTGGCACCTGGTGTCGGCGGGCTCGATCGTCGCCGCGCTGCCGCCGGTGCTGATCTTCTTCCTGATGCAGAAGCAATTCATCGCCGGCCTCACGCTCGGCGCGTCCAAGGGCTGACCGCCTGTCTGATCCCGTTGACATGACCCGCGACTACCTGATCCTCCACAGCCGGCGCAGCAGCGTCGTGCTCGAATGCCCGCCCGACGAAGCGCCGCTGTGGCGCTACTGGGGACCGCGCCTGCCGGAGGGCGCCACCCCCGGCGCCGCGCTGCGCGACACGCGCCCGCTGCCGTCGTTCATGCTCGACTTCGACCAGCCGCTGACGGTGGCGCCGACCTTCGGCGTCGGCTGGTTCGGCCAGAGCGCGCTGCTCGCCCACCGCGACGGGCAGGACTTCGCGCAGGCCTTCACCCGCTGCGATGTCGAGTGGCTGCAGCAGGACGCGGCCGGCTCGGCCCTCTGCCTGCACCTGCACGACGACGTGGCCCGGCTGCGGCTGGACCTGACGCTGCGGCTGGACGCGGCGTCCGACGTGCTGGTGCTGCAGTCGGTGCTGCACAACCTGGGCGACGCGCCGCTCGACGTGCAGTGGCTCGCCGCCGGCACGCTGCAGCTGCCGGGGCATTGCGACAACGTGCGCTCGTATGCGGGGCAGCATGTCCACGAGTTCATGCTCCAGGTCGACCCGCTGACGCGCAGCCTGTGGCGCAAGGAAAGCCGGCGCGGGCGCACCAGCCACGACTGCTTCCCCGGCGCGGTCGTCACGACACCGGGCACCACCGACGACACCGGCCTTGTCTTCGGCGCGCACCTGGCGTGGTCCGGCAACCACCAGCAGACGGTCGAATGGCTGCACGACGGCCTCTACCAGTGGCAGATGGGCGAATGGCTCGCGCCCGGTGAAGGCCGGTTGCTGCCGGGGCAGGCGCTGCACTCGCCGGAGCTGGTCGCCACCTGCTCGACCGCCGGCCTGAACGGGCTGGCCGCCAATTTCCACACCGAACTGCGCCGCCGGCTGAACTGGCCGGGTGGCGCGATGAAGCCGCGGCCGGTGCATCTGAACACCTGGGAAGGCTTCTACTTCGATGTCCATCCCGGACCGGTCCAGGAACTCGCGACCGCCGCGGCCGCGGTCGGCATCGAACGTTTTGTGCTCGACGACGGCTGGTTCCACGGCCGCCACCACGACCGCGCCGCCTTGGGCGACTGGTGGCCGGACGAAACCAAGTTTCCGAACGGATTGGGCGAGCTGATCGCGCATGTGAACGCGCTCGGCATGGAATTCGGCCTGTGGGTCGAGCCGGAGATGGTCAACCCGGACAGCGACCTGTTCCGCGCGCACCCCGAGTGGGCGCTGCAGATCGCCGGCCGCCCGCTGCTGACGGCGCGCAACCAGCTCGTGCTCGACATCGCCCGGCCCGAGGCCAGCGATTACCTGTTCGAGAAGATCGCCGCGCTGCTCGCCGCGCACCCGATCGGTTACCTGAAGTGGGACCTGAACCGCGACCTCGCTCCGGCCGGACTCGCCAACGGCACCGCCGGCTACCGGGCGCAGATCCACGCCGCTTACGCGCTGATGGACCGCCTGCGCGCCGCCCACCCGAACGTCGAGATCGAGAGCTGCTCCGGCGGCGGCGGCCGGATCGACTTCGGCGTGCTGCGCCATACGCACCGCGTCTGGACCAGCGACTGCATCGACGCGCTGTCGCGGGTCGACATCCAGCGTGGCTTCCTGCAGTTCTTCCCGCCCGAGATCATGGGCGCCCACGTCGGCACCGCGCCCTCGCACACGACGGGGCGCACGCAGTCGATGGCCTTCCGCGCTGCGGTCGCACTGCCGGGGCACTTCGGCGTCGAACTCGACGTGCGGCAACTGAACGACGCGGACACCGCCGAGCTGCGCGGCTGGATCGACGTCTACAAGCAACTGCGCGACCGGCTGCACCACGGCCGCGTCTGGCTCGGCGAAGGCGGTGACGGCCTGCGCTGGCAGCTGCACGGCGACGAGGCGTCCAGCGATCTGGTGTTGCTGGTGCTGCGTCCGCTGCCGAGCAGCCACCGCTACACGCCGACGCTGCGCCTGCCGATGCTGGACCCCGCGGCGCGCTACCGCGTGCGCGAGGTGCTGCCCGCCGGCACCGTGCGCCCGACCGGACGCCACCACACGGCGCCCTTCTTCGACGCGATCAACACCCCCGAAGGCCTCGTGCTCGACGGCGCCTGGCTGGCCCACGCCGGGCTGCCGATGCCGCGCACGCAGGCGGAAACCGCATTCCTCGTGAGGCTGGAACGTGTTTGATCCCGCCGACCACAGCCACCGCCGCCGCAACCCGCTGACCGGCCAGTGGGTGCTCGTCTCGCCGCACCGCGCCAAGCGGCCGTGGCAGGGGCAGCAAGAGGAAACCTCCGACGCGGTGCTGCCGTCGCACGATCCGGGCTGTTATCTCTGCGCCGGCAACACGCGGGTCAGCGGCGACGTGAATCCGGATTACACGGGGACGTTTGTCTTCACGAACGACCACGCGGCATTGCTGTCCGATGCGCCCGAAGCGCCGGCCCATGACAACCCGCTGTTCCAGGCCACCACCGCCCGCGGCACCAGCCGGGTGATCTGCTTCTCGCCGGACCACGCGCGCACGCTGCCCGAGCTGTCGCTGGCGGCGATCGGCGGCGTCATCGACACCTGGTGCACGCAGAGCGCCGAACTCGGCCAGACCTACCCGTGGGTGCAGGTCTTCGAGAACAAGGGCGCGCTGATGGGCTGCTCGCAGCCGCACCCGCACGGCCAGATCTGGGCCACCGACTACCTGCCCAACGAAGCCGCCACCGAGGACCGCGAACAGCGCGCCTGGTTCGCAGCCCACGGCCGGCCGATGCTGCTCGACTACGTCGAGCGCGAGGCGGCCTCGGGCGAGCGGGTGGTGGTCGAGACGGCGCACTGGCTGGCCGTCGTGCCCTACTGGGCGACCTGGCCGTTCGAGACGCTGCTGCTGCCGCGCTTCGCGGTGCAGCGCCTGCCGCAGCTGAGCGCTGAACAGCGCGCCGACCTGGCCGACGCGCTCAAGAAGCTCACCAGCCGCTACGACAACCTGTTCCGCTGCAGCTTCCCGTATTCGATGGGCTGGCACGGCGCGCCGTTCAACGCCGACGACGCTGCGCCCTGGCAGCTGCACGCCCACTTCTATCCCCCGCTGCTGCGCTCGGCCACCGTGCGCAAGTTCATGGTCGGCTTCGAGATGCTGGCCGAAGCGCAGCGTGACCTGACGCCCGAGCAGGCGGCCGCGCAGCTGCGCGCCGTCAGCGACGTCCACTACCGACAAGCCGCCCCCGCCCCATGACCGACACCCTGATCGCCCGCACCGCCGACGCGCTGCAGTCCGCCTTCGGTCGCGCCCCGGACCTCTGGGTGCAAGCCCCCGGCCGCGTCAACCTGATCGGCGAACACACCGACTACAACGACGGCTTCGTGCTGCCCTGCGCCATCGACTACCGCACCGTGATCGCCGTCACCGCGCGCAGCGACCGGCAGGTGCGCGTCGTGGCCGCGGACTACGGCCACGCGGTCGACACCTTCGACCTCGACGGACCGATCGCCCCCCATCCCACGCTGCAGTGGGCCAACTACGTGCGCGGCACCGTGAAGATGCTGGCCGAACACCTGGCGCCACTCGGCCTGTCGCTGCGCGGCGCGGACCTGGCCATCGCCGGCAACGTGCCGCAGGGCGCGGGGCTGTCGTCGTCGGCCTCGCTGGAGGTGGCGGTCGGTCAGGCGTTCAAGGCGCTGCTGGGCCTGGGGGACCGCGACGGTGTCAGCCAGACCGATCTCGCGCTGATCGCCCAGCGCGCCGAGAACCGCTTCGTCGGCGTGAACTGCGGGATCATGGACCAGCTCATCTCGGCCCGCGCCGAGGCCGGGCACGCGCTGCTGATCGACTGCCGCAGCCTGTCCGGGCAGCCGGTGCACCTGCCCGAGTCCGTGGCCGTGATGGTCGTGCACTCGCGGGTCCGGCGCGGGCTGGTGGGCAGCGAATACAACACCCGCCGCACCCAGTGCGAGGCGGCGGCGCGGCACTACGGCGTGCCGGCGCTGCGCGATGTGGACCTGGCGCGGCTCGAACGCGACCGTGGCGGTCTGGACGAGGTCGTCTACCGGCGGGCACGGCACATCGTCACCGAGAACGCGCGCACGGTGGATGCCGCGGCGGCGCTGGCCGCGGGCGATCTGGTGCAGCTGGGCGAGCTGATGGCGGCGTCGCACGTCTCGATGCGCGACGACTTCGAGATCACCCACCCGGCGATCGACCGGCTCGTGGACATCGCGCAGCAGGCGGTCGGACACGAAGGCGGCGCGCGCATGACGGGCGGCGGCTTTGGCGGCTGCATCGTCGTCCTGCTGCCGGATGCCCGCATTCCTGACGTGCAGGCGGCGATCGAAGCCGCCTACCGCTCGCCGGAGGGCGAGCCGCCGACGATCTGGGTCAGCCACGCCGCCACCGGAGCCGGGCCACTGGCCGGCGCGTGACCGGCGCTGTCGTCCGCCGCGCCGGCATGCCCGCAGACGCGGGCACCCGGGCACCGCGAACTCAGAGCCAGCCCGCGGCGGCGAGCGCCTTCGTGATGTCCGCGGCCAGCAACTGGTGGCCCAGCGGCGACGGGTGGAAGCCGTCGGAGAAGGCGTAGGTCTTGTACCAGTCCGTGCCCGTCACGCCAGCGGGTGGCGCGGCGGCAAGCGAGACATCGGTGCAGGTCGGGAAGCTGTAGGTCGGCAGGCCGTCGGTGCCGGTCCCGGTGGACGGGCAGGCAGGCGTTGTCACGTTGCTCAGGTTGTACTGCGCCGGATTGGCGACCTCGCTGTTGATCGCCGTGTAGACATCGACGATCGCCACCTTGCCGTTGCCCGAGAACTTCGTGGCCAGCTGGGTGTTGAACGCGACGACCCAGCTCCTGAACAGGTCTTCGCTCTGGGCACGGACCGTCGCACCCGCCGTGCCACCGCCGCTGGCCAGCGCAATGTCATCCAGCACCCGCTGGAAGCGCGGGGTGCTGGTGATGCCCGGCACGTTCAGCAGCGCGATGCGCTGGGCCCCCTTGTCGAGCGCCCCCGTCTGCAGCATGGCGGCGAACTTGTCGGCCAGCGCCGCCATGTAGAGGCCACCCGCGGTGGCCAGTCCGGCCGCTCCGCCACCGGCCGCAGCGGACACCTGGGCCGGCGTCAGCACGGTGCCGAGCAGGGCCAGATAACTGGCGCCCCCGTCCGTGGCCGCTGCCAGGTAGGCGCCCACCAGCGCCGACGCGTCGTTGGCACCGCCATCCACCAGCAGCAGATCCCCCGCCGCGAAGTTGGCGGCCGCCGTGGCGGTCGCGAGCTGGACGGCCAGCCCGCGCGGATCCGCGGCAGCGTAGCCGTTGCTCGCCGGATTGATGACGCTGTTGCCGATCGCGTAGTTGGTGCAGCCCGCCGTGGGGTTGGCGGCGAAGGTGGTGCCGGTGAAGGCGAAGAAGTTGCAGCCCTTGCCCAGGCCATACGACTGCGCCACGCGCTCCGCGTAGATGTCGTTGCCCTGGATGGTGAACTTGAAGCCGTAGGTACCGACGTCGGCGAGGCTGTCGCCCATGACCCGCAGGCTGGTGACCGGCACCTTGGTGACGACGGGGTCGTCGTCACCGCCACCGCACGCGGCCAGCACGGCCAGCAGCACGGTGGAGAGTCCGAATTGAATGTGGCGAATCATGGCCATGGTGTCTCCTGGAATGGGCCGCCGCACCAGACAGTACGGTCGTTCGATTCAGTGGAAATCAATGTAGGCCCAAATCCTGCAGCCCGAGGTCTGGACAAACCCTGAGCGCGCGGCCGCGGGGTCCCGAAGGCGACGCGATGCCGGTTGCGCAGGGGGAACCGGGCGGTGGCCGGGTGTCCGTCCGGGTCAGATCCGGCCCATCAGCAGCAGCACGACGAGGATGAGCACGATCAGGCCGATCCCGCCGCTGGGGCCGTAGCCCCAGCCGCGGCTGTGCGGCCAGCTCGGGATGGCGCCGATCAGCATGAGGATCAGGACGATGAGAAGGATGGTGCCGAGGCTCATGGGGTGCTCCAGTTCTGCGGTCAGCGTCGGAATTGACGGGCTGACCATGGAGGCACGCTAACGGCACCGGGCACGGGGGTCTGTACGGTGGCGAACCCATCGGATCGCCCCGGGGTCGCAGGCCCGACCCCCGCTTGGCTTCAGGCGGCGGGCGCCGTCTCCAGCCACTGCGCCAGGGCCAGCGCCACGATGGCGTTGACGCCGCCTTCCTGCGTCAGTGCGCGCTCGCGCATCTGGTTGACCAGATCGGCCGGCAGGCGGCAGGCGACGGACACCAGCTTGGGGGCGGCGTTTTCGGCGCGTTCGACACGGCGGGCGGCCGCATTGGCATCGGCCGAGCCCTGGGCGAACCGCGGGGGCACGCCAGCCGTTTTCATCTTGCCGTCCAGCTTGCGGGCCAGGTGTTTGACCAGATCGGTCTTCTTCGCGCTCATGGAGTCTTTCGGTGGAGTTGACGGCCATTGTCGCCCACCCGCGTCAGGCTCCGGTCTGGCGGGTATAGGTGAGGTACACCTCGTCGCGTTCCCAGCCGAGTGCGGCGTAGGCGGCCTGTGCGGTGTGGTTGGTGCGGGCGGTGGTCAGCTCCATGCGGAGCTTGCCGTGCGCGGCCGACAAGCGCTCCGCGGCCAGCAGCAGCGCGCGACCGGCCCCGCTGCGGCGGGCGGCCGGCGTCACGAACAGGTCGGACAGCAGGTAGATCGGCTGCGCGGCGATCGAGCAGAACACCGGGTAGAGCTGGCAGAAGCCGATCGCCCGGCCCGTGCCGTCCTCGGCCAGCAGGATCTGCGACTCGCCGCGGGTCAGGCGGTCGCGGAGGAACTGCGTCGCGGTGGCGAGGTCGGCGGGTTGTTCGTAGAACTGGCGGTAGGCGTCGAACAGGGGGGCGATGCGGTCGAGGTCGGCGAGGGTGGCGGGGCGGGTGGTCGTCATGCGGTGGGGGGCTTGGGGGTGGCCGAGGGGTTGGCGGATTTTGTGCCACCCCGATCGAACCACCACGCATCCAGCGGCGCCACCAGCGCAATGCCGACCGTGTACGCGACGATGTCGCCCCACGAAAACGCCGATCCGAGCACGAGGTGGCCCGGGGTGGTCGCGCGGATGGCGTTGATCCACGGCGCCTGGTAGAGCTGGCTGCACTCGTCCGCAGTCGAGATCACCAGCGCCGTCAGCGCGACCTTGGCCACGGACGCGGCGGGCGACACGAAGGGGCACTTCTAGAAACCGGCCCTGCAGCCCTGAACCTGGTCTGAGCCTGCACAAATCCAGCTCAGACGAGCAGTGGATGACGGCGGCGAGCCCCTGTCCCCGCCGCCGCGGTGCCCCGCGACGGGGTTTTTCCCCTCACGCGGGCTGTGCGGACGGACCTGCGCTCTTGACCAGCCACACCAGCCTGCGCGCGTTGTAGGCCGCGCACTGCAGCGTGATCGCCAGCGCATTGCGCGCCAGCGTCATCGCCCGCACGCACTTGCCGCCCTGCTGGCTCAGCGCCGCGAACACGTGCTCGACCCGCGCCCGCGTGCGGTTGATCGTCTTGTTGCGCTGCTTGAGTCGAACCTTGGCCGTCTGCCCTGGCTTGGCGCGACGCGCGATGCCGTCGGCCAGTCCGTGCTGCTGCAGCGTCTGACGGTTGGCCGCGCTGTCGTAGCCCCGGTCGGCCAGCAGCCGCTTGCGCGTGTTCGCCACCTGCAGCACGTCGGGCAGTTGCTGTCCGTCGTCGGCGTTGGCCGCCGTGATCTTCATCTGGCGGATCAGCTTGTAGCGTGCGTCCACGTTGCCGTGCAGCTTGTAGCCGTAGTACGACTTGCCGTGCTTTTGCGTCCAGCGCGCGTCCCGGTCGGTGTGCGCCAGGCGCTTCTTGCTCCAGCCCTCGGGCGCCTCCCCCTTGTTCAGCGCATCGCGCTCCCGGGCGTTGGCCTGCGTGATCGGCGCCTGCACGATGCTGGCGTCCACGATCTGCCCGCCCCTCGGGATGAAGCCGTGCCGCTGCAACTGCTGGCTCAACGCCTCGAAAATCGCCCGGCCTCCCAGCCCGCCTTCGGCCAGCCGCTGCCGGAAGTTCCACAGCGTGCGTGCGTCCGGAATGTTCAGCGCGCCGTCCAGCCGGCAGAACCGCTGGAAGCTCATCCTGTCCAGCACCTGGTGCTCGCACTGCTCGTCCGACAGGTTGTACAGCCCTTGCAGGAACACCATGCGCACCAGCGCCTCGGTCGGGTACGGCGGGCGTCCGCCCTTGCTGCGGTCAGCGCGAGGGCAGGCCTTGTCCACCGCCGCGGCCATCGCTGCGAAGTCGATCAGTTCGTCCATCGCCGCCAGCGTCTGTACGTAGCCCTCCAGCTTGGCCTTGCGCTGCTGCACCACGAACAGGTCGTCCGCGGCCTCCTCAGGAAAGAAGCTCGATGGCTTGGTGCGGGGTGTGATCATGGGGCGGTATCTTGCCGCAGCGCGCGGCTCAGGCGGCGGTCAGGGTCGGTTTCTAGAAGTGCCCGAAGGCGACGAGCCAGTACACCATTTGTGCCCAGAGGGCGTCGCCGGGGTATTTTTCGAAGATCGTGGGGAACAAGGCTGGGTATTTGCGGGAGGCTAGGCCGAGGGCGATGGTGGCGGTGATGGCGGCGGCGAGGAGCAGGCGGGATCTTTGTTTTTTCATGGTCTGCGGCCGATGCTCGATGGAGCTTGTTCGATGTACAGCTCAAGACACGAGGCTATTCACCTTCAATCCCGATTGTCGAATACTTCGACTTGGAGAGTTGCACCGGGAATACAAAGGCCGACTTCGAGAAAATCAGGGGTTGTCGACTCTTTGACGTAGATGGCACGATGGAAAATGAGCGCACCCGGATTTGCTTGCGCGTTGGCCTCCATCTTTCGGAATATTTTACCTGCGTCCGACCAACCTCGGTTTAGGTCTCTGCGCTGGAGAAATACATTGTTTTCTCCTCCCACCACGGCTCCGCCGATGGAGTGGGCGATGAAATGACCTTTGTCTCTTTCTGCGCCAGAGACTTGTTCAGTCTTGCCCATCCATCCCCTGAGGCGTAGGGGCACTTCTAGAAACCGACCCTGACCGCCACCTGAGCCGCGCGCTGCGGCAAGATGCCGCCCCATGATCACGCCCCGCACCAAGCCATCGAGCTTCTTTCCTGAGGAGGCCGCGGACGACCTGTTCGTGGTGCAGCAGCGCAAGGCCAAGCTGGAGGGCTACGTGCAGACGCTGGCGGCGATGGACGAACTGATCGACTTCGCGGCGATGGCCTCGGCGGTGGACAAGGCTTGCCCTCGCGCTGACCGCAGCAAGGGCGGACGCCCGCCGTACCCGACCGAGGCGCTGGTGCGCATGGTGTTCCTGCAAGGGCTGTACAACCTGTCGGACGAGCAGTGCGAGCACCAGGTGCTGGACAGGCTGAGCTTCCAGCGGTTCTGCCGGCTGGACGGCGCGCTGAACATTCCGGACGCGCGCACGCTGTGGAACTTCCGGCAGCGGCTGGCCGAAGGCGGGCTGGGAGGCCGGGCGATTTTCGAGGCGTTGAGCCAGCAGTTGCAGCGGCACGGCTTCATCCCGAGGGGCGGGCAGATCGTGGACGCCAGCATCGTGCAGGCGCCGATCACGCAGGCCAACGCCCGGGAGCGCGAGGCGCTGAACAAGGGGGAGGCGCCCGAGGGCTGGAGCAAGAAGCGCCTGGCGCACACCGACCGGGACGCGCGCTGGACGCAAAAGCACGGCAAGTCGTACTACGGCTACAAGCTGCACGGCAACGTGGACGCACGCTACAAGCTGATCCGCCAGATGAAGATCACGGCGGCCAACGCCGACGACGGACAGCAACTGCCCGACGTGCTGCAGGTGGCGAATACGCGCAAGCGGCTGCTGGCCGACCGGGGCTACGACAGCGCGGCCAACCGCCAGACGCTGCAGCAGCACGGACTGGCCGACGGCATCGCACGTCGCGCCAAGCCAGGGCAGACGGCCAAGGTTCGACTCAAGCAGCGCAACAAGACGATCAACCGCACGCGGGCGCGGGTCGAGCACGTCTTTGCGGCGCTGAGCCAGCAGGGCGGCAAGTGCGTGCGGGCGATGACGCTGGCGCGCAATGCGCTGGCGATCACGCTGCAGTGCGCGGCCTACAACGCACGCAGGCTGGTGTGGCTGGTCAAGAGCGCAGGTCCGTCCGCACAGCCCGCGTGAGGGGCAAAACCCCGTCGCGGGGTACCGCGACGGTGGGGACAGGGGCTCGCCGCCGTCATCCACTGCTCGTCTGAGCTGGATTTGTGCAGGCTCAGACCAGGTTCAGGGCTGCAGGGCCGGTTTCTAGAAGTGCCCGTAGGTCTTCGTTGCGGCGAGACGCGCCGCTCGGCTTCGATAGCCCATAAGCCGCAAAAGTACGCATATAAACCCCGGGAGGTTGAGGTCCACGACCATCGCCATGGTCAGCCCCTTCAAGGTCCACAAGGAATCCGAAGCCGTTCGACCACATTTCAGTTGGGCGAATGGGTCTTCCAGACTGTCGGTGATAGGCAATAATCCAAGCCGAACTAAGTCGATGAAAAAATTCAGAGCGCGGCTCGGGAAGGCCAATTAGTTCTAGCTCTTCAGAAAATACTGTGTAGTCCACCTGGGCTTCGATAGGTAGGGCGATTTTAGTATCAGTGAAGGAATTCTGCATTTACTTCGTTGGCGTTAATTCACTGCGATCCCTTAGGGCTGGCTTCACAAGTCCCGCACGAAATAACCAGCACCGACAGCACGGCTTGTGTTCTATTTGATACGAATTGCACCCGCACTCAGCTTTCTTTTGGAAAATATTTTAGGACGCTCTGTCATTTTTAATGACGTTTTTTCCGCCAACGAAATATTTTTCAAAAACGACTCCTCAAGAGTATCCAGGTACTGGTCAAATGACTTTTTTGACCACCTCATTAAAGCACATCCGAACGGGACTTCAATACTGTCACCATTGAGTGAAATCTGCATTTCACCATCAAGCAATGCCTGGGCCTCTGATTCAGTCAAGACCCAGGAGAAATCGATTAGCTCATGCATCTCATTAGCAACCCTCAATAGATACATGTTCGGCGGCATTAATATGGGACCGAAATTTGTTAATTCATATTTTCCCTTAATTTTCTCAAACACCGCGGTAGCTTTACTCAAAAAAGGCGGTAATTTTTTACAAAGCTCCACCTCTGTCACAGTACCCATAAGAGGCTTTATTATTTCAATTGCATTTATTAGATTTGGCTTTGCGAAATAACGTGAAAACCTAAATGAGTCGATAGCCGAAAGGAAATTAAGTGTCTCGTGCCAGTAATGCCAATTCTTAGATGCCTCCTTGTAGAATTTAATCGCAAACTTATCATCCGAATTCTTAATAAATGCAGCCGAATAATACTCAGCTATTGATTTATGAAGGAAAGTAATATCATCAATACCCTCCTCCATCATTAAACAAGCAACTCTTGTGATGTCTTTTCTGAAATTTGATTCATCACAAAAACATCCATCCGTGTAATCTAAAGCCAGGTCAAAACATTCGTTGAACTGAGATCTATTTAATGTTCGCTTCTGCCCTCCCTGCTGAGCCATAAATGAAAATGCTTCGAACAGACTTTGGAGTCTTCTTTCGGATAAGCCAGAATGATGCTGCCTCTTAAAACAATCCTTTAATCCATCGTGACGCGTAAAAACAGTATGAAAAAGACGTTCAAAAAATTCCGGAAGCTCGTCAGGTATATTGCTCTCCGACTGATAAACAAATACCACTAGAGTTAACATCAAAGGCGTATTGATAAGCTCCGTAATGTTGCTTGGGCTATCCTTTATGGCACGCATTATCTCCGCTGATTTTGAGGCATCCACTCCCAACGCGCGAAGAAATGGTCCTTGGTCTTTCTGCGACAGCGTGGCTATTTCAACAACACGGAATTGATTGATTTTTTGAATTTCATTGTCAGGCCTAGAAGATACAATAAATTGCAGTTCTGGGTGTTTTTTTGACAGATGCTCTATATCTAATGAAGCTTCTTTGGCTATCGCGGGATCTAATTCATCAAACCCATCCAACAATAAAACAATTTTCCCAGAATTTGCCAAATACTCAAAAACCTCACTACTCAGATTTATATCAATCTCCCTAAAGTAATTTGATATAGCCAGATTAAGGTTGATTTTCGGCGTCAACTTTCTTAGTTCCAAAAATATTGGCAATCTCCCATTTTCCTTTTTTATAACCTCTTGGATCGATAGGTACCGTAGGAGCATTGATTTACCCTGCCCCACTATACCTTGAATAACAACATTCCCCGCCCCAAGATCAGAAATAGCAGCAACAGGACATATACTCTTTTTATTCCTGATTTTTGCCAGATGGTAGAAACTACGCAACGAGACGCTTTCACCCGGACTCCAAATTGTTTTCACTTCGTCAATATTTTTCACTAATTTTTCGAATTTTTTACTGTAGCTTATAGTATTCCATTTTGCGAGAGCTTTTTTTGCTCCATCTTTTGCATTTTCGTATATATCCTTAAGCAAAGGAGATGCAATTCTTGCAATTGCGACTGTTTCAATAAATGGACTTGCCGGGGTTGTCATTTGACTCACCTATTAATTTACGATTTTTCCCGAGACCCAATAAAATTTAGATCCCCCAAACCAATCAGCTCACTAATATTTAACTCAACATTAGTTTGTTTTTAAGTCGTTTTGAATTTTATTATTTTCTCTGCACCGCATGGTTTCATGTCTGTATGGCCCAACTGAAATTATGCACTGCTGACGTAAAAAATCACGCCACCAGTCAGTACTCCATAATGCCAATCCAAAGTCCCATCGCCTATCGGCAACACCACCTCAAATCGCGAATTTCATCACGAAAATGCAAAAACGGCCGAGGAGCCCACGCCCCTCGGCCGCCTTGTCAGCGCCGACCCACTCGCCAGCGCTACCGCCCGCGCATCACTTCGCCGTCGGCATCACGAATTCCGCGCCCTTCGCAATACTCGCCGGCCACCGCTGCATCACCGACTTCTGCTTGGTATAGAACCGCACGCCCTCTTCCCCATAGGCGTGCATGTCGCCAAACAGGCTCTTCTTCCAGCCCCCAAACCCGTGCCACGCCATCGGCACCGGGATCGGCACGTTGATGCCGACCATGCCCACCTGGATGCGCCGCGCGAACTCGCGCGCCACGCCACCATCGCTGGTGTAGCAGGCCACCCCATTCCCGAACTCGTGGGCGTTGACCAGATCGACCGCCGTGGCGAAATCGGCCACGCGCACGCAGGCCAGCACCGGGCCGAAGATCTCTTCCTTGTAGATGCGCATCTCCGGCGTGACGTGGTCGAACAGCGTGCCGCCCGTCCAGAACCCGTCCTCGAACCCCGCCGGCCGGAAGCCGCGCCCATCGACGACGAGCTGCGCGCCCTCCTCCACCCCGATGCCGATGTAGCCCTCGATCCGGTCCCGCGCCACTGCCGTGACGATCGGCCCCATCTCGGCGTCGAGTTCCATGCCGTTCTTGATCTTCAGCGCCTTGGCACGCTCGGCCACCAGCGGCACGACCTTGTCGGCGATGTCGCCCACCAGCACCGCCACCGAGATCGCCATGCACCGCTCGCCCGCCGAGCCATACGCCGCGCCGATCAGCGCGTCCACCACCTGATCGACATCCGCATCGGGCATCACGACCATGTGGTTCTTCGCGCCGCCGAGCGCCTGCACGCGCTTGCCGTGGTGCGCGCCCGTCTCGTAGATGTACTGCGCGATCGGCGTCGAGCCGACGAAGCTGACCGCCTTCACGTCCGGGTGCGTCAGCAGCGTGTCCACCGCGAGCTTGTCGCCCTGCACGACGTTGAACACCCCATCCGGCAACCCGGCCTTCTTCAGCAGCTCAGCCATGAACAGGCTCGGGCTCGGGTCACGCTCGCTCGGCTTCAGGATGAAGCTGTTCCCGCAGGCGATCGCCACCGGGAACATCCAGCACGGCACCATGCACGGGAAGTTGAACGGCGTGATGCCGGCCACCACGCCCAGCGACTGGCGCATCGTCCAGTTGTCGATGCCGGTCGAGACCTGGTCGGTGTAGTCGCCCTTCAGCAACTGCGGGATGCCGCAGGCGAACTCGACGATATCGATGCCGCGGCTGACTTCGCCGATCGCGTCGGTGAAGACCTTGCCGTGTTCGGCGGTGATCATCGCGGCGAGTTCGTCGCGGTGTTCGTTCAGCAGCGCGAGGAAGTTGTTCATCACCCGCGCGCGGCGGATCGGCGGCGTCTCGGACCACGCCGGAAACGCTGCCTTGGCCGACGCGACCGCGGCGTTCACCTCGTCCACGCTGGCCAGCGCGACCTGCCGGGCGACAGCGCCGGTGGCGGGGTTGTAGACGGCTTGCGCGCGGCCGCTGGTGCTGGCGACGCGCTCGCCGTGGATGTAGTGGCCGATGTCGCGGGTGTCGGTGTAGGGCTGGGTCATGAGGGGGTCTCCGGCGGGTGTTCTGGACAGGATGCAGCACAGTCTAGGCACACACCCGGCGCGTGACCAGACCGGGTCGCTGGATACACTGTTCAGCCAGACGAACAATCCTCCGCAGAAACCCGGAACAAAGCCGGACCAACGCCGGACCCACGAAAGCCCCCGATGGACACCCGCCGCATCGACCACCTCTGGTCCCACGTCCACTGGCTCACCGTGCTCGGCGACCTGGGTAGCTACACCGCCGCCGCGCAACGGCTGGGCGTGAGCAAGGCGGCGATGAGCCAGCGCATCAGCGAGCTGGAGCGCGCCGCCGGCGTGCCGCTGGTGCAGCGCACGACCCGCAGCGTGCGCCTCACCGAAGCCGGCCAGCAGCTCGTCGACAGCACGCGCAGCGCCTTCGAGCAGATCGAGCGCGGGTTCTCGGGCGTCAAGGATCTGGCGGCGCAGCCCCGCGGCCTGCTGCGCGTGACGATGCCGGTGGCGCTGGGGCGGCAGACGGTGGTGCCGCACCTGCCGGCCTTTCTGCGCGCGTATCCGGAGGTGCGGCTGGAGCTGAACCTGTCGGACCGGCTGACCTCGCTGGCGCAGGAGGGCTTCGACCTGGCGATCCGCCACACCGAACATCCGCCCGAGACACATGTGGCCTGGCGGCTGGCGGACACGCGGGCGCTGCTGGTGGCCACCCGCGGCTATCTGGCCGAACGCGGCACGCCGCAGCACCCGTCCGAGCTGGCGCAGCACGACTGCCTGCACTACGTCCGCCCCGGCGACGCGCCGACCTGGCAGTTCCGCGAAGCGCAGGCCGCCGCGGGCGTGCAGGCCAGCCATGTCACCGTGGCCGTGCGCGGGCCGTTCAGCGCCAACAACAGCGAGGTGCTGCGCGAGGCGGCCGCGGCGGGGCTGGGCATCGCGCTGCTGCCGGACTTCAGCGCCGAGGCGGCCCTGGCGGCGGGCGACGTGGTGGAGGTGCTGCCGGACTGGCGCAGCGTGGGCGCCTTTGGCGGGCATCTGTATGCCCTGCGCCCGTACAGCCCGCATGTGCCGCGCACGGTGCTCGCGCTGGTCGGGCACCTTCGGCAGACGATGGACAAAAAAAACCCACCCGGTTAGGGGTGGGTCGATAGACGTTCCGTGAAGAACGCCGTTGGGAACTGGGCACCGGGAGCGGGTTCGATTGTTTTTTTGTTCGAACTCGCGTCTCGCCGGCTTCAGATTTCTGTACTTCCAGATACACCGCGTGACAGCAACTGGTTCGTACTGTACGGAACACACCTCCCCGCGCACATCCCCACGACGGTGGAAGTTAATGTGGTAATCCATCACAAATGGAAATCCTGAGCACCAGCAAGGCCATTTCCATTGATTTGATCCGATCTTGAGTTCATCTGACCCCAACACCATTCAAACCAAATCGATCATCGCCATAGTTCAAAATTGAAAAAATCATGTACGCCCGCCGTTGCGGACTCTGCAGCCTCCCCCTCGCCCATGCACCTGTCTCGACGCTCCACCCTCGCCAGCCTGAGCCGCTGGGCCGCCCTGCTGGCCGCACAGCGGGTGCTGTCCGCCCCGAATGCGGGCCTGACGCGCCTCGCCAATCCGCGCTTCGAGAGCGACCCGTTCGCGCTCGGTGTCGCCAGCGGCCAGCCGCGTCCGCGCAGCGTGGTCCTGTGGACACGGCTCATGGCCGATCCGGGACAAGCCGGCGCCGAACTGCCACCGGCGCTGATCCCGGTCACCTGGCAGGTGGCGGACGACGACAACTTCGCCCGCATCGTCCGCAGCGGCACCGTGCTGGCCGATCCCGCCCAGGCGCACAGCGTGCGGGTGCTGGTGGAGCACCTGCAGCCGGCACGGCGCTATTGCTACCGGTTTCTGGCCGGGGGTGTGGCCAGCCCGGTCGGTCGCACCCGCACCGCGCCGGCCGAGAACGCCGACGTCGACCGTCTGCGCCTGGCGCTGGCGTCCTGCCAGCACTACGAGCAGGGCTGGTTCACGGCACACCGGGAAATCGCCGGACAGGATCTGGACGCCGTGGTCTTCGTCGGGGACTACATCTACGACTCCAGCAACAGGCGGTTTCTCCTGCGTGCGCACGAGGCCGAGGAGCCCTGCACGCTCGACGAGTTCCGCGCCCGCCACGTGACCTACAAGCGCGACCCGGACCTGCAGGCCTGCCACGCCGCCCATCCGTGGATCCTCGCCTGGGACGACCACGAGGTGCGCAACGACTACGCCGGCGTGTTCGGCGACGAGGAGACCGGATCGCCACAGGAGTTCCTGCGGATGCGCACCGCCGCCTACCAGGCCTACTTCGAACACCAGCCGCTCGCCCCGGACCAGTTGCCGGGTGCCACGGGTGTGCGCATGCACGACCGCTTCCGCTGGGGGCGACTGGCGGACCTCTGGATGCTCGACGGGCGGCAGTACCGCAGCCCGCAGGCCTGCAATGCCCCGGGAGTGGCGGGCGGCCACGTGCGCTGGCATTGCCACGCCCTCGCCGACAACCAAGGCACGGTGCTGGGCGCCGACCAGGAACGCTGGCTGCAGGACGGTCTGCGCAGCGCCACCGGCCGCTGGAAGCTGATCGGCCAGAGCACGCAGATGAGTCCCTGGGGCCTGCCCGGCCCGGACGGCAGGAAGCTGGTCTACAGCGACGGCTGGGACGGCTACCCCGCGGCACGCACGCGGCTTCTGGAGCACATCGCCACCCACCAGCTGCAGAACGTGGTGTTCCTCGGCGGCGACGTGCACCGCCATGTCGCGGCACGGCTGCGCGCCAACCCGGACGATCCACGCACGCCCGTGGTGGCCAGCGAGTTCGTGACCTCGTCGATCACCACGGCCGGATTGCCGGAATCCCTCATGTCGCTGATTCGCCGCAGCAATGCGGACATCCTGCACGCCCGCAGTGACGAGAGGGGTTACATGGCGCTGGACGTCACGGACCGGTCGCTACACTGTGTCGCAAGAGCTACAGGTTTCCCGGTTCTGGCACACGCGCAGCTGCACACGCAAGCACGCTTTCGTGTCGATTCGGGACGGGCCGGCCCGCAACGTGAATGACCACGGCGGCCCGCGACACGGCCTGGAAACTCTGGGAGAGGCGCGGGGGATGAGGGTACCCGGGCCGGCAGCGGGAGAATGACAATGATGGCCGAACGACGCACGCTGAGCAGCTGGTTCCACTGGTCGACCTGGTTCGCAGGCCGGTCCCGACGCGCCGCAGCGCGGCGCAAGGCCGAGGATTTCGCCGACTACGGCACCGCCTTCGGTCTGGACATGAGCATGGACCCCCAGGGCGAATCCGCGACCCGCCCTGCCGCCCATCCCGCACCCGCCAAGGCCCCCTCCACCAAACGCTGATCGGGCAGCGGCCTGGCGTGCGCGGCCTCAGCGCACCAGCAGCACCGGGGTCTTGCAGTGCGCCATCACCCGGGTGGCCACCGAGCCGAGCACCAGATTGGCCAGCTCCGAATGGCCGTGCGAGCCCATCACCAGCAGATCGAAGTGTCCTTCGGTCGCGGTCTTGCTGATGGTGTCCGCGATGTGGCCGGTCTTGCTCAGAAACGTGGCCTTGAGTCCCTGCTTGTCCAGGAACGTGCGGATCGGGTGGAAGACCTTCTCGCCCTCGTCCGCGTAGTACGAGTGCAGCAGCTCGCGGTCGAGCACCGCAGCCGCCCTCGGCGGAATCGGCGGCACCACCGTGAGCACGGTGTAGGTGTGCTGCGGCCCGAGCCATTCGTCGTGCGCCGCCCAGTAGGCCACCATCCGGCGGGTGAATTCACTGCCATCAACGGCAACAAGAATCTTCATGGCGGGATCTCCTTCAAAGGAATGGTACCGAGTCTGTCAGCCCGCGGTCAGGCTGCCGTTGACACAAGTCAACTTTGATCTCGCCCGTGGCACAGCTTGTACTTGCGGCCACTGCCGCAGGGACAGGGCTCGTTGCGGCCCACCTTGGGCATGCCACGGCGCACGGTCGGCACCTTCAGGCGCTGCGTCCGGCCGATGGTGGCCAGATCGATGACGGTGGAGACCAGATCCTCGATCGCGGCATCCAGTGACTTGAGCGGCTGCTCCTGATCCAGCGCCTTGGTGTAGGCCTGTTCGTCCTCGGTCTGCTCCGGCAGGTGACGGCGCAGGCAGGCCAGCAGGTCGGACAGGTCGGCGTGGCCCAGCTCTTCCAGTGCGGGGAAGTGGTTCAGCGCATGCTCGAAGCCCGTCACCCACGGCGCCAGGGCCCCTTCGATCTCGGCACGGCCGGTCAGCGGCTGGTCGTTCTCGTCGAGCGGCTGCATGACGATGGGATCGAACCATTCGTCCTCGACCATCGCGCGGTGGATGGCGTCGTGGCGGCGCTGGGCCAGGGCCATCAGGCGCTCGTGCTTGGCCGCGTGCCAGCCCGGCGTGTCGGGCGTCAGCACCTGCCCACCCTCGCCCAGGTTCCAGTCGCAGGCCGGCGGCAGCCAGTCGGCGATGTCGATGGCGACCGGCTGCGACAGCACGCCGCAGAGGTAGCCGTCCAGCATCACCACGTCCAGCGCATCGAGCGGCTGGGGGATGGCGGCGAGCAGGTCGTCGAGTTCGCCGATTTCGGCGTCGTTCAGGTCGTGGACTGTGGTCATGTTCAGGCGGTTCGAGTGTGGCGGTATTGTGCCGGTTGCAAGCGGCCGCGGGAGACGGGGCGCTACGATGTCGACATGGGACATCGACTCACTCAGATCAGCACCCGCACCGGCGACGACGGCACCACCGGCCTCGGCGACGGCACCCGCGTGCCCAAGGACCACCTGCGCATCTCGGCGATGGGCGACGTGGACGAACTCAACTCGCAACTCGGCGTGCTGCTGGCCGAGCCGCTGCCCGACGAGGTGCGCGAACTGCTGGTGGTGGTCCAGCACGAGCTGTTCAACCTGGGCGGCGAGCTGTGCATCCCCGGCTACACGCTGCTCAAGGACGAGGCCGTGCTGCGGCTGGACGAGGCGCTGGCGACGCACAACGCCACCCTGCCCCGCCTGGAGGAGTTCATCCTGCCAGCCGGTACCCGCAGCGCCGCGCTGGCCCACGTGGCCCGCACGATCGCCCGCCGGGCCGAGCGCGCCGTGGTGACCCTGACCGCGCAGGACCCGAGCGCCGTCAACGCCGCGCCGCGCCAGTATCTGAACCGGCTGTCGGACCTGCTGTTCGTGCTGGCACGGGTGCTGAACCGCGCCAATCTGGATGGCCTGGGCGGTGATGACGTCTACTGGCGCAGCGAGCGCCTGCTGCGCAACGCCGAATGAGGCTGCCGCCGGACGTGCTCAGTAGTTGAGCGTCCGCCCGGCGACATCGATGTGGACCGTGGCGCGGGCCGTGGCTGCGCCGGCCGCTTCGGCGAAGCGCCGTGTCCAGGCATCTCCGGCCGCGAACGCGTCCGGACCCGCCGCGTCGGCAATGGCCAGCAGCTTGTCGGCCACGAGCACCTTGCCGGAGGCCCGCAGCGGCTCGCAGTCGAAGTCGAGGAACTGCTCGTCAAGCCAGCGCCGCGCGTCGTCGGCGCCCATCGTCGACTCGACCGAGAGGCGGAACTCGCGGTCCGGGCCGAAGGAAACGGTCATCTCGTGGTGCATGGTGCATTCTCCAAAGTGTGGCCGCCAGGGGGCCACGCAACCGTTTCCATCCTAGCGCGCTCAGCCGCGGCGTGCCTTCACCGCCTGGTCGAGGATCGCCAGAACTTGCTCTGAATCATCCCAGCCGATGCAGGCATCGGTGATGGAGCGGCCGTATTCGAGCTTCGACGGATCGTCCTTGCCGGCGCTGAACTTCTGCGCACCGGCCTGGAGGTGGCTTTCCACCATCACGCCGAACACGCTGCGGCTACCACCAGCCACCTGGTCGGCGATGTCGCGGGCGACCGCGATCTGGCGCTCATGCTGCTTGCTGCTGTTGGCGTGGCTGCAGTCGACCATCAGCGTGGCCGGCAGCTTGGCGGCGTCGAGGTCGCGCACGGCGGCGGCGACACTGGCTGCGTCGTAGTTGGGCGCCTTGCCGCCGCGCAGGATGACGTGGCAGTCGGTGTTGCCCTTGGTCTCGACGATGGCGACCTGGCCATTCTTGTGCACCGACAGGAAGTGGTGCGGGCGGCCCGCGGCCTGGATGGCGTCGGTGGCGATGCGCAGATTGCCGTCCGTGCCGTTCTTGAAGCCGATCGGCGCCGAGATGCCCGAGGCCAGTTCGCGGTGGACCTGGCTCTCCGTGGTGCGTGCACCGATGGCGCCCCAGGCGATCAGGTCACCGATGTACTGCGGCGAGATCACGTCGAGGAACTCGCTGCCCGCGGGCACGCCCAGGCGGTTGATCTCCACCAGCAGCTGGCGCGCGATGCGCAGGCCCTCGTCGATGCGGTAGCTCTCGTCGAGGTAGGGGTCGTTGATCAGGCCCTTCCAGCCCACCGTCGTGCGCGGCTTCTCGAAGTACACGCGCATGACGATTTCGAGCGTGTCCTTGTACTGCTCGCGCAGCGGCTTCAGGCGGCGGGCGTAGTCCAGGGCCGCGACCGGGTCGTGGATGGAGCACGGGCCGATCACCACCAGCAGCCGGTCGTCGCGGCCTTGCATGATGTCGCGGATGGACTGGCGGGTGCTGCCAATCAGTTGCTCGACCGGCGTCCCGCGGATCGGGAAGAAGCGGATGAGGTGCTCGGGCGGGGGCAAGGGGGTCACGTCCTGGATCCTTTCGTCGTCGGTCTGCGAGGTGCGGTCGGCAGGCGGGTACCAGGAGTCGGTCGGGGCGGCGGTGGTGGCGTTCATGGTCGGGGTCGTCGTGGACGTCGGGGTTGTCTGGGGGCAAAAAAAAACCGCCGGGGGTTCCGGCGGTTGTCTGGGAGCGCTTGCGGGCTGTTCAGCTACGCGTTGGCCTCTCCATCCGCCGGGCGGTGCGAGATCCAAAAGTAGCTAAAAAACACGGTGGTGCGCTGCATAGACGTCAAATGTAGGGGGCTGTACCGGGCGGCGTCAAGCCCGTTGCTCAGGCCGTGCCACCAACGGTCAGCCCGTCGATGCGCAGTGTGGGCTGGCCGACACCGACCGGCACGCTCTGGCCGTCCTTGCCGCAGGTGCCCACGCCGGAGTCGAGCGCCAGGTCGTTGCCGATCATCGACACGCGGTTCATCGCGTCCGGGCCGTTGCCGATCAGCGTCGCGCCCTTGACCGGGTACAGGATCTTGCCCTTCTCGACCCAGTAGGCCTCGCTGGCCGAGAACACGAACTTGCCGCTGGTGATGTCCACTTGCCCACCACCGAAGTTGCTGGCGTAGAGGCCACGGTCGATCGACGCGATGATTTCCTCGGGGGTCTTGTCGCCGGCCAGCATGTAGGTGTTGGTCATGCGCGGCATCGGCACATGGGCGTAGCTCTCGCGGCGGCCGTTGCCGGTGGGCGCGGTCTTCATCAGGCGGGCGTTCATCGCATCCTGGATGTAGCCCTTGAGGATGCCGTCCTCGATCAGCACGTTCTTCTGGCTGGCGTGGCCTTCGTCGTCGATGTTGAGCGAACCACGCCGGTCGGCGATGGTGCCGTCGTCCAGCACGGTGACGCCCTTGGCCGCGACGCGCTCGCCGATGCGGCCGGAGAAGGTGCTCGATCCCTTGCGGTTGAAGTCGCCTTCCAGCCCGTGGCCGACGGCTTCGTGCAGCAGGATGCCGGGCCAGCCCGAGCCGAGCACCACCGTCATCTCGCCGGCCGGCGCCGGGCGGCTGTCCAGATTCGTCAGCGCGGCGTGCACCGCCTGGTCGACGTACTGCTGCAGCAGCGCGTCCGTGAAGTAGCCAAAACCGAAGCGGCCGCCACCACCGGCCGAGCCGACCTCGCGCCGCCCGTTCTGCTCGGCGATCACGGTGATCGACACGCGCACCAGCGGGCGCACATCGGCGGCCAGCGTGCCATCGGCGCGGGCGACCATCACCACGTCGTACTCGCCCGCCATGCCGGCCATGACCTGCACGACGCGCGGATCCTTGGCCCGCGCCATCTTCTCGACCCGCTCCAGCAGCGCGACCTTCTGCACGCTGTCGAGCGAGGCGATCGGGTCCATGCCGGCGTAGAGGCTGCGGCTGGCAGCGATCTGCTGCGGGGTGTCGATCTTCACGCGGCGGCTCTGGCCGGCGGCGGCGATGGTGCGCACGGTGCGTGCGGCGTCCAGCAGCGCGGCTTCGGAGATGTCGTCCGAGTAGGCAAACGCCGTCTTCTCGCCCGCCACGGCCCGCACGCCGACGCCCTGGTCGATGCTGAAGCTGCCGCTCTTGACGATGCCCTCCTCCAGGCTCCAGCCCTCGCTGCGGGTGTACTGGAAGTACAGGTCCGCATCGTCGACGCGGTGCGCCGAGATGGTGTTGAGCGCCCGGGTCAGGCTGGCCTCGGTCAGGCCAAACGGGTCCAGCAGCAACTGGCGCGCAGTGGCCAGGCGTTCGAGGGTGGGTTCGCGAGAGATCATGGCCGCATTCTAGGGACGCGGCTGAACAGCGTCTGCGACAAACTGCGGAGCCCTCGCGCCAGCCCTCACAATTCCCGCGATGCCCGCCCCTGCCCCGCTGCCCCGCCTTGTAGCCCACCTCGACATGGACGCCTTCTACGCGTCGGTCGAACTGCTGCGCCGGCCGGAACTGCGCGGGCAGATGGTCGTGGTCGGCGGCAGCCGGCACCGCGCCGCCGAGTACGCCGGCGACTGGCCGCGCCTGGGCGACTACACCGGCCGCGGCGTCGTCACCACCGCCACCTACGAGGCCCGGGCCCGCGGCATCCACTCCGGCATGGGGCTGATGAAGGCCGCTGCACTCGCGCCACAGGCGGTGCTGCTGCCGGCCGACTTCGACGAGTACCGCCGCCTGTCGCGGGCGTTCAAGGCGGCGGTGGCGGAGATGGCGCCCGACATCGAAGACCGCGGCATCGACGAAATCTACATCGAGCTGACCCACCTGCCCCGCGTGCGCGACGCCGTCGGCCACGACCCGCTCGGCGGTGCACGCGCACTCGCGCAGGACATCAAGAACAACGTGCGCCGCGCCACCGGCCTGTCGTGCTCGATCGGGCTGGCGCCGAACAAGCTGCTGGCCAAGATCTGCAGCGACCTCGACAAGCCGGACGGGCTGACGGTGGTGATGGCGGACGATGTGCCGACCCGCATCTGGCCGCTGCCGGTGCGCCGCATCAACGGGATCGGGCCGAAAGCGGGTGCGCAGCTGGACGCGCTGGGCGTGCACACCATCGGCGAACTCGCGGCCTGCGCGCCGGACTGGCTCGTCACCCACTTCGGGCGCAACCACGGCCTGTGGATGCACCAGGCCGCGCAGGGGCTGGACGACCGGCCGGTGGTCACGCACAGCGAGCCGGTCTCCATGAGCCGCGAAACCACCTTCGAGCGCGACCTGCACGCCCGCCACGACAAGGCCGCGCTCGGCGCGATCTTCACCCGGCTGTGCGAGCAGGTGGCCGGCGACCTGCAGCGCAAGGGCTACGTCGGCCGCACCATCGGCATCAAGCTGCGCTTCGACGATTTCCGCAGCGTCACGCGGGATCTGACGCTGCCCGCGCCCACCGCGCAGGCCGAGGCGATCCGGCGGGCGGGCGGGCTGTGCCTGAAACGGGTCGATCTGAGCCGGCGGCTGCGGCTGCTGGGGGTGCGGGTCGGCGGGCTGTCGAAGGCCGGTGCGCGCCCGGCACCGGGCAGCCGATCAGCAGCGCAGGGCGCCAGTGCCACGCCAACCGAGGAGCCGACGTCGATGCGTCAGACCTTGCCGCTGTTCCCGGACGACGAGGCGCCTTCGTCCTGAGGCTGCGGCAGGGTCTCGCGGGTCGGCAGGTGCCAGAGCCACCATGCCACGGCCGTGCAGCACAGCGCCGGCAGCCACTGCAGACGCGGCAGCGTGAACGCGGCCGTGACCGAGCCGATGGCCATCATCACCAGTGCCAGCTGCTTGGCCCGCAGCGGCACGGCGCGGTGCTGGCGCCAGTCCCGCACCATCGGGCCGAAGCGGGGGTGGCCGAGCAGCCAGGCTTCGCAGCGGGTGCTGCCACGCGAAAAGCAGGCGGCCGCCAGCAGCACGAACGGTGTGGTGGGCAGCAGCGGCAGGAAGATCCCGGCGATGCCGAGCAGGAGGCTGGTTCCGCCGGCCATCAACCACAGCACGCGCTGCCACGCAGGGCGCCGTGGCGGGGTCACAGGGATGGCGGGGGACATGGAGAGACCGTGGTGCCGACTATCCGAATCGAACGGATGACCTACTGTTTACAAGACAGTTGCTCTACCAACTGAGCTAAGTCGGCACGGGGTGCGAATTGTAATGAAAAACCCGCGCCTCTTGCGTCACTTGATGCGCTTGAGTGACGGCCGTCCGCCAGCCGGCGGGGCCGACGGCGGTGGAGGTTGTTCGTCGCCGTCCGGCCTGGCCACCGTCGGTTCGCTGGCCAGACGCAGCCCCGTCGCGGCAGGAGCCGGCGGGGCCGATGCAGCGACATCGGCACTGTTGCTCAGCGTCGACGGCTCGGTCGGCACCGGAAACGCCATGCCCTGCCCGTTTTCACGGGCATAGATGGCGATCACGTGGTCGATCGGGACCGCGATGTCACGCGGAATGCCGCCGAAGCGTGCCTTGAAGTCGATGAACTCGTTGCCCAGACGCAGACCGCTGGTCGCATCGAAGCTGACGTTCAGCACGATCTCGTTGTTCTTGACGAACTCCATCGGCACACGCACCGATTCGTCGACGTGCACCGCCAGCAGCGGCGTGAAGCCGTTGTCGGTGCACCAGTCGTGCAGGGCCCGCACGAGGTAGGGCCGCGTGGACGTGCCCTGGGAATCAGAATCGATGGACATGGCAGATGGCGGCGTGCGTGAACAGCGGATCGGCGGTCTGCGCTTACTTGCGCATCACCTTTTCGGACGGCGTCAGTGCTTCGATGTAAGCCGGGCGCGAGAAGATGCGCTCGGCGTACTTCAGCAGCGGCGCCGCGTTCTTCGACAGCTCGATGCCGTAGTAGTCCAGGCGCCACAGCAGCGGCGCGATCGCCACGTCGAGCATCGAGAAGTCGTCGCCCAGCATGTAGCGGTTCTTCTGGAAGATCGGCGCGAGCTGCGTCAGGCGGTCACGGATCTGCGAGCGGGCCTTGTCGAGTTCCTTGTCGGTGGGCTTGCCACCGCTGCGGTTCTCGAGCGTGTTCACGTGGGTGAACAGTTCCTTCTCGAAGTTGAAGAGGAACAGGCGCACGCGGGCCCGCGCGACCGGGTCACCCGGCATGAGCTGCGGGTGCGGGAAGCGCTCGTCGATGTACTCGTTGATGATGTGCGATTCGTACAGGATGAGTTCGCGTTCGACGAGGATCGGCACCTCGTTGTACGGGTTCATCAGCGCGATGTCTTCCGGCTTCGCGTACAGATCGACGTCGCGGATCTCGAAGTCCATGCCCTTTTCGAACAGGACGAAACGGCAGCGATGCGAGTAGGGGCAGGTCGTCCCGGAGTAAAGCACCATCATGGCTGGGATCGCTCCTTGGCGTATCAGGGAGAGAGACCACAGGACAGCCCTGTGATCCGGTCTCGGAAAAAGAAAATCGCGCAGAGGCGTTCAAGCACCTCTGCGCGGCAGACGCCGGCCCGTGACGGGGCGCGGCGTCAGGACATCACTTGACGTCCTTCCAGAACGCAGCGTTCAGGCGCCACGCAATCACGGTGAACAGACCCAGGAACAGCAGGACCCAGACACCCAGCTTGGTGCGGTAACCCTGTGCCGGCTCGCCCATCCACTGCAGGTAGGCCACCAGGTCGCCCACCGCGCTGTCGTAATCCTGCGCGGACAGCTGACCCGGCTTGATCTGCTCGAAGTTCTTGAAGACGTGGGTCTTCTTGGCAGCATCGTGCGGATCGGCCACTTCCTCGAAGACCGCGCGGCGCTCGCCCTGCAGTTCCCACAGCACGTGCGGCATCGCCACCAGCGGGAAGGCCAGGTTGTTCCAGCCCGTCGCCTTGGTCTCGTCGCGGTAGTAGGTGCGCAGGTAGGTGTACAGGTAGTCTGCACCCGTGCCGTTGGCACCCGCCCGCGAGCGGGCGATCACGGTCAGGTCCGGCGGTGCAGCACCCAGCCAGTCCTTGGCCTGGCGAGGATCGATCGCGACAGCCATCGTGTCACCCACCTTGTCGGTGGCGAACATCAGGTTGGTCTTGATCTGCTCTTCGGTCAGACCGATGTCGCGCAGGCGGTTGTAGCGCATGAACGCAGCGGAGTGGCAGTTCAGGCAGTAGTTGACGAACAGCTTGGCGCCGCGCTGCAGCGCCGTGGTGTCGGTCAGTTTCTCGACCGGGAACTTGTCCCAGGCGATGCCGTCGGTGCTGGCTTGTGCCGGTGAAAGCACGGCCAGACAGGCCGATGCCGCAACGAGCAGGGAAGCAATGAACTTTTTCATGGTTGTCGGGGCTCCGTGTCCGTGGGCAGGCATCAGTGCGGCTGGAAGGTCACGCGGTCGGGAACCGGCTTGAACTTGCCGATCTGCGACCACCACGGCATCAGCAGGAAGAAGCCGAAGTAGAACAGCGTGCCGACCTGGGCGATCAGCGTGCCGACAAACGACGGCGGTTGAATGCCCAGGTAGCCGAGCACGAAGAAGAACACCACGAAGACACCGTACAGGTACTTGTGCCAGTCGGGACGGTAGCGGATCGACTTGGCCGGGCTGTAGTCCAGCCAGGGCAGGAAGAACAGGATGATCACGGCACCGCCCATCACGACCACACCCCAGAACTTCGCGTCGAAGGTCTTGAGCAGTGCGACCGCCACCACGGCACCGACCAGCACCGCCAGCTTGGCCTTGCCCGGGATCAGGCCCTTGAGCACGGCCAGCACCGCTGCCAGACCGATGATCACGCACAGCACGTTGACGAGGTCGTCGGTCGTGGCGCGCAGCATCGAGTAGAACGGCGTGAAGTACCAGACCGGGGCGATGTGCGCCGGGGTCTTGAACGGGTCGGCCGGGATGAAGTTGTTGTACTCGAGGAAGTAGCCACCCAATTCAGGCGCGAAGAAGATGATCGCGGTGAACACCATCAGGAACACGGTCACGCCCAGCAGGTCGTGCACCGAGTAGTACGGATGGAAGGGGATGCCGTCGAGCGGGTGACCGGTCTTCGGGTCCTTCTTGGCCTTGATCTCGACGCCGTCCGGGTTGTTCGAACCCACTTCATGCAGCGCGATGATGTGCGCGACCACCAGACCCAGCAGGATCAGCGGCACGGCGATGACGTGGAAGCTGAAGAAGCGGTTCAGGGTCGCGTCGCCGACGACATAGTCGCCGCGGATCAGCAGGGCCAGGTCTTCACCGACGAAGGGCACGGCAGCGAACAGGTTCACGATCACCTGCGCGCCCCAGTAGGACATCTGGCCCCAGGGGAGCAGATAGCCCATGAACGCTTCGGCCATCAGGCACAGGAAGATCGCGCAGCCGAACACCCAGACGAGTTCGCGCGGCTTGCGGTACGAGCCGTACAGCAGGCCACGGAACATGTGCAGGTAGACCACGACGAAGAACGCGGATGCGCCCGTCGAGTGCATGTAGCGGATCAGCCAGCCCCAGGGCACATCGCGCATGATGTACTCGACCGAGGCGAACGCCAGTGCGGCATCCGGCTTGTAGTGCATGACCAGGAAGATCCCGGTCACGATCTGGATCACCAGCACCAGCAGCGCCAGCGAGCCGAAGAAATACCAGAAATTGAAGTTCTTCGGCGCGTAGTACTCGGAGAGGTGCTCCTTGTACAGCTTGGACGCGGGGAAGCGGTTATCGACCCACGTCAGCAGCTTCTCGCCTGCCGAGGCGTCGGGGGGAGCGACTTTGAATTCAGCCATGTTGGACCTCAGTTCCTTCAAGCCTTCTTGTCTTCACCAATGAGCAGCTTGGTGTCGGACAAATACATGTGGGGCGGGACTTCGAGGTTGTCCGGCGCGGGCTTGTTCTTGTAGACACGGCCAGCGAGGTCGAAGGTCGAGCCATGGCAGGGGCACAGGAAGCCGCCCTTCCAGTCATCCGGCAGCGAGGGCTGCGGACCGGACTGGAACTTGTCCGACGGCGAGCAGCCCAGGTGAGAGCAGATGCCGACGACCACCAGGAACTCGGGCTTGATCGAACGCCCGGCATTCTTGGCGTACTCGGGCATCGGGAAGGCCTTGCGCTCCGAGTTCGGATCGGCCATCTGCGAATCCAGCGACTTGAGGGCATCGAGCTGCTCGGGGGTGCGGCGCACGATCCACACCGGCTTGCCACGCCACTCCGCCGTGAGCTTCTCGCCCGGCTTGATGCCACCGATATCGACTTCCACCGCGGCACCGGCCGCCTTGGCGCGCTCGGAGGGTGTGAAGGTGCTGACGAAGGGCACGGCAGTCGCTAAACCGCCGACAGCGCCGGCGCAGCCCGACGCGATCAGCCACGTCCGCTTGGCCTGGTCGACTTGCTGGTCACTCATGTGATTCCTCGGGAAAAGAAGGTCCGGTCTGAGATGGGGACAACCCCTGATTCTAGCCCAGCGGCACACCGGTTCTCCACATCTGGCAACAGGCTCCCCCACAGCAGGCGCGCTTAAGCTGGGGCAAAAACAACAGGCCTGGACCACAAGATTCCGACTTGACAGATAACTTACGGCGGTAATACTTCACGCCAGCGTAACGGCATGTTGTCAGGCGCTTAATCAGAAATCAGGAGAAACCCCATGAGCATGGCCAGTGAGTTCAAGGAATTCGCCCTCAAGGGCAACGTGATGGACCTCGCCGTCGGTGTGATCATCGGCGGTGCGTTCGGCAAGATCGTCGATTCGCTGATCGGCGACATCGTGATGCCGGTCGTCGGCAAGATCTTCGGCGGCCTGGACTTTGCCAACAGCTTCATCCCGCTGGCGGGTCAGACCGCGACCACCCTGGTCGAGGCCAAGAAGGCCGGTGCCGTGCTCGCCTACGGCAACTTCATCACCATCGCGCTGAACTTCATCATCCTGGCCTTCATCATCTTCATGATGGTCAAGACCATGAACCGCATGAAGCGTGAAGAGCCGCCGGCTCCCCCGGCACCGCCCGCCTCGCCGGCCGAGGACGTCGTGCTGCTGCGCGAGATCCGCGACGCACTCAAGCGCTGAAACAACGACCTGCCGTGTCGTTTCAAGGGTGGCCCGGCGCCACCCTTTTTCATGGCTGGATCACGCAGGCGGACGTGGCCATGCGCGCGGCTCACCGCGCAGCCGCTCCCACAGCCGGCTCATCCGCAGCACCCCCAGATCGTCGTGGCGTCGCCCGACGATCTGCAACCCGATCGGTAGCCCCGCATCGTTCCAGCCCGCGTTGACCGACGCGGCCGGCTGTTCGCTCATGTTCCAGGGCAGCGTGAAGGCGATGTGCTCGAACGGCTGCTGCGGGTCGTTCAGCGGACTGGCCCACTCGGCGGCAAACGCCACGCAGGGCGCCACCGGCGAGAGCACGAAGTCGAAGGGCTGCGTCGCCGCCACCGCCGCGTCGCGCATCGCGGCCATCTGGCCGTGGCCGTGGAACACCTGGGCAGCGCTCAGCTCGGCGCCGCTGGCCACCCAGTCGCGGATGTAGGGCAGCACCCGCTCGCGCCGCTCGGCCGGCAGCGCCGAGATGTCCAGCCACGAGCGCATCCGCCAGAAGCGGTCCATGCCGTCGGCCATCTCGCGGGTCATGAATGCGGGCATCGGCTCGACGATGGCCCCGGCCGACTCGAAGCGCCGCGCCGCATCCTCGATCACCGCCCTCACCTGCCCGTCCAGCGCCATGCCCCAGCCCGCGTCCAGCTGCAGCCCGAGGCGCAGGCCGCGCGGGTCGATCTCCAGCGCGTCCCAGTCGATGTCCTGCGCCGGCAGGCTGGTCGCATCGCGCCAGTCCGGCTGGCTCAGGACACGCATCATCAGGGCCGCGTCCGCCACCGTGCGCGTCATCGGACCGGCGACACGACCGGCGTACGGCGGCTGGATCGGGATGCGGCCCAAGCTCGGCTTGAGCGTGAAGATCCCGCACCAGCTCGCCGGCAGGCGGACCGATCCGCCGATGTCCGTGCCCAGGTGCAGGGGTCCGTACCCGGCCGCCGCACCCGCCCCGGCGCCAGCGCTGGAGCCGCCCGGGTTCTTCGTCAGGTCCCAGGGATTGCGCGTCAGCGGGTGGAAGCTGGAGAGACCGGACGACAGCATCCCGTAGTCCGGCATCGTCGTCTTGCCCAGCAGCACGGCGCCCGCCTCGCGCAAGCGCGCCGCGGGCGGAGCGTCTGCCATGGCGGGCGCCAGCACGGTCGCGGCAGTACCCAGCGGCGTCGGGGTGCCACGGGTGGCGATGTTTTCCTTGACCATCGCCGGCACGCCATCGAGCAGACCGCGGGGCTCGCCGCGGCGCCAGCGCGCTTCGGAGGCTTGCGCCTGCTGCAGCGCGCTGTCCGGGTCGAGCGCATAGGTGGCGCGCAAGTGCGGCTCCCAGCGGGCGATGTGGTCGAGCACTGCGCGGGTGGCTTCCACCGGCGAGACATCGCCGTGGCGGTAGAGGGCCAGCAGCGCGGTGGCGGGGAGATCGTGCAGATCGGCCATGGGCACTCCGGGGTGGTTCGGTGCCATTCTGCGACAGACGTGGCGCAAAAAGACGCAGCGGGTCGCGGCACGCTGGCCGGACCCGCTGCGCGGTCGATCAGGACGGGATCAGGCGACTGATCAGGCCTTCTTGGCCCAGGCGCTGCACCAGCCGGCGCCTGCCACCTGCTTGCCGGCGAACAGCGGGCAGCCGCCGGCCTTGTCGCCGGCCTTGCCCTGGTACAGCGCGCAGTTGGCGCAGTTCTGGCCAGCGGCGTACTTGGGGAACTTCTTCGCGTCGGCCTTCTTGGCGTCGGCCACATAGCCGAGGCCAGCGGCGGCGGGATCCTTCTCGTCGACCATGGCTTGCGCCTGGGCAGCGGTGCCGATCACGGCGCCGGAGGCGGCAAGAGTCATCAGGAAGACGCGGCGTTGCATGGTCATGTTGGGTTCCTTCGGGGTGCCTGGGGTTGGAGATGAAACGGCTCTCTGATTGACCGACAGCATACGCAGCACCCGGCAGCGGGCCGGACGGTTGCAGGATGGGAAGGCCGGGCCGACAGGTACTCGGCGTCAAAGGCGTTGCAGCAGGGATTTTGCTGCGCGGAGAAAGCTTGTCCATGACCTTGGTCAAGGTCAGCAAAGTTCCCCCCGCCCGGCCAACCGGTCACATGCGCAGGAAATGCAGTTCGATGTCCCCGTGCGCGTAAATCACGACCCCCGTGTCGGTCTGCGTGACGATGTGTTCGCTGCCGGCCGGCGCCAGCTGGTAGTCGAAGGTCTGCAGCAGCACGTCGTCGAGGAACAGCTCGCCCTGCAGCATCAGGCATTCCTCGTCGTGGCCGTGGTCGTGGCGCGGCAGCATGGCGCCGGGCTCGGCGTGGTAGAGCATGGCCGCCTGGGTGCCGCGCTGCCAGAGGATGCGGCGCCGGATGCCGGGCGCGAGTTCGGGCCATCCGGCCGAGGCGTCGAACACGGTGTGCGCCGCCTCGCCCGGCAGGGCCTCCAGCGCCGATTCGCGCCAGAAGAGCAGCGTGTGTTCGGCCGCATGCAGCGTCGGCGTCGGCTGGCCGCTGGGCAGGACGTGGTAGTCGCGCTGGGACAGCGTCTGGCCGGCCAGTTCGACACGGCCGGACAGCACCAGCAACTCGCGGTGGCAACGCCCGGCGGCAGCGCCATCGTCCAGCACCTGCACCGGCACCGTGGCACCGGACGCCAGCTCCAGCAGCCGCGCCCGCAGCGGCTCGCCCGGCCGCAGGGCACGGTCGCTGGCAGCGCGGTAGAGGTCCTGCACCTGCACCCCGGCGGCCACGGCCATCCGCGGCAGACGCCGGTGGCGCCGGGTGGTCATCGGGGCCGACACCGCGCTCGATGCGGCCAGACGCTGCGCCAGCCGCTCGCGCAGGGAGGCCGGCGGCGCCGGGGTCTCCCAGGCGCTGGCAAAAGGCTCCTGCAGCAGCAACTCGAAATCGTGATCCACCAGCGCCGGCGGGCGCCCGATGGGCAGCAATTCGTTCTTTGGTGTCGGGTTCATGGTGACGAATTCTCAGACGATCCAGGGCATCAAGGCGGAACAGTGGGCGCTCAGGAGACTGGCACTGGCAAGCCGCTCCCGCCCAGCAGCTGCCGCAGGCTGATCAGTGCGCGCCGGATCTGCGATTTCACGGTGCCCAGCGGCAGGGCCACCTCCTGGGAAATGTCCTCGTGGCTGAGCCCGCGAAAGAAGGCCAGCGCGAGCAGCTGCCGCGGCTGCGCACTCAGTTGCATCAGCGCACGGTGCAGATCGGCGTGGTCGCGCGAGGCCTCCAGCAGTTCATCTGCAGCCGGCTGGACGGACTCCATCTCGGGCAGCGAGTCGTCGTCCAGACTGTCGTGCTGGAACCGGGCTTCGCGGCGCATCGTGTCGATGGCACGCGAGCGCGCCATGTTCAGCAGCCAGGTCATCACCTTGGCGCGTGCCGCGTCAAAGCGCACCGCCTGGCGCCAGACCTGGAAGTAGGTGTCCTCCACCACCTCCTCGGCCAGCGCCGGCTTGCGCAACATGCGCAGCACGAGGCCGTAGACCCGCGACACCGTGGCGTCGTACAGCGCCGCGAGGGCACGCTGGTTGCCGTCGACGATGGCGTCGATCCATTCGGTGAGCTGTGCTTCGTGGACCGCCACGGCCGTGCACCCGGGGGTGACCACCTCGTCGACCGCCTCAGCCACCGCAGCCAATGAACCGTCGAGATCCGGATCTCCACCGTCCGGATCACCGAAGTCCGTCTCCTCGTCGGGCAAGGAAGCGGGCTGCGTCGAAAAAAGCAAGGTGTTCATGTAGCCGTGTGGGTAGTGAAGGGCGTTTGGCAGCAGCAATGGCAACAGGAGAACCACCGTCGGGGCGCAAATGCAATGCCCGCCCATGGTATCCCCCACCACCGCATCGCCGCGTGCGTGCAAGCCCTTGATGCGGTCGTCACAGGCCCGTCCGCAGCAGCGGCCTTAACCTGCCAGCACGGCGGCCATCGCCTCGGCCGTGCGCTCCACGTTGCCGCTGTTCAGCCCCGCCACGCACATCCGCCCCGAGCGGACCAGGTAGACGCCGTGCGTCTCGCGCAGCACATCGACCTGCTGCGGCGACAGCCCCGTGTAGCTGAACATGCCGCGCTGGGTCAGGAAGTAGCTGAAATCACGCCCCGGCACCTTGTCCGACAGGACCGCGTGCAGCCGCTCGCGCATGGCCTGGATCCGCACGCGCATCCCGTCCAGCTCGTCCGTCCACGACTGGCGCAGCGCCGCATCCGCCAGCACGCGGGCGACGATCTGCCCGCCGTGGGTCGGCGGGCTCGAATAGTTCTTGCGCACGGCGACCTGCAACTGGCCGATCACCAGCCCGGCCTCGGCCACCGTCGGGCAGACCACGCTCAGGCCACCGACGCGCTCGCCGTAGAGCGAGAAGCTCTTGGAGAAGCTGTTGGCGACGAAGAAGGCGATGCCCGCATCCGCCAGCGCCCGCAGCGCGAAGGCGTCTTCCTGCACGCCGTCGCCGAAGCCCTGGTAGGCGATGTCGACGAAGGGAATCAGCCCGCGCTCGACCAGCACCGGGATCAGCGCGGCCCACTGCGCCGCCGTCAGGTCCACGCCGGTCGGGTTGTGGCAGCACGCGTGCAGCAGCACGACCGAGCGCGCCGGCAGACCGCGCAGCGTCTCCAGCATCGCGTCGAAGCGCAGTCCGCCGGTGGCGGGGTCGTAGTACGGGTAGGTGTTCACCGCGAACCCGGCGCCTTCGAAGATCGCGCGGTGGTTGTCCCAGGTCGGGTCGCTGATCCACACGCCGCTGCCGGGGAAGTACTTCTTCAGGAAATCGGCGCCCACCTTGAGCGCGCCGGAGCCGCCCAGCGTCTGCAGCGTCACCGTGCGCCCGCTGGTCACGGCCTCGTGGTCCGCGCCGAAGAGCAGGTGCTGGATCTGCTCGCGCGTGTTGGTGGCCCCCACCATCGGCAGGTAGCCGCGAGGACCAATGGACTGCAGCATCACCGTCTCGGCCGTGCGCACGGCCTGCATCACCGGCAGGCGGCCGGCGTCGTCGAAGTAGATGCCGATCGACAGGTTGATCTTGCCCGGCCGGGGGTCCTTCTGGAAGTTCTCGTTCAGCGTGAGGATGGGATCGCCGGCATAGGCATCGACGTGTTCGAACATGGAAAGTGCTCCTGCGAGGGGGTCCGCGATTATCCGCCGAGCCCCGTCCCCGGAGACCCGGGGGCGGATCAGGAAAAATCGTCCACCCCCGCCGTGCATTCCACCTCGAAGGGTGGTCGGTACCACATCGTATTGAGGGGGATGGCCGCCTTGACGCTACCGGGGCCGTCTCGAAGAATCGACCTGTACCCCAACAAGACAGAGCGGAGATCCCCATGCGTGCGGTTGCCCAGCGAATTGCCATCGTCGGCTTCAGTGCATTCGAGCGCCGAACGCTGGAAAGCTACTTCCGCCTGGTGGATGCCGTGCCGGTCTACACGGTGGGCGAGTCGGTCACCGACTGCGACTGGCTGGTGGCCGATGCGGACCTGCCGGAAGCGATCCTGGCGGTCGGACGGGCCGGACGGGTGCGCGACACGGTGTTCATCGGCGGCTCGAAAACGCCCCCGACCGCCGGCGCCCACCTGAGCCGCCCGATCGACGCGCTGCAGCTGCGCCGCGCGCTCGACGACCTCAGGAGCCGCCGCGCTGCCCGCGCGCTGCGCGAGTCCGGACTGGCACCGCGACTGCGGCTGGCCGCCACCGGCCCCAGCGGGCTGACCCGGCAACAAGCGCTCAACGACCACGACGTGCAGGACTTCCGCGCCAGCGCCGGCTACAGCAACTCGGTGCTGGCCGAGGGCGACCAGCGGCTCGACCAGGTGCTGGTGGTGAGCAACAGCCCGGCCGAATGCCGCCTGCTGCGCGAACGCCTGGTCGCCTACGGCTACCGGGTGCTGCTGACGCGCACCAGCGACGAGGCCGTGGCGCTGACCAGCCGGCTGGTGTTCGGTTTCGTGTTCCTCGGCGTGGGCCAGGGTGGCCCGGCCGGCTTCCAGACCTGCCGCCGCATCCGCCGACATCCGACGCTGGCCGGCATGGCCCCGGTGGTGGTGGCGCTGACGCAGAAGCTGGCGCCGATCGAGCGCATCCGCGCCACCTTCGCCGATTGCGACGCCTGCCTCACCACCCCGCTGGACAACCATGCGCTGGAGCAGCTGCTGGCGCGCCACGACCGCACGTTCGACCGCGTGTTCCAGCCGACCGCGCCGATGGCGCTCTGAACCGGCGCCGACGCGGGTTCAGTGCCCGCTGTCGCTGCGAGCGATGGCCATCAGGCGATCGACCTCGTCGCGGTGCACGACCGCGTTGCGGCGGTGCCAGCGGCGGATCAGCTCCATCGTGCCCGCCACCAGCAGGCCGAAGATCGTGATCGCACCGAAGGCCGACAGCCCGCCGCGGGTCATGCCGGTGTAGAACGCGCCCAGCGCGAGGATGCAGGCCTGCTCGTTGAAGTTCTGCACGGCGATCGAGCGGCCGGCGCCCATCAGGTTGTGGCCACGGTGCTGCAGCAGCGCGTTCATCGGCACCACCAGGAAACCACCCAGCCCGCCCAGCACGATCAGGAACGGTGCGGCCAGCCAGACGTTGTCGATGAAGTTCATCAGCACCACGAGCAGACCCATCGCCACCCCCAGCGGCATGACGCGCGTGGCATGTTCCAGGCGCATCATCACCGAGGCCACCACGGCCCCCACGGCCGTGCCGACCGCCACCACGCCGACCAGCGACGAGGCCTGCGTCGTGCCATACCCCAGCGCGGCGGCCGCCCAGGCCAGCACGATGTAGCGCAGGTTGCCCGAGACGCCCCAGAACAGCGTGGTCGTGGCGAGCGAAATCTGGCCGAGCCGGTCGTTCCACAGGCGCGAGTTGCAGTCGGAGAAATCGCGCACCAGCGCGACCGGATCGCTGGAGAGTGGCTGCAGCGGCGCGTCCGTGCGCGGGATGTAGAGGTTGAACACCGCGGCGATGACGTAGAGGAACACCAGCGACGCGATGGCGGCCTCGGGCGGCGTGTCGATGCCCAGGTCCAGCAGCGGGAAGTCGAAGGCGAGCAGGCTCGGCGCGATGTGCGGCCCCACCAGCTGCCCGCCCAGCAGCACGCCCAGGATGATCGAGGAGATCGTCAGCCCCTCGATCCAGCCATTGGCCTTGACCAGCTGCGAGGGCGGCAGGAGTTCGGTCAGGATGCCGTACTTGGCCGGCGAGTAGGCCGCAGCCCCCAGGCCGACGATCGCGTAGGCGGCCAGCGGGTGGGTCCCGAACAGCATCATCAGGCAGCCGATGACCTTGATGGTGTTCGAGAAGAACATCACCTTGCCCTTGGGCACTGCGTCGGCGAAGGCCCCCACGAAGGGCGCCAGGATCACATAGAACAGCGCGAACATCGGCACCAGCGCGGCCCGCTGCCATTCAGGCGAGCCGGAAGTCCGGAGCAGTTCGACCGCGGCGACAAACAAGGCGTTGTCTGCCAGCGAGCTGAAGAACTGCGCCGACATGATGGTGTGGAAGCCTTTTTTCATCCGGCTGAGACGGCTCTGTTGGAAGTGGATGTAGGAACGGGGGACAGGGACAGAAAACAGGGACAGACCAGCCGGCGACGGGCGCCACTGCGGTGCGGCGCGGTTATAGCATGCGCCCCTGCGGGCACCTCTGGTGAAATCCTCAGGTCGCGGAGGGCTGGCACAATCTTTCGCCATGCCACGCCCGATCGAAGCCCTCCTCCATCCCGATGCCCTGGCCAGCAATCTGCAGGTCGCCCGCCGCCATGCCGGCGATGCCCGCTTGTGGGCCGTGATCAAGGCCAATGCCTATGGCCATGGCATCGAGCGCATCTGGCCGGGTCTGCTCGGCGCGGATGGTCTGGCGATGCTGGACCTGGACGAGGCGCAGCGCGTGCGCAACCTGGGCTGGCGCGGGCCGGTGCTGCTGCTGGAAGGCTGCTTCGAGCCGCGCGACCTGGAGCTGTGCTCGCGGCTGAACCTCTGGCACGTCGTCCACCACGAGACGCAGATCGACTGGCTCGCCGCGCACAAGACGCACCAGCCGCACCGTGTCTTCCTCAAGATGAACAGCGGCATGAACCGGCTGGGCTTCACCGGGGCGCACCTGCGCAGCGCGTGGACCCGGCTGAACGCGCTGCCGCAGGTGGACGAGATCTCGCTGGTCACCCACTTTTCCGACGCCGACGGCCCGCGCGGCATCGCGCACCAGGTCGCCGCCTTCCACGCCGCCACGCACGACCTGCCCGGCGAGCGCAGCTTGAGCAACAGCGCGGCCATCCTGCGCCACGCCGAGGCGGCCGACGTGCGCGCCGACTGGGTGCGCAGCGGCATCCTGAGCTACGGCAGCGCGCCCGATTTCCCGGAACACGACATCGCCCACTGGGGCCTCGCGCCGGCGATGACCCTGCGCTCCCGGCTGATCTCGACCCAGACGCTGCAGCCCGGCGACACCGTCGGCTACGGCAGCCGCTTCCGCGCCGAGCACCCGATGCGCATCGGCATCGTCGCCTGCGGCTACGCCGACGGCTACCCGCGCCACGCCCCGACCGGCACGCCGGTGCTGGTCGACGGCGTGCGCACCACGACGGTGGGCCGGGTCTCGATGGACATGCTGGCGGTGGACCTGACGCCGGTGCCGCTGGCCGAGGTCGGCAGCGAGGTCACGCTCTGGGGCAACGGCCCGGATGGCAGCGTGCTGCCCATCGACGAGGTGGCGCACGCGGCGGGCACGATCGGCTACGAGCTGATGTGCGCGCTGGCGCTGCGGGTCCCTGTCCGGGTGGTGGACAGCGCGCAGGACATGTCCGGTTCAGCCTGATCGGCACAATCCTCGGACACCACTGTCCGCTGTCGATGCCCAACATGAACCACCTGCCCACCCTGGACCAGCCCGATGTCTATGGCCGCTTCTCGCGCCTGGCCCACTGGGGCGGCGCCCTGCTGACGCTGACGATGCTCGTCATCGGGATCGTCGCCGAGGACGTGCTGCCCAAGGGACCGGAACGCAAGGCGCTGTGGGCATGGCACGTCGCGATCGGCGTGTTCGCGTTCGTGCCACTGGCCGCGCGCATCGGGTGGCGGCTGATGGCGATGGTGTCGGGCCGCAGCCCGCGCCCGTTGTCGCCCGCCGGCTGGACGCGGGTGGCGGAAAAGGTCGGCCACGGCGCGCTGCTGGCCGTGCTCGCGCTGATGATCGTCACCGGGCCGCTGATGGTCTGGAGCGATGGCAGCCCGATCCATGTGCTCGGCTGGTTCGAGCTGCCCTCGCCGATGGCCGAGAACAAGGCATTGCACTACCGGACCGGCCTGCTGCACGGGCTGGGCTCCAAGCTGATGATCCTGCTGGTGCTGGTCCACCTCGTCGGCGTGGCGCGCCACGGCACGGCGTCGCTGCGCCGCATGGCGGGTCGGCACGGCTGATGCAAGATACGCGTCAGCTCAACCTTGCGGACACCGCGACGCCCCGATGGACCTGCCCTCCCACCAACTCTCGATGACGGTGCTGATGACGCCGGACATGGCCAACTTCTCCGGCAATGTCCACGGCGGCACCATCCTGAAGCTGCTCGACCAGGCCGCCTACGCCTGCGCCAGCCGCTACGCCGGCCGCTACGTGGTCACGCTCAGCGTCGACCAGGTGATGTTCCGCCAGCCGATCCACGTCGGCGAGCTCGTCAGCCTGCTGGCCAGCGTGAACTACACCGGCACCTCGTCGATGGAGATCGGCATCAAGGTGATCGCCGAGAACATCCGCACGCAGGTCGTGCGCCACGCCAACTCGTGCTTCTTCACGATGGTCGCCGTCGACGACGACGGCAAGCCGGCCAAGGTGCCCAGCCTGCGCCCGTTCTCGGCCGACGAGAAGCGGCGCTGGGAAAACGCCCAGGCCCGCCGCCAGCTGCGCACCGAGATGGAGCAGCGGCTCAAGGCCGTGCGCCACCCCGCGCCGCCGCAGCCATGAAACCGCCCGTGATCGACCCGCGCGAGGTCGATTTCACGGCCATCCGCGCCCAGGGCGCGGGTGGGCAGAACGTCAACAAGGTGTCGAGCGCGGCGCACCTGCGCTTCGACATCCGCGCCTCGTCGCTGCCCGAGGCGGTCAAGGAGCGTCTGCTGGCGCTGCCCGACAGCCGCATCGGCAGTGATGGCGTGGTCGTCATCAAGGCCCAGGACCACCGCAGCCTGCCGCGCAACCAGGCCGACGCGCTGGTCCGGCTGCAGGACATGGTCGACCGCGCCGCCCATGTGCCCAAGTCACGCCGGGCCACGAAACCGACCCACGGCTCGAAACTCCGGCGACTGGAGTCCAAGACCCGGCATGGCGCGACCAAGGCGGCCCGCGGCCGGGGGCGCCTGGCGTCGGAGTAACGCCCCGCCCCACGCTCAGGCGCGCCGGAACAACCCCAGCACGGCCCCCGCGACGACGAACAGCCCGCCGAAGGTCCGGTTCATCCAGCGCAGGTGGTGCGGCTGGCGCAGCATGCCCAGCACGCGCGACGCCAGCGCCACATAGCCGCTCATCACCAGACATTCGACCACGCCGAAGGTGGCGCCGATCGCGAGGTACTGCGCCAGCAGCGGCCGTGCCGCGTCGATGAACTGCGGCAGCACGGCGATGAGGAACACCGTGCCTTTCGGGTTGAGCGCGTTGACCATCCAGCCGCGCAGGAAGAGCGTGCGCGCGAGATGGCGGTGGGCATCCGGTGACGCCTCGCCCGCCGGCGCCACCAGTGGCCGGACCGGCGCACGCCACTGCTGGATGCCCAGCCAGACGAGGTAGGCCGCGCCCACCCACTTGACGACCGAGAAGGCCACTTCGGACGTCGATAGCAGCATGCCCAGACCGAAGCCCACGACCAGCGTCTGCGTCCACACCCCCATCAGCAGGCCGAAGGCGATGACCTGTCCGCGGCGGAACCCGTGGTTCAGGCCGACGCCCATCGCGGCGATCGCGCCCGGTCCGGGCGAGAGGCTGATCGCCACGGCAGCAGCCAGGAAAGTGAGCCAAGTATTGAATTCCATGGTCACATCCTGCCACACGGCGCGCAGGGGACAATCCGCCGCATGGCACGCGACAAGACGATCTACACCTGCCGCGACTGCGGCGGCACCAATCCCAAATGGCTCGGCAAATGCCCGCACTGCGGGGCCTGGAACACGCTTGACGAGACCATTGCCGAGCCCACGGCCGGTCTCGGCGCGGGCGGCAGCAAGAACAACCGCTTCCAGGCACTCGCCAAGAGCCAGCCGGTGGCCACACTGGCCGACATCGAGGCCGCCGAGGTGGCGCGCACCCCCACCGGGCTGGAGGAGCTGGACCGCGTGCTCGGCGGCGGCATCGTCGAAGGCGGCGTGGTGCTGATCGGCGGCGACCCCGGCATCGGCAAGAGCACGCTGCTGCTGCAGGCAGCCGAGGCGCTGTCGCACCAGATGAAGGTGCTCTATGTGACCGGCGAGGAATCCGGCGCGCAGGTCGCGCTGCGGGCGCACCGGCTCGGGCTGGGCGGCACGCAGCTGCGCGTGCTGGCCGAGATCGGGCTGGAGCGCATCCAGGCCACGCTCGCGCTGGAGCAGCCGGCGTTCTGCGTCATCGACTCGATCCAGACGCTCTACTCCGACCAGCTCACCTCCGCGCCCGGCTCGGTCGCCCAGGTGCGCGAGTGCGCGGCGCAGCTCACCCGCACCGCCAAGGCCACCGGCTGCACCATCGTGCTCGTCGGCCACGTCACCAAGGAAGGCGCGCTGGCCGGCCCGCGTGTGCTGGAGCACATCGTCGACACGGTGCTGTATTTCGAGGGCGACACCCATTCGAGCTTCCGCCTGGTGCGTGCGATCAAGAACCGCTTCGGCGCGGTCAACGAGATCGGCGTGTTCGCGATGACCGAGAAAGGCCTCAAGGGCGTGGCGAATCCGAGCGCCATCTTCCTGTCGAGCCACAGCGAGCCGGTGCCGGGCGCGTGTGTGCTGGTGACGCTGGAGGGCACACGGCCGCTGCTGGTCGAGATCCAGGCGCTGGTGGATGCCGGTGGCCCCAGCCCGCGGCGGCTGAGCGTCGGGCTGGACCGAGACCGGCTGGCGATGCTGCTGGCGGTCTTGCACCGGCACGCGGGGGTGTCCTGCGCGGACCAGGACGTGTTCGTCAACGCGGTCGGCGGCGTGCGCATCAGCGAGCCGGCGGCGGATCTGGCGGTGCTGCTGGCGATCCAGAGTTCGCTGCGCGGGCGGCCCTTGCCGAAGGGCTTCATCGCGTTCGGCGAGGTCGGGCTGGCGGGGGAGGTGCGGCCGGCGCCACGTGGTCAGGAGCGCCTGAAGGAAGCCGCCAAGCTGGGCTTCACGGTCGCCCTGGTGCCCAAGGCCAACGCGCCCAGAAAGCCGATCGAGGGCCTGACGGTGCATCCCGTCGAACGCATCGAAGAGGCGATCGACACCGTCCGCCAGCTCTCCTGAGGACGGACCCGCGGTGGAGCCCCTCCTACCAGAACGGCTCTGCCGCGCAAATCCTCCATCAGCAGGGCAAAACCCCAGTGACTAGGGCACTTCTAGAAACCGGCCCTGCAGCCCTGAACCTGGTCTGAGCCTGCACAAATCCAGCTCAGACGAGCAGTGGATGACGGCGGCGAGCCCCTGTCCCCACCGTCGCGGTACCCCGCGACGGGGTTTTGCCCCTCACGCGGGCTGTGCGGACGGACCTGCGCTCTTGACCAGCCACACCAGCCTGCGTGCGTTGTAGGCCGCGCACTGCAGCGTGATCGCCAGCGCATTGCGCGCCAGCGTCATCGCCCGCACGCACTTGCCGCCCTGCTGGCTCAGCGCCGCAAAGACGTGCTCGACCCGCGCCCGCGTGCGGTTGATCGTCTTGTTGCGCTGCTTGAGTCGAACCTTGGCCGTCTGCCCTGGCTTGGCGCGACGTGCGATGCCGTCGGCCAGTCCGTGCTGCTGCAGCGTCTGGCGGTTGGCCGCGCTGTCGTAGCCCCGGTCGGCCAGCAGCCGCTTGCGCGTATTCGCCACCTGCAGCACGTCGGGCAGTTGCTGTCCGTCGTCGGCGTTGGCCGCCGTGATCTTCATCTGGCGGATCAGCTTGTAGCGTGCGTCCACGTTGCCGTGCAGCTTGTAGCCGTAGTACGACTTGCCGTGCTTTTGCGTCCAGCGCGCGTCCCGGTCGGTGTGCGCCAGGCGCTTCTTGCTCCAGCCCTCGGGCGCCTCCCCCTTGTTCAGCGCCTCGCGCTCCCGGGCGTTGGCCTGCGTGATCGGCGCCTGCACGATGCTGGCGTCCACGATCTGCCCGCCCCTCGGGATGAAGCCGTGCCGCTGCAACTGCTGGCTCAACGCCTCGAAAATCGCCCGGCCTCCCAGCCCGCCTTCGGCCAGCCGCTGCCGGAAGTTCCACAGCGTGCGCGCGTCCGGAATGTTCAGCGCGCCGTCCAGCCGGCAGAACCGCTGGAAGCTCAGCCTGTCCAGCACCTGGTGCTCGCACTGCTCGTCCGACAGGTTGTACAGCCCTTGCAGGAACACCATGCGCACCAGCGCCTCGGTCGGGTACGGCGGGCGTCCGCCCTTGCTGCGGTCAGCGCGAGGGCAAGCCTTGTCCACCGCCGAGGCCATCGCCGCGAAGTCGATCAGTTCGTCCATCGCCGCCAGCGTCTGCACGTAGCCCTCCAGCTTGGCCTTGCGCTGCTGCACCACGAACAGGTCGTCCGCGGCCTCCTCAGGAAAGAAGCTCGATGGCTTGGTGCGGGGCGTGATCATGGGGCGGCATCTTGCCGCAGCGCGCGGCTCAGGTGGCGGTCAGGGTCGGTTTCTAGAAGTGCCCACTAGGGTTGAAGACCTAGGCGTGACTAAAGTCATTCGATGCTTGATAACCAGTTGATATCAAATGAATCGGATGCCGATCATTCGTTGCATGTCGAGCCAATTAATCGACAAGAACTGTTCCATATTTATCGTTTCAGGCAGTAGCCCCGTACACTTTCCGCATTGGTAACGTTGGCATCACCCCCCCTCATGCGCGGGGTTAATACCTTTGGTTACGCAGTCGGGATGAATGTTTCCCTCTACTCCAGCGATAAGATTCGGTACATGAAAGTTCCATTTCAACGCACCATCAATGCTGTCCTGGCGGCATCCGCCCTACTTGCTGGCTGGTGGGCCTTTCGCTGGGCCGGTCTGGCTCTGGCGATCACGGTCATGGCCTTCTGGTCGATCCTGCAGTTCAACCGCGCATCGCGCCAGTTGCGCAACGTGGCGGACCGCCCCAAGGGCATGGTCGACAGCGTCGTGACGCTGCAGTCGAAACTGGCCTACGGCATGAACATGGCCGAGGTGCTTGCCATCTCCAGCAGCCTGGGCCAGCGCATGAACGAGCGCGGCAACGACTGGCTCTGGCGCGACAGCTACGGCAACCAGATCATCGTGACCTTCCGCCGCGGCAGCGTCGAGCGCTGGAGCGCCACGCGCACCGATGCCCAGAGCACCGCCCCGGCCGCCACGCGCCCCACCGTGGCCCAGGACCCGATGCGCGGCGTCGATCACGCTTCCGTCGCGGCGGCCTGATCCTCCGGACCCGACCCGACAGGCGTTCAGGCGACCAGCCAGCCCAGTCTGGTCGCCATCTCGCGGGCAGTCTCGAACTGCGTGCGCAGGTGTTGCGCCATCTGCGGCGCAGACTCTTCGGTCAGTGACGCCGCATCGGCCTCCAGTGCCCCGGCTGTTTCAGCCAGTTCCCGCAGACCCAGGCTGGCCGCCGCGCCCTTGAGTCGGTGCGCGGCCTTCGCGCGCTCATCCGCTTCACCGCCCTGTTCGAGCAGGACCAGCAGGCCGGACAGCGACGCGCTCTCATCCGACATGAACCCGGCCAGCAGCGTGCGGTAGGCGTCGGCAGACAAGGCCGCACAGGTGTCGGCAATGTGCGCCAGGTCCAGCACCCGTGCCGGCTCGCCCGGCTTGATGCGCACGCGACGCCGTGCCGGCTTGTCCGGCGTGCTGGCGGTGGCCACCACCACCTTGGAGACATGGCTGGCCGGCATCGCTGCAGCAGGGGCCGTTGCGGGCACCGCGGCGGGCGATGCGCCCGATCCCATGCTGCCGACCGCGCGTGCGCCGAAGTGCTTGCGCAGCAGTTCCTCGACATCGTGCAGTTGCACCGGCTTGGCCAGGAAGTCGTCCATGCCGGACTGCCGCACCCGCTCGCGGGACTCCGCGAAGGCGTCGGCGGTCAGCGCCACGATCAGCACGCGGGAGGCTGGCAGCGGCAGGCTGCGGATCGTGCGGGCCGCCGTGAGGCCATCCATGACCGGCATGTGCACGTCCATCAGCACGAGATCGCAAGGCTGCTCGCGCACGATCACCACGGCTTCCTCGCCATTGGTCGCCAGCAGCACCCGGTGACCCAGCCGCTCCAGCAGGACCTGCATGAACTTGCGGTTGACCGGGTGGTCGTCCGTGACCAGGACCTGCAGGCTGCCCGCCGCCGGTGTGTCCGCCACCGCGCGGTCGGACAGCTGCAGGGCCGGCGAGTCCGCCGCACCGATCCGCACCGGCGCCCCGCCGCCGCTGGCCGCCACCAGCGCGCTCGGGTCCAGCGCCGCCAGCGGCAGCACCACGGTGAACTCGCTGCCACGGCCCACCTGGCTGGTGACAGAGATCTCGCCGTCCATCAGTTCTGCCAGCGTGCGGGAGATTTCCAGACCCAGACCCGTGCCACCAAACCGCCGGCTGATGCTGTTGTCGCCCTGGCTGAAGCGCTGGAACAGGCGCGTGCGGGTCTCCTCGCCCATGCCGATGCCGGTGTCCGTGATGCGGAACCGGACGCCCGGGCGGCCGGTGGACGTGTGGCCCCGGTCCACCGTCAGACCCACCCGGCCGGTGTCTGTGAACTTGATGGCGTTGCCGAGCAGGTTGAACAGGATCTGCTTGACCCGCTTGGCGTCCGCCTGCACGACCTCCGGCAGGTCGGCCGCCACCTCGACTTCGAGTTTCAGCGCCTTGTCGCGGGCCTGCGGCGCCATCAGCGCCTGCACCTCGCTGACGGTCTGGCGCAGGTCCGTCGGCCGTGCCACCATCTCCAGCCGGCCGGACTCCATCTTCGAGAAGTCGAGCACATCGTTGAGGATGGTCAGCAGGTGCTCGCCCGACTGGCGCGCGATGCCCAGGTACTCGCGCTGCTGCGCCGTCAGCGAGGAGCGATCCAGCAGCGACATCATCCCGAGCAGGCCGTTGAATGGCGTGCGCAGTTCGTGGCTCATGTTGGCGAGGAAGGCGCTCTTGGTGCGGCTGGCCTGCTCGGCCTCGGCCCGCGCTTCCTGCAGGTTGAGGGCCAGCGTCTCCAGCTCGCTGCGGCGCTGCTCCAGCGACCGCACCTGCCGGACCACCACGAATGCGAATGCACCGATCATGAGGCACTGGAAGATCGTCAGCCCGATGCCGATGCGGTTCTGGTCGCGCACGGCCTCGTTGCGCCGGGTGATGGTCTCGGCCACGGCCTGGTTGGCGAGCAGCGACAGGTCGCGCACCGACTTGCCCAGGGCTTCGAACTCGGGCAGGAACACCCGGATGCGGGCCGGGTCGATCTGCGCAGGCGCTTCGGGGCCGAGCAGCGGATCCAGGCGCGACACCAGATCACGCAATCGGGTCAGGACCTGGCGCTGCATCTCCAGCTCCGGCATCACCTCGCGCGTGCGGTGCGGCTCCACCAGACTGATGCGGCTGACGAAGAGTTCGTAGCGCTCGCGCAGGGCTTCGTGGTGGCCGGCCTGCTTCTCCTCGGCGACGTCATGCAGCATCTGTCCGAGGCGCAGCGACTCGGTCTCGAGCTGGAAGAAGCTCCAGACGATGTTGTCGCCCTGGTAGACGACATTGGCATTGAGCAAGGCCAGCGACTGGGTCTGCAGCCAGCCGATCCCGCCAAAAACGGCGGACAGCAGCACCACCATGAGCACCATCAGGCGCCCGACCCGGGAAGTCGGCGCCCTCGCAGCGACAGGCTCGGCCGCGGCGTCGCCGTTCATTCAAGCACGTCGATGGTCTTGACCTGCCAGGCGGCGCGGCTGTAGTAGCGTTCGGCCCGCAGGGTCTCGTCCGAGTCGAACGGGTAGATGATGAACAGCGGCCCCTTGTCGCGCACCGGCATCGGCTTGTCGTCCATCAGGCGGGCGAGCACCAGATTGAACTTCAGTGCATCGCCAAGCGGCAGGTCGACCTTGTATTCGTTGAGCGCGATGGCCCGCAGGGTCTTGCCCTGGGCATCGACCGCGGCCAGCACCTCGCGCAGCAGCGGACCCGTGAACTTGCGTGCCTCCGGATACCACGGCGTCTTGGTGGAAAAGGAGTGCTGCGGCAGCGCGGCCAGCATGTCCATGTCGAACTCGGCCGCCGTGCCGGCATTGCGGATGCCGATCTTGCCGCTGACGGTGAGCACCACCTTGCCCTTGGGGCGGTCGAGCGCGAAGACCGGGGGCGTTGCGACACCCAGCGCCACCGAAGCAGCGGATGCGACCATGAAGTGACGACGAGAGATCATTGGACGGGTTCCCTTTTCACTGGTCTGGAGCCGACCCGGAATCGAGCCGGCTCGGATCATGCCGCATCTGCACTCCAGGCCGGGGAAGGCTCCCCGCGACCCCTGGCGCAGGGCGTGACGTACGGCACTTCCCGCGCCGCACGCCCGCGGTCACCCCGGGCCGGGATCCACCCGATCAGCCGAAATGGCAGATGTAGTGGTAGGGCTCGCCCTCGACCCGGATCTGGAAGCTCGCGTTGCCCGGCACGTCGAAGGACTGGCCCGGCCCGAAGGTCTGCCATTCGTTCTGGCCCGGCAGCAGCACGCTGCACGCACCCGCCACGGTTTCCATGACTTCCGGCGCGCCGGTGTTGAAGGTCAGCGATGCGGGCAGGATCACGCCCACGCTCTTCTTCGTGCCGTCGGCCAGCGTGATGCCGTGCGAGACGCAGCGGCCGTCGAAGTAGACGTTGGCCTTGGTGCCGACGCTGGCGACGCTCAGTTGCTCGTTGCTCATGTCGGGCTCCTCAGGCGGTCTTCTTGGCGGCGGCCTTGCGGGCGGCGGGCTTCTTCACGGCCGGTGCCTTGTCGGCAGCGGGCGCCTTCTCGGCGGCAGCCGCCTTGGGCGCTGCGGCCTTCTTCGGCTCGGCCGCTTTCTTCGGCGCAGCGGCCTTCTTCGCCGCCGGCTTCGGCGCGCGTGCCGCACGGGCGTTCGCGGCAATGCGCAGGCGCAGCGCGTTCAGCTTGATGAAGCCGCCGGCGTCCGCCTGGTTGTAGGCGCCGCCGTCGTCGTCGAAGGTCGAGATCTTCGGGTCGAACAGCGAATCGGTCAGCGACTCGCGGCCCACGCACATGATCGTGCCCTTGTAGAGCTTGAGCTTGACGGTGCCGTTCACAGTAGCCTGCGAAGCGTCGATCAGCCCTTGCAGCAGCACGCGCTCCGGCGCGAACCAGTAGCCGTTGTAGACCATGCGCGCGTAACGCGGCATCAGGTCTTCCTTCAGCGCCAGCACTTCGCGGTCGAGCGTGATCGACTCGATGGCGCGGTGGCCGGCCAGCAGGATGGTGCCGCCGGGGGTTTCGTAGCAGCCGCGGCTCTTCATGCCGACATAGCGGTTCTCGACCTTGTCCAGACGGCCGACGCCGTGCAGGCCGCCGATCTCGTTCAGCTTGGTCAGCACCTGGGCCGGCGACAGCTTCTCGCCATTGATGGCGACCACGTCACCCTTTTCGTAGGTCAGCTCGATGGTCTGCGGCTTGTTCGGCGCCTTCTCCGGGCTCTTCGTCAGGCGCCACATGCTGTCTTCCGGCGCGAAGTTCGGGTCTTCGAGGATGCCGCCTTCATAGCTGATGTGCAGCAGGTTGGCGTCCATCGAGTACGGCGCGCCGCCGCCCTTGCGCTTCTTGAAGTCGACCGGGATGCCGTGCTGGTCGGCGTAGGCCAGCATGCTTTCGCGGCTGGACAGGGTCCACTCGCGCCACGGGGCGATGACCTTCACGCCCGGCATCAGCGCGTAGGCGCCCAGCTCGAAGCGGACCTGGTCGTTGCCCTTGCCGGTGGCGCCGTGGGAGATGGCGTCGGCCTGGGTCATCTGGGCGATCTCGACCAGGCGCTTGGCGATCAGCGGGCGGGCGATGGACGTGCCCAGCAGGTATTCGCCTTCGTACAGCGCGTTGGCGCGGAACATCGGGAACACGAAGTCGCGCACGAACTCTTCGCGCAGGTCCTCGATGAAGATGTTCTCGGGCTTGATGCCCATCTTGATGGCCTTGGCGCGGGCCGGCTCGATCTCTTCACCCTGGCCGATGTCGGCCGTGAAGGTCACGACCTCGCACTGGTACTCGTCCTGGAGCCACTTGAGGATGATGGAGGTGTCCAGACCGCCCGAATAGGCGAGGACGACGCGCTTGATCTGTTGGGACATGGTGACTGCCGCTGATGCGAAATGAGCAAACCTCGATTTTAGGACCGCGCGGCGGCGTTCTCCTAGCGCGGCAGGTCTGTCCCGACCGCGACAGCCCCTCAGGGGCACCCCGATGCCAACCGCCACGGGACCGGCGTATACCTTCGCCTCATCCGAACTGCACTGCGAGTCCCCCATGCCCGTCCCTGCCGACCGCCCCCACCTGACGCACTGGCCCAAGCGGCTGCCGCCGGACCTCGTGCTGCCCGAGACCTCGCTCTGGTTCAACCTCGAAGCCAGCGCGCAGCGGTACCCGGACCGCGCCGCCTACCTCTTCTTCGGCCACCCGCTCACCTTCCGCGAGTTGCACCGCCAGGCCGAAGCGCTCGCCGGCTGGCTGCAGGCGCAGGGGGTCGGCAAGGGGGACCGGGTCGCGCTGTTCCTGCAGAACTGCCCGCAGTTCATCGTCGCCTTCTATGCCGTGGTGCGGGCGAACGCGGTGGTGGTGCCGGTCAACCCGATGAACCGGGTCGACGAGTTCGGCCACTACATCACCGACCCCGACACCAAGGTCGTCATCACCAGCGCGGACCTGGCCGCCATCGTCGCCGAAGCGGATGCCCGGCTGCCCGAGGCGCAGCGGCTGCGCGCCACCGTGGTGACGCGCTATGGCGACTACCTGGGCGACGAGGCCGCGGCCGATCCGGCGCTGGCGCCTCCGCCGTCGATCGACGCCTGGCTGCGTGCGTCGCCCGCGCTGCCCGCCGGCTGCACGCCGCTGGCCGAGGCGCTTGCCGCCGGTCTGGCGCCCTCGCCGCACACCGCCGGCCCGGACGACATGGCGCTGCTGCCCTACACCTCCGGCACGACCGGACTGCCCAAGGGCTGCATCCACACCCACCGCACGCTGATGGCCAACGTGGTCGGCGGCAGCCTGTGGGGGTTCGCCAGCGCGGAAACGGTGAGCCTGGGCGTGGTGCCCTTCTTCCACATCACGGGGATGCTCTACGGCGTGCTCAGCCCGGTGTGGAGCGGCGCGACGGTGGTGATCCTGCCGCGCTGGGACCGCGACCTCGCCGGCCGGCTGATCTCGCACCACCGGGTCAGCCACTGGACCTGCATCCCCACCATGATCATCGACCTGTTCGCGAGCCCGAACTACCGCAGCTTCGACCTGTCGAGCCTGCGCTACCTCTCGGGCGGCGGGGCGGCGATGCCGCAGGCGGTGGCGGAGCGGCTGCAGACCGAGTTCGGTCTGACCTTCGCCGAGGGCTACGGCCTGACCGAGACCGCCGCGCCCAGCCACGCCAACCCGCCCGAGCGCGCCAAGCTGCAGTGCCTGGGCATGCCGATCTTCGGTGTCGATGCACGGGTGGTCGACCCGGTGACGTTCGAGGAACTGCCGGTGGGCGAGGTCGGCGAGATCGTGACGAACGGGCCGATGGTGTTCAAGGGCTACTGGAAACACCCGGGCGCGACCGAAGCCGCGTTCATCGAACTGCCGGCGGTGCCGGGCCAGAAGTTCTTCCGCACCGGCGATCTGGGGCGCATGGACGACGAGGGCTATTTCTTCATCACCGACCGGCTCAAGCGGATGATCAACGCGAGCGGCTACAAGGTCTGGCCGTCGGAGGTGGAGCTGCTGATGTACCGCCACCCCGCGGTGGCCGAGGCCTGCATCATCGGCACGCAGGACGCCTACCGCGGCGAGACGGTCAAGGCCGTCATCGTGCTGCGGCAGGAAGCGCGTGGCCAGACGACCGAGCAGGACATCCTCGACTGGGCGCGCGAGCACATGGCCGCGTACAAGGCGCCCAAGATCGTCGAGTTTGTCGAGGCGCTGCCCAAGTCGGGGACGGGGAAGGTGATGTGGCGCTTGTTGCAGGACAAGGAGCGGGAGCGGCGGGAGTCGGCGGGGCGGTGAACCAGATTTATCGATTTATGCGAGGTTTACATGCAAACCAGCATAAATCGGTAAGGTCAGCATATCCGGGAGGCCGGCACCACTTCAATCGTCAGACGGATGCTTGTCGTTTGACTTGAGCGGCACCGCCAAGCGCTGGCTTCAAGATTCAAGAAAGGGTTAGCGAAGTAACCGGACTGAGCCCCCGCAAATCGTTCCGAAAGTCAGTCATTGGATGCGACGACCCTAGACAAATCGACTACTTAACACGACTAGCCAGATCTGCGTCAATCGCTGCCCGCCCAAATTTTTGCACTCTTGTGGTTACCAACGCAATAAAGCAAGCCACGGGGACCAAGGCCAATCTGGGACAAACTTTGCATTAGATATGCGCCGCAGCGAGTTCAGTAATACCTCACCTCGCGTTGCGGCTCTCTGCAGGGCGGCCTGACAACCTTTGGCACGGGACTGAATTTCCAATGGCGACATTTCCTTGTGCTCGCGAGCAATTATTTCGAAAGCTTGCCTGAACGCATTGATATTGCTATAGACGTAGACAACGCTTTCACAGGCAGATGCGCCGAGAAGACCGAGCCTCTCAACAGATTTTTCATAGATGAAGTCTTTTGGGCGTTCCATCGGACGCAAGAACCCAAGCGCGGGAGAATCAGCCTCGGCACCCTCGATGAGTTGATCCAGCATTTCTGTGAGAATTGGCCATGCGTTTTCGTAAGCACCCAGTTCCCCAGCGAGACTGGCTGCCAGGGTTGTTCGATCGCGGAAGCGTCTGTAGCTTTCCGATAAAACAGAATTAATGTATGCCACGCCAAAGGCAACAGCACCGGCAATGAAGGCAACGATTACTGGGTCAGACATGCAAATGCGGTTCTGTTTGGAATTAAGCGGAGCCAACCCGACACTTTGCGACGGGTCGAATTGCCAAATACAGTTTCCACCTACTACTTTGGCGCCGGATCAGCTTTTGACCTAATATACTCAAAATACTCGTTCGTATTCTTGTACAGATCTGAATCCTCAATTGGAAAATACACGTCGCGCGATTTACTTTTTGGAAAATCCGACGCACAAACGACCCTCATAATACCTTCTCCAATGCTATCCGGAATAATATCTTGGGCTCTACCCGGCTCATTGAAGGACTTAAGAAATTTTCCAGTTTTATCATAGTTCGCCGAAACCATAACCTGAAGCGTCCGAGCGCTGCAGTTATAAAAATACTTAAGCGCCACCGAATAAATCCCATCATTTTGTTCTTGCGTAGTATCAGTGACAACTTTTACCCAAAGAGTGGTAGAAATTGATGTCTTCATGACAGTATCTCGATCAAAATAGTACATATTCTTGTCGGTATATATTTTATTAAATCCATACCACGTGGCCGCACCAGCTTGACCACAAAAAATTGCCGCAACCAACCCGACTGATAGTGCACATCCTATTTTCATGTCATTCTTTCAAGAACTAAGTTAACTCAAGCAAATGGGAGTGATGGCTGCATGCATTTGGCAGCTTTGGCTTGAGCCATGAATTAATATATAAATTAAGCTTCGCAGGCATAACTACCCAGACGCCATATATCAGCTTGTCCGATTCGCCACTCAAGTCCTTGCCAGCCTTTATTATTTTCTCTGTCGCGCATGGTTTCACTCCCGTAAAAGCAGGTCAAAGCCTGCAGTGCCCGCGTAACCTGTTCTGTTACGCCGTCAGCACACCAACGGCCAGCATATCGAGCGCCCCGCCCTCCGTCTCGACCCGGAAAATCGCTCCGCCAATCCGCCCATAGATTCGTGGAAAAAATCACGAATCATTCGGAATACCCTGCACTTCAACGCGCCGACCTTCGCTGGCGATGCGCGCCAGTGCCCACCTCAGACGTGATTTCCGCCCCCACCACCCCCGATCCCGGAACACAACTTGCGCAGAGACTGCCCTCACCCCAGAAATGAGAGCTGTCCAGATGAGCATCACCCTGAGCCGAGCCGAGGTCGAGACCCTGCTGCCGTACATGCGCGACGTGACGCGCTGCGAGATGTCGCTGCGGGAGCTGAACCTGATGTGGAGCCTGATCGAGGCCTCGGCCAAGATGAACTGCCCGCAGGACGCCCGCACCATCCTGCCCACCATGGCCGCGACCCGCACCCAGTTCGGGCAGATGGAGCGCAACCTCGTGTCCAGTCTGGTGCTCGAAAAGCTGCGCAATGCCATCGGGCAGATCCAGACCCGCGCCCAGTACGTGATCGACATCGTCGTGCGCAACCTCTACGAGCGCACCGCCGACGTGGGCTTCCTCGCCACCGATCCGGAGCTGTGCAGCTTTGTCGCCAATCCGGTCGAGGAAGAGGGCCGCATCGACCGGCGGCTGCAGGAGTACCGCCACAAGTACACCGTCTATGACGAGATCCTGCTGCTCGACACCACCGGCCAGGTGCTCGCCCAGACCGACAGCGCCTCGCCCGTCGAGTTCACCCGCGATGCGCTGCTGTCCGCCTCGCTGGCCAGCGACACCTACCTCGAAACCTTCCGCGCCTCCGACCTGCGCCCGCACACGCCCCAGGCGCTGCTCTACTCGCGGCGCATGCACCGGCCCGGCTCGGCGCAGCCGGTGGGCGTGCTGTGCCTGAGCTTCAACTTCCAGCAGGAGATGCAGGGCATCTTCGCGTCCCACGGCGATCCCTCGGGACGCAGCGTGATGCTGCTGCTCGACGACCAGCACCGCATCATCGCCAGCTCCAACGAGGGCTGGATGCCGCTGGGGACCACCGTGCCCGTGAACCGCGACCGGCAACCCGGTGCCTTCGTCCACCAGGGCCGCCTCTACCTGATCGCCACCCAGGCCTCGCCCGGCTACCAGGGCTACCCCGGCCCGACCGGCTGGCTCGGCCAGGTGATGATGCCGCTGGATGTGGCCTTCGACCTGCCCGACACCAGCGCGACGGACGCCCTGCCACCGCACCTGCGGCAAGGCCTGCTCTCCCACGCCGGCACCTTCTGCCCGCCGCTGCACGACATCATGGTCGCCGCCCAGCACATCCAGCGCATCGTCTGGAACGGCCAGGTGATGACCGCCGGCAGCGGGCGCGACATGACCCAGCTCAAGACCGTGCTGGAGCAGATCAGCGAGACCGGCCACCGCAGCAGCAAGCTGTTCCGCGAGTCGATCGACGCGCTCTACCAGACCGTGCTCGGCACCGGCCTCACGCAGGCGGGCTACACGGCGCGGCTGCTGGTGGACCTGCTCGACCGCAACCTCTACGAGCGCGCCGACGACTGCCGCTGGTGGGCGCTGAACCCGCAGCTGCGCGAGGGCATGGCCGCGCCGGACGCCACCGCCCGCGCCGCGATGGCCGAGGTGCTCGCCTACATCAACAGCCTCTACACCGTCTACACGCGGCTCTACCTCTACGACGCCCGCGGCACGATCCTCGTGAGCACCGGCACACCGCTGCCCGACAGCGCCTGCGTGGAGGCGGACACCCTGGCGCGGGTGCTGGCCTTGTCCGACACCCAGCACTACCACGTCGAAGGCTTCGGCCCGCACCCGCTCTACGCCGACGCGGCGACCTACGTCTACCACGCCGCCATCCGCCACCCGCAGGACCCGAAGCGGGTGATCGGCGGCATCGGCCTGGTGTTCGACAGCGCGCCGGAGCTGCGCGCGATGCTGGACGGCGCGGTCGCACAGAAGGCCGACACGCACGCGCTGTTCGTCTCGCCGCAGGGCCGCGTGCTCGCCAGCACGCACCCGGACCACCCCGTCGGCAGCGCATGGCAACACCCGGTGACGGCCCCGGCAGCGGCACGCGGGCAGTTCGATGCCCAGATCGGCGTGCATGCCGACCAGTACGCGGTGGTCGCCACCTCGGCCTCGGCGGGCTACCGCGAGTTCAAGACCTCCGACGGCCACCGCGACGACGTGCAGGCCGTGGTGATCCGCCACTTCGGGGCCGTGCAGTCGCACGATTCGGCCGAACGCGCCGACGACGTGCTGCTGGAAGCCACGCTGGCCGAGCACGGCAGGACCCAGGAATACGCCACCTTCTGGCTGGACGGCCAGCTGATGGCACTGCACGCCCGCCATGTGCTGGAGGCCGTGTCGGCCAGCGACATGCGCCGCATGGCGCTGGGGCGCGGTGCGGCCTGCATCGGCATGGTGTCCCGGCAGGCGGCGGGCGAAAGCGGCTACGTCTGGGTCCACGACCTCGCGCAGCTGCTCGGCCGCGCACCGGCCCGCAGCGACGGCCAGGTCCTCGTGCTGCGCGTCGGCACGCACACCTGCGGCCTGCTGGTGGACGAGCTGCACGCTGTCGCCGAGGTCGAGGACCGCGCCGTGGTGCCCAATCCGCTCGGCGGCGCGCACTGGGTCAGCCACATCATCCGCGCCAACCAGGGACGCGTGGCGATCCAGCTGCTGGACGGCGAGCGGCTGGCGGCCTTCGTGCGGCGGCAGGGAGCCGCAGCGGCGTGATGCCCGGCGGACGTGGGCGGACGGGCCGACAATCCCGCCACACGATGCCCCATCCGCCCACAACATGCCTGCCCCGCTGCACATCCCCACACCCCTCCTCGCATCCCGCCCGCTGAGCCTCGCCACCGGCCGCACCGTCTGGCTCAAGATGGAGGCGCTGCAGCCCTCCGGCTCGTTCAAGCTGCGCGGCATCGGGCTGGCCTGCCAGACCTACCAGGCGCGGGGCGCACGCCGCTTCGTCGCCTCCTCGGGCGGGAACGCCGGGCTGGCGGTGGCGTGTGCGGGGCGGCAGCTGGGGGTGCCCGTCACGGTCGTGGTGCCGCAGACGACAACGGCGCGGGCGCTCGACCTGCTCCGGCTCGAAGGCGCAGAGGTCATCGTCCACGGCGCGTCATGGCAGGAGGCCCACGCCCACGCGCTGTCCCTGCTCGACCCCGCCCGCGACGCGATGCTCCACCCCTTCGACGACCCGCTGCTCTGGCAGGGCCACGCCTCGATGGTCGACGAGGTGGCCGCCGCGGGGCTGGTGCCGGACGCGGTGGTGCTGGCGGTGGGCGGCGGCGGGCTGCTGTCCGGCGTGGCCGAGGGCATGCGCCGCCACGGGTGGGACGGCGTGCCGATCCTGGCGGTCGAGACCGCGGGCGCCGCGTCCTTCCATGCGGCCACGCTGGCGGGCCGGCCCGTGCCGCTGGACCGCATCGACAGCGTCGCCACCTCGCTGGGCGCGCGGCAGGTGTGCGAGCAGGCGGTGCAGTGGTGGCGCGAGCGGCCGGTGCGCAGCCTGCGCGTGTCGGACGCGAGCGCACTGCGGGCCTGCGAGCAGTTCCTGGCGGACCACCGGGTGCTGGTAGAGCCGGCGTGTGGGGCGGCGCTGGCGGCGGTCTATGACGCCGAACACGCCGAAGCGCTGGCCGGGTGTCAGCGGGTGCTGGTCATCGTCTGCGGCGGAGCAACGGCGACGCTGGCGCAGATCCGGGCGTGGGCTGCGCAGTGAGTGGATCCTCGCGTCAGCCCTCCTCCACCTCACCCTGCGCCGGCGGCACCCGCACCACCGTCACCGTGCAGTCCGCCTGCGCCACCACCTCGGACGACACGCTGCCGAGGTAGCGCCGCAGCGCCGAACTCGCCCGCGCGCCCATGACGATGTGGTCGACCTGCGTGCGGCGGGCGAACTCGACGATCGCGGTGGCCGGGTCCGGCGCTTCCAGCACGTGGAAGGTCAACAGACCGGTGCCGAGGCCCAGGCCCTGCGCGATCGGGCGCGCCCAGTGCTTCAGGCCGACGAGCTGCTTGACGTGCAGGCTCTGGCCGGTCTTGTCGGTCAGCTCGTCCATGCCGATGCGGTTGATCTTCATCACCGCCACGCACGCCAGCCGCGCACCCGGCTCGGTCGCCACGATGCGCCGCACCGTCTCGCGCAGCAGGTCCAGCAGCGGCTCGGCGGCGTTTTCCACGTCGACCGCGGCCAGGATGATCGGCGCCCGCTTGAGCTGGTCGCCCACCGAGCCGCGCACCGAGGGCTCTGCGCCCAGCGCGGAGAACCAGCGCTTCCAGGTCTGCAGCCGGCTGGGCGCGCTGTCGCGGGTGGCGCGCTCGGTGAGCGGCATCTGGTCCGGGTGCAGCAGGTCGTGGGCGAGGTGGGCCGCGCTCGGATGGCGCTGGTCGGCCTGGACTTCGAGGCAGCGCAGGATGATCTCCTGCAGCCACGTCGGGCAGTCCGGGCGGTGGCGGCGCGGGGCGACGGGCTGCTGGTACAGCCGTTCGCGCAGGCCGCGCACGCTGTCGGGCGAGCCGAAGGGGCGCTGGCCGGTGGTCAGGTGGTAGAGCATCACGCCGAGCGCGAACAGGTCCGAGCGCGGCTCACTGCGCAGGAACTGCACCTGCTCGGGCGACATGTACGGCCCCGTGCCCATCGGCAGGTTGAACTCCTCGTCGAGCAGGTCGGGCAGGTGGTCGTGCCGGCTCAGGCCGAAGTCGACCAGCACCGCCTCGCCGGTCGGGCAGAAGAGGATGTTGCTCGGCTTCACGTCGAGGTGGATGACGTGCTGGCGGTGCAGGTCGTGCAGCGCGGTGGCGACCCGGGCGCCGATGCTGGCGATCTCGTCGATCGGCAGCGGTGCAGCATCGAGTTTCGGGCGCAGCGACTCGCCGGGGATGTGCTCCAGGACGATGTAGGGCCGGGTCGCGAAGTCACCCTTGGCGATGAAGCGCGGCACGTGCACGCCCTTGAGCATCGGCAGGATCATCATCTCGACCTCGAAGCCGACGATGGTGGCCGGATCCTCGCCGCCCTTGATGCGCGGCACCTTCATCAGCATCGGGCCGCGGTGTTCGGGGTGGGAGACGCGCCAGAGATTGGCCATGCCGCCCTGGTGGACCCGCTCTTCCAGCAGGAAGCCGTCGACCATCTCGCCGGCCGAGAAATTCACCATGCCAGCGCTCATCTCAGGTCCCCTGGTGCAGCCGATCGCCCAATGCCCGGGGCAGACCCGCGGCGATGATCTTGGCCGCGGTGGCGTCGTGGTCGTACGGGACGCGGTGGAAGGTCAGCGTCAGCCGTGCCAGATCGAACATCGCCCAGGCGGCGGCCGGGTTGCCGTCGCGCGGCTGGCCCACCGATCCCGGCAGCGCCAGCCACTGCCGATGCCCCGGCACCGGCACGGCCACCCCCGGCACCGGCGTGAAGTTGGCGATCTTGCCGGTGCTGGACAGGTGGTAGAGCGCCGGCTGGTGGACGTGGCCGCAGAAGGTGTGGCGCGCCTCGGTGGCCATCATGCTGCGCACGGCCTCGTTGCGGCCGAGGATGTAGTCCCAGCCGGGTGGCGCATAGGCGTTGGCGTGGACGAACAGGCAGCCCAGCTCCTCGCGCGTGTAGGGCAGCGCGCCGAGGAAATCGAGCTGCGCGGGCGTGAGCTGCCCGCGGGTCCACTCGATGGCACGGCGGGCGTCCTCCACCAGATGGTCGCTCGGGCCGCGTGCCACCGCCTCGTCGTGGTTGCCCCGCACGGCAATGGCGCCCTGCGAGACCAGGTCCTGCACCTGCTCGACCACCCAGCCGGGATCGGCGCCATAGCCGACGAAGTCCCCGAGAAAGGCGAGCCGGTCCGCGCCATGCAGGTGCGCCTGTTCGAGACAGGCTTCGAAGGCTTCGCGGTTGGCGTGGATGTCGGTGATGAGGGCGAGTTTCATGGGGATCTCGTGTTGTGAACATGCGCCAAGCGTGAAAACTGTAACGCATCCCCCCACCCTAAAATCACTCTTGTCTTATTGACTTCCTTCCGCAATGACCCACTCGCCATCACCCTCTGACCCGATCGACGGATGCACAGTCCGGCGCTGCGATGTGCTGGTCATCGGCGGAGGTCCAGCCGGCTCCACGCTCGCCACGCTGCTCGCCCGCCAAGAGCGCAGCGTCACCGTGATCGAGAAAGCGCACCATCCGCGTTTCCACATCGGCGAATCGCTGCTGCCGGCGAACGTCTCGCTGTTCGACGACCTGGGTGTGCGCGCCGAAGTCGAAGCGATCGGCATGCCGAAGTGGGGCGTCGAATTCGTGTCCCAGGACCACGCCCACCGCAGCTACCTCGAATTCGGTGACGCGCTCGACAAGTCGATGCCCTATGCGTGGCAAGTGCGCCGCGCCGACCTCGACGAGATCCTGTTCCGCAATGCCGCCAAGGCGGGCGCGACGACGCTCGAAGGCCACCGCGCCCGGGGCGTCGAGTTCGACAGCGACGGCGCGAGCGTCGAGATCGAGTCGGACGATGGCGCGCGGCAGACCTGGCGCTGCCGCTATGTCGTCGATGCCACCGGCCGCGACACGCTGCTCGCGAACAAGTTCAAGTCGAAGCAGAAGCACCCGGACCACGCGAGTTCGGCGCTGTACGGCCACTTCCGCAATGCCCGTCGCCTCGAAGGCAAGCAGGAAGGCAACATCACGATTCTCTGGTTCGCGCACGGCTGGTTCTGGTTCATCCCGCTCGCGGACGGCACGACGAGCGTCGGCGCGGTCGCGTGGCCGCACTACCTGCATTCGCGCAAGAAACCGGTGCTGGAGTTCTTCCGCGACACGATCGCGCTGTGCCCCGAACTCGCGGACCGCCTGAAGGACGCAACGCTGGTCGACGACCTGGTCCACGCCACCGGCAACTACTCGTACACCGGCTCACACTGCACCGGCGAGCGCTACGCCATGCTCGGCGACGCCTTCGCCTTCATCGACCCGGTGTTCTCCTCGGGCGTCTACCTGGCGATGCAGAGCGCCTATGCCGCGCTGCCGCTGGTGGAGGCCTCGCTCGACAAGCATCCGTCGTCCTGCACGGTGGAGCGCGCGGCGTTCGAGCGCTTCATGCGCGCGGGGCCGAAGGAGTTCAGCTGGTTCATCTTCCGTGTCACCAACCCGACGATGCGCGAGTTCTTCATGGCGCCGCAGAACCCGCTGCGCATGCAGGAAGCCCTGCTCACCGTGCTGGCCGGCGACATCTACGGCAGCACGCGCTTCCGCGGCCCGCTGAATGCGTTCAAGAGCCTGTACTGGCTGGTGTCGCTGGCGCATCCGCAGCGCACGTGGCAGGCGTGGCGGCGGCGGCAGCACCACCTGCGCGCTGCCGAGGTGGCCGCCGCGTGAGCCTGCAGTTCGAACGTCGGTCCCACAGCGCCGACCAGACCCGCACCGCGGGTGTCCTTCCGCTCGGCCAGCGCGACCTGCTCCCGGGCGTCGCGCAGGCCGGTCTGCCCGCCGTGCTGCATCCGGCCCGCGCGATCACCGAACGCTGGACCAGCGCCAGCCCGGTCCGCAGCAGCCGCACCGGGCTGATCCGCCACCAGGACGACGGCCAGTGGCTCTACGGCGAAGCCGTGGTGCCGATGCCGGCCACCGGCGTCGCATTGCAGGCCCTGACGCACCAGCTCTACGCCGACCTGTTCCGCACGCTGCGCGCACACGGCGGCCGGCACCTGCTGAAGATCTGGAACTACCTGCCGCGGCTGAACGCCCCGCTGGACGGGCTGGAGGTCTACCGCCACTTCAACATCGGGCGCCAGCAGGCGTTTCTGGACGCGGGTGCGGCGGCCTTCGAAGGCGCGCCGGCCGCCTGCGCGCTGGGCACGGCGGACGGGCCACTCTCGCTGGCCTTCCTCGCCGGACCGCAGGCACCGCGCCCGGTCGAGAACCCGCGCCAGACCAGCGCCTACCACTACCCCGCCGACTACGGCCCGCGCAGCCCGACCTTCTCGCGCGCCGCGCTGGTCGCGCTGGCGCCGGGGCGGGAGACGCTGTTCGTCTCGGGCACGGCCAGCATCGTCGGCCATGCCTCGGTGCACCTGGGCGACGTCGTGCAGCAGACGCAGGAGGCGCTGCGCAACCTGCACGCCGTGCTCGACGCCGCCCATGCCGCAACACCGGCCCGCTTCGCGCTGGACCAGTTCGCGCACACCGTCTACGTGCGCCACGCCGCCGATCTGGACGCCGTGCGCGCGGTGTTCGAGCAGGCCGTGGGGGCGGACTCGCCGGCCGCCCGCGGGGCGGTCTATCTGCTGGCGGACGTCTGCCGCAGCGAGTTGCTGGTCGAGATCGAATGCCACGGAGAGTCCACCCCATGAAGCACACCGCGCTGGCCTGCGCCCTCGCCGCAGCCCTGTCCGCCCTGCCCGTCCGGGCGGAATCGACACCCGAGGGGCCACGCCGTCCGCTGTGGGAGCTGGGCGCCGGTGTCGCCGCGGTGCAGCTGCCGGACTATGTCGGCGCCGACGTGTCGCACCGCTACCTGCTGCCGGTGCCCTTCATCATCTACCGCGGCCAGTGGCTGCGCGCGGACCGCGAAGGCGCGCGCGCCGTGCTGATCGACACCCCCGGCTGGGAGCTGACCCTGAGCGCCCACGCCTCGGCGCCCGTGCGCAGCCACGACAACCCGGCCCGGCTCGGCATGGCCAACCTGCCCGCGACCGTGGAACTCGGCCCGAAGCTCACCACGCAGCTCTGGGCCGCGGCGGACAGGTCGGCCCGGCTGAATGCGGAGCTGCCGCTGCGGGCGGTCATCGGACTGACACGCAGCACGCCGATGCTGGGCACCGTGCTGACCCCGACGCTGAATCTGGACCTGCCGCGCTGGTCGTCCGGCTGGAACCTGGGCCTGCAGATCGGCCCGAAATGGGGCTCGCAGCGGCTGCACGCCCACTACTACGGCGTGGCCGCGGCAGACGTGACCGCCGACCGCCCCGCCTACACCGCCCGCAATGGCTACGCCGGCTGGCAGGCGCTGGCGGCGGTGTCGCAGCGCTTCGACCGCACGTGGATCGGCGCCTTCGTGCGCGTCGAGCGGCTCGACGGAGCCGCCTTCGCCGACAGTCCGCTGGTGCGCCAGCGCCAGGCGGTGTCGGCGGGCGTGGCGGTCGCCTGGTTGCTGGCCAGCTCGTCGCAGGAGGCCCGCTCGGATGACTGACACCCGCCGCCGCCCACCACCCCTGCCGGTGCGCCTGCTGCTGACGCCCTGGCTGCTGCTGGTGCTGTGCTGGCTCGGCGTGCTGTCGCTGGCGTGGAATCTGGTGGCGGTGCTGCTGTACCCGCTGCTGCCGGAGGCGCGGGGCCGGGTGGTCGGACAGGCCGGCGTGTCGTGGGTCTACCGGATCTTCTGGGCCAGCGCGCGCCTGAGCGGCCTGCTGCGCATCGACAACGCCGCGCTCGCCGCGCTGCGCGACGAGCCGGGCGGCCTGATCATCGCGGCCAACCACCCGAGCCTGCTGGACGCGCTGATCATCATCGCCCGCGTGCCACGCACGGTCTGCATCATGAAGGCCTCGCTGATGGACAACGTCTTCCTCGGCGCCGGCGCGCGGCTGGCCCGCTACATCGCCAACGACTCGCCGCGGCACATGATCCGCGGCGCGGTCGAGCGGCTGAAGGCGGGGGACCACCTCGTGCTCTTCCCTGAAGGCACGCGCAGCCCCTCGCCGACCACGGTCCACCCGCTGCTGCCCGGCATCACGCTGATGGCCCAGCGCGCGGGCGTGCCGATCCAGACGGTGCTGATCGAGACCGATTCGCCCTACGCCGGCAAGGGCTGGCCGCTGTGGCGACTGCCGCCGCTGCCGGTGGTCTTCCGCGTGCGGCTGGGCCAGCGCTTCGCGCCCGACGCCGACCACGAGGCCCTGCGCCAGCGGCTGCAGGCCTATTTCACGCAGGAACTCGCCCGTTGACCGTGACCACGCCCTCGCGCACCCACGCGGTGATCATCCCCAGCTACAACACCGGCGCCAAGGTCTACGAGACGGTGCGCGAGGCACGCGCGCAGTGGGCGCCGGTCTGGGTCGTCGTCGACGGCAGCGACGACGGCAGCGTCGATGGCCTGCGCGCGATGGCCGCGCAGGACGCGCAGCTGCACCTGATCGTGCTGCCCGAGAACCGCGGCAAGGGCGCGGCCGTGCTGACCGGCCTGCTCGCCGCGCACGCCGCCGGCATCACCCACGCCCTGACCATGGACGCCGACGGCCAGCACCCGGCCGACCTGATCCCCGCCTTCATGCAGCGCTCGCAGGCGCAGCCGGACGCGATGGTGCTGGGCCGGCCGGTGTTCGACGCCTCGGCGCCGCTGCTGCGCGTGCGCGGGCGGCGCATCTCCAATGGCTGGACCGACCTGGAGACGCTCGGGGCGGGCATCGGCGACTCGCTCTACGGCTTTCGTGTCTACCCGGTGGCCACGCTGATCGCGGTGATGCACCGACAGCCGTGGATGCGGCGCTTCGACTTCGACACCGAGGCGGTGGTGCGGCTGGCGTGGCGTGGCGTGGCCCCCGTCAACATGGATGCGCCGGTGAAGTACCTGCGCCCGGAGGACGGCGGGGTCTCGCACTTCCGCTACGGGCGCGACAACGTGCTGCTGACGTGGATGCACAGCCGGCTGGTGCTGGAATTCCTGCTGCGGCTGCCCTGGCTGGTGGCTCGCCGCCTGAGCCGGCGTCCGCCGTTTCACCGGCTCGGACGTTGAATGGCGAGTCCCCGTGGTTCCGAATCGTTCCAGATACTGAATTACGGGAATCTTTCAGGTGCGCGGCTGGTCAGGCCCGCGCACGATGGGCACACTGGCAGCCCACCCATCCAAGAGGTCCGAATGAGCCGAGACACTGCCGATTCCTCCCGCCGACGCCTCCTGGCCACCGCCGCGCTTGCCCCGCTGCTGCCAGCGCTGGGCGCGCTGGGCGGCTGCGCATCGGCCCCGCTGTCGCCGATCCAGGCGAAGGAAACCACCGACCCGGCCGCGCTGGCCCTGTTCAACGACTGCGCCACCGCCCACGGACTGAACGCCTGGCGCCGCGTGAAGGACCTCAACGTGAGCTACAGCGGCGAGTGGCGCCCGCTGATCGGGCGCATCCAGCCCGAACTCACCGATACCCGTTTCCGTGACAGCTCGCAGGAGCGGCTGCTGCCCGCGGAGGGCCTGATTGCCCAGACCCACATCGGCCCGGGTGGCCACAAGCAGGTCGTGCGCCGCATGGGCCAGGGCAGCGGCACCGGCGACGTGCAGGTCTGGTACAACGGCCGCCCGACCACCGACGAGCCGCTGCGCCAGGCCTCGGCGCTGGTGGCCGATGGCTACCGGCTCTTCCTGCTGGGTCCGCTGGCGCTGGTCGACCGGCCGCAGGTGATGAAGCTGGCCGGGCTGGAGCAGGTGGGGGACTACGCCTGCGAGCGGCTGATGGTGCGGCTGGTGCCGGGGCTGGGCTTCTCGCCGGTGGAGCAGATCGTGCTGTGCATCGACCGGCGCACCCGGCTGATGCGGCGCGTGCGCTTCACGCTGGAAGGGCTGACGTCCACGCGTGGCGCGGTCGCCGAGGTGGATGTGTCGGATTTCCAGAACTTCCAGGGCATCGAGTGGCCGACCCGCTTCCAGGAACGCCTGCGCAAGCCCATCCCGCACCTGCCGGTGCACGACTGGCAGCTCACCGGGCTCGACCTCAACCGTGGCTGGAGCGCCGCGGACATCACCGGCTCGCAGTTCGCCGGGGTGGCGAAGTCGGCCGCGAAGGCGCTGCCGGGCAGCAATCCGGTCCTGAGCTGAACTGGACTGGGCGTCAGACCATCCCGCCGTTGACCGAGATCACCTGCCCGCTGATGTAGCCGGCCTCCGGCCCGGCGAGGAAGGCGACCAGCGCGGCCACTTCGTCGGGCGTGCCGGCGCGCTTGGCGGGCACGAGCTGGGCGATGGCCTGGGCGTCGAAGGCGGCGTCCGCCATGGCCGAGGCGATGATGCCGGGCGCGACCACATTCACCGTGATGCCGCGGCTGGCCAGCTCCATCGACAGCGCCTTGCTGGCCGAGTGCAGCGCGCCCTTGGCAGCGGCGTAGTTGACCTGCCCGCGGTTGCCGGCGACGGCAGCGACCGAGCTGATGCTGATGATGCGGCCCCAGCGGGTGCGGATCATCGGCAGCGTCAGCGGCTGGGTGACGTGGAAGAAGCCGTTCAGCGAGACGTCGATCACCCGGTGCCACTGCGCGGCCCGCATCCCCGGGAACACGGCGTCGTCGTGGATGCCGGCGTTGTTGACCAGCACCTGGACGGGACCGGCCTCCAGCACGGCGGTCAGCGCAGCCAGGCTGCCTTCGGCGTCGGTGACATCGAAGGCCACCGCCTCGGCCGAGCCGCCTTCGGCGCGGATCTGCGCGGCGACCGCCTCGGCTTCGGCCAGGCGGGTGTTGGCGTGGGCGATGACGTGCAGGCCGTCGCGGGCCAGGCGCCGCGCGATGGCGCGGCCAAGGTCGCCGCTGGCGCCGGTGACGAGGGCTCGTTTCATGTCGGAATCTCGGGTTCGAGCACCACGGTCAGCCGGCCATCGGCGACCGGCTGGCCATCGTGCGTGAGGGTGAAGGCGTAGAGCCACTGGCGCGCGTCACCGGCCTGGCGCTCGGCGGTGATGGTGAGCGGGCCGGGCAGATCGTCGAGCCGCCAGCGGTGGAACTGCACCGACCGGGCGCTGGCGAGCATCCCGCCGCGCACGCCTGCGCCAGTGGCAACCCCGGACGCCGCGGAGGTCAGCCCGCCATGCAGCGCGGCGGCCTGGGCGGCGTATTCGATCGCGGCGGGCGCGAGCAGACCACCCGCGCTGCGCAGCGGGTGGTCGGGCGCGGTGTGGCCGGTGGCGGAGCAGCGGATCGTTGTGGCGTCCCAGGCCTGCAGCGCATCCAGCAGCACCATGCGGCCGGCGTGCGGCACCAGCGCGCGGATGCCGGCCGCGTCCAGCAGCGGCGCCGTGGCCGTGGTCATGCCGGCACCACCTCGATCACCAGCACCAGTGGCAGCGTGGCCGCGATCACCACCGTGGCCGCCACGCCCCGGGCCAGCGCTTCGAGCAGTGGCAGCGCCCGCGCCGCCGGGACCTGCTGGCGCAGCGCCTCCAGCGCGGCCTCGCGGCATGGCGTTTCGGGCGGCGCCTGGTCGGCCGGGCAGAGGGCCACGCGCAGGGTCGTTCCCGGCTCGTCGTCCGGGGTTTCGCCGGTCGGCACGGGCGCCAGCACCAGCGCCACGCCCAGCGCGTCAGGCAGGCGGCGCAGCGTGTGCAGCGGCTCGGGGTACGGCGTGTCGCTGGCCACCAGCAGCAGCGGCACGTGCGCGGCGTGCACCTGCGTCAGCGCGGCGATCAGGCCGGCGCCGAAGCTGGCATCGAAGGCGCACAGGCTGGTCGAGGCGGCGCGGCTGCCCACGGCAATGTGCCAGTAGCCCGCCGGCGCGTTGTGGACCGAGTTGGTGAAGCGGGTCGGCGAGACCAGCCGGTCGGCGGGGTTCGGGCTGGCGAGCGTCTCGCACAGCGTGTGGCAGTTGGCACCGTCGCCGCTGGACGAGGCGAAGACGCTGCCGAGCGTCTGCGGATCGGCGCCGGCATCGGCACAGGCGGCGTCGGCCACGGCCACCGCGATCTTGACCGCGACGCCCGCACGGCGGCGCTCGGCCGCCGGCAGGCGCTGCGGGGGCGGTACCACCGTGGCCGCCCGCACCAGCGCCGCCCGGCCCTGCAGCACCGCCTGCGCCGCCGCCCACGACACCAGCCCCGGCCCGACCAGGCCGACGCCCCGCACCACGACGGAAAGGGTCGCCGCCGCCATCACGCCGCCCCCAGCACGAGGCTCGCGTTCGAGCCGCCGAAGCCGAACGAATTGCTCAGCACGCGCTGCAGCGGCGCCCGCCGGTTCTCGCTCAGGTAGGCCGCGTGCAGCGCCGGGTCGCGCGCGCGCAGGTTCAGCCCGCCCGGCATCAGCCCGTCGCGCAGCGCCAGCAGCGACAGCACCGCCTCGACGCCGCCCGCCGCCCCCAGCGTGTGGCCGGTGGCGCCCTTGGTGGAGCTGCAGGGCACGGCCGTGCCGAACACGGCGCTCACCGCGCGGTCCTCGGCGGCATCGTTGTTGGGCGTGGCGGTGCCGTGCAGGTTGATGTAGTCGATCTGTCCGGCGTCCAGGCCCGCGTCGGCCAGCGCCTGGCGCATCGCGGCGATGGCGCCGAGGCCTTCGGGATGGGGTGAACTCATGTGGTGACCGTCATTGCTCTCGCCGACGCCCAGCAGGTGCCCTGCGGGTGTTTCGCCGGGCACCGCCGACCGCTGCAGCAGCGCAAACGCCGCCGCCTCGCCCAGCGACAGCCCGCTGCGCCCGGCATCCCACGGGCGGCAGATCTCGGGCGAGAACAGCTCCAGCGCGTGGAAGCCGTACAGCGTCGTCAGGCACAGGCTGTCCACGCCGCCGACGATGGCGGCATCGGCCCAGCCGGCGTCGATCAGCCGCGCCGCGTCGCCGAAGACCTTGGCGCTCGACGAGCAGGCGGTCGAGACCACCCAGCTCGGCCCGGTCACGCCCAGCGCGGTGCGCACGAAGTCGGCCAGCGCGTGGGTGTTGTGCGTCTGCGCGTAATGGAAGCCGGGCGGCAGCGTGCCGTCGGGGCCCCGGTGGCGGTAGGCGTGTTCGGTTTCGAGGATGCCGGAGGTGCTGGTGCCGAGCAGCACGGCCACGCGGTGCGCCCCCCAGCGGGCACGGGCGGCCGCCACGGCCTGGACGAAGCCGTCCTGCTGCAGCCCGCGCCAGGCCAGGCGGTGGTTGCGGCAGTCGAAGTCGGACAGGCCGGCGGGCAGCGCCACCGTGTCCAGCCCGTCGACGGCACCGATCCAGCCAGGCAGCGTCACGTCCTCGAACACGCAGGGCTGCAGGCCGGAGCGGCCGGCGGCCAGCGCGTCCGCATGGGCCGCGCAGCCGGCGCCGAGCGCGGTGGCGAGGGTGGCGTGGGTGATCGGCAGGGGTCTTCTGGACAGCGGGGTCATGCGGCCGCTCCTTCGCGGCGCTGCGCCACCAGCAGCACGTTGGCAAACAGGGTGCCCTGGCTCATCGGCCGGGCCTCGACCTGCAGGCCGAGCGCACGCAGCCGGTCGATCCAGTCCGGCACGGGGCGGCCCTGCACCGGCGGCGCACCACGCCGCAGGCCGCTCACGACCCGGTCGACCCAGCGGCCAAAGGCGTAGCCGCGCCGCGCCTCGGCATCGCCCACCCGCAGCAGCAGCCGCCCGCCAGGGGCCAGCGCCGCACAGGCCCGCGCCAGCACGGCCTCCTGCGCCGCTGGCGGCAGGTAGTGCAGCACGTCCAGGAGCACCACCGTGTCCGACACCGGAAAGGCCTGCGTGCGCACATCCCCGCAGACGATCTCCGCACCGGAAGACGTGCCCAGCGCCACGCGGGCACGCCCGGCGTCGCGCGCCTGCAGTTCGACGCCGGTGTACCGCACGGGCCCGGCCGCCTGCAGCAAGCTGCCGAGCAGGCCCTGGCCGCAGCCCAGGTCGAGCACCCGCGCGCCCGCCGGCACCAGACCGGCCTCGACCAGGTGGCGGAACACGGGGTCCAGCCGCAGCTTGCCCCGCGCGAAATGCCAGGCGTAGCGGCCGGCGGGCCGGTAGAGCGCACTGGCACGGTCCAGCAGGGCGTGCCAGGCGAGGTCATCGGCGTGCCGTCTCGGCCATGGAATCGACATCGTGTTCATGGGGTGGTGCGCAGCGCTTCGGGAACGGTCACTGCCCGCAGCCCGGTCTGCCGGAACACATCCAGCAGCGCGGGCAGCACGGCCAGGACCACCGCACGGCCATCGGGCAGACGGGCGGCGTGGCCGTCGTGCAGCAGCAGGATGTCGCCGGCCGCCAGCCCGCGGGTCAGGCGGTCGAGCACCTGCTGCGGATCGGTGGTGCGGGTGTCGAAGGCGCGGCGGGTCCAGCTGGTCAGCGTCAGGCCGCGCCGGTGCAGCACGGGCGCGAGGAAGGGGTTGCGCAAGCCGGCCGGGGCGCGGAACAGCGTCGGCGCCTCGCCGGTCAGCGCGGTGAAGGTGGCCTGCGCGGCGTCGATCTCGCGGGCGAAGCCGCGCGGGCCGAGCAGCGAGAAGGTGTGGCGGTGGTGCTGGCTGTGGTTCTGCACGCTGTGGCCGCGGCGGCGGATCTCGTGCAGCAGCGCGGGGTGGGCCGCGGCGCGGTCCGCGATGCAGAAGAAGGTGGCCTTCGCCCCGGCGGCGTCCAGCAGGTCGAGCACGGCGGGGGTGACTGCCGGGTCGGGGCCGTCGTCGATGGTCAGCGCCACCTCGCGCCGCGCGATCGCCGCGGGCGGCAGGCGCAGCAGGTTGGTGCCCAGCGCGGTGGAGCGTGGCCAGAGTCCGCAGGCGGTCAGCACGGCATGGTCCAGCGCCAGGGCCGCCAGCACCCATGGCCAGTGCGCGGGGGCGGCCAGCAGCGCCAGCACGGCCCCCAGGTGGAGGACCGCGCTGGCACGCAGCAGCGGCGGCAGCGGCCAGGGCGTCGGGGACATCGACGGAGATCGAAGCGACGGCGACAGGACGGGCATGGACAGGGAATGGGGCTTCAGCGGAACCTGGACGGGGCGTCCGGCCGTGCAATTCTCACACGCGCCGGCATGAAAGCCGCCGACAGCGCCAGCGCCAGCAAGGCCCCCGGCGCCACCGCCAGCCCCACGGCAGCCAGCGCCGGCACCGAGGCCGTGGCGAGCAGCCCGAAGGACACGACGGTCGTGACGTTGGCCATCAGCAGCGAGGCGAGCGTGTCGGCGTCGGGACCGTCCCCGGTGCCGTCGCCGGCCGAGTGCTGCAGGTGGTCGAAGAACAGCGCGTAGTTCGAGCCGACCGCCGCCACCAGCAGCAGCCCCACGAGGTGCAGGATGCCCAGCGCCTGGCCTGACAGCGTCAGCCCCGCGAGCACCAGCACCACGCTCGCCACCAGCGGCAGCAGCACCCGCCCGAGCCGCCGCGCCGAGCGCAGGTGCCAGGCCAGCAGCGCGACCACGGCCAGCGCGCCGAGGCCCGCCTGCCAGCGCGCCTGCTGCAGGTAGTGGGCGTAGAGCGCGTCCAGCTCGGCGCCGATCTGCACGACGCGCGTGTCGGGCAGGTCGCGCAGCGCGGCACGCAACGGTGCCGCGTCCACCCCCGCCGCCCCGGCCGGCGCCTGCAGGTTCATCAGCACGGTCCACGGCCGCCCGGCCCCGCCGGGTGTGAGCTGCGCCTGCACGGCGCTGGCCAGCACGGGCGCGGCGGTCTTCAGCTCGGCCAGCGTGACCGGGGCGCGCAGGCGCTGGGCCTGCACCTCGTCGAGGAAGGGCGCCAGCTTCTGCGCCGGCAGCGGCCCGCCTTCGGTCGCCTGCGCCAGCCGCTCGCGCAGGGCATGCGCCTCGGGCAGTGCGGCGCGGCGCGCCAGCTGGGTCGCCGGGCTCGGCAACAGGCGCGCGGGCGAGTCGTAGCCGAGCAAGGCGCCCTGCGCCACCAGCGTGTCGAGCCGGACACCGGCCAGCTCGGCGCGCTGCAGCGCGGTGGCCTCGTCCGGCGCCTCGATGGCGACCAGCGTGCCGGCTTCGGACGCGCCGAGGTCGGCGCGCAGCGAGGCATCCAGCGCCAGCGCGTCGGCCGACACCGGGCTCAGCGCCGCGAGCGTGCCGCGCCACGGCGACGGCAGCACCACCAGCAGTCCGGCGGCGACCAGCGTCATCGACAGCAGCGGCCGGCGCCAGACCGGCAGGGCCGCGCACAGCCGCGCCGTCACCTGCCCGAGCGCCACGCGCAGGCCCTGTCCGGGACTGCCCTGCGGCGCGAGCACGGGCAGCACATGGCGCGTCGTCAGCGCCGCGGCGATCAGCCCGCTCATCGAGAACACCCCCAGTTGCGCCAGCCCCGCAAACCCCGAGAACGCCAGCGCCGCGAACCCCGCCAGGGAGGTCCACAGCCCGAGCCGCACCGTCGGCCAGCTGCTGCGCTGCCACTGCGTGTGGCCGCCCGCGCGGGCCTGCACGAGGTAATAGATCGCGTAGTCGACCGCCTCGCCGATCAGCGTGGTGCCGAAGCCGAGCGTCATGCCGTGGACCTGCCCGAAGCCAAGATCCACTGCGACGATGCCCGCCAGCACGCCGCTGGCCACCGGCAGCAGCGCGATGCCCAGCGCCCGCAGCGAGCCGAACGCCACCAGCAGCAAGGCGACCATCGCCACCGTGCCGGCGATGGCCAGCCGCTCGACCTCGCTCTGGATGCGTGCCCGCGAGGCGACGCCGAACACGCCCGGCCCGCTCATCTCCAGCGTCAGGCCTGGTGCGGCGGCCGCCAGCGCCGCGAAGCGCGTGCGCACCAGCGCCTGCGCCTGCGCCTGTCCGTCCAGATCGCCGCCGTCGGCGCGCACCGTCGCCAGCAGCAGCGCCCGGGGCTGCTCGCGCGACACCCAGACGCCGCCGTCGCTGCGCGGCGCGTTCGCGGGCAGCATCGCCTCGGCCATGCGCACCGTCTCGCCGGTCGGGTCGCGCCAGAGCAGCGGCTTGAGCGGCACGCCCGCCGGTGTGCCGAGCAGCGAGACGGTGTCGGCGATGCCTTCGCGCAGGCCGTCCACCGTGAACCGTTCGACGCTGACCGCCGGGCTGAGCAGGTAGCGGTGGCGGAACAGGAACTCGCCGGTGGCGGCGTCCGCGGCGTGGTCGCCGTTGTGGACCGCCTCGAACAGGCCGCTGCCGCGCAGCTGATCGGCCAGCCGCAGCGAGGCGTCCGTCCGCTGCGCCGGCTCGCCGCCGCGCAGGCCGATCATCAGCACACGCGCGGTCGCGCCGTTCTGCAGCTGCGCCATCAGCACGCGCTGCTCGCCGGTCGGTGCCGCGGGCAGGAAAGCGGACAGGTCGGCGACATAGGTGGCACGCACGCAGCCCCACACTGCCAGCGCCATCAGCGCCAGCCAGACCCACAGCCCCCGGGCGCGCACGCCGCGTACGCCGCTCACGGGCTGCGCTCGGCGGTCAACGGCTCGATCTGCATCACCGAGCGGTCACCGTCGGTCATCGTGATCTGCACCTCGCGCAGCTGGCCCTGCCGGCCGCTGACACGCACCTGCGCCACCTGCCCGCGCAGCCGGGCGTCGCGCGGCACGAGGTCGAGGCTCCAGCGCTCGGCGCCGCCGAGCAGCTGGGTGGTGAAGTGGCGCTCCAGCGTCTCGCGGTTGCCGGTGAGCGTGCCGCGGATCGCCTCGACGATGACGACGGCCTCGGGCACCGAGTCGAGCGTGGTCGAGCGGCTGCGGCTGCCCTGGCTCACCGTGAGCTGGTTGCCGACGACGGCCATGCGGTCCGGGCGCGGCCTGAGGGTTTCGCGGGTGAAGCGGTCGGGGGCGGAGAAGCTCAGCCGGCCGCTGGATTCCAGCGTCTGGTCGAGCTGGAAGACGGTGCGTTTCTCGGTGAAGGTGGCTTCGCCGGACTTCACCTGGGCCAGATGGGCCATCAGCGCGTCAAGGTCGAACGCCGCCGCCCGGCTCGCCGACACCGGCAGCAGCAGGCCCAGCACCAGCGCGCACAGCGTCGCCCCCATCGCTCGCCGCACCTGCAGCCCAGAAATCGAAGAAGTTGAACCAGTTGTACGGCGTCTCACGGCACAGATCCTCCAGTAGGCGCACATAGCGCGTCATCGCGTCGTGGATCGACGCGTCCAGCGCGGCCTGGGCGCCGAGGCCGCGCGGCGGGCGCTGCGTGAAATCGGCCAGCGGGGCGAAGCGCAGCTCGTAGCGGCGCCCGCCATGGTAGAGCCCGGTCATGAAGACCACCGGCCGCCGCAGCAGCGCCGCCAGTCTGAACGGCCCGTCCGAGAACGCCGCCGACTGGCCGAGAAAGTCGAAGCGCTGCGTGCGCGCCCGCTGCGCCGCGCCGGCACCGGGCGGTGCGGAGAGCGTGCGGTCGGCCAGCAGGCCGGCCACGCCGCCGCCGTCGAGCCACTCGCTCAGCGCCATCATCGCTTCGAGCCGGCCGAGGCCGATCACGTGCAGGTCGGCGTCCGGCGCGATGGCCTGCAGCGCGGCGTTGATCTGCCGGGCGTTGTCCTCGTACATCACCATTGCCACGCGCAGGCTGCGCCGCGCCTGCCCGAGCGCCCGCAGCGCCTCGAAGCTGCCCACGTGCGCGCCCACCAGCAGCACGCCGCGGCCGTCGAGCAGCACCGCGTCCAGATGCTCCACGCCCGTGGCCTGGATCTCGAACTGGTCGAACTGCCCGCGCAGCAGGTAGACCCGGTCCAGCACGGTCGCGGCGAAGTGGTGGACGTGGCGGTAGCGCTCGGTCCAGCGCGGCGCGCGGCCCAGCACCCGCGCCAGATAGGCCGACGAGGCCTGGATCGCCGGACCACCGAAGCACAGGAAATACAGCGTGATCGGGTGCAGCACGAGCCGCGACACGCGCCGCCCGAGCGTGGTGGCGATCCAGCGCATCAGGCGCAGCGCCAGCAGGTTGCTGCGCTCGCGCTGGCGGACCCAATCGGCGCGGTCCGTCATCGGGCGGCGGGACCGGCGTCGAACTGGCCCGTCGCGGCGAGCACCCCCGCCGCGTCGTCGCCCGGACCATGCCGGCGCACCTCGAAACGCAGCCGGCTGCCGGCGCCCGGCGGGGTCCAGCAGACGGCCAGATCGGCGCCCGGCAGCACCGGCGCAAGGAACTTGACCGCACTCAGCCGTGGCGCCTCGCCCAGCCAGGCCGCGGCCTCGGGATCGGCCCGCAGCACCTCGACCACCTGCGCCAGCAGCACGACACCCGGCAGCAGCGGCCGGCCGGGGAAATGCCCGTCGAAGGCGGGATGGTCGCGCGGCACGGCCACCGGCACGCAGCGCAGCTCAGCCACCGGCGCGCCCCGGCCCCTGCGCCTGCGCGGCCAGCAGCGATTCGGCCAGCGCCGCCAGCCGCGTCGCGGGCAGCTTGCCCGTCGCATCCCGTGGCAGCGATTCCACGCGCAGCACGCGTCGCGGCAGAAACGCCGCGTCCACCCGCTGCCGCAGCGCCGCCAGCAGCGCGTCACGTGTCACCTCGGGGGCCACGACCAGCACGACCAGCCGGACGACCGCCTCGCCGCCCGTGTCCGGCGGCAGCCAGAAGACGCCGTCCTGCACCTCGGCGATGCTGTTGAGGTGGTAGTTCAAGTGCGCCAGCGAGCTGCGCTTGCCGGCGACGTTGATCAGGTCGTTCGAGCGGCCGAGCAGCCGGAAGCGGGTTGGCGACAGCACCTCCAGCACGTCCGCCAGCGGCGTCGGCACCGGCACATGGCCGCCGCGCACCACCACCTGCGCGCCATCGCCCGACAGCGTCAGGCCGTCGAAGGTGCGCCACTCGGGGCCGTCGGTGGTGCGGCGCGTGGCGACCTGGCCGGCCTCGGTGCAGCCGTAGATCTCCACCAGCGGCCCGCCCAGCGCGGCCTCGGCGCGCGCGGCCAGTTGCGGCGAGAGCGGCGCGGTGGCGCACAGCGTCAGGTCGACCGGCGGCAGCGCCAGGCCGGACTCGACCAGTGTCTTCAGATGGAACGGCGTCGTCACCAGCACCCGCGGCCGTGGCACGCTGGCCAGCACCTGCACGATGTCGCCGGGAAAGAACGGCCGCTCCGCCGCAAACGCCGCCCCGCCGAGCAGCGCCAGCAGCACGGTCGACTCGAAGCCGTACATGTGGTGCGCCGGCACCGTGCCGACGAGCGCCACGCCCTGCAGATCCGCCCGCCCCAGCGCCTCGGCCAGCCGCGCCGCCTCGGCGCGGAGGTTGACGTTCAGCAGGTCCCAGCGCTTGCCATGCGGCATCGGCGCGCCGGTCGAGCCCGAGGTCAGCACCTGCGCCGCCTCGTGGTCCCCCGCGATCTGCGGCACCTCGCCCGCCTCCTCGTCATTCCCGCGCAAGCGGGAACCCACGCCCGCCACCGACCCCACCGACTCCACCAAAGGCACCACCGGCAAGTCCACCCCCGGCGCCTCGCCATCGGCCAGCACATACGCCCCCGGAAACAGCCCGCGCAGCCGCTCGACCATGTCCGGCGTGTGGTTCGGCGGCATCAGCCCCGCCTGCCCGCGCACCAGCGCCGCGCCCAGCGCCAGCGCGAAGCGGTAGCGGTCGCCGGTCATCGCGAGCACCGGTCCGCCCGCGGGCAGCGTCGCCGCCAGCGCGGCCACGTCCTGCAGATACCGCCTGCGCGACAAGGGCTGCCCGCCGCGCCAGGCCAGCGGCGTGTCGAGACCGGGCCCGTCGGCCAGCAGCGGCATGGAACCGCTCATGCCCGGCGCCCCCGGTCCGCCTGGTGGGCGCGGAAGGCGCGCACCGCGGCGCTGAAATCGACCCGTTCGAACTCCGGGTGCAGCCGGTAGCGCAGCGCGTATTCGCCGACGAACATCGCCAGGGTGGCCACCGGCGTGATGGCGTTGACCAGCAGCGACCACGCGTGCAGCGGTCCGCCGAAGTACAGGCCCAGCGATACCAGGGTCATGGCAGCGAAGTACAGCACCCACGCCAGCGTGACCTGCCGCGTGTAGTGCGCCATGGCGGGTGTCAGGTGGCCGTGCAGGCGCTGCGCCAGCTGGGAGATCAGCGGCTGGTGGCCGCGGCGCAGCGTGGCGCCGAACCAGAGCGCCAGCGCGGCGTGGACCCCCGCGTGCTGCGCGAGGAAGAGGCCCTGCACCAGCGGCGCGAACGCGGACTGTGCCGCCCGCGTGAGAAGCCAGTGCGAGCCCAGCGCGGTGCCGATGGCCGCCAGCACCAGCAGCAGGAGTCGCCCGCGCGCCGCCATGCGCGGCTCAGACCGTGCGGTGCGCGGCGATGTGGTCGGCCAGACTCGCCAGCGACGAGAAGATGCGCACGTTCTGCTCGTCGTCGGAGCGGAGCTGGAAGCCATAGCGCTTGGAGACGACCAGCGCCACTTCGAGGATGTCGATCGAATCGAGGCCGAGGCCGTCGCCGTAGAGCGGTGCCTGGGGGTCGATGTCTGCCGCGAGGGTGTCGAGGTTGAGCGCATCGACCAGCAGTGCGGCGACTTCCTGAAGCAATGGTGTGTCGGCGGTGGTCATGTCGGCCTGTCCTGATGGGAAGCGCAGCGGTCAGAGGAAACCCTGATTTTACCAAACGCTCCAGGCTCAACCCCGGCGCCGGACGACCAGTTCGGCAAAGCCGGTCGCCGGATCGTGCGCGCGGCCGAGCGACCAGTCCGGCAGCGGCGCCAGCAGCACCTCCGCGGTGGTGCGGACCACGTTGCCGCGGCCGACATGGCCGCCGTACACCCGCCCCGCCGCGTCGGAGACGGCCATGTGGAGGTGCGAGCCCCCCGCGCCGAGCGTGCCGGAGAGGCTCAGGATCTCGAGCGGGCCTTCGATCCGGGTTTCGGCGGCCTCGCCGGCGTAGCGCAGGCGGGCCTCCACCAGACTGCCGATGCCCGCGACCACGAAAGCCGACGCGGACGCCTGCGCCGCGGCGAGGTCGTCCAGCGCCCGGCGAAGGTCGACGCCGGGCGGCAATCGGACCGGCAGGAAGGACATGGCGTGTCAGCCCGCCTGGCCGTGCCGGGACTCGACGTGGCGGGCGAAGTTGTCCAGGATGGCCTGCCAGCCGGCGCGCTGCTGGTCCTCGGCGTGTGTCGGCTCGCTGTCGAAGGTGACCGTGACGGTCACGCCGGCGTCGCCTGGCGCGAACGCGACCAGCCCGACCCGCCCGCCGAAGGTGTATGCGAGGCAATGTTCGGGCTCGACCCGGGTGTATTCGCCCGCGAAGTCGAAGCCGAAGGAGCCGTCCTTGGCCTCCATGCGCGACGAGAAGGCGCCCCCGACCCGCAGGTCGACGCTGGCGGCGGTGGTGTGCCAGTCCGCGGACGCGGTGTTCCAGGCCTTGATGTCCTCGGGCGAGGTGTAGGCACGCCAGACTTCCGCCACGGGGGCGGCAACGACGGTGGAGACGGTGATCTTCATGGAGGCTCCGTGGTTCGATCCAGGGTCAGGGACACACGCGCCCGCAGTGCCCGGGCAGCTTCACTTCCTGCACTCGCCGCGCACCGGCTCCGAGCCGTCCTTGCACTCGGTGATGATGGTGTCGGCCTTCTTCTCGGCCCTGGCGGGCAGGTTGCGCGGGGCAGTGCTGGACTCGGTCAGCGTGTACAGCAGCTTCTTCGCCCCGCGGTCGCAGGTGCCGACCACACGGCCCGCCGACGTTGCGGTGGCGTCGACGATGGCCACGGTGAACGCCGAGACGCCGGCCGCGCGGATGCGTGTCTCCACGTCGGCGCGGAGTTCGTCGCAGGTCAGTGCGCTGCAGGGGCTCGCCTGCAGCAGGACGAGGGCGGCGGCAGCGGCAATGGGGGTGTGCAGTCTCATGGAGGGGGATTCTGCCGCCTCCCGGGCCGCGCTGGCGTCGCGCCCGAGATGAATCCGAACCCAATGCCAGCCTCCAGGGCCCACGCGGCACCTTCCACAAGGCGGCCGGCTTTCGATTTCGCCCAGTACGGCATCGATGGGTTCTCACGTTCACGCGCCTGCAAGGCGCAGGCTTGACTGGAACGCTAGATGGCACTCGCGTTCCGGGGCAGATGGGCTGACAGTCTTTCAACCAGCAGCTTGGCTTCTGCTTCCTCCAGTGACGGGGCGACGCGCATGGTGCGAGCCCCGTAATCGAACGCTACCGGGCCGAAACCAGAACCCACGACACTGGGGAACCACGCGGTCTGGCTGGTGAAGGGATTCGTCGAAAATTCGGCCGCACGAAGATTCCTTATCTCGCCGATTCTGTAGATGCGAGAACGTGCGATGCCAAGGATTTCAATGCGATGTTCCAACGCGCTGGAAGTGATCGAGATGACCTCTCGACCGACAAGCTGCCAGAGGACTGCGCCGAACGCGAAGATGCCACCGATTGTCCAGCCGATGAGCCACACGGCCATGAATAGCTGGGGTGTTTTCTTGTCCGGCGAGAGTAGTTCCTCTATGGCACGTGCCTCACCGGAAAACCACCCGACGAGCCAGGCGCTCATGAACAAGATCACAAACCAATTGCGCCTTGCGGGAACAATCGCCTGGATCCCTCCAGGAATTGACTCACAACTGAATCGTGGTGACTGAGGTTCGATATGCATGGCAATGGAATCTAACGTTCGAGCGAAGCGGGCTCACCAAAACAGTAGCCAACGATCGCGCCCTCGTGCACACGGACGTAGCCGGGAAAGCTTTCGTCTTCAATTCCTTGGCGCCACGTGTCGACGGTGACGCAAGTTGGGGCGTCTTCAGGAATGGCCTTGCGAAACGAGTGGTTCAAGAACGCTCCGATGTGTATATGTGCGCCGCAAAACGTCCGGTTGAGTGAATGGCTAGGCCCTGCCGCGCAGATGAAGGCACATGTGGATCTCGTCGTGCAGTACGTCATTGATGCGCATGGCACCTGATTCATGCCCGAAGGGCTTAAATCCGACAGATTCATAGAGTCGAATAGCAGGTGTATTCGTCGCATTGACACATAGATTTACCTGCAGGATACCCGGAACACTTTTGGCCAGGGACAGCGCCTCAAGAAGAAGGGCCCGGCCAAAACCTTTTCCCCTGGCTTCCGGAGAGACATACATTCCCCAGATCATGGCCTTATGCGCCAACTTGGCCATGTTCTCTCGTCCGAGCGCTACGAGACCAACCATGTTGTCTCCGTCAAAGGCTCCGAACACTCCACGATCTGACTTGAGGAGCAAACGGGTTTCAATTGTGGCCGGAGAGAAGTCGACTTCTTCATCGTAGCTCGACCCGAAAGCAGAAGGGGTGTCTCGAAGGCCCGCCAAGCGCAGTGCTTGGAATGAATTGGCATCGGACGGCGAGAGGCGGCGAATGGTCATTGCAGGGTCTAACGTTTCAGTTGAACGAAGGGTCATGCATCAGTTTCAATGCGATCACCGCGAACAACTTCGCCATTGCTGAGTACGTCGGCAAGCAGGCCGCCGCGGTGAACCCAGTGCTTGATGACCGCCGCCGGCGCAAGGGACTCACTACTTAGACTATTGCCAAGAAGGCTGCATGGTTCACAAAGCTCGATACCACGCAACTTCACAGTGCCGACGGTGAACTCAACGTTGACAAGGTCATTCAATCTCACGCCTCTGGTAACAAGGTTTCGGCGTGTGAGCGACAGATCAGAGGGGCGGGAGTTCAGCGCGCAGAAAAGTTCAATCTCTTCAGCCTCAACTAGCGTTATGTTTTGACCTGGGTGGGTATTTTTTCCAAAATTTCGGTCACCCAGAAGTCCCATTCCACTTTGAGCCGTGATGTATTCACACTCTATTTGGGCCAGACCCCGCTCTGGGCTGATGAAGATACGTTCAATGATCACCGCGCGCTCCTGACGCATAATGTTTGAACGAGGCGACTGGTACCCCGGTCCGCTTGCATGCTGGGTTAGACATCGCCGCTCCTCTGAACGCCATACGTTTGCATAGCAGACGCCACCTGCGATTTCTCTGTTGTTTCGGCGGCATAGAAACGATAACTCGGGGCGATGATTGGCTCCACTGAGACGGCCTGAATGACGAAGACGGAGCGGATAGGAAACTTCGCACCGGCCATGGCTTCCAGCGGCGCAGACCATTTAGAGAAATCGGCGTCGGATCTTCTTATATTTCGCGCGGCCCCGATGACCTTGAATCCCTTTTGAACAAAGATATCGACGAAGCTGATGCAAACACGAGGATTGACTTCGATGTTGCGTGCACTCGTTGGCGATGCAAGGTTTGCAACCACGATGTGCTGAGAATCGAAGGCGGTAAATATCTCCTTCGGGGAGACGTTCGGCTGACCCGTTTCGTCGACGGTGGCAAGCCAGCACAGCACGCTGCGGCTGACGTAATCCAGGACTTCAGAGGAGAGCATGAGGCGGCCAGATGTTTGGGTTTGCGATGTCTAACGCCCAGGTTAACCGGCGCCGGAGCCGAAGGCGGAGGGTACCAACACTGGCCATAAAAATGCCGAAGGCATGGCCAGTGTTGGCGTCCGCGTTGAACCGCCAGTTAGACAACTTTGCCGTATGGGCAATACTATTCTGGTTTTGAAATATCAATAACATCCGATTCATATGTAACGCCAAGTATGCTTGATACAAAATAAGCGTATGCATGCATCGAGTCAAAAAGATGCCCTATACGATCAGCATAGGTGGTAATCAGTCCTTCTGTTTTTATGTGCGCCTCTAACAGTACGATTGTGTTTCCCGATTGGTGATTCTCAATGAATGAATTCAGATATTCGAGCCTCTCATCTTCCGCTTTTCGAGGGGTAGCCTCACCAACCTTTTTGAAAATATTATTGGTGAATGCTTCTTTGTCTTTGATCTTCCCCCCGTTGTGAACAATGATGTGGCGAAACATTTCGATTGTTGCCAGGGTGAAGCGAAGATCATCTGTAATCTTATTGTTTTTTTCAATGTATGCCATTTGTGGGAACTTAGTTCTCAGATAGTTAAGTATCTCTGGCCCGCTCTTCTTTTTGCTTGCTTGGTTTTGCAGCCATTCAAATGACTTGCTCTTGAGTTCGGATAGGTGAATATTACCGTAGTCGCTCAAGGGCCAAGCGTCATGGTCATGGAATGCAAGGTACGCATATATATTTTCGAGAAAATCCTCGAACTCTTCATATGCTTCGGCAAGCAGCCATTGATAGTGTTTATTTTTTCTTTTTATTGATGCCTTGATTCTGTCATTGGCGCTTGATTTTCTGGATCCGTAAAAAACGGTTCTGCCATCACCCGGTTTCTTGAAGAAGAAGTTGCTAACGGAATTTATTTTTTCGGCATCATGAGTACTCAGGCCATCTAATTTTTGCTGAAGCTGACCTACTTCACTTTTTGTTGATCTGTCGATATCTCTTTGATAGGACTGAACCTGCAGCATTGCGCGCAGATAATTCTCGTAGATATCCTTGATGTTAATATTCTCGTGCGGCATGACGTTTTTGAGTTGTCTAACGTAATATCGACGTCACGCCTTGCAGGCGTAACAAGCTTGATGCTGCGTATCAGCTTGCGGACTACGGAACGCAAGTCCGCACCAGGATTAAATTTTTTCCCTGTCTTGCATGGTTTGCCCCCCGTAAAAACAACCCCAAAGCCTGCACTGCTGGCGTAACCAGTTACGCCGTCAGACGATGCTGGCAGCATACCCGGACACCGCTGCACCAGTCTACTGGCGACATCCCCATTCGGAGTGATTGACGCCAGGCGCTGCATCCGCAGACTGGCGCCATGAACCACAAGCCTCGCCGATCCACGAGTGCCAATCATCCGCCACTGGTGGCAACCCGTTTGCTGGATCAGTTGCGCCATCCCCGCGAGATCACCATCGTCAGTATCCAGGCGTGGGTTCCCGCTTTCGCGGGAATGACGAAGTGAGTTGCGGCAGGGGGATCCGCACAATAAAAAACGGGCTGCCCTGAACAGGCAGCCCGCTTCACCAATCAGCCGAATGGCTCGGCAGTATCAGCCAATCCGCCCGATCAGCAGATACTCCATCAGCGCTTTCTGCACATGCATCCGGTTCTCGGCCTCGTCCCAGACGACCGACTGCGGCCCGTCGATGACATCGGCGGCCACTTCCTCGCCACGGTGCGCGGGCAGGCAGTGCATGAACAGCGCATCGGGTCGGGCCAGCGCCATCATCTCGCTGTCCACGCACCAGTCGGCAAACGCCGTCTTGCGCGCTTCGTTCTCGGCCTCGTAGCCCATGCTGGTCCACACGTCGGTGGTGACCAGATCGGCGCCGCGGCAGGCCTCGCGCGGGTTGTCGAAGACCTTGTAGCAGTCGGTCGAGCGGATGCCGGCCACCTTCGGATCGACCTCGTAGCCGCCCGGCGTGCTCACATGGACCGTGAAGCCGAGGATCTCCGCCGCCTGCAGCCAGGTGTTGGCCATGTTGTTGCCGTCACCGACCCAGGCCACGACCTTGCCCTTCAGGCTGTTCATGTCATACCCCTCGGCCCCCACCGGCGCGCGGTGTTCGAGGTAGGTGAACAGGTCGGCCAGGATCTGGCACGGGTGGAACTCGTTGGTCAGCCCGTTGATGACCGGCACGCGGCTGTGCGCGGCAAACGCCTCGATCTTGGTCTGCTCGAAGGTGCGGATCATCACCAGATCGACCATGCGGCTGATGACACGCGCCGAGTCCTCGATCGGCTCGCTGCGGCCGAGCTGGCTGCCGTCCGTGGTCAGGTGGACGACCGAGCCGCCCATCTGGTACATGCCGGCCTCGAAGCTCACGCGGGTGCGGGTGCTCGCCTTCTCGAAGATCATCGCCAGCGTGCGGTCGGCCAGCGGCTGGTAGCGCTCGTAGTTCTTGAAGCGGCGCTTGATGGTGCGCGCGCGCTCGAACAAGTAGCTGTATTCCTCGGCCCGCAGATCCTTGAATTGCAGATAGTGCTTCATGAGACTCATGCCTGGTTTCATGGGAGGGAACGGCCGCATCACGCGGCGAGGAAGGTCTTGATGATCGGACAGAGGATGGCGACGATCTCGTCGGCCTCGGCGGCGGTGAGGATCAGCGGCGGCACCAGACGGACCACGCGGTCGGCGGTGACGCTCAGCAGCAGGCCGGCGTCCATCGCGCGGGTCAGGATCTCGCCGCAGGGGCGGTCCAGCTCGATGCCGATCATCAGCCCGTAGCCACGCACCTCGGTGACACCGGCCACACCTTCGAGTTCACGCCGCAGACCGGCCGTCAGGTGGGCGCCGACCGTGGCGGCGTTTTCCATCAGGCCGTCCTCTTCCATGATGCGCAGCGTCTCGATGCCGGCGCGCATCGACAGCGGGTTGCCGCCGAAGGTGGTGCCGTGGTTGCCCGGCTGGAAGATCTTCGCGGCGCGCGGCCCGCAGACCACCGCGCCGATCGGCACGCCCGAGCCGAGGCCCTTGGCCAGCGGCATCACGTCCGGCTGGATCCCGGCCCACTGGTGCGCGAACCACTTGCCCGTGCGCCCGATGCCGCACTGCACCTCGTCGAGCATCAGCAGCAGGTCGCGCTCGTCGCACAGCGCACGCAGGCTCTTCAGGTAGTCCCAGCGCGCCGCGTTGATGCCACCCTCGCCCTGGATCGTCTCCAGGAACACGGCGACCACGTTCGGGTTGTCGCGCACGGCGGCTTCCACCGCAGCCAGGTCGTTCATCGGCACGCGGATGAAGCCCTCGACCAGCGGGCCGAAGCCGGCCTGCACCTTGGGGTTGCCGGTGGCGGACAGCGTGGCGATGGAGCGGCCGTGGAAGGCCTTCTCGTAGACGATGATTTCCGGGCGCTCGATGCCCTTGTCGTGGCCGAACTTGCGCGCCAGCTTCAGCGCGGCTTCGTTGGCTTCGAGGCCGGTGCTGCAGAAGAAGACGTTGGTCAGACCGGACAACTCGACCAGCTTGGCCGCCAGCGCTTCCTGGCCGGGCACGTGGTAGTAGTTCGAGCAGTGGATCAGCGTGGCGATCTGCTCCTGCAGCGCGGGCACGAACTTGGGGTGCGCGTGGCCGAGCGTGTTCACGGCGATGCCGCCCAGGCCGTCCAGGTACTCGCGCCCGGCCGTGTCCCAGACGCGGCAGCCTCGGCCATGCGACAGCGCGATCGGCAGGCGGCCGTAGGTGGTCATCACATGGGGTTCGGCGATCGAGGCAGGGACAGCGGACATCGGTGGGTTCTCCAGCAGGGAGGCAAAGGGGGCTGAAAAAAAACAAAGGCGCCGTCAAGGAGTCGGCGCCTGGGCGATTGTAGGGAATGCCGTTGACAGCCGACCGACAGTGGCAGCAGCGATACTCGGCCCGCACCGACTGTCTCGCTCTGCCACAGGGCTGCTGCGGTGCAGCACAATACGGGTTTACGTGGCAACCGACCGAGCTTGTCACAGCAAGGCAGCAGGCAGCAGCACGTGACGACCAACATCCCCATCAAACCACGCGAAGTCTTCATCCAGGGCATCACCAGCGACGGCCGCACCTTCCGGCCGAGCGACTGGGCCGAGCGGCTGGCCGGTGCCATGTCCTGCTTCCGTCCGGGCGGTCAGACGGGGGGCCTCGGTGGCGCGATCGGCTATTCGCCCTACTGCATCCCGACGTCGCTGGGCAAGACCAAATGCGTCGTGGTCAACGAGGCGCTCAAGGAGCTGGAGCCGATGGCCTGGGACTTCGTGATGAACTTCGCCCGCGACAACGACCTGCAGATCATCGAAGCCTGCCTGCTGCCGGATCCGCCGCGCAAGGCCTGAGCACGGCGCGCAGCCCCCCGCTGCGTTTCAGTTTTCAGCGGTTTTTCCGCTCAAGTTCGGCCGATCAGTGCCGAACGGTCCGGGCCAAGATGGCGAGGTGATGTCCCAGCCCTCTGCCGCCGCCCCGATCCGCCGCCGCCGCGTGCACTATGTCAGCGGCTTCGACCCGCGTGGCGCTGGCCACTACCACCGTCTCTTCCGTGAGCAGGGCGCCCGCCCGCAGCCCGGCGGCGCGCTGGTGAACACCGGCACCCGCCAGCGCTCCGACACCGACCCACACACCCACCGCTGGCCTGTCCAGTGGACCGCGACGCCCGCCGGCGAAGATCCCGCAGCCCCGGCGGTCTTCACCGAACAGGTCTTCATGGGCTGGGACGACATCATCCGCGCCCACTGGAGCCGCCAGCCGCTGGGGCTGCTGCGCGAGATGGTCATGGTGTACCGGGCCATGCTGTGCGAGATCGGCCTCGGCCGGCTGCACCGCACCCACCCCACCGCCCTGCTGACCGGCGTGCTGCCGGCGGCCGGGATGCTGCTGGCGCTGCTGGCCGGGGTCGGGATGGCCTGGGCGATCGCGTCGGCGGCGGAGAGCCTGCCAACCGGCTGGCGCCTGGTGCTGGCCACCCTGTCGGGACTGGCCGCCGCCCGGGGCATGCTGGCGCTGGCAGACCGGCTGGGGCTGTTCTGGCTGACCCGCATCTACGGCTTCGTGCGGCACATGGGCCGCGGCACAGCCACCGGCCTGACCGGGCGCACCCGGGCCTGGACCGAGGCCATCATCACGCAGCAACAGATCGATCCGGTCGACGAGGTCGTGCTCGCCGGCCACAGTGTCGGCACGCTGCTGCTGGTCGATGTCATCGACGCCCTGCTGCAGGATCCGCGCTGGCAGACCCTGCAGGCCGGTCGCCGCACCGCCGTGCTGACGATGGGCCAGTGCTACCCGGCGCTGGCGCTGCTGCCGCAGGCCGCCGCCTTCCGGGCCGCGCTGGCACGGCTGGTCGCGCATCCGCAGCTCGCCTGGCTGGACGTCACGGCACGGATCGATCCGCTGTGTTTCCACCGCACCCACCCGCTGGCCAGCACCGGCACGGCCGTGCCCACCACCAGCGCGATGCCGGTGCGGCTGGCAGCACGCTTCTTCCAGATGTACGCGCCCGGCCGCTGGGCGGCGATCCGCCGCGACAAGGTGCGGGCGCATTTCCTCTATCTGATGACCCCCGACCGGGCTGGCAACTTCAACCTGTACACGCTGCTGTACGGGCCCCAGCCCTTCGAAACCCACCTCGAACAGGCTCGCCACGCCCCACGATGAGCACGCCCATGACGCCGACGACCCATTTCTGCCCCGCCTACCCCCGCCCGCGTGCCAGCAAGGCCTCGGCGCTGCTGATGTTCTTCAGCGCCCGGCGCTCGTGGCTGGACGCGCTCTACGAGCGCAGCTACCGCATGCAGATGGGCGAGGTCCACCTGCCGGGGCTTGATCTCTACATGGTCAACGAGCCCGCGCTGGTGCGCGAGGTGCTGCAGGACACGGACGGCAACTTCCCCAAGAGCGCGCTGCTCGGCGAGGCGCTGCAGCCGCTGCTCGGCGAGAGCATCTTCACCACCAACGGCGCGCAGTGGCAGCGCCAGCGCACCATGATGGACCCGGCCTTCGCGCAGGCGCGGCTGAACGTGGCCTTCCCCGTGATGCGCGAGGCGACCGACGCGATGCTGGCCCGGCTGGCCGCGCTGCCGGATGGGGCCGAGCACGATCTCGAAGTCGAGATGACCCACGTGACCGCCGACATCATCTTCCGCACGATCTTCTCCGAGCCCCTGACCGGACCCGACGCACACCGCGTGTTCGACGCTTTCTCGCGCTACCAGACGCAGGTGCCGCGGCTGATGCTGCCCTCGCTCTTCGGTCAGCGCTGGCTGCGCTGGCCGTGGGACGCGTGGCGCAGCCGGCGCGCCGCACGCGAGATCCGCGGGCTGCTGGAGACGCTGATCCGGCCGCGCTACGCCGCGCACCGGGGGGGCTGCCCATCCACGCGGCAGGACATCCTCGCCTCCTTCCTGGACGCACGCGACCCGGAGAGCGGCATCCCGTTCTCGTTCGAGGCGCTGGTGGACCAGGTGGCGATGCTGTTCCTGGCGGGCCACGAGACCTCGGCCAGCGCGCTGACCTGGGCCACGCACCTGCTGGCGCAGGCGCCGGACGTGCAGACCCGGATGCAGGCCGAAGTGAGCACCCTGCTCGGCACGCGGGCACCGGAACTCGGCGACATGAAGGAGCTGACACTGACCCGCAACGTGTTCCGCGAAACGCTGCGGCTGTTCCCGCCCGTCGGCTTCATGGCGCGCCAGACCGCCAGCGCCTGTCCCATGCGCAAGAAGACGGTGCCGGCGGGCGCCACCGTCGTGGTCGCGCCCTGGCTGATCCACCGCCACCGCGACCTCTGGCCCGAACCGGACGCCTTCAACCCGGACCGCTACGACGGCGACGCCTCGCGCGACGCACTGAAGCAGGCCTACCTGCCCTTCGGCATGGGCCCGCGGGTGTGCATGGGCGCGGCCTTCGCATTGCAGGAGGCCACGCTGATCCTGGCGCAGCTCGTGCGCCACCACCGCCTGGAGGCTGTGCCCGGGCATGTGCCGCAACCGGTCGGTCGGCTCACGATCCGCTCGGCCAACGGGGTGCGGCTGCGGTTGTTCAGGCGCACGGCGTCCGCCGCCGAGGCCCGTGCATGAAGGAGCGGCTGGCGGGGTTCCTGCTGATGTGCGCCGTGGTCCCGATGGCCGTCTGCGGCTACCTGATGCTGGTGTGGATCGGGCTGTTCGGGCCGAACGCGCGCGGCCGTGCCGGAGTGCGGGCGCTGGACCACTTCGTCAACGCCACGGTGTTCAACGGCTACGCCTGGGAATCGATCTCGTCGCACGCCTGGCGCGAGCGCGACCAGCGCTGGGCCCGGGTCGTGATCCGCGTGACGGACCATTTCCAGAAGGACCACTGCCTGCGGGCGAACCGGCGCGAGCAGCCGGTGGTAGATCTGGTGCTGAAGTCGCGCCTGGACCGGCAGACGATCGCCTGATACGAGGGCAAGGGACAGTCCCAAAGCAGAACGGGTCAGTTCCCGAAGAAACTGACCCGTTGCATTGTCTGGTGCGGCTGGCAGGATTCGAACCCACGACCCCTTGGTTCGTAGCCAAGTACTCTATCCAACTGAGCTACAGCCGCAATGGAAAAGGATTTACATCCTCATCCGTCGGCGAAATTTGTTGTTGGTGCGGCTGGCAGGATTCGAACCCACGACCCCTTGGTTCGTAGCCAAGTACTCTATCCAACTGAGCTACAGCCGCTCAAATTTCGCTGAGAGATGGATTATGACGTGAATCTCTTGCACATGGCAAGCGTCTTCACGAATTTTTTGCCGCCTCGCGGTAACAGCGGTGCGCCAGCTCCTCGTCGCCCTCCACTTCGGCGATCTCGGCCAGCGCGCGCCAGGCCTTCATGCGCAGCACGCCATCGGCGTGGGGCGACTGGGCGGCCGATTCGAGCAGGCGGTGCGCGCGCCCCCAGAGCTGGCGCTCGGCCATCGCGCGCCCGACCACAAAGGCCAGTTGCGGATCCTGCGGCAGCGACTCGACGCTCGATTCGAGCAGCGGTAGCCAGTCCGGCGGCAGACCCGGCAGCACCTCGGCGAAGGCATCGAGCACATCGGAGCGCTCGCGTTCGCCGAGTTGCGACAGGTTCTCCCAGTGCGGACGCAGCCAGCCGCGGGCGTCGGAGAGTGCCTCCAGGGCACCGGCACGGCGCGCGGCCCGCGCGGTCACATAGGGATCGCGGCGATCGGCGCTGTCGAGCTGCAGCCAGGTGCGGCGCAGCTGGTCGGCGTCACGCGCGGTGTCCAGGGCCTCGACGGCCAGCGAGCGCAACAGCCCCTGCGCCGCCACTGGCGTGAAGCCCTGGTGCTTGGCCAGCAGGCGCGCCGTCTTGAGGGCTTCCAGCGGCTGACGGGCCAGCCGCGAAGCCTGCAGCTTGAGCCGCAGCGCGTGCGTGCGCCGGGCCACACCAGCGGGCAGCAGCGCCAGCTGGTCCAGCGCACGGTCGGCATCGCGGTCGTCGACCGCCCATTCAGCCGCCAGCAGCCGCGCGCCCTCGCCCACGGCCGATCCACCCGGCAGATTCGCGATGAGCGCCTGCGCCCGGGACAGCTGCTCGTTGCGGCGCGTCTGGTCCTGCAGGCGGTGCAGGCTGCTGGCCGCCACCAGATGCGCCAGCACCGCAAAGTCCGGCTCGATGCGCAGGTCCGGCGACTGCGCCTGGATCTCCAGCGCCTGCTGCGCCGCCTTGTGCGCGCGGCCGTAGCGGCCGGCGAACAGCAGCGAGAACGACTCGCGCAGCGCCTTCTGTGCCGCGTGCTCGCGCTGGCGGGTGCGCCAGGCCTTGGCCCGCTCGGGCAGACCGACCAGTGTCGACACCGCACCGATCACGACATAGCCTGCGCCGCCAAGCACCAGCATCACCAGCACGAAGACGTTGATCGACACGTCCACCCGCCACGGTGTCCAGTAGATGGACACGAGACCATCGTTCGCCCCGAGCGTGCTCGCCGCCAGCACGGCGACGGCAAAGAGCAGCAGCAACCAGACCACTTGACGCATGCCCGGCCCCCTTCAGCGACCCGCCACGGCGGCAGCGGTGGCAGCGAGGGATTCGTCAGGCCGGGGAATCCCCACCAGGCGGCTCTGCGAGGTGACCGCACGCAGCAGATCCGTGGCGATCTGGGTGCGGCGCGCGGTCCCGTCGAAATAGGTCTGCAGCGAGCGCTGCGCACTCTGCAGGTCCACCGTCGCCGATTCGGGTTGCCGCGACAACAGCGACAGGCGCGCGTTCAGCAGCCGCAGCTTCAGGTTCTCGCGCAGGAACACGCCCTGCTCGGGCGCCAGCAGCATGGCTTCGGGCCGGTCGATGCGGGTCACGCGCAGCAGGCTGCTGACTTCGTCCCAGACCAGCTGCACCGGCCGCTCCCAGTCCATGAGCCATTGCCGCCAGACGGGCAACTCGGCGCGGGTCGGCGCGGACGCCGCGGCCTGCTGGGCCTGCGCGCGCTGGGCGGACACCACCGCACGGGCCGTGGTCGCCGACTGCGAGACCAGCGGCAGCTCGTCCGTCAGGCGGACCACCTCGTCGAGCTTGATCAGCAGCGAGCCGATGTCGGGCACCGCCACCGCGCGCACCCGGTCCAGATCGCGGGCGATGGCACGGCGCAGCGGCTCCAGCCGAGGCTGGCTGATGCGGGCCAGGCGCTCGTCGGCGCTGCGCAGCGCGGCCATCAGCGGTTCGGCGCTGCCGGTGATGGAGCTTTGCTGCATCGCGACGCGGATCGAGGCGTCGATGTCGGACACCGCGTTCTCGTCGCGCGAGCGGGACATGGACAGGATCAGGTCGTCGAGCTGGTCGCGCTGCAGGGCCACCTCGGACACGCGCGCATCCATCAGCGCCACCTTGGCGGCGGCATCGCGGGCGATTTCCTCGGCCTGCTTGGCCAGCACGCGCGCCTCGGAGGCCTGCTCGCTGCTGCCCTGCTGGCGCTTGACGAGTTCCATCTCCAGCGCATGCACCCGCTGCTGCGTTTCCCAGCCCATCCAGAGGCTGCCTCCCGCCACGAGGGCCATCACCAGTCCGACAGGGATGACCCACGACGGCAACACGGGCGCCGCTGGCGCGGCATGCACGATCATCGGCACGGCTGCGGCAGGCGGAGCCACCAGGGGGGGCGCCACGACCGGAACCTCCGGGGGAGGAGCGGAAGCGTCGGCGCTGGCGGGAGGGCCGGTGGGAGGAAGTGTTTGATCGTTCACAGGCGGTACGGGTCCGAAGTGTGCATCCCGCTGTGCGGATTGTATCGACGGGGCATGACGGCCGTGCAACGCATCACAACTGCGGACACATTCAGCGCCAGCCCGCCGCGGCCTGCACCACCGCCGCCGGGTCGGGCACCACTGGCCACACGCCGCAGAAACCGCATCGCCGCGCCGTCTCGGCGATGCGCGGATGCGTGGCCAGCACCGGCACCGCCAGCACGGCCGCCCGCAGCGCCGGATCGGCTGCGGGCGCCTCCGGTGCCAGCAGGTGGGTGATGCACTGCGAGCTGCTGAAGAGCCAGACGTGCTGCGCCGGTTGTGCCGCCACCCGGGCGAGCGTGTCGGCCAGCGCCCCCGGCCACGCGGGCGGCCCACGCCGATAGGCCGCCAGACGGGCCACCGACGCGCCGGCGCGGGCCAGCGTGTCGGCCAGCCAGTCCCGCCCATCCTCGCCGCGCACCACCAGCACCGATTGCCCGGTCCAGTCGCGCTGCGCCAGCGCATGGTTCCAGAGCGACTCGGCATCGAAGGTGGCCGCGTCCAGCGGGGGCGACACGATGCAGGCCGCATCCACGCCCTGTGCTCGGAGCGCAGCCACGGTGCCCGGTCCGGTGGCGCCTGCCAGTGTCGCGTCCGGCCAACGCAGACCGCCCGGCCGCGCCGCGAAGAAGGCCAGCACCGCATTCGGGCTGACGAACATCACCAGCCGGTGCCGGGCCAGTTCCGCCCAGCAGCGCGCCACGTCCGCGTCGAAGGCCGCCGCCCGCTCGATGCGCATCAGCGGCAAGGCGCAGGCCGCCTGACCCAGTGCCTGCAGGCGCGCGACCCAGTCGTCCGCCTGCGGCTGCGGCCGGGTCACGACCACCGTGACGGTCATGGGGTCAGGCCGCCGCCAGCGCTTCGGCCGCGGCCAGATAGGCCATCCCGCCGCCATCGCGCAGCAGTTGCGCAACCGACAGGCCCAGCGCCTCGGCACCGGCCACATCGGTCACCGCGCCGTCGACCTGCGCCATCAGCAGCGGCTGCGCGGCGTCGGTGGGGTGGCCGAGACGGGCTTCCAGCACCATCGTCGCGCCGCGCCAAGTCACGTGCGCGGCCAACGGCATGCTGCAGCTGCCACCCAGCGCGCGCGACACGGCCCGCTCGGCGTGCACCGCCAGCCACGTCGGCGTGTCGATCAGCGTCGCCAGCGCCTCGCGCAGCGCGACGTTGTCGCTGCGCACCTCGATGCCGAGCGCCCCCTGCCCCGCCGCCGGCAGCATCACCTGCGGGTCGATCACCGCCCGGATGCGCGACGCCAGCCCCAGCCGCTTCAGCCCCGCCGCCGCCAGCACGATGCCGTCGTACTGGCCCTCATCCAGCTTGCGCAGCCGCGTGTCGAGGTTGCCCCGCAGCGGCTGCACGTCCAGATCCGGCCGCACCGCCTTGAGCTGCACCACGCGGCGCAGGCTCGACGTGCCCACCTTCGCGCCCAACGGCAGCGCCTGCACCGACTCGAAGTGGTTCGACACCCAGGCATCGCGCGGGTCTTCGCGCTCCAGAACAGTGCACAGCGTGAAACCGGCGGGCAGCTCCATCGGCACGTCCTTGAGCGAATGCACGGCCAGGTGCGCACGGCCCTCTTCGAGCGCGACTTCGAGTTCCTTGACGAACAGGCCCTTGCCGCCCACCTTGGACAGCGCGCGGTCGAGGATCTGGTCGCCACGGGTCGTCATGCCCAGCAGGTCGACGGTCCAGCCGAAACGTTCGCGCAGCAGCGCCTGGACGTGTTCGGCTTGCCACAGGGCCAGGCGGCTTTCTCGGGTGGCGATGGTGCAGGAGAGCGGCGGTGTGTTCATCCCGACATTCTCCCGCATCACCGGCACGCCACAGCGCTACCCGCCATCACGCGGCCGTCGGCCTCGAAATTGCTTATTTCGTCATACGTCCAAAATACGCGATGTTAAAATTTATCGCGTAACCAGATTACCAATCTTCTGACATCGAGGTTTCAATGCCCCGCGCCGCCCGTTCCCGCTCGTCCGGCCCCGTTGCCGCTCCAGACTCCGTAGTCGAGACCGGCTCGCCGGCCGACGCAGCCGAGAAGAACCGCCCGCTCGTCGAGGACATCCGCCTGCTCGGGCGCATCCTCGGCGACGTGATCCGCGAACAGGAAGGCAAGGTCGCCTACGAGCTGGTCGAGAAGATCCGCCAGCTCTCGGTCGCCTACCGCCTGAAGCAGGACGCGACCGCCGGCAAGGCGCTCGACCGGCTGCTGAAGAACCTCTCGGTGGACCAGACCGTCAGCGTCATCCGCGCCTTCAGCTACTTCTCGCACCTGGCCAACATCGCCGAGGACCGCCACCACGTGCGCCGACGTGACGTGCACGAGCGCCAGGGGCATCTGCAGGAAGGCTCGCTGGCGATGACCTTCGAGCGGCTCGCCGACGCCGACATCCGCGCCGACGACATCGCCCGCACGCTCGACCACGCGCACATCTCGCCCGTGCTGACCGCGCACCCGACCGAGGTGCAGCGCAAGTCCATCCTCGACGCCGAGCGCGCCGTGGCCGAGCTGATCGGCGAACGCGACGGCCTGCACACCGCCCGCGAGCGCAGCGACAACGAGACGATGCTGACCGCCCGCGTGACGCAGCTCTGGCAGACGCGCATGCTGCGCTACACCAAACTCACCGTCTCGGACGAGATCGAGAACGCGCTGTCCTACTACCGCAGCACCTTCCTGCGCCAGATCCCGAAGATGTACCGCGAGGTCGAGAACGCCCTGCCCGGCCGCGACATCGCCAACTTCTTCCGCATGGGCAACTGGATCGGCGGCGACCGCGACGGCAATCCCTTCGTCACCGCCGAGACGCTCCAGCTCGCGCTGTCGCGGCAGAGCGAGACCGTGCTGCGCCACTACCTGACCGAGGCGCACGAACTGGGCGCCGAGCTGTCGATGTCGCTGCTGCTGGCGCCGATCACGCCCGAGATGGCCGCGCTGGCCGCCCGCTCGCCCGACCAGAACGCCCACCGCGAGGACGAGCCCTACCGCCGCGCGCTGATCGGCGTCTACGCCCGGCTGGCCGCGACGCTGCACGAGCTGACCGGCACCGAGGCGCTGCGCCACGCGGTCGCGCCGCAGAACCCGTATGCGTCCGCCGAGGAGTTCCTGGCCGACCTGAAGGTGATCGAGGCCTCGCTGAAGCACCACCACGCCCAGGCCCTGATCGCCCCGCGGCTGGCCCCGCTGATGCGCGCGGTCGAGGTGTTCGGCTTCCACCTGGCCACCGTCGACCTGCGCCAGAGTTCGGACAAGCACGAGGAAGTGGTCGCCGAGCTGCTGCGCACCGCGCGCATCGAGGCCGACTACAGCGCGCTGGACGAAGCCAGCCGGCGCGAGCTGCTGATGCGCGTGCTGAACGACGCGCGTTCGCTGCGCGTGATCGGCGCCGAGTACTCCGACCACGCCCGCAGCGAGCTGGCGATCTTCGAGACGGCGCGCCTGATGCTCGCCCGCTACGGCCGCCACGCGCTGCGCCACTACATCATCAGCCACACCGAGGACGTCAGCGACCTGCTCGAAGTGCTGGTGCTGCAGAAGGAAGTCGGCCTGCTGCGCGGCACGCTGGACAGCGGCGCTGCGCGCAACGACCTGATCGTCGTGCCGCTGTTCGAGACCATCGGCGACCTGCGCAACGCCGCGCCGATCATGCAGCAGTTCTATGCGCTGCCCGGAGTGGCCGATCTGGTGCAGCGCTCGGGCGCGGAGCAGGACATCATGCTCGGCTACTCCGACAGCAACAAGGACGGCGGCTTCTTCACCAGCAACTGGGAGCTGTACGCGGCGGAACTCGCGCTGGTCGAACTGTTCGACGCGCTGGGCAGCAGCCACGGCATCACGCTGCGCCTGTTCCACGGCCGTGGCGGCACGGTGGGACGCGGCGGCGGTCCGAGCTACCAGGCCATCCTCGCGCAGCCCCCGGGCACCGTGAACGGCCAGATCCGCCTGACCGAGCAGGGCGAGGTCATCGCTTCCAAGTACGCGCACCCGGAAATCGGCCTGCGCAATCTGGAAACGCTGGTCGCCGCCACGCTGGAGGCGACGCTGCTGCACCCGACGAAGAGCGCGCCACGCAGCTTCCTCGATGCGGCGGCCGAGATCTCGGCGGCGAGCATGGCGGCGTACCGCAAGCTGGTCTATGAAACCCCGGGCTTCACCGACTATTTCTTCAGCGCCACCCCGATCCGCGAGATCGCCGAGCTGAACATCGGTTCACGCCCCGCTTCGCGCAAGGCGACGCGGGCGATCGAGGATCTGCGCGCGATTCCGTGGGGCTTCTCGTGGGGCCAGTGCCGGGTGGCATTGCCAGGCTGGTGCGGCTTCGGCTCGGCGGTGGAGGCTTACCTCGCCAACGGCAAGACCGACAAGCTGCGCGCCGAGCGGTTGGCGCTGCTGCAGAAGATGTGCACGGACTGGCCGTTCTTCCGCACGCTGCTGTCGAACCTGGACATGGTGCTGGCCAAGACCGACCTGCGCATCGCGGCGCGCTATCTGGATCTGGTCGAGGACAAGAAGCTCGGCAAGAAGATCTTCGCCGCGATCGAGGCCGAGTGGCAGCGCACCAATGACGCGCTGAACCAGATCACCGGCGACACCCAGCGCCTGGCGAACAACCCGACGCTGGCGCGCTCGATCGAGCACCGCTTCCCGTATCTCGACCCGCTGAACCACCTGCAGGTCGAGCTGATGCGCCGCTACCGGCAGCGGCCGGCGGATGCGAAGACAGCGGGGGATGCGACGCTGGAGCGGCTGCAGCGCGGGATCCACATCTCGATCAACGGGGTGGCGGCCGGGCTGCGCAACACGGGCTGAGCGCGCCTCAATCCACCAGCCGGAAGGTGTAGCTGTAACTGCGCAGCACACCGTTCACCCGGACATTGGCGATCGTCACGTCGTGCACCACGCCCGCCGTGATGCCCGCCGCCCGGAAGCGCAGCACATTGGGCACCCCGTAACCCGCATAGTCGGGTGACACCTCCGTGACCGCCAGCGCCTTGCCGCCGCGGGGCACCACAGCGACCGTGGCCACGCCGTAGTCGACCTTGGCGAGGCCGTTGGCGCTGCGGCTGGTCTTGTCGGCCAGGGCGGTGAAGGACTGGATCGGGTTGCCCTGGAAGTACGCTTTCTTGTAGTCGCCGACCGGGTAGGCCACGTAGTCGGGCGTGACCGGGCCGGCGCCATCGGTGGTGTAGATCACCTTGATGGCGGCCCCCGTGGTCCGCACGCCGCTGGCAGCCTGCACATCGACCCGACCGAAGGCGATCTGCTTCAGGAAAGGGTCGAGCAGCCAGCGGCGGTGGCCGAGCGTCGCCTCGCTGCCGACATCGGTCAGCCAGCCCGCCAGGATCGACGCCGAGGACGCCAGCGTCAGGTAGGCGCTCGGGCCACCGAGGTAGAGGTTGCTGCGCTGGGCGCCCGTCAGGCCTGTGGCGCTGTAGCAACCCCAGGTGCTCGGCGGGGCATGGCTGAGCTGGCCATTGACGACCGACATCAGCGAGATCTGCATCACCTCCTCGTCACCCGCGGCGTCGTAGGTCACCGCGGACAAGCCATGGGCGGCGCGGATGGCGTTGACAGTGGCCAGGGCGCCGGATTTTTCCGCGGCTGCGAGCGTGCCGGCGCGGCAGATGGTGGTGTCCGGCCGTGCGGCGTACAGGGCGCTGGCGGCAGTGGCGAACTCGGAGTCGGACCCCGTCTCGCTGGCTGTGCCGGCACCGGCGCTGCCACCACAGCCAGACAGTGGCAACGACACGGACAGGACCAGCGCCACCAGTGCAGCCGGGGGAAAGGAAAGCGGTGAGGACATGGCGGACGGCTCTCGGGTCAAGGTCATGCGGGGGTGCTCAAGGCCGCGAGCCTACCGTGCCCGTGCCTCGAAGCCTTCCAACACGTTCACGACATGGACGCCGACCTCGGCGACGGCATAGCCCCCCTCCATCGTGAACACCGTCGGCAGCCCGAGGCGCGCCAGGCGCTCGCCGAGCCGCAGATAGTCGGCACTGCGCAGGTGGAAGCCGGAGATGGGATCGCCCTCGAAGGTGTCCACCCCCAGCGCCACGACCAGCGCATCCGGCTGGCACCGCTCGACCGCCTGCGCGGCATGGTCGAGCGTGTCGAACCAGGTGGCGGCCGAGGTGCCGCGGGGCAGCGGCAGGTTGAGGTTCCAGCCGAGTCCGGCGCCCTCCCCGCGTTCGTCCGCATGGCCGAGGAAAAACGGGTACTCGGTCATTGGATCGCCGTGCAGCGACACGGTCAGCACGTCGTCGCGGGCGTAGAAGATCGTCTGCGTGCCGTTGCCGTGGTGGTAGTCGACATCGAGCACCGCCACCCGGGCTGCGCCGCCGTCGCGCAGCGTCTGGGCGGCGAGCGCGGCGTTGTTGAGGAAGCAGTAACCGCCGAAGAAGTCCGGCCCGGCGTGGTGGCCCGGGGGACGGGTGAGCGCCAGCGCGCTGCCTTCGCCGGACAGCACGGCACGCGCCGCCGTCACCGCACAGGCAGCACCCGCCCGCGCCGCCGCCCAGGTACCCGCCACCATCGGACTGCCCGCGTCGAAGGAGTAGAGCCCGAGCCGGGCCGCGAAGTTGAGCGGTTCCACGTCATGCCGGAACCCGCGCACCGGCCACACCGACGGCAGGATGTCGAGCGCGGCATTGGCCGGGTCCAGGGCCACCCAGGCCTCCCAGGCGCCAGCCAGAAAATCGAGATACCGCGGCGCGTGGACTGCGCGCAGTTCGGCATCCGACACCGGCTCCGGACCGCTCAGCACCCCCACCGGCCGCTGCCGGAGCGCCTCCAGCACGAACGCCAGCCGGTCTGGCGTCTCATGACAGGGCACGAGCCGGCCGCGGTACATCTCGTGGCGGGCGTCGTGGCGGTGGTGGTCAGGGTTGTGGACGATGCGCATGGGGGGTTCCTGCGAAAGCCGGTGCCGGGCGGCACGATGCGAGGCGGTTCAGTACGGCTCGGACAGCGCGAAACGCGCCTTCCAGTTGTCCAGGTAGGCCTTGACCAGTGCCGCGTCGTCGCGGATCAGCAGGCCGTTTTCGGTGTTGCGCTTCTCGGCGGACTTGGTGAAGTTGTACGAGCCGGTGAAGACGGCGCGGCCGTCGAAGATCATCACCTTGTTGTGCGCGATGGCAGGCCGGGCGTCGATGACCACCGACACCCCGGCGTTCTTCAGGAAGGTCGCGCTGGTGTATTTGTCGTCCACCTGGCTCTTGTCCAGGATGACCTGCACATCGACCCCGCGGTCCCTGGCCTGCTTGACGGCCTGGGCCACGGGCGCGCTGGTGAAGTAGTAAGCCTGCACGTGCAGCGAGCGGCGGGTGGCGCGGATGGCCTCGATGAGCAGCGCCTCGCACGAGTCCCCGTCCGGGTTGAAGCACAGGCGGTAGGAGGCGCGCGGTGAAAACGCCTGGTAGCCGGCCGACGGTGCGGCGGCAGGCTCGTCGGTGCGCGCCAGGGAGGGGGCCAGTGGCGCAGCCAGCAGCAGGGCCACCAAGGCCAGACGGGCACGACGGGAGGGGGAGAGACGAACCATGGAAGGAAGCGATTTCATTGAGGGAAGCAGCATCGGATCATCCCATGCCTCCCCCGCCCCGCCCCGCCAGCAACCCCGACTTACTCGCCCAGATAGGCCGCGCGCACCTTCGGATCGGCCAGCAGGTCCCGGCCCTTGCCGGTCATCGTGATCAGGCCGGACTCCATCACGTAGCCGCGGTCGGCCACGGCCAGCGCGCGGCTGGCGTTCTGCTCGACGAGCAGCATGGTCACGCCCTGCTTGTGGATGTCGCCGACCACCTCGAAGATCTTGTCGACCATGATCGGCGACAGGCCCATCGACGGCTCGTCCAGCAGCAGCACCTTCGGTCGGGCCATCAGCGCGCGGCCCATGGCCAGCATCTGCTGCTCGCCGCCGGACATCGTGCCGGCGAGCTGGTCGCGGCGTTCCTTCAGGCGCGGAAAGATGGTGAAGACCTTGTCGATGTCGGCCGCGATCTCGGCCTTGTCGTTGCGGGTGTAGGCCCCCATCTGCAAGTTCTCGGTGATCGTCATCCGGGTGAAGGTCCCGCGGCCTTCCGGGATCATCACCAGCCCTTGCTTGGCCAGATCCCAGGCGCCCTGTCCTTTCAGGCTCTTGCCGAGGTACTTCACGTCGCCATCGGCCATCGGCTGGATGCCGGTGACGGCCTTCAGCGACGTGGTCTTGCCTGCGCCGTTGGCCCCGATCAGGCTGACGAGTTCGCCCTCCCGGACCTCGAAGGTCACGCCCTTGACCGCCTGGATGCCGCCATAGGCCACCTTCAGGTTCTCGATGCTCAGCAGGACCTGGCCGCTGGTCTTGTTCGCTGCCGTTGCAGTTGCAGTTGCGCTTGCCATGGATGTCGATGTCCTGCTGCGTTCAGTGGGCCTTGTGACCGCTGCCCAGATAGGCCTCGATCACCTTCTCGTTCTTCTGCACCTCGGATGGCGTGCCCTCGGCGATCTGCTTGCCGTAGTCGAGCACGGTCAGCCGGTCGCACAGGCCCATCACGAGCTTCACGTCGTGCTCGATGATGAGGATGGTGCGGCCATCGCGGCGGATCTGGTCGATCAGCTCGCGCAGCACCACCTTCTCGGTGGCGTTCATGCCGGCGGCCGGCTCGTCCAGCGCGATCAGCTTGGGGTCGGTCGCCAGCGCACGGGCAATCTCCAGGCGCCGCTGGTCGCCGTAGGACAGCGTGCGGGCCTTGTACTCGGCGAACTTGCCGATGCCGACGTAGTCCAGCAGCTCCTGCGCACGGTCGGCGATGGCCTTTTCCTCGGCCTTGAAGCCGGGCGTGCGGAAGATGGCGCCGATCAGGCCGGAGTGCGTGCGCACGTGGCGGCCGACCATGACGTTCTCCAGCGCTGTCATCTCGGGGAAGAGCCGGATGTTCTGGAAGGTGCGGGCGATGCCGGCGGCCGCGACTTCATGCACCGCGGTCGGCGTGTACGGGGCGCCGCCGAGCTGGAAGGTGCCACCGTCCGGCGTGTAGAGGCCGGTGATGACGTTGAAGAAGGTCGTCTTGCCAGCGCCGTTCGGACCGATCAGGCCGTAGACCTGGCCCTTGTGGATGGTGATGCCGACGTCCGAGAGCGCCTGCAGGCCGCCGAAGCGCTTGGAGACGCCCTTGACTTCCAGGACGATGTCCGAAGTGTTCTTGCTCATGGGGATGGTGCTCCTGTTCGCTTCACTTGGCAGCCGGAGCGGCCTTGCCGTGCTCGGGCGCGGGCCACAGGCCGCGCTGGCGCACCAGCATGATCGTGATCATCGCCAGCGCGATCAGCAGCTGGCGCAGGATGGAGGCGTCCAGCCGCCCGCCCGTCATCGCCTGGATGTCACCGGCGACATAGCGCAGCACTTCCGGCAGCGCCGACAGCAGCAGCGCACCCAGGATCACGCCGGGGATGTGCCCGATCCCGCCCAGCACCACCATCGCCACGATCATCACCGACTCGGCCAGCGTGAACGACTCGGGCGAGATGAAGCCCTGGAAGGCCGCGAACATGGCGCCCGAGACACCGCCGAAGGTGGCGCCCATGCCGAAGGCCAGCAGCTTGAGGTTGCGGGTGTTCAGGCCCATCGCCTTGGCGGCGATCTCGTCTTCGCGAATGGCCATCCAGGCGCGGCCGATGCGCGACACCTCCAGCCGGTGGCTGATGATGACGGTCAGGATCACCAGCGCGAGGAACAGGTAGTAGTACAGCGCCACCGGCGGAATCGAGTAGCCGAACAGGTCCAGCGGCTTGCCGAAGTCCACCCCGAAGACGTTCATCGGGTCGATCTGGCTGATGCCACGCGGGCCATTGGTGATGTTGACCGGATGTTCGAGGTTGTTCATGAACACGCGGATGATCTCGCCGAAACCGAGCGTCACGATGGCCAGGTAGTCGCCGCGCAGCTTCAGCGTCGGCGCACCCAGCACCATGCCGCAGACGGCGGCCACCGCCGCCGCGATCGGCACGACCGCCCAGATCGGAAAGTGCAGCCCGTTGGGATACGCCGCCTTCAGGGACTCGAAGTTGTCGGTGAGATGGGGCGAGGCGACCAGGGCGTACAGATAGGCGCCGACCGCGTAGAACGCGACATAGCCGAGGTCGAGCAGGCCGGCGTAGCCCACCACGATGTTCAGCCCGAGGGCGAGCATCACGTACAGCAGGGCCAGCGCCATGATGCGCACCCAGCCGTGGCCGAACTGCGCCGCGAACAGCGGCAGGGCCAGCAGCGCGACGGCCGCCAGCGCGAACACCAGCAACTGCTTGGTCTTGTCCATGGATTGGAGGTTTTGCATGGGGGAATCTCCTCGGGCGTCAGGCGCGGTCTGCCACACGTTCGCCCAGCAGGCCGGACGGACGCACGGTGAGGACCAGGATGAGGACGAGGAAGGCGAAGATCTCGACGTAGTGGCTGCCGAAGAGGCCGCCGGTCAGGTCACCCAGGTAGCCGGCGCCGATCGCCTCGATCAGGCCGAGCAGCACGCCGCCGACCATCGCCCCAGCCAGGTTGCCGATACCGCCGAACACCGCGGCGGTGAACGCCTTCAGGCCCGGCATGAAGCCCATCGTGTGCTGCAGCGTGCCGTAGTTGGCCGCCCACATGATCCCGGCGATGGCCGCCAGGGCTGCGCCGATGACGAAGGTGGCGCTGATGATGTGGTCAGGACGCACGCCCATCAGGCCGGCGACCCGCGGGTTCTCGGCCGTGGCGCGCATCGCGCGGCCCAGCTTGGTCTTGTTGACCAGCCACAGCAGCCCGCCCAGCGACAGCGCGGTGATGACCAGGATCAGGATCTGCGTGATGGTGATCACCGGACCGTCTTCCCACAGGAAGAAGATCTCGACCGGCAGCAGTTGCGGGTACGGCTTGGGGTTCGGTTTCCAGATGATCATCGCCAGCGTCTGCAGCAGCAGGCTCATGCCCATCGCGGTGATCAGCGGGGCCAGGCGCGGTGCGTTGCGCAGCGGGCGGTAGGCGATCTTCTCGATCGCGTAGTTGAGCAGGGAGCAGACGATGATCGCCGCCACCGCCGAGATCAGCATGATCAGCCAGCCCGGCATGGGCGAGGCCGTATCGAGCAGAAAGGTCGCGACGGTCCAACTGACCATGGCGCCGACCATGAGCACCTCGCCGTGGGCGAAGTTGATCAGGCTGATGATGCCGTAGACCATCGTGTAGCCCAGCGCGACGAGGGCATACATGCTCCCGAGCACCAGTCCGTTGATGATCTGCTGTACAAAGATGTCCATTCCAAGCTCTCCTGTGACCGCTGCTGCTGCAAGCTGCCGAGCCATACCGCAAGGCGCGTGCCAGGGGTGATCCGCTTCGTGCGGACCCGGCCCGGGACAGGATGTGAATTCCTGCCGCGGCATTCCGCACGAGGATTCTAGGCGGGGGTCGCGCTGGAAAAGATGCGCGTTTGCGCTATGGAAACCGCTGAATATCCGGAGAAGACCCGCAATTCAGCGACTTTTCTTCGCCTCTTCGTCGAGTTGCCGCAATTGGGCAAGCTTTTCGCCGATGCGGATCTCCAGCCCGCGGCCGACCGGCGCATAGAAGCGCGGTGCGGGGTCGTGGGCGTCCGGGAAGTACTGCTCGCCGGACGGATATCCGTCCACCTCGTCGTGGGCATATCGATAATTCCGACCGTGGTCGAGGTCCTTCATCAGCTTCGTCGGCGCATTGCGCAGGTGCAGCGGCACGGGCCGCGAGCCATCCTGCTGCACGAAGGCCCGCGCCGCCTTCCACGCCGTGTAGACCGCGTTCGACTTGGGCGCCACCGCCAGATAGACGACCGCCTGCGCCAGCGCCAGCTCCCCTTCCGGCGAGCCGAGCCGCTCGTAGGTCTCGCTGGCATCGAGCGCCAGCCGCAGCGCCCGCGGATCGGCCAGGCCGATGTCCTCGCTGGCCATGCGGATCAGCCGCCGGGCGATGTAGCGCGGATCGACCCCGCCATCGACCATGCGCGCGAACCAGTACAGCGCCGCATCCGGGCTGCTGCCGCGCACGGACTTGTGCAGCGCGGAGATCGTGTCGAAGAACTGGTCGCCGCCCTTGTCGTAGCGGCGCAGCTGCGCGCCGAGGCTGCGCTCCAGCGCGGCTTCGTCGAGCACGGCGTCCAGTCCCACCATGCGCACCACGTTCTCGTAGGTGTTGAGCAGGCGGCGCGCGTCCCCGTCCGCATAGGCGATCAGGCGCTGCGCGGCCTCGGGCGTCGGCTCGGTGGCGTGGAGTTCGGCGCGGGCGGTGGCCAGCAGCGCGCCGAGATCGTCCTCGGACAGCGGCTGCAGCACATGCACCGTCGCCCGCGACAGCAAGGCGGAGTTGACCTCGAAGGACGGGTTTTCGGTCGTCGCCCCGATGAAGGTGAACAGGCCGGACTCGACGTGCGGCAGGAAGGCGTCCTGCTGCGCCTTGTTGAAGCGGTGCACCTCGTCCACGAAGACGATGCAGCGCCGCCCGCGCGACTGCGCCAGCTTCGCCTGGTCAACGGCATCGCGGATGTCCTTGACGCCGCCGAGCACGGCCGAGATCTGCACGAAATGGCTGTCGAAGGCATCGGCCATCAGGCGCGCCAGCGTCGTCTTGCCGACGCCGGGCGGCCCCCACAGGATCATCGAATGCGGCCGGCCGGATTCGAACGCCACCCGCACTGGCTTGCCCGGCCCGAGCAGGTCGCGCTGGCCGATGACCTCGTCGATGTGGCGCGGGCGCAGGCGCTCGGCGAGCGGCGCGTCGGCGGCCTGCGCCGATGTCGGTGCCGCCGCGGCTGCCGGATCGGATTCCGGCAGATCGCCGAACAGGTCGCCGATCGGAGCGCTCACTGCTGCAGCACGTCGGCGCCTGCCGGCGCGGTGAACTTGAAGCGGGTCGCGGCCAGCGTCACGTTCGGCTCGAAGCGGCTGAAGTCGAGCCGCGAGCGCTGGCCGAGCGCATCGACCAGCTCGATCGCCGCCAGCTCCTTGCCGCGGAAGCCGACGCGCAACTGGCGGATCTGCCCTTCCTTGGCCTTGGGCTGGGCCTGCACCCACTGCAGCCCGCCCGCATCCGCGTCGGCCTGCAGCGTGAAGTCGCGCTCCAGATTGCCACCGGCCAGCAGCGCCGCCGGGGTCGAGCCGAGCACCTGGTCAAACGCGCGCACGGTCACCTGGTTCAGGTCCACGTCGAACAGCCAGACCTTCTGGCCATCGGAGACGATCTGCTGCTCGTAGGGCTTGGTGTACTCGAAGCGGAAGCGGTTGGGCCGCTGGAACTCGAACTCGCCGCTGGTGGTCTTCTTCTTCACGCCGTCCGGTGCGGTGACGACCTGCGTGAACGGCGAGCGGCCGGACTGCACCGTCTGCACAAAGCTGCGCAGCGACTCGACCGCGTCGGCGCGGGCCAGCACGGGGCTCAGCAGCGCCAGCGCCAGCGCCAGTGCGCCAGTGCGCAACACGGCGGTCATCGGGGACTTCGGGAAGGTTTGCATCATTCGCTGGGTCGGGCCGGGACGAGGAGGTCGCGGTTGCCGTTGGTGGACATGCTGGATACGAGTCCGGACTGCTCCATTTGTTCCAGCAACCGGGCCGCGCGGTTGTAGCCGATGCGCAGGTGGCGCTGCACCAGCGAGATCGAGGCCTTGCGGTTCTGCAGCACGACGGCCACGGCCTGGTCGTACATCGGGTCGGCTTCGGCGTCGCCACCGCCGCCTTCGGCGTTGGTGTCGTTGCCACCGTCGCCATCGAGCACACCGCCTTCGAGGATGCCCTCGATGTAGTTCGGCTCGCCCTGCGACTTCAGGTATTCGACGACACGGTGCACCTCGTCATCGCTGACAAACGCGCCGTGGACCCGGATCGGCACGCCCGAGCCCGGCGAGAGATAGAGCATGTCGCCCTGCCCCAGCAAGGCTTCGGCGCCCATCTGGTCGAGGATGGTGCGGCTGTCGATCTTGCTGGAGACCTGGAAGCTCAGCCGTGTGGGAATGTTGGCCTTGATCAGACCCGTGATGACGTCGACCGACGGCCGCTGCGTGGCCAGGATCAGGTGGATGCCGGCCGCGCGCGCCTTCTGCGCCAGCCGGGCGATCAGTTCCTCGATCTTCTTGCCGACGACCATCATCAGGTCGGCCAGCTCGTCGATCACCACCACGATGTGCGGCAGGCGGTCGAGCGGCTCGGGCTCTTCCGGCGTCAGGCTGAAAGGATTCGGGATCAGCTCCTCGCGCTCGGCCGCGTCGTCGATCTTCTTGTTGTAGCCGGCGAGGTTGCGCACGCCCATCTTGCTGAGCAGCTTGTAGCGCCGCTCCATCTCGGCCACGCACCAGTTGAGCGCGTTCGAGGCCTGCTTCATGTCGGTGACGACCGGGGCGAGCAGGTGCGGAATGCCTTCGTAGACGCTCATTTCGAGCATCTTCGGGTCGATCAGGATCAGCCGCACATCCCGCGCATCGGCCTTGTAGAGCAGCGACAGGATCATGCTGTTGATGCCCACCGACTTGCCGGAGCCGGTGGTGCCCGCGACCAGGCAGTGCGGCATCTTGGCCAGATCGGCGACGAAGGGCTTGCCGACGATGTCCTTGCCGAAGCCCAGCGTCAGCAGGGATGCGGCGTTGGTGTAGATCGGCGCGCCCAGCACCTCGGACAGCCGGATGATCTGCCGCTTGGCGTTGGGCAGCTCCAGCGCCATGCAGTTGCGGCCCGGGATGGTCTCGACCACGCGGATCGACACGAGGCTGAGCGAGCGGGCCAGATCCTTGGCCAGGTTGACGATCTGCGAACCCTTGACGCCCGTGGCCGGCTCGATCTCGAAGCGCGTGATCACCGGGCCGGGCATGGCCGCGATGACCTTGACCTCGACACCGAAGTCCGCGAGCTTGCGCTCGATCTGGCGGCTGGTGGCCTCCAGCGCCTCGGGTGTGGCGGTTTCGGTGGCGGGTGTGGCCAGATCCAGCAGGCTGACCTGTGGCAGATGGGCCGGGCCCTCGATCGGCGCCAGCACCGGCGCAGAAACAGGCACGGGTGCAGGCACCGCAGCCGCACGTGCGGGGACCGGGACGGACACCGGCATCAGCGCCGGAGCCGGAGCCGGAGCCGGAGCAGGGATCGGGCGGGCTGCCGCAGGCATCGGCAAGCCTTCGTCCCAGGGCGGCGCCACCAGCGGCGGCAGGCTCTCGGGCACGGTGTCCACAAAATCGGGCTCGTAGCTCGCCGCGCGCGCACCGGAGGACGCCACCTGCAGCACGGCGGGCATGGTTTCCGAGTCGAACACCGGTTCGACGCTGACCGCGGCCGCCGGCCTGTCCTTCTCCTTCTTCTTGCGGCTGGCGACGGGCGCAGCCGCCACGGGTTCCAGCGGAGCCAGCGGCGCCGGTTCGGTCATCGATTCGCGCTCGCGTGCCATCTGCGCCTGCGCACCGATGCGCTTGTCCTCGGCCTCCTTGCGGCTCGACTGGCGACGTTCGCGCCAGCCATCGAACCAGCCACCGATGCGTTCGGCCAGTCCCAGCCAGGAGAACCGGAACGCCCAGGCCAGCGCCAGCAGCAGCACGACGATCCACAGCACCCCGCTGCCGACGAACCCGAGCAGGTGCATGCTCGACGGACCCAGTACCGCGCCGAGCACGCCGCCAGCATGCGCACCCGCCACGACCCCCTCGAACTGGTACAGGCGGGTCCACTCCAGAGCCGTGCTCGACATCAGCAGCAGCAGCAGCCCGACCCAGGTCAGCCATTGCGGGCGCCAGTGCACCGGACCGACCGGGTCCACTGGCGCCAGATCGGCCCGCAGCAGGCGTGCCACCATCGACAGCCAGGCGCGCACCCCGAACAGCAGCCCCCACCACGCCGACAGGCCGAACAGCACGAACGACAGATCGGACGCCCAGGCCCCGATCACGCCGGCGTGGTTGCGCAGGCGCTGCCCGTCGCCGGAGGTGGAAAATGCGGCATCCCCCGGGTGGTGACTGACCATGGCGAGGATCCACAGCAGCAGCAGCGTGCCGCCCAGCGTAATGCCCACCTGCAGGCGCCAGCGGGGGACGGAGGGAGAAGTGGAAGCCTGCGCCTGCGAAGCAGGCGTCTGGGCGGAAGCTGAACTGCGCAGCGAACCGAGCGGATAAGTCATGCCGGCATTGTCCGCCATCCTCGGAAACGGCAAAGCCGCCATGAAGCGGGGCGGCTTTGCGTTCACTGAGGCACCTGGAGGGTGCCTTGTCTGCGACAGGGCAGGATTACTGGGTGGCCAGACGCTCGGTCAGCACGACCCAGCCGTTTTCCTGCGTCTCGATCAGGCCACGCTCTTCCAGATCCTTCATCACCCGGCTGACCATCTCGCGCGAAGCGCCGACGACCTTGGCCAGATCCTGGCGCGAGACCTTGCTGCGGATGACGCGGCGACCCTCGTCGTCCTCGGCCATGTCGAGCAGCGCGCGCGCCACGCGGCCGTAGACGTCCAGCAGCGCGAGCGACTCGATCTGGCGGTCGGCATTGCGCAGCCGCGCCACCAGACCGCGCAGGATCGCGTACGACAGGCTGGAGTTGTCCGGCAGGCAGGTCGCGAACTCGCTGCGGCCCAGCACCAGCACGTCCGTCTGCACTTCGGCGCGCACGGTGGCCGAGTGCGGCTCGTTGTCGATCAGGCTCATCTCGCCCAGGTAGTCACCGGCTTCCAGCACGGCCAGGATCACCTCGCGGCCCCGGGTGTCAGAGGTGATGACGCGGGCGCGGCCGCTCAGCAGGATGAACAGGGCATCCGACTTGCGGCCTTGCTCGACGATGATTTCGCCGCGGCGGTAGCGGCGCTTGACCACGCCGTCGGCGATCGTCTGCGCCTGCTCCACGGTCAGCATCGAGAAAAGAGGAACCCGTCGAATCAGATCAAGGTTTGAGAGCATGGCCATGGGGCTACTCCTGCTTGTTGGTGTCTATCGTTGTCATTGAAAGCGGGACATGGCGCGGGGCAGACAAGAACCGCTAAGCTTCGCACTGCAACATTTCACGACATGCCCATTGCGTCGCGACTCTAACCGAAGCGTCCCCACGTTGAACAGCGCGGTGACCCGGAAATGAAACCGCGCGCGCCCACGGAAAACGACACCGCACCCATGAGCAGCACCTCCACCCACGCCCAAGTCCTCATCCTCGGCTCCGGCCCGGCCGGCTACACCGCCGCCATCTACGCCGCCCGCGCCAATCTGAAGCCGACGCTGGTCACCGGAATGGCCCAGGGCGGACAGCTCATGACCACCACCGAAGTCGACAACTGGCCGGCGGACGTGATGGGCGTGCAGGGGCCGGAGCTGATGCAGCGCTTCCAGGAGCACGCCGAACGCTTCAACACCACGATGGTGTACGACCACATCCATGCGGTGGATTTCTCGCAGCGGCCGTTCCTGCTGACTGGCGATTCCGGCACTTACACCTGTGACGCGCTGATCCTTGCCACCGGCGCCAGCGCCAAGTACATCGGCCTGCCCTCGGAAGAGGCCTTCATGGGCCGCGGCGTCAGCGGCTGCGCCACCTGCGACGGCTTCTTCTACCGTGGCCAGGAGGTCTGCGTGGTCGGTGGCGGCAACACCGCCGTCGAGGAAGCGCTCTACCTGTCGAACATCGCCAGCAAGGTCCACCTGATCCACCGCCGCGACAAGTTCCGCGCCGAGGCCATCCTGATCGACAAGCTCGAGGAGAAAGTCGCCGCCGGAAAAATGGAGTTACATCTGTTTCAGACTCTGGACGAAGTTCTGGGCGACCAGACCGGTGTCACGGGCGTGCGCCTCAAGAGCACCGTGGACGAAAGCACCCGGGATCTGGACGTGAAGGGCTGCTTCATCGCCATCGGCCACCAGCCGAACACGGACATCTTCAAGGGCCAGCTGGAGATGAAGGACGGCTACATCGTCACGCGCTCCGGTCTCAACGGCCTGGCCACGATGACCAGCGTGCCCGGCATCTTCGCGGCGGGCGACGTGCAGGACCATGTCTATCGCCAGGCCATCACCAGCGCCGGCACGGGCTGCATGGCCGCGCTGGACGCGCAGCGTTACCTCGAACAGAATCCCCCTGCGGGCGCCTGACACCGAGCCATCGGCGGCGGCGCTGATTTCCGTTCTATAATCGACGTTTTGCCGCCAAGAGACCCGACAGGCCGTTCAGGTTTGTCGGAGGGGTGATCATCAGACCGGGCACCACAAGTGCCGACAATGTTCAGGCGGGTCTGCTCTGGTTGCTGTAACCATCGTATCGGAGAAGCGTCATGGCACGCGTCTGTCAAGTCACGGGTAAAGGCCCGATGACCGGGAACAATGTTTCCCACGCAAACAACAAAACCAAGCGCCGCTGGCTGCCCAACCTGCAGTACCGCCGCTTCTGGGTCGAGAGCGAAAACCGCTGGATTCGCCTGCGCATCTCCAACGCTGCGCTGCGACTGATCGACAAGAAGGGTATTGACGTGGTCCTCGCCGACCTGCGTGCCCGCGGCGAACTGTAATCGGAGACTGACACCATGGCAGCCAAAGGCGGACGCGAAAAGATCAAGCTGGAATCCACTGCGGGTACCGGCCATTTCTACACCACGGACAAGAACAAGAAGACGACGCCCGGAAAGCTCGAATTCATGAAGTTCGATCCGAAGGCACGCAAGCACGTGCTGTACAAGGAAATCAAGCTCCGCTGATCAGCACACGCTGAACAGGACTTGTTCCAGACAACCCGCCCGGGCCCGGCCCGCGGCGGGTTTTTTCATGCCTTCGTGGCCGCCATCTCCCCCCGCCTCCCCCAAAAGGTGGCCCTCTCCAGCGTGATGGACCGCACACCCCAACCCGCCTAGATTGGCCATCAGGACAGGCAACGCGGGGGAGCGACATGAAACAGCCGGGATGGCAGCAAGGCCTCGTCGCCACGGTGCTCCTTGCCTGCACCGGCAACGCAAGCAGCCAGTCGGTGGACACCTCGATGGCGCGGGCCGTGGTCGACCAGCCATTGTCGATGTCCGTCCAGGTGCGCGGCTTCGACTGGCCCGCGAGCCGCCTGACCCCGGACTGCCTGCAGGTACAGATCCAGCAGGGTGAATCGGGCGACACGGTCACACCCGTGCGCGTGCGCACCATCCCCACCGGTGACGACGGACGCGTGCTCGTGCAGATCAGCAGTCCGCAACGCGTCACCGACACGGTGCTCTCGGGCCGACTGAGTCTGCTCTGCGGCGCCGACTACACCCGGGAGTTCACCGTGCTGGCCGACCCACCGGCGGCCGCCAGCGTGCCGGGCCGCACAGCGCTGACAGCCACACCGCCCACGTCCAGTCCTGGAAAACGAACGGGGAAACCGTCTCCAGCCGCACCCGTCCCCCCGGTCTCCGCCGGCCCGGTCGCACGCCCTCCCCCCGGACGCCCGGTCGACGAGGCCGAACTCCAGCGCCTGGTCAACGCCGTCGTGACGGCCATGGCCTTGACGTCGGCCAGCATCCCCGCACCAGCACCACCACTTCCGGAGAACCCCGCCGCGGTCCTGCCATGGCAGGACCTGCGCGAAGAACAGCGCCAGACACGCGCCAGCCTGGCCGCGCTCGTCGCGAAGATCGACCGCAGCGAGCGCGAGGCCTGGCGGGATGCCGTACTGGTCATGGCTGCGGTGATCGGCCTGTCGGCGAGCCTGCTGGTGGCTCGCCTCATCCGGGAGGGACTGATGCCACGCATGGGCGCGACGACCGGGCCGGCTGCTGCACACCGACTCCGCCGCGAGCGCCACCGCCTCCGGTCTCGGCTGGAAGAGGATGCCGATCCACCCGCTCCGCAGCCCCCGACCGAACCTGCACGAGCACCCGCACCGGTACCGGCATCCACCGGACAGGATCCCGGTCTGGTCGTCTGGTCGCCACCACCCGACGCCACCTCGGAGTCCGACCCGCAAGTCCACCTCGCCACGTCGGACAACGGCCACCTCCCCGCGACCAGACGCTGGCCGGACGCCGACTTCGGCCACCCGAACCTCGACACCACCAACGCCAGCACCCAGCTGCTGGATGAACTCGAACCCCACGTCGAGGAATCCCCGATCGGTGTCGCCGTGGTCCTGGAGCGCAGGCTGCAGGAACTGCCGGGCAAGTGCCCCTGGATCCTGCTGCGCCTGCTGGACCTGTACCGGCAGATGGCACAACCCTGGAACCACGAGCGCGTCGCGGCACAACTGGAGGCGCTCTACAACGTCCGGATCCCCGCCATGGGACCGGTTGCAGCGGCCGGCGCAGAGCTGGAGGCGTATCCGGAGACGCTCGACAAGATCCGGCACGCCTGGCTGCTGGATGACTCGGCCGCCGCGCTGTCCGGTCTGCTGCTGCGCCCCACCATCCTCGAGGTGCTCGATCAACCCGCGTTCGAGGAGGTCCTGCTGCTGCACGGCATCGTGCGACAACGCCAGTCCGCGTGGCTCACCACGGTCGAAGGCGGATCGGCCCACACAGCGGCCACCCCGGTGCCGACACCGCCGGGCAGCAACAGCCGACTGATGGAATTGCTGGCCGCCTGAAACGCCAAGGGCCACCCGGCATCGGGTGGCCCTTGCTGGACGGGCTGCGCAGCAGCGCAGCGTGGCGCACTCAGGCGCGCGCGGAGCGCAGGGTGCGCGCGAACTCCTGCAGCGCGGCGATCCCGCTGCCCTCGGCGCGCTGGCACCAGCCCTGCAGGTCCACCACCAGCTGCTCGCCCGACACATTGGTGCGGGTCCACAGCTGGCGCAGTTCCTCGCGCATCGTGACCAGCTTGGTCAGCGACGGGCTCTGGTCGCAGGCCTTGGCGACGAGCGCCTTCACGTCGGCGGGGATTTTCTGATCGTCGCGGTGCAGCCAGCGCTGCGCCAGGCGCATCTCGTTCCAGCGCTCGGTGTTCTGTGCACCTTGCTGCTTGAGGCGGTCCAGTTCCTCGGCGCAGGCCTTGCGCAGATTGGTGGCGTACTGGGCCATGACCTCGTAGCGGTTGGCGATCAGCGCTTCGAGCGTCTGGCTGTCGGCGACAGGACGCACGGCGCCAAGCTTGAGCTGCGGCGCGGTCTTGCGCACCTTCGCCAGTCCCATCATCTCCAGCACGCGGATGTAGCCCCAGCCGATGTCGAACTCGAAGGGCTTGACCGACAGCTTGGCCGAGGTCGGGAAGGTGTGGTGGTTGTTGTGCAGCTCTTCGCCACCAATCCAGATGCCCCAGGGCGAGATGTTGGTGGACGCGTCCGCCGCCTCGAAGTTGCGGTAACCCCACCAGTGGCCCAGGCCATTGATGATGCCGGCCGCGTGGATCGGACTCCACAGCATCTGCACCGCCCACACGGTCAGGCCCAGCGCGCCGAACAGCAGCACGTTGATGACGAGCATCAGCGACACGCCCAGCTTGGAGCGGCCGGTGTAGACATGGCGCTCCAGCCAGTCGTCCGGGGTGTTGTGGCCGAACTTCTTCAGCGTTTCCTGGACCTTGGCCTCGGCGCGGTACAGCTCGCTGCCGCGCAGCAGCACGGTCTTGATGCCATGGGCGACCGGGCTGTGCGGGTCGTCCTTGGTCTCGCACTTGGCGTGGTGCTTGCGGTGGATCGCCACCCACTCCTTGGTCACCATGCCAGACGTCATCCACAGCCAGAAGCGGAAGAAGTGCGACGGAATCGGGTGCAGGTCGAGCGAGCGGTGGGCCTGGCTGCGGTGCAGGAAGACGGTGATGGCGACGATCGTGATGTGCGTCATCACCAGCGTGGTGACCAGCACCTGCCAGGGACTGGCGCGCAGCAGACCATGGGCCAGCCAGTCCACCAGGACCGACCAGATCGTCGAGAGTTCGGACATCGGGATTCTTTCTAGAAGCGCAGGTGGCCTGCAGGCGGGAGGGTCGCCTGCGCTACGGAATCATGTTGTGTCCGGACCACTGGCGGGGTGCAACATTCTAGACGTTCCAAAGATTTGCACGAAACAGGGATATTGCCTGATATGCACGCCCAAACTGCCCGATCGCCGACGATTGCGCCTGATCAAGGGAAGAACGCGTCAGTCGCGTCTCCCCTCAGATGCGCTTCAGGCGGCGCGGCGGCGCCAGACGGCGGCGAAGAACCCATCCGTACCGTGCCGGTGGGGCCACAGGCGCAGGTAGTTGTTGCGGCAGAGCGACTCGGCGTCCTCGACCTTCTGGCGCGCCAGCACTTCGGCGGCGTTCAGCAGCTCGAACTCCGGGTGTGCTTCGCTGAAGGCCTGGGCGATGGACTCGTTCTCGGCGTCCAGCAGGCTGCAGGTGGCATAGACCAGCTGACCGCCCGCCTTCACCAGCCGCGCGGCGCTGTCCAGGATGGCGCGCTGCTTGACCGTCAGCTCGGCCACGCCCTCGGGCGTCTGGCGCCACTTGAGGTCCGGATTGCGGCGCAGCGTGCCCAGACCCGAACACGGCGCATCGACCAGCACGCGGTCGATCTTGCCCGACAGGCGCTTGATGCGCTCGTCGCGCTCGTGGGAGATGCCGGCCGGGTAGACGTTCGACAGCCCGCTGCGCGCCAGGCGCGGCTTGAGCGCGGCCAGGCGGTGCGCCGAGACGTCGAAGGCGTACAGGCGGCCGGTGTTGCGCATCATCGCGCCCAGCGCCAGCGTCTTGCCGCCGGCGCCGGCGCAGAAGTCCACCACCATCTCGCCGCGCTTGGCCTCGGTCAGCAGCGCCAGCAGCTGGCTGCCCTCGTCCTGCACCTCGACCTCGCCGCGCTTGAAGCACTCGGTCAGGTTGAGCGTGGGCTTGCCGCGGGCGCGCAGGCCCGTCGGCGAGTACGGCGTCGGCTCGGTCAGGATGCCCTCCTCGGCCAGCGTGGCCTGGGCGGCTTCCCGCTTGACGAGCAGCGTGTTGACGCGCAGGTCCAGCCCGGCCGACTTGGACAGGCTCTCGATCAGCGGCCAGAAGTCGTTGCCCATTTCCTTCTTCAGCGCCTCGGCCAGCCAGTCGGGCAGGTTGTGGCGCAGGCTCTCGGACTGGCTCTTCAGGCTCAGCAGCTTGGCGGTGGCGGCCCATTTCTGCTCGGCCTCGGTCGTCGCGGCGCGCAGATAGGCTTCGGTGCCCTGCCAGGCCAGGATGCTCAGCCGGCGTTCCAGCGCGCCGGTGCCGGACTTGGCCAGGTACTGCAGGCGCAGCCGCTCGCGCAGCACGGCGTAGACGGTCTCGGCCAGCGCGTGGCGCTCGCGCATGCCCAGCATCCGGTTGCGGCGGAAGAAGGCCGACACCACGGCATCGGTCGGGCTGGTGAAGCGCAGGACTTCATGCAACAGCTCGTCGCACAGCGTGAAGAGGGCTTTGGGGGTCATGGGGAAGTCCTCGGAGGCTCAGAGTGTGTGGAACAGCCATTGCGGCGCGTTCAGAGTGTGGCGCACGACGCCGTCATCGCCCAGCAGCAGCTGGTCTTCGACAAACCAGCGCACGGCGCGCGGATAGATCTGGTGCTCGCAGACCAGCACCCGCGCCGACAGCGTCTCGGCCGTGTCCCCGGCCAGTACCGGCACCACGGCTTGCAGCACGATCGGGCCGTGGTCGAGTTCGGCGGTCACGAAATGCACCGTCGCGCCCGCCACCTTGCAGCCGGTCTGCAGCGCGCGTTCGTGCGTGTGCAGCCCGCCGAACGACGGCAGCAGCGACGGGTGGATGTTGAGCAGGCGACCGGCGTAGCGGGCCACGAAGCCGGGGGTCAGGATGCGCATGAACCCGGCCAGCACGACCAGATCGGGCTGGTGGGCGTCGATCTCGGCGGCCAGTGCCGCGTCGAAGGCGGCGCGGTCGGCGTGGGCACGGTGGTCGATGGAGGCGGTGGCGATGCCACGTTCGGCCGCCCAGGCGAGACCGCCCGCCGTCGGCCGGTTGCTGATGACGGCCACGACCGCAGCGGGCCAGCCCTCTTCGGCGCAGGCGCGGTGGATGGCTTCCATGTTGGAGCCACGGCCGGAAATCAGGATCACGATGCGTTTCATGGGTGCGGGAGTGTAGCGGCTGGCCGCAGCGCATGACAGCGCAACCAAAACCAGTCACAGTACGGCCGCCGGCGCAGGCGGACCGTGATGGAACGCACAAGCACCGGCGCTCGACTCACAGACACTTTCAGGAGAACACGATGGGATTGCTCGATTCAATGCTGGGTTCGGTCGTCAGCCAGGCACTCGGCGGCGGTCAGGGTGGTGGTGGACAGGCGGCGCTGATCCAGGCCGTCATCGGCATGCTGATGGGCGGCAACAACCAGGGTGGCGGTGCCGCCGCTGGTGGCTTGGGTGGCCTGCTGGAACAGTTCCAGCGCGGCGGACTGGGCGACGTGGCATCGTCGTGGGTCTCCACCGGCCAGAACATGCCGATCTCCGCCGACCAGCTCACCAACGTGCTGGGCTCGGACGTCATCGGCCAGCTGGCACGCAGCGCCGGCATGGACCAGGGCGCCGCCGCGGGCCAGCTCTCGCAGATCCTGCCGCAACTGATCGACGGCCTGACGCCGAATGGCCAGCTGCCGCAGCAAGGCACCGACCTGGGCAGCATGCTGCCGCAGATCCTGGGCGGACTGCTCAGCCGCTGAGCCTGTCCCGCACCGCCGCAGGGCCGCTCAAGCCCTGCGGCCAGCGGTCGATACACCGGTAAGCCGATCCTGGCTGCGCTGATGTGTCTACCGCATGGAACTCGCAACTCTCGTGTACCTGCCGGGCTCCGGCTGGGCGACACCGCCTGACACCCAGCTGGACAGCCCGAACACGCTCGTCCTGGTGTTCGGCGCTGCCGACAGCCTGGCCACCCTGGCCGAGGGCAGCCCGCTGAGCACCCTGGCCCGGGCCCTGCCGCGCAGCGTCTTCGCCAGCGCAGCCACCCACACCATCGCCCACGCCCGCCAGACTGCCGACGAGGCACTGGTGGTCTGCATCGTCCGGTTCGACCACACGGCGCTGCGGCGCTTTCACGTCGAACTGGGTCCCGTCATGACGGCGGAGTCCGCCGGACGGCAGCTCGCACAGGCGCTCCTCGACACGCCGGGACTGAGCGGCGTGCTGGTGCTGGCCGACGGCATCGAAGTCAACGGCCCCGATCTGGTGCGCGGCCTGAACGCGCTCCTGCCCGACAGCCTGCCGATCGCCGGCGGCATGGGTGCGGCCGGCACCCGGCAGGCACGCACCTGGTCGATGCGCCACGATGGCCCGCCCCAAGGCAGCGCCTGCGTCATCGGCCTGTACGGCGCGCAGCTGCGCATGGCCCGCAGCTGCCACGGTGGCAGCATCGGCTTCGGCCAGCGCCGCCTGGTCACCCGGGCCCAGGGCAACACGGTCGAGGAGATCGACGGCTACCCCGCCCTCCAGCTCTACCGCCAGTACCTGGGCCGCTATGCCAGCGGCCTGCCCGAGGCGGCCTCGCATTTCCCGCTGACGGTGTTCCGCCAGGCGACGGACCTGCAGGGCGTGATCCGCTACGTCCTGGGCATCGACACGGACCGCCAGACCATCGACGTCGCCGGCGACATCCCGGCCGGCAGCCTGGTCCAGCTCTCGCGGGCCGGGCGCAGCGAGTTGCTGGAAGGCGCCTTCCACGCGGCCCGGGACCTGGCCGACGCCCTGCCCGTCGACGGGCCCGTGCTGGCGCTGGTGGTGAGCTGCGTCGGCCGGCGGCACGTGCTCGGCGAGCAGACGGAGGACGAGCTCGAACCCGTCGCCACCCTGCTGCGGCCGGGCTCGGCACTGGCGGGCTTCTACTCGTTCGGCGAGATTTCGGCTGGCGCCGGCCAGCGCTGCGACATGCACAACATGACCCTCACGCTGGCGGCGCTCTGGGAAGAACCCCAGGAGCCATGACCATGGACCGCCGCCCCACGCCCCTCCTCCACCCCATGCTGGCGCGCCAGCTCCGGCGACTGCACATCGACCCGCTCGCCGGCCCGCCCGGCGCCGAGCAGTGGTCCGCCCTGCTCGCACTGGCCGGAACGACCTACGAGGAGTACGAGCAGCTCGTCTACCTCGTGACCCGTGCCGAACGCATGTCCACCGACGAGCTGCAGCGCAGCCAGTCGGCCCTCGCCGAAGCCGAGCGCATCGCCGGACTCGGCAGCTGGACCTGGCGGCCTGGCGACGAGACGCTGCTCATCTCGTCGACGCTGGCCAGCCTGATGCAGTTGCCGGCCAATACCCGGGAGCTGCCGCTGGTGCTGTGGCTGGCCAGCATGGACAGTGCCGACCGGGGCGTGCTGCACGACAGCCTGCGCCGTGCGACGCGCCAGGAGGTCAGCCTGTGCGGCGAGCTGCGGCTGCAGTACCGCATCGTCTCGTGTCCCGATGCCGACCGGCCGGGGGCCCTGCGCGTCAGCGGCACCCTGCTCGACATCACCGAGCGCATGCGGGCCGAGGAGCAGGTGCGCGCCCTGGCCTTCCAGGATCCGCTGACCGGTCTGTGCAACCGCGCGCGCTTCTTCGACCTGCTCGGCTCGGCGCGCAGCCGGGTGCACGATTCCGGAGAACAGCTCGCCCTGCTCTTCCTCGATCTGGACGGTTTCAAGGAGATCAACGACCGGCACGGCCACGACGCCGGCGACCAGCTGCTGCGCCAGGTGGCCGAACGCCTGCGCTGCACCGTGTCGCCGCACGATCCGCTGTGCCGCTTCGGCGGCGACGAGTTCCTGGTGCTGATCCGATCCGAGGACGGAGAACCCGCGCTCGAAGCGCTGGCACAGCAGATCCTGACCGCGATCTCCGAGCCCTTCGATGTGGATGGGCGGCGCCTGAGCGTGGGCGTGAGCATCGGCATCGCCATCTACCCGCGCGACGCGATGAGCACGCTGGACCTGGTCCGGGCCGCCGACACCGCGATGTACCAGGCCAAGCAGCAGGGCAAGGGCCGCTTCGAGTTCCATCGCCCCCTGGCGACGAACTGAAGCCTGCGGCGCTATGCTCGCGCCTCCATGGCAGGCATCCACATCACCGACATCGAGGCGGCCATCAACTGGTGGCGCCAGCGACAACCCTCCCCGGACGGCGTGACGCTGTGCGCGCCGCTGCGGGCGCTCGCGGAGGTCTATGCCCTGCTGGTGTACTACCGGGAAACGCTCTGCGATGAACTCGGCCTGCCCGAGGCGGCCCGGCAGGCCTGGCTGGCCTGGTACGACACCACGCCGGACGCGCCCTGCATCGCCATCTGCTCGACCACCCAGGGCGACGCGGTCTGCAAGGGCTGCGGCCGCACCTTCGACGAGGTGCAGCACTGGCCGGCGATGAGCCCCGCCGCCAAGCGCCAGACCTGGCACCGCATCACCCGGGAAGGCACCGCCTGGCGTTTCAACCGCTATGCGGACCGGGTGCGCCCGCAGGTGCCACCGGCGCCGGCCCCGTTCCGCGGGGCAGCTTGATCGCGAAGCAGCTGCCGCCGCCCTCGCGGGCGATGCAACGCACGCTGCCGCCATGCCGCTGGGCGATCTGGCGCACCAGCGACAGGCCGAGCCCGACGCCACCCGCCCGCTCGGCATGCCCCGGCAGCCGGAAGAACGGCTCGAACACCTGCTCGCGGAAGGCCTCCGGCACGCCGGGTCCGCGGTCACAGACCTGCACTTCCACCTCGTCCGCGCCGATGACCCGGACCTGCGCCTCGACCTCGTCCCCGCCATAGCGCCGGGCGTTCTCCAGCAGGTTGCGCAGTGCGCGGCGCAGCAGGCGCTCTTCCGCATGGACCAGCACCGGCTCGCCGTCCGCAGCGGCACAGACACGCGCGGCCTCCTCGGCCAGCAGCCCCAGCAGGTCCACCGACTCGACGCGCAAGTCACCCTGCGCATCCAGCCGGCTGGCCAGCAGCACCTCCTCGACCAACCCGTCGAGTTCGCGGATGTCGCAGTCGATCTCGTGGCGCAGGGCCTCGCGCTGCTCGGCCGATGCGCCCTCCATCATCGCCAGCGCCATCTTCAGCCGCGCCAGGGGCGAGCGCAGTTCGTGGCTCGCGTTGGCCAGCAAGGCGCGGTTGGCGCGCACCAGGTCCTCGATGCGCTGCGCGGCCCGGTTGAAGCTGACCGCCACGGCCGCCACTTCATCCTGTCCCGCCGCATCGACCCGGTGCCCGAGGTCACCGGCGCCGAACTGCTCGACACCACGCTCCAGGGCTTCCAGACGCCGCGTCAGCCGGCGCACCACGGGATAGGCGCCGAGCGTCACGGCCGCGAACAGGCCGCCCAGCAGCAGCAGCAGCACCGAAGCCTCGTCCATCCAGCCCGAGGTGAGGCGGCGCAGCTGCCCCCCCCAGAGCAGTCCGTCCGGCGGCCCGTTCGGCGGCCCGCGCCGATCCCGGTTGGGCCTGGCGTCCGGTGGGTGGTCGTCGCCATGTCCGCCGCGCGGACGCAGCACCCACAGCACGCGCCCGTCGGCCAGCACGGCCCGCGAGGCCGCCTGCGTCTCCTCGGCCCGATCGGGTCCGACCTTGCGGTCGTAGAACGGCGACACGCCGATGCGCGCGCCATCCGGCGCATCCAGCGCCATGGGAACGCGCAGACGGTGGGACCAGTCGAGCAGCGCCTCCCGCTGCGCCATGGCAGGCGCGGTGCCGGGTGGCAGGCTGTTCTGCAGCAACTGCACCAGGGCCAGCGTCCGATCCGACATGGCCACCTCGGCCCGGCCACGCTCGGCCCCCGTGTGGCGGCTCACCAGCACCATGGCCACCAGCGCGAACACCAGCAGCGTGGCCACGACGGTGAGGTAGATGCTCAGATAGAGGCTGCGCACCCCCACGCCGCGCCAGCGCATGTCAGGTGGCGTCCGCGTCCTGCTTGCGCGCGAAGACGTATCCCGAACCACGCACCGTCAGGATGCGCCGCGGATTCTTGGGGTCGTCCTCGATCGCTGCCCGGATGCGCGAGATGTGCACATCGATGCTGCGGTCGAACGCGTCGATCGGATGGCCGCGCAGGGCGTCCATGATCTGGTCCCGCGAGAGCACGCGGCCGGGACTCTGCGCCATGACGTGCAGGATGTCGAACTGGTAGCTCGTCAGGTCGCACTCGCGGCCCTCGATGCGGATCTGCCGCGCGTTCACATCCACCTCCAGGCGGCCGAAGCGCAGCAGCGCCTCGTCCCCCGTCGGGGACGCGCGGCGCAGCAGCGCCTTGATGCGCGCCAGCAGCTCACGCGGCTCGAAGGGCTTGGGCAAGTAGTCGTCGGCGCCGAGTTCCAGACCGATGATGCGGTCCATCGGCTCGCCGCGGGCAGTGAGCATCAGCAGCGGCAGGCTGCGCAGACGCTGGTCGCTGCGCAGCTCGCGCGTGAGGTCCAGACCGTCGCCGTCGGGCAGCATCAGGTCGAGCACCAGCACGTCGCAGGGCTCGTGCTGCAGCTTGAGCCGCCCCTGGGCCAGGTCACCGGCCACGCTGACCGTCAGCCCTGCCGCCTGCAGGTAATCACGCACCATGCCGGTCAGGCGGGTGTCGTCGTCGATGAGCAGGATGCGGGCATTCATGGCGGCAGGGATTCAGCGGGTCGGGCCCGTATGCTGCAACAGCTTCGTCAGGCACGCATGATGCGCCTGTAAAGAAGCTTGTCCACCCGTTGGCGGGTCAGCCTGCGGTCACGCCGCATCCAGCATCGACTCGACACGCTCGATCAGCTCGAACGGGCTGAACGGCTTGACCAGATACCCGTCTGCCCCCGCGGTCCGGCCTGCGCCGATGTCCCCCGCCTGCCCGCGGGCCGTGAGCATCACGACCAGCGTGCCGGCCAGCGCCGGGTCCTGCTTGAGGCGGTCACACACCTGGTAGCCATCAAGGCCACCCGGCATCACCACATCCAGCAGCACCAGCGCCGGTCGCAAGGAGGCCGCCAGTTCGAGCGCGCTCGCACCATCGACGGCCTCGTGCACCTCGAAATCACCGAGCTCCAGGGTCATCCGGATGAGCTTGCGCAGATCCGGCTGGTCATCGACGACAAGAATGCGGCGGGGCATGGGCCCGACTTTCAGCTGACGGAATCCACGTGGGGGCTGCGCCCCATGCGGGTCATTTCGGACTCGACCCAGGCCCGCACGGCGATGGCCGGTGCCGGCTGGTGCACGACGCGCACCCGCTCCGGCAGTCCACCGCGCTCGGCGATCTGGTGCGGCGTCTGGGTCGTGATCGCCAGCACGCGCAACTGGCTGTAGTCGCTCAGGCTCGACAGCGTCAGCAGCATGGCGTAGCCGTCGATGTCGGGCATGGCCAGGTCGGTGACGAGCAGATCGGGCGACTTGCGACCGAGCTGCAGCAGGCCGGTGTAGCCGTTGTTGGCGCCCCGGATGGAAATCGCCGAGCCCAGCGGCTGCAGCACTTCCTGCCACAGGTGGAGCTGGTCGACGCTGGACGCGACCAGCAGCAGGTCGAGCGGGGCCGTGCCGGCCGCGGCCATCGACAGCGAGGTCGGGGCCGCAGGACGCAGGCCACTGCGATGCGCCAGTGCCTCCACCGCCGACAGGCGAATGCGGCGATGACCGCCGGGTGTGCGCCCGGCAGGCAGGGTTCCTGCTTCGACCCAGAGCTGGACCGTTCGCAGCGACACGCCCAATCGCTGGGCAGCCTCGCGGGTGGTCAACAATGGATCCATCGGATCTTGAGCAAAATGGGGACGAGACATGGCAGGGGGGTCCTCAAAAACACCTATCGGTCGAACCCGCCAACAGCATGTTGAACGGATTCGAAGGTCTCCAGCGCTTATTTCTTCTGTGACGTGCCAAGGTCATCGGCATGCCACTTCCCCTGCTGTAGGACCGGATGTTTCAAAGTGTGACGTATTTCGCTACCCAATTACGAATTCCGCACATCCAGTGTGATGGTCTTCCACCACAAACCCCGCAACCGCGGGACCAAACAGTACCGATGATCCCGCAATTTTGATCATGCGCAAAGCTTTTCAGCCTGAACCGTCACCGGATGACGACGACGACACCGCAAACGGCTTGCCGCCACTGCCTGCCGGTACACGAAACTACATGACCCCGCAAGGCTGGCACGCGCTGCGGGCCGAGCTGATGCAACTGCTGGACGAGGAGCGGCCCCGGATCGTGGAAATCGTGTCCTGGGCGGCCAAGAATGGCGACCGCTCGGAGAACGGCGACTACCTGTACGGCAAGAAACGCCTGCGCGAGATCGACCGCCGCATCCGCTACCTGACGAAGCGACTCGACATCGCCGAAGTGGCCGATCCATCGGCGCACCATGGCAAGGACCAGATCTTCTTCGGCGCCACGGTCACCTATGCCGACAACAGCGGCATCGAGCACACCATCACCATCAAGGGCATCGACGAGACCGACAGCCTGAACGGCGAGGTGAGCTGGGTGGCGCCGATTGCCCGTGCGCTGATCAAGGCGCGCGAGGGGGACGAGGTGCAGCTGATGACCCCGGGCGGGCTGCAGCGGCTGGAGGTGATTGCCGTGCGGTACCCGGCGCCGGACGCCGCCTGAGCCCGGCCCGGAACCTCAGGGCTTGACGCGGGACACCCGCACCACCGACGGGCAGCGCCGCACCACGCGCAGCACGTCCGCCAGGTGCTGCCGGTCGCGCACCGCGAGGGTGAGCTTCAGCTCGGAGGTCTCGTCCGCGCGGGTCGGGTCCATGTCGATGTGGGCGATGTCGGCCTCGGCATGGCTCACGGCCTGCGCCACTTCGGCCAGCACGCCCTTGCCGTTGTGCACCAGCACGGCCACCGCGGTGCGGAAGGTCCGCGCCGGCTGCTCGGCCCACTCGACACCCAGCCAGCGCTCGGGGTCGCGCTCGAAGTGGCGCTTGCCCACCGAGCAGTCGCTGGTGTGCACCGTCAGCCCTTCGCCGCGGCCGAGGTAGCCGACGATCTCGTCGCCCGGGATCGGCTGGCAGCAGGTGGCGAGCTGGATCGTGGCGTTCTCGCTGCCGTCGATGACCACGGCGCCCTGGGTCGGAGCCTCCTGGTCGGTGGCGTAGCGGCCCATGCTGAGCGTCAGCGCGTCGGGGCGGCGGCCCTGCTCGACCATCTTGCGCGCCATGCGCTTGGCCACGATGACGGCGATCTTGCGGCCCAGGCCGATGTCGGTGAGCAGCTCGCGCCGGTTGCGGTTGCCGCTCCAGCGCACCAGCGACTGCCACAGCGCCGCATCCGCCTCGCTGAGGCCGCTGTCGTCGACGCCCGGCAACTGCAGCCCTTCGGTGCGCAGGGCCTGTGCCAGCAGCTTGAGGCCGAGATCGTAGGACTCCTCGGCCTCCATGTTCTTCAGGTAGTGGCGGATCTTGGAGCGCGCCTTGCCGGTGCGCACGAAGTTGAGCCAGGCCGGATTGGGGCGCGCCGACGGGGCGGTGATGATCTCTACCACATCGCCCGAATTCAGCTCGGTGCGCAATGCCACCGGCTCGCCATTGACCCGGGCCGCGACGCAGTGGTCACCCACCCGCGAGTGGATCGCATAGGCGAAGTCCACCGGCGTGGCCCCGCGCGGCAGCGCCAGGATCTTGCTCTTGGGCGTGAAGAGGTAGATGGACTCCGGGAACAGGTCGATCTTGACGTGTTCCAGGAACTCGGCCGAATCGCGTGTCTCGCTCTGGATGTCCACCAGCGACTGCAGCCACATCGTGCCGAGGTGCTTGGTGTCGGGCGACTCGCCGCCGCCGCCGGTCTTGTACATCCAGTGCGCGGCAATGCCGGCCTCGGCCACCGCGTGCATCGCGGCGGTGCGGATCTGGAACTCCACCGCCGTGCCGACCGGGCTCACCACCGTGGTGTGCAGCGACTGGTAGCCATTGGCCTTGGGGATGGCGATGTAGTCCTTGAAGCGGCCGGGCACGGGCTTGTAGAGCTGGTGCAGCACGCCCAGCGCCAGGTAACACTCCGGCAGCGTCGCCACGACCAGCCGGAAACCGAAGATGTCGCTCACCTGCGCGAAGCTGAGGTGCTTCTCGCGCATCTTGGTGTAGATCGAATGCACGGTCTTCTCGCGGCCGTAGACCTGCGCAGGCACCTCGGCCTGCGTCAGCGAGATCTCGACTTCTTCCCGTACCCGCTCGACCATGTCGCGGCGGTGGCCGCGGGCCTTGTCCACGGCCCGCGACAGCGCCGCATGGCGCCAGGGCTGCAGGAAGCTGAACGACAGCTCCTGCAATTCGCGGTAGCACTGGTTCAGCCCGAGCCGGTGCGCGATCGGGGCGTAGATCTCCAGCGTCTCGCGGGCGATGCGGCCGCGCTTGTTCTGCGCCATCGCCCCCATCGTGCGCATGTTGTGCATGCGGTCGGCGAGCTTGATCAGGATGACGCGCACGTCGCGCGCCATCGCCAGCAGCATCTTGCGGAAGGACTCGGCCTGCGACTCCTCGCGGGTCGAGAACTGCAGCTTGTCGAGCTTGGTCAGGCCGTCGACGATTTCCGCGGTCGGGGTGCCGAAGCGCTCGACCAGTTCGGACTTGGTCACGCCGCAGTCTTCCATCGCGTCGTGCATCAGCGCGGCCATGATCGCCTGGGCATCAAGCTTCCAGTCGGCGCACAGACCGGCCACCGCGATGGGGTGGGTGATGTAGGGCTCGCCGCTGGCGCGGAACTGGCCGAGGTGGGCCTGGTCGGCGAAGCGGTAGGCCTCGCGCACGCGGCGGATGTCGGCCTCGTCGAGGTAGTCGAGCTTCGCCATGAGCACCGCGAAGGAGGCGGCACTCGCGCCGTGCGCACCGGGCACCTGCTCGATCACCGGCCGCGGCGGTTTCCCTACACGGGTACGGAGCTTGCTTTTGACCGCGGTGTCCGCGCTGCGGTCTTCGCCCGGGTCACTGGGCTGCGTGTCCGGAAACGGTTCGGACTCGGTGGACTCGGGTTTGCCTCCTCGTCGCCAGGACGAGAAGAACATGCGGCGCAGGACATCGGCTGTGCGGGACACCATGGATCGACTCTAGCGTGTCCCGCAGCAGACCGGGCACCGTGTGGCCGATGCCCGACAAGTGCGGGTCAGATGCGACTCAGGTCGGGACCTTGCGCAGCATCTCGATGCCGACCTGGCCGGCAGCGATTTCGCGCAGCGCGGTCACGCCGGGCTTGTTTTTCGTCTCGACCTTGGGCGCATGGCCCTGGCTCAGCATGCGGGCACGGTAGGTGGCGGCGAGCACCAATTGGAAGCGGTTGGGGATCTTCAGCAGACAGTCTTCGACAGTGATACGGGCCATGGTGGGATCGTGCTTCCGCGGGTGAGGAGTCGGTCAAGACAGTTGAAGGGCGTCGAACACAGCCGGGCGGCTGAGACGCTGGGTCGAATATTTTAACCGCTGCGCGTGGACGATGGTTTTCAGGTCGAACAAGGCGGTCTCGAACAGGGCATTGACCACGATGTAATCGAAGTGCCGGGCTTGCGCCACCTCGTGGCGGGCGTTGACCATGCGCTGCGCGATGACCTCGGGGGTGTCTTCGCCGCGGCGGAACAGGCGCCGCTGCAGTTCCTCCCACGAAGGCGGCAGGATGAAGATCAGCACCGCACTCGGGAACAGTTCCTTGATCTGCAGCGCGCCCTGGAAGTCGATCTCCAGCACGACATCCTGGCCATCGTGCAGGCGCTGCTCGATCGCGTCGCGCGAGGTGCCATAGCGGTTGCCGTGGACCTCGGCCCACTCGAAGAAGTCGCCGCGCGCGATCATGGCGTCGAACTCCGCTTTCGAGACGAACCAGTATTCGCGGCCATGCTCCTCCTGCCCGCGTGGCGCACGGGTGGTGTGCGAGATCGACACCATCAGGCGGGTATCGATCTCCAGCAGGGCCTTGACGAGGCTGGACTTGCCGGCGCCGGACGGAGCGGCGACGACATAGAGGTTGCCGGGGTAGTCGGCAGGCGAAGGGGTGGCGAAATGGGACACGGCGGACTCGCTGGGCTGGCGCGACAAGGGCGACGGGCGGGCAATTGTCCCCGATGTCGCGCGGGCAAACGACAATATGGGCTGCGACACCGCGCGAACGGTCAGTCAGCACCTGCACAGGATCCAGTGGCACAGTGTTCCGTCTGGGCACAGCCGCCGCGAAGATTCCGCAGCAGGCCAGAAACTTTCAAGCAGAACCCAGCAGAACTCCCGGAGATTCGTGAATGACGACCAAGCAGCCGACCATCATCTACACCCTGACCGATGAAGCGCCCTTGCTGGCGACTTGCGCTTTCCTGCCCATCGTGCGCACCTTCACGGCGCCGGTCGGCATCAATATCCAGAAGGCCGACATCTCCGTGTCCGCACGGGTCCTGGCCGAGTTCCCGGAATACCTGACGGACCGCCAGAAGGTGCCCAACACGCTCGCCGAGCTGGGCAAGAAGACCCTGGAGCCGGACGCCAACATCATCAAGCTGCCCAACATCAGCGCGTCGGTGTCGCAGCTGGCGGCCTGCGTGAAGGAGCTGCAGGCCAAGGGCTACCAGATCCCCGATTACCCCGAGAACCCGACCACCGACGAAGAGAAGGCCATCAAGGCCCGCTACGGCAAGTGCCTCGGCTCGGCCGTGAACCCGGTGCTGCGCGAAGGCAACTCCGACCGCCGCGCACCGATGGCCGTCAAGAACTTCGCCCGCAAGCACCCGCACTCGATGGGCGAGTGGAAGCAGTGGTCGCAGACCCATGTCTCGCACATGGAGCACGGCGACTTCTACCACGGCGAAAAGTCGCTGACGCTGGACAAGGCCCGCAACGTCCGGATGGAGCTGCTCACCGCCAGCGGCAAGACCGTGGTGCTGAAGCCGAAGCTGGCCCTGCTCGACGGCGAGATCATCGACTCGATGTTCATGAGCAAGCAGGCGCTGTGCGACTTCTACGAAGCCCAGCTGGAAGACTGCCGCAAGTCGGGCATCCTGTTCTCGCTGCACGTCAAGGCGACGATGATGAAGGTCTCGCACCCGATCGTCTTCGGCCACTGCGTCAAGATCTACTACAAGGACGCCTTCGAGAAGCACGGCGCGCTGTTCGACGAACTGGGCATCAATGTCAACAACGGCATGGTGAGCCTGTACGACAAGATCAAGACGCTGCCGGAATCCAAGCGCGACGAGATCATCCGTGACCTGCACGCCTGCCAAGAGCACCGTCCGCGTCTGGCGATGGTGGACTCGGCCAAGGGCATCACCAACTTCCACTCGCCCAACGACATCATCGTGGACGCCTCGATGCCGGCGATGATGCGCCAGGGCGGCAAGATGTGGGGCGCCGACGGCAAGCAGTACGACAGCAAATGCGTGATGCCGGAATCGACCTTTGCCCGCATCTACCAGGAGATGATCAACTTCTGCAAGTGGCACGGCAACTTCGACCCGCGCACGATGGGCACGGTGCCGAACGTCGGCCTGATGGCGCAACAGGCCGAAGAGTACGGCTCGCACGACAAGACCTTCGAGATCGCCGAAGCCGGCGTGGCCAACATCACCGACCTGGACACCGGCGAAGTGCTGCTGAGCCAGCCGGTCGAGGCGGGTGACATCTGGCGCATGTGCCAGGTCAAGGACGCGCCGATCCGCGACTGGGTCAAGCTGGCTGTCACGCGCGCCCGCAACTCGGGCATGCCGGCGGTGTTCTGGCTGGACCCGTACCGCCCGCACGAGAACGAGCTGATCAAGAAGGTGGAGACCTACCTGAAGGACCACGACACCACCGGGCTGAACATCCACATCATGTCCCAGGTCCGCGCCATGCGGTTCACCCTGGAGCGCGTCGCCCGTGGCCTGGACACCATCAGCGTCACCGGCAACATCCTGCGCGACTACCTGACCGACCTGTTCCCGATCATGGAACTGGGCACCTCGGCCAAGATGCTGTCGATCGTGCCGCTGATGAACGGCGGCGGCATGTACGAGACCGGCGCCGGCGGCTCGGCCCCGAAGCACGTGCAGCAGCTGGTGCAGGAAAACCACCTGCGCTGGGACTCGCTGGGCGAATTCCTGGCACTGGCCGTGTCGCTGGAAGAGCTGGGCATCAAGGAAGGCAACGCCCGGGCCAAGCTGCTCGCCAAGACGCTCGACGCGGCCACCGGCAAGCTGCTCGACAACAACAAGTCGCCCAGCCCGAAGACCGGCCAGCTCGACAACCGCGGCAGCCAGTTCTACCTGGCGATGTACTGGGCGCAGGAACTCGCCGCCCAGACCGAAGACGCCGAACTGGCCGCTCACTTCGGCAAGCTCGCCCAGGCCCTGACCGACGGCGAAGCCCAGATCGTGGCCGAACTCAGCGCCGTGCAGGGCCAGCCGGCGGACATCGGCGGCTATTACCTGGCCGATGCCGAGAAGACCAAGGCCATCATGCGCCCGAGCGCCACGCTCAACGCGGCGCTGGCGGCTGCGCGCGGCTAAGACCCGCAGCGGGCGGCAACGCCCGCTCCGCCACCAAGAAGGGCCACCCTCGGGTGGCCCTTGCGCATTCCGGCGGGCCGCCGGGCCCGCGCCCGTTCACTCGATGTTCTGCACCTGCTCGCGCATCTGCTCGATCGCGACCTTCATCTCCACCGAGATCTGCGTCAGCTCCAGCGCGGCGGACTTCGAGCCCAGGGTGTTGGCCTCGCGGTGCAGTTCCTGGATCAGGAAATCGAGCCGCTTGCCCAGCTCACCACCCTTGCGCAGCAGCCGGGTGATCTCGTCGAGATGTGCCCCCAACCGGCCGAGTTCCTCCGCGACGTCGATGCGGATCGCGAACGCCGCCGCCTCGGACATGGCCCGCTCGGTCAGCGACTGCGCAGAGACGCTCTGGTTGGCGCCCGCAGTGGCCAGCGCTTCGTTCCAGCGCTCCAGGAAGCGCTGCTGCTGACGTGCCACGACCTGCGGCACCAGCGGTGCCGCCTGGGCGGCCAGCCCGCGCAGGTGCTCGACACGCTCCATCAGGATCGCGACCAGCCGATCGCCCTCGCGGGCACGGGCTTCGCCGAGTCGCTCGACACACACCCGTGCCGCCGCCAGCGCCGCCTCGTCCAGCACGGCCACCGGCGCGGTGCTGCGGCACCACTGCAGCACCTCGTGCACCGACATCAGCTCGGCATCCCGCAACTGCGAGCGCACGGCCACCTGGAGCGCCGCCAGCCGGACGAGCTGCTCGGGTTGCGGCAGTGCGGCGGCGGCATCGGGTGCACGGTCCGGGTTCAGGCGCAGCTCGATCTTGCCGCGCTTGAAGGTCCGGGTGAGCAGCTCGCGCAGCGCTGGCTCCAGCGCGCGAAACTCGTCGGGCAGGCGCAGCGCCAGATCCAGGAATCGGCTGTTCACGGAGCGAAGTTCCACCGTGACCGATCCGGCGGATCCCGCTTGTGCGGCAGTGTTCTCGGTGTGTTCCCCGGCCTCGGGCAGCGCGCTGGAGGAGGCGCTGGCATAACCGGTCACCTGATTAGCAATGATCTTCAGCAAGGCCCTAGCCGACGATCAGGCGTAGCGTAGAAGGCAGACAAAGCGCAGGAGCGAGCACATGCCGATGAACCGAATCCAGTTCCAGCAAGGGATGTCGCTGCCGGAGTTCATGAGCAGCTTCGGCACGGAAGAGCAATGCGCCGAGGCGGTCAAGCAGGCACGCTGGCCCCAGGGCTTCGAGTGCCCGCGCTGCGGCACTGCGGCGCACTACGTGGTGGGCCAGGGCGCACGCAAGCTGTATCAATGCAACGGCTGCCGCCACCAGACTTCGCTGACCGCGGGCAGCCTGTTCGCGAGCACCAAGCTGCCGCTGAGAACGTGGTTCCTGGCGATCTACCTGCTCAGCCAGGCCAAGACGGGGCTGTCGGCGCTGGCGCTCAAGCGGCAGGTGGGCGTGAGCTACCCGACGGCGTGGCTGATGCACCAGAAGATCATGCACGCGATGGCCGAGCGGGAGAGCCAGCACCGGCTCGACGGCACGGTGCAGCTCGACGATGCCTACCTCGGCGGGGAGCGCAGCGGCGGCAAGGCGGGTCGGGGTTCGGAGAACAAGGTGCCGTTCGTGGCGGCGGTCTCGGTCAATGACCAGGGGCATCCGCAGTACGTCAAGCTCGCGCCGGTGAGCGGCTTCACGCTGGAGGCGGTGGGCCAGTGGGCGCAGGCGGCGCTGATGCCGGGAGCGCGGGTGGTCAGCGACGGGCTGGGGTGCTTCGCCGCGGTCACCAGCGCGGGCTGTCTGCACACGCCGATCGTGGTGGGGCAGCGCAAGCCGCGCGAGCTGCCCGAGTTCACCTGGGTCAACACGGTGCTGGGCAACCTGAAGACGACGTTGTCGGGTGCGTTCCATGCGTTCAAGTACCCCAAGTACGCCAGCAGCTACCTGGCAGCGTTCGCCTACCGCTTCAACCGTCGGTTCGACCTGCGCGAGTTGGTGGCTCGGCTCATCATCGATGTCTCGCGGTGCAAGCCTCGGGCTCAGCGGGTCGTTCGGGGGAATGCTGAGGATCGTTGCTAATCAGGACCGGTCATGCTGTAAACTGACATCGCGGATTTCGCCCAATCAAAATACGATTATGTCAAAGCAAAAACCTGCCCCGTTGCCGCCCGGCACGGTGGTAGGCGGCTACCAGGTCATCCGGAAGCTGGCAGCGGGCGGATTCGGAGTCGTCTACCTCGCCGAAGACGCCGAGCGCAGGCTGGTGGCCCTCAAGGAGTACCTCCCGTCTTCGCTGGCCGAGCGCTCTGCGGGCGAGCTGATTCCGCGCGTCAAGCCCGAAAAGCAGCCGCTCTACCGCCTGGGCCTGAAGAGCTTCTTCGAGGAAGGCCGCTCGCTCGCGCAGATCAGCCACCAGAGCGTCGTCTCGGTGCTCAACTTCTTCCGCGAGAACGAGACGGTCTACATGGTGATGAACTACCTGCAGGGCGACACGCTGCAGGACTTCATCGTCACCGCCCGCGACCTGAAGCGCGACAAGGTCTTCCGCGAGAGCACCATCCGCAGCCTCTTCGACGAGATCCTGCGCGGCCTGCGCATCGTGCACCAGCACAAGATGCTGCACCTGGACATCAAGCCGGCCAACATCTTCGTCACCAACGAGAACAAGGCCGTGATGCTCGACTTCGGCGCCGCACGCGAAGTGCTGTCGAAGGAAGGCAACTTCATCCGGCCGATGTACACCCCCGGCTTCGCTGCGCCCGAGATGTACCGCCGCGACGGGTCACTGGGGCCGTGGACCGACATCTACGCCATCGGCGCGTGCATCTACGCCTGCATGCAGGGCTATCCGCCGAACGACGCCCCCCAGCGCATCGAGAAGGACCGCCTGAGCCTGTCGCTGTCGCGCCTGCGCAATGTCTATTCGGACAACCTCATCGAGGTGACCGAGTGGTGCATGTCGCTCGACCCGCTGGCGCGGCCGCAGAGTGTCTTCGCGCTCCAGAAGGAGCTGTCCCGGGAAACCGAACGCCGCTACACCAAGCTCAGCTTCAGCGAACGCCTCAAGCTGCAGCTTGAAAACATCAAGTCCGGCGCCAAGGCGTGAGCCCTCCCGCCGCGCCGGAATCTTTCTCGGAACCCCTGCCCATGCGTTTTTCCGTCTACCAGATCAGCCGCCGTGGCGGGCGCGAGAAGAACGAGGACCGCATGGGCTATTGCTACACCCGTGACTCCGGCCTGTTCGCGCTCGCCGATGGCATGGGGGGCCACCCCGAGGGCGAAGTCGCCTCGCAGATGTCGCTGCAGACCATGGCCGGCATGTTCCAGCGTGACGCCAAGCCGGTGATCCGCGAGCCCCGCCGCTTCCTGACCGAGTCCATCCTCGCCGGCCACCACGCGCTCATCCGCTACGCCACCGAGCGCGCCCTGCTCGACACGCCCCGCACGACCATCGTCGCCTGCATCCTCCAGGGCCGCGAGGCCTACTGGGCGCACTGCGGCGACTCGCGCCTCTACCTCGTGCGCGGCGGCCGGCTGCAGGCGCGCACCCGCGACCACTCCTACTCCGAGCTGCAGGAGTCGCTCAACGGCGTCGTGCCGCTGGGCGACAAGGTCAACCGCAACGTGCTGTTCACCTGCCTGGGCAGCCCGGGCAAGCCGGTGATCGACCTGGTCGGCCCCGTGTCGCTGCAACCGGGCGACAAGCTCCTGCTGTGCTCCGACGGCCTGTGGGGCGCCCTCGACGACGACACCATCACCCGCATCCTCGCCGAAGGCGCGATCACCGAAGCTGCGCCCGATCTGGTGGAGCGCGCGCTGCGCATCGCCGGCGAGAAGAGCGACAACGTGACCGTGATCGCCGTCGAGTGGGAGTCCGCCGAGGACGACGAGACCCTCACCGGCATCGAGACCGACGCGCTCGGCGACGACGTGTTCGCCTCCACCATCCAGGCGGGTGCCGGCGTCGGCAACCCGGACGACCTGCTCGACGAAGCCGAGATCGAACGCTCGATCCGCGAGATCAACGAAGCCATCAAGCGCAGCGCCCAGAAGCGCAGCTAAGCAGACCAGCCTACTCCATGACCATGACCCGCCCCAACGACCGCGCCCCCGACGCCCTGCGCCCCGTCCAGCTCACCCGCGGCTACACCAAGCACGCCGAAGGTTCGGTGCTGATCGCCTTCGGGGATACCAAGGTGCTGTGCACCGCGTCCGTCGAGGAACGTGTCCCGCCGCACAAGAAGGGCTCCGGCGAAGGCTGGGTCACCGCCGAATACGGCATGCTGCCCCGCGCCACCCACACCCGCAGCGCCCGCGAAGCCGCCAAGGGCAAGCAGACCGGCCGCACGCAGGAGATCCAGCGCCTGATCGGCCGCTCGCTGCGCAGCGTGTTCGACTTGAAGAAGCTCGGCGAGCGCACCATCACCATCGACTGCGACGTGCTGCAGGCCGATGGCGGCACCCGCACCGCCGCGATCACCGGCGCTTTCGTCGCCGCGCACGACGCCGTCGCCACGCTGCTGGCGCAGGGCCTCATCGCCGACACCCCGATCCGCGACCACGTGGCCGCCATCTCGGTCGGGCTGCTGGACGGCGTGGCGCTGCTGGACCTCGAATACGTCGAGGACTCGGCCTGCGACACCGACATGAACGTCGTGATGACCGGCTCCGGCGGCTTCGTCGAAGTCCAGGGCACGGCCGAAGGCACGCCCTTCAGCCGCGCCGAGATGGACACGCTGATCGCGCTGGCCGACGCGGGCATCCGCGATCTGGTCGCGCTGCAGCGCCAGGCGTTGTCCACCGCGATCGGAGCCTGAGGCCATGGCCGAGCTGCTGCGCCACCGCCTGGTGCTGGCGTCCAACAACGCCAAGAAGCTGAAGGAGTTGGGTGCGCTGCTGGCGCCGGTGTCGGTCGAGCTGGTCACGCAAGGCGCGCTCGGCATCCCGGAAGCCGAGGAGCCGCACCACACCTTCATCGAGAACGCGCTCGCCAAGGCCCGCCACGCCGCAGCCATCAGCGGCCTGCCCGCGATCTCGGACGACTCCGGCCTGTGCGTGGACGCGCTGGGCGGCGCGCCGGGTGTGCAGTCGGCACATTACGCGGCGGTGGAGTTCCCGGCCGGCATCGACCGCGAAGCCCAGCGCGCGCTGCAGGACGAGGCGAACAACCGCAAGCTGCTGGCCGCGCTGGACGGCGCCGCCACCCGCCGCGCGCGCTTCGTCTGCGCGCTGGTGGCCGTGCGCTCGGCGGACGATCCCGAGCCGCTCATCGCCTTCGGTCGCTGGGAAGGAGAGATCCTGGCCGAGCGGCGCGGCGCGGGCGGCTTCGGCTACGACCCGCTGATGTTCGTCCCGGCGCAGGGCCTGACGGCCGCCGAGATGCCCGCTGATGTCAAGAACGCCCGGAGCCACCGCGCGCTGGCCTGTGCGCAGATGCTGACCCTGATGCGCGAGGTCTGGCAGCTTGGCTGAGTTCATCCCGATCCAGCCGGCCCATTCCGCCACGGACACCGCAGCCGCTGCCAACGGCGCCGATGTGGTGGCGCGTTACCTGCGTCCCGGCACGCTGCAACTCGGTGCACCGCCGCCGCTGGGGCTCTACATCCACCTGCCGTGGTGCCTGCGCAAGTGCCCGTACTGCGACTTCAACTCGCACGAAGCGGCCAGTGGCGGGCACCCGGAAGCCGCGTATCTGGACGCTTTGCGCGCCGACCTCGAAGCCGCGCTGCCGCTGGTCTGGGGCCGCAGCGTGCAGTCGATCTTCATTGGTGGTGGCACGCCCAGCCTGTTCTCGCCGGAGGGCATCGAGCGGCTGCTGAGCGACGTGCGGGCGCTGATGCCGCTGGCGCCGGGCTGCGAGGTGACGCTGGAGGCCAATCCCGGCACCTTCGAGCGCGAGCGCTTCCGCGCCTTCCGCGGCGCGGGGGTGACGCGGCTGTCGATCGGCGTGCAGAGCTTCGACGACGCCAAGCTGCAGGCACTCGGCCGCGTGCACAGCCGCGCGCAGGCACTCGCCGCCGCCGAGGAAGCCGCGCAGGCCTTCGACACCTTCAACCTCGACCTGATGTACGCCCTGCCCGGCCAGACGCTCGCCGAGGCGGCCGAGGACCTGCGCACCGCGCTGGCGCTGCAGCCGCCGCACCTGTCGGTCTACCACCTGACGATCGAGCCGAACACGCTGTTCGCCGTGCACCCGCCGACTGTGCCGGACGACGATCTGGCCAGCGACATGCTCGACCAGATCGTGGCGATGACCGGCGCGCAGGGGCTGTCGCGCTACGAGGTCTCGGCCTTCGCGCGGCCCAGCCACCGCTGCACGCACAACCTGAACTACTGGCAGTTCGGCGATTACCTGGGCATCGGCGCGGGTGCGCACACCAAGCTGAGCTTCCCGCACCGGGTCGTTCGGCAGGTGCGCTGGCGCGAACCGGCGATGTACATGCAGAAGGCCCTGGCCGGACAGGCGGTGTCGAACGACGAGGACGTGGGCCGCAAGGCGCTGCCCTTCGAGTTCATGCTGAACGCGCTGCGGCTGAAGGACGGCTTCGATCTGGGGCTGTTCCGCGACCGCACCGGGCTGCCGCTGTCCAGCATCGAGGCGGCGCTGGCGCAGTCCGAACAGCGCGGCCTGCTGGTGCGTGACTGGGAGCGCGCCGCACCCACGCCACGCGGCTTCGACTTCCTCAGCGATCTGCAGGGCTTGTTTCTGGCCTGAGCCGCGTGGTGCACACGGCGGGTGCGGCCAGACCAAGCAGCGCCATCACCCGCGGCCCGATCGCATCGAGCGGCAGCACCTCCTGGCAAGCCCCCGCCCGGATCGCCTCGCGCGGCATCCCGAAGATGGCGCTGGTGGCCTCGTCCTGCGCCAGGTTGTAGGCACCGGCCTCGCGCAGCAGGCGCATCGCCAGCGCGCCGTCACCGCCCATGCCGGTGAGCATGATGCCGATGGCACGGTCGCCGGCCACCTTGGCCACGGAGCGGAACAGCACATCGACGCTGGGCCGGTGCCGCTGCACCGGTTCCCCATCCGACACCCGCGCCACATAGCCGCCGGCGGCACCGCGTTCAACCGACAGGTGCTGCCCACCCGGCGCGATATACGCGTGGCCGGCCTGCAGCGACTCACCGTCGCGCGCTTCGCTGACCGCGAGCGGGCCGAGTCCGTTCAGACGGGTCGCGTACCGGGCCGAGAAGCCGGCCGGCATGTGCTGCACGATCAGCACCGGTGGCACCGCCGGTGACAGGCGGGCAAGCAGGCGCGGGGTTGCTTCGGTACCGCCCGTCGATGCGCCGATGGCGATGAGGCGGCCGCTGGCAGATGCGGGCACGGCAACCACCTCGCCCGCAACGGCGCTGCGGCGGACCGTCTGGCGAGACCGCGCCGCCTCGCGCAGACGGGCGACCACGGTGCTCTCGAAGGCGTCGAGGACACCCTGCGCACCGGGCTGCGGTTTTTCGATGAAGGCCACGGCACCGAGCGCCGTGGCGCGCAGCACGGTGGTCTGGTGCTGGCGCGTCGCCGAGGCGATCACCACCACCGGGGTCGGCCGCAGCCGCATGAGCCGCTCCAGGAAGTCCAGGCCGTCCATGCCCGGCATGACCATGTCGAGCGTGACCACGTCCGGGTCAAGCCCGCGGATCATCTCGCGGGCCTGCAGTGCGTCGGCCGCCTCGCCGACGCAGACCAGGTCGGGGTGGCGGGCGAGGACAGCGCAGATCATGGCCCGCGCCGCAGCGGAATCGTCGACCACCAGCACGCGGATGGGGGCACCCGCGGCGGTGGTCCGGAAGGAACTGGCGGGGAGCGTCACGGCAGATCGGCAAATGAAGTGGTCGACAGGCTGCTGCTGACCTTGCGCCGGGCCTCGCGCTCCAGCGCCAGCACCAGGTTGTGCTGGGTGGGCGGCAGCCGGCGCACCATCACCCGCCCCGTTTGCGGGAAGAAGCAGACCTTGCGCGGACTGCTGCCGAGCACGTCCTTCGAGATCAGCGTGATCTCGTGGTCGCGCAGGTAGTCGATCGCGAACCGGGTGTTGCGCTCGCCGACATTGAGCGATCCCGGCCCCGGGATCATCGCGGCGCCACCGAAAAGCTTGGCCTCCAGCGTCCTGCGGGTCGCGCCTTGCCGCAGCAGCGCGTTGATGAGGCGCTCCATGGCCTCGATGCCGTAGCGGCCCGCGTCGGGCGCCGAACCGGAGCCCCCGGGCAGCATGAAGTGGTTCATGCCACCGATCTGCGCCTGGCGGTCCCAGAGACAGGCCGCGATGCACGAGCCCAGCGTGGTGGTGATGACGATGTCTTCGCCATGCACGAAGAACTCGCCCGGCATGATGCGCACCGCATCGGCGTTGAAAACCACCTCGCGGTAGAAAAAATTCGCCTGCCCGTCGACCCGTGGCAACGCACGCAGCCGCTCGATGCGCCCGGGCACGACGCGGGCCAGGGCGGGTTCGGTGCGGGAAGGTTCGGCGACCGGAGAAGTAGGCAGTTGGGACAAGGACAGCTCGCTGTGCAATTCAGGCCACTGTGCTGGTCGCAAGCGCCTGTCCGCACGCGGAGAAGCCCGCCAAACACCAGCCATCTCCCGCTCAAGTCGCCGAGGCCATGCCGTAGACTGCAAATGCCTCACTTTCGGATGTCTTTTTCATTCTTCCTGCCGAATTGCCCGCAATCGCCATGCACCAGCCGCCCTCTCCCGCGCGTGAAGCGGCCGTGATCACGGTCGGCGGACACACGCTGCAGGTCGGACTGGCGCTGCAGTTGCTGGACCGCGCCGGCCAGCACGACTGGATGGCGCGACTCGAACCCGGCTCGCCAGCGTGGCTGCAGGCGCTGATCGACGGCCTGTGCATGCTGTCCAGCCGCGACCCGCTGACGGGGCTGTTCAACCGCCGCCAGTTCGAGGCCAGCCTGGACAGCGAGATCGACCGCGTGGCGCGCACCGGCGAGTCCGCGCTGCTGCTGCTGCTCGACATCGACCACTTCAAGCGGGTCAACGACACCTACGGACACGCCGCCGGTGATGTCGTCATCCGCCACATCGGCAAGGCCTTGCAGGACAGCGTGCGCCCGATGGACACGGTCGCGCGGCTGGGGGGCGAGGAATTCGGCGCCGTGCTGCCCAACTGCCCGGCCAGCTTCGGTCAGGCCGTGGCCGACCGGGTGCGCCAGGCGATCGAGTCCACGGTGGTCGTCGCGGCACCGGGCCAGCGCATCAGCGTCACCGTGAGCGTCGGCGGCGCGTTCGCGCCGCAGTGGGTGCGCTCGTCGTCGCACCTCTGGATGGAGCGCGCTGACCAGCAGCTCTACCGCGCCAAGGCCGCGGGCCGCAACCGCATCTGCCTGGAATCGCAGCCGCGCTCCGAGGTGAGCAACGAGGAGCGCGACATGCTCTTCAGCGCCGTGTCGGCCTTCGTGCCGGACGCCATGGATTCGTCCATGGATCCGACGCTGGATCCGTCGATGGATGCTGCCCCGTGAGCGGCGCCCACATCCTGGCCATCACCAGCGGCAAGGGCGGTGTCGGCAAGACCATGCTCAGCGCCAATCTGGCGGCGGCACTCGCCCGCCGCGGCGAGAAGGTGCTCGTCATCGACGCCGACCTGGGCCTGGCCAACCTCGACGTGGTGCTCAACCTGCACCCGCGCATTACGCTGCACGACGTCTTCACTGGCAAGGCCCCGCTCGACCAGGCGGTGATCGACGCGCCGGGGGGCTTCCAGGTGATGCTGGCCGGCTCGGGCCTGATCGAGTACTCGCGGCTCACGCCCCAGGTGCGCGAACAGCTCGCGCTGCTGCTCGACACCGTCCGCCCGCGCTACGACCGGGTGCTGATCGACACCGGCGCCGGCATCTCGGACATCGTGCTCTACGCAGTGTCGCTGGCCGACGAGGTGCTGGTCGTCGCCACGCCCGAGCCGCCCGCGCTGGCAGACGCCTACGCCACGATCAAGGTGCTGGCGATGCAGCAGGGCCGCACCTCGACCATGCTGGTGGTCAACCAGACCCAGCGTCCCGGCGAAGGCCGCCATGTCGCCACGCAGCTGCAGGCCGTCCTCCAGCGCTTCGTGCAGCTGGCGGATGGTGCGTCGATCACCCTGCAGCCACTGGGCAACATCACGCTGGACACGGCCGTGCGCCAGTCGGTGCAGAAGCGCCAGCTGCTGATGCTGGCCTATCCCGGCTCGGACGCGGCCCAGGACATCCGCGAGATCGCCCGCCGGCTGGCCGAGGCAACGGCGACAGCCGCGGCTGGGCTACAGTCTCCGCCATGAACCCCGAGACCCCCGACCAGCCCGCGACCCCCTATGCCTGGGTCGGCGGCGACGCCCGCGTGCGCGAACTCGTCGACCGCTTCTACGACCTGATGGACCTGGAGCCCGGCTACCGCGAACTGCGCGCCGCCCACGGCACCACGCTCACCGACGCCCGCGACAAGCTCTACTGGTTCCTCAGCGGCTGGCTGGGCGGCCCGAACCACTACATCGAGCGCTTCGGTCACCCGCGGCTGCGCATGCGCCACATGCCCTTCTCGATCGGCGTGCAGGAGCGCGACCAGTGGGTCGCCTGCATGCACCAGGCGATGACCGAGGTGGGCGTCGACCCGGTGCTGACCGAGCGGCTGACCGAGAGCTTCTTCGGCACCGCCGACTGGATGCGCAACCGCTGATCCGCAGCCCCGCGCTCAGCGCAGGCGCCCGTCCGGCCTGCGCGCCGAAGCCAGCAGCACGATCAGCGCCCCCGCCCCGCCATCCGGCCCGCGCGCCTGCGTGAAGGCCAGCACCTCCTGGCGCTGCACCAGCCAGCTGCGCACCTTGCCCTTCAGCACGGGCTGCCGGCCGGGGGAGCCCAGTCCCTTGCCATGCACGACGCGCACGCAGCGCCAGCCGCGCTTGCCCGCGGCGTTGAGGAAGCCCGCCAGCGCCTCGCGCGCCGCGTCGCGGTTCAGGCCGTGCAGATCGATCTGGCCCTGCAGCGACCAGCGGCCCAGGCGCAGGTGCTTGAGCACGTCGTCCCCGATGCCCGACTGGCGGTAGGAGAGCTGGTCATCGGTCTCCATCAGCGACGCGGCGTCGAAGTCGTCCGACAGCGACACGCGCAGCACCTCGGCCTCGTCGAGCGCCCGCTGGAAGGGTTCGGGCAGCGGCCTCGGGCGGGCGATGTCGGCCAGATTGGCATCGCGCAGCGGCGTGACCTCGCCCACCGTGCGCGCGAACAGCTCGCGCTCGCGCTGCCGGGCAGCTTCGATCGCTGCACGCCGGGCGGCGGCCTCCTCGGCGTGCTGGCGCTGTTCGCGCAGCGCCCGGTGGATGGCAGCCAGCTCCGACAGCGAATGCGCCTTCATAGCAACCCCCGCTCCGCGAACGACACCACCGGCCCGCGCCCGACCACCATGTGGTCGAGCACCCGCACGTCGACCATCGCCAGCGCCGACTTCAGGCTGTGCGTCAGGAACTCGTCGGCGCGCGAGGGCTCCGCGACGCCGGACGGGTGGTTGTGCGCGAGGATCACGGCCGCCGCGTTCAGCGCCAGCGCGCGCTTGAGCACCTCGCGCGGGTAGACGCTGGTCTGCGTCAGCGTGCCGCGGAACATCGGCTCGTAGGCGATCAGCCGGTGCTGGGCATCCAGGAAGAGCACGGCGAACACCTCGTACCCCAGCTCGCCGAGCTGCAGCTTCAGGTAGTCGCGCACCGACTGGGGCGAGTCGAACACCGGGCGCTGCGCCAGCTCCATCGACAGCGCCCGCCGCGCCAGCTCCAGCACCGCCTGCAGCTCGGCACGCTTGGCCGGCCCGAGGCCCTTCACGACCTTGAGCGCATCCCCTTCCGCACGCAGCAGGCCACCGATGCCACCGAACCGGGCCAGCACCTGCTCGGACATCTGCAGCACGCCCGTGCCCTGGATGCCGGTGCGCAGCAGCAGCGCCAGCAGCTCGGCATCGGCCAGCGCGGACGGGCCTTGGGCGAGCAGCTTTTCGCGGGGACGCATCGCAGCAGGAAGGTCTTTCATCGGCGGCACCTAAAATCGGGGCCAGTCTACCCAGAACTGACCCCGCCCTGCCCCCGTATCCCCCATTTCCCCCTTCCACTCCCCCAACAGGATCACCGCCGTGCCTCAGGTCCAACCGGGTTCATTCCTGACCCTGCATTACCGCCTCGCCGGCCCCGACGGCGGCGACATCGTCAACACCTTCAACGACAAGCCCGCGACGCTCTCGCTCGGCGCTGGCGAACTCGCACCCGCCATCGAGTCGCGCCTGCTCGGCCTGGAAGAAGGCACGCGCACGACCATCGCGCTCGAACCTGGCGAAGCCTTCGGGCCCCGCAGCCCCGACATGGTCCAGAAGCTCAAGCTCGCCATCCTGCGCGAGATGGGCGACCCGCACGAGCAGTACAGCGTCGGCGACGTCGTGCAGTTCCCGACGCCGGACGGCCGGGGCTCGTTCGCCGGCGTGCTGCGCGAACTCGGTCCGGCCGAAGAGGACTGGGCGGTATTCGACTTCAACCACCCGCTGGCCGGCCAGCCGCTGACCTTCGAAGTGCAACTGATCGGAGTGCTGTGATGACCGCGATCCGCCAGGAGAGCTTGCAAGGCCATGTCGAGGAAGTCGTGCTGGCCCAGCCGCGCGGCTTCTGCGCCGGCGTGGACCGCGCCATCGAGATCGTCGAGCGGGCGCTCGCGAAGTTCGGCGCGCCGATCTACGTGCGCCACGAGATCGTCCACAACACCTACGTCGTCAACGACCTCAAGACCAAGGGCGCCATCTTCATCGAGGAGCTCTCCGACGTGCCGCCCGGCGCGACGCTGGTGTTCAGCGCCCACGGTGTCAGCCAGGCCGTGCGTGCCGAGGCCCGCGAGCGTGGCTTCGAGGTGTTCGACGCGACCTGTCCGCTGGTGACCAAGGTCCACGTCGAAGTCGCCAAGCTGCGCCGCGAGGGCTATGACTTCATCATGATCGGCCACAAGGGCCACCCCGAGGTCGAAGGCACGATGGGCCAGCTCACCGAGGGCATCCACCTCGTCGAGGATGTGGCCGACGTGGCCGGCGTGCAGGTGCCGGACGAGAGCCGCATCGCCGTCGTCACGCAGACGACGCTGAGCGTGGACGACGCCGCCGAGATCCTGCGCGCCGTGAAGCAGCGCTTCCCCCTGGTGCGCGAGCCGAAGAAGCAGGACATCTGCTACGCCACGCAAAACCGCCAGGACGCCGTCAAGGTGCTCTCCGGCGAGGTCGACATCGTCATCGTCGTCGGCAGCCCGACCAGCTCGAACAGCAACCGCCTGCGCGAAGTGGCGCAGCGGCTGGGCACGGCGTCGTACATGGTCGACAGCGCCGACGAGATCGAGGCCGCATGGTTTGAGGACCGTCCGCGCGTGGGCCTGACCGCGGGCGCCTCCGCACCGGAGCTGCTGGTCGATGCGGTCATCGCCCGACTGAAGGAGCTGGGCGCGCTGAGCGTGCGCAAGATGCCGGGCGTCGAGGAACACATCGAATTCCCGCTGCCCAAGGGCCTGGGCGACAAGGCGATGGCCGAAGCCGGCGTCACCGCCGCACCGCGCCCGCACTGAACACACTGCACTGCAACACGAGACTTTCCATGCTGGACATCACCCTGCTGCGCCGCGACCTGGACGGCGTCCTCGCCCGCCTGGCCACGCGCAAGAACCCGCAGCCCTTCCTCGACGCCGACACCTTCCGCGCGCTGGAAGCCGAGCGCAAGACCCTGCAGATCCGCACCGAGGAGCTGCAGTCGCGCCGCAACCAGCTCAGCAAGCAGATCGGCGGACTCAAGGCCAAGGGCCAGGACACCACCGCCGTGATGGCCGAAGTGGGCGGCATCGGCGACGAGATGAAGGCCGGCGGCGAGCGGCTGACGCAGATCCAGGCCGCGCTGGACGCGATGCTGCTGCACGTGCCCAACCTGCCCGCCGCCGATGTGCCGGTCGGCCCGGACGAACACGCCAACGTCGAGGTGCGCCGCTGGGGCACGCCGCGCGCGTTCGACTTCACGGTGAAGGACCACGTCGACCTGGGCGCGCCGCTGGGGCTGGATTTCGAGACGGGCGCCAAGCTGTCGGGTTCGCGCTTCACGTTCATGCAAGGCGCCGCTGCCCGACTGCACCGCGCCCTCGCCCAGTTCATGCTCGACGTGCAGACGACCGAGCACGGCTACACCGAGTGCTACACGCCCTACCTCGTGCAGGCCAAGGCGCTGCAGGGCACCGGCCAGCTGCCCAAGTTCGAGCAGGACCTGTTCCACGTCACCTCGGGTGATGGCGACGCGGCCGGCAGCAAGTGGTACCTGATCCCGACCTCGGAGGTGACGCTCACCAACGCGGTCGCCGAGACGGTGCTGGCGATCGACCAGCTCCCGATCAAGCTCACCGCACACAGCCCGTGTTTCCGCTCGGAAGCCGGTTCGGCAGGCCGTGACACGCGCGGCCTGATCCGCCAGCACCAGTTCGACAAGGTCGAGATGGTGCAGATCGTCCACCCCGAGCACAGCGAAGGCGCACTGGCGGAGATGGTCGGCCATGCGGAAGCGATCCTGCAGAAACTGGGCCTGCCCTACCGCGTGCTGCTGCTGTCCACGGGCGACATGGGCTTCGGCGCGGCCAAGACCTTCGACCTGGAAGTCTGGGTGCCGGCGCAGGGCACCTACCGCGAGATCAGCTCCTGCTCGAACTGCGAGGCCTTCCAGGCGCGGCGGATGCAGACACGCTTCAAGAACGCGCAGGGCAAGAACGAGTTCGTGCACACGCTGAACGGCTCGGGCCTGGCGGTGGGGCGCACGCTGGTGGCCGTGCTGGAGAACTGCCAGAACGCCGATGGCAGCATCACGGTGCCGGACGTGCTGCGTCCCTACATGGGCGGCGTCGAAGTGTTGCGACCCGCTTGCTGAACTGGCGAAAAGTTCGCTATACTTGCGGTCTTGCCTGAATTGACCCAGGCAAGCCACTTTCAGGAAGGGTGGCAGAGTGGTCGATTGTACTTGACTCGAAATCAAGCGTACGGAAACGTACCGAGGGTTCGAATCCCTCCCCTTCCGCCAATGAATGGAACAAGCCCGCTGCACCACAGCGGGCTTTTTTCATGGGCGCAATGACTGGTCGCGCCGTGCGCCTGCCGGCCTCGGCCCTACTTTTCCTGGAGACGGGCCAGATAGTCGACCAGTGCCTGCACGCGCTGCTGTGCATGCCGCTCGACCTGGCGTGCACCACGGACACCAGCGGTCCCGGCGTCCTTGCGGAAGACATCGCCCCAGATCGGCATCTCGCGCGAACCATGCGGACCGATCTCGGTGGAGGTGCGGCCGTCGATCACCTCCGCGACGCGGTCCCGCGGGAACACCTCGCCGTTGTGGCGCGCCAGCAGGGTCAGGTCCGGTGACGGCTTGACGAGGTAGCGGGTCAGCGGGCCATCCCCCTTGGCCGCCACGCCATGGCAACTCGCACAGCTGTTGTCGTACACCCGCTTGCCCAGGTCGAACCGCCCCTGCGCCACCGCCAGCGACGACACCAGCCAGACCCCCGTCAGAACCACGCACCGCGGCAACGTCACCCTCATGTCGATCTCCTCGGAGTAGGCCTCCGGGCGACCGCCCGAATGGCCCTTCCACGGTAGGGGCGTCTGCAGCGGTGGCGATTGAGTACTCGCAATGCACACGGAGCGGCGCCAGAAACGCCGACGCCCCACTGCAGGGGCGTCTTTGCCATTCAGCCGGGAGGCTCAGTACCCGAGGAAATCCACCTCGAACACCAGCGTCGCGTTCGGCGGAATCACGCCACCCGCACCACGCGCGCCATAGCCCAGGTTCGGCGGGATCAGCAGCACGCGGGTGCCGCCGACCTGCATGCCCTGCACGCCTTCGTCCCAGCCGCCGATGACCATGCCCGCGCCGAGCGCGAAGCGGAACGGCTGGCCGCGGTCCTTGCTGGAGTCGAACTTGCGGCCGCGGCCATCCGGCGCGGTGGTGTCGTGCAGCCAGCCGGTGTAGTGGACGCTGACCTGGCGGCCGGCGACGGCGGTATCACCGGTACCGACGACCGTGTCTTCGTACTGCAGACCCGAGGGGGTAGAAATCATGTGGAAACCTTTGCAAGGGTGGGAGAACAACAAAAGCGGGCGCGATCATGCCACCAGTTCCGGCCCGCGCCCATTCGTTGTCACACTTGACATCGAATGGTCCAGCGCGGAACCGCTGCGCGCAGGAATTGATCCACGTCATCACCGGCGGGTACCACCAAGTCCAGCGCCTGCGCAGCGGCCCGCAGCACCGCCAGGGGTCGCGCCGGGTCGATCGCCGCCGCGCCCGTCTGCTTGGAGAGCTTCTCGCCGTGTGCGTCCAGCACCAGCGGCGTGTGGCGGTAACGCGGGGTCGGCAGGCCCAGGCAGCGCTGCAGCCAGAGTTGTCGGGGCGTGTTGTCGGCCAGATCCTCGCCGCGCACGACGTGGGTGATGCCCTGCGCCGCGTCGTCGACCACCACCGCGAGCTGGTAGGCCCACAGCCCGTCCGCGCGGCGCAGCACGAAGTCGCCGACCTCGCGGGTGACGTTCTGGTGCTGCGGGCCGAGCCGGTCGTCGGTCCAGTCGATGCAGACGTCGGCCCCATCCGGCTGCACGGTCAGCAGCCGCACGGCACGCGCCTCGGCCCACGGGACCGGCTGCGCGCCGCCGGGGCGGCAGGTGCCGGGGTAGACCAGTTCACCGTGGCGGCTGCGGTCGTGCCCCGCAGCGGCCAGCGCCAGCGCGATCTCGCGGCGCGTGCAGCGGCAGCCGTAGGCCAGCCCGGCCGCGTGCAGCGTGTCCAGCGCGCGGGCATACAGATCGCCGCGGCGCGACTGCCAGACCGGCGGCGCATCCGGGTGCAGCCCGCAGGCGGCGAGCTGCCGCAGGATCTCCAGGTCCGCGCCGGGGATGCAGCGCGGCGTGTCCACATCCTCGATGCGCACCAGCCAGCGCCCGCCGTGCGCCCGCGCATCGAGCCACGAGGCCAGCGCGGCGACCATCGAGCCAGCGTGCAGCGGCCCGGTCGGCGACGGAGCGAAGCGGCCGACATAGCCGCCGCCCGCTGCGGGCGCGGCGCTCACAAGATCAGGCCAGCGTGCTGCTCCAGCAGCGCCTGGCGGGTGACGGGGCTCTCCAGTTGCTGCAGCCACCAGGCCAGCGCCCGGCCCATGCCCGGCCCGGCCCGCCACGCATACTGCAGATCGACGGTCGAGGTCATCCCCTCGGTGCGCTTGACCACCAGCCGCCCGGCGGCGACATGCGCGCGCAGCAGCGGCTCGGGCAGCCGGCCGCAGCCCAGGCCGCGGATCTGCGCCTCCAGCTTGGCCACCAGCGAGGGCACGGTCAGCACGTCCTGCCCCGGCTGGATGCCGAAGGTGTGGCGGTCCATGCGCTGTGCGGTGTCGGCCATCGCGATGATGCGGTGCTGCGCCACGGTCTGCATCGACAGCGGCTCGGGCAGCGGCGCCAGCGGGTGGTGCGGTGCCACCGCCAGCAGCATCTCCAGCGTGCCCAGCGGCGCGCACTCCAGCCCCTGCGGCAGGCTGGGCGATCCGGCCAGCCCGATGGCCAGATCGACCTGCCCGGTGGTGAGCGCCTCGACCGTGCCGGCCATCACCTCGTTGCGCAGCTTCAGCCGCGTCGGCAGCGGGCCGGCGTCGGGCGACTCGGTGCAGCGCAGCGCGTAGAAGGCCTCGATCAGGTCGAAGATCGCCCGCGGCGCCACGATGTTGTCCACCGCGATCGCCAGCGTCGTCTCCCAGCCGGTGGCCACGCGCTGCACGCGGTTGGCCACGGCGTCCATCTGCGCGAGCAGGCGGCGGCCTTCGTGCAGCAGCTCGGTGCCGGCCGCGGTGGGCTGCGCCTGGCGCGAGCTGCGGTCGAACAGCAGCACGTCGAGCGATTCCTCCAGCTGCCGCACGCTGTAGGTCAGCGCCGAAGGCACCTTGCCCAGCTCGCGCGCGGCGGCGGCGAAACTGCCGGTGCGGGCGATGGTGTCCATCATCTCCAGCGCTTCGGGGGTCAGGGCGTGGCGGCGGTCGGTCATCGGCGGCGGGGCGCACAGGCGCTCGGGTTCAAGTCTTTTGAATGATGCCATCACGCCGCCGCCGCCCTGACCGAACCCCGGGCGCGCATCATGGACACCTCGACCAAAGGCCCCACCATGATCACCCTGCGCCCCTCCCTGGCCCGTGGCCACGCCCAGCACGGCTGGCTCGACAGCTTCCACAGCTTCTCCTTCGCCGACTACTTCGACCCGGCGCACATGGGCTGGGGCAACCTGCGCGTGATCAACGACGACCGCGTCGCCGGCCAGCGCGGCTTCGGCACCCACGGCCACCGCGACATGGAGATCGTCACCTACATGCTGGCCGGCGAGCTGACCCACCGCGACAGCCTGGGCCACGGCGCGGCCATCCGCCCCGGCGAGGTCCAGCGCATGAGCGCCGGCACCGGCGTGCGCCACAGCGAGATGAACCAGGGCACCGAGACCGCCCACCTGCTGCAGATCTGGCTGCTGCCGGCAGCACGTGACCTGCCGCCAAGCTATGACCAGCAGGTCATCTCGCCCGCCGACAAGCGGGGCCGCCTGCACCTCGTCGGCGCGCCGGTCGGTGCAGCAGACGCCGCGCAGGCCACGCTGCAGCTCAATGCGGATGCGCGCCTGTGGGCCGGCCAGTTCGACGGCGACGAGGCGGCGACGCTCGCGCTCGACCCCGCCCGCAAGGCCTATGTCCACCTCGCCTGCGGCCGGCTCACGGTCAACGGCCACGCGCTGGCAGCCGGCGACGCGCTGCTGCTGGCGCAGGAATCCGCGCTGGCGATCGGCCAGGGCGACGGCGCCGAGGTGCTGGTCTTCGACCTGGAAGCCTGATCCGCCGGATCGCCCGGCCGCGCTACAGTCCCGCCATGGACTTCCTGATGCGCGTGATCCGGGTATTGCCGCTGGCCGACTGGCTGGCGCTGCTGACGTTCTTCACCGGCTGGATCGGCTACGTCCGCTTCGCCAAGACGCGGGCGCAGCACCGGCCGTCGGTGCTGGCCGCCACCAACCGCCTGCGCCTGGACTGGATGCACGAGGCCACCTTCCGCGACAACCGGATCGTGGACGCCGCCGTCTCGCAGAGCATGGCCTCCAGCCCGAGCTTCTTCGCCTCGACGACGATCTTCATCATCGGCGGCCTGATCGCGGCGATCGGTGCCGGGGACAAGACCGCCGAGATGGTGCACGACCTGCCCTTCACCACCCCGACGACCACGCTGGTGCTCGACCTGAAGCTGCTGGTGCTGACCGGCATCTTCGTGCATGCGTTCTTCCGCTTCACGTGGTCGATGCGGCAGTACAGCTTCGGTGCGCTGCTGATCGGCGCCACCCCGTCGTCGAAGGATTTCGAGGCCGCGGCCGATGCCACGCTGCGCCGCCGCCACGCCAACCGGGCCGGGCGGGTGCTCGGCCTGGCCGCCGAGACCTTCAACGACGGGCTGCGGGCGGTCTACCTGAGCTTCGCGGCGGTGCTGTGGTTCCTGTCACCGCTGGCCTTCGTGGTCGGCACGGCGCTGGTGATTGCGGTGCTCTACCGGCGCGAGTTCCACTCCGACGTGCTGGCGCAGCTCAACGAGCCGATGGAGTCGCTGCATCCGCCCGCAGCGGGGTGAGTTGCGCGCCGAGCGCCTCGCGCTCGTCGAAGACGAAGCAGCCGCCCTGCCAGCCGGGCGCGCCGTCGGTTTCCTCGAAGTACTTCAGGATGCCGCCTTCGAGCTGGTAGACGTGGTCGAGGCCGATGTCCTGCAGGTAGATCGCCGCCTTCTCGCAGCGGATGCCGCCGGTGCAGAAGCTCACGATGGTCTTGCCGGTCAGGTCGTCGCGGTGGTCCAGCACGGCCTGCGGGAACTCGCTGAACTTCGTGATGCGCCAGTCGATCGCGCCGGCGAAGGTGCCGTGGTCGATCTCGAAGGCATTGCGCGTGTCGAGCGTGACGACCGGGCGCCCCTCGTCGTCCTGTCCCTGCGCCAGCCAGCGCGCCAGCACCGCCGGCGCCACGCTCGGCGCACGGCCCGCCTCGGGGCGGATGCTCGGGTGGTTCATGCGGATGATCTCGCGCTTGACCTTGACCTTCAGGCGCAGGAACGGCGTCGCCGCGCTCCAGCTTTCCTTGGGCGCCAGATCGGCGAAGCGCGCATCGGCCCGCAGGTAGTCGACGAAGGCACGCACGCCCTCGGCGGGCCCCGCCAGGAAGAGGTTGATGCCCTCCTCGGCCAGCAGGATGGTGCCCTTGAGGTGGTTCGCCGCGGCGTTGCCCTGCAACTGGGCCCGCAAGGCCTCGGGATCGGCCAGCGTGACGAACTTGTAGGTGGAGATGTTGAGGATGGGAAGGGAGGTATTCACGGCACCGATTGTAGAAAGTCCGGCGCCGGACACCCCCCGGTTACATCAACCCCTCAGGGCGCCGAAGCGGCTCCGCCGACCATGGCGACCTGCCCGGTGCCCGAAATGCACTTGAACGGCGCAGGCTGGCGCACCGCCGCATCGGACACCCAGACCTCGACCCGGCGGTCACGGGCCACATCATCCGCACCGGTCGCGGGCGCCGGCGCGAAGCGGCCGACACCACGCACGACGCGGACCTGCACGCCCTGCGCCGTCAGCGCATCGGCCACGCTGGCGGCACGCCTGTCCGACAGCGCCCGGTTGGCGCAGAAACCACCCGGATCGTTGGCCACACCCACCACCACCACCGAGACCGGCTTGCCCGCGGTCTGCTCCTTGAGCTGGCGCGCCAGGCGATCGACATCGACATGGGCCACCGCGTCGAGGTCGGCCGATTCGGCGGCAAACCCGATGCGCCCGGTCATCAGCTGCGCGCCGCGGGTCAGCGCGACGTAGTCCTTGGGCAGCTTCACGGCCGCACCCGCCGTCAGCGGACCGGCGTTCGTCTGATCGACCAGCACCGGCAACGCGCTGGCCAGCCCGCTGCTGCGCAGCTTCGTCTGCGCGACCGGACCGGCCAGGAACTGGGCATAGCGCAGCGCCACCGGCGACGACGCGACCGGCATCTGCATCACCAGCCGGTGCGTCAGCGGATAGCGCTCGGTCGCGACCGACTCCGGCGTGGGTTGCCAGACCGAGCCGATCGAGTCGACCACCGCCAGCACCTTGGCCGCGCCGACGGCCGACAGCGGCACCAGTCCCAGCGCATGCTCGTCGGCGCCGACGGCGGCGACCAGGGCCGCGTCGGAGGCATGGCGCTGCAGATCCGCACCAGCGCTCGCATCCCCGAGCACCTGGTGCCACACCAGATTCCAGCTGTCGGACGCCTCGTTGCGCACGTTCACCCGGACCGGACCGGCGGGGCCGCCCAGGCGGGTGCCATCGACCACCCGGCCCGAGAGCAGCTCGCGCAACTGCGCGAGACTGACGCGGTCCATGGGATTGCCCGGGTGCACGATCACCGCGAGGGCGTCCATGCCGACCAGCACCTGGTTGTCTTTCAGGTCCGCGCCCGAGGTGGACGAGACACGGCGCAGGCTGGCGTCGTTCGGCGCAGCAGAACCACCGTCGAACGCGAGCCGGATGTCCTGGCGCAGACCGCCAGGACGCCGGGCGGAAACCAGCACGGCGCCACGCGGATCCGGCGGGCTGCGGTGGACTTCCACGTGGCCCTCCTGCGTCAGGAACGTCTCCATCAGCTCGCCGCTCAGCACCGGGCCGAGGACGTCCATGCCGTGCAGCGCGAAGACGTTGGGCGTGCCGACCCCGGGCGGTTCGGATTCGAGCGCCGAGGCGGCCTGTGCCACCGCCAGCGCGGCCGGCGACATCCCCGCTGCGGCGCCCACGGACTGCTCCGCCTCCGGCGTGCTGTGGGGCCACCAGTTCCAGCCAGCCCCCAGCGCCAGCGCCACAGCCAGCGACGAAGCCGCCCAGCGCGCGGCGCCCGCGCCCTTGCCGGCCCCGGTGCCATCGCCGATCGGCAGCAGGGCCGCGCCACAGGTGGGGCAGCGGGTGTCCTGGTCGGGACAGGGCAGCACGGCCCGGGCCGCTGCCTGGCTACAGGCGGCGGGCAGATTGGTACACACACCTCGACTCATTGCACGGATTCCTGTCTGGCCAGTTTCATGGCGGCACGGGCCGCCTCGTTCCATTCGCGACTGACGGTGTCGCGCTGTTCGGGCGGCGCCTGGTTGCGCAGCAGATCGATGCGCTGGCGCATGGCGTCGCGCAATGCGGTCTGGACTGCGGGCTGCTGCATGTCGCGCGCCTGCAATCTCACGGTCACCTCGTCATGCAGACCGTGGAGCACCCGCTCGCGCGCCTGCTCCACCGCGTCGAGCGGCCCGCGGCCCAGACACAGGCGGTCCAGCTCGAAGCCGTCCTCGTCCAGGCGGACATGCAGCAGCACCGGCTCGGCGCTGACGGGGTCGATGTCCTCGCGCAACAGGCCAAAGGCCTCGGCCAGCAGCACCACGGTACGGGCGCGGGCCTTCTGCGCCTGTACGTCGGCGGCCAGCAGTTCGGGCAAGGCAGCCTCGTCATCCAGTTGCAGCCAGAGTGCGGCGCGGCCGGCCTGCAGCCGGTGGGCTTCGTGGCGCAGGTGCAGCTCCTGCACCCGCGGCAGCGCCTGCAGGGGCAGGCCCCGCACCATGCGCAACAGCACCAGTTCGCCCTGGCCCTCCGGCAGCTCCTGCACCAGCGGCTGCAGGCGGTTGATGCGGTGGATCAGCTCCGCCACGCCTGGCAGCGCTGGCACCACGCGGGTCACCGGGCGCAGGACCACGGTCTGCTCGCCATCGGTCTCCGGATCGTCCGGGGCGGATCCGGTCGCCTCGGCCACCGCCTCCTCCCCATCGGGCTCCTCCACCGGATCCGGCCTCGGCGGTGCCGGCACACGCAGCAGTTCGCCCTGCGCCACACGGCCTGCAGCCACCGCCGGCAGCCAGGCCAGCCCGATGCTGGCGCGGGTCTGCAGCGTGGCGAGGTCGCGCGCCGCGGCATCCGATTCGCCATGCAGTCGCATCACCCAGGCATCCCAGGCCGCCGACACCACCGGCTGCAGGGCGACCGGCGGCAGCCGCTTCGCGCAGGCCGCCAGCAACGCGTCGCAGGTCTCCTGCTCGCCGATGCGCTGCGCGAAGATGCGGAAATTGGCCTGTTCGCCCAGTTGCGCGAACAGACCGGCCCGCAGCACGCGCAGGTGCTCGCGCTGCACGGACTCGCGCGTGACGAGCTGGGTGCGCCAGTGGGCCAGCAGTTCGCGGGTATCGAGCCGGCCGTCCGCGTCGGCCGCGTTGAGCGGCGGCAGTGTCGCGGTGGCGGCGACGTCGGTTTCCTCGGCCAGCGTCGCCACGGCCATCTCGCCACCGTCGACCATGCCCTGCAGCGTGGTCAGCTGCGACTGCACCTCGGCCAGCAAGCGCAGGCTCAGCGTGATCGCGCTGGAGCGGGTGCGGGCCAGTGCGTATTCGCGCAGCAGTGCGGTCGCCTCGGACAGGTCGCGCTCGCGCACGCCGCGCAGCAGCCCGAGCGCCTGCAGCGGGCCGCTCGCGGCCTGCTCCAGCGCGTCGAGCTGGCGGTTCAGCACGGTGGCCTGGGTCTCCAGCCCGTGCTGCTCCTGGCGCAGCGGCTCGATCCGGTCGGCCAGATCGGCCAGCACGGCCGCCAGCAGCTGCCCGCACTCGTGCAGCGCGCGGCGGCCCTGGCGCCAGTCGTCCCAGAGGCTGTTCTCGACCCGCTGGCGCACCACCACCGCGCGGCGGCGCAGCGTGTGGTCGGGCTGGTCGAACACGGCCTCGATGCCCTGGCCGCGGAAGCGTTCGGACAGGCCCTGGTCGAAGAGCCGCCGCAGCTCGTTGATGCGGCGCGAGGGCGCCACCAGCGCGATCAGCCCGACAAAGTGGGTCTCCAGCATCTGCCATTCCTGCTCGATCGACAGGCTCGGCAGCGTGTCGCCATCGATTTCCGGCAGCGGCACGGCGAGCTGGAAATGCGCGTCGCTCAGGCCCCAGGCGTTCATCAGCTCGGCCAGCGACTCGTGCCCGGTCACCCGCGGATGCGTGACGAAGCCCAGGCCGGCGCGCCAGTGGTTGTAGCGCAGCTGGGCCAGCAGCCGCAGCATCAGCTCGTGGCTCAGGTGGGCGCGCACGGCATGGCGGTCCGCCGCCCGCTCGGCCAGCCCGAAGGCCGCGAACTCGCCGGCACGGACCGCACCCTGCGCACGCACCGGCGCCGGTGCCGGCAAGGCCAGCGGATCCGTGGCCTCGGCCATGCGGTGGAACAGCCAGTCCGCCAGCCGGTGCTCCCGGCCCGCGGCATCGAAGGGCTGCAGGCCGCGCTCGTCGGTCATCGCGCCCAGGAAACACAGCTCGAACAGCCCCGACTGCGCGGCGACCTGCAACTCGCGCAGCGCCGCGTAGGCCTGGACCTCGGCCAGCGGCGCCGGGTACAGGCCGGCGCTGTCATGGTCGGGCAACTCGACGTGGACCTGCACCACGCAGCGCGGCGCGGGCGGATGCCGGTGCAGCAGCGCGAGCATGTCCAGCAGCAAGGCAGCACCGGTCGTCCCGCCCAGGTGGGCCACGACGTGGATGGTGAGCGCCTTGTCGGCGGTGCGCGCCTGCAAGGCCTGCACCGCCGCGTCGACGGCGCAGCGCACGCGCGCCTGGTGCAGCGCCAGCAGCAGCCGGCCGAGCCGGCGTGTCGGCCAGCCCGGCAGGCGCTCGCCGACTTGCGACAGCGGCGCGTCGAAGGCGCCGAGCTGCTGCAGGCGGGCGGCCCAGCCCTGGCCGTCCGGTGCCACGGTGGAGCGCAACTCGGTGCGGGCCTGCAGCAGGGACGTCAGCGCCTCGGTGTCGGCGCCCAGCAGGACACGCTGGGACACAGGCGGCATGGAACACACGCCCAGCACGCGCCAGCCGGGCGCGCTGTCGGCCAGCGCGCGGGCATCGGTGTCCAGCAGAACCACCTCGATGGCTGGCCGGCGGCTGGCCGGCGCTCCTTCCAGCCGGGACTGCAGACGCTGCTGCAGCGCCTGCCAGACCCGGACACCGGCTCCCCCGAGCCCGAGAAACAAATGGTTCATTGAATGGTCATGCCTTGAATACAGGTCGTCCGTGTCGCTGCGTTCCGCAATCGGCAGCGACGTGTGCATATGGTGTGGGCGTTCAGCCGATCAACTTACCCTGATCGGTCCCGGAATGCACCGGAAACAGAGGGGTGAAAGCGGCGTCATTTTGCGATATTCTCAATTCTGGACGCGCGCGTTAAACGGCACTTTGCGGCACATCCAGCACATGCGATCTGGAGGCGGCACGGCTGCCTACAATTCCCGCATGAACTTCGTCCACCTGCGCACCCACACCGAGTACTCCGTCGTCGATGGCACCCTGCGGATCGATGACGCGGTCAAGGCCGCAGCCAAGGACGGCCAGGCCGCCATGGCCATCACCGACCTGTCCAATCTCTTCGGTGCCATCAAGTTCTACAACGCCGCCCGCAAGAAGGGCGTGCAGCCGCTGCTCGGCACCGATGTCTGGCTCGAACCCGAAGGCCCGGCCACCGCGGGCGATGCGCGGCCCCCATCCCGGCTGCTGCTGCTGGTGCAGAACCGGCAGGGCTACCTGAACCTGTGCGAGCTGCTCTCAAGGGCCTGGATCACCAACGTGCAGCGCAACAACCAGGCCTGGGTGAAGTGGGCCTGGCTGGAGGAGCTGGGCGAGGGCCTGATCGTGCTGTCCGGCGGCGTGATGGGCTGCGTGGGGCAGGCGCTGGCGATGGGGGATCAGCCCCGGGCGCGCGATCTGGCGAAGCGGCTGGCGGCGATGTTCCCGACGCGCTTCTACCTGGAGGTGCAGCGCGCCCAGTTGCCCGGCCACGAAGCCAACGTGCGCGCCACGGTGCCACTGGCGGCGAAGCTCAAGCTGCCAGTGGTCGCCACGCACCCGGTGCAGTTCCTGGAAGCCGATGATTTCGACGCCCACGAGGCGCGTGTCTGCGTGGCCGAAGGCGACACGATCGGCAACCCGAAGCGGGTCAAGCGCTTCAGCCGCGACCAGCATTTCAAGACGCAAGCCGAGATGGCTGCCCTCTTCGCCGACCTGCCCGGCGCGCTGGAGAACACGGCAGAGATCGCCCGGCGCTGCAGCCTGACGCTGGTGCTGGGCAAGCCGCAGCTGCCGAACTTCCCGACGCCGCTGCTGGCCGACGGCACGCCGATGCCGATGGCCGACTACTTCCGCCAGCTCTCCTTCGAGGGCCTGGAAGACCGCCTGAAGCTGCTCTACCCGAACGTGGCCAGGCGCGACACGGAACGCCCGCGCTACGTCGAGCGGCTGGAATTCGAGCTGACGACGATCCTGAAGATGGGCTTCCCCGGCTACTTCCTGATCGTGTCGGACTTCATCCGCTGGGCCAAGGCCAACGGCTGCCCGGTCGGCCCAGGGCGGGGGTCCGGCGCCGGCTCGCTGGTTGCCTACGCGCTGTCGATCACCGACCTCGACCCGCTGCAATACAACCTGCTGTTCGAGCGCTTCCTGAACCCCGAGCGCGTGTCGATGCCCGACTTCGACATCGACTTCTGCCAAGGCAACCGCGACCGTGTCATCGACTATGTCAAGGAGCGCTACGGCCGCCCGGCGGTGAGCCAGATCGCCACCTTCGGCACGATGGCCGCCAAGGCCGCGCTGCGCGACATCGGCCGCGTGCTGGGCATGGGCTACGGCCACGTGGACTCGATCGCCAAGCTGATCCCCGCCCCGCCGGGCAAGTCGGTGACGCTGGCCCGCGTGCCGGACGAGCCGGACAGCGGCGTCATCTACGCGCGCAAGGAAGCGCCCGAGCTGGAGGAGCGCGAGAAGAACGAGGAAGAGGTGGCCGAGCTGCTGAGCCTGGCCATGCGCGTCGAAGGCATGGTGCGCAACATCGGCATGCACGCGGGCGGCGTGCTGATCGCCCCCGGCAAGATCACCGACTTCTGCCCGCAGTACCAGCAGCCCGGCAGCGACTCCGCGGTCAGCCAGTACGACAAGGACGACGTGGAGGCGATCGGCCTCGTGAAGTTCGACTTCCTGGGGCTGGCGACGCTGACGATCCTCGAACTCGCCAAGGAGTTCATCGTCACCCGCCACGAGCACCGCAAGGACTTCGCCTTCGAGACCATCCCGCTGGACGATGCGGCCGTCTACAAGCTGTTCTCCGACGGGCTGACCGAGGCGGTGTTCCAGTTCGAATCGGGCGGGATGCAGCGGATGCTGCGCGACGCCAAGCCGAGCCGGCTGGAAGACCTGATCGCGCTGAACGCCCTGTACCGCCCGGGCCCGATGGACCTGATCCCCAGCTTCGTGGCGCGCAAGCACGGCCGCGAGGTGGTCGAGTACCCGCACCCGCTGGTGGAGAAGGTGCTCGCCGAGACCTACGGGATCATGGTCTACCAGGAACAGGTGATGCAGACCGCGCAGGTGCTGGGCGGCTACTCGCTGGGTGGTGCGGACATGCTGCGCCGCGCGATGGGCAAGAAGAAGGCCGACGAGATGGCCACCCACCGCGCCATCTTCCGCAAGGGCGCGGCCGAGAAGGACATCAGCCAGGACAAGGCCGACGAGGTCTTCGACCTGATGGAGAAGTTCGCGGGCTACGGCTTCAACAAGTCGCACGCCGCCGCCTACTCGCTCTTGGCGTACCACACCGGCTGGATCAAGGTCCACCACACGGCCGAGTTCTTCGCGGCCAACATGACCATCGAACTCGACGACACCGACAAGCTCAAGGTGTTGCGCGACGACGCGATGAAGAACTTCGGGATCGCGTTTGAAGCGCCCGACATCAACCTCGGCGTCTACCGCTTCGAGCCGGCGCCGGGCAAGGCGGGCAACAAGCTGATCCGCTACGGGCTGGGCGCCGTCAAGGGCACGGGCCAGGGCGCGATCGAGGCCATCATCCGGGCGCGCACCGAGGGCGGGCCGTTCCGCTCGCTGTTCGATTTCGCGGCGCGTGTGGACCGCAAGAGCCTCAACAAGCGCGTGATCGAGGCGCTGATCAAGGCGGGCGCCTTCGACAAGCTGCACCCGCTCGGTCTGGACGGCCGGGCGCAACTGCTCGCCAGCGTCAGCCTCGCGCTCGAATACGCCGATTCACAGGCGGCGCACGCGGACCAGGTCGGCCTGTTCGATTTCGGTGGCGCGGACGACGACCACGGCAGCTCGACCCGCGAGCCGGACTATCCCGTCGTCGAGACCTGGGACGTGAAGACCCGGCTCACGCACGAGAAGGTCGCGCTGGGCTACTACTTCTCGGGCCACCTGTTCGACCAGGTGGAAGCCGAGGTGCGCCAGTTCGCCCGCCGCCGCATCGAGGACCTCAGCGACAGCCGCGACCCGCAGACACTGGCTGGCATCGTCACCGACCTGCGCATCGTCAACGGCCAGCGCGGCAAGGTGGCGATCTTCAAGCTCGACGACAAGACCGGCGCGGTCGAGTCGGTCGTCGCCGAAGACCTGCTGAACGCCAACCTCGCGCTGCTGAAAGACGACGAGCTGCTCATCCTCACCGGCAAGGCGCAGCCGGACCGCTTCAGCGGCGGCGTACGCTTCAACGTGCAGCAGATCACCGACCTCGCCACGGCGCGCAGCCAGCGGGCGCGGCACCTGCTCGTCCCGGTGACGGACACGCTGCCGGCGTTCGACGCGCTGCTGGCCGAGCACCCGGCGCGCCCGGCGCCGCCCTCCGAGTTCGGCGAAGACACGCGCCCACAAGGCGTCAACGTGCGGCTGCGCATCCAGCGCGAGACGGCCACGGGGGATGTGGACCTCGGCGACGCGGTGCGCTTTTTCCCGAGTGACGCTGCGCTGGCGTGGTGGAAGGCGCAGACACGCGGCGCGGCGCGGATGGTCTACCACGACGAAGCCGCCACTTGAACCCCTCTGCCCAAGGGGATGGTTCGCCGGCCTTGGATGGTTAAAGTGAAAAAGTTCCCTCTTCACTGCATCCACACAAGTCCCCTTCGAGGTTTCCCATGAACATCCGCCCTCTGATCTCCAGCAGTCTGCTGGCCGTGCTGGCCCTGAGTTCCACGCACAGCCATGCCTTGGCTGTGCAATCCGAATGCACGTCGCTCACATCCGCCAGCGGCGTGACGATCGAGGAATGCGCTTGGAGTGACGGCTTCGGCATGGGGGCGTCATACGGGATCTACAACTACTCGCAAGAGGCCATCACCGCCTTTGCCGTCAGCACCACGGCGCCAGCCAACGCCGAAGCGTGGTCGGAGTATTTCACCTGGAGCAAGGTGTACGTGTCGGAGGCCACCTGGAACAGCACCCAGAACCTCAGCGCCATCGGACAGTTTTCCGCCGTCTTCGGCACCGAGGAACACGCTGCGTTCCTGTACTGGAACGGCACGGCAGACAGCGCCGGATTGCCCGTCAACATCACCGGCGAGGATGCACTCGCGGCCGGTCAAGTGCATGGCGGCTACTTCGGATTTTCGGGCGGCTACCCGGCCTCGGAGTTCATCTCCTTCTCTGGCACCACCGCCGGCGGCCTGGGCGGCCTGACGCCCCTCGCGGGCAGCTTCATGAACGTCAGCGCCGTGCCAGAGCCAGCCTCGATGGCGCTGATGCTGGCGGGTCTTGGTGTGGTGGGGTCCGTGGCGCGCCGTCGGCGCGCCTGACCGCCCGCCCGGTCCTTCAGCCCTTGTTCGCCAGCAAGGCCAATGCGCCCTGGCCTGCTACCCGGCCACTGGCGAAACACGCGGTCAGCAGGTAGCCGCCGGTCGGCGCTTCCCAGTCGAGCATCTCGCCGGCGCAGAACACACCCGGCAGCGCGGACAGCATCAGCCCCGCGTCCATCGCCTCCAGCCGTACGCCGCCCGCGCTGCTGATCGCCTCGTCGATCGGGCGCGGGGCGGTCAGGCGCAGCGGCAGCGCCTTGATGCGGCCAGAGAGCGCGGCCGGATCGGCACACAGCGCGGTCCACTGCGCCGCGTCCAGCCCCTCGCGCAGCAGCGCCGCCTTCACGCCGGTCAGCCCCACCTGTTCCTTCAGGTGGTTGGGCATCGAGCGGGCGCCGCGGCCCTTGGCGAGCGCGGTGGTCAGCGTCGGCAAGTCCTTGGCGGGCAGCAGGTCGAGGTGCAGGTCGGCGTGGCCGTTCGCCGCGATCTCGTCGCGCAGCAGCGCGGACGCCGCGTAGACGAGGTTGCCTTCGATGCCGTTGGCGCTGACCACGGCTTCACCCAGGCGGCTGAAATGGTGGCCGAGGCGGTCGGTGAAGGTCAGGCGCACGCCCTTGAGCGGCGCGCCGGCCTGCTTGCCCTTGAGGTGTTCGCTCCAGGCGATGTCGAAGCCGCAGTTGGACGGCACGAGCGGGCGCACGTCCACGCCCTGCCCCGCCAGCCACGGCTGCCACGCGCCGTCCGAGCCAAGCCGCGCCCAGCTCGCGCCGCCGAGGGCGAGCACGACGGCGTCGGCGTGGACGGTCTTCGTGCCGCTCGGGGTGTCGAACTGCAGCGTCCAGCGGGCGGAATCGGGGCTGGCGTCGGCGGGTGCGGGTGTCAGCGCGCCATTCCAGCGGTGGCGCATGTGCAGCGTCAGGCCCGCGGCACGCAGCCGGTGCAGCCACGCGCGCAGCAGCGGCGCGGCCTTCATCTCGGCGGGGAAGACCTTGCCGGAGCTGCCGACGAAGGTGCTGATGCCCAGCTCGGCGGCCCAGGCGCGCAGGCCGTCGGCGTCGAGTCGGTCGAGCCAGGCGGAGACTTCGGGCTGGCGCTCGGCGTAGCGGGCGCGGAAGGTGGTGGCGGGTTCGCTGTGGGTGAGGTTCAGGCCGCCCTTGCCGGCGAGCAGGAACTTGCGGCCGACGGAGGGCATGGCGTCGTACAGCGTGACGCGGGCGCCGCCGGCGAGGAGGGTTTCGCAGGCCATGAGGCCGGCGGGGCCGGCGCCGATGACGGCGATGTGGAGGGGAACGGAGGAGGCAGACATCCGAGCGAGTTTAGCCGGAAGCCATCAAACAAAATACCCTCGCGTCCAGAAATACCGCCCACAGTACCTCTTCTTGATCTACGGATACTACTCAGACAGATTCGCTGCCGTTCGCCCCTTGATTCGCCTCATGATTTCGCTCAGCGCCATACTCGGTGGACAGCTCACCAGAATATGCACATGTTCCTTGCTCACCACGCCTTTCACAATGCGAATCTCGAAGGCATCACAGGTCTCTCGCACTAAATCTCGTACTCGTTCTGCGACATCCACGGCGATCACAGTGCTGCTGAACTTGCGTGATACATGTTCTTCACTGCGTGGTCGACAACACGTGAAGTGTGGTCATGCCGTCGCCCATACCACCCGATCGGCGGATCTGATTCATCAAAGTGGTATCGAAGGTAGCTGTGGAATAGGCGGTAGTACCCGGCTCGATCCGGCTGAGTTGGAAGCGTGCCATGCAGGCCTCGTCGGCCTGCGCGCAGCCGATGAGATAGGCGTCGACCACGCTACCGGGCCTCAGGAGAGCATCAAAGGTCGTCGGTGAGAGGGCTTGGCCGCGCGGCCCCGCTGCCGAGAAGGTATCAATGTCCAGTCGAAGCAGGGGTGCATCAGGCTCGGTATCGACGAGAAGCCTGCCGGTGACATCCTCTTTGAAACGGACGGATGCTCCGTCCACGACATACAGCATGCCGGACCGTCGGGACGACAACTCCTTGCTTGTCAGACAACACTCGGGCGTCCAAAGGCCGTCATAGGCTTGTACCCGCGCGACCACTGGCGAGTATGTAACCGGCGGGGTATCGATCAACCCCTGCACCGGGTAAATGCTGTCGTGATGCTGATCCCAGGTGTTGGAGATGAACGTCCCCAGAGCAGTGAGGAAGCGAGTATAGAACTGCGCTGCCGTGGGCGGCGCACTCTGGGTCACCGATGACAGCGCTAACTGGTATGCCAAACCAGTGCGTTGAGCTGCGGCACCCGAAGCCAAGCAAGCGCTGTTATCAGATGCCTTGACCACGGCCGCCGTCGCGCACTGGATGCCAAACTGTACGGAGGCTTGGGCGTATGCAATAGCCGCGGCCCTCAGCGTCGCCAAAGCATCAGGAAGCTGATTTGCCGCTTTGATCCATGCATCACCTAATCTCACTATTTCTATTTCGCTGGCCTGCAAAGGGCTGTTACTTGTCAGATAGTTGTAGAGGGCTTCAAATGCGGCTTGCACTTCACGAACACCCGAGGGCGCACTCGCCGTAGCAGCGCGGTTGTCAGGCGCGAGCAGCCACTGCTTGGCGAAAGCTTCGATGGCCGGTCCAAAAGCATTGAGCGTGCGTTCACGATCAAGGGTGGATGGCACCGCCAGCCGAACCGCGTCAATCTGCATGAATGGAAATATCTGCTTCCGGCCTGCCGTCGATCCCAACAGCGTGCGCAGCACTTGGTACTCGAAAGTCAAGTTTGATACTTCCGGTGCCTTCAAGACTGCCCCCAGCTTCGCCCATTGGATACCAATCACCGAATCGACGAGTTCCTGTATGCTGCCGTCAGCAATACCCTGGGTTTCTGGAAAAGAGGCAATTCCCCCGCCCGACCACAATGTAGAGATTTCGCTCTTGAGTTTGCGCTCCAGCGCCTGTTGCAACTGTGTTGCATCGACCTGCGGCGTGAAGTGCTTCCAGTTGCGGCCAAGGTTGACGCCTGCTAGTTCATCGGCCCAGGCATCGGCGCTGGCAGGGTGACTCACGGCAACGGGGCGTATATCACCCATGAAACTTGAAGACAAAGACGTGTCCGATCCTGTCAGACACGTGGGGCGCACGCTACCATTGCCACCTAGTCGCAGCGATTGCACATCGCAGGCCAGCGAGACACTACCGACTGAGCCGCCCACCGCGCGCGCCAATTCTGCCTGCCCCACTAGCGATGCGGTCTGGGTTAGCAATTTTGATATAGCTTGCACACCTCCTTGAATCGTCGCCCGCGTCAAAGTCGTAGTCCCATTCAGCAAGGTCGACAAATTACCTGCTCCGATAAGGTTGATCACCTGTTTTTGCAGCGCAGCCTCTGTTTCAGCAAAGCGACCCGCAGCCAAGGCATTTCTCGCTGATTGTGCAGTGCCAAGCACGTTAAAAAGCAGTTCCGTTTCATTGTGTGATAGTGCCGACGCCTGCGCACTGCTCAATGGCGAGACCAAGATTGGGCCATCGGGATGGCTGCTCAAAGCAGCATACAGAACTGAAACCTGCGTATTGTCCGCAGAGGGAACCTCCACGCGCACCATGACCGGATAGGACAATCCCTCGGCAGACACGGAAAAACCGCCATCTGATCTGGTAGTGCCTGTCTTGGTTTGGCCGTTTGCGTCTTTCACCGTCAGCGATGCTGCCGACAGCGGGGTCGCAATACTTGCTGTGCCGGCCAGTGCCGGACCGCTCTGCGGCGATTCACTGTTGTCCTGACTGCTACCGCCGCCGCATGCAGTTAGAAAAGACAGAAGGGAGGCTATTGCGCATAAGCGTCGAAAAACAGATCCGGAGGATTTAACGAAATTATTGGTCATTTTGGCTGGTCCACTCGGGCGTGAAAGTTGCGCGAAACAAATATGTAATTAATTTATGCCACACTAAAGATTCATAATCCATGAGGCAAAATCGCATCGCACCGATAACCTGACATAGACAATATTATGAATAAACGAAAATTCCTTGCTTCAATTGAAAATTGAATTTTGCTATGCCGATTATTTACTGTGCCAGACAGGGCATTTGCAGACCACTGCGTTATCATGTGCGGCCTGCCGATGGGCATGCAGTAGTAGCGGCGATGGATCAACATCGAGCGCTTCCTCTCGTAATGCAGTCTGCAATTCGACGCGCGTTTGAAAGATCGTGATTTCTTACACGTAAAGTAGCCATCCCAAGCAAAGCCGGGGGCTTTCAATTTGTGAGCCGATCAAAGCGGCTAATAGGGGCCACCTAAATATTGCCGTCATCTACAAAACGCAAATTGTTCCAGTCTTTCATCTTCCGGCAAAGAAGTGGGATTATATATTTTATTTATTTCACAACCTCGCGAACAAATTTTCTAATCGCTCTCGCCTCAAAGGTCAACTCCGTCGCCCCTTGTGTGTGAGGACTATTGCCCTCGCAAGATTGAATTTGACCATCAATAGATTGAATGCCTCCATCAGAACCAAAAGCATCCACCCAATTTATATAGATATTTTTACTGCCGGGACCAAATCTAGTTCTACGACCAACTTCACGCAATGTATTACGATCTATCGCATACCCTGTAGGCGCTACAATTTTACCAGGCTCCATAATACGACAACCTGCAGTATTACCTTGACAGCCTGCAGCACACATGAGGGAAGTACTAATTATCTTTTCTTCAGATGCAACTTCAAAATTCCGCATTCTTGGCAACTCAATAACCGCAGAGTCTGTAGCTTGAGTTGCCTGATTAATCGCATTAACAGCAATCAGGAATGCTTTACTTGGATCACGCGCAAACAGCAAAGTTTGACTCGACCCTGCCGAAAGCGGTGCAGGCTGATTCATAGGTTTGGCTGATCCGTCAACCGTATAAACTACAGTAGCATTGCCAGTAACTCCACTCTTTACGGTAACAGCAATAATACCGTCAGCACTTTTGTTTGCAATCCAAGCAGCAATAGGCTTATTTCCTTGCCTAGCAATACACTCGGCATAGGCTTGGGCGCCAACAGAAGAAAGAGCATGCCGATAGAAACCTTGATCCAAAGAAAAACTTCCTGAAGCAAAAAGTAGTGATTCAAGCTGACTACGCTTTTGTTTGAACTCATCAAAGCCGCCCTCAAAATATCCTAAAATAGTTGCCGAACCACTTTGTTTAACAGACTCATAGTTTTGTTGATTAATTAATGACAATATAGAATATTTAGCAGCCACATTGCTTTGAATGACTGTTGTATCAAAAGCCATCAAGCGTTCACACGACTCTATCTGAGCTTTCGCACCCACACACGCAAGCAAAAACCTGATTAGCAACGATCCTCAGCATTCCCCCGAACGACCCGCTGAGCCCGAGGCTTGCACCGCGCGACATCGATGATGAGCCGAGCCACCAGCCCGCGCAGGTCGAACCGGCGGTTGAAGCGGTAGGCGAACGCTGCCAGATAGCTGCTGGCGTACTTGGGGTACTTGAACGCATGGAACGCACCCGACAACGTCGTCTTCAGGTTGCCCAGCACCGTGTTGACCCAGGTGAACTCGGGCAGCTCGCGCGGCTTGCGCTGGCCCACCACGATCGGCGTGTGCAGGCAGCCCGCGCTGGTGACCGCGGCGAAGCACCCCAGCCCGTCGCTGACCACCCGCGTTCCCGGCATCAGCGCCGCCTGCGCCCACTGGCCCACCGCCTCCAGCGTGAAGCCGCTCACCGGCGCGAGCTTGACGTACTGCGGATGCCCCTGGTCATCGACCGAGACCGCCGCCACGAACGGCACCTTGTTCTCCGAACCCCGGCCCGCCTTGCCGCCGCTGCGCTCTCCGCCAAGGTAGGCATCGTCGAGCTGCACCGTGCCGTCGAGTCGGTACTGGTCCACCCGCTCGGCCATCGCGTGCATGATCTTCTGGTGCATCAGCCACGCCGTCGGGTAGCTCACGCCCACCTGCCGCTTGAGCGCCAGCGCCGACAGTCCCGTCTTGGCCTGGCTGAGCAGGTAGATCGCCAGGAACCACGTCTTCAGTGGCAGCTTGGTGCTGGCGAACAGGCTGCCCGCGGTCAGCGATGTCTGGTGGCGGCAGCCGTTGCACTGGAACAGCTTGCGCGCCCCGTGGCCCACCACGTAGTGCGCCGCACTGCCGCAGCGCGGGCACTCGAAGCCCTGCGGCCAGCGCGCCTGCTTGACCGCCTCGGCGCATTGCTCTTCCGTGCCGAAGCTGGCCATGAACTCTGGCAGCGACATCCCCTGCTGGAACTGGATTCGGTTCATCGGCATGTGCTCGCTCCTGCGCTTGGTCTGTCTTCTACGCTACGCCTGATCGTCAGTTGGCACCTTGCTGAGAATCATTGCTAATCAGGAGCAAAAATGCCATAGAAACGAAAAGCGTCTTCATGGAAACTCCTGACAGTATTCGCCAAAAAACAATTTACTCTAAAAATCTCACTCAAAACACAATATCATAATAAACAACTTCCACTCGCCGCAAATCATCTGATCGGATGATCCTACTCAAGTAAAAAATGAGGGTTTACCCCAAATACACACGATCCATTACTGCGCAACCAACGCCAAAAACAGCTTCAACAAATCCGCCTGCCGATGCGTGTTCGTCTTCGCATAGACGTTCTGCAACTGCGTCTTGAAGGTGGTCACCGCGACCCCGACGCGGCCGGCCATCTCTTCCGCCGTTCCGCCTTTGAGCACCTGCAAGGCCACACGGCATTCGGCTGGTGTCAGTCCGAACAGGTCGCTCAGCACGGCGGGCTCCACGCTGGTAGCCGCCCCCAGGTCATACAGAATGACAATGGCCCGCGACAGCGCGTCACCCGACCCGGCCGGCAACGCCGCGTGTTCACCGATCGGCGCGACATGCACCACCCAGGCCGGTCGATCCTCCGCGTCCGGCAGCACCAGCGACTGGGAGAAATGCCGCGGACTGTCCTCCTCCAGCGGCGATAGCGCATCCCTGACGGCTTGGTGAAAATCCGCCTCGAACCGCTTCAACCTGGCGTGAAGCGTCGGCCGAAGCTGGCCGGACGCCACGCCCCGGACCAACGCGAGCGGATCACCGCACTGAAGCACGCGATGCGCCGCGACATTGGTGAACTGCACCGCGCCCTTGCTGTCCAGCAGCAACACCCCCGCCGCCAGACGATCCAGCGCCGCCTGCGAAGACGCCACCTTCCACTCACTGTCACGCAGGTGGTACATCACCCCCAGCGACCGCGACAGGTGAACCACGAGTCGGGCCACCAGATCCACGACCACCGGCTCGAACAGCCCGTCACGTTCACTTCGATAGACCGCCAGCACCGTCGGCCGCTTGTGGGAATCGATGCCATCGAACACCACCCCGAAGCAGGCTCGGGCAATGTCGAGCGGCGCCCACAGTTCCTTGTAGAAGGAAGTTCGGTGCAGTTCCTCATCCGACAGCAGATCCACACTGGTGGCTGCGTTGCCCTCACGCAGCAGATTGCGGCGCAGCCCCGCTTGCACGAGCGGATCTTCGTGAATGCTCTTGGCCGCCCAACGCTCCAGCGCCCCTTGCGACAGGTTGTGCGGGATGGTGAACCCGCCCCGCTTCGGGCTGGTGGTCGGCGTGAACAACAGACAGCGGCTACCGCCACAAGCTGCGGCGATGTCGGCGACGACCGCCGGCCAGTGCGAGGGTTCAAGCGCAGCGTCGTAGATGCGATGAACCAGCGCATCGTATTGAGCGAGGGCATGCGTCATGTCGCACCGCCTTGTGGAAACCCGGTGGCCACAAGGCCACCCAGCACCGAGTTGAAGATGCTCGACCGTTTCAACATGGCAGCCCCCTGACGACTGGCCTGCCGGCAAACTTCGAGTGACCCCCACGGCCTCGAATTGCCGAAAAGTAAGTTCAGGATAGCGTGATGGTTTTCACAAATCAATCCGCTTCCAGCGTTCTACCGCACGCACTATTGAGGCGCCTCGGCCGGTCAGAACCGAACGAAATAGATCGACGGTCAAGTGTGCTCTGCGACGCAGAGCGACATCGACCGTCAGTCCCTCAATCAGCCGATAAGCCGCCCTCTCTTGCTCCTTGTAGAACCCGCCGTTTGCCCAGTCACACCATGTACTGGAGCAGAAACGATCGGTTGGTACTGAGTGGTTTTATAGCGACACCCCGGATCGCAAGTGCCCAAAGTCCAACCAACGGAGAAGTTCAGGCGAACGCGTAAGGCCCGCCCCGCGCCAGCGCCCGCTGCCAGGCCGGTCGGGCGTGGATGGTCTGCAGCCACTGGTGGAGTGCCGGATGCGAGGCCGCCGTGAGACCGGCGCGCTGGGCAGAGGCCTCCAGCGGGAAGCTCATCATCACGTCGGCCGCGGTGAAGTGTTCGCCGGTGAACCAGGGGCGGCTCGCCAGTTCGGCTTCCATGAAAGCGAGCTGGCGCACGAGGTTGGGGTTGACGAAGCTGTCCAGCACCTTGGCCGCGATCCCGCGCGCGACCGGCCGCACGAAGAACGGCATGGGCGCCGACGCCACCTTGTCGAAGACCAGCTTGAGCAGCAGCGGCGGCATCGCCGAGCCTTCGGCGAAGTGCAGCCAGTAGCGGTAGCGCAGGAAGTCCGGCGTGCCCGGTGCGGGCCGCAGCGGTGAGCCGGGACAGGCGTCGAGCAGGTACTCGACGATGGCGCCTGTCTCGGCCACGGTCAGTCCCGCCGCGTCATCGGTGAGCACCGGGGACTTGCCCAGCGGATGGATCTGCAGCAGGGCGGGCGGCGCCAGCATCGTCTGGGGGTCGCGGGCGTGGTGCCGGACCTCGTACGGCAGGCCCAGCTCTTCCAGCAGCCACAGCACGCGCTGCGAGCGGGAGTTTTCGAGATGGTGAACGGTCAGCATGCCGCGATGCTACGGGCGCAGGTCGGGTTACGCTCCGGCCCGCGTTTTCAGCCCCTTTTCAGACCTTTCAGACCCACCGAGACCGAGATCCATGGCCGTCAAGAAATCAGAACTGTATGCATCGCTGTGGAAGAGCTGTGATGAGTTGAGAGGCGGCATGGACGCCAGCCAGTACAAGGACTACGTGCTGGTGCTGCTGTTCATGAAATATGTCAGCGACCGGTATGCGGGTGATCCGGATGGCCAGATCTTCGTGCCCGAGGGCAGCCGCTTCAGTGATCTGGTGGCACTCAAGGGCAACAAGGACATCGGCGACAAGCTGAACACAGCGATCACTGCATTGGCCGAAGAGAACGACCTCAACGGCATCATCAACCTCGTCGATTTCAATGACCCAGACAAGCTCGGCAAGGGCCGGGAGATGGTCGATCGGCTCTCCAACCTGATCGGCATCTTCAACGCGCCGGGGCTGGACTTCAGCGGCAACCGGGCCGAGGGCGATGACCTGCTCGGCGACGCCTACGAGTTCCTGATGCGCCACTTCGCCACCGAGAGCGGCAAGAGCAAGGGCCAGTTCTACACACCCGCCGAGGTCTCGACCGTGATGGCGCGGCTGCTGGGGATCGGGGCGGACACGCCGGCATCGAGGAGCGCGCACGACCCGACCTGCGGCTCCGGCTCGCTGTTGCTGAAGGTGGCGGCCGAGGCGCCGCACGGGCTGACGCTCTACGGACAGGAAATGGACAACGCCACCAGCGCGCTGGCCAAGATGAACATGATCCTGCACGACTGCACCACGGGCGCGATCGAGAAGGGCAACACGCTGTCGTCGCCGCAGTTCCGCGACGCGGCGGGGCAGTTGAAGACCTTCGATTACGTGGTGGCCAATCCGCCCTTCTCCAGCAAGGCGTGGAGCAACGGGCTGCAGCCGCAGGACGACGAGTTCGGGCGCTTCGTGTATGGCGTGCCGCCGGAGAAGAACGGCGACTACGCTTTCCTGCTGCACATCCTGAAGGTGTTGAAGAGCACCGGGCGGGCGGCGGTGATCCTGCCGCACGGGGTGCTGTTCCGAGGTGGCGCGGAGGGGTTGATCCGGCAGCGGCTGCTGAAACAGGGGTTCATCCAGACGCTGATCGGGTTGCCGGCGAACCTGTTCTACGGCACCGGCATCCCGGCCTGCATCCTCGTGCTGGACAAGTCGCAGGCGGCGACGCGGGACAGCGTGTTCGTGGTCGATGCGAGCCGGGGCTTCCGCAAGGACGGCAACAAGAACCGGCTGCGGGCGCAGGACATCCACCGCATCGTGGACGTGGTGACGCGCCAGGGCGAAGCGGAGCGGTATGCGCGCCGGGTGCCGCTGGCGGAGATCGAGGCCAACGACTGGAACCTGAACATCCCGCGCTACATCGACGGCAGCGAGCCGGAGGATCTGCAGGACATCGAGGCGCACCTGCGCGGCGGCATTCCGCGGCGGGACATCGACGCGCTGCAGCGTTACTGGGCGGTGTTTCCGGGGGTGCGGGCGGCCTTGTTCGAGGATCTGGCGGGGCGGCCGGGGCATGTGCGGCTGAAGGTGCCGGCGGCGGAGATCCGGGCGGCGATCTTCGGCCATGCGGAGTTCACGGCGTTCAACGCGACGGTGAGCGGGCGGTTTGCGGCGTGGCGCGAGGAGAGCACGGTGGGGCTGCGGGCGCTGGCGGTGGGGGATGCGGCGCGGGCGCTGGTGCGGGCGTTGGGGGAGTCGATCCTGGCGCGGTTCGAGGGGGCGCCGCTGATCGACGCTTATGACGTGTACCAGCACCTGATGGATTACTGGGACGAGGTGATGCAGGACGACGTGTCGCAGATCGTCCAGGACGGCTGGCGGGCGCAGCGGCCGGGGGCGACGGCGGGGCGGATGGAGCCGAACACGGACCTGATCCCGATGCCGCTGGTGGTGGCGCGGTATTTCGCGGCGGACGCGGCGTGGGTGGCGGAGCTGGAGACGGTGCGCGACGGGTTCACGCGGCTGCTGGAGGAACTGGAAGAGGAACACGGCGGCGAGGACGGGCTGCTCGGGGCCGAGGCGCGCACGGACAAGGGCAAGCTGACGGCATTGAGCGTCAAGGCGCGGCTGAAGGCGATCAAGGGCGATCCGGGGGCGGCGGACGAGCGGGTGCAGTTGGAGGCGTGGCTGGCGCTGAACGACCAGGAAGCCGACGCGGGGCGGCGCATCAAGGACGCCCGCAAAGCGCTGGAGACGAAGGCCGCCCGGCAATACGCCGCGCTGACCGACGACGAGATCCGGGCGCTGGTGATCGACGACAAGTGGATGACGCGGCTGGCGGCGGATGTGCAGTCGGAGCTGGATCGGGTGTCGCAGGGGTTGACGGGGCGGGTGCGGGAGTTGGGGGAGCGGTATGCGGTGCCGTTGCCGGCTTTAATTTCAGAAATTGAATACATCAGCACCAAAACATCTCTCAACCTGAAAGCTATGGGGCTGTAATGAGCACCAATCAAAAGCCAAAAAATGAACTTCCGACAGACTGGGACTATAGTGAACTCGGCGACTATTGGGATGTAATCGACTGCAAGCATATAACCGCAAAATTCATCCTCGATGGATATCCCGTTGCGAGCATCGCAGAAGTTCAAAGTAAATTCGTCGATCTAACCAATGCCAAACAAACAACAGAAGATTTTTATCTCCAACTTTGTGAAGGCAACAGAAAGCCGAAACCCGGCGATTTAATAATAAGTAGGAACGCAACTATCGGCTCTGTCGCTCAAGTAAGCAACACGCATCCAAAATTCGCAATGGGGCAAGATGTTTGCCTATTGAGAAGACGAAATGAAATTTACTCGCCAGAATCCCTTCAGCAGACACTTCAGTCTGAAGCCATTGGGAGACAGATTTCAGATGCCATGGTTGGCTCAACATTCAAAAGAATACCTGATTAGCAACGATCCTCAGCATTCCCCAGAACGACCCGCTGAGCCCGAGGCTTGCACCGCGCGACATCGATGATGAGCCGAGCCACCAGCCCGCGCAGGTCGAACCGGCGGTTGAAGCGGTAGGCGAACGCTGCCAGATAGCTGCTGGCGTACTTGGGGTACTTGAACGCATGGAACGCACCCGACAACGTCGTCTTCAGGTTGCCCAGCACCGTGTTGACCCAGGTGAACTCGGGCAGCTCGCGCGGCTTGCGCTGGCCCACCACGATCGGCGTGTGCAGGCAGCCCGCGCTGGTGACCGCGGCGAAGCACCCCAGCCCGTCGCTGACCACCCGCGTTCCCGGCATCAGCGCCGCCTGCGCCCACTGGCCCACCGCCTCCAGCGTGAAGCCGCTCACCGGCGCGAGCTTGACGTACTGCGGATGCCCCTGGTCATCGACCGAGACCGCCGCCACGAACGGCACCTTGTTCTCCGAACCCCGGCCCGCCTTGCCGCCGCTGCGCTCTCCGCCAAGGTAGGCATCGTCGAGCTGCACCGTGCCGTCGAGTCGGTACTGGTCCACCCGCTCGGCCATCGCGTGCATGATCTTCTGGTGCATCAGCCACGCCGTCGGGTAGCTCACGCCCACCTGCCGCTTGAGCGCCAGCGCCGACAGTCCCGTCTTGGCCTGGCTGAGCAGGTAGATCGCCAGGAACCACGTCTTCAGTGGCAGCTTGGTGCTGGCGAACAGGCTGCCCGCGGTCAGCGATGTCTGGTGGCGGCAGCCGTTGCACTGGAACAGCTTGCGCGCCCCGTGGCCCACCACGTAGTGCGCCGCACTGCCGCAGCGCGGGCACTCGAAGCCCTGCGGCCAGCGCGCCTGCTTGACCGCCTCGGCGCATTGCTCTTCCGTGCCGAAGCTGGCCATGAACTCTGGCAGCGACATCCCCTGCTGGAACTGGATTCGGTTCATCGGCATGTGCTCGCTCCTGCGCTTGGTCTGTCTTCTACGCTACGCCTGATCGTCAGTTGGCACCTTGCTGAGAATCATTGCTAATCAGGAAAGAATAAATATTCAGCAAATTCGAAAGTTATTGATTCCATTCCCCAAACCAGCAGAGCAAAACGCCATTGCTTCTGCCCTGTCGGATATGGACGCCCTGCTCGCCAAGCTCGACCAACTCATCGCCAAGAAGCGGGATATCAAGCAGGCGGCGATGCAGGAGTTTTTCGAGAAGCCAGCCAAAAACTGGACTTCTCGCAAGCTGACAGACATTTCAGCATTCATCACCAAAGGTTCAACACCAACGACCTATGGTTTCAACTGGGAAACCAGCGGCGTTCTGTTTCTGCGGAGCGAATGTGTCAGCGATGCAGGCATTGACCTGACCCAATCCATGCACATATCGCCAGAAGCCCACGCCGTATTGAAACGCAGCGAAGTGCTGCAAGGCGACTTGCTCATGACCATTACCGGCAACGTGGGGCGCGTGGTCCAAGCAACTCCAGAATGCGACGGCAGCAACATCAATCAGCACATCGCCCGCATCAGGATCAACGACCCTCAAATCAATTCGAGATTCGTCTATCACTACTTTTCCCAGCGCCGCGTTCGCAAGGACTTCGAGAAAATCACGACCGGCCAAGCATATCCGCAACTGAGTCTCGCCCAGGTACGTGACTGCAAGATCCCGATGCCGGAACTGCCTGAACAGAATCGAATCGCGGGCGTGCTCAGTGACATGGACACCGAGATCACCGCCCTCGAAGCCCGCCGAGAAAAAACTCGCCTCATCAAGCAAGGGATGATGCAGAATTTACTGTCAAGGCAAGCATGCCAACTTATGATCCAACTCACTTAAGATACTTAATAGCAATAACATGCGGTCGAATTTTCGTCTCATCATCATACATTTTCGCTCTAATCGCAGCGACAGCCTGCATTGCGTTCTGAAGAGATGTATCATTAATCTCAGTCGGCGGCGGAAGTATTAAACTCAATGCAGGCGAATCAATACCGATTTTTATCACTTCAATTTGACCACTCAGATACCCTGACTTAGCGGCAAATGCAATGGCAAACAGGCTACCAAGATCCACATTGGCTTTTGTTGTAACAATATCAGCAACTATTCTCACGCCAACCCCGACTTTGCACGGTATATTATTTGGCCCCATAACCTCATCCCTATATTTTGCATAATCAATTATTGTCCTATATTTTCCAGCCTCGGCAGAGAATTTTGTAGAAGCAAACCCCAAAGACCCATCTCCGGTCACTCTTTTTATCGAAACGAATGATCGCTCCAAAGGCAACTCCGGGTTTGCCTCTGAATTTTTGAGGTCCTCCCAGAAAACCTTCTTCACACCAGACTGAGTTTCTTTCTCGAACCATGGAGATGTCGCAGGATCAACGGAAACAAACTCCAAAATAGGTGAAACCATTGCGCCGGGACTCGGCGCCACAGTGGCCAAAGGCGGCGGGATAACCGGGACAGGGGGCTTACCCCCAAAGTCACTGAGACTGGCACACCCAGATATTGCTGTGGACACCAGCAGACCCATGATCAATTTACTCATACGCCCCTCAACTATTTTCGACAACTCAGATGGTCAATGACATTCATAGGCACCCAGTCATCAAGACCAGACTACAGCCACATCGGAAAAAATTATTGATCCACCTCAAAATACCATGATTCCAGTCGAACACAAAATTCGTCAGACACTAGGAAAATCAGCGTGAAGCAAATTTCCCTGAATGAGTTCACCACTCAGTGCCGAGTCCTACACCTCTTCACCGAGTCCCTCGGCTACACCTACCTCGGCCACTGGTCCGACCGCCCCGACAACCGCAACATCGAGCCCGCCCTGCTGCGGGCTTTTCTCTTGGCGCAAGGCGTGGACGCCGCACTCGCCAACCGCGCGATATTCCAGCTGGAGCAAACCGCCAACGACCGCGTCCAGCGCCTGCACGACCGCAACCGCGCCGTGTACGAGTTGCTGCGCTACGGCGTCAAGGTGCGCCCCGACGCGGGCGAGCAGACCCGCGATGTCTGGCTGATCGACTGGAAACACCCCGAGCGCAACCACTTCGGCATCGCCGAGGAAGTCACCGTCAAGCCGCACGACCCGCGCGCCCACACCAAGCGCCCTGACCTCGTGCTGTACGTCAACGGCATCGCCCTCGCCGTGATCGAGCTGAAACGCTCCACCGTCTCGGTGTCCGAAGGCATCCGCCAGAACCTCGACAACCAGAAACCCGAATTCATCGAAGGCTTCTTCTCGACGCTGCAGTTCGTCATGGCCGGCAGCGACACCGAGGGCCTGCGCTACGGCACCATCGGCACGCCCGAACGCCATTACCTGACCTGGCGCGAAGACGGCGCCGACCTCGCCGACGACCCGCGCAGCCCGCTCGACCAGCACCTCGGCTGGCTCTGCCACAAGGCGCGGCTGCTGGAGCTGGTCCACGACTTCGTGGTGTTCGACAGCGGGCGCAAGAAACTCTGTCGCCACAACCAGTATTTCGGCGTGCGCGCCGCCCAGACCCACCTGCAGCGCCGCGAGGGCGGCATCCTCTGGCACACCCAAGGGTCCGGCAAGAGCCTGACGATGGTCTGGCTGGCCAAATGGATCCGCGAACACATCGCCGACGCCCGCGTCCTCATCATCACCGACCGCACCGAACTCGACGCCCAGATCGAAAAGGTCTTCCACGGCGTGCAGGAACAGCTCCACCGCACCCGCGACGGCGCCGACCTCGTGCGCGTGCTGGGCGACGACCGGCCGTGGCTGATCGGCTCGCTGGTCCACAAGTTCGGCGGTGTCAGCCGGAAAACCGCGCGCGACGAAAACGACGGCGGCGAGGCGGGCGACGTGGCCGGGTTTGTCGAAGCGATCCACAAGGCGCTGCCCCCAGGCTTCCAGGCGCGGGGCCGGCTCCACGTCTTCGTGGACGAATGCCACCGCACCCAGTCCGGCCTGCTGCACGACGCGATGAAGGCCATCCTGCCCGACGCGGTCTTCATCGGCTTCACCGGCACGCCCCTGCTCAAGAGCGACAAGCAGCGCAGTATCGAGGTCTTCGGCGGCTACCTCCACACCTACAAGTTCAACGAGGCGGTGCGCGACCGCGTGGTGCTCGACCTGCGCTACGAGGCGCGCGACATCGACCAGCGCATCACCTCGCAGCGCAAGATCGACGACTGGTTCGAGGCCCACACCGCCGCGCTGACCGACCTCGCCAAGGCGCAGCTCAAGGCGCGCTGGGGCACGATGCAGACGCTGCTGTCGAGCCGCAGCCGGCTGGAGCAGATCGTGGCCGACATCCTGCTCGACATGGCCACCCGCGACCGCCTGAAGAGCGGGTGCGGCAACGCGATGCTGGTGGCGGGCAGCGTGTACGAGGCCTGCCGCTACCACGACCTGTTCTCGCGCACGCCGCTGGCCGGGCGCTGCGCGGTGGTCAGCTCCTACGTGCCGAAGGTGGCGGACGTGAAAGGCGAAGCGACCGGCGAAGGCGTGACGGACGCGCTGCAGAAGTACGAGACCTACCGCCGGATGCTGGCCGACTGGTTCAAGCTGCCGCCTGACGAAGCGGTGTTGCGCATCGACGACTTCGAGACCGAGGTGAAACAGCGCTTCATCGACGAGCCGGCGCAGATGCAACTGCTGATCGTCGTGGACAAGCTGCTGACCGGCTTCGACGCGCCGCCCGCGACCTACCTCTACATCGACAAGCCGATGCGCGACCACGGCCTGTTCCAGGCGATCTGCCGCGTCAACCGGCTGGACGGCGACGACAAGGAGGTGGGCTGCATCGTCGACTACAAGCACCTGTTCGAGCGCGTCGAGGGCGCGATCCAGGACTACACCCGCGGCGCGCTCGACGGCTACGACGCCACCGACATCGCCGGCCTCATCACCAGCCGCATCGACAAGGCCCGCGAGCGGTTGGACGAGGTGCTCGAATCGGTGCGGGCGCTGTGCGAGCCGGTCGAGACACCGCGGACGATGGAGACCTACCTGCGCTTCTTCTGCGGCACGGCGGCGGGGGACACAGCGGAACTCAAGGCACGGGAAGGCCAGCGGCTGGCGCTCTACAAGCTGACCGCGGCGCTGGTGCGCGCCTACGCGAACCTCGCGGGCGATTTCGCGGAAGCCGGCGTGACACCCGACGAAGCGAAGGCGCTGAAAGCCGAGGTGACGCAGTTCGAGGCGGTGCGCAGCGCGGTGAAGATCCGCAGCGGCGACTACATCGACCTGAAGGCCTACGAACCGGCGATGCGCCACCTGATCGACACCTACGTGCAGGCGGGCGACAGCGAAAAGCTCTCGGCCTTCGACGACCTGACGCTGGTGCAGATGCTTGCCACGCGCGGCCCCGAAGCGGTCGAGGCGCTGCCGGACGGGCTGCGCACGAGCACGGACTCGGTGGCCGAGACGATCGAGAACAACGTGCGCCGGGTCATCATCGACGAGTCGCCGGTCAACCCGAAGTACTACGAGCGCATGTCGGCGCTGCTGGACGCGCTGATCGCGCAGCGGCGGGAACAGGCGATCGACTACGCCGAGTTTCTCAAGCAGGCCAGCACGCTGGCGCGGCAGGTGCAGTCGCCCTCCTCCGGCGCGGCCTACCCGCGCGCCATCGACACACCCGGCAAACAGGCGCTGTTCGACAACCTCGGCCAGAACCAGCCGCTCGCGCTCAGCGTCCACCACGCCGTGGTGACACACCGCGAGGACGACTGGCGCACGGTCAACGCGAAGATGAAGACACGCAAGCTGCGCACGGCGATCAAGCTGGCCTTGGGTGCGCCGGGCGTGCTGATCGCGGCAGAAGGCAGCGGGACGCAGGAAGACCTGGATGCGCGGGCGGACCGTATCCTTGAGCTGGTCCGGAACCAGCCCGAATACTGATCACCGATGCCCTCGCCATCACCATCTTCTCCGCCGCAGACCCACCATCTCGACATCAGCGGCCTGCGCGTCGAGATCGCCCGCCAGCGCATCAAGCACCTGCACCTCGGGGTCTACCCGCCGGACGGGCGCGTGCGCGTGGCGGCGCCGTTGGCAGTGGACGACGAGGCGGTGCGGCTCGCGGTCGTGCAGCGGCTGGGCTGGATCCGCCGCCAGCAGGCGCGGTTTGCGGCGCAGCCACGCGAATCACGGCGCGAGATGGTCAGCGGCGAAAGCCACCAGGTGTTCGGCCAGCGGCGTCGGCTGCGCGTGGTCGAGGTGGACGCGCCGCCCAAAGTCGAGCGCGTCGGACTGACGACGCTGCGGCTGCAGGTGCGCCCCGGCATGGACCGGGACCGGCGTGCGCGGGTGCTGCAGGAGTGGAACCGCGCCGAAATGAAGCGGCTGGTGCCCGAGCTGCTGGCGCGTTGGGCGCCGGTGCTGGGCGTCACGGTCGGCGCCTGGGGCGTGAAGCGGATGAAAACCAAATGGGGAAGCTGCACGCCCGCAACCGGCCGCATCTGGCTGAACCTCGACCTGGCGCGGCACCGGCCGGCGTGCATCGAGTACGTCGTCGTGCATGAACTCGCGCACCTCGTCGAGCGGCGGCACGACGAGCGCTTCCGCGCGCTGCTGGACCGGGTGCTGCCCGCGTGGACCTCGCTGCGGGCAGAGCTGAACCAGGGAACACTGGCGGACGAGGTGTGGCGGGATTGACCCCGCCCCCTTTCACCGGAAGACGGTCACCGGCTCCACGACCGGCTGACGAGCCTCCGGCGCCGATGACGGCGACCCCGACGACGAGCGCGAACGGGCGCGGGCGCCGAAGTTCGGGTCGCTCAGGCTCAGCTGCTCCAGCAACTGGCCGTAGGCCTCTTCCGCCAGCGACTGCGAGGTTTCGCGGATCACCTTGACGCGGCTGGGCACCACGATGTTGCCGTTGGCATTCATCAGCTTGACGTCGCTGCCAGAACCCTGCGACGAAAAGGCCGCCTTCACTTCGAGCGTGCGGGTGTTGATCAGATTGAAATCCGCACCCAGGTCGAGATTGAAGATGTACGACACCGTCTGGGTCGAGGGGATCGGCGTGAACTCGCTGCGGAACTCGATCGCGCTGACCGTGCCGAACAGGACATAGTCGGCGCCCTTGAACTCGCCCTTGCGGATGCGGGAAACGATGTCGTTCAGGTCGGGCTGGCGCTTGAGTTTCGTTTCCTTGCCGGTGCGCACCTCGCGCAGCACCTGCTCGGCGCGGCTCGGCTGCGGCTCTCCGGCATCGAACTGGCTGCCCTGGACCAGCCGCGCCCCGGCACCCTTCAGGATCATCCCCTTCAGGTCCGACGTGAAATTGCGCAGCTCGGTCTGCTGGATGTAGCTGTAGGCCCCGGTCACGCGCGTGGCGTCCAGTTCCTGCTTCGATGAATGCGATCCGGACATCGAGCTGCTGTAGACACCGTCGCGCGCCTGCAGGCGCGACTGCTCCTCGCTCTTGGCCTTGATCGAGGTGACGTCGAAATACTCGCTCACCCGCTCCGAGTACGCCAGATCCGTCACCGCGATCTTCGGTGCCGTGGACGGCGCCTGGGCGCTGGCCACCGTCTGCACGCCCATGCCCAGCAAGGCGCACAGGCCCACCAGAACGTCCCGGCGCTTCGTCATGTCGATCATGTGTGTTCTCCCTCGCCAACCGACCGGACCGCGCATCGGATCACGCGGTCACGGCCACGGTCACTCACTTGTTCTGGATCTTGCGGATCTGCTTCTCGTCCACCCACTCGATCACACCGGATTCCGTGTCGATCATCTTGAGGGTGAATTTGTAGAAGACATCCTTCACGCGCGCATTGCTGCTGACGATCGAGGTGAACTCGCCTTCGAGCGTGTATTTGGCGGCCAGCATCTTGCCCATTTTCGGGGCGGTCTTCTTGTCGTACAGGCCGGAGCTGTTGGTCGTGCTCAGCTGGTCGACCGCGCCCCCCAGTTCCGCCGTGCTGCGCACGAATCGGACCTTGCCGCTCTTGAGCACCTGGGTCTGGATGGTGTTCAGGATGTTGTTGGTGTCGATGTATTCGCCGGTCTTGTTCTTGACCTGCGCAATCGCGAGCGTCGGACGGCCCGTCAGCAGCGGCAATTCCAGCAGCGACTGCGTCATTTTCTCGGCGATGAGATTCAGGTCCGTCGCGTCATGGCCGGTGCCGGTATTGCCGACCAGACCGGGATCGACCCGTTGCACGCCCGAGGACGGGTCCGACACCGGGGAATTCACCGGCGTGGCACAACCAGCCAGGACCGCCACGGCCGCCAGCGTCACGATGGCCGGCAGGCGGCGCAGGAGATTCTTGTTCATGTCAGGGTTCCACATTCATTTCAAGCCGGAAATCGGCGGCGGTGGTTTTCATCGCGCTGCCACGCAGCATGATCGACTGGTGTCCGAGCAGTTGCTGCGGCTTCCAGGGTTCGTCATCGCCAATCTGCATGCCCGCGTCATCCAGCCAGCGATAGCGCCAGTACACGGTGCGGTTGCGGCCGGCCTCGTTGATCACTTCGGTCTGCACCGTCAGCATGCCGGAACGCTTCTGGGCGCGGACATCCACGATCTTCACGTCATTGGCCGCGCCGCGCAGCAGTACCTTGCTGGCCGCAGATCCCGCCATTTGCGACTGCGCCATCGGCGTGGCCATTTCCACGACACGGTCCTGCTGGGCACAGCCCACCATGGCCAGCGACACCAGGGAGATCAGCGACACGCACCGAATCGATTGTTTCAAGTCCATCTCCTGCATCCTTCGATACCTGTTCATTTCCGTACCTTGACGCGCCGGACAGCCGCTGGCGCAGCCACATCCGGCGTCACCGCGATGGGGGATGCGGACGGCGTGCCGGCATCACCACCCACCGGAGAATCCGCCGAAGTTCCCGGCGTGTCCCCTGAACTGGCGGTCACCGCACCACCTTGATTCAACAAGGCCACCCCCGTGTTGAACCCGCGGCTGCCGATGATCCGGATGGGCACCACCGCATAGCGGCCCGCGACCCTCACCGGCTGGACGGCGTCCGCGACACCGTCGATCCTGATGGTGTGCTCACCCTCGGGCATCTGCGCCCGGGCGATGTAGATGCGCTGCGGCAGGCCACGCCAGGTGCGGTCATCCGGCACCTCGCTGGCCACAGTCGCCAGGGTGACGGCCAGGCCCAGCAGCGGATTCCGCTCGTTCACCTTGTCCCGCACGACCGCCTTGGCCGCGCCACGGATGAACCCCCGCAGCAGGATGCCGGGCATGCGGTCCTTCAGGGAACGGTTGGCCATCAGGCCGAAATCGACGATGGGTTCCAGCTTCAGGCTGCGGCCACCCACCGTGATCTGGCTGGGCGCCGCGCTCTTCGACGGCATGTCGTCGAAGTAGGGGATGCTCATCTGGAAGAATTTCGGTACGCCGACCCCGCCAATGCCATAGGGAATCGCAAAGCTCTTCGCCACCAGTCGGGGCGCTTCGCCATGTTCGATCAGGAACAGGACATCGGTCTGGCCCGCGGTCGCACGGGCCACGCGGCGATCCAGCGTGGCCAGGGCCTGCTGCGGCAACTTGCTGCCAGGCGACAACTCGGCAGCGCGCTGGTAACCCGGTGCGGCGAGGCTGGGCTCCTGCAAGGCTTCGTAGAGAAACCCGGACAGATAATGCCCGAGCGCATTCTGGTAGCCATTCTTCAGCTGGCTCAGCCGGGGATCCTGGATCGACTTCACCGGATACCCGTCGATTTCAGTCAGCTTGATCGGCTGGAAACCTTCGGTCTTCGATTCCGCCTTCGCCTTTTCCTCGACCTTGCTGTATTCCTTCGCGCGCAGTTCGGCGATCAGGTCTTCGCGGTCGTGGGTACGGCGGATATCGACGCGGGCCGTATTCCAGTCGCCGAGGGCCATCCGGTCGAGCGCCATGCGCACGGTGAGCATGACCTTTTCATAATCCTGGCCTTCGTAGGCCGTGAGCCGCTCGCTGACGACTGCACCCAATACCATGCCGGCGGTTTTCTCGATGTCGGAGCGGGCGCCGTTTTCCCATTCGCCGACCTTCTGGTCCGCGGACTGGAAAGCTTTCAGGCTGTCTTCGTGGCGGGAGGCCAGACGCAGCATCTCGCCATATTCCAGCTGGGACAGCAGATCCGTGCCACCAGCCTGTTCCAGCACCTTGACCGCACCCTGCGGGCCGCTCGTGTCACGGGCTTCACGCACCTGGTCATAGGTCTGTGTGCTGATGGTGGCACACCCGGCCAGAAACATGGGCGCAATCAGGCCCAGCTTTATTGCAATCGCTTTCATTCCCCCCCCGATCCCCATGACATGAATTCGCAACACGTGGCGCGCGCAGTCGAACCATTCTGATTTTCTAGTTACCTAGCGCGGTACCCGATGAAGACGAGCGCATGTTATCGCGCGCTTAAGAGGTGTCAATGTGAATTTTCACTTCATGCACTTTCGTTTTCGCGATAAATGCGGGAGCGTCGGGGGAGAGGAATTTCGGATGACATGAATCATGCCGTGACACATGGGCCGACAAATAGCCGCCCGATGTCACGGTGATGTAAGTTTCGCCGTAGATGGAATCACAGGACGACCAGGGGAATATGCAACAACTGCCGATCGACTTCAGATCGACATCAGGCGCCGAACCCCCTCGGCCTCCATGTCCTTGCCCCGCCCGCGCTGGATGATTTCGCCGCGCTCCATCACGAGGTACTGGTCGGCCAGCTCGGCGGCGAAGTCATAGAACTGCTCCACCAGCACGATCGCCATGTTGCCGCGGTCGGCGAGCATGCGGATCACGCGGCCGATGTCCTTGATGATGCTGGGCTGGATGCCTTCGGTCGGCTCGTCGAGGATCAGCAGCTTCGGCCCCGCCGCCAACGCGCGGGCAATCGCCAACTGCTGCTGCTGCCCGCCAGAGAGGTCGCCCCCACGCCGATGGATCATCTGCTTGAGCACCGGGAACAGCTCGAACAGCTCCGCCGGGATCGGCTCGCTGGCCTTCTTGTACGCCAGCCCCATCAGCAGGTTGTCCTCGACCGTGAGCCGCCCGAAGATCTCGCGGCCCTGCGGCACGTAACCGAGGCCCTTGCGCACGCGGTCGTAGGGCGTGTCCTTGGTGATGTCCACCCCGTCGAGCGTGACCGAGCCGGTCTTGATCGGCACCACGCCCATCAGGCTCTTCAGCAGCGTCGTCTTGCCCACGCCGTTGCGCCCGAGGATGACCGTCACCTCGCCGAGCTTCGCTTCGAAATCCAGCCCGCGCAGGATGTGCGAGCCGCCGTAATACTGGTTCAGACCTTGGACCTTGAGCATGGTGTCGTCCCTTGTTCCCGTCTTCTCTTCAGCGACCGAGGTAGACCTCGACCACCTTCTCGTTGGCCTGCACCTCGGACAGCTTCCCCTCCGCCAGCACGCTGCCTTCATGCAGCACGGTGACGGTCTTGCGCCCTTCGGTGAGCTGGTCGACGAACTTCATGTCGTGCTCGACCACCACCAGCGAGTGCTGACCCTCCAGCGACAGGAACAGCTCGGCGGTGCGCTCGGTTTCCTCGTCGGTCATGCCGGCCACAGGTTCATCGAGCAGCAGCAGCTTCGGATCCTGCATCAGCAGCATGCCGATCTCCAGCCACTGCTTCTGCCCGTGCGAGAGCAGCCCGGCCGTGCGCTGCGCGTCGTCCTTGAGGTGGATGAGCGCCAGGATCTCGCCGATGCGGTCGAGCTGGGTGCCGGTGAGGCGGTGGAAGAGACTGGCGCGGGCGCGGCGGTCGGCCTTCAGCGCCAGCTCCAGGTTCTCGAACACGCTGAGCTGCTCGTAGACGGTGGGCTTCTGGAACTTGCGGCCGATGCCGATCTGCGCGATCTCGTTCTCGCGCAGGCGCAGCAGGTCGATGGTCGAGCCGAACGACGCCTTGCCCGCGTCGGGGCGCGTCTTGCCGGTGATGACGTCCATCATGGTCGTCTTGCCGGCGCCGTTCGGGCCGATGATGCAGCGCAGCTCGCCCACGTTGATCGTCAGGCTCAGCGCGTTCAGCGCCTTGAAGCCGTCGAAGCTCACGGTGATGTCGTCGAGGTAGAGCGCGACGCCGTGCGTGAAATCCGGCTCGCCCCCCTTCAGCAGCCGCCCGAACGCCGCGGCGCGGTCGCCGGACTCGCCCTGCGTCTGCGCCACCCGCGCTTCGTGGCGCGCGCGCAGCTCGGACATCGATTCCATCAGGTCGGGCGTCATGCGCGCTTCTCCTTCTTGTCACCCTTGGCCGCAGCGGACGAGAACTTGTCGAACAGGCCGACGATGCCGCGCGGCAGGAACAGCGTCACCGCGATGAACAGCGCGCCGAGGAAGTACAGCCAGAACTCGGGGAAGACCTGCGTGAACCAGCTCTTGGCGCCGTTGACGAAGAACGCGCCGAGGATCGGGCCGATCAAGGTGCCGCGCCCGCCGACCGCCGTCCAGATCGCGATCTCGATCGAGGCCGCCGCGCTCATCTCGCCCGGGTTGATGATCCCCACCTGCGGCACGTAGAGCGCGCCCGCCACGCCGCACATCACCGCGCTGAAGGTCCAGATGCTCAGCTTGTAGGCGATCGGGTCGTAGCCGGTGAACATCACGCGGGTCTCGGCGTCGCGGATGGCCTGCAGCACGCGGCCGTACTTGCTGCCGACGATCCAGCGTGCCAGCAGGTAGAAGCCGATCAGCGTCAGGCCCGTCAGCACGAACAGCGTCATGCGGGTCGACGGCTGCGCGAGCGGGATGTCCAGGATGCGCTTGAAGTCGGTGAAGCCGTTGTTGCCGCCGAAGCCGGTCTCGTTGCGGAAGAACAGCAGCATCGCGGCAAACGTCATCGCCTGCGTGATGATCGAGAAATACACGCCCTTGATGCGGCTGCGGAAGGCGAAGAAGCCGAACACCAGCGCCAGCAGCCCCGGCACCAGCACGACCAGCGCCATCTGGAACAGGAAGCTGTCCGAGAAGGTCCAGGCCCAGGGCAATTCCTTCCAGTCGAGGAAGACCATGAAGTCCGGCAGGTCGCTCTTGTAGTTGCCGTCGCGGCCGATCTGGCGCATCAGGTACATGCCCATCGCGTAGCCGCCGAGCGCGAAGAACAGGCCGTGGCCGAGGCTCAGGATGCCGGTGTAGCCCCAGATCAGGTCCATCGCCAGCGCGCAGATCGCGTAGCACATGATCTTGCCGATCAGGCTGACGGCGTAGTCGCTGAGGTGGAAGGCGCTGTCGGCCGGCACCAGCAGGTTCAGGATCGGCACCAGCACGACCACGGTGACCGTCGCGGCCATCACGGCGGCCCAGCCCTTGGCGCCCAGGAGGGAATTGGTCATCACGGCGCTCATGCCTCTGCACTCCGGCCCTTCATGGCGAACAGACCCTGCGGACGTTTCTGGATGAAGACCACGATGCACACCAGCACCATGATCTTGGCCAGCACCGCGCCGGCAAAGCCTTCGAGGAACTTGTTCAGGACACCCAGCCCGAGCGCGGCGTAGACCGTGCCGGCGAGCTGACCAACGCCACCCGTGACGACCACCATGAAGGCGTCCACGATGTAGCTCTGGCCCAGGTCCGGCCCGACGTTGCCGATCTGGCTCAGCGCGCAGCCGGCCAGGCCCGCGATGCCGGCACCGAGCGAGAAGGCATACGTGTCGATGCGGGCGGTGTTGATGCCGACACAGGCGGCCATGCGGCGGTTCTGCGTCACGCCGCGCACGAAGAGACCCAGCCGCGTGCGGTTGATCATCAGCGTCACGCCGGCCAGCACGAGGAAGGCGAAGGCGATGATGGCGAGCCGGTTGTACGGCAGGATCAGGTTCGACATCACCTGCACGCCGCCGGAGAGCCAGGACGGGTTCTCGACCGCAACGTTCTGCGCGCCGAACAGCGTGCGCACGCCCTGCATCAGGACCAGCGAGATGCCCCAGGTGGCGAGCAGGGTTTCGAGCGGGCGGCCGTAGAGCCAGCGGATCACCGTGCGCTCCAGCACCGCGCCGACCAGCGCCGCCACCGCGAAGGACGCAGGGATCGCCAGCACGATGTACCAGTCGAACAGGCTGGCGGGCAGGTACTGGCGGAAAAGGTTCTGCACCAGGTAGGTGGCGTAGGCGCCGATCATCATCAGCTCGCCATGGGCCATGTTGATCACGCCCATCAGGCCGTAGGTGATCGCCAGACCCAGGGCGACCAGCAGCAGGATCGAGCCCAGGCTGACGCCGGTGAACACCACGCCGAGCCGCTCGCCCCAGGCCAGCCGGCCTTCGACGGCGCTCTGCGCGGTCAGCAAGGCACCGCGCACGGCGTTGTCGGTTTCTGCACCGGCGACGAGGCGCTCCTGGATGAGGCTCTTCACCGCCGGCTCGCTGCTGCCGGCCAGCGACTGGGCCGCCGCCAGGCGCTTGGCCGGATCGGCCGAGGTGATCAGGATGGTGGCGCGCATCAGCTCCAGGCGCGCCTTCAGCGTCGCGTCGGTCTCGGCGGCGTAGGCCTTCTCGATCAGCGGCAACTGCGCCTCTTCGAGCGACTGCTTGCGCAGCTCGTCCAACGCCTCGGTGCGCACCTGCACGTCGGGTGACACGAGCTTCAAGGCGCCGAGCGCGGCTTCGAGGGCGCCGCGCATGCGGTTGTTGTTGATGACGTCTTCGGCCGTGTCGGGGGCGGTGGCGTCACCCCGCACGACAAAGACCTTGCCGGCGGCGACCTTGACTTCGCCGTCCAGCAAGGCCCGCACGAAGTCGGCCAGCGCGGGGTCGGCCTCGGCCGCCGCCTGGTTCAAGGCAGCGATGCGCGCATCGGTCTCGCCTGTGGAGAGGGAAAGCGCCTGTTGCGGCGTGAGCGCGTGCACCGCGCCCACGCACCACAGCAGGCCACTGAACAACAGGGGCAGGAACCGGGTGCGCATCGCCAGCAGCCTTACTTCTTCTCGGGCACGTTCTTCTTGCCCTTGTTCTCGGCGATGTAGTCGCTCCACGGATCGGCCACGACCGGACCCGGCGTCTTCCACACCACGTTGAACTGGCCGTCCGCCTTGATCTCGCCGATGAAGACCGGCTTGTGCAGGTGGTGGTTTTCCTTGTCCATCGTGGACATGAAGCCGCCCGGAGCCTTGAAGGTCTGGCCCGCCATCGCCGCGATCACCTTGTCGGTGTCGGTCGACTTGGCCTTCTCGACCGCCTGCGCCCACATGTGGATGCCGAGGTAGGTGGCTTCCATCGGGTCGTTGGTCAGCGGCTTGTCCTTGTGGCCGGCGATGCCCTTGGCCTTGGCGTACTCGCTCCACTGCTTGATGAACGCGGTGTTGGCCGGGTTCTTGATCGACATGAAGTAGTTCCAGGCGGCCAGGTGACCCACCAGCGGCTTGGTGTCCACGCCGCGCAGCTCTTCCTCACCCACCGAGAACGCCACCACCGGCACGTCGGTCGCCTTCAGGCCCTGGTTGCCCAGTTCCTTGTAGAAGGGCACGTTGGAGTCGCCGTTGATGGTCGAGATGACGGCGGTCTTCTTGCCTTCGCTGGAGAACTTCTTGATCTTGGCGATGATCGACTGGTAGTCGCTGTGACCGAACGGGGTGTACTCCTCGATGATGTCCGACTCGGCCACGCCCTTGGACTTCAGGAAGGCACGCAGGATCTTGTTGGTCGTGCGCGGGTAGACGTAGTCGGTGCCCAGCAGCACGAAGCGCTTGGCCGAGCCGCCGTCCTTGCTCATCAGGTATTCGACCGCAGGGATGGCCTGCTGGTTCGGCGCCGCACCCGTGTAGAACACGTTCTTCGACAGCTCTTCACCCTCGTACTGCACGGGGTAGAACAGCAGCGAGTTCTTCTCTTCGAACACCGGCAGCACCGACTTGCGCGACACCGAGGTCCAGCAGCCGAAGGTCACGACCGCCTTGTCCTGGTCGATGAGCTGCTTGGCCTTTTCGGCGAACAGCGGCCAGTTGGAGGCCGGATCGACCACCACGGGTTCGAGCTTCTTGCCGAGCACGCCGCCCTTGGCGTTGATCTCGTCGATGGTCATCAGGGCCACGTCCTTGAGGACCGTTTCCGAAATGGCCATCGTGCCCGACAGGGAGTGCAGCACGCCGACCTTGATGGTGTCGGCAGCGTGCGCCAGCAGCGGCAGCGTGGTCACGGCGACGCCGAGGGCAACGGCGCTGAGCTTCTGGGCAAACGCACGACGGGAAGCAGAAACAATCTTCATGACTGGGTGACTCCGGAAGGGGCTGGTAAGCGGGTGGATCGGATGCACGCAGTGTCCCGGCCGGGGTCGGATCGTGAAATACGCCAGATGGCGTAGACGCGAACAAGCGGTCGCCAGCCCCCTCGCCTGGCGCCACACCATAGAGGCCAGCCCATGGAGGCCACAGGCCCGCTCACCGTCCCAACTGCGGCACCTTGGCCATCGCCACCGCCGCCGCCGCGTTGCGCGTCTCGACGCCGAGCTTCTCGTAGACGTGCTCCAGGTGCTTCTTCACCGTCGCGGGGCTGGCGCCGACGATGTCGCCGATGTCGCGGTTGGTCTTGCCCTTGGCAACCCAGTAGAGCGCTTCGGCCTCGCGTGGGGTGAGGCCGAAGGCCAGCGCCAGCGCCTCCAGCGCGGCGGCGTCGTCGGCCTCGCGCAGCACCAGCATCCACTCGCCCTCGCCGGTCGCCTCGTGCAGCGTGAAGCGCAGGCGCCGGCCGGTGCCGGTCTCCAGCGTCACCGAGGGTGAGCCGGGCACCAGCCCCTCGATCGCACCCAGCCGCGCCGTCTCGTGCTGCAGCCAGGACAGCAGCGGCGTCGGCGCCCGCCGGCCGTCGGACTGGAAGTGCGTCTCCAGCATCTGCCGCGCCAGCGCCGTCTGCCAGACCAGCCGGCCGTCGGCACGCCGCACCACCAGCGTCGCGTGGCCGAACGCGTCGAGCGCGTTGCGCGCCTGCTGCTGCTCGCGGGCGGCCAGCGTGTGCGCGGTGATGCGGGCGATGACCTCGCGGGCACGGATCGGCTTGGTGACGTAGTCGCAGCCACCGGCCGCGAAGGCCGCCACGACGTGTTCGGTCTCGGTCAGGCCGGTCATGAAGATGACCGGGATCGACGCGGTGGCGGGATCGGCCTTGAGCCGGCGGGCCACTTCGAACCCGTCCATGCCCGGCATCACCGCGTCGAGCAGGATCACGTCCGGCTGCGCCCGCACCGCCCGGTCGAGGGCCGTCTCGCCGTCCAGCGCGACCAGCACGGTGTAGCCTGACTCGTCCAGCGCGTCGTGCAGCACCGCCAGGTTGTCGGGCATGTCGTCGACGATCAGCACCACGTCGGCGCTGCGGTCGGTTCGGTCAGGCAGGAGGTTCATCAGGATTCGCCCCGGAAGCGGCGTGGGTTGAGACATCGAGGGCCTGGCGGAGCAATCCGCTCATGGCATCCAGCTGGAATTGCCGCGCCAGCGTGCGCAGCCGGTCTGAGAAATCACGGCAGTCGGGCCGTTCGGCGTCCAGCAGATCCAGCAGCCGCAGCACGCCGCGCACATGGCCGAGCGAGACGGCCTCGTGCAACGCGCGCAGCCGTCCGGCGTCCGGCATGGCCGCGGCCGGCTGCGCCCCCTCGGCAGCTCGGGCCGAGGCGGTGGCAGGCGCCTCGATCCATTGCAGGGCCAGCCGCCGGCCGAGCCAGTCGAGCAGCTCGTCCACCCGCACCGGCTTGACCAGGAAGTCGGCCGGCTGGATGCCGACGTCGTTGTCGAGCCCCTTGTCGAAGGCATTGGCCGAGACGATGGCCGTCGGCAGCCGGCCCAGCCCTGCGGCACGCAGGCGCCGCAGGGTCTCCCAGCCGTCGATGCCGGGCATCGCCAGGTCCATGAAGAGGGCGTCCGGCGCCGGACCAGGGTCGCGGCCGTCCTGCAGCGCGGCCATCAGCGCGAGACAGGCCTCACCGCTCGCAGCCTGCCGGATGGTGAAACCCAGCGGTTGCAGCAGACTGACGAGCAGCCCGCGGTCCACTTCCTCGTTGTCGACCACGAGCACGCACTGGCGCGGGCCGGTGTAGCCGGTGCGCCGCCGGCGGGCCACGGCCTGCGCGACCAGCGCGCCGCGCACCTCGGGCAGGAACAGCCGCAGCCGGAAGGTGGTGCCGACGCCGGGCGTGCTCTCCACCGTCAGCTCGCCGCCCATCAGGTCGGTGAGCATCTTGCTGATCGTCAGGCCCAGCCCCGCGCCGCCGGTCACTGCGCCGCCCGTGGCCGAGCCGCGCTCGAAGGGCTCGAAGATGCGCGCCAGTTCCTCCGGCGTCATGCCGGGGCCGGAGTCGATGACCTCGAAGCGCGCCATCTCGCGGGCGTGGTGCAGCCGCAGCACCACCGCCCCCTCGCGGGTGAACTTGATCGCGTTGCCGACGATGTTGATCAGGATCTGGCGCAGCCGCTTCTCGTCGGCGCGCACGCAGGCCGGCACGCGCGCCGCATCGCCCAGGCTGGAGAACTCGCAGCGAAAACCGATGCCCTTGGCCGCCGCCTGCAGCTCGAACAGCCGGGCGATCTCGTCCATCGTGTCGGCGAAGCGCATCGGGCGCACCTCCAGCCGCAGCTTGCCGCTCTCGATGCGGGCGATGTCGAGCGTGCCCTCGATCAGCGTCAGCAGGTGGTCGCCACCGCGGCGGATCACGCGCACCGCCTGCTGGCGCGCCGGGGGCATGGCCTCGTCGTCCTCCAGCAGCTGCGCGTAGCCGAGGATGGAGTTGAGCGGCGTGCGCAGCTCGTGGCTGATGGTGGTGATGTAGCGGCTCTTGGCCTGGTTGGCGGCGTCGGCCTGGCGCTTGGCCTGCTGCAGGGCACGGTCGGTGGCCTGGTGCGAGGCGATCTCGTGGCGCAGCGCCAGGGTCTGGGCGTGCAGGGCCTGGGTCTGGCGGTTGGCTTCTTCCTGCGCGACCTGACGGCTGCGGTGCGCCAGCACCAGCCACCACGCGACCACCCCGGCCACCAGCGCCAGCGTCGGCAGGGCCAGTTCGCGCCGCGCCACCGCCAGCCCGCCCAGCAACGGCGCCGCCACCAGCATCAGCAGCAGGTAGTGGGCGAGCCCCTTGTCCAGATACGGCCACACCCTGCGCGGCAGCGCCCAGCGCAGCACCGCCGACCACTGCGCCGACAGGCTGGCCTCGGGCGCCTTGCACAGGTCGTGGCAGCGGGCGTCCAGCGTGCAGCACAGCGAGCAGATCGGGCCGCCGTACGCGGGGCAGTGCGCCATGTCCTCCCCCTCGTAGTCGCGCTCGCAGACGGTGCAGCGCTGCAGCGTGGCGTAACGCCGGTAGCGGCCCACCGGCTCCTCCTGCCCCGGTGCCTCGTCCGGCACGCCGACGCGCGGCGCCAGGTACCAGCGCCCGCCCGTCCACCACGCGATCAGCGGCGACGCCACCAGCGCCGTCACCAGTGCGATCAGCGCCGACCACGCCTGCGCCATGTCGCCGAACAGCCCCAGGTGCGCCGCCACCGACACCGCCGACGCGATCCCCATCGCGCCCACGCCGACCGGGTTGATGTCGCACAGGTAGGCGCGGCGGAACTCGATGCCCTTCGGACTCAGGCCCAGCGGCTTGTTGATGACCAGGTCCGCCACGACCGCCATCATCCAGCTGATGGCGATGTTGGCGTACAGCCCCAGCACGTGGCCGAGCGCCTGGAACACGTCCAGCTCCATCAGCATCAGCGCGATGCCGGTGTTGAAGACGACCCAGACCACGCGCCCCGGGTGGCTGTGCGTCACGCGCGAGAAGAAGTTGGACCACGCCAGCGAGCCGGCGTAGGCATTGGTCACGTTGATCTTGAGCTGCGAGACGACGACGAACAGCGCCGTGGCGGCCACCGCCCAGCCGTAGTGCGGGAAGACGTACTCGTAGGCCGCGAGGTACATCTGGTTCGGATCGACCGCCCGCTCCACCGGCACCATGTGGCGGATCGCCAGATAGGCCAGCAGCGCCCCGCCCAGCATCTTCAGCACGCCCGGCACCACCCAGCCCGGCCCGCCCGCGACCACGCCAGCCCACCAGCGCCAGCGGTTCTCGCGGGTCTGCTCCGGCATGAAACGCAGATAGTCGGCCTGCTCGCCCATCTGCGTGATCAGCGCGATGCCCACCGTCATCGCCGCACCGAAGGCCAGCGGGTCGAACGCCGTCAGCCCGCGCTCGCCCCCGTAGCCGACCAGCCCGTCGAGCACGCCCGGGTTCTCGCGGAACACGAAGACGTAGGGCGTCACCAGCATCAGCGCCCACAGCGGCTGCGTCCAGACCTGCAGCCGGCTGATCACCGTCACCCCGTGCGTCACCAGCGGCAGCACCACGGCAGCGCAGACCAGGTAGCCCCAGGCCGGTGGAATGTCGAACGCCAGCTCCAGCGCATAGGCCATCACCGCCGCTTCGAGGGCAAAGAAGAGGAAGGTGAAGCTCGCGTAGATGAGCGAGGTGATGGTCGAGCCGATGTAGCCGAAGCCGGCGCCGCGCGTGAGCAGGTCCATGTCCACGCCATGGCGCGCCGCACAGAGGCTGATCGGCAGCCCGGCCAGGAAGATCACCAGCCCGGTCGCCAGGATCGCCAGCGCCGCGTTCGTGAAGCCGTAGCGCACCAGCAGCGTGGCACCCACCGCCTCCAGCACGAGAAACGATGCAGCCCCCCCGAGCGCCGTGTTGGCCACCCGGCCGATGCTCCAGCGCCGGGCGCTGCGCGGGGCGAAGCGCAGCGCGTAGTCCTCCAGCGTCTCGCTGGCGACCCAGGTGTTGTAGTCGCGGCGGATCTTGATGACCCGCTGCTGTGGCTCGGCCGACGCAGCGGCCTGGCCCTGCGGGTTTGCAGGGGTTGGCCCGAAATCTGCCTGTGCAGACAAGATCGCTGAATCTCCGGCGGCAGTGGTCATGCCGCTCTCGCACTCAAGAAACGCACCAGCCCAACCTCCCCCCGCCATGGAACTCACTCCCCGCGAGAAAGACAAACTCCTGATCTTCACCGCCGCGCTGCTGGCCGAACGCCGCATGGCCCGCGGACTGAAGCTCAACTACCCGGAAGCGATCGCGCTGATCACCGCCGCCATCATGGAAGGCGCCCGCGACGGCAAGACCGTGGCCGCGCTGATGAGCGAGGGCAAGACCATCCTGCGCCGCTCGGACGTGATGGACGGCATCGCCGAGATGATTCCCGAGATCCAGGTCGAGGCCACCTTCCCCGATGGCACCAAGCTGGTGACCGTGCACCAACCCATTGCCTGAACCGCACCACGCGACGCACCAACATGAAGCATTCCCTCCGCCTTGCCGCCGCGCTGCTGACCCTGACGGCGCTGTCCCACTCCGCCCTCGCCCACGAAGGCCACGGCCTGCCCGGCATCTCGCACTGGCATTCGACCGACGTGATCGGCTACCTGCTGGCCGCCGGGATCGGCGCCGCGCTGTGGTTCACGCGCAAGAAATGACCGACCGCGAGGTGACCCGATGATCCCCGGAGAACTCTTCACCGACGACGGCGAACACGCCCTCAACCCCGGCCGGCGCACGCTGACCCTCGTGGTCGAGAACGCCAGCGACCGCCCGATCCAGGTCGGCTCGCACTACCACTTCGCCGAGACCAACGCCGGCCTGCGCTTCGACCGCGCCGCCGCGCACGGCATGCGGCTCAACATCGCCAGCGGGCTGGCCGTGCGCTTCGAGCCGGGCCAGCAGCGCACGGTCGAGCTGTGCGATTTCGCCGGGGACCGGCAGGTGTGGGGCTTCCGCGGCCTCGTGCAGGGAGCACTTTGACCATGGCGACGTCCTCTGCAACCTTCCCGCGGCGTGCCTACGCCGAGATGTTCGGCCCGACGGTCGGCGACCGGCTGCGACTGGCCGACACCGACCTGATCCTCGAAGTCGAACAAGACCTGACCTTGCGGGCCGGTGGCTACGGCGAGGAAGTGAAGTTCGGCGGCGGCAAGACCATCCGCGACGGCATGGGCCAGAGCCAGCGCCCGAACGGCCCCGGCCCGGGTGATGCGGTCGATTGCGTCATCACCAACGCGCTGATCCTCGACCACTGGGGCATCGTGAAGGCGGACATCGGCCTGCGCGGCCACCGCATCTGCGCCATCGGCAAGGCGGGCAACCCGGACGTGCAGCCCGGCGTGGACATCGTCATCGGCCCCGGCACCGAGGTGATCGCCGCCGAAGGCATGATCGTCACGGCGGGCGCCATCGACAGCCACATCCACTTCATCTGCCCGCAGCAGATCGAGGAGGCGCTGACCTCCGGCGTCACCACGATGCTCGGCGGCGGCACGGGTCCGGCGACCGGCACGTTCGCGACCACTTGCACCCCCGGCCCCGAGAACATCGCCCGGATGCTGCAGGCGGCGGATGCCTTCGCAATGAACATCGGCTTCCTCGGCAAGGGCAACGCCAGCCGCCCGGAAGCCTTGCGCCAGCAGATCGACGCCGGCGCCATCGGCCTGAAGCTGCACGAGGACTGGGGCACGACGCCCGCGGCGATCGACTGCTGCCTGGGCGTGGCCGAGGACACCGACACGCAGGTCGCGATCCACACCGACACGCTCAACGAGTCCGGCTTCGTCGAGGACACGGTCGCCGCCTTCAAGGGCCGCACCATCCACAGCTTCCACACCGAAGGCGCGGGCGGCGGCCATGCGCCCGACATCATGAAGGTGGTCGGCGAGGCCAACGTGCTGCCCTCGTCCACCAACCCGACGCGGCCGTACACGATCAATACGCTGGACGAGCATCTGGACATGCTCATGGTGTGCCACCACCTGGATGCGTCGCTCGCCGAGGATCTGGCCTTTGCCGAATCGCGCATCCGCCGCGAGACGATCGCCGCCGAGGACATCCTGCACGACCTCGGCGCGATCAGCATGTTCTCGTCGGACTCGCAGGCGATGGGCCGTGTCGGCGAGGTGCTGATCCGCTGCTGGCAGACGGCGCACAAGATGAAGTCGCAGCGCGGCAAGCTGCCCGGCGACACCGACCGGAACGACAACGCCCGCATCAAGCGCTACCTCGCCAAGCTCACCATCAACCCCGCGATCACCCACGGCGTGAGCCACGAGGTCGGCTCGGTCGAGGTCGGCAAGTGGGCGGATCTGGTGTTCTGGCGGCCGGCGTTCTTTGGCGTGAAGCCGAGCCTGGTGCTCAAGGGTGGCTTCATCGCGATGGCCGCGATGGGCGATCCAAACGCCTCGATTCCGACGCCGCAGCCGGTGCACTACCGGCCGATGTTCGGCTCCTACGGCGGCGCGCTCACGCGGACATCGCTGAGCTTCGTCAGCCAGTCGGCGCTCGCGGGCGGAGTGGGCGCGGCGTATGGTCTGCGCAAGACGCTGGCGGCGGTGAAGGGCTGCCGCACCGCGAAGAAGGCCGACATGGTGCACAACCACTATCTGCCGGTGATGGAGATCGACGCGCAGACCTATCAGGTGCGGGCGGACGGGCAACTGCTGACCTGCGAGCCGGCGACGAGTCTGCCGATGGGGCAGCGCTACTTCCTGTTCTGACGGACCTTGCGCACGCTGGCGACCGTGCGCAAGTCCTGGAAGCCGGCAAAGGTTCTCCAATTCTCTTCGTCAGCTTCGAGTCAGCAGGGCTATCGTGGACCCTGCAGCTCCTGCAAATGGCCTTGGCCCTGGGCCCTGCCCCCGGTCAGGTCGATCGCTGATGGCTGCCCTACCGCACCGAAAGGCAGCCGCAGCATGAGCACCCTCTCGCCCACCCCCTCCATCATCCTCAACCTCAGCGAGTTCATCGACGCGCTGGCCGCCCTGCGCCGGGGCCGGGTCATCGTCGTCATGGACACGGAGACGCGGAACTGCGTGCTGGATGGCGCGCGGCTGATGTCCGCGTTCCGGCCGCTGCACGACTACGGCCTGGTCGCCGAATACGACAACCCGGCAGGCTTCCCAGGCCTGCGCTACTTCCGCATGACCGACACCGGCAAGTTCTTTGCCGACAACGCGCTGGCCGTCTGGCAGGCGCGGGCGTGGCACGAGCGGCTGGCAATCCGGCTGCTGTGCTGAGGCGGGCGGCGCTTCAAGGCACAGACGCCTCAGGGGCGGTGCCGGTGTCGGGCACATGGACCACCCCCACGGTCACGTTGACCGTGATGCCGAGGTAGGCGTCCGCTGGTCCGACATAGCTGCCCCGCAGCGGCGCGGCCTGCGAGGGATCGCGTGCCGTCGCCACACGGATCAGGTGCCGCCCGCCGATGATCGCGTTGGTCGGATCGAACGGCAGCCAGCCGGCGCCGGGCAGGTAGACCTCGACCCAGGCGTGGGTCGCGCCACCGCCGACCACCGCCGCGGCGCCGTCCGGCAGCACGTCGCCATAGAGGTAGCCGGACACGAAGCGGGCGGCCAGGCCGAGGCTGCGCACGGCCTCCATCATGAACAGCGCGAAGTCCCGGCAACTGCCGCTGCCCCGGGCCAGCGTGTCGGTGGGCGTGCGTGTGCCCTCGTCGTCGCGGGACTCGTAGGCGAACTGGGCCTGGATGGCGCGGGTGATGGCGAACAGCACTTCCAGCGTCCGCGCCGTGCCGGCTTCGGCGCACACCGCCCGCACCCAGGCATCGACCTGGTGCCGGGGGTCCGGGTAATGGCGCTCCATCACGCGGGACAGGTCCGGGATCTCGCTGGCGTCGTAGGTGAAGGGCAAGGTCTCGGCGTAGGGCTCGATCAGCTCCACGTCGGGATCGACCGGGTAATGCTCGGCCGTGAAGGTGGACTCGAAGACCAGCTCGGACGCCTTCTCGGCGAAGGTCGCCACCAGCACCGAGTTGCCGAACACGTCGTGGATCCAGCGCAGCTTGGGCGTCGGGCACACGGTGAGGCCGGTCTCGACGAGGCGCAGATCGTGGCTGCCCCGCGGGCGGCACATGAAGCGGTGCTCGCCGAACTGCACCGGTTCACGGTAGCGGTAGACGGTCTGGTGGGAAATGCGGATGAGGGCCATGCGGACCAGCATAGCGCGCCGAGGCAACTTGATGCAGCTCAATCCCTGCACCCGCCGAGGGCCTAGGCTGCACGGGTTCGTCCCCAAGACGTCCCCCAGAGACATTCTCCAGAGAGGTCACCCGACCATGCCCCCTGTTTGCCGATTTCGTTTCCGTGCCCTGCTGTCTGTCGCCGCTGCGGCGCTGTTCGCCACCAGTCCGGCCGCCCAGGCCACCCCGGCCGAGAACGACGCCGCCCTGCTCAAGCTCGCCACCGACAGCGGCTGCATGGCCTGCCACAGCGTGCTGCCCGCCACAAAACGCGCCGACGGTCTGCCGCCCATTGCGCCGGCGTGGCGCGAGATCGCGTTGAAGTACCGGGATGACCCCACCGCTTCGGACCGGCTCACGCAGACCGTGATGACCGGCTCCAACCCGCAGTCGCGCCACTGGACCGGCAAGACCGGCGCCACCGCGATGCCGCCCAACGCCACCGCCATCAGCGAAGGCGATGCGCGGATGCTGGTGAACTGGCTGCTGGTGCTGGTGCCCTGAGCGTCGGAGGCTACGGCGCCGGACGGCCCGGACCCTGCGTGCCTTGCGCGCGGGCCGAGAGGTAGGCGTACAGATCCATGATGTGGGCGTTGACCCGCGGCTCGCCCTGCCACGCCGGCATGGCGATGTCACCGGCCTTGCGCGCCACGACCTCGTCGATCAGCGCGTCCGGGATCGGCGCGTCGCTGCGCGGCGGCATGCCGGGCAGGCTGAAGTCGTAGCGGGTGAGCACCAGGCTGGCGAAGCGCTGCGGGCCGATGTCCCGCAGGCGGATCACCAGATTGGGCGCCCGCGAAGTGCCCAGCGGCTCGGCACCGTGGCACTGCGCGCACTTGTCCTGGTAGACGCGCCAGCCGGCATAGACCTCGCCCGGCGGCTTCGCCTGCTCGGCCAGCTCGCGGGCAGGCTGCAGGTTCATCCACTCCACGCTGCAGCCACCCAGCAGCAACGCAGCAGTGGCTGTCGCCGATGCTGCCGCCACCAGGGCCAGGGGCCGCTTCAGCCGGGTCTTCGGGATCATCGCCATGGTCAACACCTCCGTGCACCCGGGTCAGGTGGGTACGGTGTCGAGTATGGGCGCCCCGTCCCGCGGATGGCGCACTGCGGATGACCGAGTCTTGCCCTGGATCAGATTGGCGCGCCCAGCACCTTCAGCAGCCAGACGTTGAGGTCCTCGACTTCTTCCGGGCAGACCGAGTGCTCCATCGGATAGTCGTGCCACTCGACGCCGTAGCCCAGCGCCAGCAGCGCCTCGCGCGAGGCCACACCGCGCGCGGGCACGACGACCGGATCGAAGCGGCCATGCGCCAGGAACACCGGCACGTCCTGGTTGGCGGTGCTGCGCTCGGCCGCGGTGGTCGCCGCCAGCGGCAGGTAGCCGGACAGGCCCGCGATGCCCGCCAACCGCTGCGGCGCACGCAGACCGGCCAGCAGCGCCACCGCGCAGCCCTGCGAGAAGCCCATCAGCACGACCCGCTCGGGCGGGATGCCGAGCGCGGCCTCGCGGTCGATGAGCGCCTGCACGTCGGCGACCGAGGCGCGCAGGCCGGCTTCGTCCTCGCGGCGCACCAGATCGGGCGTGTAGATGTCGTACCAGGCGCGCATCTTCATGCCGCCATTGATGGTGACCGGCCGGATCGGCGCGTGCGGGAACACGAAGCGCATCGGGCCGACCGCCGACAGATCGAGTTCGCGCGCGATGGGCACGAAGTCGTTGCCGTCGGCGCCAAGGCCGTGCAGGACGATGAGGCTGGCGACAGGGTGGTCGCCGGACTGGAAATCAAGGGTGTCGAGTGCCATGCCGGCCAGCATAACGCCAGCCCCGGCGGCGCGGCCTATGCCGCGGCGAGTTGCTGCAGGCTCGCCAGCAGGTCGGCGAACCGCTCGCCCTGCACGACGACGTGGCGCCGGGTCGCCTCCATGGCCTGCACCGCGTCCCCCTGCCGCAGGGCGACGAGGATCTCGGCGTGCTCGGTCAGCGAGTGCTGCATCCGGTGGCGCACCCGCAGCTGCAGCCGGCGGTAGGGACGCAGCTGGCGTTGCAGCGCCAGCGTCTGCCCGACCAGAAAGTCGTTGTGGGAGGCGGTGTAGAGCGCCCGGTGGAACTCCTCGTTGGCGTAGAAGTATGCGTCCGGGTCACGCTGCGCGGCGGCCGCATCGCAGCAGGCCAGCGCCGCCTCCAGCGCCACCAGATCGGCGTCGTGCAGGCGCCGGGCGGCCAGCCGTGCGCACATCGCTTCCAGCTCCGCCATCACTTCGAACATCTCGACCAGCCGCTGCGGCGTGGCCTGCGCCACCACCGCACCGCGCCGCGGCCGCAACTCCACCAGTCCCTCCGCGGCCAGCTGGATCAGCGCCTCGCGCACTGGCGTGCGCGAGACCCCATAGCGCTCGACCAGCATCGCCTCGTCCAGCGCGCTGCCCGGCGCCAGCTCGCCGGTGGCGATCAGCTCTTCGATGGTTTCACACAGGCGCTCGGAGATCTTCATGGCTCGAATTGTCTCAGGCTTGGCCTGCACGGCACCAAGGGTATCCCTCAGGATTGAATTTGCATTCAATTCAATGTTCAATGTATACATTGATGGCTGAAAAGAATTTTTCCGGAGACAACCGATGACCCAGATGCCTTCGCTTTCGCCTGTGCCCACACCCGCACCCCTGACCCGTCGCCACGCCCTGGGCCTGACCGGCCTCGGCCTGCTGGGCACCCTGGCCATCGGGCTGCCCGCCATGGCACAGACCGCCTGGCCGACCAAGCCGATCACACTGGTCGTGCCCTTCCCGGCCGGCGGGGGCACCGACGCCTTCGCCCGCCCGCTCTCGGCGGTGCTGTCGAAACAGCTCGGCCAGCAACTCATCATCGACAACAAGGGCGGCGCCGGCGGCAATCTGGGGGCCGGGGTGGCGGCCAAGGCTGCGCCGGACGGCTACTCCTGGTTCATGGGCGCCGTCCACCACGCCATCGCGCCGGCCGTCTACCCCAAGCTCGACTACAACCTCCTCAACGACTTCATCCCCGTCGCGCTGGTCTCCAGCGTGCCGCAGGTCATCGTCGTGAACCCGCAGAAGGTGCCCGCCAAGAACCTGAACGAGCTGCTGGCCTACATCAAGTCCAAGCCCGGCCAGCTCACCTACGGCTCCGCCGGCAACGGCTCGTCGCACCACCTGGCGGGCGAGCTGTTCAAGATGCAGACCAAGACCTTCATCACGCACATCCCCTACCGCGGTGCCGGGCCGGCGCTGCAAGACCTGATGGGCGGCCAGATCGACATGATGTTCGACGGCCTCGGCTCCTCGGCAACCCACATCAAGAGCGGCCGGCTGCGCGCCATCGCCGTGGCCAGTGACAAGCGGGCGCCGGGCTTCCCGGACATCCCGACCGCGGCGGAAGCGGGCGTGCCGACCTACAAGGTGGCGACCTGGTACGGCCTCTGGGCGCCCAAGGGCACACCGAAGGAGGTCGTGGACAAGATGTCCGCCGAGCTGAAGACCGCGCTGGGCAGCCCCGAGCTGAAGACCGCCTGGAACAACATCGGCTCGGAAACGCCGACGATGGCCGGCAAGGAGTTCGGTGACTTCGTGGTAGCCGAGACCAAGCGCTGGGCCGACGTCGTCAAGGCCGGCAACATCAAGCTGGAGTGACCCCGGCGATGGACCGCACCTGGAACCACCGCGCGCAGAACCGGCAGGCCCGGCTCGCCCGCGCCGCCGACACCCTGGGCACCCGCCTGCGCGGCAAGCGGGTGGAGACGGGCGCGGTCGTCGATCTGCTGCACGCGGTGATCGAGTCGGGCGACCGCGTCTGCCTGGAGGGCAACAACCAGAAGCAGGCCGACTTCCTCGCCAAGGCGCTGGTGCAGGTCGATCCCGAGCGGGTGCATGACCTGCACATGGTCCAGTCGGTGCTCGCGCTGCCGGAGCATCTGGACGTGTTCGACCTCGGCATCGCGTCGAAGCTCGACTTCTCGTTCTCCGGGCCACAAGGCGGGCGGCTGGCGTCGCTGGTGTCGCAGGGGCAGATCCACATTGGCGCCATCCACACCTATCTGGAGCTGTTCGCGCGCTACTTCGTCGACCTGACGCCCCGCGTGTCGCTGATCGCCGCGCACAGCAGCGACGCCGACGGCAACCTCTACACCGGCCCGAACACCGAGGACACACCCGCCATCGTCGAGGCGACCGCCTTCAGCGGCGGCCTCGTCATCGCGCAGGTCAACGAGATCGTCGACCACGTCCCGCGCGTGGACGTGCCGGCCGGCTGGGTGGACTTCGTCGTGCAGGCGCCGCGGCCCAACGTGATCGAGCCACTGTTCACCCGCGACCCGGCGCAGATCAGCGAGATCCAGGTGCTGATGGCGATGATGGCCATCAAGGGGCTCTACGCCGAATACGGCGTGCAGCGGCTGAACCACGGCATCGGCTTCGACACGGCGGCGATCGAGCTGCTGCTGCCGACCTACGGCGAGTCGCTCGGGCTGAAGGGCAAGATCTGCCAGCACTGGGCGCTGAACCCGCACCCGGCGCTGATCCCGGCGATCGAGGCGGGCTGGGTGCAGTCGATCCACTCCTTCGGCTCGGAGCTGGGCATGGAGGACTACATCCGCGCCCGCTCGGACGTGTTCTTCACCGGCCCGGACGGCTCGCTGCGCAGCAACCGGGCGTTTTCGCAAGCGGCGGGCCACTACGCCTGCGACCTGTTCATCGGCTCGACGCTGCAGATGGACCTCGCCGGCAACAGCTCCACCGCGACGCTCGGCCGCATCACCGGCTTTGGTGGCGCGCCGAACATGGGATCTGACGCACGCGGACGGCGTCACGCCAGCCCCGCGTGGCTCAAGGCGGGTGCGCAGGCCCGCGAAGGCTTGACCGGCGCCCGCGGCACGCCGCGCGGCCAGAAGCTGGTGGTGCAGATGGTCGAGACCTTCCGCGAACACATGCAGCCCGCCTTCGTCGAGCGGCTGGACGCCTGGACGCTGGCCGAACAGGCGGGCATGGCGCTGCCGCCGATCATGGTCTACGGCGACGACGTGACGCATGTGCTGACCGAGGAAGGCATCGCCAACCTGCTGCTGTGCCGCACCGACGAGGAGCGCGAGCAGGCGATCCGCGGCGTGGCGGGTTACACGCCGGTCGGGCTCGGGCGTGATCGGCGGATGGTGGAGAACCTGCGCGACCGCGGCGTGATCCGGCGCGCCGCTGATCTGGGCATCGACCAGCGTGACGCGACGCGCAACCTGCTGGCGGCGCGGTCGATGCGCGATCTGGTGCGGGCGTCGGGTGGGCTGTACCAGCCGCCGGCGCGCTTCAGGAACTGGTGATGACGACGGTGACAGTGACGGTGACGACATGACAAATTCCACCAGCATCGAGTCGATGCACTTCGAGTTCGACGGCCACCGCCACCCCGCCGCGTTCACGCCGGTGCTGGTCGGCGTGGTCGGCTCGGGCAACCTGGAGGTGATGGTCGAGCCCGCGGCACACGACCGCTGCAGCGTCGGCATCGAGACCTCGGCGCGCGGCTTCGAGGCGATCTGGGCCGCCGTGGTGCGCGATTTCCACGAACGCCACCACCTGGCGGGGGTGACCGTCTCGGTGAATGACATGGGCGCGACGCCTGCCGTGGTGAGCTTGCGGCTGGACCAGGCCGTGGCCGGATTGAAGGTGGCCCCATGAACATCAGCTACGCCGAATGCACCGCCCGCGAGCGCCTGGCGCGGCTGTGCGACACCGACAGCTTCCACGAATGGCTGCCGCCGTCCGAGCGGCTCACCAGCCCGCACCTCGCGCAGCTCGGCGTTCCGTCGTCCTTCGATGACGGCGTGGTGATCGGCCGAGCGCAGTTGGACGGACACACGGTTTTTGTCGGCGCGCAGGAAGGCGGCTTCATGGGCGGCGGTGTCGGCGAGGTGCATGGCGCCAAGCTGGTCGGCTGGCTGCGGCGGGCGCTGCGCGAGCGGCCGGCGGGGGTCGTGCTGCTGGCGGAGTCGGGCGGCGTGCGGCTGCACGAGGCGAACGCGGGGCTGATCGCGGTGTCGGAGGTGATGCGCGCCGTGCTGGACGTGCGCGCGGCGGGCATCCCGGTGATCGTGCTGATCGGCGGCGCCAACGGCTGCTTCGGCGGCATGGGGCTGGTGGCGCGGTGTGCGGATCACCTCGTCATCAGCGAGACGGGGCGGCTGGCGATGTCGGGACCGGAGGTGATCGAGGCGTCGCACGGCGTGGACGAGTTCGATTCGCGTGACCGCGCGCTGGTCTGGCGCACGACCGGCGGGCGCCACCGCGCCGAGAGCGGCGACTGCGACCGGCTGGTGGACGACGACGTGGCCGCTTTCCGCGCGGCCGCGATCGATTCCCTGAACGCCTCGCAGCCACTCACGATGGCTTCGCTCGAAGCCGAGCACGCGCTGCTCGCCGCCCGGCTGGCGACGACGCCGCTCCACCCCTGAACACCGAAAGCCTCCCGATGGACTGGCCCACCCTCGCCCACCGCCTGTTCGGCGACGCGCACCACCTCGTCGCCGACGGCGATTTCCTGCACGGCCACGCCGAGTTCGACGGCCAGACGATCACCGTGCTCGGCACGACGAACCACGCGCCGATCGGCGTGGCGCTCGCGCTGGCGCAGGCCCGCGGGGTGCTCGACACGCTGCGCGACCACCCGGGGCGGCCGATCCTGCTGCTGGTCGACACGCAGGGGCAGCAACTGCGCCGACGCGACGAGTGGATGGGCATCAACCGCGCGATGGCGCACCTGGGCTGCTGCATCGACCTGGCGCGCCGGCGGGGCCACCGCGTGCTCGGCCTCGTCTACGACCAGGCGCTGTCGGGCGGCTTCCTGACCTCGGGGCTGATCGCGGACGGCTGCTTCGCGCTGCCGGAGGCGGAGATCCGCGTGATGCGGCTGCCGGCGATGGCGAGGGTGACGAAGCTGCCCGAGGCGATGCTGGCCGCGCTGTCGGCGAGCAACCCGGTGTTCGCGCCGGGGGTGGAGAACTACGTGGCGATGGGCGGCGTGCGGGCGCTGTGGCGGGATGACCTGGCGGTCTGCCTGCGTGCGGCGCTGGCGGACACGCCGGTCACGGACACGCGGGCGGTGGATGGCGCGGCGCGCGGTGGGCGGCGGCTCGCGGCGGCGGTGATTGAGCGTGTGCTGAACGCGGCGTGATGGGGTCGGATCTGCAGCGCCACCAGCTCGTGCGCCTGACGCCCGAGGGTTGGGCGGGCGTTCAGTCGATAGATCGTGAACCCATAGCCCAGGCGGCGCTGGCGCATTGGGCCGCGCACGACCTGCCGCTGGTGGTCACCCGGCAGCGCGTGGACGACGGAGAGCAGGTCGCACTCGGGCTGCCCGCGCCGACATGCTGGGGGCGGCTGCGACTGGCACTGTCGGTCCCGGCGGCGGCGCTGCGCCATCCGCACGGCTTCCCCGAACCGACGGCGATCACGCCGCTGCTGGCACCGCCGGTGCGCGCCGCCTGGACCACGCTGGCCGACAGGCTGGCCGCACTGGGCGTGGCGCCGCAGGTCTACGGCAGCCACGGCTGGCAGGCGATCACCGGGTTGGCCTACCTGCGCGAAGGCTCGGACCTCGACCTGTGGCTGCCGGTGCGGGACGCGGCGCAGGCGGATGCCGCCGCGGCGCTGCTCGACGACGCCGACTGGCGCGGCCCGCGGCTGGACGGTGAGATTGGCCTGCCGGATGGCGCGGCCGTGGCGTGGCGTGAATGGCGGCAGTGGCGCGCGGGCCAAGCTGATGCGGTCCTCGTCAAGCACCGAACCGGCGTCCGTCTGGAGCGGGGATCGCAATGGCTGATCCGCAATTGATTTCGACTACGACCGCGGTCGCACACGACCCGGCGCGCCTGCAAGCCATCGGCCGCGCCGCCACCGTCGCGCTCTACGACGAACTCGCGCTCTACCCCAAGCCGGGGCTGGTCTCGTTCATCGACACCGGCAGCCACGCCGACATGGACGCGGGCACCTTCCTGCGCAGCCTGTTCGCGCTGCGCCACTACTTCGTGCGCATCGCAGAAGCCGGCGCGCAGCACGCCCCGTTCGCCACGCTGGAGCACCTCGGCATCGCCGCCGAAGCGCGGATGCTGCGGGCCACCGGCGGCGTCAACACGCACCGCGGGGCGATCTTCAACCTGGGCCTGCTGTGCGCCGCCGCGGGCCGCCTGCACGCCGAGGGCACAGCGGCAACACCCGCCCGCCTGCGCGCTGCGCTGCTCGACGGATGGGGCGAGGCGCTGCGTCGCCGCTGCGGCCACACGGGTGAGTCAAACGGCCAGCGCGTGGCGCAGCAATTCGGTCTGCGCAGCGCGGGCGAAGAAGCCGCACGCGGGTTGCCGGTGTTGTTCGAGGTCGCGGTGCCCGCGCTGCAGACCGCCCGCGCAGCCGGCCTGTCCCCCCGCGACGCGCGGCTGCAGACCTTCTTCCACATCCTGGCCACGCTCGACGACACCAACCTCGCCCACCGCGGCGGCCTCGCTGGCCTGCGCGACGCCCAGCGGCTGGCGCAGGACTACCTGGCCGACGGCGGCGTGTGGCAGCCCGACGCGATCGCGCGGGCCGAGGCGATCCACCGCCACTTCGTCGCGCGGCGCCTGTCGCCCGGCGGGGCGGCTGACGTGCTGGCCGCAGCGGGCTGGGTGCTGCGTGTCAGTCCCCCACCCGTCATGCCCGCGAAAGCGGGCACCCACGCAAGCGCATGAGCCTGGGACTCCTCCTCCCTGGTCAAGGCACGCAGCATCCCGCGATGCTGCCGTGGTTGCTGCAGACCGAGGCGCCCGATCCGACGCTCGACCGACTCACCACCGTGCTGGGCATGGACTGGCGCACACGGCTGGACGATCCACGCTGGGCGACGCGCAACGCCGTGGCGCAACCACTGATCACGGGCCTGGCGCTGGCGCTGTGGGCGCGGCTGCGGGCGGACCTGCCAGCACCGACCGCCGTCGCCGGCTACAGCGTCGGTGAAGTCGCCGCGTTCAGCATCGCCGGCGTGTTCGACGCCGACACGGCGCTGGACCTCGCGCAGGCCCGCGCCCAGGCCATGGACGACGCGGCGGCGCGCCACCCCGCGGGCGGCCTGCTCGCGGTGCGCGACCTGGCGGCGGACGCGCTCGCGCCGGTGCTGCAGCGCCACGGCCTCGCCGTCGCGATCCGGCTCGGGCCGCAGCGCCACATCGTCGGCGGCCCGGCGACTGCGCTGGCGGCGGCCGAGCATGAACTCGTCGCGGACGGCGTGTCCTGCACACGGCTTGGCGTGCAGATCGCCTCGCACACGCCGATGCTGGCCGACGCGGTGCCTGCGCTCGCCGCCGTGGTCGGGACGCGCACCTTCTCCACGCCTCGCGCCGCGCTGGTCTGCAACGCCACGGGCGAAGTCGTGCGCCGGCCGGCTGCGCTGCGCGACGCCTTCGCCCGGCAGGTGGCGCAGACGGTGCCGTGGGACCGCTGCATGGAGGCGGTGGCCGAACGCGGCGTGCAGTGCGTGCTGGAACTCGGTCCCGGCACGACGCTGTCGAAGATATGGAACGCTCGTTTCCCCGGCATCGCGGCGCGCTCGGCCGACGAGTTCACCCACCCGGAGGCCGTGATCGCCTGGGTACGCCAGCAGATCGCCCGCGCCACCGCACAATAGACGCCATGCTCACCGTCAACAAACTCCTCCCCGGCGGCCAGGGTCTGGCCCAGGTCCTCCTCAAGCGCGCACCGTCCGTCGAACTCGACTGGGACGTGCGCCAGAAGAGCCGCTTCGACGCGACCGACAGCAGCGGGCGCCACCTCGGCGTCTTCCTGCCGCGCGGCACGCTGGTGCGCGGCGGCGATGTGCTGATCGCCGAGGACGGCTCGATGGTGCGCGTGCTCGCGGCGCCGCAGCCGGTGCTGGTCGTGCGCCCCTGCAGCGAACACGGCACGCCCTTCGACCTCGTGCGCGCCGCCTACCACCTGGGCAACCGCCACGTGCAGCTCGAACTGCAGCCCGACCACCTGAAATTCGAGCCCGACCACGTGCTGGCCGACATGCTGCGCCAGATGCACCTGATCGTCACCGAAGAGCAGTCCGCCTTCGAGCCCGAGGGCGGCGCCTATGCCGCGGGCGGACACAGCCACGGACATGGCGGTCACGACCACCACGACCACGGCCATGCGCACGCCCTGGCGCCGGTCGCCGCCCCCGTGCGCGGCAAGCCGTTGAACATCGCCGTGCGCGCCGCCGATGTGCCGCATGTCCACGGCCCCGGCTGCGGCCACGACCACTGATGCCGCGGGTCCGTGCCAAGCCGCCGACGCTGTCGCCGTCGGCACTGCTGCAATTGATGTGGCTGGCCTCGCCCGCACTGCCGGTGGGCGGGTTCAGCTACTCCGAGGGACTGGAGGCGGCCATTGATGCCGGGTTGGTGCGCGATGAGGCCGGCGTGTCCCGCTGGCTGGTCGATCAGCTGCACCTGGCGCTGGCCCGCGCCGACCTGTCGGTGGTCGCCCGGGCGCACGCCGCCTGGCGCCAGCGCGACAGCGTCCGCATCACCGAACTCAACGACTGGGTGCGCCTGACCCGCGAGAGCAGCGAGTTCCGCCAGCAGACCGAGCAGATGGGCCGCTCGCTGGGCGCGTGGCTGGCGACGCAGGACGCAGACCTGGCGTTCCCCGACCAGCGGATCGCCGAACTCGCCGCACTGAAGCCGGCACCGAGCTGGCCGGTGGCGTTCGCGCTGGCCGTCGAGCGCACCGGCGCCCCCTTGAGAGAAGCACTGCTCGCGCACGCCTTCGGCTGGGCCGAGAACATGGTGCAGGCCGCGATCAAGTCGGTACCGCTGGGCCAGAGTGCCGGCCAGCGCATCCTCGCCGCGCTGGTCGAGACCATTCCCGCCGAGGTCGAACACGCGCTGACGCTGCCCGACAGCGCCCGGCAGGCGCACACGCCGATGCTGGCCATCCTCTCGGCGCAGCACGAGGCGCAGTACTCGCGGCTGTTCCGTTCATGAGCGACCACGCGGCATGAAGGCGCTGCTGGCCCACCGCGCCTACGTCTTCTTCTGGTGCACCCGGCTGAGCGCACAGCTTGCCGCGCAGATGCTGATGGTGGCGCTGGGCTGGCAGATGTACGACCTGACCGGCAGCGCCTGGGACCTCGGGCTGGTCGGCCTCGCGCAGTTCCTGCCGGCGCTGCTGCTGACGCTGCCGGCCGGCCATGTCGCCGACCGCCACCACCGCGGCCGGATCATGATGGCCGCCACGCTGCTGCAGGCCGGCGTCGCCCTGGCCCTGACACTGGCGACCCACCACGGCGCCATGGCCCGGGAGCTGATCCTCGGGGTGTCGATCGTGCTCGGGGTGGCCAAGGCCTTCCAGATGCCCGCGAGTCAGGCGCTGCCGGCGCTGCTGGTGCCGCCGACGCTGCTCGGGCAGGCCGTGGCGCTTGGCTCCAGCGGCATGCAGGTGGCGATCATCGGCGGGCCGGCGCTGGGCGGGTTTCTCTATGTGGCCGGCGCAGATGTCGTCTACGCGGCCGGCACGGGTTTCCTGCTGCTCGCCTGCGGACTGGCGCTGGGCATCCGCTACGACACGCCGGCGGCGCCACGCGAGCCGGCGAGCTGGACCAGTGTCTTCGCCGGGATCCACTTCCTGCGGGGCCAGCCGGTGATGCTGGGCGCGATGTCGCTGGACCTGTTCGCGGTGCTGCTCGGCGGGGCCACGGCGCTGCTGCCGATGTACGCGAAGGACATCCTGCACACGGGACCGTGGGGGCTGGGGCTGCTGCGTGCCGCGCCTGCAGCCGGCGCGCTGCTGGTTTCGGTCTGGCTGGCGCGCCGGCCGCTGGAGCGCCGCGTCGGGCGCACGCTGATCGGCGCAGTGGCGGTGTTCGGCCTGTGCCTGCTGGTGTTCGCGCTGTCCACCTCGTTCTGGCTGTCGCTGGTGGCGCTGCTGGCCTCGGGTGGCGCCGACATGGTCAGCGTGGTGATCCGCCAGACGCTGGTGCAGCTCGGCACGCCGGACGCCATGCGCGGCCGGGTCAGCGCCGTCAACTCGATCTTCATCGGCGCGAGCAACCAGCTCGGAGAGTTCGAGTCCGGCGCCACCGCCGCGCTGCTCGGGCCGGTCGGCTCGGTGCTGCTCGGCGGGGTGGGCGTGCTGGTGGTCGCGGGGCTGTGGATCCGGTGGTTCCCGGACCTGTGGCGGCGCGACCGGCTGCACGCCAGTCCACCGCCCGCCTGATGCCTCAGGACGCCGCCTTGGCCTTCGAGATGTCGGCCGGATCGGCCTGGTAGTCCTCGGTGTCGGCCGGACAGACCAGCTCGGCCGGACGCGCCCACGGCTTGTCGACGTAGGTCTGCCAGTCCTTCTGGTTGGCGGGATAGTTCTCCACGCCGGTCACGTCGCCGCAGGTCTGTGCCGACACCGACTGGCCCGGCCCGATCACCACGACCGCGCCGGCCTTGAGCGTGCACTTCGCGACCCAGGTCAGGTCGTTCCAGCCGTTGCAGATCTCGTAGGCGGTGCGGTACTGCGCCTGCGTGCCCTTGGGCGCGTCGTAGGCCCACCAGCCGCCGATGCGGTTGGTGAGACCGCTGGCGTTCTTCTTGGTCGGGCCGCTCCACATGCGCCAGACAGTCACGTCCTGCGTCAGGCGGATCACCGTGCCTTCGACCACGCCGCCCTCACCGGCAGCCTTGACCGCGGAGGTGATGACAGCGCGGGGGTAGTCGGCGTCGGTGGTGGCCAGCACCTCGGCCTTGCCGGCAAGCTGGGTCGGCAGGCGTTCGTCATCGGAGCCGCTGTCGAGGCTGACGCAGCCTCCGAACAGGACCAGCAGGGGCAGCAGTGCCCGGGAAACAGAGTGCAGCGCAAACATGGCGGAACCTCGAAGGGCAAGGATCAACAACCCAGCCGCAAGGCCGGGGTCGATTCCATGGGAAAACTGCCCTCGCCGCGTGGTGTCCGGATCCGGTAGTGCGCATCGTCCTCGGACCAGGCTTCGCAGTCGCCCAGCACGAGTCGGGCCGCCCGCGCGACCACCAGTCCGGAGGCCAGCTGCAGCCCGCGCGGCGACCAGATCGACAGCACGGTCTCGTGGCCCTGCCGGCTTTCGTGCACCAGCCTCAGATCGAGGCGGTCGCCTTCGGCCTGCACCGACACGACGACAAAACTCTGGTCATTCGGCCGCACCACGGCAAATCCCCAGAATCGAATATCCCCGAAGGAACGATGGAGCCACTGGCCGCGCAATTGCTGTGCATATTGCTCGATCAATATCGACGGAGACAGGTCGTCTGCAGGCATGGATACTGATTCAGGTCTTGAGGGCAGTTTCAGTTCATGGAACGTGAACAAGGTCACACTCCAATCAAATCACATTTTTTCCGTTTTCAGCGCCACCCCACAAGGAAACAAATTGAAACTTCATGTCTGCGTGTGATGCCGGAACCACCGCCGGCCCGCTCAACCCGGCTGGATCCCGCGGAGGAAGTCGAGTCCGCGGCGCACCCATTGCCCGCGGAGGCGGTGCATCACGCCGGACGACCCCGCGCCAATCGAGAAGCGGCCCTGCAGCAAGGGCGTGCGGTGGGTGAGTTTCAGCGACAGGCCGTCGAAGGGAAAGACCTGCGGCACCGCCTCGTTGCAGCGCGGCCGGTGCTGCATCACCAGCGCGGTCTCGCAGGCGGCCAGATCTGGCAGGGCCACCGAGCCGAAACTGAACGACAGGCTGTCGTCCGGACCGAGACAGGCCCGCCACTGGTCGGCCAGCCGGTGCTCGGCCAGGCACTCGTGCACATTGGGCGAGCCCCCGATGTAGAGCAACTCCAGCATGGTGGTGGACTTGGACAGGTCGTTGAAATGCGCCCGATAGACACAGAAGACGCCCGCCCGGCGCGGCATCAGCCCGCGGTTGTATTCGCTCCAGTAACCGGAGAACTTGATCGAGACGTCTTGTACTGCCATGAGGACCGCCACCCCTTGCCCTGATATGAGAAAAGTGCAATTCTGAATGGATACCCTCTGGTCCGGCATCCCCCGAGCCCCCGGTACCGGGGGCATCAGGTGCATTTTCAGGCCGGAATGGTGCAGCACCCCTGATGCGACGTCGCGATGGTGCAACGCGGAAAATTCCCCCAGACTGGGCACAATCCAGCACTCCGTCACACCAACCTTCCGGGACCAAGCTCATGCGCCGTGTCGTCTTCAACCAAAAGGGGGGGGTCGGAAAATCCACCATCACCTGCAACCTGGCGGCCGTCAGCGCACAGCAGGGCCTGCGCACGCTGGTGCTCGATCTGGATGCCCAGGGCAACAGCACCCGCTACCTGCTCGGCAGCCAGGCCGACGGGCTGACGGTGGATCTGGCCGGCTTCTTCGACCAGACGCTCAAGTTCAACCTGCACCCGCGCAGCACGGCCGAGTTCGTGGTGCCGACCCCGTTCGAGAACCTGCACCTGATGCCGTCCAGTCCGGCGCTGGAGGAACTGCAGGGCAAGCTCGAATCGCGCTACAAGATCTACAAGCTGCGCGACGCGCTGGACGAGATCGCTGACCGCTATGACCGCATCTACATCGACACGCCCCCCGCGCTGAACTTCTACACCCGCTCGGCGCTGATCGCGGCCGATCGCTGTCTGGTGCCCTTCGACTGCGACGACTTCTCGCGCCGCGCGCTCTACGCGCTGATGGAGAACGTCCAGGAGATCCAGGCCGACCACAACCGCAAGCTGCAGGTCGAAGGGATCATCGTCAACCAGTTCCAGGCACGGGCCAGCCTGCCGCGCAAGGTGGTGGCCGAACTGATCGCGGAGGGCCTGCCGGTGCTGCATCCCTATCTGTCGTCCACGGTCAAGGTCAAGGAATCCCACGAACAGGCGCTGCCGATGGTGCACCTCGATCCGAAGCACCGCCTGACCCTGGAGTACATCGCGCTGCACGACGCCCTGCGCACCGATTGAGGTGGGCATACATCCGGATACTGGCGAGACTTCACGACGGACTACGATCCGCGCAGTACCAATCCCCCGAACCCGGTGCTTTCGCAGCGGCACGGCCACGTCGAGACAGTTTGTATCGATAGAGTGCAGCAAACACCCCATCGGATATTGATTTTCAGTGTCCAGTGGTCGAGAAATCAGATCGATTTCATCGCTGCACACCCATGACCGCACTGCTGTATTCGCCCAATCCCCTGACGACGGGTCACCCGCGGACCACGTCCGCACGCCGCGTCCCGATGCCTCTCACGTCAGAATTTGCGCCCCTGGTGACGGATCCGCTGCCAGCCCCCCCGGCGAACACCTCGTCCGCCGCCGCACCCATCGCGCTGTTTCTCTACCGCCGGCCGCGCCACACGCTGCGCTGCCTGCAATCGCTGGCGCGCAATCCCGAGTTCCTCGACAGCCCGCTCTACCTGTTCTGCGACGGCCCGAAAGACGCCGTCGATGCGGCCGCGGTCGAGGAAGTCCGGCGCATGGCCCATGCCCTGCCGCACCCCGGCAAGGTCATCATCGAATCCACGACCAACCGCGGTCTGGCCGACTCGGTGATTGCAGGCGTGACACGCGTCGTGCAGGAGCACGGCCGGGTGATCGTGGTCGAGGACGATCTGGTGCTGGCGCCGTCATTCCTGGCGTTCATGAACCAGTCGCTGCGCCACTACCGGGACAATCCGCTGGTGATGCAGGTGTCGGGACACATGTACCCGGTGGACACCGGCAGCACCAGTGACGCGGTGTTCATGCCGATGGCCTCCTCGTGGGGCTGGGCGACCTGGGACCGGGCCTGGCGCCGTTTCGACCCGGACATGCGCGATTTCCAGATGCTGGTCGAGCAGTCGGCCCTGCGCCGGCAGTTCGACATCGATGGCGCCTTCCCCTACTTCTCGATCCTGAAGCGCCAGCGCGCCGGCAAGGCCGACTCCTGGTTCATCCGCTGGTACCTGAGCTTGTTCATGCACGGCGGCATGACGCTCTACCCGCGCCAGAGCCTGGTCCGCAACGAAGGCTTCGACGGCACTGGCGTGCACTGCGGCGTGGGCGGCTCCCCCTACGACGCGACCGACGCCTTGCCCGACCGCCCGCTGACCCGCCTGCCCGACACCGACCATGTCGATGCCCACGCGCTGGCCCGGGTGCGCACCTTCCTGGCCGCGCAGAACACCTTCTGGCAGCGGGCCAGGCGGCGCCTGCGCACGCTCAGTGCGCCTCGTCCCAGTTGAGACCGACCCCCACCTCGGCCAGCAAGGGCACCTTCAGCGCAGCGACCCCCGCCATCAGCCGCGGAATCGCCTCGCGCGCCCAGTCCAGTTCGGCCTCGGGCACCTCCAGCACCAGTTCGTCGTGGACCTGCATCACCATGCGGGTGGCGCGGCCCTCGGCGTCCAGCGCGCCCTGCACGGCGATCATCGCCAGCTTGATCAGATCGGACGCCGTGCCCTGCATCGGCGCGTTGATCGCCTGACGTTCCGCCGCGGCCTTGCGCGGGCCGCTGCCACCCTGGATGTCGATCAGGGTGATGCGCCGGCCAAAGATCGTTTCGACGTAGCCCTGCGCGCCGGCCAGCGTCCGTGTCTCGTCCATGTAGCGCTTCACGCCGGGATAGCGGGCGAAGTAGCGGTCGATGTAGTCGCGTGCGGCCTTGACCTCGATCCCCAGGCTCTGCGCCAGGCCGAAGGCGCCCATGCCGTAGATCAGCCCGAAGTTGATGGTCTTGGCGTAGCGGCGCTGCTCGGAACTCACCTCCGCCAGCGGCACGCCGAACACCTCGCTCGCCGTCGCGCGGTGCACGTCATGCCCCTCGGCGAAGGCACGCAGCAGGGCCGGGTCGTCTGACAGGTGCGCCATGATGCGCAGTTCGATCTGCGAGTAGTCGGCGCTCATCAGCCGGTGGCCGTGCGGCGCGATGAAGGCTTCGCGCACGCGGCGGCCTTCCGCCGTGCGGATAGGGATGTTCTGCAGGTTCGGCTCGTTGCTCGCCAGCCGCCCGGTCACCGCCACCGCCTGCGCGTAGTTGGTGTGGATGCGGCCCGTGACCGCGTTGACCATCAGCGGCAGCTTGTCGGTGTAGGTGCTCTTGAGCTTGGCCAGGCCGCGGTATTCGAGCAGGCAGGCCGGCAGCGGGTAGTCGGCGGCGAGTTCCTGCAGCACCTCCTCGTCCGTGCTCGGCGCGCCGGACGCGGTCTTCTTCTTCACCGGCAGGCCCTGCTTGACGAACAGGATCTCGCCGAGCTGCTTCGGGCTGCCGAGGTTGAAAGGCTGCCCGGCGAGTTCATGCGCCTTGGCTTCGAGCACGACGAGGCGCTCGGACAGCTCCTGGCTCTGCCGCGCCAGCACCGCCGCGTCCAGCAGCACGCCGTGGCGCTCCATGCGCGCGAGCACGACGGACGTGGGCATCTCGATGTGCTCGTAGACATGGCGCATGCCGGCGTGGTCGGGCGCGCTCAGGTCGGGCCACAGCGTCTGGTGGACCTGCAGCGTCATCTCGCTGTCCTCGCCCGAATAACGCGCCGCGCGCTCGACATCGACCTGGCTGAACGGGATCTGGTGCACGCCCTTGCCGCACAGGTCCTCGTAGCTCAGCCCGCTGCGGCCGAGGTGGCGCTGGGCCAGGCTCTCCAGCCCGTGCGGCTTGTGTGCTTCGAGCACGTAGCTCTCCAGCATCGTGTCGTGCCGGTAGCCGCGCACCGTGATGCCGTGGTTGGCGAAGACATGGGTGTCGTACTTGATGTTCTGGCCAACCTTGGCCGCGCCGGCATCCTCCAGCCACGGCTTCAGCAGCGCCAGCACCTCGTCGAGCGGCAACTGCGCCGGCGCGCCCGCGTAGTCGTGCGCCAGCGGGAGGTAACACGCCTCCTGCGGCCGCACCGCGAAGCTCAGGCCGACGATGCGGGCGCGCATCGGGTCGAGCGAGTCGGTCTCGGTGTCGAGCGCGACCAGTTCGGCGCCACGGATCGTCGCCAGCCAGCCGTCGAGCGCCTCGCGGGTCAGCACGGTGTCGTAACGGCCGGTCTCGGGCAGCGCGGCGGCGGCGGTGTCGACCTCGGGCGGCGGGTCGGCAAACAGGTCGTCCATGTGGCCGATCGGCTTCGGCGCAGCCGCCTGGGCCGCTGCCTGCGCCGCCGCATTGGCGACGACGGCCAGCAGTTCCTTCTCCAGCTCGAAGCGCCAGCTCTTGAAGCCGTAGCGGACATAGAAATCCAGCAGGCCCGGCTTGTCCAGGGGCCGCAGCGCCAGCGTGTCCATCACCGGCCAGTCGGCGATGTGCGGCGCGAGGTCGCAGTCGAGCTTGACGGTGATGAGCTTGCGGCCCATCGGCAGCCAGTCGAGCGCCTTGCGCAGGTTCTCGCCCGCGACACCCTTGATCGACGCCGACGCCGCGATCACGCCGTCCAGCGAATCGTGTTCGGCCAGCCACTTCACCGCCGTCTTCGGCCCCACCTTCTCGACGCCGGGCACGTTGTCCACCGCGTCGCCGATCAGCGTCAGGTAGTCGATGATCCGCTCGGGCGGCACGCCGAACTTGGCGACGACACCGGGGATGTCCAGCGTCTCGTTCGTCATCGTGTTGATGAGCGTGACGTGTTCGTTGACGAGCTGCGCCAAGTCCTTGTCGCCAGTGGAAACCACGACGCGGTGCCCCCGCTCGACCGCCACCTTGCACAGCGTCCCGATCGCGTCGTCCGCCTCGATGCCCGGCACTTCGAGCACCGGCCAGCCCATCAGCCGCACGACCTCGTGGATCGGCTCGATCTGCAGCCGCAGGTCATCGGGCATCGGCGGGCGGTGGGCCTTGTACTGGTCGTACCACGTGTTGCGGAAGGTCGGGCCCTTGGCGTCGAAGACACAGACCGCGTGTTCGGACGGGATCTGCTCGCGCAGCCGGCGCAGCATGTTGATCAGCCCGTAGATGGCCCCGGTGGGCGCGCCTTCGGCGTTGCGCAGGTCGGGCATCGCGTGGAAGGCACGGTAGAGGTAGCTCGATCCGTCCACCAGCAGCATCGTGGGGCGGTCGGCGGGCGCGGGAGTGGCGGCGGCGGGCAGGTTCATGGGGAGATTGTCGGCGATCGTCCCGTGGCCGCCACCTACAATGCGGCCCTGGTCTCGCCGCTCCTTCTGTCTCCTTTCCTTCTGTTGCCGATGGCTGTTTTCACTGAAGTGTCCCTCGACGCGGCCAATGCGCTCGTCGAACGTCTGGGTCTGGGATCGGTCACCGCGCTGCGCGGCATTGCCTCCGGCATCGAGAACACCAACTACTTCGTCACCACCGACCGCGACCAGCAGTGGGTGCTGACGCTGTTCGAGCGACTCACGTTCGAGCAGCTGCCGTTCTACCTGCACCTGATGAAGCACCTGGCCGAACGCGGCATCCCGGTGCCCGATCCGCAGGCGGACACCAGCGGCGAGATCCTGCACACCGTCTGCGGCAAGCCCGCGGCGCTGGTCAACAAGCTCTCGGGCGGCCACCAGCTCGCACCGTCCATCTGGCACTGCCAGCAGGTCGGCCAGATGCTCGCGCGGATGCACCTCGCCGGCCGCGACTACCCCCGCCACCAGCCCAACCTGCGCGGGCTGGACTGGTGGGTGGAGACGGTGCCGGTGGTCGTGCCCTACATGGACGCGAACGCCCGCCGCCTGATCGAGGACGAACTGGTCTTCCAGCGCCACCTCGCCGAGACGTCCGCGTACCTGGCGCTGCCGCGCGGCCCGGTCCACGCCGACTTGTTCCGCGACAACGTGATGTTCGACGGCCTGCCCGGCCACGAGAAGCTGACCGGCTTCTTCGACTTCTACTTCGCCGGCGTCGACACCTGGCTGTTCGACCTCGCGGTGTGCCTGAACGACTGGTGCATCGACCTCGACACCGGCCGCCTCATCGAGGAGCGGGCCAGCGCGATGGTCGCCGCCTACGACACCGAATGCCCGATGAGCGCGGACGAGCTGCGTCTGCTGCCGGCGATGATGCGCGCTGGCGCACTGCGCTTCTGGACCTCGCGCCTGTGGGACTTCCACCTGCCACGCGAAGCCAGCATGCTCAAGCCGCACGATCCCACCCACTTCGAGCGCGTGCTGCGCGAGCGGGTCGCCAATCCCTGGCACTGGGTGCGCTGAAGCACCACACACGATGAAGGCACCATGAAATTACGCGTCGCAACGCCGCGGGACGGCCTGCAGTGGATGCTCGGCGGCGTCCGGCTGGCTCGCCAGCAGACCCTCGGTCTGGCTGGTCTGTTCGGCATGATGATTTTCGGACTGGCACTGTTCCTCGGGCTGCCCTGGATCGGCCCGGTGCTGGTGGCCGTGCTGCTGCCGTCGCTGACCGCCGGATGGGTGGATGCCGCCGCCGCCGTGCAGGCAGGTGAACGCCCCCTGCCCTCGCACCTGATCGGCCCGCTGCGCTCGGCCGCCCGTCCGGCGCTGCTGCAGCTGGGCGGGCTGAACGCACTCGCCTCCTTCGTCCTGCTGCTGCTGGCCGATGCCCTGGACCCCGGCATGTCCGATGCCTGGACCGTGATGCGCGACAACGACACCACTGCCGAAGCAACGCTCGATGCCATCGGCGCCCTGCAACAGGGCATGGTGCTGCGCGCCGTGCTGCTGCTGCCGCTGGTGCTGACGATCTGGCACGCACCGGTCATCATCGTGCGCACGGGAGCCGGTCTGGGCAAGGCCCTGTTCATCAGCGCAACCGCCAGCTGGCGCAACCTCGGCGCCTTCGTGGTCTACGGCGTGTGCTGGGTGCTGGCCGATCTGGTGCTGTCGCTGCTGCTCGGCGGCCTGATGGCTGCCCTCGGCCTGGGACAGGCCGCCATGCTGCTCGTGCTGCCCGGCGCGATGATCTTCTCCGGCGCGTTCTATGCCTCGCTGAAAGCCACCGTGGACGGCTGCATCGACTTCGAGGACTGATCTGCACCACCCACCCCCTGAATGAAGGGGTACGCGGCGTACCAACATGGCCTGAAAACGCAAAAATCCCCCCCCTGTTCAGAGTTTGATGAATTTCAACAATCCTCAGGGGGATGCATGGGTATCACACGCTACGGCACAGCAGGGCGCGACAGCCTCGTCGGCACCACCACCAACGACCTGCTGCACGGTCTCGACGGTGACGACACGCTCAATGGCCTGGAGGGCAACGACACCCTCTACGGCGGCACCGGCAACGACACGCTGCGCGGCGACATGGGCACGCTGTCCTTCTACGGCGGCGCCGGCAATGACACCCTGCTGACCGGAGGCATGGCCAGCATGACGGCCTACTTCGGCCGCGGCGACGGGCGCGACACCATCGCCGGCCATCCCGACTGGGCGGTCGGCACCAACACCCTGCAATTCACCGGCGCCATCGCCAAGAGCGACATCGCCGTGTCCGTCTCCGGCAACGCGCTGGTGCTGTCCATCCGCGGCACCACCGACGCGGTCACCATCGACAGCTTCTACAACTACGGCCCGCCCACACCCGAAGGCGCCAACATCGGCGGACGCATGACCGGGGTCCAGCTCGTCAAGTTCGCCGACGGCAGTTCCTGGACGATGGACGACCTCAAGGCCCTCGTCTTCGCTGGCACCACGGGCAACGACAGCGTCCGCGGCACCTGGCAGGCGGACACCCTCGCTGCCGGCGCCGGCAACGACACGCTGTATGGCCACGGCGGCAATGACGCGATCGACGGCGGTGCCGGCAGCAACTGGATCGACGGTGGCAGCGGCAACGACACCATCCTGGGTGGCCACGACGGCAACGACGCGCTCTACGGTGGCGACGGCGACGACTCCCTCAACGGCATCCAGGGCAACGACACCCTCTACGGCGGCACCGGCAACGACACGCTGCGCGGCGACATGGGCACGCTGTCCTTCTACGGCGGCGCCGGCAACGACACCCTGCTGACCGGCGGCATGGCCAGCATGACCGCCTACTTCGGCCGCGGCGACGGTCAGGACACCATCGCCGGCCACCAGGACTGGGCCACCGCCGTCAGCACGCTGCAGTTCACCGGCGCCATCGCCAAGTCCGACATCGCCGTTTCGGTCTCCGGCACCGCGCTCGTCCTGTCGATCCGCGGCACCACCGACGCGGTCACGGTCAGCAGCTTCTACAACTACAACTCTCCCACCGTCGAAGGCGCCAACATCGGCGGCGGCATGACGGGCGTGCAACTCGTCAAGTTTGCCGATGGCAGTTCCTGGACGATGGACGACCTCAAGGCCATCGTCTTCGCCGGCACCACCGGCAACGACAGCCTCCGCGGCAGCTTCCGCAACGACACCCTCTCCGGCGGCCTCGGCAACGACACCCTGGGCGGCATGGGTGGCAACGACTGGCTCGACGGCGGCGCCGGCAACGACGCGATGGCCGGTGGCTCCGGCAACGACACCTATGTCGTCGACGCCACCGGCGACACCGTGCTCGAACTCGGCAACGACGGCACCGACACCGTCCGCAGCAGCCTCAGCTACACCCTGGGCAACTTCGTCGAGAACCTGACGCTCACCGGCACCGCCCTGGCCGGCACCGGCAACACGCTGGCCAACGTCCTCACCGGCAGTGACGCCGCCAACGTGCTGACCGGCGCGGGCGGCAACGACACCCTCTACGGCGGCGACGGCAACGACACGCTGCTTGGCGATGCAGGCGACGACTGGCTGGACGCCGGAAGCGGCATCGGCAACAACTCGCTGGATGGCGGTGCGGGGCATGACACCCTGCTGGGCAGTGCCATGGGCGACGATGTGCTCCAGGGCGGCGAAGGCAACGACTCGCTCTATGGCCTCCAAGGCAGCGACACCCTCTACGGCGGCGCGGGCAACGACATCCTGCGCGGCGACATGGGCACACTGGCCTTCTACGGCGGCACAGGCAGCGACGTCCTCATGTCCGGCAGCATGAACTCAATGACTGCCTTTTTCGCCCGTGGTGACGGCCAGGACACCATCGTCGGCCACACCGACACGTCCATGAGCACCACCACGCTGCAGTTCACCGGCGCCATCGCCAAGTCCGACATCGACCTGCGTGTCTCGGGCAGCGCACTGGTCCTGTCCGTGCGTGGCACCACCGACAGCGTCGCGATCGACCGCTTCTACAACTACGGCCCGTCCTCGCCGGAAGGCGCCAACATCGGCGGACGCATGGCGGGCGTGCAGCGTGTCCAGTTCGCCGACGGCAGCGCGTGGACGGAGGACGACCTCAAGGCCCTCGTCTTCGCCGGCACCACCGGCCACGACGCCATCAATGGCACCTGGCAGGCCGACACGATCTCCGGCGGCACCGGCAATGACCAGCTCATGGGCATGGGCGGCAACGACCGGCTCGACGGCGGTGCGGGCGACGACATCCTGTCCGGTGGCAGCGGACGCGACACGCTCATCGGCGGCACCGGCAATGACCAATATCTCCTGTGGAGCCCGGAAGGGAATCCGACCGACGGAGTCCTTGATGTCATCGTCGAAGCAGCCGATGGCGGCATCGACACCGTGGTGGCACCCGACAGCTACACCCTCGGTGCCAACCTAGAAAACCTGGTCGTCAACGGCCTCGCCTACACCGCTGCAGACATCGCCAGCAAGGTCTTCACCGGCACGGGCAACGCGCTCGCCAACAAGCTCGAAGGCAGCGACCTGCGCAATGTGCTGAACGGTCTGGCCGGCAATGACCAGCTGCTGGGCTACGGCGGAAACGACGCGCTCTACGGCGGCGACGGCCTCGACACCCTCTCGGGTGGCACGGGCGATGACAGCCTCTGGGGCGGCACCGGCAACGACGTGCTCTACGGTGAAGCCGGCAACGACCTGCTGTCCGGCGAAACCGGCAATGACACGATGGTCGGCGGCCTGGGCAACGACACCTACCTCGTCAACGACAGCGGCGACATGGTGACCGAGCAAGTGGGCGAAGGCACCGACCTCGTGCAAGCCAGCCTCCACCACATCCTGGCCACCAACATCGAGAACCTGACGCTGCTCACCACCGCCGCCCTGAACGGCACCGGCAACCTGCTGAACAACACCATCACCGGCAACAGCGCCGTGAACGTGCTGACCGGCGCGGGGGGCCACGACACGCTCTACGGCCTGGGGGGCAACGACATCCTCTACGGCAGCTACTCGGGCAACGACGCGCTCCACGGCGGCGACGGCCACGACGCGCTGAACGGCCTCTACGGCAACGACACCCTCTACGGCGGCACCGGCAACGACACGCTCGACGGCTCCTGGGGCAACGACACCTACCAGTTCGGCCGCGGCGAGGGCCAGGACCGCATTCTCGAATCCGACAACACCACCACGGGCGTGGACACGCTCCAGCTCTTCGCCGGCGTCAGCCGCGACCAGGTCTGGTGGCGCAAGTCGGGCAGCGATCTGGAGATGAGCATCATCGGCACCACCGACAAGGTGACGGTGCGGAACTGGTACGCCGGCAAGGCCTACCACGTCGAGCAGTTCCGCACTGCCGACGGCAAGGTGCTGCTCGACACGCAGGTGGACCAGCTGGTCAACGCGATGGCGGCGTTCGCCCCCCCGGCCGCCGGTCAGACCACGCTGTCGACGGCCTACCAGACCGCGCTGAACCCGGTGATCGCGGCGAACTGGAAATAAGGCCGCCCGCAGCGTGCGGAAGCGAGGGCAAGCGCCTCAGCCCTCGCGCACATCCGCGATGGGCTGGGCGCCGAAATCGGCCCGGTCCAGCCAGGCCAGCACCTTGGCCGCTGCCGCTTCGGCGCTGTCGAGCAGACCCGCGTCCTTCAGCTGCACGAAGCGCAGGCGGTCCGGAAATGCCGCCGGATCGCCCGCACGCAACTGCACCTGCATGTCGGTGTCGACCACGCCCGGTGCCAGCGAGACGATGCGCGCCGGGTGCGGGCGCTGCGCCTCTTCGAGGGCGACGGCGCGGCTGTAGTGGTCCATGCCGGCCTTGGCGGCACAGTAGGCCGCGCTGCCGGCCATCGCCCGCCGGCCCAGCCCGGACGAGACATTCAGCACCTTCACCGCGCCCGCCTGCCGCGCCGACCAGCCTTCGGTGCCGCGCAGGAACGCGGCCGTGAGCAGCATCGGCGCCTCCAGCCCGACCCGCAGCGCGTTCGACAGCTCGGCAGCGCTGCTCGCCCCGATCGGTCCGAGCGGCGACAGCACCCCGGCGTTGTTGAGCAGCGTGGCGCTGGCAAAGGCGTCGGCGGGCTGCGCGGCGAGCCAGTCGGCCAGCGCCTGCGCCGCTGCGGGCGCATCGGCCAGATCCAGCGCCCAGGACAGGCAGCGGCTGCCCTGCTGCTGCGCCCGGTCGGCCAGGCTGGCGTCCGGGTGGCGCGCCAGCGCGATCAGCACATGGCCGGAGGTCTGCAGCCACTGGCGGGCCACCGCGAGCCCCAGTCCGCGCGACGCGCCCGTCAGAATCATCAGATGTTCAGTCATGCCGGCGATTGTGGCGAAGTCCCGGGTATGCTCGAAACCATGCCATCGAATGAACCCACTACTCGGCTCGGCACCGGGCGCATGGTCGCCCTGCTGCTCGTCGGCACGCTGACTTTCCTCGTGATCGCACTGGTCGCACCCTGGGTCTGGCAGACCTTCAGGAGCGCGTCCGGACCCGCCGCCATGGCCGCAGCACCGCTGGCCGGACTGCCCTGGCAGATCGAGCGCCGCCCCGATGGCAGCAGCCTGGTCTTCGGCCTCGACCTCGGCCATGGCACGCTGCAGCAGGTCGCCACGCGCTGGCCCGACGAGAAGCTGGAACTGGCCCTCGTGCGCGATCCGCAAGGCGTCTTCACGCTGGAGGGCTATCTGGAGAACATCCGCGCCGGCTTCGTGCAGGGCAAGATGGTGCTGACCGGCGCCGCCGACACCGCCACGCTCCAGGCCTGGTCCGAACGCGCCACCCACCGCGAGCCCCAGCCCAGCGGCACCTGGCGCCTGACGCTGAACCCGCAGGACCAGGCCACGGCGCTCGCCGCCCCGCTGGCCGGGCTGGTGTTCCTGCCCGCCGCACGCTTCGACGAGGCCACCGCCGTCGAGCGCTTCGGCCCCGCACCCGAACGTCTCACCACCCAGGATGGCACGGTGCACCTGCTCTACCCGGAACAGGGCGTGGTCATCGCGCTGGACCCGCAGGAGCGCGCCAAGCCGGTGCTGCAGTATGTGGCGCCGTCTGCATTCGACCGTCTGCGCGCACCCCTGAAGCGTTGACCGGTGCGGGGGGCGTCAGGCGAGAATCAGCACTCTTCCTCACCACCCACGACACGCTCATGTCCCTCTTCGATTCATTCTCCGGTGCGTCCTCCTCGCCCGCCCCAGGTGCCGCAGGCACACCGACGGCCATGGACGCGATCGACTACGAGATCAAGGGCTCCGAGATGCAGTTCGTCGAGATCGAACTGGATCCCGGCGAGGCCGCCATCGGCGAGGCCGGCAGCCTGATGTTCATGGAGGCCGGCATCGACATGGACACCGTCTTCGGCGACGGTGCGAAACAGGGCGCCGGCGGCAGCGGCTTCATGAGCAAGCTGCTCGGCGCCGGCAAGCGGCTGATCACGGGCGAATCGCTGTTCACCACGGTCTACACCAACCACGCCAGCGCGAAGCAGCGTGTGGCGTTCGCCGCCCCCTACCCTGGCAAGATCCTGCCGATGGACCTGCGCCAACTCGGCGGCATGCTCATCTGCCAGAAAGACGCCTTCCTGTGCGCGGCACGGGGGGTCTCGCTGGGCATCCACTTCCAGCAGAAGCTGTCGGTCGGCTTCTTCGGTGGCGAGGGCTTCATCATGCAGAAGCTCGAAGGCGACGGACTGGCCTTCGTGCACGCCGGCGGCAGCATCGTGCGCCGCGAACTGCGCCACGGCGAGACCCTGCTGATCGACACCGGCTGCATCGTCGCGCTGACACCGAATGTCGATTTCGAGATCCAGTACGTCGGCAAGATCAAGACCGCACTCTTCGGAGGCGAGGGCCTGTTCTTCGCCAAGGTCACCGGCCCGGGCACGGTGTGGATGCAGAGCCTGCCGTTCTCGCGCCTGGCCAGCCGCATCTTCGCCGCCGCGCCGCAGAACGGCGGCTCTCAGGAAGAAGGCTCGGTGCTCGGCGGCGGGATGCTGGGCAGCCTGCTGGGCAACCGTTAACGCACCACCAGCACCGGCACGGTGCTGTGCGTGAGCACCTTCTGCGTCTCGCTGCCCAGCAGCAGCGCCGCCATGCCGCGCCGGCCGTGCGAGGCCATCACGATCAGGTCGGCGCCCTGCTCCTTGCCGTAGTCGATCACGGCTTCCCAGGGGTGCACGGCCTCGACCGTCGCCGCCGTGCAGGCCACGCCGCTGGCTGCGCAGAGCGCCTTGACCTGCTCGACATGCTTGTTAGCGATGCGGTCCTGCGCGTCGAAGAACTCCTGCGGCGGGATGGGCTGCATCTCGGAGATGGCGCTGTAGGGAAACGGCTCCTTGACCGCCAGCGTCACGAGCTTCGCGCCGAAGGTCTTGGCCAAGGTGATGGCCGTGTCGACCGCCTTGGCGGTGATCTCGGATCCATCGGTCGGAACCAGAATGCATGTGTACATGGTGTACCTCCTGAAGATGGCCCCATGATGCGCGCCCGCGGTGGCGCCGACTTGAGGATCGTCAAGAAAGCCGCCATCCGCGTTCAGCCCCGCGCCACCGGCCGGCGCCCGTCGCGGCACCACTCGCTCCACGAGCCGGCATAGAGCGTGGCCGCCGGCAGACCGGCGATCTCCATGGCCAGCAGGTTGTGGCAGGCCGTGACACCCGAGCCGCACTGGTGGACGACCTCGCCTGCGCCAAGCAGCGGCGTGAACGCGGCCCGCAGCGTCTCCGGCGCATGGAAGCGGCCATCCACGCCCAGGTTGGCGCTGAACGGACGGTTCAGCGCACCGGGAATGTGGCCGGCGACGGGGTCCAGCGGCTCGACATCGCCGCGGTAACGCTCCGGCGCGCGGGCGTCGATCAGCGTGACGCGGCCGAGTTGCGCCTGCAAGGCGTCCGCCGTGATGATGCGCTGCCCCGCTTCAGGGGACAAGGGATAGGCGGAGGCCGGCACAGGCGACCGCGCCGCGCCGGTTTCCAGCGTCCCGCCGGCCGCGGTCCAGGCGGCCACGCCACCGTCCAGCACGGCCACCGCGGTGTGCCCGATCCAGCGCAGCATCCACCACACGCGGGCGGCGAACATGCCGCCCTGTGCATCGCAGACCACCACCGGCGTGGCGGGCGTGATGCCGAGCCGGGCGACCGTGGCGGCGAAGTGTTCACGGGTCGGCAGCGGATGGCGCCCGCCGCACAGCGCAGGCACGTCGCCCTTGGCGCTCAGGTCGCAGTCGAGGTGCACGTACTGCGCTCCGGGAATGTGACCGGCGAGGAAGGCCTCGGCGCCAGCGTCGGGCCGGGCGAGGTCGAAGCGGGCGTCGAGCACGCACACGGCGCCCGCAAGGGCGCGCAGTTCGTCGGCACGGATCAGGGGTGTCGGGAGCGTCGTCATGGTGGCAGCGGGGTTGGGTGGATCTTCAGGTTTCGAGGTCGGGGGGCAGCGTGTCTCGTTCATTCTGGCGCGGCCCGGTGCCGTGGCGCAGCCGGGTCGCGGTGATGCCGGCACCCACCACCAGCACCATGCCGGCCAGCGCCAGCGGATGCACCGGATCGTCGAACAGCAGCACGCCGAACACGAACGCGAATGCGATGCCGAGGTACTGCAGGCTCGCGTTCACCAGCGGTCGGCCGATCGCGAAGGCGCGGGTCATCGCCAGTTGTGCGGCGGTGGCGAACAGCCCGACGGCCAGCACCAGTGCGGCAGCCGTCCAGCCATGCCATGGGCTCAATCCGCCGTTGAGCAGCGTCAGCACCAGGCCTGCCAGCGTGCCGCCGCAGGAAAAATAGAACACCACGCGGGTCTCCGGTTCCCCCGCGCGGCCGAGGGCGGTGACCTGCAGATAGGCCATCGCCGACAGCATGCCCGAGCCGAAACCGACAACGCCGTACCAGAGCTGGTCGCGGTCGATGCTCGGGCGCAGGATGGCCGCCACGCCGACGAAGCCGGCCAGCACGGTGGCGATCAGCCGCGGGTTGATCTTCGCACCGCCCATCAGCACCGAGCCGCCGATCAGGAACATCGCCATCCAGATCGGCGACATGTAGTTCAGCGTCATCGCGGTGGCCAGCGGCAGCCCGCTGATGGCGTAGAACCACAGGCACAGCGAGGACACGCCGACGATGCTGCGCCAGACGTGCATCCACGGCACCGCCGTGCGCAGCGACTGCCCGCGCACGCGCAGCAGCACCGCCATCGCCACCGCCCCGATCAGGCCGCGGTACATCACGATCTCGCCGGTGCCGAAGTACGCACTGGCGAGCTTGACGCACACGCCCATCAGCGCAAAGAGAAACGAGGCCAGAACCATCAGCACGGGAGCAGTCATGCCCCCGATGCTAACGACCCTGGCCTCGACATCGCCGCGTGGCTCGGACCTCCGGCATTCCCGCGCAAGCGGGAACCCACGCGCCGATCAGTCCTTGAACGCCATCACACGCCGATACCACTCGTGGAAGTGCTGCATCCCGTCCTCCATCGGACTCTGGTACGGCCCGACCTCGTTGTCCCCGCGCAGCATCAGCGCCTTGCGGCCCGCGTCCATGCGCTCGCCGATCTCGTCGTCCTCGATGCAGGTCTCCATGTAGGCGGCCTTCTGGGCCTCCACATAGTCGCGCTCGAAGGCGGCGATCTCTTCCGGGTAGTAGAACTCCACGGTGTTGAGCGTCTTCGTCGGGCTGATCGGGTGCAGCGTGGACACCGTGAGCACGTTCGGATACCACTCGACCATCACGCTCGGGTAGTAGGTCAGCCAGATCGCGCCGTGCTTGGGCATCACGCCGTTCTGGTACTTCAGCACCTGCTCGTGCCAGCGCTCGTAAGTGGGCGAGCCCGACTTGCCCAGCGCCTTGCCCGCGCCCTGCGCCACACCGACCGTCTGCACCGAGTACGCATCGCCCATCTCCCAGCGCAGGTCGTCACAGGTGACGAAATTGCCCAGCCCGGGGTGGAAGGGACCGACGTGGTAGTCCTCCAGGTAGACCTCGATGAAGGTCTTCCAGTTGTAGTTGCACTCGTGCTGCACGACGTGGTCGAAGACATAGCCCTCGAAGTCCAGCGCCTGGCGTGGCCCCATGCCGGCCAGATCGGCGGCCACGTCGCGGCCACCGTCCGTCCGCTCGAAGACCATGCCGTTCCAGACCTGCACCGGGTAGTTGCGCAGGTTCAGGCACGGGTCTTCCTTGAAGTGCGGCGCGCCGATCAGCTGGCCCTGCAGGTCGTAGGTCCAGCGGTGCAGCGGGCACACGACATTGCTGCCGGTGTGGCCGCGGCCCTTGAGCATCACGGCCTGCCGGTGGCGGCAGACGTTGGAGACCAGCTCGACGCCGTTCTTGGTGCGGATGAGCGCGCGCCCCTCGCCTTCGTGCGCGAGGGCGTGGTAATCGCCAACCTCGGGCACCATCAGCTCGTGCCCGACGTAGCGCGCACCGGAGGGGAAGATGAGACGCATCTCCCGGTCGAAGAGGGCCTGGTCGAAGTAACTCGTGACCGGCAATTGAGTGCGGCTGCGTTGAAGAGCGTCGAGTGTGATGCTCAGGTCGGACATGATCCCCAGGATCTCCAAAAATCCATGTCGAACCACCACCCCATGTTCTGGCCCCAACCAAGGGCGTTTGCCATTTCGAAGGCAAGGTGTTTTGCGACACACGACGGTGTTGCAGCGGGCCGGGGTGGGCGGACGCCCAAGGCGAACCGCGGATTTTAACCCAGACCGGGACCACGGCCATTGGCCACGGGAAATGTGCAGTATTTCCTGCCGCCCTGTTCACCGGGTACAACAGGGCCCAGCAGACCGCAGCGGCTTCAGCGGCCCTGCAGCGCCGCGGCGTGTACAGGACGGAACATTCGAGCCCCGCCAAGCCCCCTACAATCAAGGACTTTTCCCGACGCCATGCCCCAGAGCGCCTCCGACTCCCCTTCCCGCGAGCCCGCCAGCTACGAGAGTGCACTGGCCGAACTCGATCGTCTCGTGCAGGCGCTCGAATCCGCGCAGATGCCGCTTGATGCGTTGCTGGACGGTTACCGCCGGGGTGCCGAGTTGCTGGCCTACTGCCGCAGCCGCCTTGACGCGGTGGAGCAGCAGGTCAAGGTGCTGGACGGCGGACAGCTCCAACCCTGGAACGATCCCACATGAAGCGCTCTGCCTTCGATGCCTGGATGCGCGCGCAGCTCGAAGCGGTCGAAGCCGCGCTGTGCGTCCATGTCCGCGCCGACGCCCCCGCCGGACTCGGCCTCGCGATGCGCTATGGCGTACTGGATGGCGGCAAGCGACTGCGCCCGCTGCTGGTGCTGGCCGCCGCACAGGCCGTCGACGGGCATGCCGAGGCGGCAGTGCGCGCGGCCTGCGCAGTCGAGCTGATCCACGCCTACTCGCTCATCCACGACGACATGCCCTGCATGGACAACGACGTGCTGCGCCGCGGCAAGCCGACGGTGCACGTGCAGTTCGGCGAAGCGCGCGCCATGCTGGCCGGCGACGCGATGCAGGCACTGGCCTTCGAGGTGCTCACGCCCCCGCCCGCCGCCGCTGGCGACGTGGTCCCCGACGCGCTGCAGGCCCGCCTGTGCCGCCTGCTGGCCCGGGCGTCCGGCGTCGAGGGCATGGCCGGCGGCCAGGCCATCGACCTCGCCAGCGTCGGCAAGCCGCTGACCGAGACCGAACTGCTCGACATGCACGGCCGCAAGACCGGCGCGCTGCTGCAGAACAGCGTCCTGATGGGGGCCGCCTGCGGTCAGCCGTCCGCTGCCACATGGGACGCGCTGTCCGAGTTCGGTGCCGCCCTGGGCGTGGCCTTCCAGGTGGTCGACGACATCCTGGACATGACCCAGAACTCCGAGGTCCTCGGCAAGACCGCCGGCAAGGACGCCGACCAGAACAAGCCCACCTACGTCTCGCTGCTCGGCCTCGACGGGGCGCGCGAACGCGCCGCCACCCTGCACGCCCGAGCCCTGTCCGCCCTGTCCGCCTCCGGCCTGGGTGACGTCCATGCCTTGGCCACCCTGGCCGACCGCATCCTCGATCGCGACTCCTGAGCCGCGACCGCACACCGACGGATCCCCCCGCGATGAACGCCCAGAACGCCCATCCGCTGCTGAACCGCATCCAGTCCCCGGCCGATGTGCGCCGGCTCTCGCGCCCAGAACTGAAGCAGCTCGCCACCGAACTGCGCGACCACCTGCTCAAGAGCGTCTCGCGCACCGGCGGCCACCTGTCGTCCAACCTCGGCACCGTCGAGCTGACGATCGCGCTGCACCACGTCTTCGACACGCCCGACGACCGCCTGGTGTGGGACGTGGGCCACCAGACCTACCCGCACAAGATCCTCACCGGCCGGCGCGACCGCATGCCGACGCTGCGGCAATACGGCGGCCTCTCCGGCTTCCCGCGCCGCGACGAGAGCGAGTACGACACCTTCGGCACCGCGCACTCGTCCACCTCGATCTCGGCGGCGCTCGGCATGGCGATGGGCTCGCAGCTCCAGGGAGAACACCGCCACTGCGTCGCCATCATCGGCGACGGCGCGATGACCGCCGGCATGGCCTTCGAGGCGCTGAACAACGGCGGCATGCCGCACGCCGGCCAGGAGCCGAACCTGCTGGTGGTGCTCAACGACAACGACATGTCGATCAGCCCGCCGGTCGGCGCGCTCAACAAGTACCTCGCCAGGCTGATGAGCGGCAAGTTCTACGCTTCGGCCCGCGAAGGCGCCAAGCAGGTGCTGAAGAACGCGCCGCAGCTGTTCGAGCTGGCCCGGCGCTTCGAGGAGCACGCCAAGGGCATGGTCGTGCCCGGCACGATCTTCGAGGAATTCGGCTTCAACTACGTCGGCCCGATCGACGGCCACGACCTCGACGCGCTGATCCCGACGCTGGAGAACCTGCGCGACCGCAAGGGCGCACAATTCCTGCACGTCGTCACCAAGAAGGGCTACGGCTACCAGCTGGCCGAAGTCGACCCGATCGCTTACCACGGCCCCGGCAAGTTCGACCCCGCCATCGGCCTCGTCAAGCCCGCCACGCCCCCGAAGCCGACCTTCACGCAGGTCTTCGGCCAGTGGCTGTGCGACATGGCAGCGGCCGACCCCAAGCTCGTCGCCATCACGCCAGCCATGCGCGAAGGCTCGGGCATGGTCGAGTTCCACAAGCGCTTCCCGGACCGCTACTTCGACGTCGGCATCGCCGAGCAGCATGCGGTCACCTTCGCCGCGGGCCTGTCCTGCGAGGGCATGCGGCCGGTGGTCGCCATCTATTCGACCTTCCTGCAGCGCGCCTACGACCAGCTCATCCACGACGTGGCGCTGCAGAACCTGCCGATGGTCTTCGCGCTCGACCGCGCGGGGCTGGTCGGCGCGGACGGCGCAACGCACGCCGGTGCCTATGACATTGCCTTCGTGCGCTGCATCCCGAACATGGCGCTGCTGGCCCCCGCCGACGAGGCCGAGACCCGCATGGCACTGACGACGGCCTTCCGCCATGACGGCCCGGTCGCCGTGCGCTACCCGCGCGGCAGCGGCGTCGGCACGGTCGCGGCCGCTGGCAACAGCTTCGAGACGCTGCCCTGGGGCCGCGGGGAAATCCGCCGTGAATCCGGCCTGGTGGCGGGCCGTCCGGGCAGCAAGCGGGTCGCCATCCTCGCCTTCGGCACGATGCTCTACCCCGCGCTGGCCGCGGCAGAGAAGCTCGACGCCACGGTCGCCAACATGCGCTTCGTCAAGCCGCTGGACGGCGCGCTGGTCGAACAGCTCGCCCGCACCCACGACGCGCTGGTGACGATCGAGGAAGGCTGCACCATGGGCGGCGCCGGCTCGGCGGTCGCCGAACACCTCAACGCCGCCGGCATCACCGTGCCGATGCTGCACCTCGGCCTGCCCGACCGCTTCATCGAACACGGCGACCCGGCCTTCCTGCTGGCGCAGTGCGGGCTGGACGCGGCCGGCATCGAAGCCGCCGTGCAGCAGCGCTACGGCCAGTTCGGGCTGCTGCGCCCGGTGGCCAACGCCTGAAGACCCGCCAACGCCGCGGAACTGTTCAGCCCCAGACGGATCGAACTGCCCATGCATGTCCTCACTGACGGTTTTGGCGGCCTGCTCCGCCTGATGGTGCGCCTGTCCTTCCTCGTGGCGGGCGCGGTCTTCTTCATGAGCCTGCTGGTCGCGGGTGTCGTGGTGGCAGGTGCCTACACGCTGTGGAGCCTGCTGCGCGGCCGGCGCCCGACGCTGCAGGACATCCTGCGCTTCCAGCGCAACCGCGCCGGCTGGTCGGCCGGCTTCGGTGCCCGCCCCGGTCAGGGCCGCAGCCAGCGCCCGACGTCCGGCGACGACGTGGTCGAGGTGCAGGCCCGCGAAGTCACGCGCGTCGTGCGATGACCCGCAGCGCGCACAGCAGCAGCAATCCGACCACCATCACCGCCGCGGCCATCGACAGCCCGGCAACGTAGCTGCCGCCACTGCGCGCCGCCAGCCAGCCGGTGGCGGCCGGGCCGAGGATCTGGGCGCAGCCATAGGTGAGCGTCATCCGGCCCATCATCTTGGCCGGGCGGGTCGGGTAATAGCGCCCCGCCATCGACAGCACCAGGCTCACCAGCCCGATGAAGGTGGCGCCGAACAGCACCGCGCCCGCCATGGCCGCCGCCAGCGTCCCGCCGATCGGCAGCACGATGCCGCCGATGTGCAGCACGCTGCACAGGATCAGCGCGTCGATGTCGCCCAGCCGGCGCGCGATGCGGTCCCAGAGGATCACCGCGGGTGCGGCCGTCAACCCCATCACCATGAACACCCACGCACCGCGGCCCTGCAGACCCGGCAGCCGGTCGACGATGGCCACGATGAAGGTCACGCTGACGACGAAGCCGATGCCGGCGCAGAAATACGCGGCCATGAACACGCGCAGGAACAGCACGCCGGGCGGCCGGTCGGTCATCGTCTGACCGCCGGTGGTCAGGCCGCTGGTGTCTGGCGGCGGCAGCCAGCGCAGCGCCGGCACCATCAGCACCGCCGCGATGGCGCTGAACGCCCACCACTGCTGCTGCCAGTCGAACTGCGCACCGGTCATCGCCAGCACCGCCGCCGCACAACCGGCCATGCCGAGGCCGATGCCCGAGAAGTGCAGCCCGAGTTCGCTGCGGTACTGGTGGCGGATCAGCCAGTTCAGGATCAGCCCCGTGCCCATCAGCATCCCGGCCGCGCTGCTCAGCCCCGCCAGAAAGCGCGACAGCGCCCAGACGCGCCAGTCCGTGCTCAGCGCCATGACCACGGTGGACAGCACCGCCAGCACCATGCCCGCCCGGTAGAGCCGGTCCTTGAGCACCAGATCGCTGATCGACGCCGCCAGCACCGCCCCGCTGAGGTAGCCGGCGTAGTTCACCGCCGCGAGCCAGCCCGCTTCGGCCACGCCGAGCCCGGCCTGCTGCTGCATCAGCGGCAGCAGCGGCGTGTAGGCGAAGCGGGCGATGCCGAGCACCAGGATCAGGCTGGACAGGCCGGCCATCAGCACCCGCAGGCGGGCGGCGTCGTGGGGGTTGTTGGTCAGCGTCATGCTGCCGACCATACGGGATCAGGCCAGGAGGCGCCCGCACCCGCGCGACATCCCCGGGCCAGCCTCACTTCAGATCGAAGCGGTCCAGCGCCATCACCTTGCCCCACGCTGCCACGAAGTCCCGCACGAACTGGCCCTGCGCATCGCTGCTGGCGTAGACCTCGGCGATCGCGCGGAGCTGGGCATTCGAGCCGAAGACCAGATCGACGACGGTGCCGGTCCACCTCGACGCACCGGTGGCGCGGTCACGGCCCTCCAGCACGCCGGCGGCGGTGGCCGATTTCTGCCACTGCGTGCCCATGTCGAGCAGGTGCACGAAGAAGTCGTTCGTCAGCGTCCCGGGGCGCTGGGTGAACACGCCGTGTGGGGTGCCGCCCGCATTGGCGTTCAGGGCGCGCAGACCACCGATCAGCACCGTCATCTCGGGGGCGGTCAGGGTCAGCAGCTGCGCCTTGTCGATCAGGCGCTCGGCCGCCGAGTCCTCCAGCCCCGGGCGGGCGTAGTTGCGGAAGCCGTCGGCGACCGGCTCCAGCACGGCGAAGGCGTCCACGTCGGTCTGCGCCTGCGTGGCGTCCGTGCGGCCCGGCGTGAAGGGCACGCGCACCGCGTGGCCTGCCGCCTGCGCCGCCGCCTCGACCGCAGCGCAGCCGCCCAGCACGATCAGGTCCGCGAGCGAGATGCGCTTGCCGCCGGACTGCGCCCCGTTGAATGTCGCCTGCACCGCCTCCAGCGTCTGCAGCACACGGGCCAGCTCGGCCGGCTGGTTGACCGCCCAGTCCTTCTGCGGCGCCAGGCGGATACGCGCCCCATTGGCCCCACCGCGCTTGTCGCTGCCACGGAAAGTGGCGGCCGAGGCCCAAGCCGTCGTGACCAGTTGCGGAATCGACAGCCCGCTGGCCAGCAACTGTGCCTTCAGCGCGGCGATGTCCTGCGCGTCGACCAGCGGGTGGTCGACGGCGGGCACCGGGTCCTGCCACAGCAGCGCTTCCTTCGGCACCAGCGGGCCGAGGTAACGCGACACCGGCCCCATGTCACGGTGCGTCAGCTTGAACCAGGCGCGGGCAAACGCATCGGCGAACTGCTCCGGGTGCGCCAGGAAGCGCCGCGAGATCGCCTCGTAGGCCGGGTCGACGCGCAGCGACAGATCGGTGGTCAGCATGGCGGGGGCGTGGCGCTTGCTGGCGTCGTGCGCATCCGGAACCGTGCCGGCACCAGCGCCCTGCTTCGGTGTCCACTGGTGCGCGCCGGCCGGGCTTTTCGTCAGTTCCCACTCGAAGCCGAACAGGTTCTCGAAGAAGTTGTTGCTCCAGCGGGTGGGCGTCGTGGTCCAGGTGACTTCGAGACCGCTGCTGATCGCGTCCCCGCCCCTGCCGGTGCCGAAGCTGCTGGCCCAGCCGAAACCCTGCGCCTCGATGCCCGCGGCTTCCGGCTCGGGGCCGACGTGCTTGGTGTCCCCTGCGCCGTGGGTCTTGCCGAAGGTGTGACCGCCGGCGATCAGCGCCACGGTCTCCTCGTCGTCCATGGCCATGCGGGCGAAGGTTTCGCGGATGTCGCGGGCGGCAGCCAGCGGATCCGGGTTCCCGTTCGGGCCTTCCGGGTTCACGTAGATCAGGCCCATCTGCACGGCCGCGAGCGGGTTCTCCAGCGCACGGTCGCCGGTGTAGCGCTGGTCGGCGAGCCAGGTCTTCTCGGCGCCCCAGTAGACGTCCTCTTCCGGTTCCCAGATGTCCACGCGCCCGCCGGCATAGCCGAAGGTCTTGAAGCCCATCGACTCCAGCGCCACGTTGCCGGCCAGGATCATCAGGTCGGCCCACGAGATCTGGCGGCCGTACTTCTGCTTGATCGGCCAGAGCAGCCGGCGGGCCTTGTCGAGGTTGACGTTGTCCGGCCAGCTGTTCAGCGGCGCGAACCGCTGGTTGCCCGTGCCGGCGCCACCCCGGCCGTCCTGCGTGCGGTAGGTGCCGGCGCTGTGCCAGGCCATGCGGATGAACAGCGGGCCGTAGTGGCCGAAGTCGGCGGGCCACCAGTCCTGCGAGTCGGTCATCAGGGCGTGGAGATCCTGCACGACGGCGTCCAGGTCGAGGCGCTGGAAGGCCTCGGCGTAGTCGAAGTCCGCGCCCAGCGGATCGGACTTCGCCGAGTGCTGGTGCAGGAGATGGAGCTTGAGCTGCCGAGGCCACCAGCCGGCATTCGATGGCGCCCCCGCGGTCACCTGTGGCGGCGCGTGGAACGGGCACTGGGGGGTGGGCGTGGATTCGACAGCCATGGGACGCTCCTTCGCTGATTGCAGTCTGGATGGTGGACCGACTGTAGGCCGCAGGGCGCCATTGATCCAGTTAATGTTTGCAATGCTGGCGATAGGAGTTCGAGCGAAGTCCAGTCATTCATGCGATGCCGAGCACTGAAATTTCCGCCATAACGTGAAAAAGCCTCGTGAACCATGGATTCACGAGGCTTGATCTGGTGGCGGTGCAGGGTTCAAACATGCATCGTAAGTTGTTGATTTGACACAGCAGTGCGATCATTTCAGGGTAGAGCTACCCTGAAAGTTACCCGTGTCTTCATTTGTTGCCCCGTCTGATGAGTCCTTCAACATCGATGCACTACGCGCCCTGATCGGCAACCAGGTCAGCGACAAGGACAGCCTGTGCAAGCTGATCGGGCAGCGCATCCGCATCGCCCGCGAATCAACGGGGCTCTCCGGGCATCTGATGGCGGTACGCATCGGCCATGCGAGCGGCACGCAGTTGTCTCTGTGGGAGATGGGGATTCGCATGCCGCCGCTGTGGAGCCTGATCCTGTTGGCGGCAGAGACCGGCGTGAGTCTCGACTATCTGGCGGGTGTCTCCGACGAAATGGCGCCAGACCCATCGGTTGCCATGCGTCGCAGCGCCGTATCTCAGGCCCGGCTGGCAATCGACGCCGTTGCACGGCTGGTCGCTGATGCGTCGATTCGCCTGTCGTGCGAAGTCTCCGCAGCCGAACATGCTTGGCGCCATGTGCGTGACGACTTCGCCGAACTGGTGACAGCGTTGAAGCGTGTCCGGGACCAGAACGGCACCCTGTTCGATGAGCACATCCGGGGCGGTGCCCGGCTGCTGGCTGCGGCTGATCGCATCTCCACCAGTGTGGCGAACCTTGAGCGGGCCGCCACCACTCCCGCCAGACTGCGGACGGAGATTCAAGCGAGCGCAGGCGCCTTCGTGGCGATGTGACCGGGTAGCCCGCTCAGGCCGGTCCTCGTTTCCAGAAAACCACTACCCCGGGCACCCTCAAAACCCTCAAAAGTCCACCGAGGGGCGCCCGGTCGGGCTCAGGCGGCCCGCTCAGGCCGGTCCTCGTTTCCAGAAAACCACTACCCCGGGCACCCTCAAAACCCTCAAAAGTCCACCGAGGGGCGCCCGGTCGGGCTCAGGCGGCCCGCTCAGGCCGGTCCTCGTTTCCAGAAAACCACTACCCCGGGCACCCTCAAAACCCTCAAAAGTCCACCGAGGGGCGCCCGGTCGGGCTCAGGCGGCCCGCGCTGGCCGGCTGACCCGGCCCCGAGCAGGCCGAGGCGCGGGCGCTGCTGGCGCCAGTAGCCCGCAGGGGCTCCGATCGTGCTGGGCGGTGCGCTGGGTGCGTCCGCCTGGCTGCGGCGGCGCCACGGGGCCGGGCTGAGGTGCTGGCCAGTCCGGCCGAGCGCCTGCCTCCTGGTGCTGCCGGTGGCCGGAGCTGCACGCCCTGCAGCGGGCCGCAGTGGCGCCGATCTGCGCCGGCTGGAAGCTGGGTGCGTCCGCCTGGCTGCAGCAGCACCACGGGCGCAGACCGGCCCTGAGCATGCCGAGGCGCTGGCGCTGCTGGCCGGGTCGGTGCCGAGCTGATCGAGCTGGTGGCCGGCACCAGGCGCCGATCGGGCCGGGCCGGCGTGCTGTGGGTGCGTCGTCCGGCTTCAGTGGCGCCATGTGGCCGCCTGTGCTGGCGCTGCTGGCCGGGTCGGTGCCGACCCGCTGGCGCTGGTGCGGTCGGTCATCGCGGGGCAGTCCGGCGAATTCCGCCCCCAAACGCCATATTTCGTCAAATAGTTCTCATCAAATACAGCTTTTCGGGTTTCGTTGGCTCGGGTCGTGGGCCTGGGCAGGGGGTTGGAAAACGACGGCGGAGGGCCGTTTTTTCCGGGAAATGATTGGGCATGTTCACAAAGAAACACCACCACGCCCAACCTTGGGCAACCAAGAGCGTCAACGAGAACCCTGTGAAGATGATGATTGACTCTGGACTTGCCGACATGGCGCGGCTCTCCATCAAAGAGATTGCGGTCTTGGCGGGCCTGTGCGAGCAGAGCATCCGCAACAAGATCAAGACCGGCGAGTTCCCGGCCGCCGATTACCGCTCCGGTCCGCGCTGCGTGCGCTGGTCTGCTGGCTTGGTGCGCCAGTGGCTTGAATCCACCCGAACCCCGACCGAGCAGTGACACGCGCCATGAACATCGACATCGAGCGTTGCACTGTCGGCGCAGAGCACCACGCCGTGATGGCCCGCGCCCTGTATGCCAGCCTTGGCTGCAGTGGGGACTTCACCAGTTGGTTCAAGGCTCAGGTGAAGCGGTGCGGACTCCTGGAGGGTGAGGACTACCGGGAGGTTTTCATGAAAAAAAATGGAAACCCCCGGGGGGGCCGGCCAGGGGCGAATTACGCCCTGACCCTGGATGCGGCGAAGCACATCGCGCTGGTGTCCAGCAGCCCGAAGGGCCGCGCCTACCGTGCCCACCTGATCGCCGCTGAGCGTGAACTGCTGTTGCGGGTGTTCCGCCGGAACGCTGATGAGCTGGCCGACCTGGATCGCCGGCTGGCCGCTGCAGAGCGGGCTGAGGCCGAGTCCTTCGCCCGGGCCAGTCGCGGAGCCTCCGTCCTGTCGCGGCGGCGAGCCGAGAAGCCACGCCTGCAGGGCGAGGTGAACACCATCAGAAGCCAGCTTCAGCTTCTCCTGCAGTTGGAGTGAGGCCGTGCGCACGATTCGTCCTCATGCACAGGCGGTACCGCTGGGGTATTGCAACAATGGGCGCCACGGTGGCACACTGCGCAGCGGTGCTAGTCACACCTTAATTGCAGCGTTTGGCCGCCACGATAGCGCGGCTTTGTCATGCCCGAATTCCGTCAGGTTTCGGGGATGGGAGGGCCTATCCGCAAGGACGGCCGCACGGCTGCAATCGTGTGACTATCCCCATCCCCACCCGCTTCGGCTAGTCCCCGCAGCGCGTGGTTCTTCGCCGCTTTTGCAGAAAGCCCGAAACCATGACGAACGCCATTCAAAGCGGTGCGCTCGCTCGCGCCTACGTTCCCCTTACCCAGATGTACCGCCGCCGCCTGGCGCATCTTCTCGCCTCGAAGGCAGAGAAGCGCCACGCGCTACGCGCTCGCGCCTTCGAGATACTCGCCGCCGATCGCCTGCAGCTCGCAGCTCCGCGCGATCGCTTTTCGGCTCGCTGATTCTCTCTCCCCGCAGCATGTTCGGCTGACTCTCGAAAGTCGGTCGCGCTGCTGCATGTCCAAAGTAAATCAAACAAAAAGAGTTGTTTGCATCATGACCTCTACCGTTGTTTTCTCCCGCCCTGGCCATCTTCAGTCTTGCCTTGACCGGATCGACCAGGCGATTGACCTGATTCGCCATTCACGCACGGGCCGGGATGTTTCCTTGCAGCTCAATGCGCTTCGGTTGACGACGGGGACGCTGATTGAGGCGCTGGATGAAAAGCCGGAGATGTCGCGGGCGCTGGCTGACCAGGCAGACACGATCCTGGCGCTGACCGCACAGACGCTGGAACAGCATGAGCACGTAGGCGTTGTGGCTGACGTGCTGGGCCGAATTCGAGACGGCCGCGCCGACCTGGCTGAAGCGGCCTTGCACTGACCCCGGAACCACCTCCACGAGCGGCCCGAGCACATCAGGCCGGGCTGCTGAATCGTTTGAAAGAGTGCGGACCATGAACCCGATCGCCAAGAAGGCACTACGCGAGGCCCTGCGCCTGTTGAAGCGGGCTGAGGATGCGCTTATTGGGCGCGACCCGGATGCGGAAGACATCAGCAAGGCTGTGCACTACACGAAGGCCCTGATCCTGGCGGCCAGTGATGACCCCGGCGCCACCCTGTCACGATCGATGCTGCGGGAGGCAGACGCCTTCCTGGGCGTGATCGCGCTGGCAATGAGGGTGCCAGACCAGAATCTTCCCTCCTTGGTGGGGATGTCGGTCATTGCCTGCCGTGTCTTCGTGCGCAACGCGCTGAAGGTGAGTCGCGCATGAGTGGGGCACTACTGGACACGCTGCGCGCCGTTCTGGGCACCGCGCCCGAGCGCGACATCATCCCCGGCGAGTTCATCCGCTTCGGTGGCCGAAATCGGCCGCTGTGGGTCCGGCTGTTCACCGATGGCCGCGCCGCCGTCTTCGGCGACTGGCGCACGGGTGGACATTACGTCTGGAGCGAGTCGGGCCGGGCGATGGATCCGGAGGAACGCGCCGCCGCCCGGGCATGGGCAGAGCACCAGCGACAGCAGCGCGAGCGCGAGCAGCGGGCCAAGTGGGCGAAGAACGCCGCCGCCGTTGTGTTGCAGTGGTCACGCGCACGGGTGCTGGTGCCCGGTGATCCCGTCGTGCGCTACCTGGGGAATCGTCTTGGCGTGGAGCTGTGGCCACTGCCGGCCGCGCTGCGGTGCGCACCCGCGGTTCCGTACTTCGACGATGACGGCAAGGAGGTCGGTCGCTTCCCGGCGATGGTGGCCGCCATCACCAGCCCGGCCGGCGAGCTGCTGGCGCTGCACCGAACCTACCTCACCCGAGACGGTCAGAAGGCCGACGTGCCCGGCCCGGTCAAGAAGCTGTCTCGCACCTGCGGCCCGCTGGCTGGCGCTGGTGTGGCCCTGTGGAGCGCGCCAGACGATCGGGGCGTGATCGGCGTGGCGGAAGGGCTGGAAACGGCGCTGGCGTGCCACCACGGTGGCCGCATGCCTGTCTGTGCAGCCTACAGCGCCGGAGCCCTAGCCGCTTGGCAGTGGCCGGCCGGGACACGCCATCTGGTGATCTGGGGGGATCACGATCCGGCCGGCATCGCCGCTGCCGGGAAGCTCTACAGCCGAGCGATACGGGCCGGCCTCACCGCCAAGGTGATCACGCCGCAGACACCTGAAATGGACTGGTGCGACATCGTGCACGCCAGCAACACCGCCACCTGAGGGGGACTGATGAACAACACCGATTCCACGAATGCCATGTCCGCCATGAGTGCCGCAGCCGATGACCTGATTTCCGAGTCGGCGCCCTTGCCGCTGCCGCTTGATCTGCTGCCGGTGGAGGCCCTGCCGTTGCAGGCGCTCCCCGATGCGCTGCGCCCCTGGGTGATCGACGTTTCCGAACGCATGCAGTGCCCCCCGGACTTCGTTGCCGTGCCGATGCTGGTGGGCGCGGCTGCGCTGGTGGCGCGTCGGCTGGCGGTGTGCCCTCAGGGGCTGACTGATTGGCAGGAGTCGCCTAACCTGTGGGCGCTGGTGGTCGGCAGGCCGGGGATGATGAAAAGCCCGGCGATGTCCGCCGCGCTGGCCCCGATCGAACGACTGGAGGCCCGAAGCGCCGAGCAATTCAACGCCGACGCCAAGGGACACGCCGACGCGCTGCGGCTGCACAAGATGCGCACCGACGCCGCCGACAAGCTGGCCCGGCAGAAGCTGGCGAAAGACCCTCACGCCGAGATCGGCAACGCCTTCGACGGCCTGGAGGAACCGCCCGCGCCGACCCGGCCGCGCCTGCTGGTCAATGACCTGACCTATGAGGCAATGGGCCAGATCATGACGGAGAACCCGGATGGCCTGCTGTGCGTGCGCGACGAGATGCGGGGCCTGCTGACCATCCTTCAGCGCGAAGACACCGCCGACGCCCGCGCCTTCTACCTGCAATCCTGGAGCGGTGGCCGCTACACCTTCGACCGGATCACCCGGGGCACGCTGACCGTGCCGAGCGTGCGCCTGTCGCTGGTCGGCTGCATCCAGCCCGGCCCACTGGCCTCCTTCATCCGTGGCGCATCGGTGGGCGGATCGATGGATGACGGCATGATGCAGCGGTTCCTGGTGTGCTGGCCGGACCAGCCCGGGGACTGGCGCAACGTGGACCGGCTCCCTGACAACGCCGCCAAGCGTGCCGCCTTCGACGTGTTCGAGCGCCTGCACCGCCTGCAGGCCGCCGACCTGGGCGCCGAGCAGCCAGTGGACCGCAACGGCGATCCCGAGGGCGTGCCCTTCCTGCGCTTCGCTCCCGATGCTCTGGAGCTGTTTCAGGAGTGGCGCACCGGGCTGGAAAAACGCCTGCGCTTGCCGGACATCGATGCCGCCACGGAAGGGGCACTGTCCAAGTTCCGCAAGCATGTCCCGGCGCTGGCACTGACGCTGCACGCCATCAATGGGCACGCTGGCCCGGTGAGTCGTCGGGCGATGGTGCAGGCGCTGGCGCTGGCCGACTACTTCGAGAGCCACGCCCGCCGCGCCTACGCAAGCGGGGTCCGGCCTGTGGTGGCTGCTGCAAAGGCCCTCATGCGCAAGGTGCAGGCCGGGGCGCTGCCGGCGATGTTCTCGGCACGCGATGTCCATCAGCGCGGATGGTCTGGGCTGACGGATCGTGACGTGGTGGGGGCCGCCCTGGATTTGCTGGTGGCGCATCGGCATCTCATGGAAGTTGATGCTGGGCAGGTCGTCAAGATTGGCCGGCCTCGAACGGTCTATGTGGTCAACCCGGAGCTGATGCGATGAGACGATGGATTGAGCTACTGGCGCGCGAATCTGCAGAGGCTGCGGCTGCTGCCCAGGCAGAGACGGTGCCGCCTCAGATGAGGCCGGATGGTGTGCCTCCTGGAGCGCCTGCCGTGCCCGGCGATACGCGCCCGCCTACGGTTCGCGCTGATGTGCTGGCGCTGGTGGGTCTGAACGATCAGGAGATCAGCCGACTGTCCGGGCGGGTGGCGGTCCTGAGGCGGCAGGGCTACAGCCTTGCGGACGCTGAACAGATCGCCGATCGGCTGCTGGTGCGGGACCGCACAGGATCCGACATGCGCGCCTGCGTCGAGTGCGCGCGGCTGATCGGGCGCCGCTGCGCCGGGGGTGAGATGGTCGGGCCGCCGCATGAGCTGCGCCGCTGCGCGCGGTTCGCCGCCCGGTCAGGCTGACAGAGCCGGCATGGTCACTGCACGCGGGGCCGGTTGGTGCTTGCGTCTGGCGTTCTCTGGCGGGGGGTCATGTCTGGCGACTCCCCCGCCGCCGAACCGCCGAACCACATCCGCCAACCAATCAAGAAACAAGGAACATGAAATGTTTGACGCATTCGAGCAAGACACCGAAGCACAGGACAAGGCCATCTTGGCACTCACGGACAAGGCCACCTCGGCGGCTGCACTGAACCTGATCCACGCCACAGGGAAGGAGCTTGAGCTTGTCGGCCGGTGGGGGCCGGAAGGGCACATCCTGATGATCTGTGAGGCGATCGCGCAGGGGATTCACGTTGATGACCTGACCGACTGTCCTGGTCTAATGATTTCGCACACACCGATAGGTGGAAATCACCTGGACAACGAACGTGACGAACACGAAACGAAGAGTCTTTGACGCGAGCTTCAAGCTGCAGATCGTGCAGATGATCCGGTCGCAGGGCCTGGGCATTGGCGAGGTCTGCCGGGACATGAAGCTGGGCGAGACGGCGGTGCGGCGCTGGCTGGCACAGGCCGATGCGGAACAGCTGGGGCAGCCTGGCATCGGCAAGCCGTTGACGGCGGAGCACCAGCGCATCCGCCAGCTCGAAGCCGAGAACAAGCAACTCCGGGGCGACGTAGAAGTTTTAAAAAAAGCATCGGCCTTCTTTGCCCGGGAACTGCGATGAGCTTCAAGCTCGTCGGGCAACTGCAAGAGAAGGCCGCGGTGGTGGAGCAGGTTTGCCGGGTGCTGGGCATCAGCCGCTCGGGCTACTACGCGGCCCGCAGGCGCAGCCGAATGCAGCCGGCGGTGTGCGAGGCCAGCGTGCAACTGAAGGCGGCATTTGCGGCCAGCGGCGGGGCGTACGGCAGCCGACGGCTGCGCACGGCGGTGGCCTCGCGTGGCATCGTCATGGGGATCTACCGCGTGCGCCGTTTGATGTGCCAGCATGGTCTGCGCTCGACGTGGAAGCGCAAGTTCGTGCACACGACCGACAGCAAACACGCGCTGCCGATCTCGCCCAATGTGCTGGCCCGACAGTTCAACCCGACGCGGCCCGATCAGGCCTGGGTCGCCGACATCACCTACATCCGCACGCGCAGCGGCTGGCTGTATCTGGCGGTGGTGCTGGACTTGTTTGCGCGCAAGGTGGTGGGCTGGGCGATGGCCCCGGACATGCAGGCCGGGCTGGTGTGCCGGGCGTTGCAACTGGCCATCGTGCAGCGCCAACCTGCGCCGGGCTTGATCGTCCACACGGATCGCGGCAGCCAGTACGCCAGCGCGGCGCATCAGGCGCTGCTGGCCAGACACGGCCTGGTCGGCAGCATGAGCCGCAAGGGCAACTGCTGGGACAACGCGGTGATGGAGCGCTTCTTCCTGAACCTCAAGATGGAGCGCGTCTGGCAGCGCGATTACGCCAACCATGCCGAGGCCACGAGCGACATCGCCGACTACATCGTCAGCTTCTACAACAGCGTGCGTCTGCACTCCACACTGGGCAACTTGCCACCCAATGCCTTCGAGCATCAATCGGCAATCACACAACCTATCGGGCTGTGCGAAATAACTTGACCAGGACACCCCGCGAACCCCGGCGAGTCCACGCACCCGACCCGATCGGCGCCCCCTGTGGCCTGCTGCTGGCGCTGGCCGGCGCCGACCTCCTGAGCCCCGACCGGTTGCCCGGTGGACTTTTGAGGGTTTTGAGGGTGACCGGGGTAGTGGTTTTCTGGAAAACGAGTCCCGGCCAGCAGCACCCACCAGCCCCCGACACGCTCAGGGCCGGGCCTGCTGGCCCCGTGGCGCCACCACCACCAGGCTGAAGCACCCAGCGCACCAGCCGACCCGATCGGCGCCCCCTGTGGCCTGCTGCTGGCGCTGGCCGGCGCCGACCTCCTGAGCCCCGACCGGTTGCCCGGTGGACTTTTGAGGGTTTTGAGGGTGACCGGGGTAGTGGTTTTCTGGAAAACGAGTCCCGGCCAGCAGCACCCACCAGCCCCCGACACGCTCAGGGCCGGGCCTGCTGGCCCCGTGGCGCCACCACCACCAGGCTGAAGCACCCAGCGCACCAGCCGACCCGATCGGCGCCCCCTGTGGCCTGCTGCTGGCGCTGGCCCCAATCAGGGTGCGCCCCTTGACGCCATTGACCGGGCGGTCAAGAATTTCCGCGCCGTCACCCCCTGAATGGTCATCGGGGATCGGTCGCGGCGCACCGGAGGCACTAGATTCACGATCTAGTGCCTTTTGTGCTTCTGGTCCCCTCAAGCCACCTTGAGCGGAATCACCTGCGCCCCGTCGCGCAGCCTGTCCAGGTAGTCGGCCCATGTCTGCATCATCTGGCGGCGCTGGCGCAGGTACTGTGCCCGGTCATAGGCAGACCCGAGCGGCCCCCTCTTGGAGTGGGCAAGCTGGGCTTCGATCCATTCGGAGTCCACGCCCGGCAGGTTCTCCACGATGACCGTGCGGGCCAGGGCGCGGAAGCCGTGGGCGGTCATCTCATCGCCCGAGAAGCCAAGCCGGCGCATCGCGGCGTTTAGCGTCACGTTGCTGATTGGCTGGTGGCGCTTGTTGCCCAGACCGGGGAAGCAGTGGACCCCGTGCCCGGTGATCGGCTGCAGCTCGCGCAGCAGCTCCACCGCCTGACGGGCCAAGGGCACGATGTGCGCAGCACCGTTGATCTTCTGCCCCTTGGTGCGCTTCATGTCCTCGGACGGGATCGTCCAGACGGCGGCGTCCAAGTCCAGATCCTCCCACCTCATCGCGATCAGGTTGCCAGGCCGCTGGAACACCAGCGCGGCCAGCTTCAGGGCGACCCGCGTGCCAGGCTGCCCGGTGTAGGCGTCGAAGGCCCGCAGCAGCTCGCCGACCCGCACGGGCTCCGTGATGGCCGGGAAGTGCCGCTTGGTGTGCGTAGCCAGTGCGCCGCGCAGGTCCGGCACAGGGTCGCGGTCGGCGTCTCCTGTGGTGATGGCGTAGCGGAAGACCAGGCTGCATGTCTGCTTGACCCGGTGCGCGGTGTCGGTGGCGCCTCGGGCCTCCACCTTGCGCAGAAGCTCAAGCAGCACAGGCGCGGTGATCTCGCGCACAGGCATCCGGCCGATGTGCGGGAACACGTCGGCCTCCAGTTGCTTGCGGGACCGGGCCGAATACCTCGGGCTGACCTCAGGCTCGTGCTTCTTCTCCAGCCAGTCACAGGCCACATGCTCGAAGGTGCCCGGAAGGGGCTTGCCCTGTGCTGCCAGCGACTCGATATGTTGCTGGCGGGCCTGTTCCGCCTTGCTGTCCTTGCGTGCGGCGCTGGGATCGATCCCCGCAGCCAGAAGGGCACGCGCTTCGTCCCGGCGCTTGCGTGCGTCGGCGAGGGCAACCGCTGGATAGACACCAAGACTCAGCATCTTCTCTTTGCCGGCGAACCGATACCGGAGCCGCCACCACTTGCCGCCCTCGGGCCGCACTTCAAGCAGTAGACCGCCACCGTCTGACAGCTTGCGGGGCTTGGCTTCAGGCTTGGCTTTCTTGATCGCCTGATCGCTCAGGATGTTCTCGGGCATGGGTAACTTCTTCGGGTGCTTGTTGAGCTACCCGCGAAGCTACCCGCATGCGCGACTGGCTTCAAGTGGGGTTCTTTGGGGCTCTTTGGGCAACAAAAAAGCCCTAGAGCGTTGATTCTCTAGGGCTTTTTGGCTTTCTTGGCCCTTTGTGGGGCTTCGTTTGGTGGGCGGTGCAGGGTTCGAACCTGCGACCCCTGCCGTGTGAAGGCAGTGCTCTACCGCTGAGCTAACCGCCCGAAACTGGTTCGGGTCGCTGCGTTGACTTGTTCAGTGCGCTGCAGCAAGAAAGAAATTATGCCACGTACGAATTCAGCAGCGCAAGCATTTCAGGCAGAAATCGTTCGCCAGACCGTCTTGCCGCCGCTGGCCTTGTCCAGATCGGCCAGCACGCCGGCATGGGCGGCGATTTCCTGCTCGCTCGCACGCAGCACCGCCACGCTGAACGCCGACAGGTCGATGTGCAGGTCAGCGTCGTCCGAGCTGCCCTCGTCCTGTCCGTCGTCGGCGTCGATCACCAGCGCGTTCTGCCCGCGGGTCATGCGGATGTAGACCTCGGCCAGCAGGCCCGCGTCCAGCAGCGCGCCGTGGAAGGTCCGGTTGGTGTTGTCCACCTCCAGGCGGCGGCACAGCGCGTCCAGCGAATTCGCCTTGCCCGGGTACTGCTCGCGCGCCATCACCAGCGTGTCGAGGATGCCGCCGGCCAGCTCGGCCACCCTGGGCTGCTGCACGCGGCGCAGTTCGGCGTTCAGGAAGCCGACGTCGAAGGCCGCGTTGTGGATGATGAGTTCCGCCCCGCGCACGAACTCGATGAACTCCGCCGCCACTTCGCGGAACTTCGGCTTGTCGGCGAGGAAGGCATCGGTCAGGCCGTGGATGCGGGTCGCCTCTTCGCTGCCGGGGCGCTCGGGGTTGAGGTACAGGTGCAGGTGGCGGCCCGTCAGGCGCCGGCTGACCATCTCGATGCAGCCGATCTCGACGATGCGGTCGCCCGTCTCGGGGTTGAGACCGGTGGTTTCGGTGTCGAGGAAGATCTGGCGCATGGCTCAGTGATTTTCGCGGGCGTGGTTGATCGTGTACTTCGGGATCTCGATGACGAGGTCCTTCTGTGCGACGATGGCCTGGCAGCTCAGGCGCGAATCAGGCTCCAGGCCCCAGGCGCGATCGAGCAGGTCTTCCTCGGTCTCGTCCATCTCGTTCAGCGAGGCGAAGCCCTGGCGTACGACGACGTGGCAGGTGGTGCAGGCCGCGCTCATGTCGCAGGCGTGTTCGATGGCGATGCCGTTTTCCAGCAGCGCCTCGCAGACCGAGGTACCCGGCGCAGCGGTGATCGACGCACCTTGCGGACAGAGTTCTTGGTGGGGCAGGATCTTGATGATGGGCATGGTCGGGGGAACTTGCAGGTTCTCAAACGTCGTCGAGGCGGCGGCCGGTCAGGGCCTGCTGGATGCCGCGGTTCATGCGCACGGCCGCGAAGGTTTCGGTGCCGTCGCCGAGGGCCTTGGTGGCGGCGTCGATCGCGTGGGCGTCCTCGCCGCGCGCCGTTTCGGCCAGCGTGTGCATCAGGCGGTCGAGCGTGGCACGCTCGTCCTCGTCGAGCAGATCACCATCGGCCAGCAGCGCCGACCGGGTGGCCAGCGTCAGGCGCTCGGCCTCGACACGGGCTTCGGTCAGCGCGCGGCGGCGCATGTCGCCCTCCGCCTCGGTGAAACTTTCGCGCAGCATGTTGGCCACCTGGTCGTCGCTCAGGCCATAGCTCGGCTTGACGACGATGGAGGCTTCCACGCCACTGCCCTGCTCGCGGGCGCTGACGGACAGCAGGCCGTCGGCGTCCACCTGGAAGGTCACGCGGATGCGCGCTGCGCCGGCGGCCATCGGTGGAATGCCGCGCAGCTCGAAACGCGCCAGCGAGCGGCAGTCGCTGACCAGCTCGCGCTCGCCCTGCACGACGTGGATGGCCATCGCGGTCTGGCCGTCCTTGAAGGTGGTGAATTCCTGGGCCTTGGCGGTCGGCAGCGTCGAGTTGCGCTCGATCACGCGCTCGACCAGCCCGCCCATCGTCTCCAGCCCGAGCGACAGCGGCGTCACGTCGAGCAGCAGCATCTCGCCGTCCGCGGCGTTGCCGGCCAGCGCGTTGGCCTGGATCGCGGCGCCGAGGGCAACCACCTCATCCGGGTTCACGTTGATCAGCGGCTCGCGGCCACAGAACGCGGCGACCGCAGCGCGCACGACCGGCATCCGGGTCGAGCCACCGACCATCACCGTGCCTTGCACCTCGTCGGGCGTGACCTTGGCGTCGCGCAGCACGCGCTTCATCAGCATCAGGGTGCGGCGGGTCAGGTCGTCGGTGGCGGCCTCGAATTCGGCGCGGGTGACGGCCTGCGTCAGCGCGACGCCGTTGTGGAGCGTGGCCTGCACGGTCGTTGTATCGACGTTCGACAGGGCCTCCTTGGCAGCCCGGGCGGCAGTGAGCACGACGCGCTTGTCGTGCGCGTCCAGGGTGTCGAGCGTGGGCAGACCGGCGCGGGCCAGCAGCCATTGCGCCAGGTGCATGTCGTAGTCATCGCCGCCGAGCGCCGAGTCGCCACCCACCGCGACCACCTCGAACACGCCGCGCGACAGGCGCAGCAGCGAGATGTCGAAGGTGCCACCGCCCAGGTCGTAGACGGCGTAGAGGCCCTCGATCGCGTTGTCCAGCCCGTAGGCGATGGCGGCGGCGGTCGGCTCGTTCAGCAGGCGGAGCACGTTCAGGCCCGCGAGCTGTGCGGCATCCTTCGTGGCTTGCCGCTGCGCGTCGTCGAAATAGGCCGGCACGGTGATCACGGCACCGAACAGGTCGTCGCTGAAGGTGTCCTCGGCCCGGTAGCGCAGCGTCGCCAGGAGTTCGCCCGACACCTCGACCGGCGACTTCACACCCTCGCGGGTCTCGATCGCGACCATGCCAGGCTGGTCGATGAAGTGGTATGGCAGTCGCCCGCGGTCGGCGATGTCGGCCAGCGCCCGGCCCATGAAGCGCTTCACCGACACCAGCGTGTTGTGCGGATCGTCGGCCTGCGCAGCGAGTGCCTCGGCACCGATCTGGCGGCGCCCCTCGCCCAGGTAGCGCACGGCCGAAGGCAGGATGACGCAGCCCTGCGCATCCGGCAGGCACTCGGGCAGACCGTGGCGCACGGCAGCGATCAGCGAATGGGTCGTGCCCAGGTCGATGCCCACGGCGATGCGGCGGGTGTGCGGGTCGGGCGTCTGCCCGGGTTCGGAGATCTGGAGGAGGGCCATGGGGGACGGGAATGCGCGGGGCGCTATTGTCCCAGCGCGTCAAGGCGCCGGTCGACGTCGGCGGCGAAGCGCACGACAAACATGAGCGCCCGGACCTGCGCGGCCGCGGCCGGCCAGTCCTGGCGCTCGTCGATCAGGGTGGCCAGCTGCTGCTGCAGGCGGCGCTCGTGGGCGACCACGTCATCGGCCAGCGCTTCGACCGCGTCCAGCGTGCGGGCCTCGTCGAGCGCCTCGCGCCATTCCATCTGCTGCATCAGGAAGGCGCCTGGCATGGCGGTGTTGTTCTCTGCTCCGATCGGCGCACCGTGCAGCTCGCAGAGGTAGGCCGCGCGCTTGAGCGGATCCTTCAGGCGCTGGTAGGCCTCGTTGACCCGGATCGCCCACTGCATGGCCACGCGCTGGGCGGTGCCGCCCTCGCTGGCGAAACGGTCGGGGTGGACCTCGGTCTGCAGCGCTTTCCAGCGGGCATCGAGTGCCACGCGGTCCTGCGCAAACCGCATCGGCAGGCCGAAGAGGTCGAAGTCGTGGTCAGTGAGTTTCATGGTGAGGGCATGGCGCGCTAGTCCGACATGGCCTGCAGGCAGGCAAGATGGATGCCCGCGCCCTGCCCTTGCCGTCGTGGGGCGGGAGACTCAGACCCGGAAGGATTCCCCACAACCGCAACGGTCCTTCTCGCGCGGATTGTGGAATTTGAAACCTTCGTTCAGGCCTTCGCGCACGAAGTCGAGTTCGGTGCCTTCGAGGTAGGGCAGGCTTTTCGGGTCGATCAGCACCTTGACGCCGCGGTCCTCGAACACGACGTCCTCGGGCGCGATCTCGTCGGCGTATTCCAGCTTGTAGGCCAGGCCCGAGCAGCCCGTCGTCTTGACACCCAGGCGGACGCCCACACCCTTGCCCCGGCGGGCGATGTAGCGCGACACGTGGCGTGCCGCCGATTCGGAGAGCGTGACGGCCATGGCGGAACTCATTGGGCCGTGGCCGCGGCCGTGCCGTGGCGGGCCTTGTAGTCATCGACAGCGGCCTTGATCGCATCTTCGGCCAGGATCGAGCAATGGATCTTGACCGGCGGCAGCGCGAGTTCCTCGGCGATCTGGGTGTTCTTGATCGTCAGGGCCTCGTCGAGCGTGCGGCCCTTGACCCATTCCGTCACCAGCGACGACGACGCGATCGCCGAGCCGCAGCCGTAGGTCTTGAACTTGGCGTCCTCGATCAGCCCGGTGGCCGGGTTGACCTTGATCTGCAGCTTCATCACGTCACCGCAGGCCGGCGCGCCGACCATGCCGGTGCCCACATCCTCGTCACCCTTGTCGAAGCCGCCCACGTTGCGGGGATTTTCGTAATGGTCGATGACCTTGTCGCTGTATGCCATGGTGTGCTGCCTACTCTGCCTGCTCTGTCAAAACTGCCAAACCGTGAAACCTGGAACCCGGATCCGGGAAACGCTCAGTGCGCGGCCCACTGGATGGAACTGATGTCGATGCCGTCCTTGTACATGTCCCACAACGGGGACAACTCGCGCAGTTTGGCGACCCGGTCCTTCAGGGTGCTGACCGCGTAGTCGATCTCTTCGACCGTGGTGAAACGGCCGATGGTCATGCGCAGGGACGAATGCGCCAGCTCGTCGCTGCGGCCGAGTGCGCGCAGCACATAGCTGGGCTCCAGGCTGGCCGAGGTGCAGGCCGAGCCCGACGACACCGCCAGCCCCTTGACACCCATGATCAGCGACTCGCCCTCGACATAGTTGAACGAGATGTTGAGGTTGTGCGGCACGCGGTGCGTCAGGTCGCCGTTGACGAAGACCTGCTCGATGTCCGACAGGCCGTCCAGCAGGCGCTTGTGCAGCATCGCGATGCGGGCGTTCTCTTCGGCCATTTCCTGGCCGGCGATCTCGAACGCCAGCCCCATGCCGACGATCTGGTGCACCGGCAGCGAACCAGAACGCATGCCGCGCTCGTGGCCACCGCCGTGCATCTGCGCCTCGATGCGGATGCGCGGCTTGCGGCGCACGTACAGCGCGCCCATGCCCTTCGGTCCGTAGCTCTTGTGCGAGGCCAGGCTCATCAGATCAACCGGCAGTGCGCCCATGTCGATCTCGACCTTGCCGGTGGCCTGCGCGGCATCGACGTGGAAGATCACGCCGTGTTCGCGGCAGATCGCGCCGATCGCCGGGATGTCCTGGATCACGCCAATCTCGTTGTTCACGAACATCACCGAGGCGAGGATCGTGTCCGGGCGGATGGCGGCCTTGAACTTGTCCAGATCAAGCAGACCATCGGCCTCCACGTCGAGGTAGGTCGCCTCGAAGCCCTGGCGCTCCAGTTCGCGCACGGTGTCGAGCACGGCCTTGTGCTCGGTCTTCACCGTGATGATGTGCTTGCCGCGCGTCTTGTAGAACTGCGCAGCCCCCTTCAGGGCCAGGTTGTTGGACTCGGTCGCGCCCGAGGTCCAGACGATCTCACGCGGATCCGCCTTGATCAGACCGGCCACCTGCGCCCGCGCCTTCTCGACCGCCTCTTCCGCTTCCCAGCCCCAGGCGTGCGAGCGCGAAGCGGGATTGCCGAAGTGCTCGCGCAGCCAGGGAATCATCGCGTCCACCACGCGCGGATCGACCGGAGTCGTCGCGCCGTAGTCCATGTAGATCGGGAAGTGCGGGGTCATGTCCATGTTGAACCTGGTCGTTCTGCAGCGTCTGCTCGCATGAGCGGCGCACCGCAGAACCTGTGGTGATTACTTGGTGAGCGCCGAACCCAGCGCAAACACCGAATTGGGCGCCGTGATCTTGATCGGCTTGACCACGGGCTGGCTGGAGATGGCCCGCTTGACGGGGGCCTCCTCCACCGACACGCCGCGGTTGAGCTGATCGTCGACCAGGCTCTTCAGCGAGATCGAGTTCAGATACTCCAGCATCTTGGCGTTCAGGCTTGCCCACAGGTCGTGCGTCATGCAGCGCCCCGTGTCCTCGCCCATGCAGTTCTCGCCACCACCGCAGCCGGTGGCGTCGATGGCTTCGTCCACCGCGACGATGATGTCCGCCACGGTGATGTCCTCGGCCTTGCGGCCCAGCGAGTAGCCGCCACCCGGCCCACGGGTGCTCTCGACCAGCTCGTGCCGGCGCAGCTTGCCAAACAGCTGCTCCAGGTAGGACAGTGAAATCTGCTGGCGCGCGCTGATCGCTGCCAGGGCCACGGGGCCGCTGTGTTCGCGCAAGGCCAGATCAATCATCGCGGTGACCGCGAACCGACCTTTGGTTGTCAATCGCATGGCTTTAAGCTCCTGTAACTCGCGTTCGGCACCGCAACGGATGGCTGCGAACCGGGGCAGCAAGTCGGGTTGGACCCTCGCCCTCTTTCCCGAGTGATTTACTCGATTATAGCGAGGTGCGCCGCCGGTCACAGCTGTGGCGTCAGCGGGCACCCTGAGGCGAGTACAGGTATTCGAGCAGGCCGTCGCACGCAAGTTCCACCAGATCGAGAACATGTTCAAAGCCGGGTGCGCTGCCGTAGTACGGATCAGGGACGACGTCGCCCGCACCGGGCGGCGCAAACGACATCAGCAGGCGCACCTTGGCAAGTGCATCGGCCGGCGCATGAACGGCCAGATGGTCCAGGTGCGTCCGGTCCATGGGCACGATCAGGTCGAACCGGTGGAAATCGGCCAGCACGACCGGTCGCGAGCGCAACCCGGTCAGATCGTAGCCGCGCCGGGCCGCGTGCGCGATGCTCCGCGGGTCCGGTGCATGGGACAGCTCGTGCGAGGCCCGGGTGCCGGCCGAATCGACCACGATCCGCCCGTGCAGCCCCGCCTGCTGGACCCGGTGGCGCAGCACCGCCTCCGCAGTGGGCGAACGGCAGATGTTGGCGGTGCACACCATCAGCACCCGCTGGACGGCACTCATCGCGCCCCCTTGGGAAGCAGCACGGCGATCTGGTCGCCACCTGCGGCGCCAAACGCCTGCTCGCGCAGCAGCGCCAACTGGTCGCGCAGCCGGGCCGCCTTCTCGAATTCGAGGTTCTTGGCGTGGTCGAGCATCTGCTTTTCGAGCAGCTTGATGCGCCGCCCCAGGTCTTTCTCGGACAGCACTTCCACCTCCGCCGCGGCGTGCAACTGCGCGAGCTCCTGCAGATTGTCCTTGCCCGACTTCTCGCCGTAGACGCCGTCGATCAGCTCCTTGACATGCTTGCGGATGCTCTGCGGCACGATGCCGTGCGCGGCGTTGTGCGCGATCTGCTTGGTACGGCGGCGCTCGGTCTCGTCCATCGCCTTGCGCATCGACTCGGTGATGCGGTCGGCGTAGAGGATGGCGTGGCCATGGAGGTTGCGCGCCGCCCGGCCGATGGTCTGGATCAGGCTGCGCTCGGACCGCAGAAAACCTTCCTTGTCCGCATCAAGGATCGCCACCAGCGACACCTCGGGAATGTCCAGCCCCTCGCGCAGCAGGTTGATGCCCACCAGCACGTCGAACGTCCCCAGCCGCAGGTCGCGCAGGATCTCGACCCGCTCCACCGTGTCGATGTCCGAGTGCAGGTAGCGCACCTTCACGCCGTTTTCGCCCAGGTAGTCGGTGAGCTGCTCGGCCATGCGCTTGGTCAGCGTCGTGATCAGCACCCGCTCGCCGACCTCGACCCGCAGGCGGATCTCCTGCAACACGTCATCGACCTGCGTGGTGGCCGGCCGCACCTCGACCACCGGGTCCACCAGCCCGGTCGGCCGCACCAGTTGCTCGACCACCTGGCCGGCGTGGGTGTTCTCGTAGGCGGCAGGCGTAGCGGACACGAACACCGCCTGGCGCATCTTGGTCTCAAATTCCTCGAACTTCAGCGGCCGGTTGTCCAGCGCGCTCGGCAGGCGAAAGCCGTACTCGACCAGCGTGGACTTGCGCGCCCGGTCGCCGTTGTACATGCCGCCGAACTGGCCGATCAGCACATGGCTCTCGTCCAGGAACATCACCGCGTCCGGCGGCATGTAGTCCACCATCGTCGGCGGCGGGTCGCCTGGTTTGGCACCCGAGAGGTGGCGCGTGTAGTTCTCGATGCCCTTGCAGTGGCCGACCTCCTGCAGCATCTCCAGGTCGAACCGGGTGCGCTGCTCCAGCCGCTGCGCCTCGACCAGCTTGCCTTGCGAGACGTACTCGGCCAGGCGCTCGCGCAACTCGGTCTTGATGCCCTCCATCGCCTCCAGCACGCGCTCGCGCGGCGTCACGTAGTGGCTGGCTGGGTAGATGGTGAAGCGCGGCACCTTCTGGCGAATCCGGCCCGTGAGCGGGTCGAACAGCTGCAGCGTCTCCACCTCGTCGTCGAACAGCTCCAGCCGCACCGCCAGTTCCGAGTGCTCGGCAGGAAAGACGTCGATCGTGTCGCCCCGCACGCGGAAGGTGCCGCGGGTGAAATCAGTCTCGTTGCGCGTGTACTGCATGCGGATCAGTTGCGCGATCACGTCGCGCTGGCCGATCTTGTCGCCGACGCGCACGATGAAGCGCATCTGCGTGTAGTCCTCGGGCTTGCCGATGCCGTAGATGGCGCTGACCGAGGCGACGATGATGGTGTCGCGCCGCTCCAGCACGCTCTTGGTCGCGGACAGGCGCATCTGCTCGATGTGCTCGTTGATCGCGCTGTCCTTCTCGATGAACAGGTCGCGCTGCGGGACGTAGGCTTCCGGCTGGTAGTAGTCGTAGTAGCTGACGAAGTACTCGACCGCGTTCTTCGGAAAGAACTCGCGGAACTCGGCGTAGAGCTGCGCCGCCAGCGTCTTGTTCGGCGCGAAGACGATCGCCGGGCGGCCGAGGCGGGCGATGACGTTGGCCATCGTGAAGGTCTTGCCCGAGCCGGTGACGCCGAGCAGGGTCTGGAAGGTCAGACCGTCCTGGATCCCTTCGACCAGCTGGTCAATGGCCGCAGGCTGGTCACCCGCGGGCGGATACGGCTGAAAAAGCTGGAATGGCGAATCCGGAAAGGACACAAAACGCCCCTCGGTCGCTGGCTGGTCCGTCTCGATCTTGTCAATGTGGCTCATGCGGCTCCCGACCCGCCGTTAAAATCGGCGCAACCGCCCAGCCTACCTGAAGGTAGCGGCTCTTTCCACAACACGTCCCGCCGGACCCCCTGTCATGTCCCTCTTCTCTGCTGTCGAAATGGCCCCGCGCGACCCGATCCTGGGTCTGAACGAACAGTTTGGTGCCGACACCAACCCCGCCAAGGTCAACCTGGGCGTAGGCGTCTACTACGACGACAACGGCAAGCTGCCCCTGCTGAAGTGTGTCATCGAAGCCGAACGCCAGATGTTCGAAGCCCCGAAGGCCCGCGGCTACCTGCCCATCGACGGCATCGCCGCCTATGACAAGGCCGTGCAAGGTCTCGTGTTCGGTGCAGACAGCGCCGTGGTCACGGGCGGCCGCGTCGCCACCGTGCAAGCCATCGGCGGAACGGGCGGCCTGAAGATCGGCGCCGACTTCCTGAAGAAGGTCAACCCGAACGCAACGGTCCTGATCTCGGACCCGAGCTGGGAAAACCACCGCGCGCTGTTCACCAACGCCGGCTTCACGGTCGGCACCTACCCGTACTACGACGCCGAGAACAAGGGCATCAATTTCGCCGGCATGATCGACGCCCTGCGCGCGGCAGACGCCGGCACGGTGCTGGTGCTGCACGCCTGCTGCCACAACCCGACTGGCTACGACATCACCGATGCCCAGTGGGACGAAGTGGTCGCGGTCATCAAGGAACGCAATCTGGTCGCGTTCCTGGACATGGCCTACCAAGGTTTTGGCGAAGGCATCGCTGAAGACGGCGCCGTGATCCAGAAGTTCGTCGCCGCGGGTCTGGACTTCTTCGTCTCGACCTCGTTCTCGAAGAGCTTCTCGCTGTATGGCGAGCGTGTCGGCGGCCTGTCGGTGGTCTGCGCAAGCAAGGAAGAATGCGCGCGCGTGCTGTCGCAACTGAAGATCACGATCCGCACGAACTACTCCAACCCGCCGACGCACGGCGCACAAGTCGTCGCCACGGTGCTCAACACCCCGGCGCTGCGCGCCATGTGGGAAGAAGAACTGGCCGGCATGCGTGTGCGAATCAAGCAGATGCGCGTGCTGCTGGTCGACAAGCTGACCGCCGCTGGCGTGAAGGGCGATCTGAGCTTCATCACGCGCCAGAAGGGCATGTTCAGCTACTCCGGGCTGAACAAGGACCAGATGGTTCGCCTGCGCGGCGAGTTTGGCGTGTATGGCGTGGACTCGGGCCGCATCTGCGTGGCCGCGCTGAACACCAAGAACATCGACTATGTCGCTGATGCGATCGTCAAGGTGATGTGATCCGAGATCATCACGGATCGAAGAGCGCCCTGCGGGGCGCTTTTTTCATGGGTGGAACCGATTGCACAACGTTGTTGAAGGAATCTGTTCCCCCCAAAGCAAAAACCCCTCTGACCGTTGAGATCAGAGGGGGTTGCAGTGTAGAAGCCTGACGATGACCTACTTTCACACGCGCGGTGCGCACTATCATCGGCGCTAAGTCGTTTCACGGTCCTGTTCGGGATGGGAAGGGGTGGTTCCAACTTGCTATGGTCGTCAGGCATAAAGGGTCTGCTCAGGGGTCAGGCTGAGCAGGAATTCGCAGAGTCGAATCTGGTATTGATTGCGTTGTACAAGCTGGTTGTACGCACAGACTTGTCAAGTACGGTTCACTGAATACTGCTTTGACTTTGATGTCAAAGTTATAGGGTCAAGCCTCACGAGCAATTAGTACTGGTTAGCTTAACGCATTACTGCGCTTCCACACCCAGCCTATCAACGTCCTGGTCTTGAACGACTCTTCAGGGGGCTCAAGGCCCCGGCAAGACTCATCTTGAGACGAGTTTCCCGCTTAGATGCTTTCAGCGGTTATCTCTTCCGCACATAGCTACCCGGCGATGCCACTGGCGTGACAACCGGTACACCAGAGGTGCGTCCACTCCGGTCCTCTCGTACTAGGAGCAGGCTCTCTCAATCTTGCAGCGCCCACGGAAGATAGGGACCAAACTGTCTCACGACGTTTTAAACCCAGCTCACGTACCTCTTTAAATGGCGAACAGCCATACCCTTGGGACCGGCTACAGCCCCAGGATGAGATGAGCCGACATCGAGGTGCCAAACACCGCCGTCGATATGAACTCTTGGGCGGTATCAGCCTGTTATCCCCAGAGTACCTTTTATCCGTTGAGCGATGGCCCTTCCATACAGAACCACCGGATCACTTTGTCCTACTTTCGTACCTGCTCGACTTGTCAGTCTCGCAGTCAAGCACGCTTATGCCAATGCACTATCAACACGATTTCCGACCGTATTTAGCGTACCTTCGAACTCCTCCGTTACACTTTGGGAGGAGACCGCCCCAGTCAAACTGCCCACCATACACTGTCCCCAACCCGGATAACGGGCCAAGGTTAGAACCTCAAACACACCAGGGTGGTATTTCAACGTTGGCTCCATGAGAACTAGCGTCCTCACTTCAAAGCCTCCCACCTATCCTACACAGATCTGTTCAAAGTCCAATGTAAAGCTACAGTAAAGGTTCATGGGGTCTTTCCGTCTTTCCGCGGGGAGATTGCATCATCACAAACATTTCAACTTCGCTGAGTCTCTGGAGGAGACAGTGTGGCCATCATTACGCCATTCGTGCAGGTCGGAACTTACCCGACAAGGAATTTCGCTACCTTAGGACCGTTATAGTTACGGCCGCCGTTTACTGGGACTTCAGTCAAGAGCTTGCACCCCATCATTTAATCTTCCAGCACCGGGCAGGCGTCACACCCTATACGTCGACTTTCGTCTTTGCAGAGTGCTGTGTTTTTATTAAACAGTTGCAGCCACCGATTCTCTGCGACCTTTATCAGCTCCCCAAGTAAATGGTTCACCTACCAAAGGCACACCTTCTTCCGAAGTTACGGTGTCAATTTGCCGAGTTCCTTCTCCAGAGTTCTCTCAAGCGCCTTAGAATACTCATCTCGCGCACCAGTGTCGGTTTGCGGTACGGTCGTTACAAGCTGAAGCTTAGTGGCTTTTCCTGGAAGCAGGGTATCACTCACTTCGTCTGCAAGCAGACTCGTTATCACGCCTCATCTAAGCCCCCCGGATTTGCCTAAGGGGCATGACTACACGCTTGAACCGGGACATCCAACACCCGGCTGAGCTAACCTTCTCCGTCCCCACATCGCACTTGTAATCGGTACAGGAATATTCACCTGTTTCCCATCAGCTACGCATCTCTGCCTCGCCTTAGGGGCCGACTCACCCTACGCCGATGAACGTTGCGTAGGAAACCTTGCGCTTACGGCGAGGGGGCTTTTCACCCCCTTTAACGCTACTCATGTCAGCATTCGCACTTCTGATACCTCCAGCATCCTTCACAAGACACCTTCACAGGCTTACAGAACGCTCTCCTACCACGCACAGTAAACTGTGCATCCGCAGCTTCGGTAACTGGCTTGAGCCCCGTTACATCTTCCGCGCAGGACGACTCGATCAGTGAGCTATTACGCTTTCTTTAAATGATGGCTGCTTCTAAGCCAACATCCTGACTGTTTTAGCCTTCCCACTTCGTTTCCCACTTAGCCAATTTTGGGGACCTTAGCTGGCGGTCTGGGTTGTTTCCCTCTTGAGTCCGGACGTTAGCACCCGGTGCTCTGTCTCCCAAGCTGTACTCATCGGTATTCGGAGTTTGCAATGGTTTGGTAAGTCGCCATGACCCCCTAGCCATAACAGTGCTCTACCCCCGATGGTAATACTTGAGGCACTACCTAAATAGTTTTCGGAGAGAACCAGCTATTTCCAAGTTTGTTTAGCCTTTCACCCCTATCCACAGCTCATCCGCTAGTTTTGCAACACTAGTCGGTTCGGACCTCCAGTGCGTGTTACCGCACCTTCATCCTGGCCATGGATAGATCACTTGGTTTCGGGTCTACACCCAGCGACTGATTCGCCCTATTCGGACTCGGTTTCCCTGCGCCTACCCTAATCGGTTAAGCTCGCCACTGAATGTAAGTCGCTGACCCATTATACAAAAGGTACGCAGTCACCCGTTTCCAGGCTCCTACTTTTTGTATGCATGCGGTTTCAGGATCTATTTCACTCCCCTCCCGGGGTTCTTTTCGCCTTTCCCTCACGGTACTTGTTCACTATCGGTCGATTACGAGTATTTAGCCTTGGAGGATGGTCCCCCCATATTCAGACAGGATTACACGTGTCCCGCCCTACTTGTCGTACGCTCAGTTCCACAGCCAACTTTTCTCATACGGGGCTATCACCCGCTATGGCCGGACTTTCCATTCCGTTCTGATAAGTCGACTGCTAAAACGCACAGGCTCTTCCGATTTCGCTCGCCACTACTCTCGGAATCTCGGTTGATGTCTTTTCCTCCAGCTACTGAGATGTTTCAGTTCGCCGGGTTCGCCTTGCATGCCTATGTATTCAGCATGCAATACCCTTGCGGGTGGGTTTCCCCATTCGGATATCTCCGGATCAAAGCTAATTTGCCAGCTCCCCGAAGCTTTTCGCAGGCTATCACGTCCTTCATCGCCTGTAATCGCCAAGGCATCCACCACATGCACTTAGTCACTTGACCCTATAACTTTGACATCGGTGACAAACCGACATCGTCAAGGACTTTCACCGACACCCAGCGACTAAGCTGGTGCCGATATTTGAGTATTCACGTTCGCCGTACTTTCCAACTCGCTTTTTTGCCTGGCTGCGGATCGCTCCACAACCAGTCTTTTCACGGTTGAAGTCTGTTGACGCAATCAATGCGTTACTGATGGCACGGTGCTCACACGCCACCCCGAAGGATGCATGCTCGCTTTCCATCAGCAACGCTGATTCGACTCTACGAATTTTTAAAGAACAACAGCCTTTTCTCAAAGGCAGACCTGAACGCTTGACGACAAGCGCTCAGGTCTGCTCTAGAGGAACTACAGAAGAATGGTGGAGGATGACGGGATCGAACCGACGACCCCCTGCTTGCAAAGCAGGTGCTCTCCCAGCTGAGCTAATCCCCCTTCTTGATGACCGGTGGTGGGTCTGGTTGGATTCGAACCAACGACCCCCGCCTTATCAAGACGGTGCTCTAACCGACTGAGCTACAGACCCCAATCTTCTGCATCTGTCGTAACAACCGATAAGTGTGGGCGCAAGAATTCGAGCACCAGTTTGGACTTGGCTGACCAGGATGATCCTAGGACCTTCCAGGTTGCTTCGTCATTTTCCAGAAAGGAGGTGATCCAGCCGCACCTTCCGATACGGCTACCTTGTTACGACTTCACCCCAGTCACGAACCCCGCCGTGGTAATCGCCCTCCTTGCGGTTAGGCTAACTACTTCTGGCGAGACCCGCTCCCATGGTGTGACGGGCGGTGTGTACAAGACCCGGGAACGTATTCACCGCGGCAAGCTGATCCGCGATTACTAGCGATTCCGACTTCACGCAGTCGAGTTGCAGACTGCGATCCGGACTACGACCGGTTTTCTGGGATTGGCTCCCCCTCGCGGGTTGGCAGCCCTCTGTACCGGCCATTGTATGACGTGTGTAGCCCTACCCATAAGGGCCATGAGGACCTGACGTCATCCCCACCTTCCTCCGGTTTGTCACCGGCAGTCTCATTAGAGTGCCCTTTCGTAGCAACTAATGACAAGGGTTGCGCTCGTTGCGGGACTTAACCCAACATCTCACGACACGAGCTGACGACGGCCATGCAGCACCTGTGTTCTGATTCTCTTTCGAGCACTCCCACATCTCTGCAGGATTTCAGACATGTCAAGGGTAGGTAAGGTTTTTCGCGTTGCATCGAATTAAACCACATCATCCACCGCTTGTGCGGGTCCCCGTCAATTCCTTTGAGTTTCAACCTTGCGGCCGTACTCCCCAGGCGGTCAACTTCACGCGTTAGCTTCGTTACTGAGAAGAAACCCTCCCAACAACCAGTTGACATCGTTTAGGGCGTGGACTACCAGGGTATCTAATCCTGTTTGCTCCCCACGCTTTCGTGCATGAGCGTCAGTACAGGTCCAGGGGATTGCCTTCGCCATCGGTGTTCCTCCGCATATCTACGCATTTCACTGCTACACGCGGAATTCCATCCCCCTCTACCGTACTCTAGCTCTACAGTCACAAATGCAGTTCCCAGGTTGAGCCCGGGGATTTCACATCTGTCTTATAGAACCGCCTGCGCACGCTTTACGCCCAGTAATTCCGATTAACGCTTGCACCCTACGTATTACCGCGGCTGCTGGCACGTAGTTAGCCGGTGCTTATTCTTCAGGTACCGTCATCACCCCAGGGTATTAGCCCGGAGTATTTCTTCCCTGACAAAAGCGGTTTACAACCCGAAGGCCTTCTTCCCGCACGCGGTATGGCTGGATCAGGCTTTCGCCCATTGTCCAAAATTCCCCACTGCTGCCTCCCGTAGGAGTCTGGGCCGTGTCTCAGTCCCAGTGTGGCTGGTCGTCCTCTCAGACCAGCTACAGATCGCAGGCTTGGTGGGCCTTTACCCCACCAACTACCTAATCTGCCATCGGCCGCTCCAATCGCGCGAGGCTCTTGCGAGTCCCCCGCTTTCACCCTCGGGTCGTATGCGGTATTAGCGTAGCTTTCGCTACGTTATCCCCCACGACTGGGCACGTTCCGATGTATTACTCACCCGTTCGCCACTCTCGAGGATTGCTCCTCTACCGTTCGACTTGCATGTGTAAGGCATACCGCCAGCGTTCAATCTGAGCCAGGATCAAACTCTTCAGTTCGATCTTGTGTTCTCAAGGAATTGAAGTGAACTTCACTTCAAATTTTCCATGAGCGTTTAAGGTCCAAGAGACCGGTCTTGCGACCAGGCACTCGCCTTCAAACGCCCACGCTTATCGGCTGTTAATTTTTAAAGAACAATCCGGTTACCCGGTGCACTGGACTACCGAAGCAGTTATCAGCACAGAAGCGAGATTATCTTCCGCTTTCGAAACTCTGTCAAGTCATTACTGATCGCAGGGTCTTTACTCGCCGAACAAACCGGCAGTCGCATTACCTGCTGCTCGCTGCACACAAACCAGTTGTTTGCAGCGAAGACATCGATTTTAGATCGAACAATCAATGCAGCGCAAGCAATTTGGGTGGAAATTTTTCAAGCCGCTTGCGGGACCGGAATGATCGCAGGACGAACTGCGGGCAGGCTCGCCTGCTTCGGGTCGTCAGCCGCCAGAACGCGATCAGCCAGTCCGTCCAGCGCGGCAAGATCGGTACGCAGGATGCGCTGCTTGATGCGGGGCAGCTGGGTGGGATGCATGCTGAAGGAACGCAGCCCGAACGACAACAGTACCGCGGTGAAGTCCGGATCGCCCGCCATCTCGCCACAGACGCTGACACCCTTGCCTGCCGCCTGCGCCATGCGGATGGTGTTGGCGATCAGTGCCAGCACGGCCGGATGCCAAGGGTCATACAGATGGGCCACAGCCTCGTCTGCCCGGTCGATGGCCAGGGTGTACTGGATCAGGTCATTGGTGCCGATCGACACGAAGTCGAAATGCCGGAGAAAGCGTGGCAGCATCAGCGCCGCTGCCGGCACCTCGATCATCGCCCCCAGCGTCACGACGCCGTGTGGTGTCCCTTCGGCAACCAGCTTGCCACGCGCACGCTCCACCGCATCCAGCGTCGCCCGGATCTCGCTGGGATGCGAGATCATCGGCACGAGCAAGCGCACGGGACCATGCACGGCGGCCCGAAGGATCGCGCGCAACTGGCCTTCGAACATGTCCGGATCCGCCAGACTCCAGCGGATCGCCCGCAGGCCCAGCGCCGGATTGAGCGTGTGGTCATGCGCGCTCATGCGGTCGAGCGGCTTGTCGGCGCCAATGTCGATGGTGCGGATCGTGACGGGCAACCCCCGCATCGACTGCACCGCTGCCCGGTAGGCCTCGTATTGCTCCTGCTCATCCGGCAACTCTCCGGATCGGTTCATGAACAGGAATTCGCTGCGGAACAGTCCCACGCCTTCCGCCCCGGCCGCCAGCGCTGCCGACGTGTCACCGGGCAATTCGATGTTGGCGAGCAGTTCTACCCGGTGGCCATCCATCGTCACTGCGGGACGTCCGCGCAGACGCTCCAGGCGGTCCCGTTCCAACTGCCCCTGGCGCTGGCGGAACCGGTACTCCTCCAGCACCATCGGCGAAGGATCGACGATCACGAGGCCGGCGTCCCCGTCGATGATGACCCAGTCGTCCTGGCGCACCAGGCGGCTGGCTTCGCGTGCGCCCACCACGGCGGGGATGTCGAGGCTGCGCGCGACGATGGCCGTGTGCGAGGTTCGCCCGCCCACCTCGGTGACGAAACCGCGAAAGACACTGCCCTTGAACTGCATCATGTCGGCTGGCGAGATGTCGTTGGCGACGAGCACCAGCGGCGCCTCGTCACCCTGGGTCGACGCGACGCCTCGCCGCATGATCGGCGGCATGCAGGCCCGGTCCGCCCGGTCCAGTGCGCGCAGCAGCCGCTCGGCCACCTGTTCGACATCGGACTTGCGCTCGCGCAGGTACTCGTCCTCCATCTCGTCGAACTGCCTGGTGAGGGCATCCAGTTGTGCGGCGACGGCCCACTCGGCGTTGTAGTGCCGCTCCTCGATCCACTGGCAGGTGGCAGCGGCCTGCACTTCGTCGTTGAGCAGCATGACGTGCACATCCAGCAGCGCCACCAGTTCGGCAGGCGTGTCGCCTTCCACTTCGTCCTTGAGAGACTCCAGCTCGGCGCAAACCAGCTCACGCGCCGCACACAGGCGCTGGATCTCTTCCCGGACCTGCTCGGGCTCGACAAAGTAGTGGGCGACATCCACCCGGCTGGAAGCCACCAGCACGGCGCGCCCGATCGCGACCCCGCGTGAAACGGGCAATCCGAAAACCTGCATGCTCATGCGTCGATGCTAGCAGCGTGTTCCCGGCCTGTCCCCCCGGTAACACCCGGTGCTCGGTCGCAATGGCCGGACACGGTGTCATCGACACGTCATGCCGCCGACACGGCAACGTCATTCCCCTGCACGACGATCGGCGCATTGATTCGAGGAGCCATCGATGAGGGAACTTCCCCAGCCCACCCTGCCCCTGTCCGATCTGCGGCTGCACCGCCCGACACCAGTGGCGCCGCGTGCGGCCCGCGCGCCTGTCGAACGCTTCAGCGTGGGCTGGGCAAAACACCAGGACGAAGTGCGCGAGGCCCAGCGCCTGCGCTACCAGGTGTTCGGCGAAGAGATGGGCGCGCAGCTCACGACCCCCGATGGCACACCCGCCGGCCACGACGCCGACCGTTTCGATCCGTATTGCGAGCACCTCATCGTGCGCTGCGAGGACGACTCGCCTCAGGCAGGGGCAGTGATCGGCACCTACCGCGTCCTGACGCCTGACGCTGCACAGCGCCTGGGCGGCTGGTACAGCGACACCGAATTCGACCTCGGCCCGCTGCGTGCCCGGTTGGGCCGTACCGCCGAACTCGGCCGTTCCTGCGTCCACCCGGCACACCGCCAGGGCGGCGTGATCCTCGCGTTGTGGGGTGCACTGGGGGCCTTCCTGCAATCCAACCGGCTCGACACGGTGATCGGCTGCGCGAGCGTGTCGATGCACGACGGTGGTCACGTGGCGGCCAGCCTGTGGGAGCGCCTGCGCACCACGCATCTGGCGCCGATCGAGCTGCAGGTGCAGCCGCGGCTGGCACTGCCAGTCGACGACCTGCGCCGCGATCTGCCGGCCGAACTGCCGGCACTGATCAAGGGCTATCTGCGCTGCGGTGCCAAAGTGCTCGGCGCACCAGCCTGGGATCCGGACTTCAACACCGCCGACCTGCCGATGATGATGCGCCTGCAGGACCTGCCCGAGAAATACCGTCGGCACTTCCTGGGCAACTGACTTCCCGCGCCAGACCTGCTCAGACGCCTTCGCCGAACTTGTCGTTGACCAGTGCGCAGAGGGCGTCCATTGCCTCCTGCTCGCGGGTGCCATCGATCTCGATCTCGATTTCGCTGCCCAGGCCGGCAGCCAGCATCATCACCCCCATGATGCTCTTGGCATTGACCCGCCGGCCGTTGCGGCTGACGAAGATGTCACAGGGGAAGCTGCCGGCCAGCTTGGTGAACTTGGCCGATGCGCGGGCATGCAGCCCGAGCCTATTGCTGATGGTGATGTTGGTTCGGATCATGGCCGCCAGGAGGGAAAGCTTGGTTTTGAGGACGGGTCGATGCCACCGGGAGCACGCCCTGGACACCCCCCTTCATCGCACGGTCGAAGAGTTCGCCGACCGTCGCGTGCAAGGGGGAACTCAGCGTGCGCCAGAGCATCGAGACGTTGACACCCGCGATCGCCCGGATCCGCACGCCATCCACCAGACGTTGCACCACGTTGGCCGGCGTCGCGCCGAACACATCGCAGAGGACCAGCGCCTCGGGGTCGGAGACATCGTCCTCGGCAGGCAGCAGCGCCCGCGCCAGCGACTCGATCTCCTCGCCGGGCATGTCCGGCAACACGTCGAGCACCCGCAGCTTGTCAGCCTCTTCGGGAAACGTGTGTGCGGCCACGGCCTTCAGGGCCGAGGCCAGGGGGGCATGGGCAATGATCAGCAAGCGGGCCATGGGCGCGGATTATCGGTCGTGCTGCAGCGCAGCGATGATGCATTCATGCGACGAACTCCTCTCAGCCAGGCCAGCGCACGCTGCGCAGGAATTCGTCGGCACTCTCCGCCCACTTCGGCGCTGCGCCGCGCTGCGTCATGACGACCAACTGGAACACCTGCAAGCCGCGCGCGGCAAATACCGCTTCGGCACGCGTCGGCTGACCCGCACCGGGCGGACCGACGATCACGACGCGGCGATTCTCGTCGCTGGGGGTCATGCCGGCGATCCGGACGGGCTGGGAGGATCCCTCGCTGCCCTGGAGCCGGGTGGCCAGCCCCAGACGCGCCTCGCGCAGGACGGTGGTCAGGCGCGCCGGATCGCTGACGTCCAGCACGGTGACCGACCAGGACAGCCCACCCGCATCGCACACCCACATCCCGGCCCGCATCGGCGCACCGGCCAGCACCAGTGACCGCTCGGCGTGCTCGGGCCGACAGGGGAACTGCACCCTGGTCTGCGGGCCGACGTCCACGTCGCGCCAGTTGAGCGTCGGCGAACAGGCGGCCAGCAGGCCGGCTGCCGCCAGCAGGCATGGAATCCGTCGGAACAGGGGCGAGAGCAGGCGCAGCATCGCCGCATTATCTCTTCAGGGCTGGAACTGCACGAGCAGGCGCTCCAGCACCGCCAGCATCGGCGACTGCAGCATCGGCAGCGTGAACAGCAGACCGAACAGCCCCACCGAAATGGTGATGGCGAAACCGATCGAGAAGATCTGCAGTTGCTGGGCAACCCGGGAGATCAGACCCAGCACCAGATTCACGAAGGCCAGCATCGTGATGGTGGGCAGCGCGATCCACAGACCGTAGCGGAACAGGTCCGCGCCCCAGACCTGCGGCTGGATCTGCAGCAGCAGGTCCAGCGGGTGGTCGGACACCGGAAACCGCTGGAAGCTCTCCACGACCACGGCCGTCAGCAGCAGGTGCCCGTTGATCACCACGAACAGCCAGGCGGCCATCGTGTTGAAGAACCGGGCCGTGGCCGTCACCTGCGAGCCGCTGGTCGGATCGAAGAAGCTCGCGAAATTCAGGCCCATCTGCAGGCCGATGATCTCACCGGCGAACTCGATCGACGTGAACACCACCCGGGCAGCAAAGCCGATCGTCAGGCCGATCACCACCTGCTGCGCAACCATCGCCAGCGCCACAGGACTGTCCAGCGGCACGACCGGCATGGACGGCATGGACGGTTGTGCGCACAGCGCCACCAGCCCCGCCAGCCCGACCCGGACACGGACCGGAATCGAGCGCATCGACAGCACCGGTGCAGCCGTGAACAGGCCCAGCACCCGCAGCAGCGGCCACAGCAGCGGCGATACCCATTGGAGGATCTGCGCTTCGCTGAAGCCGATCATGTGTGCGGTCAGCCGACGGCCGCGGGGATCGCCTGGAGCACCCGCTGCAGATACTCCACCAGCGTCGTCAGCATCCACGGGCCGGCGATCATCATCACCGCCACACCGGCCAGCACCTTGGGCACGAAGGACAGCGTGGCCTCGTGCAGCTGGGTTGCGGCCTGCAGCACGCTCACCACCACGCCGACCAGCAGGATGGTCAGCAGCATCGGCGCCGCCACGGTCAGCAGCACGACAAGTGCCTCCTGGCCATAGGTGAAGACTTGGGAGGAGTTCATGGGGATCCCGGTTCGGAGCTCAGATCGAGAAGCTGGCGGCCAGGGAGCCGAGCAGCAGGTTCCATCCATCGGCGAGCACGAACAGCATCAGCTTGAACGGCAGGGCCACCAGCACCGGCGACAGCATCATCATCCCCAGGCTCATCAGCACGCTGGCGACCACCATGTCGATCACCAGAAAGGGGATGAAGATCAGGAAGCCGATCTGAAACGCCGACTTCAGCTCGCTGGTGACGAATGCGGGCACCAGCACGCGCAGCGGCAGGGCCTCGGGCTTGGGCGTGCCTTCCAGCCGTGCGAGGCGGGAGAACAGCGCCACGTCGGACTGCCGGGTCTGGCGCAGCATGAACTGGCGCATCGGCCCCTCGGCGCGCGAGACCGCGTCCTCGAAACTGATCTGGCTGGCCGCGTAGGGCTTGTAGGCGTCGGCATAGACCTTGTCGAGGGTCGGCCCCATCACGAACAGTGTCAGGAACATCGACAGGCCGATGATCACCTGGTTGGGCGGTGCGGCCTGCGTGCCCATGGCCTGGCGCAGCAGGCTCAGCACGATGACGATGCGGGTGAAGCCCGTCATCATCAGCAGCATCGCCGGCAGGAAGGACAGCGAGGTGAAGAACAGCAGGGTCTGGATCGGCACCGAGTAGGTGCTGCCACCGCCCCCCTGCCCGACCATCAGCGGCAGGCCGGCAGGTGCAGCCGCCTGGGCCATCGCCGGAGACAGCCCGCTCGCCAGCAGCAGCGCCAGCGCTGCACCGGCGGGCAGCACCGGCCAGCGTCTCGGATGATCACTGTTCATGGGAGGTCACCGCCGGCCCTTGCGGTCCGCGGCGCCACTGGTTGAGCAGATGCCCGAAGCTGGTCCCCGCGATCGATGGCAGCGACACCGCACCGCCAGACACCGAAGCCTCGGTGTGCGGTGGTGGCGCCAGGCGGTGCAGCACCGAGATCTGCTGCCCGGTCATGCCCAGCACCAGCCAGCAGCGATCCCCCCCCTCCCCCACTTCGATCGTCACCAGACGGTGTTGCGGCGAGAGCACCGACTGCGACACCACCCGCACGGCACCAGGGGCCAGGCGCGACGACAGTCCCGCATAGCCGCTGCGCTTGAGCAGCCACAGGGCCGCAGGAATCGAGACCAAGACCAGCGCCAGCCAGATCAGCGGCGTCAGGGAAGTCAGAGGCGTCATCACAGCGTCTTTCAGTTGCCGCGGGACAGGCGGCGCATGCGTTCGCTGGGCGTGACGATGTCGGTCAGGCGCACACCGAACTTCTCGTTCACCACCACCACTTCGCCCTGTGCGATCAGGTAGCCGTTGACCAGCACATCCATCGGCTCGCCCGCCATCGCGTCCAGTTCCACCACCGAGCCCTGTGCCAGATGCAGGATATTCTTGATGGGGATGCGCGTGCGACCGAGTTCGACCGTGAGCTGCACCGGGATGTCCAGGATCAGGTTCAGATCCTTGCCGCCCGGGGCGCCGCCGGAGGCCATTTCCGCCGCACTGCCGAAGTCGGTGAACGCCGCGGCCTGCGGCACACCCGACCCGTAACCCGGCAGTGCATCGACGGCCGATCCGATGTCCTGTCCCGGGGAAGTCTCGTCCAGCGCGGCCGCCCACTCTGCCGCCAGGGCATCCTGCTCCGACAGGCCAGCATCCAAATCTTCAGACATTTTGATCTCCGATCCAGCTCACCTGGGGGCTGGTCAACATGCGTTCCACGCGAATCGCGTAGTGTCCGTTCGAGGTGCCGTAGCTCGCTTCGACCACCGGCACACCATCCACCTTGGCCCGGATCAGCTTGTCCAGTTCCAGCTCGATGAAATCGCCCGCCTTCATCGCCAGCAATTGCTCGACCGTGGCGGGCGCATGGGCCAGTTCCGCCACCAGTTGCACCTCGGCCGACTGGATCTCGTCGGACAGCATCCGCACCCAGCGACCATCCTTGCCCGGGCCTTCGCCCTGGTTGCTGCTGCGCAGCACGTCGCGGATCGGCTCCAGCGACGAATAGGGAAAACAGATCTGGATCGTGCCGACCGACTCGCCGATCTCCACCGTGAACACCGTGCTCACCACCAGCTCGCTCGCCGAGGCGATGTTGACGAACTGCGGCTGCATTTCCGAGCGCTGGTAGGCCAGCTCGACCGGGTACACGCCCTGCCAGGCGCGGTTGTATTCGGACAGCACGATCTCGACCAGCCGCATGATCACGCGGTGTTCGGTCGCCGAGAACTCGCGGCCTTCGATGCGCACCGGGTACTTGCCGACACCACCGAACAGCGCGTCGATCACCGCGAACACGAAGCTCGGGTCACACACCACCAGCCCCACGCCGCGCAGCGGCCGCATGGAGACGATGTTGAAATTGGTCGGCACCATGGTCTCGCGCAAGTAGTTGCTGTACTTGTGGACCTTGATCTCGCCGGCCGAGATTTCCATTGTCCGGTGCGTGAACGCCGTCATCACCGGACAGACATTGCGGGCAAAGCGCTCGTTGATCGATTCGAGCATGGGCATGCGCCCACGCACGATGCGCTCCTCGCTCGCCAGGTTGTAGTCGCGCACCTGCCCTTTCGGCTTGTCGGCCACATCCCCGGGCACGTCACCCGAGATGCCGTCCAGCAGGGCATCGACTTCATCCTGGGACAGATTCAGCTGGCTCATGGTGTTCTCGCGGTCGAGCAGCGCACGGATCAGCGATCACTGCACGATGAAACTGGAGAAATGCACCTGCTGCACCGGGTTGTAGACCGGCGCGGCCCGACGTTTCTTCTTGGAGGAGGCGCTGTCATCGTCCGATTCGGCCTCGATGTTGATGCCCAGCGGACGCACCGCCTCGCGGGCGATCTCGGCCGCGAGCATCTCCTTGCCCTCGCGACCCAGCATGTCGGCCGCCGTCTTGTGCGACAGGATCATCAGGATGGCATTGCGGATCGCCGGCATGTAGGTCTTCATCTCGTCGGCGAACTTCGCATCATCGATCTCCAGCGTGATGCCGATCTGGGCATAGCGATCGCTGTCCCGGTCCGCCAGGTTGACGACGAAGGGGTCCAGCGGCAGGTAGGCCGGCGGCGTATGGGCATCTCGCTTGTGGGGCTTGCGCGCGGGCGCTGCCTCGGCCGCATCGCCGTGACCGCCACCCTCTGCTTCCGCAGCAGCGGCATCGGCCTTGCGCTTCATCATCACGTAGCCACCTCCACCGCCAGCGACCAGCAGCAAGACGACGCCGACGATGATCCAGAGCTTCTTGGACCCCTTCTTCTTCGCAACAGTTGTTTCCGCACTCGCAGCGGCAGCCGACATGTCCTTCTCCTGCGTGCTTGAGGCCCCCGTGGTGTGGCCTCGAATTGAAGGCGATTATTGGGACCGGGCCTTGGCGCCGAAGTTCGGAAAAGCGCAGCAAATCCGGAGATAGGCTGCGTCGTTGCCAATCAGGCGAACAAGTCGAGACGTCCGGCACGCCCTGGCGATGGCGCGGTCGACAGGGGGTCCTGCGTCGTGCGCACGGTGCGCCCGTCGATCGAGAACATCTCGGTCGAACGGCGCGGCGCGCGCTCGCCGAAGCCGGACCGGCCATCCGCGAAGGCGTCACTGCGCGGGCGGGCGTCCGAGCCCGCGCCGCCGGAACCGGCCAGATCGCTGCCGCCACTGCCGGCGGCACTGGCCGCCAGCGAGTCCCTGGAGACCTCGTGCACGCTGCCGTGGACCAGGGACAGCCCTTCGGCCTGCAGCGCATCCGTCAGGCCGGGCAGAGCGGCCTCCAGATGGTGGCGCGTGAGGGCTTCGCTGGCACCGAACTCGATCCGCGCGGCGCTGCCGTTCAGCTCGATCGACACCGACACCGGTCCCATCTCGACCGGATTCAGGTGCAAGGTCACCTCCTGACGGCCCTGCGCAGCCTGCCCGGTCTGCCGCACCAGCGCCACCACCACCTCGTCCGAGAACCCCGGCTGTGTCACCGGCGTCTGGATCACGGCCTGCGCCGGGGCGACCACCGGGCGGCCCACCACCACGGCTGGCGTGGCGGCGACAGCAGTGGTCATGGCCTGCACCGCCGCGGACAGCAGCGTCTGAGGGTCCGGACTCGCCGCCGGTCTGGCGCCTTGCACCGGCTCCCTGGCGGTCGGACGTGTCGTGTCCGCCAGCGCGGCCTGCGAACTCGCCGGCAGGGTCGGCGCAGCCGACGGGATCTCGAACTTTCTGCTGGTACCTGCCGATCGGTCGGCCACCGTCTTGCGTTCCACGGCACCGTCGGTGGACCCGGAGAGCGCGGGCTCCCTCGGGCCGCTCCGGGCCGATTGGCTGCCACGCACCTCCCTGCCCGGCGCCACCGGCTCGGACCGGCCGAGCAACCCAGCCGGCAACACCGTCTGCAGCAGGGACTGCCCCTCCTGGCGACCGATGCCCGGCCGGCCGGTCTCCACAGCGGGAGCGGGGACTGGCGCCGGCGGTGTCATCTGCAACATCCACTGCATCAGCGAGGTACTGTTCACCGCCGAGGCCGCCGGATCGCGCGGATCGGTCGTCGCGCCGGCCAGGGATCCGGATGGTCGGTCCGTGGTGTCCGTGGTGTTCGTGGTGTCTGTGGCAGCCGTCGCATCGGGTACATCGACCACACCGAGGGCCTCGGCGACACCCGGCGCGGCACCGATGGTCGCAGTGACCCGATCGGCAACTGCAACCCTTTCGGCAGCGACCGGCCCGCGCACGGCAGCTCGGGCGGCTTCGGCCATCGGATCAAGCCCTGCTGACAGCGAACGACGGAGCAGCCGGGCCGATGCAGGAACGAGCACTGCGTCCGGCACCTCGACAGGCTCGGCAACCATGCCGAGTACGTCGGACACGCCAGCCCCCCCGCTCCAGACTGCATCCGGACGGGGCGCAGCCTCACCGACGGCCACCGGTGTCTCCACGGCAGCAGCCACGGCCACGGCAACCACCACGGCGGCATCAGCGGAGACGACCTCTGGCGCCACGGCTGCCTGCAGCGTGCGGGCAAAGCCACCCGGCTCGGCAAGGGAATCAGGGACCGCACCCGCTGCAGGCCCGCGGCCATGGGCACGGCCTGCAACCTGGGTGGACGTCAATGCGAACGACAACAGGGAAGAGTCCATGGCAATCACCAGCCTTGGCGGCCGGGCTCGTTGTTGCGTGCCCACGCGGCACGGGCAGACCGTTCATCGGACTGGCGCTGTTCCTGGCGGTCCTGGTGCAGGCTGATGGCGTCGGACCGGCGCTTCATCAGCTTGCTGATGGCGGCCACACGGCGTTCGGCCTCCAGCGTGTCGGTCTGGCGCTTCACCAGCGTCTGACGTGCACGGTCGACCTGACCGGCCTGCAGATCGACCGCGTCATGCAGCCGGCCGGAGAAGGCGTGGTGGCAGTGCAGCAGCGGCACGGCCACCGACTGGCTGAACGCCGCGGACCAGCGGTTCTGGTGATCCTGGCGGTAGGCGGTGAGCTGGGTCTGCTGCTGCACGGCCGTCGACAGCGCCTCGTCGGCGCGCCGCTGCAAGGCCAGCGCCTGGTCGCGCTGGCGTTCGGCATGTTCGAGCAAGGTCACAAGGGCTTTGGGCATGAACAGAACGCGCGGGGTCACCAGCGCGGAGTCGGAAAATCAATGTCAGTGGCGGGTGATGTGGCGCAGCAGCGCCAGGCTGTCGCCCAGCGTCGCGCGCGCACCGGTGTCCTGCTGCAGCATGGCCATCATGGCCGGCTGCGCACGCACCGCGGCATCCAGTTCAGCGTCATGGCCGGGCACATAGGCACCCAGCTGGATCAGGTCGCGGGCCTTGCTCAGCTTGGACAGCATCTTGCGCATCTGGCGGGCCGACTCGATGTGTTCGCGCGTGGCCACGTTGGTCATCACCCGGGAGATGGAGCGCTCGATGTCGATGGCCGGGTAGTGGCCCGACTCGGCCAGCTCACGCGAGAGCACGATGTGCCCGTCGAGAATGCCGCGGGCCGCATCGGCGATCGGATCCTGCTGGTCGTCGCCCTCGCTGAGCACGGTGTAGAACGCGGTGATCGAGCCCAGGCCGGCATGGCCGTTGCCGCTGCGCTCGACGAGCTGGGGCAGCTTGGCGAAGCAGCTGGGCGGGTAGCCCTTGGTGGCGGGTGGCTCGCCGATGGCCAGCGCGATCTCGCGCTGCGCCATGGCGTAGCGGGTCAGCGAGTCCATCAGCAGCAGCACATCCAGCCCCTGGTCGCGGAAGTGTTCGGCCACGGCGGTCGCGTAGGCCGCGCCCTGCAGGCGGTTCAGCGGCGGCGCATCGGCCGGCGCGGCGACAACGACCGAACGCCGCCGGCCCTCCTCGCCCAGGATGTCCTCGATGAATTCCTTGACCTCGCGCCCGCGCTCGCCGATCAGGCCGACCACGATCACGTCGGCGGCGGTGTAGCGGGCCATCATGCCGAGCAGCACCGACTTGCCCACACCCGTGCCGGCGAAGAGGCCGATGCGCTGGCCCTTGCCGACGGTGAGCATCGCGTTGATCGAGCGCACGCCGGTGTCGAGCGGCTTGCGCACCGGGTCGCGTTCCATCGCATTGATCGGGCGGCGCACCAGCGGCAGCGACTGCACGTCGCGCAGCGGCCCGCCGTGGTCGAGCGGCTGGCCGCTGGCATCGACCACGCGACCCAGCAGCCCGTTGCCGATCGGCAGGTGGCGCGAGCGGTCCTCGCTGCGGCGCCAGAGGTGGCGGCTCACGCCGAGTTCGGGCGCCTGCACCGGCACGTCCAGCGGCGTCACCCGTGCGCCGCTCGCCAGTCCGTGGATCTCGCCCGCGGGCATCAGGAAAGCACGGTCGCCCGAAAAACCGACCACCTCGGCCTGGATCGCCGGCTGCCCCGGCATCAGTACCTCGCACAGCGAGCCGACCGGCACGCGGATGCCCGCCACCTCCAGCACCAGCCCCGCCACGCGCACCAGCGTGCCCTGTACCGACAGCGGCAGCTTGGCGCTCGCGCGCTCGTGCAGATCGTCGAGGTAACGCGCCCAGGCGTCCGTCGCGGTGGCTTTCATGGTGTGGCCGCGCGGTGGTCGCTGGTGTCCACGTCGGCCAGCACGGGCGCGCCCATGGCGGCCACGGCACTCGCCCAGCGCGTGGCCAGCCGGGCATCGACGACGCCCAGATCCGACTCCACCAGACAGCCACCGCGCTCGATGTGCGTGTCGGCAATCAGGCGGGCTCCGCGCGCCTCGAACGCGTCGGCGCAGCCCTGTTCGATCCAGGCGAGATCCTCGGGATGGACCTTCACCGTGATGTGGCGCGCAGAGAGCAGCACCTCGGCGAGCGCCTCCTGCGTCACGTCCACGACCAGTGTGGCACTGGTCTGCAACTCGCTGCGCACCACCTGCCGGGCCATCTGCATGGCGATGCCGGCCAGGCGCCTGGCCAGCGACTGCTCCAGGGCATCGATGCCCTGCTGGAACTGCACCAGCAGGGCGGCCACGGGTGCACCGACCTCGCTCGCCTGCTGCTGCCGGAACGACGTCAGCGCCTCGCTGGCCTCCGCGCGCATGCGCTCCGCGGTTTCCTCGCAGCCCAGCTGACGTCCCTGCTCGAAGACTTCGGCCAGCCGTGCCTGCAGCTGGGCCTGCCGGGCGGCGCGCTGCACCTCGGGATCGACCGGTGCCGGAGCAGGCGGAGGCTCGTTGCCAGCCGCCTTGTCCGCTTCACGGCGAAGGCGGGTATCCAGGCTGTCGGGAACCCAGGCCACCGCCCGACCGAGTTCTTCGCGCGGGATGAACCGTGCATAGGTCGCCGAGGCCGCACGGGCCAGGCCGGACGGTTCGGGCAGGTCCACGCGAGGAACACGCTCGTGGCGTTCCAGCCGCTGCGCGAACGTGCTGCCCGACGGGTCAGAGGAACTGGCCATCGCCCCCTCCGCTCATGGCGATCTGGCCTTCGTCCGACAGGCGGCGCACCACCTGCAGGATGGTCTTCTGCTCGGCCTCGACCTCGGCCACGCGGACCGGGCCGCGCGAGGCCAGGTCTTCGCGCAGCATCTCGGCCGCGCGGCTGGACATGTTGCGGAAGATCTTCTCGCGCAGTTCTTCCGTCGCGCCCTTGAGCGCCACGAGCAGCGATTCGCTCTGCACTTCCTTGAGCACGGTCTGGATGCCGCGGTCATCGACGCGCATGAGGTCGTCGAAGGTGAACATGTTGTCCGAGATCTTCTGGGCCAGATCCACATCGGTGCTGCGGATGTAGTCGAGCACCGAGGTCTCGACCACCGTGCCCATGAGGTTGAGCACCTCCGCCGCCGTCTTGACCCCGCCCAGGTTGGACTTGCTGCCACGCCCTCCCCCGGCGAGCACCTTGGACAGGACCTCGCTGAGCTCCTGCAGTGCGGCCGGCTGCACGCCATCGAGCGTGGCCAGGCGAATCATCACCTCGTTGCGCTGCGCCTCCGGGAAGCGCCTCAACACGGCGCTGACCTGGTCCGGCTCCAGATGGACCATGATCACCGCCACGATCTGCGGGTGCTCCAGCCGCAGCAGCTCGGCCACCGTCACCGGGTCCATCCATTTCAGGTTGTCGATGCCCGGTGCGTCGTCGGCACCGATGATGCGGTCGAGCAGCAGCTTGGCCTTGTCGTTGCCCAGGGCGCGGTGCAGGACCTTGCTGACGTAGTGGTCGGTATCGAGGCCAAGCTCGATCAGCCCCTCGTCGTCCACCTGCTCCTCGAACCGGACCAGCACCCGCTCGTAGCGGTCGCGGGAAATCGACTTGGTGCGGGCGATCTTCTCGCCCAGGCTCTGCACTTCCTTGGGGCTGAGGTGGCGGAAGACGGCAGCCGCTTCCTCCTCGCCCATCGAAATCAGCAGGATTGCGGCATCTTCCAGACCCTGGTCATCCATTCATCGCCTCTCAGTCCGCATCCTTGCCATTGGCCCAGCCGCGCAGGATGCGCGCGACCGAAGCCGGGTTCGTCCGCACCATCTGGCGCACCGCCTCCAGGCGCTTGTCCGATTCGCTCAATTCCACCTCCGGTGCCGGCAGCGCCTGCAGCGAGTCACCCCCACTGAGCGCAGGCAGGTCCGTCACGTCGTCCACGACGGCGTTCAACTGGTTCGCCACCTTCGTGACTTCGGTTTCCTTGTCGCGGCGCAGGTCACGCAACACCGGCCGGATCACGCCGAACACCAGCGCCAGCCCGAGCAGACCCAGCACCAGCGGCACGGCCAGCGTGCGCACCATCTCCAGCACCTCCGGCTGCTTCCACAGCGGCAGAGCCTCGACCTTGTCGAGCACCGGTGCCTTGAACGGCGCGTTGATGACCTTGACCGAATCGCCCCGCTCCTTGCTGAAGCCGACGGTCTCCTGCACCAGCGCGACCAGCTTGTCGATTTCCTCGGGCGACAGCGGCTGCGACTGGGTCTGGCCCTTCTTGTCGGTGCTGGTGCGGTGGTTCACGACCACGGCCACGGCCAGGCGGCGGATGCCCCCCGACGAGGCACGGGTCACGCGGACGGTCTTGTCGATCTCGAAGTTGGTGACCGCGTCACGCCGGCCGCCCGCACCCGGTGTGCCCGTTCCGCTCTGCGACGCCTGCATGGACTGCGCTGCGCCATTGATCGGCGCCGAGGCGGCGGCCTGCGGCTGGTTGGTCGCGGCCCCGGGCACCCCGCTGGCCAGCGCACCGCCACCCGAGCCGCTGCCGTTTTCCGACACCTGCGAGCTGCGCACGGCCGCGGGCACACCACCCTGGTTGGGCTTGAACTCTTCGGTGGTCGACTCCGACTGGGAGAAATCCAGCTCGGCCGACACCTGCGCGCGCAGGTTGTCGCGGCCGACCACAGGCTCCAGGATGTCGAGGATGCGCTTGGTGTAGAGCGCCTCGATGCGCGCGATCTGCTGCACCTGGTTCGAATCGAGTCCACCCGCGCCGCCATCGCTGCTGTCCGAGAGCATCGCGCCGGTCTGGTCGAGCACGCTCACCGCCTTCGGGCTCAGCTCCGGCACGCTGGCCGACACCAGGTGCACGATGCCGGCGATCTGCGCGCGGTCGAGCGTCTGGCCGCCGTGCAAGGTCAGCAGCACCGAGGCGCTGGGCTTCTGCTGGTCACGGAAAAAGCCGTTCTGGTTGGGCAGCGCCAGGTGGACGCGGGCCGACTCGACCGCCGACAGCGCGGTGATCGAGCGCACCAGCTCGCCCTCCAGGCCACGCTGGAAGTTCAGCCGTTCCTGGAACTGGGTCGTGCCGAAGCGGGCGTTGTCCATCAGCTCGAAGCCGACGGTCGAGCCCTTGGGCAGCCCCGTCTGCGCCAGCTTCAGGCGCACGTCGTGCACCTGGTCCGCCGGCACGAGGACAGCGCCACCACCCTCGCTGAAGCGGTAGGGCACGTTCATCTTGGTCAGCTGCGCCACGATGGCACCGCCGTCCTTGTCGTTCAGGTTGGAGAACAGCACCCGGTAATCCGGGCGCGCACTCCACATCGCCGACAGGCCGATGATGGCCAGAAACAGCAACAGGCCGCCCGCGAGCATGGCCTTGCGCGCCGGAGGCAAGGCGGAGAAACGCTCCGCCAGACGTGCCCCGCCAGCTCCGAGGGGAGCCGGCGGAGCCGCAGTCAGGGTGGTCGAGCTGGAGAGGTCCATGTCCAATCGGTCGTTACACGCTGCCCAAACGGTCGCGCTGGGATTGGATTATTCGAGTGCGGCCCTGCACCGAAGCCGGAAACAGGCAACCGATCCCCGCACTCTTCCGTCCATCCCGCCAGCGGTACTTCCCTAGGATGGCGAAGCTGTGGAGGACCCCTCATGGACATGAAGCTCAAACCTTTCGACTTTGCCCAGGCCGTTGCGCGTGCCGGGATGGCCGGCCTTGGCGCGATCACGTCGAGCCCTTCCGCGGAGGGTCCGTCCGGCGGGTTCTCCCAGGTCTTCAGCCAGGCGTTGCGCAACGTCAGCCAGGCCCAGCACACCGCCCAGGACCTGCAGCGCGAGGTGACCCTGGACAACCCCAAGGTCAGCCTCGAAGAGACGATGGTCGCGATGCAGCGCTCCAGCATCGGCTTCCAGGCCGCCCTGCAGGTGCGCAACCGGCTGGTGCAGTCCTACAGCGACGTGATGAACATGCAGGTCTGAGCCTGCGGTCGCGCGGCCGGCATGCGCACGGCCGGCACAAAAAAGCCCCCGGTGGTGCGAACCCCGGGGGCTTGTTCCTGTGCGGCACGTCGCAGGCTACAGCGTCAGCAGCCGGTGCCGTTTCTGCGTGTGGTCGAGGTAGCGCTGCAGATCCTTGTGTGCACCTGCGCTCAGGTCCACCAGTTCGCAGCCGATGCGGCGGTATTGCGACGGCTCCAGTCCGACATTCGACACATGCATCACCCGCAGCGTCACGTGCAGCCGGGTGGCCGCATCGAGTTCGATCACGGCGTCCGGCAGCATCTGCCCGCAGCGGAACAGGTCCAGTTCCTCGTTGAGCATCAGCGCGACACCGGTGTGGCTGATGTCCACGATGCGCAGGTCGATCTGGCGCCGGGCCAGATCGGGATGGCTCAGCAAGGCGTGCGGCTGGGTCCGCCCGACCGGCCGCACGCGGAACGCATGGCGGCGCTGGAAGCGGAAAACCTCGCGCGGGTACTGCGCGTTGAAGGCACTCGCGCTGCGTCCGTGGACGAGCACCAGATCGTGCAGGTCGAACTGCACCTTCACGCTGTCGAGGTAGCCCGTGGCCATCACCTCGTGCGATTCGGTCAGGCGCTGCACCACCTCGTCGCGCGGATCGGCGGCGAAGACCAGCACGCCGCGCTGCGGGTCTTCCGCCCAGAGCGAGGTCGCGTAGTTCAGCCCGTCCGGTGTCGTCAGCGCCAGCGGCACGTCGCCTTCGACGAACTGCTTGAGCAAGGCGCGGATCTCGACCAGCGCACGCACACGGTGTTCACTGGCATCGGCCACCGCCTCCACGGCACTGGCGTCCGGACTGGTGGTCGGGGGGGAAATCGGGGGGGTCATCCTGATCGCTCCTGCCAGAGGTCAATGCAGCGTCTTGCGGGGCGGGCCGGCCAGCATGCTGTCCAGGTCCTCCAGCCACGGCTCGGCGAGCATGCGGATCTCGGCATCGTTGAGCAGGATGCGCTGCATGATGCGGGACTTCATCTGCACCTCCTCGCTCGCGAGCCGGTCCTGGCCAGCGGCGTGCTTGAGCTGCGAGATCAGCACCGCACAGGCACCTTCGAGCTTGACGACACGGTCCCAGTTGCCCACGCGGGCGGCTTCCAGCATGTCGAGACTGGCCTGCTCGATGGCCTCGTAGTACTGCAGCAGGGTGCTCTTGCGCAGCGGGGGGCTGTGCGGTGTTCGGGCGGTGGCGGCTTTGGACATGTTGGACCCAGTTTTTTACTTCAGTACCACGGGCAAGCGGGCCGATTGCCCGGACTCAGCCCGCTGCCCCATGAGACATCTTGGCGCCGATCGCTGCCCAGGCATCGCGCAGGGGCCGAATCAGGCCTTCGACCTCGTGGAGCAGCGCCGGATCGTTGCGCAGGTTGCTGCGGGTTAGCTGCACCGCCGCGTAGCAGTAGAGATTGCACAGATTCTGTGCAATCTCGCCCTCGGCGTCCAAGTCAAGCCCGGCAATCAGGCCCTCTTCCAGGATCCGTACCGCCCGGCTGATCTGCGCGCATTTCAGTTCGACCACGCCGCCAGTCATCGCTGCTCGCGCCCGACCGATCGATTCGAGCAATCCGTCGTACAGCATCAGCACCAATTGGTGCGGCGACGCCGATGAGACGCCTGTTTCCACACCGATCTGCCGATAGGCATTGGCGAAATGCTGCTGACTGCCGAACGAACTTGACATGGCGCTGTTGAACATGCGGAGGCTTCGGGTGGAGAGCTGTTGACGACTGGTGAGCAGTGTCTTTGGCTTATCGACTTGGAAATGCAGGGACTTGAGATCGGATGCAGGCGTAGATCGCCCTTCAAGCGGCACGAACCTCAGCAACCAGCGGAACCGGCGGCAAACCGGCATCCTGGCGCTCCACCATGCGGAGCAGTAGCCGCTCAAAATCTCCGGCATAGTGCCGGCCATCGAACAGCGGGGATTGGGTTCGCCCTAACTCCAGACGCGCCTTCAGCCCCTGGAAGGCCCCGCGATCCTGAGCCCAGCCGATCGCCGACTGCATGTACTGGTCAATGTCACGGCAGACCAAATCCTGCAGCCCAAGGGTCGTCAGCAGACTGGCAGCAACCCGGGACGCAAAGCTTTCGCCGATCAGCGCCAGCACCGGTACGCCAGCCCACAACGCGTCGCTGGCAGTGGTATGTCCACCACAAGGGAAGGTATCGAGGCACAGGTCGGCCAGCGGCAACCGGGCTCGGTGCATGTCCGCCGACAGAAACGGCGCAAAGATTAGCCGGTCCGGATCGAGCCCGTGACGGCAAGCAACCTCCCGCATGCGCTGGCGGGCCGGCTCTTCCTGCACCAGCAGCCACAGTACCGAGTCGGGCGTTGCCTGCAAGATATAGCACCAAGCATCGAACACTTCCGGCACGATCTTGTAGGACATATTGAAGCTCGCGAACACAAACGTGGCTCCTTCAGGCAGCCCACACTGTTGACGGGACACGGCCGCAGGTCGCGCCCGGGTGCTGTCATTGGGCTGGTAGCAGCAGGGCATCTGGGCGATGCATTCCGAGTAGTGCGGCTGCGCCTCCAGCGGTGTGACGACCGGGTCCCCGATGATGTAATCTAGGCTTGATGCCCCGGTCGTGCCCGGATAGCCCAGCCAGGAGATCTGGATAGGCGCAGGCCGATAGGACAACACATCCATACGCGAACCCAGCGTGTAGCCCTTCATCTCCAACAGCAAGCCGATCTCGTCATCGCGAATCCTCTCAGCCAACTGGGCAGAGGCCAGATCTGCAGTTTCGACCCAGCAGGTCGCCGTGCGTCGAACCCTGGCTCGCAGATCGGACTGATCATCCGGCCCGCCCGAATAGAAATACAGTTCGAACCGGTCGTGATCAAGGCACTCCAGAAACTCGGCGATGAGCATGCTCGTCGCATGGACATGGAAATCGCTCGACATCAGGCCGATCCGCCACTTGCCATTAGGGCGGGGCACTCGCCGCGAGACACTCGGCGGCGTCGGGTGCAGACCCACGCAATACTCTTGGTACGTGAGTGTTGCTGCCCACCTGAGGATCTGCGGATCGTCCGTGAGCGTGATCAGGGGGAAAGGACTCCTGCCACTGATGGGGCGCTGGCCCGTGGAATCCACATGCTCGATGCATAGCCGCAGGCGTTCGAAATCATCGGCTAGGCCAACCCAGTCGCAAGCCCAGGAACTGGCATGTGCGGCACTCAGCGCAGAGCCGAAATCCAGTGGATTGTCATCCAGGAGCATCCGGTAACACCATGCAGCCTCCACATGCCCGCCGAACTTCATAAGCCCATGCCCCAGGCCCTGCAACGCTTGGTGTTTCAGCGTCGGATTGTTGGTCGCCTTGGCCAGCGCAGCAGAACACTCCCGGACCGTACTGTCGAAATCCAGCAAGGCCAGATGGGCCTTCGCCTTGGCAATGTGCCAGTATCCGCTGCGCTCGGTCCGAGGACTCAGATCCTGGAGCGCCGTTAGCGCTTCAGCGTGACGGTGCGACTCCAGCAGGCAGTCAGCCAGCAATTGGCAAACCTCGGCATCGGCTTGGTTCAATCGGAAGGCCCGGTGTAGATGCTGGATGGTGGGACCGTTCTGTCCGAGACGGTGGTCACATTGCGCCAGCAGTAACCAGCAAAGCTGATTTCCTGGATCCGCCTGCACAGCCCGGGAGAATTGGGCTTGGGCAGCACTCACCTGCCCCTTGCGCAACATTTCTCGGCCTCGAACCTCAGCCCGCCTGGCAAGGCCTCGGTCGGACTTCGTGGTGACAGAGCGGGTAGCAGTGGGGGATTCAGCGACAGCAGTCATGATCGGAACACGGCCTCGAAGGGAGAGAATGGGTGGGCCAAGTTTAGGTCACTGCCCTTGCCCACATCTCCGGATAAAGTCCCCCGCACCCCGACTGTTTGCTCATCCGTACAGCTGCTTGATCATCAGGCTCACCGAATTGCTGAGGCCATTGATGCTGGACATCCGCTGATCCAGAGAGTCATATTGCTTTTTCAGCCGCGCTTCGACCGACTGGTATCTGAGATCCAGCACGCCCTGCCGATCTGTAACCTGCTTGAGCTGACTCTTGAGCCCTGTAGTCCGGGTTTCCAGTGGGCCTTCTGTGCCCTGCGCTGCATCAGCGAATACCCGAAATCTTTTCATGAACCCTGTCACAGCCGTCGAATCGTTGGTGTTGCCACCGTTGAGCAATGCCTTGACCTGATCAGGATTGGTCAGCGCACTTTCAAGCTTGGAAGACTTCAATTCCAGGCGACCGGTTGCATTGATCGACAGACCGATGTCAGAAAGCCGTTTCAGCGAACCACTGTCAGTACCCGAAAACTCCTGGTAAAGAAGCGATTGCATCTTGTTGAGCAACCCCACAGCGGTACGGTCGGACTGGAGCTTGCCTGCGGTCTTGGTCTCTGGGTCATACTTGGTTTCGGTCTTGATCTGATCGACCAAGCCGTTATAGGCCGTCATGAAATCACTGATTTTTGTCTTGATATCCGAAAAATCAGCCACCACGGACATGTCCACCGCACTCGTCGTCTTGTTGAGCTTGATCGACACGCCCTCGATCACTCCGTCAAGTGTGTTCGAGGTCGAGGTGATCGAGATGCCGTCGATTACAGCCCGCGCATTGCGTGCATTCTGACTCAACATCATCGGAGACGAGGGCGCCATCGCGTTGTATGCCAGCGCGGACAGGCCAGTCGCAGCATTGCCATCGTCGCTTGTTTCAGTAACAGAGATCCGAAATGCGTTTTCCTCGCCAGTGGCGGTGGAACGTAGCGTCAACCGGGCGCCGGAGGCATCGTTGACGATGCCGGCCGTCACACCCGCGCCAGCCGCGTTGATCTTGTCCCGAATCGAACCCAGTGAGGTTTCACCCGACCCAATCGAAATCGAGACGCTAGAAGTGCCCGACTTGGCTGTAAAGGCGGTCGAGGGAGAACTGCCAGTCCAGGATCCGATATCGATCGTCACAGTACCCTCAGACAGCAGCGCCGCGTTGGAGGAAAACGCGGTGCTGCTAACCGTCTGCGCGGCCGCCAAGGCATCGATTTGGAGTGTATGGGAGCCCGCCACCCCGCTCTGACCGCTGACTGAAGTCACGGTGGCTACCGAGGCATCGGACAAGGTCGTGGCGGTACGCCCCCACAACTCTGTCGAGTTGATCGCTGCCGACTTGTCCCTCAATGTGCCAATGGCGTTCTGGATCTTGCCGAAGGACGAAATCTTGGCATTGATGGAAGACTGCTGCGTATTGAGCGCGATCAGTGGCTGCTTCTCGATGGTCATCAGCTGGCTGATGATCGACGTGACATCCAGGCCGCTGCCCAGACCGGAAGAAGTGATGGAAGCCATTGCGGGGTACTCCTCAAGCACCGATGCGCAGAGCCGGACGGACCGGTCTGCGCACAGGGTTCATCGACATGACAGGAAGAAACTGCACCCGCAGAGCGCGACTTGCCTCTCTCGGCGCAGCCTCTTGCTCACCGATCAACGCAGCAGCGACATCACCTGCTGTGGCGCCTGATTGGCCTGCGCCAGCATCGCGTTGCCGGCCTGCTGCAGCACCTGCGCACGCGACATGTTCGAGGTTTCCACCGCAAAGTCAGCGTCCATGATCCGGCCCTTGGCAGCCTGCAGATTCTCGGATGTCGTACCCAGATTGGCCACGACGCTCTCGAATCGATTCTGCACCGAACCGAGGCTCGAGCGGGCCGTCGTGACTTCATCGATCGCGGTGTCCAGGTTCGACATCGTGGCCAGCGCCAAGGCAGCCGTACAGATCGACGCGTTGGCACCCGTGATGGACGCAGCCATGCCCGTGCCAGCCCCGATGTTCGACAACGTCACCGTGATGCTGTCCGTGGAAGTGTTGTCTGCACCCACCTGGAAGGCCATGGCACCGGCCGAGGCGTTCAGCAGGTTCTTGCCGTTGAACTTGGTGCCCCCGATCACACGAGTCACTTCGGAAGACAGAGCCTGGTATTCCTGGTCCAGATTGGCACGGTCAGTCGTGCTGTTGGTCGAGTTGGACGACTGCACTGCAAGTTCACGCATGCGCTGCAGCGAATCACCAATCTTGCCCAGCGCGCCTTCAGCCGTCTGCGCCATGGAGATCGCATCATTGGCGTTGCGGGAGGCGACGGCCATGCCGCGGACTTGCGATGTCATGCGCGTGGCAATCGCCAGGCCGGCGGAGTCGTCCTTGGCCGAGTTGATGCGCAGACCGGTCGACAGGCGCTGCATCGAGGTGCTGAGCGAACCGTTGGTCGAACTCAGGGCACGCTGAGCGGTCAGCGAAGACATGTTGGTGTTGATGGTCGAGGCCATTGCGAACTCCATTCGAAATCTGTTGAGCGGGCACCGCGTCGGGTGCCGTTTCGACCCTGCAACTTGTCGTCCGGGCCGTGAGATGGTTTTCGTACTTGACCGAGGGAACTTGAGTGAGGGGGAGCAAAAAAATTGCCCTGTCGAACCCTGCCATTTCTGCGCTTTTGAGCGCTACGAGGTGCGCACAGCGCCTCAAAGAGCCACTTTGTCAACAAGAGGACCAGTCGGTACCGAGCCCAAACCGTAAAAACATCCCCTGAAGTGATAAAACACAGGGAGGTGGACAACGGAGACCCCATTCATGCTCAACATCGTCGTGGCCCGTCGGGGAGAAGAGGTGCGGTGGATCGACGAACTGCCCGATCACTGCACCGTGACGGTCTGCACCGACGACGCCTCCATCGGCGTGCCACTGGATGTCACGCGGCACATCCAGCTGGTCCGTCTGCCCGGGCAGCACAGCACCGGCGAGCTGTACCTGAGCCACCTGCGCCGTGCAGCGGCTGGCCCGGCAGAGTCCACGACCGTGTTCTGCCCGGGCGACCCGCTGGCCGTGTGTCCGGACTTCTTCGCCTTGCTCGACACCTCGGCGCTGTGGGGCGAGGTCCAACCCTTGTCCCAGACCTCCGCCAACGGAGAGCCCGCGCAGGATGCGCGGGACTGGCTGGCGGATCTGCCGGTCGCTCCCGTCCGTTTCGACCTGCGCAGCTGGACTCCGCTGGGCGGCTTCGACAAGACCATGCACCGGGCACAGCAACGCTACCGCCAGACACACCAGCTGGACGACCACGGCCACCCGGCCACCCACTTCTTCGAAGCCTGCGGTCTGGATGCCTTCGCGCGGACCGTGGGCGGACACGATCTGGGCGTGCGCGACAGCGGGTTGCTGTTCGCGGTGCGGCAGTCGCGCATCAACGACTGGCTGGCGACCTGCGGCCCTGCCCTGCCGCAGGTGAGCGACTGGTTGCGCCAGGATCCGGCACACCCCCGCATCTGGGACCAGTTCTGGCTGCACCTGTTCGGCCTGCCCTTCGTGCGCCTGGACGCACTGCCGCGTCCGGACCTCGCGCTGGACGTCGGAAGCGACGACGACGCGCTACTGGAGGACTTTTCCCTCAGCCGCGCACTGGCCACCATCGATGACACGCTGGCACGCCTGGCCCCCCCGCCGCTGACCAGGCGCGACCACCGGCCATCGGCGCTGCAGGTGGCGCGGGCGGTCGCGGCCGCACAGGCTCGGCGCGCACCGGTGGAGTCCACCGAATCCCGCCAGGCGCTGGCAGACCTGTCGGAGCGGGCGGCCCAGGCGTTTCGCGTGGGCGACCTGCAATACGCGGTCTCCTGCGCACAACTGGCACTGAAACAGGACGCAAATCACACGTCCAGCCGATTCACGCTGGCCATGGCGCTGTCAGCACAAGGCGAGCGCGAGGCGGCACTGGAGCAGTTCGAGCAGTTGCTGAACGCTGGCGCCCCCGCATCCCGGCACCCGCCTGTGTCAGACCGCACATCCGCGCCCGTCCGACCCCAGTGATTCGTGCCAACGTGCCATCCGAGGATGACACGCTGTAGGAATTTGCCTGACACGCTACAAGAGTTTCGGGGACTCAAGGCACGGAAGAGGGCTGATGTTCCCGCCCAGTTCATGTCATCAGAATCGACTCCATCGACAACGCCTCGCCGGCCTCACCAGGCAGCGAAGCCCACCCAGACCGACAGGAGCCCGACATGAACACCGAACAGATCCTCTCCGAAATCCGCGAAGCCAATCTGTCCTACCTGATGCTCGCTCAGAGCCTGATCCGCGCCGACCGCGAGCAAGCGCTGTTCCGCCTGGGCGTGTCGGAAGAAACCGCCGCCATCCTGGAAATGCTGTCGCCGGCCCAGATGCTCAAGATCGCTGCCGGCAACACGCTGCTGTGCCGCATGCGCGTCGACGACGATCTGGTGTGGAGCCTGCTGACCAACCACGGCAAGAGCGCCGCCAATGACGGCGTGTCCCGCCTGCACGCCAGCATCCTGATGGCCGGCCGCCACCAGGAAGCTGCCTGAGTCGCGCCGGGCATCCGACGCGAACGCAGATCCAGAACACGACGACACACCGGGGAAGACCACCATGAAATGCAAGAGCATCCTGACCGAAGCCCGTCAGATCGAACGCGCCGTCACGCTGATCAAGCTGGGCGCCCGCCTTCAGGTGCTGGAGTCGGAGACCGATCTGTCCTACGAGCGCCTGCTGCGCCTGTACAAGGAAGTCGCCGGCAAGTCGCCGAGCAAGGGCCAGCTGCCCTTCTCCACCGACTGGTTCATGACGTGGCAGCCCAACATCCACGCGTCGCTGTTCCTCAACACCCATGAATACCTGAACAAGGTGGCCGAACTCGAAGAGATCGACACCGTGATCAAGGCCTACCAGCTCTATCTGGAGCAGACCCAGGCCCAGAACCTGGAGCCGCTGCTCTCCGTCACCCGCGCCTGGCGCCTGGTGAAGTTCGTCGACAACGGCATGCTGACGATGACGAAATGCTCCAAGTGCGGCGGTCATTTCGTCACCCATCCGCACGAGATCGCCAAGCACTTCATCTGCGGCCTGTGCAACCCGCCAGCACGTGCCGGCAAGGGCAAGGCCAGCGGATCGCTGCAGTTGCACTGACCCATCAGAGACCAGTTCATTAAAATATCGCGACACCTCTCCCGGTGTTTTTGCGGACCTTGTGCATCATGCCAAGGTCCATTTTTTTTTCCGCTAAGCTCCATTTCATGGAGAAATGCAGCCTTTAAAAAGGCCGCCATCTGAAAAAATAGACAGGCCAAAAGCGCTAATTCATGCAATGCAATCGCACCTCTTTGCCTAGACTTTCAATAATGCAAGCCGCTCGACACGAACCATTGCCAAGCAAAGTATAGCGAACATGGCGTTGCAGAAGCTTCACACAACCATACCCTGCCAGCCAGCGTATTAGAGGAACACCCATGATCCAGATGTACCCCAAGGCGATCGTTCTGACCAATCAACATCCGTTCGGTGGCACCGAAATGATGGCCCAAAGCATCAGAAGCGCGCTAGATGCCAACGGATACGATACCCGAATCATTAATATCAATGATCGTAACGATCTGGAATCTCTCCCGGTGTTGGTGAGTGACCCGCATTTGGCGCTGGTAATGACCACAGGCACCTTGCCGCTTCTGGTCCGGATAGACGGAAAGCCAATCTGGCGCGCCATTGCAGCACAGGTGCAGTTCATCACCTACGTCATTGATGCATGGCCATACGACTATGTCCGCGTGGAACCGTTTCGGAGATTCATTGAGGACTGGAATATCAAAAATAATCTGCACACGGTCAGTCTGGAAGCCAATGATGCCAAGTTGATCGGCCCGCGTGCTCATTACATGCCCAGTGGGGCTTATCCCGCACCACACAGGCAGGGCCCGAAGATATATCCAGATCGCCTGTTCATGTGGGCCTCGGCCAACAAGGAACTAGCAGTGACAATGGTACACGACGAATTCCGAGATACATTCCATGCCAATAACGCTTGGCACCTGAGCGAACAAAAAATTGAACGGGCATCCGAAGCACTGCGATACACAACAACCGTGCACGGACTGAGTGCCATCGCCGCAGCACTGGAAACGCCAGCAGACATACTGGTCAAACCAGACACCATGACTGCGCTATGTGCCCTTGACTCCTGCCTGAAGCGCTACCGTCGTGTCAAGGTCGCTAAGGCGCTCCGCGGTTTGCCAGTCGATATCTACGGCGAGAACTGGGAACAGCATGTCGGCGGCACGGCCTCGTTCCGACTGCTGAAGCCAAACCCAGACCACAACCACGCCTTCGGCTACATCTGCCAGCAATATGCAGGCCTGTTCAATTTCGACCCCAATTTTGGCCATGGCACAAACGAGCGGGCCGTTTCAGCCCTGGCCATGGGAATTCCAATTGCCAACAACTTCAACATACGAACCGATCACCTGAGCGGCTGCTATCCGTACCACTTCAGCGACGAATCGATTCGTATTGCTGCAGAACGGCTACTCAACCACGAGGGAGAAGTACCTATTGTTGCGGATCACACCTGGGAATATCTGATCGGGCTACTGCTGCGAGGCATCGCCCGACAAACCAAAAACTGACGGCCCAAAGTCTTTCTGTTTTCGCGATGCGGCCGGTGCATCGAACCCTAGACTTGAATACATACAGATACATCAAGACATCGCCAGATGTGAACAAGTCGAGGCACCCCCGATGGTCATCACGCGCACACCGTTCCGCATCTCGTTTTTCGGAGGGGGGACAGACTATCCTGCTTGGTTCAGCGAACATGAGGGAAAGGTGCTGTCGACAACAATCGACAAGTACTGCTACATCACCTGCAGGCACCTGCCTCCATTCTTCGAATACAAGCACCGCATCGTCTACTCGGCAATCGAGAATGTTCGCCATTGGGATGAGATCAAGCATCCCGCAGTGCGGGCAGTGCTCGGGTGGACCAATTGCAGCAAGGGACTCGAAATCCATCACGATGGAGACCTGCCGGCACGCTCCGGCTTGGGTTCGAGTTCGTCGTTCACCGTCGGTCTGCTGCATGCACTGGCAGCACTGAAGGGACGTTACGTTTCCAAGAAACAACTCGCCAGCAACGCCATACACATCGAACAGGATGTGATCGGAGAAAACGTCGGCTCGCAAGATCAAATTGCCGCAGCTTACGGCGGATTCAACCGCATTGAATTCAACCGAAATGGGTCGTTCGAAGTTTCTCCGGTGATCGTTCGTCCACAGCGTACGCGTGAGTTGCAAAGTCACCTGATGCTCTGCTTCACTGGCTTTTCGCGCATCGCATCCGACATCGCCAGATCCCAGATAGACAATTTGCACCAGCGCGAGCAGGAGCTTCACCGCATCGGCGCGATGGTCGATGAAGCCGTGCAGATCCTGCACAGCAAGACACGCCGAATCGAGGAATTTGGTGAACTGCTGCATCAGAGCTGGATGAACAAAAAGGCCCTGTCGGACAGGGTATCGACCCCCGAGATTGACCAGATCTATCAGACGGCACTCGATGCCGGCGCTACCGGGGGAAAGATTCTCGGTGCCGGCGGCGGCGGTTTCCTGCTGCTGTTCGTCAGACCCGCGCTGCAGCCACGCGTGCGCGAAGCACTCAGTCAACTCATCCACGTCCCATTCGGCTTTGACGACTCGGGCAGCCGTGTCGTGCTCTACCAGCCCAATGGTCTTTGCTGACTCCAGAACCCGCCATGCCCGCCATGAACAAGGACCAACTCATCGCCTTCGAGAACAAGGTGGCTGCGCTCTTCAACAGTGGTGCGATCCGTGCTCCGGTGCATCTGTACTACGGCAACGAAGATCCGATGATCGAGGTGTTCAAGGACGTCGGCCCCAATGACTGGGTCTTCTGCTCTTGGCGCTCGCACTACCAGTGCCTTCTGAAGGGTGTTCCGGAAGATACGGTGATAGCAGAAATCATTGCCGGTCGTTCCATTTCGCTGTGTTTTCCTGCGCATCGCATCTATTCATCCGCGATCGTCGGCGGCGTCTTGCCAATCGCAGTCGGTACTGCCCTGGCCCTGCAGCGCAGCGGTGAGGATGCAAGAGTGCATTGCTTCATCGGCGACATGACCGCCGAAACCGGCATCGCTCACGAATCCATCAAATACGCCCGCAACCATGGCCTGCCGATCCGCTTCATCGTCGAAGACAACGAAAAGTCGGTCTGCACGGACACCCGACAGGCGTGGAACCAGCCGAAGCTGAGCTTCGAGGGCATGCGTGACGACTACATCCACTACTACCGCTACTCGACCCGCTATCCCCATGCAGGGGCCGGCGTGAGAGTTCAGTTCTGAGGGCCCGCGCAATGAAGTATTTCGACGAACTCAAGCGCTCAATGGAATACCTGGCCGGAGATCCACGCACAGTCTTCATCGGTCAGGCGGTGGCCGTGCCCGGCACGGCCATGAGCAATACGCTCAAGGACATCCCGGGGCATCGCCTGCTGGAATTGCCCGTCGCCGAGGAGATGCAGATGGGCATGACCACGGGCCTGGCGCTGGCTGGACAGATACCCGTCAGCATCTTTCCGCGCTGGAACTTCCTGCTCTGCGGACTCAGCCAACTGATCAACCACCTGGACAAGGTCCAAGTGATGTCAAACGGCGGATTCAAGACCAAGGCGATCGTGCGGACTGGCATTGGCGCTGAACGCCCCCTGCACCCGCAGCACCAGCACGTGGGCGATTACACCCAAGCCATCCAGGCCATGTGCTCGACCATCGAGGTCATCCGCCTCGACGAACCCGAAGACATCTTCCCTGCCTACCAGCGCGCGCTGCTGCGCGACGACGGCCGCAGCACGCTGCTGGTCGAGTACGGCGACTATTACAGCGAAAAGTGAGCGGAGGTCCCATGAAATTTCCCCTGATGCGCAACAACATCCTGCGCGAAGACCTCGACGCCGTCATCGCGCACCTGCAGCAGGATGACCCGATCCTCACCAATGGCCCACAGGCCGCAGCCTTCGAAGCAGAGTGGTCGAAGTGGCTGGGCGTGAAGTACAGCGTGTTCGTGAACTCGGGCGCTTCGTCCAACCTGCTGTCGATGGCCGTACTCAAGATCCGCCACCCCGAGGGAGGTGAAGTGATCGTGCCGCCGCTGGCCTGGGTATCGGATGTAGCCACCGTGCTGCAGAACGGTTTCACGCCGGTGTTCGCAGACATCGACCCACGCACGCTGTCGATGGACCCCCTGGCCATCCTGAGCAAGATCACGCCCAGGACCCGCGCGGTCTTCCTGACCCATGTGCAGGGCTTTGACGGACTGACCGACGATTTGCTGCAGGAGCTGGAACAGCGCCACATTCCGCTGATCGAGGATGTGTGCGAATCGCATGGTGCCACGCACGGCGGACGCCGACTGGGCAGCTTCGGCTGGATGTCGAACTTTTCGTTCTATTACGCCCACCACATGAGCACCATCGAGGGTGGCATGGTATGCACCAACGACGACAAGGTCTACCAGCAACTGCGCATGCTGCGCGGCCACGGCATGGTGCGGGAATCCACTGACGCCGACCTGCGCGCCACCTACCGCGCCGAGTTTCCCGATCTGAACCCTGACTTCATCTTCAGCGTGCCGGCCTACAACGTGCGAAACACGGAGATCGGCGGCATCATGGGCCGCAGCCAGCTCAAGCGGCTGGATGCCAATGTGGAAAGGCGCACGGCCAATTTCCTGCGCTTTCTCAAGCAACTCGACGCACGCCGCTATCGCACGGATTTCAAGCTAGAAGGCAGCAGCAACTACGCGTTCAACCTAGTCATGAAGGAGGCGGACGACGAGTTCGCCCAACGCCTGATGGCCCGAATGCGTGAAGCTGGTATCGAATTCCGGCGTGGCAGTGCAGGCGGTGGCAATCAGGTGCGCCAGCCTTACCTGCGCGGCATCGTGCCGACCAACCACCACCTCGAGTTTCCGCACACCGAACACATCCATTTCTACGGCTTCTACCTTGGAAATTTCCCCGACCTGCGCGAGGACGAGATCGACGCCATCTGCGCCGTCGTCAACGCGGTATGAAGGCCACCACCACCTCGGCCATTGTGCTTGCCGGTGGATTGGGCACCCGGCTGCGCAGCGCCGTACCTGACCTGCCAAAGCCGATGGCACCCGTGGCCGGACGACCATTTCTGGCCCATCTGCTCGACCGGTGGATTGACCAGGGCATCACGCATTTCGTGCTCTCGGTAGGCTATCGGCATGAAGTAATCCGCGCATATTTCGGTGGCACCTACGGCGGAGCGACGTTGGACTATGCAGTGGAAGCCACTCCGCAGGGCACTGGCGGCGGATTGCTGCTCGCAGCGCAGCACTTGCCCGCCGATGCACCATTCCTGCTTCTCAACGGCGACACCTTTTTTGACGTACCTCTGTCGCAACTGACCGAACTGGCCGCCAGCCAGCAAACCGACTGGTGCTTTGCCCTGTTCCGCACCAGTGAACCGGGCCGCTACATGGGCATGGAGATCGCACAAGACAGCCGCATCACCAACCTGCGGACAGGAATGGAGCAACCGGAACGGCTGGCCAATGGCGGCGTCTACATCGTCCACCCCCGCTCTCTGTCGGGGCTGGCTGCACAGCCCGATACACCACTTTCGCTGGAAAACGATCTATTCCCGCGACTGCTGGCAGCGGGTCAGCGCTGGTTCGGACTGGAGTGTCCAGGTGCTTTCATCGACATCGGAATTCCACAGGATTTCCATCGGGCAGCGTCCGTGCTACCCGTCCACACGGCACAGAGAACAGAAGATGCACTCCATCACTGAACGCCTGCGCGCGAACATTGACGCATCAATCGCCGCCAAGCGTCAGCTGCTCGATGATTCGGACCTGCAAATCCGATTTGCCGCTGCAGTCGCGCAGGTGGTGCAGAGATACCGTGACGGCGGGCGGCTCTACATCGCCGGCAATGGCGGCTCTGCTGCCGACGCACAGCATCTAGCCGCGGAATTCGTCAGCAAGCTGGCGAGAGATCGTGCCCCGCTGCCAGCCGAGGCACTCACCACCGACACATCGATCCTGACCGCCATCGGCAACGACTATGGGTTCGACCAAGTGTTTTCCCGCCAACTGGCCGGCAAGGCGACAGCCAAGGACATGTTCCTGGGCATCACCACTTCGGGCGAATCACGCAACATCCTCTGTGCGCTGGAACAATGCAGGCGGATGGCGCTTCCAAGCATCGTGTTCACCGCCCGCAACGGTGGCGCTGCACGTGCCCTGGCCGATCACTGCATCGCGGTGCCAGGTGCAGCCACCAGCACCATCCAGGAACTCCACATCGTGCTGGCCCACACCCTATGCGAATGCGTCGAAGCGGCGCTGTTCGGCCCCCTCTGACACTGAACAAGGATCGACCATGACCTACGACATTCTCGTGACCGGTGGTGCTGGATACCTCGGCTCAACACTGGTGCCGCAGCTGCTGCGCGCCGGGCACCGCGTGACGGTGCTGGACAACTTCATGTTCAAGCAGTCCAGCCTGAACCACGTATGCCATGAACCCAACTTCCAAGTCGTCAAGGGCGACATCCGCCTGGAGAGCGTGGTCGCACCGCTGCTGAAGAAGGCGGACATCGTCATCCCCCTGGCGGCCCTCGTGGGAGCACCGATGTGCAACGCCGATCCCATCGGCGCCAAGACCATCAACCACGATGCCATCCTGATGATGCTCAAGCTGCTCTCGCGCGAGCAGCGGGTACTGATGCCCACCACCAATAGCGCCTATGGCACCGGTGACGAGAACAACTTCTGCACCGAAGAATCGCCACTGCGCCCCATCTCCATCTATGCCAAGGAGAAGGTTGCGGTGGAAGCCGTCCTGATGGAGCACGGAAATGCCGTGAGCTTCCGCCTGGCCACTGTATTCGGCATGTCGCCGCGCATGCGTCTGGACCTGCTGGTCAATGATTTCTGCTACCGCGCCGTGCACGACCGCTTCGTGGTGCTGTTCGAAGGCGCCTTCAAGCGCAACTATGTGCATGTGCGCGACGTGGCACGCGTGTTCGAGCACGGCATCCAGCACTTCGAACGGATGAAGGGGCAGATCTACAACGTCGGCCTGTCGGAAGCCAACGTGTCCAAACGCGAATTGTGCGAACACATCCAGCGCCAGGTTCCCGACTTCGTGTGCATGGATGCCCCCGTAGGCAAAGACCCAGACCAGCGCAACTACATCGTTTCCAACGCAAAGCTGGAAAGCACCGGCTTCAAGACAGCCGTATCGCTGGATGTCGGCATCGCTGAGCTGATCAAGGGCTACACCATGATCCGCAATACCCGCTACGGCAACGTCTGAAGAGACCGCGATGAAGATCCTCTACGTCCAGCACGACATGCTCCAGTGGGCTGCTGCCCGCCAGTGGTCTTACACCACCCATCTGAGTTATGTCGACGGACTGCGCGCCCAAGGTCATGAGGTGCAGGTAATCCTGACGTCGTGCTGGTTGCGTGCGGCGGAAATCGTGGGCGACCGGAAATTCGATCAGGTATGGATCAACGAGGTGACTCACAGCGTCTGCATGCGATGGTCCGCGACACTCCCCCCCCCGCTGAAGGAGCGCGATTTTGCCTGGCTGGCGACGCTTGCACCGGTACGGGTCGGCATCGTCATGGAGACCCTGCGCTATGACGAAGCCGAGTACGCCGAACTGCCAGAACTGCGAATTCGAGTCGCCCGCATGCAAGCGGCCGTACTACCCCACGTGACCCACTTCTGCACGGTCGACGAGAACGACGTGCGCACCATCGCCGAACTGGGTAAAGAGGCGATCTGGACTCCCTGCCATGTACCGGTACGCTTCTTCCGCGCATCCAGGCCCCAAGTGGATCGACCGGCCATTTTCATCGGCACCGCGTATGCACGCCGGGTGAAGTACGGACAACATCCACGCCTCGAATCTCTACTGGAATTTCGCCCCTCGCGCGAGCACCAGACCCAGCTGCCCGCCATGTTCGACCTGCTCAACTGGGGTCTGCGCAACGAACTGTTGCAGGGACCATTTCAGGCAGAAGCGACCGATGAGTTCGTTCAAACCATGCACACGGTAAGGGCATCGCTGTTCGAGTGCTATCTCAACGGTCTGGGAGATGCGATGGCGACCGTCAATCTGCCCTCGTTCGTGAAGACCTATGCCGGGCGGGTAATCGAAAGCATGGCCGTCGGGCAGCCGGTGGTGAGCTGGCACATTCCGGATCGTTCGCAGAATGCCCGCCTGTTCCACGAAAACGAAACCATCCTGTTCTTTGCCAACGACAGCCCGGACAGCTTGGCCGACGCGCTGGAACGCCTGCGCCGCGAACCGGGCCTCGCTGAACGCATCGGTTCCCAGGCCCAAGCCAATGCGTTGAAACACCACACCACAGAGCACCGCGTCAAACAGATCCTTGAATGGGTCGACAACGGTCGCCGCCCAGTCTATTGGGACTGATAGTCCTGCCAGGAACTCCGCAATGACTTCTACTGCCTCGGTTTCCGTCGCTGGGCGTGCGCTCGACGTCCTGTTCATCAACCCGGACTCGTCGGCGCAGGCCTATCAGGCACTGTCCACGACCTTCTCTGCCATTGAGCCGCCAACTTGGGCACTGCTGCTGGCGCAGTCATGCCGCGCTCAGGATTTCAATGTGGCGATCATGGATTGCGACGCGGAGAAGCTCTCGCTGGATGCCGCCGTGCAGCGGATACGTGACCTGAAACCGCGCCTGGTGGTCTTCGTCATCTACGGCCAGAACCCGAATTCGGGCACAACCAGCATGATCGGCGGAACCCAACTCGCAGCACAGATCAAGGCCGAAATTGGTAACACACCCATCGCGTTCGTCGGCTCGCACACCAGCGCACTGCCGAAGGAAGTACTGGCGTTGCCATACGTCGACATCGTGTTTCTCAATGAAGGTGTCTACGCACTGCACGACCTGCTTCGCGGCAACCTGAAGAGTGACATCGCATCGGTGGCAGGCATCGGCTACAAGAAGCAGGTTGGCTCGGGCTTACCACTGCTGTGGCTGAACCCACCGCAGCGGGTGGTGCCACAGGAGCGCATGGACATCGATCTGCCCGGCTATGCATGGGATCTGTTGCCCTACCGCAATCGCCCACTCGATCTGTACCGTGCGCACTTCTGGCACGCCGGCTTTGACCATTCCAAGCGCACGCCATTCGCAGCGATCTACACCTCGCTCGGCTGCAACTTCGGCTGCGACTTCTGCATGATCAACATCATCAACCGGAGCGACAACGGCGACGATGTGCATGCAGCCCATTCGCGCGGCATGCGCTTCTGGAGTCCAGGGTTGATTGCCAACGAACTGGAAAAGCTCGCCCGCATGGGATGCGAAACAGTGCGCATCAGCGATGAAATGTTCTTCCTCAATCGGCGCTACTACGAACCGCTGCTTCAGCAGGTGGTCGAGCGCGACCTGAACCTGCGCATGTGGGCCTATTCCCGTGTCGATACGGTCCGCCCTGCAGCGCTGGACCTGTTCCGCCGTGCCGGTATCGGCTGGCTTGCACTGGGCATCGAGGCTGGCAACCAGATGGTGCGCAAGGAAGTTTCCAAGGGTTCGTTCCAGGAAGTTAATATCCGGGAGATATGCACCACCGTCCGGAACAGTGGCATCAATGTCATCAGCAACTATATTTTCGGTTTTCCAGATGACACGCTCGACACGATGCAGCAAACACTTGACCTGGCACTGGAGCTCAACACCGAGATGACCAACATGTACCCATGCCAAGCGTTGCCAGGCAGCCCCATGTTCCGTGACGCGCTCCGCAACGGGTCGACACTTCCAGACAGCTACGCGGGGTACGCATTCCTGTCATACGAATGCCAACCCATGGCCACAAAGCATGTCAGCGCTGCGGATGTGCTGCGATTTCGCGACATGGCGTGGCAACGCTACTTCACGCATGAACCGTACCTGCAACTGGTTCAGGAAAAATTCGGATCACGTGAGCGTTCCAATATCGAGGAAATGACACGCATCCGTCTCAAGAGGAAATTGCTGGGTGACTGAACCACCCGAACGATTGCTGCAAGTGCCGCAGCAGATCGTTAATTCATAGGCCTGTCGCCTGAAAAAATTCATCAATAATCTGGACTCAATACAATGAATTTGCCTAACATTAATATATGTATCATGCAACGGGTGGGCAAAATCCACTCATTGGGTCTGCTTGATCCGGCAAGATATTTCAGATTCCAGCTTAGACAGCTTGGCGCCAACGTCACCCTGTCAAAAAACAGGCTTCAGCATGGCGCCATCAACTTCGTTTTCGGAGCCCATCTAGGATTCGATCCTGCACAACGGCAGCGCCACACCTGCATATTCGTCAACCTAGAGCAACTAGGCCATGGCGGAGCAAAAGTTCCGAAAAGCTACCTAGACCTGTTAAGCGGCTCAGCCGTGATTGACTACGATCAAGAAAATATTTCTGCATATACAAAATATCCGGAAGACGTTCCCATCGCACACTTCGTCAGTGCGCCATATTTGGCGCGCGAGAATAAGCAGCCATCCATCCCGATTGAAGATCGACCGATCGATCTGCTATTTTTCGGATCGATGAACGAGCGCCGGAAGAAGCTGCTCGACCGCATAGAAATGCAAGGCATCTCGGTGAGCGTATTCGATAAGCCGATCTATTGCGCCGAACGAGATCACTACATCCGTCAGGCTAAGGCAGTACTGAACTGTCACTTCTACGAATCAAGCCGCTTCGAGCAGGTGCGGGTGTCTCACTGTCTGAGCCTGGGAACTCCCGTCGTTTCAGAGCGAAACATCAATACCAATCCGGCCCCGTTCTACGAAGATGCCGTCTCCTGGTTCTCGGACGAGAACATCGAAGAATTCTTCTCCTCCAAGTTCGGAACACCCGCATGGCAGGAGCAGGCACAAAACCAGCTGGCCTATTTCAAGCAACTGGATGCGACGGACAACTTTGCCGAAATCCTGGAATTCGCGCAAGGCTACCACCAAGGACATGCCAGACATGTCACCGCAGGCCCCTGGCGTCCGGTCAGGATGAACCTTGGATCCGGCAAGGATTACAAACCAGGATGGCTGAACGTCGACATTCTGGAAAGAGCCGAGCCAGACGTGGTGATGGATCTGAGCCAGAAAGTCCAGCTTCCGATCGACATGAAGAGCCGCACCTGCGGACTCGTGCACCTGAGTCGCGGTCAATTCGAGACTATTTACGCCAACAATGTGCTGGAACATGTACCGAATCTGACTGGCCTCATGACCCAGTGCCTGGATCTGCTGGCAGAAGGCGGACTGTTCGAGATTGAAGTACCTTACGAACGGGCACTGACAGCATGGCAGGATCCGACACACATCCGGGCGCTCAATGAAAACTCCTGGGTCTATTACACCCAGTGGTTCTGGTATCTGGGCTGGTTCGAGCATCGATTCGAGATCGAAAAATCCTGCTACCTGGATACTCAGCTGAATCCGTGTGAAAAGGAGAAGGCTGCCTTCATGCGGGTCACGCTCAAGAAGATTCCAACGACGGCGCACGAACGAACGGTCGCCAGAACCATGCAAGCCAACTGGATCGTTCCAGATGATGAAATCGACTGCGATCAAATCAGCGTCCAAGTCGGCGGCGAAATGGCCGAAATCGAACCCCTCGGGCAGGAAGTCACCTGAGGTCCGCCCCGGGAAGTCAGACCACTGGCCGTTGCCCGCCCTGCTGTCCTGGGCCCTTGTCTGGGGTCAGTGGGCCGGATTGATGTCATTGGGAATGTCAGCCGGCACAGCCGTTGGCTGCGCATCAGTGACGGGAATGGGTCTGGCCCTGCTGGCCACCTCGCGCTGGCGCCGGCTGATGATCGCCGCCGGCTTCCCGCTGTCGTTCGCGCTGAGCGGACTGGCCAGCGGGTGGTCGGCAGTGTGGTGGCTGTTGCCGCTGGTCCTGCTGGCAGTGGCCTATCCGGTACGGGCATGGTCAGATGCCCCTCTGTTTCCGACCGGAACAACGGCACTCGATGGTCTCGACGAACTGATCGACCTGCCTGCTGGCGCCCGGGTGCTGGACGCCGGCTGCGGCCTGGGCCACGGTCTGCAGGCCCTGCGGCGGGTCTGGCCGACCGCCGGGCTGGAAGGCACCGAGTGGAGCCGTCCCTGGCGACTGATCGCCGCACTGCGCTGCCCCTGGGCGCGCATCCGGCAAGGCGACATGTGGGCGCAGTCCTGGGCCCACCACGATCTGGTCTACCTCTTCCAGCGCCCCGAGAGCATGCCCCGCGCGGTCGAGAAGGCACAGCGCGAGATGCGCCCTGGCTCCTGGCTCGTCAGCTTGGAATTCGAGGCGAAGGGGCTGCGTCCCCACGCGCGCCTGCAGCAACCGGGTCAGCGCCCGGTGTGGATCTACGCAATCCGTGAAACCCGTCCCGGCACCGGCCACGGCCCGCGGGACCACGACTCAAGTGTCGATCCCTCCTGACCGATATGCAAATCATGGTGCCGTTGGCGGGTCTCCCCGCTACCGCAGCACCCCATGAAGTCATCTGAGGAAAAGGTCTCTCATGTTCGTCATCATTGGCTGGGCGGTCGCCATCGGCTGTATCTTCGGCGTCTACGCCATGCACGGCGGCAACATGGGCGTCATCATGAAGGCGCTGCCGTTCGAGATGCTCACCATCTTCGGCGGTGCGCTCGGCGCCTTCGTTGCCAACAACCAGATGAAGGTGCTCAAGGCGTCCGGCAGGGGCCTGGCGGGCTGTTTCAAGGCCTCCAAGCACTCCAAGGCCCGCGCCATGGAACTGCTGGCGATGCTGTTCGAGATCCTGCAGAAGACCCGCAAGGAAGGGTTGATGTCGATCGAGAAGGACATCGAGGACCCGCACGCCTCGGCGCTGTTCCAGAAGTTCCCCATCGTCGGCAATGACCACCACGTCACCGAGTTCGTCTGCGACTACCTGCGCATGATGGTCTCGGGCAACCTCAACGCCCACGAGATCGAGTCCCTGATGGACACCGAACTCGAGACCCACCACCACGAGGCCCACGGTGCATCCGCAGCCATCGCCCGCCTGGCCGGCGCCCTGCCCGCCTTCGGCATCGTGGCCGCGGTGCTGGGCGTGGTGAACACCATGGGCTCGGTGGGCCAGCCGCCGGCGGTGCTGGGCGGGATGATCGGCTCGGCACTGGTCGGCACCTTCCTGGGCATCCTGCTGGCCTACGGTTTTGCAGAGCCGCTGGCGGGCCTGATGGAGCAGAAGAACGACGAGGACAGCAAGGAACTGCAGTGCGTCAAGACCGTGCTGCTGGCCTCGATGCAGGGCTACGCGCCGCAGATCGCCATCGAGTTCGGCCGCAAGGTGCTGTATTCGACCGAGCGGCCCACCTTCATCGAGCTGGAACAGCACGTCAAGAAGAAGTGATCACAGGAGACTCCCATGGCCGGTGACGCCAAGAAACTGCAGCCCATCATCATCAAGAAGATCAAGAAGGGCGGCCATGGAGCACATGGCGGCGCCTGGAAGATCGCCTACGCCGACTTCGTGACGGCGATGATGGCCTTCTTCCTGCTGATGTGGCTGCTCGGCTCCACGACCGACGGCGACAAGAAGGGCCTGCAGGACTACTTCCAGTCGCCGCTGAAGGTGGCGCTGATGGGCGGCGGCTCCGGCTCCGGCGACTCCTCGTCCGTCATCAAGGGCGGCGGCCAGGACATCAACCGCTCGGGCGGCCAGGTCAAGCGCGGCGACATCGAGGCCGAGCGCAAGACCTACCAGCTCCAGGCCCTCAAGGCCAACCAGGCGCAGGCCGAGAAACAGCGCCTCGAAGGCCTGCGCGAGCGCGTCAAGGAAGTCGTCTCCGCCTCGCCGCAGCTCGCCGCCTTCAAGTCCCAGATCCGGCTGGACATGACCCGCGACGGCCTGCGCATCCAGATCGTCGACGAGCAGAACCGGCCCATGTTCGACAGCGGCCTCGACCAGGTGAAGCCCTACATGCGCGACATCCTGCGCGCCATCGGCAGCGTGCTCACCGAAGTGCCCAACAAGCTCACCCTCGAAGGCCACACCGACGCCCTGCCCTTCTCCGGCGGCACGGGCGGCTACAGCAACTGGGAGCTGTCGAGCGACCGCGCCAACGCCTCGCGGCGGGAGCTGATCGCCGGGGGGCTCAAGGACGACCGCGTGCTGCGGGTCCAGGGGCTCTCCGCCAGCGTGCCCTTCGACAAGCGTGACCCCAGGAATCCGGTCAACCGCCGCATCAGCATCATCGTGATGACGCGCGAGGCCGAGGAACGCTTCTTCGACAGCGGGGACGCCACGTCCGTCAACGCCATTCCCGCCGATGACCCAGTCTCAAGTCCGCCGGCCACTGGCCGATAACCCTGTCTACGGCCCATTCACGCTGAAGGATTCGTAATGCCCGCCTGCCCCGATCTCCGCTTTCTCGTCGTCGACGACTTCTCCACCATGCGCCGCATCGTGCGCGGGCTGCTCAAGGAAATGGGCTGCCTGCACATCGAGGAGGCCGAGGATGGTGTCAACGCACTCCAGGTCCTGCGCAACAGCCGCATCGACTTCGTGGTGAGCGACATCAACATGCCGAACATGGATGGCTTCGAACTGCTCAACCAGATCAAGCAGGATCCAGCGTTGTGCCACATCCCCGTGCTGATGGTCACGGCCGAAGCGCGCAAGGAAGACATTGTCCGGGCTGCCCAGACCGGTGCGGCTGGCTACATCGTCAAGCCGTTCACCAAAGCCACGCTGGAAGAAAAAGTCACCAAGATCGTCCAGAAGATGCCCGTGACGGCTTAACCCGTGGAGACCACCATGACTGACCAGCAAAATCACTATGCCTCGCCCGAGGTGATCCGGCAGATCGGTGAAATCACGCGAAAACTGCACGACTCCGTCGCGCAGATGGGTCTGATGGGCGATCTGCAGGCCGCCACGCAGGCACTGCCCGATGCACGCAGTCGGCTGAACTACATCGCGAGAAAAACCTCCGAGGCAGCAGAAAAGGTGCTGAACTCGGTCGATGCCGCCAAGCTGGAGCAGCAATGCATCAGCGACGCAGCCCGGGAGATACAGACCAGGCTGTCGGCCCAGGCCGATCCGGCAACGGAAGCGCAAATGCATGCAGGGATTGCCCAGGTGCAGGGCTGCGCCCAGCGCATCGACGACCACCTGACCAACATCATGGTGGCCCAGGACTTCCACGATCTGACGGGCCAGATCGTGAGCAAGGTCGTTCGGCTCACGGCCGATCTGGAACAGAATCTGGTCCAGTTGCTGCTGCAGATCGCTCCGGAATACAAACCGTCGGCCGCCATGGTCAACGAGGATGATCTCCACGGACCCGTGGTGAATCCCGAGGCCCGCACGGATGTTGTCTCGGACCAGAACGAGGTCGATGATCTGCTGGCGCGCATGGGGTTCTGAGGCAGCGGCCTGCGTACACTGCCTCAGATCACCACTGCCGCAGTCACCAGGCCATGTCCGATCTCCAAGCCGCCTTCACCCAGGCCGTTGCCGACTCGAAGCAACTGCCCGAACGTCCTGACAACAGGACGCTGCTCCAGATCTACGCGCTGTACAAGCAGGCCTCCGAAGGCGACGCCAGCGGCGAACGCCCCGGCATGACGGACTTCGTCGCCCGCGCCAAGTTCGACGCCTGGTCCGCACTGACCGGCACCTCCGCCGACACCGCCCGCCAGAACTACATCGACCTCATCGAATCACTGAAGTGAGGCCAAGGCTGCGTCGCGTTCTGCCTTGGGCAGCGCGGCCAGCCGGCGCACCTCGGCGTGGAAACGCGGCCAGTCGCGTCCCTGCTGCTCGAACAGGCGCTCAAAGGCCGGCACCTGCGCGTTGTAGGCCGCCAGCACCCCCAGCCGCGCGTTGTTGACGCTGTCGAACCAGGCGTCGTAGGCCCGGTCCCCACCCCACGATTCGTCCCGCCAGCGTGCGTACTCCGCGCGCAGCTCGACCATCAGGAGCGCCTTCCCGCGGCGCTTGTCCTCGTCCGGAACATCGCTGCGGTAGAGCGCCTCCAGCCGGTCGCGGGCGCGCATCGTCATCGCGCGGAATTCGGCACGGCGGCGGTCCAGCGCCTCGGTCGATGCGATCAGCGCCTCACGGCCGCCCTGCGCCAGCCACTGCCGGCTGCCGATGCGCTCGACGGCCGTCGCGTAGGACTCGTTGAACGTCGTGTCCCCGTCCGCGTAGGCGACCTGGTGCGCCAGTTCGTGGAAGACCAGCCGCGCCAGATCGACCTCGGCGCCGCGCAGGAAGGTGTTGAGCAGCGGATCGGCGAAGACGCTGCCCGGCAGCTTGCCCAGCGTCGAGTAGGCCGGCACGCCGTAGACGTTGGCCTCCCAGCCCTGCGCCCGCAGCGCGCTGGCCAGCATCTCGGCCTCGGCCTTGTCGAAGTAGCCGCGGTAGCCGACGCAGCCCAGCACCGGGAAGCACCAGGTCTTCAGCTTGAGCGACAGCTCGGGCGCGGCCACCACGTTCCACACCGCCGCCGACCGCCCGAGGTCGGCGTAGCGGCGGTAGCTCGCGTTGTCCGGCAGCGCCAGCGCGCGGCTGGCGTAGTCGCGCAGGGTGCGGCTGAGTTCGAGGCGCTGGCGGAGGTCGTCCGGCGTGGCGGGATCGGCCAGCACCTCGTCCACCGGCCGCGCCGCCGCGAGCATCTGCAGATGCCCCGCCACCGACTGCCACAGGTAGCCCGGCCGCCACGCCGAATCCACGTCGTCCGCCGCGGTCGTCGCGCACGCCGACAGCGCCACGGCCAGCATGAGGGACAGCGTCCGAAGCGCCCTCACCCCGCAGCCTCCACCTCGACCAGCACGTCGTAGAAACACGGCGCCTGTCCGATGTCGGTGAGTTGCTGGTGCGTGACCTCGTTGACGTTGGTGCCGTGCGAGCCGAGCTTGCGCCACCAGATACCCAAGCCATTGACGACACCGGGCCGGGCACGGGTGCTGACGCGGGCGGTGCAGTGGTAGCTGCCGCGGTCGTTGAAGACACGCACCGGCGCCCGGTCGGCCAGCCCGCGGGCGGCGGCGTCGTCGGGGTGGACCTCGACGATCGGCTCGGACTCGATGTCGCGCAGGCTCTTCACGTTGACAAAGGTCGAGTTGAGGAAGTTGCGCGCCGGTGGGGAAATCATCGCCAGCGGGTAGCGTGCGGCCAGCGCCGGCGCCGAAACCACCGACTCGTGCGGCTCCAGGTGGTCGGGCAGGCCGAGCCCCGGCACGTCGATCTGCACCCGACCATCCCGCGTCGGGAAACCACCCTCGGCAAACGGCGCGTCCGCGATCGGCAGGCTCATCCAGCCGGGCGATGCTTTCAATGCCTCATAGGTCACGGCGCCCCGCAGCGTCTGCTCGGCCAGCGCCTCGTCGCTGTCGCGGAAACACGGCTCGTCGAAGCCCATCGCCGCCGCGAGCCGGCGGAAGATCTCCGTGTTCGGCAGCGACTCGCCTAGCGGCGCAATCGCCGGCTCGTTGAGCAGCACGTCGGTGTGGCCGTAGCTGGTGTGGAGGTCGAGGTGTTCGAGCTGCGTCGTCGCGGGCAGCACGTAGTCGGCGTGGTCGGCGGTGTCGGTCAGGAAGTGTTCGAGCACGACGGTGAACAGGTCGTCCCGGGCGAAGCCGCGCACCACCTTCGGCGACTCGGGGGCCACCGCGACCGGGTTGCTGTTGTAGACGATGAGCGCTTCGACCTTCGGGCCAAAGTCGGGTGAAGCCTCGCGCAGCAGGTCATCGCCGATGGTGCTCATGTTGATCGTGCGCGGCGAGCGGCCGGCGAGCAGGTCGGGGCGCTGGCGAGCCGCGTCATCGCGGACCATGCCGAACCAGCCGGAACTCGACAGCAGCAACCCGCCCGCACGATGCCGCCACGCGCCCGTCAGGCACGGCAGCAGCGCGACCAGCCGCACGGCATTGCCGCCGCCACGCACGCGCTGCATGCCGTAGTTCAGCCGGATCGCCGCCGGCTTCGTGGTCCCCAGGTCGCGGGCGAGGTCGCGGATCTGCTCGACCGGCAGGCCGCAGACCTCGGCGGCACGCTCGGGCGGCCACTGCAGCGCGCGTTCACGCAGCGCGGGCCAGCCGTCGGCCTGCACATGCGCGTCGATGTAGGCCTGGTCGAGCCAGTCGTTCACGATCAGCTCGTGCATCAGCGCCAGCGCGAGCGCGCCGTCCGTGCCGGGGCGGAGTTGCAGGTGCGCGTGGCACTTGTCGGCCGTCTCGGTGCGGCGCGGGTCGATGCAGACCAGCTTCGCGCCCGCCCGCTTGGCCTGCTGCGCGAAGGTCCAGAAGTGCAGGTTCGACGCGATCGAGTGGCTGCCCCAGATGACGATCAGCCGGCTCTCGGCGAAATGCCGGACGTGCATCCCGACCTTGCCGCCATAGGTCGCCGCCAGTGCGTCGCCGCCGGCCGAGGCGCAGATCGTGCGGTTCAGCAGCGAGGCGCCGAGGCGGTGGAAGAAGCGCGCGGCCATGCTCTCGCCCTGCAGCAGGCCCATCGTGCCGGCGTAGCTGTAGGGCAGGATCGCCTCGGGGTCGCGGGCGGCGATGGCCTTCAGGCGCGTGGCGATGTCGGCGAGCGCCTCGTCCCAGGTCACGGGGACGAACTGCCCGGCGCCCTTCGGCCCGACGCGCTTCAGCGGCGTCAGCACGCGCTCCGGGTGGTAAGTCCGCTCGGCGTAGCGCGAGACCTTGGTGCAGAGCGCGCCGTGGGTCGTCACATGCTCGGCGCGGCCCTGGATGCGCACGACGCGCTCGGTGGCGGGGTCCACGCTGACCTGCATCGCGCAGGTGTCGGGGCAGTCGTGGGGGCAGGCGGCGCGCACGACGCGGAGGGTGGAATCGGCGGAGGCATTCATGCCGGAATGATGGCACGCCATGGCACGGTTGCCTGGGCTGCCGTACGCTGCGGACCTGTCGCCAACCGTCCGCGAGTCTCCGCCTTGAGCCACCTCTTCACCCCCTACGACCTCGGGCCGCTGCGCCTGCCCAACCGCATCGTGATCGCGCCGATGTGCCAGTACTCGGCCGAGGACGGCTGCGCCACCGACTGGCACCTGATCCACCTCGGCCAGCTCGCGCTCTCCGGCGCCGGGCTGCTGACGATCGAGGCCACCGCCGTCTCCCCCGAAGGCCGCATCACGGCGGGCGACCTCGGCCTGTGGTCCGACGAGACGGAGGCGGCGCTCGGCCGGGTGCTGCGTGCGGTGCGCCAGCATGCGGCGATGCCGGTGGCGATCCAGCTCGCGCACGCCGGGCGCAAGGCGTCGAGCCATGTGCCCTGGCGTGGCGGTCAGCTGGTGCCGGTCGCCGAAGGGGGCTGGCAGCCGGTCGCGCCGTCCGCCGTGCCGCACGCCGCCCATGAAACGCCGCCCGATGCGCTCGACGCCGCCGGCTTGCAGCGCGTGATCGACGCCTTTGTCGACTCCGCGCAGCGGGCGCACCGCCTCGGCATCGACGCGATCGAGCTGCACGCCGCCCATGGCTACCTGCTGCACCAGTTCCTCTCGCCGCTCGCGAACCACCGCACGGACGCGTTCGGCGGCTCGCTGGAGAACCGGATGCGCTTCCCGCTGGCGGTGTTCGACGCGGTGCGGGCGGCGGTTCCGGCGAGCATGCCGGTGGGCGTGCGGCTCTCGGCCACCGACTGGGTGGCGGGCGGGTGGGACGCCGATCAGAGCGTCGTGTTCGGTCAGGCACTGCGCGACCGGGGCTGCGCGTTCCTGCACGTGTCCAGCGGCGGGGTGTCGCCGGCACAGAAGATCCCGGTCGGGCCGGGCTACCAGGTCCCTCTGGCCGAGCGGCTGCGCGCCGAGGTGGGGCTGCCGACCACTGCGGTCGGCCTGATCACCGAGCCGGAGCAGGCCGAGGCCATCCTCGCCGCGGGTCAGGCGGATCTGGTGGCGCTGGCGCGGGGCATCCTGTACGACCCGCACTGGCCGTGGCACGCGGCGGCGAAGCTCGGTGGACAGGTCACGGCGCCGCCGCAGTACTGGCGTTCGCAGCCGCGCGGGCTGTCCGCACTGTTCGGCGAGACAGCCATGGGCCAGCGCTGAATCAGACCAGCCCGAGTGGTTGCGGTGTCACGCCCTCGAACACCCGCCCGAGCTGCGCGGGTGACAAGCCATACATCGGCTGGAACAGCCCCGCGAACACGCCGCGGTAGTCGTTGAGCACGGGCCAGTCCCGGTTCTGGTGCAGCGTCGCCTGCCGCACCGCGACCTGCTCGCCCGCCACCCGCCCGCCGCGCACCGACCCGCCCAGCACCCAGTAGGTCGAGCCGTGCCCGTGGTCGGTGCCGCGGTTGCCGTTCTCGCGGAAGGTGCGGCCGAACTCGCTGAGCACGACCACCACCGTGTCGCGCCACGCTGCCTCGCCCAGCTCCTGCGCCAGCGCGGCCAGCCCGTTGCCGAGTTCGCCGACGCGGGTGGCGAGCGCGCCAGTGCCCGCGCCCTGCCCGACGTGCGTGTCCCAGCCGCCGACATCGACGAAGCCGAGCCGGTAGCGCTCGCGCATCAGGCGGCCGATGCGGCGGGCCTCGCCCTCGAAGCCGCGCGCCGTGATGGCGTTGCGGCTGGCCGCTTCCATGCCGCCCATCAGCTCGCGCTGCGCGGCCTGGCGCACGTCGAAGCCGTCGTTGACCGGGCCGGCGAGCTGCGTGCCGGCGTACATCTGGCGGATCAGATCGGTCTGGCGGGCATCGACCCCGCCGCGGCCGACCGAGCCCAGCGCCAGGTTCGGCACCTTGACCGCGCCGCGCAGGATCAGCGGCAGGTCGCTGGTCAGCGCAATGGCGTCGCGCGCACCGAGCACCTCGGCCAGCCGGTTCAGGAAGCCGGAGCGGAAATCGCGCACCGCCGCAGGATCGTCGGACTGGCCCAGCTCGATCCGGTCCTGCGTCTCGAAGTGGCTGCGCGACAGGTCGTGCGTGCCGGCGAAGGGGATCGCGGCGAGCTGTCCGCGCTCGTAGAGCGGCAGCAGCGACTCGGCCCAGGCGGGGGCGAGGCCCCAGTCGGACTGGTCCGGCAGCGCCAGCGCGGCGTCGGCACCACTGCCGGGGCGGGCGATGGCGATGCGCGGCCGGGCTTCGTAGTAGTCGTCGCTGCCCACCGGCACCAGCACGCTCGCCGCGTCATAGGCCCCGCGCAGAAAGACCACCAGCAGCCGCGGCGTGGCAGCCGACGCCGCCCACAGCGCACCCGCACCGCTCGCCAGCGGCACGGCGGCGGCCCGCCTCAGGAAATCGCGTCGCAACATCGGCATCGGCATCGGCAGCTCCTCGCTCGGTTCGGGTCAACAGTCCAGGGTCATCGCAGCATGAACTCGGGGCACGACAGCAGCAGCGCGTGGCGGTCCTGCGGCGTGGTGGCCTTGGCGAGCACGCTGCGGGTGCGCTCGCTCAAGGGGCGCATCAGCGTCTCGTCCGGCACCAGGGCCCCGCGCCCCGGCCCGGCGGGCAGGCGGCTCAGCGTGCGCGCCACCTCGAAACGGGCCGCCATCTGGCCGGAGCCGTTCCAGGCGCCTTCGTCGAGCGGATAGCCGTCCGGCGTGGCGCGGCCGTAGAGCGGCTCGCCGAGGCGGTTGAGCGCGCCCATCACCGGCGCCATGTCCACCATCGGTGCGGCCGGATCCGCCACCAGCCGCAGCGCCGACAGCACGTAGTGCACGGGATCCTTGAACTTGCGCCCCAGCGAGGCGGTGCACTCGGGCGCGGCGATCAGCGTCTCCAGCGTCAGCGCGATGTCGCCATCAGTGGCGAGGAAACGCTGGCTCAGGCGCTCGACCAGCGCGGGCGGCGGCGCGTCCTCGACGAGGAACACGGCCAGCTTGCGGCAGACGTGGCGCGCGGTCGCCGGGTGGCGGGCCAGCGCGCCGAGCTGCTCCAGGATCTCGTCCCAGCCACGCCCGCCCTTGACCAGCTGGCCGAGCACCGTCTTGTCGCCCAGATCATGGCGGCCGGGATGGAACTCGGTCAGCCCTTCGCGGCGGTAGAGCGGCTGCAGCCTTGGCGCCACCTTGGGCGTGGTGTCGCCCAGGTTCACGCCCAGGCCGGTGAGCACGCGGGCGAGTTCCTGCACGTCGCGCTGGCTGTAGCCGCCGTCCACGCCCAGCGTGTGCAGCTCCATCAGCTCGCGGGCGAGGTTCTCGTTGAGGCGGCCCGCCGCGTTCTGCTCGTTGTCGAGGTAGCGCAGCATGGCCGCGTGCGTGGCGCTGGCGACCAGCAGATCGCCGAAGCGGCCGAGCGCGTGCGGGCGCAGGGCCCTCTCGTAGTCGCCGACCAGCATGCGCAGATTGGCCTTGGTCTGCCCGACATTGAAGTGGTTGAACCAGAACCAGGCCATCTGCTCGCGCAGGCCGTGCGGCGCATGCAGGGCCAGCAGCAGCGAGCGGCTGGCCGACTCGCGCGCCACAGTGGCCAGCCGCTGCTGGTAGTCCTGGCGGTCCTCGCCGCGGCGGCGCTGCTCCAGATCGGCCACCAGCGCCGGCAGCGGCATCTGGCTGATGGACAGCGCATCGATCGCCGCCTGCACCGGCGCGGGCAGTGCGGTGTCCTGTGGCGGATGCAGCAGCGCCTGCACGGCGTCGCGCCGGCCGCGCCGGGCCCAGTCGTCGACGCTGGCCGCGCTGGCGCCCCAGGTGAGGCGGTCCAGCAGGGCCAGATCCGCGGCGTCCAGCGCACGGTGCGGCGGCCGCACGGCGGCGGTCCGTCGGCCCGACGACGCACATCCGGCCAGCAAGACGGAGGTCAGGAACGCTCTGCGCTGGGGCACCGGGTGTCTCCAGAAGGAAAATTGCTGCAATGCAACACGGACATGAGGGACTCTCGACTTAGGGATGGCTGGAATTAAGGGTTTACACCTACAGTCGCCCCCATGGGTACTGTAACTAACCACTCGCGGACCTCGTCCCGGTCCGGCTGGGTTCCGATCCGGCCGCTGGGCGAAGTCCATCGCACGCAGATTCTTCAGCACTTGCTGGGACTCGGCGACCGTGATCGCTACCTGCGATTCGGCTATGCGGCCAATGACGATCGCATTCGTGCGTATGCCGCATCGCTGGACTTCACGCACGACGACGTGTTCGGCATCTTCAACCGGCGCCTGCAACTGGTCGCCATCGCCCACCTGGCCTACAGCCAGCTGGCCAGCGCCAACCACGGCATGAGCCGCATGGCGGAATTTGCCGTCTCGGTCGATGACCGGGCGCGCGGCAAGGGCTTCGGCGGGCGCCTGTTCACCTACGCGGTGCGCCATGCGCGCAACCACGGCGTCGACCGCCTCTTCATCCACGCCCTGAGCGAAAACACCGCCATGCTGCGCATCGCCCGCAAGGCCGGTGCCGACATGCGGCGCGACGGCGGCGAATCGGAAGCCTGGCTGCAGCTGCCGCCCGACAGCCTGATGACCCATTTCGAGGAGTTGTTCGCCAACCACGCGGCCGACGTCAACTACGTGGTCAAGGCCCAGCAGCGGCGGCTCCAGTACGCGTGGGCGCGGTATCGGCAATTCCAGCACCGGCTGCTCAGAATGACGGGCGTTGCCCCACGATAGACGGCAAATCAGGACGGCAACGGCCTGATCTACCTCCACAGTTGCACATTCGGCAGACCTCGTGTCTGCCGTTTTCGTTTCCGGCATGACCGCGTGAACATGTTTCACTCAGACAAGGTATTCACAACGGGTTACATAATTGCATAGGATGGCGCCCAAGTCCCGGCCGCTTCTGCCGATTCAGTACTGACCTGTTCACTTCATTTCCCCGGAACGCACCATGCCCACCCAAGTCTGGATCCTCGCCCTCGCCGCGATCGCCGGCATCGTCGGACTGGCGGTCCTGGTGCTGCGCCGCTCCGGCGGCGCGTCGTCCACCAAGTCCGTCGACCTGCCCACCGAGTGGCCGCTGACCCAGCGCCCGATCTTCTCGCCCGAAGAGCGCGCTCTCTACCGCCAGCTGCGCACCGCGCTGCCGCACCACACCATCCTGGCCAAGCTGCCGCTGGTGCGTTTCTGCCAGCCGGAAGACCGCGAGGAACTGCGTTACTGGTTCAACCTGCTCGGCCCGATCCACGTGAGCTTCGTGGTCTGCGCGGAAAACGGCCGCGTGCTGGCCGCCGTGGACATCGAGCGCCCGAACCGCCCGCCGGCCAAGCGCGTCTCGGCGATCAAGCTGGCGGTGCTGGAAGCCTGCCGCATCCGCTACGTGCGCTGCCGCTCGGACCAGCTGCCCACGGCCACCGAACTGCAGCTGCTGGTGCCGACCGGCGGCGACGGCCAGCGCCCGGCCGTCCCCGGCATGCCGCCCGACCTGGCACCGCGTCCGGCCACCGGCCAGCCGATGGCCCCGCACCACCCCGCCGCGCCGGCCATGCCGGGCGCTGCAGCGGCCGCCGCGGGGGGGCAGTGGTACGAATCCGGCTTCTCGCAGGACTCGTTCTTCGCACCGGAAACCCAGCGCGACCCCTTCGACGACACCCCCGTGCGCAGCCCCGCTGCGCCGACCGCCAGCCCGAAGAACTGGGCCGGCCCGTCCACCAGCAAGTTCCAGCCGGGCGACTTCGGCCCGCCGGGCGACGCGGGCGGCGACATCATCGGCCGCCGCTGAGGCCTGCCCAGCGCGGCGGGCTGGTCTAGGATGCGGCATGACCGCATCCCCTGACCCCGCCCCGCACGCCGACCAGCCCTACGCCGGCCTGACCCCGCACGCGGTGCTCGACGCGCTCGACGCGGCCGGCCTGCGCGGCGACGGCCGCATCCTGCAGCTCAACTCCTACGAAAACCGCGTCTTCCAGGTCCATCTGGAAGAAAGCCTCGACCCGCTGGCACCGCTGCCAGGCGTGGTCGTCGCCAAGTTCTACCGCGCCGGCCGCTGGAGCGACGCGCAGATCCTCGAAGAACACCGCTTCACGCAGGCACTGGCCGCCGCCGAGGTGCCCGCCGTGCCGCCGCTGGCGCTGCGTGTGGCCGACGATCTACGCCCGGAAGCGGCCGGCATCGCACTGCTCGGCGACCCGCCCACGATGGCCAAGCTGGGTGGCTGGCGCTACGGCGTGAGTCCGCGCTGCGGCGGTCGCTCCCCCGAACTCGAAGACCCGCAGACGCTGGAATGGATCGGCCGCTTTCTGGCACGGCTGCACCTCGTCGGCCAGCAAGCGCGCTTCGAACACCGCGTGACGCTGGACGGCAGCGCCGCGGCACGCGCCTCGGTGCAGTGGCTGGTGGACAGCGACCTGCTGCCGATGGGCGCGCTCGGTGGCTGGCACAGCGCCTGCCTGCGGGCGCTGGACGCGGTCGATGTGCGCTTCGAACGGCACGGTCCGCTGGAATTGATGCGCATCCACGGCGACTGCCACGCCGGCAACGTGCTGTGGACCTCGCACGGCCCGCACTTCGTTGACCTGGACGACGCCGTCAACGGCCCGGCGGTGCAGGACCTGTGGATGCTGCTCGGCGGCGACCGGCACGAGATGCAGGCCCAGCTCGGCGCCCTGCTCGACGGCTACGAGACCTTCCGCGAATTCGACCGCCGCGAGCTGGCGCTGATCGAGCCGCTGCGCACGCTGCGCATCGTCCAGCACAGCGCCTGGATCGCGCGGCGCTGGAACGACCCGGCCTTCCCGATCGCATTCCCGAACTTCGAGAGCCCGTCGTACTGGGCGCAGCAGACGACGCAACTGCACGAGCAGATCGAGGCGATGGCAGAAGAACCGCTCATCGCCTGACCTGCCGCGCGAAAGGTCGACTGCTCAGCCCAGGATCAGCGCCTGGATGCGCTTGACATGCGCCGCCGGGTCGTCGAGCTGACCGCCTTCGGCCAGCAGCGCGTTGTCGAACAGCACCTGGGCGAGGTCGTCGAAGGTGCCCGAGCCGTCCGGCAGTGCGGCGAGCTTCTGCACCAGCGCGTGGTCGGCGTTGACCTCCAGCACCGGCTTGGACGACGGCGCGGCCTGACCCGCCTGCTTGAGCAGACGCGCGAGGTGGCCGCTCATGTCGCCTTCCTCGGTCACCAGGCAAGCGGGCGAGTCGACCAGGCGGGTGGTGACGCGCACGTCCTTGGCGCGCTCGCCCAGCGCCGTCTTCAGGCGGTCCAGCGTCGGCTTGAAGCCTTCGGCGGCGACTTCGGCCTGCTTCTTCTCTTCCTCGTCCTGGAGCGAGCCCAGATCGACCGCGCCCTTGGCGACGCTCTGCAGGTTCTTGCCCTCGAACTCGTAGAGGTGGCTCAGCATCCACTCGTCCACGCGGTCGGTGAACAGCAGCACTTCGATGCCCTTCTTCTTGAAGATCTCGAGCTGCGGGCTGTTCTTCGCGGCGGCCAGCGTGTCGGCGGTGATGTAGTAGATCGCCTCCTGGCCTTCCTTCATGCGCGACACGTAGTCGGCGAAGGACACCCCTTCCTCGGCGTGTGTCGAGGCGAAGCGCAGCAGCTTGGCCAGGCGCTCCTGGTTGGCGTGGTCCTCGCCGACGCCTTCCTTCAGCACCGCGCCGAACTCCTTGTAGAACGCAGCGTACTTGGCCTTCTCGGCGGCGTCCTCGTGGTCGGCCAGCGATTCGAGCATCGACAGCACGCGCTTGGTCGATCCTTCGCGGATCGCCTTCACGTCGCGGCTTTCCTGCAGCAGCTCACGCGACACGTTCAGCGGCAGGTCGGCCGAGTCGATCACGCCCTTGACGAAGCGCAGGTAGGTCGGCATCAGCGCCTCGGCGTCGTCCATGATGAAGACGCGCTTCACATAGAGCTTCACGCCGCCGCGCTTGTCGCGGTTCCACAGGTCCATCGGCGCCTTGGCCGGGATGTAGAGGAGCTGCGTGTACTCGGTGCGGCCTTCGACGCGGTTGTGGGTGTAGGCCAGCGGCGGGGTGGTGTCGTAGGTGAGCTGTTCGTAGAACGACTTGTACTCGGCATCGGTGATGTCGGACTTAGAGCGGGCCCAGAGCGCCGCCGCCTTGTTGACCGGCTCCCACTCGTCCGAGACGACGTTCTCGTCCTTCTGGGCATCCCAGCTTTCCTTGCGCATCAGCACCGGCAGCGAGATGTGGTCGCTGTACTTGCTGATGATGGACTTGAGCTTCCAGGTGGACAGGAACTCGTCCTCGCCTTCGCGCAGGTGCAGGATGACGTCGGTGCCGCGCGTCTCGCGGGTGATGGTCTCGACCTCGAAGTCGCCGGTGCCTTCGCTGGACCAGCGCACGCCTTCGGTGATCGCCACGCCCGCGCGGCGCGATTCCACGGTGATGCGGTCGGCGACGATGTAGCCGGAGTAGAAGCCCACGCCGAACTGTCCGATCAGGTTGGCGTCCTTGGCCTGCTCGCCTTCGAGCTTGCCCATGAACTCCTTGGTGCCGCTCTTGGCGATCGTGCCGAGGTGTTCGATGGCTTCCTGTGCGGACAGGCCGATGCCGTTGTCGCTGATGACGATGCGGCGGGCCGCCTTGTCGAAGCTGACACGGACTTCCAGGTTCGGCTGGTCCTCGAACAGCGCGTTGTTGTTCAGGGCCTCGAAGCGCAGCTTGTCGCAGGCGTCCGATGCATTGGAGACCAGCTCACGCAGGAAGATCTCCTTGTTCGAGTACATCGAGTGCGTGACGAGGTGCAGCAGCTGCTTCACTTCGGCCTGGAATGACAGGGTTTGCTTGTCCATGGTCGGTCTGGTCTCTGGTCTCTGATCTTGATGGAGGGTTCCGGCGGCCTGCGACTGCCCCGGGTGGCAAGCAGGATGAGGGCAGGTGCACGCTTTTCAAGGGCGCACACCGCGACGCGCCGGCTACCGGGATCACCGTTGGAGCGACGTGATTTTTCTCGCTGATTTGAAAGAAATTGATACGCCGAGGGGCTCTGGCTTGCATGCGGCTGCCCACAGGCATGGCGCCTGCGTTACAAGCGGACCCTCGGATGAACAGGTCGCCTGCACCGCATTCCGGTCATGCCAGTCGTGATTTACAGCACGGGCTGGATCACCGATCATCCGACCTTCGATTTTCAATTTCGACCTCCCTCTCGACGACCCGACCAACCCCGTGGCTGCTGACACCCTCAACGATGGACCCCAGAGCACCCTGTCAGGGGTTGCGCGCGTGCTGGTGCACGCCGGAAAGATCACCTCGCGGGTCGCGGAAGACCTGGCGCGCACGGCCCGGGAACAGCGGCGCAGCTTCGTGTCGGCCGCGGTCGCCGCGCAGGCGCTGAGTCCGGCAGATCTGGCGCATTCGCTGTCGACCGCGCTGGCCATTCCGCTGCTGGACCTGGATGTCGTCGACATCGCCCGCCTGCCGCAGAACCTGGTCGACACGCGCACGCTGTCGCAGTACCAGGTGCTGGTGCTGGGCAAGCGCGGCAACCGGCTGTTCATCGGCGGCGCCGACCCGACCGACCAGGAAGCCGTCGATCGCATCAAGTTCGCCACGCAGCTCACACCCGAGTGGATCGTCGTCGAATACGACAAGCTCGCCCGCATCGTCGACGCCAAGACCACCTCGGCCAATGACGCGCTGGACTCGATCGTCTCGGGCGAATTCGACTTCGACGTCGAGGAACAGGATCCCAACGCCAAGCCCGACGAGGAAGTCACCGCCGAGGTGGAGGACGCTCCGGTCGTGCGCTTCCTGCAGAAGATGCTGATCGACGCGATCAACATGCGTGCGTCCGACCTGCACTTCGAGCCCTACGAGAACACCTACCGCGTGCGCTTCCGCATCGACGGCGAGCTGCGCGAGATCACCCAGCCGCCGATCGCCATCAAGGACAAGCTCGCGTCGCGCATCAAGGTCATCAGCCGGCTGGACATCGCCGAGAAGCGCGTGCCGCAGGACGGCCGCATGAAGCTGAAGTTCGGCAACAAGGCGATCGACTTCCGGATCTCGACCCTGCCGACGCTGTTCGGCGAGAAGATCGTGATCCGGATCCTCGACCCGTCCTCGGCCAAGCTCGGCGTCGATGCGCTGGGCTACGAGCGCGACGAGAAGGAGCGGCTGATGCACGCCATCCGCCGTCCTTACGGAATGATCCTGGTCACCGGCCCGACCGGCTCGGGCAAGACGGTGTCGCTCTACACCTGCCTGAACATCCTGAACCAGCCGGGCATCAACATCTCGACCGTGGAAGACCCGGCCGAAATCAACCTGCCCGGCGTCAACCAGGTCAACGTCAACGACAAGGCGGGGATGAACTTCGCCACCGCGCTGAAGGCCTTCCTGCGCCAGGATCCGGACGTGATCATGGTCGGCGAAATCCGCGACCTCGACACCGCCGACATCGCCATGAAGGCCGCACAGACGGGCCACCTCGTGCTGTCCACGCTGCACACCAACGATGCGCCGACGACGCTGACCCGGCTGCTGAACATGGGCGTGCCGCCGTTCAACATCGCCGCCAGCGTGATCCTGATCACCGCGCAGCGGCTGGCGCGGCGGCTGTGCGAGAACTGCAAGGCGCCGGCCGATTTCCCGCGCGAGGCCCTGCTGCGCGCCGGCTACAAGAGCGAAGACCTCGACGGCAGCTGGAAACCCTACAAGGCGGTCGGCTGTTCGGCCTGCAACAACGGTTACCGCGGACGGGTGGGCCTGTACCAGGTCATGCCGATCACCGAGGCGATCCAGCGCATCATCCTGGCCCAGGGCAACGCGATCGACATCGCCACCCAGGCGCAACGCGACGGCGTGCGCGACCTGCGCGGGTCCGGCCTGCTCAAGGTTCGCGTGGGGGTGACGACACTGGAAGAAGTGATTTCGGTCACCAACCAATGAGCCAACGAACGAGCCGGTGAGCGGCGCACGGAGACGCAATGGCCACAGCGGCTGCATCAGCATCGAAGAAGGTCAAGGACTTTGTCTTTGAATGGGAAGGACGCGACCGCAACGGCAAGGCCGTGCGCGGCGAGATGCGTGCTGGCGGCGAGGCCATGGTCAGTGCCAGCCTGCGCCGGCAGGGCGTTCTGGTCAACAAGGTCAGGAAGCGCCGGCTGTCGGGCGGCAAGGCGATCAAGGGCAAGGACATCGCGATCTTCACGCGGCAGCTCTCCACCATGCTGCGCTCGGGCGTGCCGCTGCTGCAGGCCTTCGACATCGTCGCCCGCGGCAGCCCGAATCCGCGCCTGACGCGCATGCTCAACGACATCCGCGGTGATGTGGAGACCGGCACCAGCCTGTCGGCCGCGCTGCGCCGGCATCCGCTGCATTTCGATTCGCTCTACTGCAATCTGGTCGAAGCCGGCGAGTCCGCCGGCATCCTGGACGCCTTGCTCGACCGCCTGGCGACCTACCAGGAAAAGACCATGGCGCTGAAGCAGAAGATCAAGTCGGCGCTGGTCTATCCGGTGGCCGTGCTGGTCGTGGCCTTTGTCGTCGTCGCGGTGATCATGATCTTCGTGATTCCGTCGTTCAAGCAGATCTTCAGCTCCTTCGGCGCGGACCTGCCGACCCCGACCCTGATCGTGATCGCGATCTCGGAGGTCTTCGTCGACTACTGGTGGCTGATCTTCGGCAGCATTGGCGGCGCGATCTACTTTCTCATCGAGAGCTGGCGCCGCTCGCCGAAGATGCAGATCGCCCTGGACCGGGCGCTGCTCAAGCTGCCGGTGTTCGGCGATCTGGTGCACAAGGCCACGGTCGCGCGCTGGTGCCGCACGCTGTCCACCATGTTCGCCGCTGGCGTGCCGCTGGTCGAGGCGCTGGACTCGGTCGGTGGGGCCTCGGGCAATGCGGTGTTCGCGCAGGCCACCGAACAGATCCAGCGCGATGTCGCCACCGGCGCGGCACTGACCTCGTCGATGCAGTCCACCGGACTCTTCCCGAGCATGGTGCTGCAGATGAGCGCGATCGGCGAGGAATCCGGCTCGCTCGACCAGATGCTCGGCAAGGTCGCCGACTTCTACGAGCAGGAAGTGGACGAGGCGGTCAAGGGCCTGTCGACGCTGATGGAGCCGATCATCATCGTGGTCCTGGGCACCATCATCGGCGGCATCGTCGTCGCGATGTACCTGCCGATCTTCAAGCTTGGTCAGGTGGTCTGAGCGCATGGACTTCGATCCCGTGGCGATGGCCGCGCTGCTGTCGCCGGCCGCCCTCGCGCTGTTCGGTCTGTGCATCGGCAGCTTCATCAACGTGGTGGTGCACCGGCTGCCGCTGATGATGGAGCGGCAGTGGCGCACCGAGAGTGCCGAACTGCTCGGCGTGGAAGCCGCCCGCCCGCCGGGCGACGACGGCGCGCCGCTGAGCCTGGCGCGCCCCCGCTCGCGCTGCCCGCACTGCGGCCATGTGCTGCACTGGCACGAGAACATCCCGCTGCTCGGCTGGCTGCGGCTGCGCGGGCGCTGCTCGGCCTGCCGCGCGCCGATCAGCCAGCGCTACCCGCTGGTCGAGGCCGGCTGCGGGCTGCTGTTCGCCGCGATCGGCTGGCGCTTCGGCGCGCAGCCGGTGACGCTGCTGTGGTGCGCCTTCGCGGCGATGCTGCTGGCGATGTCCCTGATCGACTGGGACACCACGCTGCTGCCCGACTCGATGACGCAGCCGCTGGCCTGGGCCGGGCTGATCGCCGCGGCGATGGGCTGGATTCCGCTGACGCTGAGCCAGTCGCTCTGGGGCGCGGTGGCGGGTTACCTCAGCCTGTGGAGCATCTTCTGGCTCTTCAAGCTCGCCACCGGCAAGGACGGCATGGGCGCAGGCGACTTCAAGCTGCTCGCCGCGCTTGGCGCCTGGCTCGGTCCGTCGATGCTGCTGCCGATCGTGCTGGGGGCCTCGCTGCTCGGCGCGGTGGTGGGCATCGGCATGAAGCTCAGCGCCAGTCTGCGCGAGGGTCGTTACGTGCCGTTCGGACCGTTCCTGGCGGGCGGTGGCGCGGTCGTGCTGCTGGCTGGCAGCGAGCGGGTGATGCAGTGGATGGGCTGGGCGTGACGCCTGCGCGCCAGCCGGTGCGCCGTGTCGGCCTGACCGGTGGCATCGGCAGCGGCAAGAGCACCGTCTGCCGCATCCTGCGTGACCTGGGCGCGTGGATCGTCGACACCGACGCCATCGCCCACCGCCTGACCGCGCCCGGCGGACGGGCCATCCCTGCGATCGCCGCGCAGTTCGGCGCCGAGGTGATCGCCGGGAACGGCGCCATGGACCGCGCCCGCATGCGCGAGCGCGTCTTCGCGGACCCTGCCCAGCGCCGCGCGCTGGAGGCCATCCTGCACCCGATGATCGGCGAGGACACCCGCGCCGAGGCCGCTGCAGCGCCGGAGGGCGCGATCGTCGTGTTCGACGTGCCGCTGCTGGTCGAGTCGGGCCGCTGGCGCGACCAGGTGGACCGGATCCTGGTGGTCGACTGTCCCGTCGAGACCCAGATCGCCCGCGTCATGCAGCGCAATGGCTGGACCGCCGACGCCGTGCAGCGCATCATCGACCAGCAGGCCAGCCGGGCACAGCGGCTGGCGGTGGCCGACGACGTGATCGTCAACGACGGGCTGGAACTGGAAGAACTGGCGGCCGAAGTTCGAAGGATCTGGTCCGGCTGGCTGTGAAACAATCGTCTCGACCGGGCCGCGCCAGCGCCCGGACCGTGGGAGTGCATGGCCTTGATCTACTACGAATACCCTTTCACTGAAGGCATCCGCACGATGCTGCGGCTGGAGCGTCTGTTCACGCGACTGGCGCAGCTCGTCCCCAGGGACAGCGCCACCGACCACCACTACGCGCTGGCGACGCTGTTCGAGATCATGGACGTCACCTCGCGCACCGATTTCCGCACCGACCTGCTGCAGGAACTGGCCCGCCAGCACACCCTCTTCGAGGGCTACCGTGGCAACCCGTCGATCTCGGAAGGCGCGCTCAACCTCGCCATCGACCGCATCAGCAGCGCCCACCGCCGCCTGCAGGCCACGCCGCCCAAGCCCGAGCAGGCACTGGCGTCCAACGAGTGGCTGATGAGCGTGCGCAGCCGGATCAACATTCCCGGCGGCACCTGCGAGTTCGATCTGCCGGCCTACTTCGCCTGGCAGCAGGAATCGGCCAACCGCCGGCGGCACGACCTGCTGCGCTGGGTCGGCGTGCTGGATCCGCTGGCAGAAGCGCTGGAGGTGAATCTGGGGCTGCTGCGCGAGGCGGGGGTGACGCAGATGGTGCCGTTCCGCAGCGGCCTGTTCCAGCAGAACCTGACCGGCAGCCGCCCGCTGCTGCTGGCGCGGCTGCAGGTCGACCCCGGCGCGCACCTGATCCCCGAGATCAGCGGCAACCGCGTGCTGCTGGCGATCCGGCTGACCCGTGCCGACCACGAGGGCAAGCTGCGCCCGATGACCGACAGCATGCAGCTCCCGCTGACGCTGTGCGCCTGAGCTGACTCACCGCATGAACCCGAACGACACCCCGGCCGGCGCGACACGCCCGGCTCCGCAAGTGCCCTGCCCGACCTGCCGCGAGCTGACGCTGTTCGCGCCCAGCAATCCGTGGCGCCCCTTCTGCAGCGAGCGCTGCCGCCAGCGCGATTTCGGCGCCTGGGCGAGCGAGTCCTTCCGCGTCGCCGCGGTCGAGCCGCCGGACGACCAGGGCAGCCCCTGACTCAGACGCTGGCGTCGCGGTGCGTGGGCCCGGTGTGGCCGCGCTCTTGGGCGAACCACTGCAGCACGGGAATCGTGCCCGGCAGCACCGGCACCACGGCCACCGGCAGCGTCTGCCACGCCATCTGCTGCGCCTCGCGCATCTCGAAGGCACCGGTCCAGGCAAACACCTTGCAGAAATGCAGCCGCACCCGGGCGTGCGGATAGTCCATGACGAGCTGCTGCCAGGGCTGCACCGCACCCGGCCCGTGGCCGATCGTGATGCCGAGTTCCTCGTGCAGTTCGCGGCGCAGCGCGTCTTCCACCGATTCACCGGCTTCGAGCTTGCCGCCCGGGAACTCCCAGTAGCCGGCGTAGACCTTGCCCTCGGGGCGCGAGGTCAGCAGGAACCGGCCTTCGTGGCCCGCGGCATCCCGTTCGATCAGCACGCCCACGGCAACTTCCACCGGCGTGCGCTCAGACATGGTCAAGGCCGTCCGGCACGTCGTCGCTGATGGCGGTCGGGGCGACGGCCAGGTCGACTGGCGCATGGCTGCCGGCGTAATCGCGGGCGAACTGGTACGCCACCCGCCCGGACCGCGAGCCCCGCTCCAGCGCCCACAGCAGCGACGGCTGCCGCGCCGCCTCGATCGCCGCTTCGGTGACGCCGAAATGCCGCAGCCACTGGCCGACGATGGTCAGGTACTCGCGCTGGCTGAACGGGTAGAAGCTCACCCAGAGGCCGAAGCGCTCGGACAGCGAGACCTTCTCCTCCACCGCCTCGCCGGGGTGCATGTCGCCGTCGTCGGTGTAGGTGGCGCCGAGGTTGTCCTTCATCTGCTCGGGCAGGAGATGTCGGCGGTTGCTGGTGGCGTAGATCAGCACGTTGTCGCTGGTCTGCGCGACCGTGCCGTCGAGGATGGACTTCAGTGCCTTGTAGCCGGACTCGCCCTCGTCGAAGCTCAGGTCGTCGCAGTAGACGATGAAGCGCTCCGGCCGCTCTGCGATCAGGTCGACGAGGTCCGGCAGGTCGGTGAGGTCCGCCTTGTCCACCTCGATCAGGCGCAGGCCCTGGTCGGCGAAGGTGTTCAGACACGCCTTGATCAGCGAGCTTTTGCCCGTGCCGCGCGCGCCGGTCAGCAGCACGTTGTTGGCGGGGCGGCCGGCGACGAACTGCGCCGTATTGCGCAGCAGGCGCTCCTTCTGCGTGTCCACTTCCTTCAGGTCGGCGAGCTTGAGCGGCGCGATGTGGCGCACCGGCTCCAACACGCCGCCCTGGCCGCGCTTGCGGTAGCGGAAGGCGATGGACGCGGTCCAGTCCGGCGCGCTCAGCGGGTGGGGCAGGACGGCTTCGAGGCGCGCCAGCAGCGCCTCGGCCCGGGTGATCAGGCTGGTGAAATCGCTCATGCGGACGCCTTTGAACTCAATGAATCATCATCTGCAGCGACGCGTCGAGGTGCTCGACCGGGCTGCGCTTGAAATCGGAACGGGCAAAGCGCTGCAGCCGCCCGAGGCAGTAGCTGGTCAGCATGGACGCCTGCGCGGCGGCCTCGGCGGTCGGCGCGAGCGAGCCGCGCGCGTCGGCGGCCTGGCGCAGGCTCTGGCGCAGCAGCGACTCGATGCGGTCGAAGAACTGGTTGATGCGCGCCTGCAGCCGCTCGTGTTCGAGCACCAGCGCGTCGCCCACCATCACCCGCGCCATGCCCGGGTTCTTCTCGGCGAACTGCAGCAGCACGGCGACGCTGTGCGCGGCCTGCACCCGCGGGTCCGGCTCGCGCTCGACGATCTGGTTGACCAGGGTGAAGACGCTGGACTCGATGAACTCGATCAGGCCCTCGAACATCTGCGCCTTGCTGGCGAAGTGGCGGTAGAGCGCCGCCTCGCTCACGTCCAGGCGGCTGGCCAGCGCGGCGGTGGTGATGCGCTCGCCGCCGGGCTGCTCCAGCATCTGCGCCAGCGCGTGCAGGATCTGGACGCGGCGCTCACCCGGTTTGGGCCGCTTGCGCACGGGCGCTGCGGCGGGCGCTGCAGGAGTCGGACTGGCAAGGTCGGGAGCGTCGGACATCGAATCGAGCACAGGATCAGGACCGAAAAAATGGGGCGCGAACGGCGCCGGACGGCGTCGACACTCAGCGCCAGCGGGCCAGCGCCTGAAGGCTGCGGATTCTGGCACACACATAAACCGGCCGCCGCGCCAGCGCCAGGCCCGCTTCAGGTCCGTGGATGCCGTCGAGCAGCCACCGTTGCATCCACACCGTGCGCATGCCGATGCGCCGCGCCGACTTCTGGTGGCCGACCGTGTCCTCGACCAGCACGCAGCGGTGGACGGGCACCTTCAGCCGCACCGCGATCGTGCGCAGCATGCGCGCGTCGGGCTTCGGGCGCAGGTGGCCGAACATCGCCATCTGCTCGATGCCGATCACGCCGTCGAAGTAGCGGCCGAGGCCGAGCGCGGCCATCACCCGCTCGGCGTAGGCCTGCGGCGCGTTGGTCAGGATGAACTTGGGGCCGCGCAGCCGGCCCAGCGCGGCGAGGTCGTGCGGGTGGCTGCGCAGACGCGCCTCCAGGCCGGGCAGCGCGTGGGTGTCGTGCAGGAAGTGCGCCGCCTTGACGCCGTGGTGGCGCACCAGCCCGAGCAGCGTGGCGCCGTAGCGCTGCCAGTAGCGCCCGCGCAGGTGCTCGGCTTCGGCCCGGGTCAGCGCGAGTTCGCGCTCCATGTAGACCGTCATCGACTCGGTGATCTGCGCGAACGCGGCACCGCCGGCGTCGTGCAGGGTGTTGTCGAGGTCGAAGAGCCAGACGGGGGGAGGTGTCTTCATCGGGAGGGGCCTGAGAGCAAGCGCCGATGTTACCGATCGCGAAACCTCAGAACATTGGCAACCCGATCACGCCGGGCGGCCACCAGGTCTTCACCTGCGACGGCACATCAAGCGCCCGCTTTTGCTCCTCGGCAGCGGCCCGAGCGGATTCGACAACCTGGACAGCGATCTCCCCGCTCTCCTTCGCACTGCGCACCGCCAGCGGCGAGGCCATGTCCAGCGTCAGCCGCCCGGTCAGGCGCACACACTGCCAGCGCGCCTTGGCCGCCGCGAACTCCTCGGGCGTCGCCACCTCATGCACCGTCCGCTCGCAGCCGGAACAGTGCCGCACGCGCGCATCCGCCGTCGGCGTCAGCTCGGACCATTGCTTTTCGCAGACCAGCGCGAGGTGGCAGCGGTGCCAGGGTTCGACCACGGTGGACTCCAGTTCAGCGCGCCCGGATCATCGTCCCGAACGCCTGGTCCGTCAGGATCTCCAGCAGCAGCACATGCGGCACACGGCCGTCGACGATGTGCACCGCATTCACGCCGCACTTGGCCGCGTCGATCGCGCCGGCGATCTTGGGCAGCATCCCGCCCGAGATCGTGCCGTCCTCGACCAGTTCGTCAATGCGGCGCGAGGTCAGCTCGGTCAGCAGGTTGCCGGCCTTGTCGAGCACGCCCTTGATGTTGGTCAGCAGCATCAGCTTCTCGGCCTTGAGGATCTCGGCCAGCTTGGACGCCACCAGGTCGGCGTTGATGTTGTAGCTCTCGTTCTGCTCGCCAAAGCCGATCGGGCTGATGACGGGGATGAACTGGTCGTCCTGGAGCGCCTTGACCACGCTCGGGTCGATCGACTCGATCTCGCCGACCTGGCCGACATCGTGCTCGACCGCCGGGTCGTTCAGGTCGAGCAGCTTGAGCTTGCGGGCGCGGATCATGGCGCCGTCGCGTCCCGTGAGGCCGACCGCCTTGCCGCCAGCGGCGTTGATCAGGCCGACGATGTCCTGCTGCACCTCGCCGCCGAGCACCCACTCGACGACATCCATCGTCTCCTGGTCGGTGACGCGCATGCCCTGGATGAAGGTGCCCTTCTTGCCAATCTTGGCCAGCGCGGAGTCGATCTGCGGACCGCCGCCGTGCACGACGATCGGGTTGATGCCGACCAGCTTCAGCAGCACCACATCCTCGGCAAACGCCTTCTGCAGCGCCGGATCGGTCATCGCGTTGCCGCCGTACTTGATGACCATGGTCTTGCCATGGAACTTGCGAATGTAGGGCAGGGCCTGGGCGAGGATCTCGGCCTTGTCGCGGGCGGCGATGTGGGACAGGTCGGCGGGGGCGTGGGACATGGGGACTCCGGAGCAGGCATTGGGGGAATAACGACCGATTCTAGTCATCGCCCCCCCTGCAATCCGTCATCCTCGCGGATGCGCACTGCTGTCCGGGTAACGTCCACGCCCCCCTCAAGGGGGCACGCATACAGGCATGAGGGCCTGCTCGCAGGGCTCGAACAGGCCGTATCGCCAGCGCTGCAGCAGCACCCACAAGTCGGTGGTGCTGCGGCTGGCCTGCTGGTGAAGCATCAACAGGACATGGGCGATGAAGGCTGCGTAGATCTGGAGGTGAGCGGCGTGCTCGTTGGTGCCCCAGGTACGGCGGATGGCCAGGTGCTGCTTGATCCACTTGAACAGCAGCTCGATCTGCCAGCGCGAGCGGTAGAGATCGCTGATCTCGATGGCGGTGCGCTCGAAGTCGTTGGTCACCAGCACGAGCAGGCGCGCATCGTCGGTGCGTAGCCGTATGCGGCGCAGCACGAGCGGCTCGCGCCATGTCTTGCCGCTGCGGGGATGGCGCCAGCGGCGGGCGATGCGCTCGTCGTCAAGGATGCGCCCGCGGGCGGCCTCGGGCACGGGCAGTGCTTCGAGGACGACCATGCCCGCGTTGCGCTTGAGCCGGGTGACGAACTTCACCCCCTGCCGGGTCATGCGCGCCCACCATGCGTAGTCGCAGTAGGCGCGGTCGAACACGCAGGTCGTCCCCGGCTGGATCTCCCACTGGCGCGCCTGCACCACATCGTTGACGTTGGGGGCGCTGATCTCGCAGCGCGAGATGGCGTGCGTGGCCGCGTCGCACTGCACATGCACCTTCACGCCCTGCGTGCGCCGGGTCTTCGTGCCCAGCGTCCAGACGTCGAAGCCCCGCCCCTTGAGCGTCAGCGGCGTCGAGTCGATCAGCGAGGTCGCCCCCAGCACACGCTTGTCGCGGCAGCCATCGAGCTGACGGATCAGCCCTTGCAGCACCTGCGACAGCACCGTCGCCGACCCGGCGCGCCGGTTGCCGTCCGACAGCGTCGAGCGGCGCAGTTCGTGCGTCTGCAGTGCAGCCAGACGGGCCTTGTGCGCATTGAAGCTCTGCAGTGCTCCACGCAGGCTGGGTGCCTGCACGAACTGCCCGTGCAGCATCACCAGCAACTGATCCCACACCGTCAGCGCGCCCTTGCCATAGCGTTGTGCGCCGTGTTCACGCGCCAGCCGGTCCACGTCCGACTTGGCCAGTGGCTTCAACAACGCCTGCAGTCGTGTCATGCTTTGCATGTTGCGGCTCCTCGACAACTGAGTTGGTCCTCAGTGGGTTCGATAGCCCTTCATGTCGAGGGCCGCAACTCCGCCGATCAAGCTCTGGAGACTTTGGGCTTCGCGTTTTACCGGACAGCAGTGCGCGGATGCGAGGATCCACCGGCCCTGATCCGCCACGGTCATTCGGCTCCGTGGGTGCCCGCCTTCGCGGGCATGACGAGGGGCGGTGAAACCGGTCTCAGCGCTTCATGTCGTAGCTGCCATCGAAGCACACGAAGTAGTGCTTGTTGTCCTTGCCCGAGCCGGCGTCTTCCGAGAAGTTGCCGCCGCCCTTGGCCCCGACCCATTTGCCGGTGAGGCCAGAGATCGTGTAGGAGCCGGTCATCGCCCCTGTCGGGCTGTAGGCCTTGACCTTGCCGACGATGAGGAACTTGTCGCCGTCGGCATCGCTGCGCACGCAGCGCAGTTCGCCATTGGGCTTGCCGTCGATGACCTCGTTGAACAGCACGCACGGCCCGTAGGCGCCCTTGAGCGGCGATTTCTCGTCGCGCGTGACATAGCCGGTCCCCTGTGCGGAGGCCGAGACGATGACGTGGTTGGGCGCCGCCTGCAGCACCTCGACGTGGGTGTAGTACGCGCCGTAGCACGTACTCGCGTCGGCGGCCACCGCGGTGGCGCAGGTGGTGATGGCGATCAGGGCAAGGCCCGCCCTGGCAACAACGGCAGCAGCATGCATGTGGTCTCTCCTCGTCAGTGGATGGGCGTCAGACGCCCGGAGGGTGGGCGCGCGGCCCCTGCGGCGGGACTCGCCGCCATCTGCTCGAACATCTCCCCCCGGCCGGGCAGCGTGTCGGCATGGATGTGCACGTACAGGGCGTAGCAGCACGCCGAGGGCCGGGCGCCGAACTGCTCGGCCAGGGCCTCGACGCACTCGGCGTACTGGCGCAAGGCGGCCGTGCGTTCCCCCTGCCCGGCCAGCAAGCGCATCAGCACCATGTGGGCGGCCTCGTCGGCAGCGTCGAGGCGCAGCAGCGCACGCGCGTGGCGGATCGCCGCATCCCATTCGCCAGCGGCTTCGCAGGCACGCACCAGCGTGCGCTGCAGGGCCAGCGCCATGCCGGCCGCACGCTGGCGCTGCACGGCACACCAGCGCTCGAACTCGTCGCAGCCGGGCAGCGTGAAATCCGCCAGCAATTCGCCCCGCCACACCCGCGCCCCCGCCAGCCGGCACGCCGCGGAAGCCCCCGGCAACAGCGCATCGCCCAGCAGTGCGAGATCGGACAGCACCGCCGCACCCGCGCCGACGAAGCCGACGCGCCGGGCATCGATGTCCAGCACCCCGGGCAGCACCCGCCGCAGGTGCGACAGCGCCACGCGCAGATTGGCGCGGGCCGCCTCGTCGGACCACTCGCCCCACAGCATCCGCGCCAGCACCGTGCGCGCCACGGCCTGCTGCCCCGGCCCCTCGATGGCGAGCAGGTAGAGCAGCGCCTGCTGCTTGTCGGGCAGGCTGCGCGCCAGATCCACCCCCTGCCACCAGATCTGTGGCGCCCCCAGCAGGCACAACTGCAGCACCGGCGGCCGGATCGACAAGGCGGAATGGAACGATTCGCCGCGTTGTTCGTGTCTTGTCAACATGGCCCCTCCCGAGGAACGCTTTGCGCCGATTCTGCGCATTTCCAGATCGAGAAAAAGTCCCGAAAATGGGGAGTTCGTTTTGACCTGGGTCATGGGAGGCCACATGCGCTACCGCCTGGTACAGGAAGAGGATCTGCCCGCCTGCCTCGATCTGCTGGACAGCAACGGGCGCTGCGTGCTGTCGCCGCGGGTGCGCGCAAACCTGCCGCGCTTGTGGGCCGACTGGCTGGCGCAAGACCGGCACGCGCCCAAATCCTTCGTCCTCTGGGAGGATCTGAGTTCGCCGAACGCCCCGCGGGTGGAGGCCATCGGCACCGCCCACTTCGTGCACGACGCGGTGTACGACCTGCTGATGCGCGAGCCGCAGCCCTACCTGATCGAGCGCCTGTACAGCATGGTGCTCGACGGCCACCAGCCCTTCCTCGACCAGCGCGAGATCGCCCACGGCAATGCCGGCGAGGGCCTGAGCCTGCTGATGTCGCTCTACCTGCAGCGCGAACACGACCTCGACCACCCCGACAGCCAGCGCCTGCGGCCCCTCGGCGCGGCGGCGTGGTACTTCTGCCATGCCGGATTCAATGTGCAGCGCATGCTGAGCGAGGTCTACGGGCGACCGGGCGGGGCGTACATGGCTGCCGGCGGCTTCGAGCTGGCCCAGGTCTTCGAAGCCGGCCCGGACCTGCCCCCCGACAGCGAACCGCACCAGCTCGCCATCGACCGTGCCAACCAGCCGCCCCGGGCCATGCAACCGCTGTCACTGTGGCTGCTGCACCCGCCGCCACCCGTGCTGGGCCTGTCCGCGTCGTTGCAGACGGTGGCCATCCTCGCACTGCAGGGCGACACCGACCGCGCCATCGCCGCCCGGCTCGGCATCTCCGCCGATGCGGTCAAGCAGGCATGGCGGGGCATTCTCAGGACCATGTCGGCGCACATGCCGGACTTGTGCAGGGACACCACGAACGCGACCGCGGACGGCTCGCCCCCCGTGCGCGGCAGCGAGCACCGGCGCATCGTCATCGAGTACCTGCGCCAGCACATGGAGGAGCTGCGCCCCTGGTCCGACCCGACCCGCGCGGCCAGGCGCGCCCCATCACCAGCCACGCCCAGGCCGCGGTGAAGCAGCCGCAGGCGCAATGCCCCCGGCCCTGCACACGGTCGATTAACGCGGCACCAACGCCGTGGCGCGACAGTGTCCTGGCCAGTTTCCACCACCGAGCACCGCTCACCTCGCCAAAGGAGCCCCGCCATGTACACCCGACTCGTCACCGTCCAGGTTGCCCCCGAGAACGTCGAGGCGGTGGTGCGGCTGTGGGAAACCGAGGCCATTCCCGCCGCCCGACGTCAACCCGGCCACGTTGACGGCCGTCTGGTCGTCCAGCGCCAGAGTGGCAAGGGCATCTCGATGTTCACCTGGCAGACCCAAGCCGATGCCGAGGCGACCGGCCCTGCCAGCGACCACCTGCGGCAGGTGCTCGCCAAGTTCGGGCCGTACTTCCTGGGCCCACCCGTGGTGGAGCACTACGAAGTCGCGGCACAGACCGGCGGCAACGACCGTGTGGTGCAGCAGGCCCGCCGGTACTTCGCCGCCTGGCAGGCGCACGATGCCGAGGCCATCCTCGCGACCATGGCCCCCGGCGGCACCTACAGCGACCCGACCACGCCCGGCCCGATCGGCGGCGAGGCGCTGCGGGGCTACGCCGTGGCGCTGTGGACCGCGTTCCCTGACCTGACCTTCGAGATCAGCGCGATCGACCGCATCGACGAGCACCGTGCCCATGTCCGCTGGGTGATGCGGGGGCACAACCAAGGTGCGCTGATGGGCCTGCCACCGAGCGGCAAGGCCGTGCAGCTCGAAGGCATTGATCTGGTCGAAGGCAGCCCGGAGGGCATCCACCGCGTCATCGGTCTGTTCGACAGCGCCACGCTGCTGCGCCAGATGGGGATGAACGTGGCGATTCAGCCGGGTTAGCGGAGCCGCGGGGCGAGCCTGTCTATACTCGCCGCATGGTCCGCCCCGCCCGCTCCACCCTGCACTGGCTGCTCTGGCTGGTGATCGCGCTGCTGCCGCTGCGCGGGTGGGCAATGGCGCAGATGGCGGTGGCACCGGTCGGGCTGACGCAGACGACCGAAGCGACCGCCGACACCCTGCCCCCCTGCCACGGCGCACCGACCGACAACGCGGCCATCCCCACCCACGCCGGCTGCGTGCTGTGCGAGGTCTGCCACGCCAGCCTCGGCCTGCCCGCAGTGGTCGCACTGCACCTGCCCGCCCTGCCCCACGCGGCCCCGGCCGTGACGCCGATCACCGGTGTGCGCGACGGCCCGCCGTCCGAACTCTTCCGACCTCCCCGCCCCACGGCCTGATCCGATCCGTGGCGCGCCGCCCTGCGGGTGACGCGCTGTTCCGATCCGTTTCGGCTGACGAGGTCTGCCCATGTCCCGACTCTTCCCTGCCGCCGCGCTCGCGCTTGCGTTCGTGGCGCTGCCGGCCATCGCTCAGTCCGGCGATGCCGCCGATCCTGGTGCCCGTGTGCGCCCGCTTGTCCACCGCTCCATCCTTGCCGGCCGTCCCGCGCCGGACACGCCCGAAGTCGCCGACTGGCGCGCCACCAACGAGCGTGTGCGCGCCGTCGGCGGCTGGAAGGCGTATCTGAAGCAGGCGCAGGCCCCCGACCCCGCGCCGCCTGCGGCCCCGGAGGCGGCGCGATGAGGCCGCCCCGTCCCCTGACCCTGGGCGCGCTGGTCGCTGTGGCAGCCCTCGCCGGCTGTGCCACGACCTCGCCGGACACGGCGATCGACCCCGTGCAGCAGCAGCTCCGCCAGCACACCGGCGCCACGCTGACCCGCTGGCCCGATGCACAGGCTCCGTCCGCCGAGACCCAGCAGCGCCTGCGCACCCTGCTGGCCGCACCGCTGACGATGGACGGCGCGGTCGAGGTCGCACTGCTCCACCACCGCGGGCTGCAGGCCTCGCTCGCCGACCTCGGCGTCACGCAGGCCGAGCTGGCGCAGACCACCCGCCTGCCCAACCCCGGGTTCACCTTCAGCCGCACCACCAGCGGCGAGGAGATCGAGTGGGAGCGCGGCCTGCACCTGAACCTCGGCCGCCTGCTGCTGATGCCGCTGACCCGCACGCTGGAGGGCCACCGCCTCGCCCAGCAGCAGGCGCAGACGACCCAGCGCGTGGTCACGCAGATCGCCAGCGTGCGGCGGGCGTGGGTCGAGGCGGTCGCAGCCGAGGAGAGCCTGCGCTACCTGCACCAGGTCCACGATGCCGCGGCGGCTGGTGCGGAACTGGCACGGCGCATGGCGCAGGCCGGCAACTTCAACAAGCTGGCGCTGGCCCGGGAGCAGTCGTTCGAGGCCGATGCGGTGCTCAACGTCGCCCGGGGCGAGCGCGCCAGCGACGCCGCCCGCGAGCGGCTGAACCGCGCCCTGGGCCTCTGGGGCGACCAGCTCGGCTACACGCTGCCAGAGCGCCTGCCCGACCTGCCCGCCACGCCGACCGAGCAACCCGACATCGAACGCCAGGCGCTGGCGCAACGGCTGGACGTGCAGGCCGCCAAGACCGCCACCGCGCAGACCGCCCGCGCCCTCGGCCTGACGCGCACGACCCGCTTCCTCAACGTGCTGGAAGTCGGCGCGTCCCGCTCGGTCACCAACGACGGCCACCGCAGCCGTGCCTGGGAGGTCGGGCTGGAGCTGCCGCTGTTCGACTGGGGCGACGCCAAGGTCGCGCGCGCCGAAGCGACCTACACCGCCAGCCTGCACCGCACCGCCGAGATCGCCATCGACGCCCGCTCCGAAGTGCGCGAGGCGTACCGCCACTGGCGCCACACCTGGGACATCGCCCGCCATGTGCAGACCGCCATCGTGCCGCTGCGCCAGCGCATCCGCGATGAAAACGTGCTGCGCTACAACGGCATGCTGATCGGCGTGTTCGAGCTGCTCGCCGACGCGCGCACCCAGATCGCCAGCGTCAACAGCGCCATCGACGCCCGCCGCGAGTTCTGGCTCGCCGACGCGGACCTGCAGATGGCCATGCTCGGCCGACCCACGCTGTCCGCTGGCGCCGCACCCGCTTCGTCCGCCGCTGCCGACGCTGGCGGCGGTCATTGACACAGGATTCCCCATGCTTTCCCGACGCACCTTTTTCTCTGCGGGGGCTGCCGTGGCCGCCTCCTCCGTGAGCCGCGTGGCGATGGCCGCGCTGCCCGAACCCGTGATCCAGACCAGCGCGCAGACCGCCCCGCCGCTGATGCCGCCCAATGGCCGCCCTTACCGCCCGGTCGTGACGCTGCACAGCTGGACGCTGCCCTGGCGCATGAACAACGGCGTCAAGGAGTTCCACCTCGTCGCCGAGCCGGTCGTGCGCGAGATGACCCCTGGCTTCAACGCCCACCTGTGGGGCTACAACGGCCAGTCGCCGGGGCCGACGATCGAGGTGGTCGAGGGCGACCGCGTGCGCATCTTCGTCACCAACAAGCTGCCTGAACACCATGCCGTCCACTGGCATGCCCAGCGCCTGCCGTGCGGCATGGACGGCGTCTCGGGCCTGACGCAGCCGTCGATCCCGCCGGGCAAGACCTTCGTCTACGAGTTCGAAGCGCGCCGCCCCGGCACCTTCATGTACCACCCGCACGCCGACGAGATGACGCAGATGGCGATGGGGATGATGGGGATGTGGATCACGCACCCGCGGGCGAAACACCCGCTGATCGAGGACGCCGACCGCGATTTCTGCTTCCTGCTCAACGCCTTCGACATCGAGCCGGGCAGCGCCACGCCCAAGATCATGACCATGCTCGACTTCAACCTCTGGGCCTGGAACAGCCGAATCTTCCCCGGGCTGGACTCGCTCAACGTGCGGCTGAACGACCGGGTGCGCATCCGGGTGGGCAACCTGACGATGACGAACCACCCGATCCACCTGCACGGCCACGAGTTCGAGGTCACGGGCACGGACGGCGGGCCGGTGCCGAAGTCGGCGCGCTGGCCGGAGGTCACCACCGACATCGCGGTCGGGCAGATGCGCCAGATCGAGTTCATCGCCAGCGAGGAAGGCGACTGGGCCTTCCACTGCCACAAGAGCCACCACACGATGAACGCGATGGGCCACAACGTCCCGACGATGATCGGCGTTGATCACAGCGGCTTGGCGAAGAAGATCACCAAGCTCATCCCCGACTACATGGTCATGGGCGAGCGTGGCATGGCCGACATGGGCGAGATGGAGATGCCGCTGCCGGACAACACCGCGCCGATGATGACCGGCGAAGGGCCATTCGGCGGCGTGGAGATGGGCGGGATGTTCAGCATCGTGAAGGTGCGGCGTGACCAGAAACCGGGCGACTACAGCGACCCCGGCTGGTTCAAACATCCCAAGGGCACCGTGGCCTATGAATGGACGGGCGAGCCGCTGCCCGAACCCGTCAAGGCCGCCCCCGCACAGCCCGCGCCGACGGACACCACCGTCCGCGCCCGCAAGCCGACCGACCACAAGCACCACTGAGTCTCGACGCCATGACCATGACCTCGCACGACAACACCCCTTCCCGCCGCCACTTCATCGCGGCCTGCTGCGCGCTGTGCTGCGGCGGCCTCGCGCTCAGTCCCGAGGCGCAAGCCCACGGCGACAAGGCCCACGCCGCCGCTGGCCCCGTCAAGAAGGAACAGAAACCTTGGGGCATCGCCGGTGACGCGCGCGCGGTGCGCCGCACGATCACCGTGCGCATGGGCGACGACATGCGCTTCCGCCCCGACCGCATCACCGTGCGGCAGGGCGAGACGGTGCGGCTGGTGATGCACAACGAGGGCAAGCTGATGCACGAGTTTGTCATCGGCACGCCCCCGGATCTGGCCGAACACGCCGAACTGATGGTCAAGTTCCCGGACATGGAGCACGACGAGCCGTACATGGCCCACGTGCCGCCGGGCCAGTCCGGTGCGATCGTGTGGAACTTCAACCGTCCCGGGGACTTCCAGTTCGCGTGCCTGATTGCCGGACATTTCCAGTCCGGCATGGTCGGCGCGCTGCGCGTGGCCCCGCGTGTCCCCCCGAAAGCCCGCTGAACCGTTGATGCCCTGCAAGGAGAAATTGCCATGACCCGATTCCGCTCGACCGCCGCCCTCACCCTCGCCGCCGCTGCCGTGTTCGCCGCGCTGCCCACGCACGCCCAGAGCACCGACGCCGAGGTGATGAAGATCGACAAGCCGCAGCAGAAGATCACGCTCAAGCACGGCGAGATCAAGAACCTCGACATGCCCCCGATGACGATGGTGTTCCGTGTGCAGGACGCCGGGATGCTCGATGCCGTGAAGGTGGGCGACAAGGTGAAGTTCGACGCCGACAAGGTGGGCGGTCAGTACACCGTGCTCAAGCTCGCCCCGACGAAGTGACCACGACGGCCGCGGCGGCGGCAGCCAGCAGGTGCTTGAGCACGTGGCCGCTGGTCGTGTGCGACAACGCCTCGAACACCGGCGCATCGGCAGACTCGGCCAGCTTGGCAAGTCCGTAGAGCGCCAGCACCGCCCACCATGCCCGGTCGGACACGCAAGCCCCCGGCGCCGAACCCCTCGGCGCCATCCGCATCAGCAGCGCCGCCGGCACCAGCACCATCGGCAAGAACTGCACCAGCAGGTAGGGCCGCAGGTCGCCGACGCCGCCCTGCTCGGTGAACCACCAGTACAGCACCGACGCCGTCGCCACGCCCCAGGCCGTCACCAGCGGCACCACGCCCGCCCAGCGGACATCCACCCGCTGCGCCAGGAACCCGCAGGTCAGCGCCGCACAAGCCCACGCGATCGGCAGCCGGTCGAACACGAGGCGCGCGTTGTCCGGCGCCCAGTGGTAGTACGACGAGCCGAACGCCGTCAGCACCAGCGCCGCGCCAAACCCGCGCCACGCCAGCGCCCCGACCGGCGCCTCCCGCCGCCACCGCCACAGCGCCCAGCCGCCGACCAGCGCAAACGGCAGGTTGCTCAGCACGTTCCAGAGGTTCGGCACGCCGCGCCAGGCCCGGGCATCGGCGAAGTCGTGGTAGTGCGCCCACTGCGGGATCGGGCCGTGCCAGGCCAGTGCGGCCACGGTCAGCAGCGCCAGCCCCATCAGAACGGGCAAACGCCGATCGCGCCCGCGGGCACGACCGGTGAACAGAAAAGTCGAGGGAGAAGACATCGCAGACCGGGCTCCGCCAAGAAGGAAGCCCGCATGCTGCGCGGTCTCGGTCGATGCGGCCAACGGCGCGCGCAAAGTCTCGCGCCGTCGGCCGATCGGTATCACGCCATCAGTGGTTCGACGCGGAAGACGCGCCGTAGCCGGTCTGCGCGCGGACGAACTGGTCATCGAACGCGGCGATTTCCTTCTTCGCGCCGACGCTGTTGTCCAGCAGCGAAACCACGACGCAGACCAGGAAGGCCACCGGCATCGAGAACAGCGCCGGCTGGTCGTACGGGAACAGCGCCGCTGGGTTGCCCAGCACGGCCACCCACACCGACTTCGACAGCACCACCAGCGTCACCGCCAGGAACAGGCCGGCATAGCCGCCCGCCAGCGCGCCGCGCGTGGTCAGGCCCTTCCAGTACATCGACAGGATCAGCACGGGGAAGTTGCTCGACGCCGCGATGCCGAAGGCCAGGCCGACCATGAAGGCGACGTTCTGCTTCTCGAACGCGATGCCCAGCGCCACCGCCACGATGCCCAGGCCGATGGTGGCGAAACGCGACACGCGCATCTCGTCGGCCTCGGACGCCTGGCCCTTCTTGATGACGCGGGCGTAGAGGTCGTGCGACACCGCCGAGGCCCCGGCCAGCGCCAGCCCCGACACCACCGCCAGGATGGTCGCGAACGCCACCGCCGCCAGGAAGCCCAGCAGCAGGTTGCCGCCGACCGCCTTGGACAGGTGCATCGCCACCATGTTGCCGCCGCCGATCAGCTTGCCGCCGACCTGGCCGCCCTCGAAGAAGGTGGGATCCTGACCGACGATCAGGATGGCGGCCAGACCCATCAGCAGGATCACGTTGAAGAAGTAGGCGATGAAGCCCGAGGCGTACAGCACCGACTTGCGCGCCTCCTTGGCGTCGGTCACGGTGAAGAAGCGCATCAGGATGTGTGGCAGCCCCGCCGTGCCGAACATCAGGCCCAGCGCCAGCGACACCGCGGTGACCGGGTCGGCGGTCAGCTTGCCCGGGCTCATGATGGCCCAGCCGCTCTTGTGCGCGGCGGTGGCGCGCTCGATCAGCGTGGTGTAGCTGAAGCCGAACTGGCTCATCGCCAGCAGCATCACCAGCGTGCCGCCCGCCATCAGCATGCAGGCCTTGATGATCTGCACCCAGGTGGTGGCGAGCATGCCGCCCTTGATGACGTAGACCATCATCAGCGCACCGACCGCGACCACCGCGATGTTGTAGTCGAGGCCGAACAGCAGCTTGATGAGCTGCCCCGCGCCGACCATCTGCGCGATCAGGTAGAAGCACACGACCGTCAGCGAGCCGATCGCCGCCATCGTGCGCACCTTGCCCTGGTCGAGGCGGTAGGCGGTGATGTCGGCGAAGGTGAAGCGGCCCAGGTTGCGCAGCCGCTCGGCCATCATGAACAGGATCAGCGGCCAGCCGGCGAAGAAGCAGATCATGTAGATGTAGCCGTCCAGACCCGAGGTGTAGACCATCGCGGTCAGGCCCAGCAGCGTGGCGGCCGACATGTAGTCGCCGGCGATCGCCAGGCCGTTCTGGAAGCCGGTGATGCCGCCGCCGGCGGTGTAGAAGTCCGCGGCCGACTTGGTCCGGTTCGAAGCCCAGTAGGTGATGCCCATCGTCATCGCGACGAACACCAGGAACATGGCGATGGCGTGCACGTTCAGCGGCTGCTTCTCGGTGGCAGCGATCGGATCGCCCGCGGCGAACACGGCGGCAGAGGCGAGCAGGCCGACCGCGACAAGGCCCAGCCGGGACAGGAGGGAGGCAGGCGCGCGCATCACTTCTTGCCTCCACGGGGGGCGGTGGCTTCGTCGATCAGCGCCCGGGTCAGGTTGTCGAACTCGCCGTTGGCCCGGCGGACGTACAGCGCCGTCAGCACCCAGAACAGCACGAACATCGACAGGATGATGACCGGACCAAGCGTGATCAGCGAGGTGTCGCCGCCCAACCGCTGGGCCATCACCGACGGGTTGAACGCCACCAGCAGGATGAAGCCATAAAACAGCACCAGCACGCTGGCCGACAGCATCCAGGCGTAGCCGCTGCGCTTGCGCACCAGCTCGCCGAACTTTGGATTTTTCTTGATTCGATCGTAAACGTCAGAACTCATGGCGAATTACCCCGCGGCCGTTGCCGGGCAGGTCCTGGAGAAAAAGAAAACAATGGGGTTGACCGATGATAGCGACGAGAAGCCGCCATATCCGGCCGAACCTCCTTATTTTCCCGGATAAGCAAATCTACTTACCCCACTCAAAAAATCGCCATTCGATTCCAGAAGTCAGGCCCTTGTCAGATATTTGATTGAATCAAACGAACAATGGCGGTTCGTGCATTTGATTTTCGAAACTCAAAACCATCTTCAATATGGCTGCCATGATTCATCTCAATTCATGGCCAAGGAAAATCCACATGCACGTCGCCGAACAGACCGCCAAGGTCGAGGGCTGCCCCGCCGCCACTGGCGGGCCCGATGACGGGAGTGGCGGGAACCGGGGATCGCCTCATTTCACCTGCAGGCGGTTGAGGTACTCGATCAGCGACAGGATGCGGCCACGCACGAACGGCTCCGGGTCGTACGGCATATCGGCGTAGTACTCGCCAGCCCGGACCCGGTAGCTCTGGCCGAAGACCGGCATCTCCCGCGAACCATGCCCGGTGCCCGCACCCTCGATCACCTCGTACAACCGGGCAACGGGAAACACCCCGCCGTTGCGGCGGCTCAGGGTGGAGAGATCGGTCGCACTGCGTTTGAGCAGTTCGTTGTACGGCCCGTCGCCCTTGCCGCTGACACCGTGGCAGGCCGCGCAATTGGCCTGGTATTCGCGCAAGCCCGGATCGATCCGGCCCTGTTGTGCCATGGCGGTGGCGCATGAAACCGCCACCCCCGCCACCACAGCCCATCGACATGTCGCTGACCAGCCCATTGCCCTGCTCCTCTGGATGATGGATATGGAGCAGGTCCACCACCTGCCCATCCGGATCATCCGTGCAGCAGGCTGCGGAAGATTGCGTTCACTCAATCGGCCCGTTCACCCGCCGGGTGCGCTGGCCGCGGGTGTTCAGCGTCCCAGGTAACGCCCCTCCAGATGCGCCCGGAAATGCGCCGGGTTCAGCGCCTCGCCACTGGCGCGGCGCGTCAGCTCCGGCGTCTCCCAGCGCGCGCCCTGGCGCCAGATGTGGTCCTTGAGCCAGTCGAACACCGGGTTCAGGTCGCCCGCGGCGATGCGCTCGTCGAGGTCCGGCATCTGGCTGCGCATGGTGGCGAACCACTGCGCGGCGTACATCGCGCCCAGCGTGTAGCAGGGGAAGTAGCCAAAGGAGCCGGACGGCCAGTGCACGTCCTGCATCGGGCCGTTGCGGTAGTCGCCCCGGGTGTCGCGGCCGAGGTAGGCGGCCATCTTCTCGTCCCACAGCGCGGGGATGTCGTCGACCTCGATCTGCCCTTCGATCAGCGCGCGCTCGATCTCGAAGCGCAGGATGACGTGCGCCGGGTAGGTCACCTCGTCGGCATCGACGCGGATCAGCCCCGGCTCGACCCGGGTGGCCAGGCGCGTCAGGTTCTCGGCCGTGAAGGCGGGCTGCGGGCCGAACTGCTCGACCATCAGCGGCACCAGCTGCGCGACGAAGCCGGGGTGCGCGCCGAGCTGCATCTCGAAGGACAGGCTCTGGCTCTCGTGCAGGCCGTAGGAGCGGGCCCGCGCGATCGGCTGGCCGAGCCACTCGCGCGGCAGGCCCTGTTCATAACGGGCGTGGCCGGTCTCGTGGACCGTGCCCATCAGGCTGGACATCAGGTCGTCCGCCGCATAGCGCGTCGTCAGGCGCACGTCCTCGGGCACGCCACCGGAGAAGGGGTGCGTGCTTTCATCGAGCCGGCCACCCTCGAAGTTGAAGTCGAGGAACTGCATGACCCGCAGGCTCAGCGCCTTCTGCTGCGCCTGCGCGAAGGGCCCCGCCGGCCGCAGCACTGGCTGCTCGGCCTGCTGGCGGGCCTGCACACGCTGGATCAGGTCCGGCAGCCAGGTCTTGAGGTCACCGAAGACGCGGTCCACCTCGGCGCTGGTCATGCCGGGCTCGAAGCGGTCCATCAGCGCGTCGTAGGGCATCAGGCCGGTCGCCTCGGCCAGGTGCATCGCCTCCTCGCGGGCGATCTGGACCACCGGCCTGAAGTTCTCGACGAAGCCGGCCCAGTCGTTGGCGGGACGCTGGCGGCGCCAGGCGTGTTCGCAGCGGGCGGTGGCCAGCGTGCGGCGCTCGACCAGCGCGGCCGGCAGCGCGTTGGCGGCGAGCCAGTCGCGGCGCATCTCGCGCAGGTTGGCGCGCTGCCAGTCGGACAGTGACTCGGCCTCGGCCTGGCGCAGCAGGGCGGCCAGCGCGGGATCGGTGCGCTGGGCGTGCAGCAGGCCGTCGAGTTCGGCCATCGCCGCGGCACGGGCCTCGTTGCCGCCGGAGGGCATGTTGGCGGCCTGGTCCCAGCCGACGATGGAGCCGAGGTGCTCGAAGCGGTAGAGGCGCAGGAAGCGGGCTTCGAGATCGGTGTAGGCAGGCGTCGGGGCGTTGGCGGTCATCGGTGGGTTCTCTGCAAGTGAAAAACAAGAATGCTGCTACGGTAGCGCGACACGACCATATCCGCCCAGGGAAATGACATTGCGAATCACGGCGACGCACATCGAGACGTGGGCAGACACCCGCGACGCACAAGCACAACTGCCGCTGCTCGTTCGGCGTCTCATCCAGAGCACAGCAAAAACGACTGCACTGTCGATGCCGGCAGGAGACTCGATCAATGAGCCGGGCTATGACGGGATCACCCATGCGAGCGAGGGCAATCCTTGGGTTCCAGTCGGCACTGCATGCTGGGAAATGGGCTGCGACGCTCGGCCGAAAAGCAAAGCCGACGGAGATTTCGCCAAACGGGTTTTCGAGTCCTCGATCGAAGAGATGACTGCTACCAGCTTCGTTTTCGTCACGCCAAGGCGCTGGCGACAACGGAAGGAATGGCGACAACTTGCTGCAGCCACAGCACCATGGCTTGATGTGCGGGTTCTTGACGCGGACGATCTGGAGGCATGGATTGAGCACGTCCCGGCTGTGACGCTGTGGTTCGCTGAACTGCGTGGGCTGTCAGGACCCGGAATCGAGTCGACAGACAACTACTGGCAGAGATGGCGGGGACACTCTCGGTTGCTATTGACGATTGAAGCCCTGCTCGCTGATCGCGACACCGCAGCCAAAAACTTTGACGCACTGCTCGCTGCTGGTGCATCCGTCATCACCATAGAAGCCGACAGCCAAGAGGAAGCCACTGCATTTGCTTGTGTCCGTCTCGCAGCCAACGGGCGGGCAAGTGACGCGGCCTGCGTTTCAACCGTAGATGGATGGCGCTTCGTAGACTGCAACCAGCCACTTCACGTCGGGATTGCATGTTCACCAGAGATCGCAGCCGCACGCGCGCCGAAAGACGGGTTCACACTTGTCGTGCCGCAAAGGCGCGGTGATCGAACGGAGGGACCACTCGGTACGGCATCAAGTCAGGCCCACGGAAATCTATCGGTCGTTCGACTTCAACGGCCATCCGCATCGACCTTCGAGCAGCACCTGATTCAGCTCGGTGAGGAGTCTTCTAACGCCGCTCGACTATCGCGAAGCGTGGTCGGTCCCTGAGCCTTGCCGACGACTCACCGGTCATTTTGATCGGTACAGTCTGGCGAGCCAGATCACCACTCGAACTGCTTCATCGTTGTGCCCCGTTGCTCACAACCAGTTCCCTGGACCGATTCTTCTCGGTGGCAGAGGCTGTACTGGCAAAGCCCGATCCGGCGCTGGAACTGGACCCGGACAAGCGATGGATGGCAGGCGTCTATGGAAAGGTACGGGAAGAGTCGGGCATTGTCGTCAACGCCATCGCTGATTCGCTGGTCAAACTTAGCGTCTACGCAGAAAGAACCAGCACGCTTGGCTCTTCGGCGACCATCATTGAACGCGTGAACAGTTTGGTTCGGCGGCTTCTGCGCGACGCCAATGATGAACGTTGGCTATCGGCATCCGGTGTTCTTCGCGAGATGGCAGAGGCAGCTCCGGACGAATTCCTGGCAGCGATCGAACACAGCCTCAGGAGCCCACCACGTGCAGTAACCAGCCTGCTGACAGAGTCGAGCAATGCGGACAGCTGGGGCCGCTGCTGGCATGCCGACCTGCTGTGGGCACTGGAGCTACTGGCATGGTCACCTGAACGATTGCACAAGGTTTCCAGCGTGTTGGCACGGTTATCTGCAATCCCTGTGCATAAGAAGTGGGGCAACACACCAGGGAATTCACTGAACTCCCTGTTCCGCGCATGGTGGCCGCAGACGATGGCATCGAGCGAAATCCGTCTCGCTGTACTGGACAGGCTGATTCGAGATCACAGCGAATCAGCTTGGTCCCTGATGATTTCCATAATTCCACGAGGGAAAGCGTGGGCAAGTCCGAACGCGGCACCGGTATGGCGCGAGGATGACGCCGGTAAGGCAAGCCTTCAGGGGCACATCGATCTTTGGTACCTATCAGAAATCGGTGCACGCTTGATCGCCCAAGCGAAAGGCAATCCGAAGCGCATCGCCGCACTGATTGACTCGCTCGATTCCTTCGAGGGGGAATACAGAGAGTCAGTCGCCAGCCTCGTTGAGACAGCAGTGGCATTCGATGACGATGGGCGAACCATTGTTCGGGACAGTCTGTGCAAATACCTCGGCTGGCACAACTCGTACAACTTGGACGGCAACCGCAAATCAAGGGTGACAGCCGAGAGGCTACGGCCCATGTTCGACCGACTGGCACCCGCCGATCCGGTCAAAGCCAGTCTATGGCTGTTCGCTTCAGGCTGGCCTACATTGCCTGATGGCAGAGAGCAGGATTATGAGCGGCACCAAGTCACGCTCGCACAGGAACGCGAGCGAGCCTTGAACTTGGTATTCAGGTCACTGGGCTGGGCAGGTATTACACGTTTGGTAGCGGAAGCCGCATCGCCCGAACTGGTCGGATGGGAGATCGGCCGATCAAGCATTGATGCGGAGGAGATGGTCAGCTGGTTGATTGAACGGCGAGCAACGATTGGCTGGGCAAGCTTCGATTTGCTGATCCGGGGGCTGCTGGCAGCCATGAGCGACGACAAGCGTGCCACCACCCTCAGTCTCGCCATTGAGCAGTTACGGGTTCAAGGGCTTGTGTCGGCAATCCCTAACTTGCTGATCAACGCACCATTCAAGACGGAGACTTGGCAGCTACTGGAATCGCTGGATGGCGCTTCACAGGACAATTATTGGTCTGCCGTCATTCCTGGCTTCTGCCGACTGGACTCGGTTGACGCCAGCATGGCATTGAAACAACTCATCAGATGCGGTCGAGCACGTACTGCCTTCCAGTTGGTGACGTTTCAACCCGAGAGCATCGACGCCATCATGCTCAAAACAGTTCTTGAAGCCATTCGTTCCGGCAGCGAACCGGACGGGCCACTGCCTGAGGGATGGAATATCGGAAAGGCCCTCGGCGCGATTGAGACTTCTGGGAGCGTCTCACGAAGAGATCTGGCCATGCTGGAGTTCGCATTTTTCCATGCTTTGGAGCATACCGAGCATGGCACCAAGAACCTGTATGCCGAACTGCTCGCAGATCCGGCCATGTTCATGGAGTGCATATGCCTTGTCTACAAGCCCCGAAACAGTGAGCCGGATCTGTTCGACGAAGGTCTGCGAACGGCGGCCGACTTGGCATGGACCATTTTGCACTCGGGAAGAGGGATCCCAGGGAAACGATCTGACGGGAGCATCGACGACGACGAGATGAAACGCTGGGTGCGGGACGTGCGCCGCTTGGCGGCCGAGAAGGATCGAGTAACAGTAACTGACCTTGCAATCGGAGAATGGCTGTCCGACTGCCAGCCTGACAGCGACGGTATCTGGCCGCCCGCAGCCATCGCAGAGATTCTCGACGACGACCAGCACGACGATTTGCGCAGAGGATTTCACACCGGGGTCATCAACAATCGTGGCGTGACATCACGCGCTATCGGAGACGGCGGCCATCAGGAGCGATGCCTTGCAGCGCAATTCCGGGAACGCGCAGCAGCCATCGCAACCCGATACCCGGTGCTCGCCGGCGAGTTGCGCTCGATTGCCCAGCACTATGAGCGTCACGCCCACTGGGAAGACGATCAGACACGCCTGATGCACGAAGGGTTGTAGGACGCGCGGACGTGCTTCGCTCAAACCACCAGCGCCTGCACCTGCCGGTACAGGGCCGGCAGGTCACGTTGAACCGTCTTCCAGACGATTTCCAGATCCACCTTGTCGTAGCCGTGCGAGACCCGGTTGCGCATCGTGTACATGACCAGCCAGGGAATGTCACCGTGCTGCGCGGCGAACTCCGGCGCCGCGCGCAGGATGTTGTTCGACGCCTCGCCGATGATCTCGATGTTGCGGATCACGGCGTCCTGCGCCATCTCGTTGCGCAGGAACCCGACTTCATCCAGGTCGGCGGTGTAGCGGCCGATGCGCTCGATGGCCTGCAGGATGTGGCCGAGGTAATCGGGAACGCGGAGGGCCTTGCTCACACCGGCATCGCCTCGGCCAGCACCGTGCTGCGGAACTTCTCGGGCAAGGCTCTGGGTGTCAGTACATCCACCGACACACCCAGCAGGTGCTCCAGTTCGACCTGGATGGCGGCCACGTCCATCAGCGTCGTTTCCGGCGTCGGATCGACCAGGATGTCCAGATCGCTGCCTTCGGTGTCGAGGCCACGGAGGACTGAGCCGAAGACCCGCGCGTTGCAGGCACGGTGCGCAGCCACCACGCCGCGGATCGCGGCGCGATGGGATTGAAGAACCTCGGACGGTCTCATGTTCCAGCTCCCGGCCTCATGACCATTTCAACTTCAGCGAGCGCTTCGGTGCGTTCATCATAGAGGTCCGAACTGCCCCGGAAATACCCAAAGCAGTCCCGCCGTCATCACCAGATAGCGCAGGAACTTGCCGATCGCCATGTACAGCAGGCAGGGCCAGAACGGCAGCTTCAGCCACCCCGCCACCGCGCACAGCGGATCGCCGACGATCGGCAGCCAGCTCAGCAGGCACGCCTTCGCCCCGAAGCGGCGCAGCATGGCCAGCGCCCGGTGGTCGGCGGCCGGGTGGTGGGTGACGTGTTCGTAGGCTTTCTCGGCGCCATAACCCATCCACCACGAAACGCCCCCGCCGATGGTGTTGCCGGCAGTCGCCACCAGCACCGCCGGCCAGAACAGTTCCGGGTTGAGCTTGACCAGCCCGAACACCGCTGGCTCCGAGCCGAGCGGCAGCAGCGTCGCCGAGACCAGCGAGACGATGAAGACGGTGCTGAGGCCGAACTTCGGCAGCGCCAGCATCAAGAGCAACGAGTCGATCCAGGCTTCCATGGCGGGCATTCTGCTTGAAGGGCCCCAGCCGGCGCTGGCCGGTGGGAAAACGCACGCCGCTATACTCCTGCCTCCTTTTTCAGCAGTTCCCCCACCCACCCCCGCCCTCTCCCCCCATGCGCATCGGCCCCCATGCTTTGCCGAATCGCCTGTTCGTCGCGCCCATGGCGGGTGTGACCGACCGGCCCTTCCGCCAGTTGTGCAAGCGACTGGGGGCGGGCTATGCCGTGAGCGAGATGGTCACCTCGCGCGCCGATCTGCGCGACAGCCTGAAGACCTCGCGCCGGCTGAACCACGACGGGGAAGTGGCGCCGATCGCCGTGCAGATCGCCGGCACCGACGCCGAGATGATGGCCGAGGCGACCCGCTACAACATCGACCGCGGCGCCCAGATCATCGACATCAACATGGGCTGCCCGGCCAAGAAGGTCTGCAACAAGTGGGCGGGCTCGGCGCTGATGCAGGACGAGACACTGGCGCTGGACATCGTCGCCGCCGTGGTCGAGGCCGCTGCGCCGCACGGGGTGCCGGTCACGCTGAAGATGCGCACCGGCTGGTGCAACGAACAGAAAAACGCGGTGGCGATCGCCCTCGGCGCCGAAGCGCGCGGCGTGGCCATGGTCACCGTGCATGGCCGCACCCGCGAGCAAGGCTACAAGGGCGAGGCCGAGTACGCGACGATCGCCGCCGTGAAGGCCGCGCTGCGCATCCCCGTCTGCGCGAACGGCGACATCACCAGCCCGCAGAAGGCCCGCGCCGTGCTCGACGCGACCGGCGCCGATGCGCTGATGATCGGCCGCGCCGCGCAGGGGCGGCCGTGGATCTTCCGCGAGATCGCGCACTACCTCGACACCGGCGAGATCGCCGCGCCGCCGCCGACGCTGCAGGTGCGCGACTGGCTGATCGAGCATCTGCACGACCACTACAGCCTCTACGGCGAGCGCGCTGGCGTGCGCACGGCGCGCAAGCACATCGGCTGGGCCGTGCACGGCCTGCCGGGTGGCCAGGACTTCCGCGCCCGCATGAACCTGATCGAACACACGGCGGAACAGGCACAGGCCGTGCACGCCTTCCTGGGCGCGCTGGCCGACGTCCATCCGTCCTGGCCGCAGACCGCCGCCACCGCCGACACAGAAGAACAAGCCGCATGAGCACCAGCACCAGCCCCTCCGAACACAGCCCTATCGACCTGTCGATCCGCGAGATCCTGGCCGTCTATTTCCGCGACCTCGAAGGCACGGAGCCGCACGCGCTCTACGACATGGTCGTGAAGGCGGTGGAGCGCCCGCTGCTGGACGTGGTGATGGAACAAGCCGAAGGCAACCAGAGCCGCGCCGCCGAGTGGCTCGGCATCAACCGCAACACGCTGCGCCGCAAGCTCGTCGAGCACAAGCTGATCGACTGACGCCCGCCGCCCGCCGCCCGCTGACCGCCCTCGCCCCGATTCCCCGCATCCAAACGACCTCCTGAGTCCGCCCATGACCACCGCCCTCCTTTCCGTTTCCGACAAGACCGGCATCGTCGAGTTCGCCCGCTCGCTGCACGCGCACGGCATCAAGCTGCTCTCCACCGGCGGCACCGCCAAGCTGCTGGCCGAATCCGGCCTGCCGGTCACCGAAGTCAGCGAGATCACGGGCTTCCCCGAGATGCTCGACGGCCGCGTGAAGACGCTGCACCCGCGGGTCCACGGCGGTCTGCTGGCGCGCCGCGACGTGCCCGCGCACATGGCCGCGCTGAAGGAACACGGCATCGACACGATCGACCTGCTGATCATCAACCTCTACCCGTTCGCACAAGCCACGGCCAAGGCCGACTGCACGCTGGAAGACGCGATCGAGAACATCGACATCGGCGGCCCGGCGATGCTGCGGGCGGCGGCCAAGAACTGGCAGGACGTGGGCGTCGTGATCGACCCGACCGACTACCCGCAGGTGCTGGCGGAACTCGCCGCCTCGAACGGCCAGAGCCTGACGCGCAGCACCAAGTTCATGCTCGCCAAGAAGGTGTTCTCGCACACCGCCGCCTACGACGGCATGATCAGCAACTACCTGACCGCGCTGGAAACCGGTTCGGAAGAAGCGACCGAAGCCGTCCCCGCCCGCGCCGAGTACCCGAGCGTCTTCAACCTGCAGCTCCACAAGGTGCAGGGCATGCGCTACGGCGAGAACCCGCACCAGTCGGCCGCGTTCTACCGCGAGGCCGCGCCGGCCGCCGGGCTGCTGTCCGGCTGGCAGCAGATCCAGGGCAAGGAGCTGAGCTTCAACAACATTGCCGACGCGGACGCCGCCTGGGAATGTGTGAAGGCGTTTGACGTGCCGGCCTGTGTCATCGTCAAGCACGCGAATCCGTGTGGTGTGGCCGTTGGCGCGACGCCGCTGGAGGCGTACCAGAAGGCGCTGAAGACCGACCCGACCAGCGCGTTCGGCGGGATCATGGCGTTCAACCGCCCGATCGACGCGGACGTGGTCAACGAGATCAACGCCAACAAGCAGTTCGTCGAAGTCGCCATCGCCCCGGCCTTCACCGCCGAAGCGCGCGCCGCCTACGCCAGCAAGACCAATGTGCGCCTGCTGGAAGTGCCGGTCGCCCAGGTCGCGAACGCGCTGGACTTCAAGCGCGTCGGCGGCGGGATGCTGCTGCAGTCGGCCGACACCATCGACATCGTCGGCGGCGAGGTCAAGGTGGTCACCCAGTTGCAGCCGACCGCGCAGCAGATGGACGACCTGCTGTTCGCCTGGAAGGTGGCGCGCTTCGTCAAGAGCAACGCCATCGTGTTCTGCAAGGACGGCATGACCATGGGCGTCGGCGCCGGCCAGATGAGCCGCCTCGACTCGGCGCGCATCGCCAGCATCAAGGCAGGCCACGCCGGTCTGACGCTGCAGGGCACGGCCGTCGCGAGCGACGCGTTCTTCCCGTTCCGTGACGGGCTGGACGTGGTCGTGGATGCGGGTGCCACCTGCGTGATCCAGCCGGGTGGCTCGATGCGCGACAACGAAGTCATCGCCGCCGCCGACGAGCGCGGCATCGCGATGGTGTTCACCGGCACGCGCCACTTCCGCCACTGAGCACGGGCCACGACAGGACGCCCGGATGCGCATCCTCGGGATTGATCCGGGCCTCCAGGTCACCGGCTTCGGCGTCATCGACGTCGACGGCCAGCGCCTGAGCTACGTCGCCAGCGGCACCATCAAGACGGCGGAAGCGCCGCGCGGCGACCTGCCGCAGCGCATCCGCATCATCTTCGAGGGGGTGCGCGAGGTGGTGGCGACCTACCAGCCGGACACGGCGACCGTCGAGATCGTCTTCGTCAACGTCAACCCGCAGAGCACGCTGCTGCTCGGGCAGGCGCGCGGCGCGGCACTGGCGGCGCTGGTGTCGTCCAGCAGCACGCTGAGCGTGTGCGAGTACACCGCGCTGCAGATGAAGAAGGCCATCGTCGGCCATGGCCACGCCACCAAGGACCAGGTCCAGGCCATGGTGCAGCGTCTGCTGCAATTGCCGGTGCTGCCGGGCAAGGACGCCGCCGACGCACTCGGCCTGGCCATCACCCATGCCCACGCGGGCAGCTCCTTCGCGGCACTCGCGCAGAGCGGCACGCTCAACCGCAAGGCGCACGCGCAGTACCGGGGCGGGCGCAGCTACTGAGCTGCGGCGCTCCGTGGCCGCCCCCCCTACAGCACGAGCGCGAGTCGCTCCAGCAGGAGCACGGCGAAGAAGGCCAGACCCGCGATCACCGTCCAGCGGATGATCGCGATCGCGCGGCGGCGCCAGATGGCCTGTCCGGTGGCCAGATACAGCCCGAAGCTGAGCAGCCCCGACACCAGCAGGAAGAACACCAGGACACGGAAGACCATCACCGCCGTGTCTCCCGGCTCACCAGGCGGGGGCGAGTTCGGCCATGCCCTGTGGCGCCAGCTTCTCGTCCTGGAAGGTGACGATCTCCCAGGCGCTTTTGTCGGCCAGCAGCTTGCGCAGCAGCTTGTTGTTGAGCGCGTGGCCACTCTTGAAGGCGGTGTAGTCGGCCAGCAGCGGCTTGCCGCAGACGTGCAGGTCGCCGATCGCGTCGAGGATCTTGTGCTTCACGAACTCGTCGTCGTAGCGCAGCCCCTCGGCATTGAGCACGCGGTAGTCGTCGACGACGATGGCGTTGTCCATGCTGCCGCCCAGGCTCAGGCCGCGCGAACGCATCATCTCGACGTCCTTGGTGAAGCCGAAGGTGCGGGCGCGGGCGATGTCCTGCTTGTAGCGGCCGGTGGCGAAGTCGAAGACGACGCGCTGGCCGGTCGCGTCCACCGCGGGGTGGCCGAACTCGATCTCGAAGCCGAGACGGTAGCCGTGGTGCGGCGCCAGACGGGCCCACTTCAGCGTGCGGCCCTCGCCTTCGCGGATCTCGACCGCCTTCTTCACGCGCAGGAACTTCTTGGGCGCGTTCTGCAGCGCGATGCCGGCGCTCTGCAGCAGGAAGACGAAGCTGGCGGCCGAGCCGTCCAGGATGGGCACCTCGTCGGCCGTGATGTCGATGTAGAGGTTGTCCAGGCCCAGCCCGGCGATGGCCGACAGCAGGTGCTCGATGGTCTGGACCTTGGGCGCGCCCGGGTCACCGCCCGGCGAGATGGTCGTGGCCATGCGGGTGTCGCAGACCGACTCGGGTGTCACCGGGATGTCCACCGGCTGCGGCAGATCGATGCGGCGAAAGACCAGACCCGTGTCCGGCGCAGCGGGTCGCAGCGTCAGTTCGACCTTCTGGCCGCTGTGCAGGCCGACTCCGACGGCACGGGTCAGCGACTGGAGGGTACGTTGTTGCAGCATGGCGGCATTCTAGGCAACAACACGGAACAAGGCCCGGTGTCCGCGAGAACACCGGGCCAGTCAGGCAGGGAGAAGAGCGGGCGCGGAAAAAGGAGGTCAGTCGGCCTGCTTGCGCAGGAAGGCCGGGATCTCGATCTCGTCCATGCCGTTGGCGGCCAGTGCATCCACCTTGGCCGAGGCCTGGGTGCGGTTGGGGCGCCACACGCTCGGGGCACTGCCATGGCTGGGGCTGACGAGCGGATGGGTCAGCACGGGGATGTTGTCGGTGCCGGTGCGCTGGCCCATCGAGGGCTGCACGACCTGCATCGGCGCCACGCGCTGTTGCGGCACCTGCTGCTGTTGCTGCTTGCCGGCAGACGCCAGACCGGTGGCGATCACCGTCACGCGCAGCGCGTCGCCCAGGCTCTCGTCGTAGGCGGTGCCGTAGATGACGTGGGCCTCGTCCGCAGCGTAGCGGCGGATCGTGGTCATCGCATTGCGGCTCTCGGAGAGCTTGAAGTTCTGCTTGCTCGCCGCGATCAGCACCAGCACGCCACGCGCGCCGGACAGGTCGACACCTTCCAGCAGCGGGCAGGCCACAGCCGCTTCGGCGGCCTTGGTGGCGCGGTCCGGACCGCTGGCGGTGGCCGTGCCCATCATGGCCTTGCCGGGCTCGCTCATCACCGTCTTGACGTCCTCGAAGTCGACGTTGACCAGACCGGGGATGTGGATGATGTCGCTGATGCCGCCGACGGCGTTGCGCAGCACGTCGTTGGCTTCGGCAAACGCCTCTTCCTGCGTGACGTCGTCGCCCAGCACTTCGAGCAGCTTCTCGTTGAGCACGACGATCAGCGAGTCGACGTTGGCTTCGAGTTCGTTCAGGCCGACGTCGGCCTGCTTCATGCGGCGCGGGCCTTCGAAGTCGAAGGGCTTGGTCACGACGCCGACGGTCAGGATGCCCATGTCCTTGGCCAGACGGGCGATGACCGGCGCGGCACCGGTGCCGGTGCCGCCGCCCATGCCGGCGGTGATGAACACCATGTGTGCGCCTTCCAGCGACGACTTGATGCGGTCAACGGCCTCTTCCGCGGAAGCTTTTCCAGCTTCGGGACGCGAACCAGCCCCCAGACCAGTGTGTCCGAGTTGCAACAAAGTGTGTGCCTTGGAGCGGTTCAACGCCTGTGCATCGGTGTTGGCGCAGATGAATTCCACCCCCTGCACCCCGCGGTTGATCATGTGATCGACCGCATTGCCACCGCCACCGCCCACGCCGATCACCTTGATCTGCGTGCCCTGGTTGAACTCTTCAATCATCTCGATTCCCATGCCGCTCTCCTTGGATCTGAATTACATCAGAAACTCTTCAAGAACCAATCCCGTGCCTTGCCGAACAAACCCTGCGCCGTACCGCCGGAGGGTGCCGATCTCAATCCCCGCATGCGCGCCAGACGCGCTTCCTCAAGCAGACCCATCGCCGTCGAGGCTCGGGGGCTGGCCACCATGTCATGGAGGGCTCCGCTGTACGTCGGAATCCCCAGGCGCACGGGCTTGAGGAATATGTCCTCTGCCAATTCGATCATTCCCGGCATCACTGCCGAACCGCCGGTCAGCACGATGCCAGAAGACAGCAACTCTTCGTAGCCACTGTCACGAATGACTTGCTGAACCAGCGAAAAAATCTCTTCTACCCGCGGTTCGATCACGCCGGCCAGAGCCTGCCGGCTCAGCACCCGCGGCACCCGGTCCCCCAGACCCGGCACTTCGAGCTGCTCGGACGGATCGGCCAGCAACTGCTTGGCCACGCCGAACTCGATCTTGACGTCCTCGGCATCCTTGGTCGGGGTGCGCAGGGCCATCGCGATGTCACTGGTGATCAAATCCCCCGCAATCGGGATCACTGCAGTATGACGGATTGCACCGTCCGTGAAAATCGCCACATCCGTCGTGCCTGCCCCGATATCCACAAGCACGACACCGAGGTCTTTTTCATCCGGCGTGAGCACCGACAGGCTGGAGGCACTCGGATTGAGGACCAGTTGCTCGACCTCCAGGCCGCAGCGCCGCACGCACTTGACGATATTCTCGGCCGCACTGAAAGCGCCGGTCACGATATGGACACGGACCTCCAGCCGCTCGCCGCTCATGCCCACCGGCTCGCGCACTTCCTGGCCATCAATGACAAATTCCTGCGGTTCGACCAGCAACAGGCGCTGATCATTCGGAATATTGATGGCTTTGGCCGTCTCGACCACCCGGGCCACGTCGATCGTGCCGACTTCCTTGTCGCGGACGATGACCATGCCCGTCGAGTTGCGGCCACGCACGTGGCTGCCGGAGATGCCGGTGTAGACCCGCCCGATCTTGCAGTCGGCCATCATTTCGGCCTCTTTCAGCGCGTGCTGGATCGACTGCACGGTGGCGTCGATGTTCACCACGACCCCGCGCTTGAGCCCGTGCGAGGACGCCACGCCGAGCCCGGCAAGACGCATCTCGCCGTCCGGCAGGATCTCGGCCACCACCGCCATGACCTTGGCGGTGCCGATATCGAGTCCGACGACCAGATCGTTGTATTCCTTGGCCATTCGTGTTCCTTGCATATCGCCTTCAATGGCCCTTGCCTGCACGGGCGGCCACCGGCGTCGTGCCCATGCCGGCCAGCTTCAGGGCATAACTTTCACTGTGCCGCAGGTCGGCATACTCGATCGCCCGATGATCGAAGCGGGCGGTGATCTGTCCGACCGATTGGACAAACCGTTGGGTGCGAGCGACGATCTGGTCGGACTCGCCCCGCCCGAGTTCCAGCACCGTGCCGTGGCCCAGCACCACCCGCCAGGACCCGCGGTCGGTCAGCATGACCCGCTCGACGCGCTGGCGCAGCGGCGCGAGCACCGGCAGCAGCGTCTGCCACATCGTCATCACCTGCAGCGACGTGCCGCGCGGACCCGCCAGGGTGGGCAGGTTGTCGTCCTCGACATCGCCGAGGTTGACTTCGAACAATTCGCCGTGGGTGTTCACCAGCAGGTGGTCGGTGTCCTCGCGGGCCCAGTAGGCCACCGGCCGGTGTTCCTCGATGCGCACGACCAGGTCGTGCGGCCAGATCCGGCGCACCTCGGCGCGCCGCACCCAGGGCACGGACTCGAAGGCAGTGCGGGCCTGGGTCAGGTCCATGGTGAGGTAGCTGCCGGTGAGCAGCGGCGTGACGTGCTGGCGCACGCTCGCGGCGGTGTTGTGGGCGACTTCACCCTCGACATGGATCTCGCGCAGGTTGAACCATGGCGAGCGCGCCAGCCGGGCTCCGAGCACCGCCAGCCCGGCCAGCAGCACCAGCGCCAGCAGCACATTGGCGCCCGAACGCATCAGCCGCACATCGATCGGCACGGTTGCGCTGGCGGCGGGAGCAGCGGATTGGATGCGCATGCTGTCCCGTCAGGCCATCTGCGGCCGCGCGCTGTCGGTGCGGGCCGCGGCCAGCAGCCGCAGGCAGAGCTGCTCGTAGCTGATGCCCGCCGCCCGCGCCGACATCGGCACCAGCGAGTGACCGGTCATGCCGGGCGAGGTATTCATCTCCAGCAGGAAAGGCTGGCGGTCGCTGGCGCGGATCATCAGGTCGGCCCGGCCCCAGCCGCGGCAACCGAGCGAGCGGTAGGCCGCCAGCACGATGCGCTGGATCTCGCGCTCCTCGGCCTCGGGCAGGCCGCTCGGACAGAGGTAGCGCACGTCGTCGGTGAAGTACTTGTTCTGGTAGTCGTAGCCCGCCTCGGGCGGCACGATGCGGATGACGGGCAGCGCACGGGCACTGGCGCCCTCGCCCAGCACCGGGCAGGTGATCTCCTCGCCCTGGATGAACTCCTCGCCGAGCACGTCCGGGTCGAAGCGCAGCGACTCGGCCACCGCCGCGGGCAGGTCCGCCGCCGCCGTCACCTTGGTCACGCCGATCGACGAGCCCTCGCGCGGCGGCTTGATGATCAGCGGCAAACCGAGCTGCGCGGGCATGGCGGCAATCGCCGCCACGTCCTGCTGGTCCGGCGCGAGCCAGACGTGGCGCGGCGTCGGCAGCCCTTCTGCGAGCCAGACCCGCTTGGTCATGACCTTGTCCATCGCGATCGCCGAGGCCATCACGCCGGAGCCGGTGAACGGGAGGCCCATCATCTCCAGCGCGCCCTGGACACAGCCATCCTCGCCGTGGCGGCCGTGCAGCGCGATGAAACAGCGCGCGAAGCCCTGCTCCTTGAGTTCGTGCAGGTCGCGCTCGGCCGGGTCGAAGGCATGGGCGTCGACCCCTTGCGACTGCAGCGCCTGCAGCACGCCCGCGCCGCTCATCAGCGAGACCTCGCGCTCGGCCGAGGTGCCGCCCAGCAGCACGGCCACCTTGCCCAGGCTGCGCGGATCGATGTTCATCGGCTCGGCCATCACGCACGCCCTCCAACCAGTTCCACCACACGCGCCGGCACGCCGCCGATCGTGCCCGCGCCCATCGCGATGACCACGTCGCCGGCCAGCGCCTGCTCGGCGATGGTCTGCGGCAGGTCGGCGATGTCGTCGATGAACAGCGGATCGACCTTGCCCGCCACGCGCAGCGCGCGCACCAGCGCCCGGCCATCGGCCGCGACGATGGGCGATTCGCCGGCCGAGTAGACCTCGGTCAGCAGCACGGCGTCCGCGGTGCCGAGCACCTTGACGAAGTCCTCGAAGCAGTCGCGGGTGCGGGTGTAGCGGTGCGGCTGGAAGGCCAGCACGAGGCGCTGGCCCGGGAAGGCGCCGCGCGCGGCGGCGATCGTCGCGGCCATCTCGACCGGGTGGTGGCCGTAGTCGTCGATCAGCGTGAAGCTGCCACCGTGGCTGGCCGGGTGGTCGCCCCAGCGCTGGAAGCGACGCCCCACACCGCTGAACTTCGCCAGCGCAGCCGCGATGGGCGCATCCGGCAGCTCCAGTTCGGTGGCGATGGCAATCGCCGCCAGCGCGTTGCGCACGTTGTGCTCGCCGGGCAGGTTGAGCGTGATGTGCAGGTCAGCCAGCGCCTCGCCGTTGCGGCGCTGGCAGGTGAAGCGCATCTGGCCGCCGGGCAGCGCCTGCACGTCCACGGCACGCACCTGCGCGTCCTCGCCCAGCCCGTAGGTAATCACCGGGCGGGAGATCATCGGCATGATCGAGCGCACGCCAGGATCGTCGCTGCACAGCACGGCCGCGCCGTAGAACGGCATCTTGTGCAGGAAATCGACGAAGGCCGCCTTCAGCCGGGCGAAGTCGTGGCCGTAGGTGTCCATGTGGTCGGCGTCGATGTTGGTGACGACGGCCAGGATGGGCAGCAGGTTGAGGAAGGACGCGTCCGATTCGTCCGCCTCGACGACGATGTAGTCGCCCGAGCCGAGCGCCGAGTTCGCCCCGGCCGCGTTCAGCTTGCCGCCGATGACGAAGGTCGGATCGACACCGGCCTCGGCCAGCACGCTGGTGACCAGCGAGGTGGTGGTCGTCTTGCCGTGGGTGCCGGCGATGGCGATGCCCTGCTTCAGGCGCATCAGCTCGGCCAGCATCACCGCGCGCGGCACCACCGGGATGCGCTGCGCCCGGGCGGCGATCACTTCGGGGTTGTCGCCCTTCACGGCGGTCGAGGTCACCACCGCCTGCGCGCCGGCGATGTGCGCGGCGTCGTGGCCGACGTGGATGCGGATGCCGAGTTCGGCCAGCCGGCGCGTCACGGCGCCATCCGACTGGTCGGAGCCGGACACCACGTAGCCCAGGTTGTGCAGGATCTCGGCGATGCCGCTCATGCCGGCGCCACCGACGCCGACGAAATGGATGTGCTTGACCGCGTGTTTCATGAAGTCCGGGTGGAGGTCTGGGTGAGTTGTTCGATCTCGTCGGCCACGCGCTGCGCGGCGTGCGGCAGCGCCAGCGCGCGGGCCTGCTCCGCCATCCGCAGCAGGCGGGGCCGGTCGAGGTGGCGCAGCAGGTCGGCCAGCCGCTCGGGCGTCAGCTCGGTCTGCGGCAGGTGGAGGCCGGCGTCGTGCTGCGCCATCCACTGCGCATTGTCGCGCTGGTGGGCCGTCGTGCTCACGACCAGCGGCACCAATACCGAGGGGACCCCCGCCGCGCACAGCTCGCTGACCGTCACCGCGCCCGCGCGGCAGACGATCAGGTCGCAGTCGGCCAGCCGGCGCGCCATGTCGTCGATGAAGGGCACGACCTCGACACCGGCCGAGCCGTGGTCGAGGTCGAGCAGCCCGGCCTGCGCATAGGCGGCGCGCACCTTCTCGTGGTGCGCCAGACCGGTCTGGTGGGTGACGACGGGACGCTCGGCCGCCGACAGCCGCGCCAGCGCCCGCGGCAGCGTCTCGTTGAGCACCTGCGCCCCCAGGCTGCCACCGACGACCAGCACGCGCAGCGGCCCGGTGCGGCCCGCGAAACGCTGTGCCGGTGGCGCGATGGCCTCGATCTCGGCGCGCACCGGGTTGCCGGTCACGATGCCCTGCGGCACCGAACGCGCCGCCTCGCCGTCGAAGCCGAAGGCGACCCGGTCGGCGAACTTCAGCAGCGAGCGGTTCGACAGCAGCAGCCCCGCATCCGCATTGACCAGCACCAGCGGGCGCTTCAGCCAGTGCGCCACCAGCCCGCCGGGGAAACAGACATAGCCGCCCATGCCCAGCACGGCATCGGCCTGTCGGCGCTTCAGGATGCCGCGGCAGGCGACCAGCGCCTTCAGGAGTTGCACGCCGCCGCGCAGCGCGCCGAATGCGCCCTTGCCGCGCAGGCCGGCGAAGTCGATCGTGTCCATCGGCAGGCCGGACGGCGGGACCAACCGGTTCTCCATGCCATGCGACGTGCCCAGCCAGCTCACCTGCCAGCCGCGCGCCTGCAGCTCGCGCGCAACCGCCAGCCCCGGCATGATGTGGCCGCCCGTTCCGGCGGCCATGACCACGAGACGGCGCGGGGTCGGCTCAGCGCTCACGGCTGCCTCCGCCGCGCAGGATCTGGCGGTTTTCCATGTCCACCCGCAGCACCACGGCCAGCGCCACGCAGGTCAGGATGATGGCCGAGCCGCCGTAGCTCAGCAGCGGCAGCGTCAGCCCCTTGGTCGGCAGCACGCCCAGGTTCACGCCCATGTTGATGAAGGACTGCCCGCCAACCCACAGGCCGATGCCCTGCGTGGTCAGTCCGGAGAAGACCCGGTCCAGCGCGATGGCCTGGCGCCCGATGATGAAGATGCGGCGCACCATCCAGAAGAACGCCAGGATCACCGCCAGCACGCCGATCAGGCCCAGTTCCTCGCCGATGATGGCCAGCAGGAAGTCGGTGTGGGCTTCGGGCAGGTAGTGCAGCTTCTCGACCGACTGGCCCAGCCCCTGACCGAACACCTCGCCACGGCCGAAGGCGATCAGCGAATGGGTGAGCTGGTAGGCCTTGCCCATCGCGTTGGCTTCGTCCCACGGATTCCAGAACGCCTTGATGCGCTCCCAGCGGATCGGCGACAGCCAGATGATCGACAGCAATGCACCCAGCAGCGTGGCGATCATGATCGCGAACACCTTGCCGTTCACGCCGCCCAGGAACAGGATGCCGACCGCGATCAGCGCGATGACGATGAAGGCGCCCATGTCGGGCTCGGCCAGCAGCAGCAGCCCGATCACGCCCAGCGCGATCGCCATCGGCAGCACGGCGCGGGTGAAGCTCTCCTTCACGTCCATCTTGCGCACCATGTAGTTGGCGGCGTACATGGCCATGGCGAGCTTGGCGAGTTCGCTGGGCTGGAAGTTCATCACCCCGAGCGGAATCCAGCGCCGCGAGCGGTTCACGACCCGCCCGATGCCCGGGATCAGCACCATGACCAGCAGCAGCAGCGCCGCCACGAACAGCCACGGCGCCATCTTTTCCCAGGTCCGCATGGGGATGGCCAGCGTCGCGCACGCGGCCACGATGGCCAGCGTGATCGACAGGATGTGGCGCATCAGGAAGTAGCTGGACGTGTAGTTGACGTACTTCGGGTTGTCCGGCAGCTGGATCGAGGCCGAATACACCATCACCAGCCCGAGCGAGAGCAAACCCGCGATGACCCAGGCCAGCGTCTCGTCGAAGCCGACCCAGCGCGTGGGCGTGCCGGAGGAGATCGCGGTCCAGTTGCGCACCGGCACGTCGGCGCGCGTGCGGCGGCTCCACCAGTCGCCGAGCCGGCCCCGTGCGTTCGCGCTCATGCGCCCAGCTCCCCGTGTTCGCTGGCCAGCGCGTGCACGGTGTCGATGAAGACCTCGGCGCGGTGGGCGTAGTTGCGGAACATGTCGAGGCTGGCGCACGCGGGGCTGAGCAGCACGGCGTCGCCGGCGCGGGCCTGGGTGTAGCACCAGCGGGTGGCGTCTTCGAGCGTGGAGAAGGTCTGCATCGGCACGGCCACATCCTGCAGCACGCGGCCGATCGCGGCGGCGTCGCGGCCGATCAGCGCGACCGCACGGGCGTGGCGCTCGACCGGGACGGCCAGCGGCGTGAAGTCCTGGCCCTTGCCGTCGCCGCCCAGGAGGACAACCAGCTTCGCGGGCGCGCGGTCGGCGCCGAGGCCGGTCAGCGCCGCCACGGTGGCGCCGACGTTGGTGCCCTTGCTGTCGTCGTAGGCATCGATGCCGTCGATCGTCGCGACGAACTCGACACGGTGCGGCTCGCCGCGGTATTCGCGCAGGCCGTGCAGCATCGGCGCCAGCGGCACGCCCGCCGCGGTGGCCAGTGCCAGCGCGGCCAGCGCGTTGGCGGCGTTGTGGCGGCCCCGGATGCGCAGCGCGTCGGCCGGCATCAGCCGCTGCAGCGTGGTCTCGACCGGCGGCGCCACCGCGCCCCGGCGCACCTTGACCGGCGTGTCATCCGCCGCCTGCGCGCGCACCAGCCACGCCATGCCGCTCTCCACCACCAGCCCCCAGTCGCCCACGCGGCGCGGAACGTCCAGCCCGAAACGCACCACGTTCGCCGCAGGCTCCTTCGGTGCCATCGCTTCGACCAGCGCGTCGTCGGCGTTGATCACCCGCACGGTGTCCGGCCCGAAGATGCGCGCCTTGGCCTCGGCGTAGGCGGCCATCGAGCCGTGCCAGTCGAGGTGGTCCTGCGTCACGTTGAGCACGGTGGCGGCGGTCGGGTTGAAACCAGTGACGCCGTCGAGCTGGAAGCTGGAGAGTTCGAGCACCCAGACCTCGGGCAGCGCGTCGGCACCGGCCTCCAGCGCCGCGGTCAGCGTGTCCATCAGCGTCGGGCCGATGTTGCCGGCCATCGCCACGCGCAGCCCGGCGCGCTCGGCGAGCTGCGCGGTCAGCGAGGTGGTGGTGGTCTTGCCGTTGGTGCCAGTGATGGCGATGACCTTGGGCGCGTAGCCTTGCGCGGCCTGCAGGTCCTTCAGCGCCAGCGCGAACAGCGACAGCTCGCCCTGCACCGCCGTGCCGCGTGCGCGCGCCGCGTCCAGCAGCGGCGCGATCGCCGGATCCAGCGGCGACAGACCCGGGCTCTTGAGCACCAGCGCCACGCCGTCCAGCAGCGACAGCGCGAGCGGCCCGCCGTGGAACTCGGCCTCCGGCACTTCGCTGGCCAGCGCCGCCTGCTTCGGCGGCGCCTCACGCGTGTCGGCGACCACGATGCGCGCCGCGCCACAGCGCTGCGCCCAGCGCGCCATCGCGAGTCCCGAGTCACCCAGACCCAGGACCAGCAGCGACAAGTCCTTCAGTGCATTCATCTTCGTTTCCGTGCGCCGGAACAGCTCAGCGCAGCTTCAGGGTGGACAGGCCCACGAGGCACAGCAGCATCGTGATGATCCAGAAGCGGATCACCACCTGCGTCTCGATCCAGCCCTTCTTCTCGAAATGGTGGTGCAGCGGCGCCATCAGCAGGATGCGCCTGCCGGTGCCGGTGCGCTTCTTGGTGTACTTGAACCAGCTGACCTGGACCATGACCGAGAGCGCCTCGACCACGAAGATGCCGCCCATGATGCCCAGCACGATCTCCTGGCGCACGATCACCGCGATGGTGCCCAGCGCGCCGCCCAGCGCCAGCGCGCCGACATCGCCCATGAAGACCTGCGCCGGGTGGGCGTTGAACCAGAGGAAGGCCAGCCCGGCCCCGGCCAGTGCCGCGCAGAAGATCGACAGCTCGCCCGCGCCGGGGATGTGCGGCAGGAACAGGTACTTCGAGAAGACCGAGCTGCCGGTCGCATAGGCGAACAGGCCGAGCGCCGAGCCGACCAGCACCACCGGCATGATCGCCAGCCCGTCCAGCCCGTCGGTCAGGTTGACCGCGTTGCTCGTGCCGACGATGACGAAGTAGGTCAGGAAGATGAAGCCGAACACACCCAGCGGGTAGCTCACCGTCTTGAAGAACGGCACGATCAGGTCGGCCTTGGGCGGCAGGTCGTTCGAGAAGCCCGACAGCACCCAGCGCATGAACAGCTCCAGCACGCGCAGGTTGGAGGTCTCCGACACGCTGAACGCGAGGTAGAGCGCCGCGACCAGCCCGATCAGCGATTGCCACAGGTACTTCTCGCCGGACGCCATGCCCTCGGGGTTCTTCTGCACCACCTTGCGCCAGTCGTCGACCCAGCCGATGGCGCCGAAGCCCATCGTCACGATCATCACGATCCAGACGAAGCGGTTGCTCCAGTCGAACCAGAGCAGCGTCGAGATGGCGATCGCCAGCAGGATCAGCACGCCGCCCATGGTCGGCGTGCCGCGCTTGACGATGTGGGCCTGCACGCCGTATTCGCGGATCGGCTGGCCGATCTTCAGCTCGGTGAGTCGGCGGATCACCCACGGCCCGAAGGCCAGCCCGATCAGCAGCGACGTCATCGCCGCCATCACGGCCCGGAAGGTGATGTACTGGAAGACCCGCAGGAAGCCGAGGCTCTCGGGATAAAGGCCCTGCAACCACTGTGCGAGGCTAATGAGCATGTTGTTCTCCTGGGCTGGTCCGCCCGCCCTTGAGCTCGGCGACCACCTGTTCCATCTTCATGAAGCGCGAACCCTTGACCAGCACCGACTGCGCCTCGGGCAGCGCAGCGCCCTCGGTCCGCATCGCCGCCACGAGGGCGGCTGCGTCGGCATGGTGCTGCACCACGGTCGGCGGCACGATGGCCTGCGCGGCGTGGGCCGCGAGTATGCCTGCGGTCCAGACGCAATCGATGCCTTTTTCCGAGGCGTAGCGGCCGACTTCAGAATGGAACTCCGGCCCCTGGTCGCCGACCTCGCCCATGTCGCCCAGCACCAGCCAGCGCGGCCCGGGCAGCGCGGCCAGCACGTCGATGGCGGCCCGCACCGAGTCGGGATTGGCGTTGTAGCTGTCGTCAACCAGGGTGATCGTGCGGCCGCGCCAGTCGAGGCGCTGCACCTGCGAGCGGCCCTTGACCGGCTCGAAGGCCGCCAGCCCGTCGCGCACCGCCTCGGCCGGCACACCCGCCGCCAGGGCGCACCCCGCCGCCGCCAGCGCATTGCGCACGTTGTGCTGACCCGCCACGGCCAGCGCCAGTACCAGCGCGCCCGCCGGTGTCTGCAGACGGGCATCCCAGTGGTCACCCTGCCAGTCGGCCTGCGCGGTGAGCGTCGCCCCCGTGCCGGCGTCGAGCGCGAAGGTGGACACCGGCCGTGCGCCCGCCAGGGTGCGCCACAGCGGCGTGTAGTCGTCGTCGGCCGGGAACACGGCCACGCCGTCGGCCGGCAGCGACGCGATCACCGCGCCGTTCTCGCGCGCCACCGCTTCCACGGTCTTCATGAATTCGAGATGCTCGCGCTGCGCGTTGTTCACCAGCGCGACCGTCGGCTGCGCGATGCGCGCCAGTTCGGCGATCTCGCCGGGGTGGTTCATGCCCAGCTCGATCACCGCGATGCGGTGGTGGCGGCGCAGGCCCAGCACCGTCAGCGGCACGCCGATGTGGTTGTTCAGGTTGCCGGCGGTGGCGTGGGCGGCGTCGCCATGGGCAGTGCGCAGGATGGACGCGACCATCTGCGTCACGGTGGTCTTGCCGTTGCTGCCGGTCACCGCGATCAGCGGCAGTGTCAGGCTGGTGCGCCAGCCCTCGGCCAGCGCCTGCAGCGCGCGCAGCGTGTCGGGCACTTCCAGTCCGGCCAGTCCGGCCTCGGCCAGTCCACGCTCGGCGATGGCGGCCACGGCACCGGCGGCCCCCGCCTGCGGCAGGAAGCTGTGGGCGTCGAAGCGCTCGCCGCGCAGCGCGACGAACAGGTCGCCCGCGCGCAGGCTGCGGGTGTCGGTGTGAACGCGCTGCAGCGCCGTGGCCGGATCGCCGACCAGCCGCGTGCCGGGCAGACGTGCCGCCACCAGGGCGTGGGCCTCGCCCAGGGTCATGAATTCGTGGAACATCATCAGGGGGTCAGGAGCGGTGGGACACACGGCGTTGTAGCGCAGTGGCCGCCTCGCCCAGATCTGAAAAAAAGCGCTTCGCGCCTGCCGTCTCCTGATAATCCTCGTGGCCCTTGCCGGCGATGAGCACGACATCGGCCGGTCCGGCCTCGGCGAGCGCGCGTGCGATGGCGGTCGCGCGGTCCTCCAGGACACGCAGATGGGGCGAGGGCACGCAACCAGCAGCAATCTGCGCCAGGATGGTGGCGGGCACCTCGTGGCGCGGGTTGTCGCTGGTGATCACCACCTCGTCGGCCAGTGTCTGCGCGATGCGGCCCATCACCGGGCGCTTGCCGGCGTCGCGGTTGCCACCGCAGCCGAACACGCACCACAGCCGCCCGCCCCGCGCCACCGCGAACGGCCGCAGCGCCTGCAAGGCCTTGTCGAGCGCGTCGGGCGTGTGGGCGTAATCGACGACCACCTGCGGCAGCGGGCCCGCGCTGGCGGGCACCTCGACACGCTGCATGCGCCCCGGCACCGGCGTGAAGTCGGCCGCCAGCGGCGCGATCCCGGCCAGCGACAGACCCAGCGCCCGCAGCCCGCCGAACACGGCGAGCACGTTGGCGACGTTGTAGTCGCCGATCAGCCCGGTGCGCACCGGCACCGCCTCGCCGCCTTCCTGCACGGTGAAACACAGCCCGTCGGCCTCGTAGTGCAGGTCCAGCGCCTGCAACCGTGCCGGGGTGGCGCGCGGCTGCAGGGCATAGGTCCAGACGTCCAGGTCACCGCGTGCCGCGAGTTCTTCCGCCAGCAGGGCGCCCTGCGGGTCGTCGAGATTGACCACGGCGGCGCGCAGACCCGGCCAGTCGAACAGCGCCCGCTTGGCCTGCCAGTAGGCGGCCATGCTGCCGTGGTAGTCGAGGTGGTCGGGCGTGAAGTTGGTGTAGAGCGCCACCTGGATGCGCACCGCGTCCAGCCGGTGCTCGGCCACGCCGATCGACGAGGCCTCCATCACGCAGGCCGAGAAGCCGCGGTCGACGAAGTCGCGCAGGCCGCGGTGCAAGGTGACCGGGTCGGGCGTGGTCAGGCCGGTGGCCACGACGCGGGCCTCGGGCGCCACGCGGCTCGGCGGCTCGCCCACGCCCAGCGTGCCGACCACGCCGCAGCGCCGGCCGGACAGGCTCAGCGCCTGCGCAGTCCACCAGGCGGTGGAGGTCTTGCCGTTGGTGCCGGTGGTGGCGATGACGGACAGCGCCGCGCTCGGCTGGCCGTGCCAGGCGTCCGCCAGTGCAGCCGTCTGCGGCTTCAGCCCGGGAACGGCCGCGATGCGCGCATCGTCGAAACCGAAGGCCTCGACCCCGTCGGCCTCGACCAGACAGGCCACCGCCCCCGCCGCGAGCGCCGCCGCCACATGGACCCGACCATCCTGTGCGTAGCCAGGCCACGCGATGAAGAGGTCGCCGGCCCGCACCTGGCGGCTGTCGGTGCGCAGCGCGGCGCCCGGGGCCAGCCCGCGCAGCCAGTCCAGCACCGCCGGCAGGTCCGGCAACTGTGCAGTGCGGCCCATCAGAACGACTCCTCTTCGGCCTTGGCCGCCTGGGCACGGGCAATGATCTGCGGCTTGATCTCCAGATCCGGCGGCACCCCCATCACGCGCAGTGTCTGCTGCACCACCTGGCTGAACACCGGCGCGGCCACATCGCCGCCGAAGTAGGTGCCGTTGCTCGGCTCATCCACCATGACGGCGACGATGATGCGCGGCGTGTGGACCGGCGCCATGCCGACGAACCAGGCGCGGTACTTGTTGCTGGCGTAGCTGGCACCGTCCTGCTTGTGGGCCGTGCCCGTCTTGCCGCCGACCGAATAGCCGACGGCCTGTGCCTTGGGCGCCGTGCCGCCCTCGCCAGCGGCCATGTTCAGCATGGTGCGCACTTCACGCACGACCTCGGGCCGGAACACCGATTCACCCGGCACCGGTCCGTTCTGCTTGAGCAGCGACACCGGAACCAGATCCCCATCCCGGGCAAACACGCTGTAGGCACGTGCCAGCTGGAACAGCGACGTGGACAGGCCGTAGCCGTAGCTCATCGTCGCCTGCTCGATCGGGCGCCAGCTCTTGTAGGGACGCAGCCGCCCGGTGGCCAGGCCAGGGAAGGCCAGCGGCGGCTTCTGTCCGAAGCCGACGGCGTGGAAGACCTCCCACATCTCGCGCGGCTGCATCTGCATGGCCATCCTGACCGTGCCGACATTGCTCGACTTCTGCAGCACCTGCTGCACCGTGAGCGCACCGTGCGGGTGCGAGTCGCGGATGGTCGAGCCGGTGATGGTGATGCTGCCCGGCGCGGTCTGGATGATGGTGGTCGGCTTGACACGGCCCGTCTGCATCGCCAGCGCGGTGATGAAGGGTTTCATGGTCGAGCCGGGCTCGAAGGTGTCGGTCAGCGCCCGGTTGCGCAGATTGGCGCCGGTGCGGGTCTGGCGGTCTCCGGGGATGTAGCTCGGGTAGTTCGCCAGTGCCAGCACTTCACCGGTCTGCACGTCCAGCACCACGGCGCTGCCGGCCTTGGCCTTGTGCAGCATCACCGCATCGCGCAGGCGCTGGTAGGCGACGAACTGGATCTTGGTGTCGATCGACAGCGCGATGTCGTGCCCGTCTGCCGGCTCGATCCGGTCGCCGATGTCCTCGATCACGTTGCCCAGCCGGTCGCGCACGACGCTGCGGCTGCCGTTGCGGCCGTCCAGATCCTTCTGGAAGGCCAGTTCGATCCCCTCCTGGCCGGTCTGCTCGATGTTGGTGAAGCCCACCAGGTGCGCCACCGCCTCGCCCTCCGGGTACTCGCGGCGGTACTCGCGCTGCTGGTGCACGCCCTTGAGCGCCAGTGCCTTGATCTGCGCGGCCACACCGTCATCCACCAGGCGGCGGAGCCAGACGAAGTTCTGGTTTTCCTTGAGCCGGCTGCCCAGCTCGCCCGGCGCCATGCCCAGCAGCCTGGACAGCGCCTGCTGCTGGGCGGGCGTTGCCTGGAAATCCTTGGGAATGACCCAGATCGACTGCGCCGGCACGCTGGCGGCCAGCACCTGCCCCGTGCGGTCGGTGATGCGGCCGCGGCTGGCCTGCAGTTCGAAGGTGCGCTGGTAGCGGCTCTCGCCCTGCTGCTGGAAGAAGTCCTGGTTGACCACCTGGATGTAGACCGCGCGCCCGATCAGCAGGCAGAAGGTCAGCCCCACGCCCACCACGAGCAAGCGCGAGCGCCAGATCGGTGTCTTGGCGGCCAGCAGCGGGCTGGAGGCGTACCTGGCGCCCTGGGGCGCGGACTTGCGCGCGGCCAGTCGTTCGCGCAGCGCGTCCTTTCCGGGGAGCTTCATGGACGGCCTTTCGAAGCAGCAGCGGACGGCGCGGCGGCAGACACCGCACCATCCGCCGTGAGGTACTGGGTCACGGCGGGCGAGGCGGCCGTCATCTGCAGGCGCTCGCGGGCCATCTGCTCGACGCGCAGATGCGTCGCCTGGGTGCGCAGCAGCACGCGCAGCTTCTCGGCATCCTGTTCGAGCCGCTGCGACTGGTTGCGCTCACGCTCCAGGGTGATGAACTGGCGCCGGGTCTCGTAGGACACCTGGACCAGATAGAGCGCGCTGGCGATGACCGCCAGCAGCAGCAGGATGTTCAGACGGGTCATGGGCGCGTCCACACCGGCGGCAGCGCGACGTCGGTTCGCTCGGCCACCCGCAGCACCGCCGAGCGCGAGCGGCCATTGCCGCTGACTTCCTCGTCGGACGGCTTGATGCGGGCCAGCGCGTTGAACAGCGCCGGCTTGGGTTCGGCAAACGGCGCGCGCCGGTCGAACTCCTCGCGCGAGTGGCGGTTGATGAAGGTCTTGACGATGCGGTCTTCGAGCGAATGGAAGCTGATCACCGCCAGCCGCCCGCCCGGCTTGAGCGCGGCCAGCGAGGCCTCCAGCGCCTGCTCCAGTTCGTCCAGCTCGCCGTTGACGAGGATGCGCAGCGCCTGGAAGGTGCGCGTGGCCGGATCCTGGCCACGCTCGCGGGTGCGCACCACGCTGGCGAGCAGCTCGGCCAGTTCGCTGGTGCGCTGCAGGACGTGGCCCGCCTCGCGCCGCGCCACCACGGCACGTGCGATGGCCGGGGCGAAGCGCTCCTCGCCGTAGTCGCGCACGACCTCGGCGATGCGCTCCTTGGGTGCGGTGGCGAGAAACTCGGCGGCACTCTGGCCGCGGGTCGGGTCCATCCGCATGTCGAGCGGGCCATCGTGGCGGAAGCTGAAGCCGCGCGCAGGGTCATCGATCTGCGGCGAGGAGACACCGATGTCGAGCAGCAGGCCGTCCAGCTGCGCCACGCCGTGGCGGGCCATCACGGCCGGATAGTCGGCGAACCGGTTGTGGTCGATCGAGAAGCGCGGGTCGGCGATGCCGGACTCGCCCTGCGTCGCGTGGGCCACGGCCTCCGGGTCGCGGTCGATCGCCAGCAGGCGGCCCTCGGGCGACAGCCGCGACAGGATCAGGCGCGAATGGCCGCCACGACCGAACGTGCCGTCCACGTAGGTGCCGTCCGGTCGGTGTACCAGCGCGTCCACTGCTTCATGAAGCAGCACGGTGCGGTGCTGTCGGGGTACTGCGTCGTCTTGGACCATGGAGGGGGAATCAGAAACTGAAGTCCTGCAGCAGCGCTGGCACGGGCTGCTGCAGAAGGGCGGCCTCGGCCGCCGAATGACGTTGCACATCCCAGAGTTCGAGGTGCTGGCCCATGCCGATGAGCAGCACCTCGCGACCGAGCGCGGCGGCGGCGCGCAACTCCGGGGAAATCAGCACGCGGGAAGCACTGTCCAGATCGACATCCATGGCGCTGCCGAGCAGAAGGCGCTTCCAGCCACTGGCCGACAGCGGCAGCGACTCGAGGCGGGCGCGGAACGCATCCCAGACCGTTCGAGGAAACACCATCAGGCATCCATCGGGATGCCGCGTGAGCGTCAGGCGGTCTTCCGGGATCGCACGCAGCACGTCTCGCTGGCGCGCGGGAACGCTCAGGCGCCCCTTGGCGTCCAGCGCGAGCGCTGAAGTCCCCTGGAAATGAAAACCGGCCACGAATACCCACAAATCAACACGATCTCCCACTGTAGCGGAGAAATTGCGGGGGGGTCAAGAAAGCCATAGGGGAATAGCCAATGAAATCAAGTACTTAGATAGCCCCTGCATCCACTTTCACAGGAATTGGAAAAAAGCCATACAAATGAAGCACTTAGGCTTTGCCACTCTGCGGCGCGCCAAGATCACCGGCTGAGCCAGCCCGCCCCGATTCGTGAACTTTGACAAACCTTCGGGCCGCAGCGGCCATAACAGGCCCGCACGGCCGCCGGAAAAGGTGGCAACGGACGTCCGTTTTTCTCGATTCAAGCACGGCGGGGTTATCGGACTGCGCCGGCAGCACCCGCCCACGTCGTCCATGACCGGGGTTGATCCGTTGCAGATCCATTCGCACTGTCCACGGAGTCCGCCATGTTTCTGCGTCTGCACCGCTCGACCCCTCGGGGGCCGGTATCACTGCTGATCGCGGCCCTGATGGTCTCGACGCCGCTGCTGGGCGTCAGCACGCCGGTACAGGCCGAAAGCCCCGCATGGCACCAGGACAACGGCCACCGGGCCGGCACCATCACCCGGCTGGAAGGCCGCCTGCGGCTGCAACGCGCGGACGGCGATCTGATCGAGATCGGCGAGAGTACCCGGCTGCGGCTGGTCGGCATCCGCGAAGGCGATCGGCTGCAGACCGGCTGGAACAGCCGTCTGGTGATCGGGTTCGGCCCGAACCGGCTGAAACTCGACGAGAAGAGCGAACTGGTGCTGCGCCGCCTGGATCCGGAGGCGGTCGAGCTGGACCTGGACCGGGGCGGCCTGGTGCTGGACCTGCGCCAGCCCGAAACCGCCTGGCGCTGGCAGGTGGACACGCCCGTCGGCCGGCACCAGCCGCACGGCGCAGGCCTGTTCCGCATCGATGCCCCGGACCGGCGCAACCTGCCCGACGCGGGCAGCGCCACCGCCTGGCGCAGTGCACTGCGCATCGAGAACGACGAAGGCACGCTGCTGCTGCCGCCCGGGCGCCGGGCCGAGCGCGACCGGAACGGCCAGTGGCAGATCAGCTTCCCGCAGGCCGATGCCTTTGCAGCCTGGGCCATGACACCGTCCGGCAACGACCGTCCGCCACCGGAGGACGACTGGGCCGACCGGCGCCCCCGGCACTGGCAAGCCGCCCCGTCGTGGGACACGCCGCCGCCGCTCTCCCCACCACCCCGCGTGATCGTGGTGCCGGCACCGATCCTGGTCGAACCGCCACCGCGCCAGTGGCGGACACCTGCGCCACCGATGGCGCCAGAGCCACGGGAGCAGCGCCAGCCGCGCTGGGGCAATGCGACACCGGCACCGCTGCCGGCACCACCGCGCGACATGGCCCCGCCACCGCCACGGCCGGACCGGCGCGCGCATGAAGCCGCGCCGTCCATGCCGGCCCCGCAGGCTTCCGCGCCAGCCCGCTCCCAGCGCGCGCTCTGACCGCGTATCGAGTCGCTCAGCGCCCGAAACGGCGCCGGGCATCCAGACCGAGCCCGCTGGCCACGCTGGCGAGCCGCTCGCCCTGCAAGGCCTTCGCCCGGGGGAACGCGGCGGCCAGCCGGTCGGTGAGCTGGTGCAGGCCGGTCGAGCCGCCGGTGAAGTACAGCGCATCGATCTGATCGGTCTGCAGACCGGCCAGACGCACCGTGTCGAGGGCGGCCGCGGCAATGCGGCCGATGTCGTCGTCCAGGGCCCGCTGCGCCTGCGCGGGCGACATCGTCACGGACAGCCCGCGCTCCACCAGCCGCAGGTCGATGCAGGCTTCATCGCCGGCGGCCGACGCGATCTTGGCCATCTCGGCGCGGCCGAGCAGGTCGTGGCCCAGGTGGTCGTTCACCACCCTCATCAGCCGGGTGTGGTGGCGCAGATCGCCGTAGTTGATCTTCATCGCGCGCAACTCCTGCACGCGCTGCGGCCGGTAGACGCTGTTGATGAGGTGCCAGGTCGCCAGGTCGTGGTAGACGCGGCTGGGCACCTCGCGCGCCGGCTGTCCGCCGATCGACGGCCCCATGGCACCAAAACCGAATTCGCTGAGGATGCTGCACAGCTCGATGCGCCGGTCGAAATCGGTGCCAGCAATGTGGATGCCGTGGTGGCCGAGCACGTCGCCATGCCGGTCCACGCGGTCCCGGCGACCCGGTCCGACCTGCACGATCGAGAAGTCGGAGGTGCCACCGCCGATGTCGGCAACCAGCACCAGCTGGTCGGTATCGATGCGCGACTCGTAGTCGAACGCCGCCGCCAGCGGCTCGAACTGGAACCGGACCTCCTCGAAGCCGGCGGCCCGCGCCGCCTCCTCCAGCGAGGCCTGCGCCTGTGCATCGCGCACCGGGTCGTCGTCGACGAAGAACACCGGGCGGCCCATCACCACGGCGGTCAGCGCATGGCCGGCGTGGGCCTCGGCGCAGCGCTTGAGGTGGCGCAGATAGCTGGCGATCACCTCGGCGAAGCTGACGGAACGGCCACCACCGACATCGGTGTGCTGGGCCATCAGCGCCGAGCCCAGCACGCTCTTCATCGAGCGCATCAGGCGCCCTTCGGTGCCCTCGACATAGGCCGCCACTGCGGCACGGCCGACCAGCCGCGGCAGATTCTGCAGGTCCGGCCCCTCGCCAAGGTAGAACGTGGCGGTCGGCATGGTGGTGGCGCCCTCCTCCAGCGGCACCAGCACCATCTCGCCGTTGCGGGGCACGGCGACCGCCGAATTCGAGGTGCCGAAATCAATCGCGCAGAACTGGGGGATGGCTGACATGGGCGGACGCGAGGCGAAGATCGAGGGGGCGCGCATCATACGGTCCGCCCGCAGGATGGCTGCCGGATGTGGCTCGGGCGCGACGTCTTCATGTTGCAGCGCAGCATGACAGGTTACGCTAGACGGACGCCGATTTCCGGTTTTTCGCATTCTCCACGTCAGGAGTTCCCCATGCAGAGCCACCGTTTCTTCGTCCCCGCCCTCCTGCTGGCCGCCGCGCTGTCCGGCACGACCGCCCGCGCCTCCGGGACAGCCCCCCAGCCACTGCCCCGGTTCCAGATCGACCGCACCGAGCTCTCGGTCTCGGGTCTGTCATCGGGTGCGTTCATGGCCGCGCAGTTGCAGGTGGCCTACTCCGCCACCTTCAAGGGCGCCGGCATCATCGCCGGTGGTCCGTACTACTGCGCCGCAGGCAACATGGCCTACACCGGCATCTGCATGGGCCAGATGATGCTGGTCTACCCCAACGCCACCCTGATGGCGAACGCAGCCCGGCAATTCGAGGCCACCGGCCAGATCGACAAGCTGGGCAACCTGAAGAAGCGCCGTGTCTATGTATTCAGCGGCACGCGCGACACGGTGGTCAAGCAGCCGGCCGTCAATGCCACGGTGTCGTTCTTCCAGCAGGTCGGCGTTCCCGCCAGCCAGCTGGTCTACGTCAACAAGGTGCCCGCCGGACATGCGGTGATCACGCCGACCTTCGGCAACGCCTGCGACGCCAACGCCACGCCCTACATCAGCCACTGCGAGATCAACGGCCAGGGCTACGACCAGTCCGGCGCCTTGCTGGCGCACATCCACGGCAAGCTGGAGCCCAAGGCCAGCAGCCTGGCCGGCCGCATGGTGACGTTCAACCAGCGCGCCTATGCACCGGCTGGAACCGGCATGGCGGAGGAGGCGTTCCTGTACGTGCCGCCTTCGTGCGATGCCGGCCAGACCTGCAAGGTCCACGTCGCGATCCACGGCTGCGCGCAGTCGGCGGAGAAGGTCGGCAAGAACTTCATCGCCGACACCGGCTACAACGAATGGGCCGAGAACAACCGCATGCTGGTGCTCTATCCGCAGGTCAACGCCTCGACGGTGCCGTTCAATCCGCAGGGCTGCTGGGACTGGTTCGGCTACACGGGGCCGACCTATGCGTGGAAGGCGGGACCGCAGATGTCGGCCATCAAGGCGATGGTCGACGCGCTGGGCAAGGCCCGCTGACGGGCCTTGGCATTCAGTAGCCGGCGGGCGCCTGCTGGTGCCAGTCGGTGGCCTGCTGCAGCGCATGGCCCGCGTGCAGCAGCGCGCCTTCCTGCCAGTAGTTGCCGATCAGTTGCAAGCCCACCGGCAGACCGCCCGCGCCGAAGCCGGCCGGCACGCTGATGCCCGGCAGCCCGGCCAGCGAGGCCGGCAAGGTGAAGATGTCGGCCAGGTACTCGGCCACCGGGTCGGTCTGGCTGCCGATCGGGCGCGCCACGTTGGGCGACACCGGGCCGGCGATCAGGTCGCACTGCGTGAACGCGGCCTGGAAGTCGTCGGCGATCATGCGGCGCAGCTTCTGGGCCTGCAGGTAGTAGGCATCGTAGTAGCCGTGCGAGAGCACGTAGGCGCCGATCATGATCCGGCGCTTCACCTCGGTGCCGAAGCCTTCGCTGCGGCTCTTGCGGTACATGTCATTCAGATCCTTGTACTGCGCTGCCCGGTGGCCGTAGCGCACGCCGTCGAAGCGGCTCAGGTTCGAGCTGGCCTCGGCCGGGGCAATGATGTAGTACACGGGGATCGACAGCTCGGTGCGCGGCAGGCTGACCTCGACCAGCGTGGCGCCCAGCTTCTCCAGTTCGGCCAGCGCGGCGCGGGTCGCGGCCAGCACGTCGGCCGACACGCCCTCACCAAAGAATTCCTTGGGCAGACCGATGCGCAGGCCGGCGAGTGGATGCTCCGCGGTCGCGCCTTCGCGCAGCGTGGTGGTCGCGGCGACGAAGTCGGGCACGGGCTGCTCGGCGCTGGTGGCGTCGCGCGGATCGAAGCCGCTCATGGCCTGCAGCAGGTGGGCGCAGTCGAGCGCCGAGCGCGCCATCGGGCCGGCCTGGTCGAGACTGGACGCGAAGGCGATCATCCCGTAGCGCGAGCAGCGGCCGTAGGTCGGCTTGATGCCGGTGATGCCGGTCAGCGACGCCGGCTGGCGCACGGAGCCGCCAGTGTCGGTGCCGGTGGCCGCCGGGATCAGCCGGGCCGCGACCGCGACCGCGCTGCCGCCGGACGAGCCGCCGGGAATGCGGTCGGTGTTCCACGGGTTGCGGGCCGGGGTGTAGGCCGAGTTCTCGTTCGAGCCGCCCATCGCGAACTCGTCGCAGTTGAGCTTGCCCAGCGTCACCGCGCCGGCCGACGCCAGCCGGCTGACCACGGTCGCATCGAACGGGCTGCGGTAGCCGTCGAGCATCTTCGAGCCGGCGGTGCTCGGGAAGTCGCGGGTGACGAAGATGTCCTTGTGCGCGATCGGCACGCCCAGCAACGTGTGGCCGGCGCCGGACACGCCGCGGGCGCGCCAGGCATCGGCCGCGGCGGCCTGGGCCAGCGCGACATCGGCGTCGACCGACAGGAAGGCACCCAGCGCGGCGTGGGACTCCACGCGGTCCAGCAGGTGGCGGGTCAGCTCGACGCTGGAGACCTGCTTCTGGTCGAGCAAGCGCGAGAGGTCGGCCACGCCCAGGGCGTGCAGGGGGGAAGTCGACAGGGTCATGGCAGTTTCACTCGCACTCATTCGATCACGCGCGGCACCAGGAACAGCCCGCCTTCGACGGCCGGGGCGCTCTTCTGGTTGGCGGCCCGGTTGTCGGGCTCGGTCACGGCGTCCTCGCGCAGGCGCAGCACGACGTCCTGCACCGCCGACAGCGGGGTGTACAGCGGAGCCACGCCGGTGGTGTCGACCGCACGCATGCGCTCGACGATGTCGAAGAAGCCATTGAGCTCGCCCAGCAGACTCGCCTGCTCGGCCTCGCTCAGTTCAAGCCGCGCCAGATTGGCAATGCGGCTCACATCCTGGGGCGTGAGTGCCATTTGTGTGAACTATGAAATGAATTGGGCGCACTGGGCGCAGATAAGACCCCTACATGGGAGGTCATCAGACGCCGACATGGAGTGGCAGGCCCGGTGTGGACAAGGTCACGCCGCAAGCCATGGGGTATTATCACCCGCCCTTTGTTCATGTACCCGTCGGTTCTGGATCAACTGATTGCTGCGTCGCACCACGACATGCCATCGGTTGGCGGGCCCCGAATTTCCAGTCCAGTCACGCTCACCAGCAGTCCACGTCGGCTGTCGGGATGCTTACGAGTTCACCATGTTCGGATCGTTGCGTCGATATTTCTCTACCGATCTCGCGATCGACCTCGGCACCGCCAATACCCTGATCTACGTTCGAGGCACGGGCATCGTGCTGAACGAGCCCTCGGTGGTGGCCATTCGCCATGAGGGCGGCCCGCACGGCAAGAAGACCATCCAGGCGGTCGGCGCCGAGGCCAAGGCCATGCTCGGCAAGGTGCCGGGCAACATCGAGGCCATCCGCCCGATGAAGGACGGCGTGATCGCCGACTTCACCGTCACCGAGCAGATGCTCAAGCAGTTCATCAAGATGGTGCACCCGCGCTCGCTGCTGCGGCCGAGCCCACGCATCATCATCTGCGTGCCCTGCGGCTCGACCCAGGTAGAGCGCCGCGCGATCCGTGAATCGGCGCTCGGCGCCGGTGCCTCGGAGGTCTACCTGATCGAGGAACCGATGGCCGCTGCGATCGGCGCCGGCATGCCGGTGTCGGAAGCCTCGGGCTCGATGGTCGTGGACATCGGCGGCGGCACGACCGAGGTGGGCGTCATCTCGCTCGGCGGCATGGTCTACAAGGGCTCGGTGCGCGTCGGCGGCGACAAGTTCGACGAAGCCATCATCAACTACATCCGCCGCAACTACGGCATGCTGATCGGCGAGCCCACCGCCGAGGCCATCAAGAAGGAAATCGGCTCGGCCTTCCCCGGCTCCGAGATCAAGGAGATGGAAGTCAAGGGCCGCAACCTGAGCGAAGGCGTGCCGCGCAGCTTCACGGTCTCCAGCAACGAGATCCTCGAAGCCCTGACCGACCCGCTCAACCAGATCGTCTCCTCCGTCAAGAAAGCCCTGGAGCAGACCCCGCCCGAACTCGGCGCCGACATCGCCGACCGCGGCATGATGCTGACCGGCGGTGGCGCGCTGCTGCGTGATCTCGACCGCCTGCTCGCCGAGGAAACCGGCCTGCCGGTGCTGATCGCCGAAGATCCGCTGTCCTGCGTCGTGCGCGGATGCGGCATGGCACTGGAACGCATGGAGCGCCTCGGTTCGATCTTCACGTCGGAGTGACCGTGACGTCCACGGTCGTGGTTGGCGCCTGCTGACATGCCACTGGGCACCCTGGACCGTTCTCCACCACCGTTCTTCCGCCAGGGCCCGTCGGCCCTGTCGCGGCTGCTGTTCTTCGCCTCGCTGTCGGTGCTGCTGATGGCGGCGGACAGCCGGGTCGGGCTGACCACGCCGCTGCGCACCGCCGCCGCCGTGCTGCTCAACCCGATCGAGCGGGCGCTGCTCGTGCCGGTGCGCGGCGCAGGCTCGGTCGGCGACTACCTCTCCGGCATCGCCCAGGCCCAGCAGACCACCGAGCGCGCCCGTGCGGAACTCACCCGCCAGGCCGAGCGCTCGCTGCAGGCCGACCAGCTGCTGCAGGAAAACGCCCGGCTGCGCGCGTTGCTGGAACTGCGTGCGCGGCTGTCCGTGCGCACACGGGCCGCGGAAGTGCTCTATGACGCACCCGATCCCTACACCCGCAAGATCATCATCGACCGCGGCAGCAGCCAGGGCGTGCAACACGGCTCGCCAGTCATCAACGAACTGGGCGTGCTGGGACAGGTGACGCGGGTCTACCCCATGACCGCGGAAGTGACCCTGGTGATCGACGAGAACGCGGCCATCCCGGTCCACAACATCCGCACCGGCCTGCGCGGTGTCGCCTTCGGCGACCCGTCGGTGGACAGCATGGAGCTGCGTTTCGTCGCAGCCAACGCCGACGTGCAGGTCGGCGACATCCTGCAGACCTCCGGACTGGACGGGGTGTACCCGCCGGGCATGCCCGTCGCGAAGGTGAGCCGGCTGGACCGGCGGACCCAGTCCGATTTCGCCAAGATCGCCCTGACACCGGCCACCAAGCCGGACAGCGTGCGGCATGTGCTGGTGCTCGAACCCATGAGCACCCAGCAACTCCCCAAGCCGACCCCGGCCGACGCCGCACTGCCGGTCCACGGCAAGGACAGCCCGGCCGCCAAACCCGGGGCCAAGGCCGTGCGCAAGGACAAGGAGTGAGGGCCGTGACGCCATGATGCCCCGTTCGGCCGATCAACTGCTGCTGCCGGTGAACCCGTGGTTCATGTGGGCCACGCTGCTCGTCGCACTGGCCCTGAACCTGGTGCCGATCGGGCGCCAGCCGGCCATGCCCGACTTCATCGCGCTCGCCCTCGTGTTCTGGAACGTGCACCAGCCGCGCCGGGTCGGCGTCGGCGCGGCGTTCGTGTTCGGCCTGCTGATGGATGTGCACCAGGGCGGCCTGCTCGGCCAGCACGCCATGGCCTACACGCTGGTGAGCTACTTCGCCATCACGATCCACCGCCGTCTGCTCTGGTTCACGGCACCGACCCAGGCCGTGCACGTGCTGCCGCTGTTTGCCGCCGCACACCTCACCTCGCTGCTGCTGCGCATGGCCTCCGGCGGCGACTTCCCGGGCTGGCCCGTGCTGCTGTCACCGGTCTTCGAGAGCCTGCTGTGGCCACTGGTGAGCCTGGTGCTGCTCGCGCCGCAGCGGCGGGCACCGGATCCTGACAAGAACCGTCCGCTGTGAAGCGCTCGGGCCTGGGTGCGATGACCGAACTGCGCAATGTCGAACAGGAGATCGACCAGTTCCGCGTACGGCTGATCGTCGCGGCACTGGTGGTGCTGTGCTGCTTCGGGCTGCTGCTGGCGCGGCTGTTCACGCTGCAGGTCATCAAGTTCGACGAACTCACCACGCAGGCCGAGAACAACCGCATCGCCGTGGTCCCGATCGTGCCCAACCGCGGGTTGATCGTGGACCGCAACGGCGTCGTGCTGGCCGACAACTACTCGGCCTACACCCTGGAAATCACCCGCTCGCAGCTCGAGGACGACCTGGAACAGGTGATCGACCAGCTCGGCGAGGTCATCGAGATCCAGTCCCGCGACCGCCGCCGCTTCAAGCGCCTGATGGGCGACTCCAAGAGCTTCGAGTCGATCCCGATCCGCACCAAGCTGAGCGACGAGGAGGTGGCCCGCTTCACCGCCCAGCGCTACCGCTTCCCTGGCGTCGAGATCAAGGCCCGCCTGTTCCGCAACTATCCCTACGGCGAACTCGGCGGCCACGTGCTGGGCTACATCGGCCGCATCAACCAGCGCGAGAAGGACGACATGGCCGACTGGTCCGACGAGGACCAGGCCAACTACCGCGGCACCGATGTCATCGGCAAGCTCGGCATCGAGCAGAGCTACGAGCGCGATCTCCACGGCACCACCGGCTTCGAGGAGGTCGAGACCAGCGCCGGTGGCCACCCCGTGCGCCGCCTGCGCTCCGAGCCGGCCACGCCGGGCAACACGGTCCGCCTGTCGATCGACATCAAGCTGCAGGCGCTGATCGAGGAGCTGTTCGGCACCCGGCGCGGTGCGCTGGTCGCGATCGATCCGCGCAACGGCGAAGTGCTGGCCTTCGTCAGCAAGCCGGGCTTCGACCCGAACCTGTTCGTCGGCGGCATCGACCAGGACTCGTGGAAGGAGCTCAACGAGTCGCTCGACAAGCCCATGCTCAACCGCGCCCTGCGCGGCACCTACCCGCCCGGCTCGACCTACAAGCCCTTCATGGCCATGGCCGCGCTGGTCACCGGCAAGCGCACCGCCGGGCAGGTCATCTACGACAACGGCTTCTTCATGTTCGGCAACCACCGCTTCCGCAGCCACGGCGACGGCGGCCTGGGGGCAGTCGACATGACGCGCTCGATCGTCCAGTCGAGCAACGTCTATTACTACGGCCTGGCCAACGACATGGGCGTGGACCTGATCCACGACCAGATGGACCTCTACAGCTTCGGGCGCAAGACCGGCATCGACCTCGAAGGCGAGTCCACCGGCGATCTGCCGTCGACCGAGTGGAAACGCAACAAGTACAAGCGCCCCGAGCAGAAGCGCTGGTACGCGGGCGAAACCATCTCGCTGGGCATCGGTCAGGGCTACAACAACTTCACCATGACGCAACTCGCCAGCGCCATGGCCACGCTGGTGTCGGGCGGTCAGCGGTTCGAGCCCCGGGTCGTGCGCGAGATCGAGAACGTCGTCACCCGCGAACGCCGCACGGTGTCGTCGCATGCGGTCTCCCCGCTCGATCTGAAGCCGGAACATGTGGCCGTGATCCGGCGCGCCATGCACGGGGTGACGCAGACGGGCACCTCGACCAGGGTGTTCGCCGGGGCCCCCTACCAGAGCGGTGGCAAGACCGGCACGGCACAGGCCGTGGGCATCCGCCAGAACGAGAAGTACAACGCCTCCAAACTGGCCGACTACCAGCGGGACCACTCGCTCTACACCGCCTTCGCCCCGCTGGACGAGCCGCGCATCGCACTGGCGGTGATCGTCGAGAACGCCGGCTTCGGCGCCGAGGCCGCCGCCCCGATCGCACGGCGGGTGCTCGACTACGTGATCTCCGGCGTCTACCCCACGCCGGAAGACATCGCCATCGTCCAGAAGGGCCACGGCTCGGCACCGATCGGCGCCGGCCTGCCGGTGGCCTCCGTGCCGCTGCCGCCGACCCGGGCGGCCGGCGTCGATGCGGAATCGACGGCGGCGTCCGCTGCCGCCAGTGCGCTCGTCTTCCCTGCTTCGGCCGCTTCTGCCGCATCGGCGCCGGCGAGCGCACCAGGCCCTGCCGCTCCGCCAACACCCGCGGGACCCGCCCCGGCCGTGACCACGGCGCCCACCGCCCCCACACGCCCGTTCAGATGGGTCCCGCGGCGGATGCCCGATCCGGTGCCGCCCGCCCCCGTCGCGGGCGCTTCGCGATCGACACCGTGAGCACACCATGATCCTGCAGTCCTCGTTCGGGCAACCCACGCTGTGGCAGCGGGTACGCCCCTGGTTCAGCGGATTCGATCCGCTGCTGCTGCTGGCGATCCTGGCACTGGCCAGCATCGGGTTGACCGCGATGTATTCCGCCGGGTTCGACAACGGCTCCCGGTTCATGCTGCAGGTGCGCAACATGGCCCTGGCGGGAGCCGTGTTCTTCCTGGTCTCCCAGGTCCCGCCGCAGCGGTTCATGGCGCTGGCCGTGCCGCTCTACACCGTCGGGGTGATCCTGCTCATCCTCACCGCCCTGTTCGGCATCGACCCGACCCACAAGGGCGCGCGCCGCTGGCTCAATGTCGGTGTCGTCATCCAGCCCAGCGAAATCCTGAAGATCGCCACCCCGCTGATGGTCGCCTGGTGGTTCCAGCGCCGCGAGGGCCGGCCACGCACCGGCGACATCGCCCAGGCCTTCCTGCTGGTGCTGGTGCCCTTCCTGCTGGTGGCCAAGCAGCCGGACCTCGGCACCGGCATCCTGATCTTCTCGGCCGGCTTCTTCGTCATCTTCTTCGCCGGGCTGTCGTGGAAGGTCATCCTGCCGGTGGCCGTGGTCGGCATCCTCGGCATCATCGCCATCGTGCTGGCCGGGCCGACGATCTGCGAGCCGGGCGTGGACTGGCAAGTGCTGCACACCTACCAGAAGAACCGCGTCTGCACCCTGCTCGACCCGACCCGCGACCCGCTCGGCAAGGGCTTCCACATCATCCAGGGCATGATCGCCATCGGCTCCGGCGGGGTCACCGGCAAGGGCTTCATGAAGGGCACGCAGACCCATCTGGAGTTCATTCCCGAGCGCACCTCGGACTTCATCTTCGCCGCCTACTCCGAGGAGTTCGGCCTGATCGGCGGTCTGGTGCTGGTCGGCTGCTACAGCTTCCTGATCCTGCGCGGACTGGTGATCGCCTTCGAGGCACCGACCACCTTCGCGCGGCTGCTGGCCGGGGCGATCACGATGAGCTTCTTCGTCTACGCCATGGTCAACATGGGCATGGTCAGCGGCATCCTGCCCGTGGTGGGCGTGCCGCTGCCCTTCATGAGCTATGGCGGCACGGCGCTGGTGACACTGGGGCTGTCGCTCGGCATCCTGATGGCGATCGCCCGCTCACGGCGGCTGATGCAGAGCTGAGCTGTCCGCCACCGCCGTGTCCACGTCAGGTGCATGGCGCAGGCGGATCGTGAACCGCGCTCCCGGGCCTTCGCCCGGAGGCACCTGGGCAGGCGATCGGGCGTCGTCCAGCACGACGGAGGTGCCATGCTGCTGCGCGATCTCCGCCACGATGGCCAGCCCGAGCCCCGAGCCATCGACGGTCGTGCCGAGCGCCCGGTAGAAGGGCTGGAACACGAGGTCCCGCTCGCCCACTGGAATGCCGGGGCCCGAATCCTCGATCTGCAGCACCACCACCTGCCCGAACGGATCCGGCACGACCCGCACGGTCACCGTGCCCCCGCGGGGCGTGTAGTGCAGCGCGTTGTCCACCAGGTTGGTGATCAGCTCGCGCAGCAGCATCGGATGGCCCAGCACCCGCGTGTCGCCCGCGCGGCGCAGGCCGTTCGGCACCTGCGTGTCCGGCCCCTCGAAGCCCAGATCGATGCCGGCATCCAGCGACTGCGGCACGAAGTCGCGCACCACGTCGGTGGCCAGTGCCTCCAGATCGATCTCGTCGCGCGCCACCGTGCCGGCCTTGGCATCGGCGCGGGCCATCGACAGCAGCTGGTTGACCATGTGGGCGGCCCGCTGCGAGGCATGCGCCATCTGCGCCAGCGAGGCCTTCATGACCTCCGGGTCGCCGTGGCCGGCATCGATCTCGCGGGTGGCGAGTTCGGCCTGCATCCGCAGTCCGGCCAGCGGCGTCTTGAGCTGGTGCGCGGCGTCCGCCAGGAAGCGCTTCTGCGTCACCAGCGCGGTCTGCTGGCGCTCCAGCAGGTCGTTGATCGACTGCACCAGCGGCGAGACCTCCTCCGGCACCTCGTGCACGTCGATGGGCGAGAGGTCGTCGCTGGCACGTTCACGGATGCGCTGCTGCAGCGCATTCAGCGGCGCCAGCCCGCGCACCAGGGCCAGCCACACCAGCAGCACCGCCACCGGCAGGATGACGAACTGCGGCAGGATCACGCCCTTGATGATCTCGGTGGCCAGCCGCGAGCGCTTGGTCAGCGTCTCGGCCACCTGCACCAGCACCGCCCGCTCGCCCGCACCGCCGCTGATCCACTGGTAGGCCACGCGCACGCTGTCACCGTGCACCTCGTCGTCGCGCACGCGCATCTCGCCCAGCACCTGCGCGTCGTCCTCGGAGGGCAGCATCAGGTCCCGGTCCCCGCTGACGAACTCGCCGCGCGGCCCGAGGACCTGGTAGTAGACGTTGTCGACCTCGTCCGCGCGCAGCATGCGCGCGGTTTCGCGTGACAGGTCGAAATAGACGCTGTCCCCGCGCACCTCGACCCGCTGCGACAGCGAACGCACCGACTCGATCAGTGCGCGGTCATACGGACGGCTGGCGATGCCCTGTGCTGCCAGCCACGTCAGCGCCAGGCTCATCGGCCACAGCAGCAGCAGTGGCGCGAGCATCCAGTCCAGGATCTCGCCGAACAGCGAGCGCTGTTCGCGTCGGCGCGCCGCCGCCTCAGGTCGCGGCGATCTTCTCAAGGCAGTAGCCCAGACCCCGGACGGTGGCGATGCGGATCGGTCCCTGCTCGATCTTCTTGCGCAGGCGGTGGATGTAGCCCTCGATGGCGTTGTTGCTCACCTCCTCGCCCCACTCGCACAGGCGCTCGACGAGCTGGTCCTTGCTGACAAGGCGCCCCGCACGCTGCAGCAGCACCTCCAGCAGGCTCAGCTCGCGCGCCGACAGGTCGATCATCTGCTCGTTGATGTAGGCCACGCGACCGGTGGCGTCGAAGGTGAGCGGCCCGTGCTTGATCAGCGCGCTGGCGGATCCCAGCCCACGCCGGGTCAGCGCCCGCACGCGCGCTTCGAGCTCCTGCAGCGAAAAGGGCTTGGCCATGTAGTCGTCGGCCCCGAGATCCAGGCCCTTGACCCGCTGCTCGATGCTGTCGGCCGCCGTCAGGATCAGCACCGGCACCGCCGAACCGCGCGCCCGCAGCTTCTTCAGCACCTCCAGGCCGTGCAGCTTGGGCAGGCCCAGGTCCAGTATCAGCATGTCGAATTCGTGGGCTGCCAGAGCCGCGTCGGCCTCCGATCCATTGCCCACATGGTCCACCGCATATCCTGCCGAACGCAGGCTGCGCAGCAAGCCATCGGCCAGAATCTGGTCATCTTCAGCGATCAGAATGCGCATGGCGCCTGTCTCCTCATTACCCCTGTGGACGGGGGCTTGGCCGTGATTGTAGAAAGCCCGGGAATGTGCCGCATCGGTACAGATGCCATGCCTTGACGCAATGCACCAAGGCCTGCAGAAAAACCACGCCAGCACGGGCGCCGGGGCCCAGCAAAAAGCTGTACAGACATCCAGCATTGGGCATAATGACGCATCCACCCAGGAGAATGTCGATGGACGCACCGAGCAAAGCCAATCCGAACAGCACCGCCCTCAGCACCGAAAAAGCCAAGGCCCTGCAGGCCGCGCTGGCCCAGATCGAAAAGCAGTTCGGCAAAGGCTCGATCATGCGCCTGGGCGAAGGCGAGGTCGTCGCCGACATCCAGGTGTGCTCCACCGGCTCGCTGGGGCTGGACATCGCGCTCGGTGTCGGCGGCCTGCCCCGCGGCCGCGTCGTCGAGATCTACGGTCCGGAGTCCTCGGGCAAGACCACGCTGACGCTGCAGGTCATCGCCGAGATGCAGAAGCTCGCCGGCGTCTGCGCCTTCATCGACGCCGAACACGCGCTGGATGCCCAGTACGCGCAGAAACTCGGCGTCAACCTGCAGGACCTGCTGATCAGCCAGCCCGACACCGGCGAGCAGGCGCTGGAGATCGTCGATGCCTTGGTGCGTTCGGGCTCGGTCGATCTGATCGTCATCGACTCGGTGGCGGCACTGACCCCCAAGGCTGAACTCGAAGGCGAGATGGGCGACTCCCTGCCCGGGCTGCAGGCGCGGCTCATGAGCCAGGCCCTGCGCAAGCTCACCGCCACGATCAAGAAGACCAACTGCATGGTCATCTTCATCAACCAGATCCGCATGAAGATCGGCGTGATGTTCGGCAGCCCCGAGACCACCACCGGCGGCAACGCGCTGAAGTTCTACGCCTCCGTGCGTCTGGACATCCGCCGCGTCGGCTCGATCAAGAAAGGCGAGGAAGTCATCGGCAGCGAGACCCGCGTCAAGGTCGTGAAGAACAAGGTCGCTCCGCCGTTCAAGACCGCCGACTTCGACATCCTCTACGGTGAGGGCATCAGCCGCGAAGGCGAGATCATCGACCTGGGCGTTGCCGCCAAGATCGTCGACAAGTCTGGCGCCTGGTACGCCTACAAGGGCGAGAAGATCGGCCAGGGCAAGGACAACTCGCGCGAGTTCCTGCGCGAGAACCCCGATCTGGCGTACGAGATCGAGAACCGCATCCGCGAGTCGCTCGGCATCAGCCTGCTGCCCCCCATGGGCAGCAGCAACAAGGCCTGACCGTCCGGACGGAGCCGAGGGTGCAAGCCACGCTCAGTCTCAAGGGCCGGGCGCTGAAGTACCTCGCTGCACGCGAACATTCGCGCAGCGAACTGATGCGCAAGCTCGCCCCGCACGCCGAAGACCAGGCCGAGATCGAGCGCGTGCTGGACGAGCTTCAGCAACGCGGCTTCCTGAGCGAGGAGCGGTTTGTCGCCTCGGTGGTCCACCGCCGCGCGGCCGGTCATGGCGTGGCCCGCATCCGACAGGAGCTGAGCCTCAAGGGCATCACGGCCGACCAGATGCGCGCGGCACTGGAGGAGCTGCAGCCCAGCGAGCTGGCGCGCGCCCACGCCGTGTGGGCCCGCCGCTTCGGCAGCCCGGCGACGGACCCGCGCGAACAGGGTCGACAAGTGCGGTTCCTGATGGCGCGCGGCTTCTCGGGCGAGGTCGTGCGGCGGGTCCTCAAGGGTGAACTGCCGGAGTCCTTCGACGCCTCCTCTGCCGACGATCCGGACTGATCCATCGTTGCGCCGGCTTGTCCCGGCCCTGCTCGATCGCTGTCCTGTTCTGCAACGTCGGCTGGTACATGGCGGTTACCACGCATAGGGTTGCGGCAGTGCAGCATGCTAAAGTCCCCGGGCTTCGGCATCGACGCCGAACGGGGCGCCCGCTGCTGCGCGCCACCACTACGCCATGCAGTCCCGCATCGTTCCCATTCTCCCCAAGAGTTCAACCCGATGAAGATCCACGAATACCAAGGCAAGGAAGTCCTGCGCCAGTTCGACGTGCCGGTGCCGCGCGGCTACCCGGCGTTCACGGTGCAGGAGGCGGTGGAAGCCGCACAGAAGCTGGGCGGCCCGGTGTGGGTCGTGAAGGCGCAGATCCACGCGGGTGGCCGCGGCAAGGGCGGCGGCGTGAAGGTCGCCAAGAGCCTGGACGACGTGCGTCGTCTGGCCGAGCAGATCCTGGGCATGCAGCTCGTGACGCACCAGACCGGCCCGGAAGGCCAGAAGGTGCGCCGCCTGTACATCGAGGACGGTGCGGACATCCAGAAGGAGTTCTACGTCTCGCTGGTGACCGACCGCCAGTCGCAGAAGGTGGCGTTCATCGCGTCTTCTGAAGGCGGCATGGACATCGAAGAGGTTGCGCATTCGACGCCCGAGAAGATCATCACCGAGGTGATCGATCCGCTGACAGGTCTGGGTGCCGAGCAGGCCGAGAAGATCGCCCGCGCGATCGGGCTGGAAGACGTGTCGATGGCGCAAGCCGTGGGTCTGTTCCAGAACCTGTACCGCTGCTACATGGACACGGACGCCTCGCTGGTCGAGATCAACCCGCTGAACCGCGACGGCAAGGGCAACCTGATCGCGCTGGACGCGAAGTTCAACTTCGACGCCAACGCGCTGTTCCGCCATCCGGAGATCGTGGCCTACCGCGATCTGGACGAAGAGGATCCGGCGGAAGTCGAGGCTTCGAAGTTCGATCTGGCCTACATCAGCCTGGACGGCAACATCGGCTGCCTGGTGAACGGCGCCGGTCTGGCAATGGCGACGATGGACACCATCAAGCTGTTCGGCGGCGAGCCGGCGAACTTCCTGGACGTGGGCGGTGGCGCCACGGCCGAGAAGGTCACGGAAGCGTTCAAGATCATGCTGAAGAACCCGGAGGTCAAGGGCATCCTGGTGAACATCTTCGGCGGCATCATGAAGTGCGACACCATCGCCGAAGGCGTGATCACGGCGTGCAAGGCGGTGAACCTGTCGGTGCCGCTGGTGGTGCGCATGAAGGGCACGAACGAGGACCTGGGCAAGAAGATGCTGGCCGAGAGCGGTCTGCCGATCATCGCCGCCGACACGATGGCCGAAGCGGCCACCGCCATCGTTGCAGCCGTCAAGTAAGGAACACAAGACATGAGCATCCTGATCAACAAGGACACCCGCGTCATCACCCAGGGCATCACGGGCAAGACGGGCCAGTTCCACACGCTGGGCTGCCAGGCGTACGCGAATGGCAAGAACGCGTTCGTGGCGGGTGTGAACCCGAAGAAGGCGGGCGAGAAGTTCTCGGACATCCCCATCTACGCCAGCGTCAAGGAAGCCGCGCAGCAGCAAGGCGCCACCGTCAGCGTGATCTACGTGCCGCCGGCCGGCGCCGCTGCGGCGATCTGGGAAGCGGTGGAAGCCGACCTGGATCTGGCGATCTGCATCACCGAAGGCATCCCCGTGCGGGACATGCTGATGGTGCGCAACAAGATGAAGGCCAAGGAAGCGGCCGGCGGCAAGAAGACGCTGCTGCTGGGCCCGAACTGCCCCGGCCTGATCACGCCGGAAGAGATCAAGATCGGCATCATGCCGGGTCACATCCACCGCAAGGGCCGCATCGGCGTGGTGTCCCGTTCGGGCACGCTGACGTACGAAGCCGTGGCGCAACTGACCGAGATCGGTCTGGGCCAATCCAGCGCGGTCGGCATTGGCGGCGACCCGATCAACGGGCTGAAGCACATCGACGTGATGCGCGCGTTCAACGACGATCCGGACACGGACGCCGTGATCATGATCGGCGAGATCGGTGGTCCGGACGAGGCCGAAGCGGCGATGTGGTGCAAGGTGAACATGACCAAGCCGATCGTGGGCTTCATCGCCGGCGTGACGGCGCCGGCCGGCAAGCGCATGGGCCACGCCGGTGCGCTGATCTCGGGTGGTGCGGACACGGCCGACGCCAAGCTCGCCATCATGGAAGAGTGTGGCTTCACCGTCACGCGCAATCCGTCCGAGATGGGCAAGCTGCTCAAGGCGCTGCTGAAGTAAGTCCTCCTGGAGCGTTCGTCTCCACCATGAAAAAAGCCACCCCGCGGGGTGGCTTTTTTCATGGTGACCCGCTCAGGGTCAGCCCGTCAGGCTCAGCCGTTGGAGATCGACTTCGTCGGATGCGGGTCGATCTTCGGCGCGGTCCGCACGCTCAGCCACATCGTGAACGCCAGGATGCCGATCACCGCACCGAGCGAGGCGAACACCGGGATCTTGACGAGGTCGATCAGCAGCATCTTCGTGCCGATGAACGCCAGGATGACCGCCAGCCCGTAGCTCAGCAGGTGGAACTTCGTCGCCATCGCCGCCAGCAGGAAGTACATCGCGCGCAGGCCCAGGATGGCGAAGATGTTCGAGGTCAGCACGATGAAGGCGTCGTCGGTGATCGCGAAGATCGCCGGGATCGAGTCCACCGCGAAGATCACGTCGGTGATGCCCACCAGCGCGATCACCAGCAGCAGCGGCGTGGCGATGCGCCGGCCGTTCTCGACGGTGAAGAACTTCTCGCCATCGAACTCCTTGCTGACGGGCAGCACGCGGCGCAGCAGCTTCAGTGCCGGGTTGCTTTCCAGGTCCGGCTCCTGACCCGCGGCCCACCACATCTTGATGCCGGTGACCAGCAGGAAGGCACCGAAGACATAGAGGATCCAGTGGAACTGCGCGATCAGCCAGGCCCCCACCAGGATCAGCGCCGTGCGCAGCACCATCGCGCCGATGATGCCGACCATCAGCACCCGCTTCTGGAAAGCCGGTGGCACCGCGAAGTAGGTGAAGATCATCAGGAAGACAAAGATGTTGTCCACCGCCAGCGACTTCTCGATCAGGTAGCCCGTCAGGAATTCGAGCGCGCGGGTGTTGGCGACCTCGGTGCCGTGCTCACGCCAGGTGGCCCACCACAGCAGTCCGTTGAACGCCAGACTCAGCGCCACCCACAGCAGCGACCAGCGCACCGCCTCCGGCACCGATACCTCGTGCGCCCCCTGCCGGCGCAGCACGACGAAGTCCACGAACAGGGCCAGCAGCACCACCGCCCCGAAAAACAGCCACAGCCAATCTGGCGCCATCGTTTGCATGACCACTCCAATCCGGTTGTTGATGAACAAAGGAATGCGAAGTGGCTGCTTTCGGCGCAGAACATGGTGATCAGGTCGAACCCCGAGCAGCCACTTCGCGCCGAAAGGTCTGGCGATGCACACGGCGACAGGCACCGCCCATGTGGCATCTGCGAACCCGGATGCGCTGCCGTGATGGCGGCAGTCACCGTACTGACGGGATGCGCGATGGCAGGCTGCCATCTGCTACTCCCCTTTCGACGCCACCATTATGGAAGTGCCCGCCCATTCCCCACACGGCCTGGGGATTTGCGCCGCCGCAAACAAACCGTGACACAGGTCACAAATCGCCACGGCGCGTGTATGCTGGCGCGCATGGTCAAGCTCCTCGCTCGCTGGTTTCTACTGGCCGCCGCCCTGCTGCTGACGGCGCATTTCTACCCCGGCATCCAGGTCCGGGGCTATGGCGCGGCGCTGGTGGCCGCGCTGATCCTGGGGCTGCTCAACACGGTGCTGCGTCCGGTGCTGGTCGTGCTGACGCTGCCGGTGACGATCGTGACACTCGGTCTGTTCCTGTTCGTCGTGAACGCCATGGTGTTCTACAGCGCGGCCTGGCTGCTGCCGGGGTTGCAGGTGGCCGGATTCACGGCGGCACTGGTCGCCTCGCTGCTCTACAGCATCTGCGGCATCGTCATCGACGCCGTGCTGGAGCGGGTGTTCGACGAAAGCTGAAGCGCAGGCGGTTTCACTCGCGCTGACCGTTGCGCTCCTGCTCCATCTCGATGCGGCGCTGCTGCTCGATCGCCTTCAGGCGCGACTCGATGATCACGCCCTCCACCGACTCCACCGCCCCCTGGCTGCGCGCCAGGCGCTGACCAGCCCGCAGGCGATCGACGGCGCCGGAGAGATCCCCCTCGGCATGCCGGGCTTCCGCATGGGCCCGCAACGCCGCCAAGGGCGCCCCCTGGCGCTCCTGCACCTGCGCGAGCGCGAGCCACGCACTGCCATCGCCCGGATGCAGCGCCACCCAGGTCTGCAGATCCTCGCGGGTGCGGGCCACCAGCGTCGCCTCGGCGCCGGCGAGCGTCGCCAGGCGGGCGGCGAGCAGCAAGCCGGCGCGAGAACCGTCCAGCACCCCGCCGGACAAGACCCGCGCGGCCTCGGCCGTCTGGCCACGCTCCAGCAGCGATTCGACCTGCATCACCAGAACCGGCCGCTGCACGGCCTCGCCCTGCGGTGCGGCAAGCGCCTTGGCCCGGGCCAGCGCGGCGTCCGCCACCCGCCAGTCCTTCAGCCGTGTGGCGGCCATCGCGGCGGCGCAGGCGGTCGACAGCGCCTCCGGCGTCTGGGCAGCGGCAGCGGCCGTGGGCACACCGCCACCGGCCAGCCGCGTCAGCGTCTGCGTGCGGCCGTCCATCAGCGCGCGGGCGCGCCCCTGCATCACGGCATGCAGCCACTGCGCTGCGGATGGCGTGGCCTTGCGGCCCCCGGCAGTCCCGAGTCGACCACGCGCCTCGGCAATGCGCTCGCTGGTCAGCGGATGGGTGCGCAGATAGGGGAACTGGCCCGCGTCGTTCAGGCGCGAAGCGTATTGCATCCGGTCGAACATGCCGGCCATGCCTTCCGGCGCATACCCTGACGCGTCGAGCACACCAAATCCGACCCGATCGGCTTCGCGCTCCATGTCGCGCGAGAAGTTCAGCTGGCCCTGCGCTGCCGCGGCCTGTCCACCGACGATCACGGCGTTGGCCGCATCGACGTTCTGGCTGCGCGAAGCGGCCAGGATGCCAACGATCATCGACGCCACGCCCAGCATCGACTGCCGCCGGCTCGATGCGATGTTGCGGGCGATGTGGCGCTGGGTGACGTGCGAGAGTTCGTGGGCCAGCACGGCCGCGAGTTCGTCGCGTGTCCCCGTCAGCGCAATCAGCCCGAGGTGGACACCGACATAGCCGCCCGGCAGCGCGAAGGCATTGATCGAGCGGTCGCGCACCAGAAACGCCTGCAGCGCGAAATGGGTCTTCTGGTCATCGGAGAGATCCCCGCGCGACTGCGCAGCCGCCACCAGCGGCTGCCACAGACCGTCCAGATAGTCCTGCAGCAGGGCGTCATCCAGCCAGTCCGGGTCGCGCCGGATCTCGCGCATGATGCGGTCGCCGAGGCGGCGCTCGGCGCCGACGGTGAGGTCCTCCGAGGCCGCGTCGCCCAGGGAGGGCAAGGACGACGGTGCCTGCGCCGCCCATGCGACGCCGAGCGACATCGGCGCCGTGGTCAGCAGCGACGCCAGCACCAGCGCCAGCACCGAAGGGCGGGGCGTCAAACCACGTCGGGGAGCGGCAGCACAAGAGAGGGTCATGGCCAGCCCGCCTGGAGCGGGAGATGCAGCGGGGCTGCGTATGATGCCCGCTCTGTGTCTCTTCTGTGTAAACCCCTGCTGAGCGGATCCGACCGATGAATTCTCCCCTGACCCACTTCGACGCCCACGGCCAGGCCCACATGGTCGATGTGTCCGAGAAGCGCGAGACCCACCGGGTCGCCACCGCCGGCGGCACGATCCGCATGCTGCCCGCCACGCTGGCGCTCATCACGCAGGGCAACGCGAAGAAAGGCGACGTCATCGGCATCGCCCGCATCGCCGCCATCCAGGGCGCCAAGCGCACCTCGGACCTGATCCCGCTGTGCCACCCGCTGCCCATCACCAAGGTAGCCGTGGACTTCCAGATCGACGAGGCGGCCTCGGCCGTGCACTGCCAGGCCACCGTGGAGACGCTGGGCCGCACCGGCGTCGAGATGGAGGCGCTGACCGCCGTGCAGGTCGGTCTGCTGACCATCTACGACATGTGCAAGGCGGCCGACCGCGGCATGACGATGACCGACATCCGCCTGCAGGCCAAGCGGGGCGGCAAGTCGGGCGACTGGGTCGCCGACTGACCTGCCTGCCCGGCGCTCACGGTTTCGGGCGCAGCGCCTCGGCGGGCAAGGCCGGGTCGGGCAGACACTGGAACGGTGCCGGGGTCGGCGCGGCGGGCGGTGCGTCACAGACGGCGAAGAAGTCGGCCGACACCGGGTTGTGGAATTCACGCAGCCGGGCGGCGACATGCGCCGCACGCGCCGTCTCGCCCCGCCCCTGCAGGGCCCGCGCATAGGCGATCAGCAGCCGGGTATCGGCCAGGTGGTAGAGCGGCCGCTCGAACTGGTCGAACACCTTCTCCGGCTCCGGTGCCATCGTCACCGCGGCATAGTCGGCGTGGTGGCCCCACAGCACGCTGCGCTGCCCTTCGGCGATGCGCTCGGCCAGCGGGGCCGGCTCGCTCCAGGCCAGATCCGGCTCGAAGATGATGGCCACGCTGCCATATTCCACCGTCGACCAGAGCGATCCGGCCATCGCCAGCGCCCCGGTGGCGCACCAGACCGGGCGCCACGCGCCGGCCAGACGGGACACGCCCCCGGCGGACGTCGCCTCCGCAGGTGGCCGCACGGGCACCAGCCCGGTCAGCCAGCCGGCCAGCAGGGCCGCCGGCAGCAGGAAGTAGACATACCACAGCGGGTACTCCAGCAGGCTGTGCACACCGACCATCACCAGCATGAACAGCGCAGCGCGCGCGCCACGCGCGGTGTCGTCATCGGCCTGCTGCAGCGCGGACCGGGACATCCACAGCGCCACGAGCACGCAGCCAAGGATCGCCACGGCCATCGGCACCCCCGACTCGACCGCCAGTTGCAGCACGGCGTTGTGCGAGTGGTCGTAGAAAGCGACCGGCCGGCCCGGGAACGGGGTCATCGACCAGATGAAGTTGTAGGCCCCGAACCCGACACCCGTCCACGGATGGGTGCGGACCATGTCCCAGGTGTTGGACCAGATCTTGCCGCGCGAGCTGCTCGGGTCGCCGTGCAGCGTCTTCTTGAGCTGGTCCTCGCCGTAGAACATCACGCCGTGCGCCGAGAGCCACTGCTCCAGCCCCCACCAGCTCAGCGCGTACAGCGGCAGCATGGCCAGCAGCAGCCAGCGCACCGGGGACGGCAGCCGCCGGTCGACCGCGCCCCAGAGCGCCAGCAGCACCACGCCGACCAGCCCGGTGCGGGAGGCCGTCAGCGCCACGCTGAAGACCAGCACGCTCAGCACGGCCGCCAGCACGGCCAGGGGCTGGCGCTCGCGCACACCGAGCCAGACGGCGGCCGCTGCCGCCCACAGCAACAGCGTGGAGAGCTGGTTCGGCTGGCGCATGTTGCCGATGGCGCGGCCGGCGATGGTGGGGAAGGAGATCAGGCGGCCATCGGCGAGTTCGGGGCGAAACACCTGCACCACGCCGACCACGACACTCAGCAGCCCGGCCACCAGCAGCGCCGTCATCAGCGGGGTGACCCAGTCGTCGATGCGACCGGCGCGGGTGGCGGCGGCCGTGGCATGCACCAGCGCACCGGCCAGCACCAGGCACGCCAGCGGCGCCAGGCGCTGGCCCCACGGCGTGCTGGACGTGAGGATGGCCGCGACCAGCAGCGCACCGGCGACCAGCAGCAGCTTCGTCGCCCCCGAGGACGGCTGTGACGAGAGGCTGGGCCGCGCGGTCAATGCCCAGACCAGCAACCAGACCCCGCAGCCACCGAAGGCCACGACCTGGTTGAAGTAGGTCGAGGTGGGCGGCATGCTGCCGGCGATCAGGAAAGGAAGCGCCACCGCCAGCAGGGCCAGTGGCAGAAAGGAGACGGGGGGGTGATCGGGCGAGGTCATGAGTGGCTGATCATAGCGAGGCCACCGTCCGGAACCCTGAAACGACAAATGCGCCCGGAGGCGCATTTGCGATTTCAAACCGTGGACAAGAGCCCAAGCCTAGCTCAGGCAAATTGCATCACGGATAGACGCCGCGGCAGGATGCCGGCAGATACTTGCCCGGGATCGTGGTGCCGTCAGCAGCCAGACCACAGCGCCAGCCAGCGATCGTCTTGCCACCATCAGCTGTACCGACCAGGGCGGTCGTGCTGCTCTGGATCGGGACCAGCGTCAGCGCGTTCGTCGTCGAAGTCAACTGATTGAGATTGCTGTGGTTAGCAACAACGGTGACGACACCGTTCGCATCGACCGCCACGCTTGTCACGAACTTGGTAGCGGTCACGCTACAGCTCGTTGGCAGCACAGCGGACACATCTGCGACGTTTGATGACTGGACCGCCTCGGTAATGCTTGTACGGCACGACGAAGCAGCCAGCACAACTTCTGAAACCTTGGCCCGGACCGTGTAGTCCTGATACGCCGGCAGCGCGACGGCGGCCAGGATGCCGATGATCGCCACGACGATCATCAGTTCGATCAGCGTGAAACCTTGTTGAACTCGCTTCATGTTGCTTCCTGCAATGGGGGTGGAGATATTTCTGCAGTGCAGGGGCCGTGCCAGCCTGGAATCACGCAGAAACGCCCTGAATCGCCCGCTGCTGCCCGGTTGGAACGACAGGAATCGGTGCTTGGCAAGCCGGTCACTGCCAAAAAATGTCACTTTGCAGGTGCGCTGAACAGGACACGTCACCCTTGTTTGCGGGGGTAACCAGCCCTTCGACAGACCGAACCAGACCAGACAAAAAAAGGGCCGCATCGCTGCGGCCCTTTTCGCTTGTGCGCTGAGCGTTGCTCAGGCAGCGGACATTACATGCCCATGCCGCCCATGTCGCCCATGCCGCCCATGCCGCCGCCGCCCATGCCGCCAGCACCGGACTCGTCCTTCGGTGCTTCAGCGATCATGCACTCGGTGGTCAGCATCAGCGATGCGACCGACGCGGCGTTCTGCAGCGCGGTGCGGGTGACCTTCGTCGGGTCCAGGATGCCCATGTCGATCATGTCGCCATAGGTGTCGTTGGCGGCGTTGAAGCCGTAGTTGCCCGAACCAGCCAGGATGGCGTTCACGACCACGCTCGGCTCGCCACCGGCGTTGGCCACGATTTCGCGCAGCGGGGCTTCGATGGCCTTCAGGACCAGCTTGATGCCGGCGTCCTGGTCCGCGTTGTCACCGGCGATGACGCCAGCAGCCTGACGCGCACGCAGCAGGGCCACGCCGCCGCCAGCCACGATGCCTTCTTCGACGGCGGCACGGGTCGCGTGCAGCGCGTCTTCGACACGGGCCTTCTTTTCCTTCATCTCGACTTCGGTGGCAGCACCGACCTTGATGACGGCCACACCGCCGGCCAGCTTGGCCACGCGCTCTTGCAGCTTCTCGCGGTCGTAGTCGCTCGACGCTTCTTCGATCTGGATGCGGATCTGCTTGACGCGCGCTTCGATGATGTCGGCGGTACCGGCGCCATCGATGATGATGGTGTTTTCCTTGCCCACTTCGACGCGCTTGGCCTGGCCCAGATCGGCCAGCGTGACCTTGTCCAGCGACATGCCGACTTCTTCGGCGATGACCTTGCCGCCCGTCAGGATGGCGATGTCTTCCAGCATGGCCTTGCGGCGGTCGCCGAAGCCCGGAGCCTTGACAGCCACGACCTTCAGGATGCCGCGGATGGTGTTCACCACCAGCGTGGCCAGCGCTTCGCCGTCCACGTCTTCAGCGACGATCAGCAGCGGGCGACCAGCCTTGGCGACTTGCTCCAGCGTCGGCAGCAGGTCACGGATGTTGGACACCTTCTTGTCGTACAGCAGCACGAAGGGGTTGTCCAGGATCGCCGACTGCTTTTCCGGGTTGTTGATGAAGTACGGCGACAGGTAGCCGCGGTCGAACTGCATGCCCTCGACGATGTCGAGTTCGTTGTCCAGCGACTTGCCGTCTTCGACGGTGATGACGCCTTCCTTGCCGACCTTGTCCATCGCCTTGGCGATGATCTCGCCGATCGACGAATCGCTGTTGGCGGAGATCGAGCCGACCTGGCTGATTTCCTTGGTGGTCGTCGTGGCCTTCGAAGCGGCCTTCAGCTGGGCAACCAGGGCGGTGACCGCCTTGTCGATGCCGCGCTTCAGGTCCATCGGGTTCATGCCGGCGGCCACGTACTTCATGCCTTCGCGCACGATGGCTTGCGCCAGCACGGTGGCGGTGGTGGTGCCGTCACCGGCGTTGTCGGAGGTCTTGGAAGCGACTTCCTTGACCATCTGCGCGCCCATGTTCTGCAGCTTGTCCTTCAGTTCGACTTCCTTGGCGACCGAGACACCGTCCTTGGTCACGGTCGGGGCGCCGAACGAGCGCTCCAGAACGACGTTGCGTCCCTTCGGGCCCAGCGTGACCTTGACCGCGTTGGCCAGGATGTTCACGCCTTCAACCATGCGGTGACGGGCGTCTGCACCAAAAATAACGTCTTTAGCTGCCATGTTCTGACTCCGGAATCTTGAATGAATGAAGGGACGGGATTACTTGCCGACGACGGCGAAGAGGTCTTCTTCGCGCATCACGAGCAGTTCGTCGCCATCAACCTTGACCGACTGGCCGCTGTACTTGCCGAACAGGACGCGATCGCCCACGGCAACGTTCAGGGCGATGAAGTCGCCCTTGTCGTTGCGCTTGCCCGGGCCGACGGCCAGCACTTCACCCTGGTCGGGCTTCTCTGCGGCGTTGTCGGGGATCACGATGCCCGAGGCGGTCTTGGTTTCTTGTTCCAGACGCTTGACGATGACGCGGTCGTGCAGAGGACGAAGTTTCATTGCATCTCCTAGATACAGAACGAATTCAGTGGGTGGGTCACTAGCACTCACCGGTGGCGAGTGCTAACAGGACTGATTATAGGAACGCTCCCGGCGCTTTCAAGAGGAGCCCCGCAGAGAAACCGCTAATCTTCTGGGGCTGCTCCCGGCCTGCCTCTCCGTGCTCCCCGCCCGACATGCCCATGAACACCCTGCCCGACGCCCGAACCGCCCTGCCCCCGGACGATGATCTCCGCGCAATCCTGCACAACGAGGTCCATGCACGGCCAACGGCCCGCATCCGGCTGCCGGCACTGGTGGTCTATGTCGCGGTCCTGAACGACGGGGTGCGCCGGGAAGACGAGTGGGCACATCTGAAGCGCCTGCCCGGCCAGGATGGTCTGCGGCTGGCGGATCTGAGCAGCAGCTTCCTGCGGATCCGCCTGGGCAACTGCACCCTCAAGTGGGAGCGCCACAGCGAGTTCACCCGCTACTCCATCGTCCAGGCACTGCCCGAGGGCGCCGGTCTGGATGCGCCGGAGTCGCCCGCGCTGGACACGCTGGCGGTCGATGCGGACTGGCTGCGCGCCATCCCCGGCCGCACGGTGGCCGCCATCAAGCTCGCCATGGTGATCGGCGACATCTCGAACGCCCCGGCGACCGCACGCCTGGGCCAGCAGTGGCTGGGCGGACGCAGCGTGGTGGCCTCGATCATGGGCACCTATGGCCACTCGATCGCGGTGACAGCCTTCCGGCTGCGCGACAGCGGCTTCGAGCACATGCTGGTGATCGCGCCGGCCAGCACCACCGAGACCCGTGCCGGCCGCATCTCGCAGCGCCTGCTGGAGCTGGAGACCTACCGCCTGATGGCGCTGCGCGGCCTGCCGGCGGCCAAGTCGCTGGCGCCGGTGCTGGGCGAGGCCGAGGCGGCGCTGGCCGACATCACCGCCCGGCTGGAGAACAAGCAGGCCACCGACCAGGAACTGCTCGACACGCTGGTGGCGCTGGCGGCCAAGGTCGAGCGCGCCACCGCGGTGCACCAGTACCGCTTCTCCGCCACGCAGGCCTACCACGCCATCGTCGGCCAGCGCATCGCCGAGCTGCGCGAGAAGCCCATCTCCGGCACGCAGGGCATCGGCGAGTTCATGCAGCGCCGGCTCACGCCCGCCATCGCGACGGTGGCCGCCACGGCGCAGCGGCTGGCTGCGCTGTCACAACGCATCGAGCGCACCAGCGGCCTGCTGCGCACGCGGGTGGACATCGCCACCGAGACGCAGAACCAGCAGCTGCTGGCCCAGCTCACGCGCGGGCAGGAGCTGCAGTTGCGCCTGCAATCGACCGTGGAAGGGCTGTCGATCGCGGCGATCTCGTACTACGTGATGAGCCTGCTGTACTACGGCGCGAAGGCAGCGAAGGTTGCGGGTGTTCCCGTGAACCCGGACCTGTTCGCCGGTGCGATGATTCCGCTGGTGCTGTGGGCGGTCTGGACCACGACCCAGCGCATCCACAAACGCCTGCACGCCGAACAAGAACACTGACCCCACCGACAGGAGCCCCCCGATGAAGCTCGAAACCCTCGCCGTCCACGCCGGCTACAGCCCCGACCCGACCACCAAGGCCGCCGCGGTGCCGATCTACCAGACGGTCGCCTACGCCTTCGACAACGCGCAGCACGGCGCGGACCTGTTCGACCTGAAAGTGGCCGGGAACATCTACACCCGGATCATGAATCCGACGCAATCCGTGCTGGAAGCACGGGTCGCGGCGCTCGAAGGCGGCCTCGCGGCGCTGGCGGTGGCCTCCGGCATGGCGGCGATCACCTACGCGATCCAGACGATTGCCGAGTCCGGCGACAACATCGTCTCGGCCAGCCAGCTCTACGGCGGCACCTACAACCTGTTCGCGCACACGCTGCCGCAGATGGGCATCACGACCCGCTTCGCCGACGCGACCAAGCCGGAAACCTTCGCCGCGCTGATCGACGAGCGCACCAAGGCCATCTTCTGCGAATCGGTGGGCAACCCGCTGGGCAACGTCACCGACATCGCCGCGCTGGCCGCCGTGGCCCATGCCGCGGGCGTGCCGCTGATCGTGGACAACACGGTGCCCTCCCCCGCCCTGTGCCGCCCGATCGAGCACGGCGCGGACATCGTCGTGCATTCGCTGACCAAGTACATGGGCGGCCACGGCAACAGCGTCGCCGGCGCCATCGTCGACTCCGGCACCTTCCCGTGGGCGCAGCACAAGGAACGCTTCAAGCGCCTGAACGAGCCGGACGTGAGCTACCACGGCGTCGTCTACACCGAGGCACTCGGCCCGGCGGCGTACATCGGCCGCGCCCGCGTCGTGCCGCTGCGCAACATGGGCGCGGCGATCTCGCCGATGAACGCCTTCCTGATCCTGCAAGGCATCGAGACGCTGGCGCTGCGCATGGACCGCATCTGCGACAACACGCTGGCGCTGGCCACCTTCCTCAAGAGCCACCCGAAGGTGGCCTGGGTGAACTACGCCGGACTGGCCGACCACCCGGACCATGCGCTGGTGCAGAAGCAGATGGGCGGCCGGGCCTCGGGCATCCTGAGCTTCGGTCTGAAGGAAGGTGGACGCGAAGCCGGGGCGCGCGTGCTGGATGCGTTCAAGCTGTTCACGCGGCTGGTCAACATCGGCGACGCCAAGTCGCTGGCCACGCACCCGGCCTCGACCACGCACCGCCAGCTCAACGCCGAGGAACTCGCCAAGGCCGGCGTCAGCGAGGACATGCTGCGCCTGTCGGTCGGCATCGAGCACATCGACGACCTGATGGCCGACCTCGACCAGGCGCTCGCCGCGGTCTAGCGCGCCTTCATCACGCGGGTCTTGCCGCCCGTCGAGACGAGGATCACCGCCTCGCCGGGCACGAAGGTCTCGTTGCCTTTGGCCTGCACCAGCGCCCGGCGCTCGCCGCTGGGCAGCTGCAGCAGGATCTCGACCGCTTCCTCGCGCGTGCCGAAGCGCTCGATCGAGTTGCCGATGACGGCGCCTGCCACCGCGCCGAGCACGCCGACCACGATGCCCTCGCGCCGCCCGCCGACCGTGCTGCCAGCGATGCCGCCGACGACAGCGCCCGAGGTGCCGCCGATGCCCTGCTGCTGGCCTTCGACGACGACCGGGCGCACGTTGAGCACGACCGCGTCCTGCACGGTGGACAGGCGCTGGGCGTCACCAGGGCGGATCACGTCCGGGCTGGTGGTGCTGCAGGCGCCGAGCAGGAGTGCGGCGGCGGCCAGGGTGGTGGCGAAGAGTGCTTTCATGGTGGGAACCTGTGTTGTGCGTGGTCGGAGTCGCGGCGCTGGTCTGTTCAGCCATGCAGGCGGCTGTGACGCGGCACGCCGGCAAGCAGGAACTCCATCTGGTCCATGACGATGCGCCGCCCCTTGAGGATCATGTCCTCGTGCAGGCTGGGGATGTACGGAAGGTAAAGCAATTCCATCCGGCACTCCTGCAGCAGCCGATTGCCCTTGCGGCCGTTGCATCCGCGGCAGGCGGTGATGCAGTTCATCCACGAATCCTCGCCACCGCGCGAGGTGGGGACGATGTGTTCGCGGGTGAGCTGCTCGTCCCGGGCGTGCTGGCCGCAGTAGGCGCAGACGTGGCGGTCGCGGGCAAACAGCTTCGGATTGGTCAGCGCCGGGACCTGGCGCCAGGCGCGCGTCGGCACCGCACCGCGCACCGCGATGATCGGATGCAGCGCCAGCAAGGACTGCAACCCGGTGACCCGCTGGATGCCGCCATGCAGCACCAGGCACGGCTCGCCCACTGTCCACGCGACGGCATCGCAGACATAGAGGTTGGCCGCCTCCCGGGGTGAAATCCAGGCCTGAGGGCGACCCGAGACATCGAGTTGCAGCACATCCATGGCAAGGTCCTTGCGTGAGCATAGAGCAGACCGTGCGGGGCTGCCCACCTGGATCAGGCTAGAGTTTTGACTCTAGTCCCACAAGGGTGATCCGCAGTGGCACGGCGGGGTTCTTCGATCAGAATAGAACGATCGTTCGTTTTATTGCCCACCGTGACCTCTACCCCACTCGCTGCCACCCGGCCCGCCCGATCCGGCGCCCGTGCTGTCCACAAGGGCCAGCAGACGCGTGCCTCGATCCTGGACGCCGCCCTGAGCCTGGCGTCGCAGAAGGGACTGGAGGGGTTGTCGATCGGCCACCTGGCCGACATCACCGGCATGAGCAAGTCCGGCGTCTTCGCGCACTTCGGCTCCCGCGAAGAACTGCAGATGTCGGTCATCCGCGAATACCACGCACGCTTCGAGGAAGAGGTGTTCTACCCCTCGCTGCGCGAGCCGCGCGGCCTGCCGCGGCTGGAGGCGATGTTCCGCCGCTGGCTGGCGCGGGTCAGCATCGAGATCGACTCGGGCTGCATCTACATCAGCGGCGCGGTCGAGTTCGATGACCGGCCCGGCCCGGTGCGCGACGCGCTGGTGGACATGGTGCGCACCTGGCACACCGGCCTGGAGCGCGCCATCACCATCGCCCGGGAAGAAGGCCACCTGCGCGCCGACACCGATGCGCGCCAGATGCTGTTCGAGTTGCACGGGCTGGTGCTGGCGCTGCACCACGATGCCCGGTTCCTGCGCACCCCCGGTTCGGTCCAGCGGGCCGAACAGGGGTTCCTGAATGTGCTGGCCCGCTACCGGGCGCTGCCCGGCTGATCTGTTGCCGGGTATCCGCAGCCGGTCACGGTTGCCGGCGCGCCGCTTTCCGACAGTTTGTCCGATTGACTGATTCACCCCGATCACCGCCCTCGTCGAGGAGACTTCCATGCCCCAGTACAACCCGCCCCTGCGTGATCTTCAATTTGTGCTGCACGAACTCGTGCAGGTCACCGAGACCTTCAAGGAGATGCCGGCCCACGCCGAGGTCGATGTCGACACCGTCAATGCCATCCTCGAAGAAGGCGGCAAGTTCGCCGCGCAGGTGGTGTTCCCGCTGAACCGCAGCGGCGACGAGGAAGGCTGCACGCTCGACAAGACCACCCACGAGGTGCGCACCCCCAAGGGCTACAAGGAAGCCTATGCGCAGTACGTCGAAGGCGGCTGGGCGGCGCTGAGCTGCGACCCGGCCTACGGTGGCCAGGGCCTGCCGCACGTGGTGAACCAGTGCTTCTACGAGATGCTCAACAGCGCCAACCAGGCCTGGACGATGTATCCGGGCCTGTCGCACGGCGCCTATGAAAGCCTGCACGCCCACGGCACGCCCGAGCAGAAGGCCACCTACCTGCCCAAGCTGAGCAGCGGCGAGTGGACCGGGACGATGTGCCTGACCGAGCCGCATTGCGGCACCGACCTGGGCCTGCTGCGCACCAAGGCCGAGCCGCAGGCCGACGGCACCTACAAGCTCAACGGCGCCAAGATCTTCATCTCCGCTGGCGAGCACGACATGGCCGCCAACATCATCCACCTCGTGCTGGCCCGCCTGCCGGACGCCCCGAGCGGCTCGAAGGGCATCTCGCTGTTCATCGTGCCGAAGTTCCACGTCAACGCGGACGGCTCGCTCGGCGGTCGCAACGGCATCTTCTGCGCCGGCCTCGAACACAAGATGGGCATCACCAGCAACGCCACCGCGCAACTGGTGCTCGAAGACGCCGTCGGCACGCTGGTGGGCCAGCCGCACAAGGGCCTGGCCGCCATGTTCGTGATGATGAACGCCGCCCGCCTGGGCGTCGGGATGCAGTCGCTCGGGCTGACCGAAGTGGCGTACCAGAACGCCGTCGCGTATGCGAAGGACCGCCTGCAGATGCGCGCCCTGTCCGGCCCGAAGGCGCCGGAGAAGGCCGCCGATCCCATCATCGTGCACCCCGACGTGCGCAAGATGCTGCTGACCGCCCGCGCCTATGCCGAAGCCGGCCGCGCGCTGTGCGTGCACACGGCGCTGATGCTCGACCAGGAGCTCAGCCACCCGGACGAGGACGTGCGCAAGGCCAGTGCCGATGAAGTCGCGCTGCTGACGCCGATCATCAAGGCCTTCCTGACCGACAACGGCTGGATCGCCACCTCGCACTGCATGCAGGTCTTCGGCGGCCACGGCTACATCCGCGAGTGGGGCATGGAGCAGTACGTGCGCGATGCCCGCATCAACATGATCTACGAGGGCACGAACACGATCCAGTCGCTGGACCTGCTCGGCCGCAAGGTGCTGGCCGACAACGGCAAGAAGCTCAAGGCCTTTGGCAAGAAGATCGCCGAGTTCGTCGAGGAAGAAGGCATCCGCGAGGACATGCAGGAGTTCATCAACCCGCTGGCGGACATCGGCGACAAGGTAACCAAGCTGACGACCGAGCTGGGCATGAAGGCCTTCGGCAACCCGGACGAGGTGGGTGCGGCGGCGGTGGATTACCTGCGCGTGGTCGGGCACCTCGTGTTCGCTTACTTCTGGGCGCGCATGGCCAAGGTGGCGCTCGACAAGCTCAAGGAGCAAGGCGCGAACCCGGATCCGTTCTACGTCGCCAAGCTGCACACCGCGCGTTTCTACTTCGCCAAGCTGCTGCCGGAGACGGCGTCGCTGATCCGCACCGCCCGCGCCGGCCTCGCGCCGCTGATGGCGATGGACGAAGCGATGTTCTGATCCCGCGAAGCCCCCACCCCAACCCTCCCCCGCTGGGGGAGGGAGCAAGACCAGGCACACCATGAAAACCACCCTGATCGCCCTCGCGCTGGCCGGCGCCTCGCTGGCCGCTGCCGCGCAGTCCACGCCCGCCGGCCTGTGGAAAACCATCGACGACGATGGCAAGACCGAGAAGTCGCTGGTGCGCATCACCGAGACGGCAGGCACCTTCTCGGCCAAGGTCGAGAAAGTGTTCGACGCGACCAAGCAGGACGCCCGCTGCGAGCTGTGCAGCGACGACCGCAAGGACCAGCCCGTGCTGGGCATGACCATCGTCAAGGGCGTCCGGGCCAATCTGGACGACAAGGCGCTGTGGGACGGTGGCGAGATCCTCGACCCGAACAACGGCAAGACCTACAAGGTGCGCATGAAGCCCGTGGATGGCGGCAAGCGCATCGAGGTGCGCGGCTACATCGGCGCACCGCTGCTGGGTCGCACGCAGACCTGGATCCGCGTCGAATAACGCCCATCACGCCCCCAAAACGAAGATCCCGAATCTCACAAGGAAGCCCTCATGAGCCGTTTCAATGTCCGCCAGGTCGCCGTGCTCGGCGCCGGCGTGATGGGCGCGCAGATCGCCGCCCATCTGGTCAATGTCCAGGTGCCGGTCATCCTGTTCGACCTGCCCGCCAAGGAAGGCCCGAAGAGCGCCATCGCGCAGAAGGCCATCGACAACCTCAAGAAGCTCAAGCCCGCGCCGCTGGGCGTGGGCGACGATGCCAGCCGCATCCGCGCCGCGAACTACGAGGAGCACCTGGACCTGCTGAAGGACTGCGACCTCGTGATCGAAGCGATCGCCGAGCGCATGGACTGGAAGCACGACCTCTACGCCAAGATCGCGCCCTTCATCGCGCCGCACGCCATCCTCGCCTCGAACACCTCCGGCCTGTCGATCACGACGCTGTCGGACGGCCTGCCGGACGCGCTGAAGCCGCGTTTCTGCGGCATCCACTTCTTCAACCCGCCGCGGTACATGTACCTGGTGGAGCTGATTCCCACGCCGACCACCGAGGCGCGCTACCTCGACCAGCTCGAAACCTTCGTCACCTCGACCGTCGGCAAGGGCGTCGTGCGCGCCAAGGACACCCCCAACTTCATCGCCAACCGCGTCGGCATCGCCGGCATGCTGGCCACCATCCACGAGGCGCAGCAGTTCGGCCTGAGCGTCGACCTGGTCGATGACCTGACCGGCAAGAAGTTCGGCCGCGCCAGCTCCGGCACCTTCCGCACCGCGGACGTGGTCGGCCTGGACACGATGGCGCACGTCATCCGCACGCTGCAGGACAACCTCGGCCCGGACAAGGCGAACGACCCCTTCTTCCCGTCCTACGCGACACCGCCGGTGCTGTCGGCGCTGATCGCCAAGGGCGCGCTGGGGCAGAAGGTCGGCGCCGGTTTCTACAAGAAGGCCGGCCGCGACATCCTGCGGCTGGACGCGGCCAAGGGCGAGTACGTGCCGTCGGGGGGCAAGGCCGACCCGATCATCGACCGCATCCTGAAGAAGCCCGCAGCCGAGCGGCTGAAGCTGCTGCGCGAATCCAGCAACCCGCAGGCGCAGTTCCTGTGGGCGATCCTGCGCGACAGCTTCCACTACGTCGCGGTGCACCTGGCGACGATCGCCGACTCGGCGCGCGAGGTGGACTTCGCGATGCGCTGGGGCTTTGGCGCCAAACAAGGGCCGTTCGAGCTGTGGCAGGAAGCCGGCTGGCAGCAGGTGGCCAAGTGGGTGCAGGAAGACATCGACGCGGGCAAGGCCTTGTGCAACGCACCGCTGCCGGCCTGGGTGTTCGACGGCCGCACGGGCGTCCACACGCTGGAAGGATCGTGGTCCGCCGCGGCGGGCACCTACGTGCCGCGCTCGGCGCTGCCGGTCTACCAGCGCCAGCATTTCCCCGAGAGCCTCGTGGGCGCTGGCGCCGTCGATCCGCTGAAGAGCGGCACCGAGGTGTTCCGCAACGAAGAAGTGCGCGTCTGGACGCTGGACGGCGAGGTGCTGATCGCCAGCATCACGGCCAAGCTGCACCTGATCAGCCCGACCGTGACCGAAGGGCTGCTGAAGGCGGTCGAACTCGCGGAAGCCGGCTACCAGGGTCTGGTGATCTGGTCGCCGGATGACGTGTTCTCGGCCGGCGCGAACCTCGAATCGCTGATGCCGGTGTTCATGAAACTCGGCGCCAAGGGCATCGCGCCCGAGGAAAAGAAGCTGCAGGACATGATGCTGCGCGTGCGCTACGCCAGCGTGCCGGTGGTGGCTGCCGTGCGCGGCATGGCGCTGGGCGGCGGCTGCGAACTGGCGGTGCACTGCGCACAGCGGGTCGCGGCGATGGAGAGCTATGTCGGGCTGGTCGAGGTCGGCGTCGGGCTGATCCCGGGCGGCGGCGGGCTGACCTACGTGGCACGCCGGGCGGCGGAACGCGCGGCGAGCGTGCCGGGCAGCGACCTGCTCGCCTTCCTGAAGGACGGCTTCCAGGCCGCAGCCATGGCCACCGTCGGCACCAGCGCGCTGGAGTCGCGCAAGCTGGGCTACCTGCTGGACAGCGACATCGTCGTGCCGAACAAGGACGAGTTGCTGCACGTTGCCCTCAGCCAGGCCAAGGCGCTGGCCAACGCCGGCTACCGCGCGCCGGTCAAGGCGATGTTCCCGGTCGCCGGCCGCAGCGCCATCGCCACCATCAAGGCCAGCCTGGTCGGGATGCGCGACGGCGGCTTCATCAGCCAGCACGATTTCCACATCGCCAGCCTGATCGCGGACGTGGTCTGCGGCGGCGAGGTGGATGCGGGCACCCTCGTCACCGAGGAGTACCTGATGGCGCTGGAGCGCAAGCACTTCTGCGCGCTGCTCGAACACCCCAAGTCCCAGGAACGCATCATGGGCATGCTGCAGACCGGCAAGCCGGTGCGCAACTGACCCGGCCGACGGAGCACACACACATGAGCAAGCAACTGCAAGACGCCTACATCGTCGCCGCCACCCGCACGCCGATCGGCAAGTCGCACCGCGGCTTTTTCCGCAACACCCGCCCGGACGACCTGCTGGTGGCCGCCATGCGCGGCGCGCTGGCGCAAGTGCCGACGCTGGACCCGAAGGCCATCGAGGACGCCATCATCGGCTGCGCCATGCCCGAAGGTCCGCAAGGGCTGAACATGGCCCGCGTCGCCGCGCTGCTGGCGGGGCTGCCGAACACGGTGGGCGGCATCACCGTCAACCGCTTCTGCGCCTCGGGCCTGAGCGCGATCCAGATGGCCGCCGACCGCATCCGCGTCGGCGAGGCCGACGTGATGATCGCCGGCGGCGCCGAGAGCATGAGCATGGTGCCGATGAGCGGCAACACGCCGAGCTTCAACCCCTCGATCTTCGAGCGCGACGAGAACATCGGCATCGCCTACGGCATGGGCCTGACCGCCGAGAAGGTGGCCAACCAGTGGGGTGTCAGCCGCGAGGCACAGGACGCCTTCGCGCTGGCGTCGCACCAGAAGGCGCTGGCCGCACAGGCGGCGGGCGAATTCGACGCCGAGACCACGGCGGTGGACGTCGTCGAGCGCACGCCCGACCTCGTCACCGGCGAGATCCGCACCCGCACCCGCACGGTGAACCGCGACGAAGGCGCCCGCCCCGACACCACGCTCGAAGGCCTGGGCAAGCTCCGGACGGTGTTCGCCGCCAAGGGCAGTGTCACCGCGGGTAACAGCTCGCAGACCAGCGACGGCGCCGGGTGCCTGATCCTGGCCAGCGAGAAGGCGATCCGCCAGCACGGCCTGACACCGCTGGCGCGCTTCGTGAGCTACGCCAGCAAGGGCGTGCCGCCGGAGATCATGGGCATCGGCCCGATCGAGGCGATCCCCGCCGCGCTGCGCAGCGCCGGTCTGCAGCAGAGCGACCTGGACTGGATCGAGCTGAACGAAGCCTTCGCTGCACAGGCGCTGGCCGTGATCAATACCACGGGTCTCGACCCGGCGAAGGTCAATCGCATGGGCGGCGCGATCGCGCTCGGCCACCCGCTGGGGGCCACCGGCGCCATCCGCGCCGCGACGCTGGTCCACGCGCTGCGCCGCCATGGCCTGAAATACGGCATGCTGACGATGTGCGTCGGCACCGGCCAGGGCGCCGCCGGCATCTTCGAGCGCGTCTGAACCCGTCGCCACCCAGGACGGTTCCACGGTGACCGCCCGAGCCGCTGCACCGCCGTGTGCAGCGGCTTTTTTGTTTCACACGCAACAATCGGTCGTGAACGGTTGTTGCAGCGCACTTACCATTCCCAGTTGCCCGAGGAGACCCCATGAGCATCAAGACCGCCACCCTCAACGGCGTGGCCACGATCGAAATTGCCCGCCCGGAAAAGAAGAACGCCCTGACCATGGTGATGTACACCGCCATGGCCGACGCACTGCGCGCCGCACAGGCCGATGCGTCGGTGCGCGCCGTGCTGATCACCGGGCAGCCGGGCGTGTTCACCTCGGGCAACGACCTGGAAGACTTCATGCAGCGCCCGCCGCAGGGCATGGACTCGCCGGTGTTCCAGTTCATGCTGGCGCTGCTGGAGTGCGAGAAGCCGGTGGTCGCGGCCGTCACGGGCGCGGCGATCGGCATCGGCACGACCATGCTGCTGCACTGCGACTTTGTCTACGTCAGCGACGAGGCCCGGCTGGCGATGCCCTTCGTCGGGCTGGGTCTGGTGCCGGAATACGGCTCCAGCCTGCTGGTCTCGCAGTTGATGGGCCACGCCAAGGCCGCCGAGAAGCTGCTGCTCGGCGACCCGTTCACCGGCGCGGACGCGGTCGACTGTGGTCTGGCCAACGCCGTGCTGCCGACCAGCGAAGTGGTCAACCACGCCCGCCGCGTCGCCGAGCGCTTCAATGCGCTGCCGCCGGGCGCCGTGCGCGACAGCAAGCGCCTGATGCGTGCCCCGCAGCGCGAGCAGGTGCGCGCCGTCATCGCCAGCGAGGCAGCGATCTTCTCCGAGCGGCTGCGCAGCCCCGAGGCACAGGAAGCCTTCCAGGCCTTCTTCCAGAAGCGCAAGCCCGATTTTTCGTCGTTCACCTGAACGCCCCACCTGCCCTTCCCGAACGCGCCGCCCGAGCGCGCCAGCCTGCCGATGCCCACCTTCACCGCCGCCAAAGTTGCCCTGTCCCCACTGCTGATCTGGCAGGGACGGCAGGTGCGCCGGGAAGCACCCCGTCTGCCGGAAGCCACCGGCCCGCGCCTCGGTCTGGCCGGCATGGACCGCCACAGCAGCGCGATGCCACGGCTGCGGGTGCTGATCGTGGGCGATTCCTCGGGGGCGGGGGTGGGTGCGGCGACGCAGAACGAAGCGCTCGCCGGTCGGCTGAGCCAGGCGCTGACGCGGCGGCTCAAGGCGCCGATCGCCTGGCAGCTGGTCGCGCGCACCGGCTGGACCACGGCGGACGCGACCTCGGCGCTGCGCGAGTTGTCGGCGCAGGGCCGGCTGCCACCGGCGGACGTGATGGTGACGGCACTCGGCGTGAACGACACCGTCCGCCAGACCAGCCCGCGGCGCTGGACCGCCCACCTCGACGCGCTCGAAGCCTGTGCGCGCGAGCTGGCCGGTGTCCACCAGATCGTGGCCACGGCCGTGCCGCCGATGCACCTGTTTCCGCTGTTGCCGCAGCCGCTGCGCTGGGTGCTGGGCCGCTCGGCACAGGCGCTGGATGCCGCGCTGGTGCAGTGGACCGCCGACTCGGGCACGCGGGCCTATTTCGAGATGCCCTACGACCCCGCCCGCGACGAGGTGCGCGCGCTGATGGCCAGCGACGGCTTCCACCCCGGCCCGCTGCTCTACCAGCGCTGGGGCGAGGCGCTGGCGCTGCAGATCGCCGCCGACTACCAGCCGCTCATGCGCCCGTGAGCGGTGCCGGGGCGGGTGCTGGCGCCTTCACGATCGGCCGTGGCCGGCCGTCGCGGTCGATGGCGACATAGGTCAGGTTGGCCTCGGTCACCTTGACCGTCTTCGGATCGGCCGGGTTGCGCTCGGCGTAGACCTCGACATGCACCGTCACCGACGTGGTGCCGATGCGCTCGACCGTGGCGTAGAAGCTCAGCAGGTCACTCACCGACACGGCCTGCTTGAAAATGAGCTGGTTCACCGCCACCGTGGTGATGCGGCCGCGGGCGATGCGCGCGGGCAACACGGCACCGGCGATGTCGACCTGGGCCATGATCCAGCCGCCGAAGATGTCGCCGTTGCCGTTGGCGTCAGACGGCATCGGCATCATGCGCAGCACCAGTTCGCGCTGGTGAGAGCCCGGCTCGCCACCATGCACGGGCGGCGGGCCTGAAAAACGCGGATTGTTCGCTTCGTTCACACTCATGGAAGACACCTCGGTTGCAGGTGTCGATTGTCTTTCACCGAACCCCACCCATGCGCCGCTTCGCCTCGAATGAACCCGCCCCGGTCGATCCCGCCGGCACGCCCCGCAGCGACTGGACGACGCTGAAGCGCCTCGGCCCCTACCTGTGGGAATACCGCGTGCGCATGGTGCTGGCGCTGGTGTTCGTCGTCGCGGCCAAGGCGGCGAACGTGGGCGTGCCGCTGCTGCTGAAGCAGCTGGTGGACAGCCTGTCGATCCCGATCGGCGATCCGCGGGCGCTGGTGGTCGTGCCGCTGGGGCTGCTGCTGGCCTATGCGGGGCTGCGGCTGTCGACCACGGTCTTCACCGAGCTGCGCGAACTGGTCTTCGCCAAGGCCACCCACGGCGCGGCGCGGCGCATCGCGCTGGAGACCTTCCGCCACCTGCACGCGCTCAGCCTGCGCTTCCACCTCGACCGCCAGACCGGCGGCATGACCCGCGACATCGAGCGCGGCACGCGCGCGCTGCAGTCGCTGGTGAGCTACTCGCTCTACACCATCGTGCCGACGCTGGTCGAGCTGACGCTGGTGCTGACGCTGCTCGGCAGCCAGTTCGACATGGGCTTCGTGTGGATCACGCTGGCCGCGCTGGTTGCCTATGGCACGCTGACCATCAGCCTCACCGAGTGGCGCACCCAGTTCCGCCGCGAGATGAACGAGCTGGACTCGAAGGCGCACAGCCGCGCCGTCGACGCGCTGCTGAACTACGAGACCGACATGGCCGAGGGGCTCAAGGCGATGGCGCTCGAAGGCCACGGCCTCGCCTTCCTGCCCGCCAGTTCGGTGCGCAAGGAGGTCAGCGCCCGCCGGCTGGTGCCCGCAGGTCCGCGGCAGTCGGGGGCAGCCTTCGAGGTGACGATCGAGGTGCGCCTCTACCGCGAACGCCCCGAGGTCTCTCGCCACAACAAGCCGGCCGCGCAGGCATTGTGGGAGTTCCTGCGCGTGTCCAAGCTGGGCGAGAATCGCGGGCTATGACGACCGCCACTGCCCCTACCCTCCGCCTCACCCGCCCCGACGACTGGCATCTGCACGTGCGCGACGGCGCCGCGATGGCGGCGGTCGTGCCGCACACCGCGCGCCAGTTCGGCCGCGCGATCATCATGCCCAACCTGCGTCCGCCGGTCACCACCGCCGAGCAGGCCGTGGCCTACCGCGCGCGCATCCAGGCCTGCGTGCCCGAAGGCGTGGACTTCACGCCGCTGATGACGCTGTACCTGACCGACAACACCCCGCCCGAAGAGATCCGCCGCGCCAAGGACGCTGGCGTGGTCGCGCTCAAGCTCTACCCCGCCGGTGCCACGACCAACAGCGACGCCGGCGTGACCGACATCCGCAAGACCCACGCGACGCTGGAGATGATGCAGCGCGAAGGCCTGCTGCTGCTGGTGCACGGCGAGGTCACCGATCCGGCCGTGGACGTGTTCGACCGCGAAGCCCGTTTCATCGAGCAGGTGATGGAGCCGCTGCGCGATGCCTTCCCCGAGCTGAAGGTGGTGTTCGAGCACATCACCACCCGGGACGCCGCCCAGTACGTCGCCGAAGCCGGCCCGCACACGGCAGCGACCATCACCGCCCACCACCTGCTCTACAACCGCAACGCCCTCTTCACCGGCGGCCTGCGCCCGCACTACTACTGCCTGCCCGTGCTCAAGCGCGAGGAACACCGCCGCGCACTGGTCGCCTCGGCCACCTCGGGCAGCCCGAAGTTCTTCCTCGGCACCGACAGCGCGCCCCACGCCGCGCACCTGAAGGAACACGCCGCGGCCTGCGCCGGCTGCTACACGGCGCTGTCGGCGATCGAGCTGTACGCCGAAGCGTTCGAGCGAGCCGGCCGCCTCGACCGGCTCGAAGGCTTCGCCAGCCAGCACGGCCCGGACTTCTACGGCCTGCCACGCAACGCCAGCACCATCACGCTGCGCCGCGAACCGTGGACGCTCCCGGAGTCGCTGCCCTACGGCGACGCCGAACTCAAGCCGCTCGGCGGCTCAGAGACGCTGAACTGGCGCCTGGTCGACTGACGCGGCGTCTGCGGGTGTGGGTGCGGCTGCGGTGGGCGCTGCAGGCGCCAGATGCCCCGCCAGCGCGGCGATCACCCCGGCCAGCAAGACCAGCACGCCCAGCGCCACCTGCAGCGAGGTGGCCTGCGCCAGCCAGCCGATCACCGGCGGGCCGATCAGGAACCCGCCATAGCCGAGCGTCGCCATCGCGGCGATGCCCTGCCCGGCGCCCCGCCGCGAGCGCTGCGCCGCCGCGCTGAACACCAGCGGCGCGACGGTGCCGATCGCCATCCCGGTCAATGCAAACGCAGGCAGCGTGACCGCCAGACTACCGCTGACCAGCGCCGCCACCAGCGCCACCACGGCCAGTGCGTTCAGCATGCGCAGCATCGGCACGGCGCCCCACTGGAGCACCAGCCGGTCGCCCGCAAAGCGCATTCCCATCATCGCCATCGCGAACACGCTGTAGCCCAGCGCGGCCTCGGCCTGCGTGGTGCCGAGTGCCCCGTTCAGGTAGACGGCGCTCCAGTCGGCCATCGCGCCCTCGATCAGGAAGGCGGCAAAGATGATCGCGCCCAGGCCCGCCAGGGCGGCCTCCGGTCGGGCCCAGCGCGGCGCCTCCTCCTCGGCGGCATGGACCTCGCCCACATGCCCGACCAGCCAGCCCCGGGCCAGCAGCACGGCACCGACCGCCGCCAGCCCGATGCCCGCCAGGTGCCAGCTCGGCGCCACCTCCCGGTGCGCCAGCAAGCCGCCGAGCAAGGCCCCGGCCAGCCCGCCCGCGCTCCACAGCCCATGCAGCGAGGACATGATCGGCCGCCCCACCCGCTGCTCCACCTCGACCGCCAGCGCGTTCATCGCCACGTCCATCGCGCCGTTGGCCGCGCCGAACAGCGCCAGCGCCAGGCCCAGCAGCCAGCCATTCGGCGCCAGCGTCGGCAGCACCAGCAGCGCCCCATAGGCCAGCGACACGCCCAGCGTCACGCGCCGCGCGCCCCAGCGCTGCACCCCGTGGCCGGTCGGACCGAAAGCGAACAGCGCCCCGATCGCCATGCCCAGCAGCGCCGAGCCGAGTTCGCCCTCGCTGAGGCCGAGTGGCGCGCGCACCGCGGGGATGCGCGACACCCAGCTCGCGAAGCCCATGCCGTTGGCGAGGAACAGCAAGGCCACGGCGACACGGGCGCGGGCGACATCCGGCAGGGGTGCACCGGGCAGAATTGCGGTGGATTGCATGAATGGAACCGGTTTCATCGCCAGAAAAGCGCATTGTCCGGAGGAACACCCCCTTGATGCACTGGTGAAGAACCCTCAGATACGCTGGCAATCCGTCACCACCCCGACGGTCACCAAGGATCCGCGCGCCATGAAACGCATCTTCCTGTTCCTCGCCACCAACCTGGCCGTGATGCTGGTGCTGGGCATCGCCTCCAGCGTGCTCGGCATCAACCGCTATCTGGATGCCCAGGGCCTCAACCTCGGCACGCTGCTGCTGTTCTCGCTGTTCATGGGCTTCACCGGCGCGATCATCTCGCTGCTGATGAGCAAGCCCATGGCCAAGTGGAGCACCGGCGCGCAGGTCATCAACGGATCGACCGACCCGATGCACCGCTGGCTGGAGGGCACCGTCGCCCGCTTCGCCGAGAAGGCCGGCATCGACATGCCCGAAGTCGCGGTCTACGACGGCGAGCCCAATGCCTTCGCGACCGGAGCCTTCAAGAACTCGGCGCTGGTGGCGGTGTCCACCGGGCTGCTGCAGAGCATGAACCGCGAGGAGGTCGAAGCCGTCATCGGCCACGAGATCGCCCACGTCGCCAACGGCGACATGGTGACGATGACGCTGATCCAGGGCGTGGTGAACACTTTCGTGGTCTTCATCTCCCGGGTGGTCGGCTACGTCGTCGACCGGGTGATCCTGAAGAACGACAAGGACGCGCCCGGCCTCGGCTACATGGCCACGACCGTGGTGATGGACCTGCTGCTGGGCGTGCTCGCCTCGGTGATCGTCGCCTGGTTCTCGCGCCAGCGGGAGTTCCGCGCCGATGCCGGTGCCGCGCAGCTGATGGGCGACCGCCGCCCGATGATGCACGCGCTGGCCCGCCTGGGCGGGATCGCGCCGGGCGAGTTGCCCAAGAGCATGGCCGCGATGGGCATCTCGGGCCACCCGAGCGGGCTGATGGCGCTGTTCTCCAGCCACCCGCCGATCGAGGAACGCATCCGCGCGCTGCAGAAGGCCCAGTAAGGCCGGCCTGACCGGACACAGCCAAGTCAGCCTTCAGGAAAGCCCCCCCTCCCTCAGTGAAAATCAATGTAACAAATAGTTGCTTGATCCATGCACGCTGCCCGAGGGAGGGCCATGAAGTTCGACACCGACCTGCCACTGCAACACCCGTGGATCCGCGAGGCATCGCCGATGCACCTGCCGCCGCCGGTGCTGCTCACTGCCCTGCAGCAGCCACGTCTGGCCGGCCTGGATGCGCTGCGTGCCGTCGCGGTGCTGCTGGTCATCGTCAACCACCTGGGCCTGGACCGGATCGGGCCGGTCATGGTGTTCGACGGCTCGCTGGGGGTGGAGCTGTTCTTCGTGATCAGCGGCTTCCTGATCACCTGGCTGCTGCTGGGCGAGCACGAGCGCCACGGCCGCATCGCGCTGGGCGCCTTCTACCAGCGCCGTGTCGCCCGGCTGCTGCCGGCGTCCCTGGCCTATCTGCTGGTCGGCATGGGGCTGCTGGCGCTGCGCCACCAGCCGATTCCCTGGGGTGCGGTGGTGTCCACCGTGCTCTACGGCACCAACTACTACCAGGCCTTCACCGGTGCCGCGGCACACTACCTGTCGCACTGCTGGTCGCTGGCGGTGGAGGAGCAGTTCTACCTCGTCTGGCCCTTCCTGCTGGCGGCACTGCTGCGCCACGGCCGCTCGCCGCGCCAGGCGCTGGGGCTGTCGATTCCGCTGGTCTGGCTCTACAAGGCGGTGCTGATCTTCGGCTTCGGGGTCGGCGAGGTCTACCTCTACCGGGCGCTGGAAACGCGCATGGACCAGCTCACCGCCGGCTGCCTGCTCGCGGTGCTGCTGAAGACGCCGCGCTGGCGGCGCCACTTCGAGCAGCTCGCCCGGCAGGGCTGGCCGCTGCCGGCGCTGGTGGCGGGGCTGGTGCTGTCGACCTCCCTGCTGCGCGACACCGGCACCGTGGCGGACCAGCAGCTCTTCGGCTTCGCGCTGGAGACGGTGCTGCTCTGCGCGCTGCTGCCGCTGGTGCTGATCAAGGCCACGGAACGTGGCGCTACAGCGGCCCTGCTCAACGCCCCGGCGCTGGTGCTGATCGGCCAGATCTCCTACGGCATGTACCTCTACCACCCCTTCGTCGTGCACCCGGTCCGCAATGCCATCGTGCGGCTGGGCGGGCCGCCGGCCGCGGGCATCCTGGTGGCCATCGCCGCGCTGGTGGTGGTGGCCTGGGCCTCGTTCCAGTGGTTCGAGCAGCCGCTGCGGGAGTGGCTGCGCCCGCGGTCGCTCAGTAGCGACCTGTCACGCCCGCCACACGCAGGTACACATAGGCCGCCCACTCGATCAGCACCCGCGGCGCCAGGCCGGCCCAGCCCTGCGACTTGACGCGCTGCGCGGTGATGGCCTCGGACTGCGCCAGCGCCCGGCCGATCTCGACCGCCAGGTCCTGCGCGAAGGTGGTGTCGCGCACCACCATGTTCGCCTCCAGGTTGAGCAGCAGCGAGATCGGGTCGATGTTGGAGCTGCCCACCGTGGCCCAGTGGTCGTCGACCAGCATCACCTTGGCATGCAGGAAGGCGGGCATGTATTCGTAGATCTCGATGCCGTGGCGCATCAGCTCGTCGTACAGCACGCGGGCGGCCATGGCGGCGATGCGGTAATCCGGCTTGCCCTGCATCAGCAGGCGCACCTGCACGCCCCGCTGCGCGGCCTTGCACAGCGCGCGGCGAAACTCCTGACCGGGATAGAAATACGGGCAGATCAGCCAGATGCGCTGCCGCGCCGAGCGGATGGCGTCGATGTAGGCGCGCTCGATGGTGCGGCGCTGGCGGAGGTTGTCGCGCACCACGAAGGCGGCCTGCACCGGCGGCTGGACCTCTTCGAGCCGCGCGACCCGGTGGCCGCGCCGGGTCAGCCGCATCTGCCGCATGAGGCCACGCAGGCGCTGCACCGGTCGCTCGGTGTGCATCAGCAGCCGCATCTCCTGCTGCCAGTCGCGCCCGAACCAGGAGCGCGACCACATCGCCCGCACCGCCTGCTCCATCGGCCGCACCACCGGGCCCACGGCGCGCACCGCGAAGTCCAGCCGTGGCAGCTCGGTGTGGCCGTGGTTCAGGTCGATGTGGTCGTCGATGACGTTGATGCCGCCGACGAAGCCGACCTCGCCATCCACCACGCACAGCTTCATGTGCAGCCGCCGCAGCTGCCCCGGCTGCAGCCAGTGGGTCCAGCGCTCCAGCGGACGGAACACCGTCACCGCGATGCCCGCGGCACGCAGGCGCGGCTCGACCACCGCCAGATCGTCGTGGGCACCAAAGCCGTCGATCACGACCCGGACCCGCACCCCGCGCCGCGCCGCCCGCTCCAGCGCCACCGCCACCGCCATCGCGGCCGCATCGTCGTGGAAGATGTAGGTGGCCAGCCAGACCTCGTGGCGGGCGTTGCGGATCGCGCTGATCATGGCCGGGAACAGCGCATCGCCGCCACGCAGCAACTCGACCTCGTTGCCCCCGCGGAACACCGGTCTGGGCACCAGATACCAGGACATCGGCTCGCTGTCCTGGTCGGCCTCGAACATGCTGACCGGATCGATGGGGACGGGATCGCCGGGCTTCACGTCAGCTCCAGCTCCACCAGCAGCGGCAGGTGGTCGGACATGCGTGCCCACGCCGCTCCCCGCGGCACGCTCATGCCCGCGCAGCGCAGTCCCCGGGTGTAGACCCGGTCCAGCGACAGCAGCGGCATGCGCGACGGGAAGGTGCGCGGCGTGCGGCCATGCGCACCGGGCGGATGGGCCCGCACCAGTCCGGCGAGCTGGAACATCGGATCCAGCCGCTCGCCCCAGTCATTGAAATCGCCCGCGACCACCACCGGCACACCGGCCGGAATCTCGCTGCGGATGTAGGCCCCCAGCCGCTGCGCCTGGCGCACCCGGCTGGCGTGCATCAGGCCGAAATGCGCGACGATGGTGTGGATGTCGATGCCGCGCCAGTTCACCTTGACGTGCAGCAGCCCGCGCTGCTCGAAGCGGTGGTCCGACACGTCGTGGTGCTCCACGTCGCCCAGCGGCCAGCGCGACAGCAGCGCGTTGCCGTGCTCGCCATCGCGGGTGACGGCGTTGGTCCGGTAGGCCGAGCTGTAGCCTTCCGGCGCCAGGAAATCGGCCTGTCCCTGTTCGGGCCAGCCGAACCAGGTGCGGTCGAAGTGCCGGGCGTCGCGGTGGTGGAACAGGCGCACCTCCTGCAGGAACACCAGGTCCGCGTCCAGCGCTTCCACACCCAGCCCGAGGTTGTGGATCTCCAGCCGCTTGCGCGGCCCCACGCCGCGCACGCCCTTGTGGATGTTGTAGGTCGCCACCCGCAGCCGCGGGCCGTCCAGGCCACCCGGCAGGGTCATCGGCATCGTCGTCATCGGTCGGTCCGTGCTGGCTGGCGGAGTTGCTGCGGCAGGTGCAGGATCGCCTCGGCATTGCTCGGCGAAAAACAGCGGTCCGCGGCTTCCCGCCAGGGCAGCCAGACCTGCTGCAGGTGCTCGCGCGGAGCCAGGACCACGGGCGTGCCGGCCGGCACGGTCAGGCCGAACACGTGTTCGGTGTTGTGCGTGACCCCCTCGGCATAGCGGTGGCGCCAGACCGGGTAGATCTCGTAGACATTGCGCAGCGCCCAGTCGCGCAGCGCCTCGTCCGGCACCTGCGGCGTGCCGACGAGGATGCCGGTCTCCTCGGCGACCTCGCGCCGGGCGGTCTCGTGCAGCGACTCTTCGAGCGTGTCCTTCGAGCCGGTGACGCTCTGCCAGAAGCCGGGCTTGTCGGCGCGCTCGATCAGCAGCACCTGCAGGTCTGGCGTGTGGATGACCACGAGGACGGATTCAGGGATCTTTGGCGGTGGGCTGGACGTCATGTGGAAAGCATAGCGGCAACGCCAGACTTTCCGCACGCCACCTCAGCGCAGGCTGGCGATGTGCAGAAAAGCCGCTGTCAGCAGCACACCATGCAGCACGGCCGCCCCCAGCGTCAGCACGATCGCCGGCCGCAGCCGGGACGGTGCCTGCCGGTGGCGCCAGAGCAGCCCGGCCGCCACCAGGCTGAGCGGCGCCGAACCCAGCCCCCACCACGCCGTGGTCGGCAGCCACAGCGCCTGCCACCAGAACGCCACCCAGGCATGGGCCGCGGTCACCAGCAGCAGATAGCCGACCGCCGCTGCCGTCGGCCCGAGCCGCACGACCAGCGTGCGCTTGCCGACCTGCGCATCGCTGCGGGCATCGGGGAATTCGGCGATCCACAGCATCGCGGCGATCAGCAGCGCCGGGCTGACGCCGGCCAGCGCGGGCGCGAGGTCGAAGTGCCGCCGCTGCACATAGTCCGCCCCGATGACAACCAGCCACCAGCCCGCCGCCACCGCCAGCTCGCCCACCCCGCGCGACATCAGCGCCAGCCGCGGATGCGAGTACGCCCAGCCGAGCGCCAGCCCCGCAAGGCCGATGCCGATCAGCCCGGGTCCGGCCCGCGCGGCCAGCACCAGCCCGCCGCCGATGACCACCATCCCGATCATCTGCACCATGTCGCGCAGTTGCACCGCGGTGAACACGCCGTCCTGCACCACCCGCGAGCCGCCGGTGAAGGGCCCGATGCGGTCGGTGTTGAGCGCATCGGAGCCGATCAGCGCGTCACCCCAGTCGTTGTGCAGGTTGATCGCCGCGTGGGCCAGCAGCGCCAGCACGACGGTGCCCGCCGCGTCCAGCGGATGCCAGCCCGCGCCGCAGGCCTGCGAGGACGCAATGCCCAGCAGGGCCGCGACCAGCGTGACGACAAGGAAGCCGGGGCGGGTGGCAGCGATCCAGCGGGCCGTGGTGGTGGGGCTCATGCCCCACAGGGTATCGATGCGCCGGGCCAGTCGCCTTGCGCGATCTCAAGACTCAGGTCCCCGGCCCCTTGGTCGCCACAGCCGGTGGCAATGCCTTGGCCTGGAGCTGCCGCACCTGGAGCACCAGCTGGTTGTGCGCATCGAGGAACGCTGCCGCCACGACCTTGCCCTCGCTGGAGTTGCTCCAGCCTGCCCCGGTGGCCGTGCCGAGCTTGCCGAGCAGCAGCCCGCCAACCCCCAGGTCGGTCACGCGCACCGAGCCCGTCGAGGCCGCCACCTGCTCGGTGGTCTCGTTGTCGCTCAGCAGCAGTGCGACCTGCGCCTCCTTGAGCTTGACCTGCTCGGCCAGCCCGACGAGGCCCACCAGGTCACGCAGCACCGGGATCATGCCGATCACGCCGGCCAGACCACGGCCAGCGTCCATCTCGCTGAAGGTGAGGCTGGGCGTCAGCGTGTACTGGGCTTCGTAGCCGCGGCCCTTCTGCACCGTGCTGCCCTGCTGGCGCAGGATACCGGCCTCTTTCAGCTCCTGCTCCTGCACGGTGCTGCGCAGCCCGGCCGCGCGGTCCACCACGCGAAAGCACCCGCTCTGCTGGGCCAGCAGCTTGACCAGCGGCACCGGCGAGGCAGGAAGCTGGTAGTGGCCGTGCATCGTGTAGCCCTGCGGGTTCTCGGCCAGTGCCAGCGTTGCCACGGGCGCCGTGCAGTGCAGCAGTTCACGGGCGGCCGACTGCGCCCCGGCAGGGCCCGCCGAGCCGGTGACCGCCGAGCCCCCCTGACCCAGTTCGGTGCCAGCCTCGGGCTTCTGACCACAGGCCGTCAGACCCGCCGACGCCATCACCACCACCACCATCACCGCAACCACCGCATCGCTCGGATTTTTCATGACCACCCCTGACAACAAAAACAGAACACAAAAAGAGACCCAGTATGGTGAGCGACCAGCCATGCCCACTTGAAGGAGCTGGATAGCTCCGAGACGATGGTGTCCAGCAATGTGAATTGGTGGACAGCAATGGAACACAAGGACAAGACGAGGCGGGTACACGACGCCGAGTTCAAGGCGAAGGTGCTGGGTGAATGCCGACAGCCTGGCGCGTCGATTGCGGCCGTGGCGCTCAGGCATGGGCTGAACGCGAACGTGGTGCGTCAGTGGCTGGCGGGTCGGGGAGTCAAGCGGGCAGGCCTGCTGGGACCTGGGTGCGAGGTGCCGACGGCGGCGTCAGCACCCATGGTCATGGGCAACCCGGCGCCGGTGGTCGATGCCCAGTTCGTAGCGCTGGCCTTGCCAGCACCGGACAGGCCGCGGCCGAGCGCCGAAGGCCCTGGCATGGCGAACCCGAGCACGCCGGACATTCACATCGAGTGGCGCAGCGGTGCAGCCCGGCTGACGGTGAGCTGGCCGGCAGCGCAGGCCCAGGCGTGTGCGGCGTGGTTGCGCGAACTGGCCGCCGGGGTGACGAAGTGATTCGCATCGACGCACTGTGGGCCTGCACGGCGCCGGTGGACATGCGCGCCGGGGCGGACCGGCTGCTGGCGTGTGTGGTGCAGACGCTGGGGGCGGCGCAGGCCCACCACGGCTACCTGTTCGCGAATGCGCGGGCCACGCGCGTCAAGCTGATCGTCCATGACGGCTGGGGGGTGTGGTGCGCGGCCCGGCGACTCAACGCGGGGCACTTCGTGTGGCCGCGGGGGTTGGAGTCGAGCACCCCGCTGGCCCTGACGCAGGAGCAGTTCGATGCGCTGATCGTGGGGCTGCCGTGGCAGCGGCTGCACGAGCGGCGGGTGATCACGCGGGTGTGAGCGGATGCCGGAGGCGCAATTGCTGAAGTTGCCGATGGCGGGGCTGGCCTCGTGCGGGCAGCATGGGCGCATGCATGACGTGGACGCGCTCCAGAGCCAGGACCTGAGGGGCCTGACGCCACAGGCCCTGGAGGCCCTGGCGCAGCACCTGCTGGTGCGCGTGCAGCAGCAGTCGCGCGAGATCGTGTGGCGGGACGCGAAGATCGAGAAGATCACGTTCGAGCTGGCGCGGCTCAAGCGCTGGAAGTTCGGCGCGCGCACCGAGGCGATGGATGCGCAGCAGCGACAGCTCTTCCTGGAGACGCTGGTCGAGGACGAGGCGGACCTGCAGGCGCAGCTCGCCGAGTTGCAGGCCCGGCAGTCGCCACCGCCAGTGAGCCCCGAGAAGGCACCCCAGCCCCCGCGCCGGCAGGCGCTGCCCGAGCACCTGCGCCGCGTGGAGCATCACCACGAGCCGGCCGACACCCACTGCCCGGCGGTGGACTGCGGCGAGCCGATGACCCGGGTGGGCGAGGACGTCAGCGAGCGGCTGGACATCGTGCCGGCGGAGTTCTTCGTGCATCGGCACATCCGAGGCAAGTGGGTCTGCCGGTGCTGCCAGCGCCAGGGCGTCGATCGCCTGGTGCAGGAGCCGGCCGAGCCGCAGGTCATCGAGCGGGGCATCCCGGCGAGCGGACTGGTGGCGTACACGCTCATCAGCCGGTTCGCCGACCACGTGCCGTACTACCGGCAGGAGGCGATCAATGCCCGCTCGGGCGTGCACACCCCGCGCTCGACGCTGGCCGCGTGGGCCGGTCAGGCGGGCGCGGCGCTGCACCCGCTGTACGAGGCGCTCAAGCGTTTCGTGCTGGGCAGCGCGGTCGTGCAGGCCGACGAGACGACGGTGGACATGCTGGACCCGGGGGCGGGCAAGACCAGGAAAGCGTACGTCTGGGCCTATGCACGCGGGGAATTCGATCCCCAGCCCGGCGTGGTCTACGACTTCTGCCTGGGGCGGGGCAGCAAGTACCCGCTGGCCTTCCTGGGCGGGCTGCCCACCGAGAACCGGGACCCGCCCTGGAGCGGCACGCTCGTGTGCGATCGCTATGGCGGCTATGACTCGGTGCTCGACCCCAAGGTCTTCCCGCGGCGCGTCTCGGCAGCCTGTGCCGCGCACGCCCGACGCAAGTTCGACGAACTCGCCAAGTCCGGCAAGAGCACCCTGGCCACTCAGGCGATCGTACGCTTCGCGGCGATCTACCACGCCGAGAAGTCGTTCGCCGGCATGGACGGCCCGACGCGAACGCAGGCCCGTCAACGCATCACCGCGCCGCTGTGGCAGGAGTTGCACACCTGGCTCAAGCTCGAACGCGGTCGTGTCGCCGATGGCGGCGCCACGGCCAACGCCATCGACTACAGCCTCAACCACTGGCCAGCGCTGACGCACCACCTGCTCGACGGGGCCGTGCCCGTGGACAACAACTATCTGGAGCGCCAGATCAAGCCCTGGGCCATGGGCAGGAAGGCCTGGTTGTTCTGTGGCAGCGAACTCGCCGGCCAGCGTGCGGCCGTGGTCATGAGCCTGGTGCAGTCGGCCAAGCTCAACGGGCTCGAACCCTGGGCCTACCTGCGCGATGTCCTTGGACGGCTGCCCACCCACCTCAACAGCCGCATTGACGACTTGCTGCCTCATCGCTGGCAGTCTCTGCATATCCCGGACTGATCAGGCTCGCCTGACGGGGGACCGCTGGTCGCTCACCCAGTATGCACAGCCACAGGGCAACAAAAAAGCCAGTCCGATGGACTGGCCTGTTGGGGGACGGACGGAGAGGAATCAGCCCTGCTGCACCGCCTGCGCGTTGCGCAGCCGGATGTGCAGCTCGCGCAGCTGCTTGTCCTCGACCACCGACGGCGCGCCGGTCAGCAGGCACTGGGCGCGCTGCGTCTTCGGGAAGGCGATCACGTCGCGGATCGACTCGGCCTTGGTCATCAGCGTCACCAGCCGGTCCAGGCCGAAGGCCAGGCCACCGTGCGGCGGCGCACCGTACTGCAGCGCGTCCAGCAGGAAGCCGAACTTGAGCTGCGCGTCGTCCTTGCTGATGTTGAGCGCGCTGAACACCTTGCTCTGCACCTCGGCGCGGTGGATACGGATCGAGCCGCCGCCCAGTTCCCAGCCGTTCAGGACCATGTCGTAGGCCTTGGCAATGCACTTGCCCGGGTCCGTGTCCATGTAGTCCTCGTGGCCGTCCTTCGGCGCCGTGAACGGGTGGTGCACCGCGTTCCAGCGGTTCTCGTCCTCGTCGTGCTCGAACATCGGGAAGTCCACGACCCACAGCGGCGCCCAGCGGTCCTCGAACAGACCCGACTTCTTGGCGAAATCGCTGTGCCCGATCTTCAGCCGCAGCGCGCCGATGGCGTCGTTGACGACCTTGGCCTTGTCGGCGCCGAAGAACAGCAGGTCGCCATCCTGTGCGCCGGTGCGGGCCAGGATGTCGGCGATCGCCTGGTCGTGCAGGTTCTTGACGATCGGCGACTGCAGGCCCTCGCGGCCCTTGGACACGTCGTTGACCTTGATCCAGGCCAGACCCTTGGCGCCGTAGATCTTGACGAACTCGGTGTAGCCGTCGATCTCGCCGCGGCTCATGGCGCTGCCGCCCGGCACGCGCAGCGCGACGACCCGGCCGCCCTTGGTGGTGGCCGGCGCGGAGAAGACCTTGAAGTCGACCGTGCCCATCACGTCGGTCAGCTCGGTGAATTCGAGCTTGACGCGCAGGTCGGGCTTGTCGGAGCCGAAGCGGTGCATCGTCTCGGCGTAGGCCATCACCGGGTAGTCGCCCAGCTCGACGCTCAGCGCCTTGCGGAAGACGTGGCGGATCATGCCCTCGAACATCGAACGGATCTCTTCTTCGGTCAGGAAGGAGGTCTCGATGTCGATCTGCGTGAATTCGGGCTGGCGGTCGGCGCGCAGGTCCTCGTCACGGAAGCACTTGGTGATCTGGTAGTAGCGGTCGAAGCCGGCCACCATCAGCAGCTGCTTGAACAGCTGCGGCGACTGCGGCAGCGCGAAGAAATGGCCGTCGTTGACGCGGCTCGGCACAAGGTAGTCGCGTGCGCCTTCCGGGGTGCTCTTGGTGAGCATCGGCGTCTCGATGTCCACGAAGCCCTGCTCGTCGAGGTACTTGCGCACTTCCATCGCCACGCGGTAGCGCAGCATCATGTTCTTCTGCATCGCCGGGCGGCGCAGGTCGAGCACGCGGTGCGTCAGGCGGGTCGTCTCCGACAGGTTCTCGTCGTCGATCTGGAACGGGGGCGTCACGCTCGGGTTCAGCACGTCGAGTTCATGGCACAGGAGCTCGACCTTGCCGCTGACGAGGTTGGCGTTCTCGGTGCCGGCCGGGCGGGCGCGCACCAGGCCGACCACCTTCAGGCAGAACTCGTTGCGCACGCCTTCGGCGACCTTGAACATGTCGGCACGGTCCGGATCGCAGACGATCTGCACCAGGCCTTCGCGGTCGCGCAAGTCGATGAAGATCACGCCACCATGGTCGCGGCGACGGTGGGCCCAGCCCATGAGGGTGACGATCTGGCCGGTCAGTGCTTCGCTGACCTGGCCTGCATAGCAGGTACGCATGGCGGTGGTGTCTTTCTTTGGAATCTCTGGATTCAGTGGGGGACCGCGGCGACGGCGACGGCCGGTGCGGCATGCACCGGCGGCGCGACCACGCCCATGGAAATGATGTACTTGAGCGCCTCGTCCACGCTCATCTCCAGCGCCCGCACATCCGCGCGCGGCGCCATCAGGAAAAAGCCGGAGGTCGGATTCGGCGTCGTCGGCACGTACAGGCTGACGAACTCGGTGTCCGCGGGCGTGCCCATGCGCGCGGCCACCTCACCCGCGGGCTTGCCGGTGACGAAGGCGATGGTCCAGCAGTCCCGACGCGGGTACTCGACCAGCACGGCCTCGCGGAAGGCCTGTCCGCTGCTGGAGAACAGCGTGTCGGACACCTGCTTGACCGAGGTGTAGATCGACTTGACGATCGGGATGTTCGACATCACCCGGTGCCACTGCCGCAGCCACCATTGCCCGACGAAGTTGGCGACGAACATGCCCGTCAGCAGCATCATCGTCAGCAGCGTCAGCACGCCCAGACCGGGGATCGACGACAGCCGCTCCAGCAGCGCGTGCGCACTGGCCGGCAGCACGGCCGTGGCCGCGTCGAGCAGCGTCTGGAAGACGCTGTTGAGCAGGCCCAGCACCCATGTCAGCACCCAGATGGTGATGGCCAGTGGCAGCCAGACCAGCAGGCCGGCAACGATGTATTTTTTCACGGTCGATCCGCTTCAGTGGCAGGCGCAGGAGCCGCCGCAGGGGGCCGACGGCGCGGCGCTGGCAGCGCCACCACCGCTGTCGGTCGAGGTCGATGCGGCCGGGGTGGCCGCCGCCGTGGCGCCAGCGGCCGCCGCCGGGGCTGCCGTGCCGCCGCGAAAATCGGTCTGATACCAGCCAGAGCCCTTGAGCTGAAAGCCGGCGGCCGTCACCTGCTTGGCGAACGCTTCGGCGCCACAGGCAGGACAGGTGGTGAGCACCGGATCGGACATCTTCTGCAGCACGTCCTTCGCGTGCCCGCAGGAGGAACAACGATAGGCGTAGATCGGCATCGCTAAACCCTTGATTCGAAACAGGAATTATAGAGGAGCCAGGCGGTGGAGCACCTGGACGGCCAGGGCGCCGAGCAGGAAGCCGACCGCCGCCCAGCCAAAGGCCTGCAGCAGCCGGTTGGTGCGGCGCTGCTCGACCAGCAAGGCGTCCATCAGCTCGCGTGACGGGCCGGACGTGGAGGCCGCCGCCGCCGTGTGCGCCAGGAGCGCCTCGTGCAGCAGCCGTGGCAGCTCGGGCAGGAAATGCGCGTAGCGCGGCGCCTCGTTCTTGAGCTGGCTGACCAGCGCGCGCCAGCCGATCTGCTCGTTCATCCAGCGCTCCAGGAAGGGCTTGGCGGTGCTCCACAGATCCAGTTCCGGGTCGAGCTGGCGGCCGAGGCCCTCGACATTGAGCAGCGTCTTCTGCAGCAGCACGAGCTGCGGCTGGATCTCGACGTTGAAGCGGCGCGAGGTCTGGAACAGCCGCATCAGCACCTGGCCGAGCGAGATGTCCTTGAGCGGGCGGTCGAAGTGCGGCTCGCAGACCGCGCGCACGGCGCCTTCGAGTTCATCCGCCCGCGTGCCCGGCGGCACCCAGCCGGACTCGATGTGCAGCTCGGCCACGCGCCGGTAGTCGCGGCGGAAGAAGGCGATGAAGTTCTGCGCCAGGTATTCCTTGTCGCGCGCATCCAGCGTGCCGACGATGCCGAAGTCGAGCGCGATGTAGCGCCCGAAGGTGGCCGGCGCGGTCGACACCATGATGTTGCCCGGGTGCATGTCGGCGTGGAAGAAACCGTCGCGGAACACCTGGGTGAAGAAGATGGTCACGCCGTCGCGGGCAAGCTTGGGGATGTCGACCCCGGCGGCGCGGAGCTGCTCGACCTGGCTGATCGGCGTGCCGACCATGCGCTCCATCACCAGCACGTTCTGGCTGATGTGGTCCCAGACCATCTCCGGCACCATCAGCAGCTCCAGCCCGCTCATGTTGCGGCGCAGCTGCGCGGCGTTGGCGGCCTCGCGGCCCAGGTCCAGCTCGTCGTGCAGGTACTTGTCGAACTCGGCCACCACCTCGCGCGGACGCAGGCGCCGGCCGTCGGCGGACAGCCGCTCCAGCCACTCCGCGCCTTTGCGCAGCAGGCCGAGGTCGGCGTCGATCACCGTCAGCACGTTCGGCCGCAGCACCTTGACCGCTACCTGCCGCCCGTCGTGCAGCACCCCAAAATGCACCTGCGCAATGGAGGCGCTGGCGACCGGATCGGCATCGAACTGCGAGAAGACCGCCTCGATCGGCTTGCCGAGCGACTGCTCGATGATCTGGCGGGCCTGCGCGCTCGGGAAGGGCGGCACGCGGTCCTGCAGCTTGGCGAGTTCGTCGGCGATGTCGGGCGGCAGCAGGTCGCGCCGGGTGGACAGCACCTGGCCGAACTTGACGAAGATCGGTCCCAGCTGCTCGAAGGCCAGCCGCAGGCGCTCGCCGCGCGGCGCGTCAAACCGGCGTCCGATCGACAGCACCCGCGCCAGCAGACGCAGACCAGGTCGTGGCGCCCGGGCCAGCACCAGCTGGTCCAGCCCGTGGCGCAGCAGCACCCACGCGATCAGGGCCAGCCGCGGCCAGTGCTTCATGCCGCGCCGCGCACGCGCTGCACGAAGGCCCCGACCGCCTGCGTCAGCCCGCGGCCGAGTTGTCCCAGCACCCGCGCCGGGCCGTCGCCGACCACGCGGGCGAGGTCGTCCTCGATGTCCCAGCGCAGGTTCTCGGCCAGCCAGCTCACCTCGGCGGCCAGCGCCGCATCACCACGGATGTCCATCGGCGGGCGCCCGGCCATGCCGCCGAACACCCAGCCCAGCAGCTCGGTGCCGTCGAGCGTAACCATCAGCGTCTGGTCCTCGCCCACGCCGACCGGCACGAGCAGCAGGTCCTCGTCCAGGTCGAGCAGACCGGCCGGCGAGATGCTCCACACCGCGCGCGGCGGCGGCGGCAGCATCGCCGGCCACTGGCGCCATTGCACGCCGACGGTGCGACCGACCTGGGTGGTCAGGCGACGGGTGGCTTCGGGTTCGGCGCTCAGCACGTGGTTGAGCAGCAGGGTGACGCGGCCGAGGGCCTCGCGTCCCAGGGGTTCCAGCAGGGCTTCAAACATGCCGTGATTGTAGGTGGGTGGTCAAATTGCGCAGCCGACAGGGCTGGAGCACCACCATTCATGCAGGAATCAGCGGATCCGGTTCAGGGTTTGCCACAATTCGCAGCACGGTTTTCCATTGACTGTCCATCCACTCACTCTTTCACCACACCCCACACCCATGCCTACCATCCTCCTGACCGGCGCCACCGGCTACATCGGCTCGCACACCTGGATCGCCCTGAAGGAAGCCGGCTTCAAGGTGCTGGGCGTGGACAACTTCGCCAACAGCTCGCCGGTCGTGCTGGAGCGCCTGACCACCCTGCTCGGCGAACAGCCGGTCTTCGAGGAGGCCGACGTCAACGACACCGCCCGCATGGAGGACATCATCGCCCGCCACGGCGTCTCGGCCGTCGTCCACTTCGCCGCGCACAAGGCGGTCGGCGAGTCGACCCAGAAGCCGCTCGAATACTTCCGCAACAACCTCGGCGGCCTGGTCAGCGTCGCCACCGCGATGAGCAACCAGGGCGTCAAGGCGCTGGTGTTCAGCTCCTCGGCCACCGTCTACGGCCAGCCCGAGCGCCTGCCGATCACCGAGGACTGCGCGCTCTCGACCACCAACCCCTACGGCATGACCAAGCTGCTGGGCGAGCAGATGCTGCGCGAGCTGGAAGCGTGCGACCCGAGCTGGGCCATCGCCTACCTGCGCTACTTCAACCCGGTCGGCGCCCACGCCAGCGGCCTGATCGGCGAAGACCCGCGCGGCATCCCGAACAACCTGATGCCCTACGTCACCCAGGTCGCCGTCGGCAAGCGCGCCCACCTGCAGGTCTTCGGCGGCGACTACGACACCGCGGACGGCACCGGCGTGCGCGACTACATCCACGTCGTCGACCTCGCCGCCGGCCACGTCGCGGCGCTGCGCCACCTGCTCGAAGCGAAGTCCTCGGTCACGGTCAACCTCGGCACCGGCCAGGGCTACAGCGTGCTCGACGTGGTCAAGGCCTTCGAGCGCGCCAGCGACCGCCCGGTCCCGTACAAGATCGTCGACCGCCGCCCCGGTGACATCGCCGCCTGCTACGCCGACCCGGCCGCCGCCGAGCGCGTGCTGGGCTGGAAGGCCGAGCGCGGCATCGACCAGATGTGCCAGGACAGCTGGCGCTGGCAGTCGATGAATCCCCAAGGGTTTGTCGGCTGAGCCTTCGTGCGATGCTTCGGAGATGAAAATCGATTTCGTCTCCGACGTCTCCTGCCCGTGGTGCGCCATCGGGCTCAACGCACTGGAACAGGCGCTTGAGCGGGTCGGCCCCGAGGTGCAGGCCACGCTGCACTTCCAGCCCTTCGAGCTCAACCCGTCGATGCCCGCCGAAGGCCAGGCCATCGTCGAGCATCTGACCGAGAAGTACGGCATCTCCGCCGAGCAGGTCGCCGCCAACACCGAAGCCATCCGCCAGCGCGGCGCGGGCGTCGGCTTCGCGTTCGGCCTGGGCAAGCGCAGCCGGATCTACAACACGTTTGATGCGCACCGGCTGCTGCACTGGGCCGGACTGCAATCCGCCGAGGCGCAGCGCCAGCTCAAGCACGCGCTGTTCAAGGCGTACTTCACCGACGGGCTGAGCCCGGGTGACCACGCGGTGCTGCTGGCGGCTGCGGCCTCTGCCGGGCTGGACACTGACGCGGCGCGGGCCGTGCTCGACAGCGATGCCTACGCCTACGACGTGCGCGAGCAGGAAGCGTTCTACCAGCAGGCCGGCATCCGCTCGGTGCCGGCGGTGATCCTCAATGACCGGCACCTGATCTCCGGCGGGCAGCCGGTCGAGGTGTTCGAGCAGGCGCTGCGGCAGATCGCGGCTCAGGAGGGCTGAGCCCGGGCCCGGCGGGGCTCTGCGACAATTCGCCGCATGAACACCCAGGACATCCCCGCCTACATGACCCGCGTCGGCGAGGCCGCCCGCGCCGCCGCGACCCGGATGGCCGCCGCCTCCACGAGCGCCAAGAACCGCACGCTGCTGGCCCTGGCCCGCCTGCTGCGCGACAACGTCGCCGCCCTCGACGCCGCCAACGCGCTCGACCTGAACGCCGCCGCGGCGAACGGCCTGTCCGGCCCGATGCTCGACCGCCTGAAGCTCGGCGCCAAGGTCATCGCCACCGTCGCCGAAGGCTGCGAACAGCTCGCTGCGATGCCGGACCCGGTCGGCGAGATCACCGGCGTCAAGCGCCGCCCGACCGGCATCAGCGTCGGCCAGATGCGCGTGCCGCTGGGCGTGTTCGGCATGATCTACGAGAGCCGCCCGAACGTGACGATCGAAGCGGCGTCGCTGGCGATCAAGAGCGGCAACGCCTGCATCCTGCGCGGCGGCTCGGAAGCGATCCACTCGAACCTCGCGCTGTGGAAGCTGGTGCAGGCCGCGCTGGTCGAAGCCGGCCTGCCCGCCACCGCGGTGCAGCTCGTCGAGACCACCGACCGTGCCGCCGTCGGCCAGTTGATCGCGATGCCGGCGTTTGTCGACGTGATCATCCCGCGTGGCGGCAAGGGCCTGATCGAGCGCATCTCGGCCGAGGCCAAGGTGCCGGTCATCAAGCACCTGGACGGCAACTGCCACACCTACATCGACGCTGAGGTGGACATCGCGCAAGCGCTCGTCGTCACCGACAACGCCAAGACGCAGAAGTACAGCCCCTGCAACGCGACCGAGTCGCTGCTGGTGCATGTGAACCAGGCGACGACGTTCCTGCCGCAGATCGGCGCGATCTTTGCCGCGAAGGGCGTCGAGATGCGCGCCTGCCCGCGCGCCAAGGCGATCCTGTCGGACGTGCCCGGCGCGACCGTGGTGGACGCGACGGAAGCCGACTGGTCGGAGGAATACCTCGCCCCCGTCATCAGCGTGAAGGTGGTCGACACGCTCGACGAGGCCATCGCCCACATCAACCGCTACAGCTCGCACCACACCGACGCCATCCTGACCACCAACCACCCGAACGCGATGCGCTTCCTGCGCGAGGTGGACTCGGCCAGCGTGATGGTCAACGCGAGCACGCGCTTCGCCGACGGCTTCGAGTACGGCCTGGGCGCCGAGATCGGCATCTCCACCGACAAGTTCCACGCCCGTGGCCCGGTCGGGCTGGAGGGGCTGACCTCGATGAAGTGGGTCGTGCTCGGCCAGGGCGAGATCCGCCAATGAACCCCCTTGCCGCCCGCGACCCGCGCACCGCCCTCGTGCTCTTCTCGGGCGGACAGGACTCGACGACCTGCCTGGCCTGGGCGCTGGAGCGTTTCCGGCGCGTCGAGACGGTCGGCTTCGACTACGGCCAGCACCACCTGATCGAGATGGACTGTCGGCTGACCGTGCGCGAAGAGCTGCGCGCGCAGTTCCCGCACTGGGCCGACCGGCTAGGCGACGACCATGTGCTCGACCTCGGCCTGATCGGGCAGCTCTCCGACACCGCGCTCACCGCCGAGCGGGAAATCGAATTCCAAGCGAACGGGCTGCCGAACACCTTCGTGCCCGGCCGCAACCTGCTGTTCCTCGGCTTCGCGGCGACGCTGGCCTACCGCCGGGGCGCATCGGTGCTGGTCGGCGGCATGTGCGAGACCGACTATTCGGGCTACCCGGACTGCCGCGACAACACGCTCAAGGCGCTGCAGGTGGCGCTGTCGCTCGGGCTGGCCACGCCGATGACGGTGGAAACGCCGCTGATGTTCCTGACCAAGGCGCAGACCTGGGACCTGTCCGAACAGCTGGGGGGGCGGACGCTGGTCGAGCTGATCATCGAGCACACCCACACCTGCTACCTCGGCGAGCGCGGCCAGCGCCACCCGTGGGGCCACGGCTGCGGCCACTGTCCGGCGTGCGAGTTGCGCCACAAGGGACACGCGGCCTGGCTGGCCGACGCAGGCTGACCCCCGGCGGCCACCGCGCCGCCATCCTGGAGACACGCGATGGACATTGCCACCCTGGTGATCCTGGCGGTGCTGGCGTTCTGGATGCTGGGCGCCTACAAGCGCCTCAAGCGGCTGCGCGCCAAGACCCACCACAGCTACGGTCCCCTGGCCAGCCACCTGCGCCAGCGCCACGCCGTGGCACTGGCGCTGGCCCAGGCCGCCCGCCCGCTGCTGTCCGGTGACCAGCAGCCCGTCGCCGCCCAACTGATCGACGCCGCCCGGCAGGCCGGCCGCGCCACCGACGAGGCGCAGGCCCGCGGCATGCGCGGCAATGCGCTGCAGGTGGTCGGCGCCGCCGAGGAGTCGCTCGGCACCCTGCTCGACACACTGGTCGGCGAGCTGCAGGACCTGACCTCCGGCCTCGGCCCCGAGCCCGCCATCACCGAACTGCTGCGCCAGCGTGACGCGCTGCAGGAGCAGATCCACATCAGCCGGCTGGTCTACAACCGCGAAGCCGAGCGCTACAACCACGCGCTGCACGTCTTCCCGACCACGCTGGTCGCGCTCGCGTGGGGCTTCAAGGCGGCACCGCTGCTGTCCGGGCAGGCCACCCTGCGTCTGGCGGGACAGCCCAGCAAACCGATGCCGCTGCTCTGAACGCTGGCTTGCGGAAACACTTTTCGGCTGGACAAGCCTGCACTTCGGGGGGCAGGATGCCAACACTTGCCGAATCTGCCACTTTTTTCCATGCCTGCCCCGCTCCTGCTGCGCGCACCACCCCGGCTGGACCCCGAATCGCAGGACGCGTGGTCCCGGCTGGCGCAGCTGCGCACCGAGGGTGCATGCCGGGCGGCCGTGCTCGCGCTGCTGATGACCCCGGACAGCGACCGCGAACGGCGCGCCTGGGCGGACGCCACCCGCGGCGTCGAGGCGAACACCCTGGTGCGCGGCTGGACACGGCAACTGCCACCGGAAGCCCGCCTCCCGGCGCTGGCGATGCTGCTGCGGCCCTGCGCCGGCGAACCGCTGGAACAGCGACAGGCCCTGCTGCAGAGCCTGCGCCGCATGATGTGCGCCGACGGCCAGATCGGCCCGCTCGACCGGCTGGCCTGGCTCGTGGTGCGCCACCGGCTGGCCGGACCGACCCGTCCCCACCGCGGTGGCATGCGAGAACACAATGAACTCGAACACCTGCCGCTCGCGCTGCGCCAGGCCATCGCGCAATTCACCGCCTACCTCGCCCGCATGGTTCCGGAAGGTGCACCGGACGTGGCGGGGGTCCTCGTCGGCGCGGCGGGCACCACCTGGTACGACACGGTGATGCGCGGCGTCTGGGGCGCCGAGGCCCACCCGCCGACCTGCCACGTGCCCGACGTGGACGGCCTGGGCCGCGCACTGCAGACCCTGCAGGCGCTGGGCTGGATGCACCGCCCGGTGCTGGCACGGCTCTGGACCGACGCGGCCACCACCCGCCCGGGTCTGCTCGTGCATGCCGGCGAAGGCCTGCCGGTGGCCGCCGAGGCACTCTGGCTGGCCTGCGCGCTGCTCGACACGCCGCAGCCGCCAGCCCTGTCGTGCCACTTCATCCAGACCGAGATGGCCTCCGGTCAGGAACTGCAGGCCGGCGGCACGTAGACTGCCGCCCGTGAACTCCACCGCCGCCACCTCCTCCCACGCGCACAGCCTGCCGCTGTCCCGCCTGCTTGCCCACACGGCCGACGCCGTCGCTGCCGTCCGCAACGGCCGCTCACTGACGGAAGCGCTGGCCGCCTGCCCCGCGCCCGCCCGTCCGGGCACCCAGTCCCTGAGCTTCCACGTCATGCGCTGGATGGGGGGCGCCGAGGCCGCCCGCGAACGCCTGGCCCCGCGCATGCCGCCGCCGCGCGTCGATGCGCTGCTGATCACCGCGCTGGCCCTGCTCTGGCCGGACGCCGCCGCCCCCTACCCGGACCACACGCTGGTCGACCAGGCCGTCGCCTGCGCGCACCAGATCGCCCCCAAGAGCGCGAGCTTCGTCAACGCGATCCTGCGCCGCTTCCTGCGCGAGCGGGACGCGCTGGTCGCCGACCTGAAAGCGACGCTGCCGGTCGCCCGCCACCAGCACCCGCGCTGGTGGATCGACCAGTTGCAGCGCGACTGGCCCCGCCAGTGGACCGACCTGCTGGCCGAAGCCAACCAGGCCGCGCCCATGATGCTGCGGGTCCATGCCGGCCATGGCGATGCCGCCCGCTACGTGGCCGAACTCGCTGCGGCGGGTCTGGGCGCGGTGGCCGTCGGCGCCCACGCGGTCGTGCTGGACCAGCCGGTGCCGGTGCAGCAACTGCCGGGCTTCGCGGAAGGCCGGGTCTCGGTGCAGGACCTGTCCGCGCAGCGCGCCGCCCCGCTGCTGCTGGGCACCGGGCCGGACGCCCTGCCCGCCAGCGCCCGCGTGCTGGACGCCTGCGCCGCACCGGGCGGCAAGACCGCACACCTGCTGGAGCTGCGGCCGGATCTGGAACTGCTCGCCCTCGACAGCGACGCCGTCCGCCTGAAGCGGGTCGAGGACACGCTGGCGCGCCTGCACCTGCTCGGCGCCCGCACCGCCGCCGCCGACGCCCGCGACACCACCGCATGGTGGGACGGCCGGCCCTTCGACGCCATCCTGCTCGACGCTCCCTGCAGCGCCTCGGGCATCGTGCGTCGCCATCCGGACGTGCGCTGGCTGCGCCGCGCCAGCGACATCGGCGACCTTGCCCGCACCCAGCGCGCGCTGCTCGACACGCTGTGGCCGCTGGTGCGCCCGGGTGGCCGGCTGGTGTATGCCACCTGCTCGGTCTTCCGGGCGGAGGGCGCCGGGCAGATTTCGGCGTTTTTGCAACGCCATGCCGACGCCAGCGCCGGACCGGCCCCCGGCCACCTGCTGCCGCTGACCGACAATCCGCCGCAAGCAGGTACCACGGTGCCCGCGCACGTCCCGGCCGGCGACGGATTCTTCTACGCCCGGCTGGACAAGCAGCCCTGATCCGTCCGTTCCCCACTCCGGAAGCCCCGGTCCCACGCCACCGTGCCGCTCGTGTCGATGCCCCCGATTCACTGCGCCCGCGACGCCCGCTGCCCTGGCGGGCTGAAGCGCCTGCGCAAGGCGGCGCTCTTGTGCCTGGCACTGTTCAGCCTGCTGCTGGCCGCGGTGCCGGCCCAGGCACTGGACCTGCTGCGCCTGGACGCCCAGCGCAGCGAACGGGGAGTGCTGGTGAATTTCGAGACCCGCTTCGACCTGCCGGCGGGTGTGGAAGATGCGCTGCAGCGCGGTGTGGCGCTGCACTTCCTGGCCGAGGCGGTGCTGATGCGCTCGCGCTGGTACTGGCGCGACAAGGAACTCGCCCGCGCCGCACGCACCTGGCGCATCGCCTACCAGCCGCTGACCTTCAGCTACAAGGTCAGCCAGGGCGGCCTGTCGCAGACCTACCGCTCGCTCGGCGAAGCGCTGCGGGCGCTGCAGCGCTTCAGCCAGTGGCGCATCGCCGACCAGGTGTCGGCCGACGAAGACCGCTGCTACATCGAGTTCACCTACAGGCTCGACACCGAACAGCTGCCCCGGCCACTGCAGATCGGCATCGGCAGCCAGCCGGAATGGACACTGGGTGTGGCGCGTACCATCGCCCTGCCCGACTGACCCTGCCGACATGAGCCGCCGTTCCCTGCGCTGGACCCTGCTGATCGCCCTGCTGGCGGTGGGTGGCACCGTGCTGGTGCTGGCCTTCCTGCTCTCGATCGCCACCAACAACCGGGCCCTGTACGAGCGGCACTACGAGTGGCTGCTGTGGGTCAACATCGGCGTGGCCGCCGCCCTCGGGCTGGTGATCCTGGTCGCCCTGACCCACCTGGCGCGGCGCATGCGCCACGGCAAGTTCGGCAGCAAGCTGCTGTTCAAGCTGGCGGCCATCTTCGCCTTCGTCGGCGTGCTGCCGGGGGCGCTGATCTATGGCGTGTCCTACCAGTTCGTCTCGCGCTCGATCGAGAGCTGGTTCGATGTCCAGGTCGAGGGCGCGCTCGAATCCGGCCTCAACCTCGGCCGCACCACGCTGCAGCTGCTGGTCAACGACGTCGCCACCAAGACCCGCCTGGCCGCCGAAAACGCGACCGAAAACTCCGACCGGCTCAAGCTGCTGACGCTGGAGCGCCTGCGCGAGCAGCTTTCGGCACAGAGCGTGGCGCTGCTGTCGCCCACCGGGCAGGTGATCGTGTCGGCGGGCGGCGTGGTGGGAGCCGCCATGCTGCCCGACCGGCCGACCGGCACCATGATGCGCCAAGCGCGCAACCTGCGCGTCTTCGCCCAGCTCGAAGGTCTGGACACGGACACCCCACCCGACCCGCTGGACAAGTCCGCCAGCCAGGCACGCGTGCGAGCGATCGCCTGGATGCCGTCCAACAGCTTCAGCCTCGGCAGCGAGGACCGCTACCTGCAGGTCACCCAGCTCGTGCCGCCGGAGCTGGCCGCCAATGCCCTGCGCGTGCAGACCGCCTACAGCGAGTATCAGCAACGCGCCCTCGGCCGCGGCGGTCTGCGCAAGATGTACATCGGCACGCTGACGCTGACGCTCATCCTCGGCGTCTTCAGCGCGCTGCTGATGGCGGCCGGCCTCGGCCACCAGCTCGGCCGGCCGCTGGTGATGCTGGCCGAGGGTGTGCGCCAGGTGGCCAGCGGCGACCTGAGTCCGACCGAGGTCTTCGCCTCCCGCGACGAACTGGGCGGACTGACCCGCTCCTTCGCCGTGATGACGCAGCAGCTCGCCGACGCGCGCGGACTGGTGCAGCGCAGCCTGGCCGAGGTCGAGAGCGCCAAGACCCACCTGCAGACCATCCTCGACAACCTCACCTCCGGCGTGATCGTCTTCGACGCCGACGGCACCATCAACACCGTCAACCCCGGCGCCACCCGCATCCTGCGGGTGGCGCCGAGCGACTGGACCGGACAGACGCTGGACCGCCTGCCCGGTCTGGAAGCCTTTGCCCACACGGTCGCCCGGCACTTCGCGACCCACGGCGCCGATCTCGACACCAGCGAACCCGGCGAGCCCGGCCGCGGCCACTGGCAGGAGGCGCTGGCGCTTGGCCACGCCGAATCGGGCCAGACCCTGCTCGTGCGGGGTGCGATGCTGCCGGAAGGCGCTCGTCTGATCGTGTTCGATGACATCACCGACGTGGTCTCGGCGCAGCGCAGCGTCGCCTGGGCCGAGGTCGCTCGGCGGCTCGCCCACGAGATCAAGAACCCGCTCACGCCGATCCAGCTGTCGGCCGAACGGCTGCAGCACAAGCTCGAAGCGAAACTGACAGGCACGGACCAGCAGATGCTGGTGCGCTCGGTCGGCACCATCGTGGCGCAGGTCCAGTCGATGAAGACGCTGGTCAACGAATTCCGTGACTACGCCCGCCTGCCGGCCGCCCAGCTGCTGCCGATCGACCTGAACGCGCTGGTCACCGAGGTGCTCGGCCTGTACGCGGTGCAGCAGGAAAGCGGCCGGCTCCACGCCCAACTGGCACCCGATCTGCCGGCGTTGGCTGGAGATGCAAGCCAGTTGCGGCAAGTCATCCACAATCTGGTCCAGAATGCGCTCGACGCGGTGGACGACCAGCCGGGTGGGCAGGTCACCATTTCGACCGAGGCCACGCGGCTGGAAGACGGCGCGGCGCGTGCCATTCGTCTCAAGGTGGTGGACAATGGCCCCGGTTTCTCAGAAAAAATCCTGAAACGTGCGTTCGAACCTTACGTCACCACCAAAGCCCGCGGCACGGGTCTCGGGCTGGCGGTGGTCAAGAAGATCGTCGAGGAACACGGCGCCAAGATCCGGTTGAACAATTTGTCCGACGAAACACAGGAAGCTGCCCACGGACCGACGCGAACCGGGGCGCAGGTGTCCATTTCCTTTTCGCGGTGGGCTCGCCCACCCTCTGCCGACGTCAGCGCGTCCTGATCACCCATGGCCAATATTCTTGTCGTCGATGATGAAATGGGCATTCGTGCCCTGCTGCAAGAAATCCTGACCGACGAAGGGCACAGCGTCGAGCTGGCCGAAAACGCCGCTCAGGCACGCACCCTGCGTGAACGCCAGCGCCCCGATCTGGTGCTGCTGGACATCTGGATGCCGGATGTGGACGGCATCACCCTGCTCAAGGAGTGGGGCACCGGCTCGCAGCTCAACATGCCGGTGATCATGATGTCCGGCCACGGCACCATCGACACCGCGGTCGAAGCCACCAAGTACGGCGCAATGGCCTTCCTTGAAAAACCGATCACGCTGCAGAAACTGCTGCGTGCGGTCGAGCAGGGCCTGTCCAAGCCTGCGCCACGCGGCGCAGCACCGGCAGGTGGCACCAGCGCACCCGAGATGGGCAGCCAGGGACTGGCACGCATCGAACGCGCGGACTATCTGCCCGCCATAGAAACCGCCCACTACGCTGCAGCCTCCCACAGCCAGGTCAATGGCAGCGGCTCGAACCTGGCGCCCAGCATCACCATGGCCAGCGGCCCGCAGGCCGAGCAGATCTTCCTGCTGGACCGTCCGCTGCGCGAAGCCCGCGACGCGTTCGAGAAGGCCTACTTCGAGTTCCACCTCGCCCGCGAGAACGGCAGCATGACCCGCGTGGCCGAGCGCACCGGACTCGAGCGCACCCACCTGTACCGCAAGCTCAAGCAACTGGGCGTTGACCTCACCCGCAACAAACGCGGTGCGGGTTGATCGCCCGGAAATATTTTCGTGCGTAGCTATTGCACGGTTTGAAATTCACGTGTCATAATAGCGTTCTCTTGAAGGCCAAGTAGCTCAGTTGGTAGAGCAGCGGATTGAAAATCCGCGTGTCGGTGGTTCGATTCCGCCCTTGGCCACCAGAATTCAGCAGGAAATCAACGGGTTAGGTGCTCAGGCTCCTGACCCGTTTTTCTTTGCCCCCACCAGGACAAGCCCATCCCAAGTCTCCACCCCGGAACGCCCTTCCACCTCAATGAATCCGCCGGCCTGGCCCAGTTCGGTCTGGCCCACACGAAAGTCGTCGCCTACCTGAGCGAATCCGTGTGCAGAGCCCGCTTCAAGCCCGCACACCGGAACGCCAGCTTCTCCGAACTGCTCGTGACCAACGCCGAGCACATCACCGCAGCGGTCTCGCGCCGGTTCACCTCAGGAGCCGAGAGCACCTTCGTGCTGCGCCCGACCGACTTCTGACCGGGGGCACGGCCCATCTGCGACCTCTGTCGCGATGCAGCGGCTCAGAAGCGCTCCCAGTCATCGGTGCCAGTACGCTCGGGCGAAGCCTCTTGTGGCGCAGGGACGGCCGGTGCCGCGTAGGGCGGCTGGTGCGGGACCGACTGGGCCGTCTTCTTCTGCACGAAATCGGGACGGGTCACATTGCCAGCCCGGTCCTCGCTGCGGCGCTCGGCGCCACTCCAGGCGTCGTTCGCGACCGGCAGATGTGCCATGGTGCCCGCGCTTGCAGCCCCTGTGCTCCCGAGCTTGAACAACGCCACCGCCTGCACCAGATCGTGGGCCTGCTGCTTGAGTCCCTCCGCGGCGGCCGCCGACTCCTCGACCAGCGCCGCGTTCTGCTGCGTCACCTGGTCCATCTGGCTGACGGCCTGTCCCACCTGCTGCACACCGAGACTCTGCTCGGCGCTCGCCGCACTGATCCGGGCCACGATCTCGCTCACGCGCTTGATGGCATCCACCACCTCGTCGACCGTGCGCCCGGTCTGGTTGACCAGCGCAGAGCCTTGTTCGACACGTTCGACACTGGCGTTGATCAGCCCCTTGATCTCGCGCGCCGCAGCGGCCGAACGCTGGGCCAGCGAGCGCACCTCGCCCGCCACCACGGCAAAGCCGCGGCCCTGCTCGCCGGCCCGCGCCGCCTCCACCGCGGCATTCAGCGCAAGGATGTTGGTCTGGAAGGCGATGCCATCGATCACGCCGATGATCTCGGCAATCTTGCGCGACGCCGCGCTGATGCCGTCCATCTTCTCCACGACCTGCCCCACCATCTCGCCACCGCGCACCGCGATGCTGGTGGCGCTCTGGGCCAGCGCGTTGGCCTGCTGGGCACTGTCGGCGTTGTTGCTGACGGTCGTGTTGAGCTGGTCCATCGTGGCGGCCGTTTCCTCCAGCGCACTGGCCTGCTGCTCGGTGCGGGCACTCAGGTCCAGATTGCCCTGGGCGATCTGCACGCTGGCCGTGGCCACGCTGTCGGCGTTCTGGCGCACGCTGCCCACCACCCGGATCAGCGAAGCCTGCATCGCCGCCATCGCTGTCATCAATTCGCCCAGTTCATCGCTGGAAGTGGCCGGTGGCGCGTTGCTCAGGTCTCCGGCCGCAATGCGCACGGCCGAGGCGCGCGCCGATTCGACCGCATCCGAAATCGAACGTGTCACCGTCCGACCCAGCGCCATCCCCAGCGCGCTCAGCAACAGACAGGTTCCGACCAGAAGCCACTCGAACTGGCGGGTCTCCCGCATGCGGGCCGTCAGTTTCGCCTCCAGCACCTCGCCGGCCTGCTGCTGCAGCCCGTAGACCTGGTCGATCGATTCCGTCATCGCCTTGAAATAGTCGGTCGGGGCCAGGGTCAGCGCCGCAGCCTCCACGATCTGTTCCCGCGCCAGCTTCTGCGCTGCGGCGGTGGCAGTCTGGACACGGTCCAGATGGCCGGCCAGCCGCTCCTTGGCCGCCGGATCCAGGGCGAAGACCTTCTCCAGATTGAGCGATACCTCGCGCAACTGGAGTTGCGACAGATGCCCCAGGACGAGCATGCGGGCCTTCTGGTCGGGCGTCATCGCCTGGCTGGACAGTGCGAGCGCCCCGAGGGCCCGCAACTGACCGAGCAGTTCGGACAGCACAGGGGCCTTCTGCAGGGTGGAAACGGCGAGAAAGTAGGCATCTGGATCGGCTTCCAGTGTCAGCCCGGACGTATCCATCACCAGATCGTGGAGTTCCAGCACGCGGTTGATGAGCGCCGTGTGACGCTCGAAACTCTGCGGCCCCGTCACGCTGCGGCCCGCCACATCCTTGGCCAGCGCACGCCACTCGCCAGCCACCTGCTCCCACTCCGCACGCAGACGCGGCGACTCGTCCAGCTGGGGGAGCAGTGCACCGAACGCCTCGACCGCCTGCTCGGTCTCGGCCTGGCGGGCGCTGCGCTGGGATTCGAGATCGGTCTTGCCGCCCAGTGCCGCAGTGGACAGGCCACGGTGCTGCTGGGTGAGCTGGACCACGCGCAACAGTCCCCGGGAGGGCGCAATGCCCGCCAGCTCGGCCCGGTCGCGTGCCAGATCCTGCTCGACGCTGCGCACGGAGTACGACAACGGCAGCAGCAGCACCCCCGCAGCGACCACACTCAGCAGGAAAAATTTGCGCGAAAGTCGAAGATTGCGGATGAATTGGGGCATGGTGGGCTCGTAGCGACAGGACTCGACGCGTTCCCTGCATGCGGGAATACGCTGAGTGAAGTATCAACAGCCCGACCTGATCCTGTGGCCCGAAGAGCCTGCAGAACCCCGGTCAATTCTGCGGGAATCAGCATCTTCAGGCCGCCCAGCGGATCCACTCAGCCGCCGCGCCGTCGCCCGACGTACCGTGTGACGCATCCCGGGCCCTGGTGCCCCGGCCCCTCGTCCAGCAACACCTCGCCCTCCCAGCCGACCAGCTCGTCGCACAGGCTGGCGAAGTCGTCGCGCAACTGCGCCAGCGTGTACAGCATGTCGAGGTCCTTCGGGCCGCCGCTGGTGCGCCCGATCTGGTCCGGATGGAAGGCTTCGACGATCACCACGCCGCCCGGGGCCAGTCCCCGCGCCAGCCGACGATGGGCCCCTGCACGGAAGGCCGACGGCAGGTGCACGAAGACCAGCACCAGCGCATCCCACGTGCCCGGCATCGGTGCCCACACCTCCAGATCACCCGCCTCGATGTCCAGCGATACCCCGCGCCCGGCCGCCAGCGCGCGCGCCTTGTCCAGCCCGACCTGCGACGAATCGACCGAGCAGACCTGCAGACCCTGCTGTGCCAGCCAGACACCGTTGCGCCCTTCCCCGTCCCCCGGCACCAGCACCCGCCCGCCGGGTGGCAACCGCGGCGACTCGGCCTGCAGGAAGGCATTCGGCGCGGTGCCGTACTTGTAGCCGGGTTCGGCAAAACGCTGGTTCCAGAAATGGCTCATCGGGATCGGTCCGGAAAATCAGGGGAAACGCCGTGGCGACAGGGCGGGCGGATCAGCGGGGTGGAGCGACCATGGGCCAGCCCTTGCCCGCCCAGCCGCCCATGCCTCCGTGCACGTAGTGCACATGGGTGTAGCCCCGCTCCCGCAGCGCCGCCGCCACCTTGCCCGACCGGTTCTGGGTCTGGCAGATCAGCAGCACAGGCTGGGCCGGGTCCCGGGGAATCTCCGCCAGGCGCGCGCCCAGCTGGCTCATCGGCAGCAGCGTCGCACCCGGTGCAACGCCTGTGGCGTGCTCCTGCGGCTCGCGGAGATCGAACAGGCGCACGCGCCCTGCAGCCAGCTCGGCCCGCGCCACCTCCAGGCTCACCGACTTGCCATCGGCTTCGTCGGCATTCGAACACCCCACCAGCCACGTCAGCGCCAGCGCCGCACCCAGCCAGCCGAACTGGCGCCGGGATGGCCCATGCGGGGCCACAGAACGAACAAGATCATGCATGCTCCGCTTTATACACCCACCCGTATCAAACACCCTGTGGCAGGTCATGGCACAGGCCTGCCGGAAAGGCTGGCCGGACTGGCGCCGCTGGCCGCAGTCGTCTACCCTAAGGGGCATCAAACCCTGGAGCACTTCCATGAAAACCGCCCACGATCTCGTCGCCGCTGCCCGCGCCCGCACCGCGGAAATTTCCCCCGCCGCCGCCAGCACCTCCCTGCTGGATGCCGATCTGGTGCTCGACGTGCGCGAGCCCGACGAATACGCCACTGGTCACCTGCCGGGCGCCGTCAACATCCCGCGCGGCCTGCTGGAATTCAAGCTCTCGGGCATGCCCGCCTACGAGCCGCGCGACCTGAAGATCGTCCTGTACTGCAAGACCGGCGGCCGCGCCGCGCTGGCGGCCTGCACGCTGCACGAGATGGGCTATGTCTCGGTACAGTCGGTGGCGGGTGGCATCGACGCCTGGGTCGCCCAGGGCGGTCAGGTCGCCCGCCCCGCCCCGATCTCGTTCGACTGACTCTCCACCGACCCGCTCCATGGCCTCCACGCAGCCCCCGCTCAAGTTCCTCTCGCCCGCCTGGTTCTCGATCGTGATGGGGCTGTGCGGCCTGTCGCTGGCGTGGCTGCGTGCCGCACCGCTGATGGGCGAGGTCACCGGCACCATCGCGGTCGTCTTCGGCGGACTCGCAGCACTCGTCTTCCTGGCACTGGCCACCGCGAGCGCCGTGCGGCTGCAGCGCCACCCCGACGCCTGGAAGGACGACCGCGCCCACCCGGTGCGCCACACCTTCCTGGCCACGATACCGGTCTCGCTGATTCTGCTGGCCACGGTCGCGGTCGGCCTGACCGGCGCGGGGGCGGTCGCCAACGTGCTCTGGTGGGCCGGCAGCCTGGGCCAGCTCGGCGTGACGCTGTGGGTCGTCAGCCGCTGGTGGAACGGCAACAAGGCCGGCGGGCTGCAGTGGCAGGTGGTCACCCCTGCGCTGATCATCCCGGTGGTCGGCAACGTGCTGGTGCCGCTGGCGGGGGTCACGCTCGGCCATGCCGAATGGTCGGCCGCGCAGTTCGGCATCGGCGTGCTGTTCTGGCCGCTGGTGCTGGCGCTGCTGGTGGTGCGCATCGCCGTGCAGGGGCTGTGGCCGGAGCGGCTGATGCCGTCGGTCTTCATCCTGATCGCGCCACCGGCGGTGATCGGGCTGTCGGCGCTGCAGCTCGGTGCACCGCCCGTGCTGGGCTGGATGCTCTGGGGCATGGCCCTGTTCAGCTTCCTCTGGGCCGCCACGCTGGCCCGGCGCATCGTCGCGCAGGCGTTCACGGTCGCGCACTGGGGGCTGTCGTTCCCGATGGCGGCGCTGGCCGGGCTGACCGTGCAGCTCGCCACACCGGGCGGGCTGCTGGCCGTGCTCGGGCCGATGCTGCTGGCACTGACCTCGCTGGTGGTGTTCGGTCTCGGCATGGGCACCGTGCGCGGGCTGCGCCAGGGCACGCTGCTCGCGCCCGAACCGGTGGCGATGATCCAGCCGGTCAGTGCCACGACTTGAAACTCGCCGGCGCCTGCAGCCCGCTGCGGCAGGCGCTGACTCCAGCGTGACAGCCGGGTCATGACAGCGCATGGTCTGCTGCGGATCCGAACTTCCAGGATCCCGCACATGACCACCCACCGTCCCCAGGATCACCACGACACCGCCGCCACCCTCGCCCGCTGGGAGGCCGACGAGGCCCGCGTGCGTGCCCGCCTCGCCCCGACCGGCCTCGCCCGCCCGGACCAGATCGCCCACCTGAGCGGTCTGGAGTGGTTCGAGGCGGTCGGCCGTGGCGCGCTGCCCTCGCTGCCGATCGGCGAGACGATGGACTTCTGGCCGGTCGAGTTCGAACACGGTCGCTTCGTCTGGCAGGGCCGCCCGCACGCCCGCTTCGCCAACCCGATGGGCACCATCCACGGTGGCTGGATCGCCACGCTGCTCGATTCGTGCGTGGCCTGCGCGGTCCACACCACGCTGCCGGCCGGACGCGGCTACACGACGGCCGAGCTGAAGGTTAGCTACATCCGCGCGCTGACGCCGCAGGTCGGGCTGGTGCGCGCCGAGGGGCGTGTCATCAACGCCGGACGCCAGGTCGGTTTTGCCGAAGGCCGGCTGGTCGGCGCAGACGGCAAGCTGTATGCCCACGCGACGACCACCTGCGTCGTGCTGGCCGCCAGCCGGGCGACGGGCACCTGAGTCAGGTCCCGCCGTCCGCGTCGGTGCGGTCCGTGGGCAGCACCAGACCGACGCGGCGGATCTGCCCGTCGCGCAACTCCCGCACGCTCAGCCGCGCCCGGCCGAGCCACACGCCATCGCCCAGCACCGGCGGGCGGCCCAGCGCAGCAGCGAGCCAGGCCCCCAGTGCGGCCTGTGGCGGACCCGCGGCGGGATCCGGCTCCGGCAGGCCGTAGAACTGGCAGACCGCGCCGACCGACTGCCCCGCGTCCAGCATGAAGTCGCCGTACACCGCGCGCTGGTGCGCCTCGTCGTGCGCCTCCGGCAGCGCCACGCCCAGCCGGCGCGCCAGCAGGCCGATGGTCGAGCCCTGCAGCAGCAGCGACACCAGCACCACGACAAAGGCGACATGGAACAGCTGCGCCGCCTGCGGCACCCCGGCCAGCAGCGGGAACAGCGCCAGCACGATCGGCACCGCGCCGCGCAGCCCCACCCAGGCGATGAAGCCGATCTCCGCGCCGGTGAAGCGCAGCGGCTTCAGGCACAGCCACACCGCCACCGGCCGCGCCACCACGATCAGCGCCGCCGCCACGCCCAGCGCGGGCACGGCGTCGGCCACCAGCCGGCTCGGCGTCACCAGCAGGCCCAGCAGCAGGAACAGCCCCGCCTGGGACAGCCACGCGTAGCCGTCCATGGCGGCCAGCGCCGGCTCGGCTTCGGCCGCCGCCCGGTTCGCCACGATCAGGCCGAACAGGTAGACCGCCAGAAAGCCCGAGCCCTCCAGCAGCCCCGTGGCCGCAAAGACCACCAGCCCGCCGGACACCAGCAGCAGCGCCCGCGCCCCGCCGGCCAGACCCAGCCGTGCCAGCCGCCGCAGCAGCCACGCCATCGCGAGCCCTCCGGGCACGCCCAGCGCCAGCCCCCAGCCGAACTGGCGGACGAAGGACAGGGCCATCGCCCACGCCGCCGAGTCACTGGCCGCGCCCGGCGCTGCACCAGCGCCGGTCAGCAGTGCGAGGAAGGCCAGCGTCAGGTAGACGGCCATCGGATCATTCATGCCGGACTCGATCTCCAGCGTCGCGGCCACGCGCTCGTTGAGCGTCACCCCGGAGCGCTGCAGCAGCGAGAACACCGCCGCCGCGTCGGTCGAGCCGACGATGGCGCCAAGCAGCAGCGCCGCCGGCAAGTCCAGCCCGACGATGAGCCGCCCGGCCACGGCGGTCAGCCCGGCGCACAGCACCACACCGGCCGTGGCCAGCAGCAGCGCCGGCCGCAAGCCGGTGCGGAAGGTGGCGAACGAGGTGCGCAGGCCGCCATCGAGCAGGATGACCGCCAGCGCCACGTTGCCGACCCAGAAGCTCAGGCGCACGTCGTCGAAGCGCACGCCGCCCGGACCGTTCTCGCCAGCCAGGATGCCCGCGGCCAGGAACACCAGCAGGAACGAGAACCCGATGCGCGCCGAGAACAGTCCCGCCAGCACGCTCAGGAACACCAGCGCCGAGACGGCCAGCAGTGGCAGATTGACAAAGTCCATCACGCCCGCCCAGGCAAAGGCAGACGCGGACACGGACACGGATGCAAAGGCGGCGGCAGGCCGCAGTCAGAAAGCTCGATGGTCATGGCCGTCAATTCTGAATCCTGAAGCCCGCCGCCGTGCGCAGCCGGAAATTCGTGACCGATTCCCGCACCTCGCTGCGCCGGCATCCGGTCTGCCTGGCGCCTGCCGATAACGACTGGCCACACCCCTTGTTCCCACGCCCCTCCCCCGACCGTGCGAGACACGCATGACCGAAGCACTGGACGACCAATCGATGCAGACCCTCCGCACGTGCCTGCATGCAGCCTCCACGGCCGATGGCTCGTTGCGCTGGCTCGCCGATCGCCTGCACCGCACCGAGGCGGACCTGGAGGCCCAGACCGCGCTGCTGCGCACCGTGCTCGATGAAAGCCCGGACCTGATCCTGCTGAAGGACCACGAAGGCCGTTTCCTGCTGGCCAACCAGCCAGTGGCCGCGTTCTATGGCACCACCCCCGAGGCGATCGTGGGCCACCTCGACCGCGACTTCGGCGTGCCGCCCGAGATGGCAGAGGCCATGCGCCAGAACGTGCTGGCCATCATGGCCAGCGGCCAGACCGAGACCGTGCTGGAGGAGTCGCGGGATGCCCGCACCGGCGAGATCAGCCACTTCCGCTCGATCAAGAAACCCTTCTCCGGCCCGGACGGTCTGCCCCGCATTCTCGTGATCGCGCATGACATCACCGACCTGCACCGCGCGCAGATGCGCGCCGAGGACAGCGAGCGGCGCCTGCTGCACGCGCTGGAGGCCACCGGAGACGCCGTCTGGGACTGGCACCTGCCCAGCGGCCGGCTCACGCTGAGCCAGCGCTGGCACACGCTGTTCGGCTACGACCCGGCCGAATTCAGCGGCACGCTGGACGACTTCTGGTGCTGTGTGCCGGACGAGGAACGGGCCGACGTCCAGCGCGCGCTCGACGACTGCCTCGCCGGCCGCTCCACCTACCTGCAGGAGCACCACATGCGCCGCAAGGACGGCCGCCTGCTCTGGGTGCAGGACCGTGGCCGCGTCGTCGAGCGGGCTCCGGACGGCCAGCCGCTGCGCATGGTCGGCAGCATCGGCGACATCACCCAGCAGAAGCGCGCGCAGGACCTCATCTGGCAGCAGGCCAACTACGACACGCTGACCGGCCTGCCCAACCGCAACATGTTCCTCACCCGGCTGCAGCAGGAGATGTCCCGCAGCGACGGCACCGGACAGTCGATGGCGCTGCTGATGCTCGACCTCGACAACTTCAAGGAGGTCAACGACACGCTCGGCCACGCCTGGGGCGACGTGCTGCTGCAGGAAGCGGCACACCGCCTGCAGCAGTGCGTGCGCGGCACCGACATCGTCGCGCGGCTCGGCGGCGACGAGTTCACGCTGGTGCTCGGCGGACTGGCGGATCCATCGTCGGTTGCGCGGGTGGCGCAGGCCGTGCTGCAGGCGGTGAGCGAGCCCTTCGCGCTGGGCTCGGACCAGGCCTATGTCTCGGGCAGCCTGGGCATCACCCTCTACCCGACCGATGGCGTCCACGATGTCAACGGGCTGCTCAAGAATGCCGACCAGGCGATGTACGTCGCCAAGCAGCAGGGCCGCAACCGCAGCCAGTACTTCACGCCCTCGATGCAGCAGGTCGCGCAGGAGCGCATGCGGCTGATCTCCGACCTGCGCCCCGCGCTGGAGAAGCAGCAGTTCCACCTCTGCTACCAGCCCATCGTCGAGCTGGCCAGCGGCCGGATCTGCAAGGCCGAGGCGCTGGTGCGCTGGACCCACCCGACACGCGGCGTGGTCAGCCCGGTGGAGTTCATCCCGGTGGCCGAGTCGACCGGCATGATCCACGCCCTCGGCAGCTGGGTCTTCCACGAAGCGATGCACCAGACGGCGCGCTGGCGCGTGCACCGGCCGCAGTTCCAGGTCAGCGTCAACGTCTCGCCGTTGCAGTTCCAGAACAGCCGGATCGACCTGATCGCCTGGCGCCAGCACCTGAGCGAACTCGGACTGGACGGCCACAGCGTCGTGCTGGAGATCACCGAAGGCCTGCTGATGGAGGCCGGCTCGCAGGTGCTCGACCAGATGCTCAAGCTGCGCGATGCCGGCATCCAGGTCGCGCTCGACGACTTCGGCACCGGCTACTCCTCGCTGGCCTACCTGAACCGCTTCGACATCGACTACATCAAGATCGACCGCTCCTTCGTGCGCGACCTGCAGCCGGACTCGCCGGAGCTGGCGCTGTGCGAGGGCATCGTGATGATGGCGCACAAGCTCGGCCTGAAGGTCGTCGCCGAAGGCATCGAGACACAGGCGCAGCACGACCTGCTGCTGGCCGCCAGCTGCGACTACGGGCAGGGCTACCTCTACGCCCGCCCGGTGCTGGCCGAGGAATTCGACCGGCTGCTGGCCGCCGAAGCGCCGGTCTGACCAGCCTGCCCCGGCGCGGGCCGCTTCAGTGCGCCCCGCCCGCGTCGACCGGCGCGGCCCGGCCCAGCCGCGGCGGCCTGGAGGTGCGCCACACCAGCGGAATCAGCAGCAGGAAGATCCCCGCCGACACCAGGAACACGTCGTCCGCCGCGCGGGTGTAGGCCTGCTGGCTGATGAGCCGCTCGATCTGCGCCAGCGCCTGCTCCAGGCTGAAACCGCCGGACTGGATCGACCGCAGCGCTTCGTCGGTCACCGGATCGCCCGCGTTCAGCCGCTCGGCCAGGTGGGCGTGGTGCATCACCGCGCGGTCCTGCCAGACCGTCGTGGCCACCGAGGTCCCCATCGCGCCGGCCGTGATGCGCACGAAGTTCGACAGCCCCGCCGCGGCCGGCACCCGTGACGGGTCCAGTCCCGACAAGGTCAGCGTCGTCAGCGGGATGAAGAAGAACGACAGCGCCGCGCCCTGGATCACCGTCGGGATCAGGATCGAGACGAAGTCGGTCTGCAGCGTGAAGCGGCTGCGCAGCCACAGCACCAGCGAGAAGCAGATGAACGCGCCGGTCGCCATCCAGCGCGGGTCCCACACCGACACCTTCTTGCCCACCAGCGGTGTCAGCAGGATGGCCAGCACGCCCACCGGCGCCATCGCCATGCCCGCCCAGGTGGCGGTGTAGCCGACCCACTGCTGCAGCCACATCGGCAGCAGCACGATGTTGCCGAAGAACAGCCCGTAGGCCACCGACAGCGTCAGCGCGCCGTAGAGGAAGTTCGGCCGCGCGAACAGCCGCAGATCGACCACCGGATGCGCGTCCGTCAGCTCCCAGGCGACGAAGACCGCGAAGCCGAACACCGCCACCACCGCCAGCGCGATCACGGTCGGCGAATGGAACCAGTCCAGCTCGTGGCCCTTGTCGAGCATCAGCTGCAGCGCGCCCACCCAGAGGACCAGCAGCGCCAGCCCCACCGTGTCGATCGGCAGCTGCCGGGTCGGCGTCTCGCGGTGGCGGTAGATGCGCCAGGTGATGCCAGCCGCGAGCAGCCCGACCGGCACGTTGATGTAGAAGATCCACGCCCAATGCACATGGTCGGTGATCCAGCCGCCCAGCAGCGGCCCGACCACCGGCGCCACCAGCGTCGTCATGCCCCACAGCGCCAGCGCCGTGCCCGCCTTGGTGCGCGGGTAGCTCGACAGCAGCAGCGTCTGCGACAGCGGGATCATCGGCCCGGCCACCAGCCCCTGCATCACGCGGAACACGATCAGCGCCTCCAGCGACGGCGCGAACCCGCACAGCCACGACGCCACCACGAACAGCAGCACGCTCCAGGTGAACAGCTTCACCGCGCCGAAGCGCTGCGTCAGCCAGCCGGTCAGCGGCACCGAGATCGCGTTGGCCACGCCGAAGCTGGTGATGACCCAGGTGCCCTGCGACGGGCTCACGCCCAGGTCGCCCGCGATCGCCGGCAGCGAGACGTTGGCGATCGACGAGTCCAGCACGTTCATGAAGGTCGCCAGCGACAGCGCCAGCGTGCCGAGCGCGAGCTGGCCGCCTTCGAGCGGCGGGGGTGGCGCGTGGGGTGCCGCGCCGGCGGTCGCGGCGGGCGCGCTCATGCCGGCTTGCGGGCGGTCGAGGCCGCCACGCCGACACGGCCGAGGTTGGCGGCAATGATGCGCTGCACGTCGGCCTCGGCCTCGCGCTCCAGGCCGTCATAGACCTCGGTGCGGTCCGGGTGCGCGGTGGCCGCCACGGCGGGCAGCACGGCGCCGTCCTGCCTGGCCACGTCCACCGTGACGGTCATCGACAGCCCGACCCGCAGCGGGTGCGCCGCGACCTCGGCCCGGTCCAGCACGATGCGCACCGGCACGCGCTGCACCACCTTGATCCAGTTGCCGGTGGCGTTCTGCGCCGGCAGCAGCGAGAACGCCGCACCCGTGCCCGCGCCCAGCCCGGCGATGCGGCCGTGGTAGACCACCTTGTCGCCATACACATCGGCCACCAGCTCCGCCGGCTGGCCCAGGCGCAGCGCACGCAGCTGGCCTTCCTTGAAGTTGGCATCGACCCAGGCACCCTGCAGATCGACCACCGACATCACCGGCGTGCCCGGCTGCACGCGCTGGCCGAGCTGCACGCTGCGGCGGGCGATGTGGCCATCGACCGGCGCGAGCAGCTCGGTGCGCTTGAGCGCGATCCACGCCTCGCGCACCTTGCCCGCGGCGCGCTGCACCTGCGGCTGCGACTCGACGCTGCCGCCATCGGTGAGGATGCCGTTGCTGCGCTGCTGCTCGTGCGCGGTGTCGAGCGCGGATTTCGCGGCGGCGACCACGCTGCGCGCCGAGGCGAGCTGCGCGGTGACGTGGTTGAACTCCTCGCGGCCGACCGCACCGCTCTCGACCAGCGGGGCACGGCGGTTCACGTCGTCCTGCGCGCGGGCCAGATCGGCCTGGGCGCGCTTGAGATCGGCCTCGCGCTGGGCGACCTGCGTGCCGAGCGTGTCGTTGCCAGTGTAGATCTGGCGCACTTCGCGCACGGTCTGCGCGAGCTGGGCCTCGGCCTGCTCCAGCGCGAGCTTCGCGTCGGTCGCGTCCAGCCGCAGCAGCACCTGGCCGGCACGGACGTGGTCGGTGTCGTCGGCCTCGACCGCCTTGACGGTGCCGCCGGCCAGCGCGGTGACCTGCACCACGCGGGCCTGGACGTAGGCGTTGTCGGTGCTCTCGCTGTGGCGGGCATAGAGCGCCCACCACGCGCCGTAACCACCGCCGGCCAGCACGGCCACGGCGGCGATGGTGGTCAGCGCGCGGCGGCGGGGGTTTGCGGACGCGGTCGGCTTCGGGGAAACGTCAGTCGCAGGGTTGCTCATCGGGAACTCGTTTTCATTGGTTGTTCTGGGCCGTCGTGCGTGCGGCGTCGGGCAGGTTCGGCGCGTCCGGCGGGAGGTTGGCCGCGGTGTAGCCGCCCCCGAGGGCCTGCATCAGCTGCACCCGGGTGTCGAAGGCGCGGGCGCGCAGATCGACCGCAGCGCGGCGCTGGGCCAGCAGCTGCTGCTCGGCGGTCAGCACGACGAGGTAGTTGCCCAGCCCGGCGCCGAAACGGCGCTGCGCGGTGTCGTGGGCCTGTTCGGCGGCCTGCAGCGCGCGGGCCTGCTCGGTGCGCTGGGCCTGCACGGCGGCGGTGCTGGTCAGCGCGTCGGCGGCTTCGCGCACTGCGTCGAGCAGCGCGCCGTTGTAGGCCGCGATCGACGCATCCAGATCGGCCGAGCGCGACTGCAGCTGCGCCCGCAGCCGTCCGCCGTCGAACAGCGGCAGGCGCAGCGCCGGGCCGACACCGGCCTGCCGGCTGTCGAACTGGACCAGCCGGTCCAGCCCGAGTGCGCTCAGCCCGACAAAGGCGTTGAGCTGCACATCGGGATAGAACTGCGCCCGCGCCTCGCGCACGCCCTGCATGGCGGCCTCGACGCGCCAGCGCGCCGCGACGATGTCGGCGCGGCGGCCGAGCAAGTCGGTGCCGATGCGGCCGGTTTCGGGCGCGGGCACCTGCAGCGCGTCCAGCCGCGGCGCCAGCGCATCGAGCGCGGTCGGCGCCTGCGAGGTCAGCGCAGCCAGCGCGTGGCGCACCAGGGTGATCTGCTCGTCGAGCACGAGGCGCTGGGTGCGCGCATCGGGCACCGTGGATTCGGCCTGGCGCAGCTCGACCTGGGTGTCCAGCCCGCCCTTCACGCGGCGCTGCACCAGCTCCAGCGTCTGCTGGCGCAGCGCGGTGGTGCGGTCGGCCACGTCGCGCTGTGCCAGCAGGCGGGCCAGCGCGAGGTACTGGCGCGTCACGGCGCCGGCCAGGGCCTGCCGGGCGGCCGACAGCTCGGCCTGCAGCGCCTGCTCCTGGCCAACGGCGGCGGCGAGCGCGGCACGGTGGCGGCCGAAGAAGTCCAGCGACCACGTGCCGCCGATCTGCAACGTGCCGGTGTCGCGCACGCTGCCGGCGATCGGCGGCGGCACGAGGCCGTTGGCGGTGTAGCGCTGGCGGGTCGCGTCGGCGGACAGGCCGATCTGCGGCTCGTCACCGGCCTGGGCGCCATGGCTGGCGGCCTGCGCACGCGCCAGCCGCGCCATGGCCGCCTGCACGCTCGGGTGGTCGGCCGTGGCGCGCTCGACCAGCGTGTCGAGCGCCGGGTCGCCGAGCGCCTTCCACCAGCCGTCGCCAGCGGCGAGTGCGCCGGTGTCGGCCGCGAGACCGAGCTGCGTCGGGGCCAGCGCGGCCTGCACGGGAATCGGCCGGCCCGGGCTCGCGCACCCGGTCATCACCAGCGCCGCCGCCAGCGCCAGCGCGCCGACGACCGGGGTCCTCGTGTTCTGGCGGTTCATGCCGCGCCCTCGTCGCGGGGGGCCACCACGGGCGCCCGCATCGCTTCCCCGTTGGCCAGCAGCCGGCGCAGCAGCCCCATGAGCTGCTCGAATTCCTCGACCGAGAAGCCCTGCAGGTGCTGGTTCAGCACCTCCGTCAGCACCGGCGGCACCTGCTCGGCCACCGCGCGGCCCGTGTCGGTCAGGGCCAGATTCACCACGCGCCGGTCGGTGCAGGAGCGCTCGCGCCGCACGAGCTGCTTCGCTTCGAGCCGGTCCAGCACGCGGGTCACGCCCGCCGGATCGACCTGCAGGTCGCGCGCCAGCGTCACCGCGGTCGTGTCCTCGGGCCGGCACAGCAGCTGGAACAGCGGCAGCCACTGCGCGTGGGTCAGGTCCAGCACGTCCAGCCGGCGGTCGGCCTCCTGCAGGATCGAGGTCAGCACCTGGCGCATCAGCAGGCCCAGGCTGCGCTCGGGGCGGTAGGTCTCGGCGGTGTAGATCGGCGGGCGCGGCACCGCTGCGGAATCAATCGTGTTCATGGGGAGAAATTTTATTGCTCAGTCAATGATTGACCAGGCAATAAAATTAGACCCTGCCGTTGCCGTGGACTTGTACGGACCCCAGACACCGACCACACCAGACTGACGCGGCAAGTCCATGACAATACGCACCGTGCACACGGCGTGGCACAGTCACACTGCACTGGCAGGCTGCGCCTGATGAAGAGGCTTGAGAACTACAGGGGTCCGCCCCGAGGACATACGCGATGAAAAGACTGGACGACTTCCGCATGCAGATGGGCCGCCACGAACTGGTGCCCATCATGGTCGGCGGCATGGGGGTGGACATTTCCTCTTCCGATCTGGCGCTGGAGGCGGCGCGTCTGGGTGGTGTCGGCCACATCTCCGATGCAATGATCAAGACGGTCACCGACCGCCGCTACAAGACCAAGTACGTCAAGGCCAAGCAGGCGCTCTACAAGCTCAACGTCGAGTCCGCCGACAAGTCGGCCGTCAAGTTCGACCTCGGCCACCTCGCCGAAGCCACGCGCCTGCACGTCGAGCGCACCATGACCCGCAAGCAGGGCAGCGGCATGGTGTTCATCAACTGCATGGAAAAGCTGACGATGAACGCGCCGAAGGAGACGCTGAAGGTGCGCATGGCCTCCGCGATGGACGCCGGCATCGACGGCATCACGCTCGCCGCCGGCCTGCACCTGGGCTCCTTCGCGCTGATCGAGGACCACCCGCGCTTCCGCGACGTCAAGCTCGGCATCATCGTGTCCAGCCTGCGCGCGCTGCAGCTCTTCCTGAAGAAGAACGCCCGCCTGAACCGCCTGCCCGACTACATCGTGGTCGAGGGCCCGCTGGCCGGCGGCCACCTCGGCTTCGGCATGGACTGGGCCGAATACGACCTGGCCACCATCGTGGCCGAGATCCTGACCTGGATGAAGGCCGAGCAGCTCGACATCCCCGTGCTGCCCGCCGGCGGCATCTTCACCGGCAGCGACGCGGTGCGCTTCATGGAGATGGGCGCGGCCGGCGTGCAGGTGGCGACCCGCTTCACCGTGACCAAGGAATGCGGCCTGCCCGACGACGTCAAGCAGGAATACTTCAAGGCCGACGAGGACGACATCGAGGTCAACCAGATCTCGCCGACCGGCTACCCGATGCGCATGATCAAGTCGAGCCCGGGCATCGGCGACGGCATCCGCCCGAACTGCGAGGCCTACGGCTACCTGCTCGATGCCAACGGCAAGTGCGCCTACATCACGTCCTACAACCGCGAAGTGGCGGCGCACCCGGGCGCCAAGCGCATCTCGGTGATGGACAAGACCTGCCTGTGCACGCAGATGCGCAACTTCGACATCTGGACCTGCGGCCAGCTGACCTGGCGCCTGAAGGACACGACGCACCGCCACGCCGACGGCCGCTTCCAGCTGCTCACGGCCGAGCACGTGTTCCAGGACTACCAGTTCAGCACGGACAACCAGGTGCGGCTGCCGGAAGCGGGTGTCGTGCTGGCCGACTGAGGCTCAGCACGCCACGATGTTGACCGCCAGCCCGCCGCGGGCGGTCTCCTTGTACTTGGTCAGCATGTCCGCCCCGGTCTCGCGCATGGTCTTGATGACCTTGTCGAGGCTGACGTGGTGGGTACCGTCGCCGTAGAGGGCCATGCGCGCGGCGTTGATCGCCTTGACCGAGGCGATGGCGTTGCGCTCGATGCAAGGAATCTGCACCAGCCCGCCCACCGGGTCGCAGGTCAGGCCCAGGTGGTGCTCCATGCCGATCTCGGCGGCGTTCTCGACCTGCTCCGGCGAGCCGCCCAGCACCGCGCACAGGCCCGCTGCCGCCATCGAACACGCCACACCGACCTCACCCTGACAGCCCACCTCGGCGCCCGAGATGCTGGCGTTTTCCTTGTAGAGCAGGCCGATCGCTGCCGCGGTCAGCAGGAAGTCGATGACGCCCCGCTCGTCCGCCCCCGGCACGAAGCGGACGTAGTAGTGCAGCACCGCGGGGATGATCCCGGCCGCTCCGTTCGTCGGCGCCGTGACGACCCGCCCGCCTGCCGCGTTTTCCTCGTTCACCGCCAGCGCGTACAGGTTCACCCAGTCGAGCACGACCAGCGGATCGGCTGCCTTGGCCCCTCGCGCGTCCAGTGCCGCGAGCGCCCGCGACAACGCTGCCGCCCGCCGCCGCACCTTGAAGCCGCCAGGCAGCGTGCCCTCTGTGCGGCAACCGCGCTCGACACACGCCTGCATCACCGCCCAGATGCGCAGCAAACCGGCATCGGTTTCGGCGTCGGTCCGCCAGTGGCGCTCGTTGCGGCGCATCACCTCGGCGATCGAGCAGCCGTGCGCCTGCGTCAGCACCAGCAGGTCAGCGCCGCTGTGGAACGGCAGCGGCAGCACGCTGGTGTCGGGCGCGATCAGCTTCTGGCGCTGGCCGTCCGCGGCGACCTGCTCGCTGATGACGAAGCCGCCGCCCACCGAGTAGTACACCCGCTCGGCCAGCACCGCCCCCGCCGCGTCGAAGGCCGAGAAACGCATGCCGTTGGCGTGCAGCGGCAGGGTTGCGCGGCGGTGGAACACGATATCGCGGTCCTCGTCGAATGCAACCGGGTGCGTGCCGTCAAGCACCACACGCTGGCGCTGGCGCAAGTCGTCCAGCAGCACCGGGATCAGGTCCACGTCCACCGTGTCCGGCTCGTGCCCGCCCAGGCCCAGCAGCACGGCAGTGTCGCTGCCGTGGCCCTGGCCAGTGGCCCCCAGCGAGCCGTACAGATCGACCTGTACCCGGGCTGCGCAATCCAGCAGATCCGCGTGCAGCAGACCCTGCGTGAACAGCCGTGCCGCGCGCATCGGCCCGACCGTGTGGGAGCTGGACGGCCCGATGCCGATCTTGAAAAGGTCGAAAACACTGACAGCCATGGCCGGCTCCGGTTATCCCCGCAGCCTGTGGATAACGTTGTTCACAAGCGGTGCGGAGTGTTCGCAAGTCATTGTCACGCCATGGATTTTCCTGGATTGCCTCAAATTGAGGCATCGCGCGAAAATCCCATGCTTCACCACATTCAATCACGCCCTTCGCGCAGCTGCACCACCTGCACCTGGTTCACCGGCGTTCCGGTGTTGCCCCAGGCGCTGCGCACATGGGTGGTGATGGCGGCGATGTCGGCGTCGTCGAGGAGGTGGCCGAACGGGGGCATCCCGTGCGGGCGCGGGCGGCCTGCGGTGGACGGGCCGTAGCCGCCCTGCAGGATCACGCGCACGAGGTTGGTCGGGTCCGTCATCGTCACCGCGCGGTTGCCGGCCAGCGCGGGGAAGGCGCCGGGCTGGCCCTCGCCGCGCTCGCCGTGGCAGGTGGCGCAGTGGTCGGCGTAGAGCCTGGCGCCGCGGTCGAGCGTGCGGGCGTCGGCGGGACGCACCCGCGGCGGCTCCTCGGGCGGGTGCACGGGCAGGTCCCGCAGGAACACGGCCATCGCCTGCGCGTCGGCCAGGCGGAGGTGCTGCGTGCTGCGGGCGACGACCTCGGCCATCGGGCCGGTCACGACCGCGCCCGTGCCCGGCGCCACGCCGTCGCGCAGCAGACCCACGACGTCCGCCACCGGCCACGCGGCGACGCTGCCTTCGGCGGCGAGCGTGAGCGCCGGGGCGTACCAGCCCTGCCCCGGAATCGGCGCGCCGTCGAATTCGCGGCCGGCGATCGTCGCGCCCATCGCGTTGCGTGCGCCGTGGCAGGCCGCACAGTGGCCCAGCCCGTTGACGAGGTAGGCGCCACGGTTCCACTCGGCGGATTTCGCGGGCTGCGCGACGAAGGTGCCGGGCCGGAAGTACAGCGCCCGCCAGACCTTCAGCGCGAGCTGGGTGTCGTAGGGGAAGGCGAGCGCGTTCGGCGTGTTCGGCCGGTCCACCGCCGGCACGCTGCGCAGGAAGGCGAACAGCGCATCGCTGTCCTCGCGCGTGACCTGCGTGAAGTGCGGATAGGGGAAGGCGGGGGTCAGCATCCGCCCGTCGCGGGAACGGCCGTGGTGCAGCGCGCGCCAGAAGTCGTCGGTGCTCCAGGCGCCCAGGCCGGTGGTGGCATGCGGCGTGAGGTTGCCGCCATAGACGGTGCCGAAGGGCGTGACCAGCGCCTCGCCGCCCGCGTAAGGTGGCTCGCCGCGGCGGGTGTGGCAGGCGGCGCAATTGCCGGCCTGCGCGAGGTAGCGGCCCCGGTCGATCGCCGCGGCGTCGGTCGCGACCGGGCGCGGGTTGGCGGAGGGTGGCGCGTCGGCCGCATCCAGCCAGGCGATCGCCGCCGCGCCCAGCGCCAGCACACCGAGCAGGCCGCCCAGGCCCCAGGTGAGGACGCGCTTCATTGCACACCCCCGCAGTCCGTCGGCAGCGGCTGCGCCAGCGCCGAGCGCTCCACCGCCTTCGACGGCACCGGCACAGGTTGCGCGGCCAGCCAGGCGGCGACGGCGGTGATGTCGGTCGAGGTGAGCTTGCTGGTGATCTTGGCCATGCAGTCCGGCGCAGCGGCGTGGCGCTGGCCAGCCTGCCAGGCGCCGAGCTGGGAGTTCAGGTAGTCGCGCGGCAAGCCGAGCAGGCCCGGAATGGCCGGCGCTACCCCGGTCATCGCGTCGCCGTGGCAGCGCACGCAGGCGGGGATGTCGCGTGCGGCATCGCCCTTGAGCACCAGCGCCCGGCCCTGCGCCAGCACCGCCGGGGCCAGCCCAGGCTTGGCCGGCGGCGGGTACGGCACCTCCAGCGATGCGAAATGCTCGGCGATCTCGCGCAGGTAGTCGTCGCTCAGGTGGTCGAGCAGGTGCGTCATCGGGCGGTACTGGCGGCGGCCGTCGCGGAAGTTGACGAGCTGGTTGAACAGGTAGCCCGCGGGCTTGCCGGCGATGCGCGGGAAGTAGCCATCGGGCGTGGCGCGGCCTTCCTGGCCGTGGCAGGCGGTGCAGGCGGCGACGCGGGCGGTCATGGTGTCGGCGGCGGCCGCCGGGGTGGCAGCCTGTGCGCCTTGCAGCACCAGAAGCGCCAGCCAGGCAGCGCAGAGTCGGATCACGGGCATCTGAATTCGTCCAGGACGTTCCAAGAGGATGCGCTACATGCTACGCGACGGTCGATACACTGGCGGCCCATGTCCGTCCCACCCGAGCCCCCGACTTCGCTCACCGTCGCCTGCCTGTGCGCCGGCTGGTGCGTCGCCTGCCAGGCCTACGCCGCCACCTTCGCGCAGGTCGCGCAGGCGCACCCGGACGTGCGCTTCGCCTGGATCGACATCGAGGACCACAGCGACACCCTCGGCGACGAGGCGCTGGACATCGAGAACTTCCCGACGCTGCTGGTGCTGAAGGGCGCGCAGGGACCGCGGCCGCTGTTCCTCGGCACCGTGATGCCACACGCGGGCACGCTGGAGCGGATGGTGCAGGCCGCGCAGTCCGGATCGATGGACGGCGCCACGGTGCGCACGGCGCTGGCCGGGCCGGTCACCGCGCTGGCCGCGGCACACCGGGTTCAGGGCGCCGACACGCCCGCGCCGTAACGCACGCTCAGCGACACCGTCGACGGCTGCGGCGGCAGGCCGGCGAGGTGGGCATCGTCGGCCCAGACGTCGATTTCGGCGCGCCCGGGGCCGTGCCAGTGCAGGCGGTTGATGCCCGCATTCGGAATCGCGCACTGCCGCGCACTCGACAGCGGCTGGCCGCGCACCGTGCGCCAGACCATGTCCAGCACGCCGCCGTGCGTCACCACCAGCACCCGCTGCCCGACATGCGCGGCGGCCAGCGCATCCAGCGCCGACCAGACCCGCGTGTGGAAGGCCCGGATGCTCTCGCCGCCACCGGGCAGCGCGAAGTCGGCGTCCTGCCGCACCCACTGGGCCCAGAGGTCCGGGTGCAGGTCAAGGATGTCGGGGACCTGCTGCCCCTCGAAGACCCCGAAATGCTGCTCGCGCCAGCGGGCGTCCTGCCGCAGCGTCAGCCCGATCCGCTCGGCCAGCGGCGCGGCGGTCGCCCGGGTGCGCGACAGGTCGCTGACCACACCCACATCAAAGCGTTCCTCGGCCAGCCGCTCGGCCAGCCGCTCGGCCTGCAGCAGGCCGGTGGCGTTGAGCGGCACGTCCATCTGCCCCTGGAAGCGGTGGACGCGGTTCGAGTCGGTTTCTCCGTGACGGATGAGGGTGAGGTGCGCCATGCGGTCAAGTATGCGCTGGAGCGCTGCTGCTATATTCCCGCCGACCCGCACCGACCCCGTGCGTTTTATTGATTTTTCCCCACCGAGAACCCGACCATGGCTGACGCAATCGACACGCAAGAACAACCCGTGTTCCAGATCCAGCGCGTGTACCTGAAGGACCTGTCGCTCGAACAGCCGAACTCGCCGCAGATCCTCATCGAGCAGGGCCAGCCGGCCGTGGACATCAACCTCGGCGTCGAAGTCGGCCCCGTCGCCGATGGCATCTACGAAGTCTGCGTGACCGCCACCGTCACCACCAAGCTCGGCGACCGCACCCTGTTCCTGTGCGAAGCCAAGGAAGCCGGCATCTTCGAGATCCGCAACATCGACCCCGAGCAGATGCAGCCGATCCTGGGCATCGCCTGCCCCGGCATCGTCTATCCCTACCTGCGCGCCGTGGTGGCCGACACGATCACCCGCGCCGGCTTCCCGCCCGTGCATCTGGCCGAAGTGAACTTCCAGGCCATGTACGAAGCCCAGCAGCAGCAAGGCCAGCAAGCGCTGAACAGCTGATCCGCTGACAGGCAGGTTCGCGCAATGCAGATCACGGTGCTCGGCGCCGGTGCCTGGGGCACCGCGCTGGCGGCGCAGGCCGCCACCCGCCACCCCACGGTCCTCTGGGCCCGTGACGACCGCCAGGCCCGCGAGATCGCGGCCTCGCGGTGCAATGCGCGCTACCTGCCCGGCGTGGCCCTGCCGGCTGCGCTGGCACTCACCTCGGATTTTTCCGGCGCCGTCGCCCATGCGGGGCTGACGGGGCTGGTCATCGTGGCCACGCCCACGGCCGCGCTGCGCGAGATGCTGCAGCGCCTGCCGGACGGCACCGCCACCCTCTGGCTCAGCAAGGGCTTCGAAGCCGGCACCGGCCTGCTCGGCCACGAGATCGCCCGGCAGGCGGCACCCGGCCTGCGCGCGGGCGTGCTCAGCGGACCGAGCTTCGCGCTCGAAGTCGCCCGCGGCCAGCCCACTGCGCTCGTCGCCGCCAGCCAGGACGCCGCGCTGCGCCAGGCGGCCGTGGACGCGCTGCACGGCCCGACGCTGCGCGTCTATTCCTCCACCGACCCGGTCGGCGTGGAAGTGGGCGGCGCGGTGAAGAACGTGCTGGCCATCGCCACCGGCATGGCCGACGGACTGGCGCTGGGCCTGAACGCGCGCGCCGCGCTGATCACCCGCGGACTGGCCGAGATGACCCGGCTCGGGCTGGCGCTGGGTGCGCAGGCCGAGACCTTCATGGGCCTGTCCGGCCTGGGCGATCTGGTGCTGACCGCCACCGGCGACCTGTCGCGCAACCGCCGCGTCGGCCTGCAGCTCGCCGAAGGCAAGACGCTGGCCCACATCCTCGAAGACCTGGGCCATGTCTCGGAAGGCGTCTACAGCGCCCGCACCGTGCTCGACCGGGCGCAGGCGCTGGGCGTGGAGATGCCGATCACGCGCGCCGTGGTGGCCGTGCTGCAGGGCGAGTGGACCCCGCAGCAGGCCGTGCAGGCGCTGATGCAGCGCGGCGCCCGCGCCGAAAGCTGATTCAGACCGCCCCGCCGTAGCCGTTCTGGCGCCACGCCTCGAACACCGTCACCGCCACCGCATTGCTCAGGTTGAGACTGCGCTGCTCGGGCCGCATCGGCAGGCGCACGCGCTGATCCGCCGGAAACGTGTCGCGCAAGGCCGGTGGCAACCCACTCGTCTCGCAGCCGAACACCAGCCAGTCGCCCGGCTGCCACGCCACCTCGGCGAACGGCCGGCTGCCGCGGGTGGTCAGCGCGAACATCCGGGTCGGGTCCGGCGCGCAATCGGCGATCAGCGCGTCCCAGGAGGCATGCCGGCGCACCGGCGCGTACTCGTGGTAATCGAGCCCGGCGCGGCGCAGCAGCTTGTCGTCCATCGAGAAGCCGAGCGGCTCGACCAGGTGCAGCGCGCAGCCGGTGTTGGCCGCCAGCCGGATCACGTTGCCGGTGTTGGGCGGGATTTCGGGGTGGACGAGGACGATGCGGAACATGGTGCGGCGTAGCGGAACAGCGGACGGTCAGGGGGCCGCATCATCGCTCACCGTGCGCGCGAGCACCCAGCTCTGCACCGCCGTGGCGCCGGCCCGGCGCACGGTCGCGGCCAGCGCATCCAGCGTCGCACCGGTCGTCATCACGTCGTCGAGGATCGCCACCCGGCGGCCCGCCAGACCAGCCCGGCCCGCCGCTGTCACCGCAAACGCGCCGCGCAGGTTGAGCAGGCGCCCGGCCCGCGGCAGGCCGGTCTGGTGCGGCGTGTCGAGCACCCGCTCGACCCAGCGCGCCTGGGCCGGCACCTCCAGCGCCGGACCGACGCGGCGGGCCAGCTCCCACGCCTGGTTGTAGCCGCGCGCACGCTGCCGGGCGGCGGACAGCGGCACCGGCAGCAGCACGTCGGGCGGCTCGAATCCGGTCTGTTCCGCGGCGGTCCAGAGCGCGTCGCTCATCAGATCCGCCAGCGGCCCCGCCAGCTCGCAGGCTCCACCGAACTTGAAGCGCGTGATCAGCCCGTCCCAGGGATAGGCGTAATCGAGCGCCGCCAGCGTCTGGTCGAAGGCCGGCGGACGCAGGACGCAGCGGCCGCAGACCTCGCTCAGGCTTGCCAGCGGTGCCGCACAGCAGCGGCAGCGGTGGCGCCTCGTGTGGCGGAACCGGCGCTGACAATCGCAGCAGACCGCGTCGCGCTGCCAGGTGGCGCAGACCTGGCAGGCGGAACCAGGCGACCAGCGCCAGGCCGCCGCGAAGGCACGCCAGGCGAGAACGGGCCGGGAGGAAAGAAACGCCATGTGCGGCTGACTATACAGTTCCACCACCATGGCCGAATCCACTCCCACCGCCCGCCGCACGCCCCGGATCGACCCCGCCGCGCTGCAACGCCACCTCCGACGCGCCACCGGCCACGCCGCGCCCTGGCTGCACGAGGAGATCGCCCGCCGCATGGCCGATCGCCTGTCGCTGGTGCGCCGCCAGCCCACCCGGGTGATCGACTGGTGGAGCCCCACCTCGGGCAGCGCCACCCTGCTGAAGGCACAGTATCCGCAGGCACGCCTCCTGCCTTGCGGCTGCGATGACCAGCCGCTGCCCGAAGCCCCCGGCACGGGCACGGCCCCCCGCTGGTGGCAGCGCCTGATCGGCCAGCCAGCCCGGGCCGAGGGGCCCGCGGCCCCACCCACCGCCGAGCTGCTGTGGGCGAACATGATGCTGCACTGGATCGACGACCTGCCCGCACTGCTGTCGCGCTGGCACGCGGCACTGGAGGTGGACGGCTTCCTGATGTTCTCGTGCTTCGGACCGGACACGCTCAAGGAACTGCGCGCGGTCTATGCCGACCTGGGCTGGGGCCCGCCGGGCAGCCCGTGGATCGACATGCACGACCTGGGCGACGAACTGGTGCACGCCGGATTCGCCGATCCGGTCATGGACATGGAGCGCCTGACGCTGACCTGGGACAACCCCGCGGCGCTGCTGGCCGAGTTGCGCGGACTCGGCTGCAACACCGCACCTGCGCGTCAACCCGGATTGCGCAGCCGTGACTGGCGCCGCAAACTGGACGCCGCCCTGACACAGCATCTGACCGGTGCCGACGGGCGGCTGCACCTGGGCTTCGAGATCATCTACGGACATGCGTTCCGTCCGGTCACCCGGGCACGGATGCAGGCGCAGACCGAGATTTCGCTGGACGCCATGCGCGAAATGACGCGCCAGCGCAACCCCGGGCGCACCGAGTGAGTGCAGCACAGACACCACGCCGTGCGAAACATTGCCCCGTGTCGATATCCGCACCTAAAATTCACAGATTGCTCGATAGCTTTTGCAATGATCCAGATCAAAGAAATTCAGGATCATGGCTGATGTTGATCAATCCACACCCGCTGGCCTTCCCCTCCTGTCATCCGGACTCTTCCGGATGACGGATCGGCGCTGGTGGGGCATGTTTGCAGACAGGCAAGACACTATGTCCACGGTGGCCCGCCGGCCCCGATCTGGTAGAGAAAGAGAGCGCAGATGATGATGAAGAAAGCTCTGTGGCGCCATGCGAGCCAGTGGAGTCTGGCTGCATGTGCTTCCATGGCCACGACCGTGGCGCTGGCAGTGAATGACCTGCCGGGTGGCCCGGGCGTGCGTCAGATGGACTTCCAGACGCCCGCCACGCAGATCGCCGCCGAACAGCACTGGCTGCACGTGGTGATGATGGTCATCTGCGGCGTGATCTGTCTGGCCGTGTTCGGCGTGATGTTCTATTCCATCATCAAGCACCGCAAGTCCAAGGGCCACAAGCCGGCGAACTTCCACGAGAGCATCGCGGTCGAGATCGCCTGGACGATCGTGCCCTTCGTCATCGTCATCGGCATGGGCGCCATGGCGACCAAGACCGTCGTCGCCATGAAGGACACCACCAACGCCGACGTGACCATCAAGGCCACCGGCTACCAGTGGAAATGGGGCTACGACTACCTGAAGGGTGAAGGCGAAGGCATCAGCTTCCTGCAGACGCTCGACACCACCCAGCGCGCCATGTCGGACGCGGGCAAGCCCGAGGGGGACAACTACCTGCTGAAGGTGGACAACCCGCTGGTCGTGCCGGTCGGCAAGAAGATCCGCATCATCACCACCGCCAATGACGTCATCCACGCCTGGATGATTCCGGCCTTCGGTGTCAAGCAGGACGCGATCCCCGGTTTCGTGCGCGACACCTGGTTCCGTGCAGAACGCACCGGCGATTTCTACGGCCAGTGCGCCGAGTTGTGCGGCAAGGAACATGCCTACATGCCGATCCACGTCAAGGTCGTGACCGACGCGGAATACACCACCTGGGTGGCCGGCGAGAAGAAGAAGCTCGCCGCCCTGGCCGACGATCCGGCCAAGGAATGGAAGCTGCCCGACCTGATCGCCCGCGGCGAGAAGGTCTACGCCAACAACTGCGCCGCCTGCCACCAGGCCAACGGCAAGGGTGCCGGCCCGATCAAGCCGCTCGACGCCTCGCCGGTCGTGCTCGACGCCGACAAGGGCAAGCAGATCGCGGTGCTGCTGCATGGCCAGAACAATGGTGCGATGCCGGCATGGAAACAGCTCTCGGACACCGAGATCGCCGCCGTGATCACGTACACCAAGAACAGCTGGTCCAACAAGACCGAGCAGATCGTCCAGCCGGCCGAAGTGGTCGCTGCCCGCAAGTAACCAAGACGACACACCAGAGGATCACTACCCATGAGCGCAGTTCTCCATCCGGGCGGTCACGGTCACGGGCATGACGACCATGCCCATGACGACCACCACCACGCTCCCCACGGCTGGCGTCGCTGGGTCTTCGCGACCAACCACAAGGACATCGGCACGCTGTACATGCTGTTCGCCTTCACGATGCTGATGATCGGCGGCGTGCTGGCGCTGCTGATCCGACTGGAGCTGTTCCAGCCGGGTCTGCAATTCGTGAACCCCGAGCTGTTCAACCAGTTCACCACGATGCACGGGCTGATCATGGTGTTCGGCGCGATCATGCCGGCCTTCGTCGGCTTCGCGAACTGGATGATCCCGCTGCAGATCGGCGCCGGCGACATGGCCTTCGCGCGGATGAACAACTTCAGCTTCTGGCTGATGATCCCCGCCGCGATCATGCTGGTGGCGAGCTTCTTCATGCCCGGCGGTGCCCCCGCTGCCGGCTGGACGCTCTATGCGCCGCTGACGCTGCAGATGGGCCCGTCGATGGATGCCGGCATCTTCGCGATGCACATCCTGGGCGCCTCGTCGATCATGGGCTCGATCAACATCGTCGTCACCATCCTGAACATGCGCGCTCCCGGCATGACGCTGATGAAGATGCCGATGTTCGTCTGGACCTGGCTGATCACCGCCTACCTGCTGATCGCGGTCATGCCCGTGCTGGCCGGTGCGATCACCATGACGCTGACGGACCGCCACTTCGGCACCAGCTTCTTCAACCCCGCCGGCGGCGGTGATCCGATCATGTACCAGCACGTGTTCTGGTTCTTCGGTCACCCCGAGGTCTACATCATGATCCTGCCGGCCTTCGGCATCGTCAGCCAGATCATCCCGGCCTTCGCCCGCAAGCGCCTGTTCGGTTATGCGTCGATGGTGTACGCCACCGCGTCGATCGCCATCCTGTCGTTCATCGTGTGGGCCCACCACATGTACACGACCGGCATGCCGCTGACGGGCCAGCTGTTCTTCATGTACGCGACGATGCTGATCTCGGTGCCGACCGGCGTGAAGGTGTTCAACTGGATCGCGACGATGTGGCGCGGCTCGATGACCTTCGAAACCCCGATGCTGTGGGCCGTGGGGTTCATCTTCGTGTTCACGATGGGCGGCTTCACCGGCCTGATCCTCTCGATGGCCCCGATCGACATCAACCTGCAGGACACCTACTACGTCGTGGCGCACTTCCACTACGTGCTGGTGGCCGGCTCGCTGTTCGCGATGTTCGCCGGCGTGTACTACTGGGGTCCGAAGTGGACCGGCGTGATGTACTCGGAAGGCCGCGGCAAGTTCCACTTCTGGGGCTCGCTGGTGACCTTCAACATCACCTTCTTCCCGATGCACTTCCTGGGCATGGCCGGCATGCCGCGCCGCTACGCCGACTACCCGCTGCAGTTCGCCGACTTCAACATGATCGCGTCGATCGGCGCGCTCGGTTTCGGTCTGATGCAGGTCTACTTCTTCCTGTTCGTCGTCGTCCCGATGATGCGCGGCAAGGGTGCCAAGGCCCCGCAGAAGCCGTGGGAAGCCGCCGAAGGCCTGGAGTGGGAAGTGCCGTCGCCGGCCCCGTTCCACACCTTCGAGACCCCGCCCACGCTGGACGTCACCGCCACCAAGGTGCTGAAGTTCTGATCGACCAAGGACAACCCGCCATGAACAACGAAGAAAAACGACGCAGCAACGTGCGACTCGGGCTGATCCTGGCCACGGTGGCGCTGGTGTTCTTCGTCGGGTTCATGGCCCGGGTGGTGCTGCTCTCGGGAGCCCACCCGTGAGCGACACGCCGAAGGACGCCCGCCTGCAGCGCGACAACAAGCGCATGCTGGGCAAGCTGTGTGTCATCGCCACGGTGATGTTCGGCTTCGGCTACGCGCTGGTGCCGATGTACGAATCGATCTGCGAGGCGCTGGGGATCAACATCCTCAGCCGCAGCGAGCTGCTGGTCAGCGGCAGGTCCGGGCCGGGCACCTTCAACACCCAGGTCGATACCAGCCGCACCATCACGGTCGAGTTCGATGCCAACGCGCGCGGCCCGTGGGACTTCAAGCCCGCACAGTCCTCCGTCCAGGTCCATCCCGGCGCAGTGACCACGGTGATGTACGAGTTCCGCAACGTCCAGAACCGCACGATGTCGGCACAAGCCATCCCCAGCTATGCCCCGAAGCAGGCCATGGCGCACTTCAACAAGCTGGAGTGCTTCTGCTTCAACGAGTACACGCTCGCGCCGGGCGAGTCGAAGAAGTGGCCGGTGGTGTTCGTGATCGACCCGAAGCTGTCCAGGGACGTGAACACCATCACCCTGTCCTACACCTTCTTCGAGGTCGGCGCCAAGACCCCGCCCGCGCCGGTCACTGGCGCAGCAACCCAGGTGCTGCCACAGGGAGCCGGTTCATGACCGAGCCGCAGCGCACCTCGGCGAACGACCTGCGCGACGCGGTACGGCGCAAGAGTTCGTTCGCGCAAAGCATGAAGGCCGTGGCCTGGTCCTTCTTCGGCATCCGCCGCGGGGCTGACCACCAGAACGACGTCAACCAGCTCAATCCCGTGCACATCATCCTGGCCGGCCTGCTCAGCGCAGCGCTGTTTGTCGGCCTGCTGGTGCTGCTGGTCCGCTGGATCGCGGGCTGAGCCAGTCTCACAAGACAACACACACCACAACATTCGCGACACGGATTCCAGGAGCAACTCATGTCGGCAACAACCAAAGGCGTGACGCCTTACTACTATGTCCCGGCGCCCTCGCGGCACCCGGTGATGACCTCGATCGGCCTGTTCTTCGTGATCCTGGGCGCAGGCCAGTGGGTCAACGGCCATGGCTGGGGGGCGTACGCGCTGCTGTTCGGCCTGCTGTGGACAGTCTTCGTGCTGCGCCAGTGGTTCGGGGAAGCCGCGGGAGAAGCCGAAGCCGGCATGCTGAGCGACCGCGTCGACGTCTCGCACCGCTGGAGCATGGCCTGGTTCATCTTCTCGGAAGTGATGTTCTTCGCCGCCTTCTTCGGTGCGCTGTACTGGGCCCGCACCCAGTCGGTGCCCAGCCTGGGCAGCCTGGAAAACGCGCTGCTGTGGCCCGACTTCAAGGGCATCTGGCCGAGTTCCGGCGCGGGGGCCACCGGCTCGCCGGCCGGCATCGTCGAGCCGTTCCAGACCATGGGGCCGTGGCCGCTGCCGACGATCAACACCGGCCTGCTGCTGACTTCGGGCGTGACGCTGACGATCGCGCACCACGCGCTCATCGCCAACCAGCGCGCCAAGGCCATCGGCTGGATGTGGATCACCGTGCTGCTCGGCACGGTGTTCCTGTTCTGCCAGGGCTATGAATACGCGCACGCCTACTCCGAGCTGAACCTGAAGCTGTCCTCGGGCATCTACGGCTCGACCTTCTACATGCTGACCGGCTTCCACGGCTTCCACGTGTTCGTCGGCACCATCATGCTGCTGGTCATGACCATCCGCCTGATGAAGGGCCACTTCACGCCCGAGCGCCACTTCGGCTTCGAAGGCGCGGCCTGGTACTGGCACTTCGTGGACGTGGTCTGGCTGGGCCTGTATTTCATCGTCTACTGGATGTGATGGCGTGGCGCCGGGTCTCCGGCACCTGCCTGAAACAAGAAAGAGCGCTTCGGCGCTCTTTTTGTTGCCTTCAGCGACCGACCGGCAGACCCGTCGGCTCGATCCAGCCCATCGCGTAGCTCAGCAGCACAAAAAGGAAGACACTGACCGAGAGGCCGACACGGATCGCCAGTGCCCGGGCCATGCGCCCCTTGGCGGCCTGCTGGCCTTCCGGTGCGCGCTTGATCATGAAGAGGCCAGCCGACGCCAGGGCGGCCAGAATGGCGACAAACGCCAGCGCGATGATGATTTTCATGAAGCCGGATTATTCCACCACCCCCTTGCCTGCACGCATCTCCATGACCCTGCCCCGACACCGCCACCAGCGCTGGCTGATCCTGCTGGCCACCGTCGTCGGGGTGGCCGGCACGGCGCGTCTGGGCGTGTGGCAACTGGATCGGGCGGACCGGAAAATCGAACGGCAGGCGCTGCTGGACGCACGCCGGCAACTGCCGGAACTGACCGCCGCCGATCTGGCGCGCCACCCCGACGAGGTCGATGCCCAGACACAGCGCCGCATCCGGCTGCAAGGCCGCTGGGTGGCGCGCGCGACGCTGTTCCTCGACAACCGGCCGATGGACGGCCGGGTCGGGTTCCACGTCGTGACCCCCCTGCAACTCGCCGACGGAACCGCCGTGCTCGTGGAGCGCGGCTGGGTCCCGCGCCATGCCCTGCGCCGCGAAGACCTGCCCCCGGTGAAGACGCCGGACACGGAGGCCGTGACCGTCGTCGCCCGCATCATCCCCACCCCGTCGAGGCTGTTCGACTTCGGCGGCCTCGAAACCGGCCCCATCCGTCAGAATCTCGACATCGCTGCCGCCGCCCGCGAGTCCGGCCTGAGCCTGCGCCCGGTGGCGCTGCTCCAGACCGAAGGACCTCCGGACGATGGCCTGCTGCGCCACTGGTCCGCCCCGGCGGTCGGTGTCGACAAGCACCACGGCTACGCCGTCCAGTGGTTCGCCCTCAGCGCCCTGATCGCGGGCCTGTATGTCTGGTATCAACTCATCCGCCCGCGCAGGCAGGCTGCTTCCCATGTCGCATGACGCTCCGAACGCCGCACAACCGCTGAACCTGTCGGTCCACGACCTGCCCACGCCATCGGCCGACCCGGACGCAGCGGCCCGCACCCGCGTGGGCCGGATCAAGATGGCCCTGATCCTGCTGGCCTGCGCCTCGCCGGTGATCGCGTCCTACTTCACCTACTACGTCATCCGGCCGACCGGCCAGCCGGGACACGGCGTGCTGATCCAGCCGCCAGTCGACCTCCCGCCCGCCGCCTCGCTGCCACTGACCGACCTGCAGGGCCAGGCCGTCGAGCCACGCAGCCTGCGCGACCAGTGGCTGCTGGTGGTCGTGGCCGACGGTGCCTGCGACAGCACCTGCGAGAAGCTGCTCTACGCCCAGCGCCAGCTGCGCGAGACGCTCGGCCGCGAAAAGGACCGGCTGGACCGCGTCTGGATCGTCACGGGCGAGACCCCGCCGCGGGCCGATCTGCTGCCGGCGCTGGCCGAAGCCAGCGTGCTGCGCGCGCCCCGCGAGGCGGTGGCCCGCTGGCTCAGGCCAGCCCCGGGCGAGCCCCTGTCCTCGCACCTCTACCTCGTCGATCCGATGGGGGTGTGGATGATGCGCTTCCCGGTGGCCTTCGAGCCGGCCAAGGTCAAGCGCGACGTCGAGCGCGTGCTGCGCGCCTCCACCTCGTGGGACCGTGCCGGACGCGATCCGGCCATCGTGGGCCCGGTGACCACCACGCCGGGTCTCGCACGCTGAGCCAGCCACCGCCATGAACCCGACCGACCTGATCGACCTCGGCCCGCTGGCGCAGATGGCGCTGGTGGCCATCGGGCTGGCCACGCTGCCGCTGGCCTGGCTGGCGTGGCGCCACCGTGGCGCCTCCACCCCGCAGCGGCTGCGGGCACTGACGCTCGTCACGCTCTTCCTCACCTTCGATCTCGTGCTCTTCGGCGCCTTCACGCGGCTGACCGACTCCGGCCTGGGATGCCCGGACTGGCCGGGCTGCTATGGCAACGCCAGTCCGCTCGGTGCGCGCCACGAGATCACACAGGCCCAGACGGCCCTGCCCGACGGGCCCGTGACCCACGGCAAGGCCTGGGTGGAAATGGTCCACCGCTACCTCGCCACCGGTGTGGGTGCGCTGCTGACCGTGCTGATGGTGTGGAGTGCGCTGGCCATGCGCCGCCTGCAGCGCAGCGACCCGGCACAGGCCCGGCAGATCAGCCCCGGCTGGGCCACGCTCACCTTCGTCTGGGTCTGCCTGCAGGGCGCATTCGGCGCGCTGACGGTGACGATGAAGCTCTACCCCGCCATCGTCACCGGCCACCTGCTCGGCGGCATCGGCCTGCTCGCGCTGCTGGCCGTGCAGACGCAACGGCACGCCCCTCAGGCCCCCAGGCTGTCCGGGCGCGTGCGCGGGGCGGTCTGGGCGGTCCTCGGCCTCGTCACCGTGCAGGTGGCACTCGGCGGCTGGGTCAGCACCAACTACGCCGTGCTGGCCTGCCAGGACCTGCCCACCTGCCAGGGCCAGTGGTGGCCGCCGATGGACTTCGGCGCCGGGTTCACCCTGCAGCGCGGCCTGGGCGTGCAGGCCGATGGCAGCGCCCTGCCCTTCACGGCACTCACCGCCATCCACATCACGCACCGCATCGGCGCGCTCGTCGTGCTGACCGCGCTCGGCCTGCTGATCGCGGCGCTGCGCCGGCCAGCCCCGCGCTACGCCCGCGGCCTGCTCGCCGTCGCCCTGCTGCAGACGCTGACCGGCCTGTCCAACATCGTGCTCGACTGGCCGCTGCTGGCCGCCGTGGCGCACACCGGCGGTGCTGCCGCACTGGTGACGCTGCTGGCGGCGCTGCTGGCACACCGCCCCCGCGCTGTCGCCACATCGCCCGCTTCTTCCGCCGCTCCCGCCTCGCCGGCGTCTTCCCACCTCCCGTCCGCCGCCCTGTCCCGATGAACGCCACCACCCTCACCCCGACCACGCCGCGCCTGTCGCGCTGGCGCCAGTACGTCGCGCTGACCAAGCCGCGGGTCGTGCAGCTCATCGTGTTCTGCGCGGCGATCGGCATGCTGCTGGCCGTTCCGGGCCTGCCGCGCTGGGCCGACGTCGTCACGGCCGTGCTCGCCAGCGTGGGCATCTGGCTCGTGGCCAGTGCCGCAGCGGCCTTCAACTGCCTGATCGAGCAGAAGATCGACGCCCGGATGAAGCGCACCTCCTGGCGCCCCACCGCCAACGGCGACCTGAGCCAGGCGCAGGCGCTGCTGTTCTCGGCCGTGCTGGGCGGAGCGGGCATGGCCCTGCTGTACTTCCGCGTCAACCCGCTGACGGCCTGGCTGACCTTCGGCACCTTCGTCGGCTACGCGGTCATCTACACCGTGATCCTCAAGCCGATGACGCCGCAGAACATCGTCATCGGCGGCGCCTCGGGTGCGATGCCGCCGGTGCTGGGCTGGGCGGCACTGACCGGCGAGGTCGGGCCGGAGGCGATCGCGCTGTTCCTGATCATCTTCCTGTGGACCCCGCCGCACTTCTGGGCGCTGGCGCTCTACCGCGCCGAGGATTACGCCCGCGCCGGCCTGCCGATGCTGCCGGTGACGCACGGCAACGAGTTCACGCGGCTGCAGATCCTGCTCTACACCTTCATCCTGTTCGCGGCGACGCTGCTGCCCTTCGTGCAGGGCATGAGCGGCTGGCTGTACCTCGCCGCCGCCATCGTGCTGGGCGGGCGCTTCATCCACTACGCGATCCGCCTGCGCCGCGCATACTCCGAAGCCCTCGCCCGCGAGACCTTCCGCTTCTCGATCTGGCACCTGTCGCTGCTGTTCGCGGCATTGCTGGTCGATCATTACCTGAAGCCCTGGCTGTGACTGTGACCATGACTGTTCCCGCACGACTCCACCGGCCCGCCCGGCGCCTGGCGCTGCTCGCCTCCAGCCTGCTCCTGCTCGGCGCGCTGAGCGGCTGCGAGAAGACCCCCGCCCCCAGCTTCAAGTCGCTCGACATCACCGGCGCCGAATACGCCCGCCAGCTCGCGCTGACCGACGCCAGCGGCCAGCCCTTCCAGCTCTCCAGCCTGAAGGGCAAGGTCGCCGTCGTCTTCTTCGGCTACACCCAGTGTCCGGACGTCTGCCCGACCACGCTGACCAACCTGGCGGAAACCCAGCGCCTGCTCGGCCCGGACGGCGACAAGCTGGTCGGCGTCTTCGTCACGGTCGATCCGAAGCGCGACACTGCCGCACTGCTGAAGGCCTACGTCGGCGCCTTCAATCCGAACTGGGTCGGGCTGCGCGGCACGCCAGAGGAAACCGCCGCCGCCGCCAAGGAATTCAAGATCTTCTACCGCGAGGTCCCGGGCAAGACGGAGTCCAGCTACACGGTGGACCACACCGCGGCGTCATTCGTCTTCGATCCGCAGGGGCAGGTGCGGCTCTACGTCCGCCACGCCACGCCGCCGGCGGATCTGGCGGCGGACATCAAGGTCCTGCTCTCCGCACGCTGAGCGCGTCCGTCCCCGGCGGGCTCGGGCCACAGCCGCTGCACCAGCGGATGCTGGATGCGCTTGTCGGCCGCAATGGCGAAAAACGGCTCCTCCACACCCGGACTGCCCCCGACACGGCACACGCCGTAGCGCGCCACCAGATCGTCGTGCACCCAGTCGGCAGCCGGGAACACGCCCATCCCGCCGGCACCGAAGGTCTTGAGCATCGCGCTGTCGTCGAATTCGCCGACCACCTGCGGGTGCAGGGCCTCGCGCTCGAACCACTGGTCGAGCGCGATCCGCATCGTGGCGGAGCGGGTCGGCAGCAGCACCGGCACGCGGGCCAGTGCGCGGGGAAAATCGTCGCGCAGCACGGACTGCCAGGCCGGTGGTGCATACCAGCCCACTGGCGATCCGCCCAACCGGTGGCTGTAGAGCCGCAGGCCCTGCTGTGGTGGGGCGGCGCGGTCGGCCAGCACCACATCGAGCCGGTGCAGCGCCAGATCGGCCAGCATCGGCTCGAAGTCCTGCTCGCGGATCTGCAACCGCAGGTGCGGCTCGTCCAGCACCGGCCGCAGCAGCCGCCACACCACCAGCTTGGGCAGCCCGCCGCCCACCCCCACCGCCAGCCGCACCACCGGCACGGTCGCCGCATCACGCACCCGGTCGGGCAGCGCCGCGCCGAGCTGGAAGATCTGCTCGGCCTGCAGCATCGCCGCACGCCCCGCCTCGGTGAGCGCCACGCCTCGGCCGGCTGGCTGCAACAGCGCGTGGCCCAGCGCCTGCTCCAGTTCGCGCACCTGCGCACTCACCGTCTGCACCGCCACCCCCAGCCGCTCGGCACCCCGCGAGAGGCCGCCCTCCTTGGCGACCACCCAGAAGTAGTAGAGATGCCGGTAGCTGAAGTCGAGGCTCATGGTTCGTATTTTACGAACTTGAATTCAGGAATTCGCTGGTTTTTCCGCAGCGTATCGCCACCTAAGCTGTGCCTGTCGCGTCGCCATGGTGCGACTTCTCCTAACCACCACGAGGACCTTTCCATGCGCAGCTACCCCCGCAACAGCCCTGAAGCCGCCGCCCGTGTCGTCGCCCTGGCCCTGCTGGCCGACGGACACCTGAGTCTGGTCGAGATCGACGCACTGGAGCTGCACGGCGTCGCCGAACGCCTGGGCCTCAGTGGGCAAGCCTTCCGCGAGGTGATGCATGGCCTGTGCGAAGACCTCCTGGTGCAGTCGCCGATGGTCTGGTCGAACAACAGCCACATCGACCCGCACCTGGTCCGCGGACTGCTGGCCGAAATCGACCACCCGGGCCTGTGCGCCGAGCTGATGCACATCTGCCGCACGGTGATCGAGTCCGACCGCCACGTGGCCGACAGCGAGGCGATGATGCTCTCCACCGCCTTCGTGCACTGGCACCACACGCTGACCCAGCGCACGATGGCCCTGGCCGCCTGAGGCCAACCGCCTGATCGACGGTCAGCGCGCTTCGAGCGCCTCCCAGCGCTCCATCAGCACCAGCAGCTCGTCGTCGATCGCCGCATGGCGCGCATGCGCGGCGGCGACCTTGTCAGCAGGCCCCGCGTACAGCGCGGTGCCCGCGAGGGCCTCGTTCAGCGCGGCCTGTTCGGCTTCGAGGGCCGCGAGGCGGGCGGGCAGCTCGTCCAGCTCGCGCTGTTCCTTGTAGCTGAGCTTGCGCTTGGCGACGGCGGGCGCCGCGACCGGCGCAGCCGCCACCGCGGCCTTCACCGGCGCCGGTGCGGGGGCATTGCGCGCGGCCTTGGCGGCCAGCGCGGCGGCGCGCTGCGACTGCAGCAGCCAGTCCTCGACGCTGCCTTCGTACTCGCGCCAGTTGCCATCGCCTTCACTGACGATGGTGCTGGTCACCACCGCATCGAGGAAGCGCCGGTCGTGGCTCACCAGGAACACGGTGCCCTTGAAGTTCTGCAGCAGGTCTTCCAGCAGCTCCAGCGTCTCGATGTCGAGGTCGTTGGTCGGCTCGTCGAGCACCAGCACGTTGGCCGGCCGCGCAAACAGGCGCGCCAGCAGCAGCCGGTTGCGCTCGCCGCCCGAGAGGCTGCGCACCGGCGAATTCGCCCGCGCCGGCGAGAACAGGAAGTCCCCGAGGTAGCTCATCACGTGCTTGCGTGCGTTGCCGATCTCGATCCACTCGCTGCCCGGGCTGATGGTGTCGGCCAGCGTGGCGTCGAGGTTCAGCGCCTCGCGCATCTGGTCGAAGTACGCCACCTGCAGCATCGTGCCGAGCTTGACCGTGCCGCTGTCGGGCGCGAGTTCGCCGAGGATCATCTTCAGCAGCGTCGTCTTGCCGGCGCCGTTCGGCCCGATCAGACCGACCTTGTCGCCGCGCAGGATGGTGCCGGTGAAGCCGCGCACGATGGTGCGGTCGCCATAGGCCTTGGTGGCACCTTCCAGCTCCGCGACGATCTTGCCGCTGCGCGAGCTGGCATCGACTTCGAGCCGCACCTTGCCCACCACGTCGCGCCGCGCGGCGCGCTGGTCGCGCAGGGCCGTCAGGCGGTTGATGCGGCTGACGCTGCGGGTGCGGCGGGCTTCGACCCCCTTGCGGATCCAGACCTCTTCCTGCGCCAGCAGCTTGTCGAAGCGGGCGTTGAAGAGCGCCTCGTCTTCGAGTTCGCGGGCCTTGGTCGCTTCATAGGTGGTGAAGCTGCCCGGATAGCTGCGGATCTGGCCGCGGTCGAGTTCGAGGATGCGCGTGCTGACGGCATCCAGAAACGCCCGGTCGTGGGTGATCAGCAGCACCGCGCCGCGGAACGAGATCAGCAGGTCCTGCAGCCAGATGATGGATTCCAGGTCCAGGTGGTTGGTCGGCTCGTCCAGCAGCAGCACGTCGGGTGCGGCCACCAGCGCCTGCGCCAGCGCCACCCGCTTGCGCAGGCCGCCGGACAAGGCGTCGACCTGCTGGTCCGCCCGGAGCTTCAGCCGCTCCAGTGTCTCGTCCACCCGCTGCTCCCAGGTCCAGCCATCGACCGCCTCGATCTGGCTCTGCAGCGCATCCAGGTCATCGCCCTCGGCGTGGGCCTCGTAGCGCTCGCGCAGCGACCTGGCTTCGGCCACGCCCACGCTGACCGCGTCGAACACGCTGATGCCCGGCTCGAACTGCGGCTCCTGCGGCACGTAGTAGCGGCGCACATTGGCCTGCACCTGCAGCGTGCCGTCGTCGGGCAGCTCCAGGCCGGCGAGGATTTTCAGCAGCGACGACTTGCCGGTGCCGTTGCGTCCGATGAGGCCGATGCGTTCGCCAGCCTCCAGCGACATCGCAGCGTGGTCGAGCAGCGCCACGTGACCGTAGGCGAGGCTGGCGTCAAGAAGGGTAAGGAGGGCCATGGGGGAGTTCTGACAAGAATCGACCATTATCGGCCCCGGGCGTCCGGCGGCCGGGATCACCGTGTGCGGGCGACCCACGCACGTCACATCACGTTGTTACCGTGCCGGCGCGGCCGGTCGGTACACTGCGACCAGACACGTCATATTTCGTGAAATATGTCGCAAATGTACCGCGTGTAACCAACTACCAAGCCCCTTGACCAGCGGCCCCGAGGAGACCGGATGTGAGCAAGACCGATGTGTCATTTCCCCTGGACCTGCTGACCTCCGGCAGCGCTGGCGGGTTCGGCCTGGGCAACCTCGGCACCCTGGGCAGCGAACTGGCGCACTGGCCGATCGAGGCCCTGCGCGGCGCGGATCCGATCATGGGACTGGCGGTGCTGATGATCGTCGCGCTGCTGGCCGGCGAGGCCGTGCACCGCATGACACGCTTGCCGCGCGCGCTGGGCGCGATGCTGGTCGGCGCCCTCGCCAGTCCGCTGGCACTGAGTCTGGTGGTGCGCGCCGAGCTGGACCCGTGGAAGCCGCTGCTCGATCTGGCCGTCGGCCTGCTGGTGTTCGAGCTGGGCAGCCGCATCCGGCCACGCTGGCTGATCGACAACCCGTGGCTGACCGTCAAGTGCCTGGCCGAGGCGCTGGTCACCGGCGTGGCCGTCACCGCGGTGCTGGTGTGGCTGGACGTCTCGCTGTCGTCGGCGGCACTGGCCGGTGCGGTGGCGATGGCCAGCTCGCCGGTGATCACCATGACCGTGCTCAACGAACTGAAGCCGCGCGGTCAGGTCAGCGAGCGGCTGCTGATGATGACGGCGGTGAACACCGTCTGCGCCGTGCTGGCGCTGACCGGGTGGCGGGTGCTGACAACGCTGGATTCCGGCGGTTTCGAATGGCAGCCGGCCCTGGCCGGCGCGCTCTACACGCTGTGCGGCTCCTACTTGCTGGGCGCCGTCAGCGGTCTGCTGCTGGAGCGGCTGAGTCGGCAGATCCACGGCAGCGGGCTGGCGGCACTGCAGCTCGCGCTGGTGGTGCTGGCCGCGATGCTGGCCGCGCAGTACACCTTCTCGCCGCTGCTGGCCCTGCTCATCGCCGGCATGGTGGCCCGCAGCCGGATGGGCCACCGGCTGCAGGTCGAGCCGCAGCTCGGCAGCGGCGGCGCGGCGCTGACGCTGCTGCTGCTGGTGACGCTGGGGCTGCTGTCCACGCTGGAGGGTCTGGTCGACCTGCTGCCGCTGGTCGCCGCCATCATCGGCGCGCGCTTTCTCGCCAAGACCGGCACGGTGCTCCTGCTGGCGCGGCCCAGCGGCCTGGGCTGGCGGCAGGCACTCGGACTGGGTCTGGCGCTGCAGCCGGCCTCCAGCCTGACGGTGCTGCTGACCGGCAACACGCTGGGCTGGCCGAGCGCACTGCCGCTGCCGGAATCGACCCTGCTGCAGGCGCTGCTGATCGCGCTGACGCTGATGCAGCTGAGCGGGCCGGTCTGGCTGCAGCTCGGCCTGTGCACGGTCGCGCGCGAAACCTGCACGCCCCCGTCCCGCTGACGCCCACCGCACGCCCCGAGGAACCCGCCCATGTCTTTGCAGGACTTCACCACCTCCGAGTCGCTGACCATCGGTGTCGAGCTGGAGCTGCAGCTCATCTCCACGCACGACCACGACCTGATCCCGCAGGCCCAGGACCTGCTGCGCGAGACCGCCCGCCACACCGGCGCCTGGGACATCAAGCCCGAGATCACGCGCTCGATGATCGAGATCGGCACCTCGATCCAGCGCGAACACGGCCCGCTGGTGGCCGAGCTGCGCGACATGCGCGACCAGCTCGTGCGCGCGGCGCGGCGCCTGAACATCGAGATCGCCGGCGGTGGCACCCACGCCTTCCAGCACTGGAGCGAGCAGCAGATCTACCCCGGCGAGCGCTTCCACTACATCAGCGACCTCTACGGCTACCTCGCCAAGCAGTTCACCGTCTTCGGCCAGCACGTCCACGTCGGCTGCCCGAACGGCGACGACGCGCTGTGGCTGCTGCACGCGCTCTCCAGGTATGTCCCGCACTTCATCGCGCTGTCGGCCTCGTCGCCCTTCGTGCAGGGGCACGACACCGGCTTCGACTCGGCACGGCTGAACTCGGTGTTCGCGTTTCCGCTGTCGGGGCGGGCGCCGTTCGTGCGGAGCTGGGACGAGTTCGGTGCGTACTTCGACAAGATGACCGCCACCGGCGTCGTGCAGTCGATGAAGGACTTCTACTGGGACATCCGCCCCAAGCCCGAGTACGGCACGATCGAACTGCGCGTGTGCGACACGCCGCTGACGGTGGAGAAGGCGGCGGCACTGGCGTGTTACCTGCAGGCGATCTGCCGCTACCTGATCGAGGAGCGGCCATTCGAGCCGGTCGAGGACGACTACCTCGTCTACACCTACAACCGCTTCCAGGCCTGCCGCTTCGGGCTGCAGGGCGATATCGTCAATCCGCAGACCAAGGCACGCGGCAAGCTGCGCGACGACATCGTGCGCACGCTGGCGCGGGTGGAGACCCACGCGGTCGATCTGAAGTCGTGGGAGGCGTGCCAGCTGCTGCGCGAGTCGCTCGGCGAAGGCAATGATGCGCAGTGGCTGCGGCGGCAGCGGGCGCAGGATGCACAGTTGTCGGAAGTGGTGGAAGCAGCCGCACGGCGGTGGACACAGAGTCCGCCCGCAGCGCGCTGATCCACCCGCACGCTGGACGCGGCAGGGTCAGTTCGACGTCCGGCGGCGCGCGACCACGGCGACAGCGCCCAGGGCCAGCGCCCACAGTGGCCACAGCCCGAACCGTCCCGCCCACCAGGCGAACGGCGTCGTGCCTTCACGGCCTTGCACCTGCGCCTCCAGCACGCCGCGCACATGCGGCGCCAGCCGGTGCGTCACCACGCCGCGGTGGTCGATCGCCACCGTGGCGCCCGTGTTGGTGGCGCGCACCATCGGCCGCTGCAGCTCCAGCGTGCGCATGCGCGAGATCAGCAGGTGCTGGTCCACCGCGACCGACTCGCCGAACCAGCCGATGTTGCTGACGTTGGCCAGCACGGTCGGCGCCGTTGCCACATCCACGAACCGCGCCGCCAGTTCCTCGCCGAACAGATCCTCGTAGCAGATGTTCGGCCCCACCCGCTCGGACCCCACCGCGAACGATGGAGCCACCAGCGGGCCGCGGGCAAAGTCCCCCAGCGGCATCTGCATCATGTCCACGAACCAGCGGAAGCCCGGCGGGATGAACTCGCCGAAGGGCACGAGGTGGTGCTTGTCGTAGCGGTAGACAGGCGCTCTGGCTGCGGCCCCGGCACTGAATCCGGCCACGGAGTTGGTGTAGCCCTGTTCCGCATCGCCCAGCGGCACACCGACCAGCCCCCAGGTGCGGCCCTGCGCGAAGTGGTTCTGCAGCCCCTCCCACAGGCCCGGCGGCAACTGCGCCGGCAGCAGCGGGATGGCCGTTTCGGGCGCGATCACCAGATCGGCCCTGGAGGCCAGCAGCGCCTTGATGTGCCAGTCCAGCGTGTCGGGCAGGCGGCTGAACTCGAACTTCTCGTCCTGCGGCACATTGCCCTGCAGCAGCGTCACCGACAGGACCGAGCGGGCACGGGTGAAGTCGCCGCCCGTCCAGGTCGGCAGCAGCACGAGCGCGCCCGTGACCGCCAACGCGCCGAGCCGCGGAAGCACACCGGGCATCGCCAGACCCCGTTGCACCAGCAGGCCCAGCCCCGCGGCCACCGCCCCGATGCCGTACACGCCGACCCAGGGCGCCAGCGCCACCAGCGGCCCATCCACATGTGCGTAACCAGCCGCGCCCCACGGAAACCCGGTGAAGAGCTGCGCCCGCGCCAGTTCGGCCAGCAGCCACAGCCCCCCCCACAGCAGGAGGTCGGGGCCGAGCTGGTCGCGTTTCCAGCGCACGAACAGCGCCACGGCCAGCGCCAGATAGACCGACAGCAAGGCGGCCAGCAGCGCGACGGCCAGTGCCGCCAGCCAGGCCGGCAGGTGCCCGTAACGGTACATGCTGATGAACAGCCACCAGAACGTGCCGCCCAGCCACCCCAGCCCGAAGGCACCGCCCACCAGCCAGGCCCGTGGTGGCGGCACCGCACAAGCCAAGGCAAGCAGCGCAGCAACTGACAGCAGTTGCAGCCATCCTCGCGCAACCGGCGCCATCGACCAGGCATGCGCGCCGCCGGCAAGCAGAGCAAGCGCCACCAGTGCAAACAGGCGCCTGCGCGCAGCCGCCGCCTCAGCCACCGGCCATCTCGTCCAGCGACAGGCGCACCACCTTGAACCAGCGCACCGCCCCGCCCCGGGTCAGCATCACCGAGAAGCGCAGCGGCCCGACATCCACGATCTCGCCACGCCGCGGCACCCGGCCGTTGCGGTGCGCGACCAGTCCGCCGATGGTCTCGATGCCCTCCTCGGCCAGGTCGATCGCGAAGTGGGCGTTGATGGCCTCGATCGACGCATCCCCCGGCACCCGGCAGCTGCCATCGGCCAGCGTGTAGAGACCGGATTCGTTGACCTTGTCGTCGAACTCGTCCTCGATCTCGCCGACGATCTCCTCCAGCACGTCCTCGATCGTGATCAGGCCGGCGAGCGCGCCAAACTCGTCGATGACGATGGCCAGGTGGTTGCGGTTGGAGCGGAAGTCGCGCAGCAGCTCGTTCAGGCCCTTCGACTCGGGCACGAACAGCGCCGGCCGCAGCAGCGTGCGCAGGTGCAGGTCCGGCGAGCGCTGGACCTTGAGCAGGTCCTTGGACATCAGCACGCCGATGATGTTGTCGCGCTCGCCCTCGAACACCGGGAACCGGGAGTGCCCGGTGTCGATGACGGTGGCGAGCACCTCGTCGTAGGTCGAGGCGATGTCGAGCAGGTCCATCCGGGGCGCCGCCACCAGCGCGTCACCGGCCGTCAGGTCGGCCATGCGCAGCACGCCTTCGAGCATCGAGCGCGATTCCGGGTCGATCAGCTCGCGCTTTTCGGCGTCGGCCAGCGTCTCCATGAGTTCGTCGCGCGAGTCAGGGCCCGGCGAGATGAATTCGATCACCCGCTCGAACAACGTGCGGTGATCCTGTTGAGCAACCCGTCCGGGCTCACGGCCGGAACGGTAACTCTGCTGGGGTTCGGACACGGTCAGGTGCCGGTAGTGGTCATGTGGCGAGAATACCCGATGACGGTGACACCGAGGATCCGGGCAGGTCCGGAGCCGCAGCAGCGGGGGCCACGGATGCCTTGACACACCCAGGGGCTTGACAGACATTCGACAATCCGTTTTTACCCCCTTGCCTCTCGCCCACCATTCCGCGCTCACCCATGTCCACAGGCCTCATCCCCGCCACCATCCTCACCGGCTTTCTCGGCTCGGGCAAGACGACGCTGCTCAAGCGCATCCTGTCGGAAGCCCATGGCCAGAAGATCGCCGTGATCGAGAACGAGTTCGGCGAAGAGAACATCGACAACGACATCCTCATCGGTGACACCGAGGAGCAGATCATCCAGCTGAGCAACGGCTGCGTCTGCTGCACGATCCGCGAGGATCTGCGCTCGACGCTGTCCGACCTGGCCGCCAAGCGCCGCAAGGGCGAACTCACCTTCGACCGCGTCGTGATCGAGACGACGGGGCTGGCCGATCCGGGCCCGGTGGCGCAGACCTTCTTCATGGACGACGAGGTCGCCGAGAGCTACCTGCTCGACTCCATCCTGACGCTGGTCGATGCCGTGCATGCCCAGAAGCAGCTCGACGACCGCCAGGAAGCACGCCGCCAGATCGGCTTCGCCGACCAGCTCTTCATCAGCAAGGCCGACCTCGTCGACGAGGCCGCACTCGATGCGCTGTCGCACCGCCTGAAGCACATGAACCCGCGCGCCCCGCAGCGCCGCGTGAACTTCGGCGAGGTGCCGATCGCCCAGGTGTTCGACCTGCACGGCTTCAACCTGAACGCCAAGCTGGAGATCGACCCGGAGTTCCTCGCCGCCGCCGACCAAGGCCACGGACACGGCGACCATGGCCATGACCACCATGGTCACGACCACGCCCCCGGCGAACACTGCGACCACCCGCACCACCATCACCACGACGACGACGTCAAGTCCTTCGTCTTCCGCTCGCACAAGGCCTTCAACCCGGCCAAGCTGGAGGACTTCCTCGGCTCCATCGTGCAGATCTACGGCCCGCGCATGCTGCGCTACAAGGGCGTGCTGAACATGAAGGGCACCGAGCGCAAGGTCATCTTCCAGGGCGTGCACCAGCTGATGGGCAGCGACCTGGGCCCGAAGTGGATGCCCGGCGAGAAACGCCAGAGCAAGATGGTGTTCATCGGCATCGACCTGCCGGGCGACGTATTCCAGCAAGGGCTGGCGCAATGCCTGGTGTGAGTCGACGCACATCGGGTCACACCCTGGCCAGTGCCCATCAGGCACTGGCAGGCTGAGGTGGATACAATCCGCGCGCCCGGAATCGGCCCTGACAGGTGGCCGCCACGATTTCACCCTTGATTGCCACCCGAGTCTCCCATGCCCCAGAACGATCCCAAGAACGACCCGACCCTCGCCAACGCCTGGAAGACCAAAGCAGGACGCGACCTGACGGACGCCGAGCTGATGGCCATGCCGGAGAGCGAGTACATGAGCGAGCAGCAGCTCGACTTCTTCCGCGCCTGCCTGAAGAAACAGAAGGACGACCTGCTGGCCAACGCCGGCGAGACGACCGAGCACCTGCGCGAGGACACGTCCATCGTCCCCGATCCGGCGGATCGCGCCACGATCGAGGAAGAGCACGCGCTGGAGCTGCGCACCCGTGACCGCGAGCGCAAGCTGCTGAAGAAGATCACCCAGTCGCTGAGTCGCATCGAATCCGGTGACTATGGTTACTGTGATGAAACCGGCGAACCGATCGGCCTGGGCCGCCTGCTGGCACGCCCGACCGCTACACTGTCGCTGGAAGCGCAGCAGCGCAGGGAACTGAAACAAAAACTCTTCGGCGACTGAGCACACGGGCCCTGCTGATCACCCCGCCCGTGTCCAGCCGTACCTCCAGACATGGCTGATCCCAAGGACCCTCCCAAGAGCGGCTTTTTCCGCAAGGTGGTGCGCTTCGCGCTCAACCCGACCACCGACTGGGCAGACCTGAGTTCGGCCGGCACGGACAGCAAGGAAGACGACCACGCCAAGTCGGAACTCAAGGCGATGATCGAGCGCAAGCGGCGCAACGACTTCGTGCGCAAGCGCGAGTTCGACACGCTGCGCAAGATCCGCCGGGAAGGGCTGACGGGCGAAGGACTGGCCGGACTCGACGGCCTGTCCCACCTCGACGACTCCGAGGTCCGCAGCCAGGACAGCTACGCCACCCGTCCGGACAGCGACGACGTCAAGGACAAGATCGACGCGATCGAGCGCCAGATGGTCAGCGAAGCCAACGGATCGGCACCCCGCCGCAATGCCGCGGCCACGGTGGGCCGTCAGGCCCCGGTCGCGCGCACCGAATCCTTCTTCGGCGCAACGACGGCACCGCAGGTCATGGCGGCACATCCCCAGCTCTCGGATGCCTTCAAGCCGACGATGCCGATGCAGATGGAATCGGAGCTGACCGGCCACGATGCCCGCGGCCTCTCGCTGCGGCCGCTGCCCCCCGAGGCCTCGCGCCTGCCGCCCGCCCGCGTCAGCAGTGTCCATGGCCCGATGGACGACGCGTCGCCCCACAGCATCGAGGTGACCGAACTGGCCCACGATCCGGACCTCGACGAGTCCGTGATCGCCTTTGCCAACGCCGACTTCGACCTGTGCGAACGCTCGCTGCACAGCCTGATCGGTCTGAGCGGGCCGCGCGCCCAGCATGCCGAGACCTGGTACGCCCTGTTCGACCTCTACCGCGCGACCGGCCAGCAACTCAAGTTCGAGTCGCTGGCGCTGGACTACACCCAGCGCTTCGGCTGGTCACCGCCGCAGTGGTATTCGCTGCCACGGCTGGTGGCGGACGCCGTCGCCAGCGAGCGGGCACGCCCCACCCAGCGCGGCAACAGCCAGTTCGACGGCACGGTCGGCTGGGTGGCGCCTGATTTCATCGATCCCGACGCTGTCACCCAGTTGCGCTCGCAACTGCTGCAGATGCCGCTGCCCTGGGTGCTCGACTGGCGCCACACGCGCCACATCGACGCGCAGGCGGCCAGCGCGCTGCACCGCCTGCTGAAGGACTGGGCCGACGAGCCGATCGAGATGTGCTGGCTCGGCGGCGACTCGCTGTTCACGCTGCTGGCCGACCTGTCACCGACCGGCGTGCGCGACGCCGATCCGGCGTATTGGATGCTGCGCCTCGAAGCCCTGCGCCTGACCCACCGGGCGCTCGATTTCGACCAGGTCGCCATCGACTACTGCCTGACCTACGAGGTCTCGCCGCCGTCGTGGAGCCCATCGCGCTGCGTGCTGCGCCTGTCCGACGAGACCGGCCGGACGGTGGCTCCAGTTTCCGGCGTCGCCGAGGTGCTCACCGGTTTCATGGAGTCGCAGACACCGGACGAAGGTCTGCTGGAGGTGGCCACCGTCGAGCTGAATGGCCAGCTCATCGGCGACATCGGCAACCTGCTCAAGGGCATGGACCAGCAGATCGGCAAGTCGACGCTGATCCAGGTCTCGTGCACACGCCTGATCCGCATCGACTTCATCGCGGCGGGCGATCTGCTCAACTGGGTGCTGTCGCGCCACGCCGAGGGGCGCAACGTCAGCTTCGTCGACGCCCACCGCCTGGTGGCGCTGTTCTGCGGCGCCATGGGCATCAGCGAACACGCCCGCGTCACGGTCCGGAACTTCTGACCAGGCGCTGATCCCCGGGCCAGGCCGCGCAGCAGCACGTGCCAGCCCCTTCACAGGAAACCTTTCTCCATGTCCACCGAGTCCTATCACGGCACCACCATCGTCAGCGTGCGCCGCGGCAACACCGTGGCCATCGGCGGTGACGGCCAGGTCACGCTCGGCCACATCATCGTCAAGTCCAGCGCGCGCAAGGTGCGCAAGCTGCACCGCGATCAGGTGCTGGCCGGCTTCGCGGGGGCCACGGCCGACGCTTTCACGCTGTTCGAGCGCTTCGAGGCCAAGCTCGAAAAACACCAGGGCCACCTCGTGCGCGCCGCCGTCGAGCTGACCCGCGACTGGCGCACCGACCGCGTGCTGCGCAAGCTCGAAGCCATGCTGGCGGTGGCCGACCGCACCGCCTCGCTGATCATCACCGGCAACGGCGACGTGCTGGAGCCGGAGCACGGCATCGTGGCGATCGGATCGGGCGGCGCCTACGCGCAGGCCGCGGCCCGCGCGCTGCTGCAGCACACCGAGATGGCACCGGCCGACATCGTCAAGCGCTCGCTGGAGATCGCGGGCGACCTGTGCATCTACACCAACCAGTCCCACACCATCGAGACGCTCGACTGAGCCGGAACCGACCATGAGCGCCATGACCCCGCAGGAAATCGTCTCCGAACTCGACCGCCACATCGTCGGCCAGCACGCCGCCAAGCGCGCCGTCGCCATCGCGCTGCGCAACCGCTGGCGCCGGCAACAGGTCGACGCCACGCTGCGCCACGAGATCACGCCCAAGAACATCCTGATGATCGGCCCGACCGGCGTCGGCAAGACCGAGATCGCCCGCCGGCTGGCCCGGCTGGCGGACGCCCCGTTCATCAAGGTCGAGGCCACCAAGTTCACCGAGGTCGGCTATGTCGGCAAGGACGTCGACACCATCATCCGCGACCTGGTCGAAAGCGCCGTCAAGCTGGAGCGCGAGCGCCAGGTCACCCTGATGCGCCACCGCGCCGAAGACGCCGCCGAGGACCGCATCCTCGACGTGCTGGTGCCGCCGGCACGTCCGGCAGCATCCGGCGGTCTGGGTTTCGGTTTCGGAGAAGCCCCGGCTCCGGCGCCCGCACCGGTCGACAGCGCCGCGCGCCAGACCTTCCGCAAGCGCCTGCGCGAAGGCACGCTGGAGGACAAGGAGATCGAGATCGACCTGGCCGAGGCGCGGCAGGCGGTGGAGATCATGGGCCCGGCCGGCATGGAAGACATGGCCGAGCAGCTCAAGGGCATGTTCTCGCAGCTCGGCCAGGGCAAGCGCAAGACCCGCAAGCTCACGATCGCCGAAGCGCGCCGCCTGCTGATCGACGAGGAAGCCCAGCGCCTGGTCAACGACGAGGAGATCGTCACCCGCGCGCTGCACAACACCGAGCAGAACGGCATCGTCTTCCTCGACGAGATCGACAAGGTCACCAGCCGCAGCGAGTCGCAGGGCGCCGACGTGTCGCGCCAGGGCGTGCAGCGCGACCTGCTGCCGCTGGTCGAGGGCACCACCGTCAAGACCAAGCACGGCATGGTCAAGACCGACCACATCCTGTTCATCGCGTCGGGCGCCTTCCACCTGTCGAAACCGAGCGACCTGATCCCGGAGCTGCAAGGGCGCTTCCCCATCCGGGTCGAGCTGTCCTCGCTGAGCGTGGACGACTTCGAGGCCATCCTCTCCAGCACCCACGCCAGCCTGATCAAGCAGTACCAGGCGCTGCTGGCCACCGAGGGCGTGACGCTGGAGTTCACCCCCGACGCCATCCGCCGCCTCGCCGAGACCGCCCACGGCGTCAACGAGCGCACCGAGAACATCGGCGCACGCCGGCTGGCAACCGTGATGGAGCGGCTGCTGGACGAGATATCGTTTGACGCGCCGCAGCAGGCCGGTCAGACCATCTCCATCGATGCAGCAGAGGTGGAAAAACGCCTAGGCGCCCTCGCTGGCAATGAGGATCTGTCGCGGTACATCCTCTGACACCAGGGGCCGCCACCCCGGAACACGGGGGTGTGCAGTTGTCGGACGAGAAGATGGCGGTCGGTATCATCGACTCCCATGCCCCTGCCCACCAGTCCCCCTGCTGACCACACCTCCCCGGGGGGAGGCTCGCTCGACGCCGGGCAGGACCGGGACAAGCTGTGCCGCCTGGCCGACAGTGCGCCGGTCATGATGGCCTACTTCGATGGTCCGCGGCAGCTCTGCACCTATGCCAACCGGACCTTCATGCAGGGCCTGTGCGACCCGGCGCGCTCCCCACTGGGACGGGCGCTGGCCGATGTGCTGCAGCCGGAACTGGTCGCCCAGCTCTCCCACGTACTGACCGGTACCCTGCAGGACGGTCAGGCCCTCACGCTGGAGCAGCCGCTGGCCCTGCGCGATGGCCAGCGCCTGTGGGTCGAGGTCACGCTCACGCCGCACCTCGACCCGCAGGGCCGCCGCTCCGGCGTCTACGTGCTCATCGTCGACCAGAGCCGCCACCATGCCGCCGAGCGCGCGCTGCTCGAATCCGAGGAACGCCTGTCCAAGTTCCTGCAGGCCGGCGTCGAGGGCATCTTCTTCCACCGCGACGGCCACATCGACGACGCCAACCCCGCCCTGTGCGAGCTGGTCGGCCTGTCGCTGCATGATCTGCTGGGCCGTCCGGCCCTGATGCTGATCGCGCCGGAGCACCACACCCGCACCGTCCGGCAACTCGACGGCCAGCAGGACGTCACCTTCGAGACCAGCGTGGTCCACCAGGACGGCACGCGCATCCCCGTCGAAGTGATCGACCGCGGCACCATGCAGCACGGCGAACCGATGCGCATGGCCGTGGTGCGCGACATCCGCGACCGCCACGCCACCCAGGCCCGGCTGCACTACCTCGTCCACCACGACGCGCTCACCGGCCTGCCCAACCGCGCCGCCTTCCTGGCGCAGCTCGACCACCTGATGGTCGCCGCGCGCGCCTCCGACACCCAGCTCGCCCTGCTCTTCATCGACCTGGACCATTTCAAGCGCGTCAACGACTCCGTGGGACACACCCGTGGCGACGCGCTGCTCAAGACCATCTCCCAGCGCCTGTGCCAGTGCGTGCGCAGCACCGACCGCATCGCCCGCTTCGGCGGCGACGAGTTCATGGTGCTGCTGCCCGGCGTGCGCGACCGCGATGCGGTGGTCCGCGTGGCCGGCAAGCTGCTCGAAGCGGTGGGCGCACCGGTGACGGTCGAAGGCCAGTCGATCTCGGTCACCCCCTCGATCGGCATCGCGCTTTATCCGCAGGACAGTGACACGCCCGACGTGCTCATCAAGCATGCAGATGCCGCGATGCACGTCGCCAAGGGCCGCGGCCGCGCCACCTTCGCCTTCTTCGAGCCGGCCGTGGCCACCACCGCCTACGACAAGCTGATGCTCGAAGGCGAGCTGGGCCACGCCATCATCCACGACGAGTTCGCGCTGCTGTTCCAGCCGCAGGTGCGTGCGTGCGACGGGCACCCGGTCGGCGTCGAGGCCCTCATCCGCTGGCAGCATCCGCAGCGCGGACTGCTGGCTCCGAACGAGTTCATCGCCCTGGCCGAACAGCACCGGCTGATTGTCCCCATCGGCGCCTGGGTGCTGCGCGAAGCCGCCCGCCAGGCACGCCTGTGGCACGACGCCGGCTGGCCGCTCACCGTGGCCGTCAACCTCTCGACGCTGCAGTTCCAGGCGCCCGACTTCGTCGCCTCGATCCAGTCCCTGCTGGCGGAGACCGGATTGCCCGCCGGCTGGCTGGAGCTGGAACTCACCGAGCGCATGCTGATGGACGACGTGCCGCAGGTCTGCGCGCGGCTGCAGCAGCTGCGGGCGCTGGGCGTGAAGCTCTCGGTGGACGATTTCGGCACCGGCTACTCCTCGCTCAGCCACCTGAAGGAGCTGCCGATCGACACGATGAAGATCGACCGCTCCTTCGTGCAGGAGCTGCCGCACCAGCGCGAATCGGCAGCCATCGCCAGCGCCATCGTCCAGCTGGCCCGCGGCCTCGGCCTGAGCGTGGTCGCCGAAGGCGTGGAGACCGAGGCACAGCGGGCCTTCCTGGTCGGGCAAGGCTGCGATCACCTGCAGGGGATGATCATCAGCGCGCCGCTGACCGTGCCGCAGATGCAGCGCTGGCTGCACGCACAACCGGCCCTGGTACCCTCGCCTGGAACCTGAACACGGACCGGCACCGTGCTGGCCGACCGGGCCTCTGCTACGCTGACCGGATGCCTGCCCAACGCCTCCGTTCTGCCCTGCGGGCCCACTCGGGCAGCCTGCCACTGCGCGTGCTGCGGGACCCGGACCGCTGGTTCATCCTGGGCACGCTGATCGCCACGATCCCGGCGTTCTATCTGGAGATGCTCACTGGCGAACGCTCGCTGCTGGCCGCGGCGGCCTATGTCCTCGCGGCGCTGGCCATGGTGCTGCGGATCGCCCTGCGGCGGGTGCTCATGGCCACCCGGATGCGCCGCTGGCTGGTGTGGACGCTGATCGCCGGGTTGCTGCTGGCGGCCGTGCTGCCCCCCAGTTCGACCTCGTCGTTCGCACTGACGCTGCGCCTGCTGACCGCGCTGCTGACCCTGCTGCACATGATGTGGCTGCTGCAGCACCTGCTGGCACGCGACAGCCTGCCGTCGCTGCTGGGCGCGGCGGTGCTGGTGCTGCTGCTGTGCGGCGCGGGCTTCTGGTGGATCGAGCCACGCACCCCCACGCTGGCGGACGGCCTGTGGCTGGCCTTCACCACCGCCGCCACCGTCGGCTATGGCGACGTGGTGCCGAGCACACCAGCGTCCAAGGTGTTCGCCGTGTTCGTGGTGCTGCTGGGCTTCGGCATCCTGTCGCTGGTCACGGCCTCGATCGCGGCCATGTGGGTCGAGTCCTCGGAGCGGCGCATGGAGCACGACATCCTGCGCGACCTGCATGCCGAGATCGGCCAGCTGCGCGCCGAGCTGCGCGCCACGCACGACGAACTGCAGTCGCTGCGGCGCCGTCTGGATCAGCCGCCCTGAAGCGACCCGGCCGCCGCGAGCTGCAGCAGGCCCTCGAAGACCAGCGTGTCGGTCAGCTCGAACGGCAGATCGGTCTCCGGCGCCAGCTTGACGGCGGCGCCACCGCTCATCAGCAACACCGGCAACTCGCCGCAACGCTGCACGAGATGGCGGTGCATGCGCTCGATCGCACCGGCGATGCCGTAGGTGCCACCGCTCATCAGCGCGTCGCTGGTGTTGGTCGGGAACTCGCGGACTTCGCCGGTCGGCACCTTCAGACCGGCAGTGCCCGACTCCATCGCCTTGAGCATCAGCCCGAAGCCCGGCAGGATCAGCCCGCCCAGGAAGCGGCCCTCGGCGTCGAGCGCATCCACCGTCACCGCCGTGCCCACCATCACCACCAGCGCCGGCCGCGGCGGCCCGGAGGCCAGCACCCGCGCCCGCGCGCCGATCATCGCCACCCAGCGGTCCGAGCCGAGGCGGGCGGGATGGTCATAGCCGTTGGTGACACCGCAGGCCGCCGGCTGGGACACCACCCAGCGCGGCTCCAGATCCCAGAGGTCCAGCTGCTCTTCGGCCCGCCGGCGCACCGCCAGGCCCGCCACCGCGCAGCCCAGCATGTGCGTGGGCGGGGGCAGGCGCGCCCACTCGTCGTCGGCCAGGCGGTCGATGGTTTCAAGGAATGACGCACCATGCGCCAGCAGTTCGGCCCCGGGCCGGGGGGCGGCGTAGAGCCCCCACTTGAGACGGGTATTGCCGATGTCGATGACAAGGAAACTCATGCAGGCACGACCACGACGACGCTACGGATGGGAGACGACCGGCGACCGTCAGCCGACCGCCAGCAGGGATTCGACGCGCTGCATCAGTTGCCGCGCCTCGACCAGCGGCCGCGAGCGGCTCAGTCGAGCCTGGACCTCGGGCAGCAAGGCCCGCAATTCTGCGCGAGACCGCACACGCCGTACCCTGATCATCGTCACCATCCCGGAAACGGGGGCGTTGGCGCGCAGCACCTGCAGCACCGCCACCCGCGCCTGCGCCAGGCTGGAGTCCTGTGCATCGAGCTGCGCCAGTTCCGTGTTGCCCATCGGGCCACCCAGGCCGATGGTGTCGCCCACACCACCTGGCCGGGTCGGAGCCAGGTCGGGTCCGAACGCGGCGAACTCGCTGATCGCCTGCGCCACTGGCGGACCGATGACGATCAGACCGAGCGCAAAGAGCTCGTCGATGTAGCTGCGGGGCACGCCCACCTGGCGTCCGAGCTGCACCACCTCGTCCAGCGAACGCTCGCCGTCCACCAGCAGCAGCAGCACGCGGTGCCGCCTGGACAACCGACAGTCCTGCGATGCCAGTTCGGCGTGTCCAGCAGCCGTCTTGCACGGAATCCCCAAGGTCGTCCCTCGCAATCGTGGTGAAGAAATCAACGGAATCGCTGGTTCACCACGTGGGAATTGTGACTGTAAATCTTCACCTTGCGCTGCCCAGTTGCAACACAGCTGTTTCAATTCAGTACAACCGGATTCAACTGGGCGGGACCTCAGGCCGCGTCCTTCTCCACATGGGCCTGCTTGTGGTACAGGAATTCGAGCACCGCCTCGCGGGCGCGCAGGTAATCGGCGTTGTGGGCCATCTCCAGCCGCGGGCGGAACTGCTCGCGCACCGGCGGCAGCGGCACCTGGTGCACCTCGCCGATCGTCGCCGCCGGGCCGTTGGTCAGCATCACGATGCGGTCGGACAGCAGCACCGCCTCGTCCACATCGTGTGTCACCATCATCACGGTCGATCCGGTGGTGGCGACGATCTTCATCAGTTCGTCCTGCAGCTTGGCGCGGGTCAGCGCGTCCAGCGCTCCGAAGGGCTCGTCCATCAGCAGCATCTTCGGCTCCATCGCCAGCGCCCGGGCGATGCCCACGCGCTGCTTCATGCCGCCGGAGATCTCGCCAGGCCGCTTGTCCTTGGCATGGGTCAGGCCGACGAGGTCGAGGGCGGCGAGCGCGCGGTCACGCAGTTGCGCCTTCGACTCGGTCGCACCGAACACACGGTCCACCGCGAGACCGACGTTCTCCTGGCAGGTCATCCAGGGCAGCAGCGAGTGGTTCTGGAACACCACCGCGCGCTCCGGGCCGGGGCCCTTCAGCTCGCGGCCGTCGAGCAGCAGCACGCCCGAGGTCGGCGTCGTCAGGCCGGCCACGAGGTTCAGCAGCGTCGACTTGCCGCAGCCCGAGTGACCGATCATGGTGATGAACTCGCCGCGGGCCACGTCCAGGTTCACGTCGCGCAGCGCGACGAAGGTGCCCTTCTTGGTCGGGAAGGACATCCCGACGTTCTCGATGCGCAGAAAGCGCTGGCTGCGCTCGTCCAGGGAGGTGGTGCTCATGGTGCGGGTCCTCTCGAAGGCTCAGGGAGTCAGGAATAGTCGAAGCGGCGGGCGATGGCCACCAGCAGCGCTTCGAGCGCCACGCCCACGGCGCCGATGACGAAGATGGCGATCAGGATGTGTGCGACGTTGAGGTTGTTCCACTCGTCCCACAGCCAGAAACCGATGCCCTGCCCGCCCGTCAGCATCTCGGCCGCCACGATCACCAGCCACGCCGTGCCCACCGCCAGCCGCACGCCCGTCAGCATGTAGGGCAGCACGGCCGGGAACAGGATCTTGCGCAGGATCGTCAGTTCCGACAGGTTCAGCACACGGGCGACGTTGAGGTAGTCCTGCGGCACCTGCCGCACCCCCACCGCCGTGTTGATGACCATCGGCCAGATCGAGCAGATGAAGATGGTCCAGATCGCCGCCGGGTTGGCCGCCTTGAACACCATCAGGCCGATCGGCAGCCAGGCCAGCGGCGACACCGGGCGCAGCAGGCTGATGATCGGGTCGAGCATCTGGTTCAGGAAGTCGAAGCGGCCGATCATGAAGCCCAGCGGGATGCCCACCAGCGCCGCCAGACCGAAGCCCACGCCCACCCGCTGCAACGAGGACAGCACGTTCCAGCCGATGCCCTGGTCGTTCGGGCCGTTGACGTAGAACGGATCGGAGAACAGCTTGACCGCCGCGTGCCAGACCGGGACCGGGCCGGGCAGCTGCTTGTCGCCGCTGTGGGCCACCGCCTGCCAGACCAGCAGCAGCACGAGGAAGCCCAGCAGCGGTGCGGCGAAGCGCGCCATCGTCTTCAGACGCTGGGCCCGCGCCATGGCCGCCACCTGGGCCTTGAGCCGGGCCTGTGCGGCAACGTCGACCACGGGAGCCGGGGCCTCGGGCACGGCACGGACCGTGTCATCGGGGGCGACGCTGGCCGACAGGGGCAAGGTCATGGCGTTCATCGAAATCTCCTGAGGTGGGTGGGACATGGCGGTGGCCTCCAGGGCGCCCGCTCAGGCCGCCTTGATCTTGAAAGACGCGGCGTACTTGGCCGGATTCGAGCCGTCCCACACCACGCCATCACCCAGCTTGCTGGTGCGCATGTCGCTCTTGGGCACGCTGACCTTGAGTTGCGCGGCCGCTTCCTTGTAGAGCGCCGTCTGGTTGATCGCCTTGGCCACGCCGAGGTAGTCCGGGTCGCTCTTGAGCAGGCCCCAGCGCTTGTGCTGGGTCAGGAACCACATGCCGTCCGACAGGTAGGGGTAGTTCACCGCACCGTCGTTGAAGAACTTCATGTGGTTCGGATCGTCCCAGGTCTTGCCCATGCCGTTCTGGTAGCGGCCCAGGATGCGCTGGTTGATCGCGTCGACCGACGTGTTGACGTAGGACTTCTCGGCGATCGTCTCCGCCATCTTCATCTTGTTCTGCAGGCCGGCGTCGATCCAGCGGCTGGCGTCCAGCACCGCCATGATCATGGCGCGCGCCGTGTTCGGGTTCTTCTGGACAAACTCGGCGGTGCAGCCCAGGACCTTCTCGGGGTGGTCCTTCCAGATGTCCTGGGTCGTGGTCGCGGTCACGCCGATGCCGTCGATGATGGCGCGGTGGTTCCAGGGCTCGCCGACGCAGAACCCGTCCATGTTGCCCACGCGCATGTTGGCCACCATCTGCGGCGGCGGCACGGTGATGACCTTGGCGTCCGACATCGGGTTGATGCCGTTGGAGGCCAGCCAGTAGTACAGCCACATCGCGTGGGTGCCGGTCGGGAAGGTCTGCGCGAAGGTGTATTCACGCGGCTCGGCCTTCATGACCTTGGCCAGACCGGCGCCATCGACCGCGCCCTTGTCGGCCAGCTTCTTGGACAGCGTGATCGCCTGGCCGTTGTTGTTGAGGGTCATCAGCACGGCCATGTCCTTCTTCGGGCCGCTCACGCCGAGGTGGACACCGTAGACCAGACCGTAGAGCACGTGCGCCGCATCCAGCTCGCCATTGACCAGCTTGTCGCGCACGGCGGCCCAGGACGATTCCTTGGACGGAATGATCTTGATGCCGTACTTCTCGTCGAACTTCATCACCGAGGCCATCACGACCGAGGCGCAGTCGGTCAGCGGGATGAAGCCGATGCGGACTTCCTTCTTCTCGGGGGCGTCCGAGCCGGCGGCCCAGGCACCGCCGGGCAAGGCGACCGCGCTGCCTGCGGCCGTCACGGCGGCGGCACGCTGGAGGAAGTCGCGTCGAGACGGGTTGACAGGAAACAGGGGCGTCGTCATGTGCAGTTCTCCGGGCCCCGCGGGGGCCGATTCGGGCAAAAAAAAGCGGCGTCACGATCGTTGATCCGACCCCCCGGCTTGCACCGGAAGAATCGGGACGATCGGACGCCGTTGTCCAAAATGTCCCACCTAGTGAGCCCCCGTGGCCGGAGACTCGCAGAAGGTATTGCAGGGACCGTGCCAGCCTGTTTCTGCCCTGTACAACAGGTCTGGCGATGCTGCATCGCACCATCGGCACGCAGATCGGGCCGAAATGCACCGAAACAGGGCGGACCAGACACATCTCGATGCATGAAACGCCGAGATCCCGCGGGTTCCCCCCAACTGACGTTTACGTAAACGTCAATGGACAATCAGCGTCCACGTCCTGATGCCCCGAACGGAGTCCCCTGATGACCGACCTGTCCGCCGACCACAAGGCCCTTGCCAGCTACCGCCCGACGAACAAGGTGCGTTTCGTCACCGCCGCGAGCCTGTTCGACGGCCACGACGCCGCCATCAACATCATGCGGCGCATCCTGCAGGGCATGGGCACCGAGGTGATCCACCTGGGCCACAACCGCTCGGTCGATGAAGTGGTCACCGCCGCATTGCAGGAAGACGTGCAGGGGATCGCGGTCAGCTCCTACCAGGGCGGCCATGTCGAGTACTTCAAGTACATGGTCGAGCTGCTCAAGGCGCGCGGCGGCGCGCACATCCAGGTCTTCGGCGGCGGCGGCGGCGTGATCGTGCCGGCCGAGATCCGCGACCTGAGCAGCCACGGCGTGCGCATCTTCAGCCCCGAGGACGGCCAGCGCATGGGGCTTGCCGGGATGATCGGCGAGATGGTGATGCGCTGCGACCAGGATCTGTCGAGTTACGCGCCGACCGACCTCGCCGCGCTGCAGGGCCACACCGAAGCCGCCTGGCGCGCGCTGGCGCAGCTCATCACCGCGCTGGAAAACGGCAAGGCGGACGCGGGCGTGGTCGCCGCCGTGCATGAAGCGGCGAAGGCAAGCAAGACCCCCGTGCTCGGCATCACCGGCACCGGCGGCGCCGGCAAGTCCAGCCTCACCGACGAGCTGATCCGCCGCTTCCGCCTCGACCAGGACGACGCGCTGCGCATCGCCGTCATCAGCATCGACCCGTCGCGGCGCAAGAGCGGCGGCGCCCTGCTCGGCGACCGCATCCGCATGAACGCCACCGGCCCGTGGTCGAACGGCCAGCGCGTCTACGTGCGCAGCCTCGCCACGCGCGACACCGGCTCGGAAGTCTCGGCCGCGCTGCCCGAGGTGCTGGCCGCCGCGAAGGTCGCCGGCTTCGACCTGGTCATCGTGGAGACCTCCGGCATCGGCCAGGGTGACGCGGCGATCGTGCCCTTCGTCGACGTGCCGATGTACGTGATGACGCCCGAGTTCGGCGCTGCCAGCCAACTGGAGAAGATCGACATGCTCGACTTCGCCGAGTTCGTCGCCATCAACAAGTTCGACCGCAAGGGCTCGGCGGATGCGCTGCGCGATGTCGCCAAGCAGGTGCAGCGCAACCGCGAAGCCTTCACCGTGATGCCCGACCAGATGCCGGTGTTCGGCACGATGGCCAGCCGCTTCAACGACGACGGCGTGACGGCGCTCTACCAGGCGCTCAAGGTCCGCCTCGGTGCGCTAGGCCTGCAGCTTGCCGAAGGCCGCCTGCCGCTGGTCAATACCCGCCACAGCACGCACCAGACGCCCATCGTCCCGGCCGCCCGCACCCGCTACCTCGCCGAGATCGCCGACACCGTGCGCGGCTACAAGGCCCGGGTCCGCCAGCAGGCCACGCTTGCCCGCGAGATCCAGCAGCTGCGCGCCAGCGCCTTGATGTTCAAGCAGTCCAATCCGGCCAAGAACCGCGGTGTCGAGGCCCTGACGGAACTGGCCGAGGAACGCGAAGCCCGGCTCGACCCCAGCGCGAAGAAGCTGCTGGCCATGTGGCCCGAGATGCAGCGCGCCTACGCCGGTGACGAATACGTCGTGAAGATCCGCGACAAGGAACTCCGCACCAACCTGATCCACACCACGCTGAGCGGCAACAAGATCCGCAAGGTCGCCCTGCCCGGCTACGAGTGCCACGGCGAGTTGCTGAAGTGGCTGATGCTGGACAACGTGCCCGGCAGCTTCCCGTTCACGGCCGGCGTGTTCGCGTTCAAGCGCGAAGGCGAAGACCCGACGCGCATGTTCGCGGGTGAAGGCGACGCCTTCCGCACCAACCGCCGCTTCAAGCTGGTGAGCGAGGGCATCCCCGCCAAGCGCCTGTCCACCGCCTTCGACTCGGTGACGCTGTACGGCGCCGACCCCGATCCGCGTCCGGACATCTACGGCAAGGTCGGCAACTCCGGGGTGAGCATCGCGACGCTGGACGACCTGAAGGTGCTCTATTCAGGCTTCGACCTGTGCAGCCCGACGACCTCGGTGAGCATGACGATCAACGGCCCGGCGCCGAGCATCCTGGCGATGTTCATGAACGCGGCCATCGACCAGCAGCTCGACAAGTTCAAGGCCGACAACCACCGCGACCCGACCGACGACGAAGCCTCGAAGATCAAGGCGTGGGTGCTGGCCAATGTGCGCGGCACGGTGCAGGCCGACATCCTCAAGGAAGACCAGGGCCAGAACACCTGCATCTTCTCGACCGAGTTCAGCCTGAAGGTGATGGGCGACATCGCCTCGTACTTCGTCCACCACGACGTGCGCAACTTCTACTCGGTGTCGATCAGCGGGTACCACATCGCCGAAGCGGGTGCGAACCCGATCAGCCAGCTCGCGTTCACGCTGTCGAACGGCTTCACGTTCGTCGAGGCGTATCTGGCGCGCGGGATGCACATCGACGACTTCGCGCCCAACCTGTCGTTCTTCTTCTCGAACGGCATGGACCCGGAGTACACCGTGCTCGGCCGCGTCGCCCGCCGCATCTGGGCGGTGGCGATGCGCGACAAGTACGGCGCCAACGACCGCAGCCAGAAGCTGAAGTACCACATCCAGACCTCGGGCCGCTCGCTGCACGCGCAGGAGATCCAGTTCAACGACATCCGCACCACGCTGCAGGCGCTGATCGCGGTGTACGACAACTGCAACTCGCTGCACACCAACGCCTTCGACGAGGCGATCACGACGCCGACCGAGGAGTCGGTGCGCCGCGCGATGGCGATCCAGATGATCATCAACCGCGAGTGGGGCCTGGCGAAGAACGAGAACCCGAACCAGGGCGCGTTCATCATCGACGAGCTGACCGAGCTGGTCGAAGAGGCGGTGCTGGCCGAGTTCGAGAAGATCGCCGACCGCGGCGGCGTGCTCGGCGCGATGGAGACGGGCTACCAGCGCTCGAAGATCCAGGAAGAGTCGATGCACTACGAGATGCTCAAGCACACCGGCGAGTACCCGATCATCGGCGTCAACACCTTCCGCAACCCGAAGGGCGACGAGATTCCGGAGACGATCGAGCTGGCGCGCTCCACCGATGACGAGAAGGCGTCGCAGCTCGCGCGGCTGAACGATTTCCACACGCGCCATGCGGCCCAGGCGCCCGCGATGCTGAAGCGGCTTCAGCAGGCGGTGATCGACAATGCGAATGTGTTCGAGGTGTTGATGGACGCGGTGCGGGTTTGCTCGCTGGGGCAGATCACGGGGGCGTTGTTCGAGGTGGGGGGACAATACCGGCGGAGCATGTGAGCGATCCCCTGAACTAATCCCGGTACGCCCGGGACTCGTGCGCGCCTCGATCTGCAGATATATTGCTGCAGCGGAGGGCACAACGAGATGTCAAGAATTCAGGTATGCCCGGCCTCGGCCGGATGGAGCGGCTTGGAACGTCTGCTCGGACGGTCAGCCCCGGGCGACCGGATCGAACTGGGCAACGGTGTCTACGAGGGGGACACGACGCTGCACGTTCCGTCCGGGGTGTGTCTGGTCGGCAGTGGCAAGACAGAACTGATCGGACACGGTGCCGGCCCTGTGCTGCAGACCGAGGGGACAGCCGATGTCGAGATTCTTGCACTGAAACTGCGGGTGACTGTACCTACATCGACGCTGATTGCGGTGCGTCATGCTGCGCGTGTACTGATCAAGGGATGCGAGCTAGACGGAAACATCCTTGCTGACAACGGCATTCTGGTTGAGCATTCGACAGACATCGAGATCCATGCCAATCATGTACGGGCTTGCCGACCGGAAGCTGATAATTGGGGCGCCGGCATTAAATTCGAGCTATCCGATGGCTCAATTGATTCCAATAATATTGAAGATGGAAATATAGGAGTATTTGCCCGTCAATGTAGACCATCCACTGGGTCAGAACCTGCAATTATAGCAAATAACAATCAGTGCCATAATACACTTCAGAGTGGCCTAGCATTTTTCTCCACATGCGGCATCATTACAAACAATAAATTATCTGGCAGCCACACAACCAGCGGAATTAGTATTTCGCGAGACACAAAATCACTGGAGCAACCCTCAGAAGCAAAAGTAATCGGCAATCAGTGCCATGACAACAAGGGGTCTGGAATAGTATTTTTTTCCAGCCGAGGCCGGGTAGAAAACAACGACTGCTGGGGCAGCATCACACGGAACGGCATCAGCATTGAACGAGACCCAACGTCACTTGACTGCGCATCCGAAGTAGATGTCATCGGCAATCGATGTAACGAGAATGAGCAAGCTGGAATTATATTTCTATCCAGTCAGGGTCGTGCAGAAAACAACGACTGCCGGGGCAATCGCACCCTCAGTGGCATCATCATTCAGCGAGACCCAGAATCTCCAGAGCACCCATCTGAAGTTGATGTCATCAGCAATCGGTGCCACGAGAATAAGCAAGCGGGGATTATTTTCCTTTCCAGCAAGGGTCGTGCAGAAAACAACGACTGCTGGGGCAATCGTACCCTCAGTGGCATCAACGTTGAACGAGACACAAAGTCACCTGACTGCGCATCCGAAGTAGATGTCATCGGCAATCGATGTAAAGAGAATGAGCAAGCTGGAATTATTTTCTGTTCCAGCAAGGGTCGTGCAGAAAACAACGACTGCTGGGGCAATCGCACCCTCAGTGGCATCATCATTCAGCGAGACAAAAAGTCTCCCGAGCACCCATCTAAAGTGGATGTCATCGGCAACAAATCCCATGGAAACAAGGGGGCTGGAATTGTCTTTCTTTCCAGCAAGGGCCTCGTGAAAAATAACACCTGCTGGGAAAATCAGACACTGAGCGGGATAAACATTGAACGCGACAATTATTCACCGAAAGAACCTTCTGAAGCACAGGTTATCGGCAATCGATGTTATAATAACAAAGACAGTGGGATTGTATTTTTCTCTAGCCAAGGCCGCGTAGAAGACAATGACTGCTGGAGAAATAAAACCCTCAGCGGCATTATCATTCAGCGCGACAAAAAATCACCCGAGCAACCCTCCATAGTGGAAGTCATCGGTAATCGATGCCATGAAAATACGGAAGCCGGAATAACATTTCTTTCCAGCGAGGGCCTCGCAAAAAATAACGCCTGCTGGAAAAATAAAACAACCGGCATTTCTATTGAGCACGATAACAACTCACCTGGATATGCGTCCGAAGTGGATGTAATTGGTAACACATGCCGAAAAAACCAGGAGGCCGGGATTTCATTTTTCTCCAGTCACGGCCTCATAGAAAAAAATGAGTGCTCGGGCAGTCACATCTTCAGCGGCATTATGATTCAGCGAGACAAAAGATCTCCAGAACAACCATCAGAAGTAGCCGTCACTGACAATATTTGCCACAAAAATGAACAGTCCGGAATTGCATTCTTCTCCAGTCGCGGCCGCATAGAAAACAATAATTGCAGGGGAAGTCGCACTCACAGTGGCATTCTCATTCAACGCGACCCAAAGTCGCCCACACACCCATCCGAAGTGGATGTCATAGGCAACAAATGCCACGATAATAAGCAAGCAGGAATTATCTTTTTTTCTAGCCAAGGCCGCGTAGTAAAAAACGACTGCTGGGGCAATCGCACACTAAGCGGCATCAGTATTGAACGAGACCAAAATTTGCCTGACTGTGCGTCCGAAGTGGACGTCATTGGCAATCGATGCCATCACAACAAGCAATCCGGCATTGCGCTGATTGCCAACATCGGTCACTCCGAAGGCAACATTGTCTGGGCCAATGGCGCGACCGGCACGCCTGAGCCAATCGCTTCGGCAGACACACACAGCCCGCAAGCCCTGCACATCGCCAACCTCGCCGCTACCGGGCAACCCGCAGCAGTGGCCCAAACGGCAGCACTGGCAGATTTCCTTCTCTCCGGCGGCTGCCAAGGCTGCTTCGACCAGTTCTGGCATCACAAACCCGGCAGTCCGACACAGCCTGTACTGATCGCCCAACCACCGGCATCCAGTGCGAGCACGTCACAGACGCCTCCCCGATCGCTGCGCGTCTACCAAGTCACCCGCACCATTGCCTCAGTCGCGATCCGCGGCATCGCTGCTCAAGACAGCCACTGGTGGCGCAGCCCACGGCCCCCTGCCCCCGGCCTCGCGGCGCTAACCGCCCTGATGCCACTGTTTGGTCAAAAACTGCAACAGGCGCGCAGCAGGAAGGTAACCAAAGACGGGGATATCGCCATCGCCCCTCACTGGCTCGCAGGCGTCGTCAGTGCAAACGACCCAGCCCTGGACCACTGGCTGGAAGACATCGCCGCGCGCCGTGACGACATGGCATCAGCCCTGCCTGCAGGCAGTTCGGCAGCCGATGTGCGTGTGCGCATCTTCGATCTGGCCGGTGCGCAGGAGCAGACCAGTTCCAACGCTGCGGCGATCGACTTCATCGAGCAACACCTCTTGGCCGACCGCACACGGTGGTGGCAACGCGGAGCCGCAGTTCTGGAAAGCCTGCTCTTCATGCCGGCCGCATATTTTCTAGCTGCCCTCCTGGTCATGGCAGTGATGACACTGCTGGTTGTCGCCGGTTTGGTTTACTTGATTGATCCGGCCTTCGTCAGCGCGCCGGATTTGTCAGGCGTACACCTACGCCAACTCGGCCAGAAAATTCTGACCAACCTGCAGGACACCGCTTGGCTCAAAGCTCATCGCGCAAAATTGGCGCTCGGCACAACGGCGTACTTACTGGTCTTCCTGCTACTGCTGATCCGCACCCTGCCAGCGAGTCTGCGCATCGGACTCCTGCCTCTGCTGACATGGCTAGGCAAAATACTGTCGAAGACAGTACCACGTCTCGAAAAGATCCTTGCTTCAGCCATCGAGCCAAGTTCGCGCTGGCACCGCCTCGTCCATTCGGAACGATGCCGCCGCCACTGGCTGCGGCGACAGATCTACGCACCACGCCGATTCGAGTCGCTGCGCAAACGCTCGGCGCCAGCCATGATCATCGTCCTGCGTCACGTCGACATTCCATCACCGGCGCTGCAACAGCAGATGCGGCTGCTGTTCGAATTGTGTCCGCCACACCAGGCCCTTCTGCTGGTGACCCAGGTTCCGGGGCTGTCGATGCTCGCCAGCGGCTACCTCGATGTCTGGTTTGGCCCCGCTGCACCGAAGGCCGATGCTGCCCTGGTGATCCACGATGTGGACTCGGCGCAGATTCCTCTGGCCACAGACAGCCCTGCCGAATGGGCCGACCGCCAGAAGGCAGCCCCGGCCCGGCTCGCCGCGCTGCTCGGCTGGCCAGCGGCAGCCGATGCCGAGCAGTACGCCAACGCGCTCATCCATGGCACCTTTGATGTCAAGCAATGGCTGCCCGCGCTGATCATCGGCTCAACACCGCAGATGCACATGCTGACCCGCCGGGACAACGCCGAGCACCGCCAGTACAGCCAGGCACTGAACAAGGCCCTGGAAACGTTCTTCCAGATTCTCGGAGGCACACAGACCACGCTGTCCGGGCCTGACGTGGAGGCGATGGATCGCATGGCACACGAAGGCCGAGCCCTGCTGGCTGTCGCCCTGAAACCGCGCCACGGTCAGCCAGGACAGCGTCAGTGGATCGGCCGAGGTGGCTACCGCGTCGAACTGGCTCGGCTGCTGCGCGACTGGTGCGGCGACACCGGCCCGGAAGCCCCCTCCGGCGCGGATATCCTGCTGGCAGCATTGCAGACCTGCGGTGAGCTTTACCACGTCCGGGCCATGCAACACCTCCTGACGCTGGCCACCAAGACGACCCCGCTCACGGAGGTAGACCTCCAGCGGCTGCAACGCTTGCCTTTGCACATGGAGGCCGCCCTGTTCCTCCTAGACGAACGCCAGCGGCTCATGCAGGCCCTGCAGCACAGGTGGCCCACCATGGCCGAGGCGACAGCACCCGCCTGGCATCGCCTGCAACAAGCCCACATCCACCTGAAAAGCGCGTGGTGCGAATTGACCGCCAGCGTTCACACCACCTCGGCACCATCGCTGTCAGCGTCACAGAACACCCGACTGTGCCTGCTACTGCTGCGCATCCAGGCCATTCACCGCAACCATGGCAGTGATCCGATTGCGGATGACGGACCTGAAGAGAAGCAACTGTGCGCGCTGCTCGACGATCCACTCAAGCCGCTCTCGGGCACCGCAGGCCCAACCGGCACCAAGCCAGCCCTGTGGCCACGTTTCCTGCATGACTTGCAAACCGAACTCGTCACGATCGCGCGTCAGGAACCGACCGCCGCCCGGCGACTCTTGCGCGCCAAGCTGGCACAAGATTGGCACGGTCTGTCACCGACTGGCCGTACAGCGATTGAGCAACTGGGAACCCGATTCACACACTTTTGGCTGCAGCAGATGACACGCTGCACCTCTGCCCAGCAGTTGTTCGATCTGGTGCGATCCCTGCATCGGCAGCCTGCACTGGTGATTGCCGGACTCGGCCTCTTGGTCTCGGACCAGTTCCGACAAACCGGTCACGATTCGATAGCTGACGCCCGATGGGCACGCTTGACAGCAGCCCTACTCGATCTGCGT